>NZ_SHLG01000001.1:3707500-5625103 GCF_004217425.1 Streptomyces sp. CNZ301
GGCGGGGGTGTGCGGTGCCAGTTCGTCCAGCAGCGTGTTCATGTCCTGCGGCTTGACCGTGAGGATGAGGGTGTCCGCGCGCTTGGCGGCCTCGGTGTTGCTGACGGCCTCCACTCCGTGCCGCTCGCGCAGTTCCTGTGCCCGTTCGGGGCGGCGGGCGGTGACCAGGAGGTTGGACGGTGACCAGCCGCCCCTGAGCATCCCGGAGAGCAGGGCCTCACCGATCTTGCCGGTGCCGAGGACTGCGACTTTCTGGGTCATTGGCTGGTTCACCTCGTCCAGTGCGTACGCGTGCTCCTCTCATCCTCGCACCGGCGCGAGGGCCGCGGCGCAACCGTCCGGCTGGTGGATGCGCCGCGGCCGCGGGTCATGGCGTGCGGCGCCGCAGGGTGGCCGCACCCACGCAGAGGACGAGGAGGGCGGAGCCCGCGACGATGACCGCATCGCGTACGAAGTCGCCGGTGGGATCGGGGTGTTGGAGAACCTGGTTCATGCCGTCGACGGCGTACGACATGGGCAGGGCATTCGAGATGTATTCGAGGACCGGCTGCATGCTGTCGCGCGGCGCGAAAAGGCCGCACAGGAGGATCTGCGGGAAGATGATCGCCGGCATGAACTGCACGACCTGGAACTCGGATGCGGCGAAGGCGCTGACGAAGAGGCCGAGGGCGGTGCCCAGGATCGCGTCGAGCAGGGCGATCAGGAGCAGCATGGCCGGTGAGCCGGCGAAGTCGAGGTCGAGGAGCCACACGGCCACTGCCGTGGCGATGGACGCCTGGACGACGGCGAGTATGCCGAACGCGAGCGCGTAGCCGGCGATCAGATCGCCCTTCCCGAGCGGCATCGACAGCAGCCGCTCCAGGGTTCCCGAGGTGCGCTCCCGGAGGGTGGCGATGGACGTCACCAGGAACATCGTCACCAGCGGGAAGATGCCGAGCAGGGATGCGCCGATGGAGTCGAAGGCGCGCCGGTCGGCGTCGAAGACGTAGTACAGGAGTACGAGCAGCAGGACGGGCACGAACAGCAGCAGGCCGATCGTGCGGGGGTCGTGGCCGAGCTGGCGCAGTACGCGCCGAGCTGTGGCGAGGGTCCGGGCCGGCTTCATGGCTGTTCTCCGCGGTTCGGGGCGGGCGGGTTCGGGGCAGCGGCGGGCGCTGCGGTGGTGCGGCGTGCGTGGGGTCAGGAGGCGGTGGTCTCGTCCCTGCGGGCCTCGTCCACCAGGTGCAGGAAGGCGCCTTCGATTGAGTCGGTGTGCGTACGGGCGCGGAGGGCGGCGGGGGAGTCGGCGGCCAGGAGTCGGCCGGCGCGCATGAGCAGCAGGTTCTGGCAGCGGTCCGCCTCATCCATGACGTGGGAGGAGATGAGGAGCGTGGTGCCGCGCTCCGCGGCGAGGCGGTGGAAGAGGTTCCACAGGTCGCGGCGGAGCACGGGGTCGAGGCCGACCGTCGGCTCGTCGAGGACGAGCAGTTCGGGCGTGCCGAGCAGGGCGACGGCGAGCGAGACCCGGGAGTGCTGGCCGCCGGAGAGGTTCGAGGTGAGGGAGTCCGCGTGGGAGGACAGGTCCACGTCGCTCAGTGCGCGGTCGACCGCCCCGGAGCGTTCGCGGCGCGGGATCCCGAGCACCGCCGCGTAGTAGTCGAGGTTCTGGCGTGCGGTCAGGTCTCCGTACACGGAGGGGTCCTGGGTGACGTAGCCGACGCGGGCCCGCAGGGGCGGCGAGCCGGCCGGGCGGCCGAGGACTTCCAGGGTGCCGGTGACCTTGGCCTGGGTGCCGACGAGGGCGCGCATGAGCGTGGACTTGCCGCAGCCGGACGGGCCGAGCAGGCCGGTGACGCTGCCCGCGGGGACGTCGAAGGTGAGGTCGTCGACGACCGTGTGGCCGCCCCGGACGACGCAGAGGCCGGCCGCCTTGATCGCCGGGTGTGCCGTTCCCTGCGAATCGCGTGCAGGGGGCCCCGGAGGACGCTTATTCATCATGTGATGAATTGTGTGGCGCGTTCGTGGCGCGCGTCAAGAGCCGATGACGACGGCTCCCGCACGCACGTATGACTCCGCACGACGCGGCGGCGGGTTACAGCCATCCGCACATCGCTTTTCACGCAGAGTGGCTGTGCCGACTTGCAAACGCGCAGAGGCTGGTTGACACAATGAGGCCCTCTGTCAACGAGCGGCCGGGTGGATCGAGGGAGGCTTGATGGCGGCGAGCAGACGCAGCGGCGTGCGGGCCTTCGTCACCGCCGTGGTTCTGACGCTCGCGGCCCTCCTCGGCGCGGAATGCATGTCCGCGCAGGCCATGGGGCAGGGAATGCGGCCCACCACTGCTGCTGCCGCGCAGGCGGGAATTCCGTACGAGCACTCCGGGACGGCCGAGGACGACTGCAAGCCGAGGCACGGGCCGCGGCGATCCGCCGGATCCCAGGCGCTGACGGGGGCTCCCGGACGCGTGTGCGGCTGCGATGTCGGAGCGGTGCGGAAAGACGGCCGGGCACAATCCATCACTGAGCGTGATCTTGCTGCGCGTGGCCGGTCGGTCGACCGGACCGTGCTCCAACAGACCTTCCGCTGCTGATCGTTCCCGCGTCCCGCATCCCGCGTCCGCGTTCGCGTTCCCGCGCGCGTCCGCGGGTCAGTCCGCGCGGAACGGAGTCGACCGGCGGCCCAGTGCCCGCACGCACGCTCCCTCCGCTCCCCTCTCGTTCAGAGAATCCGTTCAGCGACCCGTCACGCCATGTCCCGCCGCGCATCGCGGCGCGGGCCAGGCTGGAGATGCCCCATGCCTTTGAGAATCAGGGCCCGCTCGACCCTCCGGGCCGATGTCACCGCGTCCCTCGTCGTCTTTCTCGTCGCCCTGCCGTTGTGCGTCGGCATCGCCGTCGCATCCGGCGTGCCCGCCGAACTCGGCCTGGTAACCGGAATCGTGGGCGGCCTCGTCGTCGGAGTGCTGCCGGGCAGCAGCCTCCAGGTGAGCGGGCCCGCGGCGGGCCTCACCGTGCTCGTCTACGAAGCCGTGCAGTCGTACGGCCTCGGTGTGCTCGGCGTGCTGGTGCTGTGCGCCGGACTGCTTCAGCTGCTCATGGGCGCGCTGCGCCTGGGCAGGTGGTTCCGGGCCATCTCCGTCGCCGTCGTGCAGGGCATGCTCGCCGGGATCGGCATGGTGCTCATCGCGGGTCAGGTGTACACGCTGGCCGACGCGAAGGCGCCCGCCGGCGGCCCCGCCAAGATCATGGGCCTGCCGGGACTCTGTGGTGACCTGCTCGGCGGCAGCACGGCACCGACCGCGGCCCTCATCGGAACGGGGACGATCGCGGTGCTGATCCTCTGGCCCCGGTGGAAGCGCGCCGCGAAGGTCCTGCCCGCGCCGCTGGCCGCTGTTGGGCTCGCCACTGCGGCGACCGCCGCCTTCGGGCTGCCGGTCGCGCGCGTACGGGTGCAGGGCGTGCTGGAGGCCGTACAGCCGCCCGGTGCACAGGACTTCGGGGAGCTGCTGTCCCTCGGCGTGGCCGGAACGGTGCTGGCGTTCACGCTCATCGCGTCGGCCGAGTCGCTCTTCAGCGCGGCGGCCGTGGACAGGCTGCACGACGGTCCCCGCACGGACTACGACAAGGAGCTGATGGCGCAGGGCGCCGGCAACACGGTGTGCGGGGCGCTGGGCGCGCTGCCGATGACGGCGGTCATCGTGCGCAGCTCCGCGAACGTCTCCGCCGGCGCGCGGACGAAGCTCTCACGGGTGCTGCACGGGGTGTGGCTGCTGCTTTTCGTGGCCGCGATGCCGGGGGTCCTCGGGATGATTCCGGTGTCCGCGCTGGCGGGAGTGCTGGTGCACGCGGGCTGGAAGCTCATTCCCGTACGGCAGTTCGTGCCGCTGTGGCGGGAGCACCGTGCGGAGGCCGTGGTGCTGGCGGTGACCGCATTGACGATCGTGGGGACCAACCTTTTCGAGGGCGTGGTGGCCGGACTGCTGCTTGCGGTGGTGAAGACGGCCTGGGAGATCTCCCACGTACAGGTCGAGACGGAGGACCCGGGCGCGGACGAGGCTCTGCGCGTACGCGTGCTGGGCAACGCGACCTTTCTGCGGCTGCCCAAGCTGCTGGACCAGTTGGAGGCTCTGCCCCGCGACCGCACCGTCGAACTCAACCTGGCAGGACTGCGGCACGTCGACCACGCGTGCGGCATGGCACTGGCTACGTGGCAGGAGGAGCACAACTCCCGTGCAGGTACCGCGTCTTCGCTCTCGGCTGCCGCTGCGGGCCCTTCGGGCCACGACGGCTCCGCGGGGGCGGGGCGGCACGGGTAGACGGCGGCACGGGGTGACCGCCGCCGCCTCGTCGCCGCGCGCGGCAGGCGGCGCGTGCCCCGTACCGGCAGGACGGCGGCCGGCGGTCATTCGACCTCGCGCATCATCTTCCGCTCCAGCGCGTCGACCGAACGCCTGGCCGCCGTCAGCTCCTCGATGCTGCGACGGTGCAACTCGACGTTGTCCTCGAGCAGTTCCGCGTACTTGCGGGCGAGTTCCTTGTACTGCTCCTCGCGCGCCGCGAGCATCCGGGCACGCCAGGTCGCGGCGATCTGCCACACGAGCACGATCAGCAGGACGAAGACGCCCCCGGTCCCGATGGCGGCTGCCCAGACTCCGGCTGGGTCGGTGGCCGCGAGGCCTGCCGTCTGCTCACTCACGTGGCTGCCCTTCTCCGACTCCTGCGGTTATGTACGCACTTGATGATGCGCACCGCGGACGGGCCGGGAAAGGCGCCACCGCGGAGATCAGGGGCGGTTCAGGGTTCTCCCCGAGGCTGCTCCGGGTGGGCCGGTCCGCAGCACCGCCGTGGCCGTACGGCGGACCCGTAGGGGTCCCGTACGGCCACGGCGAGCGGGCTTGTGGCGCCAGGGCGGGCGGACGGCCGTACGCCACGCGGAGGGGGCCGCCGTACGACCACGCGAGCGGACCGCCGTAACGCGGGTGTCAGCCTCCGAGCTGGGTCAGGTCGCGCACGGCGCCCTTGTCGGCGCTGGTGGCCATGGCCGCGTAGGCGCGCAGGGCCGTGGAGACCTTGCGGTCGCGGTCGCGGGGCGCGTAGCGGCCGTTCAACGCCTCGCGGCGCGCGGCGAGTTCCTCGTCCGGGACGTTCAGCCGGATGGTGCGGTTCGGGATGTCGATGACGATCTCGTCGTCGGTCTCGACGAGCGCGATCGTGCCGCCGCCCGCCGCCTCCGGCGAGACATGGCCGATGGACAGGCCCGAAGTGCCGCCCGAGAAGCGGCCGTCGGTGATGAGCGCGCACGCCTTGCCGAGTCCGCGTCCCTTCAGGAACGACGTCGGGTAGAGCATCTCCTGCATGCCGGGGCCGCCCTTGGGGCCCTCGTAACGGATGACGACGACGTCGCCCTCCTTGACCTGCTTGGCGAGGATGGCCTCGACGGCCTGCTCCTGCGACTCGCACACCACGGCCGGCCCGGTGAAGGTGAGGATCGACTCGTCGACGCCCGCCGTCTTCACGACACAGCCGTTCTCGGCGAGGTTGCCGTGGAGGACGGCGAGGCCGCCCTCCGTGGAGTAGGCGTGCTCGACGTCGCGGATGCAGCCGCCCGCGGCGTCGGTGTCGAGGGAGTCCCAGCGCTCGGACTGCGAGAACGCCGAGGCGGAGCGGACACAGCCGGGCGCGGCGTGGAAGAGCTCCGTCGCCTTCGCCGAGGGCGAGCCTCCGCGGATGTCCCAGCTCTTGAGCCAGCCGGCCAGGGACGGGGAGTGCACGCTGTGCACGTCCTCGTTCAGCAGGCCCGCGCGGTACAGCTCGCCGAGGATGGCCGGGATGCCTCCGGCACGGTGCACGTCCTCCATGTAGTACGTGCCGTTCGGCGCGACCTTGGTCAGGCAGGGCAGCGAGCGGGAGAGCGCGTCGATGTCCGCCATGGTGAAGTCGAGTTCCGCCTCCTGGGCGGCGGCGAGCAGGTGCAGGATCGTGTTGGTGGAGCCGCCCATGGCGATGTCGAGCGCCATCGCGTTCTCGAAGGCGGCGCGGGACCCGATGCTCCGGGGCAGCACGGTCTGGTCGTCCTGCTCGTAGTACCGCCGGGCCAGCTCGACCACCGTGGCACCGGCGTCCTCGTAGAGGGCCTTGCGGGCGGTGTGCGTGGCGAGGACGGAGCCGTTGCCGGGCAGGGAGAGGCCCATGGCCTCGGTGAGGCAGTTCATCGAGTTGGCGGTGAACATGCCGGAGCAGGAGCCGCAGGTGGGGCAGGCGCTGTCCTCGATGCGGCGCATGTCCTCGTCCGAGACGCTCTCGTTGGCGGACTCGGAGATGGCGCTGATCAGGTCGAGCTTGCGGACCGTGCCGTTGACGAGGGTCGCCGTGCCGGACTCCATGGGGCCGCCGGAGACGAAGACGGTCGGGATGTTGAGCCGCATCGCGGCGTTGAGCATCCCGGGTGTGATCTTGTCGCAGTTGGAGATGCAGATGAGGGCGTCGGCGCAGTGCGCCTCCGTCATGTACTCCACCGAGTCGGCGATCAGGTCGCGGGAGGGCAGCGAGTAGAGCATGCCGCCGTGGCCCATGGCGATGCCGTCGTCGACGGCGATCGTGTTGAACTCGCGCGGGATGCCGCCGGCGGCCTTGATCGCGTCGCTCACGATCCGGCCCACGGGCTGGAGGTGGGTGTGCCCGGGCACGAACTCCGTGAAGCTGTTGGAGACCGCGATGATCGGCTTGCCGAAGTCCTCGCGGGCTACGCCCGAGGCCTGCATGAGGGCTCGGGCACCCGCCATGTTGCGGCCGTGTGTGACGGTGCGGGACCTCAGCTCGGGCATCGTGCAACTCCCTCGTACGGCGCGTACGCCTTCCGGTGACGCGCGATGTCTCCGGTGCGCGCCGCCCGGCGCCTGCGTCGCCTCGCCTGCGGGGCGGCAGCTCGCACATTCGGTAGCGCCCGAGGATACGCCCACACGACCGGGATCCGGACCACGGGATCACATGCTGAGACCTTCCGTCCGCGGGGCCGCCCGGCCCGCCGACGCGGCCGCCCGGGGGCGGCACGCACAGCCCCGGCGGGCCTCAGCCGGTGAGATGCCGCTGCACGACGGGCGCGAGCCGGGGGATCAGCTCCTCCGGCGGGACCGACGCGATCGGCTCGACCTTGATCACGTACCGCAGCATGGCGGTGCCCACGAGCTGGGCCAGGGCCAGCTCTACGCGCAGTGCCGCGTCCGGCTTGTCGAGTCCCGAGGCGACGCGCTCCAGCAGGTTGCGGGAGACGAGCCCACGGAAGATGGACGCGGCCGTCTCGTTGTTGACGGCGGAACGCATGATCGCCATCAGGGGATCGCGGGTGACCGCGTCCTCCCAGATCCTGAACACGAATCCGACGAGCCGCTCGCCCCACTCGTCACGGCTGCCCGACAGCAGCAGATCGGGAATGCCCATGGCCGGGGCGAACGCCCCCTGGACGGCCGCCGTGAAGACCTGCTCCTTGGTGCCGAAGTAGTGGTGCACGAGGGCGGAGTCCACGCCCGCGCGGCGTGCGATCGCCCGGATCGACGCCTTGTCGTAGCCGCGCTCCGCGAACTCCGTACGGGCGGAGCCGAGGATTCGGTCCCGGGTCGCCGGCTCTCCGGCGGCCTTCTCCGCGGACGCGGGACGGCCGCGTCTGCGCACCGGCCCCTTCGCGCTCACCGCTGCCCTTGCGGGGACGGGCCCCCTACGGCCGCCGACGCCAGGTGGAGCCGCGTGTACGCGAGCGCCTCGGTCAGATCGCTCTCCCGCTCCTCCGCGGACATCGCGCGCCGTGTGTTGACCTCGACGACGACGTGGCCGTCGAAGCCGCTCGCGCCGAGCCGCTCCAGGAGCTCCGCGCACGGCTGGTTGCCGCGTCCGGGGACCAGGTGCTCGTCCTTGTTGGATCCGGTGCCGTCGGCGATGTGCACGTGACCGAGCCTGTCGCCCATGCGGTCGAGCATGGCGAGGGTCTCGGTGCGGGAGGTCGCCGTGTGTGAGAGGTCGATCGTGAAGTGCCGGTAGTCGTCCTGGGTGGGGTCCCAGTCGGGCGCGTAGGCCAGCATCTCGCGGTCGCGGTAGCGCCACGGGAACATGTTCTCGACGGCGAAGCGCACGTCGGTCTCGCCGGCCATCCGCCACACGCCGCTCACGAAGTCACGCGCGTAATTGCGCTGCCACCGGAAGGGCGGGTGCACGACGACCGTAGACGCGCCGAGCCGCTCCGCCGCGGAGCGCGCACGCTGGAGCTTCACCCAGGGGTCCGTGGACCATACGCGCTGGGTGATCAGCAGACAGGGGGCGTGCACGGCGAGCACAGGCACGCCGTGGAAGTCGGAGAGGCGTCGCAGTGCCTCGATGTCCTGGCTCACCGGGTCCGTCCACACCATGACCTCGACTCCGTCGTAGCCGAGGCGTGCGGCGATCTCGAAAGCCGTCGCCGTCGACTCCGGATAGACGGAGGCCGTTGACAGGGCGACCTTCACATCGGGGACGCGAGCAGGTTGAACCACAGCAGACAGCCTAAGGCTCCGCCCGGGTGATCAGTCCGGCAGCGGGAGGCCGCTCCACGGCGGGCCGTCCATTGATCGTTCCGCTGGTCACGCCGCTGCCGCGAGGCCTTCCGAAGGCCGCGGCAGCGCGCGTACGGCGGCGGATGCCGTGAGGGATCTCACGAGCCGCGCAGGTGGTCGAGGCGGCGCAGGATGACGCCCTCGCGCAGCGCCCAGGGGCAGATCTCGACCTCGTCGACGCGGAAGAGGTCCATAGCGGCCTCCGCGACCATGGCTGCGGCGAGGAGTTGATGAGCCCTGCCCGCCGAGACTCCGGGCAGCTCCGATCGTTCGGCTGCGGTCATGGTGGCGAGGCGCGGCACCCACGCCTCCAGCGCGGCACGGCTCAACCGCCGTTCGACGTACGGGCCTTCGGAGCTACGGGCCGCACCGGCGATGCGGGCGAGCTGCTTGAACGACTTGGAGGTGCCGACCGCGTGATCCGGAGAGCTGAAGCGGGTGAACTCGCCGACGACGCGCGCGATTTCGGTCCGTACGTGACGGCGCAGCGCCCGCTGGCCGTCCGTGTCGGGCGGATCGCCCGGCAGCCATGCGCTGGTGAGCCTGCCGGCGCCCAGCGGCAGCGAGACGGCGGCATCCGGCTCCTCGTCCTGCCCGAAGGCGATCTCCAGGGAACCCCCGCCGATGTCGAGGAGCAGCAACCGGCCCACGGACCAGCCGAACCAGCGGCGCGAGGCGAGGAAAGTGAGCCGGGCCTCGTCCTCACCGGTGAGGACCTCCAGCTTGACGCCGGTCTCCTCGGCGACGCGTGCGAGGACGTGCTCAGCGTTGGCCGCTTCGCGCACCGCGGAGGTGGCGAACGGGAGAAGATCCTCGACGCCCTGGTCCTCCGCGACCTGGAGCGCGTCGGCGACGGTGGCGGCGAGACGGTCGACGCCGTCGGAGTTGATCGCACCCTCCTCGTCGAGGAGTTCGGCGAGTCTGAGCTCTGCCTTGTGGGAATAGGCGGGAAGGGGCCGCGCGCCGGAGTGCGCGTCCACCACGAGCAGGTGGACCGTGTTCGAGCCCACGTCGAGGACACCGAGTCTCATACGGTCACGCTAGCCGTTTCGGGTGCCGCCGCGGCTACGCTGGGGCACGTGGGTAAGACGAAAGCGGCGAAGCGCCGGAAGCAGGGCGGACGGGCGAATCCGGGACAGCCGGGACAACAGGCCCAGGGAACTCAACAGGCGCAGGGCCCCCAGGAGGCACAGATCTCGCAGCAGCGGCACGGTGGCAGCGGCACGGCCGACGAGGAGCAGCAGGGCCACGACGGCGCCGACCCCAGGTCCGAGGAGACCGGCCTGGACTTCCCCCGGGCCTGGGTCGAGTTCCCCGACCCCGCAGACGACGAGCAGGTCTTCCGCTGCGACCTGACGTGGCTCACCTCGCGCTGGCACTGCGTCTTCGGGCAGGGATGCCAGGGCATCAGGCCCGGCCGGGCGGACGACGGCTGCTGCACGCTGGGCGCGCACTTCTCCGACGAGGAGGACGAGGAGCGCGTGGCCGCGCACGTGGAGCGACTGACGCCGGAGACATGGCAGTTCCACGACGTGGGCACCGGCTCCGGCTGGGTGGAGAAGGACGAGAACGACGGGGAGCGGCAGACGCGCCGCTTGGAGGGCGCCTGCATCTTCCACAACCGGCCGGGATTCTCCGGCGGTCAGGGCTGCGCCCTGCACATGCTCGCCCTTCGTGAGGGCCGTGAGCCGCTGGAGACGAAGCCGGATGTGTGCTGGCAGTTGCCCATCCGCAGGACCTTCGAATGGGTCGAGCAGGCCGACGGCGAGCAGGTGCTGGTCGTGTCCATCGGCGAGTACGACAGGCGGGGTTGGGGACCGGGAGGGCACGACCTTCACTGGTGGTGCACCTCGGCGCCCTCCGCGCATGGGGCGGGCGATCCCGTATACGTCTCGTACAAACCGGAGTTGACCGAGCTGATGGGCGAGGCGGGCTACGAAACCCTTGCCGGGCTGTGCGAGCAGCGCCTCGGCGCCCAGGGCGACGGCGGTGCGGCCTCCGGCCCGGGCTCGCGGTTCACGCCGCTGCCGCTGCTGGCTCCGCACCCGGCGGACCCGCAGCCGGCCGACACGTCGCGCAGCTGACGAGGATGCCGGGCGGCCGGCTCTGCCGCGCCGTCCGGCCGCCTGCCGGTGCCGATACCGGTATCGGTGCCGGCACTGGTGCCGGTACCGGTGCCGCGTCAGTCCGGGGACGAGCTCGGGTCCTCGGATGACGGGGGATCCTCCGGCGGCGGCGTCGTCGGGTCCTCGGAGGGCGGCGGCGTCGTGGGCTCCTCGGACGGCGGCGGACTCGGGTGGTTCTGCGGCGGCGTCGGTGAGGTCGACCCGGAGCCCCGTCCCTTGATCGTGACGAGAGCACCGGAGGGTGCGACCCGGATGTGCGCGGCCCAGGCGCCCGCGGGCTCGCGGCTGCGCAGGACGCCGACCCGTACGGTGACGGTCTCACCGGGGCGCAGCACGCCGCTCGTACGGCTGAAGACCAGCCATGACGCGTCACCGGACATCGACCAGCGCACGGGCGAACTCCCGCTCGCCGTCAGCGTGATGAGCGTCGCGCCCCCTGCGGGCCGGGCGTCGACCGACAGCCGTCCCGCACCCGCGGTGGCCGCGGACTTGTCCTTGCCGTGCTTGCCGTGGGCGTGCTTCTTGCCGGAGTCGTCGTCCTTGCCGTCCCGCTCGCGGCCGTCGTGCCCGCGCGCCCTGTCCTCCGCGGCGTTCTCGAACGGCTGCCCGCGCAGGGCCGATTCATCGTCTCGGTCGGAGGCCGAGACGGAGGAGCCGTCGGATTCGCCGGTCAACGGCGCACCCCGGTACGCGGCCCACAGCGCCAGCACCGGAGCGGCGATGACGGTGGCCACGACCGTGGTGGTCACGGCCCTGCTGCGCAGCTTGTCGCGGCGGGCCCCACGGTCCTTGATCTCCACCGGGAAGCCGGTTCTGTCGAAGCGGGGCATGTGCTTGTGACGCGCGCGCCGCACGGTGAGCACGGCAGCCTCCACAGCCGGACGCGGAGCCTCGAGCACGGCGAGCACCGCGGTGCCCGCGGGAGCCGTGCCCGGCCACGCGACGCCGGACATGGCGCGCTCGGCGGCGCGGCGGCAGTGCGGGCACTCGTCGACGTGCTTGACGAGCTCGCGCCGGAAGGCGGGGCCGAGCAGCAGCTGGTCCTCACCTGCGAGGCCCGAGACGGCGGGACAGCCACCGGACTTGACGACGGCGAGCGCGGCGCGGGTGCGCTCCACCTCGCAGGCCGCCTGTGAGAGCAGTGCGCTCGCGGCCTCGGCGCTGAGCGACAGCACGGCGGCGACCTCGTGCGCCGGCAGGCCGTGGCGCACGGCCAGCTCCAGTGCCTCACGCTGCTCGGGCGTGGTGCCGGCGGCCTCCGGCCAGGCGAGTGCCGCGAGGTCCCGGCGGCGCTGCGTGCGGGCGGCCTCGGTGAGATGCGCGGCCGTGGCCGGGGCCGTGTCGCGGCCGCCCTCGCGACTGTTCTGCTCGGCCAGCCGGCGCAGGCAGACCCAGCGGGCGAGCGCGTACAGCCACGGGCGGTGCAGGCTACGGCGGGACGGCGCGCGGTCGCGCTCGTGCTGCCGGTCGGCGATCACGAGCGCTTCGCCGACGGCGCTGATGGCGGCGTCGTGCTCGCACATCACCGACAGGCAGTACGTGAACAGGCCGTCCAGATACGGCTCGTAGCGGACCAGCCCGCGCTCCGCCGGCTCGCCGTCCGGCACGGCGCCGGCCGGGACCGTCGCAACCGACGGCACTGCGGCGCCTGTTGACTGCCCGGCCGACCCCTCGGCCTCGGGCCACGCGACCGTGCCGACGGGAGTGCCCGCCGTGCGCACGGCACCGGGCGGGGGCGCCGGGCCGTCGGCGACAGCCGAAGTGGCCGCACCGGCCGTACCGTTCGCGCCCGCCTTGGCGGACGCGCCGGCTCTGCTGAAGACCTTGGACGGACCGGAGCGCTGGTGCTGCTTCGTCCGCCGCACCGAATGCGCACGGTGTGCGCCGGTGGTGTGCGTGGGGTGGTCGCGCCTGCTGCTCATCACCCGGAGACGGTAGGCGGGCGACGCTTCCGCTGCGGACCCAGTCGTCCAGGTTTAATCCTTACGGGTGACCATCTCCCCCGAAAGGGGACGCGCGGCCTCACGAAGGGCTCAACTCCCCGTCCACGCACGGGTGACAAGTGGCGTCACGGGAAGCGGCCGAAGGCGCACACGCAGAGTGACGGGAGAGCGGAGGAGCCGGAACGCGCGCCGGGACGTCGTGGCACAGGGGCGGGCCGCGGAGCGCGCGTGACCCGGGCGGTTCCCGCGTTGTCAGCGCCCCCGTCTACGGTGACGAACATGGCTGCCCGCAAAACCTCCGCCAAGGACCGTCCCGCGTACCGCTGTTCGGAATGCGGCTGGCAGACGGCCAAGTGGCTCGGCCGCTGCCCCGAGTGTCACGCGTGGGGCACCGTCGACGAAGTGGGCGGCGCCCCCGCTGTGCGTACGACCGCCGCCGGCCGGGTGTCCGCCTCCGCGCTGCCCATCGGCCAGGTCGACAGCACGCAGGTCGCCGCGCGCGGCACCGGCGTCCCGGAGCTGGACCGGGTGCTCGGCGGAGGTCTGGTGCCCGGGGCGGTGGTCCTGGTCGCGGGCGAGCCCGGCGTCGGCAAGTCGACGCTGCTGCTCGACGTGGCGGCCAAGGCGTCCGACGAGACGCATCGCACGCTGTACGTCACGGGCGAGGAGTCGTCGGGCCAGGTGCGGCTGCGGGCCGACCGCATCGGGGCGATCGGCGACCATCTGTACCTCGCGGCGGAGACGGACCTCTCCGCCGTCCTCGCGCACCTGGACGAGGTGAAGCCCAGCCTGCTGATCATGGACTCGGTGCAGACCGTCGCGTCCCCCGAGATCGACGGCGCCGCGGGCGGAGTGGCCCAGGTGCGCGAGGTGGCCGCCGCCCTGATCCGCGCCTCGAAGGACCGCGGCATGTCCACGCTTCTCGTCGGCCACGTCACCAAGGACGGGTCCATCGCGGGGCCGCGCCTCCTTGAGCATCTCGTCGACGTAGTACTGCACTTCGAGGGCGACCGTCACGCGCGGCTGCGCCTGGTGCGCGGCGTGAAGAACCGGTACGGGACGACCGACGAAGTCGGCTGCTTCGAGCTGCACGACGAGGGCATCACCGGCCTCGCCGACCCGTCGGGGCTCTTCCTCACCCGGCGCGCCGAGCCGGTGCCGGGCACCTGCCTGACGGTGACCCTGGAAGGCCGCCGTCCCCTCGTCGCGGAGGTGCAGGCGCTCACGGTGGACAGCCAGATCCCCTCGCCCCGGCGCACGACGTCGGGCCTGGAGACCTCCCGCGTCTCGATGATGCTCGCGGTGCTGGAGCAGCGGGGAAGGATCAGCGCGCTCGGCAAGCGCGACATCTACAGCGCGACGGTCGGCGGCGTGAAGCTCTCCGAACCGGCCGCGGACCTGGCCGTCGCGCTCGCGCTGGCGAGCGCGGCCGGCGACACCCCGCTCCCGAAGAACCTCGTCGCCGTCGGCGAAGTCGGTCTCGCCGGTGAGGTGCGCAGGGTCACGGGCGTGCAGCGCAGGCTGGCCGAGGCCGCCCGTCTGGGCTTCACACACGCCCTCGTCCCGGTCGACCCCGGCAGGGTCCCCGACGGCATGCGGGTGCGCGAGGTCGCGGACATCGGTGAGGCGCTGGCCGTGCTGCCCGCCCGCTCCAGGGCGTCCGGCACGCTCCGGCCGGGTCCGGAGACGCCAGCGCAGTAGGGTGCGGCGCGCGCCGCCGGTAGACTTTGCCCCGGTCCCGCCCGTACGCACGAACGACCGAAGGAGTGCCGTGGCAGCCAATGACCGGGCAGCAGCTCCCGGCAGGACCGGTGGGGGAGGCTCCGGCGCCGAGGGCCTGATGCGCGCCACACTGAGCGCGGTGGCGCCCGGTACAGCCCTGCGCGACGGCCTTGAGCGGGTCCTGCGAGGCAACACCGGCGGACTCATCCTCCTCGGCATGGACAAGAACGTCGAGCCGCTGTGCACCGGCGGGTTCGTCCTCGATGTGGACTTCACCGCGACGCGCCTGCGCGAGCTGTGCAAGCTGGACGGCGCACTGATCATCGACCGGGACGTCACCAAGATCGTGCGGGCCGGCGTGCAGCTCGTGCCGGACGCCTCGATCCCGACGGAGGAGACGGGCACCCGGCACCGCACCGCGCAGCGGATCTCCATCCAGACGGGATACCCGGTGGTCTCGGTCAGCCAGTCGATGCGGCTGATCGCGCTGTACGTGGACGGGCAGCGGCGCGTGCTGGAGGACTCGGCGGCGATCCTCTCCCGCGCCAACCAGGCCCTCGCCACCCTGGAGCGCTACAAGCTGCGGCTCGACGAGGTCGCGGGCACGCTGTCCGCCCTCGAGATCGAGGACCTGGTGACGGTGCGCGACGTCTCCGCCGTCGCCCAGCGGCTGGAGATGGTGCGCCGCATCGCCACGGAAATCGCGGAGTACGTCGTGGAGTTGGGCACCGACGGGCGGCTTCTCTCCCTCCAGCTCGACGAGTTGATCGCGGGAGTCGAGCCGGAGCGCGAGCTTGTGGCCCGCGACTACGTGCCGGAGCCGAGCGGGCGCCGCTCCCGCACGGTCGGCGAGGCCCTCGGCGAACTGGACAGGCTCACACACTCCGAGCTGCTCGAACTGCCCACGGTGGCACGGGCACTGGGCTACAGCGGTGCTCCCGAGACACTGGACTCCGCCGTCTCGCCCCGCGGATTCCGGCTGCTGGCGAAGGTGCCGAGGCTGCCGGGGACGGTCATCGAGCGCCTCGTCGAACACTTCGGCGGTCTGCAGAAGCTGCTCGCGGCGAGCGTCGACGACCTCCAGACCGTCGACGGTGTCGGTGAGGCGCGGGCCCGTTCGGTGCGGGAAGGCCTCTCCAGGCTCGCGGAGTCCAGCATTCTGGAGCGGTACGTCTAAGCGCTGAGGCCGGAGAGGTTCACCGGCCCGCGACGTCCGGCACGGCAATGGGCGGCTGCCGAGGGCTGATTCGTCTGTCCTGCGCCAGGGCCCGTCCGCCCCTGGGAGCCGCGGCGCCCGCGCGCAGCCGCCAGGCGATCTGCCCCTGCCACCGGGCCGCCGTTCACGGGCGGTTCCCTATTTCAGTTCGAAGGAGGCGTCGAGCTCCTTCAGGCCCTTGACGTCGACCTCGATCTCGTAGTCACCGGGCTTCACCGAATCACTCGACGGCGTACCGCAGTTGACGGCGCTGGGCTCCCGGTACCACACGAAGGTGTGGATGGTGGTCCCGCTTCCCGGGACCTGGTAGAGCGCGGGCTCCTCGTCGCGTACGCAGTCGTCGGAGGCCCAGACCTTCTTGCCGCTCGCGCTCTTCACGGTGACGACCGACTCCTCGCGTCCCAGGTCGATCTTGCAGGCGGTGCCCCGCTTGTTCTTCACCGTCAGCTCGAACTCGGGCTTCTCCCCCGGCTCGTACTCCCTGTGCACGCTGCGCAGGGTCACCGTGACGCCGGAACCGCAGGCCGGAAGCTCGGCCCCGGCCGGTACGGCAGTGCCGCCGCCGGAGTCGCCCGAGCCGCCGCCGCTACCTGAACCGGAGCCGGAACCGGAACCGCCGCCTGCGCTGTCGCCGCCGGATGCGGAGGAGCCGCTGCCGCCGGGCCGCCAGCCCGAGCCGTCGTCCGCGCCACCGGATCCGCCGTCACCGTCGCCGCCCGAGGAGCCGCCCTGGGAGCCGGCGCCCTCGTCCGACTCGTCGCGTCCGCCGGGGCGTTCGGTGATCGCGGGACCGGAATCCGTCGGCCCGGGTGTGATGGTGCTGGCGGGCGGTTTGCCGTCGTCGCCCTTGCCCTCGTTGCTGCTGTCACCGCCGCCGAGGCCGAGCGCCCAGACCGTCAGCAGAACGAGCAGCGCGAGAATGGCAAGAGCAACTGCCCTTCTGCGCCAGTAGATGGAGGAAGGGAGGGGGCCGATCGGATTACGCAGTGATCCCACGCGGAAACCTTACGAGACAACGCGAGCCCCGAAGCCCGGTACCCGGCGCACGATGCGGCAACTTTTATGATGAACGCGCGGACCCTCCGTCCCTGAATTGCGAAACCGCTGCGCACACACCGCTCGCAGGACGAACTGACGGGACGTCAGCACAGACGTCTGCACACCCTGTGCAGGTTCCGTTCCGGAAGTCCCACGCCCGGCAGCGGCCCGGTGTCGCAGCCCGGCGTCGCGATCTCACCTGCTGCGCGGCCCACTTCGCGCGCTCCGCCGCCAACTCCCCGTCCTGGCGGGACGACGGCGCACACCAGGGCCCGTCGCCCGCATCTTCGTGACTCGGTTCGCGGCGTCGGATGCGGTGGAGCGCAAGGCGCAAACCCGTCCCCGTACGGGCCCCATGCCGAAGGCCCGGGGATGCCCCATGTAGCTTCGCGCGGGCCCGCCCGCGTAGATCCGAACGTCAGGCTCCGGGGTCTCACGACTCCGATGACCACTCCCGTCGCCTGTGCGTCGCGTTTCCCGGGCGGCTGCCCCCGTGTCAGGATCGGTCCTGCCATGACTGCGACCACCGAGACCGCTCCGCCCGAGCCCGAGCCCGGAGCCGAGTCGGCAGAGACCACCGGCTCCTTCGAGCAGACCGCCCGCGCCCTCCACTCCCCCGTCGTCGACTGGTTCGACGCGAACGCCCGAGACCTGCCCTGGCGCCGCCCCGAAGCGGGTGCGTGGGGGGTCATGGTCAGCGAGTTCATGCTGCAGCAGACTCCCGTGAACCGGGTGCTGCCGGTGTACGAGCAGTGGCTCAGCCGCTGGCCGCGCCCCGCCGACCTCGCCGCCGAACCCCCGGGCGAAGCCGTACGTGCCTGGGGCCGGCTCGGCTACCCGCGGCGCGCACTCCGCCTGCACGGCGCCGCGGCCGCCATAGCTGAACGGCACGGTGGCGACGTACCGCGCGAACACGCGCAGCTCCTGGCGCTGCCCGGCGTCGGTGAGTACACGGCCGCCGCCGTGGCGTCCTTCGCGTACGGGCAGCGGCACGCGGTCCTCGACACCAACGTCCGCCGCGTGTTCGCCCGTTCTGTCAGCGGCCGGCAGTACCCGCCGAACGCCACAACCGCCGCCGAGCGCAAGCTCGCCCGCGCGCTGCTCCCCGAGGACGAGGCGACGGCCGCCCGCTGGGCGGCGGCGACGATGGAACTCGGGGCGCTGGTGTGCACCGCACGCGCCCCCTCCTGCTCGCAGTGCCCGATCAGGCATCTCTGCGCGTGGCAGCTGGCGGGTGCCCCCGAACACGTGGACCCGCCGCGTCGCACGCAGACCTACGCCGGGACGGACCGGCAGGTGCGCGGGAAACTGCTGGCCGTGCTGCGCGAGGCGGTGACGCCCGTTCCGCAGGCCACCCTGGACCGCGTGTGGAACGACTCCGTCCAGCGGGCACGGGCCCTGGACGGGCTGGTGGCCGACGGTCTCGTCGAGCCGCTGCCGGGCGGCGTCTACCGGCTGCCCCTCACCTGACCCCGACGACCTCGACGGCGCCGCCGATGCCCCGGGCTCGGCGGCGCCGTCGGCTGTCTCCTCCGGGTTCCCTCCCAGGGGCTGTCCGGCGGACAGACCCTAACGCTCCTGGGCGTCGCCCTCGGCGTCCTCGACGCAGCCGCTCCAGGGCTTGCTCATGTCGAGCTCGTCCTGCTCCCACTGCTGAGTGAGCGAGTACCAGTTGCCGGAGGGGTCGCGGAAGAGCGCTTCGATGCCGTACGGGCGCTCCTGCGGCTCCTGGACGAACTCGACGCCCTTCGCCTTCAGCTCCGCGTACGTCGCGCGGCAGTCGTCCGTGGCGAAGACGCCCGCCCCCAGCGCTCCCTTGTGCACCAGCGTCTCCACCGCCTTCTGCGACTCCGGGTCCAGGCCGGGCCCGTCCGGACGCATCAGCGTGAGCTGGACGTCGGGCTGGCCGGGCGGGCTGACGGTGACCCAGCGCATGTCGCCCATATGCAGGTCCGTACGTTCGGTGAAGCCGAGGGTCTCGACGAAGAACTTCTTGTCCCGTTCCTGGTCGGTGGTCCAGACGGTGACGATGGCCAGGCTCTTGATCACGGCGTGCTCCGGATTGTTCGCGGTGGACGGGAAACCAGCCGCGGGAGCGCGCTGCTCCCGGCTGCCCATTCACCGTCTCAGAGCGGCCTGTCCAGCGCTTCTTCGTTGTTGCGCTCCTCGGGCCCGTGCTCCTCGGGCCCGCCCTGGCCGGGCTCCCGCGCGGGGCGCGGGCGCTCCTTGAAGCCGCCGGTGAAGAGCATCGCGTAGCAGCCCGGGATCATCGCCGCCGCCCGGCGTCCGTGCTGCCTGCGGTAGTCGCTCGGGCAGGTGCCGGTCTGCTGCTTGAAGCGCGCGGAGAAGGTGCCGAGGCTGGTGAAGCCCACCGCCATGCAGATCTCCGTCACGGACAGGTTCGCCGAGCGCAGCAGCTCCTCCGCCCGCTCGATGCGGCGGCGGCTGAGGTACTGGCCCGGCGACTCCCCGTACGTGGCCTTGAAGGCCCGGACGAAGTGATAGCGCGAGTAACCGGCACGGGCCGCGACGGCGTCCAGGTCGAGACCGGGATCGGACCACTCGCGGTCCATTGCGTCCTTGGCGATGCGCATGGCGCGCAGGCGCGCCATGCCCGGCGTGTTCATGCGTTCAGGCTGTCACACGGGACTGACAGTGCCCTCCGGCTCCGGGGACGCTTCCGCCGCGTCCTTCTCCGGCGGCTCGCCGCCCTTGAGCGGGACCTCCTTGATGAACCAGGTGGCGACGAAGATGAGCAGCGCCATCACGGCGGCCATCAGGAAAACGGTGTGTGTTCCGTCGGCGACCGCGTGCTCGTACGCCTCCCGCACCGGCGCCGGCAGTTTCTCCAGCGACGCCGCGTCCAGCTGCGCCGGTGAACCGCTTCCGCCGCCGGGTCCGCCTCCGGCGGCGCCCGCCCGTTCGGTCATGCTCTCCCGGACGCGGTCGGCGAAGAGGGTGCCCATCAGGGCGACGCCGAAGGAGCCGCCGATCGTGCGGAAGAGCGTGGTCGTCGACGAGGCGACGCCCATGTCCTTCAGCTCGACGCTGTTCTGCGCGATGAGCATCGTCAGCTGCATCAGGAAGCCCATGCCTGCGCCGAGGACCATCATGTAGAGCGCGGAGGTGGTCCGGCTCGTACCGACGTCCAGCTGCGCGAGCAGGAAGAGCCCGACGGGGATGAGCGCGCCGCCGATCACCGGATACGCACGGTACTTGCCGGTGCGCGTGGTGGCGCGGCCCGTGGTGACGGAGACGACCATCATCGGCAGCAGCACGGGCAGGAGCAGCAGCCCGGAGTTCGTCGCCGAGGCGCCCTGGACGCTCTGCTGGTAGAGCGGCAGGAACGTCATGGCTCCGAACATCACGAAGCCCAGCAGGAATCCGACCAGCGACATCAGCGAGAAGTTGCGGCTGCGGAAGATGCCGAGCGGAAGGACGGGCTCCGTGGCCCGCCGCTCCACGAGAAGGAAGGAGACGACCGCGGCGACGGCCAGTACGGAGAGACCGATGATCATGGGCGAGGACCAGTCGTACTCCGTGCCGCCCCAGCTCGTGACCAGGACCGCGGAGGTGATCCCCGTGGTGAGCAGTACCGCCCCGGTGTAGTCGATGCTGCCCTCCGCACGCCTTCTGGGCAGGTGCAGCAGGGAGACGACCATGGCGAGCGCGATGCCGCCCAGGGGGACGTTGATGTAGAAGGCCCAGCGCCAGCCGAGGTGATCGGTGAGGGAGCCGCCGACGAGCGGCCCGCCGATCATGGCGAGCGACATCACTCCGGCCATCATGCCCATGTACTTGCCGCGTTCGCGGGGCGGCACCAGCTCGCCCATGATGGCCATCGCGCCGACCATGAGACCGCCGGCGCCGAGGCCCTGGAGCGCGCGGAAGCCGATGAGCTGGGCCATCGTCTGCGCGGCGCCCGAGGCGACGGAACCGGCCAGGAAGACCACGATCGAGGTCAGGAAGACGCCCTTGCGGCCGTACATGTCGCCGATCTTTCCCCAGAGCGGCGTCGAGGCGGCTGTGGTGAGGGTGTAGGCGGTGACGACCCAGGAGAGGTGTTCCAGCCCGCCGAGTTCGCCGACGATCGTGGGCATCGCGGTGCCGACGATCATGTTGTCGAGCATGGCCAGCATCACGGCGATCATCAGCGCGAACACGGACATCCGTACGCTGCGGCCGGGCCCGCCGCCGGCCTTCTCGGCCGGGTATCTCGCTGTTTCCGTGCTCATCCCGCTCCCCCACTCCACTTACTTGACGCCCGGCTAGTTCAGTACCATGAGCAAGTTAGGACGGCAGCTAGCCGGGCGTCAAGCAAGTTTGTCCGGAGACGAAGGACCGAGGCTCATGACCAGGGGCAACACGCGGCAGCGCATTCAGGACGTCGCCCTGGAGCTCTTCGCGGAACAGGGATACGAGAAGACTTCACTCCGGGAGATCGCCGAGCACCTCGGCGTCACCAAGGCCGCGCTCTACTACCACTTCAGAACCAAGGAAGACATCGTCATCAGCCTCTTCGAGGACCTGGTCCGGCCCTGCGACGAGCTGATCGCCTGGGCCGGCGAGCAGCCCCCCGTCCTGGAGACGAAGCTCGAGGTGCTGCGGCGTTACAGCGAAGTCCTGGACCAGGCCGCCCCTCTCTTCCGCTTCATGCACGAGAACCAGGCGACGATGCGGGAGCTGAGCATCGGCGAGTCCTTCAAGGACCGTGTACTGAAGCTGATCGCCCTCCTCCGGTTGCCGGAGGCGGGGCTGCGCGACCAAGTGCGCTGTTCCGCCGCGCTGTTCACGATGCACGCCGGGATGTTCACGCTGCAGAGCATCGAGGGCGACGCCGAGGAGAAGCGTCAAGCCGTCCTCGAAGTCGCCCAGGAGATGCTGACCACGGCGCACGAGGGGCGTGGCTGAACGTACCGGCGCGTCCACCGGCGCCTTGCCGGCGGTGCGGCCGGACGGAGGGACCCGCCCGTGCCTCACACGGACCGCCCGGCGCGGTCCCCGTCCCATGGGTGAACCGCGCCGGGCGGAGCGGCGCCGGCCGGGACGGTCCGGAGCGCATCGGGCTGCCGGACCATGACCCGTTACCGGCAGGTCATCAGAGCTTGACGCCGTGCGAGCTCAGGACCTTGACCGGCTCCTTGCCGGATCCGTAGTCGGGCGTGCTGCGGATCTCGAAGTGCAGATGCGGACCGGACGAGTTGCCGGTCGAGCCCGAAAGGCCGATCTTCTGGCCGGTCTTCACCTGCTGACCGGGCTTCACGCTCACCTTCGAGAGGTGGGCGTACTGGGAGTAGGTGCCGTTCTTGTGCTTGATGACGATGGCGTTGCCGTACGAGGAGCCGTCACCGGCGCCGCCCGGGCCCGCCTTGACGACGGTGCCGCTGTGTACGGCCTTGACCGGGGTGCCGGTCGGCACCGCGAAGTCCTGGCCGGAGTGCTTGCTGGCCCATCGGCCGCCGCTGTTGCCGAAGCCGGCACTCAGCTCGTAGTCGCCGGAAACGGGCTTGGTCCAGGAGTTCGCCTTCTTCTTCGCGGGGCTCTTGCGGTCGGCGGACCGTGAACTCCGGTCGTCCTTCCGGTCCTTCTCGCGCTCCTTGGCCCTCTCTTCGGCCCTCTCCTTGGCCTTCTCCTTGGCCACGGCCTCCTTGTGCTGCTGATCGGCCTGTGCACGCGCGGAGTCGGCCAGCTGCGACGCGGTTTTCGACGCGAAGACGTCGCTCAGCCCGTCCGGGTGGGCGGCGACAGCCGAGCCCGCACCCAGGACCACCGATGCGCCGAGTCCCGCCGCTATCACGGCGACACGCTTGCGGCCACGGGGGTTGTGCGCGTTCTTGGGCGTCTTCGACATACGGGTACTACCTCCGGAATGGCTTGGGGAGCCCCGAGGCGTGGGTTCTCGGGGGACAAATCATTGGTAACCCGCCCGATCTGGGATACCAAAGAGCGTTATTACTAATAAGGCCGGTAAGGACAGAGAGGACAGCAAGGCACTCTTAAGGAGTATTCGGACAGCGGCCATGCGGCCGTCCCCCGTCGAACCGCTCTGTGCGGCACCGCAGCGGGGGCACGCGGAAGAGCGGAACTCGGCTCCGCGGCGCTCCTAACGCCGCTCGTACACGCCGGTGCAGCTGTGCGTCACCTCACGCCGAGCCCCCCTGCGCGGCCGGATCACAGGGCCCGCGAGTGACCCACGTCGCACAACCGTGTGTGCACAGGGGAACGGGATGCGTGCACCCCGCCGCCTCCCGGCGACTCCTCAACTCCCGCGCCGCAGGCCCTTTCCGTCCCATACGATCCGCACATGGAGCCCGTCACGATCGCCACGCGCATCGCGTCCTCCGCGGTAGCACCGATCGTCAAGAAGCTGTTCGTGCAGGAAGGCCCGGGAGCGGGACTGACCGACCGGCCTGTCCGTGTCTCCTCGCTCGTCTCCTTCAGAGGCGAGAAACGCACCCTCGAGGAAGGTGACCTGCGCAAGCTGGCGGCCGAGTTGACTGAGCGTGCCTCTCACGCGTCCGGCCCGTACGAGGGCCCCGGCGAAGAGACCCGGCGCGAACTGGCCGACGCGCTTGCGGCCGCTCTGCACAGCCTCGGCGACCTGGACATGGACGATGTGCAGGCGGTTCGTCTCGGACCGCAGGGCCTGGCACGGCGGCTCACCGCTCCGCCGTCGCTCTCGGCCGACGCCGACGCGTACTTCGGACCGCTGCTGCACACGGCCTGCCTGCACATCCTGGACTTCTTCACCCGGCGCTCGACGTTCATCCCGCGCACGCTCGCCGAGCAGACTCAGCAGCTCGACCGCCTCATCGACACGGCCGACCTCCTCCTCGAACGCGTCCCGGCACGCTCGGCGGAGGACGCCCGCTTCGAGCAGCGGTACGCGGAGCACATCGCCCGCAGGCACGGCGAACTGACCATCTGCGGGCTCGACTTCGGCCACCACCGCGAGTGGCGCCTCGACGCCGCCTACATACCGCTCGAAGTCACGGAGGACACGCCGGACGAACAGGACGGCACCCAGCAGGCACCGGACACACCGCAGGCACACGGCACATCGCAGGCGCAGCAGGACGCGGCACAGCCGGGCGCGGCACAGCAGGACGCGGCACAGCCGCCCCGGCGCGCGCGGGGTCAGGAGCAGGCCCTGCGTTCGGGGGCTCCGCTGGCGGCCGATCGCATCCTGGCCGGTCATGACCGGGTGCTGCTGCGCGGCGGCGCCGGCTCCGGCAAGACGACGCTGATGCAGTGGCTGGCGGTGACTGCCGCCCGTCAGGCGTACGACGAGCAGACGACGCACCTGCTGGGCCGCGTCCCCTTCGTACTGCCGCTGCGCCGCATCGCGCACGAGGGCCTGCCCGCACCGGACCGCTTCCTGCACGCGGTGCGCAGCAACCTCGCCGGCGCGCAGCCCGACGGATGGGCCCTGCGGGTGCTGACCGCGGGGCGGGCGCTCCTCCTGATCGACGGCGTCGACGAGGTACCGGCGGACCGGAGGGAGGAGACCCGGCGCTGGCTGCGGGAGCTGACCGGCGATTTTCCGGGCAACCTCTGGCTGGTCACCTCGCGTCCGTCCGCCGCACCCGAGAACTGGCTGGCCGGGCAGGGCTTCACGGAGCTGTCGCTCTCGCCGATGTCGCGTCACGACGTCGTCGCGTTCATCAGCCGCTGGCACAGCGCCGCCGAGGCCGAGCCGGGACATGCCGAAGCCCTCGTCTCCGCCGTCCGCACCAACCCCGACCTGGGACGTCTCGCCGTCAACCCGCTGATGTGCGGTCTGTTGTGCGCCCTCAGCCGCGAACGCTGCGGGAACCTCCCCTACGGCCGCAGGGACCTGTACGACGCGGCGCTCTCGATGCTGCTGGAGCACCGCGACCGCGAGCGTTCCGTTCCGGTGCCGGACAGGCTGCACCTGACGAAGGACGCACAGTTGCTGCTGCTGCAGCGGCTGGCGCACTGGATGATCCGCAACGGCCGCACGGAGATGGACGAGGAGGACGCCGTCGCCCAACTCGGCCGCTCCACAAGGCTGGTGGGGCCGGTCGAGGCCACGCCCCGGGAAATCCTCAGGCACCTGCTGGACCGCTCGGGGGTGCTTCGCGAACCGGCCGAGGGACGAGTCGACTTCGTCCACCGCACCTTCCAGGACGCTCTGGGCGCCAAGGCCGCCGTCGAGGAGGGCGACTTCCCGCTGCTGCTCGACAACGCCCACAAGGACGACTGGGAAGACGTGATCCGCATGGCGGTCGCCTACGCGCAGCCCCGGGAGCGGGACCGGCTGCTGCGCGGGCTCGTCGCGCGGGTGCCGGACGAGGACGAGGACGGGACCGCGGGTGCGGGTGGGACCCCGGGTGCGGGCGGGACCCCGGGCGCGGGCGAGGACCCGCAGCAGGGCAGCGTACGGAATCTGCTGCTGGCCGCGGCCTGCCTCGAGCACGCGACCGACCTGCATCCGGCGGTGCGCGAGGAGGTCACCGCGAAGACCTCGCGGCTCTTCCCGCCGAGGAGCATGGCCGCGGCCCGTCATGTCGCCGACATCGGCGGGCCGATGCTGCTGGGGCTGCTCCCCGGGCCGGAGGGCCTCACTGACGCCGAGGCCGCCTGTGCGGTCGTGGCCGCCTCCCGCACGGGTACGGACGCGGCGCTTCCGGTGCTCGCCCGGTTCCGCGACCATCCGTCGCTCGGCCTGAGGCGGCAACTGGTGTGGGCGTGGCACCGGTTCGACACGGACGAGTACGCACGCGAGATCATCGCTCACCTCGACGAGTCGGATCTCTACTTCACCGCGCACCACACCGCCCATCTGGCCGCCCTGCGTGCCATGGGCGGCCGTGCACGCATCCAGATCGCCGGCACGTACCACCCGGACCAGCTGATCGAACACCTCGACCCTGGCCGGCTGACGCACCTCTGGCTGCGCGACGGCTACGCACGTCACGGTGGCCAGGAGTGGCTGTCGGCCTTCCCGCGTCTGCACACGCTCGTCGTCCCCGCAGCGACACCGCGGGAGATGGCAACTCTCCCCGCACGTCTGAGAGTTGTGCAGGAAAGCGACGTGTTCTCCGCCGGCTGACGCCCGGCCGTTCCCGGACCGTGGCCGTTCCCGGCCCGTCCGAATAGGCTGGCCACGCAACGTGATCTGACGCACACCCGCCCGCTTCGCCCGCCGGACAGGCCCTAGCGCATTCCGACCGCCGACAAGAAGCCCTGAGCCCTGCCGGGAGTTCCCGTATCCATGGATCAACCCGTCGTACGCCTCGCGTCCTCCGTCGTCGATCCGCTCATCAGCCCTCTGCTCGTACCGGGTCCGGTCGCCGGGGCCGCTCCGGCGTACGGCTCGGGGCTGCTCATGGCCCGTCTCGTCGCCTTCCGCGGCGAGGAACCCACGTTGGGCTGGAGTGAACTGTCCGAAGTGGCCGCCGAGTTGGTACGGCTGGGGGTGCAGGCCACCGGGCAGGGACCGGCCGCGCACGAGGAATCGGGCGTCGCGGCGCGCCTCGCGGGCTCGCTGTGGGCGATCGGCGACCTGGACACCACCGACGCGGACGCCGTGCGGCTGGGGCCGTACGCATACGCGAGGCGCCTGCACTCCGCCGTACGGCAGCACGATCCCGAACTGTCCGCCGAGGCGGCCTGGTTCTTCGAGGATCTGCTGGCGGCCGTCTGCCTCCACCTCCTCCATCACATCGTCGAGCGTTCCCCCTCGCTCTGCACGTCGCTTCCCGACCAGTGCGACCACGTGCGCGAACTCGTGGAACGCGAGGACAGGGAGGCGCTGGCCGCGCAGGCGGCCCGGCCCGCCGCGGAGGACGCCGAGTTCGAGCAGCGGTATCTGCGGCACATCGCGGAGCAGTACAACCGCGTCACGATCTACGGGATCGACCTTCCCAACCCCGACGCACCCGACCACTGGCCCCTCGACGCCACCTACCTCAACCTCTCCGCGGAGTTCGGCAGCGAGGACGACACCGACGAGGCCACGGCGGACGGACATGGTTCCTCCGCGCAGGGCGCCCAGCGGGACGACGACGAGGACGACGCCACGGGCTCAGGTACCGCTGCCGGAGGCGCCGCCCCCGTCATGACCGCGGACCGCGCCCTGGCCAGGCACAAGCGCGTGCTGCTGCGCGGAGTGGCGGGCTCGGGCAAGACGACCCTCATTCAATGGCTGGCCGTCTCCACGGCACGCGCCGCCCTCCCCGAGGAGCTGCAGACACTGCACGGCCGCATACCTTTCGTGCTCCCCGTGCGCCGCTTCGCCGACGAAGGGTTCCCCGCGCCGGCCGAGTTCCTGTCGTCGGTGCGCCATCCGCTCGCCGCGAAGGCACCGGAGGGCTGGGTCGAACGCGTACTGGCCGCGGAGCGGGGCCTGCTTCTCGTCGACGGCATCGACGAGGCACCGGAGCCCCAACGCGAGGCGGTCCACGCTCAGTTGCGTCCCCTGCTGCAGAGGTACTCCGGCAACCTCTGCCTCGTCACCTCGCGTCCGCCGGCCGTGGACACGGACTGGCTGGCCGAGGACGGCTTCACGGAAATCACTCTCGCCCCCATGAACCGCGACCAGGTCGCGGCCTTCATCACCGCCTGGCACACCGCGGCCGGTACGGACGAGGGCAGGGACCACGCCCGTCTGAACGACTACAAGGACATGCTGCTGCGGTCCATCCCGCTCTTCCGCGAACTGCGCGTGCTCGCCACCAACCCGCTGATGTGCGGCCTGATCTGCGCCTTGAACCGCGACAGGTCGGGCTCCCTGCCGAAGGGCCGCCGCGAGCTGTACGACGCGGCGATGAGAATGCTGCTGGAGCGCCGCGACCCCGAACGGCGCGTGAAGGCGGACACGATCGACCTGCCACGAGCGCCCCGCGAGGCCCTGCTGCGCAAGCTCGCCTTCCGCATGCTGACCGGCAAACGCACCGTGCTCGACCACGCGGACGCGCTGCGGGAAATCGCGCACCACCTCCCGGCCATTCCCAAGGTCTCAGGCGAGGGAAGCCCCGAGCAGATCTTCGACCACCTGCTGGAGCGCACCGGACTGCTTCGTGAACAGGCCGACAGATCCGTGGAGTTCGTGCACCGCACGGTCCAGGACCACCTCGCTGCGAAGGAAGCGGTGGAACAGGGCAAGCTCGACCTGCTGCTGGAGCACGCACACGAACCGGAGTGGGAGGAAGTGTTCCGCATGGCGGTCGCCCACGCCCGCCCCGGCGAGTGCGCGACGCTGCTGCAGGGGCTGCTCGCCCCCGGAGCGCTCGGGATGAAGCGGAAGCGGCGGCGGCTCATGGCGGCCGCATGCCTGGAGTACGTCACCGAGCTGGACCCGGAGACCCATGCCCGCGTGCGCCGCGAAACGCAGAACATGGTCTCGCCCCCCGACGACCGCGCGGCCCGCGGACTCGGCTGGGTGGGACCGATCGTGCTGGAGATGATCCCCGATCCCGCGTCGGTCACCGACGAGAAGGCATACCGGCTCGCCCTCACCGTGACACGGATCGAGGACGACGCCGCCGTCGACTACCTGGCCCGGATGCGGCACCGCAAGTCGCTGAAGGTACGCACCGAACTCGCCCGCGGCTGGCGGAACTTCGAGACCGAGCGGTACGCGGCGGAAGTCATCCGGCACCTCGACCCGGAAGGGCTCTTCTTCCCCGTCGCGGACCGGGCCGAGCTGCGGGAGTTACGGAAGCTGGGCGGCAGGGAGCGGGTGAAGATCGTCGGCCGTTTCAGCCCCGGTGAACTGCTGGACGGCCTCGTGGCCGACCGGCTCACACACCTGTGGATCGCCTACGACCTGGGCGCAGGCATGAAGACGGAGTGGCTGAGCTCATTCCCGTCGCTGACGACGCTGCGCGTGGACCCGCGCCTTCCGCCGGTGACGGGGGTGCCCGAGGGCATACGCGTCATCGAGCACCCCGCCTGAACGACCGAGAAGTCCCCCGCCACTCGGTGACGGGGGACTTCTCGGTCGCTACGGCCTGGCCTCAGGCCTCCTTGGAGAGGTTGGGGCCACCGCCCGCCGCCGACTCCACCGGAGGTGCGTCGGGCAGGGCGGCCTTCTCCTCGCCGCGGAAGGTGAACTTCTTGTCCTCGTCGGTCTCACCCTCGGTGTCCACGACCACGATGTGACCCGGACGCAGCTCACCGAAGAGGATCTTCTCGGACAGCTGGTCCTCGATCTCGCGCTGGATCGTCCGGCGCAGCGGCCGGGCGCCCATCACCGGGTCGTAGCCCCGCTTCGCGAGCAGCTCCTTGGCGTCCGTGCTCAGCTCCAGACCCATGTCACGGTCCTTGAGCCGCTCGTCCACCATCGCGAGCATCAGGTCGACGATGCGGATGATGTCGTCCTGGGTGAGCTGGTGGAAGACCACCGTGTCGTCGACACGGTTGAGGAACTCCGGGCGGAAGTGCTGCTTCAGCTCGTCGTTGACCTTGGCCTTCATCCGGTCGTAGCCGGCACTGACGTCACCCTGGCCGGCGAAGCCCAGGTTGAACCCCTTGGAGATGTCCCGGGTGCCGAGGTTGGTCGTCATGATGATGACCGTGTTCTTGAAGTCGACGACCCGGCCCTGGGAGTCGGTCAGGCGGCCGTCCTCCAGGATCTGCAGCAGGGAGTTGAAGATGTCCGCGTGCGCCTTCTCGACCTCGTCGAAGAGGACCACGGAGAACGGCTTGCGGCGGACCTTCTCGGTCAGCTGACCGCCCTCTTCGTACCCCACGTATCCGGGAGGCGAGCCGAACAGCCGGGAGACGGTGTGCTTCTCGCTGAACTCCGACATGTCGAGGGAGATCAGCGCCTCCTCGTCGCCGAAGAGGAACTCGGCGAGCGTCTTGGACAGCTCCGTCTTACCGACGCCGGACGGGCCCGCGAAGATGAACGAACCACCGGGGCGCTTCGGGTCCTTCAGGCCGGCGCGCGTACGCCGGATCGCCTGGGAGAGCGCCTTGATGGCGTCCTCCTGCCCGATGACGCGCTTGTGCAGCTCGTCCTCCATGCGCAGCAGACGCGAGGACTCCTCCTCGGTGAGCTTGAAGACCGGGATGCCCGTGGCCGTGGCCAGGACCTCCGCGATCAGCTCCTCGTCCACCTCGGCGACGACGTCCATGTCGCCGGCCTTCCACTCCTTCTCCCGCTTGGCCTTCTGGGCCAGCAGCTGCTTCTCCGTGTCACGGAGAGAGGCCGCCTTCTCGAAGTCCTGCGAGTCGATCGCGGACTCCTTGTCACGGCGCACGTTCGCGATCTTCTCGTCGAACTCGCGCAGGTCCGGCGGCGCCGTCATCCGGCGGATCCGCATGCGGGAGCCGGCCTCGTCGATCAGGTCGATCGCCTTGTCCGGCAGGAACCGGTCGGAGATGTAGCGGTCGGCGAGCGTGGCGGCGCCGACCAGGGCGGCATCCGTGATGGAGACGCGGTGGTGCGCCTCGTACCGGTCGCGCAGGCCCTTGAGGATCTCGATGGTGTGCGGCAGCGACGGTTCGGCGACCTGGATCGGCTGGAAGCGGCGCTCCAGGGCCGCGTCCTTCTCCAGGTGCTTGCGGTACTCGTCGAGAGTCGTGGCACCGATCGTCTGCAGCTCACCGCGGGCCAGCATCGGCTTGAGGATGCTGGCGGCGTCGATCGCGCCCTCGGCGGCACCCGCACCGACCAGCGTGTGCAGCTCGTCGATGAACAGGATGATGTCGCCGCGGGTGCGGATCTCCTTGAGCACCTTCTTCAGGCGCTCCTCGAAGTCACCGCGGTAGCGGGAGCCGGCGACCAGGGCGCCCAGGTCGAGGGTGTAGAGGTGCTTGTCCTTGAGGGTCTCGGGCACCTCGCCCTTGACGATGGCCTGCGCCAGGCCCTCGACGACGGCGGTCTTGCCGACGCCGGGCTCGCCGATGAGCACCGGGTTGTTCTTCGTACGGCGCGAGAGCACCTGCATGACCCGCTCGATCTCCTTCTCGCGCCCGATGACCGGGTCGAGCTTGGATTCGCGGGCGGCCTGCGTGAGGTTGCGGCCGAACTGGTCCAGGACGAGGGAGGTCGAGGGCGTGCCCTCGGCGGGGCCGCCTGCGGTGGCCGCCTCCTTGCCGCCGGAGTAGCCGGAGAGCAGCTGGATGACCTGCTGCCGCACCCGGTTCAGATCGGCGCCCAGCTTCACGAGGACCTGGGCGGCGACACCCTCGCCCTCGCGGATCAGGCCGAGCAGGATGTGCTCCGTGCCGATGTAGTTGTGGCCGAGCTGAAGGGCTTCGCGGAGCGACAGCTCCAGCACCTTCTTCGCACGGGGCGTGAAGGGGATGTGGCCCGAGGGCGCCTGCTGGCCCTGGCCGATGATCTCCTCCACCTGCTGACGGACCGCCTCGAGCGAAATCCCGAGGCTCTCCAGTGCCTTAGCGGCGACACCCTCACCCTCGTGGATCAGGCCCAGGAGGATGTGCTCGGTGCCGATGTAGTTGTGGTTGAGCATCCGGGCTTCTTCCTGAGCCAGGACGACAACCCGCCGCGCGCGGTCGGTGAACCTCTCGAACATCGTTAATCGCTCCTCAGAGCGGTCAGGCAGTAAGGGGACGCTCCCCTCTCTGTCCTTCCGCAGCTTAGTCCCGCAAGCGGGGACCGCTCATTCCATCTGCCGACTCCGGCCCGGCTGCGCCGACGGCCGGCCACGCTCCCGAGGGAAGCACAGTCGGGCCTCCTTCCCCGAACAGTCGACACCAGTACCAACCCGATGGTGCGAGACGATGTTCCCGCAGGCCAGGCGTATCCACCCTGATTCACTACGCCCATGGCGAACGGCTCTTGGCCGAATGGCTCCCGGCTCACCGTCATCGCTCTCCGCACCCCCGTGTCACCAGGTCTTTGTGCTGCTGTCCGGCCTGCAGCAGGCGGGACCGACCTCAGAGCCTTCTTACCCGCTCGTACTGACAGTCCATGCCGGGGTTGTCCGAGTCGGACGGGGGCATCCGCTGAGGGCGAACAGCCTTGCACCTGGCGGTTCTCGCACTCGTCACCTTTCGTGCATGCGTGAACACGGAGAGCGTCGAGTGTAGCCGCGGTACAACGCCGCGTAACCCGGAGGGGGTTCGTCAGTTGCTCCGGTCGTGAGCTTCGCGATTCCCGGCCCGCACACGGCTGCCGGCGTCCCGTCCCGGGAGCGCCGGCGCACTGAGGGCGTCGCGGAAGGCACGGGCGGATACGACGCGCTGGTGCTCTCCGCGGACGCCGGACTGGCGCTGCTGCGGCGCCCGGGTGTGCGCACCGGGCCCGTCGCGTTCGACGGGAAAAGCGGATGCGTTCAACTGCTCGTCCCGGAGGGCAGCGCGGAGGAATTGCCGGGACTGCTGGAGTGGCTCGAATGGGGCGGCATCGAACTGGGGCTGACGGGCCGCGCCGCTTACGACCCTCGGGAGGCCGCCGTATGGCTGCGGCCTCCCGGACCGGGGCGTGAGGCGGACCGCGTCGATCTCGTACGGCTGGTCAGCGCTGCGGCGACGGAATGCCACCGGGCGAGGCTTCGAAGCACCGCACGTAAGTCGCGGGATCAGCCGTTGGCCTTCTCGTAAGCCTCTCGGATATTGGCCGGAACGCGGCCGCGGTCGTTGACCTCGTAACCCTGTTCCTTCGCCCAGGCGCGGATCTTCGCGGTGTCCTGGCTGCTGCCGCCGCCCGACGCCCGGCCCTTTCCACGGGCCGAACGGCCACCGGTGCGCCGGCCGCCCTTCACATACGGCTCGAGCACCGTACGGAGCTTGTCCGCATTAGAGGTGGACAGGTCGATCTCGTAGGTCTTCCCGTCCAGAGCGAACGTCACCGTCTCGTCGGCCTCGCCGCCCTCGAGGTCGTCGACCAGAAGAACCTGAACCTTCTGCGCCACCGCATACTCCCATTCGTCATCGATAACTCGATTACTGATACTGACGAAGAAAGCAAACCCCTTTTCGGGGAGAAACACAAACCCTCTGTTGAGTTTGTCCGGTCCACCGACGGGATTGGCGGGATCTTTCGGACAAAGCGCCGCGCTCATCGCTCGGTCGAGTGGCAGGCGCGGTCACGGCGCCGTCACTCAGAGATGCAGAAGCATGCGGCTGTTGCCCAAGGTGTTCGGCTTCACTCGTTCGAGACCGAGGAACTCTGCCACTCCCTCGTCAAAGGAACGCAGCAGTTCGCTGTAGACATCGCCGTCGACCGGGGTGTCCCCGATCTCCGTGAAGCCGTGCCGGATGAAGAAGTCCACTTCGAAGGTGAGACAGAAAATGCGCCGCACACCCAGCCATCGTGCGGTGTTCACGAGCTTCTCCAGCAAGAGATGACCCACACCTGAACCCTTGAGTGCGGGATCGACGGCGAGCGTCCTGACCTCGGCCAAGTCCTCCCACATCACATGGAGCGCACCGCATGCGACCACCTCGGCGTCGTGATCGCGTTCCGCGACCCAGAACTCCTGAATGTCCTCGTAAAGGGTGACCGTGGCTTTGTCGAGCAGGATGCGGTCGCGTGAGTAGACGTCGATGAGGCGGCGCACTGCGCGCACATCTGCCGTGCGTGCGCGGCGGACGGTGACTTCTGACACGGAAGGGGATGCGGACGCCATGAACGGGACGCTATCGCCCTTGCCGAAGGGGGTGCTCTCCGGGTCCGAGACGTTGCCCGCCCGCCTTCCCGGCGCGTTCCCATGACCGTTCCCGGCGGCGTTCCGTGTGCGTTCCGCCGCCGGTTCACGAACTGCTTCCAGTGGGGTTCCACATACGCGGTGCCGCTCCCCGGCTTCAGAAGTTCCGCGAGTTCAGCACCGCTCTACGGCGTTCTACGGAGTATCCCGCGTACAGGGACCCACGGCTTCGGCACCTTCCCACGGCGGGCGTTCTCCGCCGTTCCCGGCAGCCGCTCCAAGCCGCGCCCCGTCCCGCTCCTCCCGGCCGGTCCCGGTCAGCGGGGCTCGCGCGGCGTTCTCTCCGGAGCCTCGACATGCACGTCGTTCAGCTGAACGACGCGCAACGCGTCCCGTACGGCGTCGAGCTGTTCCGGGGTCATACGGCCGAAGAACTCCACGAGAGCGGCGGCCGCGTTGTCACTCGACGCCCAGGCCTCGTTCATGAGTGCGGCGGAGTAGGCGGCACGCGTCGAGACCGGTTCATATCGATAGGCCCGGCCATCCTGGCGTCTGCGGAGCCAGCCCTTCTGGTGGAGGTTGTCCATTACGGTCATGACCGTCGTGTACGCGATGGACCGGTCGTCCCGCAGATCCTCGAGGACTTCCCGCACAGTGACGGGACGGTTCCACCGCCATACCCGCGTCATGACGGCGTCTTCCAACTCTCCCAATGGCCGAGGCACGCCGTGAATAATAGTCGGAGATGTCCCGAATACCGCGGGGAAGATCGCGGATCAGTCCGCTTTCTTCCGCCCGACGCTCTCCGCACGCGCGATGGCGGCGTCCACGGCGGCGTCCTCCTTGGCCTTGTTCGCGCCACCCTGGCTCTTCACGATCGTCACGATGAGAGCGGTGAATGCCACCGCCATCACGACGGGCGGGGTCAGTGCCGCGATGTAGTCCATGGCTGTCGTGCCTCCTTCAGAACAGGCCTTCAGACTACGGCAGCCCCCGAGGGCGCCCCGGGGCCGGCCACGGGCGCCTGGAGGAGCGTGAGGGCGCGTGAGGGCGCGCGGGCCTGCGACTGACGTCAGGTACGGCTGACGTTGCGCTCGTAGACGAGGCGGAGGCCGATGAGCGTCAGCCAGGGCTCGTGCTCGTCGATGGCCGACGCCTCGCCGAGCACCATCGGCGCGAGTCCGCCGGTGGCGATGACCGTCACGTCGTCCGGGTCGTCGGTCAGCTCACGGGCGATGCGGTCGACGACGCCGTCGACCTGGCCGGCGAAGCCGTAGAGGATGCCCGACTGCATGGCCTCGACGGTGTTCTTGCCGATGACGCTGCGCGGACGGGCCAGCTCGATCTTGCGCAGCTGCGCGCCGCGCACGCCGAGGGCGTCCACGGAGATCTCGATGCCGGGGGCGATGACGCCGCCGACGTACTCGCCACGCGCGGAGACGGCGTCGAAGGTGGTGGCCGTGCCGAAGTCGACGACGACGCAGGGCCCGCCGTACAGCTCGACCGCGGCGAGCGCGTTGATGATGCGGTCGGCGCCGACCTCCTTGGGGTTGTCCATGAGGATCGGCACGCCCGTCTTCACGCCCGGCTCGACGAGGACGGCGGGGATGTCGCCGTAGTAGCGGCGGGTCACCTCGCGCAGCTCGTGCAGCACCGACGGGACCGTCGAGCAGATGGCGATGCCCTCGACGTTGTCGCCGAGCTCCTCGCCGAGGAGGGGGTGCATGCCCATCAGGCCCTGGAGGAGCACGGCGAGTTCGTCGGCCGTGCGGCGGGCGTCGGTGGAGATCCGCCAGTGCTCGATGATCTCTTCGCCGTCGAAGAGGCCGAGGACGGTGTGGGTGTTACCGACGTCGATGGTCAGGAGCATCAGTCATCAACCTCTTCGCGGGTCTCGCCGGCGCCTCCCGTGTCGCGGAGGTCCAGGCCGATGTCGAGGATCGGGGCGGAGTGGGTGAGGGCGCCGACGGCGAGGAAGTCCACGCCGGTGGCGGCGTATTCCCCGGCGTTCTCCAGCGTGAGACGGCCCGAGGACTCCAGCTGGGCACGTCCCGCGACGAGGGCGACGGCCGCGGCGGTCTCGTCCGGCGTGAAGTTGTCGAGAAGGATCAGATCGGCGCCCTCGGCGAGGACGGGCTCGATCTGGTCGAGGCGGTCGACCTCGACCTCGATGGGGACGTCGGGGAACTCGGCGCGCACGAGTCTGAACGCCTCGGCGACGCCGCCCGCCGCCACCACGTGGTTGTCCTTGATGAGCGCCGCGTCGGAGAGGGAGAAGCGGTGGTTCGTGCCGCCGCCGCAGCGGACCGCGTACTTCTCAAGGGCGCGCAGGCCCGGCGTCGTCTTGCGGGTGTCGCGCACGCGCGTCTCCGCGTGGGTTCCCGCGTCGGCGGCGGTCGCGGCGCGGGAGAGCTCGTCCGCCCAGCTGCGGGTGACGGTGGCGATGCCGGAGAGGCGGCAGAGCAGGTTGAGGGCGCTGCGCTCGGCGGTGAGCAGGTCGCGGGTGCGCGTGCGCACGGTCAGCAGGCGCTGCCCGGCCGTGACCCGGTCGCCGTCCTCGACGTGGCGCTCGACCTCGAACTCGTCCGTGCACACGACGGAGAGGACGGCCTCGGCGACGTGCAGCCCGGCGACGGTCCCCTCCTCACGGGCCGTGAAGTCACCTGTGGAGACCGCCGGTTCGGGGATGGTGGCGACGGTGGTGACATCGACGCCGTGGTCCAGGTCCTCCTCGATCGCGAGATGCGCGATGTCCTCGACCTGTACGGGGTCCAGTCCCGCGTCTGCCAGAAGCCGTGCGAGGTCTGGGTCGAGACCGCAGTCCAGCGGGTCCAGGTCCCACGCGTCGTCGGCGCCGTCCGGACCGGCACCGCAGCCGCAGGCATCGCCGCAGCCGCCCGGCTGCGGAGTCAGGGCCGAGGCGGGACCGCCGATCTGGAGCAGGGGAACGTCGACGGGCTGAGGGCGTCGCTCCTCCGGGGAGTCCGGAAAGGGGCTGGTCACGGCTTCTCCGTAGGGGTGTGTGGTGGCGGGGCCTCTGGAACCCCGGAGCGGTCCGGGTCGCTGCGAAGCTCCGGGCGGGCCTCCGTGGTCGGCGCGGCCGGCTCGCCTGCGGTCGGCGGGAACGCGGTCGTCGGGGTCGTACGGACGTCGAGACTACGGCCCGCCCCGTGCACGCCGATGACGAGGTGACGGCGCCAGGCGGCATCGTCCCTGCCGGGGTGGTCCTCGCGCCAGTGGCAGCCGCGGGTCTCCTCGCGGCGCAGCGCGGCCGCGACGAGGACGCGGGCCACGAGGTGGAGATTCGCCGTCTCCCAGGTCTCGACGCCGGGGTCGGCCGGCTTGTGCGCCGTGTCCCCGGGCAGTGCGTCGAGGCGGGCGGCGGCTTCGGCCAGGCTCGTCGCGGAGCGGAGGACCCCGGCGCCGCCGGTCATGATGCGCTGGATGACGGGCCGCGCCTCCGCGGGAAGCAGGGAAGTCACCTCGGGTGCGTGCGCGGCCACGGCAGGCGGCCGGCGGACGGACGCGGGCGCCGGGGCGGGGGCGGGGGCGGGCGCCGAGGCGGAGGCGGGGGCGCGGTTCGAGGCGTCATCGGCGCTCCCGCCGGTCCGGGCGCTGCCCTCCCCGGCCGCCAGGGCGACGGCCTCAGCGATGCGTTCGGCGAAGACCAGTCCCTCCAGCAGGCTGTTGGACGCGAGCCGGTTCGCCCCGTGCACGCCGGTGCAGGCGACCTCGCCGCACGCGTAGAGGCCGGGGACGGTCGTACGGCCGTGCAGATCCGTGCGCACGCCGCCGCTGGCGTAGTGCGCGGCCGGTGCCACGGGAATCACCTCGGTCACCGGATCGATGCCGTGGCTGCGGCAGGCCTCGAGGATCGTGGGGAAGCGGGACTCCCACATCTCGGCGCCGAAGTGGCGGGCGTCGAGATACATGTGCTCGCTGCCGGGTTCCGCGCCCGCCTCGGCGGCCCGCCGCATGATCGCCTTGGCGACGATGTCGCGCGGCGCCAGCTCGGCCAGCTCGTGCTGCCCTGCCATGAACCGCACGCCGTCGGCGTCCACGAGGTGGGCGCCCTCGCCGCGCACCGCCTCCGAGATCAGCGGCTGCTGGCCCTCGGCACCGGCGCCCAGGTAGAGCACCGTCGGATGGAACTGCACGAACTCCAGGTCGCTGACCTCGGCGCCCGCGCGCAGGGCCAGGGCGACGCCGTCCCCGGTGGAGACGGACGGGTTGGTGGTCGCGGAGAACACCTGGCCCATGCCGCCCGTCGCGAGCACGACAGCGGGGGCGTGCACCGCTCCGACACCGTCGTGCTGGCCCTCTCCCATCACATGCAGAGTGACGCCCGCGGTCGCGCCGTCCGCCGTCCTGAGCAGGTCGAGTACGAGGGCGTTCTCGACGGTGCGGAGGCCGCCGTGCCCGCCGTGCTCCTCCCGTACGGCGTCGACCAGCGCCCGGGAGATCTCGGCGCCGGTCGCGTCGCCGCCCGCGTGCGCGATGCGGCGCCGGTGGTGGCCGCCCTCGCGGGTCAGCTGTATCCGGCCGGTGAGGGGGTCGGCGTCGAAGCGGGCTCCGGTGCGGATGAGGCGACGTACGGCCGCGGGGCCCTCGGTCACGAGCGTGCGTACGGCCTGCTCGTCGCAGAGCCCCGCTCCGGCGACGAGGGTGTCGTCGAGGTGCTGTGCCGGGCTGTCGCCGTCGCCGAGTGCGGCCGCGATGCCGCCCTGCGCCCAGCGTGTGGAGCCGTCGTCGAGGCGCGCCTTGGTGACCACGACCGTACGGAGCCCTGCCGCGTCGCAGCGCAGCGCCGCCGTCAGCCCGGCGACGCCGGAGCCGACGACCACGACGTCCGCGTCGATGCGCCAGCCGGGGGCCGGGGCAAGGAGCGGACCCGTGCAGCCGACGGGTACGGAGGCGCCGAGGTGGTGGCCGTGGCCGTGGCTCGTACGGGCCGTGGTCCCGGCCGCTTCGGCGGGCTCGCTCGCTCCACCCGCCTCGACGGGCTCCTCCGGGGCGGGCTCCTCCGGGGCGGGATGCCGCGTACTGCCCGTGGATGCTGTGTGCAGCGTGGGCCCCGTCATCGCAGCGGTCCGAGGGGGATGTTGTCGATCAGCCGGGTGCCGCCGACGCGGGCGGCGACCGCGAGCACCCCTTCCGGACCGTCCGCGCCCGTGCGCGGCGGGCTGCCGGACTGCCCCGCGCGCTCGGTGAGTTCGGTGAAGTCGGCGGGATCGATGAGCGCCAGGTAGTCGACGTGCAGCGGTGGTTCGCGGCGTGCCGCCTCGTCAAGTACCGTCCGCGCGGCGGCCAGAGCGGCGTCCGCACCGTCCGTCAGTGCGTCCCGTGCCGCGAACAGGGCCCGGGAGAGGGCGAGTGCGCTGGCACGCTCCTCGGGCGAGAGGTAACGGTTCCGGCTGGAGAGGGCCATGCCGTCGGACTCGCGCACGGTCGGCACTCCGATGATCTCCACGGGGAAGTTGAGGTCCGTCACCATTCGCCGTATCAGGGCGAGTTGCTGTGCGTCCTTCTGCCCGAACAGCGAGACGTCGGGCGCCGTCAGATGCAGCAGCTTCGCGACGACGGTGAGCACGCCGTCGAAGTGCCCGGGCCGGTACGCCCCTTCGAAGCGGTCGCCCATCGGACCGGCGGAGACGCGGACCTGCGGCCCGTCCTCCCCCTGGCTTCTCCCGGCCGTCCGCGACCTGCCGGAGGCGCCGTACTCGGGATAGACCTCCTCGACCGACGGCGCGAACACCACGTCCGCGCCTGCCTCTTCGGCCACGGCCAGATCGGCGTCGAGCGTGCGCGGATACCGGTCGAGGTCCTCGGAGGGGCCGAACTGAAGCGGGTTGACGAACACCGTGACGACGACCTGCCCCTGCCGTCCCACGCGCTCACGGGCGGTGCGGATGAGCGAGGCGTGCCCCGCGTGCAGTGCGCCCATCGTCATGACGACGGCTCGCTCACCGGGGGCTCCGGCGTCGAAACCAGCGGCGGAGGCGCGCAGTTCGGCGGCGGTGTGGACAAGTCGTATGTGCCGCGGAAGAGTTCCTCCGACCGCGCCGCCCTCCGTCTCTGCCTTGGCGGTCCCGGCCTCCGCGGTCCGTGCCTCCGCGGTCTCCGGCGCGGCGGGCGCCGGCGTGTTCTGTGCCGTGCTGTTGCCGTTCCCGTTCATCGGCCCCGGCCCCCTTCGGACAGGACGTCGAGCAGTTCCTCGGCGAGTTCGGGCTTGAGGAGGCCGTGGTCGATGGCGCGGTCCGCGGTGGCTCGTGCCATCGCGAGGTAGGCGGCGACCATGCGCGGTGCGTGCTCGCCGAGTTCGGCGAGGTGCGCGGAGACGGTGCCCGCGTCGCCGCGTGCGACCGGCCCCGTCAGTGCCGCGTCGCCGGAGCGCAGGCTGTTGTCGAGCGCGGCACCGAGCAGCGGTCCGAGCATCTTCTCGGGAGCTTCGACCCCGGAGGCGCGCAGCAGGTCGACGGACTGCCCGACGAGGGTGACGAGATGGTTCGCGCCCATCGCGAGCGCCGCGTGGTAGAGGGGGCGGGCCTCCTCCGCGATCCACTCCGGTTCCCCGCCCATCTCGATGACGAGGGCCTGGGCGGCGAGGCGCAGCTCCTCGGGCGCGGTGACGCCGAACGAGCAGCCCGCCAGGCGCTGTACGTCGACGGGCGTCCCCGTGAACGTCATGACCGGATGCAGCGCTATCGGCAACGCGCCCGCGCGCAGGGCCGGTTCGAGCACACTCGCGCCGTACCGGCCGGAGGTGTGGGCGATGAGCTGGCCCTGCCGTACCGCGCCCGTCCCGGCGAGCCCGGTGATCAGCTCGGGCAGCGCGTCGTCAGGCACGGTGAGCAGCACCAGATCGGCCTGGGCCAGAACCTGGGGCGGGTCGACGAGCGGCACTCCTGGGAGGAGTTCCGCCGCCCGGCGGCGCGAGCGCTCCGAGACTCCGGAGGCTGCGACCGGACGGTGCCCGGCCTGACGGAGAGCGGCTCCGAGGGCGGCGCCGACGCGGCCCGTGCCGACGACGCCGACGGTGAGGCGTGCGGGCCGGTCCTCCGCCCTGATGTGGGCGTCCCGGCCTGGGCCGGGGGCGTCCGGAGGTTGGGCTGGGTGCTGATCGTTCACGGCTTGGCGGCCTTCCGTGTTCCGTTCCGGTCCTCGCCGGGTACCGGACGTCCTGCGGGCCATGCTATTCCTTCGCGGCGGGCGTGAGCGCCGAAGGGGCGTACGAGCACCTGCGGGCGGCCACTCGCCCTGCGCCCCATCGTCCGCGAGTGCGGAGCGTGGAGGCTCCGGGCCCCTCCATGGACAAGGTGACGGTCGTCGCGGACGGACCCGAGTGGTCCGGGGAGCACGCGCGGGGCCGTCGCGGACTTCCTCGGCCTCCTGCGGACGACCGCGCGGGGTGCGCGTCCGGGCCGGGGCTCGCGGGCCGGGCGTCGCCTGCGGGCCGGCGTTCGCGGGTGCGCGCGGCGTGGCGTGCCGGACGTCGCGTGCAGGGCCGTTACGGGGCGCCGCCGCCCGCCCTGACGAGCTTCGTCTCGTATGCGAGGACGACCGCCTGGACACGGTCGCGCAGTTCGAGCTTCGCCAGGATGCGGCCCACATGGGTCTTCACGGTCGCCTCGGAGAGCACGAGGCGGGCGGCGATCTCCCCGTTCGAGAGCCCCTGGGCGATGAGCATCAGCACCTCCCGCTCCCGGTCGGTCAGCCGCTCCAGGCCGTTCGAGAGGGGCTCGGGTGCGGTGGCGGGCAGCACGGTCGAGAAGCGGTCGATGAGCCGGCGCGTGGTGCTCGGCGCGACGACCGCGTCCCCGCTGTGCACGGCGCGGATCGCGGCGAGCAGATCGGCGGGCGGCACGTCCTTGAGCATGAAGCCGCTCGCACCGGCCTTGAGCGCGGAGAAGGCGTACTCGTCGAGGTCGAAGGTCGTCAGGATCAGTACCTTCGGGGAACCGGAACTCCCGGAGCAGATGCGGCGCGTGGCCTCGACCCCGTCGACGTTCGGCATCCGCACGTCCATCAGCACGACGTCTACCGCCGTCGAACGCAGCCTCTCCAGTGCCTCGGCGCCGTCCCCGGCCTCGGCGACGACCTCCATGTCCTGCTGCGCGGCCAGCACCATCCGGAAGCCGGTGCGCAGCAGCATCTGATCGTCGACGAGCATCACGCGAATCGTCATCGGGGCCCCTTGGAGGTGGTCGTGGCGGGAGGTACGGACGTGGGACGTGCGGGTGCCGGATGTTCGGACCCGGGGTCACCGGCCGGAGGACGTGCGGACGCGAGGTCACTGACGGGAGGACGTGCGGACGCGGGCGGCTCGTTCGCGAGCCGGTCGTACAAAGCCGGGCCGTACGGAAGTGGGCCGTACGGAGCTGGGCCGTACGCGGGGAGGACGCACACGGTCAGGCCGTACGCGGGCAGGCCGCTCGCGGGCGGCTCGTTCGCGGGCGGGCTCTGCGGGGACGCCTCGTGCACGGGCAACGGCTTCGCTCCTCGTCTGCTCAGTGGGCGGCCTTCAACGGCAGCACCGCGCTGATACGGAACCCGCCGCCGGGCCTCGGGCCGGTCTCCAGACTCCCTCCGACCATGCTGACGCGTTCGCGCATCCCGATGAGGCCGTGCCCGAGCCCGTCGGTGCCGCCGTCCTCGTACAGCTCGCGCTCCGCGCCGCGTCCGTCGTCCTCGGCGAGCAGCGAGAGCTCGTCACGGCCGTAGCGGAGCCGGACGGTCGCTCCGACCTCCGGGCCTCCGTGCTTGCGCGTGTTGGTCAGCGCCTCCTGCACCACGCGGTACGCGGTCAGTTCGACGCTGCTGGGCAGCGGGCGCGGAGTCCCCTCTATCGAGAAGCTGACGGTGAGTCCCGCGCCTCTGACCTGGTCGATCAGCTCCGAGAGCTGCTCGACGCCGGGCTGCGGCAGATAGTCGCCGATCCCGTTGCCGCTCTCGCGGGCCCGGCCGGCGGAGCCGCCCGCGGCGCTCCCTACCTCGCCGGTACGGAGCACGCCGAGTAGGCGGCGCATCTCCGCGAGCGCCTGCCGGCCCGTTCCGGAGATCGTCTCCAGGGCCTGCTTGGCCTGTTCGGGCGCGGAGTCCAGCACGTATGCGGCACCGTCGGCCTGAACGACCATGACCGAGACGTTGTGTGCGACGACGTCGTGCAACTCACGGGCGATGCGGGCCCGTTCGGCGGCGGCCGCGATCTTCGTCTGCGCCTCGCGCTCCTTCTCCAGGCGGGTGGCGCGCTCTTCGAGCTGCGCGTAGTAGGCCCGGCGGGTGCGCAGCGAGTCGCCGAGCACCCAGGCGAGGAGGAACGTCACCGTCATGAAGATGTCGCCGAGGATCGCGCTGGTGAGCGTCTGCCTCTCGTCGGGCCAGCGGAGCGCGGCGATGGTGGGGGCCAGGAGTGCGCCGAACAGGGCGAAGCGCGATGCCCAGCGGGTGTTCCGGGACGCCACCGTGAAGACGATCACCAGCATGGCGAAATTGCTGGGCCCGACGTCGACGTGCGTGACGACCTGGGCCACACCGGTTCCCGTCGCGAGGACGAGCATCTTCTCCGGTACGCGGCGGCGCAGTGCGACCACCGTGCACATCGCGAGGGTTATGGGGACCGCGGCTATCCGCTCCTGGGGCCCGCGCGGCAGACCTGCCCCGTCGGTCCCCACGTTCGCGACGATCCACACCGCCGAAATCACCAGCAGCAGGACCGCCCACCAACTGTCCACCCAGGTGGGGTGCCTGCGGATGAAATCGTAGATGCGATTCACATAACCCAGCGTATTCAGGCCGAGTACGTGCAGGGGTCAGCCCGGGGGCCGATCCCGCAGCGCCTGCCTACTCCGCAAGGTGGAGGAAGATCGTCCGCACCGCTCGCCTAACGTGGCCGTGTGGACACACCCCAGACGGGCCCGACGCGGCCCGGCGGCGCGGACGGACCGGACGGCCCAGGTGGGCCGGACCGACCCGGCGGACCGGACGGCATGGACGGCGTCTGGCTGCCGTGGAGGGCCGCCGCGGAGCGCGCGCTCTACGCAACCGGGGACGCGAACGCCGGTGCGAGGACAGGTGGGGGCGCGGGACGGACGGACGGGACGGCGGGTGCGGGCGGCGCGGGGTCGGACGACCCGGGTTCGGACGACCCGGGTTCGGACGGCGCAGGGTCGGGCGGCGCAGGGTCGGGCGGCTTCTTCGTGCGCGAAGCACCGTCGGCCCACTTCCGTACGTCGGTTCACGCGTCGCCGCTCTTCGCGGTCGCGGTCGCCCGGCTGCTGCGGCACGTCGACGACGCTCTCGGGCGCCCCGGGGAGCTGACCATTGTGGATGTCGGGGCCGGGCGCGGCGAACTGCTCACCGGCGTGCTCGGGGCGCTGCCCGCGGACGTCGCCGCACGTGTGCGCCCCTACGCGGTGGAGCGCGCTCCGCGTCCCCATGGGCTGGACGAGCGCATCGTGTGGTCCCGGCAGTTGCCGGCTCCCCGGGGGTCCGTCGGCCTGCTCTTCGCGAACGAATGGCTCGACAACGTGCCAGTCGAGGTGGCCGAGACCGATTCCGACGGGGTCCCCCGCACCGTGCTCGTGCGGACGTCGGACGGCGCCGAGCGGCTCGGCGACCCCCTGCACGGGCCCGAGGCCGAGTGGCTGGAACGGTGGTGGCCACTGGGGCCGGGCGGCTCCGGCGAACCCCGCGGAGCCGAATCCCTCGGAGCCGAATCCGGCGCCGCCGGCCGGGGCGGGGGCGGTCGCAACGGGGCCGATCGCGACGGGGCCGACCGCGACTGGGCTGACCGCGGAGTTGGACGCGAACCTGACCGCGAGCCCCACGGCGGACCGGGCAGCGGAGTCGAGAGCGGCCCCGGCCGCACCGGCGGCGCGGAGCCCGGACTGCGCGCCGAGATCGGGCTTCCTCGCGACGAGGCGTGGGCGGCGGCCGTGCGCACGCTCACGCAGGGCCTCGCCGTGGCCGTCGACTTCGCGCACTTCCGCGAGGACCGACCGCCCTTCGGCACGCTCACCGGCTACCTCGACGGCCGCGAGGTGCGCCCCGTACCGGACGGCAGCCGGGATCTCACGGCCCACGTCGCGATGGACGCCTGCGCGGCAGCGGGTGCGCGGGCCGCCGCCGGCCACGGCACGGGAGCGGCCTCCGGTGCGGCTGCGACCACCGGGGTGGTGCCTCCGGCCGTCCGCTCCCAGCGCGACGCCCTCCACACCCTGGGGATCGACGGCGCCCGTCCGCCGCTTTCGCTGGCGTCCAGCGATCCCGCGGCGTACGTACGGCAACTGGCCTCGGCAGGCGAGGCCGCGGAGCTGACCGAGACGGGCGGCCTGGGTTCGTTCAGCTGGCTGATCCAGCCCCTCGGCGGTGTCCCGTCACCCTTCGGCTGACCCGGCCTTGGCCCGGCTCATCGGGCCGGCGCGGCTCATCGGGCCGGCCGGGCTCGTCGGGCTCATCCGGCTGGTTCCGCCGCCCCGGCCGACCCGGCCGAGCCAGCCGACCCGGCTGGGCGGCCCCCGTCCGCCTCGGTGGCGGGCCCATCGGACGCCTCGCCCGCAGGGGCAGCAGCCGGCGGCCCCTGCACTTGCGCCTGCCCCTGCACTTGCCCCTGTTCCTGCCTCGGGGCGCCGGTCATCCAGCGGTCCGGACGGGCCTCGCGCCGCCCCGTACGGGAGCGCTCCGCCTGGGCGTGCACAAGAGCCCGTGCCTCCTCCGCGTCGCGCAGCCGGGCCGCCGTCCAGCCGTTGGCGCCGTGGTCGACGGCCACGTCCGCCAGCCGCATCCGGCGCTCCCACGGCCCCTGCACGAAGCGCACGCTCTGCACCTTGGCGTGCGGGACGAGCGTGACCCGGCGCCTGATCAGCCCGCTGCGGGTGACGAACACGGCGTCCGTCGCTCCGTGCCCGTATCCGCGCCACGCCAGAGGCACGCACCAGCGTGCCCGGCGGGGGACGGGAGCGGCGGTCCCGGCCGCGGCCACGAGGTCGACTCCGGGCAGTACGCGCGCGAGAACGGCGGCCGCATCGCCCCGAGGGGCGACGGGGATGAGCACTCCGCCCTTGTCCTTGCCCGCCCCCGCGATCTCCAGCTCGACGCGCACCCAGCCACGGCGCCGCCACAGCAGCGGCTCGGTGATCCGCACGGACTGCACGCGTCCCGGCGGCACGGTGGCGTGCTCGCGGTCCAGCAGGCCGTGGTCGAGGCGCAGTCCGTCCGGCGACTCGGCCACCGTCCAGTCGTACTCCTTGAGGAAGCGGCCGCCCGTACTCGCCCAGACACCGCCGAGGGCGGGGAGCAGAGCGGCCACGGCACCCAGAACGCTGCCGCTGGCGAAGTACACGAGAACCGGTACGCCCAGCATCATCAGCAGCGCGCCCCAGCCGGTGCCCATGAGCAGCAGGCCCGTGACCAGCGTGCGGGTGCCGACACGCAGCAGCTGACGGGCAGGGGCCTCGCCCGCCTCCGGTGCGGCCTCCGGGGCGATCCCGGCGGCGCGGGCGAGGAGTTCGGCGCGGAGGTCGACGGCCTCGCGCTCGCCGAGGAAGGCGAGTTCGTCCTTCGCCTCTGTGCCCACGACGTCCAGCTTGAGCTTGGCCACCCCGGCGACGCGGGCCAGCAGGGGCCTGCCCACGTCGACGGCCTGTACGCGGTCGAGCCGGATGTGCGCGGTGCGCCGGAAGACCAGGCCCGTACGGATGCGCAGTTCGGTGTCGGTGACGAGGTAGCTGGTGAACCACCAGGAGAAGAAGCCGTAGGCCGCAGCCGCCGGGAGCAGCACGGCGAACGCCGCCGCGAGCCAGCCCGGCGTCAGATGCGTGAACCACTCGCGGGTGCGTTCGAAATCGTGGACCGAGAAGGCGACCAGTCCCGCGACGGGAGCCCAGGCGCGACGCCAGGGCGTGACGGGGTGCAGCCGCTTCCCCTCCGGACGGCGCGGCGGGCGGCCCGACGGCGGCGGCGCGCTGCCGGTGCCGGTGCCGGTGCCGGTGCCGGAGTCCTTGGCGGTGCCGCGGGCAGGGGCAGCGCCGGATTCGTTGCCGGTGCCGGTGGGTTCCCCGGCCGCCGGTTCCGCTCCGTTCACCGCGTCCGCCCTGTCCGTCCCGTCCGCCCTGTCCGTCCCGTCCACCCCGCCCTCCGCTTTTCCGCTCATGGATGCGCGTCCGCCACCAGGGCCGCCGCCAGGGCCGCCGGCCGGCTCACCACGGCGCTCACAGTCCTGCCGACCTGGCGCCGCCGAGCTCCGTGAGCCTGTCGCGCAGGCGTTCCGCCTCGTCCGGCACGAGACCCGGAATCGCGGCGTCGGTCGTGGCGGCGGCGGTGTGCAGCTGAACGCGTGCGAGGCCGTAGCGCCGCTCGAGCGGTCCGGACGTCACCTCCACGAGCTGCATGCGCCCGTACGGCACCACCGTCAGCTCCCGCCAGAGCACGCCTCGGCTGATGAGCAGGTCGTCGGCGCGCTCCGCGTACCGCCAGGAGCGCCAGTTGCGCTCCAGCGCGCCCCAGCCCCACGCGGCGGCGGCGGACGGCAGCAGCGCGAGGGCGGCCCACGCCGGGCCGGCTGTCGGCCAGAGGACTCCGGTCGTGACGGCTGCGAGCGGAAGCAGCGTGCACAGCAGCACGACCCGGCGCATCCGCAGCAGTGCTCGCTCGACACCGCTCCAGCGCTCGGGTTCACGCTCTGGTTCGTGCTCTGGTTCACGCTCGGGTTCGCGCTCGGGTTCACGCTCGGGTTCACGCTCGGGTTCGCGCTCGGGTTCGTGCTCTGGTTCGTGTTCGCGCACCGGCTCGGACGGCCCGGGCCCGGTGCCGTGCATGTCCTTCCCCGGTCCGTGACCCGAGTCGTGACCCGGTCCGTCACCCGAGTCGTGACCCGGTCCGTCACCCGAGTCGTAACCCGCGACGTGACCCGAGTCGTCCCGCGAGACGCTCTTCGGGTCCTTCCCCGCGTCGGACATCCCCGTCCCCGTCGTCATGCCGCCACCTTACGGCCGGGTCAGCGGCGAAGGGCAGGCTCCGGAAGATGCACCGCCGCCGGGAAGCCTCGGACAAGCGGGTGGGACACTGAGCCCATGAGTCAGCGGACGATGACGGACGGCACCGCGGCGGCACCGGACGGCCCGGGCAAGCAGACCACGGTCGGCATCGGCGGCGCCGCGGAGAGCTCCGACATGGTGCTCAACATCGGCCCCCAGCACCCCTCGACGCACGGCGTCCTGCGGTTGCGGCTCGTCCTCGACGGCGAGTTGATCAGTGAGGTCGAACCCGTCGTCGGCTACATGCACCGCGGCGCGGAGAAGCTGTTCGAGGCCCGCGACTACCGGCAGATCATCGTCCTCGCCAATCGCCACGACTGGCTGTCCGCCTTCTCGAACGAACTCGGCGTGGTACTCGCCGTCGAGCGCATGCTCGGCATGGAGGTTCCCGAGCGTGCCGTGTGGACGCGCACGCTGCTGGCCGAACTCAACCGCGTCCTCAACCACTTGATGTTCCTCGGCTCGTATCCGCTGGAACTGGGCGGTATCACGCCCGTCTTCCACGCGTTCCGCGAGCGCGAGGAGCTTCAGCACGTGATGGAGGAGATCTCCGGCGGCCGGATGCACTACATGTTCAACCGGGTCGGCGGCCTGAAGGAGGACCTTCCGGCCGGCTGGCAGGGCCGGGCCCGGCAGGCCGTCGCCGACGTACGGTCCCGGATGGGAGTCTTCGACAGCCTGGTGACGGGCAACGAGATCTTCCGCGGGCGCACTCGCGGCGTGGGGGTCCTCGACCGGGCGACCGCGCACGCCTACGGGGTGAGCGGCCCCATCGCCCGCGCCTCCGGCGTCGACTTCGACCTCCGCCGCGACGAGCCGTATCTGGAGTACGGAGAGCTGCGGGACACCCTCAAGGTCGTCACGCGGACCGAGGGCGACTGCCTCGCCCGCTTCGAAGTGCTGCTGGAACAGGCGCACAACTCGCTCGACCTCGCGGACGCGTGCCTCGACCGTCTCTCGCAGCTGCCGCCCGGTCCCGTCAACCAGCGGCTCCCGAAGGTGCTGAAGGCGCCGGAGGGAGCCACGTACGCCTGGACGGAGAACCCGCTCGGGCTCAACGGCTACTACCTGGTCTCCAAGGGAGAGAAGACGCCGTACCGGCTCAAGCTGCGTTCGGCCTCGTTCAACAACATCCAGGCGCTGACGGAGCTGCTGCCGGGGACGCTGGTCGCCGACATGGTGGCGATCCTGGGGTCGTTCTTCTTCGTGGTGGGCGACATCGACAAGTAGCCCACGCCGACCGCCGCGGCGGGCCGTGCGCCGTCGCGGACGGGGCTGGGGGCGGACAGGGGTGAGGGCGGCGTCACGGGCAGCGCCGGCCGCCGGCGCGAGAGTGTCGTGACGCGGACGTCGCCGCGCGAGCGGAACGGCCGGCGGCTCCGTCAGCCGACGTTGCGCACACCGGTGTCCGACTTGGGCTTGGAGCCCGCCGGCTTGCGGGGATTCGGCGCGGAGTGCCCCGACTTCGTTCCGGATTCCGCCTCGGCTGCCTGGTCCGCCTTCGACTCGGCCTCGGCCTCGGACTCGGATCCGGGCCCGGACTCGGACCCGGACCCGGACTCAGGTTCGTCCGCGGACTCAGGCTCGGACGCGGCCTCTGCTTCCGGCTCGTTCCCGGACTCCGGCTCCGCCTTGGCCCTCGGTCCCTTATCGGGCTCCGGTTCTTTTTCGGTCTCCGGTTCTTTTTCGGACTTCGATCCCTTGTCGGGCTTCGATCCCTTGTCGGTCTCCGGTTCCTTGTCGGTCTCCGGTTCCTTTTCAGACTTCGGCTTCGGCTTGGACTCCGGCTTGGACCTCCCGGAACCGGAATCCGCCGCCGGGGAACCGGACTTCGCCGAGGGACCGGACTTCGCGGCAGGGCCGAACTCGGCCCCCGACTCCGCGGGAGACCCCTTTTCCGTAGAGAAGTCCTTCCCCCTCGAAGAGGAGTCCTTCTCCCTCGTAGAGGAGTCCTTGTCCCTCGCGGAGGACTGCTTCTCAGTCCCCCTCTCCGGCTGCGAGTTGGCCTCGGGCTCGCCTAATCCGCTGCCTTCCGCCCCGGACTTGCTCTCGTCCGGCCCCTTCCCGGACTTTGCGGCGGTTCCAGGGGCGGCGTTCGTACCACTCGGCGCGTCCGCCGCCTTCGCAGACGAACTGCCGGACACGGAGCCGGACGCGGAACGGGAAGCCGCTCCTCGCCTGGGGGACTTGGGGGCCGGCCGCGGCTCCGCCCGTCCGGAGCCCGCCGCAGCGGGTCCCGACAGATCCGACGAGGCCGACGACTTCGAGGTCTCCGCCCGCTCCGACGTCCCGGACAGTTCGGACGGCTCCGACAACTCGGACGACTCCGAGGACTCGTCACGCGTGATGTCGTCCCGCTTGGCGTGCTTACCGGGCGAACGGTCCGGCACGGCGGACGACGAGCCCGAACCGGCTTCCGGTTGCTTCCTCCCGGAACGTGCGCCCGGAGCAGAGACACCCGAACCCGCCTTTCCGGCGGCCCCGTTGGCGTCCGTGCCGGGCTCCGTGGACGCCTCGGCCTTGCCGGGCTTCCCGGGCCGCTTCGCCTCCGGCGCGTCCGTGCCCTCCGTGCCTGCGCCGCCCGGCTCTCCTGACGACGCGGGCGGCTTCCCCGGGACGTACCGGGTGCCCCGCCCCTTCACTGTGCTCGGGCCGTTCGTACCGTTCGTGCCGGCGCTCGTGCTCGTGCGTCCCGGTTCCGGCTGCGCCGCCCGGCCGTTGACCGCGGACGGGGGAACCTCCTCCGTACCGGCCGCCTCGGAGGTCTCCGGCGCCTCGGACTTCTCGACGCCGCGGGGCTGCTCAGGCACATCGCGCGGCTCACGCCGCTCACCGGGCTCATGTGGCTCACGTGACTCACGTGGCTCACGTGGCTCACGTGGCTCACGTGGCTCACGTGGCTCACGTGGCTCACGGAGTTCGAACAGCTCGGAAGCCTCGCGGGGTTCTCGTGCCGCCCTGGACGGTGCGGACGAGGCGCCCTGTGCTCCCTGTGTGGCGGACAGTCTCTTCGCGCGCCGCTTCGGCTTGGCCGTGCCCGCGGTGCCGAAGAAGTCGAACTTCGCGCCCTCCGGTTCGGCCGGCCGGCGCTCCTCGGCCGCGGCCCCCGGCTTGTGCAGCGCAGCCTGCCGCACGGCCTCGCGCTCCTGCTCACGCAGTTCGCGCTCCCTGCGGAGCCTCTCCTGGCGTTCCAGTTCCTCCTGTTGCCGCTCCTCGCGTTCCTGCTCCTCGCGCTCCTGCCGCCGCGCGAGGTTGCGGCTGAGGTTGCGCAGTGCCTCGTTCGCCTGGAGGTAGGTCAGCGGAGTCGGGGCGCCCGACGGATGGCGGTGGTCCGTGGCCGATGCCGCCAGCGCCTTGGTCGGCTCGCCGGACTCCAGTTGCAGCTGCCGCCGCCCTTCCAGCGCGCTCGCACGCTCCGTCTCGGCGTTCGCGTAGCGGCGCAACAGATCCGCGTGTTCGTTGCGCAGCTGGGCCAGTTCGGCACGCTTGTCGCGAAGCCTGCCGCGCGTCTTCTCGCGTGCCTGGCGGGCCTCCTCGAGTTGGCCCTCCAGTTCCGCCTGCCGCTCCTCGGCGCGCCACTCCGTGCTCGCCTGCTTGGCCTTGAGCTCACCGACCCGCTTGCCCGCCGCCCGGTCCCAGGCCCGCAGCAACACTGCACCGGTCACGGCCGCGACGGCGGCACCGGCCGCACACGACCTGAGCAGCACCGTTTCCACGTCGCCGACGCCGGCTTCGCCGAACAGCCAGGCGGCGCCCGCGCAGAGCAGAGCCGCCACCGTGACAGTTGCCGGGGCGAGGACCCGGTGCAGTGGCTGCGAATGGCGATGACGTCCACGAGGCATGGCCTGGAATGTACCTTGCAGGACTCCGATCAGGCACCGGACATGGGGCATTGTTACCCCGCCACAACCCGTCGCTGTCCTCTTTCGCCTCCGCTGTCCCCTTCTGGAATTCCTCGCTCCGGCAACCCCGCGCCCTTGGCCGGAAAACCGTCCGAGAACGCCTCACGGAACTCCGCGAAAAGCCCCTCGGACATCCCGCACGCGCCGGACATCCCGTACGCCCGCGGACTCGCCGTACGCGCCCCTTACTTCTCGTGCCCCCGGACCCGCCGTACGCGCCGCGGCGCTCCGGGGACCGGACTCGCCGTGGACTTCCCGTACGCGATCGCCGGACGCTATCCGGCCCGGCTCTCAGAGGAGGTTCTTCGCCTTGAGGTACTCCTCGGCGACGTCCTTCGGCTTCTGCCGCTCCGCGTCCACCTTCCTGTTGAGGTCGGTGAGGTCCTTGGTTGTCAGGACCTGCGTCAGCTTCTCCAGCGCCGCGGAGACCTTCTCGCCGCCCGCCTTCTTTGCGTTGACGACCGGCAGGACGTTGTCGGCGTTCTGCAGGCCCTTGTCGTCCTTCAGGAGAACGAGCCCGAAGTCCTTGAGCGTGGCGTCGGTCGTGGTCGTCAGCACCATCTGGTCGGTGCCGTCCTTGACGGCCTCCTTCGCCTGCGTCGTCCCGACGCCCTTGGGGTCGATGCCGGTGATGTCGATGTCGTACGTCTTCTCCAGGCCGGGGCGGCAGAAGGGCCGCTCCTCGCACTCGTCGCTCGCCGCGAGCTTGACCTTCTCGCCGGACCTGCCGAGGTCCGAGAGGGTCTTGAGCTTGTGCTTCTTCGCGAACTCCTCGGTGACCGCGAAGGCGTTCTGGTCCACCGCGTCACCGGCGGGCAGCACCTTCAGCCCGCGCGGCTTCGCGAGCTTCTCCAGCGCGGCGGTCGTCTTCCCGACGTCACTGGATGCGACGGGCTTCGCATTGGGCCCGTTCTCCTTGGCGTTCAGGAATTCGGCGAGCGTCGCCGCGTACTCCGGCACGACGTCGATCTCGCCCTTCTCCAGGGCCGGTTCGTACAGCTCGCGGTTCTTCAGCTTGCTGATCGACGTGCTGTAGCCGGCCTTCGTGAGCAGCTGCGAGTACAGCTCCGCCATGATCTGCGACTCGGTGAATCCGGCCGAGCCGACGACCAGTTCGCCCTTGGAGCCGCCGTCGGCGGAGCCGCCGCCCTCCTTCTCCAGGCTGTTTCCGCCGCACGCGGTCAGGGCCGTGGCCAGAACGGCCACGGCGCCGCCCGTGGCGAGCAGTGTGCGCGCCCTGCGGGGCTTCCGGTCCGGCTTCGGAGTTGCTGCCTCATTCATCATGTCCACCGTTCGTCAGGGGTACAGGTGTCACCCCAGGCATCGGAACCCCAGGGCCAGGGAGTTGTCGCTCGTCATCGGTCAGGACGTCGGCCGGGCGGGAATCACCTTTTCATCGAAGCCCGAGGGCGACGAAGGGGAGTGCGACGAGGAAGACGAAAAAGACGAGGAAGGGGAGGGGGGACGGGAGGCGGAGCCAGGTTCCCCGGACCTGCCGCGGCCCCGTTTCTTCCCGCTCGTGCGACGGCCGCGCATCGGGTCCAGCAGCCGCTCGGCCACCACCAGCACGCCCTCCACCAGCAGGGCGAGCGCCGCGACGAGCGCCGCGCCGGCCACCACCTGCGGGGTGTCGTACGTCCCGAAGCCGGCCGTGATGATCCGGCCGAGCCCGCCGCCGCCGGGCAGCGCGGCCAGCGTCGCCGTCGCCACGACCTGTACGGCGGCCGACCTCACGCCCGTCATGATCAGCGGGAAGGCCAGCGGCACTTCGACACGTCCCAGCAGCTGCCATCCGGACATGCCCATTCCGCGGGCCGCCTCCACCACGTCACGGTCGGCCTCGCGCATCCCGACGTAGGCGTTCGTGAGCAGCGGCGGAATCGCGAAGAGCACCAGCGCGATGATCGTCGGCACGTCGCCGTGCTTGCCGAGGGGGCTCAGCGTCAGCAGGACGAGCACCGCGAACGTGGGCACCGCACGGCCCACGTTGGAGATGTTGACGGCGAGCGCGCCGCCCCGCCCCACGTGCCCGAGCCACAGGGCGACGGGCAGGGCGACGGCGCAGGCGATGCCGAGGCAGACGACGGTGAGGAAGAGATGCTCGGCGAGCCGGTGCGTCGCGCCGTCGCCGCCGGTCCAGTTGGCGCCCGTGATCAGCCACGTCCACGCGTCCAGGAAGAAACTCACCGTCACGCCCCCTTGCCGGCCGGCTCCGGTGCGCCGCTGGCGCCGTCGTCCACGGCGTCCGCACCGCCGGTGCCGGCCGCGTCCGGTGCGTGCGTGCCGCCCGCCTCGTCACGTGTGCCCGCGCCCGCGCGGCGCCGCCCGCGCCCGCCGGTGCGGGCCCAGGGCGTCAGCAGCCGCTGCACCCCGAGCAGCAGCACGTCGGCGAGCGACGCCAGGAGTACGCAGATCACCGACGCGGTCAGCACCTGCGCCCTGAAGAAGCTGTCCATGCCGTCGTAGATGAGGTTGCCGAGGCCGCCGAAGCCGACGATCGCGCCGACCGTTGTCAGCGCCACGGCGGAGACCGTCGCGATCCGCACGCCGGCCATCAGGGCGGGCAGCGCGAGCGGCAACTCCACGCCGAACAGCAGCCGGTACGGGCCGTAGCCCATGCCGCGCGCGGCCTCCCGGGCCTCTTCGGGCACGGATTCGAGGCCGGCGAGGATGTTCCGTACGAGCACGGTGAGCGAATAGAGCACCAGCCCTGTCACGACGACTGCCGCTCCGACGCCGAAGAGCGGGAGCAGCAGCGCGTACATGGCCAGCGACGGCACCGTGTAGAGCACCGTGGTCAGCCCCAGCACGGGCCCGTACGCGCGCTGCCAGCGCCGGGCGGCGAGCGCGAGGGGGAAGGCGACCAGCAGCGCCAGCAGCACCGAGGCGACCGTGATCCAGATGTGCTCCACGGTGGCGTCCGTCAGCTCCTGGCCGCGCGTGCGCACGTACTCGGCGCAGATCCAGTCGTTCATCTTGAGGCAGCCGCCACCCGGCTGTTCGACGGCCCCGGCCAGGACCGCCGCCTGCTCTCCGCCGCTCGGCGCACTCGGCCCGTTCAACCCCGCTCACCCCCTCGACCCGCTCGCTCTGGCTGCTGCCCGTACGGCGCACGCCGTACTGCTCACGTCGTACTGCTCACGTCCGGCGCCTACGTCACCGCCGGGTCGCGTCACGTGCGTCGGTAAGCATGCCGGGAGACCTTACAGTCCGCTACCGACAACAGGTCCGAACTGCCACACTCCTGCAACACAGAGTCCATCCGGCCCCGGGAAGAATGCGGCCCGGACCGGGGACACGGCAGCCGACGAGAGTCCGAGGCGAAGCCCCGCCACGAAACCCCAGTACGAGCCCCGGACGAGAGTCCGGCACGAGACTCCGGGCCGAGACAGGCAGATCCGGCCCCGGGGCAGAGAAGAAGCAGAGCAGGACCGGCCCCGTCCCGAACCCGAGCCGAGCGACGAGAATGAGACGATGATCCGCTTCGAGAACGTCACAAAGCGCTACCCGGACGGCACCACCGCCGTGCACGAGCTGTCGCTGGAGGTGGCGCGGGGCGAACTCGTCACCCTCGTCGGGCCGTCCGGCTGCGGCAAGACGACCACGATGAAGATGGTCAACAGGCTCATCGAGCCGACGTCCGGGCGCGTCCTGCTCGACGGCGAGGACATCTCCGCCGTCGACCCGGTCGAACTGCGCCGGCGCATCGGGTACGTCATCCAGCAGGTGGGCCTCTTCCCCCACAAGACGGTGCTCGACAACACGGCCACCGTCCCGTTCCTGCTCGGCTGGTCCAGGACCGAGCGCCGCAAGCGCGCCGCCGAGCTGCTGGAGATGGTCGGCCTCGACCCGGCGCGGTACGGCGACCGCTACCCGGACCAGCTCAGCGGCGGTCAGCGGCAGCGCGTCGGCGTCGCACGGGCGCTCGCCGCCGACCCGCCGGTGCTGCTCATGGACGAGCCGTTCGGCGCCGTCGACCCGGTGGTGCGCGAGCACCTCCAGAACGAGTTCCTGAAGCTCCAGTCCACGCTGCACAAGACGGTCCTCTTCGTCACGCACGACATCGAGGAGGCAGTGCGGCTCGGCGACCGCATAGCCGTCTACGGGGACGGCCGCATCGAGCAGTTCGACCCTCCGGCGAAGGTGCTGGGCGCACCCGCCACCCCGTACGTCGCGGACTTCGTCGGCGCCGACCGCGGCCTCAAGAGGCTCTCGGTCACCCCGATCGAGCTCGGCGACCTGGAGCAGCCGCCGGTCGTGCACCTCGACGACCCTCTCGACAAGGCCCGCGCCCGCATGCGCGGCGAGGGCGCGCGCTGGGCCGTGGTGCTCGACGACGCGGACGAACTGCACGGCTGGCTCGCCGCCGACGCACTGGGCGAGGAGGCCGAGCGCGGCGCGGACGCCGGTGCGGACCCGGACCACGGCGCGAAGGCCGACACGACAGCCGCAGCGAGGGCGGCGGGCAAGGACGCGCCGCCCACGGTCGCGGACCACGCCCGCCGCATGGAGGCGTGGCTGCCGCTCGGTTCGCCGCTGAAGCAGGCGTTCAGCAGCATGCTCCAGCACGACGCGGGCTGGATCGCCGTGCTGGACGACGCCGACCGCTTCGTCGGCGTGCTGACGCCGGGCCGGCTGCACGAGGCGCTGCGCCGCTCCATCGACGCGGACGAACGCGACGTACGCCGCGACGAGGTGAAGCTGAGGACGGTGGCGGACACATGAGGAACCGCCTCACGCCGGGCATGTGAGCGGTCCGCCGGTCCATCCCGGAACGTGCGGAGGCGAGTTGACCACCCCGGGGTCTCGTGCTTCACTCCACCGCATGAACGGCACCGAGTTGCACCCCTGGCGGAGGGTCCACCTGGACCTGCTCCGCTACGTGGGCTGCCTGTGTCGTCCGTCCTGCTGATCAAGTCAGGCCATTCCGCGCGCTCTTGGTGAGCGCATGCCCTCGATCACACTTCAGGACGGTTCTCCGTGTCATCCGCATCCTCCGCCATGCCTGTGTCCGGTTCCGAATCCGCGCCCGGAGGGGACCCCGCCGGGGTGACCGGCGGCGCACCCGCTCCCACCGAGGCCGAGCTACTCGAATTCGTCCGGGAGACGGCCGCCGACGCCGGACTCGTCGCCTCGCTCCCCCTCGACCCCGAGGGCCGCACCTGGCTGCGGCTGAACGGGCCCGGCGGCAGCGAGGCCTGGATCATCAGCTGGCCGCCCGGAACCGGCACCGGCTGGCACGACCACGGCGGCTCCCACGGAGCCTTCGCCACCGCCCGCGGCCGTCTCACCGAGCAGTCGCTCGCCACCCGGCTCCCCACCGAGGGGTGGAAGACGCTGGAACTGGCGGACGGCGTGGACCGGGAGCGCGAGCTGACTTCCGGCCGCGGACGCGCCTTCGGTCCGCACCACGTGCACCAGGTACTCAACGAGACCGGGTCCGAGCACGCGGTCTCCGTGCACGCCTACTACCCGCCGCTGCCGCTCATGCGGCGGTACAGCCGCACGGGCGCACTGCTGCGCCTGGAGCAGGTCGAGCGCCCGGGAGAGTGGGAATGACGCACCGCCACGGAAGCACCGGCCCGCGGCTGCGCCTGCCGCACGCCGAGCGTCCCGGGGCCTCACCCGGCCCCGACGGCCGACGGGAGGAGCGGGAATGACCAGCGTTCAACAGCCCGCCGGCGACGGTACGGCCCCGGGGCCCCGGACCCCGAGCCGCGTGGACTACCTGCTGGACTCGGCGCGCTCAGGGCTTGAACGGCTCAGCGCCGAGTCGGCCGCACGCGCCCAGCGCGATCAGGGCGCGCTGCTGGTGGACATCCGCTACGCGGCACTGCGGGAGCGGGACGGCACCATTCCCGGTGCGCTGATCGTCGAGCGCAACGAGCTGGAGTGGCGTCTCGACCCGACCTGTCCGCACCGCTCACCCGAGGCCACCGGTTCGGGCCTGCCCGTCGTCGTGGTGTGCAACGAGGGTTACGCCTCCAGCCTCGCCGCCCGTTCCCTTCGCGACCTGGGGCTTCACCGGGCAACGGACCTCGAGGGAGGCTTCCAGGCCTGGCGTGCCGCCGGACTCCCCGTCACGCCACCCGACCCCCCTCGAGAGGACGCGCGGCCTACGCTGGAGACATGAATCCATCGCGTGGCCGCGTCACCGGACTCCCGGACTGGAACCGCTGTGCCGTGATGGGGGTGGTCAACGTCACGCCGGACTCCTTCTCCGACGGCGGCAAGTGGTTCGACAGCGAAGCGGCGATCAAACGGGGTCTCGATCTGGTCGCCGAGGGCGCCGATCTGGTCGACGTCGGTGGCGAGTCGACGCGTCCGGGCGCGCCCCGTGTCGACGAGGCGGAGGAGCTGCGGCGGGTGCTCCCCGTCGTCCGTGGTCTGAGCTCGGAGAACGTGCTGGTCAGCGTCGACACGATGCGGGCCTCGGTCGCGGAACGCGCCATGGAGGCGGGCGCGGTGCTCGTCAACGACGTCAGCGGCGGCCTCGCCGACCCGGGGATGCTTCCCGCCGTGGCCGCGGCTCAGGTCCCCTTCGTCGTCATGCACTGGCGCGGCCAGTCAATCGACATGAACAACCGCGCGGTCTACGGCGACGTCACCGCGGAGGTCATCGCCGAGCTGCGCGCGAGCCTCGACCGGGCGGTGGACGCCGGTGTCGCGCCGGACCGCATCGTGGCCGACCCCGGCCTGGGCTTCGCCAAGCAGGCCCCGCACGATCTGCGCCTGGTGGCGGAACTCGGCCGTCTGCGCGAGGAGTTGGGCAGGCCGCTGCTGGTGGCCGCCTCACGCAAGCGGTTCCTCGGCCGTGTGCTCGCCGGCGCCGACGGCGCCCCGGTGCCGCCCGCTCGCGAACGTGACGCCGCCACGGCCGCCGTGTCGGCCCTGGCCTCCCGGGAGGGAGCGTGGGCGGTGCGCGTGCACGAGGTACGGGCGAGCGCCGACGCGGTCCGCGTAGTACAAGCCGTGGAGAGCGCCGGGCCCGACGCCGTCACCGGCCCGCCGCCTGACCCCGCGGCCGCGGGTGCCGCGGGCACTTCGGCCACCGACCAGGTGGGGCGGCAGGTGTGAGCCGGGGCGCCCGCACGGACATCGAAGCGGTCGAGGCCGCGAACACCGCCCTGTACGACGCGGTGGAGCACTCCGATCTCGACGCGCTGCAGAACCTGTGGATGGATGACGGGATCAGCGTCGTGCACCCGGGCTGGCCCGTGCTGACGGGCCGTGAGGAGGTGCTTCGCTCCTACGCCCTGATCATGGCGAACACCGACTACGTGCAGTTCTTCCTGACGGACGTCGAGGTTGCCGTCCACGGTGACACCGCCCTGGTGAACTGCACCGAGAACATCCTCAGCGGCGGCCCCGCCGAGGAGGACGGCTCCGCGGGTCCTCTCGTGGGCGGACTGGTCGTCGCCACGAACGTCTTCCGGCGGGCCGAGGACGGCCACTGGAAGGTCTGGTCGCACCACGGTTCGCCCGTCCTCGTCGAACGCGAGGACGATGACGACGACGAGGGCGGCATCGACGACGGCGACGTCCAGCTCTGACAGCGGTGTCCGTGGTGGCGGTCCGCTGAGCCACGACCGCCCCGGCCCGCCCGCCCCATACGCCGCCGCGCGCGCGACCCGGCGCACCCCGGCCGCGTCGGCGCCCGCCTCGGGCGCCCCGGAAGGCACGCATTCGCGCCACTCCGCGTGTGGCCCATAACACTCCTTCGCAGCAGCTCACCCGGAATGCGAGCGTGGAGAGCGGCGCTGTCGGGTAGGCACCCGCCCCGGGCAGGTACCGGTACCGCCCGCGGGTACATTCGGTGCGGCAATGCCCGCGACAGCCGACGGCAGTTGACGACACGCGCCGCACCGCTGTGACCAGGACCGAGGACAGGAGTGATACGCGTGGACCACCTCGCACTGCGGGGCCTGCGTGCCCGCGGGCATCACGGAGTCCTCGAGCGGGAACGGGAGGAGGGTCAGACCTTCGTCGTGGACGTGGAGCTGGGACTGGACACCCGTCCCGCCGCGGGAGGCGACGACCTCGCCAAGACCGTTCACTATGGCGTTCTCGCCGAGGAGATCGTGAGGATCGTCGAGGGGGAGCCCGTCGATCTGATCGAGACCCTCGCCCAGCGGATCGCCGATGCCTGCCTCGCCCATACGCGGGTGCAGGTGGCCGAGGTGATCGTGCACAAGCCGGACGCTCCGATCACCGTCCCCTTCGACGACGTGACCATCACAATCAAGCGGAGTCGCGCATGACGCCGAACAGTGACCCGACCGTACAGCCGGTGCCCGCCTCCGTCGTGCACCAGGTGGACGCGGCAGACACCACGCTTCACAACCCGCAGCGGGCGGTGATCGCTCTCGGCAGCAATGTGGGGAACCGCCTGGAGCGGCTACAGAGCGCCGTCGACGCGCTCGCCGACACCCCGGGCCTGAAGGTCGTGGCCGTCTCACCCGTCTACGAGACGGAGCCGTGGGGCGTGGATCCGGCCAGTCAGCCCTCGTACTTCAACGCCGTCGTGCTCGTACGGACGACGCTGCCGCCCAGCTCCCTGCTGGAGCGGGGACACGCGATCGAGGAAGCCCTCGAACGGGTGCGGGACGAGCACTGGGGGCCGCGCACCATCGACGTCGACATCGTCGCCTACCAGGACGTCGTCTCGGACGACCCGCTCCTGACGCTCCCCCACCCGCGTGTCCACGAACGGGCCTTCGTGCTCGCACCGTGGCACGACGTGGACCCGAGCGCGGTCGTGCCGGGCCGCGGCGAGGTGACGGAGCTCCTGGCGACACTGGGGCGCGAAGGCGTCGCAGCCCGCACGGATCTGGAACTCAGCCTGCCCGAGTAGTCGTTGGGAACCCCGTGAAGGAACTGCGTATCCCCGTTCTGGCGGGTCTCTTCGTCGTGGCCGGAGTACTGGCCTGGGCAGTGGCGCGGCTGTGGAACTCGCTCGACACCCTGCCCGCCGTACCGGTCGCCGCCCCTGTCGTACTCGCGATCATCGCGACGGTGCTGCTCGCCACCGCCCTCTCGCTGCGCGCCCGGCTCAAGGCGCAGCGCGAGCGTGAACCGGGGGCCAAGGGCGTGGACCCGATGATGGCGGCGCGCGCCGTTCTCTTCGGGCACGCCAGCGCCCTGGTGGCGTCGCTGGTCGCCGGGATCTACGGAGGCGTCGGGGTCTTCCTGCTGATGGACCCGTCGGAGGCGCCCGCCCGCAACGACCAGACGATCTACGCCGGGCTGTCCGTCCTGGCGGGGATCGCAGTGGTGGCGACGGCGATCTTCCTGGAGCGCGTCTGCCGTCTCCCCGATGACGACGACAACGACGGCCCGTCGGCCGCTTCGGCGGCCTGAACGCGTTCTCAGCGCAGAATCAGGCTCATCGCCTCGGAACGGGTCGCTGCGTCCCGCAGCTGACCGCGCACCGCCGAGGTGACGGTCTTCGCGCCCGGCTTGCGTATGCCGCGCATCGACATGCACATGTGCTCGCACTCCAGGACCACGATCACTCCGCGCGGGTCCAGTATCCGCATCAGGGACTCGGCGATCTGCGTCGTCAGCCGCTCCTGGACCTGGGGCCTGCGAGCGTAGACGTCGACGAGCCGTGCCAGCTTCGAAAGGCCCGTGATCTTGCCGTCCGCGGAGGGGATGTAGCCGACGTGGGCGACGCCGTGGAACGGCACGAGATGGTGCTCACACGTGCTGAACACCTCGATGTCCTTCACCAGGACCATCTCGTCGTGTCCGAGGTCGAAGGTGGTCGTCAACACGTCCTCGGGACGCTGGTGCAGGCCGGCGAACAACTCCTTGTACGCCCGCGTCACACGGGCGGGAGTCTCCAGCAGTCCCTCGCGGTCCGGGTCCTCGCCGACGGCGATCAGCAGCTCGCGTACGGCGTTCTCCGCGCGCTTCTCGTCGAATTCGGCTGTCGTGAATCCGCTCTCTTCGAGCGTCACCGGATCGGTCATCTGTCGCCTCGTTCCTGGTACCTGCGCATGCAGTCAGCCGCGCCCCTTCAGGTCTCACAACCCGATGGGACGCGGCTGGAATTCCACGGCCCGCTGTGGGCCGCTGCACAGGGACCCCTTCTAGCTCTCCGTCGGATCGGCCGGTTCGATGACGGCTTCCGCCTCGTGCGGGCCGATCTCCTTGCCGCCGCTCTTCTCGAGGCTGGGAACGGAGCCGTTCCCATTGCTCAGAGCGGGCGACGAGACCGGGGGACGCGTGGAAGGCGTGCGCCGCGAGGAGCCGGTCCATGCCGGGCGGCTCGGACGCTTGACGATCGGGGCGAAGATCTCGGCGATCTCCTCCTTGCCGAGCGTCTCCTTCTCCAGCAGCGCGAGAACCAGGTTGTCGAGGACGTCGCGGTTCTCCACCAGGATCTCCCAGGCTTCGTTGTGCGCCGTCTCGATCAGGCTCTTGACCTCTTCGTCCACCAGGCCCGCGACCTCCTCGGAGTAGTCGCGCTGGTGGCCCATCTCCTTGCCCAGGAAGGGCTCGGACTGGTCGGAGCCGAACTTGATCGCGCCCAGCCGCTCGGTCATGCCGTACTGCGTGACCATGGCGCGGGCCGTCGCCGTCGCCTTCTCGATGTCGTTGGCCGCACCCGTGGTCGGGTCGTGGAAGACCAGTTCCTCGGCTGCGCGCCCGCCCAGCATGTACGCGAGCTGGTCGAGCATCTCGTTGCGCGTGGTCGAGTACTTGTCCTCGTCCGGCAGGACCATCGTGTAGCCGAGGGCACGGCCTCTGGAGAGAATCGTGATCTTGTGTACGGGGTCGGAGTTCGGCGAAGCCGCCGCGACCAGGGCGTGTCCGCCCTCGTGGTACGCGGTGATCTTCTTCTCCTTGTCGCTCATGATTCTGGTCCGCTTCTGCGGACCGGCGACGACACGGTCGATCGCCTCGTCCAGATACCGGTTGTCGATCAGCTTCTTGTCGCCGCGGGCGGTCAGCAGCGCAGCCTCGTTCAGCACGTTGCTGAGGTCGGCTCCGGTGAAGCCCGGCGTACGGCGGGCCACGGCACTCAGGTCCACGTCGGGCGCCATCGGCTTGCCCTTCTGGTGAACCTTGAGGATCTCGTGCCTGCCCTGCATGTCCGGCCGGTCGACGGCGATCTGGCGGTCGAACCGGCCGGGACGCAGCAGGGCGGGGTCGAGGATGTCGGGCCGGTTCGTGGCGGCGATCAGAATGACCCCGCCCTTGACGTCGAAGCCGTCCATCTCGACCAGCAGCTGGTTCAGCGTCTGCTCGCGCTCGTCGTGACCGCCGCCCATGCCGGCGCCCCGGTGGCGGCCGACCGCGTCGATCTCGTCGACGAAGACGATCGCCGGGGCGTTCGCCTTGGCCTGTTCGAACAGGTCACGTACACGCGAGGCACCGACACCGACGAACATCTCGACGAAGTCGGAACCGGAGATCGAGTAGAAGGGCACACCGGCCTCGCCCGCGACCGCGCGCGCCAGCAGCGTCTTGCCCGTACCGGGCGGCCCGTACAGGAGCACACCCTTGGGGATCTTGGCGCCGACCGCCTGGAACTTGGCGGGCTCCTGCAGGAACTCCTTGATCTCCTGGAGCTCCTCGCACGCCTCGTCCGACCCGGCGACGTCGGCGAACGTCGTCTTCGGGGTGTCCTTGGTGATCAGCTTGGCCTTCGACTTGCCGAAGTTCATCACCCGGGAGCCGCCGCCCTGCATCTGGTTCATCAGGAACAGGAACACCACGATGATCAGCACGAACGGCAGGAACGACAGCAGCATCCCGACGAACGGGTTCTGCTGCTGCGGCGCGACCGTATAGCCCTTGGGGAGCTCGTTCTGCTCGTACTTGCTCTGCAGCTTCTTGGCGAGGTCGACTCCCTGGGAGTCGATGTAGCTCGCCTTGACCTTGTCGCTGTCCTCGACCTTGGCGCCGTCCTTGAGTTCGAGCTTCACGATCTGCTCGTCGCCTGTCGTGAGCTCGGCGGACTTCACCTTGTCCTGGTCGATCGCCCGGACAATCTGTCCCGTGTCCACCGTCTTGAAGCCGCCGGACGAGCCGACGACCTGCATCAACACGACCACGGCGAGGACGGCCAGCACGATCCACATGACCGGCCCGCGGAAGTATCGCTTCACGTCCATCCATACGGAGCGCGTGCGCCCCGTCCCTCCTGCCACAGTGAGTTGAAAAAAGGCTGACCTTCGGACGGTACCTCAGCATTGTCGCAAGGCGCCGCCGAGGACGGTCAAACAGAACCGGTCCTGCACCCTCCAACGGAGCGCGGTCCCCCATGGTTCCCGCTGGGTGCCGGGGTACTCAGCCGCCGTAGACGTGCGGAGCGAGCGTTGCGACGAACGGGAGGTTCCGGTACTTCTCCGCGTAGTCGAGCCCGTAGCCGACGACGAACTCGCTGGGGATGTCGAAGCCCGCCCACTTCACGTCGATCGCCACCTTGGCCGCGTCCGGCTTGCGCAGCAGCGTGCAGACGTTCAGCGACGCGGGTTCGCGCGAGCCCAGGTTGGAGAGCAGCCACGAAAGCGTCAGCCCCGAGTCGATGATGTCCTCGACGATCAGGACGTGCCTGCCCTTGATGTCGGTGTCGAGGTCCTTGAGGATGCGGACGACTCCGGAGGACTGGGTGCCCGCGCCGTAGGAGGAGACCGCCATCCAGTCCATGGTCACCGGCGTCGAGACGGCACGGGCCAGGTCTGCCATCACCATCACCGCGCCCTTGAGGACGCCGACGAGGAGCAGGTCCTTGCCCGCGTATTCGTCGTCGATCCTCCCGGCCAGCTCGGCCAGCTTCGCGTCGATCTCTTCCTTTGTGATGAGCACCGACTTGAGGTCGGTGCCCATGTCCTTCTCGTCCACGCGTGCCGCTCTCGGTCGAGGTCTCCGGCCCACGCTGCCGCCGGCCGGAGACCGCCCCGGGAGGACGGTCAGCCGGTCGGTGTCGGCGGGGTCTGTGAGCCATGCCGGAGGACAAGTCTGCCACCCTGCCTCGCGGCCTCGACACGGCCCGGCAGATTGATGGCGCGCTGACCTCGCCAGGCCGTGATCAGTCGGTCGACTTCTTCGAGATGGCGGGCGAAGAGCGAGCCCGCCGGGGCGCCCGCGGCGACGGCGGCACGGCGCAGCACGCGGCGGCGTACCGCCGACGGGAGTGCGTAGAGCCGGGCGGTGTCCAGCTCCACCCCGTCCCAGCCGTCGGTGCCCGGCTGGTCGGTGCGTACGGACCTCTCGGCCTGGAGGGCCCAGGAGTCGAGGGCGTCGGCGTCGTCGCGGGAGAGACGTGCGGTACGGGCGAGCGCCTCGACGACGCCCTTGCCCAATGCTTTCTCCAGCACCGGCAGGGCCTCGTGGCGGACGCGGGAGCGGGTGTAGGCGGGGTCCTCGTTGTGGGGGTCGTCCCACACGGGAAGCGACTGTGCGAGACAGGCCTTGCGGGTGGTCTGCCGGTCGATGGTCAGGAACGGGCGGCGGTAGCGGTCACCGGGCCCGGTGACTTCCGCCATGCCGGACAGAGAGCGTGTACCGGAGCCGCGGGCCAGTCCGAGGAGCACCGTCTCGGCCTGGTCGTCACGGGTGTGCCCGAGCAGCACGGCCTTGGCGCCGCAGCGCTCGGCCATGTCGTCGAGGGCTGCGTACCGCGCTGTGCGCGCGGCGGCTTCGGGGCCGGTGTTCGTGCGTCCGATGGTGATGGCGATCGATTCGACGGGATCGAGCCGGAGGGCGGTGAGCCGCCCGGCGACCTCCTGGGCGCGATCGGCCGATCCGGGCTGAAGACCGTGGTCGATCGTCACGCCTCCCGCGCGGAGGCCGAGTCGGGGGGCTTCGAAGGCGAGGGCCGAGGCGAGCGCCATGGAGTCGGCGCCGCCGGAACAGGCCACGAGAACGAGCGGCGGCTCGTCCGGGCTGCGGGTGTCGCCGGCATTCTCACTGACGACGGCTTGCGCGCTGAGGACGTCGTGAAGTGCGCGGCGAACCGCGAGACGTATTGCAGCGACCGCGGGATGGGGACCCATGTCCGATTCACTTCCTCGAAGGAGTCTTGTCACGCTGAGTGTGTTGATGGTGACAGAGATGGGAGTGTTCCCAGAGCATCGCACGCGGAACAGCCATCCTCGGTCCCTCGGACGAGTGATTACCGGGGCTTCCCGTGGTCCGCGCCCGCTCCGGAGAGTAGCCGCCGGGCCCCGGCAGACACAGAGCTCCGGCACCATCAGCACCTGCGCACACGTCTCTCCGGTCGCTGCGGCCCCGCCGGCGCGGGGCCGCAGCGGCCGGATCGCAGGCCTGTCCGGGCTCAGGAGCGCATGCGCGCGATCCAGTCGGCCGGACTGGCGATCTCCGACTTCGTGGGGAGCGTGTTGGGCGACGTCCAGACGCGGTTGAAGCCCTCCATGCCCAGCTCCTCGACGACGGCCCGTACGTACCGCTCGCCCTCTCGGTACTGGCGCAGCTTCGCGTCCAGCCCGAGCAGTTTGCGCAGTGCCTGGTCCAGCCGTCCGGCGCCCTTGGCCCGGCGCTTCTGGAACTTCTCGCGGATCTCCGAGACGCTCGGCACCACCTGCGGGCCGACGCCGTCCATCACGTAGTCGGCGTGGCCCTCCAGCAGCGACATCACAGCGGTGAGGCGGCCGAGGATCTCGCGCTGCGTGGGCGTCTGCACCAGCTCGACGAGCCCGGCCCGGCCGGTCTCCTGCTCCTCCCCCTCCGTGCCCTGCGAGCGGGTGCCGGAGAGGGACTGGGCGACCTCGCGCAGGCGCTCCAGCAGCGTGGTGGGGTCCATGTCGGTCTCGCCGAGGAAGGCCTGGATCTCGCCCTGAATGTGGTCGCGGAGCCAGGGGACCGCTGCGAACTGGGTGCGGTGCGTCTCCTCGTGCAGGCAGACCCAGAGACGGAAGTCGTGCGGGTCGACCTCGAGTTCGCGCTCGACGTGCACGATGTTCGGCGCGACGAGCAGCAGGCGGCCCCCTCCGTCGGCGCCACCGGGAAGCTCGCGGGTCACCGGGGCGAACGTCTCGTACTGGCCGAGCACCCGGGAGGCGAGGAACGACAGCAGCATGCCGACCTCGACGCCCGTCACCTTGCCGCCGACCGCGCCCAGCACGGCTCCGCCGGGGGTTCCGGCGCGGCGCTCCTGCACCTTCTCGAGCAGCGGCGAGAGCAGTTCCCGGAAACCGGCGACATTGGCGCGCACCCAGCCCGGCCGGTCGACGACGAGGACCGGGGTGTCCGTCTCCGACGGGCGGTCGGGCTGCATCCGCGTGAAGCCGCGCACATGCTCCTCGGACGCCTTCGCATGACGGCGAAGCTCCGAGACGGCCGCTCGCGCCTCCTCACGTGTCACTTCGGGGCCCGGCCGTACGAGCCGGGTCGCGGTCGCGACCGCGAGATTCCAGTCGACCATCTCCACACCACCGAGGCTCGTCATGACTTCACGGTACGTGTCAGCGCCGCCGGACGGGAGGCTGCACCGATGGCGCAGGGTGCCTGGGCAGGAGCGTTCCGTGCCTGCTGCCGAGGTCAGCCCTCCGAGGGCGAATCGCGGCAGCCGCAGTTGGCCAGCGCGGCCGCGAGGCTGTCCAGGGAGCGCTGCGCGCCCTTTCCGTCGGTGGTCCCGGACGTCATGAAGGCGAAGGCCAGCAGCCGGCCGTCGGCGTTCACGACGGTGCCGGCGAGGGTGTTCACGCCGGTGAGGGTTCCCGTCTTGGCGCGTACGAGACCTGCGCCCTGCTTGCCCTTGTCGCTGCCGTACCTGCTGCCGAGGGTGCCGGTGAAATGGGCGACCGGCATGCCCGTCAGGACGGGACGCAGTTCGGGGCGATCGGGGTCGGCGGCACGCACGAGGAGGCCGGTGAGCAGCTTGGGCGAAACCTTGTCGCGGCGGTCGAGGCCGCTGCCGTCGGCGAAGCGGGCGCCTTTCATAGAGAGTCCGAGCTTGCCGAGGCGGTGGCGTACGGCCTTGCCGGCGCCCTTGAAGCTCGCGGGCTCGCCCTCGGCGAGGGCGGTCTGGCGGGCGAGGGCCTCGGCGATGTCGTTGTCGCTGTAGGTCAGCATCCGCTCGACGAGCGCGGAGAGCGGGGCCGAGCGGTGCGTGGCCAGCTCCTTCGCCTCGCCCGGCGCCTTGCCCTCCTTGGGCTTGCCCTTGACCTCGACCCCGTGTTTCCCGAGGGCTTCGGCGAAGACCTCGGCGGCGTCCTTCGCGGGCTCGGAGGACCGCGGGGCGGGGCCGTGCGGTGGGGCGTCGCCGTCCCCGCCGTCCCCGGAGGCGCCTTCGAGACGGGCCTCGTCCGCCATGAGCGGGCTCACGGGCGCGAGGTTGTCGTTGGTGCCGATGGAGTGGCGGAGGGGCCCGCTGTAGCGCGAAGTGTCGTACCGGAGCGAGACCTTGCCGGAGCCGTGGTCGCGCAGCCGGCGGGCGGTGTCGCGCGCGAGGCCGCCGAGCGCGGTCGAGGTGAGCGTCGGATCGCCGCCGCCCTGGAGGACGACCTCGTCGGACGCCTTGCCGCGCAACGCCCGCGTGGCGATTCGGTGGTCGGCGCCGCGGGCGGAGAGCGCGGCCGTCGCGGTGGCCAGTTTGACGGTGGAGGCGGGGGTGACGGCGGTACCGGCCTTGGTGGCGTACAGCTTCCGGCCCGTGGCCGCGTCGACGACGGAGACCGCGCGGAGCTTGCCCAAGTCCCCGCCCTTCAGGAGCGGTTCGAGTGTGTCGGCAAGTGCGTCCTCGCTCGGCGGCGGCACTCCTTCCGCACCCGGGCCGTGCGACGGCTTGGCGTCGCGGCCGCCCCCCGCGGCGTCGCTGCGGGCCGCGTCCATGTCGAGTGCGGCGAGCACCTGCGGCGCTCCCGGGGAGCCGTCACCGGTGTGGTTCCCGCCACTTCGCCCTTCCCCGGCGGCTGCCCGCGTGCGCTCCGCCGTACGCTGGCCCGAGTCCCACGGTCCGCTCGTGGCCACCACCGTGACGGCGAGCACCAGTCCGAGTGCGGCAGCACCGGACGTCACTCGTACGGTCTGCCGCTGCTGCGGAGTCGCGGTCCGCCAGTGCTGCCGGATCCGCCGCCCGTGACGACGGGCACGGGCCCGGACCTTCCGGTATGCCCGGATCGCGGTGTCACGCACCTCTGAGGCGGTGTCACGCACCTCGATCAGCCCCTTTCGCGCCCATGTACGTGCGTGGGGGACACTTAATCACCAGATACATGTGCTGATCATTGAGGAGCCTTCCTTGGAGTTCGACGTCGTCATCGAGATCCCGAAGGGTTCGCGGAACAAGTACGAGGTGGACCACGTGACCGGGCGCATCCGTCTGGACCGGCACCTGTTCACCTCGACCGTGTACCCGGCCGACTACGGCTTCGTCGACCACACCCTCGGCGAGGACGGCGACCCGCTGGACGCGCTCGTGCTGCTCGACGAACCCACCTTTCCCGGTTGCATCATCAAGTCCCGCGCCATCGGCATGTTCCGCATGACGGACGAGGCCGGGGGCGACGACAAGCTGCTGTGCGTTCCCGCGTCCGATCCGCGGATGGAGCACCTGCGGGACATCCACCACGTGAGCGAGTTCGACCGCCTGGAGATCCAGCACTTCTTCGAGGTCTACAAGGACCTGGAGCCCGGCAAGTCCGTCGAGGGTGCCAACTGGGTCGGCCGTGCCGAGGCCGAGGCCGAGGTCGAAGCGTCGATCAAGCGGCTTGAGGCCCACGGCGACCACTGAAGCACCGATCCGGGCGCCCGGCGAGACGGGAGCGTACGAAAGGCGTAATCCGAAGGGTGCGTCCCCTGCCGACGGGGGCGCACCCTCGTCCGTGCGGACGCGTGCCCACCGTTGCGGGAGCTCCGTCGCCGGATGCCGGTGGCCGGGGTGGTCGACTGCCGGCTGACTGCTGCCCGCTGCCCGGGTGGCGGTTCTAGAACCCACGGGTGCGCTTGGCCGCGCGGCGGCCGGGCAGCGGCGTCTCGACTCCGGGGCTCTTGATGAACAGGCGGGCCAGCTCGCCGCCAAGATTGACCCCGATGGCGATGGCCAGCGCGAGGGCGACGGCCCTGGACATGCTCAGGATGCCCTCGTCCATGTGTCCCTGGGCGATGTTGAGCAGCCCGAAGTAGATCGCGCTACCGGGCAGGAGCGGTCCGATCGCGGCCGTGATGTACGGCAGCGACGAGGAGAACTGGTAACGGGACATCAACTGCCCGAAGAGGCCGACCAGTCCGGCCGCGGTCACCGTCGCGGGCACCGCGTCGACGTTCACCGGAGGATTCGTCAGCGCCCCGTAGACCAGCCAGGCCACACCGCCGTTGAGCGTGGCCAGGACCACGGTGTGACGTTCCTGCTGGAGCAGCACGCAGAACGCCAGGGCCAGCACCATCGCCGCGAAGAGCTGGAGCACGGGACTGACCGCGCCGTGCGTGTTCTCCGGCGTGAGTTCCGCGCCCAGCTTCGAGCCGACGTAGAGCATCACCAGCACGCCGCCGACGATGCCGACGATGAGGTAGATGACCTCCAGAAGGCGGGCCGCCGCGGTGATGTAGAAGCCGGTCAGGCCGTCGTGCACGGCCGCCACCAGTGCCCGGCCGGGGATCAGCGCGAAGAGACCACCGGTGATGACGGCCGCGGCCTTGAGCTTCGTCTCCTCCTGCGAGTCGACGAGCGCCACCGCGACGCCCATCGCCGCGGGCGGCACCGCCGCGACCGTGAACTGGTAGAACTCCGGCAGCCCGCGCCCCGCGCACAGCCAGGCCAGCCTGTCGCCGAGCATCGCGCCGATCGCCGCCAGCACGAAGACCAGCCCGTCGCCGCCGACGAGCAGGGACGCCGCGCCGGAGAGCAGACCGCTGGCGAGCGTCAGCGCGTTCTTGGAGTACGGGTGGCGGTTACGGCGTATGGCGGCCAGTCGCCGGTATGCCTCCTCCAGCGTGACGTCGCCCTTGGTGATGTCGTCGACGAGCCTGAAGACGGCTGCGAGACGCGTGTAGTCCGTGCCGCGGCGGCGTACGGTCCGGCCGACCGTGACCGGGTCGTCGACCAGCGACGGCTGGTGCGTGATCGAGATCAGCGTGAAGGTGACGGTGGGCTCGCAGCGGTCGAGCCCGAACGCGTGGGCCACCCCGAACATCGCGGCCTCGACGTCCTCGGCGCCCTCGCCGCCGGCGAGCAGAAGTTCGCCGATGCGCAGCGTGAGGTCGAGCACGCGGGGCACGGCGGGGCCCGTCTCCGTGTCCTCGGAGCGGGTGGGCCTCTCCGGCGCGGGCCGCTCCGCGAGCGGCATCCGGATCATGGTGCGCATCCGGTCCTGCCAGGGGCCGCCCGGCTTGATCAGGGAGACCTTGGGAATGCCCTCCGGCGGGGTGAAGGCGCTGCCGAAATCCTGCGGCGGCGACGACAACAGCCCCTCGGGAACGGCGAATTCCGAGCTCGGGTGCTCGTCCTCGGGTACTGGCGGCAGCGGCATGCCCAGGGGCGGTGTGAACGCGCTGCGCACCTCGTCGGCGAGTTGCTGCCGGGCCTCCTCCGAGGAGTCCCCGTTCTCCACCGTCCGGCCGTTGCGCTTCCGCTCCCCGCCCACTTTCTGCCCCCTCCCTGACTTGTCGCATCCGCGGCCTTCGCCCTCCCCCGTCCGCTCCTCCGAAGCATATGGGCGCTCCAGGACGGAAGTCCGGGCCAGGGTGCCCGTGAGGGTGCTTCCCGACACGCCCGGGACGGCGTCGGGGACGGGGCGGAAGCCCGTGTGGTGCGCCGCTGGGCCTCTTCAGCGGCCCAGCGCCCGGTAACGTCGCACGGAGAGCGTGAAGAACACCACACCGAGCACGACCGGCCAGACCACGGCAAGCAGCAGGGCGTGCTCCGTCGCCCACGAACTCCCCTCGCCCCACACAGGGTTGGCGAACAGTTCGCGAACGGCCTGTGCGGTGGCCGACATCGGGTTCCACTCGGCGACCGCGCCCATCCACCCGGGCATGGTGCCGGGCGAGGTGAACGCGTTCGAGAGGAAGGCCACGGGCCACACCGAGCCCATTAGTCAAAGTTGATGAGCTGCTCTATCCGCCGGCGAAGGGATTCCCGGTACCGGGCGGGAGCACGTCGACCTGCCGCTCGCCCTCGCCGGCCATGACGTACGCCCCGTTCTCGAGGCGCTCCACCAGGGCTCGCGCCCACTCCGCGCCGCTGTCGGCGTTGTGGACCCAGAGCTTCATGATCTCGCCGATGTGGCCCCACTCCTCGGGGGTGCTCTCGTCCGGCGCCCAGTGGCGCGTCACCTCCTGCCGCCACTCCTCCAGGGCCGCGATGCGCTTCTTGAGCAGCGATACGGCCTCGTCGCGGGGCAGGTCGACGATGAAGCCGACGCCCGAGGTGAGCACGTCCTGCTTCTCGTCGATGGAGGTGAGCGCGTGGCGCAGCAGCCTCATGAACTCGGCGTCGCCCGCCTCGGTCACCTCGTACTGCGTGCGGGGCGGGCCGCCGGCAGTGCTCGGGGCGGTCTCGTACTGGCGCAGCAGGCCCTGCTTGGCCAGTTGCTTGAGAGCGTGGTAGATCGAGCCCGGTTTGGCGTTGGACCACTCGTGGGCGCCCCAGAACTCCAGGTCGTTGCGGACCATGTAGCCGTGTGCACGCCCGTGTTGGCGCACCGCGCCCAGCACCAGCAGCCGGATCGCCGACATCGTCTCCCTCTCGCACTCCGGCGCGTCGCGCCCGCGTCGCCGCAAGCCTAGGGGGTGTCCCGGACCGGCGGTGCGCGGGCGACGACGCGGGCTGCGGGGCCGGCGGCTACGCCTGCGGTTCGCCCCCGAAGGCCGACCAGTCCGGCTCGGGCATGGCTCCGGTCTCGAAGACGAGGTCGAAGGCGCCCTTGCCGTCGATGCTCTCCCTGATCACGTCGGCGTGCCCCGCGTGCCGTGCCGTCTCCTCGATGAGGTGCAGGAGCGCCCAGCGCCATGAGCGCTTGCCGCCCTCGTCCCACGGGACCCTGGGCGCCTCGAACGTCTCGTTCAGCGAACCGAGGGCGCGGACGGCCGCGTCGGTCTCCTTTGCCACACGGTCGTAGAGGTCGAGCAGCACCTGGACGGTCTCGCCGTCGCCCGGGTGGAAGCTGTCCTCCCACTCACCGGCCGAGGCCGCGTAGTCGAACTCCTCCCCGCCGGCCTGGAGGGTGCGCAGCCAGCCGCGCTCCCCCACCGCGACGTGCTTGAGCACTCCGGCGAGCGAGAGCGCACTGGCCGAGGGGACGCTGCGGGCCTGCTCCTCGGTCAGCCCGTGCAGCGAGCGCCGGACGCCGCCGCGCTGGGCGTCGAGATAGGCCAGGAGCGCACCGCGCTCGTCACCGGGAGCCTCCGACTTCACGACTACGGGCATGGTCGTCACCTTCCGCCAGGAGCCGCCCATTCCGGCGTCTCTCGATGACGGCAACGCTAGGCGGCCTTGCGGCCAGCAACGGTCCTCAAGGGGTGGCGACGGGGCGCCGCTCTCCCTGTGGCTCAGAAGGGGAAGCCGCTGCGGTCGTGCTGGATGGAGATCCACTTGGTGGTGGTGAAGGCGTCCACCATCTGCTCGCCGTTGAGCCTGCCCAGCCCGGAGTTCTTCTCGCCGCCGAACGGGACGATCGGCTCGTCGACCACCGTGGTGTCGTTGATGTGGACCATGCCGGTCTCGATCCGGTCGGCCACGCGCAGACCACGGTCGATGTTGCCGGTGTGCACGGCGCCGCCCAGACCGTACGGGGTGTCGTTCGCGACGCGCACCGCCTCGTCCTCGCCGTCGACCGGGATGACCAGGGCCACGGGGCCGAGGATCTCCTCCCGCAGAGCGGGCGAGCCGTCGGGGAGGTCGGTGAGGATCGTCGGCGAGATGAGGTTGCCCCGCTTCGTGCCGCGTACGAGAGCGGTCGCGCCCTCCGCGATGGTGCGCTCCACGAGCGAGTGGACCTTGTCCGCCTGGACGGGGTTGATGAGCGGCCCGATCTGGGTGTCGGGATCGCGCGGGTCGCCCACCTTCAAGGTCTTCACCTTGGCGGTGAACTTCTCGTTGAACGCCTTGCAGATGCTCTGGTCGACGATGATGCGGTTGGCCGACATGCACACCTGGCCCTGGTGCACGAAACGGCTGAAGACCGCGGCGTCCACCGCGTAGTCGAGGTCGGCGTCGTCCAGGACGAGGAGCGCGCTGTTGCCGCCCATCTCCAGCACCGTGCGCTTGAAGTGCGAGGCGGCGACGGTGGCGACCTGACGGCCCACCGGTTCGGAGCCCGTGAAGGAGATGACCTTCGGCACCGGGTGCGAGATGAAGGTGTCGCCGATCTCGGCGGTGTCGCTGATCACGACGTTCAGCACGCCGGGCGGAAGTCCCGCGTCCTCAAGGATCTTGGCGACCAGCGAACCGCCGCACACCGGCGAGTTCTGGTGCGGCTTGAGGACGACGGCGTTGCCGAGGGCGAGGGCCGGTGTGACCGTCTTCACCGACAGCAGCAGCGGGAAGTGGTACGGCGTGACGACGCCCACGACCCCCACGGGGACGCGGTGCACACGGTTTTCCTTGCCGTCGATCGGGGACGGCATGATCCGGCCCTCGGCGCGCAGCGCCAAGTGGACGGCCTCACGCAGGAATTCCTTGGTCTGGTGGAGCTCTATGTTCGCTTTCAGCCGCGTACCGCCGACCTCGGCGATGAGCGCCTCGCTGATCTCCTGCTCGTTGTCCTCGATGATGCGGATCGCGCGCTCGAAGACCTGCCGCCGCGTGTACGGGTTCGTCTTCGCCCAGTCGCGCTGGTGCCGTTCGGCCGCACGGTAGGCGTGGTCGACCTCTTCGGACGTCGCGACCGTGATGGAGGCGAGCTTGTCGTCGTTGAACGGGTCGAAGTCGATGACGTCCCAGGAGCCGCTTCCTTCGCACCACTGGCCGTCTATGTACTGAAGCGCCAGGTCCGTGAAGTAGGACATGTCATTCCTTCGTGGGGCAGGAACAAGTTGCGCAACGCCGCCTGGGGTTGGCGGACCTGGCACAACTCCCGTACTGGTAGCTGGTCATCGTACTTGCAATTCAGCCGAGCCGGCGTATTGCCTGAAGATGATCGCGCGTGCGCACGGGGGACAGACTGTCCTTCACCAATCGGCTCAACACCTGGTCATAGTGAGCGACTTCATCTTTCTTGTCCAGGTAAAGAGCACTGGTCAGCTGCTCGAGATACACCACGTCGTTCAAGTCGGACTCGGGGAAGCGCAGGAGCGTGAAGGCACCGCTCTCGGCCGGGTGACCGCCCAGCTCGAACGGCACGATCTGCACGATGATGTTGGGGGACTCCGAGACCTCGGCGAGATGGCGCAGCTGGGCGTCCATGATCTCGTGCGAGCCGAACGGGCGGCGCAACGCGGCCTCGTCGAGGATGCACAGCAGCTTCGGGGCGTTCCCGCCGATCAGCAGCTTCTGCCTCTCGACACGGAGGGCGACGCGGCGCTCGACCTCCTCGTACGGGATGTGGCTCTGGTGGCCGGCGGTGACGACGGCGCGCGCGTAGTCCTCCGTCTGCAACAGGCCGTGCACGAACTGCACTTCATAGGTGTTGATGTGGGAGGCGGACCCCTCCAGACCGACATACGTCTGGAACCAGCCGGGCAGCACGTCGCTGTAGCTGTGCCACCACCCGGCTATGCTCGACTCCCTCGCGAGCCCGAGCAGCGGCTCGCGTTCGGATTCGTCGACCACTCCGTAGAGCGTCAGCAGGTCGGCCACGTCACGGGCCTTGAAGCTCACGCGGCCCAACTCCATCCTGCTGATCTTGGATTCGGACGCGCGGATCGAATAACCGGCCGCTTCACGGGTGACGCCGCAGGCCTCTCGGAGGCGGCGGAGCTGAGAGCCGAGCAGGATGCGTCGCACCATCGACCCGCTTGAGCCACTCGCCCCGATTGCGCCGCCGCTCACACCCATTGCCGGTTGTGTCTCCATTTTCGAGGAACCCTTCACCCTGCTCTGAAGGAAGTGTGCCATCAATGCGCTTCGTTGCGTGCCCGGGTGATTACACACGATCGAAAGTCTCGCATGCACGTGCATCTGCCCTTGCATCTGCCGTGGGCATTGGGAACCATAGGCATCGGACAAGTGCACTGCATGTCAGGGCAGTTGCGGAAGACGGGGTACGGGGACCGAGGAACAGCGAGACCAATCGGGACAGCAAATCGACCGGATCCACACAGGATCATCACTGCCGCGAACGCCAGGAGTGGCTCGTCATGGGGACCGAAGGATCGACTGTGCTGGAGCCCTTGTGGCGCGGCCTCCCGCACCTCGACCACTCGACCGTCTCCGGGTCCGCCACCTGTGCACTGCCGGCTCGCTTCGATGCGGTCAAGAGTGCACGGGACTTCACCCGTGAGACGCTGCAACGCTGGCGGCTGGAGGGTGAGTTCGACACCGTCGCCCTCGTCGTCTCGGAACTGGTGACCAACGCACTGCGTCACGGACTGACGGCACCGCTGACTCCGGCGCCGGACCCGGCCTCCCCGGTGAGACTCGACCTGATGCGCTGGGCGTCACGGCTGGTGTGCGCCGTGCGCGACCCGAGCGGCGCACCGCCGGAGACCACCAACAACTGCACCGAGTACGCGGACTTCACCGCCGAGTCGGGCCGGGGTCTGTGCCTTGTGGAGTCCTTCAGTGACGGCTGGGGCTGGCATCCGATGACGGGCATGATGCGCGGCAAGGTCGTCTGGGCGCTCTTCCGCCTCACGTCCGTGCGGCCCGTGTAGGCCGCACCCCGCGGCAGGGGTCGCGGCTCCGGGGCGTGAGGGCGCCGGAAAGTCAGGCAGCCGGAACGGTGGCCGGGGCCCCGGCCACCGTGCTCCGTGAATTCGCCGGCGGGCGGCTCAACCTCCGCCCGGGGGAAAGGCGTCTTCACTGACGGCCCTGCTGCCGAAGCGGGGTCAGTCCTGCACGAGGTGGTCGAACTCGCCGTCCTTGACGCCGAGAAGCATCGCTTCGATTTCCGCGGGTGTGTAGAGCAGCGCCGGGCCGTCCGGGAAGCGTGAGTTCCGTACGGCGATGTCACCGCCGGGGAGTTTCGCGAACTCTACGCAGGTGCCCTGCGAGTTGCTGTGCCGGCTCTTCTGCCACTCGACCCCGTGCAGGTCCCTGGCGGCCATGCCGTTGTACGGGTGAGGCACTTGGATCTCCCGGGCTGGTGCGGTGGGGGGTGTCGCACAGTGCGCGGTGGGGACACCGTTGTCCTTCAACTGCCCCGGATCATAGCCCCGTTCATGTGCTTATGCATGTGCCGATGCACGTGCACGACACCCTGTCGCTGTGCCATCACAGCCGGTCAAAGCCCCTCGCGGAGGGCTGATCACCCATCACCCGGAGTCCGCGGGTTCCGCTTCTCGCCGCCTCCGGAGCGGCACGGGAGCACGCATACCGCGGTCCCCCGGGTGACGTCCGCCGACGCACGGAGTACCCGCACACGGAACCATTGACTTCAAGGTAACTTCAACTTCTACGGTCGTCCCGTACCGCCTTACCCGTCGCCCGCCCCGCAGGAGAGACCATGAGTATGGAGACGACCGCGTGGCACGCGCTCTACTCCACCCGCTTCGCACAACAGGACAAGCGCCCCTTCTCACGGGCCACGCTCGTCCGCATCCTCCGCTTCGCCCGCGGCCACCGCCGGTCGCTCCTGGCCTTCCTGGGCTTCAGCAGCGCGCTGGCCCTGCTCACCGTGGCCACTCCCCTCCTCGCGGGCAGGGTCGTCAACGCGATCACGGGCGGCGCCGCTGTCCATACCGTCGTGGTGCTCTCGTCCGTGATCGCGCTCATCGCCGTCGCGGAGGCTGCGACCGGTCTCCTCACGCGGTGGCTGTCCGCCCGTATCGGCGAGGGCCTCATCCTCGATCTGCGCACAGCGGTCTACGACCATGTGCAGCGACTGCCGGTCGCCTTCTTCACACGCACACGTACGGGCGCGCTCGTCAGCCGGCTCAACAACGACGTGATCGGGGCGCAGCGCGCGTTCAGCAACACCCTTTCCCAGGTGGTCAGCAACCTCGTCACGCTGCTGGCGACCCTCGTGGTGATGCTCCAACTGTCCTGGCAGATCACGCTGCTGACGCTCGCACTGCTCCCGCTCTTCGTGCTGCCCGCGAGACGGATGGGCGCGCGGTTCGCCCGCCTTGAACGTGAACGCGCCGATCACAACGCCGCGATGGGCAACCAGATGACGGAGCGCTTCTCGGCGCCGGGCGCCACTCTCGTGAAGCTCTTCGGCCGGCCGGAGGAGGAGTCCGCGGAGTTCGCACGGAGGGCCGGCCGCGTGCGGGACATCGGCATCCGTACGGCGATGGTCCAGCACCTGTTCATCAGTTCACTCACTCTCGTCTCCGCCCTCGCGCTCGCCCTCGTCTACGGGCTGGGCGGCTACTACGCCCTGCGCGGCACTCTCGACCCGGGCACCGTGGTCTCCCTCGCGCTGCTGCTCACCAGGCTGTACGCGCCGTTGACCTCGCTCGCCGGTGCGCGGGTGGAGGTGATGAGCGCGCTGGTCAGCTTCCAGCGGGTCTTCGAAGTGCTCGACCTGAAGCCGCTGATCGAAGAGAAGCCGGACGCCGTCCCCGTTCCCGAGGGGCCCGTCTCCGTCGAGTTCGACGACGTGCACTTCGCCTATCCGTCGGCGGAGAAGGTCTCACTCGCCTCCCTCGAGGACGTCGCCGCGCTCGACGCCCGCGGCGGGGAGGAGATCCTGCACGGCGTGTCCTTCCGCGCCGAGCCCGGAGCAATGGTGGCGCTGGTCGGCTCCTCGGGCGCGGGCAAGTCGACCATCGCCTCACTGGCTCCGCGGCTCTACGACGCGGACAGCGGCACCGTGCGCATCGGCGGCACGGACGTGCGTGACGTGACCGCGGCCTCGCTGCGCCGCACCCTCGGCATGGTCACCCAGGACGGGCACCTCTTCCACGAGACCATTCGCGCCAACCTGCTGCTGCCACGCCCCGGGGCCACCGAAGACGAACTGTGGGACGCGCTGCGGCGCGCACGCCTCGACGGGCTGATCGCCGCGCTGCCGGAGGGGCTCGACACCGTCGTCGGCGAACGCGGCTACCGGCTCTCGGGCGGGGAACGCCAGCGGCTGACCATCGCACGGCTGCTGTTGGCGCAACCCCGCGTGGTGATCCTGGACGAGGCGACGGCCCACCTCGACTCGACCTCCGAGGCCGCCGTCCAGGAGGCGCTCGCCGAGGCGCTCGCCGGACGCACGTCCGTGGTGATCGCGCACCGCCTGTCGACCGTACGGGCCGCGGATCTCATCCTCGTCCTGGAGAGCGGACGCATCGTCGAACGCGGCACGCATGAGGAGTTGCTCGCTCTCGGCGGACGCTACGAGCAGCTGTACCGGACGCAGTTCAGCGAGCGGCCTCCGCTGCCGTCAGCGGAGGAAGCGGCTGCGCCCGGCCTGCGCTGAGTCCCCGGCGGGCGGCCCGGCGCAGCCCCCGGCGAATCACCCGGCCGGTCCAGCCCAGCGGGCGGCACCACGAGGCGGTGTGCACGCTGAGGTCAGGGTCCCCACGCGCGAGCGGACCCCTCCAACGCACCGGCAAGGATGGGGAACACCGTGAGCAAGCCTCTTGACCAGCTTCGCCGTTGCTCCGTAGCCGTCGACGTCGGCTCCGCCCGCACACGGGTCCACATCAAGGACGCGGGGCTCGTCGTGGACGAGCCGTCCGTCGTCGCGGTCAACACCTTCTCCGGGGCGCTGATGGCCGTCGGCTCCTCCGCCGAGCGCATGGACGGACGCACACCGGGCCACATCCGCGTCGTGCGTCCCGTCACCAACGGCACCGTGGTCGACATCGAGATGGCCCAGCGGATGCTGCGGGCGCTGGTCGGCTCGTCGGTACGGCGTGCGTGGCGGCGGCGGGGCGCCATGCAGCGCGCCGCCGTCACGATTCCGCACAACGCCGATCCGCTGGCCCGCAGCGCGGCGATCGAGACCCTGACGGGGGTGGGCGCGAAGCAGGTGGAGCTGGTGGACACCCCCACTGCGGCCGGTGTCGGCTGCGGACTGCCCGTCGAGCAGCCCGAGGCGACGATGATCCTGGTCTGCGGAGCCACGACGACCCAGATCGCGGTGCTGTCGCTGGGGGCGATCGTCTCCGCGACGACGGTGCCGATGGGAGGCGACACCATTCATCACGCGGTCGTGCAGCACCTGCGCAACCACCACGAGCTGATCCTGCCGAGCCAGGCCGTCCGTCCGCTGCACCTGGCGCTCACGGGTGCCGGCGAGGGCCAGACGACCGAGGTGTGGGGCCGCGACGTGGCGACCGGCACGGCCCGCACCGTCTGCATCAACCCGGACGACGTGCGGGCGGCCATACAGGCCCCTCTGATCGGGCTCTCCGATGCGATCCGCAGCGTCCTCCACAACTGCCCGCCCGACCTGGTCGCGGACCTGGCCGACCGGGGCATGGTGCTGGCGGGCGGCAGCGCGCTGCTGCCCGGGCTCGACGAGCGTCTGCGCGCGGGCACGGGCATGCCTGTCCACATCGCGGACCAACCGTCCCTCAGCGCGGTCAAGGGCCTCGCGGCCATGGTGGAAGGGCGGGTCATGCCACTGAACGTCGATGTCCACTGATCAAGGCCCCGCCGGACCGTCCCGGTCCTCAGCTGCCCTCCCTTCCCCCTCGGGCTCCGCCCGGGGAGGCCCCGAATCCGTCTGCCGGCCGTCCCGGACGGTTACCGGGCGGGCCGGGCGGACGTAGCGTCGAGGTATGTGCAGAAACATCAAGACACTCCGACCGCCCTATGCCGAGGCCGTCACCGAGGACGACGTACGGGCCGCCGCCCTTCAGTACGTACGCAAGGTGTCAGGCTTCCGGCAGCCCGCGGCACACAACGCCGAAGCCTTCGAGAAGGCCGTCGAACGAGTAGCAGCGGCGACCGGGGACCTGCTCGGGTCACTGGTCGTGCGTGGCTGAAGAAACAGATACACGGACGGCATGCTGATCAGGAAGTCGGGTAGCTGCTCCCCGATCTGATCCAGAACTGAAAGGTCCAAGCGTGCCGGAAAAACGGGTGGAACAGAACGCAACCGGGGAGCCGCCGGGCGGCGCCTCCGCCGGTCTGCGAGCCACGCCGAAGCCACAGACCGACAAAGTGGTGTTCGGTGTCACAGCTCTGCTGACGCTGGCCTTCGTGGTCTGGGGGGCGGTCGCCACCGACTCCCTGGACAGCGCAGCGACAGCGATGCTGAACAGCACTATGCACAACGGCGGTTGGGCGTTCGTACTCGCCGCCTCCGGCTTCGTCGTCTTCTCGCTCTGGCTGGCTTTCAGCCGTTACGGGAAGATCACCCTCGGTAAGGAGGGCGAGAAGCCGGAGTTCCGGACGGTGTCATGGGTCGCGATGATGTTCAGCGCGGGCATGGGCATCGGCCTGATGTTCTACGGCGTCAACGAGCCGCTGTCGCACTTCGCCGACCCGCCCCCGGGGACGGGCGGCTCCGCGCCCGAGCGGATGCAGACCGCGATGGCGACGACTCTGTTCCACTGGACCCTGTATCCCTGGGCCATCTACGCCGTCGTCGGTCTGGCCATCGCCTACAGCTGCTTCAGGCGGGGCCGGCGGCAGACGATCAGCGCCGTCTTCACACCGCTCATCGGCGAGAAGCGCGCGAACGGCACCTTCGGCCGTGTCATCGACATCCTGGCCATCTTCGCCACCCTCTTCGGCTCCGCCGCGTCGCTGGGCCTCGGCGCCCTGCAGATCGGCAGCGGTGTGAAGGAGGTCAACTGGGCCTCGCAGGTCGGGACACCGGTCCTGGTGGTCATCATCGCGGTGCTGACCGCATGTTTCGTCGCCTCCGCGATCTCGGGTGTCGAGAAGGGCATCCAGTGGCTGTCCAACATCAACATGGTGCTGGCGGGGCTGCTGGTCCTCTTCGTCTTCGTCGTCGGTCCGACGGTGCTGATGCTGAACCTGCTGCCGACGTCGCTGGGCTCGTTCATCGGTGATCTGCCGCAGATGGCCGCGCGCACGGACGACACCGCGGGCAAGGACGTCGCGGGGTGGCTCTCCAGCTGGACCGTCTTCTACTGGGCGTGGTGGATCTCGTGGACGCCCTTCGTCGGCATGTTCATCGCGCGCATCAGCCGGGGCCGTACGATCCGGCAGTTCGTCGGCGGCGTGATCCTCGTGCCGAGCGTCGTCAGCCTGGTCTGGTTCGCGATCTTCGGTGGCACGGCCATCAGCCTGGAGCGCGGCGGTGCGAAGCTGACCGACCAGTCGACGGCGGAGGGCCAGCTGTTCGCGATGCTGCGCGAGTATCCGATCGCGAGCGTCACCAGCCTCATCGTGATGCTCCTGGTCGGCATCTTCTTCGTGTCCGGCGCCGACGCGGCGTCCATCGTGATGGGAACCCTGTCGCAGAAGGGCACCCTGGAGCCTGGCAGGAACGTCGTGATCGTCTGGGGTGTGCTGACCGGTGCCGTCGCCGCGATCATGCTGCTGATCGGCGGTGGTGGAGCATCGGCGCTGACCGGTCTGCAGAACCTGACGATTCTCGTGGCGGTGCCGTTCACGATCGTGATGGTGGGCATGTGCATAGCGCTCACGCGGGACTTGCGGCGCGACAGGCTCATCGTCGTCGGCGAACGCGGTGACGAAGCCATCGAGACCGCTGTGCTCGCCGGCCACAAGCAGTACGGCGGCGAGTACGAGATCCTCATCGGGCCGACCAACGGCACCTCCTCGGAGCCGGGCGACAGTGCCTCACCGGCCGGCGGTTCGCAGGACTCGGCCGAGGGCGACGACGGCAAGGCCGGCGCGCTACAGCCGGACTGAGCCCGCCGGGAGCCGGACCGAGCGATCCCCGAGCCGGTCCCGCCCCTCCCGTACGAACGACGGCGCCCCGCACGTGATCACGTGCGGGGCGCCGTCGTTCGTGTCACCGGGACAATCGCGGCCGGGCCTCACCCCGGGGTGGGGCGCGCCCGAGCCGGCCGGGACGGGAGATCTCTGCGCTTCCAGGCCCAGAACGCCTTCTGCCCCGACAGCGTGAGCGTGCCCGCGACCACGATGCCGCCCAGGTTCAGTGCCAGCTGCTCGGCGGAGGCCAGGGCATCGCCCAGGAGGCCGTAGCTGAGCGCCATGGCGGCGTTGGCCGCCGCCGGCACGGTCGTCACCGAGATCGCGACGCCCACCAGCGCACCGGACTTGGCGGAGGTCAGGGAGAGTATCCCGGCGACGCCCGCCAGGACGGCCACCACGAACGACATCCAGTCCGGGTTCCAGACGAAGTCGCTGACCGGGTGCGGCAGTCGGTACTTCTGCTCCGTGAACAGGCCGACGGCGTCCATCAGTTCGGTGAAGACGCCGGTCGCGGCCATCGCCACCGGGAAGCCGACCACCAGCGCCGTCAGCGGCCGCAGCGCCAGACGCGGGCTTCGGCGGACCAGCGCCGTGCAGACACCCGCGAGCGGCCCGAACTCCGGCCCCACCACCATGGCGCCGACGATGAGGATCGCGCTGTCGAGCATGACACCGCAGGCCGCCAGCATCGTCGCCACGACGAGGAACGCCAGATAGGTGAGCGAGAGCCGGGACTCCTCGTGCGTCGCGTCGGTCAGCGACTCCCACATGACGGCGTCCACACCCTCGCCGGGGGCGTCGACCTCGGCCTGGGTGCCGCGCACGGAGAGGGTGAGGTCGATGTCCTCGACGGAGATCGCCCCGTGCGCGTCGAGGCCGAGCCGGCGCAGCTCCGATATGAGCTCGTCGGCGGCCTCGCGGGCGACGTCGCACATCACCACGTCGCCCTCCGGGTCGCGGGCCGCGCCCGGCAGAACGACCAGATGGGCGGTGCCCACGGTCGAATCCAGAAGGGCTCCGACCTCACCGGTGCGCGATGACGGGACGATCAGCCGCAGATGAAGCATGCACGGAAGAGTAGACGGAGCCCCCGCGGGCTCCGCACGGACCTCCCCCTCCCCCTCTCAGCCCGCCCGGCGACCCCAACTGCCGTTCCATGGCGGCTAGTTCGCCCGCCCACGGGCTCCCTGAGCAGCCTCGTGAACACAATGACCACAACGACCATTAAGTTCTTTCGCGCACAGGGGGCGAAACCGCCGCGTACCCCGTGCAGCATGTGGGCCGTCCCGTCCCCAGCAGGACCTCACCACGAATCCACGAAAGGCGGTGCCCCGCGTGCGTCAGCGCACACTCCTGTCTCTTCTCGGGGCGACGCTGCTCGTACTGATCGGCCCCCCGCTGATCACAACGGGCAGCGGTGCCGAGACAGGGACGAACATCCCCGGGCTTCAGTTCATGGTGCCCAACACACCGGGCGGCGGCTACGACATCACCGCCCGCACCGCCGCCAAGGACGCGGAGGACGCCGGACTCAACCACAACATCGAGGTGTTCAACCTGCCCGGCGCCGGCGGCACCGTCGGCCTGACCCGGCTCGTCAACGAGCGCGGCAACGGCAAGCTCGCCATGTCGATGGGCCTCGGCGTCGTCGGCGCGGTACGCACGAACGACTCACCCTCCACGCTCGACGACGCGACACCGATCGCGCGCACGGTGGAGGAGCCGAACATCGTCGTGGTCTCGAAGAAGTCCAAGTACAAGACGTTCGAGCAACTGCTCGCCGACTGGAAGAAGAAGCCCGGCTCGCTGCCCGTCGGCGGCGGCTCCTCGGCCGGAGGCCCCGACCACCTGGCCCCGATGCTCATGGCCAGGGACGCCGGCATCGAGGCCGAGTCCGTGAACTACGTGCCCTTCGACGGCGGCGGCGAACTCCTCGCGTCCGTGCTCGGCGGCAAGGTCGCGTTCGGCATATCCGGCATCAGCGAGTACCGCGACCAGATCGAGTCCGGCGAACTGCGCCTCCTCGCCGTCACGGGAAAGAAGCGGATCGAGGGCTTCGACGCCCCGACCCTCAAGGAGGCGGGCATGGACGTCGAGTTCACCAACTGGCGCGGCATCATGGCGCCGCCGGACCTGTCGGAGAAGAAGCGCGCCAAGCTCATCACCTTCTTCGACGAACTCCACCGCAGCCCCCAGTGGCAGAAGTCCCTCAAGCGGAACGGCTGGGACGACGCGTATCTGACCGGTGAGAAATACGGGCGCTTCCTCAAGGCCCAGGACAAGCGCGTCCAGTCCGTCCTCGAGGAGGTGGGGAAGTGAGCACCGGATCCACGGAGTCCAAGGAACCCACGCGGGGCCAGGACACACCGGCAGCCGGTTCCGGAGGGGTGAACTCACCCGGTTCGGCGGGTGGTTGGCGCGAATGGCTGCGCGGCCGCTCCGAACTCGGCGTCAGTGTCCTGCTGCTGGTCGTCGGCGTGCTCGTGCTCGGCGACACGTTCACCATGGAGACCGTCGCGGGCCAGCGCGGCCCGGTCGGCCCCAGGACGGTGCCGCTCCTCGTCGGCGTCGCCCTGCTCGTGGTCGCCGTCTTCCTGGCCGTCGACGTGCTGCGCGGCGGGCGCGGAGAAGGTGTCCCGCGGGGGGAGGAGCCCGCGGGCGAGGAGCCGGCAGGCGAGCCCACCGACTGGCGCACCGTCGCGCTCCTGGCCGGGATCTTCCTCGCCGGTGCCGTCCTCATCGACCCGCTCGGCTTCCCGATCACCGGCGCACTGCTCTTCTGGGGCTCGGCGTACGCCCTGGGCAGCCGCAACCTCTCCCGCGACCCGCTGATCGCGGCCGTCCTGTCCCTGGCCACCTTCGCGGCCTTCAACACCTTGCTGGGCGTGCCACTGCCCGGCGGCCCGCTGATGGGGGTGCTCTGACCGATGGAATCTCTCTCGTCCCTGCTCGACGGCTTCGGCACGGCGCTGACGCCGCTCAACCTGCTGTGGGCAGCGGTCGGCGTGCTGCTGGGCACCGCCATCGGCGTGCTGCCCGGCATCGGTCCGGCCATGGCGGTCGCGCTGCTGCTGCCGGTGACGTACGGGCTCGACCCGGTCGGCGCGTTCATCATGTTCGCGGGCATCTACTACGGCGGGATGTTCGGCGGCTCGACCACCTCCATCCTGCTCAACACTCCCGGTGAGAGCGCCGCCGTCGTCGCGGCCATCGAGGGCAACCCGATGGCCAAGTCGGGGCGCGGCGCGCAGGCGCTCGCCGCCGCCGCCATGGGCCACTTCGCGGGCGGCCTGATCGGCACGATCCTGCTGGTGGCCCTGGCGCCGACCGTCGCCGCGCTCGCGGTGGACATCGGCGCGCCGGACTATCTCGCGATCATGGTGCTGGCGTTCATCGCCGTCACCTCGGTGCTCGGCCGATCGCGTGTGCGGGGCTTCGCGGCGCTGCTGATCGGACTGACGATCGGCCTCGTCGGACTCGACCAGATGACGGGCCAGCAGCGGCTCACCTTCGGCAGCCTCCAGCTCTCCGACGGCATCGACGTCGTCATCGTGGCCGTCGGGCTCTTCGCCATCGGCGAGGCGCTGTGGGTCGCCGGCCACGCGCGCAGGAGCGCCGGGGAGTCGATCCCGGTGGGACAGCCGTGGCTCGGCCGGTCCGACCTCCGGCGCACCTGGAAGCCGTGGCTGCGCGGGCCGGCCATCGGGTTCCCCTTCGGTGCGATCCCGGCCGGCGGCGCCGAGATCCCCACGTTCCTCTCGTACGTCACGGAGAAGCGCCTCTCCCGGCACAAGAAGGAGTTCGGCAAGGGCGCGATCGAGGGCGTCGCGGGGCCCGAGTCGGCGGCGTCGGCGTCGGCCGCGGGCACCCTGGTCTCGCTGCTGACCCTCGGTCTGCCGACGACCGCCGTGGCCGCCGTGATGCTCGCGGCGTTCCAGCAGTACGGCATCCAGCCCGGTCCTCTGCTCTTCGAGCGGGAGCCCGACCTGGTGTGGGGTCTCATCGCCTCGCTCTTCGTCGGCATGGTGCTGCTTCTGATGCTCAACCTGCCGCTGGCGCCCGTGTGGGCGAAGCTGCTGCGCATCCCGCGCCCGTACCTGTACGCCGGGATCCTCTTCTTCGCCGCCGTCGGGGCCTACGCGGTGGGCGGCGAGGCCATCGACATGGTGATCCTGCTCGTCATCGGGATCGTCGGGCTGATGATGCGGCGCTTCGGCCTTCCGGTGCTGCCCGCGATCATCGGCGTCATCCTCGGGCCCAACGCCGAGCAGCAGCTGCGCCGGGCTCTGCAGATCAGCGACGGCAGCGTGACCGGGCTGGTGAACACCCCGTTCGCCGTCACGGTCTATGCGGTGATCGTCGTGCTGCTGGCCTGGCCGTGGCTGCGGCGCCTGGCCGGCGGCGGACGCCCCGGGTGGCCCGGTGGGCGACGCGGGGGCGGGAACGGCGGCGGGAACGGCGGGGCCGACGGCGCTCCGGACGCGCACGACAGCGACGAGCGGGACGACAAGGAGGACGCCAAGGTCTGAGGCGGCACCCCGTCCCCGCCTCCTGTCCGCCGCTGGTCACAGCGCCGCGCCCCGTCCGTCCGGAGTCACCGGGCGGGCGGGGCGCCGTCGTGTGCGGGAGGCGCTGCCGGTGAGGGCGGCGCGAGGTGGGACGAGGCCGTGCGGGAGGGTGCGGTCCGGGAGCCGTGTGTGCTCGGAGTGCGGCCTCAGCGGCGGGCGTCTCCGGGTGCGGCCTCAGCGGCGGGCGTCTCCGGGTGCGGCCTCAGCGGCGAGCGTCTCCGGGCGCGGCCTCAGCGGCGAGCGTCTCCGGGCGCGGCCTCAGCGGCGAGCGTCTCCGGGCGCGGCCTCAGCGGCGAGCGTCTCCGGGCGCGGCCTCAGCGGCGAGCGTCTCGGGGCGCGGCCTCAGCGGCGAGCGTGACGGCCGCGCCGGCCGCCGTCGTCCGGCGAGTTCCCCGGGACGTCGGCGTCCGCGGCCGCATCCGGCCGCCCCGACCCGGCCGCGGGGGACGCCGAAGCCGACGGACCCGCGTCCGAGGCCCCGCGCTGCTTGTTCTTCCGTGCACGCACGAGCTCGACCACGATCGGCGTGACGGACAGCAGAACGATGCCGACCAGCATCATCTCGATGTTCTCGCGCACCCAGGCGATCTGCCCCAGCATGGCCCCGAGGAGCGTGACACCCGCGCCCCACAGCACGCCGCCGACGACGTTGAAGATCACGAAGGAGCGGTAGGGCATCCGGCTCACGCCCGCGATGATCGGCGTGAACGTCCGGACGATGGGCACGAAACGGGCCAGCACGAGCGACTTGGGGCCGTACTTCTCGAAGAACTCGTGGCCCTTCTCCACGTTCTCCTGCTTGAACAGCCGGGAGTCGGGGCGCCGGAAGATAGCGGGGCCGACCTTGCGTCCGAAGAGATAGCCCGCCTGGTCGCCGAGCACCGCGGCGATCACCACAAGCAGGCAGACCAGCCACAGCGGATAGTGCAGATACTGGTCCGTCGCGACGAGCAGACCGGCCGTGAACAGCAGCGAGTCACCCGGCAGGAAGAAGCCGATGAGCAGGCCGGACTCCGCGAAGACGATCACCAGGATGCCGACCAGGCCGAAGGTCTGGATCAGAAAGTCCGGATCGAGCCAACTCGGTCCCAGCGCGAGGGCGGTCACGTCACAGGCTCCTCATCAGTCGCACCGCAGGGGTGGCTGTCGTCGGGGGAGGTACACGCTATCAACGCTCGCGCAGGCCCGAACGTGCCGCCCGACCCGCTCCGGTCGGCGCTCTCCGCGTTGTCCCCGGCTCCGGCACCCGTTCGGGACGGGGCAACGTCACGCCTGCGGCGCGGGCAGCATCTCGTTCCAGTTCGCCCAGTACCCGCCGTATCCGTCGGGAACGAGACCGTCCGGCAGGAGCATGTCTCCCGGGGAGCTCATCTGCTGGGTGGGGATGCCCGTGTGGTGTGTCGCGGTCTCCCTGCGGTGCTTGCCGCCCTGCCGTCCGGTCTCCTCCGGCGTGACGAACAGCCGTCCCTGCGCGGAGAGATACTGCGCACGGGCGGTCAGCCTCCGCAGGTCGGTGCCGAGTTCGAGCGCGAGGATCTCCAGGTCGACACCGGACTGCCAGCCGTCGACGAGCACCGCGTCCTGAACGGGCGACCACCCCATGTGGTCCGGCAGTTGGGCGTGGTCGTAGCTCTGGAAGTGTTCCTGCGGCTGCTGGTAGTGCTCCTGGGTCTGGTAGTACGACTGCGCCGCGTGATGCTGGACCTGCTGCTGGTGCTGCGCCTGGTACTGCACGTGCGCGTGGGACGGCATCTGCTGCGCCTGCGGCGCCTGCTGCTGTTGCTGGCCGTGCGCCTGGTACTGCGGCTGCGGATGGTCGGGCGCCTGCATGTGGTCGCCGGCCTGCGCGGACGTCTGCGTGTGCGCGTGGGGGTGTGCCGCCTCGTTCGCCCGTGCGTTCTCGTCGGCGCCGGGGCCCGGGCCGGGGTGCTGATGCTGGAGCGGTGCCATCAGCAGATCGTCCGCGAGCAACCGGGCATCGTCCCTGCCCACGGTGCGGCGCGCGATGCGCACTTCACGCTCGGGAAGGCCGAGCATCTCGGCGACCGCCTTGTCGTTGCCGACCACCACTGCGAACGCCGCGAGGGAACGGGCCCGGCTCGCCTGGGCGTCGTCCAGCGTCGTCTGCGCCGAACGCACCTCCTCGTCGCTCTGGCAGAAGGCTCTCGCCAGCACCGTGTGCCGTTCCCACAGCTCCCGAGGCTCCATGCAGACCCCGTGTCCTCTCGGTCCTTATGTACTGAATTCACAGCCCAAATCATGCAATCCGTATCTTCGTAGACCTCAATCTAGTGGCGGCAACGGCGATATCCGTCGCGCCGTGGCGGGGTCCGGCGCGTTTCCCTGCGATTCCCCCGGGGTACACAAGTACGGCCCGACGGACGGCTGTCAGGCCGTCACTTCCGGGCGCCCCGCTCGTAGGCACCGCCTCGCCGGCAGCGGGCTCCCGTCCTCGCCGCGGGCGGCGCGTGCCGCCGGTACCGGACGACTGCGCTTCAACTCATCGTGTTGCCAGAGCAGTTGAGGTGCGTGGGCCTGGGCGTGCGCAGGTCCCGGAAGACAGCGGGGAGTTGAATCCGGTGCCGTGCCGGTCTCCGGCGGCCACGGCGACGGACACGCGCCGCGGCACCACCGGACCATCGGGAACGCATCCGCAGCACCGGACGCAGATGTGTTTCCGGTCCTCGTACGTATCCGCATGAATCGCCCGATGGAAGTACCTCCCGTGCACCGACGGGACTTCCACGGCACGGCGAAGACCCGGCGCACGGCAGCGTCGAGGGGGCGGCTCCCGCCAGCTCCGCGCCCGGTCTTCGCCGTCAGCCGCGCTTCACGCGTCAGCTCCCGGACGGTTCGGCCGCCTCCTTCACGATCCTGCGCACGTTCTCCAACCGGCCCGGCGCCGAGGCCAGTTGGTCGCGCCGGGCGCGGGCGAACGCCCGTCCCAGTTCGGCACGGCGCTCCGATCCGACGTTCTCGCGGGTGTCGTTGATGAGGGAACGCTCCTCCTCGTCCAGGTGGTGGTTGACCGCCTGAACCAGGGCCTCCAACTTCTCGTCCCAGTCCTCGCTGCCGGGTGCGCCGGCCTCCAGCAGCGCGAGCAACGCCTCGTTGCCCTCGGCGTGTTCCTCCACGCTGTGCTCGACGTCCTCCTCGTCCACCTTCCGGTAGCGGCGCAGCACGGGGTAGACCTCCGCCTCCTCCGCCTCGGCGTGAGCGATGAGCAGATCGGCGAGCCTGTGCAGGGCCGCTTCACGGTCGGCGTCGACGCTGCGCATCTCGCGGAACAGATCCTCCATCGTGCGGTGGTCCCTGAGGATCAGCTCCACGACGTCTTCCGCGTCTTCGTGCTTGTGCTGCTCAGCGGGTGAGTCGCCCATGGCACCTCTTCCGTTCCGTGCGGTCTGTGCGGTCTTCCGTTCTCTCAGGCCCTGTCGCTCTCTCAGGCCCTGTCGCTCTCACTCCCGGTTCCGCTCACCGCGGGTCGAGCGCTCGACTGGTTCCCCTCACCGGGCGCGGCAGTCGTACGCGAGCGGGGCTTTCCTGCCTCCTTCAGGAAGGGGCACGGAACCGGCACACCAAGTCACCGGCATTGACTCTCTGTTCCCGGCAACCGCTCCACCGGCGGCGATGCGGTCCGCGTTCGCGAGACCGGCGGACGCGCGCGACGGTGGGGAGTGTGTCCCCTCTTCCGGGGCGGCACGGGCCCGGCCCGGAAGAGCCGGAAGAACCGGCAGAGCCGGAGACGACCGGCAGAACCGGAAGACCGCAGGACGGAAGGAGTCCGGCCATGGGCACCATCACCACCTCGGACGGGACCGAAATCTTCTACAAGGACTGGGGATCGGGGCGTCCGGTCGTCTTCAGCCACGGCTGGCCGCTGACCGCGGACGTCTGGGATCCGCAGCTCTTCTTCATCGCCTCCCAGGGCTACCGCGTCATCGCGCACGACCGTCGCGGCCACGGCCGTTCCGGACAGCCGGGGAGCGGCCACGACATGGACACCTACGCCGACGACCTCTCGCAGCTGATGGACGGCCTCAACCTCAGCAACGCCACGCTCGTCGGCCACTCGACGGGCGGCGGCGAGGTGACGCGCTACCTCGGCAAGCACGGAACGGCCCGCGCCGCGCAGGCTGTGCTGCTGAGCGCCGTACCGCCGCTGATGCTGAAGACGGACGCGAATCCCGAGGGGCTGCCGATGGACGTCTTCGACGCGATACGCGAAGGCGTGCGGAAAGACCGATCGCAGTACTACCAGGACCTCACAGCGCCCTTCTACGGCGCCAACCGCGCCGGCTCGGACGTCTCCGAGGGCACGCGTGACGCGTTCTGGCTGATGGCGATGTCCGTGGCGCTCAATGCCTCGTACGACTGCGTGAAGGCCTTCTCCGAGACCGACTTCGCGGACGACCTGACCCGGATCGACGTCCCCGTCTTCATAGCCCAGGGCGACGACGACCAGATCGTCCCCATCGAGGCCGCCTCGCCGAAGACCGCCGAACTCGTCAAGGACCCGACCCTCAAGATCTACCCGGGCTGGCCCCACGGGCTGTACGGCTCCCATCACGACATGTTCAACAACGACCTGCTGTCTTTCCTCAACTCCGCCTGAGCGCCGGCCCGGGGCGGGGCGCGAAGCGGGGGCGGGGGCGTGCACGCTCCGACGGGCCGGTCTCCTCGACGTCCCGCCACCCCGGTCTCTCGGCGTCCCGCCACCGGGGCGGCCCTTGGCGGACCGGCGGAGGTGCATCGAGGCGCGGTGATCGAGGTGCGGGGACCAAGTGGCGGTGATCGAGGGGCGGTGATCGAGGGGCGGTGATCGAGGGGCGGTGATCGAGGGCGCGGGCGCCGCTGCGGGCGACTGGCGGCGAGTCGGCTCCGGTTCAGCGCCCCTCCGGCTTCGTCGACGGGCGTCCCTGCCTCCTGGCGTCGGCCCGCTCGCGCAGGCGTGCCGTCTCCTCGCGTATCTGCCCGAGCTTGCCGTACAGGGCTCCGCCCGGGCAGGAGGTCTCGTAGGCGTCGCGGTGCCCGGATATGACCTGGAAGCGGGCGCGGTCACCCTTGTCGAAGCGGCTCTCGCCGCTGGAGGAGACGAGCTGCGCCGTGCCGCGCGGGTCGATGCCGCGCCGCAGTTTCCACGCGGCGACCGCGGCGATCGAGTCGATCATCGCCGGCGGCACCTCGACGCCCTCGTCGAAGGTGCCCATCGCGGCTATGCCGAGGCTGCGGGCGTTGAAGCCTTTGGTGTGCGCCCCTTCGACGGAGCGGCCAAGGGCACCGGAGCGCCCCTCGTAGATCTTCCCGCAGCGGTCGACGACGAAGTTGTAGCCGAGATCGTCCCATCCGCGCTCGACGTGTTCCGCCTCGAGCTGCCGGAGCATGCGGGGCACCGCACGGCAGTCGTAGCCGTTGGGCTGGCTCGTGTGGTGGACGAAGACGACCTGCACGCTCTTCGTGGACGACGCCGGCTCCCGCACAAGGCTCTCGTCGGCATGCCAGGCGTTGCGCGGGACTATGCCGGGGCGGGGCGCGCCGGGCAGGGTCTGCCCCCCGGCCGGCTCGCGGTGCCGAGGGCGGTGGGCGGTGGGCGACAGGGCATCCCTCACCGGCTCCTCCCAGCTCATGGCGAACGCGAGCGGCAGGAGTGCCGCGTACACGAGCCTGCCGGGTCGCCTGCGCTTGGGCTTACGGTGCCGCATAGGACAAAAGGTGCACCGGCGTGACGCACGGGCACAGGCGACCGGTTCCGTTCGGGTGACGGGGCGCTCCGTTCCGGCCGGGCCCCGCTACCGCGGCACGGGGTCCTGGCCCGGGGGCTCCGCGGGCTCTGCGGCGCCTCCCGTCTCCGCGGCGCCTGCGCAGCGTCCGGTCTCCGCGGCGCCTCCCGTCTCCGCGGCGCCTGCGCAGCGTCCGCGCGCGATACGGCGCAGGACCCACACGGCGCCGGCGACCAGGAGCGACACCAGCGGGCCGATGAGCCACCGGGCCACGCCGTCCAGGGCGTACCGGCCGCCGAGATACCCGAGCCCGACCGTGTACGAGACGAACACGGCCTCGGCGATGACCGCACCGAGGAAGAAGCTGCGCACCGGGTAACCGACCACGCCCGCGGTCAGCCCGCCCACGCCCCGCCCGCCGGGGACGAAGCGCACCGCGATCACCGAAGGCACTCCGTACCGCTCCAGCCCGGCCGCCGTCCGCTCCAGCATCGCCCTGCGCCGGGGTCTGCGCCGCAGCCAGGTGACGACCCGTCCGCCGGCCTTCCGGCCCGCCCAGAACACGCCCAGATCACCCACGACGGTGCTGACCAGCAGCACGAGGACGAGAACGGGCAGGCTCAGCCCGCCGGTCGCGGCCATGGCACCGGCACCGGCCACCAGGGCCGAGTTCGGCACCATGGGCGGCATGGTGGCGAGCACCAGCAGGACGTAGATCCAGTGCGCACTCTCCATGTCCACCGCTCCCGGCGCCGTGGGTCATCGCCTGATTCGCAGGCTGACAGCAGCCGGGACTGTCTTCAACAGACGGAAGATGAGCCCGGGGACAACTCCGAGTTCTTCTCTGGGGGCTCGCGGCGGTCACCCTGAGACCGGCACCGCCCGCCCCCGGCCCGCTCCCAGGCCGGGCCGCGGGGCCGCCGTGGAGGTACGGGCGCCCCGGCCGCCCGCGCCCGGGGCGAGGACTCCGGGCGGTACGCCATGCCGGTGCTTCTCTCCCGGACGCCGGGCCCGGAACAGCCGGCGGACGAGCACCGTCCCGGGCGGAGCCGCACGGCGGACCAGGGACGGACAGGCGGCGCTGCCCCCGCACCTCGACATATGCGAGGAGATCTCCCGAGTCAGCCCGCATCTGCCACGTGAAATCTCCTGAGGTCTTGCAGATGCGGGAAATGGCGCTTGGCTTTCCCGGCATGCAGAGCTACACGATCGGCCAGGCGGCTCGTCTGCTCGGGGTGAGTCCCGACACGGCACGTCGCTGGGCCGACGCCGGCAGAGTCGCGACGCACCGCGACGAGGGGGGCCGCCGCCTCATCGACGGAAAGGATCTGGCCGCCTTCTCCGTCGAGGTGGGCCAGGGCGGCCTCGACGAGGACGAGGTCTCCTACACCTCGGCCCGCAACGCCTTCCCCGGCATCGTGACCGCCGTCAAGACGGGCGATGTCGCGGCACAGGTGGAGATCCAGGCCGGTCCGCACCGGCTGGTGTCCCTGTTGACGAGGGAGGCGGTCGACGAACTGGGCCTGGAGGTCGGCATGCAGGCCACGGCCAGGGTGAAGTCGACCAACGTGCACATCGACCGCACGTGAGCGGGCCGCAGCCGCAGCCCGAGTCCGTCTCGCCGGGGCACGGCCGCCCTCCGTTTCCCGCCCCTCCCCCGCGCCCCTCCCCCGCGCCCGTCCACGCTCACCGCCCTCACCGCCAAGGACCGTCGGCGGCGTCGCGCTGCTGCTGGGATTCGGGCGTCGCGGCCTCCTCGGGCCGTGGCTGGAAGGCGAGTTGGGCATCGTCCTGCCGTTCCACACCTCGGGCGCCGTGGTCGCCGCGACCTTCGTCGCCATGCCGTTCCTTGTCATCAGCCTCGAAGGCACCCTCGCGGGGCTCCGTCCGAGCTACGAGGAGACCGCCGCCTCGCTCGGGGCCTCGCCGGTGCGGGTGTTCTTCACCGTCACCCTGCCCCTCGTCGCCCCGGGGCTCGCCGCCGGAGCCGCCCTCACCTGGGCCAGGGCGCTCGGCGAGTTCGGCGCCACCATCACCTTCGCGGGGAACCTGCCCGGGACGACGCAGACGCTTCCGCTCCAGGTCTATCTCCTGTTGCAGGACCGGCCGGAGGCCGCAACGTCCGTGTCACTGCTGCTGCTCGCGGTCGCCATGGCCGTCCTCGTCGCCCTGCGCGGACGCTGGGCCGGCACCGCCGGAACCGGCACCGCACGCCGGGACGGAAAGCCACGGGAGGAGGACGAGAAGCCGGCGGAAGGCGGCGGCGGCACACCGCACGACGCCGCGCTGTCATCAACTCCGGGGCAGCAGTGGGCCCTTCGTACGGAGGTCACCGGCTTCAACGACGTCACCCTCGACGCCCCCGGTGGCACCACCATCGCCGTCGTCGGACCCAACGGGGCGGGCAAGTCGACCCTTCTGCGCGCACTCCTCGGACTCACCCCACGGGCCCACGCCCGACTGCGCCTCGGCGACACCGACGTTACGAACCTGCCGCCGCACCGCCGCGGCGTGGCCTGGGTGCCCCAGGACGGCGCTCTCTTCCCGCACCTCACCGCGATCGCCAACACCGCCTACGGACTGCGGACTCAAGGCGTGGGCCGCTCAGAGGCCCGCCGCACGGCGCAGGACTGGCTCGACCGGCTCGGCGTGGGGCACCTCGCCCGGCGCAAACCGGCCCAGCTCTCCGGCGGGCAGGCCCAACGCGTCGCGCTGGCACGGGCGTTGGCCGCCCGCCCGCGACTGCTCCTCCTCGACGAACCCCTCGCCGCCCTCGACCAGACCACGCGCGCCCGGGTGCGCCACACGCTGCGCACACATCTCGAAAGCTTCGGCGGAGTCTGCCTGCTCGTCACCCACGACCCCGTCGAAGCCATCTCCCTCGGCGACCGCGTACTCGTCCTCGACGACGGACGGACCCTTCAGTACGACACGCCCGGCGAAGTCTCGCGGCACCCGCGCTCCCCGTGGGTGGCCCGGATGCTCGGCCGCAACGCCTGGCCCTGCACGGCCAGTTCGGACGGAACGCTCACCCTCACCGGCGGAGGCACCCTCGTCGCCGCCGACCCCATGACCGAGGGCACGCACGCGCTGGCGGTCATCGCTCCCGAGGCCGTCTCCCTGCACCGCGAACGGCCCGCCGGCAGCCCCCGCAACAACTGGCCGGGAACAGTCCGGGAGATCACCGCCCTCGGGAGCCGCCTCCGTGTCGTCATCGCCTCCGACCAGGTCCCCGACCTCGTCGCCGAGATCACCCCGCAGGCGGCGACCGATCTGGGGCTCGGCGACGGCACGGCCGTGTGGGCCAGCGTCAAGGCCACCGAGGTCACCCTGGTCGCGCGGTGAGGACACGCCGGTCCGCCGGACAGTCAACAACGCTCGTGACCAATACACCTAGGGCCGCGTCAGCGCCTGCTTCGCCTGCTCGCGGTTCTTCTCGAACTCGTCCGCGTAACCCTGGGCGTCGGAACCCTCCCAGTAGGGGCCGCCGTTGTAGCGGGCGGCCAGCTCGCGGTACTGCTCCGGCGTCATCCGGTCGGCCGGTACGCCGGCGAAGGAACAGTGGGCCTTGAGGTCGGCCAGGTGCTTCGCGGAGATCAGCAGGTTCTGGGTGGGGTCCTTCAACGAGGCCGTCAGCTCGTCGCGTTGGCCCTCGGTGAGGTTCGCCGGGTCGTATCCCAGCGTCTCCGCGGCGCGGCGGACCTGCACGGCCATCGGCCCGAAGGAGGTGTTGTCGCGGTCCCCCGCGAGCGGCCCGGGCAGGTTGCCGGGAGTGACGGGGCTCCAGTCCGACTCGGCGGTGTGCCGCAAGAATTGGGTCACGTCGTCGGCCAGGTAGGGCTTGCCGCCGACCTCGACCCAGGCGATGCCCGCCAGCAGGTCCGGCGGCAGACCGTACGCCCGCGCGGCCACCTTGACGGCGGTCCTGTTGGCCTCGATCCACTCCTTCCGGCTGCCCAACGCGTCGGTCAGCCACCGGCTGCCGACGTCGGGCATGTTCTCCCGGTGGCCGCGCAGATCCTGAAGCAGCGGCGACACCCTCTCGTCGCCGAGCGCCGGCAGGCTCCCCTTCCCCGGGGCGCTGCCGGGGAGCCGCGTCAGCGAGTCGCGGGACAGTGCGTCCTCGTGCGACAGGGCCACACCTTCCGGGGGGAGCTCAACCGCCGTGTCGTCGTGGGCAGTCCGGAAGGCCGCGACCAGGGATTCGGCCCGCTGGAGTGCGGTCACGCAGTCGCGGCGCGGGCCCTGTTCGGCGCGGAGTGCCGCGCCGAAGGCCTCGCCTGCCCGCTCGTAGCAGCGATCGGCCTCGTCCGCGATCGCGTCGCGGTCCACGCCCAGTTCGGCGAACCGGTCGAGCAGGCCCTTCGAGGAGCGCAGATCCTCCCAGCGGCGCATCGGCTCGGCGTCCTGCGCGGTACGGGTGAGGGGGACGGCCCCACCCGAGATCACCTCGGAGAGCCGGTTCTGCGCGTCGCGGCCGTCCCGCAGTTTCGTCCTGGCCTCCTCGACGGCGGTGGCGTACTCCGACAGCGCCTTCCACGCCGCTTCGTAGCCGTCCCGCAGCCCCTGTACGAGGCGGGCCACATCCCCGATCAGGTCCTCGTACGAGTCGCCGGGCGCGCCGGGCGAGTCGTACGGGCCGCCCGCCCGGTCCGGTGCCTGCGCCTTCGCCTGCGCCTTCCGTACGGACGGGCCGACGGCGTCCAACAGATCGCACATGCGCCTGTACTCCGCGGCGTTGCGCCCGATGAGCCCCGGATCGCAGTTCTCCAGGAACCCGACGTCTGCGTGGTACGCAACGTCCGGCTCCCCCGCCCGCCCGCCGTACGGGGCCTCGAGGTCCCTGAGCGCCGTTGCCGTGCCGTCCTCGGCGGAGGTGGCGTCGTGCCCGGCGGACCCGGGCAGCGTGGACAGCGCGGCCAGCAGGCCCGCGAGTTTCCGGCCCCGGTCGTCGGCGACGCGGGCGAAGTCGACCACCGCCGCGGACACTTCGGCGTGCGAGCGCGGCACGCGTGCCATGGTGCCGATGTCCCCGTCGAGGCGTCCCCGCTCGAGCAGCCCGGCGACCGGCCGCAGCAACCGCGCACTGCCGTCACCCGGCTCCCGCACCGCACCGAAGCCCTCACTCATGCGCCAACTCTCCCCGGTGGCCGCGGTTCAGGACGGCCAAGCGTATGGCATGCCCTCGAACCGGCCGCTCGCGGCCGGGTGCGGCCGCGCGCTCGCAGCCGCCCGCCCCCGGCCGCCGAGTAGCAGGCAGTGAGGGGCGGATCTGAGTATCCCGACGGATGTCAGCGGCGCCGGCTCGGCGTCAGGCTGCCCGGCATGGAGTACAACCAGCCACCCGCACACTGCCCTGACTGCCGCGGACCGCTCGGGCAGGCGGCGGAGCACAGAGAGGGGGAAGGGGGCGGGCCGGCCCACTGCCCGTACTGCGCACTGCCGTTGACCGGCGAGGAGCACGGGGAAGTCCGGCGGATCGACGCGGAGCTGGCCGGTCTGGAACAGCGGCGCGCCGAACTCCACGGGCGGCGGCAGACCCTGCTGGCCGGGCTGCGGGCCTCGGCGCAGGCTGCCGCACCGAGTGGTGCCCAGGGCGCGGCGGCCCCGCGCTGGGCTCCGGGCGGTGCCTACGGGCCGCTGCCGGGGCACGGGCCCGTGCCCCGGCAGCGGCCCGCGGAGCGCGCCGAGACCTCCTCGTACACGGCTCGTAACGTCCTGCTCGTACTCGGCGGTGTGCTGCTCACCGTCGCCGCGTTCGCCTTCACCCTGCTGAACTGGGGCAGCATGGGCGTCGGCGGCCGCGCGGCGGTGCTCGGCGGGCTGACCCTCGGCACCCTCGCGGTTCCGCTCGCGCTGCTGCGCCGGAAACTGGCGGCCACCGCCGAGTCCGTCGCCGGTTTCGGGCTGGCTCTCCTGGCGCTGGACGCGTACGCATTGCACGAGGTCTGCTTTCCTCACGCGGACGGCCTCGCTTATTCCGCGACCAGCGCGGCGCTGATCGCCGCGCTGTGGGCCGGTTACGGGCTGACGCTTCCGGCACCGGGGCTGCGGCTGCCGCTGCCCTTCGCCGTCGTCGTCGCCCAACTGCCGCTGCCGCTCTGGTCGCTGGCCCTGGACGGAAGCGCGGACCGGACGGCCTACGCGCTCGCTGTGGCTCTGCTCCTCACCTTCGCGGCCGACGTCGCGCTGGCGGTGTCGCGGCAGCGGGACGGCAGTGCCCACCGGGCCACCACCCGGCCGGTACGGCTGACGGCCGCCGTGGCAGCGGTGCCGGCTGGAGCGCTCATGCTGGGCCTGGCACTGTCACAGCAGTCCGGCACCGTTGCCTCGGCGACCCGTTGGAGTGCCGTGCAGGCGGCGGCAGCGGCGGTGCTGCTGTATGCCGGGCAACGGCACCAGGCCCGCAGGCTGGCGGTGCCGCTGGGCGCGGCGGCCGGACTGATGCTGATCACGGCGCTGAAGGGCGTCGTTTGGGCCGTGGCAGGATCCGACGGCACAGCGGGCCGGGACTGGCAGGTGCTGGTCTATCTGCTGTGCGCGATGGGCCTGTTGGGCGCTGTGCTCCTCCTGCGCGGGGTGCGGGTACGGCTCGCACGGCAGTCCGCCGGACTCGTCGTGGCGGCCGTTGTGGTGCAGTGCGGGGCACTGGTGTCGACGCTGGCACCGGTGGCACAGGCGGTGTTCGGGCCGTGGCTCTTCGCGGAGCGGGCGTGGGAGGGCCCGCCGCACGGCCCGGTCCGGCAGGCCGTCGACGCTCAGCACGCATGGACCGGCTCCGCCGCCACGCTGCTCATCATCCTGCTGCTGGCGCTGTCCGTCCCGCTGCTCACCGGCAGCCTCGGCCCAACGACCGCACGGGACAATCAACAGCCCGCCGACGACGACGCGTTGAGCCGCCTGGCGGCTGCCCGGTCGTCCCTGCCCGTGCTGTCCGCCCTGCCGGTGTTGTGCGCCACGGCCGGTGCGACGGCTCCACTGGCACTCGGTCTTCCGTACGGGCCGACCGTGACCGTCGTCGCCGCGGCGGCGATCGTCCTGCTCGCCGCCGCCACCGTGGCAGACACCGCGACCGGCGTCACCGCACTGGTCTCGGGCCTCACCCTGGCCGCCACTGCGATCGGCTGGTCCCTCGCTCAACAGACCGCCACCCTCTCGGTGTTGGCCCTGCTGTGCGTGGCGTCCGCTGCGACCGCGGCCTGGTCGCCGAAGGGCGGCCCAGGCCCCCGGGCCGCGCTGGCGGCGTCGGCAGTGGAGTACGCGGCCGGGCTGGCCGGAGCGATCGCCGCGGCACAGGACCGTCCGGCGGACCAGGCGTCGTTCGCGGTGCTCGCGGTCGCGGTCGGCACACTGCCGGCGGCGGCCCGGCTCGGCGGCGGAGCGGCCGCGAAGGCGCCCGCGTCGCGGAAGGCGATGTCACTCGCCGTCGAATGCGCCGGATACGCAACGGCGTTGGCGGCTCTCGCGCTCTGCGCCCCGCACCCCGGCACGCTCTGGCTCGCCCTCGCCGTCTGCGCCGCCGGCGCCGCGGGCGTCGCCCTCCGCGCCGACCGGCGTCCGGGAGCGGGATACGCCTCAGCGGCATTGCTCGTACTCGCCACGTGGGTACGGCTGTCGGCGTCCGACATCTCCACCCCCGAGGCGTACACGCTGCCGGTCTCCGCCGCGCTGCTGCTCCTCGGGTGGCTGCGCAGGCGCCGGCCGAGCGGCAGTGCGGCGACGGAGCGGCCCCGGGTGTCATCCTGGTGGGCGTACGGCGGCGGACTCGCCTTCACCTTCGTGCCGAGCCTGGTCATGGTGTGGAGCGACCCGCACTGGCTGCGACCGCTTCTGCTGGGCGCCGGCGCGCTGGCCACCACCCTCGCGGGCGCCCGGTGGCGGACACAGGCGCCTCTGCTCCTCGGCGGTGTCACCCTCGCCTCGGTCGGCGCCCACGAACTCGCCCCGTACGTCGCCCAGGTCGCCGGGCTGCTGCCGCGCTGGCTGATACCCGCCCTCGCCGGCCTGCTGCTGGTCGCGACCGGCGCCACGTACGAGCGACGGCTGGAGGAGGCCCGGCGGCTGAAGCGCGCCTGGCTGCGGCTCGGTTGAGGGCGGTCCATGCGGCACGGACGGCGTGAGCGTGGTGAGCATGACGCCTCATCCGGACTGCGCGGCCGCTGACCGGGCCCCGAGACCCAGGGATCCGTCCGCAGGCCCGTGCCGCTGCAACGCGACCCCGGCGGGGAACCCTGCCGGGGTCGCCCGGTGACCTGCCGGGGTCGCCCGGTGACCCCGCCGGGACCGGCCAGGAACCCAGCCGCCCCGGCGACGCGGGGGTGCCTGCGGACCTGGGCGCCGGAGCCATCTGCCGCTGTGCGGCCCTGCCGGGCAGTCGGCTCACAGACTTCGGCGGCAACCAGGCGCGCGCTTGCCAGTACATACGGCCGTACGTATTATTTCTTCATGCATGTAACTCAGCGCACAGAAGAGTCCGACCCGTTCTGCCTGCAGGCCCTGGATGCGGCTGCGCTCCTTTATGACGCACCCTGGCGCAGGCTTGGCGTGATCGGCGACAGCCTCTCGGCCGGCACGGGCGACGCCAGCCCCGGATACGCCGACTCGGGCTGGCCCGACAGACTCGCCAAGATCCTGCGCCAGGTGCAGCCGGACCTGGCGTACCTGAACACGGCCGAAATCGGCGCCACCACGGAACAGACACTCAACCAGCAGGTGGACCGGATGCTCGAGTTCGGCCCGGACCTGCTGCATCTGCCGTGCGGCGCGAACGATCTTGTACGGCGACAGCCGGACTTCGCCGAGATCGAGCGGAATCTGCGCCGCCTGTACGAGCTGGCGTCCAAGACCGGAGCACAACTGACCACCTTCACCCTTGGCCGCGCCTACGTCGTACCGGCATTCCCGGACTGGACACAGCGGGTATCGACAGTCAACGACATCACCCGCGCGCTGGCCGCCGAATACCAAGCCATCGTCATCGACATGTGGGACCACCCCGTCAACGACCGGGACGACTTGCTGAGCGAGGACCGCATCCACTTCTCCACCTCCGGGCAAGCGGTCATGGCAACCGAAGTGGTCAAGGGCCTGGCGCAAAAGCTCACCCGCTGGGAAGGCGCCTGAGGTCGGGGCCCCCGCGCCGTCATCGACGAGGACCTGCCGCCCGCTCTCGCGGCAGCAGCCGGGTGACGCGTGGGTGCCTACGACAGAACGCCGCTCATGACTCGTTCACGCCGGACGACGCTCGGCGCGGGAATGAACCGGACAGCAGGGTCGGACGCGGCGCGGAGTTCGGTCCCGGGAGTCACTCCGAGTTCGCTGTGCAGCACCCGCTCGGCCTCGTTGTAGGCCTCGACGGTCTCCGCGTGCCGGCCCATACGACGGAGCGCCGTGATATGGCGTGCGCGCAGCGATTCATTCAGTGGATCCTCGGAAATGAATCTTCTTGCGTTGAGAACCACTTCTTGATTGCAGTCGAGCGCGAGCCACGCATCGATCAGCGTTTCCCGAGCAACTGAACGCCAGTGATGGAGTTCATCCGCGGTGGTGGCCACCAACGGCCCCTCGACGGCGTCCAGCAGGGCATCGCCGCGCCACAGTGACAACGCGTCCCTCAGAATCGACGCCACAACCGACGGTGAACCGGGAGCGAGCGCCAGAGCGTTCTCCACCAAGTCGACGAATCGGTGCGCGTCGACTGAATTCCGGTCGATGTTGAGCCGGTATCCGGAATTGACCGTCTCCAGCATGTCAGCACTCCCGCCATTGTGGTCCAGCCAGCGACGGAGCCTGGCCACATGCGCGTGCACCGCGTTGACCGCGTCACTCGTGGTCCGCATCAGGTCCAGCTCTTCGATCAGTTCGTCGCGGCGGACCTCGCTGTTCGCGCGGATCGCGAGAACGGCGAGAATACTGCGTAACTTCGATCCGCTTAAACCCACTTCCACGTTTTTCAGCTCTACTCGCAGGGGCCCGAGGATGCCTATGCCGGACCTGGTCACTGTGGACCTCCTATGGGTCTGAAGAATTGGGAACCGCCTGGACCTGCCAGAAGCTCAAGATTCGACCGAAAAGCTTCATCAGTGAACAAGGTTGATCCTAGCCAGTTGCAGACCATCCTCGCAGCCCGCACATTCGAGTAGGGATTCATGCAGGGTTGCGGAAAAGGTGCATACGAGGCATGGAAGCCACCGAGACGTCGCCGCCCCAGAAGTGGAATTCGCCCGCCGCCGGCGATCTTCGGGTTTTCGACGCACGGCAGCGCCCGCACACCCTCAAGCGGAATCTTTCCGTCAAGCTCGGACGTCAACGGCAGGCATGGGTACATCAACGGGCGATTGAGGTACGATCGTCCGTATGGGTAGTACCACGGAACCGACAGCCGCCCGGGCCGCCGATGACTCCGGATCGCCCATGCTTCCGCTGCCGGACAGGACGAAGCCGGGCGTCACGGACAAGCGCCTGCTGCGCGGTGCCCGCACTCGCGAAACCGTGTTGAAGCGAGCCATCGACATCGCCTCGCTGGAGGGCCTCGACAACGTCACTTTCGGTCGGCTCGCGACGGACACCGGCCTCAGCAAGGCAGGCATCCAGACGCTCTTCAAGAGCAAGGAAGCCCTCCAGCTCGCGGCCGTCGAACTGGCCCGCGAGATGTTCATCGACGCGGTGATCCGCCCCGCGGCATCCGCCCCCGAAGGCGTGGCGCGACTGCGCGCACTGCTCGACCACTGGGCGGTATACGCCACCACACCGCTGTTCACGGGCGGCTGCTTCCGGGTGGCCAACCTGGCCGACTTCGACAGCCGGACCGGCCCGGTGCGCGACGCCCTCCTCCGCGACCAGCGTGAGTGGCGCCGGACTCTTGGGGCCGAGATCCGCAACGCCGTGGCCGCGGGCGAGATCGCAGAAGTCGACGTCGATCTGACCGTCTTCCAGCTCGACGCCCTGCTGTGTGCCGCCAATATCGGTGTGCAGGCCGGGGAATCCGACGCAGTGAGCAAGGTCCGCCGCATCGTCGACGGGCTCCTCGCACCACCGCGCTGAAGTCACCCCCGTATCGCCGTCCGAGCCCAGAGCCATGGTGGCTTCCTGCCGGACGCATCCGCCGGCACGCACACGAACGCCGACGCGGCGGGCCTTTCATGGCCCGCCGCGTCGGCGCTGCGCAACTGTGTGTGGCGCCCGCGTCGGAGGACGCGTCTCCGCAGCCTCTCCGGATGCCGGTTTCGCGGCGTCAGTTGCCGGTTTTCGGCTGCTTCGGCAACAGGAAGACGACTACGGAGGCCAGGGCCGCGATCACGAACGTCGTCAGTGACGACATCGCGAAGGCGTGTCCCGCCGCCTCGACGCGCCCTCCGTCAGCCGGATCGAACGAGCTGAAGAACACCGCACCGATCACCGCGACGCCGAGCGCGCCACCGACCTGCTGTGCGGTGGACAGCGCTCCGGACGCCATGCCCACCGTGTCGGGGCGGATCCGGCCGAGCACGACGTTCAGCGACGGCGTGATGAGGAGGCCACCGCCGACGCTCTGCAGCATCAGGGTGGGGATCACCAGCAGCGGCGTCAGCCTCGGCCCGGAGAGCAGGACGATCGCAGTCGTCAGGTAGCCCAGCGCCAGCACCACGGAGCCGACTTCCAGGACGCGGCGGCCGTACTTCGGGACGAGCCGGCTCGCGATCATGCTGAAGACGAAGAAGGTCACCGCGGCAGGTGTGTACACCAGCCCCGCGCCGAGCGCCGACATGCCCAGCCCGTCCTGCATCGCGATGGACAGTGCCAGGTAGTACGACGCGAGCAGCGCGTAGAGGGCGACGACCAGCACGATGCCCAACGAGAAGGACCGCTGCGAGAACAGCGCCAGCTTCATCAGCGGGTCACCGCCGCGCCGGTCGATGCTCCGCTCGATTGCGACGAAGACGGCGAAGGCCACGGCACTGGCAGCGAAGCAGGCCCACGTCCACCATGGCCAGCCCTCCTCGCGTCCCTGGATGAGGGGGAAGGTGAGCAGCAGCAGCGCGGCACTCAAGACGAACACACCGGGGAAGTCCAGCTTGCGAGCACCCTCCGCACGCGACTCGGGCACATGCTTCAGGGCGAACAGCAGCGTGGCGACGCCGATCGGCACGTTGACCCAGAACACCGAGCGCCAGTCGCTGCCGAAGAGGTCGGCACCGATCAGCAGACCGCCGACCAACTGCCCGCTGATCGTGGCCATTCCGATCACCACGCCCAGAACGCCCATGACCCGGTGCCTGCCCTTCGCGGGGACCACCAGGGTGATGACCGCGAAGACCTGTGGCACCATCAGGGCCGCCCCGAGGCCCTGCACGATCCGGGCCACGATGAGCGTGCCGGGGTCCTGGGCCATGGCGCAGGCGAGCGACGCCAGCGTGAACAGCCCGGTTCCGAGCGTGAAGATCCGCCTGCGGCCGTACAGGTCGGCGAGCCGGCCACCAGTGATCATCAACACCGCGTAGCTCAGCTGGTAGCCCGCCAACACCCACTGCAACTGGCCGACGGAGGCCCCCAGATCGGCCTGAATCGCCGGGCCCGCCACGACCACGATGAACGAGTCGAGGATGGCCATGAACATGCCGACCATGACGATGGAAACGGGCGCCCACGGCACAGCGGAGCGGGTGGCAGGCTCCGCCGCGGCTTCGCGAAGCTCTTCTCTGGCATGCGTCACGGAAACATCCCCTCTTGTCCAAGCTCTGCACCGGACGCGCCAGCCGGGACGTCCGCAGGCGATTCCGCCCGTCTCGAGGGTCCGGACCGTTCAGAACGGACGACTCGCGCATCGCCAGAAACTATACGCACGACCGTATGTTGAGTGCAATCGCGGCCTGCTCACTGGCCGTCCGCGGGCTCCGGAACCACCTGCAGCCGGCGCCTCCCGGCGGAGCCGCTCAGCGCGAACGCGTCCGGGTCCGGACGCCGGGTGGCACGCCAGTAGGACGTCCCGGTTCCGGGCCAGGACTGCCGGTTCTTGCCCGTGTGGTCCAGGAACCAGCTGTGGCAGCCACCGGAGTTCCAGACGGATCGGCCCAACTTGGCGTGCAGCCAGTTGTTGAATCTCCGCTGGACTTCCGCACGCACCTCGAGCCTGGACGCACGCCGCGTGCGCATCATGCGCAAGCACTCGACGATGTAGTGCAGTTGTGACTCGATGACGAACAGGATGGACTGGGCGCCACCGCCCGAATTCGGGCCCATCAGCATGAACATGTTGGGGAAGCCCGCGACGGTTGTGCCGAGGTAGGCGGTCATGCCGTCGCGCCAGGCCTCCTGGATCGTGACACCGGCCCGGCCGACGATGTGCTCGGTGGCGCAGCGGTTCTCCGTGGCGAACCCGGTCGCCTGGATCACCACGTCCGCCTCGTGGCTCTCGCCGTCCGCCGTCGTCAGCCCCGACTCGGTGAACTCGGCGATGGGCGAGGTGATGAGATCGACGTCGGAGCGCTGGAGCGCCGGGTAGTAGTCGTTCGTGAGCAGGATGCGCTTGCAGCCGATCTTGTAGTCCGGCGTCAGCTTCTCCCGCAGCACGGGGTCGGCCACCTGCTTGGCGAGAGTGCGCCGGGAGGCCAGCTCGAAGACCTTGACGAACCTCGGGTGAAGGAACGCCAGCACAGGCAGCTCGTGCGTCCAGTAGGCCACAAGCCGGTAGAGCTGCTGGGTGAACGGAAGGGCCTTGAACAGCTTGCGCTCGAGGTCCTTCAGGGGCCGGTCCGCCTTGGGCAACACCCAGTGCGCATTGCGCTGGTAGACGTCGACGTGGGCGGCTGTGCCGGCGATCTCCGGTATGAACTGCACCGCACTGGCACCCGTGCCGATGACCGCGACCCGCTTGCCCCGCAGGTCCACGGAGTGGTCCCACTGCGCCGAGTGGAACATCCGCCCCTTGAACCGGTCCATGCCCGGAAGATCCGGGAAGTTGGGCTTGTGCAGCGCCCCGTGGGCCAGCACGACCACACGCGGCCGGTACTCCTGCCCCGCCCGGGTCCGCACCGTCCACCTGTCGGCGCTCTCGTCGAACTCGTATGCCGTCGCCTCGGTATTGAACCTGATGTGTGATTCGACCCCGCGGTCCTTCACAACGCGTTTGATGTAGTCGAGGATCTCGGGCTGCCCGGCGTACATCCGGCTCCAGTCACGGTTGGGCGCGAAGGAGTAGGAGTACATGACGCTCGCGACGTCGCAGGCGCAACCCGGGTAGGTGTTCTCCCGCCACGTTCCGCCCACCGAGTCGGCCTTCTCCAGGACCACGAAGTCGGAGTGCCCCTCGTCGAGCAGTTTCATCGCCATGCCGAGGCCGGCGAGCCCGGTCCCCACAATCAGCACGTCCGGCGTCTCGACTGCATCTGCTTTCGCCGGTGTGGATTCCATCGGGCGTCTCCTTACCTGCTCGGTTACGTGAGAGCGGATTGCGCAGGACACGACACGTGTCGAGGCCCTTCTCGGGCTCATCCTGCGCGGACGCCCTGAAACCGCTCTGTTCCGCAGTCCGGGTCAGTTCAGAAGCACGTCAGAACTGTTCTGTCACGATCCGGGAGCCCAGCGTCCGGGACAGGTTGTGACGGGAGATCTGATCCCCTTGAGTACTGCGCACCAGCGGAAGAAGAAACGGAACAAGACGGCACAGACACCGGAAGGAGCTGCCGAGGGCACCGAAGCCGCGGCCCGGAAGGACCGGCACAAGCACATCCTCGTCATCGGCGGGGGCATCGCCGGGCTCGCTGCCGCGATCCGGTTCCGCCGGGAGGGATGGCACGACTTCCTGGTACTGGAACGGGGCGACGACGTCGGCGGAACGTGGCGGGACAACACCTACCCCGGCGCGGCCTGCGATGTTCCGTCCCACCTCTACTCCTTCTCCTTCGCCCTGAACCCGGGCTGGAGCCGCTCGTTCTCCTCGCAGCGGGAGATCCAGGCCTATCTGACCCGGACGGCACAGCGCTACCGCGTACGGGACAAGCACGTGTTCGGGTGTGAGGTGCTCCGTGCCCGCTGGATCGAGGAGCAGGCCGTCTGGGAGGTCGAAACCTCCCGCGGCACCTTCACCTCCGACATCCTGGTCGGCGCGTTCGGCGCCCTGTGCGAGCCGTCACGACCCGCGCTGCCGGGCATCGACGATTTCGCCGGTGATCTCTTCCACTCCGCCCGGTGGGACCATACGGCCGACCTGACGGGCAAGCGGGTGGCCGTCGTGGGGACCGGAGCCTCCGCCATCCAGATCGTGCCCGCCATCGCACCGCGCGTGGCCGGGCTTCAGGTCTACCAGCGCACCGCCCCCTGGGTGATGCCGCGCCTGGACCGCCGCTACTCCACCCTCGAACGCCTCGCATGCCGGTATGTGCCGTTCTACCAGCGGCTCGTGCGCTCCGGCATCTACTGGGCGCACGAGGCCCAGGCCGTCGCGCTGGCAAAGCGGCCCGCGCTGATGAAGCCCGTGGGAGTGCTCGCGCGTGCGTGGTTGCGTCGCCAGGTGCCCGACCCGCTGCTGCGCCGGCGGCTCACCCCCGACTACGAAGTCGGATGCAAGCGGATCCTGCTCTCGAACACGTACCACCGAACCTTCCGGCAGCGCCACGTCGAACTGGTGGTCTCGGGCATATCCGAGGTCCGGGAGAAGTCGATCGTCACGGCCGACGGCGTCGAGCGCGATGTCGACGCCATCGTGATGGCCACCGGCTTCCAGGTCACCGACTCCCCGACCTACCGGCGGCTGTTCGGGAAGGACGGCCGGAGCCTGGGGGAGGTCTTCGACGAGGTGGGCCGCCAGAGCTACAAGGGCACGGCCATCGCGAACTTCCCCAACATGTTCATGCTGGTCGGACCGAACACGGGCCTGGGCCACAACTCCATGATCTTCATGATCGAGTCTCAGGTGAACTACCTGGCCGACGCGATCACGACCATGAAACGCCTGCGCCTGCGCTCGGTCGAGGTCCGAGAGCCGGCGCAGCGGAGCTTCTCCGAGGACCTCCAGCGGAAGCTGTCCCGGACGATCTGGAACATCGGGGGCTGTGCGAGCTGGTACATGGACAAGCACGGCGCCAACACCACGATCTGGCCCGGCTTCTCCTACCGGTTCCGCCAGATCACCCGGAGGTTCGACCTCGACGCCTATCACGTCTCGACCCGAGGACCGGAATGACCAGGCAATCTGAAACCAGCAGCTTCACCGGTCGCGTCGCCGTCGTCACCGGCGCGGGATCGGGCATCGGCCGGGCGCTCGCCCTGCGCCTGGCCGAGCTCGGCGCCGATCTCGCTCTCGCGGACGTGAACGTGGACGGCCTCGAAGCGACCGCCGTACGGTGCGAGGCCGCGGGGGCACGGGTGCGCGCCGACGCGCTCGACGTGACCCAGCGGGAGGCCGTACTCGGATACGCCGAGGAGGTCAGGGGCCAGTTCGGCACCGTCAACCAGCTCTACAACAACGCGGGCATCGCGCACTACGGAGAGGCTCTCCGGGAGTCCTTCAAGGACATCGAGCGCGTGCTGGACGTCAACTTCTGGGGCACGGTGAACATGACCCTGGCCTTCCTGCCCCACGTGATCGCGTCCGGGGACGGGCACATCGTCAATGTCTCCAGCCTCTTCGGGCTCGTCACCTATCCAGGGCAGAGCGCCTACAACGCCTCGAAGTTCGCGGCGCGCGGGTTCACCGAATGCCTGCGCCAGGAGATGCTGCTGGCCAAGCACCCGGTGCGCGTGACCTGTGTGCACCCCGGAGGCATCAGGACTGCCATCGCCCGCAACGGGACGGCTGCCGAAGGCCTGGACCCGGACGGTATCGCGCGGGCCTTCGACCGGCGGCTGGCGCTGCACAGCCCGGAGATGGCCGCGGCCACCATCACCGACGGCGTCCACAGGCGCCGGGCGCGCGTCCTGATCGGGGCGGAGGCCAAGGCGCTCGACCTGTTGTCCCGTGTCGCCCCCGTGGGGTCCCAGCGCGTCGGCGCCTGGATGTCCCGGCTTCTGCGGATAGCCCCACGCCCCGGGTCGGCGTCATGAGGGCCCCGATGCTTCCACTGCCGATCGCCCGGGCACTGCTTCACCCCTATTACCGGCTCACGCTCCACCACCGCATGCCGTGGCGCGCACAGCGCGCCCTGATGAACGGCGCTGCCCGGGTGCAGCCGCTGCCGTCCGGAACCACACGCACCGCGGTACGGCTGGGCGGCCGCACGGCCGAGCTCATCCGAGCCGACCGGGCGGCCGGCTCGGCACCGGCAGGGGCCGTGCTCTACCTGCACGGGGGCGGATACACGGTGGGCTCGCCCGCCACCCACCGCTCGCTGGCCGCGTGCCTCGCGCGCGAAACCGGCCGCGCGGTCTACCTGTTGGACTACCGCCTCGCCCCCGAGCATCCGCTGCCGGCGGCGCTGGAGGACACGCTCAGCGCGTACGCCGCGCTGACGTACGCCGAGGGGCACCCGGCCGCATCGATAGCCCTGGCCGGGGACTCGTCGGGCGGCGCCCTCGCGCTCGCCGCGGCGCAGCATCTGCTCGCCGGTGAACAGTCACAGCCCGCCGCCCTCGTCCTGGTGTCGCCCTGGGTGAACCCCGCCGAGGTGGCCGAACGAAGCCGCGACATGGTCGTGAACCGCCGCTGGGGGCTGGCCTGCGCCGCCGCGTACCTCGGCGACGGCGACCCCGCCGACCCCCGCTACGTACCGCACACAGGTCCACTCGCCGGCCTGCCGCCCACCTACCTGCACGCCAACACGCGTGAGCTGGTGTACGGCCAGTGCCTCGACCTGGCGGTCTCGCTGCGGCGCGCCGGCGTCCCACTGGTTTACGCGGAGAGCCGAACTCTGTGGCACGCGGCGCAGACTCAAGCGGGATTCGTACGGGAGGCGGCGGCCTCGGTGCGGGACATCGCGGACTTTCTCCGTGCCAACTGGTCAGGGACGCCGCTCCGCGCAGCGGATTCGCCACCGTCCGGAACCGCTGCGCCTTCCTGACAATTCGGCTCGCACCACTCGCAGTTCGCTCATGTCGGGAACATGCCGCCGAGTTCAGCCGGACCCGCACCCGCCTCGGTGGAGAGGCCCAGGTGCGTCGCCCACGCGGCAGCCAGTTGAGCCGCGATGCCGGACGCGGAGACGGCGCGCAGACGCCGCTGCGAAGCGGTGCTGAGTGATGCGGTGCCGGCAGGTTCGCGCTCCGCGGGTGCGGGCAGGTCCAGCCGGATTTCGCCCGTCGGTGTCCGCCGGCCGGATGCCGGAGCGTCCAGCCAACGGGGGGTCCGCGAACCGTCGACGATCTCCAGCTGGAGTCTTCCGTACAACCCCGTGGGCAGTGCGGCACCGTCCGTACTGTCCACGATCCGGGCGCCGACGGTCCTGGCCCGGCTCGGGCACCCCGGCCGGTTCCGCAACGCCCGGAACAGCCCGTCGAGTGCCTCCGGCGAGCGCAGCACACCGGCGGGCGGCGCGAGTGGGATCGAGCCGACCGCCACGGACGGATCGGCTGCGGCAACGCTCAGCAGCTCGCCGTAGTAGGAGGCGAGCAGCCGCACTTCCGTCGCGGTCGACGGTCCCTCTTCGTACCGCAGTTCGAGCCGGGCCGAGGCCAGGTCGACGGAAAGGTCCCATTCGGCCGCCGGCGGCGAGGGCGGGCGAGAACCCGCTGCCGGAGCTCCGTCGGCCGCGCGGAGGCACAGGCGCGGCACCGCGCGGGAGCCGGCGCGGGCGCACGCCGGCCGCCTGGGGCCCCCGCCGTCTGCCGCGCCGGGCACGACCGCGTGTGCGTTCGCCGGCCGAGCGGCTTCCCGTGCGACCAGCCCGGCGAAGGTCTCGCCCGCGCGGTAGTCGGTGCGCAGAACGGTCGGTCCGAACTCCTCCCGCCCGCCGCGCGGTAACTCCTCGCCCGCGTCGCGCGCGCCCCGGGCGCCACGACGCTCCTCTCGTGGGCATCCGTCGCCGGCCAGCAGCAGGCTGCCGTCGCCCCGGCCCGACCAGCGGGCCAGCAGAACCCCGGCGGCCGCGCGCAGGACGACGAACCGTGTGGTCCGGCAGCGCCGTGCCAGGTCCGCGATCCGCACCGGCACATCCGGGTCCAGCGCATGACGCACGACGCCTTGGAGGGCAGCGGGGTGATCCGGCTGCCGGGACGGGAGAGGCCGTCGGTCCGGGCGAGAGTCGGCGAGTTCCATCACGTGTGCTCCCTTCATGCGCGGCGGAACGCGCCCGCCGGGCGACCAGGCGTGAGCGGAGCCCGGGGCGCCGCTTTTCTCGCTCGGGCCGCGGCGCCACCCGGCGGACGGCGCCGCGCTTCAGGCGCCGGGGCGATCGGAGTCCCGGTGGGCGGACGAGGCGGCGGGCCCGGCCGCGTAGTAGGCGGCGACGCGGCGCGAGATGTTGTCGGCCGTGCTGCGGGCGGCGCTGCTCACAAACGGTTCCAGCGTCTTCTCCAGCGCCTTGCTCGCGATACCGGCGGGCAAATGGAATTCGACGGAGAAGGTCACCGTGCTGCGATTCTCGTCGACCGCGGCGAACTCGAAACGAGTGACCGAACGCACCCCGGAGACCGACCGGTAGACCACACGGACGTTCCGCTCCCATTCCACCGCTTTGATGGTCGACTTCAAAGTGGTGGGACCGACCTTGCTGACGGCCTCGAACACTGCTCCGAGCCCTTGATCCGGCGTTCCCACCGGCTGGTAACTCGTCATGCCGTGCCAGTAGTCGGGAACGTTGCGGTAGTCGTCGAGATAGCTGAAGGCGATGTCGACCGGAGCGTTGCAGGAAGCGACGGCACTGACTTGGGTCATCAAATGATCCGTTCTGCTCGATTCAACCGGGCGCGGAATTCCGGTCCGGCGGACGTGGAAAGCGGTTCCCCGGAGCCGCATTCGAGCGGCCGAGGCGGACTGTCGGAGCCGGTATGGCAGGGCTGCTCGCACCTGCGGCAGACATGTTGCGGAAGGGGCAGGATTCGAACCTGCGTGGGCGTAAACACCCGACCGGGTTTCCCCGGACCTCGTTGGGCCGCTTCGAGTACCCTTCCTCGATCGCGCGCTACAAAATGTTCGTCACCCGCGCGACGCTCCACAAGGAGCGTGGTGACACCCCGCCGTCGAAGGCGAAGTATTCCGGGAGAACGGCCGTCGGGCACCACTTCAACTTGTATTCCAGTTGGCTCTTGGCAGGATAGAGACGGTCGCCGTGTTCAGCGATCCACCGGACCATCCGCGTCGTGGCCCGGCTCTCGGTTGGCAGCCGGTTGCCGTCGTCGAGGCCGGTGAACGGCGTGAAGCCGAAGTGCAGCCAGGGTGCGCCCTGCTCCCGCATCCGTTCCATGGCATGAAAGTTGATCGCTTCCATCACGCCGGGAGGGCAGTCCGGAAGACGGCGACTGAGGTCGTGCAGCCACCCCGGGGACGAGCCGAAGACAGGAGCATATGAGACATAGCCGACGGCGGCTCCCTCTATCCTGCCGACGAAAAGCTTGCGCAGCGGCTGCCACTCCCCGCCGATCTCGCCGATCAGAAACGTCAGTTCCTTCGTGTGCTTTCCTTTCTGGCGAAGCCACTGCGCATCGATGTGCGCGACCTCGTCGGTCACCTTGCCGGCCTCTACTTCGGCGATCTCCAGACCGGCCCGGAGGGCGCGGGAAATCTTGTTCCGCAACCGCACGAACCGTTTTCCGCGCAAACTGAAGTCGGTGAGGCTCACGGCGTAGGACGCGCCGACCTGATTGACGGTGAGGCCCAGCTCGGCGAACAACTCGGCATCCTGGCGCTGGAGTTGTACGCCCACGACCCTGCGCCGGCTGCGATGTGCCTGCTCCAGGAACATCGACTGGAGCTTCTTTCTCTCCGAGGCACCGGTGAACGGCCCTCCGAACTGTATCCACCGCCGGCCCTGGGGCCGGTAGCACACGAATCCGTCGATTCCTGTGCTGGTGAAGTACTCGTTCCCCCGGTTGAGGGCCAGAAAGGCGCTGGGATTGTCCGCGTACGACTCGAGTGCACTGAGCTCCGAGACGTGACCTTCCGGGTGGAGCGAATCGGGCACCTGCATCGTGTGTCCCCATGTCGGCAGTTCGGAAATTCGTTGGCACGACGTTAGCGACCCCTTCTGACGTCCCGCCTACGTAACCCGGCAACGGACGTCAGAGGGATTTCAGAGCGACCGCCAATACTCCTTGACGCATCACAGACGTGGGCGGCTCACCATCACCGGGCTGTCATCGGAATCAAGATTGCGGGGACGCTGTGCCAGCCAACGCCGAAGTCCATCGAATACCCTCACTGAGCAGTTACGTACGCGGAAAGGACGTGCAGAGCGGCGACTGGGTCTACGTGCTCTCCGCGCGCGCCGTTCTGGACGATTCGTTCGCCAGCCTCAGTCTCAAACGCAAGCTGGAGTCGGGCCGGCTCTCCCCCGCCGAGGCTCCCGACGGCGTGATCGCCGGCCGCGTTGCCGTCGCGGAGAAGGAGACGGTCGAGGACTCACTCGATGCGGCGGCCGACGCGGCAGCGATCTGGCGGACCATGCCGCTCTCGACGCGCTTCGACGGCTGGATGGACTTGCTGCGGGGCGTCATCGACGAGCACCAGGACGAACTGGTCCGGCTGCTGACCCTTGAGGGCCACCCGCTGGAGCTGGCCAAGTGGGAATTGTCCGGGATGCGCGAGCTGGTGAGGAAGGAGACCACGGACTACCTGCGCGGCCAGCTGTGGCAGGAGTTCTCACTGGACGGCCGCCGCAACATCGTCCGTCGGCAGGCCGACGGCGTCGTGTGCATCACCCCGCCGGCGAACGCCCCTTTGGTCAGCGCCCTGTTGGGCACCATGTGCCTCCCCGGCGGCAACGCGGCAGTGGTCCGGGCGCCTCGTACCGCACCGTTCGGCGTCACCTACGCCCTGCGCCACCTGATCGCGCCGATCCTCGACGAACTCGGCGCCCCGCCGGGCGTGCTCAACATCGTGTGCGGCCACCCCGGCCCGATGCTGGACACCTGGATCAACAGCCCGCAGGTGGACGACATCTTGTACTTCGGGGACGTGCCCAGCGGCCTGAAGCTGGAGCGCCGCTGCGTCGAGGCGGGCAAGAAGCCGATCCTGGAGCTGGCCGGCAACGACGTCGTCATCGTCTGGAAGGACGCCGACCTCGACCGCGCGTCCGATGCCCTCACTGAGAGCTTCTACGGCTCCGGGCAGCTGTGCATGATCCCGAACCAGGTGCTCGCGCACCCCGAGATAGCCGACGACCTGATCGACCGCGTCGCCGAGAAGGCGCGGGCGCTGCGTACCGGCTACCCGGACGAGGAGGGCGTGCTGCTGTCGCCCGTGCTGCGGCACGACAAGTTCAACCAGTTCCTGGCCGACGCCGTCGAAGCCGGCGCGACGGTCGTCACCGGCGGGCACGGGGTGCTGATCGACGGCTCCCGGGACAGCTCCGGGTTCTTCCTGGAGCCCACGGTCCTGCGCGTGGACGGCCTGCACGGTGCCCGGGAGCTGGACGTCGTGAAGCACGAGACGTTCTTCCCGCTGCTGCCGGTCGTCGTCCCCGAACGGGACGACGACGACTCCCTGTTCGAGGCCTTCATCGACTTCGTCAACTCCAACATGTACGGGCTGCGCAACTCGCTGTGGGCGCAGGACGAAGAGACGATCGACCGTTTCGTCTCGGGAACCGTCAAGGGCGGGCTCCTCAAGGTGAACGACTCGCACATCGCGTTCGCCGCCCCGCTGCCCTCCCACGGCGGAACCGGCCTGACCGGCGGAGTCTTCGGCGAAGCCAACTACCCCGTGCTGCGGACCACTCATCTGCAGGGGGTCTCCATCGTCGCGAACGGTTCCTCGCGGCCCGCGCGGAAGGAAGAGAGCGATGCGCACACTCGATGAGGCACGCGCCGTCTGCGAGACCTACCTGCCCGGTCTCCTGGGCAAGCTGTCCGAAGTCCCGCTCACCGAGCTGGAGAAGCCCGGCAACAACGCTCTGGAACTGTTCCGGGCGGCGGGCGGCCCGGCGCTGGTCATCCCGAAGAGCTACTCGGGATCGGGCGCGAGCGCGCGGGAGGCGATCCAGGTCACCCGGGCCATCGGGGCCGCGGCACCGTCCCTCGCCGTGGCGTCGACGATGCACCACTTCTCCGTCGCGACCATCTTCACCCTGGCCGAGAGCCTGCAGTCCAGCGGCTTGGAGTGGGCACTTCTCGAGGGCATCGCGACCCAGAACCTGCTGGTGTCCTCGGGGTTCGCCGAGGGGAATCCCGGCCAGGGCATCCTGTCGCCCACGGTCGGGGGCGTGCGTAAGGACGGCGGCGTCGTCGTCAACGGGTCCAAGCGCCCGTGCAGCATGTCCCGCTCGATGGACCTGCTGTCGGCCAGTCTCACCGTTCCCCGCGACGGCGGTGGCACCGAGTCGTTGCTGATGCTCCTGCCGGCGGGGACTCCCGGAGTGTCCGTGCATCCGTTCTGGAACAGCAACGTGCTGGGCGGGGCCGAGAGCGACGAGGTGCGGCTGACCGACGTGTTCGTCGAGGACGCCCTGCTGGTCTCCACCGAGACCGGCGAGCAGGGCGAGCTCGACGAGTTGCAGACCGTCGGGTTCATGTGGTTCGAGATGCTGATCACCTCCTGCTATCTGGGCATGGCCAGCGCACTGGTGGAGCGGGCCTACGCGTCCAGGAAGCTCAGCCCCGTACTGGCCGCCGACCTCGGGGTGCGCATCGAGACGGCGGCGCAGCTGCTGGAGGGCATCGCCGACCGGCTCGCAGCGAGGGAAGGCGACAACACCGCTCTCACGAAGGCCATGATCGCCCGGTACGGGGCACAGGACGCGATCGTCGACGCCGCGCGGCGCGCGCTCGAGGCACTCGGCGGCATGGCGTTCATCAAGTCTCCCGACGTGGGCTACCTCGTCGCGGCCTGCCAGTGCGTCAACTTCCATCCCCCCTCCCGGTCGAGCACCAGCGCGGCACTGGCGGCGAACTTCACCGGCGACGTCTTCACATTCGAGTGAGGTCCGGCATGCAGGAAAGAGCACTGACAGAGGACGAGCGCGTCTCGCATGCCTATCGGCGGTTCATGAGCACGGGACGGGCAAGGCTCGCCGACGTACTGGGCGGGCAGATCGAGGTCGAGTCGTCCGGAGCGTGGCTGACCACCAGCCGGGGGGAGACGTACCTCAACGTCGGCGGGTACGGCGTCCTGATCATGGGTGCCCGGCATCCCGTGGTGATGCGCGAGGTGGAGCGGCAGCTCCACCTCCATCCGATCGGTACCCGGATCTTCCTCGACCCGGCGGCCGCGCGCGCGGCCGAACTCCTGATCTCGGTGGTGCCGCCCGGACTTGAACGGGTGCACTTCTCGGGGTCGGGGGCGGAGGCCGTCGAGGCCGCGATCAAGATCGCTCGGCTGAACGGCCGCCGTCACTTGGTGTCGATGACCGGCGGCTACCACGGCAAGACACTCGGCGCGCTCTCGGTGACGGCGAGGGAGACCTTCCAGGCGCCGTTCCGCCCGCTGCTGCCGGACGTCACCCACGTGCCGTTCGGCGACGTGGCCGCGCTGACCCGAACCCTGCGGCAGCATCCGGGAGAGGCGTGCGTGATCGTGGAACCGGTGCAGGGCGAGGGCGGCGTGGTGATCCCGCCGGACGGTTACCTGCGCGCGGTACGCGCGGCCTGCACGGAACACGGAGCGCTGCTCGTGGCCGACGAGGTCCAGACGGGCCTCGGCCGGCTCGGTGCCTGGTGGGGCTGCGAGGCCGAGGGCGTTCTGCCGGACATCCTGCTGTCCGGCAAAGCGCTCGGCGGCGCGCTGCTGCCGGTCGCCGCGACCATCGCGACCAGCGACGTCTTCGCGGTACTGGACCGGGACCCGGTCCTGCACACGTCGACCTTCTCGGCGGCACCGATCACCATGGCCGCCGTGCAGGGCGCGATCCTGGCCATCCAGGAGGACGACCTGGTTGCGCGGGCCGCCGCGCTCGGGGCGCGGCTCACGCCGGGGCTGGAGGGCATTCTCGCCTCGCATCTGTCGCACCACCCTCACGAGGTGCGCGGAGCCGGGCTGCTCATCGGCGTCGAGTTCGCAGACCCGGCCATGGCGGTCGACCTGTTCATGGCGCTGGTGGCCGAGGGCGTCATCGCGAATCTCTCACTCAACTCGGACCACGTCATGCGGTTGACGCCACCGGCCACGATGGCCGACTCCGAGGTGGATTTCCTTTTCGACCGGTTCGAGCGGGCGACCCGGCGGGTCGCCGAGCGGAACCCCGAGCACGAGGTGCTGGCAGATGCGTAGTCTCAAACTGAAGTTGCAGTCCTTTGCCGCCGACGCGGATTCCGCGTACGAGCGGGTCGCCAAGTTCGAGATGTACCCGGAGTTCGTGGACGAGGTCCGCTCGGTGCTCGTGCACCGGGCGGGCGAGGGCGAGCCGGTCATCAGCGAGTGGGACATCTTCTTCCGCAACGGGCCGCTGCGCTGGTCCGAGGTGGACTACTTCCAGCCTGACCGGAGGCGCATCGTCTTCGAGCAGACAAGCGGCGACTTCCACGTCTTCCGCGGGTCCTGGCAGGTCACACCCATCGAGGGCGGCTGCGAGGTGACGTTCGAGGCGACCTTCGACTTCGGGATACCGAGCCTGGCCGGCGTCCTCGAACCGATCGCCACGAAGGTCCTGAAGGAGGCGATCGCCACCATCGTCCACCGGCTCCTCGGCGAGGCGCGTGTCCTCGACGACCCGGCGACCGCGACGGCGATGACGGCCCGGCTCGGCGCTCCGAGCGCGCCGGGTGCCGCGCTGACGGCGTGACAGGGGGCGACGATGGATCATCTCAACCGTTTCGAGAGCAGAGCGACGTTCCAGCTCCTGCGGCTGGAGTACGGCGTCGCGCTGGCTGCCTGCTCCGCGCTGTTCCTCTGGAACCTCTCCGAGATCAACTGGTGGATCGCGGCGTTCCTTTTCGTCTACATCGACGTGATCGGCTACCTGCCCGGTGCGGTCGCGTTCCGCCGGGCGGGGGGCGGCCGGATCTCCAAGGCCTACTACGTGCTCTACAACACGATGCACAGCTTCGTCACGCACGCCGTCGTGCTCGGCGTCTGGGCCGCTGTCGCGGGCTTCGAGTGGGCCTTCCTCGCCGTACCGATCCATCTGTGCGGTGACCGCGCGCTGTTCGGGAACTTCCTCAAGTCCTTCCGGGTCCGGTTCGAGCCGGTGGCCGTCCCCGCGTTCGTGGAGTTCGAGGAGCGCGTCGTCGCACAGAGCACCGCCACACGTCCCATGGCCGAGCGCGTCTGAGGTGGAGAGACATGTCCGACAGCAGTGAGCGCCCGCTCATCATCGGCGCGGGCCCCGGTGGCCTCGCCGCGGCCTGGACCCTGAAGGAGGCCGGCCTCGACCCACTACTCCTCGACCGGGAGAAGATCGCCTGCTCCAGCTGGCACACGTACTACCCGTCGCTGCGCATGAACTCGTGGCGCCGGCTCAGTTCGCTGCCGGGCATGCGGCTCTCCTCCGAGTACGGCCCGTGGCCGATGCGCAACGACTTCCTCGCCTACATGAAGAAGTACATCGAGACCCTCGACCCCGACGTGCGCTTCGAGACGGAGGTGCACCGCGTGGACCGGGAGTCGGGACGCTGGGTGGTGCGCACTTCCTCCGGGGACCTGCGGGCCCGCAGCGTCGTCGTCGCCACGGGCCTGCACCGAAAGCCGTTCGTACCCGACTGGCCCGGACTCGACGGGTACACGGGCGAGTTCCTGCACGCCCGCTCCTACACGGTGCCCCAGCCGTTCGCCGGCAAGGACGTTCTGGTGGTCGGCTGCGGTCCCACGGGCATCGACATAGCGGTGGCCCTGGTGAACGCCGGGGCCTCCCGGGTGCGGATGTCGATACGCAACATGCCGGTGCTGTTCAAGCTCAGCCCCACCACCTCGCTGCTGTGCCAGGCCATCAAGCACGGGCCCCTGCCGCACTGGCTGGTCAACCGTGCGAGCCTGCTGATGCACAAGATGCAGTGGGGGGACCTGTCTTCGTACGGCCTGGCCGCACCGACCGAGGGCACCATGGCCGGCACCGCGCGCATCGGGCACTCCTACGGCGCCATCGACCGCGGTCTGATCCCCGCGGTCCGCGAGGGGACCATCGAGGTCGTCCGCGGCGTCACCGGGTTCGACGGGAAAGCCGTGCTCCTCGAAGGCGGGGACAGCATCACGCCGGAGGTCGTCATCGCCTCCACCGGCCAGCGCCCCGACATGGAGGGCCTGGTGGGACACCTGAACGTGCTGTCGCAGCCGGGCGGACGGCCGGTCGTCCACGGCGCGAAGACCGCCCCGCACGCGCCCGGCCTGTACTTCCAGGGCTACCGGCTGCCACCCGGCCAGCTGCCCGACATGGCGGTCGACGCGCGCGCCATCGCCCGCGCCATCACCGGCACGCGACGCTTTCCGCGGGCCGCTGCCGTGCGGCGCCGTCCGCTCACCGGCGCGCTGCGGAGCCGCTGATGAGCGGCTACGGAACCCCCTGGGCGAGCGGGGCCGCCCCCACTCGGCCCCGGCTGCACGACAGGCTGCGCTGCGACGTCGCCGTCGTCGGAGCCGGACTGACGGGCCTCGCGGCCGCCGTGGAACTCCTCGGGCTCGAACCGGACCTCGACATCGTCCTGGTGGAGGCCGACCACGTGGGAGCCGGCGCCAGCGGCCGGGGCACGGGACTGCTCGGACCGCGGATCGGGCCATCGTTGACGGCCACCCGCCGCCGCTACGGGGACGAGGTGGCACGGGCCTCCTACGAATGGTCGGCCACCGCGGTGCAGCACGTGCTGGAGCTGATCCGGTGTCACGGGATCTCCTGCGATCTCGTGCCCGGCACTCAGCTCGTCGTCGCCGCCGACGAGGCGGCAGCCGAGCAGCAGTGGCGCGAGGCCGAGGCCGCCCGGGTCCTCGGCCTGCCGGTGGAGTTCGTCGAGCAGGACGCGCTGCCCGGCGTCGCCGGCCGGTACCGCAGCGGACTGCGCCACGGGCCCGCGGCCACCCTCGACCCGGCGGCGCTCACCGAGGAACTGGCCCGTGTCGCGGAGCAGCGCGGATTGCGGATCTTCGAGCGCAGTGCGGTTCGCCGCCTGCGGCGGGGCCTGCTGACCACCGTCGTCACCGACGACGGCGAGGTGGCGGCCGACGACGTGGTCTTGGCGGTCAACGCGTTCGGCCCCGCGCTGCGGGCTCCGGCCGATGTGGTCGGGCTGCGCGTGCAGGCCGGAGTGACACAGAAGCTGCCGCCCGATGCCGTCGAGGCGTTGGCGGGGCTGCACACGGAACCCCTGATCGAACAGGGGGAGTTGTCGCCGTACTTCCGGCTCACCCCGGACGGGCGGGTCGTGGTCGGCGGCGGCGCGGTTCGGCGCGGCCCCTTCGGTTCCCGCGCGCCGGCGCCGGGGCGGCTCGCCACCGCCGTGCGGGCACTGTCGCCGGCCCTGGCCGAGGTGGACCTGGATTCCACCTGGGCGGGGCCGGTCGCGATGACGCGTGACGGCTTTCCCGTCCTCGGCCATCACCCGGACGAACCGCGGCTGCACATCGCCGGAGGCTGCAACGGCCACGGCCTGGCGGTCTCGGCGCTGCACGGCGCGCAGCTGGCGCGGTGGATCGTGCGCGGTGACCGGAACGACCTGCCGGCCGCGCTGCCTTGGGTGCGTCCGAAGGCGCCGTGGGTGCCGCGCGGGCGCGTGGCGGACTGGGCGCTCGACCGCTACCTGGCACATCTGACGGCAGCCGCCGAGCCGCTTGCACCGGGCGTCGGCCAGGACGGGAGGGGCATCCCCGCATGACGGACGAAGGGACCACCGTGGGCAGGAGTGGAAGGGACACCGCGAGCGCCAACGAGCGGCTGATGACATCGGCGTCGATCAGCAACGTATCGATTGCGGACGCGATGGACGGGATGCCTCCGGGCCCCTCCGAGCCCGTGCTGTGGCAGACGATCCGCTTCCGGCGCGGCCGACAGCACTATCTGCCCGAAATGCACGACCGTTACGGCGACATGGTCACCCTGCGGGTCGTACCGGGCGGGCCGTTCGTCATCCTGCGCAATCCCGAGCACATCAAGGAAGTCTTCCGGGGCGCGCCGGAGGTCTTCCACGCGGGCGAGGGGAACTCCTTGCTCGTGCCGATCGTCGGGCGGCACTCGCTGCTGACCCTCGACGCACCGGAGCACAAGCCGGCACGCAAGCGCATGATGCCGCCGTTCCATCACGAGGCGATCGCGGCGCTCGTCTCGACGATGCGGGAGATGGCCGAACAGGAAGCGCGGAGCTGGCCGTTGGGCCGGCCGGTCAGGCTTCTGGAGCGGACCTACGCGCTCACCCTGGAGATCATGATCCGGGTCGTGTTCGGCGTCGATGACACACGGCGCGCGGCAGCGCTCGGCCGGGCGCTGCGGCAGGTCTCGGACATCGGCCTGTCCGACATCCTCGTCTGGATGCGCCCGGGACTGGGCAAGGTGTGGCCCTGGCGCAACGTGGTGCGCAACCTCGAGCGCGCCGACGAGCTGCTGTACGCGGAGATCGCCCGCCGGCGACGCGACCCGGACCGGGCCCGCCGCACCGACGTGCTGTCCATGCTGCTGGCGGACCAGCCCGACGACGAGGTCGTGCGCGACGAGGTGATGACCCTGCTGGTGGCGGGGCACGAGACCACGGCGGTCGCGCTGGCCTGGCTCTTCGAGCGGCTGGTGCGCCATCCCGCGGTCATGGCACGGGTGCGCGAGAGCCTGGACGAGCCCAAGGACGCCTACCGCACAGCCGTGTTCAAGGAGGCGCTGCGCGTCCGTCCGGTGATCCACAACGTGGCGCGGCGCCTCACCGAGCCCGTCGAGTTGGGGGGCTACCGGCTCCCGGCCGGCGTGGCGGTGCTCCCGTCCGTGGGCGCCGTGCAGTCCGATCCGCTTCTGTGGGGCAGCGACGCGAAGCAGTTCCGCCCGGAGCGGTGGCTGGAGGGAACGCCACCGCAGAACGCGTGGATTCCGTTCGGCGGCGGCGCGCGCCGCTGCATCGGCGCGATGTTCGCGCAGGTGGAGGTGGAGACCGTGCTGGCCGGTGTGCTGCGCGCCGTCGAACTGGAGGCCGTGAGCGCCGCCGACGAAGGCAGCGCCATGAACCACATCACCATGATCCCCAAGCAGGGCGCCCGGGTCCGCGCCGTCCGCAGGCTCCCCGTCCAGCGCTCCTGATCCGGTACAGCCAGAAGAGGTGGAAGATGACGCGTCCTTCGACAATCACCGCGGTGGTCAATCCGGCAGCCGGGGGCGACGGGCACGCCGTGGTGGCGGCCCTGAACGCAGCCGGTGCCGCCGACGTGCACACCGTGACGACCACGGCATCCGGCGAAGCCGCCGACATCGCCTACAAGCTGGCGGCGGATGACGTCCCCCCGGATCTCGTCGTGAGCGTCGGGGGTGACGGCACGGTCCACGAGGTGGTCACCGGGCTGCACCGCGCCGCCGCCTCCGGTGCCGCGGCCGTACCGCCCCTGCTGGTCGCCCCGGGCGGCACGGGCAACTCGGTCTACCGGGGTCTGTGGAACGACGCCCCGTGGCAGAGCACGGCCGAGCGCGTGCTGCGCGGAGAGGCGTTGCCCCGCACCATCGACCTCGCCCTGATCGAGCAGAACGGCCATACCGTCGTGCTCGGCTCCGGGAGCGGCCTGTTCGCCGCGACCCTGCTGGCGGCCAGGGGCCGGCCGGAGAAGGGACGGGACCTGCTGATGGCGGCGGCGTTGGCCGCGATGGCGGAGCACGAGCCGTACCCGGGGAGAGTGACGGTCGACGGGAGGCCGCTGCACAACGGCGGCATAGTCGAGACGATCGTCGGCGGATTCCGCTTCCGCGGCGGGCTGTTGAACCTGGTGCCGGAGTCCGTTCTGGACGACGGTCTGCTGGACGTCACAGTCGTGACCTCGGACGTGGACATGGACGCGTTCGCTCAGGCTGCGGTCGCAGGCCACGTCCACGAGGTGCCCGGCATCCTCTGGGGCCGGGGCGAGCGGATCACCGTCGAGCGTGTCGACGGGGAACCGCTGCTCTTCGAGCACGACGGCGAGGTCATGCCGCGTTCCTCACCGTCCTGCGACGTCAGTGTCGTCCCTGCCGCCCTGCGGGTGCTGACCGCACCCGAGGCGGCACCGTGGTTCCGGGAGGGGACGGCCCGATGACCGGTGTCAGTGCGGCCGGACTACGCGATCCGGAGCTGAACGACGCGTCGTGCCGGACCTATTACCGCAAGCTGGCGGCGGGGGTCGCCGTACTGACGGCGTGCGGCGCCGAAGGATGGTCGGGGACGACCGTCTCCACCCTCACCAGCGTGTCCATGGAGCCGCCCATCCTGCTGTGCTGTGTCTCCCGCGGCTCGCGGACGCTCACAGCGATCCGGCACGCCGGGTGTTTCGCCGTTCACCTGCTGTCCGAAGGCCAGCGTCACCTGGCCGAGCGGTTCAGCCTGCCGCCGAGCAACGGCTCGCGCTTCGAGGACCTGGGGCACGAGGTGCGGCTGGTGCGGGGCGCGCCGGCGATCGCGGGCACCCTGGGCATCGGCTGGTGTGACGTGTCCTCCCTGGCGGAGGTCGGCGACCATACCGTCGTATACGGACAGCTGACCGCCGTGAGAACCGGCATCGGCCGTCCGCTTCTGTGGCACGAGCGCTCCTACCAGGCGTTCCGGGATCCGGCCGAAACCTTCGACAGCGCGGCACACCTCGCACCACGACTGAAAGGCGGGGGTTTTCGGCCATGGAGTCTGTGACCTCGACGGACATCAATTCTGCGGACCCGGGGACCCGAACCGGCTCCGCCGTCCAAGGCCCTCCGCACGACGCCGGAGAACCGGGACTGACCGCCCAACTCGCCGACTGGGCCCACACGGTGACCTACGGCGACATACCCGCGCCCACCCTGGCCGCGGCGCGCAGCCAGCTCATCTCCAATCTCGGGGCAGTGCGTGCCTCACTGGACCACCCCGTCGGGAGGCGCATCGTCGCGGCGTTCGGGGCCCCCGACCAGCCGGACGCCGGGCGCTCCGCGTACGTCCTGGCCGCGCTGGCCACGGCACTCGACTTCGACGAGGTGGCCTACTCGGGACACGTGTCCGCCGGCGCGGTGAACGTCGCCGTAGCCGAGGCCCGGCGCGGAGGTCTCGACGGGGCGGACCTGCTCACGACGATCGTCGTCGCCAACGAATGCGCGGCGCGGATCTCCGCCGCGACCATCCTCAGCCCGTTCTTCCGAGGCCAGACGAACACCCACTGCCACCTCGCCGGCGCCGCCGCGGCCCGTCTGCACGCCAGGGGCGCCTCCCCCGACGAGTGGACGGCGGGGCTGGGCCTGGCGCTCGGCATCCTGCCCTCGCCGCTCCACCACGCCGTCGTCACCAGCGACGTGAAGGCGCTGAGCGCCGCGGCGCCGGTGCGTCTGGCACTCGACGCGTGCGAGGCCGCCGCCCATGGCATGACCGGACCTCCGGCGATCCTGGAACACGACGAGGGGCTGCTGGCACGGCTGTCCGCGGTGCCGCTCCCGGAAGCGGTGACGAGCGGGCTGGGGCGCCGCTGGCACACCGACACCCTGACCTACAAGCGCTTCCCCGGCAGCGCGTACCTGCACGCTGCCTTCGACTGCGCCGAACGCCTGCACCGGCGCCTCGGCGTGCTCGACGCTGCGGCCGTCCGGCGCGTCGTGGTCCACGGTTCGCTGCTGACCTGGCAGATGGAACACAAGGTCAGAGCGGATCTTGCCGGGCCCGCCACCAGCGTCTCGGCGGCGACGCTGTCGGTGGGATACGGCGTGGCGACGCTGCTGTTGACCGGCAGCTTCGGGCCGGGCGACCTCACTCCGGCGGCGATCGGCGACGCGGACCGCTGGGCACTGGCCGACCGGGTGACCGTCGAGCACGACATGGATCTGTCGATACGGATGGTGCAGGCGACGTCCCCGCTGGGCGAGGCCTTGCGGCAGGCGGGCGAACGCGCGCTCGACTGGCCGGAGTTCGTGGCCTGGGGCGGTGACGAGGGACCTGCGATCCTGGCCGGTCTGGGCGAGCCCGAGGAGACGTTCGAGAACGCGTCGATGCGTATCGGTGCCCGGGTCGAGATCGAACTGGCCGACGGCGCCACGGAGTTCGAGGAGTGCGACGCCTTCGTCGGCTCGGCGGGACCCGCGACGCGTCGGAATCATCCCGCTCTCGCGGGTGCGAAGTTCCTCGCTGCCGGCGGTTCCCCGGAGGTGCTGTCCGAGCTGGAGCGCATTGACCGGCTCGACCCGGTCCGCACGGCTCGAGCGACGGGACGAGCGGTGAGCGCTGTGCTTGATCCCCCCGACTGACCACGTATTCCGTCTGCTCGTGCACGGCACAGGACAGGACAGGAGCAGCCTCAGAGTTCGGGAGACCGGTCCGCCCGGGCCAGGAGCGGTCCGAGTTTGACGCGGGTCGAGATCGACAGTTTCTGGAAGACGTTCCGGAGGTGGAAGTTCACCGTGTGCGAGGAGAGGCCGAGCTGCTTGGCGACCTGCTGATTCGTCATGCCACGGCCCACCAGCCGGGCGACCTCCCGCTCCCGGGTGCTCAAGGACGCAAGCACCCCGGGATCGGGCGACGACGGGGAGTCGTCCGCCTCCTCGTCGACCGCTGATTCGCCGGAGTCGGACGGCCGTCGCGCGGTGGGTTCCGGAAGATCGGGCAAGGGGGTCCGTAACGACGACGGAGGGGCCAGGGACGTCGGCGACAGGGCGGGAAGATAGGGAGAGGCGATGTCCGCGGCGTGGCCCCCGGTGAGGTCCATGGCCGACGAAAGGTCGTGCTTCCCGCTCTTCCACGCGGCACGAGCGCTGTCCGCCGCCATGCCCAGCAGGGCGAAGCCGCGGTTGTTCTCCGCCAGCTGCTCGATCGCCCGGAGGCAGCGCTGCGCCAGCTCGCTGTCGCCGGCGTTCCGGGCGACGGCAACCAGCCAGGCCGGCCGCGAGGGATCTTCGATGAAGCAGCCCGACCCCGAGTTGAGGAGGTGCCACTTCTCCCGCATCTGTGCGGCTGCCGCTTGCGGCCCTTCGCACGCCAGTGCCAGCGCGATCTCCACGAAGGAGGCCCGTGCGAACGAGTCGGGCAGCGCGTAGTAGCCGGTCCTGGCATGGAATGCGGACAGCAGCTCAGCCGCGCGATCGTACTCGCCTCGCCCCATCTGCGCCGTCGCCGCGACCGAGAGGGCGAGCCTGACGCCGATGGCCGACGCGGTCTCCTCGCTCACCCGCATTGCCGTCTCGGCGGACTCCATCGCTTGCTCGAACCGTCCCGCCTGCAGATGCAGCACAGAGCGCTGTGCCTCTGGCAGGGAACCGGCCACGAGGAGTCCAGTGCTCTCGATCAGCTCCTCCAGATCCCGGATGACCCGGTTCGCCTGGAGACGGACGTGGATGTCACTGAGCTTCTTCGCAAGCAGAAGATCCGAGTAGACCCGCCATATCGGGGCCACTCCGGTGGAGTTCTCCACGGCGGACCGGCCCAGCCACAGCCCTCGCATGAGCCGTCCGGAGTGCCAGTGCTCGTCCGACTCCACGCACATCGAGACCACCTTGAGGGCATCGGGGCCCTCGGGGGAATCCTCGCCCGGGTCGTTCACCCAACGCTCGGAAGGCACTTCGACCATGGACGCGACGAAAAGCCGGAACGCGATCACATCGCGGTAGGCCGACTCCGACCTGTCCAGCCCTTCCAGCGCCTCGTCGACCCGCGAGAGCGCGGCATATACGTTGCCCCGGACGAAGCAAAGCCTTGCGCCGTCGAGTGTCCGGAGAATATCCGGAGGCAGCATCGCTGAGTGATAGGAACTTATTAAGTAAAGGATGTCACTCACCGACGAGGGTGATGAGGCGTCCTGCCCCCTTTCCGCTCTCACCGTGCTCTTGCAGTTTTGTGCGCTTCCCATCTGTTCGCCCCCCGTTCAAATTGGCAAAATCGGGACGGTAAGTCGTCACGCGCCGCAAGGCACGTCTGCACCGCGAATCCGAATCGCCCTGGCGCCCACAGTGCTGAATGAGAAACGGGCCGTCGGACGCAAAGAACAACTCGGCAGCCGGCAGGTCGATGTCTCCCGCTCAGGCCTTCTCGGCCTCGCTCGAGGCCGATCGGCCCCGGCACGTCGGGAGAGTCCATGCTGCCCGCCACGGCAGGCCGGGATATTGGCGCGAAATAGCCTTACCCGGCCGCACTGTACTTACGCACGAAGCCCCCTCCTCTTCCGTCACCACCCTGGTCAGGGGCGGAAGATGCGATGTCGGACGATACGGGTGCGGAACATTCTGGTCTGATCGCTCCTCGTTGCTCACATCGCGGTCACGATCCTAATACTTCCGGGATTCGTCGGCCACTCCTATCCGCAAGTCACCCTTTCCACATCCGGAACATGGCTGATTGCTGCACGATTTGAGCTTTCGGGTTGCTCTCTGGCGGCCCGCGGGCCGCCCTGGGTGGGCATGTGGGCCGGCACTGCTGCCGCGCTGATCAGCCCGGCCGGGAGAAGCGGTGAGCGCGAGGAAGGCGACGGGGAGAGGGAAGGCGCGGCACCGACCCGGATGGGCCGGCACCCCCTAGCGACCGTCGAGTTCCCGTTTCAGGATCTTCCCGGTGGCGGTCATCGGGAGCCGGTCCCGGAACTCGACGAGGCGCGGATACTTGTATGCGGCCATGTTCCGCCTGCACCAGGTGATCAGCTCGTCCTCGGTCACCTTCGCACCGGGCTCAGGGACGACGTACGCCTTCACCTCTTCTCCGTGCCGGTCGTGCGCAACGCCGGCCACCGCGACCAGGCTGACATCGGGATGGGTCAGGAGCACTTCCTCCAACTCCCGCGGATAGACGTTGAATCCGCCGCGAATGATCAAATCCTTGATCCGGTCGACGACGTACAGATACCCGTCGGTGTCCCGCTTGCCCACGTCACCGGTGCGCAGCCAACCCTGGGCATCGATCGCCTCGGCCGTCGCCTCCGGCCGGCCCAGGTACCCCTTCATCACGTTATGGCCGCGAACGCAGATCTCACCCGGCTCCCCCGGGTCGCACTCCGTACCGTCCGGGCGGCGGACCCGCACCTCGACGCCCCACACCGGCAGACCGATCGAGCCGGGCCGACGGGGCCGGTCCAGCCGGCTGAAGGTCGCGATCGGGCTCGTCTCCGACAGGCCGTACCCCTCCAGAATCGGGACGTCGAAACGCTCCTCGAATCCGTTGCGCATCTCGGCCGGCAGGGGGGCGCCACCGCACACCGCCAGTCGCAGGGTGCGAGCGATCGCCGCCAAGTCGTACTTGTCCGCTTCCTCAAAAGTGAGGAGCGACCAGTACATCGTCGGTACCCCGGCAAAGAACGTGACGTGCTCCCGCTCAAGCGCCTCCAGAGCCGCGCCCGGCTCGAAACGCGGCAGCAGCACCATCGTCGCCCCGCTCGCGAACCCCGCGTTCAACTGCACGGTCTGACCGAAGGAGTGAAACAGCGGGAGCACCAGCAGATGGACGTCCTGCGCCTCCATCGCGAACAGCCGGGTCGCCACGAGGGCGTTCTGCACCATGTTGCTGTGGGTCAGTTCGGCGCCCTTGGGCCGGCCCGTTGTCCCACTGGTGTAGAGGACGACCGCGGTGTCGCTCTCGCCGGTGGGCACGGTCTCGAAGGCGGCCGGCAGGTCGCGGATGAACTCCGTGTAGGTGCTCGCACCGTCGAAGGGCGCGGCGGCCGCCGGATCGCTGGTGACGACCACGAAGTGCCGGCAACCGGGGACAGCGGCGAAGGCGGCATGGCCTGCCTTCGCCGTCGGCAGCTCCGCGGTGTCCTCGAAGCAGAAGTAGGCCTTCGCGGCCGAGTCCTCCAAGTGGTAAATGATCTCGCGTTCGGTGAGCAGAACGTTCAACGGGACGACGGCTGCCCCGGCCTTGAGAACCCCGAAGTAGAGGACGGGGAACAACGGATGGTTGGGGCAGCTCAGGGCGACCCGGTCACCGGGACCGATTCCGCGTGCCGCGAGTCCCGCCGCGACGAGGCGGGCGGCAGCGTCGACCTGCGCGTACGACATGCGGGTGTCGCCCAGGACCACAGCGTCCCGCTCCGGGTGTTCCCGGGCGGCCTGCTCCAGTACAACGGCCAGGTTGAGCATGGTGCTTCTCCCATCTGGGCGTCAGCCCCGCAGCGCGGAGCTGAAGAGGCCCGGCAGCGCCGACCAGCGGGGCGCCGCGGCGAATTCCGTGAGCCGGCGTCCCGTCGTGGCGCTGGTCCGGTTGGTGACGAACCACGGCGGCTTGGGGGACAGCGAGAGCTCCCCGTGCAGGAGGGAACGGGGAGCGGGCCGGAAGGGGCCGCGTACGACGGTGCGTTCCGGTTCGGGGAGGAGGAGCGCGTTGTGCACGACACCGATGCCGCTCTGCACGTCGTCCAGGGTGTGCCCAGGGAAGGCGCCCCAGGAGGCGCTCGCGGTCAGGTAACCCAGGCCTGCCCAGGCGTTCACCGCGACCGTGCCGTACCGCAGTGCGGCGATTGCGTCGTCCAGCACGGGTCGGAGGGCGCTCAGCGTGCGCGGATGCGCGATCAGGTTGGCTGCCAGCGTGCCGGCGAACCGCTCGTTGGCGGTGCCTACAGCGGCGTCAAGGAACCCCCGGCCGGTGCCCGGCAGTTCCAGGACGCCGAGTACGGGAGCGAAGTACTCGGTGCTGAGCACCGGGCCGGGGTCGCGGGCGTTGATGCCCTCGATGAGCACGCAGGCGTCGAGGTTCCGGGCCTGCGGATAGTCCTCGCGGGCCGCGCGCAGCCGCTCCTGGCTTCCCGGATAGTAGGCGGGGCGCCGGGGGGCCTTGAGCAGCGCGGCACGCAGGTGTGCAAGAAAGCGGTCCTTCTGCGGCCAGTCGGCGGCGACCACCACGACCTGCCCCGCCACGCAGTTGGATCCGGCATTGTGCAGCCGCTGGGTGGCCACGTGCTCCGCCTGGAAACGCAGATCCGCCTCCGACCAGGGGCCGGGCAGCACGATGACCGGGGAGACGCCGCCCAGTTCACTGGTGACGGGCTTGGTGATCAGCGGCGTCCCGGCCCGCTTGCGCGCCCTCCCCTCGGCGCCGCTGCCGAAGACGACCGCGTCGTGGGTCGCGGCGCTGCCGGTCATGTGCACGTGCCCCACCGAGGCATGGTGGACGAGCCGTGAGCCGACATCGGCGCCGCCGGTCAGCACGCGCACCGCCCCGACGTCCGCCAGGGGGGCCAGAACGGCGCGATAGACGTCGAGGAGTCCGTCGGTGACGGGGTTGAGCTTGAGGGCGACCACACGGTTGTGGGCGTACAGCTCGTAGAGGACGTCCAGCACCGGGATCGAGGTGATGTTCCCGGCGCCGAGTACCACGCCGATGCCCGCCGTGCGCGAGGGCTGTCGCAGAGCCAGGCCGGCCTCCTCGTGCACGGCCTCGGCGGTGACGCCCGGCCGCATCCACACATCGGCGCTGAAGCCGCTCAGCAGCAACCGGTCGTAGAGACCGTGCGGCAGGACCCGTACAGCGACCCGTCCGCCCGGCGCCTCGTTCACCGGACAGCCCCTCACCGGGCTGCGCCCCTCTTCCAGCGCGCGCACGCTCGCAGCCAGCGCGGCGGTGGCGGTCAGCACCGGGTAGGGCCCCGAAGTCCACTCCTCCCCGAGCAGCGCACTGTCGTGCGGCAGTTGCTTGTACGCCGCAGCCGCGCGCACCCAGGCCGGAGCCTGCGCGGCGGCCGCTGCGTGCACCCGTTCCAGCAGCTCCCGGCGCCTGGTCAGGTCACAGGCCGCCCAGGCCTCCTCGCCGCGGGCCAGTTCGGCGAGTGCCCGGTCGACCGGGGCCGGCTGCGGCGCGGACCGCGACGGAGCCGTCATCGCGCCCCGCCCGTGATCAGGTCAGCGGCCTTCTCGGCGGCCATGACGGTGGGCGCATTGGTGTTGCCGCGGGGGACGGTGGGAAACACCGACGCGTCGACGACCCGCAGGCCGGACACGCCCAGCACGCGCAGCTCGGGGTCGACCACGGAGCCGATGGCACATGTCGAGGTCGGGTGGAACAGCGTCATACCGGTTCTGCGTGCCCAGTCCAGCACGTCCTGGTCGGCGTCCGAACCGGGAACGTCGAAGTGTCCCGTGACCGCGTCGGCGAGCGGCGGACGCGAGACGATGTCCATGGCGGCCCGGACTCCTTCCACCAGACAGGCGCGATCTTCGGGCGTGGTCAGGTAGTTGTGCTGGATGCGGGGTGCGGCCTCGGGCCGCGGCGAGCGCAGAGTCACCTGGCCGCGACTGGTGGGCGCCAGCACGCACGGCCCCAGTGCGAACCCGTCCTCCGTGACCGGGCCGAGGCCCTCCTGATGGAAGAGGACCGGTGCCATGTGGAACTGCCCGTCCGGGGAGTCGATTTCCTCCCTGGTGCGGTAGAAGCCCCCGGCCTCGCCGACGTTGGACGTCAGCGGCCCGTACCCCTCGCTCTCCAGGAGAGCCGCGTTCTGCGGGCTCGCAGCGGTCAGCAGCGACTCCTCGTCCGTACGGAAGTTGAGCAGCGCCATGTAGTGGTCCTGGAGGCCCTGCCCCACCGGGAGGTCGGTCACGGTCTCGATGCCGAATGCGGCGAGTGCGGCTGCCGGTCCCGCACCGGAGAGCATCAGCAGTTGCGGCGTCGCGTAGGCGCCCGCGGAAAGGATCACTTCCTGCGCGGCGCGGATCACTCCCGCAGGGCCGCCCACCTCGACTCCGGTGGCCCGTCCCTGTTCGATCAGCACCCGGTGGGCCCGGTGGGAGGTGAGCACCGTGAGGTTGGGCCTGTCCAGGACCGGGTGGAGGTAGGCGGCGGCCACGCTGCATCGCATGCCGTCGCGCTGCGTCAACTGATAGTTTCCGACGCCCAGTTGAGAGGCGCCGTTGAAGTCGTCGTTGCGCTTGTGCCCCGCCCGCACGGCGGACTCGACGAAGGCGGCGGCCAGCCGATGACACGAGCGGCCGTCACTCACGCGCAGGGGTCCGCCCGCGCCGTGGTACTCGTCGGCACCGCGCTCGTTGTCCTCCGCCTTCCGGAAGTACGGCAGCACCTCCTCGTAGGACCAGCCGGTGGCCCCGCTCGCCGCCCAGCCGTCGTAGTCGGCCGGGGCTCCGCGCATGTAGATCATCGCGTTCAGGGAGCTGGAGCCGCCCAGCACCTTGCCGCGGGGCAGGTAGAGCCGACGGCCTCCGAGGCCCGGCTCCGGCTCGGTGTCGAGGTCCCAGTCGACCTCGCTCTTGAGCAACTGGCCGAAGGCGGCCGGGACATGTATCTCCCGGGCGGTGTCCGGGCCTCCCGCCTCGATCACCGCCACCCGGACGTCGGGATTCTCGGAGAGCCGTGCCGCCAGCACGCATCCTGCAGAGCCGGCGCCGACGATGACGTAGTCGTAGGTGTGCATGCGAGCTCCTTCGCTCCACTCGGTGGCGCACGGCGGGACGGGGCCACGAGGAGGACGCGTTCCCTGCGCCTCCGCCGTTCCCGGGCCCCGGCCCCCGGCCGTGCCCAGGGGCAGGGGGGCGGCCGGCTCCACCCCCGCCCCGGGGCGGCCGGCACAACGTCAGCCGGTCCAGAACCGATCAGCGCCCGAGGCCGGCACCCGGCCCCGGGTCAGTCCCTCACAGGTGCTTCGAGAACCGCTCCTTCGCGGCCGGCCGGCCCCGGACCGGGGGACGACTCCCTCTCCCTCCCCTCGTCCTGGCCGTCCTTCGCGTCCGTCTGGTCGTCCTTCTCGATCGCGCGGAAGTCGACGTACTTCAGCGTGACCAACGTCAGCAGTACGGGCAGCAGGCCGCCGATGACGAACAGCCAGGTGCTGAGACTCTGCGCTCCACCGATCCCGGCCAGTGCCATCGAGATCGGTACGAGGATGAGCGAGCCGAGCCAGTCGATGCTGATCACCCTGCCTCGTACGTTGTCGGGTACGCGGGTCTGGATGAGTGTGGACCAGTAGACGTTGCCGACGGCGGAGAAGAAACCGTAGACGAGACCGAGCAGGAGCAGGGCCCACACCCCGGGGGCGAACGCCATGCCTGCCAGGGGCAGGGCGCCGATCGTCCACGCGATCAGCATGAACAGGGGATAGCGACGGGGCAGGGGGCGGGAGGCCAGCACCAGCGAACCGATGGTCGCAGCGATCCCGAACGAGGTCAGTACGAGCCCGTAGGCGCGGGGCCCGGCGTGCATGTCGTCGTGGATGATGAAGGGCAGGAGTACTTGGCGGGGACCGGTCTGCAGCAGCAACACCAGCCCCGACCACACGATCAGGACCCACAGCCAACGCTGCGAGGCCAGATAGCCGAGGGCCTTCCGGTACGGGACGTTCTCCGCACTGTCGTTCTCGGCGGTCTGCGCGCGCAGGGGGACGACCATCCACGCGAGGACGGCCGCCAAGGCGAAGCTGGCGGCGTTCAGCACGACGACGAGGAGCGGGCTGAAGACCGCGATCAGCACCCCGCCGAGGGCGGGCCCGCCCATCCTCAGAACCAGATTGCGCAACACCGTGTCCAGGGCGTTCGCCGCGTGCAGGTCCTCCGCGGGGACGAGGTCCGGAGTCATGGCGTCCATGGCGGGCCCGGAGACGGCGGCGGAGGCGCCGAGGACGAATCCGGCGATCACGAGCTGCCACACGTGCAGCTGCCCCACCACGAACGCGGCGGCCAGCAGAGTCAGGACCGCGAAGGCGACCACGTGGGAGAAGGCCACCACGTGCTTGCGCGGATAGCGGTCCGCGAGGGCTCCTCCGACCAGGACGAACATCACGAGGCCGACGGACTCGGCACCGACCACGGCCGCCAACTCATCGGAGTTTCCCCCCAATTCGATGGTGATCCATGGAATGGCGACCAACCACACGCCGTCCCCGAACATGCTGACGAGGCCGGATAAGAACAGATTGCGGAACGGAGCGTGTCTCAGGGGCGCGAGTGACTTGAACATGGCTGGGGAGCGTGTCCTTCATACGAATCCCGGGGCCGGACCGCCTCCTTCGCGGCACGGCCCCGGACGGATAGGGGGTCAGGCAGCGACTTCGCCGGTCTTCTTCTTGCGCAGCGCGATGCGTACGTACTTGCCGTCCGCCCCCTGCACCATCATCACCGCGGGGGTGCCGTGCTGGTTCGGCATCTTCCGGAGCTGCGCCTGGTCCGCGGCCTGCTGTTCGTAGAACTCCTTCGGAGCCGGGACCACGTTGGGCTCCAACTCCGGGACGGGACGCTTCTCCTTGGGCCAGTCGATCACGTCGTTTCCCGGCCGGTATTCGGCTCCGTCAGCCGGCAGCAGCGTGCGCGGGCGATTCACGGTGTACACCTTCTCGATCCCCTCGAAGGCGTGCCCCACCCCCGGGGGGATGAGCAGGTAGCGCTGCGCGTCGGGGGTGAAGGTGTAGGACACCTCGCGGCCGAACGTCGGCGAGGAGGAACGGGTGTCGATGAAGTGGACGGTGACCTTCTGGCTGCGCGGGCCGAGGAATGTCAGCCGGTCCTCCTGGCCCAGGTGAATGCCGTAGGCGTCGTTGCTGTACCCGGTCTCACCGTGGTCGATGAAGTACAGCGGGGACCGGTCCAGCAGCGCGGAGAAACCGGACTCCGGCCCGTTGTGGACCACCGGGTGCGCGACCCATCCCAGGCCGGGGATACCGGCGACTGCTTCCCACTGCGGAGAAGCGTCCCGGTCCAGGCGCTTGCGCAACTCGATCCTGCGCAGGCTCCCGTCGGCCATCTTCACCTCACGGGTGACCGGATACTCGTGTGTGATCTTCGGGATCATGGCCCGCTGCTGCGCGGCCACGAGGTCGTACCACAGCTGGCCTGCCGGGTGCCTGTTCGGCGTGAAGAACGGCAGATCGTCGTCCTTGACGTCGAGAGGCAGGTTGATGATGTCCGCGTCCGGCTGCCACTTCAGATTCCCGTGAACCCATTCCTGCGGATCCGGCAGGAACAGTTCGTAGGTGTTGATGGTGTTGACGAACTCCAGGCCGTCGAAGGTGTGGGCCACTCCCGGAGGGATGTACAGGGCACGCTCGGACGTGGGACTCCAGGTGTGCACTTCCCGGGTTCCGGCAGTGGGGGAACCGGCACGAGTGTCGATGAAGTACCCCGTCACGGTCCCCGACGAAGGGCCCAGGAAAGTGAGCTGGTCAGCCTGTCCCAGGTGGATTCCGTAGTGCCCGTAGGAGAATCTCGTCTCCCCGTGGAAGACGATCGTGGACGGGCGCAGGTGCGGGAACGGCACGACGTAGGAGTCCTGCCCGTTGTCGATCCGCCAGTTCTCCCGCCACGTCAGGCCGTCGATCGCGAAACTCATGCCGATGTTTCCCCTTCTCACGACTGCTGCGGGTAGCTCCGTCACGGTGCGCCGGGCCGAGAGAGGGTTTTCGTGCCTGCTCAGCCCGGCGCACCTCACTGAGATCGGGTCAGCCGAGGATCTCCACGTCGTACCCGGCGGCCTCAGCCGCGGCCCTCAGCTCGTCGATGGATGTGTTCGGCAGCTCATCGAAGATCTCCGCGACCATGAACTGCTTGATGCCGGCCAGCGCGGAAGAGAGACGCTGCGCCTGGTCGGCCTCACCCTGGAACTTGGAGAAGGCGAGGTTGGTCATCAGCGACTGGAGCGCGGTGTCGCCGGAGTCGGCGGCCTCACGCAGCACCTGAAGCTTGTCGTCGGAGACACCGGTCCAGTCGGCGTCATGCTCAGCGCCCTGCGCGTACAGGCCGCTCAGCAGTTCCTTGGCCGGGGTGGTGACAGTCTGTTCCGCCATGGATTCCTCCTGTTGGTGGTGCACTGTCACGGGAGGTCGGATTGATCTTCTTCCCCCCGTTTGCCGTGCCTCCAAATCTAAGCATACGACCGACCGGAAATTATAGTTCTGGGTAGAGTGTGACCTGGGTCACGCTCTCGACAATCGACAGGTGATCCTGTAAAGGTGAGGCGGCTCCGACCGCCAACCTTCAGCCCCTGAAGGGCTGTTGAGCTGCGGCCTCGACGTATGCGGCCAATGACCGCCGATAGCGCGGCAGGTGCCGGGAGAGTGCGCCCAGCGCGACCACCGCGGCATCCCGCTCCCGACCGACATCCATGAGCGCAAGGGAGAGAAACGCTTCCACGGCGTCATCGAGACAGTCGGAGCCGTTCTCCCTTTCCGCAGCGAGCAGTTCGACGCTGGCCTCCGGATCACCGAGGGCGCGCAGAGTGCTGGCCAACTGGATGACGGCCTGGCGACGACGCTCACCCCCCAGCCCTCCCGCAAGGGCCTTCCGATAGAGCGGGACGGCGTGCTCCCCCAGGTCCGTGGCGTCGTAGGCGGAGGCCCGCTCGAAGCAGGCAGCCGGATGCTCCTCCGGGAGCTCATCGGACAATTCCTGCATCTTCGACCGGAAGTCGGCCGGCTCACACTCATCGAACCTGTCCCAAAGCGCAGCGCATCGCTGCTCCCAGTCCCCAGTGGTATTCGTGATCATTGCAGCAGTCTTGCAGAACCCGACATCCCGCCGAGCCCGATGAGCGCGGAACCGATACTCCCCGCCGGGCCGGGCCACTGCGCACTGGGACCGATCTTGATTTTCTGCCGGTGGTTGCGAACGCCCCCGGGGAAAAGGGAGATTCAGTACCCCCTCATGCCGACAGCAAAGATGCCGACAACAGCCAAGAACCGGAGGGTACTTCGAGTTGTCGGAAAGGGGACCTGCCGCAAGGGCGGCACCGGCTCGGACGGCCGGGGTGTCCGTCAACTGCGGATCATCTCGAGGTCCGACGGCGCCTCGAACCAACAGCGAAATGTGCACCCGAAACCAAAGAGGCCCCTCCCGTCGCCGGAAGGGGCCTCTGACCTGTGAGCCGCCTGGGGGAGTCGAACCCCCGACCTACGCATTACGAGGCCTGCAAGATCATGACGGGGTGTGCTGAACTCTGGGGCGGGATGTCGTTTTGGCTGGTCAGCGACGGGCGCTCTGGTGACCGGTGATCCCTGATCCAAGGTGTGCTGTCCCGTCCGCTCACGCATCGCTCACGCACCGAGCACCGCAGATCTCCTGCAAGGAGCTGCTTCGTTCCCCCTCACGAGTGATTGCCGGGCATGGAGTTTCGGTGTGAGCTGACAGCATGTATCGCTGGTCACCGCTGAACGATCGGCAACGTACGCTCCTTGGCCGCCTCGACGCGGGCGAAGAACTCGACGAACAGCCTGCAAGCCAAAGGCGTTCGGCCTACGCCTTGCGCGACAGGGGTCTCTTGGTGATCACTCGCCGACGGGGCAAGCTCCTGACCGAGGTCACCGACGCCGGGAAGTTCTACCTCCAGCACGGTCACCACCCTGACGATCCTGCGCACGCACAGGACAAACCGGCCGCCTCGACCGCCACTGCGTCCAGCACTCCGAACACCGGAAGCAGAGATACACATCCGACGGCAACGAAACGCCGACCACGGGCTGCGAAAAGCGCGCCGAAGAAGCCAACTCCGTACAGCGAGAGGCCCATCCCCCTCGCTCGACGGGCGAAGGCGATCCAGCTGGTCGAGCAACTCACCGCCAAGCGGCAGGTCACCATCTCCGCCCCGACCGAGGAAGAGATCACGGAGTGGCGACGGATCGTCGACTTCGCAAAGAGACACGGTCTCGTCCCCGAAGGCAAGCGCATCGAGAAGCAGCGCCTGTTCAACCGCACCCGTGACTTGCAGATTTCACTGCTGGACGGACCTCACCCCAACACGAACAAGCAGTCGCCGGACGAGGCCCCGGCGGTACCGGTGCCGTCTCAACTGCGCTCGCCGCATCCGGTGGTGGCCGCCCTTCGAGACGACCAGGACCGACTGGTGATGCCGGCGGCAATGCGTCGTCGCGCTCTCCTGCTCCTTCAGGGGTTGGCAGCCGAAGCCGTGCGGCGGGGCCACAGGGTGGAGGAGCACCCAGTCGCCAGCCGTCACCGAAGCCACGCGTACTCCTACAACGGCCAGCACTTCCCGTCCCGTTACTCGCGCCGGGAGGGGGAGATAAGCCTGTCCGTTGGGGACTTCACCTACACCGTCACGATCAAGCGGGAGTACCCGCAGTCCCAGGATGCCGACCGTGCGTCGAAGCTCATGATCGACCTCGGCTACGGCCGGTACGACGGACGACGCCGCCAGTGGGGCGACCGCAAGCGTTGGACGCTGGAGGACACCCTCGGCGCCGTGCTCCGGGAGATCGAGGCTCGCGCTGTAGAGGATGCCCAGCGCAATGTAGATCAGGAACGTGCGCAGGCCGAGCGCAAGGTCCGCTGGCAAGAGGCTATGGACAAGGCGAAAGAGCAAGCCGTCGAGGCGCAGTTGGCCAGCGCACTCACCGAACAAGCGAGGAAATGGCGGGAAGCAGCAGCTCTCCGTGACTACTGCGAAGCGCTGGAACAACGCCTGGCAGCGGCGGACGGAAACGAAGAGGAAGAAACTGCCTCGACCAGAGAATGGTTGACTTGGGCACACGCCTACATCCAGCGACTCGACCCACTGCAGGAGCTACCGGCCAAGCCCACCCCGCGACAGCCGAAGTCCGAGGAGCTGAAGCCATACCTGAAGGGCTGGAGCCCATACGGTCCAGAAGCCAGTAGCTCCGGTTGGGGGTCCTACTAGTGGTGTTTGTCCTCTACAGACGGTGCTGTCGGGCGGATCGGTACCGTCGCGCCGCTCAAGCAGGATGATCCGGTCGGCCAGTCTTGCTGGACTTTCCAAACCTGCGGCGACGCTCCTTTACTTGCCATCGCTGACGTCGGTGTTCGAGGAACGCCTTCCACAGCTCCAGCCGGTGGCGAGACTCCTTCGGGACCGTGAAGCGGAGGACTCCGAAGACGACGGCGACCACCAGCACCGGCACGGACCCAGGGTGGTCGGTTAGGAACTGCATGCGTCAGCCCTCCCCGTCGCACAGGTCGAGCGAGGCGGTGCCCAGCACTACCCGGTAGGCATCACCGTGGCGGATGAATTTCGCCCCTTTGACTCCGACCTCCCGGTGAGTCAGGGCCAGAGCAAGGTCGCGGGGTTCGGGATAGCCGGTCCACCGGAACACCCACGAGTCACCGGCACCCCAAAGCCGACGTACCGCGCCGTGCCGGATCACCTCCGGTTCCCTCCTGCGTTCAGTTTCGCGCCGCTCCAGGGGATCCCAGGACAAACTGGTCGCCCAGCGACCGCGCCGATCCAAGAGGTTGTAGCGGGAGACGAGGCCAGACAGCAGAGTGGTGGCGTCCACCGACATCGATGGGACCGCAGCAAGCGCGCGGCGCTCGGACGCTGTGAGGCTGTGCTCCACCGTGAGATAGGAGTGCAGTGGCACGCGGCTTCGCTTGGTACCGCGCCGGCATCCGTCCGGATCACCGGTGATCGTCAGCAGTGCGCCGGTGGGGAGGTGGCGCAAACAGAGGGAGGGCTCCCCATGGCAGATGTAGCTGACCTCGTGTCGTAGTCCAGGAACGCCACGTGAACCCTCCCCTGCAGTGTCCAGCAGCCGAGTTGCCACGTTCTCGGGGGCACGCTCCGCGACCATCACCAACTGGTCCCGGCGGGGTGACATCACCGGGTCGTACGAGGCGACAACGGCAAAGTTCCACCGCGCCGTCGGACCGGTGTACACATCGCCGTTGAAAAGCGCGAGCGCCAGCAGAGCCCGGAAGGCACGCTGGTCGTCCGAGCAATGGTCCAGGCCCAGCCCATGCGTGTCGTTACTGATCGCTGCTCGAGCTGCGGGTTCGCTCTCCCCGGTGTACTGGAAGCGGAGCGGGATCCGCTCATCGGGATCCATGGTGTGGACGGGCAGCCCGCCCAACTCGCGCGCAGCAACCAACCGTGCCTGCTGGAAGGGGATGACATCCCCGGACTCGCGCTGGATGCGGCGAGCGAGTGTGGCGATGTCCCTGTTGAGCGTCATGTCCGGCTCCCGGTGGGCACGCTTCAGTGCTCCCGCCCACTGCGCCCCAATAGGAGGAACGGCAGCTTTGGATCACGCGCGCCCGACGGCGCTTTGCGCCCTCAACCCTGGGTGGCTGCGGGAGGAACCCAGGTCCGGCGTAACGGCGAGCGTGGTCGCCTGCCCGGATTTTAGCGCCCCTTAGGGCGTAGGGACGAGTTGGAGCCGGAAGCTTCATTTGTTCCGTCACCGACAGCCCGTCGGCGCGCACTCGTGACACGATCAAGAAACTACCGCTTGCATGGTCAACTACCCACAGACTGGAGATCACCTGTGAGGTGACGCCTATCAGGCGGAGCCACGACGCCGTCGAGCGTGAGGGGCGGGTCGCACATGTGAGTGCGCCCTGCGCTGGGCAGCACTTGGGCTGTCGTCCGGGAGGGATAGGGGGTCCACGGGCGCAGGCGGTTGGCCGTCAACCGTCTCCATGCCGGGCAAAAAGCCGGGCTCTACAGCGTGAGCGTGCTTTGCATGCTCAGGGACAGGGAGGATACGTCGTCGCGAGAGTTCAGCGACGTCGATCAGCGGGGCGGCCAAAATGCGGTTGAGTAGCTCCGCCTGCTGCGGTTCCAGCGTGGTGAGCTGGCTGAGCACCGCAAGGACTTCGACGAGTTCCCGGCTCCAGTCGTGCTCCCAGCGCTCGGGGCGTTCACTGTCGAGTTCGCTGGTCACTTTGCCGGCGGTGCGGTTGCTGCGGTAGGCAAGCCAGCTATCGAGGACGTTGCGCCCGCCGGTGGTGTAGTTGCGCATGCGGGGCGTGACACCGGTAAAGATGCCCCCCTCGATTATCAGGTGTTCGTTTTCGCTGTCGTAGCGGATGGTGGAGGGGAGCGCACTCGGCTCGACTTCTCGCGCGTACTTGATCTCGGGATGTAGTCGTCGCCAGGAGTTCGATGTGCCTAGGGGGCGGCCCTCGTCGGGGTTGATGCAGCGGGCGCCGAAGGTGGAGGCCCACAAGATGTGGCGTCCCAAGCTGACGGATTCGTGCCACAGGTCGCGATCAGCAGTCAAAGGGACCCGCACACCAGGGGAGTTGAGGTCCTCGGCGTAGCGCTCTGTGAACGCGGGATGTGCTGTGATGGCGGCAATGTAGGCGAGGAGATCTGCGGGTGGGACGTCCCGGAGGCCGTAGGAGTTCGCGAGATGGTTTTGCAAGCCGGGCGTGACGTTGGGAATCCGGTCAGCATGAAGCAGAGGAAGGACGCGTCCTCCATTGCCATTGAAGTAGTGGACATCGGGGATGAGAGCCGTGAACAGCAGTGCAGGGCCAGTCCGCAAGCGTTGGGTGTGCTGCTCAGTGACGAAGATTTGATCGTCAACGGCCGCATGCCAAAGGTCGGGGCGTGCGCGGTCGATGAGGCGGCCGTCCGGTATGAGCCACTGGCGGTCTAGGGCTCGGCGGGCGATGCGCTCCGGTTGAGGACATGAGCCGTGTTCGTTCCTGATCAGGATTCGAGGGTGGGGGTGGCCCGGGATCTGGGGAGCTTCTTTGTCTAAGGCGCGGCTGTCAGTCTTCTTGAACAGCGCCTGCTTGGTGGCAGGTTCGCGTTCCTGGATGAGCCGGTCCCAGCGTCGTCGCAGGGTGGCTTTCGACGGGCTGATTACCCAGTTCCGGTTTGTTGTAATGCCGGGTTTGTACCAGGGCATGAGGTCGGTGAGTGCAGGAAAGTCATCCCAGCCGCTCTGGGAAGCGGGCGTGAACGGGGCGGCCTCCGCAGGGCGGGAGGTGTGCCAACCAGGTCCACCGATGTGCAGGTCTTGCAATTGCTGTTCCTTGTATTCGCGGGTGCCGTGGACGGCTGCGTAGTGGACCGGAGCTAGCTTGTCGCTGCGCTCGCCTTGTCGGCGGACGAAGATGGCAATGGCTAACTCTTGCTGGACCCCAGGGAAGAAACGGCTGTTGAGCGAAGCTCTCTTGGTTTCGGGGGTAAGATCGATGATCCATCCTTCGGTGCAGGTGTGCCGTAGGTAGGAGCGCATGCCCTGGAAGCCGAAACCGCGGATGAATCCGGCGGTGCTGACGAAGCAGACAATGCCGTGGCGGCGATCGTCGTGCTGGTTGAAGACTTTGTGGGTGGCCCAGCGCCAGAAATAGGTGCATAGGTTCTTCAGTTTGTTCTCGTAGACGCCTGCCGCACCGCGCAGCCGGAAGGCATCTAGGGGCGGGGAGCCGCGGCCTCGTGAGCCTTTCTCGATCCATCCGCCCTGGCCTTCTGCCTGTTCGCGGTGCGGAGGGTTGCCTATGACAACGGTGATGCGTTCGTCGCGCTGGATGGTGCTGGCCGCTTCGGCGTCATCGCGTAGGGGACCCCATAAGGCGCCGTACCGGTCGAATAGTTCGTTGCGCCGCCATGGGTCGGCGAGGGTGTCGGCCAGGTGCAGGCGCATGTCGCGCAGCCGGACGCGGGCATTGAGCTGGCGCAGCATCTGTCCGACGCGCATCTGAGCGACGGCAAAGGCTCCCATCTGTTTTTCGAACCCGATTAGTCGGCCGGCGAGTTCTTGTACGGACTCGGAACGGAAGCCTTCGTTGCCGCCCTCGGTTTGCTTGCGGGCGACGAGGTCGATGATGCCGGTGAGGAACGTGCCGGTGCCCATGGCGGGGTCGATGATGGAAACACCCGGGTCGGCGAAGCCGTCAGGGCAATCCAGCCTGGTGGCCAGCACCTCGTCGACAAGGCGGATCATCTCGGTCATCAGTGGAGCGGGGGTGTAGTAGGTGCCGGAGTCTTTGCGTAGTTCGGCGTCATACTCCTGCAGGAAGTGCTCGTAGAGATGGATGTGGAAGCCCGGCTCCCCGGCCAAGGCCTTCTTCCAGTCAATCGCGTCGATGACACGAGTCAGCATGTCGAGACTGTCGCGGAATTCTCCTTCGACCTGGTCTGTGAGGATCTGCAGGGCACGACCCATGACGGAGTGCTCTGCCCCCAGACGCCGTCCTATCTCGTGCAGGCTCATCCCGGTCAACGCACCCTCGCTGTCAGCGCTGTTGGAGCCAGCGAGTAGGAGAGCGAAGGTAACGGACTGGGCGTAGCGGTCGGCGAAGGCCGCTCGCTTGTCTCGGTCGTCCGTGGTCGGGAAAAGGTCGACCTCGAGCGTGGAAGCCAGGTCCGTGAAGGGGCGTTGGTGGCGTGGAAGGCCGTCTTCGGCGTCTAGGCGGTCGTGGACTGCGTCCCGCAGGAGAGTGCACAAGGGAGCCACCCTGGCAACCACCTCGCGCATCGAGGTCAGTGGATGCGGTTGCCAACCGAAGAATGCGTCCAGCATCGCTTCAAAGGCGGCTTCACTGGCCACTGGCACCCGCAGGCGGGAGCCGGCCGTTCGTAAATCGCCCTCGAGGTGGATCGTGTCACCGTACTGTCGGCCCGAGCGATACATGATCCAGGTTTGGCCGTTGGTGTAGATGAGGTTCGGCAGTTTCGCCATGCCCTCCCACTGGCGGCGATCGCGCTGGTTCAGGCCGCCGGGATGGATCACACTCTTGTCTGGGCTTTTCAGCTCGACGTAGCCGACGATGTTGCGGGGGAACTTCCCGATCCGTACTGCCAGGTCGGGTCGTATCCGGTGAGCGGAGATGGCTACTTCGGCATGTAAGACGGCCTGTAGCCCAAACGCTCCTGCCGCATCAGCGAGAAGGGTCTCCACCGCCCGACGGATGGCAGCCTCCTGCTGCCCGTGCTGCAACGCTTGCTTACAGGTCGCACCAAATTCACTGACGATGCGCCGGAACCTGTCCTTGCGTTGCATTCCGCCCCCAAGGGTCAACGCGCCCCGCATCCACCTAAAACCTACGGTAAGCACAACATCACACTTCGTCGAGAGGACATCACGCCTTCAGCCCGTGGGGCGGACTCTCCTTCTCGTGATGACTAGCCGGTCGCGCTCACAGATCCTGCATGGTCACTGCACTGCAGAGATGCACCTTGCAACCCGACGACCACTCGCCCCCGTTATGTTTTTCGCGGTCCTGCAATGGGGCCGCTGGCCTCCGGGCCCGGTATGACTGTTGCCCCCTGTCGAAGTCGATGACCTGGGGGGTGGTGTCACCGGGTCCGAGGGGTGCCGTCGGAGACGCTGATAAGAGGTCCGACCACCGCCCGGCCGGGCGCAATGCCCGGCCATGTGGGGGCGGCAGGTCTGCATAACGTGGATGCGCGCGTGCGGACCCAACACTGAGGCCGGCATGGCATCAACACACGTGGGGGCACGGTGACCGACATCAGCGACGTAGGCGTCTTCTTCGGCCTGGACGTCGGCAAGAGCGCACATCACGGCCACGGGCTGACCCCGGCCGGGAAGAAGGTGTTCGACAAGGCGCTGCCGAACAACGAGCCGAAACTGCGGGCCGCCTTCGACAAACTCCGCGACAAGTTCGGCACCGTCCTGGTGGTCGTGGACCAGCCCGCCTCCATCGGCGCTCTGCCCCTTGCGGTCGCCCGGGACGCCGGTTGCCAGGTCGCCTACCTGCCTGGCCTGGCGATGCGGCGGATCGCCGACTTGTATCCCGGTGAGGCCAAGACCGACGCGAAAGACGCAACGGTCATCGCGGATGCGGCCCGCACCATGCCCCACACCCTGCGCTCGCTGGAGGTGGGCGATGAGACCACGGCCGAGCTGACCGTGCTCGTCGGCTTCGACCAGGACCTGGCCGCCGAGGCCACCCGCACCTCCAACCGCATCCGAGGCCTGCTCACCCAGTTCCACCCCAGCCTGGAACGCGTCCTCGGCCCACGGCTGGACCATCAGGCCGTCAGCTGGCTCCTGGAGCGCTACGGTTCCCCGGCCGCTCTGCGCAAGGCCGGCCGCCGCCGACTGGTCGAGGTCATCCGACCCAGGGCTCCCCGCATGGCTGAACGGCTCGTCGACGACGTCTTCGCCGCCCTCGACGAACAGACCGTCATCGTTCCCGGAACCTCCACCCTGGACGTGATCGTGCCGTCCCTGGCCAAGTCCCTCGCGGCCGTCCACGAACAACGCCGAACCCTGGAAGCCCAGATCGAGACCCTGCTGGAGGCCCACCCTCTTTCCAAGGTCCTGACGTCGATGCCCGGCGTCGGCGTCAGGACCGCCGCCACTCTCCTGGTCACCATCGGCGACGGCAGCTCGTTCCCGAGCGCCGCCCACCTGGCCTCCTACGCCGGCCTGGCACCGGCGACAAGATCCTCCGGGACCTCGATCCACGGCGAACACGCCCCCAGAAGCGGAAACCGGCAGCTCAAACGCGCGATGTTCCTCTCCGCCTTCGCTGCCCTCCACGACCCCAACTCCCGTGGCTACTACGACAGATGCCGAGCCCGAGGCAAAACCCACACTCAAGCCCTCCTCCGCCTCGCCCGCCACCGCACCAGCGTCCTCTTCGCCATGCTCAGAGACGGCACCTACTACGAACCCCGCACCCCAGCCACCGCTTGACGAAAGACATAGAGGCACCCCCCAGGACGATGTCAGCCGAAGTCAGGTACCCGGGCGGTAGCACACGAGCGTCCACCGCAAGCCTCCCTGGACCAACTCCTCAACGTGATCGACAGGTTTTATAGGTTGATAAGCCTGTCATGGGGCGTTAGAGTCGTTGCAGCGGCTGAACAACTCAGTCGAACAAGTCAACAGTTGGGGGTTAGATGCTGGCAGTGGACGTGCGGCAGTCCCTGAAGGACGGCGAGACCGTCGAGGCCGGAGCATCCCGTTGGTGGAAGTTCGCGGCGGAGACTATCGAGCAGCACGGCGACTACCTGTTGGCCTTCGTTGATGGACAGGTCTGCGTGGGAGCCTTCGAGATCCTGGGTGCCGAGCCGGACGAGGAGGCCGGCGGCAAGTACGTCTTCGATCTGCGACCCGCGCCCCGTTTCCAGTGGGCGCTGGGGAAGAAGCTGCCGCTGCAGGCGGCGCGTAACCCGGTTCGTGTCTTGTCAGGGCAGGCACTGCGGGAGTTCCTCGACTCCGATCCTCGGTAAGTAAGGCTCTGGGTGCGGCCGCCGAGGCGGCCGCACCCACCTGCGTCAGCCCCTCCTGTCGGCTGACGCAGTGCGTGCCGCAACATCTGCAGGGCCGGGCATGCCGAGATCAACGACGGCGGCGGTCTAGGCGATGAGGTTGTCGCGGATGTCGAGGGGACGGGGCCGTTGGGTCGGATAGCGGACATCTGACACAGCTGTGCTCGTGGAAACAGCTGGAGCCGTAGGCGCGTCCGCAGTCACCGAGCGCCACCTGGCGAGTTCGAAGTGGCCGAGGAACTCCTCCCGCTCCTTCTTGGTGGGACCGGCCCTCCTCGCTGGGCCCCAGCTCGCGTCGGCGGGCGATGAACGCGCGGTGCCCATTGATGGCTTCCTCGGGGTAGACCGGCTGACGACCTCGTCGCCCCTCAGGGGTTGGTGCGGTGCTGACGCTCAGTTCGTCGGGTCGGTGAAGAGTGTGCTCTGGGGCCAATCCGCTTTGGGTAGACCCAGTTCCTCCAGGTAGGAGAGGCGCGAGTTTATGGCGGCTGAGAAGTGTCGCCAGTCGAGGCTGGGTACTGGCTCGGTCGGTTTGGAGTCAGAGGCTGAGGAAGTGACGTAGCAGACTGCGTCGTAGAGCTGCTCAGACATGAGCCGTTCGCAAAAGATGCCGAAGCGGTCTTGGTAAGAGGTTCCGTGCCAGATGTGGTCGACGGGCAGTGCACCCTTCGCGGTCCGGACAGGCCGACGTGAGCCTTCCTCGTCCTGCATGATGAAGAAGTAGCCGAGCCACGGCTTCTCCCCCGGGTACAGGTCGGCCAGGGCCGCTCGACGTAGATCCACGGCGCTACCGAGGGCTTCTTCGACTCGGTTGTTGTAGTTGTTGCCGAACGACGGTCCGCCGAGTGCCTTCAGCTCGAAGGCCGCTACGAGGGTGTCCTCGTATGCCACGACAACATCCCACTGCTTCTGCGGCCTGTAGTAGCCGGGCAGTTCGAGACCCTGCGGCTTGCTGATCCGGATGCTCTCGGGTGGGTAGCCGGCTTCGAGAAAGAACTTCGCCAGAAGCGTGGCGATGGGGTCGAAGTGCTTGCCGCCTCTCACGGAACCTGCCGTCCCTGCTCCGACTGCCTTCTTGATCGCAGACTGGTCGATCTGCGTCTGCTTGGCGCCCCAGTACGCTGCGACAGCTTCCTCGAAGTCTTGGCGGGTGACCGTCAAGGACCGTTCCTCCTAGTCAGGCAGCTCGGCGAGCCCGTAGACACGCAACGCAGCCTCGGTGGCGGCATTCACATCTCGCTGGTCGAAGGCTTCAGCCAAAGCCGCCCGATCGCACTCAGCGATCGCGTCCGGATCCGGCACGCGGATCTTGCGGAGGTATTGGGCCTGGAAACGAAGGGTCCCCCCACGCATCTTCACCGCGTATGCCTCCACGAACGCCTCCGCGATCTTGGACAGCAGCAGGCCCCCGAGTACGCGCATGTCCCAGACGTCCGAGACGATGTAGTACAGGTTGTGGTGAGGGTACAGCCCGCCCTCATCAAGCACCGGATGGATCGTCAGTTTCATGTCAGGCAGAAGCAGCTTCTGTCGTTGCGTCAGCCGGTGATCGACCTTGTCGATGGTCTTGTACCACCGGGCTGGTGCCTTGGCTGCGATGTATCGCTTACGCAAGGCGTCGCCGTACTGCTCGAAGTGGGAAGCCAGGCGCGGGTAGTCAGCAAGATCCACCAGCTCACCGTGTCTGGTCCAGGGGTTCATCAAGTAGGTACCGCTCCAGTGGAGGCGGCCGCTGGTGGTGTCGCGGACCATAGCCATCGGAAGAAGCCGGTCCTCCTCGGCCAGGCTTGCGTCCTTGGTGAGAAAGACCTTGTCAGCGCCTGTGGCGATGCCGATGCCCACACGAGTTCCCGTAGTCCCGTCCTCCAGCAGCCGGAATCGTTCGCCCAGCTCCTTGAGCACTGCGAGCCGGGCAGGTGACGCGGCCGGCCAAGAGTCCTCCTCCGGAAACCAGCGGGGTAGGCGCACTGCCTGGAACGACTTAGTGGTGATCGGAGTCTGTACGGCAGCTGTGCACCATTTCAGGAAGCTGCGTGCCTCGTCCTGTCCGAATGACCTGGAGGTGTCCGCAGCGACCGCGGCGCTTTGCGACTTGTTCGAGATGATCGTGATCGCTGGATAGGCAGAGACCTGATCATGGAATGCGTCCACGTCGTGCATGGCCAGGACCACGTCCATGCAGAAGTGCCGCGTCACCAACTGACGCAATCTGCGCCCGTATTGGTTGCGCATCCAGCGGTCGGCGCAGATGAAGCCCAATCGGCCCTGGGGCTTGAGGCTTCTCAGCGCCTTCTCGTAGAAGCCCACATAGATGTCTGCTCGCCCGCCCATAGTGGAGCAAGCGCTGCGGTAAGCCGCCATGCGATCGTCTGGTACGTCTTCAAGTCTGATGTACGGAGGGTTACCGACCACGAAGTCTGCAGGATGTTCCGAGTCCGCCTGAAGCAGATAGTCCCCCTGCTGAACCCACGCTGCTGCTACGTCGGCCGCGTCAAGCGAGTCCCATCCATCGGCGTGCAGGCGCTCTACCACCAGCTTCCGGCTCTGCTCAACGTGGGGAGGCAAGAGATCAAACGCTCGGACCGCGGCAACAGCATCGGTGATAGGTCGGTGGTGAGAACGACACGAGGCGCTGATCCGTGACGCAATGGCTCCGAGAAACGCGCCCTCGCCGCAGGCGGGTTCCACGATTGTCGCGAGGCACAGGTCCTTCCCGGGCGTGTAGCCGAGCAAGTCGAGCATCAACTCGACTACCCAGCGGCGGGTGAAGACCTCGCCATGCTCGACTGCCTCGGGGGGAACCTCGGGCAGCTCCTGCTGGGCCATGTCGAACAGCGGGAAATTGGACACGGCCTGACCTTACAAGCGCAGCTGGTGGCAGCCACCTGCCGCCCGACACGGACGAGTGAAGATCGACCTGGAGGCAAGTGAACTCATCAGCAAGGCCGGGACTGGCAGCAGAGTTGCCGGTTCCCGGTCTTGCTGACTGGAATCTCAGGCCACTGTGGTGGAAGCGGCCGTCGTCCACTCGATCGAGGTGCCGGTGGCCATCAGCGGTAGTGAGGGTGGTCTGTTAGCTGATGACGCGCACGATCATCGCGGTGAGTTGAGGCGCTGAAGTCTTGTGCTTACGCGCGGCCAGGCGGTCGCCGGAGCAGCGGTCGATGATGCTCGTTAGGGGCTGCCCCAAGGGCTTTTCAGGGCTTCCTCTTGGGGCTCATTAAGGGCAACTGTTCAGCCCAGCCCGTCCGACTCCGCGTTGCCGAGGTTGCTCATGAACTCCGCGACGACGCCCTGCTCACGAAGGGGGTTGGCTGGCAGCTTGACCGGTCGGCCTCGGTCCGGTGAGCGCTCGGCCAGGGAGCGCCATGCCGCCTCCCGCGCCTGGGTTAGCTGCTCCCGTACCCGGTCGACGGCCCTGAACTCTTCCTCGTACAGCAGGTGGGCCTCGTTGTCGGCAAGGAAGCTCAGCAGCGCTTCGAGAAAACCGATGCTGGTCTCGCTGAGGCCCCCGGGTTCGGCGGCGAGTTCACGCAGTTCCTCCAGGGCACACTCCACCATGTCGTCCAGCAGCGGCGTTCCCTCGGCGAACCATCCGATCGGCTCGTCAAGATACGCATACCAGTTGTTCACCTCGACCCAGCCGGCGGCCACACGCTCCGAGATCTGGCTGCTGACATGGTCGTCGACCAGGGCGCGGAACTCGTCGGAGACCTCCTGCGTGATCAGTCGGCTGCCGTCCAGCGAGTTCGCGAGCCGGAGCAGATCCTTCGTGTTCTCCGACCACCGCGGCAGTTCCAGGGCCCGTTGCGCCACGTAGTCCGCCAGTGACGAGGAGCCTATGATCTCCGCAGTGTCGAGGGTCCACTCAAGGTGGTACTCGCTGTCGTCCTCCACGGTGTCTTTTGCCCCAAGGACTGCGGAGGTCAACTCCTCCTTAAGCTGAATCAGTTGTGCGAGAATGCCGCCGCCGTCCGCCAACCGTCCGGCATCCACGAGGCGTTCGACCTGCTGCATCTCGCCGCAGGAGGCGAGCAGTGCACCCAACTGCCCCCGGCCGGCGTTGAGATGGAAGCGGATGTAGTCGGCGATCGACGGGTTATGGAAGGAGACGGCACCTTCGTCGATGACGAGCATGGTTCCGTCGAGCACCTGGAGCGCGAGACGGAAGCGGCGGCCGTCCGCCTCTCGGTCCAATTCCCGGCGATACCAGGTCCAAGTCTCCTCCAGTTCGACGAGTCCGACGGACTCGTACGTGAAGAGGATCTCCAGCAAGTGCACGGCTTCTTCCGTGAGTTCGTTCTCGACGATGCGTTCCCATATCCGCTGAGGATTGTCCAGGTTGGCGACCATGGCGGTAGCGACGTCCGGTTCGCGCTTCAGGTCGATGCGCAGAGTCTCCTCGATCAGGCGCGGGCTGAAGTTGCGGTGGCTAACCACGGGCAGCCAGACGTCGCGGGCGGCAAACTGCCTTTTCTGTCGTGGACGGAGAGCCGAGCGGTGAACGTGGTTGTAGAGGATCCGCCCGCGGGTCAGCAGATCCAGGTCGGTGAGGCGAATACCAGTGAGAGCGTCCCGCACATCGTCAGAGGCCAGCCGATCGTGCTTGCGGCCCGCCTCCTCCAGGATGTAGTGGCGGGTCGTCATGACCAAGGCCTTGTCGGGCGCGTCTCGTATCGCGCGTATCACGGACAGCAGGCGCGCGTCCTCGTTCTTGCCGAACTGGGGCAGCAGCGTGGTCTGGCCCAGGAAGTCGTCGTAGAGGAAGAGTTGGGGCACGTCGTCGCGCCAGAGTTCTGTGACCTCGTCGATGTCCTCGCTGATCTCATGCACCTCCCAGCCGTGGCCCATCCGCCAGGCGGCGAGCATGCGCGCGACCGTGGTCTTCCCGGCACCGGGGATGCCGGTCACGATGCACACGTGCTGCTCGTCGAGGAGCCGCCGGGCACGCGCGAAGCCCTCGTGCGGGACGAACGTCTGGGCCACCTTCGCCAGCTCGCGCCGCAGCCAGTCGGAGCGCAATAGCGGGCCCTTGTGTAGCAGCGCGCCAAGTGCCGCCGTACCGCTGAGCCAGAGCCGGAAGTGCCGCTCCACCAGCTGCGGTCGCTCCCGCAGGGCGGCCACGATGTCATCCACGCCGTGGATGTCCTCGGTGGACCGGATGTGCGGGGCGAAGGCAGCGCGCAGCTTTTCCTTCGCGTCGACGGTCAACTCGACCGTGGTGGCGACGACATAGCGGTCCGGGTTCAGAGCGGCGACCTTGGGGACCTCCTCGTCGGTCAGGTGGGCCAGGAGTTTCGCGCGGCCGCTGCGGTACCAATGCTTGCACTGGACAATCGTGCAAGGACCGCCCTCCGGGGCATGGCGCAGGTCGACGCCCCGGTCCCGGCCGCGCGGAAAGATCTCCAGTGGCACGCCCAGGAGCTCCGTAAACAGGTCCCGGCACACCTCCTCGAAGTCGTGGTCTGTCAGCCGCCCCAGCTCAAAGGAATCCATGCCGCCTTCGCCCGTGCACCCCGGTACCCCTCGGTCCTCCCGCGGGGCTCGATCGGACCCATTCTCCACGACGCGGCCTTAGCGTTGGCTGTTCCGCCCTTCATCGGCAGGATCCCGGAGCTGGTGACACTCACTGATCGTTTCGGAATGGGACGGGCTGGCCGGACGGCCTTCAGTCGTCGAGGAGTTTCAAACGCCTACGCCATCCGCTACGAGATACGCGCCGACCTACACCATGGACTCCTCCAACTCGCCTGCGCCATCATCTGCTTGAGGCGGCTATGGAGCGCATTCTGAAACGATCAGTAAGGGACGTGTGTGTCCTGACCTACGGCTTCTGGTCATGAGCCCAACCGCTACGGATGTATCGCTGAACGGCGGTGAACGAGACCGAGACTGAGACCAGCGGTCGTCTACGTTGCCTCTCTAGGACGGCAGAGTCGGGAGGCTGGGGTGGGCCAGTGACCGAGTCACCGCTCACTTCGTTCCATGTCCTGACCTTGCGGATGTAGCAGTTCCCGGAGTGCATCGACGTCACCCAAAACTGCGGCCACGGAATCACCATCCGTCATGGTCGGGTCAGCAACCGGCAGGAGGGTGTGATCATTCAGTGCCACAGCCAAGGCCGCGACCTTGGCATTGAGGACTGTGGAGACGCGTTCGTCGATCGTGTCCTCAGCAGTCAGGACAGTGCATGTGGGACGTGAACGTGGGGGCAAGCCAAGGCGGTGTGTCCTGTCGATCGCTTGCAGCCACGTACCCGCTGAGTAACCCCGGTCGACGTGTACCTGGTCGACTGCGGCGTGATGTAGAGAGACGCCCTCTCCGAGGGTCTGAGGCGTTGCAATGAGTGCCCAGCAGTCATCACTCCATCGAAACTGCTCCAGCTGCCGTCGGCGATCGGTTGGTGCCGCTGCATCATCGACAGGAGTTGCCCCAGTGATCACAGCTGGATTGTGCTGGTTCAGCGCTGTCGTGAGTGCAGTGATGTTGGCGACGAAGCTGGACCACACGACGGTCTTGCGGCCAAGCGCTCGATTCTCTGCGACGAGCTGGGCCGCGCGCACGATCTTGGCAGGGCGGACGTGTCTGGTGGGGTCGTCGATCAATGAGCGAAGATCGACGAACTCAGGGCGATCGAAGGGGATCGACCAGGGCCGACCAGGCCTAAATACGGCCGCGGGGTTGGTTGCGGCTGCGATCAGGTGCATCAGTGCGCGCCCTGCTTCAGCTGCGAGGTTGTCGGTGTCTCGCGCCGCGTGCGCCCATGCCGAAACTCGTGCTGTCATCGCGTCGTATAGGGCCCGATGGGGGCCATCCAGTGCAATCCGTTCGACCCGCACGTCTAGCGGCGGGAGATCCAAGTCCTCCTTGGTGGCTCGTACGTAAGCGCGCTCTCTGAGGTGAGACAGGTCGCCGTGGACGAGCCGACCCCCTTGGCCCGGCCAGACAAGGTCGAAGACGGACTCAAGATCCGAGGGCTTGTTCGGCATCGGAGTTCCGGTCAGCACCATCGTCGAGTCTGACCGATGTGAGAGTGCGGCAGCTTCAGCACCGCGTCTTGATGCTGCGCCCGCCTTCGCTCGATGAGCCTCGTCGAAGACGGTGAGGACCTTGCGGTTGCGAGCCCAGCCGGCGAGCCCTGCTCGGACGGCGGTGTCGCCCAGGCGCTCGTAATTGAGTACCACGACTGTGTCCCGACGGGCGGGACTATCTGGGCGAATGGCGACGACCGGAGCTAGGCCGTCAGCAAAGCATGCTTGGGCTTCTTCCTCCCAAGCCTCGAAGGCGGACGGTGGCGCAACTACAAGCATCGCATGTGCCGAACCACGTGAACGCAGTGCTGTGAAGACGGCGTAGGCCACTGTGGTCTTTCCGGAGCCAGGGACGGAGAAGTTTGCCCCTCCGCCCGCGAACAGCAGGCGCGCCACGGCGATCCGTTGGAATGGGCGAAGCTCTCGGACAAATCCCAGCGTGGTCAAGTCAACGTCAGCCGGCCACTCAGACTGCGCGTTGATATCAGTGACGAGCAGTCGGTCTAGCTCGGTTGAGCCTTTGGCGACGCCATCACGCAGACGTACGGCCGCGTGTGTCCACACCCAATGGATGACCGTGGCGGGGTGACGAGTTAGGAGCTTGGGCAGGACCGCCGCGCGATGTCGATGCACTGTTACCGCTGCCGGTGCAATGCCATATGCATTGGGCCGGATCAGGTTCACCATTGAGTCCCACCACTGATCCGTGACCCCGTCTGGTCGGAGAACTACCGGCCGTCCTTCAGGATTCACCTCAACCCGGCCCGGTGCGCGGCCGTCGGGGGCCGGCCGGGTCACTGCCGCACCTGCTGCTTGAGGTAGGCGACGACGCCGCGCTTGAGGAAATTGCGGAGCTTGTCCAGGGATTCGTCTGCCCCGTTCTCTACCTCCAGGTCGATCCCGACCTTGTCGATCATGAAGGGAACGCTCTCGTCCTCAGGATCGAAGTCGTCCTCGTCGACGCCTGCCAACTGAGCGTTCGCTCGGATCTGCGAGAGCACCGAGACCCTGTTGGCGAGGTCGTCGATGGCGTTGACCAGGGCGACCATCGCCTCACCCCAGTCCTTATCGTTGGACAGTCCATCGATACCTTCCGTCCCGGGACCGTCGGGTTGATTGGCTTCCTCACGTAGATCGAGTTCAAGTTGTGAGGGACTGCCGGCGTAGGGGTCAGCAGTGTCAGCCCGATCGGCTGGCTTGCCGCTGCTGTCGGGTGACTTGTACCAGCGGAGGCGCAACCACTCCTCGAGCATCTCCTCGTGGGTCTCCGGGTCTCGTGGAACGACCGGAGTCGCGATAGTGGCTGCGTCAATGATTGCTTCGAGTTGATCGATGCCTTGAGGCGAGCGGACGGCGTGGAAGCAAATAACGTCCGCCTCGACTTTGGTCACACCGCCGCGGCCGCCGCGACCGGAGATCGTCAATGAGGACGGGAGCCGGCGGGTCCGTACCTCGCCATTCTCGTCCTTGCCGAAGGCGTAGCGGTAGTTCCGCAATGCAGGATTTGCAGCATGTGCGACCAACGCCATGACAGCGAGGGCACGTTGATGCTCACCTAGCTCGCGTGGGTTGCCAGCGCTGATGGCATTCAACAGCTCCTTGCGTGCCCCATCGGCAATCCGGCTGGTGTCGAGATCGATCAACCGGGTCCAGTTACCAGTCTGCTGCCGAATATCGCGCAGTTCCGGCTTGCGGAATGAGCGGGAGATTGCCGCGGTGAACTGGCCCATCTCTCCATCGCCGTCGAGTCCGGCAACGAGTCCGGCGAGAGAGGCAGTCGTCGTGGCTGCCTGCAGTGGGGAGTTCGAAACGCGTAGCCGCTTGAGGGTCTGGCGCACTGTGGGGTATCGCCCCGGAACCGCTGGGTCGTCCACGACCGTGGAGGCCATCACCGCGACGGTTGCCACAACCCGGTTTCGATATGGGGCTTGCTGGCTATCATCTGCCCAGGGCACCTCTACGTCACCGAAGAAGATCTTGCGCTCTTCAGTGGTGATGAAGTTATGCCGCACCAGATCGTTAACGACAGTGCGTGCTTTGAACGCCTCATCGTCAGCCTTCCCCCACAGCGTCGGGTTCTGGCCTTTGACGTGGAACCGCGCCATGTCGGCGTACACCACATCGTGATCGGTGTTCTCCCGGTACGGCCGGACAGCGATGCCGATGTCCATGCGGGCCGTCATCATCCTGATGGTCGCGAGCGCCTCGGGGGACGCTCCAGCCACCCATGCTTCGACCCCAGCCCGAGTCTGAGGACTAGGCCAGACCTCGAAGGGCGCCTCCTCGAACCGGAGCGCGCTATGCGCCGCCAAGATTGAGTCGGGCGTGTGGCAGCGAACGGTGTGAGTGCCGTCTGGATTCTCCCAGTGCAGGGTGGAGAGATCGGCGCTCGTCATCATCAACTGCCCCATGAATGACTGGGCAACGGTCACCCGAGTCCAACCGTCGTCAGTCTCGACGATGTGGCCATGCTCGTCCTCCGACACGTGGAGGTCGTAGACGTAGCCGCGCAACTCCTCTCGGATGCCCTCCAACGCGAGTGAATCAGCAAATTCCTTCTCAGCAGAGGTGATATAGGCGTCTGGCTTACGGACCTCCTTTTGCGCGTCGGTGATGAGGCGGAGATGGTCGGCGGATCGGGCGTGGATCCTCAGGTTGGCGCCCACTTCATGGATGAGGGACTCTCCGTCCCGTCGCATCTTCCGCTGGGCCGACGCTGCCATCCGGGGCTGGACGGTAGCCGGGCGCACCAACGGGACGAAGACTTCCAGCTGCGCCACAGAGAACTGCCCAGCGTGGTTACGTCGCCAATTGGCGCGTCGGACTGCGCTGACGTTGTGCTTGGTGGCTGAGATCGCCTCGATCGCACGGACCACACTGGCCGGCGTTGCTGACGGATGGCATCCATGTGCCTTGCCGTACCAATCCATAACGGCTTTGCCGAGCTCGGTTGGTGGCACCCCGTCGTCCAGGTTCGGCTCGCCGATCAACGGCTCGAATTTCGGGGGGAGTATGGGGAAGACCCCGTCGACACCTACTGCGTCGGCGATCACTTCGGGGTGGTCGGGCTTCAGGAAGCGGAATGTGCCGGGCCGTGCCATATCAGTAGTTCCCTACTGACACACCCGTATCAGCGCCGGAGCGGTTGCAGCTTGGAATGCCTGGTGGGGAGACGGGTGCGTCGTCGTCACGCCGGGAGGCGCGAGGGTTGGATTGACGACGCGAACGCCGCCCCCACAGAGGCGTGCACCAGAGCTGTCCAGGCGCGTCACAGCGGGCGAGCGAGGGCAGTTGGACTTCCGGCTCGTGGAGCGACCACCCATCGGGGGTGGCTGCTTGATACAAGCTAGCGGGGACGAACGAAGTGCAGTCTAGCTTCGACAGTTTGAGTGCGATGGGAGGCAACTCCCGCTAAAATGCGGGCCTTTGATCGCTCTCTGTGCCGCTTGATGCGGAGCCACCGTGTGGATGGAGTCGACGGAGGTCGGCGGGCTGCACCAGGGATGCTCCAACTCGCCGTTCGCTCTGTAGAGATGGGCGCAGGGTGCAGTTGTCTCGGTGCCCGGTGGGACGACTGTCAGTCCCACCACTCAGACTTGGGCCGACAGAGGTTCGTGAGTTCGAGCCTGTGGCAACGCCGAGCAACGAGGATGGGTGACTTGAAGCCCGAGGTGATTCAGCAAGCCCTCAAGTACTTCTGGGCCAAGCGGGATGAGCAGAGGAAACGCCAGAAGGATGGCGGGAAGGCCGGCGGAGAGGCTCGGGGCAACGGCCACATCAAGGGCTTCGAGCACGCCGTGAGGGAGATCTTCCTCGACTGCGGCATCCCCTCGGAAGACATTCGAACAGGAAAGCCGTACCTGCCGGGGTACTACCGCGTCCGCAAGCAGTGGGATCTGGTCGTCCTCTACAAGGGAGTCCTTGTCGCCGCCCTGGAGTTCAAATCGCAGGTCGGTAGTGTGGGGAAGAACTTCAGCAACCGCTTCGAGGAAGCGCTGGGTAGTGCCACTGACCTGACGGTTGCCCAGAAGAAGAACGGCCCCTTCGGCGCCGTACCGCCATGGCTTGGCTACGTCTTCGTCCTTGAGGAGACGGAAGAAACCGAGAAGCCGAACAGGCAGTCTCACGCCCTGTTTGACACGGATCCTGCCTTCAAGGGGATGTCGTACACCCAGCGCTACCAAGAGATGATCAGCCGCTTCGTGGGCGAGAACGTCTATGACATCGGGTGGTTCATCACCACCCAGAGGGCGGAGGACGGCAGCATCACCTATAAGGAGCCTCTGCCGACGGCGACCGCGCGAGCATTGCAGGTGGCCATCGAAGGCCGAATCAAGCTGGTCAAGGCCATGCTTGGCGAGTGAGCCGTAGGCCCTTTCACCCGGAAGGCATCTGGAGGCAAGGGGCCTTCAGTTCGGCGTACTCCCGCGAGCTGTGAGGGCTTCAGCGGGGAGGGGGAGCCCGAGGTCCTTCAACGACGAAGGTCCACCTCGCTGCCACGTGCTGCCACGACCCGGTTGTTGTAGTTGTTGCTGTACGAGGGCCCGCCAAGCACCGTCTCCTCAAAGGCGACGACGGGTACGCCCTGGTGTACGAATACGAAGTCCCATTGCTTTCGCGGCCGATAAGTAACCGGGCTGCTCCAGGCCTTGGGACTTGCCGACGCGGATGCTCTCAGCGTGAAGCAGGCTGGCGAGTTGGAATCTCAGCCGTGAGCAGGAGTAGTGCTTCCCTGCTCACGGAGCGGGGCTTCTCAGGCAGCAAAGGAGGGGCCACGCACTGGTGAAGAGTCACCCCAGCCGTCAAGACCGTGGGCCGGACGCCTCCCGGACCGACCTCCGATCACCGGTCGAGCAAGTTGGTTCTCCTCGGGACAAGATGGACGGCACAGTTACTGACCGAACGTCAGGGTGGGTTGGGCGAGGATGTCTCGGCCTTGCTCGCTTTTGTAGATGAGGTCGATGCTGCCGTAGCGGGCCTGTTCGTAGTCGAAGCCGAGGTCCGCCACTGCCTTGCGGACGGCCTCTTCAGAGGGGCCTTCGATCTCGATGAAGGTGGGCAGGTCTGGCCACGTGTCGAGGTCGTAGGTGATGTCGCCGAGCTGCCATTCTTCGCGGTAGTTCTGCTGGTACCGGACTTGGCGGAGCCCGGTGGCCTTGAGGAGTTCGGCGGTCTTGTCCAGATCGTCGACCTCGATTTCGATCTCGGTGGTGCCATTGATGGTCGTGGCGTCACTGACCTGCTTGAGGGTCAGTGTGGACTTGCCACCCTCATCTCGGAGTCGGAGCCACTGCTCACCCTGGACAGCGTCGTTCTCGAAGATCAATCGCGTGAACAGAGTCCTGTCGAAGGCTTGTTGGGCGCCGAGGGCGCGGAGTTGATCGCGGACCGTGTTGGTGTCGATGTTGAGGAACTTCGCCTCGTACTCGTGCTGGGCCATGCCTGTGTGCTCCTGGTGATCGTGGTTCTAGGCGGTCAAGTTGCGGAGGTCGTCGTGGCGTACGCGGGCGACCTCGTGGCGCGCGTCGCCGGCTACGAACTCTTCCACGGGCTGGCAGAGGTCCATGCGCTGGATGCAGACGCCGACCTGGAAGGTGCCTTGAGTGTCGCGGTAGAGGCGCAGACCGTAGTAGCCCTCCTCGCAGTCAGTGCCGTTGTTAAAGCGGCAGTTGGAGCAGGTGTCCGGCAGTCTGAGGGGGCGTATGTGCTTGACGGTGAGTTTTCGGCCGTTGGGCATCCGGTAGGTCATGCGGAAGCCGGAGGTGCCGGCAATGAGGCGGACTTCCTGGAGTTCGGCGTCGAGTTGGTCCAGGAGGAGGTCGATGGCGTCCAGGGACTCATTGCCGTCCGCGAGTGAGGAGAGGATCCGGATGGCCAAGGAGGAGCCGTACTTGGCCAGAAGGCGGTGGACCCGCGGTATGTGATGGTGGTTTGGCAGCACCAGGTTGGCTCGGGCATCGATGCCGAGTTCGATGGCTTGCTGGATGGACTCGTCAAGCTGTGTGATCTTGCGTTGCGCGAGGGTCGTGGTTCGGTAGCGGGCATGCTGCACTTGCGCGAGCTCTTCCGGGGTCGTGCCGAAAACGGAGAAGTTGACGTGATCGAGGCCCGCCGCGGCGCAACCAGGGAGGGTGCGGGTGCCGTTTTCGCCGTTCGAGGTGACGCTCACGTCGTAGCCGGCAGCTTTCGCGGTGGCCACGATCTCGGGCAGGCGAGGGTGCAGCGTCGGTTCACCGCCGGTCAGGTGTACTTCCCCCAGCTCGAGAGCATCCCGGAGCCGCTCCAGGGCGGCACGGAAGGTCTCATCGGGGAAGACCGGGGCGCTGAGGAAACCTGCACCGTTGGTGGCCGCGTAGATGGAGACGCGTCCGGAGCGGCCTGCGCCGAGGAAGGCACCATTCCCTGCATCCCGGTTGTCGGTGCTGACCGGGGTGCCTTCGTTGTGGCAGAAGGTGCAGGTCATCCCACAGGAGTCGATGACCTTGACTCGGAGAGTCCGGTCCGTGATCACTCTGACCGGAACCGTGTCGTTGATGCTCTCCAAGGCGCGGTGCTGAATCACGTGAATGCCTCGTTCGGGTAGGCGGGCTGGGTGTGATGCGCGCCCTGGCACGTTCGGTCCGTGCGCTTATCAGGCGGCGATGCGAATGGGCCGCGAAAGCCGTTGAGACTGCTCGGGATGCGGCGTAGGTCACTTGTTGAGCCGGGTAAAAGCCGTACAGCGGCCGCAGCAAGAAGGGTCGGCTCCGTGGAGGCACGTTGAGCGGGCCCGATTGGCGTCGGCTCGCGCCTGGACGGACTGGCCTAGGGACTGGGGGTGGCAGCGACGGCCAGGCCAACAACGAGGCCGCACGAGGCGCTGATGCCGATGATGAAGAGGACTCCGGCGTAACGGCCGATGCGCTGCATCAAGGTCGCCCGGTCTCGGTGTCGTTCAGGCGCGGTTGCGTTCTGGCGTGTTGGCGACTCGGCTGAATGGCGGCTGGGTTCCCGTGGTGATGTCGTGTGCTGCCAGCTCACCGCTGCTCCTGGGGTGCGCGCAGGAGGCGGGCCCAAACTGTCTTGCCGAGCGGCCGGCGCCGCTCGTGTCCCATCTGTGCGGACAGGGCTGAGACGAGGTGCAGGCCGCGGCCGTGCTCGTCCTCGGCCGTGGGAAGAAGGGCCTTCGGTGTGCGGGGGCTGGCGTCGGATACCTCGATCAGGCAGGAGCGTGAGTTCGAGGTCAGGGCGACTTCGAAGAGATGCCCGGGGACATGGCCATGCTGCACGGCGTTGGTCGCCAATTCGCAGGCGACCAAGAGGATTCGGCCGGTGTCCTCCTGCGCGTACATCCAGTGATCGAGGTTCATCTCCACCTGACGCCGCACCAGAGGCACGCAGCGAGCCGTGGAGCTGAACTGCATGCGCCATGTCTCGGCGGTTCGTTGATCGGGCGTGGCCATTGCGTTCATCGCGTCCCCTCGTCGCGGGCGGCTTGGAGGGACAGCTCACCGCGAGAGGCCATCACCGGATCAGGCCATGATGGTTACCCAACGTGGGTAACATGCCTCACGGCTGACCAACCGCCAGACGCCACCGCCGACGCGGCAGGAGAGCGCACGTGTCCGGACCACAGCCACATCAGGGGCTCCCGCCGGAGCTGCTGGCAAGCCCGGAGTGGCAACGCGCGTGCCAGCAGCGCGACTTCACGCAGGTGTTTCGCCTCGTGAAGGTGAAGGCCGGCATCTACCCGTCCCGCATCGCTGTCATGTGCGGGATGACGCCCAGCCGCGTCGGGGAGATCATGGCCGGTCGGCGCGGGCTCGCCCACATCGACGTCATCGAACGAGTCGCCGACGGACTGCGCATCCCCGGAGCACTGCTCGGACTCGCCCACCGCCCCTGGGAAATCCCCTCCCCGCCAGAGAACAGGCAGCCGGCCCCCAAGCCAACGCCGCAGGAACTCCCACCAACCGACGACAACGACCCCAAGCCAGAGATCCGCAGCGACCTCGATGAATTGCTCACACTGGCGGACGGCAAGGTCACACGCTCGACGCTCCATGCCCTGCAGTCCTCGGTCGAGGACTACTGGCGCCGGGACGACGAACACGGCGGAGCCTCACTCCGGCCGGCAGTCGTGGGACACCTGCGATACGTGACCCAGCTCATGCACAGCGCAGACGGCGCCCTGCGGCACGACCTTCAGTCGCTCGCCGCAGAGTTGGCCCGTCTCGCCGGCTGGGCATGCTTCGACGCTCGCCAGTACAGCACCGCCCGCACCCACTTCACCCAAGCCTTGCGGCTCTCGCACGGTCAGAACGACCACCTGTTCATGGCTAACGTCCTGTCCTGCATGAGTCTCCAGGCGACCTACGACGGACAGGCCACCGATGCCGTAGCGCTGGCCTGCAAAGCCCAGGACTCCGCGCGCACCGCAGGAGATCAACCGCTGGTGATGTCGATGCTGCACATGCGCGAAGCCTTCGCGCACGCCACGCTGCGCGACGCACCGGCCTGTCATGAGGCCATCGACCGCTCACGAGATGCCTACGAACAGGCACGAGGACACGAGGCCGAAGCACCTGCGTGGGTCCGCTACTTCGACGAGACGAAACTCATCGTCGACACCGGCATCGCCCTCGCCAAGCTGGGTGAAGCACAACGCGCCGAACCGCTCATTGCCGAAGGCCTCCGACGCGAGACAACCGCGCAGCAACGAGGCCGTGCCTTCCACGCCTACTGGCTGGCCACAGCCCAACTCCAGCAAGGCCGACTTGACGCGGCCTGCCACAGCGCCGGCCTCGCCCTGGACTTGAACGCATCCCTCGACTCACCGCGGGTCACCAGCCACGTCCACGAGTTCCACCAGCGCCTCGCAGCACACGCACGCGCCGCCCCGGTCATCGCTTTCGAACAGCGGATGCGGGAAGTCCTCGGCTAATTGGCTGCACTGCTGGCTTCGTCGAGGAGCAGGTACAGCAGCCCCACCAGACTGCCGCTGCTGACCACTTCCCGGCGGTCGATCATGCCTCGGATCTCTGAGATCGGCACCCACTCGATCCGGTCGGACTCATTCAGCTCCGTGGGCGGCCCCGCGTACTCGGCAGCATTGGCGCGGAAGACATGGTGCTCGGAGTCGGTGATCCCGTTTGCCGGTTGAGCGTAGATCAGCGGCTTCACACCCTCCACGCGCCATCCGGTCTCCTCCTCCACTTCCCGGGCGGCGGCCTGCTCAGGAGTCTCATCGGCCTCGATCAGGCCCATTGGCAGCTCCCAGCTCCAGGTGTCCGTGATGAACCGGTGGCGCCACATCATCAGCACCCGCCTTTGCTCGTCCACCACCGCCGCGACGGCGAGATGACGCAGCTTCACGACATGGTGCTCCCACCGCCGACCGTCTGGCTGCTGAACGTCCACCAGCCAGAGGTTGACCCACGGGTTGCTGTAAATCTGGCGCTCACCATGAACCGTCCACCGCATGAGCCAACTCCCTTTCACGCCTGTGCGCTCCCAGGATGTCACTCCGACGAGAAGCCGTCTGCACCGTCCACGACTTCAAGCCGGTCCCCGCGTCCCAACTGGTCTCGATGGTGAGAAGGCCTGGCCGATTGCGCACCTCCGGTCAACGGAATCAATGAGCCTGCGGTGAGTGGCATCAGCGCCGAGCCAGTCGCCGCGGCGCCCTGAACTGCGATGCCTGACGCGGCAACCTGGTACGTGTGGCGGCGTTGACCAGCTACGCAGCCGCAGGCTGGCCCCTTGGGTGCACGACTTACTCTCACCAGCGATGTCCAACTGGGGCCGAAATCCGGCCATAGTCGATCATCGGTGTACCGACCCACGTACGGTCAGTCCCGGAACGCTTCCGATCAGCACTCGGGACGGAGAAGTACAGATGAAAGCCGCGGCACCCCGGTCGACATCGACGCTGGCGTTCAATGCGTCTACCCAAGATCAGACGGGCCCGCTGAACCAATCAGGTGCGGTGCACGAGTCCGGCCGCGCGGTTTCCCCGACACCCGACGGCCGCCCTACGCCCAAAAATTATCACCTGGTCGTCGCCGGTTTCGACGAGATCGTCGCCAACAAGTACTTGCCCTGTGTTAAGGCAGCTGTGGACGCTGGCTACGTTGATTCCTATTCAATCATTGATCTGGAATCAGAGCGATCTTCCGTCGAGGAGAGAATACGCGCGGTAGATCTGCAGCCGCGCGAGGTGGTGTACCTTCGAGATTCAGGTCGCCGAGTCCTGGCCGAACAGGATCGCCCGGAGGTGATCGGTAAGGCGATCCGCCAGCTCAGCGCAGGGGAACTTCCGACGAAAGTCTACATCGCGACAGAGGTACGAGCGCATGAGGCTTACCTACGTCATTGCGTCGACAACGGAATTGACTCTCTCGTCGAAAAGCCCGTCCTGGCACCCATGATCAATGGCAGATTTGCGCCCTCACGGATCACTGAGACCATGCAGGATCTCATTGGGCGGTCCACGCACAGCCAAGCCCAGCACTCCGTAATGACTTTGAGCAGATACCACGGTATCTACAACGAGAGAGTCATTGAGGCACTCAGGGAAAGAATGACTGAGTGGAAGGCTCCACTCACGTCCTTTCATTTGCGGGCCGCGGGCGGCGTCTGGAATCTCCAACGCGAGTATGAAGCACGCAATGATCATCCCTACAAGTACGGTTACGGGATGATGATGCACGGCGCCTACCACTACGTCGACCTCGCCGTGCAATTCCTGTCGCTCAACAAGCTCGTGTTTCCCGACCGTCAATTCAAGCTGGAGGTGAGCTCGTTCGGCACTTTTCCAGTCGATCAATATCTACGGATACCCCGACCGAGTGCAGCCGAGTTTGGAGACGATCTGCCCCGATGGACGAGTCCCACGGAGGAAGCGCACCGCTTCGGGGAGACGGACATCACTGCAACGTTCCGGCTCGTCGACCACGCATCGGGGCGCACGCTGACCGTAGGCACTCTCTCCTTCGAGCAAACCACGCCATCCATACGTGCCTGGGACGAGCTACCCAAAAATGTCTACAACAAGAACGGGCGTACTTCGAGCGTTGACCTGGAAGCACAGCTCTCGACCCTGTACTCCACCCATGTCCATTGCTACGACGTTCCCCGAGGCGATGACGCCGATAGCATCGACGCGTTCGCCCGATTGACTACCAGGGCCAATGCTTCCCTACTGCCGACCGAACAGTACACATCGGTCGAGACGTTCGATGGGCTGTTTCACAGTGAGAGCAATCGGCGCCTGATGAACAACTGGTTGAAGGGAACTGAGAGCAGGAGTTCTCTCGTCTCCCACTTGCTGCCAATGAAGGTTACCGAAGCTCTGGCTTCCTCTCTGCATACCCCTGGTCAATCAGTTGAGATCTCCGACTTCTAGGACCGTGGGATGCCGCGGTCGCATTCGAAGCCTTCCCCCGGACAGGAGCTGTCTTGATCGAGCACTCTAAGTCCTCGCTCTACTCCTTCTATACGGATGTGTTGTGTAGCGGAAAGAACACTGCAGAGAATCTACGAGCGCCCACCTGCGAGCGATTCAACAGGCTGTTGGATTCACTTCCTGTCGAGACACCCCGCACGGCGCTCGACCTCGGATATGGCGCCGGGGAATACGCACTGGCCTTAGCCAGAGCAGGGTTCATGGTGACAGCGGTGGATCAGGTATCCAGCGAACCGTTTCGTCGCCGCCTGAAGGACCACAGCGAGGTAGCGGACCGAATAGCAGTGGAAGAGTGCCTTATCGAGCAGTACCCACTCGCTGGAGACTTCGGGATTGTCGTAGCCAAGGATGTACTTCACTACCTATCGAGGCAGGACACCGAGGCCCTTCTTCTGCGCGCAGTAGCCGATTCCCGGTCTCTCAATGTGCACTACCTGGAGGTCTTCACCAGTATTTCCCGAACAGCTGCCAATGGCGACCCCATTCACATCGAGGGCGAGGCTTGCTACACGCCGGAGTCGTTCGCAGAGGCCATCCAACGGATCTATCGCGGCTGGGAAGTGTCTCTGTTCTGGAACGAACATGCCGAGCGGGACGTCCGAACGGGACGCATCTACCTCGAAGCGCTGCGCGCCACCGTTGTGGCGAAGCGGCAGAGGGCCACGGCCCACTCGGGCACCGGGGAGTGAGGCAGTGAGACCACCAGAACCTGTCGGCATCAGCTTCGTCGTTCCGTGCTACAACTCCGGCGACTATCTGTGCGAGGCAGTACAGTCGCTCGCCGCGCAGCCGCTTCAACTGCCGTTCGAGATCATGCTGGTTGACGACGGATCTGACGATGCAGCGACGCTGGAAGCAATCGCCCTCTGCGGCGAAAGGCCTGGGGTGAGTGTCATCCGGCTCGGGGAACGCAGCGGGCACCATGTGGCCAGGAACGCCGGCGTCGAAGCCGCACGCTTCGAGTACGTCATGCAGCTCGACTCCGATGACCGTCTAGCGACCGACCCATCGCTGCTCGTGGATGGCTCCTATCCCGACAGGGCTGTTCAGATCCTCAGATCGGATGCCAACACGGCCTTCGTACACACGATGTCCTGGATGTTCGGCGCCTTCGAGGGCTTCACGATCTCCTCGTACCCCTGTCGAGAAGAGTTGGTGCTGCGCAAACACCACGTTCCAACTTCCATCGTCTACCGACGAGAAGACGCCATAGACGGGGGACTGTACGACCCGATGGTTCTCAAGTGGGGTGACTGGGCGTTCGCCGTGAACCTCCTCGCAGGCCGCTTCCGGAGAGGTGCAGCGAACGCCATCGGTTGCATTGCCGGGCCGTACTACGAGTACCGCATTCACTCACGTGGGGACCGGGTCTCGGACGCGGCTGTGTCCGAGTTCGAGATGACCCGCTTGGTTGTGGAGCAGAATCTCGACTTCTTCCGGAGCCGCCTAGGCAGGGAGGACGGCGCCGAGGAGATCGCTCGTGACGTGCTGGGCCAGAAGCCGACACGGCTCCAGGACCTCATGCACATGGCCGCCTTTGACCTGCGACAGGCCCAAGCCGTGGCCCGCGAGAGGGAGTTCAACTTGTCGAGCCCGTATGAGGCGTTGGGGATCCCGTAACCAGCACCCTCGCTGCTTCGCGAGGGGCTGCATTGAACGGCTCAAACTCACGGCGCCGCATATGGTCGAAGCATAGGCAGGAGGGCTCACACCGCGGTTTGCTTGGAGCCCTCCTGCCTGCGTGCAGCCTCGACGATTACGCCTGCGCCGCCGGCAGGTTGTCCAGTTGTCCCTGGATGCGGGCGATGTCCTTCTCGGCCTGCGCCAGCCGCGTGCGGATTTTCTCGACCACGTTTTCCGGTGCCTTCGCCAAGAAAGCATCGTTGCCAAGCTTGGCCTCTGCCTGGGTCTTCTCTTTCTCTGCGGCGGCCAAGTCCTTCGTGAGGCGCTTCCGTTCGGCGGCTACATCGATCGTGCCGGAGAGGTCGAGCGCGACCTGTGCACCCTCGACCGGGAGCGAGGCGGTAGCCGTGAAGTTCTCGCCCTCCGGCTGCAGACGCAGCAGTTGGCGCATCGCTGCCTCGTGCGAGGTGAGCGGCGTGCCCTCCAGGCTCAGACGGGCCGGCACCCTCTGCCCGGGCTGCAGCCCTTGGTCGGAGCGGAAGCGGCGGACCTCGGTGACGACACGCTGGACGAGTTCGATCTCTCGCTCAGCGGCCTCATCGCGGAATCCGGAGTCGGTAGGCCAGCCTGCGATGACGAGGGATTCACCACCGGTCAGTGTCGTCCAGAGGGCTTCGGTGACGAACGGGACGATCGGGTGCAGGAGGCGCAGCAGCACGTCCAGGACCTCGCCGAGGACTCGGCCAGCCACCCTCGCCTCGTCTCCGCCCGCCAGGAACGCCGTCTTCGACAGCTCGACGTACCAGTCGAAGACCTCGTCCCATGCGAAGTGGTACAGGGCGTCGCTCAACTTCGCGAACTGATAGTCCTCGTAGTAGGCGTCGACCTGGGCGATGGTCTTGTTAAGCCGGGACAAGATCCAGCGGTCGGCCGCCGACAGTTGCTCGACGGGCGGGAGTTCGCCCTCGATGGTGGCGCCGTTCATGAGCGCGAAGCGGGTCGCGTTCCAGATCTTGTTGGCGAAGTTGCGGGAGGCCTGGACCCAGTCCTCGCCGATCGGGACGTCAGTGCCGGGGTTGGCGCCCTTGGCGAGTGTGAAGCGAACGGCGTCGGAGCCGTATTCGTTCATCCAGTCCAGGGGGTCCACGGTGTTGCCAAATGACTTCGACATCTTCTTGCCGAACTCGTCGCGGACCATGCCGTGGAAGGCGATGGTGTGGAACGGCGGTTGGCCGTCCATCGCGTACAGGCCGAACATCATCATCCGGGCGACCCAGAAGAACATCAGGTCATAGCCAGTGACCATGACGGAGTTCGGATAGAACCGCTCCAGGTCCTCTGACTGCTCCGGCCAGCCGAGGGTCGAGAAGGGCCACAGGCCGGAGGAGAACCACGTGTCGAGGACGTCGGTGTCCTGGGTCCATCCCTCGCCGCTCGGGGGCTGTTCATCGGGTCCGACGCAGACCGTTTCGCCGTTCGGGCCGTGCCAGACGGGAATCCGATGCCCCCACCACAACTGGCGTGAGATGCACCAGTCGTTGAGGTTGTCGACCCAGTCGAAGTAGCGCTGCGACATGTCGGACGGGTGGATGTCAACCCGTCCGTCGCGGACCGCGTCGCCGGCGGCGCGGGCGAGGGGTTCAACCTTGACCCACCACTGCATGGACAACCGCGGTTCAAGCGTCGTCTTGCAGCGCGAGCAGTGACCGACGGAGTGAACGTACGGACGCTTCTCGGCGACGATCCGGCTGTCCGCTCGGAGGGCGGCGACAATCGCAGATCGAGCCTCGAAACGGTCCAGCCCCTCGAAGGGGCCGTGAGCTGTGATCACGCCGTGCTCGTCCAGGACCACCACCGAGTCCAGCCCATGACGCTGCCCGATGGCGAAGTCGTTCGGGTCGTGGGCCGGCGTCACCTTGACCGCGCCCGTGCCGAACTCAGGGTCCACGTGCGCATCGGCAACGACCGGGATCGTGCGGCCGGTCAACGGCAACGTGATGCGCTTGCCGACCAGGTGCTTGTAACGCTCGTCGTCCGGGTGGACCGCGACCGCGGTGTCGCCGAGCATCGTCTCCGCACGGGTGGTCGCAACGACCACGGTCTCGTCACCGTCGCCGTACTTCAGCGAGACCAACTCGCCGTCGTCGTCCTGATAGTCCACCTCGATGTCCGAGATGGCGGTCAGGCAGCGTGGACACCAGTTGATGATGCGTTCGGCCTGGTAGATCAGGCCGTCGTCGAACATCTTCTTGAAGACTGTCTGGACGGCCCTGGAGAGCCCCTCGTCCATGGTGAAGCGGTCACGGCTCCAAGCGACGCCGGCGCCGAGCCGCCGCATCTGGCCTGCGATCTGGCCGCCGGACTCGGCCTTCCACTGCCACACGCGCTCGACGAAGGCCTCACGCCCCAAGTCGTGGCGGGACTTGCCCTCCTTGGCGAGCTCACGTTCCACGACGTTCTGCGTGGCGATGCCTGCGTGGTCCATGCCGGGCTGCCACAGCGTCTCGTACCCCTGCATCCGCTTGCGGCGGGTGAGGGCGTCGATCAGCGTGTGCTCGAAGGCATGGCCCAGGTGTAGTGAGCCGGTGACGTTCGGTGGCGGGATGACGATTGTGTACGCGGGCTTGTCGCTCTTCGCGTCGGCCTCGAAGTAACCGCGCTCTACCCAGCCCTCGTACAGGGGCCCCTCTACTTCGGCCGGCGCGTACTGAGTCGGCAGTTCAGGGGAGCTGGCGGGGCGCTGAGTCTTATCGGTCACGAGGCCATCTTAGGGCCCCGGTGCTCGTCGCTTCGCCTGGCTATTACACCGGCGGAGGCGGACGTCGTCCGACCATGAAGGTGGCCGCACGGAGGGAATTCAAGTGTGACCGAGAACTCTCCCGTGCGGCCGACTTCAAGCCTACCTCTCCCCGCACCGGACTCGCACCCTCGGCTGAAGGGGCGAGGGTTGTCGTGCACAGGTACGAGGGCGTGGGCGCTCGCCAGCTGACCGCGGGGGATGCGGTGGCCACGGCCAAGGCTTGGATGCTGACCGGGGCTACGCAGGGGCAGGAGGATCTCGCGGCGTGGACGTCATCGGGGCATGGAGTAGTCCGGCAGATGGAGAGCTCAGCCCTGCACTGGGATTCGCTGCCGGGCCGCCAAGCTGGGCCAGCGCGTTCAACGGCGGCGCTGACCGGGCGAGGGCTGAAGAGCGGCCCGTTGCGCACCCCTCGATGTGGTTGAGAGGGGATGAGGCGAGGCCGCGCCGAGGGCCGGTGCGACACGGTTCTCGTCGCTGGATGTGCCGCTCTCTGTGAGGCGATGTATGCGCCACGTCAGGACCCGTGCTGGGAAGCGTGCATCGTCAAGGACCCGTTGGCCTGCGGCTTGCCGGAGGAGCCGTGCTGGATTGTGGCCGGAGGCTTCGGCCTCGGCGAGTGCGGCGGCGAGGGCGTCGCACGCCGGGTCTGCGAGTACCTGTGCAGCCTGCTCGGGGACTGTCTGCCTGATGTGGAAGGTCAGCCGATCCATGGTGAGTTTCGACGGAGTGCGGCGGGCCAGTGCCGCAAGGGGTGCAGCCGCCGCTTCGTCGCTTGCAGCTTGGAGGTGAGTGTGGGCTTGGCGGGCTGCGGCGACTTGCTGGTCGTGTTGGCGCAGTTGATGCCAATGGATCGCGGCAGCAACGGCAAGGAGTGCGGCGTCGAGGAGCATGGCGAGTCCGGTTCCGTCACCCGTCGTGGCGGGTTCGCGGAGGATTGCTCGTATGGCGGTGCGTAGGGCGTGTGCGGAGCGCTGTTCGGCGTGGATGCGGGAGCGGGTGGCGCGTTCGAATGCGTTGGCGGCTGCGCGGAGTTGGGCCCGGAGCGGTGTAGGTGCAATGAGGGGGAAGGCGTCGAGGGCTTCTCCGAGGGCGGAGATGTGGGCTTGCGCGGTCGCGTCGTCGTCTTGGTCGAGGTGCTGAGGGATCTCTTCGGCCGCGGCAGCTGCTTCATGCCAACGATTGATGTTGTGCCGGGCCTGCTTGCTGGCGTCTGTGGTGTTGGCGAGGCGTTCGTGGATCTTGGGGAGGGAGAGGTCGGGGGCGAGTTTGGAGCCGGAGAACCAGACAGGCTCGCCGGCGGCGTTGGTATCGCCGTCGAGGGCGACCTTGTAGCCGCGGATGTCTCCGGAGGGGAAGTACTGGACCTCAATCAGGATGCCGTCGGTATCGGTGAGAAGGCCGATGAACTCCTCCGTACTGGTGGCGGCGGAGAAGGCTGTGCGGACGATGGTGCGGAGGCGTTCGCGGGCGGTGAGCTGGTGGCCGCTGCGGCGGGATTTCTCCTTCTCGGCGCGGGTGGGGCGCTTGGCGGCGGTGCGGTCGCCGCGTGCGATGCGGCGCAGGCCGTAGTCGGTTTCGACGGTGGCGAGTTCGCGGTCGGCGGTGAGGTAGTCGTTCCAGTGGCGGGCGGGGCGTAGGTCGCCTCGGACGGTGGTGGCGGCGATGTGGATGTGATCGTCTGCGTGGCGGACGGCGGCCCAGCGGCAGCCGTCGGGGTCGCCGTTGGGGGCGATGCCTGTGGCGTGGACGATGCGGCGGGCGATGGCCGCCCAGTCTTCGTCGCTGAGGATGCGGTCTTCGGGTGCGGCCCGTATTGAGCAGTGCCATACGTGCTGTTCGGGTGCGCGGTCGCCGGCCTGGTGCACGCGCAGGTTCAGGGCGTTGACGAGTTGCTTCTTGGTGGTGGTGAAGTCGTCGGTGCGGCCGGGGTCGGGGGCGAAGCCGTCCCAGGAGGCGACCAGGTGGGGGTCGGTGTGTTCGTTGGCGCGGCCGGGGCCGTAGAGGTAGCCGAGCAGTGAGGCGGTGTTCTTGCCGCGTGTGATCTTGGCGATCACGCGGCGGTCTGCCGCATCTGCGTGACGGCCCGGTGCGCGGCGTCGTCGATGCTTGTGGTCGCGGTGCCGACAGCGGTCAGGGTGTGCTCGGTCCGTTCGAGAACAGCGGTGTCCCCAGGGTGGGGATGGCCTCCGGAGTTGAGCCGTGTGGCGATCTGGTTGACGTTCCAGCCGATCCTCGCGACCTGCTTGCGCAGGGCGGCCAGTTCGTCGATGTAGTCATCCATCGCGGTGCGCTGGCCGGGCAGTGTCAGGTCGCCATCGATGTAGGCCAGGACGGCGGCGCCGACGAGGTGTGCGCCGGTGATGCCCAACGACCGGGCTTTGGCGAGGATCTTGGCTTTCTCGTCGGTGCTGTAGCGGGCGTCGACGCGCTGGGTGCGCTGTCCCTTGCCGTACGGGCGGCGGCGTGCGACGCGGTAGAGGGCCGCTTCCTCGGCGGCACGTGGCGCTGTGGCGGGGCCGGCAACGGCGGGCGGGTCGTTCTCGGGCTCCCCCTGGTGCCCGCAGGTCCCCGCCACCCCCGGGGCGGAGACCACCCCGTTGGACCGGCCCTTGGACGGTCCAACGGGATACCTTGCTGCGCTTCGGCTGGGGTGGTCGGTCATCTGCTGCTGGTCGAGGAGTGTTTCGTGGCGTGTTTCGTGCATGTCGCGGTACTCCGTGGCGTGTTGGAGGTGGCGAGAGGAGCCGGGGGTAGTTGGGTCTGCGCAAGTTGCGGACTGGTCCGGGCTGTGAGGAGCGGTCCGCTGGGGTGGTCCGGTACTCGGCCGAAGTGCCGTAGGTGCTGCGCGCGGCGGTCAGCTGGGGTTGCAGACCGTGGACCGTCCTCGGGCGTATCGGGGTTGGCCTGCGGGGAGTTCCGGTCAGTTCCCGGTCCGGGGAGGGGCACCCTCGCGGAGGGCGGTCATGACCTGGGTGAGGCGGTCTTCGCTGACGCTGTGCCCGGCGGACCGGATGGTGTCGCGGACCGTCTCGCGTGTGGGGTTTTCGTGCGCAGTGACGAGCGGCCGTGCCAGGTCGACGAGTTCGGGCAGCTCTGCGCTGGGCGGACGGCCGATGCGCCGCACACGTCGAGACGGCTCTGCACCCGCCTGCACGGAAGTCGAAGGCTGCGCTTCTTCGCTGGCCTCGGATGCCGGTCGTTGTTCACTGCGGTTGTCCAGCTCTGCTCCGGTGTCGGTTTGGCGGGCGATGAGGATGTAGAGGTGTACGGCGCCTGCGAGGGCGAGTGGGGCGAGGGCGGAGAGGAGACCGACGGTGATGTCGCCGAGGCGCAGTCCGCCTGATTCCGCGAGGTTGTTGAGGCGGATGGCGTGGAGGGCGTTGGCCCAGAGGCTGGCGGCGGTGGCGGTGCCGAAGAGCGTCCACACATACAGGCGTGCCCGGAAGGGCGCGGTGTTCAGGACGAGGAGTGCGCGGACGCCGTAGGCGATGAACCCGTCGATGACCAGCGGGAAGAGGTAGGTCAGCGGGCCGCGTATGTGGATGGCGATGGCCATCTGCTGCAGCGCGTCATACGACAGGGCGCAGGCGGCTGCACCGAGGGCGAGGATCGCGGCGCGGTCCCATCCGCTCACCCGGCGGGCAAGTGGCCTCGTGGTGGTGGGGTTGTGGGTGGGTGCGGGGGTGGTCATGCGGCGGTGTCTCCAGGGGGTGGAGGGTGTGAGCAGGCGTGGCCGGAACGCTGCGCGTGCCTGCTGCGGGGAGGGTGTTGGCGTTGCACTCGTCCCACTGGTTGCGTGGCTGGTCAGCACAGGGACGGGTGGAGGGGGTGTGACGGGTCGACTCGTTGCAGGCCCGGAACTCGTCCCGGCGGTGAGCTGGGCGGGGACGGGTGGGACCAGTCGATGCGGGTCAGCCCCCGGGAGGGGCTGGGGCCTGGGTGGGGCAGTAGCGGGCCCAGGCGTCGAGGAACTTGTTGCGGGCGAAGCCCTTGGCCTGTGCGCCGTCGGGGAAGCGGATGTTGGCCGAGGTGATGCCGTAGTCCCTCAGCAGCAGCTGCAGACCACGCGGGGTCAGCCCGCTGGTGCCGTATTCGGCCCACGGCGCTTCCCCGTCCTGTTTCAGGATCCACAACAGCCGCGTGGTGGCCAGCGCCTCTGGGTCACCGGAGGAGGCGAAGGCGGTGCGGATGTCGGCCAGGATGCGGATCTTCAGCCCGCCTTCCTCGTCCTGCCCGGCCTCGAAGGCGGACATCGCCGCGCACGCTGACCGCGCCAGGGCAGGCCAGGTCCCTCCGGCGAGGTCGGCGACCACAACCAGGGGTTCCCAGGTGTCGGCGGCGCGGTCCTCGACCGGCATTTGCGGCTCCCGCTCCACCGCCTGTTCGGCGACCTCACCGGCCCAGGCGGCGAGGCGGTCGCGCAGCAGGTGCAGGTGCGGGATGTCGCGGCGGGAGCGGAAGGTGGCGACTCTTTCGCCCGGTGCGCGGCGGCGCATCCGCACCACTACCGCCCGGTCCATGATCGTGTCGGGCAGGTCACCGATCCCCGCCAGCGCGGCCATGGCGAAGGTGGGGAAGGAGACCGGCTGGTGCTCGGGTCCGGCGATGCGCAGGGCGGGACGGTTGCGCTGGTGACCGGCATTGAGCAGTCCGCGCAGGTCCTCGTTCTTCTCCGCCATCTTCGGGCTGCCGAAGAGAGTGTCGGCCTCATCCACCAGCAGTGTCGGCGGATTCGCGGTCACCGACCGGAAGATCGCCGCTGTGCTGGCGTTGACGGTGATCACCGGCTTGTGGACGGTCTCGGTGATCACATCCAGCAGCCTGGATTTGCCGCACCGCTTGGCCGGGCCGACCACCGCCAGCCTCGGCGCATGCTGAAACACCTGCTGGAAATGCGTCGCGGCCACCCACAACGTGACCGCATGCAACGCCTCCGTGCTCGGAAGGATCACATACCGGCCCACCGCTGAGCGGAGTTCGTCCAGCAGCTCTGCGCCGGTGTCTTCACCACTGGCAGGGCAGCCCGGCGGCTCGAATTCGGCACCTGTCCCTTCCAGTTCGTGGCCACCGCCGTCGGTGTTCAGGTCTTGCGCTGCCGGGTTGCCGGCTTCGCTCGCGGACGGGCCGGTCTCCGGCTGTGGCTGCTCCCCGTCATGTGGCGGCGGGGTTGTTGTGGGGGGTGTGGCGGGTTCGGGCTGGGTCGTAGGGTTGTCCATAGGCGTTCCTCACCCGGTGGTGCGGGGCTGGCAGGCCCCGCACCACCGATTCGTCATCACACGCGATCAGTTGGGGCGTCCTTGGCCCTTGGGGTGGCAGCCCCGAGGGCCTTCCTCATGCACCGCCTCTCGGCAGGCGAGCAGCAACCTACGACCGGCCACTGGCAACAGTCCAGCGATTCTGTGTCCCTGAGACATACAGGTGGCGTGTAGCATGCCGCGCTAGACGGCCAGGCCGAGCAGGGACCGCAGGTCGGCGGTCACCACCCGATAGGCGTTGCCCAGCCGCAGAACCCGGCAGGGATAGTGGCCCCGGCGGGCGAGTTCGTAGCCCTTGCTCCGCCCCAACCCCAGAGCGCGGTTGGCTGTCTCCAGGTCAACCGTGGCAGGAAGTTCCAGCACCTCGCCCTGGCTCATCCCCCTCCGCCGGCCGGCGGGCTTCTCGGGTTCGTCGTTCATGTGCAGTACTCCCTCTCGTCGTTGCCTTCGGCGGACGCGGTGGTCGCGACCGGCTCCCGGCGGTACAACAAGGCTAGACAGAGCTACTGTGTCTTCATGACACACGACGATGAGGATGATGTTCCGGAGTGGCCGGTGCAGGTCGCCGCCACCGTGGCCGCAGCAGTACGCCGCCGACGTAAGGAGCTGGGCATGAGCGCCGAACAACTGGCCCAAGTCTGCAGCGAGATCGGCCACCCCATCCCACGCAACGTCATCGCCAACATGGAGTCCGGACGCCGCAGCACACTTCCCCTGGTCGACGTCATCGTGCTGGCCAAAGCCCTGCGCACCAGTCCGATCAGCCTCATCGTCCCGGTCGGGCACATCGACGCCTACCAGCAACTCCCCCTGCAATCAGCCAGGGACCCCTGGGATGCGCTGGCCTGGTTCACAGGCGAGGACAACAACTTCCCCTCCGACTGGAGCCTGCGCCTGCACCGCTACCACCACGCCGCTCTGACCTCCGCGGAAGAAGCCAGGGCAAGCGCCAAAGACCGGCGTCGGCAGGCCCGCACGGCGAACGACCCCGATACGCGCAGCAGCGCCCTCCGCAGCGCCGAGCACCACGAAGAGCGCCTCGCCGACGACTACACCGCGCTCCGCCGTGTTCGCGCCCAGATGCGCAGTGCGGATCTCCGTCCCCCCACCCTCCCGCCATGGTTCGCCTTCCTCGACGAACACCCCCACGGCCCCGCTCCCAACTCCCCTGAGGAGGACGACGCTTGAAAGGCTCCACCTACCGCCGCTGCTACTGCCGCGACCCCGAGACCGGCAAACCACTCGGCACGGCCTGTCCCAAACGCAGCAGCCGCAAGCACGGCACCTACTCCATCCGCCAAGAACTCCCACCCCGCCAAGACGGCACCCGCCGCTCCTTCAACCGCGCCGGCTACGACACCCTCAAGGCCGCACAAGCCGACCTCGACCACATACGCGCACTCCTCAACATCCCCGACAGCGACGACCCCGAAGGCACCGAGCTCATAAGCGAGATGCTGGAGGAGATAGCTGACTCCAAGGCCCCCCTGCCGGAGGTGGAAGAGACTCGCCGTCGGTTGGGCTCAGGTCAGGAACTGATCGGACGCCTCACCGTTGGTGAATGGCTCGATCGGTGGCTGGAATCCAAGCGCATACGCAAGTCCGGCGTCACGCGGTACGAGACCGACATCCGCGTGCACCTGAAGCCGCACCTCGGTAGTCGCCGTCTCGACAGACTGCGGGTCAGCCACCTCGCGGAGATGTTCACCTCCATCTCACAAGCCAACGCTGAGATTCTGGAACAGAACGCACAACGCCGCGCCGCCGTGGACGAGTTGGCGAAGGTCCCGTGGAAGGGCGCTCAAAACCGGGCCCGCCGCAAGGCCATGAGAGCAGCCATCGACGCCATGCCGCCCTTCCGTCGTACCACTGGAGCCGCCACCCGGCAGCGGATTCGCGGGACGCTCCGCGCAGCACTCAACGACGCGATGGCGCAGCAGATCATCACCTTCAACCCCGCCGCGCACGTCGAGATGGATCCCGTGCGCAAGCCAAAGGCCCTCGTGTGGACAGACGAGCGAGTAGCCAAGTGGGAAGCCACCGGCGAGAAGCCCTCCCCCGTCATGGTGTGGACCCCGGAACAGACGGGCGCCTTCCTCGACCATGTGGCAGATGACCGTCTCTACGCCATGTGGCACCTCATCGCCCTACGAGGGCTCCGTCGAGGCGAAGCATGCGGACAGATGTGGTCGGAGACCGACCTGGCACGTCACTCCCTGACCGTGACCGCACAACTCGTCCAGGACGGCTGGGACATCGAGGAATCCGACCCGAAGACCGACAGCGGCTTCCGTGTCGTCGCACTCGACGACGACACGATCCGCGTCCTCAAGCGGCACCGGAAGCGACAGCGAGCAGACTGCGAGGCATGGGCGTCCGGCTGGGTGGGCACAGGGCTGGTCTTCACCCAGGATGACGGCTCCTGGCTGCACCCCGGGAAGATCACAGACCGCTTCGAGCGACTCGTGGCCTCCTCCGGGCTCCCGCCTGTCCGGCTGCACGACCTGCGCCACGGCGCGGCCACACTCATGCTCGCTGCCGGAGTGGACGTCAAGATCGTCTCCGAGACCCTGGGACACAGTGACACCCGGATCACGCGCGACATCTACCAGAGCGTCTTCCCCGAGGTCGCAAAGGACGCAGCCGAAGCCGCTGCTGGCCTGGTCCCGCTCCAGCGGAAGACCAAGGCGAAGGAGGCCGAGAAGCGCCGCAAGCAGAAGGCGAAGAGGAAGGGGAAATCGCAGGACGGCAAAGCAAGATCAAAAAGAAACCACTCACGCACACCCCCTGATTGAGTCGCACTTCCGGTGGATTGATCGCCACCAGACAGGGACGCCAGATCACACGGGTTATGACCTGGACTTCAAGCGAGCCACCGGGAAAGTCAAATGCCGGAAAGACCCATTAAGGGTAGGAAAACTGACTTCCTGGACACGAGGGGAGGACTGGAACGGAATTGTCCCGACGACCCATACGGTGGCTCCAGCTTCAGTCTTCGCTGACCACATAAAGAGCGAGGTCCTTCGACAGGGCACTAGCATTTTTCACCATCGACTCCCAATGGGCGCCACGCAATGATTGGTAGGGCGGTTCCATCAACTCACGGTATTCGTCGAAGCCGGCACGTGCTTCCACGAGTCCTGTATCTATACGCTGCCGTGCCCCGTCTGCTCTAGAGGCCGGGGTACTCGTGGGCTTCATCAAGACGCGAGCACGCAGCCAGTCGTTGTTGGCAGCCGGCGTATTCGACCATTCCTCGTCGCGGATCGTCTGCCCGTCCTCGTCGAGCCGCGAGAACTGCGGTTGGGGCTGCCGTGATGCCCTGATGGTAAGCATAAGCTGCTTAATGCCCCACTCATTTGTGATCATCTTGTCGACGACGGCCGATGCGTGACCACGGTGGGCAACGGACCCTCGGTCCACCCCAAGTCCACCGAGTGCCAACAGCGGTACGACCGCCCGAGCTGCAACCTCATAGCAACGAGGACCACTTCCTCCCTCATTCAGCTCAGCGAGGGCCTCATGCTCCAACTTGTCTAGATCCGCATCATCAGGACGTGGGACGATATCCCAGTCGTGACCCACGTTCGTCCAGAGGGCGTGCACGGCCGCGTTTCGAGCACCTCTGAGAAGGTGGCTGTCCAGCCCTGAGAAGGAGCGCAGAGCCAGCTCGAAGACATAAGGTGATCGTCCCTTCGCAGAGAAGGACTTCACCCCGAGGACCTCATTGATTACCCTCCGCTCCTGCTTCTTCGGCGTGGTCATCAGCCGGATGAGCCACGCACAGCGCTCATCCCGGTGAGTGCTCAGGCCGAGACGCCGGGCCACCTCCGTCAGACCCTCACGCCCCAGGGCAAAGACCAGCTCGTCATGATTGAGTATGGCGTAATCGGCCAGGGTGTTCACTGCGCGCTCGGCCAGCAAGGTCTTCTGCGCCTCCACGGAGAACGCCTTTGGCTCGATGTTGTGCGCCCCAAGAGCCAGATTCAGTGTGCTGACGTAGCTCGATTTGCCCATGCGCTGCTGCAACGTGGCCTGCTCACCCCACCCCCAACCGACGATGAGATCCGCCTCAGCAGTGAGGGCGTTGACCTGCTGTTCGGTGAACAGCAAGTCAACGAGATGCATCTCGGCAGCCTCAGCCAGATCTCGTGTCTTCTTGGCTAGCTGACGCACGAATTTGGTGAGCCAGCGCCGCGCCGAGGTCGGCTCCATGGCGAGGATCTCGGATTCAGTCAGCTGAAGAATCCGGTGCGCCGAGGCGGTCCGCGATGTCCCATCCACCACCCCTACCGCCTGACGCGGCGTACCGTCGGTGAAACGAAATTCCACATGCCCAGCAAGCAACGGCATAAGGATCCCATTGCCTTTGATGTCTTCCACCCAGTTGTTGTGCTGGAGTACATAGGAAGCGTTACTGTCCAACGCACTCGCAACAGCTTTTCGCGAGCCCTTGTAGACAAGGCACGGGAGCTCAGGCTGGGACTCCGGGGCGGGGAGAGCAAGGTGCGCGGATTCCGCATCACCAATCTGAGGATCGGACAGGTACGTCTGGCCAACGACAAACCTGCCGTTCGTCGCATCGACCAGAAGCAACGGCATCCAAACGGTGGTGCGTAGCAAGTTCAACACCCTGTTGCCCCGCACGCGTTGCCGTCTGATCTGCGTTGCGTTGATGCTCCGCGGGTCAACGACGGCGGCCAGGAGCTCTGCCGCAGTATGCTCTGTGTGCCCTATCTCGACACTTGCAGCCTGCACCAGACGCTCGGCGGCGCTCTCAATCGATCGTCGGTCCCTGACAACAAGGTGCGCGACTCGGTCCCGCAGCACCTCCACCCGGTCCCGGTAGTCCTGCTCTGGAACGTCCCGCTCGTTTTCCAACTCACTCATCGGTGGTAATCCTCCCGCTTGACCGTGTGACAGAGGACAGGCACAGTGAAAGGGCCGGGCCCAGGAGGGCCCGGAAGTGGGGCCAGGTCATCCGCCGGACGACGGACACCTGGCCTTCGCGCTGCTCAGAGCGTGACGGCATCCTGCCTAGGACGTCCCGCTCGCGGTGCGGATCTCGGGTGCAGTTTCGGGACCATGGACCAGACCACATTGGCCGCACGTCAGGACCGTCACTTTGGTACTGGTCAGCAGCGCGGCCCAGTATTCGGGCTTGCCATCCAGCGTGGCCCCAAAGGCGCCCACCGCTATATCGGCCGCCCATAGCGCGCGCTCCACAGGGCCGGCAGCATGGCTCACCCGCAGTCCATTCGGTAGTACCCCCGACCGACGGAGCCCGGCCAGGCCAGCGATGTCAGCCTTATCCCGGATCGACCCTCTGGACTCAAAGATCGCGTCGGTGACGCCACGGTCAACCAGTGCGGGAAGCAACGTCAGCTGTGTCTTCCTCCGCGCGCGTTCCTGCTGAGCATTATCCATCCTGCACCACGTGGCGATCACGATCTCGCCTTCGACTGATGCCGTGCGCCGGGCGAGTCGGAGCCTGCGCTGCGCGGACTCGGCGTGCCAGTGCAGCTTCCCCTGTGCAGCGAGAAGTAAGGCCGCCATCTCATCCCGAGCCTTCTGCACCTTGCGGGAAGCTAGCACCACAGCCGACATCAGGTAGATCCCGGTGCCGCCTGGTCGGCAGCGCAGGGATTCGTCGCAGAACGCGCTGGGGCCCTGCTCGACGGTTCGGGCAGGCGCTGCGCTGTTCATTCTGGAGACCTCCGTATGGCACGAAGGCACTCAGCGCTCGTGCGTAAGGCAGGTCCTGTACACCCGGTCACCCCCAGGCAGCACAGCGCTGTCTGACACAAGTAGGTCGACAACACGGTGAGGCGTGGGGTGGGTTCCTGGCGGGGAGCGGAAACGCTTCCGGACGGGAACTCCATGTGCTGGAAGTCCAGGAGAGATTGATGTTTTTGTTGACAGAGACAGTAGACCCGCAAACTACTCTGATGCAAACGGAGTTTGAGCTCACCCCAGAGTGAACTCTCGCCCATCGAGGCCTTGTTCGTAGCTTTGAATTCGCCCTTGGGCGAGCGGCGCAACTCGCAGCATCGCTGGCGATCGCGGTGAAGCCCACCCCCTTAGCGGCACCCCCCACCATCCGCGTCCTAGCGCCGTGTCGCCGGCACAGACGTCGCACACGCGCCCGGCCCCCCATAGGCACTTCGCTGTACGCGCAGTACTGGCCATGGAGGAGAAGGCCGACCGGGAAAGTCCAAGGTCAGGAAGATTCAACGCGGCGCAAACGACAGGCGCCCAGGAAAGCTTCGAGGGCCCTCCGCTCACGCATCGCTCACGCACGAGCCCTGATGGAGACGCGCCCTCAACGGCTTAAGGGCCACGAGACAGAAGAAAGCCCAGGTCACTGGGTGTGTGACCTGGGCTTCAGGTGAGCCGCCTGGGGGAGTCGAACCCCCGACCTACGCATTACGAGTGCGTCGCTCTGGCCAACTGAGCTAAGGCGGCAGGTGCCCGCGCCTGTCGTTCCGGCGCAGCGCGGACAAGTCTACACAGTCTGCGGCGGTGCTCCGTACGGGGTAAACGGCCGGGCCCGCGGCCTCCGTACCGGTGCCGGGAGGGGTCCCCCGCCCGGGGAAGTCCCCGCGCCGGGACGGGTGCCCGTGCGGCGACGGAGCGCTCCGGCTTCCAGGTCTACTTACACGTCTTGTCCTCCTTCGGCGCCTCGCCCTTGAGCAGGTACCGGTCCACCGTGTCGTTGATGCACGCCCCGCCGCGCAGGTACGCGGTGTGCCCGTCGCCCTCGTACGTCAGCAGCCGGGCGGAGTCGAGCTGCCCGGCGAGGGCCTGGGCCCAGGCGTAGGGGGTGGCCGGGTCGCGGGTGGTGCCGATGACCAGGATCGGGTCGGCGCCCCTGGCGTCGATGTTGTGGGGCCGGCCGGTCGGTTTCTCGGACCAGTAGCCGCAGTTGAGGGCCGCCCACGCGAAGCCGCGGCCGAAGACGGGTGAGGTCTTCTCGAAGGAGGGCAGCGCCTTCTTCACCTCGGCCGGGGAGGAGAAGGCGGGCGGGAGGTCGAGGCAGTTCACGGCCGCGTTGGCGTACATGATGTTGCCGTAGCGGCCGTCGGGGTCGCGCTCGTAGTAATCGTCGGCGAGGGCGAGCAGGTCGGCGCCGTCGCCGTCCTCCGTCGCCGTCGTCAGGGCGGAGCGCAGCTGCGGCCAGGCGCTCTCGTCGTACATGGCGCGGATGACGCCCGTGGTGGCCAGGGACTCGGTGAGCTTGCGCTTCTCGCCGGTGGGCAGCGGCTCGGCGTCGGCCTTCTTGAAGAAGGCGCTGAGCCTGCGCCCCGCGTCCTCGGTGCTCTTCGTGCCGAGCGGGCAGTCGGACCTGCTGACGCAGTCCTTCGCGAACTCGTTGAAGGCCGTCTCGAAACCGCCCGTCTGGTCGCGGTTGAGCTTGAGCATCGTCAGGGACGGGTCCATGGCGCCGTCGAGGACGAGCCGGCCGGACCGCTGCGGGTAGAGCCCGGCGTAGTAGGCGCCCAGGTAGGTGCCGTACGAGGCACCCACGTAGTTGAGCTTCTTGTCGCCCAGCAGGGCGCGCAGCACGTCCATGTCGCGCGCGGCGTCCACGGTCGAGAGGTGGCCGAGAAGTTCGCCCGAGCGCTTCTCGCAGCCGGCGGCGAACTTCTTGTACTTGCTGATGAGTTCGGTGGTCTCCGCCTGGTCGTCAGGTGTCTGGTCGGTCTGCGTGAACTCGTCCATCTGCTTGTCGGTCAGGCACCGCACCGGTTCGCTGCGGGCGACGCCGCGCGGGTCGAGGCCGACGAGGTCGTAGCTCCGGCGCACCTGCGGCGGGTACCCGACGGCCGCCGCCTGCTGCACGTAGTCGACGGCGGAGCCGCCGGGGCCGCCCGGGTTGACGAGCAGGGAGCCGATCGGTTTTCCCTTGCCGGAGGCCTTCTTACGGGCGACCGCGAGCTCCACGTCCTCGTCGGGGTCCGGGCTCCGGTAGTCCAGCGGGGCCTTCATCTTGGCGCACTGGAAGGCGTCGTCCCCGCAGTCGCGCCAGGAGAGCTTCTGTTCGTAGTAGGGCTTCAGGTTGCCGGGCACCGCCGCGGGCAGCGGCTTGAGGGAGGGGGCGTCGGTGCGTCCGGCAGCGCGGTCGCTGCTGGCGGAGGAGGGGGCGCCCTCGGGTTCACCCGATCCGCCGGACCCGGACGAGCAGCCGGACATCGTCAGCAGTACGGAGGTCGCGAGCAGGGCGAGAGCGGTGCTGGGCAGACGCCTGGTGTGCATGGACCATCCCCTGGGTTGGGTTCGCGTCGGCCCGGTCGGCCGGCGGGCGCGGCGCGGCGCGGCGATTGAGGTGGCGATTGAGGTGGAGCGTATCCACACCGAATACCACAGACGTTCCCTCGCCAAGTGCCGCTCCTCATACGGGTGAGGGCGCAGGGCAGTCGGCCCACGGGCCGGGACCGTCGAGCCGGACGGGCCGCACGGTACGGACGCCGGAGACCGGTGCGGCCGTCAGCCCGCCCGGAGTGTCATCGCCATCGCCTCGACGGCCAGCAGGGGCGCGACGTTGCGGTCGAGCGCCTCACGGCAATCCAGTACGGCCTCGATGCGGCGCAGGGTCTGCTCGGGCCCCGACGAGGCGGCGAGCTGCTGCACCGCTTCCGCCGCCTCCTCGTTGGCGAGCGCGACGCCCGAGCCCAACTGCCGTGCCAGTACGTCCCGGTAGAAACCCGTGAGGTCGCTCAGCGCGAGGTCCAGGGAATCGCGCTGGGTGCGGGTGGCGCGCCGCTTCTGCTTGTCCTGGAGTTCCTTCATCGCCCCGGCGGTACCGCGCGGGAGGCGGCTGCCTTCGGAGGCGCCGAGCGCGGTCCGGAGTTCTTCGGTCTCCCGTTCGTCGTGTTCCTCCGCGACTTCCTTGGCGTCCTCGGCCGCGGCGTCGATCAGTTCCTGCGCCGCGCGCAGCGCGCCGCCGACGTCCGAGACCCGCTGCGGCATGGTCAGGACGGCCGCTCTGCGCCTGCGCGCACGCTCGTCGGTGGCCAGGCGCCGGGCCCGGCCGATGTGCCCCTGGGTGACGCGTGCCGCGTATGCCGCCATGTCCGGTTCGATGCCGTCGCGACGCATCAGAAGGTCCGCGACGGCGTCCACCGGCGGCGTGCGCAGCGCGAGATGGCGGCAGCGGGAGCGGATCGTGGGCAGCACGTCCTCGGTGGAGGGCGCGCAGAGCAGCCAGACCGTGCGCGGCGCGGGTTCCTCCACGGCCTTCAGGAGCACGTTGCCCGCGCCTTCGGTGAGCCGGTCGGCGTCCTCCATGACGATCACCTGCCAGCGCCCGCCGGCGGGTGACATCTGCGCCCTGCGCACCTGTTCACGGGTCTCCTTGACGCCGATCGTCAGCAGGTCCGTCCGGATCACCTCGACGTCGGCGTGTGTGCCGACCATCGCCGTGTGGCAGCCGTCGCAGAACCCGCAGCCGGGTGCGCCGCCGAGCGCGCGGTCCGGGCTGACGCACTGAAGCGCCGCGGCGAAGGCCCGCGCCGCGGTGGAGCGGCCGGAGCCGGGGGGCCCGGTGAAGAGCCAGGCGTGGGTCATGGCGGAGCCGGACAGGGCCGCCGTCCCCTTGCCCTGCGCCTCGGCGGTGACGTAGGCGTCGGCGTCCCGGGCGGCGGCGCTCAGCTGGTCCGTCACCTTCTCCTGGCCGACGACGTCGTCCCACACCGCCATCGCTGCCCGCCCCCTTCCACACCGCTCTCACGGCTCGCCGGTATCGGCTCCGTAGCGCGAGGCACGCACACGCCGCTTGCCGGGTCACGCGTCCCACGTCCGCCGACCATTGTGGGCCACGGCACCGACAGCCGGGACAGGCGCTTCGGGTTCGCACGTGCCGACGGGCCCGTCAGACCCTCGGGCGGTGCCGGCTCACTTTGCCGCTGCCCCGCCCCGCGCCCGCCCGGCGACGGCTCACTTGCCGCGGCGCCGCCTGCGGTCCGGGTCGTCCTCGTCCTCGCCCGAACCCAGCAACTCGTCCGCGAGGGACGGCACATCGTCGAGCGGTGTCTCCTCCGCCCAGTCCGGCCGGGGACGCGAGGCGCGGCCCGTCTCCGGGTCGACCTGCGGGATCTCGCGCGTACGCTCCCGCTGCTGCTCCTCCGGACGCACCCGCGGGAGCATCGCCGTCTCGTCGTCGTGCTGCGCCTGCCCCGGGCCCCCCGACTGCCGCGCCTGCGGCATGACGTGGGTGCGCTCGGACTCGGGATCGCCGTGCTCCTCGTCGGGCTGGGGCAGCGCGGCGGTGTCGCCGTCGGAGCCGTCCGGGTTCGTGCCCCGCTCCCGGTTGCGCGCCTGCTCGGCCCGCTGAAGCGCCTCTTCGGCCAGGCGCTGCTTCTCCTGGCGGCGCTCCTCGGCCTGTGCGCGCAGCCGCGCCTCCTCCTCGGCGAGACGGCGCTGACGCGCGATCTCCTCCTCGCGGGTGCGCTCCTCGGCGTCGCGGCGCTGACGCTCCTCCTCGGCGATGCGACGCGCCTCCTCGGCCCTTCGCCGGGCCTCCTCCGCGCGACGGGCCTCCGCCTGCTGCCTCTCCAGCTCCGCGGCGCGCTTCTTGCGCTCTTCCTCATCGGCACGCAGCCGGGCCATCTGCTCCTGCCGCTCGCGCTCCCGGCGCTCCTCCTCCGCCTTGCGCGCGGCTTCCTCCTCGGCCTTGCGGCGTGCCTCTTCCTCCGCGGCCCTGCGGGCGTCCTCGCGTGCCTGGATCTCGGCGTCGGAGAGCGGCAGCACTTCGTCGAGGCGGTGGCGTACGGCCGTCGTGACCGCCTCGGGCTCCTGAGCGGCGTCGACGACGAGGTAGCGGGCCGGGTCGGCGGCGGCCAGCGTCAGGAAGCCGGCACGGACCTTGTCGTGGAACTCGGCCGGCTCCGACTCCAGCCGGTCCGGCGCCTCGGTGAAGCGTTCGCGAGCGGTCTGGGGCTGGATGTCGAGAAGCACCGTCAGATGCGGCACGAGCCCGGCCGTCGCCCAGCGCGAGATGCGGGCGATCTCCGTGGGCGACAGGTCGCGGCCTGCGCCCTGGTACGCGACCGAGGAGTCGATGTAGCGGTCGGAGATGACGATGGCACCGCGTTCGAGCGCGGGACGGATGACCGTGTCGACGTGCTCGGCACGGTCTGCCGCGTACAGCAGGGCCTCAGCCCGGTGCGAGAGTCCTGCCGAGGAGACGTCGAGCAGTATCGAACGCAGCCGCTTGCCGACGGGCGTCGCCCCCGGCTCCTTGGTGACGACGACCTCGTGGCCTTTCGCCCTGATCCACTCGGCGAGCGTCTCGACCTGCGTGGTCTTCCCGGAACCGTCGCCGCCCTCCAGGGCGATGAAGAAGCCGCTGCCGGCCGGTGCCTCCTTGGGGTGGCCGCCGCCGAGGGCGTCGAGCAGGTCACGGCGCAGCGTGATGCCCTGGCGGTCGTCCGTACGTCCGAGCACGAGCGCGGCCACGGGCAGCAGCAGCGCGCCGACCAGCATGAGCGTGAAGGCCGCTCCGCCGTGGTCGAAGACGAAGTCGCCGGTGACCACGCGGTGCGGGCCGATGAACCCCGCCGCGACGGGAGCGGCCAGGGCACCGATCCCGATGGCGATGCGGACGACGGCCTGGAGATGTTCCGTCATACGGGCGCGGTGTGCGTATTCGGTCTCCTGGTCCAGCAGGACGTGCCCCGCCTGCGCGGCCACGCCCGACGACAGGCCCGCGACGGCCATCAGCACGAGGCCGGTCGTCGCGTCCGTCACCAGACCCGCGACGAGCAGCGCGAGCCCGGCGAGACCTATGGCGAGGGCCAGCAGCCGCCGGCGGGAGAGCTGGGGAAGGATGCGGGGCGCGAGGCGGATACCCGCGGCCGTGCCGCCGGCGAGCGCGAAGACCTGCAGGCCGAAGCTGATGGGGCCGCCACCGAGGTCGATGGCGTGGAGCGCGGCGAGCGACACGGCGGACGCGACGGCCCAGGCCGTGGCGGAACCCGCGAGCACGAGCAGCGGGACGGCGCCGGTGCGGCCCTTGCCGTCGCCGGGGCCCGAACCGCCGCGGGGGCGGCGCAGACCCTCGAGCGGGGAGCGGGGGCGCGGGTTCCCGCCGTCGGGGAGCTCCAGGAAGTACACGACGGAGAGAGCTGCGGCGAAGAGCCCGGCAGCGGCGTAGGAGCCGAGGGCGGCCTGGTGGGTGTGGAACCAGCCGAAGAGCGAGCTGAGCCCGTTGCTGATCAGCGTGATGACGACGAGGCCGATGGCCGCGACGGGAAGGGCCATGAAGGTGCTGCGCAGCCACAGCCTCCGCAGCGCGTCCTGCCGGTCGGGGAGCGGCCTCACGGCGGCGCCCTCGGGCGGCGGCGCGGGCAGCAGCGCAGGGGCGGCGCTGTCCTTGGCGACCGTCCAGAAGCGCTCGGCGACGCCGAGCACGAACACGGTGATCAGGACGAGCGCGAACGCCTTCCCCGGCATCCAGTCGATCCACATGGGCGCGACGATGAGCGCCAGTGCGCGCAGCGCGTCGGCGGTGAACATGGTCCAGCGCCGGTCCAGCACGCCCTTGCCGGGGGCCAGCAGCGCCGAGAGCGGCCCGAGCAGCACGGCCCCGAACAGGAGCGTGGCCAGCAGCCGGGCCCCGAAGACGGCCGTGATGACGAGGGCCAGGCCCCGGTAGCCGCCGCCGAAGACCGCCTCGGCGCCCTCTGCCCGTACTGCCGCCGCCTGCAGCGCGAGCAGCAGCAGCACCAGCAGGGCGAGCGCGTCGCCGATCCCGCTGGTGAGGTGGGCGCTCCACAGGCGCCGGAGAGGACCGAACCGCAGCAGCGCGCCCACGGCGCGCTCGCGGGACTCCGCGGCGAGTGCGTCGTCGGGGGCGCCTGGGGTGGGGGGTACGCCCATTGGCTGATCTGCTCGCGTCATGGCGGTCAGGGTATAGGGAGCCGTCGGAGCCGTGTGTCCCAGCCCGAACAAACGGGCGGGACCAGGGCCTTACCCGGCCTTACTCTCCGGGCGGGCCGGACCCGCCGGAGTCCGCGGCCCGCTTCGTGGCGGCCGTCTTCGTTGCCGTCTTCTTCGCGGTGGTCTTCTTCGCGGTGGTCTTCTTCGCGGTGGTCTTCTTCGCCGCGGTCTTCTTCGCGGTCGTCCTGGCGGAGGTGCTCTTGGCCGTCGTCGTCTTCTCCGCGGACTTCTTGGCCGTGGCCTTCTTCTTCGTCGCCTTCTTCGCGGCCTTCTTCGCGGGGCCCTTCGCACGCTTGTCCGCGAGGAGTTCGAACCCGCGCTCCGCGGTGATGGTCTCCGGGTCGTCGTCCCGTCGCAGCGTCGCGTTCGTCTCGCCGTCCGTCACGTAAGGGCCGAAACGGCCGTCCTTGACGACGACGGGACGCTCGCTGTTCGGGTCCGTGCCCAGTTCCTTGAGCGGCGGCTTGGCGGCGGCGCGGCCGCGCTGCTTGGGCTGGGCGTAGATCGCCCGGGCCTCGTCGAGGGTGATCGTGAAGATCTGCTCCTCGGTCTCCAGCGAGCGCGAGTCGGTGCCGCGCTTCATGTACGGGCCGTATCTGCCGTTCTGCGCGGTGATCTCCTCGCCCGTCTCCGGGTCGGTGCCGACCACACGGGGCAGCGACAGCAGCTTGAGCGCGTCGTCCAGCGTGATCGTGTCCAGCGACATCGACTTGAACAGCGAGGCGGTACGCGGCTTGACGGCGTTCTTGCCGGTCTTCGGCGTGCCCTCGGGCAGCACCTCCGTCACGTACGGGCCGTACCGCCCGTCCCTCGCCACGAGCGGACGGCCGGTCTCCGGGTCGGTGCCCAGTTCGAAGTCGCCGCTGGGCTTGGCCAGCAGCTCCTTGGCCAGCTCGACGGTCAGCTCGTCCGGCGGCAGGTCGTCGGGGACGTCGGCGCGCTGGCCGGGCTCGTCCGGTGAGGGCGGCGGGCCCTCGACGTACGGGCCGTAGCGCCCGACGCGCAGCGTGATGCCCTCACCGACGGGGAACGACGAGACGCCCTTGGCGTCGATCGCGCCCAGGTCGGAGACGAGCTCCTTCAGTCCGCCCAGGTGGTCGCCGTCGCCGTTGCCCGAGTCGGCGGCGGCGCCCGGCGAGGCGTCCGGGCCGGCCTCCTCGCCGAAGTAGAAGCGGCGCAGCCACGGGACGGAGGCGGCACTGCCCGCGGCGATGCGGTCCAGGTCGTCCTCCATCTTGGCCGTGAAGTCGTAGTCGACGAGACGGCCGAAGTGCTTCTCCAGTAGCCCCACCACCGCGAAGCTCAGGAAGGAGGGCACCAGGGCCGTCCCCTTCTTGAAGACGTATCGCCGGTCGAGGATGGTGCTGATGATCGAGGCGTACGTGGAGGGGCGGCCGATCTCCCGCTCCTCCAGCTCCTTCACGAGCGTGGCCTCGGTGTAGCGCGCCGGCGGTTTGGTCGCGTGGCCGTCGACGGACAGCTCCTCCGCGGTGAGCGGGTCGCCCTCGGTGACGTGCGGCAGCCGGCGTTCGCGGTCGTCCAGCTCTGCGTTGGGGTCGTCGGAACCCTCGACGTACGCCTTGAGGAATCCGTGGAACGTGATGATCTTGCCGGTCGCGGTGAACTCGGCGTCCCGCCCGTCGCCGGCCCGTCCGCCGACCCTCACGGTCACCGACTGACCCGTGGCGTCCTTCATCTGCGAGGCGACGGTGCGCTTCCAGATCAGCTCGTAGAGCCTGAACTGCTCGCCCGTCAGGCCCGTTTCGGCCGGGGTGCGGAAACGGTCGCCGGAGGGGCGGATCGCCTCGTGCGCCTCCTGCGCGTTCTTGACCTTGCCCGTGTAGACGCGCGGCTTCTCCGGCAGGTACTCGGAGCCGTAGAGCTGGGTCACCTGGGAGCGTGCCGCGCGCACCGCGGTCTCGGAGAGCGTCGTGGAATCGGTACGCATGTAGGTGATGAAGCCGTTCTCGTACAGCTTCTGCGCCACCTGCATCGTCAGCTTCGCGCCGAAGCCGAGCTTGCGGCTGGCCTCCTGCTGAAGCGTGGTCGTACGGAAGGGCGCGTACGGCGAACGCCGGTACGGCTTGGACTCGACCGACCGCACCGAGAAACGCGTCTCCGCGAGGGCGGAGGCGAGCGCACGGGCGTTCTCCTCGTCCAGGTGCAGCACCTGGTCCGGGTTCTTCAGTTCGCCGTCGGCGCCGAAGTCACGGCCCTGAGCCACTCGACGTCCGTCGACGGAGTTGAGTCTCGCGCCGAACGTGCCCGGCTCCCCGGCACCGGCCTCGCCCTGCCCCGTCGCGAAGGTGGCCGTCAGATCCCAGTACTCGGCGGAGCGGAACGCCATGCGCTCGCGCTCGCGCTCCACGACGAGCCGGGTCGCCACCGACTGCACGCGGCCCGCCGACAGCCGCGGCATGACCTTCTTCCACAGGACGGGCGAGACCTCGTAGCCGTAGAGCCGGTCGAGGATGCGGCGCGTCTCCTGGGCGTCAACGAGTCGCTGGTTGAGATCGCGCGGGTTGCGGACCGCGTCCTGGATGGCGTCCTGGGTGATCTCGTGGAAGACCATCCGCCGCACAGGGACCTTGGGCTTGAGGACCTCGCGCAGATGCCACGCGATGGCCTCGCCCTCGCGGTCCTCATCGGTGGCGAGCAGGAGTTCGTCGGATTCGGCGAGAAGCTGCTTGAGCTTCTTGACCTGTTCCTTCTTGTCCGTGTTCACGACGTACAGCGGCTCGAAGTCGTGATTGACGTTCACACCGAGCCGCGCCCAGGACTCACCCTTGTACTTCGCGGGCACCTCCGCGGCGCCGTTGGGAAGGTCGCGGACATGCCCCACGCTGGCCTCGACCACGTAGCCAGGGCCGAGGTACCCCTTGATCGTTTTGGCCTTGGCGGGCGACTCGACGATCACGAGTCGGCGCCCGCCGTTTGCGGGCTCGCGGGTCGGGGACAACTTCTCGCTCTTCTCTCCGGTCGGCGTACGGCATCGCTGTCGCTGCGGAGTGTGACGGTACATCCCGGCTCCGTGTCAAACGGGAAAACTCCGCAACGCAACTCGAACGGTAACCCGACATCCGTGGGTCCCGCCGCCCGATACCGCCCGGTCCTCATGCCGAGGACGCCGCCGGACCACCCGTGATGAGCGAAATCAGGCCGAAAATACGATCACAGTCGACTGTGCGGTGTATGCCGGGCGGTGCTCACCGAAGGCCGCCGCCGTCGTCCGCACGGTCGCGGCCACGGGCCGGCCCGCCCTCCCTCGTCCGGCCCCCGTTGCTCGTCCTGCCGCGGGCGCGGCCGGTCCCGGTGGTGCAGCCGGCCCCGGTGGCTCAGCCGGCCTGCGCGTCCGCCTCCGCCGGCAGCAGGAAGCCCTGCTCGACCAGCAGGCGGATCGCGCTCGGCGTGCGGTCGCGGAGCATCACCGGGTCCTCCCCGACCAGCTGCGCGATGGCGTCCAGGATCCGCCAGGCCGGCAGCGACCCGTCGCACACTCCCGCGAAGCCCGCGCCGACGGTGTCCACCTTGGTGGCCCGCCGCATTCCGCGCTGCTGGCGCAGCAACACGTGTTCCGGGTCCTCGGCGCCGGGCATCCCGACCTGCTCCTGGACCACACCGTCGGCCAGCCGGAAGTGGCAGTCCAGCAGTGCCGCGTCGTCGGTCGCGCGCAGGAAGTCCTGACGCTCGAAATGCTGAACCACCTCGCCGCCCAGCGGCTGTTCGACGGGGTGCGGCCACTCCTCCACGACGACCGCGGGCTCCCGCGCGCCGCTCCTCCTCAGCGTGATCCAGCCGAACCCGACCGCCGTGGTGCCCCTGCGCTCGAACTCGTCCAGCCATTCGTTGTAGCGGGCCTCGTACTCGGCCGCTCCGGCCCGGTGGTCACCGGCGTCCCGCAGCCACAGCTCCGCGTACTGCGTGACGTCCTGAACCTCTCGCTGCACGATCCACGCGTCGCAGCCCGAGGGCACCCAGGAGCGCAGACGCTCGCGCCAGTCCTGCCCCCGCGGATGCTCCCAGTTGGCGAGAAGCTGGCAGTAGCCGCCCTCCGCCAAGTGGTCCGCCGCGTTCTCGACGAGGGTCCGGCACAGGTCGTCGCCCGACATGCCGCCGTCCCGGTAGGTCAGCCGGGCTCCCGGGGAGATCACGAACGGCGGGTTGGAGACGATGAGGTCGTACGGCTCGTCGCCGGCGACCGGTTCGAAGAGCGTCCCCTCACGCAGGTCCACCCCGGATGCTCCGGAGAGCGTGAGGGAGAGCCCCGCGACGGCGACGGCACGCGGGTTGAGGTCGGTCGCGGTGACGCGGCCGGCGTGCTGCGCCGCGTGCAGGGCCTGGAGCCCGGAGCCGGTCCCGATGTCGAGCGCCCTGCCCACCGGCCTGCGAACCGTGATGCCCGCCAGGGTCGTCGACGCACCGCCCACTCCGAGGACGACGTCCCTGCCGTGCGTGCCCTCCGGCGTCCCGGCGCCGGAGGCACCGCCCACGGAGCACCCGAGGTCGGCGACGATCCACCAGTCCTGACCCTCGGGCCCGCCGTAGGGCCGCACGTCGACCGTCGCACGCACCGCCTCGCCGTCCCCGGCGTCGGGCGCCGGCACCAGCCAGCCGTCCTCAAGGGCGTCGTCCAGAGGCAGGGCCTCCCGCGCACGCTCGCGCGGGACGCCCTGCCGGAGCAGGAACAGCCTGACGAGCGTCTCCAGAGGGCTCGTTCCGCGGGTGGCCCGCAGCGCCGGCACCGTCTCGCTCCGTGCGAGGGCGGCGTACGCGGGACCACCGAGCAGATCCAGCAGGCCGTCGGCGGTGAAGTTCGCGGCGCGCAACGCCTCCCTCAGCCTGCCGGTGCGATCGGGGTCTGCTACGGGGAGGCGCTCGCTCGTACTCACGCCCCCATTGTGACGCCCCGGCCCGGACGGGTGCGCCGCCCCGTACGGCCGGAACGGATTGCCCGGAAGGACCCCGGAACGGGTGGTCCCGGAACAGGGCCCGGAACTGGTCGTCCCAAGGGCCCGGAACAGGGGCCCGGAACAGACGACCCCGGAACGGCCCGCGGGATCACACGCCCGGTGCGTCCCCGGAGCGCTTGCACCCCTTCTGGTTGGCCATCGCCTTGCCGACCTCGCCGGCCTGGAGCTTGCTCAGCGCCTTGTCGCCGCTCTTGCCGAGCGTGTCGAGCTGGGTGGCGACGTCCTGCAGGCCCTCGGCGAACTTCGACTGGTCCTTGGTGTCCAGGCCGTCGACCGTCTTCTGCAGCTGGCCGTACTTGGCCGAGATGTTGCGCAGTTCGTCCACCGCGTCGGCGTGCAGCTTCTCGCCGTCCTCGACGGGCGGCGGGCCGGCGTTGTCCACCGCGGAGGCGAGGGACTTGTACGCACCGGAGATCTTCTCGAAGGCGGCGGCGTCGGCCTTCTTCACATCGGCGGAGGAGTTCTTCTCCTTGGATGCCTCGTTGATGGAGGCGTTGGCCTCCTGGATCTTCTTGACCTGGGGCTGCACGCCGTCGCAGACCTTCTTGGCCCACTCGTCGGCCTGCGCGCTGTCGTCGCTGCAACCGGTCAGCGCCAGTGCGAGCGCCGCGCCCCCGGAGAGTGCGGCCGCAAGTTTCTTGTTCACCGGATCGGTCCCTTCCGTGGCTGTTCGGCCCGGAACATACACGCCCTTGAACCAGCGGCGGCGAGCCGGGGGAGAAATATGTGCGGCATTGAAGCCATTTGCACCACCCTGCCGACCGGTGTGTAGTACCCCACAACACAACAGTGGGGCGGGCAGAGCGACAACGCGCTCTGCCCGCCCGTCTGTTGAAGGAATGTGACCCTGTCAGGACCTCAGGAGGCCGCTACCGGGTCACTCGGCTTCGCCGTGCGCTCCGTCTCGTCACCGGTGTCACCGCTCCCGTTTCCCGTGTCACCGTCGCTCATGGCGATGCCGCGGCGCTTGGAGATGTAGACGGCACCGATGATGATTCCCGCGGAGACGAGCGCGACCAGGGTGCGCACACCCACGCTCGCCTCGCTCCCGTGGGAGTACTGGATCACGGCGGGCGCGATCAGCAGCGCCACGAGGTTCATCACCTTCAGCAGCGGGTTGATGGCCGGGCCCGCGGTGTCCTTGAACGGGTCGCCGACCGTGTCGCCGATGATCGTGGCCTCGTGGGCCTCGCTTCCCTTGCCGCCGTGGTGCCCGTCCTCGACGAGCTTCTTGGCGTTGTCCCAGGCACCGCCGGAGTTGGCCAGGAAGACCGCCATCAGCGTGCCCGCGCCGATCGCGCCAGCCAGGAACGCCGCCAGAGCCCCCGCTCCGAAGGTGAAGCCCACCAGGATCGGCGACAGCACGGCCAGCAGACCGGGCGTCGTCAGCTCCCGAAGAGCGTCCTTGGTGCAGATGTCGACGACACGCCCGTACTCCGGCTTCTCGGTGTAGTCCATGATTCCGGGCTTCTCGCGGAACTGCCGCCGGACTTCGTAGACCACCGCACCCGCGGAACGCGACACCGCGTTGATCGCCAGCCCCGAGAAGAGGAAGACGACCGCCGCGCCGAGCATCAGCCCGACGAGCGTGCTGGGCTGCGCGATGTCGAGGAGCTGCAGCATCTTGCTGCTGCTCTCGCCCGCCTCGCTCAGCGCGCCGACGAGCTCCGTCCGGTACGAACCGAACAGCGCCGCCGCGGCCAGCACGGCCGTGGCGATGGCGATTCCCTTGGTGATCGCCTTGGTGGTGTTGCCCACCGCGTCGAGGTCGGTGAGCACCTGGGCGCCCGCGCCCTCGACGTCGCCGGACATCTCGGCGATGCCCTGCGCGTTGTCGGAGACCGGACCGAAGGTGTCCATGGCGACGATGACGCCGACCGTGGTCAGCAGACCGGTGCCTGCGAGCGCAACGGCGAAGAGCGCCAGCATCACGGTGCCGCCTCCGAGGAGGAAGGCGCCGTAGACGCTCAGACCGATGAGCAGAGCCGTGTAGACCGCCGACTCGAGGCCGATGGACACGCCCGAAAGGATGACGGTGGCCGGACCCGTCAGCGACGTACGGCCGATGTCCCGCACGGGCTTGCGGTTGGTCTCGGTGAAGTAGCCCGTCAGCTGCTGGATCACCGCGGCGAGCACGATGCCGATGGCCACGGCCACGATCGCCAGGACCCGCGGGTCGCCGCTGTGGCCCAGGATCTCCTGCGCATCGTCGCCCCCGACGCCCTTCAGGTCGGCGTAGCTGGAGGGGAGATACGTGAACGCCGCGATGGCGACCAGGACCAGGGAGATCACCGCGGAGATGAAGAAGCCGCGGTTGATGGCGGTCATGCCACTGCGGTCCTTGGTGCGCGGTGCCACCGCGAAGACGCCGATCATGGCCGTGATCACGCCGATGGCCGGAACCAGCAGCGGGAACGCGAGACCGTCGTTGCCGAAGACGGCAGTGCCCAGGATGAGCGCCGCCACCAGCGTCACGGCGTACGACTCGAAGAGGTCGGCCGCCATGCCCGCGCAGTCGCCGACGTTGTCGCCGACGTTGTCCGCGATGGTTGCCGCGTTGCGCGGGTCGTCCTCGGGGATGCCCTGCTCGACCTTGCCGACGAGGTCGGCGCCGACGTCAGCGGCCTTGGTGAAGATGCCGCCGCCGACACGCATGAACATCGCGATGAGCGCTGCGCCGAGGCCGAAGCCCTCCAGCACCTTGGGGGCGTCCGCGGCGTAGACGAGCACGACACAGGCCGCGCCCAGCAGGCCGAGACCCACCGTGAACATGCCGACGACGCCACCCGTGCGGAAGGCGATCTTCATGGCCTTGTGCGAGACCTTGGTCAGATCCGCGGGAGGCTCGCCCTCTCCGGGGGTGGCCTCACGGGCGGCCGCGGCCACACGTACGTTGCTGCGCACCGCAAGCCACATGCCGATATAGCCGGTGGCCGCGGAGAATGCCGCTCCCACCAGGAAGAACAACGAGCGCCCTACGCGCTGGCTCATGTCATCGGCAGGCAACAGGAACAACAAGAAGAAGACGACTACGGCGAAAATGCCGAGGGTGCGCAACTGCCGGGCCAGATAGGCATTTGCGCCTTCCTGCACGGCAGCAGCGATCTTCTTCATGCTGTCGGTGCCCTCGCTCGCGGCGAGTACTTGACGGACCAGCACGACGGCGACGCCGAGAGCTGCCAGGGCGACCAGAGCGATCACGATGACGAGACCGCGATTGCCACTGGTCAGCATGGCATCAGCGAGGTGCTGGTGGTTCTGGGATGGGCTGAGGTGCCCCGCCATTCGTCCTCCTTGACGCTTGGCGCAGGGGCGCGCGGTTCGGTGGCCGGCTCCTGCTTGCAAAGATGTGGACGGATTGTAGGGATCAGCTCCAGAACAAGACAGTGCACGTTTTCGGCGATCCGCCACCGACCGCGGAGATCAAATGGAGTTCGTGTGGCGAATTCGCTCGCACGAGGGAGCTTTACAAAAATGTTGACGATGTAAAAAATGATCGCTGCGACAGCCCCGCAGGCCCCATTTTTCACATCAAATCAGTTCAGGGAATCTCCCTTCCCCGCGGGTCGAGGACCTCCGGGGATGCCGCACAGCGCTGGGACAGATGTGACGCATGTGGTCTGTGAGGCGATCCGGGAGCGCTTGATGAAGATCCCGCAACATCTTGCTACCGCTTCGGCAGTGGCCCCCTGGAAAAGGTCGAAAGGCCTGGTCAAAGCGCTGGAGGCGGCATGCGGGCCGCATGGTGACGAGATCACGGACGTTTCCGCGGACTACCGCCGGGGGTTCGCCCACCTGCGTCGCGGTCCTGCTGCGGAATCCCCCGAGACCCCGACCCGGACTCCGGCCGCGACCGACGGTGGACCGGGCGGCTCTCCGTCCGGGCTCCTGCGCGTCGTGCCAGGCGTCGTGGCCGCTGCGCGACCGGCACCGTGAGCAGCGAGCCGGCAGGCGAAGGCCGGCCCGGTCAGGGCAGCACCGGCTCCGGCGCCACCGGCCAACTCATGCGGATCAGCCCGCCGTTCCCGTCCGCGGTCACCTCGACGTCGTCGACGAGACCGCTGATCACCGCGAGGCCCATCTCGCTCTCGGCCTCCTCGTCGTCGGCCGGGCCGGTGGACGGCGGCATGGAGGCACCGGCATTGCCGTGTGCGGTGGCTGGTGTGGGGGTCTCGTCACCGACCTCGATGGAGAACTTCTTCTCCTCCTCGATGAGCGCCACGCGCACGGGGCTTTCGACCCCGTGGAGCACGTGCAGCCCGACCGCGCGCGAACAGGCCTCGCCGACGGCGAGCCGGACCTCGTCGAGCACGGCCTCGTCGACTCCCGCACGCCGCGCGACCGCGGCGGCCACCAGCCTCGCCGTACGCACATGCTCCGGCAGCGCACTGAATCGGAGTTCCACGATGGCCATGCCATCCCCCTCGAACTTGCCTTGAACACATTCCCGGGCACCGGGCTCCAAGAGCCCGGCACCTCCAAGTCGTTCCGGTATCCGGTCCGCGTCCGGCGGACGTCAGTCGGTCGCCGCGACGGCCTCGTCCACGGAACCGTGGATCGGGAACACCTTGGTCAGACCGGTGATACGGAAGATCTTGAGAATGCGCTCCTGGTTGCACACCAGGCGCAGCGAGCCTTCGTGAGCACGCACCCGCTTGAGCCCGCCGACGAGCACACCCAGCCCGGTGGAGTCCAGGAAGTCAACGCCTTCCATGTCCACGACGAGGTGGTAGCTCCCGTCGTTCACAAGCTCGACCAGCTGCTCGCGCAGCTTGGGCGCGGTGTATACGTCAATCTCGCCACCGACCTCGACGATCGTTCGATCGCCTACGGTCCGGGTCGACAGGGACAGGTCCACGGATCCTCCAGCACCTTGCTATCGAGTCGTCCACCAACTGAGACATCCCGGCCGGGAAAGGCCGGGACAGCAGGCGGATCGGCAGCCGCAGAAGCATTCAATCACTTACCGGCCTGCGTGCACGACGCCTTGCTGTCTTTGTGCGTCGCGCAGGTGACACCGCCGCAGTCCACGGCCGGCCGACCCCAGCCGGCCGGCACGAGCGTACGCTCACCTGCTGTGTCCTCCCGCAACGTCCCCGAAAGCGATCCCCGATCGGTGCTCGCACGACTCACCGCCGGGGACGGCCGGGCTGCGCGTGTCACCCATACGGAGCACTTGCCCCCGCGGGTCGGCCGCCATGCCGCCTGGCCCGAGCGGATACGGCCCGAAGTCGCCGACGCCGTACGGGAGTCGGGCATCGAGCGCCTGTGGGAGCACCAGGCGCGCGCCGCGCGGCACGCACTGCGCGGAGAGTCAGTGATCATTGCCACAGGCACCGCGTCCGGCAAGTCCCTCTCGTATCTCATGCCTGTGCTCAGTTCCCTCCTCGACGGGGCGGACGGGGCGGCCCGGGCGGACGCCGGCAGGAGCAGCGGTGCGGGCGACGGTACGGAGACTTCCACCGAGGGCGCGGGGCGGGGGAGCACCTCGCGGGACGGTGCCCGTACCGAAGGCGGGACGGGGCCCGAGGGCGAAGCCCGGCACCGGGACGAAGCAGGGCCCCAAGCCGGCAAAGGGCGGCGGCGGAACGGAACCGGAGGCCGCGGAAGGACCGCCCTGTATCTGGCACCGACCAAGGCACTCGCCGCCGACCAGCGCCGCGCCGTCAGCGAACTTGCCGCACCGCTCGGGACAGCCGTGCGCGCCGCCGTCTTCGACGGGGACACACCCGTCGAAGAGCGCGAGTGGGTGCGGGTCTTCGCCAACTACGTGCTCACCAACCCGGACATGCTGCACCGCGGCATACTCCCCGCCCACGCCCGCTGGGCCTCCTTCCTGCGCTCGCTGCGCTATGTCGTCATCGACGAATGCCACACCTACCGCGGGGTCTTCGGCTCCCACATCGCCCAGGTCCTGCGGCGATTGCGCCGGGTGTGCGCGCGTTACGGCTCCGACCCCGTCTTCCTCCTCGCTTCCGCGACGGCCGCCGACCCGGCCGAAGCGGCGACCCGCCTGACAGGGGTCCCCGTGACCGAGGTGACGGAAGACACCTCCCCCCGCGGCGAGTTGGTCTTCGCCCTGTGGGAGCCGCCGCTCACCGAGATGGAAGGCGAACGCGGCGCCCCCGTCAGGCGCACCGCGACGGCCGAGTCCGCGGAACTCCTCACGGACCTGGCCGCTCAGGGCGTACGTACCGTCGCATTCGTACGCTCACGACGCGGAGCGGAACTCATCTCACTCATTGCCAAGGACCGACTCGCATCCTTGGACCGCGCGCTGAGCGACCGGGTCGCTGCGTACCGGGGCGGCTACCTCCCCGAGGAGCGCCGTGCCCTCGAACGCAGCCTGCACAGCGGCGAACTCCTCGGTCTCGCCGCCACGAACGCCCTGGAACTCGGCGTCGACGTGTCAGGCCTGGACGCGGTTCTGATCACCGGTTATCCCGGGACTCGGGCGTCCGTGTGGCAGCAGGCAGGCCGTGCGGGCCGAACGGGAGAAGGAGCCCTCGCCGTCCTGGTCGCCCGCGACGATCCCCTCGACACGTATCTCGTCCACCACCCCGATTCGCTGTTCAGAACGCCCGTCGAGTCGACCGTCCTCGATCCGGACAACCCTTACGTCCAGGCTCCCCACCTCTGTGCCGCGGCCTCCGAGATCCCGCTCACCGAGGCCGACTCCGAACTGTTCGGCCCCGGCTTCACCGGACTCCTGAGCCAGCTCGAGGAGCGCAGGCTCCTTCGCCGCCGCGGTGGCTCCTGGTACTGGACGCTCAAGGAGCGTGCCTGCGACCTCGCCGACATCCGCGGCTCGGGCGGCACACCGGTGCAGGTCGTCGAGGACGGCACCGGCAGGCTCCTGGGCACCGTCGACGCGGGCGCGGCCCACACCACCGTCCACGAAGGAGCCGTACACCTGCATCAAGGGCGCACCTATGTGGTCCGGCAGCTGGATCTCGAGAACTCCGCGGCCCTGGTGGAGGAGGCCGCGCCTCCCTGGACGACGATGGCCAGAGACACCACTTCCGTCGCCGTGCTGGAGACGGACGAGGAAGTCCCCTGGGGCGACGCCCGGTTGTGCTACGGCACCGTCGAGGTGACCAATCAGGTCGTCTCCTATCTGCGCCGCCGCATCATCACGGGCGAGGTCATGGGCGAGACCAAACTCGACCTTCCCCCGCGCACTCTTCGCACCCGGGCCGTCTGGTGGACCCTCACCGAGGACCAGTTGGAGTCGGCCGGGATCGAGCCCTCGGTGCTCCCCGGCGCACTGCACGCCGCCGAGCACGCCGCCATCGGTCTGCTGCCGCTCTTCGCGACGTGCGACCGCTGGGACATCGGTGGGGTCTCCATCGCGCTGCACCCCGACACCCTGCTCCCCACCGTGTTCGTCTACGACGGGCAGCCGGGCGGCGCCGGTTTCGCCGAACGGGCCTTCCGCACGGCGCGCCAGTGGCTCACCGCCACACGGGACGCCATCGCCGCCTGCGAGTGCGAGGCCGGATGCCCCTCCTGCATCCAGTCGCCCAAGTGCGGCAACGGCAACGACCCCCTGCACAAGCGCGGAGCCGTCCGTCTCCTGACGGAGCTGCTGGCCTCCGCGGCCTGAGGCCGGCGGCAGTCGTGCCGCACGAGCAGCGGAGACCTCGCTGCCGGCGTCCCGGACGACCGCGCCTCCACCGAGCACTGCATCGGCCGGCCCGGCGCGGGCCCGCACCGTCGGGGCGTAGAACCCGAACCGCACCCGCGCGGATACGTCCGCGACTTCACCGGTGACCGCGCACCGCACGAGCCGGGCATCCTGAGCGCGGGCGACCTCCTCGGCAGCGGCACACGCCCTGGCCCGTCCTTCGAGAGCGCGGTCGGCGGCGGCCAAGGCCGACAGGTCGGCGACGCCTCCCGCACGATGACGGGCGGAGACCGCCTGCCCGAGGCCCAGCACCACCGAGACCGCCGCACACAGCACCACTCCGCTGAGGGCCGCCCACACCGTGGCTGAGCCCCGGTCACCCCCTTTCAAGACCGGCGACCCCCGTCCCGTCCTCGCCGGCAACCCCCGTCGGTTCCTCGGACATGGCCACCGCCTCGGCGTCGAGGCCGAGGGTCAGCGGGCCCGGACCGGCTGTGCGCGCGTGTACGCGGACACGCACCAACCGCCCCTCTCGCGCCGTCTTCACCGCGGCTCCGTGGGGCGCCGCCGACAACGCTGCCGACCGCACCGCTGACTCCTCCTCACCCCGCGCGGCCGCCCGGGCCCCCGCCCTCGCGCCGTCGACGCACTGGATGTGTGCCGCCGCGGCCATGACGCCCCACAGGAGCATCCCGAAGAGAAGCACGAGGGCGGGAACGACAACTGCGGTCTCGGCCGTCACATAGCCGTCCTCAGAAGCGGGCATGAAGAGCCCTCTCGACCACTTGCTGAAGCTCGCCGCTGACCGCGCCGCTCGTCACGACCTTGTAGAGCACCGCGGCAAAGCCGCACGCGGCGATGGTCCCCACCGCGTACTCCGCCGTGCTCATGCCCGCGTCCGAAGTCAGTTGCCCTCCGGCTTCCCGCACCCTGCGGCGGACGGTGGCGGCCAGCCGTACGGTCCTCAGGCGCGCGGCACATGCGGCGTCACGGAATGTCCCGGACATGGTTCCCCCTGCTGTCGTTGCTCTCTTGAGCCACTGGTGTTCGGCGTTCGTGTTCTGCCGGCGGTCTCGCTCTGCCGGCGGTCCCGTTCCGCTGCCTTTGCCGAGGCGTAGCCGGTCCCCTTCGGTTGCCGGTCTGCCGCGGCTCTGCGTCCGCTGCCAGGCGCCGCATTCACAGCAGCGACCCCGCGAGGCCCATCACGACTGGTGCGACCCCGACCGCGAGAAAGGCCGGGAGGAAGCACAGACCCAGCGGGCCGGTCACGAGAACCGCGGCCCTCCGCGCCCGGGCCGAGGCATGGCGTGCCCGACGGGCACGGAGCTCCCCCGTCAGCCGTGTCACCTGGGCCACAGCCGGTGCTCCTGCCGTACCGGCCCGTTCCATGCTGCGGACGAAGCCCTCGCTGCCCGGCAGGGACGCGAAGTGCGCCCACGCCGCGGCGGGTTCCGCTCCGAGCCGCAGCTCCGTGGCGGTACGGATCAGGCGTATGCCCACAGGCCCGCCCAGCGAGCGACCGACCGCGTCGGCAGCCTGGTCCGGGCCGGAACCGGCTGCCAGGCAGGCCGCCATCAACTCGGCGGCCAGCGGCAGCTGTTCGGCCGCCGCGCTCGCTTCTGTCGTCTCGTCCGCCGACGCCCCGGTTGCCTCCTGACGGCGCATCCACCACCTCACGCCGAACGCACCCGCTCCCGCGACGACCCATCCGGTGACTCCGCCGATCACGACCACCGCGAAGGCGGTGACGCCCAGCGCCGCCCCGGCCTCCCGCAGTCCGCGGCGTCTGCCCGTACAGGCATGCCGGCCAACGATCCCGCGAAGCAGGCGCCGGCCCCTGCCGGGCGGCTCGACGCCGGCTGCCGACAGCAGTTCCCGCGTCCGCTGCCGCACCGTGCGGGCCCGCCACAGCTCCCGCGCGGAACCCGCCATGCACGCTCCGCTGCCCAGCAGCGTCAGCCACATCAGCGTCTCCGTGGGGATTCCGTAGTACGCCGCGTTCAAGCCCCCTCCTCTCCGCGCCGCACCCCGCCCGAGCGCTGCGCGGTCCGTACGAGCCGGGCGACCCAGGCGATGCCCGCCCACTCCAGAAGCCCGCCGACGACGAGACAGAGCAGCCCGGCCGTGCTGTGCAGCAGAACCCTCACGGGAGCCGCACCCATGGCAGTGCCCAGCAGCAGCCCGAAGACCGGAAGCAGCGCGAGCACGACGGCCGTCGAACGAGGCCCCGCCAGCAAGGCCCGCAGCTCCTCGCGCTGTTCACGTTCAGCCCGCAGCGCGTCGGCGACCTTGTCGAGGCCGGTGGCCAGGCCCGCCCCGCCCTCGACGGCGACCTGCCAGCAGGCCGCGACGCCTCGGAGCCCTTCCGCACCGGGACTTCGGGCCGCTTCCCGCAAGGCCCCAGGGACGTCGCCGCCGAACCGGGCTGCCGCCAGCACGGCCGCACCGGCGTCCCCCAGCTCCCTCAGCGCGATGCCTCCCACCGAGAGCAAGGCCCGGTCGGGCTGGCGGCCCGCCCGCAACTCGCCCGAGACCGCCGCGCAGAGCTCGATCACGGCAGCGGCCCTGTGGTCGTTCGCCTTTCCGCGCTCCCGCTTTCCGAGCAGTCTCCGTACGACGGGCACGGCAGCGGCGCCGGCCACGAGCGGAAGCCAGGATTCACCCAGCAGCCCGAGCACCGCACCGCCCAGCACGCAACACCACGCCTGACCGGACGGAGTCCCGAGCCGGGCACGTAAGAACTCGGCGAGGTCGCCCGGGCGCAGAGGCCGCCGCGAGCTGGGCTCCGCCGCGCGGCCCGCCCCCGCCAGCATCAGCCTCGCCCGCCGTACCCCGTCGTCCCGCCCGGACATCAGCCAGGCCGCCGCCCCCGCACACACCATCGCCGCATACACCGGGGCCGACTCGACGGCGGTCGCTCCGTGCACCACAGCCCCCGTCACAGCGAGCCCTCCTCGTGCGCCGTGCACGGAGACGCGGAACCGACCGTGGAAGGGAGGCCACTCCCGTGCGCTCGCCCCGCTCGCACGCTCCCCGGACGTCTCCTGCCCCGCTCGCACATCTCCCGCAACCGGCCGGCGCCACGCTCCTCCCGGAACCCGTCCTCGCCCCACACAAGGGCCGGAACCGTCGAGACGAGCCCCTCCCCGTTCCGCGACAGCACATGGATCTCCGCGATGCGCCGGTTGCCCGACGAGTCGCGCACCAGATGCACCAGTACGTCGAGTGCCGCAGAGAGCTGACTGTGCAAAGCGGCCCTGTCCAGCCCGGCAGTCGTGCCCAGCGCCTCCAGGCGCGCGGGCACATCGCCGGCGGCATTGGCGTGCACCGTTCCGCATCCGCCTTCGTGGCCCGTGTTCAACGCGGCCAGCAGATCGGTCACTTCGGCTCCGCGCACCTCACCGACCACCAGCCTGTCCGGCCGCATGCGCAGGGCCTGGCGCACCAGATCGTCCAGCGCCACCCGCCCCGCGCCCTCCTGGTTGGCCGGCCGCGCCTCCAGACGTACGACGTGGGGATGGTCGGGGCGGAGCTCCGCCGAGTCCTCGGCGAGCACGATCCGCTCCTCAGGACCCACGAGCCCCAGCAGCGAACTCAGCAGAGTGGTCTTGCCCGAGCCTGTGCCGCCGCTGATCAGAAATGAGAGCCTCGCCTCCAGCACGGCGCGCAGGACACTCTCCCCGCCCTGTGGGACCGTGCCCGCAACCACCAACTCACCGAGGCTGAACGCCTTGTGGCGCACCACCCTGAGCGAGAGGCACGTCGACCCCACGGCCACCGGCGGAAGCACCGCGTGCAGCCGCGTGCCGTCCGGAAGCCGGGCGTCCACCCACGGCCTCGCGTCGTCCAGCCGACGCCCGGCGGATGTGGCGAGCCGTTGGGCGAGCCTCCGCACGGACGCCGCGTCGGGAAAACGGACATCGGTACGTTCCAGGCCCCTGCCCCGGTCGACCCATACCTCGTCGGGACGGGTGACCAGCACGTCCGTGACGTCCGGCTCCGCCAGCAGCGGCTCCAGCGGGCCCGTTCCCACCATCTCCGAGCGAAGGGCCTCCACGACTCCCAGCACCGCGCTGTCCCCCAGCAGCCGTCCGTGCGCGCGCAGCGCCGCGGCAACCCGCGCGGGCGTGGGCTCGGCTCCCGTCTCGGCAAGCCGCCTCCGCACCACGTCGAGCAGCGCCGGTTCCCCGGCCCGGGACGTGACCGCCCCGGACGCGGCGCCCGCACCGGGGCGGCCCTCACGGGCCGGGTCACCGGCGCGCTGCGCACTCGCCCGCGCCGGCCCACGCCTCGCGCTCATACGGCGACTCCCCCGCCGCTGACTCCGCCGCTCAGCGCCTGCGCCCAGAACTCCCGGCAGAAGCGGGCGAGCACGCCGCCCGTGCGCGCCCCGGGCGGCACGCCCCGCTCCGCGGCCTCCAACAGCCCCGGCTCCCACGGCAGTTCGCCCGCGAGCGGGAGGCGCAGAAGTCTGGCGACCTCGCTCTCGTCGAGCCCCGGCCCGTAGCCGCGCGGACCGCCGGGGCCGCCGGGCGTGCGCACCACGGCCCTGAGGTCACGCAGCACCATCTGCGTGCGTGAGGCGACGCGGTGGGCCGCTGCCACGGCACGCAACTCCGCCGGCACCAGGAGCAGTCCGAGATCCGTTTGCGCGAGGGCCTCCGCCACCGTCTCGTCCACCCGCCTGGGCAGGTCGACGACGACCACGCCGCCGCGCCGCCGCGCGGCGGAGAGCACGGACTTCATCGCGTCCGCGGGGATCAGCACGGAGTCCCCCCGGTCCCAGCTGAGCACGCTCAAGTCGTGCAGCCTCGGCAGCGATTCCTCGAGCGCACCGCCGCCGACCCGCCCCCGGGACTCCGCGAACGCCGGCCATCGAAGCCCCTCCGTCCGTTCCCCGCCGAGCAGCACGTCGAGACCGCCGCCGAGAGCGTCGCCGTCGACGAGCATGGTGCGTTCCCCCTGCCGCGCGGCCGTCACGGCCAGGGCGCAGGCGAGCGTCGACGCGCCGGCTCCTCCACGGCCGCCCAGGACCCCGACGGTCAGGGCGGACCGGCCCACGCACTCCGACGCGTCCGCGATACGGCCCGCCAGCCAGCTCTCGGCGTCGGGCAGCATGACCACACCCTCGGCTCCGATGCGGGCTCCGCGCTCCCACACGCCCGGGTCGTCCATGTCCTTGCCGACGAGGAGCACTCCCGGCCTGCGCAGGATTCCGGAAGGCTCTCCCCCGGGGGCCGCTCCGAGCCCCTGAGCGCCCGCGCAGTCGTCTCCGACGAGCACCAGCGGGGCCTGCTCCCAGGCCTTCGCACCACCCCACTCCGCCCATGCCAGCCGGTTATGCGGAGCTCCGTGCACAACTTCCGCTTCTGCCCCGGCAGCTGCACACAGCCTCAGGAGATCGTCAAGGAGTTCTTCGTCCTCGGTGACAATCAGAATGGTTTCGGCCACGTTCCGGACCCCCTTCGCAGTTCGCTGCCTCACTCCCGCAAACACCTGCGGGCTCTGTCAGGAATCACTGTGCGGTGAACGCGAAAAGCTTGGTGATCATGGTCCAAAACTGTGGAGATGCCGGGAGTTGTGAATAACTCCGTCACCCATCCTGGCGACTCCCACGGAGCGCCCCACTGGTTACACTCAGTTACGAGACGGCCGGGCCGGCGCTCGGGCCGGCAAAGATCGCCGAGAGAGGAGGGAACGAGCGGTGAAAGCCGAAAAGGGCCTTGGACATGCGACGACCCCCGCCGGGGGGGAGAGCGGGGGTCGTCCCCAGGGCCGACTCGGGGGGGGAGGAGTCGGGCCGGGTTAGCACGGTCGCGAACGATCCGTGACTTCCATGGTGTACCCGAGGGCCTTCTCAGGCAAACCCACGCGCCCCACCTTACGCCGAATGATTGGCGCCTATGCTCGGCTTCGTGGAAAACCTAGCGATGCGCCGCACAGCCGCGTTCTTCGATCTGGACAAGACGGTCATTGCGAAGTCGAGCACGCTCGCCTTCGGCAGATCCTTCTACCAGGGTGGCCTGATCAATCGCCGTGCCGTACTCCGCACCGCATATGCCCAGTTCGTATATCTCCTCGGAGGCGCCGACCACGACCAGATGGAGCGGATGCGGGAGTACCTCTCCGCGCTTTGCCGTGGCTGGAACGTCGAGCAGGTGAAGGAGATCGTCGCCGAGACGATCCACGACCTCATCGACCCGATCATCTACGACGAGGCCGCCTCCCTCATCGAGGAGCATCACCTCGCGGGCCGGGACGTCGTCATCGTCTCCACCTCGGGCGCCGAAGTCGTCGAACCCATCGGGGAATTGATCGGTGCGGACCGCGTGGTGGCCACGCGGATGGTCGTCGAGGACGGCTGCTACTCGGGCGAGATCGAGTACTACGCCTACGGCCCTGCCAAGGCAGAGGCCATCGCGTCGCTCGCGGAGTCCGAGGGATACGACCTGAGCCGGTGCTACGCGTACAGCGACTCGATCACCGACATCCCCATGCTGGAATCCGTCGGCCATCCGTACGCGGTCAACCCCGACCGGGCCCTGCGCAAGGAAGCGAGCGGACGGGACTGGCCGGTCCTGACCTTCTCCCGCCCCGTCCGCCTCAAGGAGCGCGTCCCGAGCCTTGCCATGCCGTCGCGCCCGGCGATGGCCATCGCCGCGGCGGCGCTGGGAGCGGCAGCGGCCACCGCCGGGCTGGTCTGGTACACGAGCCAGCGCAGGAGCGCCCGGTTCGAGCAGCTTTGAGGCAAAGGTAAAGTTCGAAAGCCAGGGGTTCCACATCGTCGTGGCGCGCAGTACAAAGGAATTGACGGCCCGCGAGACCAGCGGCGACAGACAGTCGCCGGTACGCACAAGGCCCCACGGACCGCCTTGCACGAATACAGGGCACCCACGCGACGCTGAGCCCACGTACAGGGCTAGCCGGCCAGGAAACGGGCGAAACACCCGGCCTGACGGGCATTACGAGAGCACGCACTGGTAACCCGGTATCCGTGCCAGCGGCGGCACCGTCATGGCGGTGCCGCCGCAACTCTGCGGCTTCGGTCGCGGCGTTGCGGGCGCGCCTCCCGGGGCCGCGGCTCACGGATCACGAACTCCGTCCCCCGCGTTCGCACTTCCGCATCGCCGTCGCCCGCCCGTCCGGTCCCACCCAGCCGGCGGGTGTCCCGCACGATGAGCGCACTAGGACCGGCCCTCAGGGAGCAGGGGAGCAGCCGGCGGGACTACGCAGCCCCCCGCTGCAGCGCCTCGCACACGGCCGTGGTCTCGCGCGCGCCGAGTTCGAGCGCCTTCCCGCAGTGCCCGATCCACTCGGCCATGCCCTCGGGGGTCCCGGAGGCGTAACCGGCCAGCGCACGCTCGTACGCCTCGCGGCCCAGCTCGGCCTGGCCGACCTCGGCCGGGCAGATCGACTTGGGGTCCAGACCGCTCCCGACCAGGACGATGCGCTCCGCCGCACGCGCCACCAGGCCGTTGCATGAGACGAAGGGGCGCAGCGCGGCCAGTTCCCCGTGCACGACCGCGGCGAGCACCAGCGCCGGTGCCTCACTGCCGTCCACCACGACCCGGGCGAGCGCGTCCAGGCGCCCAGCCACCTCTTCCGCGGCCGGCGGTTCCTTCCCGAGCGGGGGTCCGCTCACCGGCTCGCCCGCGAGGCGCGGCCTGCCGACCGCCGCGTCGTCCCCGGTGCCTCCCGCGGCGACGAGATGCAGCCGGGCCAGCACCCGCAGGGGCGACTGCCGCCATACGTCGAGGAGTTGCCCCGACTCGGCGGTCGTGCGGAGCGCGGCGCCGACCGTACGGGGTTCGCCCTCGCCGCCGAAGTCGGTGCGCCGGCGCAGTTCCTCCAGGTCCCAGTCGGCGCCCTCGAGCGCGGCGGAGGCGCGTGCCCCGCGCAGCGCCGCCTCCGCGCTCACCTCACCGCTGCGGCGGCGCATCACGCGGTGCCCGTAGATCCTGTCCACGGACTTCCGCACGGACTCGACGGCGTCCGGGACGCCGGGCAGGGCCCCCAGCGGCGCCAGGGGATCAGCGGTGCTACTCATGCGTAAGACCCTACGCGCAGGCCGCGCCGCAACTCGCGTCGCACGAACGAGTGATCCCTCTCACCTCGCCCCCGCGGCCTCGGGATCGCGCCCTTTACGCTCTCGTACATGAAAATCGCTTTCGTCGGCAAGGGCGGCAGTGGCAAGACGACGCTGTCCTCACTGTTCATCCGTCAGCTGGCCGCCTCACACGTCCCGGTTGTCGCTGTGGATGCGGACATCAACCAGCATCTCGGTGCCGCACTGGGGATGGACGAGTCCGATGCGGCCGCGCTCCCCTCCATGGGCGCGCAGCTCCCGCTCATCAAGGACTGGCTGCGCGGCTCCAATCCGCGCATCGCATCGTCCGAGACGATGATCAAAACGACGCCGCCGGGCCGGGGTTCACGTCTGCTGCGGATCACGGAGGACAGTCCGGTCTACGACGCGTGCGCACGCACCGTCGCCATCGAGGGGGACAAGGTGCGGCTGCTGGCCACGGGGCCGTTCACCGAGGCCGATCTGGGCGTCGCCTGCTACCACTCCAAGACGGGTGCGGTCGAGCTCTTCCTCAACCATCTCGTCGACGGGCGCGACGAGTTCGTGGTCGTCGACATGACGGCGGGCAGCGACTCCTTCGCATCGGGCATGTTCACGCGTTTCGACATGACCTTCCTCGTCGCCGAGCCCACGCGGAAGGGCGTCTCCGTCTACCGCCAGTACAAGGAGTACGCGCGGGACTTCGGCATCCAGCTGTGCGTCGTGGGCAACAAGGTGCACGGCGAGGACGATCTGGACTTCCTGCGCGAGCAGGTCGGCGACGACCTGCTGGTCTGCTTCGGGCACTCCGACTGGGTGCGTGCGATGGAGAAGGGCCGGCCGCGTCCGCTCGCCGAGCTGGAGCCGGGCAACCGCCGGGCCCTGGAAACGCTGCGGGAGGCGGCGGACGGCGCGTACGAGAAGCGCGACCGCGAGCGCTACACGGAGCAGATGATCCACTTCCATCTGCGCAACGCCGAGAGCTGGGGCAACGCGAAGACGGGCGTGGACCTGGCCGCCCAGGTGGACCCCGGCTTCGTACCCGGCGAGCAGCCGGTGCCGCAGACCGCCTGACCGGGTCCTGTCCGGCCGGACAGGACAGGACCCGGTCGGCAGCCGCCCCCAACGGACAGGCTGTGGGCGGAGGTTGAGGACCCTCCGCCCACAGCCTCACCCGCCGGGCGGGCGCTGGAGGCGTGCACCCGTCAGTCGGAGAGCAGCCTCGTGCTCTTCGTGCGCTTGGTGAGGAACGACTCCCAGTCGCCCTTGGGACGCTCGCCGACGCTCAGTGTGCGCAGCTTCGCCAGCGTCTTCGGGTCCTGCTTGTCGAGCCAGTTGACGAGCTGTCTGAACGAGACGCAGCGCACGTCGCGCTTGCGGCAGACCGACTTCATGACGTCCTCGACCGCGTCCATGTAGACGCCGCCGTTCCAGTTCTCGAAGTGGTTGCCGATGATCATCGGCGCGCGGTTGCCCTTGTAGGCACGTTCGAAGCCCTTCATGAGGCCGTCACGCATCTGACGGCCGTAGGCCGCGTGCCTGGCGGAGGGACCCTGGACGGTTCCCGACTGGTTCGCCAGGAAGTTGTAGTCCATGGAGAGAGTCTCGAACTTGCGCCCGGGCATGGGGACTTCCTGAAGCGGCAGGTCCCACAGGCCGCCCTTCTTCCCGGGCCAGACCTGGGTCCCGTTGCCGCTGGAGTCGTAGCGGAACCCCATCTTCTTGGCTGCCCGCAGGAGGTTCTCCTGGCCCTGGAGGCAGGGGGTGCGTCCGCCTATGAGTTCCTGGTCGTAGTCGAAGGGAAGAGGATCCTCGCGCTTGAAGCCCGTGGTCGTCTTCCAGTTCTTCACGAACCACTTGGCCTGGCGTATCTCGCTCTTCCACTGGTCCTCGGACCAGGTGTCGACACCCTTGGGGCCGCAGAAGTGGCCGTTGAAGTGGGTGCCTATCTCGTTGCCCTGGAGCCACGCCTTGCGCACCTCGCGAACGGTGGCCCGTATGTTCTCGTCCTTGAGGTAGCCGATGTCGGAGGCGCCGACAGCGTGGCCGGGGGGCGAGTAGCGGCGGGCTTTGTTCTCCGGGAGGGCGTATATGCCGCTGAGGAAGAACGACTGGGATGCGCCGTAGCGCTTCCCCGCCTTGCGGAACCGGGAGAAGAGCTTCTTGCCGTCCTCGCCCGCTCCGTCCCAGGAGAAGACCACGAACTGCGGCGGCTTCTTGCCCTTGCGGAGCTTCCTGGGGACCGGCTGGTTGGGCTGCCGACCGGTTATGGAGGTCGAACCGTCCCCGATGACGCGGGCCTGCTGCTCGGGCTTCTCCTCGGGCGCCGAGCGGCCCTGGCCTTCCGGGCTGCGTGTGGTGTCACCGGCGCAGCCGCTCATCACCGCGGTGAGCGCCATGCCCGCCGATATGCCCACGAGCCACTGTCGCGTGGCTGTCATCGGATCACCTCACCCTTGTCGATTTCACTGCGTAGCGGATCGACTCCGGTACGTGATTCAAAGCTCGCATCGCTGACAGAACGGGCAACTCGGGCGGGGCCATGGAGTGATTTCTTCACCCCGTGGGCGCATAGTGAGTGGCACTCTCCGGGGCAGCGGCACCGGCTCTCCACGTGCGCCGCCGCGCATGCCGGCACGGGCCTCGGCGACGGGCGAGCGCGTCCATGACAGGTCTAAACCAATTTCGTCACCAGCCCTTGTCACAAGGGCTCAACGGCTGATGAGCTAGGCCCGGAGTCCAAGGTCCGGGCAGCATCGGGATCTTGGACCTGGACACAACAGACACCCTGGGAAAGGGAGATGTCGTGAGCAACGAAAGCCTGGCCAATCTGCTCAAGGAAGAGCGGAGGTTCCCGCCGCCCGCCGATCTGGCTGCGCAGGCCAACGTCACCGCTGCGGCGTACGAGCAGGCGAGGGCTGACCGGCTGGGCTTCTGGGCCGAGCAGGCACGCCGCCTGAGCTGGGGCACGGAACCGACCGAGACCCTCGACTGGTCCAACCCGCCGTTCGCCAAGTGGTTCAAGGACGGCAAGCTCAACGTCGCCTACAACTGTGTGGACCGGCACGTCGAAGCGGGCAACGGCGACCGTGTCGCCCTGCACTTCGAGGGCGAGCCGGGCGACTCCCGCACCGTCACCTACGCCGAACTCCAGCGCGAGGTCTCCAAGGCCGCGAACGCCCTGACGGAACTGGGCGTGCAGGCCGGCGACCGCGTCGCCGTCTACCTGCCGATGATCCCGGAGACCGTCGTCGCGATGCTGGCGTGCGCCCGCATCGGCGCCCCGCACTCGGTGGTCTTCGGCGGCTTCTCCGCCGACGCCCTGGCCACCCGGATCAAGGACGCCGACGCCCGCGTCGTCATCACGGCGGACGGCGGCTACCGCAAGGGCGGCGCGAGCGCGCTCAAGCCCGCCGTCGACGAGGCGCTCACCCGGCCGGGCACCGAGAAGGTCCGCAACGTCCTGGTGGTCAGGCGCACCGGGCAGGACGACATCGAATGGAACGACGGGCGCGACGTGTGGTGGCACGACGTCGTCGACCGCCAGAGCGACCAGCACACCCCGGAGAACTTCGACGCCGAGCACCCGCTCTTCATCCTCTACACCTCCGGCACCACCGGTAAGCCGAAGGGCATCCTGCACACCACCGGCGGCTACCTGACGCAGGTCGCGTACACCCACCACGCCGTCTTCGACCTCAAGCCGGAGAGCGACGTGTACTGGTGCACGGCGGACGTCGGCTGGGTCACCGGCCACTCCTACATCGTGTACGGGCCGCTCGCGAACGGGGCCACCGAGGTGCTCTACGAGGGCACCCCGGACACCCCGCACAAGGGCCGCTGGTGGGAGATCGTGCAGAAGTACGGCGTCTCGCTCCTCTACACCGCCCCCACCGCGATCCGCGCCTGCATGAAGTGGGGCGACGACATCCCGGCCAAGTACGACCTGTCCTCGCTGCGGATCCTGGGCTCCGTCGGCGAACCGATCAACCCGGAGGCATGGGTCTGGTACCGCCACAACATCGGCGGCGACCGCACGCCCATCGTGGACACCTGGTGGCAGACGGAGACCGGCGGCGTCATGGTCAGCCCGCTGCCCGGCGTCACGGAGACCAAGCCGGGTTCGGCGCAGCAGCCGCTGCCGGGGATCTCGGCGACCGTCGTCGACGACGAGGCCAACGAGGTGCCCGACGGAGGCGGCGGATACATGGTGCTCACGGAGCCCTGGCCGTCGATGCTGCGCACGATCTGGGGCGACGACCAGCGCTTCCTCGACACCTACTGGTCGCGCTTCCAGAACATGTACTTCGCGGGCGACGGCGCGAAGAAGGACGACGACGGAGACATCTGGCTGCTCGGCCGCGTCGACGACGTCATGCTCGTCTCCGGGCACAACATCTCGACGACCGAGGTCGAGTCGTCGCTCGTCTCGCACCCGAAGGTCGCCGAGGCCGCGGTCGTCGGTGCGACCGACCCGCAGACGACTCAGGCCATCTGCGCCTTCGTCATCCTTCGCGGCTCGGCCGCAGAGGACGAGGGCCTGGTGGAGGAGCTGCGCGCGCACGTCGCCAAGCAACTCGGCCCGATCGCCAAGCCGAAGAAGATCCTTCCGGTCGCGGAGCTGCCCAAGACCCGCTCCGGCAAGATCATGCGGAGGCTGCTGCGGGACGTCGCGGAGAACCGTGACCTCGGAGACGTCAGCACGCTGACGGACTCCTCCGTCATGGAACTCATCCAGGACAAGCTGCCGAACGCGACGAGCGAGGACTGACCGGCGTACGGCGGCAGCGAGGACGAACCGGAGGCGTCCGGTCGTCGAGGAGGGGCATCCGGCACTGCCGGGTGCCCCTCCCGCGTTCTCCGCCGTTCTCCCGGGATCTCCGACCGTTCTCCCGCGTTCTCCGCCGTTCCCCCGGGATCGCGTCTCTTCTCCCGCGAGGCGTCTCTTCGCCGAGGTCCGCGCTCCTGACCGCCGCCGGCCGTACGCTTCGTCAACACCGGGACGGCCGACGGCGCTTGTGTAGTGGCCTCCTGGGCACACGTGCCGCACGATGGTCCGGCATGATCGGACGGACGGGGCGGGGACGTCCGCAGGCCCGCAAGGCCGGGTCCCGGCCGTGACCGACGCACAGAGGAGAGGGAGACACGATGAGTTCTGCCGACGACGGCCGCAGTCTCGGCCAGTTGGTCGCCGCGGCCACCACCGAGCTGTCCGAACTGGTCCACGACGAGATCGCGCTGGCCAAGGCCGAGATCAGGCAGGACGTGAAGCGGGGCATCGTGGGCGGGGGCGCCGCGACGGTCGCCGGCGTGCTGATGCTCTTCTCGCTGCCCGTGCTGAGCTTCGCCGCGGCCTACGGCATCCACAACCTGGGCCTCGGGCTGGCCTGGTCGTTCCTGATCGTGGGGGGCGCGTACATTTTCCTCGCGCTGATCCTTCTGCTGCTGGCGCTGCGGAAGTTCAAGCGGATCAAGCCCCCGGAGAAGTCGATCGCCTCCGCGAAGGAGACGGCCACGGTGCTCTCGCGCGCAAAGCCCCACCCGCGCACGCAGCGGAGCGCCGCCGGGCAGACCGCTCTCGAACAGAACGGCCGAGGCCCGGAGAAGCAGCCGGAGCGCACCCCGGCCATGTGAGTCCCGCCCGCCGGACGGCCTCGGGACCGCCGCCCTCGCGGGACGAGCGCGGCGTGGAAGCCGCCCGAAGTGTGACAGGCTCGTCCGCATGACCCATCCAGCAGGCCCAGCGAATTTGATCCGTCCCGAAGGCCCCTGGACACACCGGGACGTTGCCGCCAACGGCGCCCGCTTCCACATCGCTGAGATGGGTGACGGTCCTCTCGTACTGCTGCTGCACGGCTTCCCGCAGTACTGGTGGACGTGGCGGCACCAGCTTACGGCCCTGGCCGAGGCCGGTTTCCGCGCAGTGGCGATGGATCTGCGCGGCGTGGGCGGCAGCGACCGCACGCCCCGCGGCTACGACCCGGCCAATCTCGCGCTCGACGTCACCGGCGTCATCCGCTCGCTCGGCGAGCCCGATGCGGCGCTCGTGGGGCACGACTTGGGCGGCTATCTCGCCTGGACCGCCGCCGTGATGCGGCCCAAGCTCATACGGCGTCTCGCTGTCTCCGCGATGCCGCACCCGCGGCGCTGGCGGGCGGCGATGCTCAAGGACATGCGGCAGACCAAGGCGGGCTCCTACGTGTGGGGTTTCCAGCGGCCGTTCGTCCCGGAGCGCCAACTCACCGCCAATGGCGGTGAGTTGGTTGGCAAGCTGGTACGTGAGTGGGCCGGGCCCCGGTTCCTCGAACAGCCCGACGCGCACCAGGCCGTCGCACGGTACGAGCAGGCCATGTGCGTGCCGTCCACGGCGCACTGCTCGGTCGAGCCCTACCGCTGGCTGGTGCGGTCGTTGGCACGGCCGGACGGCATCCAGTTCAACCGCCGCATGAAGCGGCCGGTGCGGGTGCCGACGTTGCAGATGCACGGCGCGCTGGACCCGGTGCTGCGCACCCGCAGCTCGGCCGGGTCGGGACAGTACGTCGAAGCGCCGTACCGCTGGCGGCTGTTCGACGGGATCGGCCACTGGCCGCACGAGGAGGACCCCGCGACCTTCTCCTCGGAACTCATCAGCTGGCTCAAGGACCCGGAACCCGACCGCTGAGCCCAGGCCACTGATCCCGGGCCGCCGAGCCCAGGCCGCCGAGCCCGACAGCTGAGCTCGATCGCTGACCCGGTCGCCGGGCTCGGCCACTCCGGCCGCGAGCCCGGCCGCCGCGCGCGTCACCGAGTGCATCGCATGCAAACGCCGTCAACACCGGCAACACGTGCCGCGTGCATAGGCGTTTGATGAACCGTCAGACGGTTACGGACCACGGTTCGGGGCAGATTCCGCAGTATGGGCTGGACGCACGACTACCGTGACCAGACAGGTGGCCGCAGCGGGCGGAGGGGGCTGATCCCCGGGCAGCGCATGTGGCGCTTACGATCCGACAGACTCGGCGAAGGCGCCGAGCCCGGAATTCCCAGTCTGCTCAGCCGAAGAGCACGCTGGGTCGGAGCACGGCTGCGGCACTCGCGCGGCTGAGGACGTCCGCACTCCCGCTCCCCGTTGCGCTCGTCGCGCCGCATCTCGCGGTGCGTGCTGCGCGTCGGTACCCACTCACATCGCGCAACCCTGGCTGTCGGCCTGCCGTTCGGCGGCCCGGCCGCGCCGCGCGTCGCTGCGGACCTCGTCCGCCGTGAGGGCGTATCCCGTACGGGAGTTGTCGAGCGACTTGGCGAAGATGACGCCGTAGACCTTGCCTTCGGGTGTGAGCAGGGGACCACCGGAGTTGCCCTGGCGGACCGTCGCGTACAGGGAGTAGATGTCGCGGCGGACCCTGTCCTGGTGGTAGATGTCCGGGCCGTCGGCCTCGACGCGGTCCCGTACACGTGCCGAGCGCACGTCGAAGCCGCCGTTCTCCGGGAAGCCCGCGACGATGGCGCCGTCGCCCCGGTCGGCGTCCTTCCGCTCGAAGTCGAGGGCGGGGGCCTGGAGCGTCGGAACGTCCAGTACGGCGATGTCACGGTCAGGGTCGTAGAGGACGATCCGCGCGTCGTGGATGCGGCCCACGCCGCCCATCTGCACCGTCGGCTCCTTGACGCCGCCCACCACGTGCGCGTTCGTCATCACCCGATGCGGGGCGAAGACGAAACCCGTGCCCTCCAGAACCTTTCCGCAACGCGTCGCGCTGCCCACGACCTTCGCGATGCTGCGCCTCGCCTCGAACACGACGGGGCTCTTCGCCAGCTTCGGGTCGGGCGCGGGCACCGCCCGGATCGGCTCGTTGGAGAAGGGCGAGAAGACCTGCGGGAGCCCGTTCCGCGCGAGGGTCGAGGAGAAGTCGTTGAACCAGCTGTCGGCCTCCGGCGGCAGCACCCGCGAAACCCCAAGCAGCACGCTGGAGTTGCGTACCTCCTTGCTGACCGTCGGCAGCGACGTACCCGCCAGCGCCGAACCGATGAACCACGCCACGAGCAGCATCGCGAGCACGTTGACGAGCGCGCCGCCCGTGGCGTCCACGGCACGCGCCGGAGACCAAGTAATGTGCTGCCGCAGCTTGTTGCCGAGGTGGGTGGTGAACGCCTGGCCCACGGACGCGCAGACGATGACGATGACGACCGCCGCGATCACACCGAAGGCACCGGGCGGGGTGCCGTCCGCCAGCCCGTTCCACAGCGGTGGCAGCACGAGGATCGCGACGAGCCCGCCGCCGAGGAAGCCGGTCACGGACAGAATTCCGACGACAAAGCCCTGCCGGTATCCGATGACGGCGAACCAGACGGCGGCAAGCAGGAGCACAAAGTCCAGGGCGTTCACGGGAGGCAGGGTCTCATGGGGGCGGAGGAGAAGATCCGCCACGGTCCGTTCGGACGCGCGCCGCGGCCCCGGTGACGCGGCGAAGGGCCCGGAGGACGGGCGCCGGCGTCGTCACGTGCCATCGATCGGGACGCGGCGCTCGCGGTCCCAGGGCCGTTCCCAGCCCGAGTAGTGCAGCAGCCGGTCGATGACCCCCGCCGTGAAACCCCACACCAGGGCGGGCCCCACGTCGAACGCCGGGCCTGTGTGGCCGGAGGGGTGGACGGCCATCGCTCGGTTGTCCGGGTCGGTCAGCTCCGAGACGGGGACGGTGAAGACCCGCGCCGTCTCGGCCGGGTCCACGGGCGCCACGGGCGTGGGCCGCCGCCACCACGCGAGGACGGGCGTGACGACGAAGTCGCTCACCGGAATGTAGAGCGCCGGCAGCGTCGCGAAGATCTGCACGCCGGACGGGTCGAGGCCCGTCTCCTCCTCGGCCTCCCGCAACGCCGCCCGCAGCCGCCCGTCACCTTCCGGATCGCCGTCCTCCGGATCGATCGCGCCGCCGGGGAAGGATGGCTGGCCGGCGTGCGAGCGGAGGCTGGACGCGCGCTCCATGAGCAGCAGTTCGGGCCCGTCGGCTCCCTCACCGAACAGCACGAGCACCGCCGACGGCCGCCCCGCTCCGTCGTCGGGCGGCAGGAACCGGCTCAGCTGACGCGGCTCGACCGAGGCCGCCACCTTGGCGACGGGCGCGAGCCAGGCCGGCAGACCGCGGTCGCTGAAGTGGACGGGGGGACCGGCGGACGAGCCGTCGCAGGCGGCGCCCGTACGCGATCCGGCGGGGGGACGGGTCACCGGGCGGCCCCGTCGGTGCCGTTCCCGTCGGCGCCGTTCCCGTCGGCGCCGTTCCCGCCGGTGCCGTTCCCGTTGGCGCCGAGCGGCGGCGCGGGGCGCCCCGGGTAGTCGGCGGGAGGCTTCAGGCGCTGGCCGGGCAGCCCGCCCATCTCGTACTTCAGCAGTTTCCTCGCCTTCTCCGGGTCGAGCTCGCCCTCGCCGTACGACGGGCACAGCTGCGCGATGGGGCAGGCACCGCAGGCCGGCTTGCGGGAGTGGCAGATGCGGCGACCGTGGAAGATCGTCCGGTGCGAGAACATCGTCCACTCGCTCTTGGGGATGATCTCGGCGATCTCGGCCTCGACCTTGTCCGCGTCCGTCTGCTCCGTGAGCTTCCACCGGCGCACGAGGCGGCCGAAGTGGGTGTCCACCGTCAGCCCGGGGACGCCGAAGGCATTGCCCAGCACGACGAACGCGGTCTTGCGCCCGACGCCCGGCAGCGACACCAAGTCCTTTATGTTGCCGGGCACTTCACCGCCGAACCTGTCGCGGATCGCTGCCGACAGCCCGAGCACCGACTTGGCCTTGGCCCGGAAGAAGCCGGTGGGGCGCAGCAGCTCCTCCAGCTTCTCCGGGTCGGCGGCCGCCATGTCCTCGGGAGTGGGGTAGGCGGCGAAGAGCGCGGGCGTCGTCTGGTTCACCCGCAGATCAGTGGTCTGGGCGGAGAGGACCGTGGCGACCAGCAGCTGGTAGGGGCTCTCGAAGTCGAGCTCGGGGTGCGCGTAGTAGTACACGTCCGCCAGCTCGCGGTTGATGCGACGGGCACGGCGGACCTTGGCGAGGTGGGACTCGGGCTTCCCCGACGCCTTCTTCGGGACGGCCTTCGCCGGGGCGCCCTTCTTCGCCGGGCTGTTCTTTGCCGGGCTCTTCCTCGGCGCAGCCTTCGCGGGCGCAGCCTTCGCGGGCGCAGCCTTCGCGGGCGCGGCTTTCCCGGCCGCAGCCTTCCTCACGGGCTTGCCGGTGCTTCCGGTCGCCGCCGCCACATCGCCGGCCGAGGCGGCGGCGGCCCCCTTTGTCCGGCTTGCCCTGTCGAAGGGCTCCTGTTCGCCCACAGCGGAATCTCCCATCGCGGTCCCCCGTACGGCCCCGTTCTGCATGCGCTCACCGGGGCCTCACGGGCTGACTGACACCCGGCCAGCGTAGAGGGGCCCGCTGACATCCGCCCCGCACGAAGCCGATTCCGGACCCCGATCGGGCCCCTGCCTTCGGGAACGCGGGAGCGTGCGTCAAACTTGTGATTGATCGCACTGTTTCACCGTCCGGCATCATGGGGTTCGAGGTCCCCTGGACCCGTGGGCCTGGGGAGGCCGAGCCGGGCCCGGGGCCCGGGGAGGCACGCCCCTCGGACCTTCGGTCCCGGGAGGGCCACATCCCTCGGGCTCACGGACCTGAGGTTGCCCTGGGCCTGGGGAGACGCCGCCCCTCGGCCCATGGGAGCCTTGTGAGGCCCCTGGGACCCCCATTGGGCTAGGTCGACAAGGAGAGAACTCGTGGACGACGTTCTGCGGCGCGCCCCGCTCTTCGCGGCGCTCGATGAGGAGCAAGCCGCTGAGCTGCGCGCCTCCATGTCGGAGACCACGCTCGCGCGAAGTGAGGCCCTCTTTCACGAGGGCGACCCGGGCGACCGTCTCTATGTAGTCACCGAAGGGAAGGTCAAGCTCCACCGCACCTCCCCTGACGGCCGGGAGAACATGCTGGCCGTGCTGGGCCCCGGCGAGCTCATCGGCGAGCTCTCCCTGTTCGACCCGGGTCCGCGTACCGCGACGGCCTCGGCCCTGACCGAGGTGAAGCTGCTCGGCCTGGGCCACGGCGACCTCCAGCCCTGGCTGAACGTACGTCCCGAGGTGGCGTCGGCACTGCTGCGGGCCATCGCCCGCAGGCTGCGCCGCACCAACGACTCGATGTCCGACCTCGTCTTCTCCGACGTCCCCGGCCGGGTCGCGAAGCAGCTGCTCGATCTTTCGCGCCGCTTCGGCGTGCAGTCGGAAGAGGGCATCCACGTCGTGCACGACCTCACGCAGGAGGAGCTGGCGCAGCTCGTCGGAGCCTCGCGCGAGACCGTGAACAAGGCACTCGCCGACTTCGCGGGCCGCGGCTGGCTGCGGCTGGAGGCCCGCGCGGTGATCCTGCTCGACATCGAGCGGCTGGCGAAGCGGAGCCGCTGAACCGGCGCCCTCCGAGCCGCTGAACCGTCGAGCCGCCGAGCCGCCGGAACGGCAACGCGTGCGGGGCGTCCTCTCCGGAGGGCGCCCCGCACGCGTGCCTCCGGTGCGCTGGGCTCAGCGTCGGCCCCGGGCGCTATGCGGCGCCCCGTTCCTCCAGGTAGGCGAGCTGCGCCCGCACCGACAGCTCGGCCGCCGGCCACAGCGAGCGGTCGACGTCCGCGTACACGTGCGCGACGACCTCGGAGGCCGTGCGGAACCCTTCTGCGACAGCGGTCTCGACCTGGGCGAGACGGTCGGCACGGTGCGCCAGGTAGAAGTCGATGACGCCCTGTGCGTCCTCCAGCACCGGCCCGTGCCCCGGCAGCACGGTGGAGACCCCGTCGTCCCTGGTCAGCGAGCGCAGGCGGCGCAGCGAGTCCAGGTAGTCGCCGAGCCGTCCGTCGGGGTGCGCGACGACGGTCGTGCCACGGCCGAGCACCGTGTCGCCCGTCAGCACCGCCCCCTCGGCCGGCAGGTGGAAGCAGAGCGAGTCGGCCGTGTGCCCGGGGGTGGGCACGACGCGCATCTCCAGGCCCCCCGTGCCCACGACGTCACCGGCGGCGAGGCCCTCGTCGCCGAGGCGCAGCGCGGGGTCGAGGGCCCGTACCGAGGTGCCGGACAGCTCGGCGAAGCGTGCCGCGCCCTCCGCGTGATCGGGGTGGCCATGGGTGAGGACCGTGAGATCCACGCGCTTGCCCAGGCGCTCGGCCGTGCTGATCACATGGCGCAGATGGCCCTCGTCCAGCGGCCCGGGGTCGATGACGACGGCGGAGTCGGAATCCGGCTCGGCGACGATCCAGGTGTTGGTGCCGTCCAGTGTCATGGCGGACGGATTCGGTGCCAGGACGCAGTGGGCGCGCGCGGTGGCCTGACCGCTGAGCACGCCGCCGCGCGGCTGCCCCGGCAGGGACGCGGCATCGGTCATGCGGGGCCGCCCTCTCCGCCTCCGCGGGTGTCCGGGGTCCCGGCGCCGCCGTCGGCCGTGGCCCCGCCGCCTTCCGCAGCGGCCGCCTCGACGCGCTTGGTGAACTCGTCGTGCCCCGGCCAGCTGAGCACGACGTGCCCGCCCTCCAGGCGTGCCTTCGCCAGCACCGGGTTCAGATCGCGCTGCGCACTGGCGGCCAGTGCACCGGCCGCCGTCCCGTAGGGCTCCAGCTGCCGCAGCATGGCGATGGTCGGCGGCATCATCAGCAGCTCGCCGTCGTCGTAGCCCGCGGCCGCCTCGCCGGGACGTATCCACACGGTGCGGTCCGCTTCCGTCGAGGCGTTGCGGGTGCGCTGGCCCTCGGGCAGCGCGGCGACGAAGAACCACGTGTCGTAGCGGCGCTTCTCGAACTCCGGGGTGATCCAGCGCGCCCAGGCGCCGAGCAGATCGCTGCGGAGCACCAGACCGCGGCGCTCGAGGAAGTCGGCGAAGGAGAGCTCGTGCCCGGCGAGCGCCGTGCGGTCCCGCTCCCAGTCCTCGCCGGTCGTGTCGTCGACGACGCTCGACGCGTCCGGGCCCGCGAGCAGCACGCCCGCTTCCTCGAAGGTCTCGCGCACCGCGGCGCAGACGATGGCCTGTGCGGTGGCCTCGTCCGTACCGAACCGCATCGCCCACTCCTTGCGGGAGGGCCCGGCCCAGCCGCGGCCGGGCCTGCGGTCGTCGCCGCCCCAGTGCTCGTCGCGCGGGTCGACGCCCCCGCCGGGGTAGGCGTACGCGCCCCCGGCGAAGGCCATGGACGTACGCCTGCGGAGCATGTGCACCTCGGGGCCCTCCGCCGCCCCGCCGCCGTCACGCAGCAGCATGACCGTGGCGGCCGGGCGCGGAGCCACGGGCGTGATCTCACCCGCCGCCAGGGCGCGGATGCGCTCCGGCCACTCCCGCGGGTACCACTGACCGTTCGTGGATGAGGACATGGTCGGATGCTACGGGTCACCCCGGCACCGCGTCGCCGGGTGGTGACGGAGCGGCCCGCGAAGACACAGGTCACGGCCTCGTGAACTCCGTCACCGCGACGCTGCGTTCAGTCCGCCCAGTCGGCCAGCTCGACCTGGACCTCGACCTCGACAGGCGCGTCCATCGGCAGCACGGCCACACCGACGGCGCTGCGCGCGTGGATGCCCTTGTCGCCGAAGACCTCACCGAGCAGTTCGCTCGCACCGTTGATGACGGCCGGCTGAGCGGTGAAGTCCGGTGCGGAGGCGACGAATCCGGTGACCTTCACGACCCGTGCGACCCGCTCGAGTCCACCCGCCACCGAGGCGACGGCGGCCAGGGCGTTCAACGCGCACGTACGCGCCAGGTCCTTGGCCTCCTCCTGCGTGACCTCCGCGCCGACCTTCCCCGTCGTCGGCAGCTTGCCCTCGACGAGCGGAACCTGGCCCGCGGTGTACACGTACCGTCCGCTGCGCACGGCCGGCACGTACGCCCCTGCGGGGGTGGCGACTTCGGGCAGCGTGATGCCGAGCTCCGCGAGCCGGGAGTCGACGCCGCTCACTGCTTTTCCCGCTTGAGGTATGCCACCAGTTGCTCGGAACCCGTCGGGCCCGGGACGACCTGGACGAGTTCCCAGCCGTCCTCTCCCCAGGTGTCGAGGATCTGCTTGGTCGCGTGCACGAGCAGCGGCACTGTCGCGTATTCCCACTTCGTCATGGGGCCGAGCGTAGCCCGTCGCAAGCTGGTTAGGCTCCCGGGAGTGAGCAGGCTGCATGTTGTCACAGGCAAGGGCGGCACCGGCAAGACGACGGTCGCCGCGGCACTCGCGTTGGCCCTGGCCGCCGGAGGGAGGCGCACACTCCTCGTCGAAGTCGAGGGACGGCAGGGCATCGCTCAGCTCTTCGAGACTGAGCCCCTTCCGTACGAGGAACGCAAGATCGCCGTCGCACACGACGGCGGCGAGGTCCATGCGCTCGCCATCGACCCCGAACGGGCGCTGCTGGACTACCTCCAGATGTTCTACAAGCTGGGCAGCGCCGGGCGCGCACTGAAGAAGCTGGGCGCGATCGACTTCGCGACCACGATCGCACCGGGTCTGCGGGACGTGCTGCTGACCGGCAAGGCCTGCGAGGCCGTACGCCGCCGGGACTCCCGCGAACGGCGTGTGTACGACGCGGTGGTGATGGACGCACCGCCCACCGGCCGCATCACCCGCTTCCTCGGCGTGAACGAGGAGGTGGCCGGGCTGGCCAAGGTCGGCCCTGTGCACAACCAGGCCCAGGCCGTGATGCGGGTGCTCAAGTCGCCCGAGACGGCGGTGCACTTGGTGACGCTGCTGGAGGAGATGCCTGTCCAGGAGACCGTCGACGGGGTCGCGGAGCTTCGCGAGGCGGGGCTGCCCGTCGGGGCGGCGCTGGTGAACATGGTGCGGCCGCACCTGCTGGACGAGGAACTGCTGCACAACGCCGACCGCGGTCCCGACGGTGACCTGGTCGACGCGCTGAAGCGGGCGGGCCTCTCCCGCGCGGACCGGCTCGTCGGACCTCTCATCGAGCAGGCACACGAACACGCGCAACGCGTCGCGCTGGAGCAGGAGCAGCGCTCAGCGCTGGCGAAGCTGGACATGCCCCTGTACGAACTGGGGCTTTTGCCCGAGGGCGTCGAACTCGCCGGGCTCTACCAGCTCGCCGCGGACCTGCGCGATCAGTTGCCACCACGCCAGGAGACGTCATGACACAAGGCAGGACGGACACCCGGACGCACAAGGCCGGCGGCGCCGAGCACGCGGCACGCGCCGGAAGCCCGCTGGCCTCCGAAGTGGCTCTGCGCGTCGACCCGTTGATCGACGACCCGGAGACGCGGATCATCGTCTGCTGCGGCTCCGGCGGCGTCGGCAAGACGACTACCGCGGCCGCACTCGGCGTACGGGCGGCGGAACGCGGACGGAGGGCCGTCGTCCTCACGATCGACCCCGCGCGGCGACTCGCGCAGTCCATGGGGCTCACCGAACTGGACAACACCCCGCGGCCCGTTCCGGGCGTCGACGGGCAGGCCGGCGGCGAACTGCACGCCATGATGCTGGACATGAAGCGGACCTTCGACGAGATCGTCGAGGCACACGCGGAGCCCGAGCGCGCACGCGCCATCATGGCCAACCCCTTCTACGAGTCGCTCTCGGCGGGCTTCGCGGGTACGCAGGAGTACATGGCGATGGAGAAGCTGGGCCAGCTGCGCTCCGTCGGGGACTCCCCGGGCGCGGAGGGCCGAGGGGAAGGCTGGGACCTGATCGTCGTGGACACTCCGCCGTCTCGCTCCGCGCTGGACTTCCTGGACGCGCCGAAGCGGCTGGGCTCGTTCCTCGACGGCCGGTTCATCAGGATGCTCATGGCGCCGGCGAAGGCGGGCGGCCGCGCCGGGATGAAGTTCGTCAACCTCGGCATGGCCGGGCTGTCGATGTTCACCGGGGCGCTCAACAAGCTGCTCGGGACGGGCCTGTTGCGTGACGTGCAGACGTTCGTGGCCGCGATGGACACCATGTTCGGGGGGTTCCGTACGCGTGCGGACGCCACGTACAAGCTGCTTCAGGCGCCCGGAACGGCGTTCCTCGTGGTGGCGGCGCCGGAAAGCGACGCGCTGCGCGAGGCGGCGTACTTCGTGGAACGCCTCGCGGAGGAGCGGATGCCGCTGGCCGGGCTCGTACTCAACCGCGTGCACGGCAGCGGTGCCTCGGCGATCGGAGCGGAGCGGGCACTGGCCCTCGCGGAAAATCTTGAAGAGGGCGGCATTGTGGATCGAGGGCACGGGAAGAGAAAGGGACACAGCGCCCACTCCCCCGGGCGCGGCTCGTCGGACGGCACGGTCGCGGACGAGCAACGGGAAACCGGACAGGACGCCGACCCGGACTCCGCCCTGCGGCCCGAATCCGCAGACGAGCCGACGGGGCGGAACGGGCATTTCGGCCACACCGAGCAACTTGCCGCTGCCCTGCTGCGTTTGCATGCCGAACGCATGCGGCTCCTGAGCCGCGAGCGGCGCACGCGCGACCGCTTCGCGGCGCTCCATCCCGAGGTGCCGGTGGCTGAAGTGGAGGCGCTGGCCGGCGACGTGCACGACTTGGCCGGGCTGCGCACGATCGGCGAACTGCTCGCCCACGGGCCGCAACACCGGAAGGCGCCGGCGCGCCCGCCTGCGGCCTGATCCCGCGCTCCGCTCGCTTCCGGTCCGCTCGCCGGCGCCGGCCACGCGTTCATGAGGCGACGCGTTCAACGGGACGGGCCCGGACAGGAGCGCACTTCCGCCCCGCCGGTCACACGGGCCACGCGGCCCGCACGGGCGGCCGGCACCAATACCCGCGCCCTGCGCTCGCGTTCAGCAGCGAGCCGCAGCCCATGCGTGGCGAACGCGCCTCGCGACGTGTTCATCCCTCGTTGCGGGACCGTGCCCTCGTTGCGGGACCGTGTCCTCGTCGCGCACGAGCGCAGCGCGCGTCACACACGAGTGCCGCGCGTCGCACCTCCCGCCCGGAGTTCCTCGACCGAGCGGTACGAACGGTGCGTCGCGGCACGTCGAACAGGGGGATGGGAGCCCGCGGGAAGCGTGAGGTGCTGGCGACCCCGCGGCACACGCATGGCGTGGCGCGACGTCGCTACCGCTCAACTGCCGTATGGCGCAGTCGCCTTACGACCGAGCGGCAGTGCACGTCATGCCGTCACGCCCCGGATCACCGGGAGACGGGCCTCACCCCGCCGCCGCGTAGTCCTTCACCGCGTTGACGGCGTAGTCCTTCGCCTCCTCAAGGTCCAGAGGCAGAACTCCGCCCGTGTCACGCTCGTACTCCATGCGCGCCGTCTCGAGTAGCCGGCGCCATGAGGTGACCGTGGGCCGGCGGCGCAGCAACGCCCTCCGCTCCCGCTCGGTCATCCCTCCCCAGACACCGAATTCAACTCGGTTGTCCAGCGCGTCGGCCAGACACTCGGTGCGCACGGGGCACCCTGTACAAACGGCCTTGGCGCGGTTCTGTGCCGCACCCTGCACGAACAGTTCATCCGGATCGGTAGTGCGACAGGCTGCCTGCGCACTCCAGTCGGTTACCCAGCCCATAGCCGGCGCCGTCCTCTCCCGAATCGAGGCTCCCCCACGGCGGCAAGCGGCATATTCGCCGTTGCCTGTTGGTGACGTTACGGAAGGCGGGCAGGGCGCAACACCCCCAGCGGGCCCAATCTTGGATGGCCCGAACGGACTATGCGTGCGCAACAAGTAACCCACCGGAGTGAGCCGGTAACAACCTGGACTCAACTTGAGCTCAACTCGGGGTCACTTGACGCCCTCTTGCGCTCAAAGCCGAGCTTTCGGGACAACACAGGAGTTCACGGCGGTGCGGCGGGAAGGAACTTGCCGGACACTTCACGGCACTTGGCGCTGTTCCGGACAAGCCTCATCACTCACAGGAGTGAGCGGATAGGCCGCAGTGGAGCGAGGCCACAGTGACGGTGTGAGGTTCGATGCGTACGCCAGCTTAGGCGAACTGAGGCTCCCCTGTCCGGCAATTGAGAACGTAGGCTGACCGCCATGGTGAAGATGAGTGCCGGCGGTGGTGAGTCCGCGTTCCAGCAGGGCGCCAAGTTCCTCGGCGTCAGCGTGCTGGCGGGCGCGGTGCTCGCAGGTCTGGCGCTTCCGGCGGTCGGCAGCCTCGGGCTCGTCACCAAGAACACGGTCCAGGGCTTCGACGAACTCCCCGCGAACCTCAAGCGTCCACCGCTGAGTCAGCGCACCACCGTCCTCGACTCCGAGGGCGGCGAGATCGCAAAGATCTACTCGCGGGACCGCACAGTCGTCAGCCTCTCCGAGATCTCACCCACCATGCGCAAGGCGATCGTCGCCATCGAGGACGCACGCTTCTACAAGCACGGCGCCGTCGACCTGAAGGGCATCCTGCGCGCGCTCAACCGCAACGCCCAGAACGGCGAGGTCGAAGAGGGCGCCTCCTCGCTCACGCAGCAGTACGTGAAGAACGTCTTCGTGGAGGAGGCCGGCGACGACCCCGACAAGGTCGCCCAGGCCACCCAGCAGACGATCGGCCGGAAGATCAAGGAACTCAAGTACGCGATCCAGGTCGAGGAGAGCCTCGGCAAGAAGAAGATCCTGGAGAACTACCTCAACATCACCTTCTTCGGGCAGCAGGCCTACGGGGTCGAAGCAGCCGCGCAGCGCTACTTCTCCAAGCCCGCCAAGGACCTGGACGTCCACGAATCGGCCCTGCTGGCCGGGCTCGTGCAGTCCCCCGCCCGGTACGACCCGGTGCAGAACGAGGACGCGGCCAAGAAGCGGCGCGACACCGTGATTTCACGCATGCAGGCCCTCGGCCACATCTCCGCCGAGGAGGCACGCGAGGCGAAGGACAAGCCCCTCGGCCTCGACATCAGCAAGCCCCGCAACGGCTGCATCACCGCTTCGCACGGGGCCGGCTTCTTCTGCGACTACGTACGCGAAGTGATCCTGAAGGACCCGGCGTTCGGCAAGACGGAGAAGGCACGCGCCAAGCGGTGGAACCAGGGCGGCCTGACGATCAGGACCACGCTCGACCCGAAGGCGCAGAAGTCCGTCGAGGCCTCGGTCAAGAACCATGTGAACAAGTCGGACAAGGTGGCGACCGCCGCCTCCATAGTCGAGCCGGGCACCGGCAAGATCCTTGCGATGGGCCAGTCGCGGCCCTACGGCTTCGGTGAGAACGAGACGCAGATCAACCTCTCCGTGGACGACGACATGGGCGGCGGCGCCGGCTACCAGCCGGGCTCCACCTTCAAGCCGGTGATCGCGGCGGCCGCGCTGGAGCGCGGCATGAGCGTGTACAAGAAGTACCCCTCGCCGTACAAGATGCAGTACCCCTCGCCGGTGCAGACGTGCGGAGGCCAGTGGAACGGCAGCGCCCCCGTCGAGAACGAGAACAAGAGCGAGGTGGGCCCGTACGAGATGAAGGAGGCCACCGCCAAGTCGGTGAACACCTACTTCGTCTCCCTCATCAGCGAAACCGGCGTCTGCCCCGTCACGGAGATGGCCGGGAAGATGGGCATCGAGCGGGCCGACGGCAAGGAGATCGACCAGGTCCCCTCCATCACCCTGGGCACGCAGGAGATGTCGCCGCTGACGATGGCCGAGGGGTACGCCACCTTCGCCAACCGGGGCGAGCACTGCACACCCGTGGCGATCGAGTCGATCACCGACGCACGCGGCAGGAAGCTCCCGGTGCCGAAGACCTCGTGCGAGCGCGCGATGAGCACGCGGACCGCCGACACCGTCAACTCGCTCCTGCGAGGCGTCGTCGAGGACGGCACGGGCAAGAAGGCCGGGCTGAGCGGACGCGACAGCGCGGGCAAGACCGGCACCACGGACCAGCGCTACGCGGCATGGTTCGTGGGCTACACGCCGAACATGTCGGGCGCCGTGTGGGTCGGGGACCCGGCGCACAAGACGCAGATGACGAACATCTCGATCGGCGGGAACTACTACGACAAGGTCTTCGGCGGCGAAGTGCCCGGCCCCATCTGGCGCGACGCCATGGCAGGTGCCCTGGAGGGCAAGCCGGCCCCGAGCTTCAACCTCATTCCCATCGACGACGACAAGGGCAAAGGCAAAGGCCGCGACAAGCCCAAGCCGCCCGACGACTCGCCGTGGCCGGACATCACGCTTCCCCCCGACTTCATCGGCGGCGGCGGCAACGGCGGTGCCGACACCGGAGGCACCGGGGGCCAGAACGGCGGCGGTGGCGACCCGTTCGGCGGGCGCGGCGGCGGCACGGGCGGACGCTCCGGCGGGACCGGGGGCTTCTAGGCCTCCTCGGCCGGCCGCGGACCGGCTGCCGGCCGGCTGAGCGCAGGGCTGGCTTCGCAGGGCTGGCTGAGCGCAGGCTTCCGGAACGGTCTCCGGCTTCCGGAGCGCTCTTGCGACTCCGGAGCGCTCGGCTGCGAAGCGCCCGGGGTCACGGGCCCACGCGACCCGCGCCCCGGGTGACGCCCGGGCCCGCCCGGTGGGCTCGTCGAGCCCCGGGAGCCTGGGCATCCCGCTGCTCGTGACCGCCGGTCTGCACGCGTGAAGGGGGCGCTCCTCGGGGAGCGCCCCCTTCACGCGTGCGTGTGTGCTTCGGGCGTCTGTGGTTCGTACGTCTGCGCTTCGTGCGCCGGGCTTCGTGCAGTCGTGCGTCGGGGGCCCGTCCCCTGGCCCTCGGCCGTTCCCGGCGGGCCAGAAGCCGGGGTCAGCCCGAGGCGAGCCGCTTCTTGACCGCCGCCGCCACCCGACCGCCCTCGGCCCGCCCCTGCACCTTCGGGTTGACGATCTTCATGACGGCGCCCATCGCGCGCGGGCCCTCGGCCCCTGCGGCCTGCGCCTCCGCGACGGCCTCGCCGACCAGCGCGTCCAGCTCCTCGTCCGTCAGCTGCTTCGGCAGGTAGTCGGCGAGCACCTCCCCCTCGGCGCGCTCCCGTTCGGCCTGCTCCCCGCGGCCGCCGTCCGCGAACGCGTCCGCCGCCTCGCGGCGCTTCTTCGCCTCGCGTGTGATCACCTTCTGGACCTCGTCGTCCGACAGCGCGCGTGCGGACTTGCCGGCGACCTCCTCCTTCGAGATCGCGGCGAGGGTCATGCGGAGGGTCGCGGAGCGCAGTTCGTTGCGCTCCTTGATCGCTGCCGTCAGGTCGTTCTGAAGCCGGGACTTGAGCGTAGTCATAGCGTTTTCATGTCCTCCTGGGAATCCTGGCCCCATCATCCCGCACGCGGCGCCGGGAGCGCTCCGGGCGCCGTCGCTGCGCCCGGGACGGAACGTCCGCGCGTGCCCTCCGCCGGCCGCTTCCTCCCGGGGACGAGCAGCGGGTGCGCGCACGGGCACGGCGTGCGAGGGGTGCGACAGGTCTGCGACCATGGTCCGATGCGCGCGCGATACGGAGTCCCCCTCACCCTGACGGCACTCGGAGCGGCCTGCGTGGGCTATGCGACGCTCGTCGAGCCCCGCTCCTTCCGCCTGCGACGCGTGACGGTCCCCGTACTGCCGCCGGGCATGCAGTCGCTGCGCGTCCTGCAGGTCTCCGACATCCACATGGTCGGCGGGCAGCGCAAGAAGCAGCGCTGGCTCCAGTCGCTCGCGGGCCTGCGCCCCGACTTCGTGATCAACACGGGAGACAACCTCTCGGACCCGGAGGCGGTGCCCGAGGTCCTGGACGCCCTCGGCCCCCTCATGGAACTCCCCGGCGCGTACGTCTTCGGCTCCAACGACTATTACGGCCCGAAGCTGCGCAACCCCGCCCGCTACCTGATGGAGAAGGCCAGCGGGCGCCACGGTCTCAACGGGAACGCCCCGGCCGTCGGCGCCGTGCACAACCCGTGGGAAGGGATGCGCGACGCCTTCGACGCGGCGGGTTGGGTCGGCCTCAGCAACACCCGCGGACGTCTCAAGCTGGACGGCGGCCAGGAGATCGCCCTCACCGGCCTGGACGACCCGCACATCAAGCGGGACCGCTACAGCACCGTCATCGGCGGCCCCGAACGGGACGCGGACCTCTCACTCGCACTCGTCCACGCCCCCTACCTTCGCTCCCTGGACGCCTTCACCGCGGACGGCTACCCGCTGATCCTCGCCGGGCACACCCACGGTGGGCAGCTGTGCATCCCCTTCTACGGCGCGCTCGTGACCAACTGCGACCTGGACACGGACCGCGTCAAAGGCCTCTCCACCCACGTAGCCGGCGGCAACCGCTCATACCTCCACGTCTCGGCGGGCTGCGGCGCCAACCGCTACACACCTGTGCGCTTCGCGTGCCCGCCCGAGGCGACGTTGCTGACGCTCACAGCCCGCGACTGAGCGGGCGGGCCCCACGAAATCCCGATTTCACCTCAGCCTTCGGCTGGGCTAGAGTGGTGCGCGTTGCTTCGGGGTGTGGCGCAGCTTGGCAGCGCGCTTCGTTCGGGACGAAGAGGTCGTGGGTTCAAATCCCGCCACCCCGACAGATGTGATGTCTCAGGACATCGGAAACTCCCGGACCCACGGTTGTGGGTTCGGGAGTTTTGTTATGTGCGGGGTGGGCCGGGTGGTCGCCGGGTGGGTTGGTAGTCGCGGCTGGGGTTGATGGTCAGTTCGCGGAGAAGTTCGCCGGTGGCGGCGTTGATGACGCGGACGGCCACATCACTAGCGGGAGCCCTTGCGGGTCGCGTCGAAGCAGCCCATCCCATCCGGCATCACCCGCTTCGTCAGGCCTTGAGGACTGAGCAGGGCCGGACTGTCATCTACCCGTGCATCCGCCCCCTGGTCTCAGTCGCGGCGTCACATGACTGAGCGCTCGGTGTCAGCCGGCACTAACGTTTCACGCGGCCTCGGACGGCGAGGAGCGCCAGGGCGAGCAGAATGGGTTCGGTGAACCGGGAGGCCATCTCGGTGTAGCGGCCGGCGGTGGTCAGGGACTGGCCGCTGGAGCGGAACACCACGGAGTTGATGACCACGTCCGCCGCCTTGTGGGCGCGTGCTGTGGTGAAGCGGTCGGGGAAGTCGGCGTGGACCTGGGGGTTCTGGTTGCCGATGACGCCGGTGCCGGGCGGGTAAGGCTTGGCGGGGGTGTCCGGCAGTCCGAAGCCCACCATGAGCAGCACGGTGAGGGTCATGGCGCACAGCAGCCAGCCCAGGGCGCGGGAGGCGCGCAAGCCGTACCCGGAGGCAGCCCAGTACATCCACAGCAGCACCCGCTCGGCGGCCGGGCCGTGTGAGTCGTGGCGGCGCATTTCCATCTCGCCGTAGTAGAAGTCGGCCGCCCCCGGCTCGTTCTTGGCGTCCTCGAAGCCTTTGCGCAGCTCCCGATAGATCGGCGCCAACGCGGCAGGCTCCAATGGGGATCGCCCCTCCCGTTCCGCTGTCCACCCGGCCCCAGCCTGTCCACGGGTGGCTCGCCAATGCTGTTCCTCGGCCAGGGTTTGACGCGACGTACAGCGCACCGGCACCGGGCCCCGGCGGTACAGGCCGGCGGGCGCGGTGGGAAATGCGCAGCGGCCGTGCAGGCGCAGTTGGTCAAGGTGGATCGTGCCGGCGAAGCGGCAGTTGGTCAGATCGACGTCGGTCAGGACGAGGTGGGAGGCGTCCACACCGTGCAGGGACGCCACACGGACCGGCGCCTCGACGAGCCCGGGTTCTTCAAGTCCGGGCTCTCCGAGGGCGTTGAACGGGGGGTGGGAAGCAACACTTACCGGGAACTCGAGCACCGCATCGCTGAGATCCACCACTGCGTGCCGCAGCCGCAACGCAGCCGTGGAGGCCCACCGTGTACGCCGGCAGTCAACTCCGCCCGCCGCGACCTCAAGAGTCACAGCTGAAGAGAACACCGCCGCCGAGAGATTCACCGTCCCTCGGCATGCAAGCGGTCCGACCTGCGAAGCTCTCTCGAACGATGCCTCGCCGAACCAGGCGTCACGCTTGAACCTCGCCCTGCTGAACCCGGCGCGTCCCTGGAATATCGCCAAGTAGAAGCCGGCGTCACCCTCGAACGTGGCCGGTTCGAATCCGGCGTCGCCTTCGAACGTGGCCAGCTCGAATCCAGCGCGTCCCTGGAACGTCGCCCCGCTGAACCCCGCACTGCCCCCGAACGTCGCCCTGCTGAACCTGGCGCTGCCCTCGAACGTCGCCTCGCCGAATTCGGCGTCGCCCTGGAACGTCACCCCACGGAACCCGGCGTCACTCTCGAACCTCGCTCCGCCGAACCCCGCACTGCCCTCGAACGCCGCTCCGCCGAACCCGGCATCACGCTGGAATGACGCCCCGCCGAAAGCGGCATCGCGCCGGAATGATGCTCCGCGGAACCCGGCACTGCCCCCGAACGTCGCGCCACCGAACCCCGCACTGCCCTCGAACGCCGCTCCGCCGAACCCGGCGTCGCGCCGGAACGTCGACCCACGGAACCCGGCGTCGCCCTCGAACCTCGCTCCGCCGAACCCGGCGCTGCCCTCGAACGTCGCCCCACCGAACCCGGCATCACCTTGGAACGTCGCTCCGCCGAACCCGGCGCTGCCCTCGAACGTCACCTCGCCGAACAGGGTGTAGCCCTGGAACATCGCCCCGGCGAATCCGGCGTCGCCCCCGAAACGCACCTTGCGAAACCCGGCGCCGCCCCCGAACCTCGCGCCGTCGAACCGGACGGCTCCGAAGTGTGGCCGATGGTCGGTCGGATCGCGGACAGCGTCCAACAGGTGCCCCAACAGAACGGTGTTGAAGATTGTGCCGCGGTAGTCGAGATCTCTGCCGGGGTGGAGGGACGACAGGTAATAGTGGCGGTCGATGCCGTGGAGGTGTGCCAGACAGGTTTCGTACGAGTCCGACCCGGCCTCATCGGAGGCTTGGGGCAGGCGCGCGACGCGCCTGCCCCGGCACCCCACCGGGTCGTCCGCGTCGGCCCCGCGGCCGCAGTGCGGGTACGGGGGAGGCTCGGTCGGCATAGTGGTGGTCATGCCCTGATCGACGCCGCGGGCTCTGACGCCGGTTGCTGACGGAGGTCCAGTCTGGCGAAACCCTGCAGGGGATCGTCGGTCAGCGCCTCTCGGCAACCGACCGCGACCAACGCGAACCAAGGCTCCCACCTGTGAAGTTCCTCAAAGTCCCCAGGACCTGATCAGCGACGAGCTCCCTCTCACCGACGCTGCCAGGCCCTCACCCCTGCTTCGTCCACGCCGACCGGAAAGGTGTTGCTCCGGCCGTGACGACGATCGGCAAGCATGTACGCGCAACGCAACGGCGCTACGGCGCTACGGCGTTACGGCGTTACGGCGTTACGGCGTTACGGCGTTACGGCGGAGCACGTATCCGCTCGGTGGGTCGGGCACGCTCCCGCTCGCCGCGCGCCCTCGACTCACCGCTGGGGGCGACGCTCACCTCTTCGCCGCCGGATACATCGAAGTCCCGGGCCGTTCCGGAGCTGTGCAGATGCGCGATGTCGGCCTGCTCCACATCCATAGGCGAGCCCGCCTCGGTGATCCGGGCCGGACGCTGATCACCGAGGCGGGCTGGTCGTGGCGTGGCGCGTTCCCGGCAGTGCCACGACCCCCGCCGGCTGAAGGCGGCAGCACCGAACAATGCAGCCCCGCCTGTCCGTTGGCAGGCCAGCGCCGCGCCTTCTCGTTCGCCTACATGGGTTCGCGGAAGGTGATGCCGAGATGCTGCTCAAGTGCTGCGCGCTGGTCGGCCGTGGCCAGGACCATGACGTCGTCGGTTGCCCCCAGAGGGTGTTCGGGGCCGTTGTCGACGCAGCGGAAGTCGCGGTCGTCGTCCGGGCTGAGCGCTTCGATGGCGGCCTGCGCCGCGCCCATGTCCAGGTAGTCGTTCGACTCCTGCTCGACGAGGAACGAGAGCGGCTCGCCGTTGCGTTCGAAGTGCATCTCGCCGCGGCCGTCTTCCTCGTCGTCTTCGTTCTCCTTGTCGAAACGGTAGTCCGAGACCGTGACGGCACCGCCGGTGAGGGCTGCGGCTTCTTCCAGGAGCCAGTCGTAGTGCTCGTCGGCGAAGTCGACGTCGTCGGCGTGGATGCTGACGGCCACCCCGAAATCTTCGAGGGCGGAGACGATGTCGCTGTGCGATTCCAGTCCGCCGTACGGCAAGCGGTCGAACTCCTCCGCGACGCTCCGGGACTTCTCAGGGGAGACCATGCCGATGCCGGTGAGGACTTCGGCCATCCGCGCGTAAGTGAGGGATTGCGCCTGTGACATGGCCGCATCCTCTCAGCCGAGGAAGACCGACGGGGGGCGGTTCCGTTCGCACGTGGCACGTGGCAGGCGGCAGGTGGGAGGCGGCGGGCGGCAGGCGGGAGTCCACGCTCCGGAGCCTGCCCGGCCGCGCCCGACGTTTCCGGGGCACACCCCGAGGACCGGGGCGTCCCGGCTGAGATGCCGGGGCTGAGATGCCGGGCCGCGCGGGCGCGCCACGCGGTACGGCCGCCTCCGTCCTGCGCGGCGTGACGGCACCGGCCGGAGCACAGTGGAGGCCCATGGAAAATCATCGCAGCGACCAGCAGGAGCCTTCCGCCCGTCCATCGCCTGCGGCGGTGCGGCCGTTGTGGTGGGCGGTGTCGGGTGTCCTGCTCACCGCCGCGGTGATCCTGGCGGTCACCCGTCGGCGTGAACTGGTCGCCGCGGTCGGTCTGATCACTCATGTGGACCCCCCACGTCTGTTCCTGGCGATCGTCCTCGAGGCGGCGTCGCTGGTGTGCCTGATCGCGCTGCAGCGGTGGCTGCTGCGGGTCGGAGGGTCGGGCATCCGGTTCGGAACCGTCGCGGCCATCGTGCTGGCCGGCAACGCCATCGCGGGGGCGCTGCCCGGCGGTGCCGCGTTCGCGGTGGCGTGGGCGTACCGGCAGTTCCGCGTGCGCGGGGTGGGGCAGGCGCCGGCCGCCGCCGTCCTGGCGATCGCGGGGGCGCTGTCCGGGCTGGGCCTCTTCGTCCTGCTGCTTGCCGGTGTGCTGGCCGGCGGCTCGTCGGGTCCCGGGGCGCGGGTGCTGCCGGAGGTCGTGGGGCTGGCGGTCTTCGCCGTGGTGGCGGTGGGCGTGGCGTACGGCCTCTCGCGGTTCCGCGCCGTGCGGCGTCGCGTCCGGCGGATGTGGGTGAGGATCGGCATGCGTTCGCGCCGCGTGCAGAACGTCGAGCAGGCGCTCGCCGGCCTCGTCCGCCGCCTTCGGGCCGTCCGCCCGGGAGTGCGTCCGTGGCTGGGCCCGTTCGCCCTGGCCCTGCTCAACTGGGTCCTCGACCTGGGGTGTCTCGTCGCATGCGCGTGGAGTCTGGGCATCCGCCTGCCCTGGCACGGGCTTCTCGTGGTGTACGCGTTCACCCAGGCGGCGGGGGCGCTGCGGCTCACTCCCGGCGGCCTGGGCGTGGTCGAGACGAGCCTCGCCGTGCTGCTCAGCCTGTACGGCCTGGGCGCGGGGCAGGCGATCGCCGTCACGATTCTCTACCGGGTGCTGAACTACTGGGCGCTCCAGCCGGTCGGTTGGGGCGCGGCGCTGGGCCTGATGCTGCTTCAGCGGCGCCGTCGACGGCAGGAGAACGAGAAACGCCCGGACGCCTGACGGGAGCCGCCCGGCTGCACGCGCTTCGGATGCCGTGCCGCGGTGTGCGGCGCACCATCGGTGAAGAACCGTACGCCCGCCTCGTGGCGGCTCCGGGGCGTTCACGCGCCGGCTGCCGGCCGCCTTCGAGGCCGATCGCGCCGATGCTGGGAGACCGTAGTGTGGGCGACCTTCTCACCGGGACGCATCGCCGGAACGCGTACCGGGGTCCGCAGCCCCGCCCCCGCGGCGGCCGGCACCGTGCTGCGGGTGTCCGGCTCCTGCACGCGGGCCGTACGCCGGTGACGGCGCCCGGCAGACCGGGGGCCGTGATCCGGACGGCCGGGCTGCGGAAGGTCTATCCGAGGGCGGACTTCGCGGCGGTGGACGGGGTCGACCTCCAGGTGGAGCAGGGCGAGATCTTCGGGCTGCTCGGTCCCAACGGCGCGGGAAAGACCACCACCGTCGGGATGCTGACGGCCCGTGTGGTGCCCACGTCGGGCTCCGCGTACGTCGGCGACATCGACGTGATCAGGCATCCGACCCTGGCCAAGCAGGTCATCGCCGTCGTGACGCAGCAGAACACCCTGGACCGCGCGCTCACGGTCTGGGAGAACCTGTACTTCCACGGGCTCCTGTTCGGCGTTCCGCGCCGCGAGGCGCGCCGCACCGCGGACGAGCTCCTCGACCGGTTCTCCCTCTCGCGCTGGGGCGGGACCTCTGTCTACGAACTCTCCGGCGGGATGGCGCAGCGGCTGCTCGTGGCCCGTGCGATCTTTCACCGTCCGGCGGTGCTCTTCCTCGACGAGCCGACCGCGGGGCTGGACCCGCAGGGCCGGCGGGCCCTTTGGGAGGTTCTGGAGCGCCTCATCGCGGAAGGCCAGACCATCCTCATCACCACGCACAACATGGACGAGGCGGACCGTCTCTGCGACCGCGTGGCGATCATCGACCACGGCCGCATCCTCGCCCTGGACACCCCGGGAGCGCTCAAGCGGAGCCTCGGGGCGGACACCGTCGTACGGGTCGTCACCGGCGGCGATCCGGAAGCACTCGCGGAGCGGCTGAACGCGGACATCGAGGGGGTGGTCCGTACCCGCGCCGTCGACGGCGGAGTCGAGCTCCAGGTCAAGGGCGCCGACCGGCTGCTGCCCAGGGTGATGACCAGCGCCGAGTCCGGAGGGTTCTCCCTGGTCGACCTCTCGCTGACCGAAAGCACGCTGGAGACCGTCTTCATCAACCTCACGGGTAAGGAGCTGCGGGAGTGACTGCTTCGTCCGACGCGCCCCGTCCGCGGACCGGTCCGGCCGGCGCACCGATCAGCGTGCGTCCGCGGCGTTCCGCGGCGGCGGCGAGCCGGTCGGCGCTGGCCGCCCTGGTCCTGCGGGACGTGACGGTGCTCCGGAAGAACTTCGGCGAGTTCGTCGGCCGGACGGTGATGCAGCCGTTCCTGCTCGTCTTCGTCTTCCTCTACGTCTTCCCGAGCATCGGGCAGGGCATCGGGGCGGGCTCCGGCGGGGCCGGGGAGTCGGCGTTCGCGACCGTGCTGGTGCCGGGGGTGGTCGCCGTCGCGATCATGTTCCAGGGGATCCAGTCGGTCGCCATCCAGATGTCCCAGGAGTTCGGGTACACCAGGGAGATCGAGGACCGGGTGCAGGCTCCGTGCCCGATCTGGCTCGTCGCCGTGTCGCGGGTGCTGTCCGGGGCGGTGCAGGGACTGATCTCCGCGGTCATCGTGCTGCCGATTGCGGCGGTCGTGCACGCGCCGGGGGTGAACCCGGACCTTCGGATCAAGTGGTGGATCGTGCTCACGCTGATCCCGCTGGCGTGCATCGCCATGACCTCTCTTGGGCTGCTGCTGGGGACGTCCTTCGAACCCCGCAACATCGGCCTGATGTTCGGGTTCATCGTCCTGCCGCTGGTCTTCCTCGGCGGCACGTACTACCAGTGGACCAAGCTCGGGTCCGTGCAGGTCGGCGGGTTCCACTGGCTTCAGGCGCTGGTCCTGGTCAATCCGTTGATCTACATCTGCGAGGGGATGCGGGCGGGCTTCACCGACCTGACGCACATGCCGCTGTACGTCGTCTATCCGGTGCTGGTGGGGGCCTGCGTGCTCTTCCTCGCGCTGGGGCTGCGGAACTTCCGCCGCAGGGTGCTGTCCTGACCGAGGGCGGACGCGGGGCGTTGCGTCCGGTCGGCGGCCCGCACCGGGCCGTGCCGGGGCGGAGCTGTTCGTTTCGTCAGGAGACGTCGGCACCCGTGACGGACGGGCTGCTCTCCCTGGGGCCGTTGCGGGAACGGGCGGGCTCCGGTTCGGACGCCGGCGGGGGCACCGGCGGTGACTCCGGCCCGGGCTCCTGGCCCGGCGCTGCCTCCGTCACCATCCTCAGCGCGAGACCGGCGTAGAACTCCCCCAGTTCGTCGGGGGAGTCGGCACCGTCCAGCCGGTACCAGCGGACCAGGTCGATGCCGAGCGAGAGCATGCCGCGCACAACCCTGTTGACGTCGACCTGCGTGAACGTACCGTCGGCGACGCCGCGGGCGACGGTGGCGCGGAAGACCTCGTTGGTGCGGCGACGCAGTTCCCGGATCTCGTCGTAGTGGTCCGGAGTCAGCGCGTTGAGCTCGTACTGACAGACCCTGGCGGCCACGTGGTGACGTGCGTGCCAGGCGGTGTAACGCTTCATCAGCAGACGCAGCCGGTCCTCGGCTCCGCCGGCCGCCTCCACTTCGGGCACCTGTATGTGGGCGAGCGCGCGCTCGTGACCGATCCGCATGATCTCGTGGAGCACGAGCTCCTTGGACGGGAAGTGCACGTAGAGCGCGGCCGGACTGAGTCCGACCCCGGCCGATATGTCCCGTGTGGTCGTGGCGTGGAAGCCGTTGGCGGCGAAACAGCGGACCGCGGAGGCGAGCAGTCCGCGCGCCACCTCGCCGAACTCCTCGCTCCACAGGTCAGGTGACTGGTCCTGGAGGCGCGGGTCGTCCTCCATCTCCTGTGGCGTGAAGCGGGCCTGACGTTTGGCCATGCCGTCTCGCCCCTTCCTGCGCTTCCGGTTCGGGTCCTGGCTGCGCTGCCGGCTCGGTTCCGGTTCGCGTGCGGTTGCCGTCTCGTGTGCGGATGCCGATGCCGATGCCGCCTCGCGTGCGAATGCTGCCCGGTGAGGCTCCCCGCGTCACGAGGGCCTCGAACTGTGTACCACGGGGGCTGACCAAGCGTTCAGGCGTCCGCGGGGGAAGGCCGGTCTCCTGGACGGGGTGGGAGCGGGCACCAAGTGCGGAGCCGGGGCGCGGTGCGGAGCGGGAGGGGCTCGGGTGGCGGCGCGGGCTGCGCGGCCCCGTGTGCCCGTCCGCCGTGTGCCCGTCCGCTTGTCCGCCGTGTGCCCGTCCGCCGGGCGGCCTTCGATACCGGCTTCCCACCCCTTGACGCCAGCCGCGACCGGAATGACTATGCGCTTAGTCACCGCGTTCGAGGGGTTGCCGGCGTGCAGCTCTCGCGTCGCGGGACCGGACCTGGTCGCTCCGCGGAGCGCCTGTGAGAAGGCCTTCCGAACGGCCGACGACGACGCACGGAACGAGGTCACGATGGAGGAAGGACAGCCGACGGCCCGGGAGTTGAGGGTCGTACTGGACGGATACTCCTACCTGGAGTGCCCGCGTTGGCACGACGGCCGGTTGTGGGTCTCGGACTTCTACACCAACAAGGTCGTGGCGACCGACGGCAGGGGCGGCGCCGAGGTCGTGGCGGAGGTGCCCAACCAGCCGTCCGGACTCGGATTCCTGCCCGACGGACGGGCGCTCATCGTGTCGATGCGTGATCACCGTGTCCTCGTGCGGGACGCGACGGGAGCGCTGAGCGAGCACGCCGACCTGTCCGGCGCCGTCTCCGGGATGCTCAACGACATGGTCGTGGACGAGCAAGGACGCGCCTACGTGGGCAACTTCGGATTCGACCTCATGGGCGGAGAGCCGCTTCGCCACACCACGATCACCCGGGTCGACATGGACGGAACGGTGACCACTGCCGCCGACGACCTCGGCTTTCCCAACGGCATGGTGATCCTGCCCGGCGGAGTGCTCGTCGTCGCGGAGACCTTCGCCGGGCGGCTGACCGCCTTCGACATGGGCGAGGACGGCGAGTTGAGCAACCGGCGCGTATGGGCGCAGTTCGGTGAGACCCCCGGGACCGAGGATGTCGGGGAGGCCGTGGAACTGCTCCAGGTCGGCCCGGACGGGATCTGCGCGGATGCGGACGGAGCGATCTGGGTCGCCGACGCACTGCACCAGCGCGTCATCCGGGTCGCGGAGGGCGGCGGGATCCTGGAGGAGATCCCCGCCGGCACCGGCGTCTTCGCCTGCATGCTCGGCGGTGACGACGGCCGCACCCTGTACCTGTGCGCCGCACCCTCCTTCCCGGAGCACGAGCGCCGTCCGGTGCGCGAGGCCCAGCTGCTGGCGGTGCGCGTCGAGGTGCCGCACGCCGGTCTGCCCTGAGTCCGCACCCCGCCCCGGCAGCACGCCGCCTGCCCCGAGCCGCAGCCCGTCCGTCCGGCCGCACGCCTCCGGCGCTCCGGCCACCCGCCCGATCCATCCGAGCCGACACCTGAAATGGAGGGGCCATGGAGGTGTCCTGTGCCTTCCCGACCGCCCTGGACTCGCCGGACAACATAGCTCTGGCCGAACGACTGGGATACGCGCGAGCGTGGGTCTACGACACGCCTCAGCAGAGCCCGGACGTGTGGATGACCCTCGCCCTGGCCGCCGAGCGGACCGAGCGGATCGGCCTCGGTCCGGGTGTGCTGATTCCCAGTCTGCGTCACCCGATGGTCAATGCCGCCGCAACCGCCACCCTCGCCGAACTGGCCCCCGGCCGCGTCGCGGTGGCGTTCGGCACCGGGTTCACCGGCCGCCGCGCCATGGGGTACCGCGCGATCACCTGGTCGTACATGGACTCCTACATCCGCGCCTACAAGGCCCTGCTCCGGGGCGAGGTCGTCGAGTGGGAAGGGGCGCGGATGCAGATGCTGCACCCCGACGGGCACGCTCCCGCCCGCCCGGTCGACGTTCCCGTCCTCGTCAGTGCCCTCGGGCCCAAGGGACACGGGGTGACCAAGGAGATCGGCGACGGGCTCTACGTCACGCTCCAGTTGCCGGAGTTCATGAAGGAGTACTCGTGGGTGCCGTACCTGGTGTGGGGAACGGTGTTCGACGAGGACGAGGCCGACGACTCCGAGCACGCCCGCCTGGCCGGCGGACCGGGCTGGGCCCTGGCCTACCACGGGGCCTACGAGTTCGGCGGCCCCTCCGCGGTGCGTGAGCTGCCCGGCGGCGCGGAGTGGATGGACGTCGTGGAGCGGGCGCCCGAGGGGCAGCAGCACCTCGCGGTCCACGAGGGGCACTGCGTGGAGCTCAACCAGGCCGACGAGGCCGCGTGGAAGGCCGGCGGTCACCAGATGCTGCGCGACGTGACGGTCAGCGGCACCCGCGACCAGATCCGGCGGCGGCTGGACGAGTTCGCGGAGAAGGGCGTCACGGAGATCGTCTTCCAGCCGTGCGGGCCCGACACCCGTGCCGAACTCGAGCGGTTCCTGGAGGCGGCCGAGTCCTGAAGCCCACGGTTCGCAGCCCAACGGGCCGCGGTCTGCCGGGTGTTGGCGCCTGGGCGCGGCGCACGGCCGGACGCGCCGCCCCGGCGCGGGGCCCGAGCCGGGCGAACGGCACCCGCACCGGGGGACGGCACCCGCAGCGCACCGGCACCCGGGGACGCGCGGCACCGGGGGCGTCTACGGGTGCGGCGTGGCCGAACCGGCGGCGACTTCGACGATGGCGCGCGTCTGGCGCGTGATCGCAAGTCGTTCGCGGACGAGGAAGGGATCGGTGATGCGGCCGGTGGCCGGGTCGGTGTCTTCCGGGCCGAGCCACGGCGGAAGCCGGGATATCACCCGTCGGCGCGCACCTCAGGCCCGGTACAGCAGCAGATACCGCCACAGCAGCAGGCGGCGCAGGGTCGAGCCCGGTAGCAGGCGGCGCAGGGTCGAGCCCGGTAGCAGGCGGGCGGCTTCGGCGCGGGTCTCCGCGTACGTCAGCGGCGGCGGCACTGGATGGCTCCCGGCGTCAGTCATCGTCTCCAGCCGCCGATTCCCAGTCCTGAGTGGTCAGTCCTGAATTGTCAGTCCCGAGTCCTCAGTGGCGTTACGGCTTGCGTGCGAGGCCGCAGAGGGAGGCGATGTCCGCGGGGGAGTCCGTGACGGTGCCCTCCGGGCGCCATCGCGTGCCCGGCACCACACCGGGGTCGACGAGTTCCAGGCCCGAGAACAGCTCCTCCACCTGGGCCCGGTCGGAGAGCCGGTAGGGGGTGCCGCCGTGCTCGCCGACGCGGCGCTCGGCCTCCACCAGGGCGGGGTCGCCGTCGGTGCCGGTGTAGATCGCCAGGTGGCTGCCGGAGGACAGTCCTTCCGTCAGACTGCGCACGATCGACAGCGCCTCGGCGTGCTCGGCGACGTGTCCGACGATGCCGAACATGATCAGCCCCACGGGGCGGGAAAGGTCGAGGGTGCGGGCGGCCCCGTCGAGGATCGCCCCGGGGTCGTGCATGTCGGCGTGGAGGTAGTCGGTCGCGCCCTCCGGTGTCCCGGTGAGCAACGTGCGGGCGTGTGTGAGCACGAGCGGGTCGTTGTCCACGTACACGATGCGGCTCTCGGGTGCGGCCCGCTGAGCGATCTGGTGGGTGTTGTCGGCGGTCGGCAGCCCGGTGCCGACATCGAGGAACTGCCGGATGCCTGCCTCGTCGACGAGGTGCCGCACGACGCGGCTCAGCAGCGCGCGGCTGGTGCGGGCGATGTCCACGATGCCCGGGTATGCCTCGCGGGCGGTCTCGCCCGCCCGGCGGTCGACGGCGTAGTGGTCCTTGCCGCCCAGCCAGAAGTCCCACATGCGCGCCGAGTGCGGCACGTCGCCGGCGAGTGACGGCACGTCGCGCCCGACGATCAGGGGGTCGCCCCGGGACTCGTCAGCGCCGTCGGCAATGTCTGCCATGTCCCCACGCCCCTCGCTGTGTCGACCGTCACGCGATGCTAACTCACCGCCGTGCGGCGGCAGTCTGCCTGTCAGGGGTCGGGACACCGGGGGCCGCGTGACAGACCCACAAGAGCCGGTGGCCTCAACCGGTCTGATTTCAGGCGCACTTCAGGCGCTGCGTACCTGCGTCCCCGTCAGCCGAGGGGGCACGTGTCACGGGACTCCGTGACACCCGCCGTGCGCGGCGGCGGGCAGAGACGATCGGCGGACGCGGTGTCGCCCGCGACGAAGTACCTGAACCAGGCGACCACTTGGCGGGCGACCAGCCCGTCGGGCGGGGTGGCGGCGAAGTGGTCGCCGTCCAGCTCCAGATATGCCTTCTCCCGCGCGCCGCTCAGGCCCTCGTAGAAGACCTCCGCGTGCTCCGACGTGGGGGCGACCTCGTCGTCGCTGCCGCCGACGACGAGGGTCGGCGCCTTGACGCGCTGCCACTCGCCCCGCTCCGCGTACGGGGTCAGCGGCACGGCCGCCTTGATGGCCGGGTTGCGTTCGGCCGCGTACAGGGCTCCGCCGCCGCCCATGGAGTGGCCCAGCACGCCCAGTCGTTCCGGGTCGGAGCGGTCGGCGGCGGCGCTGCGCCTGGTCGCGTGGTCGAGGGCGTCCAGCAGCTGGCGGCCTCGCTGCGGGGGCGAGTCCTCCGTCGTCTTCGTGTTGAACGTGATGACCACGAAGCCGTGCGACGCGAGCAGTTCGCCGTAGGGGGCGACCATGGACTCGTCCGCGCCGAGCCCCGGAGACGCCGCGATCACTCCGTACCGGTGGCTGTCGTCGTCCGGGTAGTGGACGGTGCCGCTGCCGAAGTCGCCGCCCGTGTCACCGGACGAAACCGTCTGGGTGCGCACCTTGTACGGGCCCTTCTTCGGGCCGCCGGAGTGACGTTCGGCACCGGCGCCGGGGCTGCTCTCCCGCGGGCCCTCCTCGGCGGGCCCTCCTGAGCACGCCGCGACGGCCGCGAGGAGCAGGGCCGCGAGCACGCCCACGGCCTTGCGTGAACCGGCCGGGCCGGCCGAGCCGACAGCAACGCGCGCCATCCCACGACGGTACGAACACCCGTGCCCACCGGCAACCCCGGCGGAGGTGGGCGAAGCGAGGGCGAGCGGCGAGGCACGGCACGACGCGGGGCCCGCACCTCCGCCAGGAGGCGGTGGCGCGGGCCCCGTGTGCCATGTTGGTCCCTGCCGCGACGTGCGGCGGCAGGCGGCCGGCCTCAGCCCTCGCGGTCAGCCCGGCGGGCCCCATCCAGCGGCAGCAGTCCGCCGTTGAGCTTCGGCAGCAGTTGCGCCGTGAGCAGCGTCGAGAGGGCGGAGGTGTCGCCGCTGTCGCCGTCGGTGCGCACGACCACCGGCTGCGGTGCGCGGCCGGCGAGGATCGCGCCCACCTCCAGCCGCCTGCGGGCCAGTTCGTACTGGAGCACCGCACGGTTGTCGCGGTAGGCCTGAGCCAGGCGGCGCTGCGCGCGGGCCTCGTTCTCCGCGGAGATGAGGCCGCTGCGGCCGCGCGTCTCGATCTCGAAGCGCACCCTCTGCGCGTTCGTCTCCTGCTCCTCCAGGAGCTGCGCCACGTCCTCACGTGCCTTGTTGAGGGCGGCCTTCACCTCCACGATGCGTGCGTCGCGCACCTTCTTCGCCCGCTCGATGTCCATCTGGAGGCTGTCGATGCGGCGCTTTCGCGTCAGGCCCCATTCCTGTTCGTACGCGGTGCGTTCCTTGGCGACGCGCTCCCGCGTGGCGAGGTGCTGCTGGTACTGGGCGGGCAGTTGCACGTCGGGGATGTTGGAGCCGGTGATGCGCACCCCGTAGCGGGACAGCTGACGGTTGAGCAGCTCCTGCATGTCGGCGACGTCGGAGCCGCGCAGGTCGTAGGCGCGTTCCGTCTGCACCAGGCGGGCGCGCTGGCGGATGGCGTCCTGCACGGCCTGGGAGAGCACCAGGTCGAAGTTGCCCGCGCCGATGGTCCGTACGAACAGGACGGCGTCGGTGATGCGGAACTTCAGGAAGAACTCGATCGAGCGCAGCGGCACGTTCTCCCTGGTGGGGCAGGCCATCACCGGGGCCGAGTACGGGATTTCGGTGGCGGTGTCGACGACGAAGTCGACGCGGGACCAGGGGTGCCAGAGGTAGTGCCGCCCCGGTTCGAGGGTGCGGGTGACCGCTCCGTAGCGGGTCAGGACGCCGGCGGTGCCCTGCTCGATCTCCGCGATGGAGGAACGCCACCACCACAGCATGCCCGCCAGCACGAAGAAGGCTCCGGCGAACCAGCTCACGGCGGCGAGCGCCCCGTAGGCCATGTCGCCCGCGCCGCCGTCTCCCGACGCGCCGAGCGAGAACATCACGCCGGTCAGCAGGGCGAAGACGCCCAGCCAGATCAGCAGCAGCCACCAGAGCCTGCGGGTGTGCCGGGGAATGATGACGGGGATCAGCTTGTCCGTCTCGCCGCCGCGCAGCAGTTGACGGATCTCGCTCCAGGGGGCGACCTCTTCGGAGATGACCGACCGGCGGTTTCGTGTGGCGCTCATTCTGCGGCCTCCTCGGATGCGGCCTCGGCGGATGCTTCCCCGGTCACGCTGCCGGAACCGCCCCCGTGGGGCGCTCCGGGTGTCGCCCCGGCCGCCGGCTCGGACGGGTCCACCGGCTCGGCGGCCGCCGGAACGGTGGGACGCTCCGCCTCCAGCAGGGCCTCGATCTCCTGCTCGCGTGAACGGATGCGCTCGGAGACCTCTTCGAGGCGGGCTCGCACCGCCGCCATGTCCTCCTCGGAGAACAGCTCCGTGCCCCGCTCGCCCACCAACTCCCTTGCGAGCGCGAGGAAGTCGACACCCACGCCGCCGTCGGAGTCCGAGCCGCCGCCGATGCGCAGCAGCCGCGGAAGGTGGTCCGCGACCTCCTCGAGCGTGTCGAGGACCTGCTGCTGGTAGCGGTACTGGAGGATCTCCGGCGCCTCGGCGGCGGTGACCGCGCGGATGTCCAGGGCCTGCGCCTCCAGCAGTGCCGCGTTGGCCTTCGCCTCGGACTCGGCCTGTACGTAGCGCTGACGGGCCGTGGCCTGGGCGCGGTTGGTCTCGCGCTCCACCGCGGTGTCCATCTGGGCCTGGTACTGCGCGATGTCCGCCATGATCGCCGAGAGGGTCTCCTGACGGGAGGCCAGCTCTTTCGTCAGGTCGCCCTCGTCCTGCTCCTTGCGGAGGTGCAGTGCGTACTCGTGCGTGTAGGCGTCCTTCGCGACGCGCACCATCTCCGGCGACGCCAGGTCCATCCGGTAGCCGCGGTCGGCCGGCTCGGCGTGGGTGATGTTGGCGTTGGTCAGCTCGACCGCCGGACGGAACTGCTGGTTGAGCTGCTCCAGGAGGCGCCCGGTGTCCTCGCCGACCATGTCGTAGATCCCGGCGGCCTCCTTTTCGTAGATGAGGCTGCGGATGGTCTCGCTGACCGCGTTGCTGAGCTTCTCCTCGAATCCCCGCACGGCACCGAGCGTGTAGACGAACTCCACCGGGTCGCTGATGCGGAACTGGATGAACAGGTCGATGGACGCCTTCACGCCGCCCTTGGTGGGGGCCTCCCGCACCGGCGCGTTGAACGGGTATTCGCGCGTGGTGTTGATGATGTACGACACCCGCTTCCACGGGTTCAGCAGGATGACCCTGCCGGGACCGACCACGTCCTCCAGCTTCCCGAAGCGCGTGATCAGCGCCTGGCAGCCGTCCGGCACCATGACCATGCCCTGCCGCCACCACACGAAGCCGACGGCGAGCAGCGACAGCACCCAGTAGTGGACGCCGAAGACGGGATGGGTGAGGAGCGAGCTGCCGGCGGCCGCGGCGAAAGCGCTGCCCGCCGCTCCCAGCACCAGCAGCAGCAGTACGGGCAGCATGCTCACGAAGGAGCGCCCGCGGGGCAGTGCCATCGGGCAGATGGCGTGAACCTTCCGCCCGTCCTCGCGGCGCTGTTCGCTGCGGTTGAGCACCTCCCGCGCCTCGTCCATGGACACGGTCCGCTGCGTCATCACCGTGTCGATGCCGCCGCCCTGTTCGCGGGCGGCGGGAAAGTCGGCGGGGTCGAGCCCGTCGTCGCCGCGCGGCCCGTCCGGGCCGCCGTCGTCGCGTCCGTCCTCCGAACGCTGCCGCACCACGGTGCCGCCCCGGCGCCGTAGCTCGCCCTCCGCCGCTTCACGCAGCTCCGGGTTCTCCGAGACCGCCCTGGCGGCCCTTCTCACGCTCTGGCTCACGCCGTTCCCCCTATTCGCATGCCGTCCGTCGGTGCTGCCCGGCGGATGCCGGTTCCGGTGCCGGAGTCAGTGCCGGTGCCTGAGTCCGTGCCGGCCGGCCGCGGTGCTCCGCGGACCGTGCGAAGCACCGGTGGGCCTGACGACTCGGGACTCCGGACTTCGGACTCCGCGCGAACACAACACGAACAAGCTGCGCCCCGTTGGCTGGGCTCCCCCGTCCGGTGAACCGCGTCGGGCCTGTCGGCCGGCCGGTTTCCGGTGCACCACCGCAAAACTTACACAAGGGGCTTGCGGTGCTTGTGGGCGACCGCGGCCTCGGCGACGCCGTGACCCTGAGTCAGACACAGACGAGCACACGTTCTACACACGAGACCTTCACACAGTCTTCGCTACTCGCAGGTTGGTTCTGCCGCACCCTGATCGACCGCGCTCCGGAGCCGAAGACCCGCACCGCGGACCGGTGCCCAATAGGGCTTCTCCCGGTCAGTTCCGGCGAGCTGGTTCTTTCCGGCCAACTCGACCGCCGTCGCCGCATTCCGCTTCTAGGTGCTCAGGGCACCTGTCCGTCTGGCGCGCATTTGTGAGGCTCGACCACTTACTGTCCTGACCTGCTCAGTTTCGCCACTGAAATGAACGGCAAGGGGGATGCACTCGAAGACTCTGCGTCACAAGTGATCGGTTCCGGCTATGCTGCGCGAGGCTCAGTGGACCGGACCAACCCCCTTGCCCTGCCGCCGAATTGAGACCGGATGTGCGGTTCGGGTGCCCCCTCATGCCCGCCACTGCAGCCGCGCACCGCCTGCTCACCAGCTTTTCGATTGATTTGAGGATCCTGATGGTTCGTGCTGGATCGTCACCCGGAGATCAAGGGTCCGGCCCGGTACTCGTCTGGCTGCTGCCCGCCTTGCTGACGGCGGCGGCCGCAGGCATCGCAGTCCCCCTCGTGCCGGAAGGCGCCCGTATCGCGGTCGTCGTGTGCGGGCTCGTCGCGACGCTGGCCGTCGCCGTCGTGTCCGCCGAAGTCGCACGCCGCGGACGCGCACTGACCTCGCTCCGGGCCGAGCACGCCGAGCAGCTTTCGGTGCTCCAGGCCCGGCTGCACCAACAGGAGCGCGTGACGGTGCAGTTGGCCAAGGAATGGCTGCCCGAGGCGGTGGAACGCCTCCAGGAGGGCGAGTTCGCCGAGGACGTGCTGCAGTCCATGCCCCGCGCCGAGGGCCTGAGCAGCGAATTCCAGGCCGCGCACCAGGAGTTGCTCCGCTCCGTCGTCGAGGCCGTGCAGGCGGAGGAGACCCTGCGTGACTCGGCACAGCGCGGCGTCGTCAACATCGCACGCCGTGTGCAGGCCATCGTCCACAGGCAGGCGACCGACCTGCGGGACATGGAGGACCGGCACGGCCAGCAGCCGGACTTCTTCGCCGACCTGCTGAGGCTCGACCACGGCACCGCCCTCATCGGCCGCCTCGCCGACAGCATCGCCGTACTCGGCGGCGCCCGCCCGGGCAGGCAGTGGAGCAAGGCCGTCCCGGTCTACAGCGTGCTGCGCGGCGCGATGTCGCGCGTGCTGGACTACCAGCGCGTCGAGCTGCACTCCGTCGCGGACGTCGCGATCGTCGGCCCGGCGGTGGAACCGCTCATCCACGCGCTCGCGGAGCTTCTCGACAACGCCACCCGCTACTCGCCGCCGAAGGCGCGCGTCCATCTGACCGCGGGCGAAGTGCACGCCGGCATCGCCATCGAGATCGAGGACGGCGGCGTGGGTCTGAGCGAAGAGGCCCGTCAACGCGCAGAGTTGAGGCTCAAGGAGGCCCAAGCGGGCATCGACCTCAACGACCTCGGGGAATCGCCGCGCCTCGGCCTCGCCGTGGTCGGCCGGCTCGCCCAGGCCTACGACTTCCAGGTCTCGCTGCCGCCCTCCGCGTACGGCGGCGTGCGTGCCGTCCTCGTCGTGCCGAAGAAGCTGGTCACCACAGCGCCGGCAACGGGACGTGCCCACGGCATCGGCGCCGGCCCCGGCCAGGAGGCCCCCCGCCAGGAGGCCCCTGCCGCGGCGGCTCCGGCCGCCGGAGTCCCGGCCGCGGGGAACGGCGCGGCCTCGTTCGGCGCGCCCTCGTTCGACGGGGCGCCGGCATCCGTCGCGTCGCACGGGGCGGGGGTCCCGTCCACGCCGCGGTCCGCGGGGGAGGAAGCCCCCCGCACGGCATCCGCGGGTACGCCGTTCTCGGGCGCGCCCTCGGTACCGGCGGCGGAAGCGCCTGCCGCCGGGCACCGGATGCCGCCGCGTCACGACCCCTGGCTTCCGGAAACCGGCCCCGCACAGCAGGAAGACGAAGTGCAGGACGAGACACCGCCAGTGGTCGAGCGCAACGCCAACGGGCTGCCGCAGCGCCGCCGCCGCAGCCCGAACGCGAACGCCTCCCCGGGAGGCATCGCCGGCCGGAGCTCCGGAAAACCGCAGCCTCCCGCGCAGCCCGCACCGGACGAACCGGCGCCGGGACTGTGGATGGCAGACCTGCAGAGCGGACTGTCGGGCAGGGCGAGCGAGAGCGCCAGCGCGGACCGCAACGAAGACACGTCGCCGGATGAGGGTGAGTGAACGATGGAACGACGTGCCGACATGGACTGGATGCTGAAGGATCTGGCGGAGACCGTCCCCCAGACCCGCCACGTGATCGTGCTGTCCTCCGACGGTCTCTGCATGGCCAAGCACGGCACCGACCCCGACACCGCCGACCGGCTGGCCGCGATCGGTTCGGGCCTGCAGAGCCTGTCGTCCGCCGTGGCAGCCGAATTCCCGCACAGTGACGGGCGGATGCGCATGGTCGTCATCGAAGTCAACGGCGGCTTCATGTACTTGATGGCGGCGGGAGCCGGCGCGCACCTGGCCGTACTCGCCGACGAGGGCGTCGACGCCGGGCTCGTCGGCGGGCGCATGAGGGACCTGGTGGCCCGCATCGGCGAGCATCTGACCAGCCCCCCGCGCGACGGCGGATTGGCCGTATGAGCCGGATTCCGGGATGGGACGACGACATCGGGCCCGAACGGCTCTATGTGATCACCGGCGGACGCAGCGACCCCGCCGAGCAGACGGGGATCGACCTGGTCACGTTAATCGTGGCCAGGACGGATCCCCAGGTGGGGATGCAGCCCGAGCACGCGTCGATTCTACGCGTGTGCAACTCCCCTCTCTCCGTGGCGGAGATCTCCGCCTACCTGGGACTGCCGGTGAGCGTGATCACCGTCCTGCTGGCGGACCTGCTGACCGAGGAGCGGGTCGAGGCGCGGTCGCCCGTCCCGGCTCTTCCCGACATCGAACTGATTGAGGCGGTGATCCATGGACTCCGGAATCTCTGACACAGCCACGGGGCCTAGGAGCGAAGACAGACTGCCCTCGTCCGCCAGCTCCGCCGTGAAGATCGTCATCGTCGGCGGTTTCGGTGTCGGCAAGACGACCCTCGTCCGTTCCGTCAGCGAGATCCGTCCGCTGACGACGGAAGAGACGATGACTCAGGCGAGCGAGAACGTCGACGACACCGCCGGCGTCGAACGCAAGACGGCGACGACCGTCGCCATGGACTTCGGACGCATCAGCCTCAACGAGGAACTCGTGCTGTACCTGTTCGGTACGCCCGGACAGCAGCGCTTCTGGTTCCTCTGGAACGGGCTGTTCGACGGCGCTCTGGGTGCCGTGGTCCTCGTCGACACGCGCCGTCTCGAGGTGAGCTTCGACGTGATCGGCCGGCTGGAGGAGTCCGCCGTCCCGTTCGTCGTCGCCGTCAACGCGTTCCCTGAGGCCCCGGCCTATCCCGTGGAGGAGCTGCGCAGCGCCCTGGATCTGGACCCGAGGGTCCCGATCGTCGTGTGCGACGCACGGCAGCGTTCCTCCAGCCAGGACGTCCTGTTGCAGCTGATGCACTACCTGCGCTCCCTTGCACTGACCCCGGAGGCGAAGTGACCTCTCCACCACCCGACCGGGACGCCCCCGGCCGCCCGGACGGCCCCGGCCCCGCCGCTGCGGCCCCCGGCCGCGGGACGTCCTCCGCGCAAACGCCCGGCGGGCCCGCCGCGGGCTCCGGCTTCGACGGGTTCGATCCCTCCGCCATGCCGCCGCCCGGCTGCCCCGCCCACGGTCTCGGACCGGGCGGGCTGCGCCGCCTGTACGGGCCGGAGGCGGACGCCGACCCCATCGCGCTGTACGAGCGGCTGCGCCGCGAACACGGGGCCCTGGCCCCCGTGCTGCTGCCGGGCGACCGGGAGGCGTGGCTGGTGCTGGGGCACCGGGAGAACCTGGAGGTCTCGCGCACGCCGTCCCTCTTCTCCCGGGACTCCCGCCTGTGGCGCGACATGCAGCAGGGCAAGGTCCCGCCGGACCATCCGCTGGCACCGCTGACGATGTGGCAGCCGCTGTGCGTCTTCGCCGAGGGCGAGGAGCACGAGCGGCTGCGAAGGGCCGTCACCGAGAGCCTGTCGCGGTTCGAGGCGCGCGGCATCCGCCGGTACGTGACGCGCTTCGCGCACCAGTTGATCGACGAGTTCGAGCCGGAGGGCCGGGCGGATCTGGTCGAGCAGTTCGCCGACCAGCTGCCGCTGCGTGTGATCACCCAGCTCTTCGGCATGCCCGAACACCACGGGCCCCGGCTGATCGACGCGGCCAAGGACATGATCCGCGGCTCGGAGACCGCCGTCGCGAGCAACGACTACATCACCGAGGCCCTTCAGGAGCTCGTCGACCGCAAGCGCGCCTCGCCGGGACACGACGTGGCGTCCAAGCTGATCGAGCATCCCGCCCGGCTCACGAACGACGAGGTTCGCGAACACCTGCGGGTCGTGCTCGTCTCCGCGAACGAGCCGACCGTCAACCTGATCGCGAACACGCTTCGTCTCGTCCTGACCGACCAGCGCTTCCGCGCAACTCTGGCCGGGGGGCATATGACCCTGCCCGACGCGCTGGAGCAGGTGCTGTGGGACGAGCCTCCGATGACGACGAATATCGGCCGCTGGGCGACGGGCGACGCGCAGCTCGCGGGCAAGACGATCAAGGCCGGAGACATGCTGTTGCTCGGCCTCGCCGCCGGCAACGCCGATCCGCAGATCCGGCCGGACAAGTCCACGCCCATGCACGGCAACCGCTCGCATCTCGCGTTCAGCGGGGGACCCCACGAGTGCCCGGGCCAGGACCTCGGCAGGGCCATCGTGGACACCGGCATCGACACGCTCCTCACGCGCCTGCCGGATCTGCGGCTGGCCGTCCCGGAGGAGCGCCTGACGTGGGAAACCGCTCTGATGTCACGCCGTTTGGTCGCGCTCCCCGTGGAGTTCGCCCCGCGCCGCAAGAACACCGCGCCGCGCCAGGGCCCGGGCGTCCCCTCCGTCGAACTTCCGCCGCTGCGGCCGCAGGCACCGGCGTCCGTTCCGATGCCTCCGGTCGCACCGCCGCCCGAGCACACCTCCTGGTGGACGAGGCTGAAGCAGAAGATGCAGGGGTGGTGACGCGGCGGCAGGGACCACGCGCACCCGGGATGTCGGCAATGCCCGGCCTTATTCGGCCACTGGCGTCAACTCGCCTCGTAGCGGCACTGGTTGAACGTGTAATCGCGGGTGACCAGGGGGAAGCCTCCCTGTGGCCGTGCCGGGTCGGCAGAGAATCCGCCTGCTTTCCTGCGACCGGATAGCCCCTTGATGAAGTGGTGATGTCCATGTAGCAGACGGTGACGGAGCGGTCTCCCGCAGTGCGGGAGGGCGTTGTCTCCGCAGGCAGAACTTGGTTTTGGCCGGTTCTACCCGGGTGCAGGGGGCCATGGAGAGGCCAACTGCCGAGAGGTTGAGTGGAAGGCGGCGAGAGCCGCCGGATTACTGAGGTGATCGACAGTGGAGCACGGCTTGATCGTGCCGCCCGTTTTTTCTCCTATCCCACCCGCGATACACCCCCGTCACGAAGCGATCAACGAGCGGACCACCGCCTGGGCGAACGCCTTCGCCATCGGATCCCCGGAGCTGCGGGAGAAGCTGGTCGCCCACGACATCGGCACCTTCGCCGCCCGGGTCCTGCCCGAGGGCCGCGAGGAGGTCGTCTCGATCCTCGCGGACTTCATCATCTGGCTCTTCGGGGTCGACGACGGCCTCTGCGAGGAGGGTGAACTCGGCAAGGACCCCTCGGAGTTGGTCGGCGAGCTCTCCAGGATGCTCCGCATCGCGCAGAACCCCGACGTGCCGATGCTCTCCCGCAACCCCCTCGCGGCGGGGCTGAGGGATCTGCGCCATCGCGTCTCGCGGTACGCGACCCCCGGCCAGGAGGCACGCTGGGTCGACGCGCTGCGCGAGTACTTCCTGTCCGTGGTGTGGGAGGCGTCCCACCGCAGCCACGAGACGGTCCCCGACCTCAACGACTACACGCTGATGCGCCTTTACGACGGCGCGACGTCCGTCGTCCTGCCGCTGCTGGAGATGGGCCACGGGTACGAGCTGCATCCGAACGAGCGCGACAGCACGGCGGTTCGCGCCGCGGCGGAGATGGCGTACTTCATCATCACCTGGGACAACGACCTCTTCTCGTACCACAAGGAGAGCCGCGCCGACCAGTACTACCTCAACGTGCTGCGGGTGCTGGAGCACGAGCAACAGCTCACCCCCACCCAGGCGTTGTCCCTCGCGGTCGCCCAACGCGACCGCGTGATGTGCCTGTTCCTGCGGGTGCGGGACGAACTCGCCGCCACGGGGAGCCCGCAGCTTCGCCAATACCTCGAGAACCTGGGGACGTTCATCCGCGGAGCCCAGGACTGGGGCATCAGTTCGCACCGCTACACGACGCCCGAGGACCCCGCGGACCTTCCCTCGACGTTCCGCGACACCCCCACCGACGACAGCCACGAGGCCCTCGACATCCCTGCCGTCGCGTGGTGGTGGGACGTGCTTCCGGAGAGGGAAACGTTTCAGCCGTCGCCTGGCGAGTTCCGTACGTCCGCAACGGTCTGAGCCCGCGCGGAAACCCCGGACGAGGCCGCACCGGGGCCCGGACCGGGGTGATGCCGAAGCCACACCGAGGCCGAGCACGGAGCACGGACCCGAGCACTCCCCCTGCACCGCCCCAATTCCCCTGCCCCGGCGACGCGCCGACCGGGCGCCGACCCAGGAACCGACCGGGCGCCGACCCAGGAACCGACCAGGCACCGACCGAACGCGGCGCCGCACCTCCGGAGCACGCCCGGAGCACGCCCGGAGCACGCCCGGAACACGTCCGAAGCACGCCCCAGCCCCGCCGGCAACGCCGGCAACCGGGGACCGAAGCGCCCACAGGCGCCGAGGGCCCCGTGCGCCCGCACGCCTTCGACTCCCGCCCGCCCTCGTCACGTACCACCGACACACCACATCGGCTGCACCTCCACCCCGGTCCCCACCTCTTGCCCGAAGGAGCTGCGAACGTGAGTGCCGCACTGAAGGCCGTACCCCTGGCCCCGAACCGACTCCCGCTGATCGGCCACGCCCTCACCCTGCTACGGCAGCCCCTCGACTTCATGAAGTCGCTGCGGGACACCGGCGACCTGGTGCGGGTCGACGTCGGCACCCTTCCGATCTACTTCGTCACCAGCGCGGAGCTCACCCACGAGCTGCTGGTCACCAAGGCGCGCAACTTCGACAAGGGCCGATTCTTCATACGGGCACGCACCCTCGTCGGCGACGCGCTGCCCACCGCCCCCTCCGACATCCACAAGCGGCACCGCAGGCTGATGCAGCCGATGTTCCACCACGCCCGCATCGCCGGGTACGCGAACGTCATGGCCACCCGCGCACAGGCCATGGCCGAGTCGTGGAAGCCGGGGCAGACCGTCGCCGTCGACGAGGAGCTGGCCCAGTTCTCGGTGGCCACGCTCGCCGAGACGATGTTCTCCGCGGAGATCAGCCGTCCCGCCGCGGAGGCCGTCATCCGCGACGTGCCGATCCTGCTGAAGAACGCTCTCGTACGGGCCGTGACGCCCCGGCTCATGGACCGCATGCCGATCCCCGCCAACCGGCGCTTCGACACCGCGGCCGCCCGGCTGCGCAAGGTCATCGACGACGTCATCGCGCTCTCCCACCAGCAGGGCGACGAGGACAACGAGGACCTGCTCTCCCTGCTGATGGCCGCGCGTGACGCCGACACCGGCGACAGGCTCAGCGACCGCGAGGTGCGCGACGAGCTCGTCGCGATCATGTTCGCCGGAACCGAGACGACGGCCTCCACACTCGCCTGGACCTTCCACGAACTGGCCACGCACCCCGAGGTCGAGGACCAGCTGCTGGCCGAGATCGAGTCGGTGATCGGGGACCGCCCCGTCACCTTCGAAGACGTCCCCAAGCTCGAGTACATGGACCGGGTGCTGCGCGAGATCTCCCGCATGCACTCGGTTCCGCTGCTCATGCGCCAGGCCACCGCCCCCGTCGAACTCGGCGGAGCGCAGCTGCCCGTGGGCACCGAGCTCGCCTTCAGCCTCTACGCCCTCCACCGCGACGCGCGACTGTACGAGGACCCCGAGCGCTTCGACCCGGACCGCTGGCTTCCGGAGCAGGGCTCGAAGGTGCCGCGCGAGGGCTACATCCCGTTCGGCGCGGGCAACCGCAAGTGCATCGGCGACGGCTTCGCCTGGACGGAGATCGTCATCACCCTGGCGACCGTCCTGCGGCGCTGGCGGTTCCAGCGGGTTCCGGGCCACACCGTGAAGGAGGTCGCCTCGGCGGTCGCGCACCCCGACAGCCTCCCGATGACGGTCCTGCCCAGGGAGGGGTGAGCCGGGCCCCGGCCCGGCGCCGCCGCGAGGGGGAGTGGACCGTTCCCGGGGCGCCGGGTCATGGTGGGGCATGCTGCTTCGCCAGTTGGAATACCTGGTCGCCCTGGCCAGGGAACGTCACTTCGCGCGTGCGGCGGCCGCGTGCTTCGTATCGCAGCCGTCGCTCTCCGCGGGCATACGCAAGCTGGAACGCGAGCTGGACGTCCCGATCGTCCAGCACGGCGCGCGCTTCCAGGGCCTGACGCCCGAGGGCGAGCGCGTCCTGCTGTGGGCGCACCGCATACTCGGCGACCGCGACGCGCTCCAGCAGGAGATCGCCGCGATGCACGGGCGTCTCACGGGCACGCTGCGCCTCGGTGCCATCCCCACCGCGCTCACCGTCACCTCGTTGCTGACGACGCCCTTCTGCGAGCGCCACCCCGAGGCGGGTGTGCGCCTCGAGTCGCTCTCGTCGCGCGAAATCATGCGCCGGCTCGCCGAGTTCGAGATCGACGCCGCCCTCACGTACCTGGACGACGAGACGCTGCGGGGCGTGCACAGGCTGCCGCTGTACGAGGAGCGCTACGTCCTGCTCACGCCCGAGGACGAACCCGTCCACGGTGCCGGACCCGACGGCGACGCCCCCGCAGACCCGAACGGCGACGCCGGGGCGGTGAGCTGGTCGCGGGCCGCGCGGCTCCCGCTGTGCCTGCTCTCGCCGCGCATGCGCAACCGCCGCATCCTCGACGGGCTGTTCGCCGCGGACGGCGCCGCGGCCTCCCCCGCCGTCGAGTCCGACACCGTGGACGGCCTCTACGCGCACCTCGCCTCGGGACGGTGGTCGAGCGTGATCTCGCACGCCTGGCTGCACATGTTCGGCATCCCCGCAGGCATGCGCGTGGTGCGGCTGCACGACGACGGCGGCGGCAGCAGGCCACGCGTCGGACTGGTCTTCGCGGCGCACGAGCCGCGGCCGGCCATGGTGCGCGCGCTGCTGGAGGTCGCGGAAGGCGCGCGCGTCCGGGACTCGCTGGACGAACTGCTCAGCGCCCACCTGGAGTCATAGGCGCCGCCTATCCCGCATAGGGAGGTTCGCTTTGACCCCGTACTCGGCGCACGGAGACGCTGGTCGAGCGCTCGCACCCGTGCTCCGCGGTCCGGGAACGCGCGAGAGCCACGCGGCGCCCTGGCCGCCTCCGGCCCGCCCCGGCCGAGGCCAGGGCGCCCTTCCGTCACCGGACCGGCGGCGCCTCCATCACCGAGGCGAACGGCGCCGGACCGGACGGGCCTCACTCGGGACGACGGCCGCGGAAGCGGACACCGCCGCCTCTCTCCGGATACCGGTCGACCACGACATCGGTGAAACCCGCCGCCACGAGGCGTCCCGGAAGCGTCTTCGGAGGCAGCGTGTTCATCGTGTCGCCGATGTGCAGCAGCCGGAAGCGGAGATTGGGCTGGCTGTCACTGCCCGCGAAGACCCCGCCGGGACGCAGCACCCGGAACGCCTCACGGAAGATCTTGTCCTGTGCCGTGGCCGTCGGCACGTGGTGGAGCATCGTGAAGCAGACCACGGACGAGAAGCCGCGGTCCGGCAACGGCAGGTCCGAGGCGTCACCGTGGATGACGCGGGCACGGTCGCCCCAGCCCTTCTGAAGCAGCCTCGTGGTGTCCTCGTCGATCTCCACGGCGGTGAGGCTGGGAACCTGTTCGACCAGTACGCGGAGGTTGGCGCCGTAGCCGGGGCCGAGTTCCAGTACCTCGTCGCCCAGTTCGACATCCTCCAGGGCCCAGGGCAGCAGACGGTCGCGCACGCCCTGCGCCCACTTCTCGGAACTGCACAACCTGCGGTGCGCTCGGTTCATCGGCATGTGCAGACGGTACGGCCCGAGGGGGCGGGCGGGCTACGCGCCGAGGCGAGCACGTCGGCGCGGCTCCCGGCGGCACGGCCGGCCCGCTGTCGGGCCGGCCGTGCCTGCGTGCCGGGCCTGCGTGCCGCGCCTGCGTGCCGGCCGCCTACTCGTACATCACGTACTCCGGTTCGGGACGCAGCTTCAGCACCTCCGGCGGCTTCATCAGGCGGGAGTCCTCGGTGTCCTCCTCGTAGAAGAGCTTGAAGCCCGTGTGCAGCCCGTCCGGCATGTCCTCGACGAGCTGCCGCCACGTGCCGCGCTTGAGCCCGGGCGACCCTATGCCGTCCGCGCTCTTGATCAGCGAGACGCCGTCCGCGGGACGCAGCTTCTTCTCGTCGCTGACGACGGACGTGGAGACCTGGTGGAAGACGAGCGGCTTGTCCGGCAGATCGTTCTCGTCGACGAGGTCCGACAGGTAGTCGGCGACATCGTTGATCTCACCGCCGCCGGTGCGTCCGTAGGTCTCCCCCGGGGTCTGGCCGGGGCCCATGTCCCACTCGGGGTCGAGGGCCACTCCCACGTCGGGGTGCTTCAGCCAGTCCTCCAGGGCCTTCACCTCGCCGAGTGCGTCCGCGCGTCCCGGCTGGATGTTCAGCAGCAGCAACGCGTCGTGTTCGCGGGCGACTTCGTGGAAGCGGCGGATCGTCTTCTCCGGTGTCCGCGTGCGGTACTCGCCGTCGGGTCCCGGATCGGGGTTGGCCACGGCGGCGAGGAGTTCCAGTACGGGGAGCGGCTCACGGCCCCCGGCGTACTCGCGTGCGGTCTTCTCGAGCTCGGAGACCCGCTTTCCCGGGTCGCCGTCGCCGAGGCGGCCCAGCGCGGGCGCCCCGGGCAGTCCGCAGTAGCCGACCAGCCGGTACTTCGGGAACAACTTCCGGCCGCCGCGAGGCAGTTGGGGCCGCTTCCTGGTCCGGCGGGGCTTCGGCGAGCGGGAGGCCGACCCGCTGCGCCCGCCGCTGCTCGCCGAACTCCCCCCGCCCTTCGCGTCGTCGGCCCGCGAGGAGGTCCCGCATCCCGTCAGCACCCCCACCCCCGCGGCCGCCGAGACCGCGAGCAGCCCCCTGCGGCTCGGCGGACCGGCCGGCGCCGCGGGCCGGTCCGGCCGGACCGCCGCGGGAGCGGCCGTCGGGTCGGGCGGCGCGGGTCGTTCTCCCCGACTCCCCCCTGTCGCAAGGCTGTTGCTTCCGGTCCCGCCGGTCCCGCCCGATCCGTCCGTCCAGTGCTGTGCCGTCGGCTCACCGTTCATCCCGCCAGCCACGTCGCCTCCGTCCGCCGGTTGGTCCGTCCTGCGTGCGCGTACGTACGTCCCCGTCCCGTCCGCTTGTCCCGTCGTCCCTGTCCCGAAACGATGTTGATCGCGCCACGTCCCGCCGCCCCCGCCCGCACGGCCTCCGCTCCCGGCGCAGAATGGGCACATGACGCAGAAGACCGATGCCATGCCGGAGTGGGAGAAGCGCTTCCGGGCACCGCGGGTCTCGTTGCCCGACTGGGCCGAGGACGCTCCCGACCGCTCGCTGTACGTCTCCAACGCGACAGGCACCTTCGAGCTGTACGCGTGGGACCGGGCCACCGGAGAGCACCGCCAGGTGACCGACCGCCCCAACGGGACGACCGACGGCGTTCTCACGCCCGACGGCGAGGAGATCTGGTGGTTCTCCGACACCGACGGCGACGAGTTCGGCGTCTGGATGCGGCAGCCCTTCAAGGGCGGCGACGACGAGCCGGCGGCCCCCGGCCTCGCCCCGTCCTTCCCCGCGGGCCTGACGATCGGGCGCGACGGCACCGCCGTCATCGGCCGCTCGACCGACGAGGACGGCTCGACGATCCACCTCTGCCGCCCCGGGAAGGAGCCCGTCGAGATCTACCGGCACCGCGAGTCCGCCGGTGTGGCGGACCTCTCCCACGACGGGACGCTGCTCGTCGTCGAGCACACCGAGCACGGCGACGCGATGCACTCCGCGCTGCGCGTGATGCGCCTCGACGGGACGACCGTCGCCGAGCTCGACGACAGCGAGGGCGGCACCAAGGAACTCGGCCTGTCCGCCCTCGGGTTCGCGCCCGTGCCGGACGACTCGCGGCTGCTCGTCGCGCACCAGCGCACAGGACGCTGGGAGCCGATGATCTGGGACCCGCTGACCGGCGCCACGACCGAACTCGCCATCGACCTGCCGGGGGACGTGAGCGCCGACTGGTATCCGGACGGCACCGCGCTCCTGGTGTCCCACAGTCACCAGGCCCGCAGCGACCTGTGGCGCTACGACCTCGGGGCGAGCACGCTGACCCGGGTCGAGACCCCGCCGGGCTCGGTCGTGGACGCGACGGTGCGGCCCGTCGCGCGGGCCGCGCAGGCCGCGGAGCCGCAGGCCGGGGAGGGAGCGGACCGGCCGGGCGGCACGGGTGGAGCGGGCGCCGCGGGCGTCAGCGTGGAGTATCTGTGGTCGTCCGCGGCGCAGCCGCCGCAGGTGCGTTCCCTGGCGGGGGACGTCGTCCTCGACCCGCCCGGCTTGGCGGCGCCCCGGTCCGTCGCCGTCGAGGACGCCTGGGTCGAGGGCCCCGGCGGCACCGTCCACGCGCTCGTGCAGAAGCCCGAGGGCGAGGGCCCCTTCCCCACGGTCTTCGACGTGCACGGCGGCCCGACCCATCACGACAGCGACGCCTTCGCCGCTCAGCCCGCCGCCTGGGTCGACCACGGCTTCGCCGTCGTGCGCGTCAACTACCGCGGGTCCACCGGTTACGGACGGGCCTGGACGGACGCCCTCAAGCACCGCGTGGGCCTCATCGAGCTGGAGGACATCGCGGCGGTGCGGGAGTGGGCCGTCTCCTCGGGTCTCGCCGATCCGCGGCGGCTGGTCCTGGGCGGCGGCTCTTGGGGCGGCTACCTGACGCTGCTCGGCCTGGGCACCCAGCCCGAGGCGTGGGCCGTGGGCCTCGCCGCCGTGCCGGTCGCCGACTACGTGACCGCGTACCACGACGAGATGGAGGCGCTGAAGTCGCTGGACCGCACGCTGCTCGGCGGTTCCCCCGAGGAGGTGCCGGAGCGGTACGAGCTCTCGTCACCGCTGACGTACGTGGACGCCGTGCGGGCGCCGGTCTTCATCTCCGCCGGCGTCAACGACCCACGCTGCCCCATCCGGCAGGTCGAGAACTACGTGGAGCGGCTGGAGCGGCGCGGCGCACCGCACGAGGTGTACCGCTACGACGCCGGGCACGGCTCGCTCGTGGTGGAGGAACGGATCAAGCAGTTGAGGCTGGAGATCGACTTTGCTCTGAGGCATCTTCCGTCCCCTGTTCCCGCTCCTGGCTCTCCTGGGGGCCGGGGATGAGGCCGAGCGCGGCGTCCTTCGCCAGCTCGGCATCGCGGCGGAAGAGCCGGAACCACATGAAGACCACGAAGGCCGCGAAGACGAACCACTCGGCGGTGTAGCCGAGGTTCTGGAACGCCTTCATGTCGAGGCCGGTGTTGTCGGGACGTACCGGCGGCACCGGCTTCAGCTTCGAACCGTCGGGAATGCGCTGCACGGTGATCCACGCGTCGTGGACGTCGTAAGGGACGACGTTGACGAGAGCGGCAGCGCTGATCATGCCGAGCTGCCCCTTCGGCAGGCCGCCCTCCGCGCCCACGCCCGGGCTGCCCTGCGACTCGGACGCCTGGAGCGCGCCGGTCACCCGCACCTCGCCGCGCGGAGGCGGGGGCACGCGGGAGGGATCGGCCTCGCCGGGCAGCCAGCCCCGCACCACGGGGAGTGCCTTGCCGTGCCCCCCGGCGTGGTCCTCGGCGTGGTCCTTCGCGTGGGTCCTGCCCTTGCCGTCGTCGGCCGCCGCGTGGGTGCGCAGCATCGTCAGCACGTAGAAGCCGCGCCTGCCGTCCAGTTTCCGGTCGGGCACCAGCAGCGGCCGGGACGTGTCGTAGCGGCCGGTGACCTCTGCCGTCCGGCCGCTGGTCGCGACGTCGACGGGCAGCAGCCGGGACAGCGGTTCGGCCCTGGCGTGCTCCGCGCGGGCGACCGTCCTCTGCTGCTCCTCGTGGCTCTCGGCCCGCGCCTCGAAGCGGGAGAGCTGCCAGCCGCCCATGAACAGGCACACCGGGATCGCCAGCACGGAGAAGAGGTTGATCCCCCACCACCGCGGGGTCAGCAGGAACCGGTACACACCCCAACGGTACGGGGCCGGGGGGCGGCGGTCGCGCGTGGGTGCGCCCCCGCGCTCCCCGTCAGTGGGCCTCCGGCCGCGTGAGCACCCCGCGGACTCCGTCAGTGGGCCGCGAGCACCCCGGTGCGGTAGAGCGTGCCGGCGCAGGCGCCCTCGAGTTCCGTGTTCGCCGCCGCAGGGTCGCCCACGTCCGGTGTGTGACTGAGGACGACGCTGGCCTTGTCGTCCGTGTCGCCCCCGCCGCCCGGGCCGCCGCCCGGTCCGCCGTCGGCGTCGCCCTCGTCGCCGCCGGTCGCGGGATCGCTCGGGCCGCCGGAGTTGCCGTTGTTGCCGCCCTGGCTGCCCTCGGGCCCGTTGCCCTCCTGCACCTTGGGCTCCGGGGTGTCGGACGAGTTGCATTCGCTGGGCACCCAGGCCCACTTGACCTCATAGGCCTGGCCGGGCTTCAGCACGAGCGCGCTCGCGGCGAGATCTGGGTCGGGAAGCGCCGTCGCGGCATCGCCCGATGTGTGGTCCAGGACGTTTATGCGGTCGACGTCGGCCTGCCCGCGCGCGGAGGCGCCGACGACGCCCTCCCCTTCGACGGTGCACGCCTCGGAGGAGGTGTTGACGACGCGGAAGGTGCCGTAGACCTTCCCCGCGGAGTCGGGGCTCTCCCTCGTCACCGAGCCGTCGCCGAGCTGCTGCCTGCCGCAGCTGGGGGCGCTCGTGGCGAGCGTGTCGTTCGGGTCGGCCCCGTCGGAACCCCCGCCCCGCGTCGGCGAAGGCGACGCCGAACCGTCGCCGCCGGCCGACTTGCCGCCGTCGGCACCGCCACCGCCCGTGCCGCTGCCCGCGCCCTGGGTGTGGCCCGCGCCGCCCGCGCCGTCGGCGCCGTGCGCCCGGTCGTCGGTGCCGCCCGCGTCGATGGACGAGTCGCCGTGGATGCCAGGGATGAGGCCCGCGCTCACCAGCCCCGGGAAGCCCACGCCCGCCAGCACGACGGCGGCCGCGGCGCCCACCAGGGCACGGCGGCGGTGCGCTCGGCGGGCCGGCACCGCCTGCCGCAGATGCGCGAGGGCTTCGGGGGACGGCTCGATGCGGTGCACGCTCTGGTGCAGCATCCGGCGGAGCGCCGCCTCGACTTCGCTGTCGTCGCCGTGGCCGTCTTCACCGCCGCCGAGGGGACCGTGTCCACCGTCGCCGCCGCTGCCCCCGCCGCCCGTGCCGCGGGGGCCGTCGCCGGAGCCGCCCCGACCGCCGTGGCCGCCCGTGGCGGGCGAGGACGCGGAGGCGTCTTCCGTCCACTGCCGGCCGTGTGCTCCGCCGTGCGGCGGCGGGGCCGGGTGCGCTGAGCCCTGGGGCTGCTCCGGCTGCCGCTGCCGGCCGAGGGGCCCGGAATCATCCGGGGAGGGCATGTCGTGTGTGTTGTCGGAATGCATGGCTGTTACCGCGTCGAGGGCCGCATCCGGCCCACCGGGGGCAGGGCGCGGCGGGTCGGGGAGGTCCGGGGGACGCGGCACGTCGGGCGCGTCCGGGGTCGAGGGTTCGCCGGGCAATGCCGGGAAGTCCTCGGGCGGGTCGGGGAGTTCGACGGGCCGGTCCAGTTCGGGCAGCTCCGGATCGTCGATCCGGGGCGGCTCCGGGATCTCGGGCTCGTCATAGATGCCGGGAGTCTCGGGGATCTCGGGGGCATCGGGGATGTCGGGCATGTCGGGGGTCTGAGGCGGCGGCGGGATGTCCGGCGTCGGCGGGATCCGCGGGCTCCGCAGCACGTCCGGTGCGTCTTCGATCTGCGGCATCTCCCCCGGGCCGTCGACGTCCGGAACCGCCGGGACGCCGGGAAGGTCCGGCAGGTCGGGAGCCTGGGGCGCCTCGTGCGGCGGGAGTTCGGGACTGTCGGGCATCTGGGGCGCGTCCGGCGCGTGCGGTGTCTCCGGCGCGTGCGGCCCGCCGGGCAGGTCGGGCTCCGCGGGGCCGGTCCCCGGGCCGTCCTGCTCGTGGGCGGCCAAAAGCGCGGCACCCGGGCGGACTTCGCTGCGGACGGTGGTGCGCGTACTGCCGTGCGGCCCCTGCTCGCAGGAACCGCCGGGCTCGGCCGGCGCCTCCTGCAACTGGCCGGCTCCGGCGAGGCGCGCAAGCTCGCGCAGGCGCCTGCTCAGGACCAGGTCCTGGTCGTGGTACGCGCTCATGAGGCCGCCTCCATCGCGACCCGGAGCGCGGCGATGCCCCGCGAGCCGTATGCCTTCACCGAGCCGATGGACAGCCCGAGCACCTCGGCTACCTGCGCCTCGGTCATGTCCGCGAAGTAGCGGAGCACCAGCACCTCGCGCTGGCGGCGTTGCAGGCCGCGCATGGCCTGGATCAGCTCGTCGCGCTCCAGTTGTTCGTACGCGCCCTCCTCGGCGCTGGCCATGTCCGGCATCGGCTTGGAGAGCAGCTTCAGACCGACGATCCTCCTGCGCAGCGCGGAACGCGAGAGGTTGACGACGGTCTGCCGCAAGTAGGCGAGGGTCTTCTCCGGTTCGCGGACGCGCTTGCGCGCCGAGTGGACGCGGATGAAGGCCTCCTGCACGACGTCCTCGCAGGATGCGGTGTCGTCCAGGAGCAGGGCCGCGAGCCCGAGCAGCGACTTGTAGTGGACTCGGTAGGTCTCGGTCAGTTGGTCGACTGTCGTGCCCGCTGTCATCGCGTCGTCAGATTCCGCGGCCTGACCGGGGACACGCGTGGGACGGGGCGCGGACCACGGCGAGATCACCGGCATGCTCCCGGTAGTGATGCCGGGGGCGCCGGGCGCCGTCGCGAGTACAGATCCGAATGCTTCCGCCACGCTTGTTGGACACACACTCCCCCTGCAGGGTTGTACGCGTTTGGCATCGTCGGGGACGACCTTTCGAACGCGCTCATGCGTACCAGCTCTTCCCGGATTGCCCTCATCGTCCCAGCGCCTCCCGAATCCAGGCAGTGGACAGAAAGACGCCTCGCCCCCCGGCGCCGGTTGCAGCGGCCGGAAGGGAGATTCTCGTCCAGGCGCCGTGTGCTGGCCAGTGCCAAGAGCTCTCCTTGGCGCAGAACTTCGCGCTGCCTACGGGATACAGCAGACGGTCGGCAGTCCACCGCGGCGCCGGGGCCGTTGCTCCGTGGCCGTTCCCGTCCCGGAAATCCGTTTGTCCGCGGGCCGCGGGGGCCCGCCAGCCTGTGCCGGGTGAGCGAAATCCCATCACGTCCGTCGATCGACGCGGCCCTCGTACGGAAGTTGATCGCCTCGCAGTTCCCGCACTGGGCGCACCTGCCGGTGACGCCCGTCACCGCGGGCGGCAACGACAACCGCACGTTCCACCTCGGCGACGCGATGACCGTCCGCCTGCCGAGCGCCGACGGGTACGCGCCCCAGGCCGAGAAGGAGCAGACGTGGCTGCCGGTGCTCGCACCGCGCCTTCCGCTGTCCGTCCCGGCCCCGCTCGCCAAGGGCGAGCCCGGGGAGGGCTATCCGTTCCGCTGGACCGTCAACCGGTGGATCGACGGGGAGACCGCGAGCAGTGAACGCATCGGTGATCTCACGGAGTTCGCCGCGGACCTCGCCGGATTCCTCACCGCACTCCAGGCCGTCGACACGTCCGGCGGGCCGCTGGCCGGGGCGCACAGCTTCTACCGCGGCGCCCCGCTCACGACGTACGACGCCGAGACGCGCCGCGCCGTCGAGGCCCTGGCGGGACGCGTCACGGCGGCCACCGCCGCCACCGCCACGGCCGCGTGGGAGACGGCCCTGAACGCGTCGTGGGAGGGCCCGCCCGTCTGGTTCCACGGCGACGTGGCAAACGGCAACCTGCTCGTCGCGGACGGACGTCTCTCCGCCGTGATCGACTTCGGATGCTCGGGCGTCGGCGATCCCGCCTGTGACCTGACGATCGCGTGGACGCTGCTGTCGGGCGAGAGCCGGGAGGCCTTCCGCGAGGCGATGTTCGCCGGCGGTCACGTCGACGCCGCCACCTGGGCGCGGGGGCGGGGATGGGCGCTGTGGAAGGCCCTCATCTCACTGGCGGGGTTCATGGGGGACGGTGCCGGCAGCGGGGCGGCCGCCGTCCTGGACGCGGTGCTGAGCGAGTACGAGGAGGAGCGCACGGCCCGGTAGAGCCCGCCGGTCCCCGTGGCGTCCGGGTCCGGTGTGCCCGGTCCGGTCGGCCCCGTCAGGCGTGCCCTGCCGCACCCGTCCTCCCCCACGGCCGTCCGATGCGGACGGCCCGCCCGCATCAGGCCTCCTCGGGGGCCGGCTCGAAGGTGAAGTAGGCGCTCAGCACGAAGGGTTCGTCCTCGTCGTGCATGAAGTCCCAGGAGACGTCCGTCAGGAAGACCTCGTGTTCCGCCACCCACTCGCCGGCCTTCCTGAAGGCGTCGGCGGCGGTCACGCCGGGGAACAGCTTCCTCGCCATGGCATGCACCTGGGTCTCGGCGTCCGAGTCGTCGAACCCCTCGGGAACCTCCAGGCAGAGACCGGGATCGAACTCCATGCGCTGCGCCCCTTCCAGTCGGCCGTCACCGGGTGCGGGCCGCCCGAGGCCCGCCCTGCGAACACGCCCGGTAGGACCGCCGCGCGCCAGTCAGGGTTGCTTCTTCCGGCGACGCGCGGCCCGCACAACGCAGCCGGACGCCACGGGCCGGACGCCACGGGCCGGACGCCGCCAACTTCCGTACGGCACCGAGGGTTGCGGCGCTACCGGCCCCGAGGGGCGCCGCCCGCGGCCCGCTCCGCCGCGACCAGCTCCGCGATCTGCGCCATGTTGAGCGCCGCGCCCTTGCGCAGGTTGTCCGCGCAGACGAACAGCTCCAGAGAGTGCGGGTCGTCCAGCGACCGCCGCACCCGCCCCGCCCAAGTGGGGTCCGTGCCCGCCACGTCGGCGGGGGTCGGGAAGTCGCCCTGCGCGGGGTCGTCGCACAGCACGACGCCCGGCGCGTTCGCCAGGATCTCGCGCGCCCTGCGGACGGACACCTCACGCTTGAACCGGGCGTGCAGGGACGTCGAGTGACCCGTGAACACGGGGACCCGGACACAGGTCGCCGCCACCGGAAGTCGCGGCAGCCCGAGCAGTTTCCTCGTCTCGTCGCGGACGGTCAGCTCCTCGGACGTCCACCCGCCCTCGCCCATCTCCCCCGTGAACGGCACCACGTTGAGCGCCACGGGCGTTCCGTACGGGTCGCCCGGGGAGGCGGCCCCGGAAGCCACGGCAGCCCCGCGCCCCTCCGCCACTGCCCGCCGGACGTCGCCGGGATGCCTGCCCAGCTCGGCACCGGCGGCCTCCGCGGACGTGACGGCCGCCATCTCGCCGCGCAGCGTCTCCACTCCGGAGCGCCCCGCGCCGGAGACGGCCTCGTACGAGGAGAGGACCAGGTCGAGCAGCCCCCACTCGCCGTGCAGGGCGCCGAGCGCGACGATCATCGAGAGGGTCGTGCAGCCGGGGCTGGCGATGACGCCGCGCGGTCTCCTGCCCACGGCCTCGCCGTTGAGCTCGGGCACGACCAGCGGCACGTCCTCCGCCATCCGGAAGGCCCTCGAACCGTCCACGACGACCGCGCCGAGGCCCGCGGCGACGGGCACCCAGCGCGCGGCGACCTGTTCCGGAACGGCGAAGACCGCCACGTCGGCGCCCTTGAGCGCTTCCTCGTTCAGCGCGCGCACGGCGGTGCCCTCGCCGCGTACGTCACGTACTCGCCCGGAGAAGCGCGGCGAGGCGATCAGGCGGATCTCGCCCCAGACGTCGGCCCGTTCCGTCAGCAGGCCGAGGAGCACCGTCCCGACGGCCCCGGTCGCACCGACGACCGCCAGGACGGGCTTGCCCGCGCGCACCCCAGCCGCACGGGCGGCGGGCGTCACCGCCCTGTGCCTCCGTAGACGACTGCCTCGTCACTCTCGCTGTCGAGCCCGAACGCGGAATGCACCGCGCGCACCGACTCGTTGACGTCGTCCTCACGCGTGACGACGGAGATGCGGATCTCGGAGGTCGAGATCAGCTCGATGTTGACCTCGGCCTGTGAGAGCGCCTCGAAGAAGGTCGCCGTCACGCCCGGGTTCGTCTTCATCCCGGCGCCGACGAGCGAGATCTTCGCGATCTGGTCGTCGTAGCGCAGCGAGTCGAACCCGATGCCGCCCTGCGCCTTCTCCAGCGCGCCGATCGCCTTGCGCCCCTCGCTCTTGGGGAGGGTGAAGGAGATGTCCGTCAGACCGGTCGACGCGGCGGAGACGTTCTGCACGACCATGTCGATGTTGACCTCGGCGTCCGCGATGGCTCGGAAGATCACCGCGGCCACACCGGGCTTGTCCGGCACTCCGACAACCGTGATCTTCGCCTCGGAGGTGTCGTGCGCGACACCCGAGATCATGGCCTGCTCCATCGACTGTTCCCCTTGCCCGCTGTCCTTGCTCTGCCCGCTCTTCAGCGCGGCCTGTGCACCCGGGGTGCCCTCGCCGTGTCCTTCGTACCCGCCCGGCGGCTCGCTGCTGACCCACGTGCCCTGGAGTCCCGAGAAGGAGGACCGGACGTGGATCGGGATGTTGTAGCGACGGGCGTACTCGACACAGCGGTGCAGGAGGACCTTCGAACCCGAGCTCGCCAGCTCCAGCATGTCCTCGAAGGAGATCCAGTCGATCTTGCGGGCCTTCTTCACGACCCGCGGGTCGGCGGTGAACACACCGTCGACGTCGGTGTAGATCTCGCAGACGTCGGCTTCCAGCGCGGCGGCCAGCGCGACGGCGGTGGTGTCGGAGCCGCCACGGCCCAGGGTGGTGATGTCCTTGCTGTCCTGCGAGACGCCCTGGAACCCGGCGACGATGGCGATGTTGCCCTCGTCGACGGACGTCTGGATCCGACCCGGCGTGACGTCGATGATCCGCGCCTTGTTGTGCGCTGAGTCGGTGATCAGGCCGGCCTGGCTTCCGGTGAACGACTGTGCCTCGTGGCCGAGGGATTTGATCGCCATCGCCAGCAGTGCCATGGAGATACGCTCTCCGGCGGTCAGCAGCATGTCGAACTCGCGCCCCGTCTGGACGGGGGAGACTTCCTTCGCGAGATCGATCAGCTCGTCCGTCGTGTCACCCATCGCCGAGACCACGACGACAACCTGGTTGCCGTTCTTCTTGGCCTCGACGATCCGCTTGGCAACGCGCTTGATGCCCTCGGCATCGGCAACGGAGGAGCCGCCGTACTTCTGCACGACAAGGCCCACGTGTGCTCGCTCCTCGATTCTCAAGTCCTCGCGCCCTTCCCCTGGCTGCCTGAGCGGCCGGGGCGACTTCCGTACGGAAGTCCTCGGGTCGGCTCATTTTACCGAGAAGGCGTGGCGCCCTCTCGTCCAGCGAGCAACCCTGCCCGCTCACAGGGCGTCCACACGGGAACGTAAGCCAGGTCACACACGGACGGACAGGCACGGACGGGGCGAAGAGCCCGCCAGGCGGCGCCCGCGACCCGTGGCGGCCCGTTGACCCTGCTCCCCGGGCAGGCCGCCGCAACGCCGCGTCCCGTCGGCCGGTGGCGGGGCGGCTCCGACGCGGCTGCCGGATGCCGGATGCCGTCACACGGTGTGATGGCGCGGGTGAGTACCGTACGCGCCCGGCGGCTCGGGGAAGGAAGCATGTTTCAGCTCTGGCTTATATAAGCAGCGACTGCATATAGTGCTCCCGTGCACGCATTGGATGTCCTGGGAGACCCGGTGCGCCGCCGGATACTCGAACTCCTCGCCGACGGCGAGCAGACCTCGGGGGCCGTCGGCGCCGTGATCCGGGCCGAGTTCGGCATCTCCCAGCCCGCCGTCTCCCAGCACCTGCGGATGCTGCGCGAGACGGGCTTCGCCTCCGTACGGGCCGAGGGCACCCGGCGGCTCTACGCCGTCGAAGCCGCTCCCCTGCGCGAGGTCGACACATGGCTCGAGCGCTTCCGGGGCTTCTGGGAACAGCGGCTGGACGCGCTCGGCACGGAACTGGCGCGCGGCAAGCGCGAACGCCGCACGAGAGGCGCCGGCACGGACAGCGGCAAGGAGCAGCGATGAGCGACGACATCGTCGACCAGATCAACGCCATCCACCGGAAGGTGGGCAGCCGGCGCGTGGGCGAGGAGGAGGCCCACACCGTCCTGCTGCGGCGGACGTACAACGCCGCGGCCGAGGACGTCTGGGACGCCTGCACGGACCCCGAACGCATCTCCCGGTGGTTCCTCCCCGTCAGCGGCGACCTGAAGCTTGGCGGCCACTACCAGCTCGAAGGCAACGCGGGCGGCGAGATCCTGCGCTGCGAGCCGCCCCGGCTCCTCAAGGTGAGCTGGGTGATGGGTGAGAGCCCCGGTTTCAGCGAGGTCGAGGTGCGGCTGACACCCGAGGGGCCCGAGGGAGCGGAGAAGACCCACTTCGAACTGGAGCACGTCGCGGTCGTACCGCCCGAGTTCTGGGACCAGTTCGGCCCCGGAGCCGTCGGCGTCGGCTGGGACCTCACGCTGCTCGGCCTCGGGATGCATCTGCGCGGCGAGTCGGTCGGCGATCACGAGAAGTTCGAAACGAGCGACGAGGGGCGGGAGTTGATGACCCGCAGCAGCGAAGCGTGGGGGGCCGCGTACGAGGCCTCCGGCGCACCGGCGGACGTGGTCGCGGCGGCGGTTCGCGGTACTACGGCCTTCTACGTGCCGCCGCGCGAGGACGGCGAGGGCGGGGAGGGCTGACCGGGGACTGACCGGGGATCGGAGCCGGGTCCGGCATGGGCAGGTCATGGCCCTCGGCCCGCAAGAGCGGCAACGAGCCGCTCGGAGCAGTGTCCTGCCCGGCTCTCCGGTGACTCATCCCGGTCCGCGCCACCGCACCCTCGACGGTGGCGGGCACGACAACGCTCAGCGGACGTAGTCCTTCAGCTTCTCCGTCTCCAGCGTGATCCCGACCGGGTCCGGCAACTCCACCACCGCACCGAAGGGATGCGTTGCACGGATCCGGTACGTACCGCCGTCCGGCTCGCTGTAGACCACCACACTGCACGTCTCGCGGTCGACAAGGAGGTAGACGGGGATGTCGGCTGCGGCGTACCCGTCCCTCTTCTCCCTGCGGTCACGGCGATCGGTGTCAGGGTCAGGCGAGGTGACTTCCAGCACCATCAGAACCCCGTCGGGATCGGCCCACTCTCCCTGTCCGACGAAATGGTCCAGGGGTGCCAGAGCGCCATCCGGGCGGGCCCTCCCCTTTCTGTATCCATCGACCCTCAGCCCCTGTTCCGGATACACGCGCAGTTCCGGCCTCTGCTGCATACAACGCTCCAGGAGCCACATCACGATGGCTCCGTGGTCCCCGTCCGGCACCGGCTTGACCTCAAGCTTTCCGTCGATGAACTCCAGCGTCACGGTCTCGGGCGCTGAACGGGCGAGCTCCTCGAAGTCCTCGACGAGCATCTGGGGCCGGTCGGCAGTGGGGGTCATGGTGTCGCCTCCTCCCCTCCATGCTGCCCCGGCGGGTGGCGCTATGTCCTGCAACGTCATCCGTGATTCCTTTCGGCTGCGGTGGGACACGAAGTCACGCGGCTGTCGGCTGACAAGAGACGGCGGAGCGCGGGCCTGTAGCCGCACGTACCGCTTCGCGGACCCGCGCCGCGAGGCGGCGGACCTGGTCCCGGTCGAGACCGCTCCGTTCCGGTTCGGGCTCACCCCGGCAACGGCGGCACAGGCCGCCCGGCAACGCCGCTGCCGTGCCGGGGACTCCGCAGTCGGTGCACTCCAGCCGCAGGCGGGGTTCTCGTTGCCGTGGCTCCGTCGGCCCGCCTGGTTCATCCACAGCTGTGGACACGGGCTCGGGCGGGAGCTTGTCGAGCAGACGTCTGCGGAGCAGCCCCGCGGGGCTGTGCACGGTCGGGGGCAGGCCGCCGGTCATGGCGTACACGAAGCGCGCACCTCGCACACCGCGCCGCAGCCACTCCGCGGCCAAGGTCTCCAGGGCGGCGCAGTCGGCCGCCGAGAGCACCAGGCGGGGGTCGTGCCGGGCGAGGCCCGCCAACGCCGCGTACACCTCGGAACGTTGGGGGCGTACGGGCGCGGAAACCGGAGCGGGGGGTGGCTGCTGCACCGACGGGGTCGGCGGAGCGGTCGAGGTCGGCGGAGCAGCAGGGGGCGGCGGAGCGGTCGAGGTCGGCGGAGCAGCAGGGGGCGGCGGTGCAGCCGGGATCGGCAAGCAATCACGGTCGCCGTGGACGACTTCGCGCACGTCCGCACACCCGTCGAGAAACTCCGTCCACCAGTCCTCGGTGCGGGCGATGCGCGAGAAGTACGTGCGCGTCACATGCTGCGGGCGCCCTACGCCCAACAAGCCACCCACGCGCCGGAGATGACCCACCCGCGACAGCTCGCGCAGCGCTGAGCGGCACGCCTGCTGGCCGTAGTGCGGCTGGCTCTTGGCGAGGGTCTTCACGTCGATCGCGGCGCCCTCGGGGAGCGAGTCGATGAACGCCGCCAGGTACGCCTCCCGCACGGGCAGATGCACGAAGTCGCCTGTGGCGAGACCCCGTTGCTTCGAGGCGAGCCGCTTGCCGAACCCCGGCCTGGCCATGGGATGTGCGGAGACGGGCGGGGCGGAGATAAAGTCTGTGGAAGCCATGAGGTCGGGGTTCGCCGATCTTGTAGGTCAGACCCCGGTCGGTGTTCCAGCACCTGCCGGGGTTGTTTTGTTGTGAAGAACGCTAACCACACATGACGATCTGCCGCAAACGCGTCACGCGCGGTCATCGCCGCTGGTATTGGCGCAACTTGGGGCGGGTGGGCGGGGAGAGACCTACCACCCATTCCTTACAAAAACGGCTCGGACCCCGGCGCTCGATGCTCGGCGCTCGGGGTCCGGCGCTGACGCGGGCGGCGTCGTCAGCCGATCGTGTGGCGGGTGGTGATCGGTGATGCGTTACGCGACCGTCGCCCCGGCGGCCAGCCCGACGAACGCCGCCCAAGCGCCGAGCGCCACGGTGAGCTGCGGCCCGTCCGCCTCCTTCGAGTCCCGCACATGCACGGCGCTCGGGCACGCGGCGAACTCGACACAGGCGCCGCCCTCATCACCGCTGTAGCTGGACTTGCGCCATCCGACGGCGACTTCGACGCAGTTGTCCCCTTGCGAGCTGCTGTAACTGGACTTGAACCAGGTCAAGTCGGGGACGATTGCTGCCTGTTCAGCACTCATAGGTCTCCTAGCCTCTGCTTGAGCAGCCCCGCAGACTCCTCGGGGGAGAGGGCCTGCGCTCGCAGAATCCCATACGCCTGGTTCAACTCACTGACGTCTGACGGGTTTGTGATCAGGAAGCTGCCTCGGGGACCTTCGAAGTACGCGACTCTCTGGCACTCCGCCGTCTCAAGCAGGTACATGGGACCGGCTGTGGCTCCCGTGGGAACCCGCTCCGTGGGCATGACCTGAAGCGTGAGCGTGCGCCTCTCCGAACACTCCAAGAGGCGCTGAATCTGCCCCCTCATCGTCTCGACGCCACCGAAGCACCGCTGAAGCAATGCCTGTTCCACAATGACGCTCATCGCCAGCGGCGGCTTCCGTGCCAGAACTGCCTGCCGCTCCAACCTTGCCTCGATGCGGCGTTCGATCTCCTCGTCGTCCAGGGGTGGCCAATTGCTCTGAAACACCGCGCGCGCGTATGCCTCGGTCTGCAGAAGTCCCGGGAAGACCCGGTTCTCGTAAACGTCCAGACTCGCCGCCTCCGCCTCGTACTGCGCGTACTCCTCGAACCAGTCGGGGTACTTGGACCGTACGATCTTGCTCGCCGCGTCCCGGAGCATGCCGCCGGCGTCGAACAGCGTCTCCGCCGTCTCGACCAGGTCGGGCGCGGGCATCCGCCGCCCCTTCTCCACCGACGCCACGGTCTCCAGCGCGTAGCCCGCCTCGTCGGCGAGCTGCTCGCGGCTGTACCGCGCCCGCGTACGCCACAGCCGCAGCTGGCTGCCGAACATCCGCATGGTCGCCGACGAGTTGTCCTTCTCCGCCACTCCCCACCTCCGCTGACACCCTGCGTGCCCGTCCCGTAACGGGAGGCTATGCAGTGCTCACGCACCGTGTACGGCGGTTGCCGGAAGTGCTCCGGAATCCGTGGCTGCCGACGCACGCCAACTGCCGTGCTCGCAGGGGATGCAGCGGCACGGACGCACGCCCTGTGTCGGGGACCGGGCCCGACTCCCGGGGCCCGGCCTCTCGACGCCCGCGCTCCGTTGCCGGAAACTACTGGTCTGATTCCGGCCAAGGGGCTGGAATCGGACCCCGGTTCCCCGACGGAAGGGCTCGTTCGATGACCGCGTGGCAGGTGACGGCGGAGCTCCGCATCGCGGCTCCCATGGAGCGCGTGTGGGAAGCACTGACCGACATCGAGGGCTCGCCCGGGAGGATCGCCGGCATCGAGCGCGTGGAGGTTCTCAGCGAAGGGCCCTTCGCAGTCGGCACACGCTGGCGCGAGACCCGCCGCATATTCGGCAAGGAAGTCACCGAGGAGATGCACGTGACCGCCGCCGAGGCCCCCGCGCGGTATGTGGTCGAGTCCGATTCGCGCGGCGTGCACCACACTTCGCAGTTCACGCTCACCGCCGAGCCGGACGGCGCCACCACCGTACGGCTGGTCATCGACTCGGAGACGGAGAAGAAGAGCCTGGAGGGCGCGATGGGGAAGTTCCTCGGCGGGATCGGCTCCAAGGCCGTGGCGAAGGCGGTGACGAAGGACCTCGAAGACGTCGCCGCGGCCGTCGAGTCATCCGCCTAGCTCGTCCCGGAAGTCCGAGGCGCGCCCCTCCTGTTCGGCAGCCGTCAGCCGGGCCTCGACGTCCGCCCGCATCCGGCACGCACGAGCGTCGTCGTAGTCGGCAACGAGTCGCAGGCACTCGGTCCAGTGACCGCGCGACGCTGCCGGATCGTCCCCGTGCACGGCGCGGGCGAGCCCGTCGAGGGCGACGGCCTCGCTCCACGCGTCGCCCAGTTCACGGTGCGCCGCCGCGGCCCGGCGGTGGAATCCGGCGGCTTCCTCGTCACGCCCGAGCAGTCGGTACGTGCGGTTGACGAAGTGCCGTAAGTCTCGCGGCAGTTGGCGTGGCGGCGGGTGGTGACCGGGTCCCTGCCCCGGCTCGCTGTGGCGGCCGTGGAAGTGGACTCCGCCGGTGACCTGCCCTGCCTGCACCACATCGCGTGAGGACCCCGACAGGTCCGAGTGCGTACTGCCGAGGTTCGGTTCGCTTCCGCTGCTGTTACCGATGGTCTGCTACCTGGTCGTCATGGGGGCGGGCAAGTGTGACACGTACCGGTCGACGTAGGAGGCGATCTCTTCGCCGTCCTCGTAGAGCTGCCGGATGAACCCCTCCCAGCGGGCGATCAGGCCGGCATCGGTGTAGCGGACGCCTCCGTGGAGAAGCCCCTCGTCCGTGTAGAGGACTTCATAGAGCACGTGCCCGCCCAGTACGACGACTTCCGGCAATGGCGCAACCAGCTCGAAGGACCGCAACCCCTCGCCGTCGACCACCCGTACCGGCATTCCGCTCTCACCCTGCACCCGCAAGGAGTGCAACTCCCACTGCATGTACGGAGTCAGCGGCTCCTCCACGACGCGCACACGGTGGAAGACGGTTTCCCGCTCCCTGTCCCCCTGGGCGATGCGCTGCCAGTGGCTCCGCCGCTCAGCGGTCAGACGCAGCGACTCCTGCCATTCACCACGGCGGAAGGCCTCCCAGCTGGGAGAGGACAACTCCTGGAAGTGCTGCCGCCGTTCGAACTTCCAGCTGTCCCGGCCGGTGACCGCCTCGTCCCGGTGCCGGAAGTCACGCCTGTACTCTTCGAGTTCGAGCCGGTCGCCCTGCGATCGGTCGAGGGCGAGGAGGTCGCGGTCACCCATCGCCGATGTCCGGCTTGGCGGCGCGCAGAGTGACGCCGGGGATGACGACCAGCCGTTCGTCGGCGGCGATGGAAGCGTCCGCGGGAAGGCGCGACTCGTAATCAGCGGTGAGGTCCCTGCCGATGACAGCGATGTCGCCGTTGTCCAACTCCCAGATGTCCGGGCAGCCGTCCCTGCCGTCGGTGTTGCCCAGTTCCGCGGCCGATTTCCCCAGCCGCCGCTTGAATAACGCGGACGGATCCGCTTCCCACGCGCGAGCCACGTCCGCACCTCCGCCGACACGACGACCAGTCGTCACGGAGTGTAAGAGGACCGATCACGCACCGCAATGCGACAACAGGCCACGATCCGCCGAGCCGAGGCAGGGTCCCGGTCACACGTCACTGCCGCCCGTCGATCCGTTCCTCCAGGTGGACGGTCACCGTCGCCCCCGCCTCCTTGCCGATCGCCTTCCGCACCTCGGCCTTCACGGGCAGCTTGTGCGTGCCGTCGCCCAGCGCCATGAACGAACTCTGGAAGGGATGCCCGTCGATGGTGCCGCGGACCTTCACCAGGCCCCGGGTGCCGAAGTACTCGACGGAGTCGGGCCACAGGACGTACGTCGACCCGCCCACATCCGGGCCCTTGCGCAGCATCGCGGTGAACTGTTTGTCCATGGCCGGCACGCCTTCCTCGTTGTCGGCTTCGCGGTCCTGCAAGTGGCGACCGCGGACGGCGCGGAAATTCATCGCCGGCCGGCCGGAGAAAGCGTGCGCTGCGCGCCAGGAGGTGTCAGCGCCTGCCGTCGTCCGGCTGCATGCCCAGCGGGACTCCGATCTCGGCTGCCATCACGGCGCCGGCCTCCTTCTCCAGCGCGCCGTCGTCGTCGGAGAGGCCGCTGTCCGTGTCCAGGCCGTCCAGTTCGCGCAGCGGCGTGTCGAGCCGCACGTGCGCGACGAGGGACTGCAGGGCCCGCAGAGCGGCGGAGGCGGTGGTGCCCCAGTTCGACAGGTACGAGAACTGCCACCACCACAGGGCCTCGCTGACCCTGCCCTCGCTGTAGTGCGCCATGCCGTGCCGCAGATCGGTGATCACGTCGGCGAGGTCGTCGGAGATGCGGCAGGGGACGGGTGCGGTGCGCGGCTCGTACGGGTCGAAGACCTCGGAGTAGACGTCGACGGGGTCGAGAAGCGCGGCGAGCTTGAGGCGCATCTCGTCGACGTCCGACTCGGGACCGATGTCCGGCTCGTACCGCTCGACGGGCACGAAGTCCTCGTGGGCTCCCAACCGGCCGCCCGCGAGCAGGAGTTGGGACAGCTCCAGAAGCAGATAAGGGACCGCGCTGTCGGGGTCGTCGCCCTTCGCCACCTCGGTCACCGACACGATGAAACTCTCGATCTGGTCGGAGATCTGGACGGCGAAGTCGTCCGGGTTGTTCTCGATCGCGTTCAGTGTGGCCTCAGACATCGAGCAACCTTCTTCCCTCGAAGGCCCGCCCCAGCGTGACCTCGTCCGCGTACTCCAAGTCTCCCCCGACGGGGAGTCCGCTTGCCAGGCGCGTCACTTTCAGCCCCATGCTGGAGACCATACGCGCGAGGTATGTGGCCGTCGCCTCCCCCTCGAGATTCGGATCGGTGGCCAGGATCAACTCCGTTACGGCGCCGTCCGCCAGCCGCGCCATCAGCTCGCGGATGCGCAGATCGTCGGGCCCCACACCCTCGATGGGGCTGATAGCGCCGCCGAGCACGTGGTAGCGGCCGCGGAACTCCCGCGTCCGCTCGATCGCGACGACGTCCTTCGGCTCCTCGACCACGCAGATGACGCTCCCGTCACGGCGTGTGTCCAGGCAGACGCGGCACTTCTCCTCCTGCGCGACGTTGCCGCACACCTCACAGAACCGGACCTTCTCCTTGACCTCGGTCAGGGCGTGCGCGAGGCGGCGTACGTCGGCGGGTTCGGCCTGGAGGATGTGGAAAGCGATCCGCTGCGCGCTCTTGGGACCGACGCCCGGCAGCCTGCCGAGTTCGTCGATGAGGTCCTGAACCACGCCTTCGTACACGGATTCTCCCGATTCTGCCGCCGGACTCGTCCCGCCGGCCTTCCGCCTGCTTCCGCTTCCGGCCGTCGATGAACGACCGCCGCGGAACGGTGAGTTGTCACGCCGCTCTCGCCCCGTGCGCCACCGGCGGGCGGAGCCCCGCACGCTCACCGCAGGCCGTCGGGCGACTCTCCCGTGACGGCACTCACCAGGTGAACGAGCCGGGACCCCGCGACCGTTCCGTCAGCAGGGCACCGGCGTCAGAACGGAAGCCCCGGCGTGCCGCCGCCTCCGCCCATGCCCTGAGCGAGCGGGCCGAGCTTCTGCTGCTGGAGTTGTTCTGCGCTCGCAGTCGCATCGCGCACGGCCGCGAGCACGAGGTCGGCGAGGGTCTCGGTGTCCTCCGGGTCCACCGCCTTCGGATCGATGACGAGGCCCTCGAGCTCTCCCGTTCCGTTCACGCTCGCCCTGACCAGGCCACCGCCGGAGGAACCCTCGACGATCGTCTCGGCCAGCTCCTGCTGAGCCGCGGCGAGGTCCTGCTGCATCTTCTGGGCCTGCTGCAACAGCTGCTGCATGTCGGGCTGGCCCCCACCATCACCGGGAATCACGACTTGGCTCCTGGCTCGTCGACGACGTCTTGTCAACACCGCGCGCCGGGCCGCAGTGCACGGTGCACGCACGGCGCGTGTCCTTCGCGCGGTCCACGCCGTACGGCTGCTTCACCTGCCTCGGACAGATGCCGTACGCGCGGTTGTTCATCTTGTAGTCGAGCCTACGTGCTCTGCGCCGACCCCGCTGACCCTGCACCCAACCCACCCCTCGACCACCCGGAACGGGACGGAACGCAACGAAAACGTCATTCGTGATCGAACTCCTCGATCACCGTGGCCCCCAGTTCGCGCATGATCAAGTCATGGCCGGAGAGGGCGGATTCATCGAGATCGGGATCGTCCTCCGCGGGCACGTCGTCCTCGAGCGCGCCGCGGTACGCGGAGGCCGCCGGCGCCGCGGCACCCTGCGGCCCCGAGGGGCCCGGAACCGCCCCGTTCGGCGCCCGGCCCGAACCGGACGCCCCGGCGGACTGCGCGGCTCCGGGGGCGACCTGCGCCGTGGCGAGTGCCTGACGAGCGCCCGCGGCACCGCCCCCGGAACCCTGACCCTGGGGCGACGGCCCGGCACCGCCGGTACCCGGCCCAGAGGACGAGCCGGGAGCCCGCTGCCCCGACGGGGAGAACTGCGCGGCCGGAGAGGCGGAGGGCGCCGATGATCCACCGCCCGCGCCGCCGCCGAAGCCGCCACCACCGCCGAAGCCGCCACCCGGTGCGGCGCCCCCGCCACCCGGCGGGCCGCCCGGGCCTCTCGCGCCCGGGCCGCCGCCCCCGGAGGGGTCGACGATCGCCTCGACCTTCCACTGCACGCCCAGCGCATCGTTCAGCGCCTGGAGCAGCACGTCCTCGCTGCCGCCGCCCACGAAGCTGTCGCGAGCGCCGGAGTTGGAGAAACCGAGCTGGAGCGTGGCGCCGTCGAAGCCGACGACCTGGGCGTTCTGGCTCAGCAGAATCCAGGTGAAACGGCGCCGGTTCTTCACCGCCTCCAGGATCTGCGGCCACATCTGCCGCACCTGGGCAGCACCCTGGGAGGCGTCCTGCGACGGGCCCCGAGACGCTTCCCGGGGGGTGTCCCGAGACGCTTCCCGGGGGGTGTCCCGCGCGGCCGGAGCCGGCGCGGACTCCGCGTCCGCGTGCCGCGGCGCGGGCTCGGCGGGCTCCGCCTGCGCGCCCGGGCCCTGCTGCGCAGCGCCGCCGCCCGGCCAGGCACCGGGCGGACGGGAGGGCTCCCGAGGGGGCGCTTCATCCTGCGCGGGCGCGCCGGCGCCCTCGTCCCCGGAGCCGTCCCCGGCCCAGGGCCCGGACCCTGCAGCGGCCCCCGCACCGGCCCCCGCACCGGTGCATGCACCGTCCCCTGCGCCAGCCCCTGCGCCAGCCCCTGCGCCGGCTCCCGTCGACGAGGGCCACGCGCCCGGCCGCCTGCCGCCGCCACCCGACGGAGGCGGGGAAGCCGGAGCGCCCGCGCCGCCGCTGGACAGCTCGCCGGAGGGCGCCGGCGCGGCGGACCGGTCCGCCGCGGGCCCCGCGTCCGCATGCTGTGCCTGCTCACCGGCCCTCACGTTCGCGGCGGAAGCGGCCTGCGGAGCCGGAGGTGCCGCAGCGGCCTGCGCCGCCGGAGGCCCTTCCGGCGGCGCCGCCTGCACGGGCGCCGCGGAGCCCCCCGCGGCGCTCGCGAAGGCCGCGCCCCGCTCCAGCCGGTCGAGCCGCGCCTGCACCGAACGCTCGTCCCCGTACGCCGCCGGCAACAGCACCCGCGCACAGATCAACTCCAGCTGCAGCCGCGGCGATGTCGCTCCGCGCATCTCGGTCAGGCCGGTGTTGACGACGTCGGCCGCGCGGCTGAGTTCGGCGGCTCCGAAGGACACGGCCTGTGCCCTCATACCCTCGACCACCTCGACCGGGGCGTCGATCAGCCCCTTTTCCACTGCCTCCGGGACGGCGGCGATGATCACCAAGTCCCGCAGCCGCTCCAGGAGATCCGTCACGAAACGCCGCGGATCGTGACCGCCCTCGATGACGCGGTCGACGATCTCGAACGCCTTGGCCCCGTCGCCCGCCGCGAACGCCTCCACGACGCCGTCCAGCAGCGCGCTGTCGGTGTATCCGAGCAGGGCCGTGGCCATCGCGTACGTCACACCGTTCTCACCGGCGCCCGCCAGCAGCTGGTCCATGACCGACATCGCGTCCCGCACCGACCCGGCGCCCGCCCGTACGGCGAGCGGCAGCACGGATTCCTCGACGGGGATCGACTCCTGCTCACACACCTCGGCCAGATGGTCACGCAGAGTTCCCGGCGGCACGAGCCGGAACGGATAGTGGTGCGTACGCGAGCGGATCGTGCCGATGACCTTCTCCGGCTCGGTCGTCGCGAAGATGAACTTCAGGTGCTCGGGCGGCTCTTCGACCACCTTCAGCAGGGCGTTGAAGCCCGCCGAGGTGACCATGTGCGCCTCGTCGACGATATAGATCTTGTAACGGCTCGATGCCGGCCCGAAGAACGCCTTCTCCCTCAACTCACGTGCGTCGTCCACGCCTCCGTGCGACGCCGCGTCGATCTCGATCACGTCGATCGAGCCGGGACCGTTGCGCGCGAGATCCAGGCAGGAGCGGCACTCACCGCACGGCGAAGGCGTCGGCCCCTGCTCGCAGTTGAGGCAGCGGGCGAGGATGCGCGCACTGGTCGTCTTGCCGCAGCCGCGCGGCCCGCTGAAGAGATACGCGTGATTGACGCGGTTGTTGCGCAGAGCCTGCTGAAGCGGCTCGGTCACATGCTCTTGCCCGATGACCTCGGCGAAGGTCTCGGGGCGATACCGGCGGTACAGGGCGAGGGACGACACACCCCCGACGATATCGGTGCGGACCGACAACCCGCGCCGCGCTCACCCCACCCACCGGCCACCCGCACACAAGCACGGGAGCAGCGCCCGGAACGGGGCCCGGAAACGGCGTCCGCGAACGAGCCCCGGCCGCGCCGAAACCGGCCCCGGACCGCCCTCACCCACGCGAACGCCCCTCACGCACCCGCCAGAGCCCTCCTACCCTTGCTGCCTTCCGGCCCTGGGGGAGTTCAGAGAGATAGCGCCACGTGAGGGGCTGCGGCCAACAGTACCCGATGGCCGTACCGGGGATCGAGTTCGCGAGCACGCCTCGACGTCTTGTAGTGTTTGCGGCGGAGGATTCGCCTAGTGGCCTAGGGCGCACGCTTGGAAAGCGTGTTGGGGGCAACCCCTCACGAGTTCGAATCTCGTATCCTCCGCCGTGCCTCACCGGGCACAACGAAAGGCCCCGACCGCTCGCCGGTCGGGGCCTTCGTCGTTCTCCGTCTCAGTTTCCGTCTCAGTCAGCCTTCGGAGGCTCCCAGAGCGCGTCGCCGACCTGCTGAGCCACCTTCCGCAGCATCGATCCGGTGACGTGCATGTACCGGGCGCGCATCCGGGCCGCTCCCCCAGGCTCCCATCCCATGATCGAGTCGACCACGACGTCCGGGACGCCGAGGAGGAGCAAGACCGTGGCCGCCGTGTGGCGAGCGTCGTGGAGCCGGCCGTCCCTGACCCCGGCGTCTCTCAGCAGCCGCTTCCAGACATGGAAGTCGGTGTTCGGACTCAGCGGTCCACCCGTCGGCGAGGCGAAGACATACCCCTTGTCCTCCCAGTCGGCCCCTGCCGCGGTCCGTTCCCGCGTCTGCTCCTCTTGGTGCTGGCGAAGCAGCTTGATCAGCGGATCGGGCAGACCGATGGTTCGCCGTCCGGCGCGGGACTTGGTCGACTTGTGCTCGCGGCGGATCTGCTCGCGCTGGGGACAGTAGCCCGCCTTTCGGCCGCACGGTGAACTGCCGCAACCGTGGCGGTACTTCGGACGAAGTCGGCTCTTGCGGATGCGTGCGTACCCCGCGTCCAGGTCGACGTCTTCCCACTGGAGCCCGAGGGCTTCCCCTTGCCGAAGACCGAGCGCCAGCGCAACGACCCACCTCGCACTGTTGCGTAGCTTCGACGCCTCCACCAGCAGGCTCTGCACCTCTTCGATGCTGTACGGCTCGATGTCCTCCTCTTCGAGGCGTGGCGCCTTTGCGATCTCCGCCACGTTCTTCGAAACATGACCACGCCGTACGGCTTCGCTGAGGGCCACCCGGATCGTGCGGTGCACGTGATGAGCGGTCCCAGCCGAGCTGCCGTTGCCCTGCATCCTCCGATAGAAGCGTTCCAGGTGTTCCGGCTCCAGGCGTTCCAGGCGATGCGCTCCCAGGCCGGGCACCAGATGCACCCGGACGTCCACCTCGTAGCCGTCGTAAGAGTTCTCGGAGACGTAGGGCTTGGCGATGTTCTCGACCCAGTGCTCCAGCCAGCTCTGCACCGTCCATCCACCGGTGCCCGGCTTCCGTAGGCGATTCTCGTCCCGCTCGCGTTCCATCGCCCGCACGGCTTTGGTGACTTCGGGCTTGGTCTTGCGTTCGATGTGACGACGGTCCGGCTTACCGTTGTCCTTGACACCGACCGTCACACGGCCATGCCACTTGCCGTCCTTTCCGAAGTAGATGGAGGAGGCGCCGTTCGGCTGTCGGGTGCGCTTCTTCTCAGCCATAACCACCCCCTATGCCGCTACCGAGGAACGACGCAGTCGGGCAACGTACGCGGGCACGGCATCTGCCGGCACCCTCCGAAGCCGCCCCACCGTCACGGACTCGATCTGGCCTTCGCTGACGAGCTTGAAGCACGTCGTACGCCCAATACGAAGCCGGCGTGCTGCCTCTTCGACAGTCAGGAGGACCAAGGTGCCTTCCGTTCCCACGGCTGCACCGTGTCGTTCACTCATCGGTGGACCTTCCTTCCGTGTTGAGGGCGGCCGTTGCGGGTTCAGCGAGTGAGGCAGACAGCCATTGCTCGGTCGGGCTGAGGCCGGTTCCGACGAAGGACCAGTGCGCGAGGACGAGCGTCGTCTCTTCGCGAGAGCCGTTGTTGTCCACGGGCTGTGGATGGTTTTCGCCGCGTGCGATGGCGGCTTGGAGCCGGCGCCATTCGGCGCGGGCGTTGCGGAGTGCGCCGAGGGTGGTGGAGTAGCGCCGGGTCTTGGTGGAGAAGTGGCCGCGGAAGCCGAGCATGTGAGCCCAGGCCCGTAGCCGTAGGTGAGCCAGGTCCTTACGCGCACCGAGGGCCCAGGCCGTGCGGATCATCCGCTCCGCGTGTGGACTGATGTCGAGCTGGGCCAGCTCGGCGACGAACTTCAGTCGACGGTCGAGCGTGCCGGTAGCGGTCTCGGCGCCTTTGGTGGCGTACTTGGCGATGTACGCGGCCACCGCGCGATCCGTCAGCTCCTGCCCGCCGTCGAAGTCCGGGCCGTGGATGGTGCGTACGTCGAGCTGGCGGCCGAAGGTGAAGGAGTGCGTCCGACCGTCGATGACCGGGCCGGCCACTCTCGTTCGTTGAGCGGCAGCGTGGATGGCGTCGGTCAGCAGCTCAGCGGTTGCCCAGGCCGGAGGCGAACTGTCCCCGCCGGTCGGGCCGTCGAGACGGATGACGGCGTGGAAGTGGACGGCGCCGCGCTTCTGGTATTCGGCGACCTTGGCGAAGGAGACGCGGGCGAAGTGCCGGAACGCGCGCTGCGTCAGCCCGGCTCGCTTGGCGACCTCACGGCGCAGGTAGATGGTGAAGCGCCGCCAGAGCATCCCGGCATGCGCGTTCCACAGCACCGCGGCTTCGTAGTCGTAGGAGTCGGGATCGAGCGGCCTGCCGAGAGCGTCGTCGTCCTGGTCGTGACGGTTGCCGCATCGGCACGGACGTACTGAACCACCGCTACCGCAAGGCCGGTTGTGGACCGGACCGAAGCTCGGAGCGGTGAACGTGGCGAAGACCCGCGGATGCGAGGTGACCGTCTCGGGTGTGCCTTTGCCGCCGCGGAGACCGGCGGTGATCAGATGGAAGGTGTCACGGCGGTAGGTCTCCGCGCAGGCCGCACAACGGGTAGTACGCCGGTTGCCGCACCGCACCAGGAGGTGACCGGCAGGCATGTCCTGGGAGTTGAGGCGGCGCAGCGCGGCGCCGATCTCACCGGTAGTGGTGTTGACCCGGTGCTCGGAGCGGTTCCCGGCAAGACGTACCGGTCGCGTACAGCCGCCCAGGGTCTCCAGTTGCCGCATGAGGCCGGCCAGATGACCTGATGAGGCGAGCGCCCCCAGCTCCGTCACGGGAGGCGCAGGGTTTCGGGTAGTAATGGGTCTTGTCCTTTCGGTTTCGGTCGGGAGGTCCGTGCCTGCCGGGGCGGCGGGATGCTTGGCGGTATCGATGCCGCCCCGGAGGCCGTTCAGCGGCGAGTGCCGCTGTTCAGGAGTGAGCGCAGCACCAGGGCCGCGATGGAGACGGAGACCGCGGTGACGGCAACGGTGGCCAAAAGCGCGGTCAGGACGACGCCGACCACGAGGACGGCACCGACGGCTCCGGCGCCGAGCCCCAGGTACGGGGCGACGGAACCGCTCGCGGCACGCGCAGCAGGGAGAGGGCTGTGTTGCTCGGCAGGCCGGCCGACCGGAGAGCCCTCGTACACCGCGGGGGCCGAGGGAGTGTGCTGAGTTTCGGGAAGTCGCGGACGGAGCATGGTCGTTGCTCTCCTCTCAGTCGTGGGTGCCGTTGATCACGTCGACGCCGGTGCCAGTGCCGGACTCGATCGACGAGGCAAGGAAGGTGTCGGCGAGGTAGAAGCCGAAGAGGGCGATCACGACAGCCACCCACAGGCGGATGCCGAGGAACTTGATCGCGGCCCAGGCGATCACGCCCAGGACGAAGACGAGCGGAAGGCTGACGGTCACGGTTGCCGGGCTCCCTTCAGCGGACGGGGCAGCGGTGTGTGCGGGCGGCGAGCTCGGCGGCGGCACGCGAGTCGTAGTCGGCAGAGAAGCCGCAGCGCGGGGAAGTGCAGGCCGCGGTGTGCTTCTCCCGGCCGCGGTTGTCATAGGCGGTGCCGACCTGGACCGGGCCGACGCGGGTCACGCGGCGGAAGCGGCGGTTGAGGGGCATCAGCAGGTCTCTCCTTCTCCGGTGAAGTCGTCGGTGTGGTCGATCAGCCAGCGGCGGATTTCGCGGGCTTCGTGTTCGTCGGCGGTCAGGACGACCGGTTCGGCAATGAGCCAGGCATCGACGAGCCGGTTCTGTCGGGTGAGTTGGGCCGCGCGCTCCAGGGCGCGCAGGGTGGTCGGGTGCATGCGGTACTCCGGTCGTTCAGGTCAGGTGGGCGGCGACGGCTTCGGCGAGTGGCGCCGGCACGCCGAGTCGGGCGCGGAGGGTCGCGATGTCGATGGCTTCTCCGGTTCGTTGGTGGTGGTCGTCGGCGAGCTTTCGGGCGTGCTCGACGAGGGCGGCAGGCAGGTTGGGGGCGGGGGTGCGTGGTTCCGCGGGAGGTAGCGGCTCCGTCTCAGCAGCGGCGGAGGGTTCGCCAACCGGTCCGGAGACCGGCTCCGAAGGTGCGAGCGGCTTCGGCTCGGCAGCCGCAGCGCTGAACTCGACTTCATCGGCCGCGCGTTCCGCAGCAGCAGTAGGTTCGGCGCCGCTGTCCTCTCCTCCGTGCGCGAGGAGCGTCCCGCCGAGGAAGGCCACGGCAGGCCAGCCGGCGACGACGATGCGAAGCCAGGCGGGCACGTTGTCGAGGTCGAGCAGTCCGGCGGTGGCGACGTTGGCGCCGAGCGACGCGGTCAGGGCGACGAGGAACCAGCACCAGCCGGCCGCTTTGGCCTCTCCTGATCGGAGGCGTCGCCATGCGGCGACCAGGAGCAGGTCGACGGACACGGGGTAGGCCCAGGCCTTCCAGCCGTCCTGGCCCGCGGCCGAGGCCAGGTCGTGCAGGTGCGCGAAGGACAGCGCAGCGGCGATGACGGCCTGTACCAGTACGGCGTCCACGCGTACGGACAAGATGCGCACGACTCGGCTCCTCCCGTGTTCGGGCATGGCTGGGGTAGGGAACTGGCGCGAGACGGTCGCGCCGACCGGATTCGGGGAAGGGGAAGTTGCTCAGCCTGTGACGGGCCGAGGCTTGATCATTGAGACGGGCTCTTCGGTCGGCGAGGCTGAGGAATGCGGCCGAAGCGCTCCAGTGACGGGATCTCCGGAGCGAGGCCGGCTGTGTCCCGGCACACCGCGGCAGCGTCCGAGAGGGACAGGTAAGGAGTTCGAACCCGGGTCCAGCCGCCGGACGTGTCACCCACGACCGCGAGTCCTGGCAGCTCCGGTGCGATGGCGGAGGCTGTCTCGACTGCTTCCGGCGCGATGTCGCCGAGCGCCATCTTGGCCGACGCCTCGTCGTTGACGCGGTGGCACACACGCCCCGTGAGTTGAGCCCGCAGCATGGTCGCGCCCTTGCCCAGTTCAGCCCCGAAGCGCTGACCACATACCTCCAGGTAGATGCCGGCGGCGCGGCCCAGTTGGGCGAGACGGATGAGCTGGGTGACCATCTCGTCCCGCCGTTCCTCGTCCTTGCGCGTGGCGACGAGGAAGAGCTCCGCCACCTCGTCGACGAACAGCACGATCGGGACCGGGCGTACGGCTTCCGGCAGCCCCCATATGTCAGAGGTGATCTCCTCGTCGGGCGTCGAAGAGGCAATGCCCTGACGGGACTTGATCAGGTCGTAACGGTCCTCCATCTCTTTGACGAGTACAGGCAGCAGCTCCGCCGCCTGGCCCTGATCGGTGGCCAGCGCGGAGAGCCGAGGCGCGAACGGGGCAAGCTCCACCCCGCGCTTGCAATCGATCCCGACGAGGGCAACCGGCTGTTTCGCCAGCTCCGTCACCAGGTTCCGCAGGAACATCGACTTCCCCGACAGCGTGGCGCCGAGGACGAGTTCATGCGGAACAGTCCGGTAGTCGCGTATGAAGGCCGTTGCGTCCTCCCTGAGCGCCACCGGCACCGCCAGCGGACCACCGCCGAGACGACGCGGCATCTTCACGTCTCGCAACACGTCGAAGCCGACCAACCTCAGTTCGACGACGCCCGGCTTGATCTCCCGGACGTGCACCGCATGGACACCCCACGCATGCCGAAGCCGTTCGCACGAGGCGGCCACATCGATCGGCTCCTGCCCCGGTGCGAGACGCAGCCGAACCCGAAGACCGGTCGACGTGGGACGCATCAACCCCCGCCGCGGCGGCACCGGACGGACTTCCCGCCGAGTGGTGGTCCGGACGGCCAGTGCACGCAGCCGTGACGGCTCGACCGTCAGCCCGCAGGCGTCCATCGTGGAGCCGTAGGTCGTCAGGAATCGCGCAACCGAGACCGGCAGGCCCACGGTCGACCAGTAGACGGCGGGATGCGCCTTCCGGGCATAGGCCGCTCCCCCGGCGACGGCGAGCGGCCCACCCAGCTCCAGCAGAGTCGTGAGCTCGGGCACGAGGTCAGCCCTCCTGCCCGGCGTCGAAACTCCCCGGCACAACGGCAGCGGCACGGTAGGCGATGCCGTGCCGTGCCTGCCCGTTGAAGACGCTCTCCCACGGCCGAGCGATCAGACCCGGAAGCGAGACAGGCCCACCGACGGCCAGGCCGTCCGACACCCCGCTCTCCGGCACCGTCACCGCGATGAGAGACGACTCCCCCTCGTCGATGTAGACGACGCCCAACTTCATCAGCGCTTCGCCGCTGACTGCGTCCTTGGCGATCTCGCCGGTCTGACGGTCCTTGACCTTCGGCTCCGGTGCTTCGGTCATCAGGATCGTCGCGGACGAGGTCTCGACACGGATCACACGCACAGAACTTCTCCTTGAGTAGATGCCTGCCAGTTCCTGACAGGTTGACTTAGCAAGTATGAAACTACGGTTGCCAGGTTGACTTGTCAAGTGACTGCTGGGGGAGTGGCTCCTACGGGAGAACGGAGGCGGCGTCAGCCCAAGCGGTAGGTGTCTTCGAGCTCCTGCCGGTCAGCCGGCAGCAGCACGTCACTGACCTGCAAGGCCCGACCGGACGCATCGCGGGCGATCACCAGCACACTCAAGACCGGCTCCCCTGCAGGCAGTTGCAGCAGATCCCTCTCGTCCTTGCTTGGGATGCGAGCTGAGACGCGCTCTGTGACGTGATCGAAGTGAACCTTCTTCCGAGCTTCGAGATGCTGCCGCAATCCTTCCTGCAACGGCTCGGAACTGGTCAGCTCAGTGCCCTCGACGAGAGGAACAGGAAAGTACGAGGACGCCAACTCAACAGGCTCACCGGCTTCCTCCACGAGCATCCGACGAGCGAGAACCTTGGTCCGTTTCGGCACCCCAAGGGCCGACGCGACTCGCGGCGGGACGGGAACCCGGGTGACCTCCACAAGACGCCCGGACGTCTGCGACTCAGCACGCTCCAGCGTCTGCCGGCCCCGCTGATCCTTCTCCTGCACTACCTCCGGACGACCCCGGACGATGGTGCCGTAACCCTGCCGGGACTCCAGCCAGCCATCCCGCTTGAGAAGTTCCAGGGCGCGCACCACCGTGGGCCGTGACATGCCGAAGGCCTGAACGAGCTGATTCTCACTGGGCACGAGCGTCCCGGACGGGTACGTACCGTCTTCGATGCGGCTCTGAAGCGTCTGCGCCAGCCGCACGTACTTCGGTGCAGCCACTTCGTACGCCATAGCCGCCGCCCTGTCGGAGTTAAAGAAGCCAAGTCAACTGGTCAACCAGACTAGCTTGCTTTCTGCCGTGCAAGAAAGCTTTGCTTGCACGGCAGAAAGCAGACACCCACCCGGCCTTCACGACTTCCAGGCATGGTCAACCAAGAAGGACACGACCACTCCCCCATACCGACCGACGCCGACCGTCCACGAATCCGACAGTTCATCGACCAGCGCGAGCCCGCGCCCATGGGCTTCGTCGGCGGCAGCATGACGCATGCGCACACGCGAGGGGAGGCCAGGGTTATGCACGTCGACCTGAAGGGCGTCTCCCCTCCGCCACCACTCGACCCGCACTCGCCAAGGCTCTTCCGCCTCCCCGTACAGGACCGCGTTCGTCACGAGCTCAGAGATCATTAAGACGCAGTCGTCGAGTGAGCAATCAAGCTCGCATGGCTCCGTGAACTTGCGGAACCAGCGTCGCGCCCGCGGAACGGACTCGGGCACCGGATACAAGGTCATCGATCCGACGGGCGTCCGATCCTGGCCCGAGTCCTGGCAGGCATGCATTCCATTGCTGGCATCGCTCATTCCCGTCCCTACTCCCTACCGGTGCCGTCGCAGTCCAGACAGCGCCGCTTGGACGTAGCGCGAGCGCGGCCGGCAGCAGTTGAGAGCGCCAGAGACGAGCGGGAGCCCACGTGCTTCCACCCACGCCCGCGACACCTGCGGCATGGCACCGCAGTGTTGGGCTTCTCTAACGAGTCCCGCCGTCGGCTCACGCCCGTGCCCCCTTCAACTCCGAAGTGGCATTAGCCACTTCAGTGGATAGTGGCATTAGCCACTTCGAAGCGCAAGCGGCCAGGCGAGATCGACTCGTCTCTCTACCGGATCGGGTAGCCCTGCTCGAAGGCCCAACGACCGGGCGGATACGTGGCTTCGGCGAACTCCAGAGGTCGGTCCTGGAGGTCATAGACCACGTGATGGACGATCAGAACGGCGGAGCCCGCCTCCAAGTCGAGGTCAGCCAACTCGTCTTCCGTACCCAGACGAGCGCACATCCGGTCCTCGGCATAACTGCCCTGTCGTCCCGTCATGTTCTCGACGTACATGAGCGTGCCCTCACGGATACGGTCAGCGTCCCGGAGCTTCGGGGCCCGCTCACCGACGTCTGACGCGAACCACGACGTGGACAACGTGATCGGCCCGGACTCGTTGTTGGTTACCCGTCGGCGATGCACTGCTCGGCTGCCGACCCGGATGTTCAGCGCATCGGCGACGTGTGCAGGAGCTTCGAGCCATCCCGCCGAGGTGATCACGGCATACTCACCAGGCGTGTAGATCTTCCCCGTCTGACGGGCCCGGCCGTACAACTCCCGAGCCCGCCGGTTCACTTCGAGCCCGCGCACGTAAGTCCCGGAGCCTTGGCGCTTCTCAACGAGCCCTTGCTGCTTCAGCGCTTCCAAGGACCTGGCGGCCGTCGGACGGGATACGCCCCAGTCGACCGACAACTGCCGTTCGGAGGGCACCTCGTCTCCAGGGCGCAGATCTCCACGCAAGATCTGATCGCGGATGTGGTGCGCGATCTGCAAGTACTTGGGCTGGGCCTCTTCGATCTGCGGCACCGGGTCCCCTCCCCAAAGTGGCTATTACATCTGGCCACTATAGGAGGAGTGGCTAACAACAGAACCCGTACGCTGACGCAGTGACCCGCTTGATCGTTGCCGCAGGAGGAGGGGGCGACGCAGTCGCCGCCGCGATGCTCGACGCCGCCGTGCACGGACATGAGAGCCGAGCGGTGATCCTCACCTACGCCTGGGACCGGCTACTGATCGACCCCGTGCCGGGCCCGAGAGGACCGGCCAACTTCAATGGCCTGGGCTCTCTTACGCCCAATGTGTACGCGGTGCCGGCCGAAGCCGAACCGGTAGCGCCCGCAGGTTCCACACTCCCCCGACTGGCAGCCGAACTGCCTCACACCTTCGCCCTGATCGACCCGCACCAGGGTGTCCGCGGCATCACCCGCCAACTCGAAGAACTCATCGAGCACCTGAATCCGGAGTCGATCGATCTGCTCGACGTCGGTGGCGACATCCTCGCCCAGGGCGACGAACCCACGCTTCGCAGCCCGCTCGCCGACGCCCTCACGCTGGCCGCATGCTGCCAACTCAACGCCCCTGTACGGCTCCTTATCGCCGGCCCCGGGCTCGACGGCGAACTCCCCGCCGACGACCTCCGCCCACTCCTCGGCCAGCTCGTCGTCACCCTCACCGCAGATCACGTCGAACCCATCAGCTCCGTACTCGAATGGCACCCCTCAGAGGCCACAGCGATACTCGCTGCCACAGCACGAGGCATCCGCGGCCAGTGCGAGATCCGAGACGCAGGACTCCCCGTTCCCCTCACCGACGAGAGCCCCACCGTCCACGAGGCCGACCTGGACGGCGCGTTGAGCCGCAACCGGCTCGCCCGAGCAGTGCTGTCCACCGCCACCCTCGACGAGGCCGAACAGCACAGCCGTGAGATCTGCGGATACTCCGAGATCGACTACGAACGCAACAAGGCCGCTTGGCTCGGCAGCCAACCGGAACAGCAACTCGACCCCGCCACAGTGATTCACCAGCTCGACGAGTTCGAAGCCCAAGCCCGCCAACGCGGCGCCACCCACACCACGTTCCGCCGAATCACAGAAGCCCTCGCCTACAGCGGCGACCAACGCCCCGAGCTACGGAAACTGCTGCTCAACAGCCGCCCGGAGCAGTACGCGCCCCCACTTTGGCGCATCCGCGCGGCGTGTCTAGTCCCAGGTGATGCGCGACGTTCTGATCCCGGGTGATGCTTGACGGTGGGCCTAGACAACATCACTGCCTTGGTAGGGCTTGTCCGCTTTGATGTGGCGGACGGGGAGGTCGGTGGTGCGCCGGATCACGCGGGCCTGGCCGTCCAGCTCAACAGTGATCGTGGACTCCGACACATGGACGGTCACGGTCTGCCCTGCATACGTCCGTCCCAGGGAGACCACCTGACGGCAGACCATGATCGTGCCCTGGCTGCTGATCCGCCGCTGTACACGCACCGGCTCCACTCGCGGCCGGGGCGGCGGACCGGCCGGACGAAGCCCCCGCAGCCGCTGGACCTCCCCGGGACTGAGCGGGTTGGGCCGCACCCGCAGCAGCTCCCGCGAGGACGGATCGAAGAACGACAACGTCTCCCCCTCGATCCGCACGCTCAGCTGCCGACCACCCAGAATCTCCGCCGCCAGCACCTGATGCCCGCCCAGGCTCACCACTCCGCTGTTGTTGACCAACCGGTCCACCTCGAAAGCCACCGCATCCTCAGCCGGAAGCGGTGCCGGCCCCGCAGCACGCCCGCCCCGGGCCGCCAGCTGTCCCAGATCGGCCACCGACAAGTGCGAACGCACCGTCTTGATCCGCGCCCCGGCGATCAGTAGATGGATCACCTGGGTGTCGGCCCAGAACGTCACCGTCAGCCCCGACCGGGCCGGCCCCAGCCAGAACTGCTTGCCCGCCACCTGCAGATTCCCGCTCGCAGGCACCACCCGCTCGAACTCCACGGGACCACCGTGCTCCCACGGCGCCGTCTCCGGGGGATCGGCCGGCGCCGACACCACCACCTCCACCGGATCCGGGATCACAGGAGCAGACTGCTGCTGCGGCGCCAGTGCAAGCGCGCCCGGCACCCGCACTCCCAGGACACCCCGCTCCTGCTCGGGAACCGAAGCGAACCGGTCTGCCGGAGACTGCATCTCCAACGCCTGATGCGGCCGGAGAGTGTTGTACTCCTCCACCCACGCATCCAGCGCCATCTGAGCTGACTCGATGCTCTCGAACACGCCACAGTCATCGAGGAGTTCACGCCGCAGCGTCTGATGGAACCGCTCCACCTTGCCCGTTGTGGTCGGGGACGCCGGCTGCGTGAGCCGGTGCGCAATCCCGTTCTCCCGGCAGATCCGGTCGAAGAGCACCTCACCGCCCTGCCCGAATCGGTCGGTGAACTGCTTGCCGTTGTCCGTCAGCACCTCCTCGGGCACTCCGAACCTCTGCAATGCCCGAGCGAAGGCCGCGCAGACCGCCCGTCCTGTCGCCCGCCCGACCACGCACGCGATCACGCAGTACCGGGAGTGATCATCTACACCGGTCACGACCTTCGCCTCGGACAACTCGCCCGTGAGCGGGTCGACCAGCATCACCCCGCCGACGATGTCCATCTGCCACAACTGCATCGGACGATCCCGCTGCCAGCGCTTGTAATCCGACCGCTTCCGTCGCCGAGCCCCCGGCTCCACCAGCCCATGCCGCAGCAAGATCCGATACACCGTCATCCGCGACGGCGCCGGGCTCACCGCTTCGGCCCGCTCCAGCACATGAGCGATCCGCACCGGGCCCCACCGAGGATGCTTGCGCCGCAGCTCACACACCGCCGCCTCCACCTCCGCGGAAGCCTGATGCGGACACGAAACCGGCTTGCGCGAGCGGTCCACCAAACCCGCCAACCCCGCGGCCGCATAACGCGACTTCCAGCCGCTGACCGTCTGCCGCGACACCCCCAGCCCAGCGGCAACCTCCGTCACCGTCGCGCCCGCCAGCACGGCCAGGACAGCCCGGTATCTCTGCTCGACGACCGACAACTCCACCAGCGCCAATCCCAGCCTCCCCACACGCGCCGCAACGACGCGCACAGAAAGACCGATCACGGCCACTGTCAACCATCAGCTGGGACCGAAGCGTCAAGCATCTACCGGGACAGGACACGCATCCGCGCGGCGACTGAGTAACAACCTTCCTTACGCCTTCAAGGGCTCGCTCCGCTCGCCGCGCGGCCCGGCTTGCCGCCGGGCCGACGCTCATGTCTCCGCCCCGCTCCGGCCCGGCCGCCGGCCCGCGCGCGGTGACGAGCCACAAGAAGAGGGCACCATCGTGGCTGGGACGGCCGCCTCCACGGCTTTACGGAGCCAGTTTGGAGCGAGCCTCTACGATCATGGCCCAGATCGGGCTACTGCGGGCAGGCGAGGAGCCAGCCCGATTCGCGGAAGCGTAAGGGCCATGATCTCTCACTCCAAACCAGCTCCACCCCAAAGCCGTTCCACCGACCGCGACTCGCAGATACCCTGTATCACAACCGGAGGGGAAAGCATGGGCGCACAAGAACACGAAGATGACTGGGTAGAAGCCGACGCCGCCGTCGAAGACGAGGAACGCGAAGGTGAGTCGCCCACTCCCACCCAAAGCGCTGAAGAACGGCGACTGATCAGAAAGCTAGCTGAGTACGATATTGGCCTTCAGGCCACAGGGAATTCCACCCTGGAATTTACTGCAAATCCAAAGTGGAATAGCAGTTCCTCGAAAATGGTAGTGCATCTACCCAGGAAGAATACTATAGACCTTCTCGCTCAATTTGACAAAGACATCGTCTTGTCGACCAAGTGGGCCGCAATAGCAATCCCCGAGGATGGGTATTTTGAGGTACTTGTTAGTCCGACACATGGTTCGCTCATGCCCCGCTTTTTATACAATCGCCTGAGCAGACTTATGCAGGATGACATTGATTCTCCGTGCGTCATCCACGATACTCAAGACTATCCCTCACTTTCCTTCTACTCAGGGAAAGATGCACCCGAGGCGTCAAGATTGCATTTGCGTGGTGACGACGTTTGCCTGGAGGTATCTGGCCCATCGCCGGCATGCCATGTTCTGGCGAACGTAGGCTTCCGGGCAGTGCCGAGAAATCCGATCTCAGTTCGCGTTTTCCATAATCAAGCAATGTCGCTAAGAAGCTTGGAATCCACTACTGAGCCGATCATCAACTCTCTACTGTATGAGATGGATGTACGGAACAATCTCAACATGCGACCCGTTCCGTGGCCCAGCCAGGCCGAGCGGCGTAGGCCGGCCGACCGCAGACGGCCAGAACGCATTGTACGGTTCCCAGAGATCAAGGTGGAACCGGAGGTCTCCGTGCTATTCAGATTTGCGGGAAGCGCGACGGGTAACCCACCGTTGGCATTTCTATCTTATTACCAGGTGCTCGAAAACTATTTCCCAATCGCGGGCAGGAAGAGTGCACTCCGCAAGCTTGAGCTAGAACTCGCGGACCCTAAATTTAGCCGCCGTTCAGACAAATGGCTCATTCGCCTCTTGACGATTGGTGAAAATGCAGCAGCGGCTTCAGAGTCAACTGTACTGAAAATGCTCTTGGACGAATTCGTTCGCGAGGATCAATTGGTCCAATTCTTCACAGAGGGGAATTGGGGAAAGTACTTTACCAAGAGTGGCCCGATTCAAGGAATCAAGGAGAATATAAATGTGGAGAATCGACAGATTCCATTGGCGCATCAGGTAGCAGAGCGCATTTATAGAATCAGAAACAGGATTGTTCATGCCAAGGATGATCCTAAATACCAGGAAATCCCTGTACTACTCCCCCAAAGCGCAGAGGCCGAAGCGCTATGGCCGGATATCGACCTGGTGCGTTTGCTGGCGTGTGAGGTGATCCTCAGCTCCCAGGTTCGCTAGGGAGCTGCGGCACAGCACTGAAGTACAGCAACCTCCGATGCATAAATCTCGCTCCGTCGGCCTGCCCGTTGCGACCAACGGGCACAACAGTCGCTGAGGTCATCTCGGCCGGCTGGCTGTCTGGAGTAATCGGCGTCCGGGAATTAGCGCGATGAAGGTCTGACTGCGTCACAACATCTGCGTACGGAACCGGGCGCCCACGGACTCTCAGGAACGCTTCGCCCAGGCCAGTGACCGCACGACATCACCTTGCAACCACGCATATCGGCGCTACAAAGTCGGACCGTAGCCTTGTCCCTGCCGCCCAGTCAGGACTGTGTCTGCCCTTCCAACATGCGCCGATCGATATACCTGACCAAACGCTCAGACTCTAAGGCTCTTCTGGCGAGACTAGAGAGACATCGGGGCCAAATTCACTCGGCTGCATAGTGGCTGTGCGACCAGGTGCGTTATTTAGAACCCCACGAACAACGACCGGAATACCGCTATCGTGGCAACGAACGGCCAAATGATAGCTCTCGATTCCGAGATCCATCCAGACAACTTTGCGACGCCCATCTACGAGGGCCTCCAAACCTACGCGCCCCGTATTCTCATCAGGGCGTCGCTTAAGTTCCGTGATTACTCCATAGATTACATGCTCTCTGATCCTCGGCGTACTCGCCAAATAGTCAGATACCATTGCTACAAGCGGTTCTGCCTCTTTCTCGAAACGCACTTTGGGCACAGAACCTGCAGGCGGTGAAGTGACGTTCGACCAGTTGAAGGAAATATCAAACTCGGCTACAGACTCCGACTTTATGACGCTGCCGACTGCTCTGCATAGCTCTCTAGAGACCCCTTCTCCTACGGCGTCCCCCATATCGCTGGGCGTAGGTGCGCGATCCGATGAGACCAGGTGTTGTAGCGTGTCGAGAGCATGCGACATTGTCGCAGCTACCCGCCTGTCGAATAGAGTCTCTTCGACCTCAATGTCGATGTGTTCCTGCTGCGCTTCATAAACGAGTTCAGGCGCTCGGGCCTGACTAAGAATGGGAATGATGTAGGAGCCTCTCTTAGTCTGCCCCAAACGAACACTCTTTGCGTGTTCTCGGGCGCGGAGAGGCATGTTGCGAAAATACCCTTGTCGACGGATCGTGGCAGCAGCGGATGCAACTAGGATCCTTTGAGTAGACGTGAATAGCTCGTAACCGGCCTGGAGTGGAATCGAGTCATCGATCAAGGAAGGATGCACTGCGCGCAAGTTGGTGACATCTAGGTAGATAGAAGCGATGTCACTTTCAATTGCTTTTTGATCTCTGTGTTCCACGCGGACAAGATCAGAAAGAAGGATCCTAAGACGCTTTGCGAAGTCACTTGCATCCTCACGCATTGGGATCAGTATTTCATCTTCACCCGTTGCGCCGTTCTTCCAAAGCTGAGCCAGTGGGCCACTAGAAATAGCAATCCATCCCCGTGAGTGCAGGTAACTTCGGAGCTTATCGGGGCCGATTCGCGAATCGATCACAGTCATGCGCGCCGCCCCCTCTCCAGACCATAGAGCGCCATCTCACGCGAATACTTGAACATGTCTTCAAGCGCGCCTCTGTCGAGCACTTGCTGTCGAGGCAACCGAATCGCCGTTGTCGCGTTTCCCCTCGGCGGGGGCTCGTCCTGCAGTCTCGCCCAGTACGCCTGACACGCCACACTCGAGCGCTCAGGCTCGTGTACCACCCACTGGTCTATATCAGAGTCAACGACCATGAGGGCCATGTAGCCCGGCGCTGATCGCAGCGGGTCGCGTAGCTTCTCATAGGTCGCTACATCGAGATCGAAGACAAGGTCGTCCTGGACGTGCCTGGGGCTGCTGGTGCACTTGAGCTGAAGGTCGACCATCAAGCCACCCGAACGAAGCGTGGCATCGACACCGTCGATGTCGACCGCCCAATCGCCGATCGTGTACCCGGCCTGGGTCGCCAACCAGGTGAGATGGGCATAACTCGCCCGTTCCTTCTGCCAGCTGGCAGCATCACCCACTCGCGCCCCTCCCGCATGCTGGAGCACAAGGATAGCGAGCAAGTCACCGTGGTGGACCCACACTTGGGACAGCGGACGTGCCAGGTCCAGCATCGACCTCACCGCCTCGTTGCGTCAGGTCCCGCGCGTTATGGGGAGAGCCCCGCCTACCAGAAGCCGCGTCGAACGTTAGATCTATACCCCTGCTTCTACCAGGGGCCACTGACATATCTGGCGTTCCAGCGACTGGTGTTCATGGGACTCCACTCAAATCGTCGCTGCTGGGCGGCTCGGAAGCCCCCCGATGCAGTCAGCGTCACCCGATTGGTTCTCGAGGCCCCTCACGCAACCAAGTGCGCGTTGTGGGGAACCGCGAGGACGGCACCGTCACCGAGCAACGCTTGGACGTGGGCTGAGCCGCTCATGCCGGCTAAGTGACCACCCCCCACTAAGACCTGACGAGGTCTACGCGAAGGGTGAGCGCACCGTTCACGACGGCCGGCGCTCCTCATGAACTGCATTCGGGACGAGGCCGCTGCAGTCTCAACCGCGCCATCCCCTACGAACCGGGGACGCCATGCACCTAGTAGCCAAGCCGGGCAGCCAGGGTGGTTTCACGGGGGACGGTGTGGCGCAGCGTGTCTATTCAGCGCACGAGTACCGCACCAGATGCGCACCAGATGGGGCGGTAAACCACGGTCACCGCGGGTCACCGGCGGGGTCGGTGCTCAACCGGTGGGCAGACCGTCCGTGCAGGCCAGAGGACCAACTGCCCCAATCTGCTCGGTGATTCCCAAGCTCAGAGCGCGGGCCCCCTGAAGACGGCGAGTGAATCTCAGTCGGGTGGCGACTGGCTCTACTCAAGGACAGGGATGCTGCCAGGCGGGTTGGAGCGTGAGGCGGGGATGATGCGGTCTCCTTGGCGCCAGTGCGGGTATGGGTCGTGACCCATGACGTGTGCCGCGCGCAATTGAGGGCGACGCTCAGCGTCGATGCTGGGCCACCCGTAGTAGTGCGAGTGGGGCCGGATGACTCGGTCCTGGTGGTAGAGCGCTCGGTAGTACTTCAGCGTGTCGATACAAAAGAGCGTCCCTTGCGTCGAGAGCTGCACAGCGAACTCGGGACGGGCGGAACTCGGGTTGCGGTCTATGAGGTACTGGTCGAAGACTCTTTCCAGGGCCATGAGCGTCTCGTTGCTTGGAGACAGGTCCAGGCCCCCCGGGCCGGCTGTGTAGAGCTTGGTCAGCAGGACCCAGCACCGCTGCGACAGCGGATGTACCAGGTACTGCTCAAGGACATCCGGGATGTCGTCCTCGGTTGTTCGGATCTCCTCATCGAGGAGGGCGATGTCGTCCTTGTAGGTCCGCAGGAACCGACGTGGAACGGAATGGGCGTAGTCGAGTCGCGCCTGAACCTGGGCACGTCGGGACAGCAACTTCCGCACTTCCCCGATCTGTAGGTTCACCAGCTTGCTGACTGCGGCTGGTCGCGCCTCGTACAGGGAAGCAAGGTGACGCGCCTCAGCCGAAGTGTCCTGCAGGCGTAGGAACTCTCCCGGTCGCCGGGTCTGAGCGAGGAGCGGAACCAGCATCGACGCGGCCTGCATCCGGCGTTCCTGTACTGCCGGGATCTGCGACAGCGCAGCTCTCACCCTTGTGTAGTCCACCCCAAGTGACCTGATCAGTTCCCAGATCACGCCTGGTCGGCGCCTGGGCATCAAGCCTTCCGTCTCGATGCGCCTGTAGGTGTTCACGGCCAGATCCAGCCGGTTCGCCATCTCTGCTGCGGTGAAACCTGCTGCTACGCGCAGGTCGGACAATTGGGGCAAGGAACGTTGCAGCACAGAGGGATGCCGCTCGACTGCAAACGCCAGCTCTTGCAGACGCTGGGGCGAAGGGCTGCTGCGGCCATGTTCATAGCTAAGGATGAGGGCCTTCGAGGTGCCGACGATGCGGGCGAGACAGTCGGCGGTGAGGGCATGCTGGTGGTAGGGACATGAAGCCTGCCTACGGGCGTCCCTCAGCGCAGCACCGTCAAAACCGGTGACTCCTCGACCCATTAGCTCGTCCTCAAGAGACTCGAAGGTACTGTTTGCCTGCAACTCGGCCTGGGCGAACGGGTGATGTTACTCGGCCGTGCAGGAACTCGCCTGCGGCAAGACCTTACCTACTGGACCAACGGAGGTATCATTCAGTATCAGAACTTGGTTGCAGTTCCGCTGATACTGAGCATGCTGAGGGCATCACGTCAGTACAGAAGCCAAGTCGCTGCAGCTGAGCGGCTGTTGATGTCAGCGTGAGTACAGCCAAAAAAGGGATGCCGTGCGCCCCCTCCGTGGCCAAACGAAGATCGGAGCACACGACACCCCCGCTTACCGGCCGAAGGTGGCCTCGACTGTTGGCTCAGTCGGGGCCGTTTTCGTGCCGCTAGTCGACTGGAAGCTTGCTGAGCAGCCACCTGATGACTGCAGTCAACACCACTCCGGCGATCCAGCGCCGCGCCTTCTTGCCGGCTTCCTTTGCGTCCTTGCGGGACGCGTCGGAGTCCGACACAGCCGCCCTCCTTTCCCGGGCTCGGTCGACCCGTACGGCACCGACCGACCCCTTGCGGGGAGGAGTTGGAGAACATGTTAGCGGTTGCCCAGAGTAGGACCTATTCGCACTGACGCAGGGTCAGGTCTACGCGCAGAGAAGTCCCATTTTTCACGAACTTCCGGCCTCACACGCGACTTGACAACCCATCATCACCACCCACTCCGGCTCGCGGCGGCACGGAGCACACGTGGCATTTCAGGTTCAGACGGCTGCAACACCACCTGGGGTGCAGCCACCCCGGCGAAGCCGACCAATGATGCCGACAGGAACCGCAGGCGACTCCCTGCGGGCATCTCCGTCTCAGTTTCCGTCTCATTCACCACCGTCCAGAGCGGTTCACGGGTGTTCGGAGAGCCCGTCAGGTAGAGCTCAAGCACGACCTCAGACACGGGTGAACTCACGCGTACGCAGGGCTGACAAGCACCAACAGACTTGGAAAGCGTGTTGGGGGCAACCCCTCACGAGTTCGAATCTCGTATCCTCCGCCCAGCCTCACCGGGCTGTCACGAAGGCCCCGACCGCACGCCGGTCGGGGCCTTCGTCGTTCTCTCAGCGCTCGTTGTCCTGGTTTTTGTCCACAAGACCGTTGTCCTGCGGCCCCCAGATCGCTTCCGCGAGCTTCCGCGCCACGTCCTTGAGCATGGCGTCCGGCACAGGCGGGTACCGCGCGCGCATCAGACTGCGGGGGCCTTACCGGCCGCCGGACCTGCAATGAGTTGACCGTCCTCAACGGCGTAGACGAAGAGGCAGTCGCCGCCCTGATCTGCCGGCAGGCGGTTCACCATGAGGAGCTTTGACACCGAAAGCAGTGTGCCCCCACAGCCGTTGATGCCCAAGTCGTCACGGGTTGGCCTGCAGCGACTCCGGTCTCGGCGGATCCACGCGGATCATCCATGTCCGAGGAGGATGTCGCGGTCATAGCCCGATCGTCCGGACCTTGCTGCCGCACAGCCGGGTCATGTCATCGACATCCGACGTGAGGACGGCGACTGGGCCAGGCTGACGCAAGGCCGCTTCCGCGACGGTGGCGTCGATCGCGTACTTGTGTCCGTGCAGACCGGCGCCCTTGAGCAGTTGGGCCGCCGCCTTCGCCGCTGCCTCCGTGATCGGCTCCACCTTGACCCGGGAGAGCGTCCATTGCAGTCGGGGCAGGTCCACCCTGGCGTGGCTCACCTCCACGATGGGGTTGGCGCTGACGACGAGGTCCGCTCCCATGTCGTGGAACACCTGGAACATCGCCAGAACCTTCCGGTCCTGCGCCACCCAGGCGGACAGTCCCTCGCTGTCCAGGACGACGGTCTCGATGTGCCCGCTCACGCGGCGCTCGCGCCGCCGGCGGCCGACGTCGTACCGAGGATCCGCGCCCGCGCCTCGGCCAGCTCTTCCTCACTGAAGGCCCCGTGCTCGTCCGTGTGGCTGCGCAGGTCGGCCCCCAGGAGCTGGTGCCGGATCTGCCTGGCGACCGCTTCGGCCACGTAGCCGGAGATGTTGTCCGTGATCTTCTTCAGCTCCGCCACCTGCTCGGTGGGGAGTGTCACCGTGATGCGTGTGGTGTCAGGCATAGGCGCAAGCATACTACGGTATGCATGCTCAGTGCTCCCTGTTCCCCGCGGTCGGTCCGGTCGGCGGCAGTCGGGGCGACTGTCCGCTCGAGCAGACTCAGCTGGGCAGTGGTGTGTGACGCCGGTTCAGCGGGCCCAGTAGCGGTATGCCTCGATCCATTGCCAACCCTCGGGGGCGGGTTCCGGCAGCGGCAGGTCCAGGATTCCGATGTCCTGTCGGACCGGCCCCCGGGCGCAGCGCGCGACCACGCGTCCGTCCTCGGTCAGATCGACACCGACCACGCTCACGTCGACGCCGAGAACAGTCGTGGTGAACGGCACGGCAAGGCTCTCCTCGATCATCGTGAAGAAGCCGGTGAGCTGCTCATCCTCGCCGTAGACGTCGACGGTGGCCTCTTCGATCAACGCCTCCAGGGCGGCTGGGGTCCAGGTGCTCATGGCCTCACCGTATGCGCCGCATCGTACGGTTGAGGACCGGTCTGTTCAGCAGCGGCGTATCCGTCGTGGCGCCGTCGCCGTCGGTCAGGCCAAGGCTCGCGGTTGCCGGCGTGTGACGTTGCCTGGTGGGGTTCGGTAGTGAGCGGCCCAGGGGAGGGCCCGGCAAGCGACAGGGCGGAAGTGAGTCGCAAGAGTGGCCGTACGAGAGCCGAGTACGGGCGTGAGGAGCGCACCGCCGCTGGCCCGGCAGGAAACATCCGCCTTCGTGAGGGAGTTGTTCGGCGCCGGATGGGCGGCCATTCCGTTCCGTGCCGGGAAGATCTCCGACTGTGCGGTGGCTATTCCTTGCGAGTGTGCTCGGTGCCGGCGACCCAGGTGGCCACGTTTGCTCGGGTCTGCAGGTTCAGTCTGATCTTCAAGGCTTCCAGATGGCTCGCGGCGGTACGTGGGGAGATGTGCAGGCGTGCGGCGATCTGCTGGTTCGTCAGGCCCTGTGCGACGAGTTCGGCCACCTGCCACTGACGGGGGGTGAGAACCGAATCGGGGTGGTCGCAGCGGCCGGGCGGCCAGGCGTTGTGCAGGGCGTAGCGGATGGCCTCGTCATGGCTGAGCTCCGCCCCGTCCGCCAGCGCGGCGTCGGCACGGGCCGGGGGCAGGTCCTGGCGGGCTCGCTCCGTGGCCGTCTGCACCATGTCCTTCCACCATGCGTCAGCGACCAGATGTGATTTTTCCCGGATCGTTTTCGCGGCGGAGAGCAGGCGCAGTCCGCGTTCGGGCTGGCCGTCGATCATGGCGACGAGCGCCAGGCCTTCGACGTTGTACAGCTTGCCCTCGGCGTCAACGGACCGCATGGTGAGCGCCATCGTGAAGTACTGGGCGGCCTCTTCGAACCGCTGCCGGGTGATGGAGACGCCGGCCGCGGTGTGCAGGGTGGCGCCGAGTGCCTCGGGTGCGTTGTCGCCGTCAAGGAGCGACAGCGCCTCTTCGATGTGCCCGGTCGCCTCGTCGGCCCGGCCGATCATCAGCAGCTTCCAGGCGTGGCGGTTCAGGACCATCGCGAGGAGTGTGGGCTGCTCCAGCGTGCGCAGCAGCTCCTCCTGCCGCTGATATATGTCGAGCGCCACATCGTGCTCGCCCAGGCAGCTGCGTACTCTGCTGAGCGCACCGAGCGCGCGGACGACGAGGGTGGGATGCTCTCGGGTCCGGGCGATGCTGAGAGCTTCCTCCGCGGGGGCGACGGCGTCCGCGAGGTGCCCTCGTCGGCAGAGTGCGTCCGACAGCACGGTGGACAGGCAGGCGCGTCCTACCGAGGGGGACGGGTGGACTGCGAGCAGCCTCTCCGCGAGCCTCTCGGCCTGGCGGGGAACGCCGCGCCGGTTCCAGCAGGACGTGAGCGCGGCGCCGAGGAGAGGTGTTCGCGGATCGCCGAGACGTTCAGCGGTGGTGACGGCGTAGTGCAGGTTGTGGCGTTCCCGGTCGAGTTGTCCGGCGAGGTCGACGGCGGGATTGCCGGTCCACAGCAACAGCCTCTCCGAGAAGTCCGTCATCCAGCTCAGCAGCCGCTCGTGCACTTCTTCGGACTCGGCTGCCGCGTCGAGGCGTTCACCGCCGAAGACCCGCAGTGACTCCAGCATGCGGAATCGACCCGTGGCTGCCTGGTCACTCACCAGCAGGGACTTGTCGGCCAGGGCGGTCAGCAGTGACCACACACGGTGTCCGGACAGTCCGAGACCGGCGCACAGCGCCGTCGCCAACGGCTCCTCGAAGCCGCCCGGGAGCACTGACAGCCGGCGGAACACCTGCTGCTGCTCCGCGTCGAGCAGGTCGTAGCTCCAGCTGATGGCCGATCGCAGGCTCTGGTGGCGGTGCGGCGCGGTGCGCAGACCGCCCACCAGCAGGTCGAGCCGCCGGTCGGCGTCCTCCAGCAGACGGGTGGGAGAGAGGAAGGCGGTCTGCCGCGCGGCCAGTTCGATGGCGAGTGGGAGGCCGTCGAGACGCATGCACACCTCCGCGACGGTTTCGGCCATCGCGTCCGTGAGGGTGAAGGATGGTTGCACCGAGCGCGCCCGGTGCACGAACAGTTGGACGGCGGCGCCGGAGCGTGCCGCGGTGCCCCCGCCGGATCCGGGTACGGGCAGGGGTGTGACCGGGAAGACGGTCTCACCGGCTATCTGCAGAGCCTCACGGCTGGTCGCCAGCACGCTGAGCCGGGGACATCGCTCCAGTAATGGTTCGACGAGTTCCGCGCAGCTCTCGATCACATGCTCGCAGTTGTCCAGCACGATGAGGACGGACCTGGAGCCGCAGCCGTCCGCGACGGCATCCTCGACGGAACCGGTCGGAACGGATCCGCCAAGGATGGCCGATGCGACCGTGGGCGCGATCAGCGAACCATCCGACAGGGGCGCGAGGTTCACCCACCGCACACCACCACCGTAAGAAGCGCGGATCTTCGCGAGGCATTCCAGCGCCAGCCGCGTCTTGCCCACGCCACCCGGACCGGTCAGGGTGATCAGGCGGCTCTTGGCCAGTAGCGGACGCAGGTCCGCGAGTTCGCGTTCCCGCCCGACGAGCTGGTCCAGTACGGCCGGGGGATCGCCGTCCTGCTGGCGTGACGGCGCTCCTGGGAAGGTGGCCGGGGCGCCGTCGAACGTGGGCTGTCCGGCTGCGTCCGCCAGTCGTTCCCCGGTCTCCGTGTTCGTCTCCGTGGGCGCCGGGCCGCCGCGGTGCTCTCCGATCGCGAAGACGCCGCGTCCGGAGTGGAACTGCCGGTGCAGCGTCATCGCCGGCATGTTGAGTGTGACGGCGAGCTGACGCCAGCTCGCTCCCCGCTGCCGGGCACGTGCCACAGCGGCTCGCAGGGCCCAGCCACTGGTCCTCTGCAGTTCGGCCAGTACCGAGGCCTGATCCTTCCCGCTCACGCCATTCGGAGACGTCCGCGCCATCACTTCCAGGCGCACCAGGTTGCTCACAAGAGCGTGGAGGGAAGCAGAAGCATCCTGCTCATGGCTCACCGTCGCATCATGCATGTGGCCGCGAAGTGCGCGGAGTTCATGGTGCTTGTATGACAAGAAGCGGGAAGGGATGTGTGTGAGACATCGAGTGGTGTTTGAACCAGATCGGTACGCCGCCGGACGTCCTCCGGTCACCGCCGGCCGCCCCCTGTCGCCCCCGGCGTCCGGCAGCGGCTGGTCGGCTCGTGCGGGTGCGGATTGTCTCCCCCGCATCGCTGCACGATCTGCCGATGCACACTCGGTCAGCCGCCGGTGAGGATCGAAAGACAGGTGACTGGGGCAGGCAGATCACTTCGGCGCGGAGGCCACACACTTCGGGCCGAAGAAAATGACTGTAGAACCCAGAGATGACTGCGATGAGCCACACCATTCAGATCCACGGCGTAGTGGACACACAAGCGCGGCAAGCGGGTCGAACGCGGTCGGCGTCAACGGCCTGGGGGCAGACCTCCAGCTACCGAAGACAGCCCGCCTGAAACGCTGCCACGGATTCTGTGAATTTCCGATATCGACCGGGCCGGTCGCGTCGGGCAGTACCCGACGCACGGGCGCGCGGGCGCACGAGCAGTGCGAGCAGTGCGAGCAGTGCGAGCAGTGCGCCTTCCACCAGGACCGCCGGGGTCACTCACCACCTGCCATAAGAGTTCACGCACAGCCGACACCGGTGAGAGGTGTGGCCCGGCCACGTGAACTTGCCCCTGAATGAGGAGCTCTGAGTCCTCCCATGCGTGATGTGCTTCTCAGTGTCCCTGCTCCCACACCGCCGCGTCGTCCATCGCGCATCGGAGCAGGTCGTTCCGCCCAGCCGGCCCAAGAACAACGTGGGCGCGGGTTGGATACCAATGCGATGGCAGTGCTCGGTGTGAGCGCGGCCGAAGAGAAGGTCTACCGGTACTTCCTCCGCAACCCGAACATCGCCGTTGAGGAGGTCCACGCGGAGCTGAACCTCGACAGGGAGTCGGTACCGGACTGCGTTGACAGGTTGCTGGACCTGGGCATGCTGCGCATCATCGGCGGGCGCCGCATGATCCCTACCGATCCGGACACCGCCGTCGCGCGGCTCGCGGACCAGCGACTGGGAGCGCTGCACAGCGAACTCCAGCAGGTCACAGGGTGTCGGCAGATCGCCGATTCGCTGCGTACCGAGCAGAGTTCACGGGCTGCCGCCTCGTGTGACGTCGAGCAGCTCACGGATCTCGCGGAGATGCGCAACCGGATAGACGACCTCTCCTTCTTCGCGCGGGAGGAAGTGCTCTCCATCGAGCCTTACGAGGAATTGCAGCCGGAAAGCATCGAGTTCGCCCGCCGCCTGGACCTGCGCTGTCTGCGCAGGGGAATCCGGCTGCACAGCATCGTGCTGCGCGCCGCGCTCGATCATCCCCCCACAGCCGCCTATCTGCGCGAACTGGCGGGCCAAGGAGCACAGATCCGGGTGGTCGAGGAGACCACGGAACGCATCCTGGCCTACGACCGGAGCGTCGCCGTTGTGCCCGTGGATCCCGCGGAAACGTCACGCGGTGCGTTGATAGCCCACGAGAGCGGGTTGGTCTCCAGCATCGTCGCCCTCTTCTGGCGGATCTGGGAACAGGCCGAGGAACTCCCGGCGAGCGACGAGGCAGCCGACGAGGCGCTGAGCTCCGCGACCAGGCGGGAGGTGCTCCAGGCCATGTGTTCGGGCGAGAAGGACGAAGCCGCAGCACGGAGCATCGGCGTATCGGTGCGTACGTTCCGGCGCAAACTCGCAGTTGTCATGAAGCACTTGGGGGCTGACAGCAGGGCACAGGCGGCACTGCTGGCCCGCGAGCGGGGCTGGATCTGAACCCGGGTCAGCCCATGCCCTCCGCCACAGTCGGCTCGGGTGCGAGTGAGGGGGTGGTGGTCATGCCGAAGCGTGTGCGCAGTGCGGATTGTGCGGCCAGGTAGCCGGACATGCCGTGGACGCTGGGTCCTGGCGGGGTTGCGGCGGAGCACAGGAAGAGGCCCGGCAGTGGGGTGCGGTAAGGGTCGATGCCGGCGGTGGGGCGGGCGAGGGACTGGGTCAGGGTCATGGCGCCGCAGCCGATGTCGCCGCCGACGTAGTTGGGGTTGTAGGTCTCGTAGCCGGCGCCGGTGATGGAGCGGTGGGCGAGGATGGTGTCGGTGAAGCCGGGGGCGTAGTGCTCGATGCGGGAGCGCACGAGTTCTGCGGGATCTCTGGTGTCGCCGTTGGGGACGTGGGCGTAGGCCCACACCGGGCGTTTGCCGGGGCGTGCGCGGCCGGGGTCGGTGACGGCCGGGTCGACCAGCAGCACGAAGGGTTCCTCGGTGGGTATGCCGCGGGCGGTCAGGGTCTCCTGGTGGGTCATCCGGGTGTGGGTGCCGCCCAGGTGCACGGTTCCGGCTCTGCCGACGGCGGGGCTGGCCCAGGGGATGGGTTCGGTGACCAGGAAGTCGACCTTGGCGGCGGCCGGGCCGTAGCGGTATCGCTCGAGGCGGCGGATGTAGCGCGCCGGCAGTCGGTCCTCGGCGAGGGCCAGTAGTCCTTTGACGCTGGTGTCCAGCAGGATCGTGTGGGCGCCGGTGAGTTGGTCCAGGCTGGTGATGGGGCAGGCGGTGTGGAAGGTGCCGCCGTGTGCGGTGATGTCGGCGGCCATGGCCCGGGCGATGCGGGCGCTGCCGCCGCGTGGCAGTGGCCAGCCGGTGCCGTGGGCTAGGTGGCCCAGCAGCATCGCGACGGCTGCGGAGGCGAGGCTTGGGAGTCTGCCCATGGCGTGTGCGGCGACGCCGGTGAGCAGGGCGGCTGCTTCTTCGGTGGCGAAGCGGCCGGCGCCGAGACGGCTGGCGTGCACCGGTATCCGGGTGGCCAGTGCCAGTGCGGCGGCCGGGTCGTGGGGCAGGGTGCGCTGGCCGGAGAGGATCAGGTCCACCACGCCCTGGCTGTGGTCCAGCAGCGGCTGCATCAGTGTCCGCCAGCGTTCGCCGTCCGGGCCGAGTCCCGTACAGGCGGCGGTCAGGTCGCGGTGGGCGAGTCCGGCCCGGCCGCCTTCCAGCGGGTGTGCGTAGGAGATCTCCGGGTGCAGGAGTTCCACGCCGCGGGTGGCGAGGTCGAACTCGCGGAAGAAGCGGGAGGCGGCGGCCATGGGGTGGACGGCGGCGCAGATGTCGTGGTCCACGTCCTGCTCGAAGAGCGGCTGGGTGCGCAGTCCGCCGCCGATGGTGTCGGCCGCCTCGTACAGCTCCACCTTCAGACCCGCCCGGGCGAGAGTCACCCCCGCCGCCAACCCGTTGGGCCCGGTCCCCACAACCGCCACGTCGGCGCAGGTCATACGGTGCCGCCCACCGGTTCCGGGAACTGCTGGCCGGCCTGGACGTCCGAGGTGCCCTCGGCGCTCTGCGGCTGGAACGCGTCCGCATCCGGCCCGAGTTGCTGCGGCGGGTGCTCGAACGCCTCGTAGGCCGGGTGCTGCTGCTCCAGTCGCGGAATGACCGGCTCGCCCACGAGCCCCGACTCGGCGTGGAGCTGGGAGCCGGCGAGTCGGCGGTAGAGGTCGTCCCGCTCCATCAGGTCGTCGTGGACTCCGGTGGCACGGACCCTGCCGTTCTCCAGCACGATGATCTGGTCCGCGTCGATCACCGTGGAGATGCGGTGCGCGATGGCGATGACCGCACAGTGCCGGGAGATCCGCTGGAGCACATGCCGGAAGTCCCGCTCCGAGTCGGAGTCCAGATGGGAGGTGGCCTCGTCCAAGAGCATGATCGCGGGCTTCTGCAGCAGCGTGCGGGCGATGCACAGCCGCTGCCGCTGACCGCCGGAGAGCCCGCTGCCCTGATCGCCCAGATCGGTGTCGAGTCCGTTCGGCAGACCTTGGACGACATCAGAGAGACCGGCCATCTCCACGGCCTCGCGGATGTCGTCCTCCGCGGCCTCCGGGTTGGCGTAGGTGAGGTTGTCCCGGATGGTGCCGCGCATCGTCGCGCTGTCCTGCTGCACGTATCCCACCAGTCCGCGCACGGTGTCCAGGGGCAGTGCTTCGATGTTCTGGCCGCCGAGGAGGATCCTGCCGCCGTCCAGCCGGTAGAAGCGCTCGATGAGCTGGAACAGGGTCGTCTTGCCCGCTCCGGACGGGCCGACGATCGCGGTCAGCCCGCGCGTCGGTACGTGGAAGGACACGCCCGCCAGCGCGTTCGCCTCCGCACCCTGCCCGGCGTACCCGAACCGGACGTTGTGGAACTCGATCGCGCCCCGGTCCTGGATCAGCGACCCGACGAGGGCGGGCTGCTGGGCCCGTTCCTCCTGCCCCTCCTGGGGCAGTACGGCCAGCACGTCCACCCGCTGTATCGCGGCGCGCCCCTGTACGAACTGGCCGATCGCCATGAAGAACAGCACCAGCGGCGACACAAGGTGGAAGAGGTACATCACAAAGGCGGTCAGGTCGGCGATCGACATCGCTCCGCCGGCCACGCGGGTCATCCCGACGCCGACCACGACGGCCAGCGCCGCCTGGGTACCGACGTTCATGGACGGCATCAGCAGCGCGTTGAACGCGTTGACCCGGATTCCCGACGTACGTGCAAAGTGGGCCTGTTGGCCGATCCGCAGCAACTCCCGGTCCTCCGCACGGGAGGCCTTGACCGTGGGCAGCGCCGAGAGCACCCGCTGCACATCGGTGCCGAACGCACCGGTGTCCTCGCGGTTCTGCACGGCTACCTGCCGGAGTTTGCGGGCGAGGCCGATGGACACCAGGCTGGCAACTCCCAGACAGGCCACCGTGATCAGCATGAGCCAGATGTCGATGGCGAACATCAGGACGACACCGCCGATGATCGTCGCCCCGTTGATGACGAGCTGCGCCAGGCTCTGCGAAAGCGCGATCTTCACCAGGGAGGTGTCGGTCACCGTCCGGGTGAGGATGTCGCCCTGTGGCTGCTTGTCGACCGACGGCAGTTTGGCCCGCAGCAGCCGTTCGATCAGGATCCGGCGGACGTCGAAGACGATGTTCTCCCCGGTTCGTCCGATGGTGTAGGCCTGAAGTGAGGAGAAGGCCGCGTCCGCGCAGAAGAGTACGACGAGCAGAGCGATCGGCCCGGCGAGAGACTGGTCCAGCTCGGCAGCCTGGATCAGCTTGCCGATGGCGTAGGGCTGGGCGAGCGAGGCGACCACACCGAGCAGTCCCAGCAGCATGCCCGTGATCAGCAGCGCCCGGTGCTGGAGAGAGACGGTCCAGACCGATTCCGGCTTGCCGAAGGTCGCCTCCCAGGTGGGGCGTTCGGTCTTGCGGCTGTGCCGTCCGCGGCCCCGCCGACGATCGGTGTACCGCGTGGCTGTCATTGCGGGCTCCTCCCGGAGTTGGTGGGTCGTACCTCGGTGGCTGCGGGGTTCCGCGCCGGGCTCGCCGGCCCGTCCCACCGTCCCGTCAGGGCACTTCGTAGACGGCTATGTACGTCGCGTTGTGCTCGTCGTATGCCGTGCCCTGCCAGTCCGACCAGCGGTGAACCAGTTCCAGCCCGCACGCGGTGGCGCAGCGGTCGACCTCTTCCGGCGGGATGAGCCGGTTGACGTCGGAGGCGATGCGGAAGCTGTTGTCCTCGAACCAGACGTGGGACGACTGCCACAGACCCGTGTCCTTCTCGACCGACCAGGAGGTGAGCAGCCCGGTGTTGGGGTCGGGGTAGGGAGCGAAGGAGATGAAGTGCCCGCTGTCCTGGCTCATGGCGAGGATCCCCGGGGTGTTGAAGTTCTCGATCACCAGGCGGCCGCCCGGTGCGACGTGGCGTGCCGCCCTGGCGACCGCCTGCCGCTGCTGCTCGGGGTCGAGCACCAGCGAGAGGGTCCCGCACACCAGGTAGACGAGGGGATAGCTGAACTCGTCCTCGTACGTGCGCAGGTCACCGTGGACGGCCTGGACCGGAGCGCCGGCGCGTTCCACGTCGCGGCGCAGTTCCTCGAGCATCTCCGGGGAGGAGTCGACGCCGATGACAGCGCCGATGCGTTCGGCGAGCGGTATGGCGATCCGCCCGGTGCCCACGCCCAGTTCCAGTGCGGGACCGCCACCGGCCATGGCCGCCAGAGCCTCGGCTATCCCCTCCGCACCGGCGTTCTTGGGAAAGAGCTTGTCGTAGAAGTCGGCGAACCTGCGGCCGTAGCCGGGGTCGTCGATCTGCGGCGTGGCCTCGGTCTCCGTCATGCCGCGTGCTCCAATTGGTCCGCGCGACCAGTGTGATCGGCGTCGTCGGTGTGGTCCGTGGGGTCTGGCTCCGGCAGCCGGATGAAGGGAGAGATGAAGGAGTACTGCGGGTCCTCGGAGTCGTCGTGTCCGCTGTAGAGCACCACCAGGAACTGGAAGCCGGTGAGCGAGGCCCGTCGCGGGTCGGACTCGTCGAGGTGCCGGATGACGAAGTCGCGAAGCAGCCGGTACGCCGCGCTGTCGGCGACCTTCACATCCTTGCGGCCGACCAACCTGCCCAGTTCGCCGCACACGTCGAAGACGGCCTTCTCCTGACGGCGTCCGGGGAACCAGACGGCGTGGGCCCATTTCCGTTTGTTGATCTGTGATGCCGACTGCCAGGCGGACTGCTCGCCGTCGGTGTCCAGCGTCCGGTACAGCAGGTGGAAGTCGTGCTGCGCCGGGGTCGGGGCGAAGAACCGCCAGTTGGGTATGAGCAGCCCGACCTTGTCGGCTGTCCGAAGCCGATCGAAGGTGGTGTTCGGGTGTTGGCTCAGTATCGTGATCGTCAGCCAGCTCGCGAAGCCGAGCTCCACCGCCCGCGTCATCACTTCGCTCTTGGTCCTGGGCAGCAACATCAGCGCACCTCCGGCGCATCGGGTGTTGGGCGGAGCCCGCTCGTGCAGAGCCCGCTGGTGCGGAGTCCGCTGGTGAACTCCCGGATCAGCTCTGCTACCTGGGCCGCGGGCTGTTCGTTCATCACGAGCTCGTCGTGCCTGGCGTCCTCGATCAGGCACAGGTCGCCATCGGGCGAGGTGTCGACGAGCTCCCGGTGCAGCTCGGCGTGGATCGGGTCCCTTGCGTGCGTGGTGGCCGCGGCCACCAGCCGGAGCGGTACACCGACCTTCGGCAGCACGCCGTCGTGGTTGAGGAACTCGGTGTGGGTCGCGCGCCATTCACGAACGGTGGCCTTCCACAGCTTCCAGTCGCGGAACTGGTCCAGGACCAGCGGCCGCACGCCCTCAGGCAGCCACCGCAGCCAGGGAGGCGAGGCGAGCAGGCTGCCCAGACCGAGCCGGGCGGACTCCGGCATGAGCGCCAGAGCGGAGGTCAACACGTTGGCGCCGTCGGCCTGTATGCGCGACCGCAGCAGCTCAGCGGGGTGGCTGGGGTCCAGCAGCACGACGCCGATCACCAGATCGCGCAGCGGCTCGACCGCCCGCAGCGCGAGATGGCCGCCGAGCGAGTGTCCGACGAGTACCACCGGCCTGGAGGGGCAGACCTCACGGACCAGGTCGCGCAGGTCGGCGACGGCCGCGGCAAGGGAGAAGGGCTCCCGCAGCCGGTACTCGCTTCGTCCGTACCCGGCCCGGTTGTACGCCAGAACCGGGTGGTCGCGGCCGAGCATGCGGCACAGCCAGATCCAGTGCTCCACGGTGGAGCACAGGCCGGTCTCGCAGACCAGAACCGGCGACGACGAATCCGGTCCTTCGGCCTCGGTGAGCCGATAGGCGAGCACGTTGCCCGTGGACGTCCCGAAGAACGACTCGTCGCCCTGACCGCGCAGCACCCTGCGGTGGCGAAGCTGCTGGACGGTCAGCCCGGTCGCGACGACGGCGCTCAGCAGGCCGCCGGCGATGCGAGGGAGCGCGTCATTCCGTACGGGGTGCATCGTGATCCTCGTGGTTGCGGTCATCGGCTGCCTCCGCCGGGCTTCGTGGACTCGCGGCTCCGGGTGACGTAGAGGATCGCGGGGTAGGTCGCAAGGAAGGCCCACACGAAACGGCTCAGACCCATCACCCGGGCGTTGACCACGTGGAACGAGCCGAGTCCGGCGAGCATCGCCGGGGCGAGCCGTCCCTTGGCGAGGAACACCGCGGGGGAGGCGCACTCCATGGCGAGTACCGCGTGCGCCAGCTTCCGGGATGCCTTGGGATAGCGCTTCATCAGGTCGTAGACCTTGGCGTCACCGTAGGTCTCGGTGCGCATGATGCCCGGCAGGGCCTCGCCGGAGCGCCACAGGGGGCTGACGAGCTTCACATAGCCCGATGTGGCGTACGAGAGCGTGGCCTGGAGCGCCACGTACCACAGGCAGCTGTCGACGAGTGCCGGCTGCCGCTGGCCGAATCGGGCGACCACGGCCGCGGACTGCACGATGAAGGAGAGCTGGTCCGATCCGTCGGTTCCGTAGTGGTGCCTCGGGTAGGTGGCGACCGAGGTGAGGGCGAGGAATCCGTTCGCGGCAGCGCGGTGGTGCCGGCTGGTGCCCGGTACGAGCAGCGAGGCGGCGGCGAGTGCGCGGGCCCCGTGTATCCACCGGGTGACGCCCGGCCTGGCGAGGAAGTCGAGCGCCTCGCGCACCTTCGGCGGTGCCCATGTGTAATTGTCCCGGGCCAGATCCCAGTTGTTCAAACCGCCTTTCTGGCGGTCGCGTTCGGCTGCCAGTATTTCCAGGCTGCTCATGAGATATGCGGTCGCGCTGAGCTGTTCCGCGGTGGTCAGTGCGCGCTCCCGGCCTATGACCGGGGAGGAGAGTAATCTCCGTGCCGCAGAGGAGATGTTCATTTTCGCTTTTCCCTTTCCCTTCCCCGGCCACAGGAGTTATGTGCCGCCTCTCACCGACGCGGGTGGCAGGTGGTTATCGAGAGGCGGCATCGCGCGGCGTGGGTCAGCCGCCCGCGGCCTGCCCGGCGGCATTTCCGACCGCGATGCCCCCGGCTGCCGCACCGGCGATGGCGGCTGCGCCGGCCAGTCCGGCGCCGACCGCGGCAGGGGTGGCGAGGACCGGAGACATCCGTCCGTTGCACTCGTTCTCACCGGCGTGGATCGAGACGCCGTTGAGTTCCTGGCTTGCGTTGACCTTGGTGGATATTGCAGTCACGTTTGCTCCTTGAGAGACGGTTTGACTCTGCTTGGGGCGCTGATGCGGGGCTGTCAGCCAGCCTGGGCCTGGGTGACCCCGAGCCCGACGCCTGCTCCGAACGCACCCGCGGTGACCAGGGCTCCACCGACAGCGGCAGCCGGGGTGGACAGGACGGGCTCGGCCGGCGACAGGCCCTCCACGTTCGCGGCGTCCATCAGTACGCCCTCCAGCAGGTGACTGTTGTTGACCTTCTCGAGCAACATGAGTGTGTCTCCTTCTTTCTCGTGCATTCGTGGTTTCTCGTTCGGCACCGGACTCGGGAGCCGAGCGCACGGAAATCGCGACCTGGGAATCCCCTCATCAGAAAGGTGATTGGATTCCTCGGCTGCTCGCTTCCGGCATCACATACGATGGCATGCGTCAATCTCCGAACGAAGGGGTTTTGGTGTCATCTTGCTGCCTCTCATGCGGCAGCATCAGGCCTCCATTGGGCCGCCGGTCGTGTGGGAGTGTTGTGGGTATGCAAATGACACTCGATGAGCAGGTGGTTCTGCTCTCCATTGACGCTCGGGGGCGCTTTCCGGAGCCGTGGCGGACGGATTGCGCCGCCGCCGGAGCTGTCCTCCTTGAACTGGCCCTGGCAGGGCGGCTCGACGTGGACCACCACAAGGTCGTCGTAGCCGACCGAACACCTGTGGGTTCTGCCGTACTGGACGACGCGCTTGCGGTGCTTTCCGCACGAGAGAAGCCGGCCACCGCGCAGAGTTGGGTGCGTGAGCTCCGTAAGAACGCTCGCGGCAAGGCACTGGACCGGCTTCGTGAGAGGGGGACAGTGCGCGAGGAGGTGAGCAGGACGCTGGGGCTGTTCACCACACGTCGCTATCCCACGCTCGACAGCTCCGTGGGGGTCGCGCTCCGCGATCGGTTGGCCGGTGTGGTGCTACGGGGCGAGACACCGGATGAACGCACTGTCGGCTTGGCGGTTCTACTGAGTGCTGCCGGTTTGTACGAGTGCGCCTTCCCCGGGATCCCGGCCCGGGACGTCGAACGGCGCACGGCGAAACTGGCGCAGGAAAACTGGGTCGCTCCCGCGGTACGCAAGGCCCTGGAGGCGATGCAGTACGAAATCGTCGCCATCGTGGGCGCCGCGACCGTGGGCGCCACCGTCGCCGGCACCAGCTAGTACTCCAGCGGTAGTTCGCTGTCGTCCGCCGGACGGGAGCGGTCCGGGTCGAACTCGGTACGGCCGATGCCCCCAGCGAAAAGACAGCTACTCAGCGGCGCTCGGCTGCGAACCGCCCGTTTTCGCACAGCCCTCCAGCCCCAGCGGCCGACCGGAGGCTCTGGAAACCATGGACGGAAGTAGCCCGTGTGCGCGCCCCGGGCCGGCCGGGACGCGGCGCTCGCAGAGCGGTACCGCATCACCCTCGCTCGCGGCCGCCTGAGCTTTCTGCCGCCGTCCGCCGCCTCACATGGAGCTGAGCGCGGAATTATGATCACCGGTCATGGACTGGCTGGAGCGCACCGCGAAGCTGAGGCAGTGGTCGGGGAACGGTACGCGCGCGCCCCACAAGCCCCTGCTGCTGCTGTACGCGCTCGGCCGGTTCCAGGACGATGCGCAGGGCGAACTGCGGTACAGCGCAGTGGAGTCGGATCTGCAGCGGCTGCTGACCGAGTACGGCCCGGCCCACAGGACGACGCCCGCCTATCCGTTCCATCATCTCGTCAGCGACGGGGTGTGGGAGGTGCGTACCGACCGTGGGCCCGGCAGTCCCGGGAGCGGCGTCCGGGAGTTGCGGGCCACGGGTGCGACGGGGCGGCTCGCCCCGGAGTTGAGGGCCGCGCTGCGGCGCGAGCCGTCGCTTCTCCACCGGATGGCGCGGATGTTGCTCGATCGGCACTTCCCGCCGTCTCTGCATGCCGAGTTGTGCGAGGCCGTCGCTCTGGAGCTGGAGCCGGAGCCGTCCGAGCTCCGGCCGCTGGTGCCCGGGCGGCGGCAACGGGACCGGCGGATGCGGGAGTTGGTGCTGACCGCGTACGAGTACCGCTGCGCCTTCTGCGGCTATGACGGGCGGATCGGGGCGGTGCCGGTCGGGCTGGAGGCCGCGCATGTCCGCTGGTGGGCGTTCGACGGGCCGGACGACGTCGAGAACGGTCTGTGCCTGTGCACGCTGCACCACAAGCTGTTCGACAAGGGCGTCCTCGGTATCGGAGAGGGCCACCGCATACTCGTCTCCCAGCACTTCGCGGGGCACAGCGCGGCGGCCCGCGAGCATGTGGTCGCGCTCGCGTACCGCCCGGTCATCGGCCCGCAGCCGGGCACCCGCCCGGTCGCTGCCTCCCACCGGACCTGGCACACTCGGCAGGTCTTCCAGGGCGCCCCGCGTCCCGGCGCCGCGGGCTGACCGGGGAACCCTTCGTGTTCGGCGTTTCCTCGTTCCCCCTCGCGCGCTCGGCGCGGTGGCCGGGTGGGGCAGCGAAGAGACTTCCGCCCCGCCCTCACACCGGTCCCCGGACTGGAAGGAACCCGCAGTCACACCCGCCGGCTCACCTCTGAAGGGTTGATCACCCGACGACGCTCCGGCGGTAGACGGTCGCCTCCCACGGGGCGAGTTCGCCGACGCGCTCCGAGGGCGTGCCGACGTTTGTGAGAAGGACTTCGGCGCCCGCCGGGTCCGCCCGGTCGGCGCCGTCGTCCAGTTCCGTGACGACGGGAGCGCCGGTGAAGTTGGCGAGCACGAGCAACTCGGTATGACCGAGCCGCCGCGTGAACGCGTACACCCGGTCGTCGTCCGGGAGCAGCATCGTGAAGTCCCCGTACGCGACGGCCGGTTCGGTGCGGCGCAGCGCGATGAGCCGCTGGTAGTGGTGGAAGACGGAGTCGGGGTCGTCGAGTTGGGCCGCCGCGTTGATCTCGGTGTGGTTCGGGTTGACGGCGATCCAGGGAGTCCCGGTCGTGAATCCCGCGTTCGGCGAGGTGTCCCACTGCATGGGCGTACGGCTGTTGTCACGGGCCATCGGCCGCATCGCGGCCACCACGTCGGCCGACTCGGCACCGGCGGCGACCGCCTCGGCGTGGTGATTCAGGGACTCGATGTCTCGGAAGTCGTCGATGGTGCGGAGCGGCGCGTTGGTCATGCCGAGCTCCTCGCCCTGGTAGATGTACGGCGTGCCGCGGTGCAGGTGGAGCACGGTGGCCAGCATCGTCGCCGACCGGACCCGGTGTTCGCCGTCGTCGCCGAACCGGGACACGATCCGCGGCTGGTCGTGGTTGTTCCAGTAGAGGCTGTTCCAGCCGGTTCCGGCGAGGCCCCGTTGCCAGCGCCCCATCGATTCCTTGAGGTCGCGGAGTCGAAGCCGGCGGTGGTCCCATTTGCTGGTCCCGTGGTCGAGTCCGACGTGCTCGAACTGGAACACCATGTCGAGCTCGCGGCGCTCCGGGTCCGTGAACAGCCCGGCCTCCTCCACGCTGACGCCGGGCATCTCGCCCACGTTGAGTAGCCGGCGGTCGCGGCCCGCGAACACTTCGCGGTGCATCTCCTGAAGGTATTCGTGGATGCGCGGCCCGGACAGGTAGAAGGGTCCGCCGTCGCCGTAGGTGCCGTCCTCGCCGACGGCCCCGTCCGGCAGCGCGGGGTCCTTCGAGATCATGTTGATGACGTCCATCCGGAAGCCGTCGACGCCGCGGTCGAGCCACCAGCGCATCATCGCGTGTATGGCGGCGCGCACTTCGGGGTTCTCCCAGTTGAGGTCGGGCTGTGTGCGCGAGAAGAGATGCAGGTAGTACTCGCCGGTCGCCTCGTCGAACTGCCATACGGAGCCGGAGAAGAACGACCGCCAGTTGTTCGGCTCGGCGCCGGGAGCGCCCGGCACCGTGCCCTCGCGGGCCGGCCGCCACCAGTACCAGTCGCGCTTGGGGGAGTCGGACGAGGACCGGGATTCGGCGAACCACGGGTGCTGGTCCGAGGTGTGGTTGACCACGAGGTCCATCACGAGCTTCATGCCGCGCTCGTGCACGGCCGCCAGCAGTTCGTCGAAGTCGGCGAGGGTGCCGAAGCTCGGGTCGATGTCGCAGTAGTCGCTGATGTCGTACCCGTTGTCGTCCTGCGGCGAGGGATAGACCGGGGACAGCCACAGCACGTCGACACCCAGGCGGGCGAGGTGGTCCAGCCGGGCGGTGATGCCGGGGATGTCCCCGATGCCGTCGCCGTCGCTGTCGGCGAAGCTGCGCGGATAGACCTGGTAGACGACGGCGGTCTTCCACCACTCACGCTCGGCGGTGGCGTCGTCCCGGTCGTCGGCGGACGCGATGAGGCTCGAAGTCACAGGTGATCTTTCAGTCGTACGTACGGTTCGGCCGTGTGCCGGTGTCTGTCCTTTCGGGTCAGTCCTTCACGGCCCCCGAAGCGATGCCGGCGATGAACTGCCGCTGCCCGATGACATAGACGGCCAGGACGGGCAGGATCGCGATCACGGACGCCGCGAAGACCAGGCCCCACTGGGTGGCATGCTGCCCCTGGAAGGCGGCGATCGCGATGGGCAGCGTGCGCTTGTCCGGGTCGTCGATGACGGTCAGCGCCCAGACGAACTCGTCCCAGGCGCCGAGGAAGGCGAAGATCGCCGCCGTGGCCAGGGCGGGGCGCACCATCGGCAGGTAGAGGCTGACGAACTTGCGTACGGGCCCGGCGCCGTCGACCGTCATCGCGTCGTCCAATGCCTGCGGGACCCGTTCGAAGAACGCGCGGAGCAGGAACGTGATGAAGGCGACGGCGCTGCCGGAGTAGAACAGGACCAGCCCGTTCAGCGAGTTCAGCAGGCCGAGGCTCGACGCGAGGACGAACTGCGGGACGATCGTGACGATGCCCGGGATCATCAGCCCCCCGAGCAGCGCCGCGAACAGGGTGCGCTTGCCGGGGAAGTCGAACCGGGCGAAGGCGTACGCCATCGTCGACGCGAGCAGCAGCACCGCGAACGTGGTGGACGCGGCGACGTACATCGAGTTGAGGAAGTAGCGCCCGAAGTTGTTGCTGCTCAGTGCCGTCGAGTAGTTCGCGGTGGTCGGGTCCTCGGGGATCAGCCGCGGCGGGACCTCGAGCAGGTACGCGTGCGGCTTGAACGACGTGCCGGCCATGTAGAGGAACGGGGCGATCAGCACGAGGGCGCCGGCCGAGAGCACCGCGAGGCGCAGCACTTTCGAGAACCGTTCCCGCGAGTGCGCCCGGTGACGCACGGAGCGCGGAGCACGGGATGAGCGCGGTGCGCGCAGTGGGACTGTCATCGGGGGGCTCCGGTGCCGTCGTCGCGGAACAGGTGGAACTGGACGAAGGAGACGACCGCGATCGCGACGGCGAGCAGGAACGACAGCGCCGAGGCGTAACCGAAGTCGAGGAATTCGAAGGCCTGCTTGTACATGTACGTGAGCGGCACCTCGGTGCTCCCCGCCGGTCCGCCGTCCGTCATCAGCAGGATCGAGATGAAGACGTTGAAGCCGCCGATGATCAGCATCACGATCACGAACAGCAGCGTTCTGCGTATCGCCGGCAGCGACACGTTCAGGAACCGCTGCCAGGCGTTGGCACCGTCGATGGCGGCGGCGTCCTTGAGTTCCGAGCTGACGCCGGTGAGGGCGGCGAGGAAGATGACCATCGCCCAGCCGACCCCCTTCCAGACCCCGAGCACGCACACCGCGAGCAGGCCCGTCCAACGCTCCTGCAACCAGGGGACGTTGTGGTCGACCAGGCCCAGCACGTCGTGAAGCAGCCAGTTCACGGCTCCGCCGTCGGTGGTGAACAGGTACTTGAAGAGCAGGGCCACGACCACCCAGCTCGTGACCACCGGGATGTAGAACAGCACCCGGAACAGGCCGCGGGCGGGCAGCCGGGCGTCGAGCAGGACCGCCAGGAACATCCCGATCACGATCTGGCCGGGCACGGTGACCACCAGGTACACGCCGACGTTGGCGAGGCTCAGCCAGAACTGGCCGTCCTGCAGGCCCCGTACGTAGTTGTCGAAGCCGACGAACTGACTGACCTGCGTGGGCACGACGGCCCAGTCGTAGAAGCTGATCTGCAGTGCACGGCCGAGCGGGTAGGCCACGATCAGGCAGAAGAGCGCGAAGCCGGGCAGCAGGAAGGCGTACGGCGTGAGATCGGTCCGCCTGCGCGCCGTCCCGTTCGGCGGTCTGCCGCGGGGGACGGCGCGGCGCATCAGGCCGGCCTTGCGCGGCGTGTTCCCGGTCGGGCCCGCGGTCGGTGCTGTCGGTACCGCCACCGGTTCAGTCCCGGGCCAGCAGCGGATCGATCTTCTCGACGGCCTCGTCGAGCGCCTTCTTCACGGGCACGTCGCCGCGTACGGCCAACTGGACCTGCTTGCGCAGGATGTCGTCGATCTTCGTCCAGGACGGCGTCGCAGGGCGGGGCCGCGCGGTCTCCAGCTGCTTCATGTACGGCCTGTAGTAGGGCTTGAGCTCGGCCATGTCGTCGCTCAGGGACTTGAGAACCGAGAGCTGTCCCGTCTCGGCCATCATCATCTGCGCCTTCGGGGAGACCAGGAACCGCGTGAACTCCGCGGCGAGCTTCTTGTTCTTCGACGACGACGTGACGACGACGTTCTCGCCGCCGACCACGCTGATGCTGCCTGCGTCGCTGCTGGGCATGGGTGCGGCCTTCATCTCGAAGTCCGGGTACTGCTTCTCCATGGGCGGGTACGTCCACGGGCCGTCGGGGGTGGTCGCGTACTTGCCCTTGGCCAGACCCTCGGGGGCCGGGAGCGCGCCGCCCTTGCCCAGCACGAGCTTCGGCAGGGCCTTTTCCTTGTACAGGTCGACCAGGAGCTGCACGGCCTCGACCGACTTCTTTCCGTTGAGGTGGCCGTCGGTCTTCGTCTTGGCCTTGTTCATCATCTCGCCGCCGTTGGACCAGATGTACGGCAGTACGTTCCATCCTGCGGCGTCGGCCTCCGCGAGCGCGAAGGTCTTGCGGGCGGCGAGCTTGGGTGCGGCGGCACGCAAGTCGTCGAAGGTCCTGGGCGGGCTCTTGACGCCGGCCTTCTCGAGCGCCTGCTCGTTGTAGAGCATCACCTTGGTGTTGGTGTCCAGCGGCAGTCCGTAGTGCTTGCCCTTGTAGGCGTTGGTCTCCAGCGCCGCCTCGTAGACCTGGCCGCTCAGCTTCCCGAAGTCCGGGAGCGCGTCACTGAGCGGAACCAGCACACCCAGCTTGGCCAGTTCGGGCACCCAGACGACGTCGGAGCGCACGACGTCCGGCAGGGACTGGCCGGCGGCGGAGGTGACAAGCTTCTGGTGCAGCTTGTCGTACTGGATGGTGACCGGCTTGACCTTTGTGCCCGGGTGCTCCTTCTCGAAGGCAGGTATGACCTTCTTCTCCAGCTGTTTCACCTCGCTGCCGTCGGCGCCGTACGCGTGCCAGAAGGTGATCTCTCCGGAGACCTTCTCTCCCGGGGGCAGCTTCTCCGCAGCGTCCTTCGACTCCCCGCCGCCCGCACCGCCGGTGCCGCACCCGGCCGCGCCGAGCATCAGGGCAGTGACCACCGTCAGTGCACGCGTTCGTTTCATGGGCCGTCCTCCTTGAACTCAGCTGCCCTGCGACCTGAGAGCCCGTGCTGCACGGGTCCGACTTGCAGATTGATGAGCGACGTTTATTAAATGGGTTTCTGGAGCATGCTTGCGGAACCGCACGGAGTCAAGAGGGGGGACACGTGAACAATCGCGAACCGACTGCGACTTCACCCCTGCTGCGCCGGCTCAACGCCGGTGCCGTTCTGGACGCGCTGCGAGCCACAGGCCCCGCCACGGGCACCGAACTCATGGAGGTCACAGGCCTGTCGCGTCCGACGGTGCACACGGTCTGCGACCACCTGATCAGCAGGGGATGGGTCCACGAGATCGAGCAGCGCCCGCCCCAGCGCGGTTCGGGCCCTGGCCGCCGCGCGCGCCAGTACGAGTTCAATGCCGCCGCGGGGTATGTGCTCGGCATCGACCTCGGGCAGAACAAGGTCACCTCCGTCGTCGCCGACCTGCGCGGTGACTCACTCGCGGAGCACACCCGCAGCTTCCGCGGCGGCGGCATCGGGGCACGGGCCCGGCTCAACCAGATGCACCGCGCGGTCGAAACCACCCTCGACGAGGCCGGGTTGGACAAGTCCGCGGTGCTCGCCATCGCCCTGGCCGTTCCGGGCCCCGTGGACGACGGCGGCCACGTCGTCGCCGAAGAGGACTACCTGCCCGGGCTCGCCAAGATCGACCTGAGGAAGGTGGCCGGCGAGGGGTTCGACGCGCCGGTCCTGGTCGAGAACGACGCGAACCTCGCGGTGCTCGCCGAGCGCTGGCGGGGCTGCGCGCAAAACGCCGACAACGTCGTGGAGTTGCTGGCCGGCGAGCGGCTCGGGTCCGGTCTGTACTTCGGCGGCCGGCTGATCCAGGGCAGCCGCGGCGCCGCCGGAGAGCTGAAGTTCCTCAGCATGGTGGACGGGGTCGGGAACACGGACGGCATCGCCCTGCTCGCCCGCACACTCGCCGCGGAAGCGGTCGCCGAGTCGACCGCTTCCCCGTCACTGGCCGACGCCGTCGGCGGCGACCCCCGGCGGATGACCGCCAAGCTCGTCTTCACGGCGGCACGGGACGGCGACCCGTCGGCCCTCGCCGTCGTGGACGAAGTCACGGCTCGGATCGGCCGCGTCATCGCCCTGCTCCACACCCTGCTGAACCCCGAACTCGTCGTCATCGGCGGCGCGGTCGCACAGGCCGGCGACGTGCTCCTCGAACCGCTGCGGCGCGCCGTCGGCGAACTGGTCCCGGACCCGCCGGAACTCAAGAACTCGGCGCTCGGCGACCACGTCGTCGTGACCGGCGCCGTGTGCAGGGCGCTGGACCACGCAGCACTCGAACTCTTCCAGGACATCCACGGGGCCCGCGGCAGCAGTTGATCCACGCCTGCGGCCACGCCCGGTCACCGGTCCGCACCCTGGCCGGGCCGGCGCGGGCAGCGGGCGCTCGGCCGGCGCGGGCGGCGGGCGAGGGGGCCGGACGAGCCCGACGAGGGCGGGGACGGGAGCGGGACGGAAACCCCGGGAACGGGAACGGGAACGGGCCGGGTCGGTCCCGGCCACGGGAACGGTCCGCTCACGGAAGCAGGCGGTACCGGTCGGGCCCGGACCTCGTGCGGGACCGGACCTCGTGCGGCGCCGGACCTCGTGCGGGACCGGACCTCGTGCGGCGCCGGAACGGAGTTCAGCCCAGCGCCTTGCGTCCCACGAGATGGAAGACGCGGCTGAGTCGGCGGTAGGGGTCTCGCCGTGCGGCCTCGAGTTCGGCGGCCGCCGTCGCCGCCACCTGCTTCGAATCCTCCGGGTCCAGCTCGGCTCCGCCGAACTCGAGCCAGTCGACGAACAGCCACACGCCGTACCAGCGCAGTGGCTCCACGCCGCCGCTCCGCAGAAGCTCCTCGAGTTCCTCCACGGTGTCGGCCCGCGCCTGCACCCCCAGCACGCCGACCTCGGTCCTGGCGTCGAACGACGCCAGTGCGTCGTCCCACCTCCGTTCGAGGGCCGGACGCACAGCCATCGCCGCCGCGTTGGCCGTCATGATCGAGACGACGCCACCGGGAGCGGCGCACCGGCACAGCCGGCCGACCAACGGTTCCGGCCGCTCCTGGTAGCCGAGGACGCCGTGGCACAGCACGGCGTCGAAGCGCCGGCCCTCCACCGCCTCCTCGGCGTGCTCGCCGTCGGCCTGCAGGAGCGTCACCCGGCGCCGGGCCTCCTCGGGCAGCCGCCGGAGCCGGTGTCGGGCCTTCTCCAGCATCGCGGGAGAGGGGTCGAGCAACGTCACGTCGTAACCGGCCCGGGCGAGGGGGAACGACTGATGGCCCGCACCACCGCCGACGTCGAGCACGTGGGCCGGAGTGGGGGGCAGATGCTCCAGCAGCTGCTGGTGCATCACGTAGGTGCGCACGCGGCCCTTCACCGACGCGTATGCCTCATCGGCGAATTGGTCGGCCAGGTCGGCCCAGGTGTCGTCACTCACCGCGCGATCCTCCGTCTCTCTCCGTCTCATGGGAGCAGCCTTCACGGTCGTTCGGCGGGAGGGAAGCACCCGACGGACCGGGCTCAGGTGTCTTCGGCCGGGGACCGGAATACGCCTGCTCTGCCCGCACTTAGGGGCCGGACTGGCCAGTCAGCCTTGTCAGTCACCCGCCGCACCAGCCGTCAGCAATCCGGGAGTTGCCGCGCGCCACTCGTCAGTCGGCGAGCCGGCCGTTTCGTCAGAACTCCGTCGTAGTCCGTCAGACGTCCGTCGTAGTCCGTCAGTTGTGTGTCAGTTGTCCGTCAGTTGGCGGCCGCCCGACCGTCGCCCACCCGACCGTTGCCCGTCAGCTCCTCGTCAGTCCCCGCGCCAGACGTTGTCGAACGCGTCCCGTTGGGTGGTTCGCCGCTGCCGCTCCGCTGCCAGTTCCACGGTCGCGTGATCGACCGCGGCGAGCACGGTGTCCACTGCGTCGTCGCCAGTGCTCGGCCCGTCCGGGGTTCCCTCGCCGCGGATTCCGACGGCCGTCCCGAGAGCCGCGAGGACAGGCTCGTCCGAGGCCCAGCGTTCCGCCGCCAGGCGGCGGTCGATCGAGTCGGCCAGCTCCGGCCGGCCTCTGCGGAACGGCAGCAGGCCACGACGTCCGCGTGTGAGTTGCCCGTCCGTCTCCAGGGCGGTCGCGTAGTCCGTCGACAGGCCGCGTCCTCTGCGCCACAGCCAGTCGTCGACCGACTCGTACGGCGCCTCCCGTACCAGTGACGCCGCGGCCTGCTCAAGAAGCGGGTCATCCATGCCCGTCCGAAGCCCGGGCACGATCAGGTCGCCTTCCAGCGTGACGGCCTCGGCGACCAGGAGGTCGACCAACTCGGCCCCCGCCAGTGCCAGCGACAGCTCGCCCTGCTCCGCAGGCCGGCTTGGCGCCACATCGATGGCGGTGATCATCAAGTCCCGTGGTGTGGTCATCGCGGACTCCACATCGCTGCGCCCGCCGGCAGGCCGCCGGCCGGCAAAGTCCCCGTGTCCACCGTAGGGAGCGACGAGGGCCGCTGCACCTCCGCGCTGCCACGGGGCTGCCGACCCCGGCAGAACCACTGTTCCTCCTGTTCAGAGGCCGCGCCCTCTTCGACGAAGGCGCCAGGGGGCGGCCGGGGACGAACAGATCACCGACGCCCTCGCCACCGTCCTCGTCACGGCCCGCGACAGAGGGTCGCGGCGCAGGCGCCCAGTGTCAGCCGCCGGGGACCGAGCGGCTCACAGCGGAAGCCAGCAACACGGCAGTCGCCGACCGAACCGGATCACCGCTCACCGGCTCACGGCTCACCGGCTCACGGGCTCACCGCTCGTCGCTCACCGATTCTGCGGGCTTCTTCTCCGCGTCCTTCTTGCCGGACCCGTCACGCCGCTTGCGCTCTTCTGCCGCCTTGCGGTCCGCGCCCGGCCCCGTCTCGCCGGCCTCCCGCGTCCGCCTGAGCTCCTTGTCCGGTTCCTTCGGTCCGTCCTTGGCGTGCGGCCCTCCGCGTCCCGGATTCCCGTGGGCGGGCGGCTTTTCGGCGGACCCGGTCGCCGGCGCCCGGGACCGGCCGGGCTCGGAGGTCGAGGGAGTTGTCGAGGCCGGCGGATCGGCCTCGTGATCGCGACCGGAGCTGAGCAGGTAGCCGGCCCCTCCGGCGAGGACGAAGACGCTCACCAGCAGGACGGAAGCGAGGGCACCCATGCGACGGGGCCGCCCTGTCCCCCGCCCGACGGCCAGGGCGCGCGGCAGTTGCCGGGTCGTGTTCCCCTCCGCCGCCGCGGCAGGACGGCCGGTGGCTGCGGCGTTCCCGGCGAGGAACCGAGCCGCCTCCTCCGCCGTGGGACGCGCAGCCGGTTGTTTGGCGAGCATCCGCAGGACGAAGTCCGCGAGCGCAGCGGGAATGTCCGGCCGCAGTCCGGCCGGAGGCGGGGGCTCCCGGTCGACGTGCTGATACACCACCGCAGCCGGCTCCCCGGTGAACGGGGGCCGCCCGCACAGCATTTCGTACAGCACGCATCCCAACGCGTAGACGTCGCTGGCGGGTTCGGCGTCCCCGGCCGTGGCGCGCTCCGGTGCGAGATAGGCGGTTGTGCCCAACATGGCGCCCGTGGCGGTCATGGAGGAGGCCGCGTCCATGACGGCGCGCGCGATACCGAAGTCCGCCACCTTCACCCGCCCGTCGGGAGCCAGCAGCAAGTTGCCGGGCTTGACGTCCCGGTGGATCACCCCGCGGGCGTGAGCGGCGGCCAGGCCGGCGGCTGCCTGTCCGGCAAGACGGCACGCCTCGTCGGGCTCGAGGGCGTCACGCGTGGCGAGTTCGTCGCGGAGACTGCGCCCCCGTACGAGTTCCATCACCAGGTAACCGCGGGCACCGTCCTCGTCGAATTCCTCGTCGAAGTCGTACACCGCGACCACGTTGGGGTGGTTGAGCCGGGCAGCTGTCTGCGCCTCCTGCCGGAACCGCTCCGCCGCGTGATCGATCGCCACCTGTTCAAGGAGGAGCTTGACGGCGACTTCGCGTCCGAGCGTGGTGTCCTCAGCACGCCACACCTCCCCCATGGCGCCGCGGCCGAGTTCTTCCACCAGCCGATAGCGCCCCGCCACCAGCACGACCTCACCTCCTTCAGCACGGACGGCAGCACATGCCCGCGGACGAAGACGATCCGGCCGCCCTCCTCTCTGCGCCACCCCGCGCAGAATCCGTCACTCCGCTTCTGTGAATCAGTTGTGGAAATCTCGAAACTGCGCGTGATGAAACGCGTGGATCATCCCGTAACGCATTCAACGCTTTCCCCGCAGAGTGCCGTGCGGACAGGGCGCAACACCCGTTCCGTCACGGAGGGACGGCGACCCTCATGCAGGAGAATGCCGAATTCCCTCGCCCGGCCTGCCCGTCAGGAATTGCCCCCGAAGATCGGACCGTCAATGAGTCACATTCACCAGTCGCCGGCCACAGGGAACACGGACGCCCATGGAGAGTCGGCATCGAGGCGGACAGCCCTGATCGTCCACACGATCGCCGATGTGGCCGCCGCCTTCCTCGGCCTGTTCATCCTGCTCCACCTTCTCCAGGCCAATCAGGCGAATATCTTCGTCCAGTTCGTCGAGGGCATGGCCAACCTGCTCGCCGGCTGGTCGCAGGACATCTTCACCATGGAGAACGAACACGTACGATTCGCGCTCAACTACGGCCTGCCCGCTGTTGTTTACCTCTTCATCGGCCACGGAATCGCCGCGAAGATCCGCCGGGGGTAAGCGGGGTCGCCTCCGGATTACGCCCGGACAGGAGGTGGTGAACATTATGGAAAGACACCCGCATCGCATGTTCACCTCCCCCTCGTTCTCACCCCCTCGATCTCACCCCCTCGATGCTGCCCACTGCCGGCTCACGGTGATGCCGGCAGGGGCAGCATCGCGATTTCGCGCCGCCAGGACTCCCCAGCTTTCACAAGCCGGTCGGGGGAGCCGGTTCTCAGTAGCCGATGGGAAGCCCGGCGTAGTTCTCCGCCAGGCCCCCCGCGGCACTTCCGGAGCTCACGACCCACTCCAGCTGCGAGCGTTGCAGCTGAGCGTCGAAGGGGTCGCCGGTGACGTGCAGCATGCTGGTCATCCACCACGAGAAGTGAGTGCACCGCCAGACCCGCCGCAGCGCCGTGTCCGAGTACTCGTCGGCCGGACGCGGGTCTCCGTCGCGCAGCAGAGCCGCCAGCGCGCGGGAGAGCAGCGCCACGTCGGCCACGGCGAGGTTCAGCCCCTTGGCGCCGGTCGGCGGAACGATGTGCGCGGCGTCGCCCGCCAGGAACAGCCGTCCGTACTGCATCGGCGTCGAGACGAAGCTGCGCATCGGCAGGACCGACTTGTCGGTGATCGGCCCCGGTTGCAGCTGCCAGCCGTCCTGCCCGTGGCCGAGCCGCCGGGCCAGCGCGTCCCAGATCCGGTCGTCGGACCATTCGGCCACGTCCTCGGACGGGTCGACCTGGAGGTAGAGCCGGCTGACCGAGTGCGAGCGCATGGAGTGCATCGCGAATCCCTCGGGATGCCATGCGTAGATGAGCTCGTCCGTCGACGGAGCCACGTCGGCCAGGACACCGAGCCACGCGTACGGATAGTCCCGTCCGAAGGAGCGGCGCGCCTCGTCGGGGATGCTCCGGCGGGAGGGGCCGTGGAAGCCGTCGCAGCCGGCGACGACGTCGCAGTCGATGCGGCGCGGACGGCCCTCCGCGTCGACGAAGGTCACCGACGGCCTCTCACCGTCGAGGTCGTGCAGAGCGACGTCGCCGACCTCGTAGTAGGACTGCTGACCTGCGGCGGCGCGCGCCTCCATCAGGTCGCGGGTGACCTCCGTCTGCCCGTACACCCACACCGACCGGTCCACGAGGGACTGGAAGTCGATGTGGTGGCGCTCGTGCGGGAACTGGAGGTGGATCCCCCGGTGTTCCATGCCCTCGCGCCTGAGCCGGTCGCCCACGCCTGCCTGGCTGAGCAGTTCGACGGTCGAGTGCTCCAGCATCCCGGCACGGATGCGGCCGCTCACGTACTCGGGGCTGCGGTTCTCCAGCAGGACCGACTCGACGCCCTCCAGGTCCAGCAGATGGGACAGCAGCAGTCCCGCCGGGCCCGCCCCGACGATCACCACCTGGGTCCGTGCCGGCGTCACGCGTCTCCCTCCCGCAGGCTCGCCGGCACGAACAGCAGAGCGAGGACGGCGAGCACCGCGGCGACGGAGAAGGCGTAGAAGCCCCAGGGGTAGGCGACTCCCGCGCTGACCATCAGCCCGCCGAGGAAGGGGCCGACGATCGCGCCGAGCCGCCCCACTCCGGCGGCGAGGCCCAGCGCGGTGCCTCGCACCTCCGCGGCGAACAGGTGGCCGACGAACGCGTACACGAGCACCTGGGCGCTGAAGACGAACACACCGGCCAGGAAGACCGCGACGTAGACCAGCGCCGTCGACTCCAGCTTGACCGACAGCAACGCCAGGAAGACCGCCGAGACACCGAACCAGAGCAGCACGGTCCGCTTGTTGCCGCGTGCGTCCGAGACCCGTCCGGCGAGCAACAGGCCCGCGACCGCGCCGAGGTTGAGCGCGAGCAGCAGCCCCAGCGAGTCACCGAGCGAGTAGCCGGCCGCGCCCATGATCTGCGGAAGCCAGGTGTTCAGCCCGTACACGAGGAGCAGTCCCATGAACGAGGCGATCCAGATTCCGAGGCTGACGCGCAGCAGCCTGCCGCGCACGAGCGAGGAGGGACGCACCGGCTCGCCGTCCGCGGAGGCGGACTCGCCGGCCGGGTCGGTCCCGCCTGCCTTGCTGATCTTGCCGGCCTGGCCGCGGGCGTCGAGGAACGCCTGCGACTCCGGCAGCTTGACCCACATCACGGGCAGCGTCAGCAGTCCGGCCACCCCGCCGAATACGAACATCGCCTCCCACCCGAACTCCGGGATGACGACGAGCGCCAGCACCGCCGTGAGCACCGCGCCCGCGTGGTAGCCGGTCATCATCTGCGTGACGGCGGAGCCGCGGCGCCCGGGTCGCGCGTATTCGGTCATGTACGCCAGCGCCGTCGGCAGGCAGGCGCCCAGACCGAGCCCGCTGAGGAAGCGCAGTGCTACGAACGTGGCGATGTTCGGCGACCACGCGATCGCGAGGGTCAGTACGGAGAAGACCGCTATGCAGGTCATCAGACTTGCGCGGCGCCCGAACCGGTCGGTGAGCGGGCCGATCACGACCGCGCCGATGCCGACACCGACCAGCCCGAGGGTGGCCGCGGTGGTGAGCGAACCGGGGTCGAAGCCGAGTGCCTGTGTCTTGGTGAGCGTGGGGATGACCGCTCCGAGCACGACGAGGTCGAACCCGTCGAGTGCCACAGCGAGCCAGCAGAGCAGAACCGGCCAGAATCCGCCCCTGGCGGGACGCTGCGCGTTCGCACCGGCGGCGGACGCCGGGAACTTCGGGGACGTTGACGACATGGTGTTTCTCCTTGTCGGGGTGACCGACATGGTGATGCGTGGCACACTCCAGGCACAGCGCTGCCTTTCACTGAGCGGAAACACATGGCCGGAAACAACAGCCAGCCGGGCCGCACCGTGGCTTCGCGCATGCTGGCGATCCTGGACGCGTTCGACTTCGAACACCCGCGGCTGACCCTCACCGACCTCGCCCGGCGTGCGGATCTGAGCCTGGCGACCGCCCACCGGCTCGTCGGCGAACTGACCCTCTGGCGCGGCCTCGAGCGGGAGGACGACGGCAGCTACCGCGTCGGCCTGCGCCTGCTGGAGCTGGGGCTGCTGAGCGGACTGCACACGCGGCTGCGCGACGTCGCCATGCCGTTCATGCAGGAGCTCTACGAGGCCACGCGCGAGAACGTCCATCTGGCCGTCCGCGACGGGGACAAGGCCCTGTACGTGGAGAAGCTCACGGGTCACCAGTCGGTGCCGATCATCTCCCGCACCGGCGGACGTCTCCCCCTGCACACGACCGGCGTCGGCAAGGCCCTGCTGGCCTGGGCTTCGCCCGCCGACATCGACGACCACCTCGCCCGCCCGCTGACCCGCCCCACGAGGTACTCGATCCGCGAGCCGGGCCGACTGCGGCGCGACCTCCAGCGCACGCGCCGGCGCGGATTCTCCACGACGCGCGAGGAGATGACGCTGGGGAGCTGTTCGGTCGCGAGCCCTGTCCTCGTCGACGGCCAACCGGTCGCCGCCGTCGGTGTCGTGGTCCGCTCCAGCCACCTGGACCTCGACCGCCTGGCCCCGCCCGTCCTCACCGCCGCGCGCGGCATCGGCACCCGCCTCGCCGAAGCGGGCGACGACCCCTATCCGGGCTACGTCCACGACGTGGCGCCCCGGTCACTGCGCTGAGCGCCCGCGGGGAACCGGGCGGGCGGCCGAGGCCGCCTCCACGCTCTACGAAGGGCCCACCCGGCGGGTGCAGTTGAACGGCTCGTCGATCCAGTAGGTGTCGTGCTGCTCGTCGTGGACGAGCGGATACCCGGTGTCCGGGTCACACAGCTCGTCGATCTGCCTCTCGTCCGCCGAACTGACCGTGAACCAGTACTTGTTGGTGTCGTACGCGACCCGCCGGCACTTGTAGAAGAAGCCCTTCACGCCCGGACCGAACACGTCGCCGCGGAAGTCGGCGGCCAGCTTCTTGTTGAGGTTGACGTTCTCGCAGTCGGCCCTCATGCCCTCGACGTTGACGGTATCTGCGGCCCGGGTCGTATATCCCTTGGCCGTGTGAGTGCCCCAGGCCGTCCAGGCGTGGGCGGGCAAAGCGATCTGCTCGGCGACCTCGGCCAGGAACGGGTCGTCCGGGGCCGCGACCTCGGTCCGTGGAGCGCCGTCGGCCTCCGCGCCGCTGCCGGCGGCGGCGACACCGATGCCCAGTGCCGCCAGCAGAAGAGGTGCGGTGCGGATGCGTCTGCGGGCACTGGACCAGAGGGGCACGTCGATCTCCATTCCGGGTCGGGCCCGGCGACCCGGCTGCCTCCGGCGACCTGAGCGGACGTTAACCGCCGATGTCGGCCGCCCGAAGGAACGGCAAGACCGGCCGATGCCCGTTCACACAGTTGGCCAATGCCGAGCCCCAGGACACGGATACGGCCCCCGTTCATGCGCCGTCCCCAAGTTCCACGGACCGCAGCGCCGTTCGGTCGCCGCGCAGCCCTGCCCAAAGGTGGCCCACCGGGCAGACCAATCCCATTTCTTACGCCCATTCAGAACAATCGGGCGTGTTTCCAGTGCAGATTCCCATCACCCCCATATGGTTCGTCACCGTATAGATGCGATCAACTACAGATCGCGCTCGAGCCACCACCGAAAAGGAAAAGACATGCGCATGCTTCGCGAAGCTGCTGTCGTGGCCGCCACGCTCGGCAGCGTCGGCATGGTCGGTGCCGGCGTCGCCTCCGCCGGCGGCTGGGAGCCCCCGCAGACCCCGACCATCAACTGCGCCCAGACGAACGGCGACACCATCGAGACCGGGGACATCAGCCTCCCCGCCCTCACCACCATCACCCCCGGCGCCGGCAGCGCCGACGCCCGCAACCAGCAGAACAACTGCGGCGTCGGCATCATCGGCAACGACCAGACCTCCGGCGACGCCATCGGCGGAGCAACAGGCCTCATCGGCGCCTGAGACCGACCTCATCGGTACACATTCAGGGACCGAGCCCGCGGGCTCGGTCCCTGAACCATGTCCCACCGGTCACCACACAGGACCGGTGACCCGAACCGACGGGCCGTCATCTTCTTCGCGGCCCTGCCAGAGGATCGTCGCGCCTCCGGCGCCCGACACGACTGCTGCGCTTGTCGGCGTCTTCGATGCCCTCGATGAACAGACGTCGTCGCACCAGCGTCAACTTCGCCGTGCTCAGAGGCAGCACCTGCTACGAACCACGCACCGCCACCGCTTGGCGACAGACACAGAGGCGCCGCGGAGCATCAAACAGGAATAAAACGGCGTGTTGCAGACGAAATCAGCCATAACAGCAATATCGTCTGTCACTGCTACAGGCGATCACCTAATGGATCGCGCTCGAGCCTCCACCGAAAAGGAAAAGACATGCGCATGCTTCGCGAAGCTGCCGTCGTGGCCGCCGTGGTCGGCGGCGTCGGCATGGTCGGTTCCGGCGTCGCCTCCGCCGGCGGGTGGGAGCCCCCGCAGCTCCCGAACGTCACCTGCACCCAGGCGAACGGCGACACCGTGACGAACGGGGACGTCGACCTCCCCGCCCTCCTCACGCTCACCGGCGGCGCCGGCGACGCCGACGCCCGCAACCAGCAGAACAACTGCGGCATCGGCATCATCGGCAACGACCAGACCTCTGGTACCGCCACCGGCGGCGACGCCTCCGGCCTCGCCTGAGCCAGCCGATCTCATCGGCACACATTCAGGGACCGAGCCCTCGGGTTCGGTCCCTGAACCATGTCCCGTTCGCGGCGGACACCAAGGACTGACGACTCCCGCAGCGGATCAGAACAAAACGGCGTGTTGGGGATGAAAAGCTCGATTTCAGGCCATAACGTTTGTCACTGCCTACATGCGATCGGTTACTGATCGTGTCAAGCCCTCATGGAAGTGGAGATCAAATGCGCATGCTTCGCGAAGCTGCTGTCGTGGCCGCCGTGCTTGGTGGCGTCGGCATGGTCGGCGCCGGCACCGCGTCGGCCGGCGGCTGGGAGCCCCCGCCGTCCCCGCAGCTGCCGAACGTCACCTGCACCCAGGCGAACGGCGACACCGTGACGAACGGGGACGTCGACCTCCCCGCCCTCCTCACGCTCACCGGCGGCGCCGGCAGCGCCGACGCCCGCAACCAGCAGAACAACTGCGGCGTCGGCATCATCGGCAACGACCAGAGCTCCGGTGACGCCACCGGCGGCGACGCCTCCGGTCTCCTCGGCTGAGGTCGAACTCATCGGCACACGTTCAGGGACCGAGCCCTCGGGTTCGGTCCCTGAACCATGTCCCATCCGGTCACAACGCAAGCCCGAGGAACCCGGCTTGGGTGCCGGCCCGGCCGACGGCGAGTGCAAAACGGCGTGTTGCGGGGCGCAATACACCATTTGAGGAATATGGTTTTTCACTGCCTATCAGCGATCAATTGCCGATCGCGTCAAGCCCTCATGGAAGTGGAGAGGAAATGCCCAAGCTTCGCGAAGCTGCTCTTGTGGCGACCGTGGTCGGTAGCGTCAGCATGCTCGGTGCCGGCGTCGCAGCCGCCGGGGGAGAGGAGTCCCCGAGGAACGTGACGATCACCTGCAACCAGGCGAACGGCGACAACACGTCGACGGACCTCGGCGGCCTCGTCACCCTCAACGGCCCCCTCGTCTCGCTGGCCGACTCCCGCAACATGCAGAACATCTGCGGCATCGCCAACAACGACAACGACCAGACCTCCGGTGACGCCAACGGCGCGCCTTCCGGCCTCGTCGAATAGGCGCCAAGCGGCGGCCTCCTCGGGCAGCTCGGGAACCGGTACACATCCGGTTCCCGAGCTGCCCGTCCGCATGTCGGGCGGCGGTGGCATGCTCGCGCGTGGGCGGCAGAGGCGTGCGCGCGGTGAACACGGCCGCTCCGGCAACGGGGTTGAGGCCGCTTCGCGAACAGCGTCGACGAACTTCCGGACGGGTCCTGACCAATGACAGCCCGTCAGTCGGACCCGGACGGGCCTGGCCGTCAGAGTGGAGCGGACCGGTCCGTCACGCGGCCTTCTGGTAGCGGTTCAGCGCGCCGTGCGGGTTGAGGACGTACTTGCGGCTGGCGCCCTTGTCGAACTCCTCGTAGCCGCGCGGGGCGTCCTCCAGGGGGATGACCTGGGCGTTGACCGCCTTCGCGATCTGTACGCGGTCGTGGAGGATCGCCATGGCCAGCTGGCGGTGGTACTTCATCACCGGGGTCTGGCCCGTGGTGAAAGTGTGCGCCTTCGCCCAGCCCAGGCCGAGGCGGACCTTGAGCGAACCGGACTGGGCGTCGGCGTCTACGCCGCCGGGGTCCTCGGTGACGTACAGGCCGGGGATGCCCAGGGACGCGCCCGCTCTCGTCACATCCATCAGGGTGTTGAGGACGGTGGCCGGGGCCTCGCCCGCGCCCTTGCCGTGGCCCTTCGCCTCGAAGCCGACGGCGTCGACCGCGGCGTCCACCTCCGGTTCGCCGAGGATGTTCTCGATCTGGTCCGCGGGGGAGCCGCGGGTCAGGTCGATGGTCTCGCAGCCGAAGCTGCGGGCCTGGGCGAGGCGCTCCTGGTTGAGGTCGCCGACGATCACGACCGCAGCGCCCAGCAGTTGAGCCGACGCCGCCGCGGCGAGGCCGACGGGACCGGCGCCCGCGACGTAGACGGTGCTGCCCGGGCCGACGCCGGCGCTGACGCAACCGTGGTAGCCGGTGGGGAAGATGTCCGAGAGCATCGTCAGGTCGAGGAGCTTGTCGAGGGCCTGGTCGCGGTCGCGGAACCGCAGCAGGTTGAAGTCCGCGTACGGGACCATCACGTAGTCGGCCTGGCCGCCCACCCAGCCGCCCATGTCGACGTAGCCGTAGGCGGAGCCGGGACGGGCCGGGTTGACGTTGAGGCAGATGTGGGTCTTGCGTTCCTTGCAGTTGCGGCAGCGTCCGCAGGCGATGTTGAAGGGGACGGAGACGATGTCGCCCACGTCGATGAACTCGACGTCCGGTCCCTTCTCGATCACCTCGCCGGTGATCTCGTGGCCGAGGACGAGGTCCGAGGGTGCCGTGGTGCGTCCGCGCACCATGTGCTGGTCACTGCCGCAGATGTTGCTCGCGAGCACCTTGACGATCACGCCGTGCCGGACCTGGCGGCCGACGTTGCGGGGGTCCACTCCGGGACCGTCGTGCAGTTCCAGGTCAGGAAAATCGATCGTCTGGACTTCAACGACGCCGGGTTCTATGTAGGCGACGGCCCTGTTTTCACTCATGAACTGTCCCTCCGACCACACGTACGGACGCTTTAATCCCCTTTGAGGCAGTTTGAGACACTTCAAGGCCAAGGGCCACCCGGGGGAATCAAGAGCTTCGCCACCTGCGCGGATGCGCGGTTCCGTGATCGTGTCCGCGGACGGCGGCCCGGCCGGTCCGTTCAGGCAGGCTCCGGCTGGCAGCGCGGGCACCAGACGGTGCTGCGGCCCGCGGTGCGGCCCCGGTTCAGCTCCGTACCGCAGCGCGGGCACGTGCCGTGCGGGTCGTCGCGGTGGCCGGTGAGCCAGGACGCCCGGGGCGGCACGCACTCCGCACGCACCGAGGAGCGCAGCACGGTGCGCATGTCGTCGTGGAGGCAGCGGCGTTCGCCGTCGGTGAGGTCGCCGGCGCGGCGGGCCGGGTGGAGGCGGGCGCGCCAGAGAATCTCGTCGGCGAGCAGGTTGCCGATCCCGGCGATCACCGACTGGTCGGTGAGGGCGGACTTGAGGCTGCCGCGGCGGCGCCGGATCAGGGAGTCGAAGTCCTCGCGGCCGACGGCGGCGGCGTCGGGGCCCTGGGCGTCGAGCGTGCGGGCGAGTGCCGCATCGTCCGCGAGCCAGAGGCCCTTGAGTTTGCGCTGGTCGCGGTAGCGGAGCTGACGGTCGCCGCCGACGGTGAACGCGACGCGGTCGTGGGGGTGCCGTTCGTCTCCGGGGCGACAGCACAGCAGTTGACCGGTCATGCCGAAGTGCAGCATCACCGTGGGTCCGCCGGTGGGTGCGAGGAGCCACTTGCCGTGGCGCTCGGCGCCGGTGAACCGGCGGCCTTCCAGTTCACGGCGGAGGCGCGGCCCGCTCACGTCGTGCAGTACGCCGGTGTCGTACACGTCGACCCGCTGGATGCGCCGGTCGCGGGCGCAGGAGTCGAGAACCTTCCGGAAGCCTTCGACGTCGGGCAGTTCAGGCATGCCGTCCACCACCGATCCCGGGCCGCGGGAGGAGCCGCTCGTGGGAGCCGCTCGTGGTCACGAGCGTAACCGCGGGTCGTGGTGGCGGCACGGGGACGCAGGGAGCGCGGTGCTCCGGCCCTCCCCCGATCCGCCGGCCCGGAACACCGCTCCCCGCAGGGGAGGTTGCCGTGTGCGGGCCGGCCGTGCACCTCTTTCGGCACCAGCCGAATGCCGCCCGGCGCGGGAAGCAGGCCGACGGCTCAGGGGACGAGGTAACCCTCGAACAGTCCGGTGGGGTCCCAGCGCTCCCTCAGCAGCCGCAGTTGCTCCCAGTCGGCGGGAGCGAAGGAGCGGCGGGCGCGCGACGCACCGGCTCCCAGGTCCGCCTCCCCGATGTAGTGGCTGCCGATGCCCTGCGGGTCCAGGGCGTCCATGCCCTGCCGCAGCCAACGCGTGTTGGCCTCGTCATCCGCCGGGTCGTCCCAGACGGCGAAAGCGGTGAGGTATGAGCTCCCCAGATCGGAGAAGGCCATGTGCCGCAGCCCGTCCGGGTCCGGGGCGACGGGCTCGACGGGGACGAGCACGTAGGAGTCCGGGGACGGCGCCCGGTCGATCAGGCTTGCGCAGCGGGCCAGTTGGGTCTCGTACGGTTCGGGCGACCACAGCGTGTCCACCGCGTACCGCTGCTCGGGGGCCAGGTCGCGGCGCGGCCTCCGTACAGGTCCCTGAAAGCCGTCGGATGCGGGGGCTCCGCGTCGACGGCGCGGGAGGAGAAGGGGCAGTTGGCGAGTGGCGCGAGGGCGTCCGCGGCCTCCTGCCGGGACGGGGCGAAGGCGCTCGCCCCGATGCGCAGCCGGGGCCCCGGGCCGGACACTCCCCGCGCGGCGGCGGTCAGTACGAGGCTGACCTCGATGTTCGGCGGCCTCTCCAGCGCCGTGTGCAGCGCCCAGTTCCCCACGGGATCGGCCTCGGACAGCGGGAAGGTGAAGGAGACGGACATGATCGAACCCGGGTGCGGGAGCAGCCGCAGCTTGAAGCGGGTGGCGACGGCGAAGAATCCGGGTCCGGCTCCGCGTGCCGCCCAGAACAGGTCCGGGTTCTCGTTCTCGCTGCACCGGACCGTCCGGCCGTCGGCCGTGACGGCTTCGATCTCCTCGACGTAGCTGCAGGCCGGCCCCAACTCGCGTGAGTTCCAGCCGAGTCCGCCGCCGAGCAGATAACCGCCCAGGGCCACGGCCGGACTGTGCCCGAGGGGGAACGCGAGCCTGTGCCGGGCGAGTTCGGCGCCCAGTGTCCGGCCCGTGACGGCCGGGCCCACCACGGCTGTCGAGGAGTCCGGGTCGACGTCGCAGTACTGGAGCCTGGAGAGGTCGAGCAGCAGTGCACCTTCACGGAGCTGCGAACCGGACCAGTGGTGCCCGCCGGAACGCATCGACACCCGCAGCCCCTGTTCGCGTGCGTGAGCGAGGACTTGGGGGATCTCCTCCTCGGAGGCCACCCTCACGATCAGCTCGGGGAACCGCTCCGGCTTGAGGCCGTTCCAGACGGCCTCCGCCCGCTTGCGTTCGTAGTCCGGGTCGCCGCGCCTGGAGACCTCCTCTTCGACCCCTTCGATGACGATGGGACTGCGGTTGCCGGATCCACTCATGTGGCACTCTCCACCGTCGGAACGCGGCTTGCGGGGGAACCTGTTTCGAGTAGCGTAGGCAGATGTGATTTTCGGTGCAACTCGGTCATAACTGTATGGAATGGGCAGGTCACGCGTGGCCGCCGGACCCCCCGGGTTCCCTGCTCACGCGTACGACGCCTGCCTCGACCAGCCCGGCCGGCGCCCCCGTTGGGGTTCCGGTCTGCCGTCCGGACACCGGTCCGGACCCGGCGGCGGACCGTCCGCGGCCCTTCCGTGACACCGCGGAACGGTTCGCCGCCGCCATGCCCGCCCCGGTCGGGCCGTTCGGGACGCTCACGAACGGCCCGATCGGCTGGCCGCGTTCACCGCGGCGAGCGTCGCGTGCAGACGCTCGGCAGGCGTGGCCCCGCGCACGCGGGCGGGGTCCGCGACCCATTCGCGGCCACCGCGCAAGGGCCGCAGCCGCAGCGCCCCGCCCGGCCTCCGGCCCGCGACCTCCCCGACCCGGCCCCGCTGCTCGTCGACGACGACGCTGCCCGGGACCGGCGGCGTGGCAGCCTCACGGCTCAACCGTCCTGCACCCTGCGAAGGGCCTCGGTGAGCGCATCGGCCGTCTCCAAGTTGCAGCGCCCCAGCTCGATGAGGGGACGAGGGTCCATCGGCCGGCTGCACGAGAGCAGATCGACACCGAGGGACGGGAGGGTGATACCGAGGCCGGTGAGGGCTTCCTGGAGCCGCACCACCGCCTCCGTCGACCTCGTGATGGCCTCGACGGCACGGTCGTCGAAGAAATCCGGATACACGGAGTGCACTGCAATCACCTTTCTCTGGTTGCCCGTTGTCACATTTCGCCCTCATAGCGTCACTGGCCACGGCTACGCTGAGTAGGGGATCCGACCCAGCAAGCGATCTGCACGACAGCCGTACGACAGGGGAACCGGCCGTGACCCAGCCCAAGGAACTCGACCCCTACACCTCGCCACGCGCCTTCTACGGCGCGGAACTTCGCCGTCTGCGCGAGCAAGCCGGGATGTCGCAGGAGCAGTTGGGCGAGCGCGTCTTCTGCTCCGGCACGTATGTGGGGCAGTTCGAATCAGCAGTGCGCCGCCCGCAGACGGACGTCTCCAAGCTCTTCGACGACGTCCTGGAAAGCGGCGAGCACATCCAGCGCCTGTGCAGGCTCGCCCGACGGTCCAAACACCCCGACTACTTCGCGGACGCGGCGGAGTTGGAGAAGCTCGCCACCACCATCAGCGAGTACGCACCGATGCTCGTGCCCGGGCTGCTTCAGACGGAGGCGTACGCGCGGGCGTTGACGCGGGCGGCGCAGACTTTCGCCGCCGACGACGAGATCGAAGGGCATGTGACCGCTCGGATGGAACGGGCGCGCCTCCTCGACCACCCAACAGCGCCCGAGTTGTGGGTCGTCCTCCACGAAGCAGCTCTTCGAGTCCCTGTCGGTGGTGCAGCAGTGATGGCCCAGCAGCTGGAGCGGCTTGCCGGTATGGGTCGGGGCCACCACCGCGTCGTGGTTCAGGTGATGCCGTTCGCGGCCGGTGCACCTGCCTTCCTCAACGGGACGGTCATCAACATGACCTTTGCGGACTCGCCCGCCGTGACGTACACGGAGAGCGCGTACGCGGGTCAACTCATCGACGAGCCAGCGCTGGTGAGGCAATACAGCAAGGCATACGATCTGGTCAGGGCCGCCGCGTTGTCACCGGAGGCGTCCCTGGCACACATCCAGTCGGTCGCGGAGGACTACGCGAAACCATGAGCAGCTCACCTGAACTGGGCACGGCCGCCTGGCGCAAGTCGTCCTACAGCAACGGCGACGGCGGGGCCTGCCTCGAAGTCGCCGACGGATTCGGCGGTGTGATGCCCGTCCGCGACAGCAAGGTCCCGGACGGGCCCGCGCTCGTGTTCCCCACGGGGAGCTGGGCCACCTTTGTGGCCGCCCTCAAGGGCGACGCGCTCCGGCGCCGCTGAGCAAGTCCAAGTCCTCGGAGGCGACGGCCTGTTGGGCGTCCTGCGCAGCGGGCTCGGGCCGTGGTTGACGGGTGAGGCGCGTGCCCGCCCAGGCGAGCAGGAACGCGAGCGGGACGCTCACCAGTCCCGGCGAGTAGAGCGGGAAGACGGCCCAGTCCTCGTCCGGGAAGACGGAGTCCGGGCTGCCGGAGACCGCCGGTGAGACCGCGAGCAGCGTCAGGGTGACGAGCGTGCCCCCGTACACGCACCAGCGCAGCCCCCGCAGGGTGAAGTCCCGCCAGAGCAGGGCGCATCCGAGGGCGGGGAGTACGACGGTGGCGGCCTCGGTGTAGGTGAGGACGAGCCAGAACTGCGCGTCGGCGGCGCGTCCGAAGACCGCAAGCGCGATGCAGGCGGCGCCGACGGCGACGAGCGCGGTCCGCGCGCGCAGGGGGCGGTGCGGGGCGACCCGGCCCGCCGGGGCGTGCCGTTGGCGCCCCATGTCGTGGACGATCGCGGCGGAGCCCGCCAGCAGCAGCACCGAAGCGGACGCGAGCACGGTCAGGAACGCCGCGCAGGCGATGAACGTGAGCAACGTGACCGGGCCGTCGGGGCTGTCGGGGTCGCTCCCGTCGAGTGCCGCGGCGAGCAGCAGCAGGTTGTTGCCGCCGCGCGGGCCCGCGTCGTCGAGTCGATCCGCTCCGGCGAGCGCCTGCAGCCCGTAGCCGATGACCGCGACCGCGACGCAGATCAGGCAGATCGCGGCGACGGCCCAACTGCTCGCGCGGCGGGCGCTTTCGGCCGTACGGCTCGTGGAGAGGCGCATCACCAGGTGCGGCAGGAACGCCGTGCCGAGGAGCACGGTGACGGCGAGGCTGAGGGTGTCGAGACGTCCGGCGATGTCGGTGCCGAAAAGCTGCCCGGGGGCAAGGTAGGCCTCTCCGGCTCCGCTGCGCTGCGCGGCCTGCGAGAGCACCTGGCCGTAGTCCCAGTCGTAGCGGGCCAGCAGCAACGCGGCCAGCAGCGGCGCGATGAGCAGGAAACCGGTGGCCTTGACGATCTGGAGCAGCGTGGAGCCCCGTACGCCCCCGATGGCGGCGCAGGAGAGGATGAGAACTCCGACCAGCGCGATCCCGGCCATCTCGCCGTGCTCGCCCGGCAGTCCCATCAGCGCGGCGGTGATCCGGCCGACGGGGACGAGCTGCGCGACGAGCAGCGGGACGGAGACGACGAGCGTCGCGACGCCGGCGGCGCGGCGGGCGGGACCTGCGGGCAGCCGGCGGGAGAGCACGTCTCCGAGTGACCAGCCGGGCCCGGCGGGCAGGCGTTCGGCGAGCCATATCTTCATCAGGACGGGCGAGAGGGCCGTGGCGGCGACGACGAGGATGCCGTCGTGGCTGCCGACGGCGACGATGCCGCAGAGGTAGAGGACGCCGGCCGCGGAGACGAAGTCACCCGTGAAGGCCATCCCCTGGCGCAGGGGGCGTGGGCCGCCCCGGGGGCCCTGGGGCGCGAAGAAGTCGTCCATGCCCTCGTGCAGGTCGGGGCTGGTCAGCATGGAGATGAAGAGGCAGCCCGCGAGGAAGACGAGGAAGAGGGAGATCGCCAGGGCACGGTCGTCGGCGAGTGAGCTCACGTGGTCGCCCTCGCCGCGCCGCGCGCGCTGTGCGTCCGGCCGCCGCCGAAGGCGCGGGAGGAGTCGAAGGCGTTGAAGGCGCCGGTCTGCTCCCGGGGCTCCGGGGCCTCGGCGCGGCCCGTCCACAGACCTTGGAACTCGGCTGCCTGTCCGGAGGGTTGGCGCCTCGCGACGCGCTGCGCGAGCGGTTCGACGTGCCGCCGGGCATGGCTGTCGTGGAGGAGCACCGCGACGGCGATGACCAGCACCTGTGCGGCGGCCGCCAGTTCGCCCACCCCGAAGCCGCCGAGGACGTGCAGGGACATCAGGCCGGGCAGCAGGCAGGAGGCGAGGGCGTGGAGCACGAAGACACCGAGGACGAGGCCGAGGCCCCGGCGCAGTTGGGTGCGGCGGGCGGCGGTCAGGGCCTGGCTGGAGGAGCCCGTGCGGTAGGCCGGCCGCATGGAATCCCGTCGGAGAAAGCCCGAACTCCCCTGGATCACACGGTCGTTGGGGCGACTCTGCGGCGCCCGGCGGTGGGGGTGTGAAGACATGCCGGGGCGACGGGCGAAGGTCAAAAGGTTCTCCAGCTGGTCATGGGGGGAGGGCAGCCTGAGACACCGGGACACGGGAGGCTGCAAGAGGCCGGTACTACCGGCAGTTACAGGAGTTTAGAGCCACGGATGGTGATCACGAAAGGGCTCTCGGTGAGGTGCTACGTGAAGGTAACGTGCGCGAGTGCTCACCCGGCGGGCACTCCCCTGACCAGCAACTCAGCGACACGACAAGGGACTTGACGCCGGTCCTGCCGGGCAGGCCGCCCGCCCCGGCCAGTCTCCGCCGGGGCCCGGTGTCGCCCCTGCCCGCACGAGGCCGCACAGGGCCCCGGCGGCCCCGGGGAAGCCGTCACTCACAGCCGCACATGCTGCCCCTTGCCCAGCGCCACGATGCCTTCGGCCGACACCGTGCAGTACTCGGCGTCGTGCTCGCTGTTGACGCCGACGGTCGCACCCTCGGGCACCACCACGTTCTTGTCGAGGATCGACTGCCGGACCACCGCGCCGCGGCCCACCCGTACGCCCGGAAGCAGCACGGCGCCCTGCACGACAGCGCCCTCCTCGACGACGACACCGGGCGCCAGGACCGAGCCGGTGACCTGACCGGCGATTATCGAACCCGTGCTGACCATCGACTCGCTGGCGATGCCGCCCGCCACGAACTTCGCGGGCGGCAGCTGCGCCTGGTTGGTGAAGATCGGCCAGGCACGGTTGTAGAGGTTGAACAGCGGCTCGGGCGAGATGAGGTCCATGTGGGCGTCGTAGTACGCGTCGAGGGTCCCGACGTCGCGCCAGTAGGCGTGGTCGCGTTCCCTTTCGCCGGGGACCTCGTTCTCGTCGAAGTCGTAGACCTGGGCCTGTCCGCGCTCGGTGAGCAGCGGCAGGATGCTGCCGCCCATGTCGTGGACGGAGTCATCGTCGTCCGCGTCGCGGCGCAGCGCGTCGAGGAGGACGTCGGTGGAGAAGACGTAGTTGCCCATCGAGGCGAACACGTGGTCCGGGTCGCCGGCCAGCACGGGCGGGTCCTCGGGCTTCTCCAGGAACTCCCTGACGCGGTCGCTCCCCTGCTCCGTGTTGATCACACCGAACGAACTCGCCTGGTCGCGCGGCACCTTGATGCCCGCGACCGTCACGCCCGCGCCGCCCGTGATGTGCTTGCGGAGCATCTGGCGCGGGTCCATGCGGTAGACGTGGTCGGCGCCGAAGACGACGACGTAGTCCGGCTGTTCGTCGTGGATGAGGTTGAGCGACTGGTAGATCGCGTCCGCGCTGCCGAGGAACCAGCGCGGCCCGAGCCGCTGCTGCGCGGGTACGGGCGTCACGTAGTCGCCCTGGAGGCTCGTGAGCCGCCATGTCGTCGAGATGTGCCGGTCGAGCGAGTGCGACTTGTACTGGGTGAGGACGGCGATGCGCGTGATCCCGCCGTTGACGAGGTTCGACAGTACGAAGTCGATCAACCGGTAGACGCCGCCGAAGGGCACCGCCGGCTTGGCGCGGTCAGCCGTGAGCGGCATCAGCCTCTTGCCCTCGCCGCCCGCCAGCACGATGCCCAGTACGCGCGGTCCTGCTGCCATCCCGAAACCTCCGCCGCCTGATCCTCCGGCCGTGCCCGCGCGCGGCCGCCGGTCACACCTCACCCGCCCCGGAGCCGGTGCCCGACTCGCTCACCGCACGCCGCGCGCTGCCTGCTCCGCGCTCCGCGCTCCGTCCGGTGGGCTTCCGGGGTCGGCCGGCCGGTCCGTGTCCCGTAAACCCCTTGTACGCACGATTGGGGAGCGGCAAACGTCGATCGGAGGGAAGGGCGTGACGAAGGGGGCTCGCGGGCCGGAAGGTGCGCACGCCAGACTGCGCTGAGAAGCGGCGCACGGCAGGCGGGCGGGCGGGAGGCGGAGGGGAAGCGATGAGGGGGGAGCGATGAGCGGGAACGCGGCCCCGGGCTCCGGTGCGGGACGAGTCGGTGCGGGACCAGCCGGGGCGGGACGACCCGGGGCGGGACGACCCGGGGCGGGACGACCCGGTGGAGCCCGGGCCTCCGGCGCGTCAGGGGTGCCCGGAGCGTCAGGGGTGCCCGGAGCGGACGGGCGGGCACGCGGGGCCGCCGGTCCGGTGGGCGGCGAGCGCGGACGGGTCCTGGTCGTCGACGACGACGCGGCGATCCGGCGATCCCTGAGCCGCGGCCTGCGGCTGAACGGCTTCGCCGTCGAACTGGCCGAGGGCGGGCGCACCGCCCTCGCGCTCATGCGGGCGCGGCCGGCCGACGTCGTCGTGCTCGACATCTCGATGCCCGATGTGAACGGAATCCAGGTGTGCCAGGCACTGCGTGACGGCGGCGACGACGTACCCGTGCTGATGCTCTCCGCGCTCGACGAGACCGCCGACCGCATCGCGGGCCTCCAGGCCGGTGGTGACGACTACCTGGTCAAACCGTTCGCGCTCCAGGAGCTGGTGCTGCGGCTGGACGCGCTGCTGCGCAGACGGGCGCCCGCCACGGGCCCGGCGGGGCACGCGGACGGCGGCGGGAGCGCGGGGGCCGGACCCGGGATTGGTCACGGAACCGGACCCCGAGCCGGAACCGGAACCGGAACCGGGCCGGATGCCGGTCCCGGCGCCGCCGAGGCCGTGCGCGTCGGCAGCCTCGTACTGAACCCGGCGACCCGCGAGGCTCACCGCGACGGCGAGCAACTGCCGTTGACCCGACGGGAGTTCGAACTTCTCCTCGTACTCGCCCGCAACGCCGGCATCGTCCTGACCAGGGACCAGCTGCTGGAGCGCGTCTGGGGCTACGACTTCGAGGTGCGCACGGACGCCGTCGACACCTTCGTCAGCTATCTGCGCCGCAAGACCGAGAGCGGTGGACGGCCGCGGCTGCTGCAGACCGTGCGGGGCGTCGGCTTCGTACTTCGCGAGGAGAAGTGAGAAGCCGCGAAGCGAAGCAGGAAGCACGCGCGGAGAAGCAGGAAAGCAGGAGCCGGGAAAGAAGGAACAAGGAGCCGGAAAGCAAGAAAGAGGGCAGGAAGCGAGGGGCAGGCCCGTGAAGATGAAGCTCTCCACACGCATCGCGCTGGCGGTCGGCCTGACCGTGCCGCTGCTCGTGCTCGCCTCCGGCTGGCTGCTGTTCGCGCTGGTCTCGCGCGACCTGCACGCCGAACAGGACGCACATCTGCGCGAACGCGCAGCCGTGGTGAAGAAGGACGCCCGGCGGCTGCTGCGCGTGACCGCGTCGGACAAGCCGCGCGCCGCACAGGTCCGGGAACGGCGGCTCTACGCGGCCGCGCTGGACGTGGGCATCCGCGTCGTCGGCCCGCAGAGCACGTTCTCCGGGGGTCCGCAGCCCGATGCCCGTACGCGCCTGCCCAAGGCCGCGCCGCGTCCCGTCACCGTGCGGGAGCGGGGCAGCGGCACGCCGGAGGGCATGCCGGGCAAGCGCAGGGTGGACAGCTGGCGAGTGCTCTCGGTGCCGGTGCAGGGCAGGCGGGCCGGAGTCGACGGGACGCTGTGGCTGTTCTCCCCCGACACCACCGGCAGGGACCGACTCGCCCTCGTGCGGCGGCGGGTGGTGGGCGTCGCGATCGTCGCCGCCCCCGTCTCCGCGCTGCTGGCGTGGGCCGCGGCCTCCCGCGCCAGCCGGCCGCTGCGCAGGCTGCAACGGCGCACCAGCGGACTGGACCCGCGCTCCGACACCTCGCGCCTCGAACACGCCCCGACGGGCATCACCGAGGTCGACGACCTCGCGGAGACGCTGCGCACGGTGCTGGCGCGCTACGACGAGCAAGCAGGACGCACGCAACAGGCCCTGGCCACGGCCCGCTCCTTCTCCTCGGCGGCCGCGCACGAACTGCGCACTCCCCTGATGAGCATGCAGACCAATCTGGAGATCCTCTCCGCACACCCCGAACTGGCGGGCCAGGACCGCGACGAGTTGCTGGAGGACCTGCGACGGGAGCACTCCCGGCTGCTGGGCCTGCTCGTGATGCTGCGGGAGCTGGGGCAGGGCGACCTCGTCGAGGCGGACGCGTTCGGGCCGCTGGACCTGGGCGAGGTGGCAGAGGCGGCCGTCGCGGACGCCCGGCGGCGTGACCGTACGGCGCCGGTGAGCCTCGCCGCCGCCGAACCCGGGCTGACAGTGCACGGGTGGGAGCCCGGTCTGCGCTCACTGCTCGACAACCTCATCGGCAACGCGCTGACGCACGGGCGCCGGCGCCGGGACGGCGGAGCGCCGGGCAGGGTCGAGGTGGCGGTGCGGCCGTACGCCTCGCCGGCCGGCCCCGTCGCGATCCTCACCGTCGACGACGAGGGGCCGGGCATCCCCGAGGAGCAGCGCTCGGCGGTCTTCCAGCGTTTCCGGCGCGGCGCTGACAGCGGCGGTTCGGGGCTCGGCCTGACGCTCGTCGCGCAGCAGGCGGCGCTGCACCGGGCGACGGTCGAAATACGGGAGCGGCCGGACGGCGGGGAGGGCACGCGCGTCGAGGTGCGCATCCCCCTGTCACCTCGCGAGGAGACCGCTGCCGGACCGCGCCTTCCGGAGCAGCGCGACTGGCTGATCGGAACGGCACCCGGATCACAGGGAATTCACAAAGACGGCCTCTAACGTCCGGGACCGCGCGGGCGATCCGCACTCGTGCCGTTCCGACAAGGAGGAGAGTCCGTCATGAGGAAAACGAAGAGCACCGTCGTCGCCCTGTCCACCGTCGCGGCGCTGGTCGCGACGGGCGGCGCCGCCGCGGCCGTCGCCGGCAGCGACGCGAGTCCGGTGTCCGCCGACACCTCGCAGTCGCAGGCACAGACGCAGGCGCAGAGCGCGAAGGACCACAAGGACCGCCACCACAAGGCCAAGAAGCGGCTGGCGAAGCACGCGCCGAAGGGCGACGGGTCGAAGGCCCTGTGCAAGCGCGCCCCGAAGATCGACAAGCGGATCGACCGCGTCCAGAACCGGCTCGACGGGGGTCTGCGCACGCGCGGGTCCATCGACCGCCTGGAGAAGCGCATCGAGAACGCGAAGGCCGCCGGCCACGGCGTCATCGCCGACTTCCTGGGCGACCGGCTCGACGACCGCCGCGAACTCAAGGTCAGGCTGAAGGATCGCGAGGAGGGCCTGAAGAAGGTCCGCGCCTGGTGTGCCACTCAGGACGACGGCAAGAGCGAGAAGAACAGCAGCGGCGAGAGCGACAGCTGACGCCCGGACCGGGGGCAGGCGCCCGTCCACGCCACGGGGGGCGGACGGGCGCCTGCCCCCGGCACCGTCGCGGACGCACGCCAGATTCGTTCTCAGCGCATCTGAGCCGGCCGCAGCCCTTCATGGGTCACGGGGACAACGCTCGGGCCGGGCCCGGGCCTTGTGACGGCGAGGACCCGGATGCTCCGGTACGACAGCGTGGCCGGGCCCGCCGGGCGGGCCTCGGGCGACACGACTAGCGCCCGCGGCGGCCTGCCGCCTGGGGGATGCGCGCCGCCGAGGTGCCGAGCCCCGTCGGGGTGCCCGGGCGGCCCAGCGGTCCGTGGGCCTGCCGGAGGTCCTCCTCGCGGTAGCGGCGGCAGCCCTCGTGCCAGACCTTGATGCCCGACAGCCAGTTCTCCAGGTCCTCCACGTAGGAGGCGAGGGTGCGGCGCGCATCGTCGTCGAGCCCGAAGTCGTCGCAGAGCACGGGAAGTTCATGGGCCACCACGTGCTGGAACTGACGCATCCGCGAGGTCAGCAGATCGTGGACGATGCCGAGTGCCTCCGGGTAACCGCAGTCGAAGAAGTTCTGCACGACGAGGATGCCGTTGTGGATCTCGCCCTCGTACTCGATCTCCTTCTGGTACGAGAAGACGTCGTTGAGCAGGGCCGCGTAGTCGGCCGCGGCGTTCTCCAGGGAACGCATGGGACCGCTGCGGTACACCTCCGGCGGGATGCTCTCGCTGTGCGCCAGGCGGCACAGGCTCATCGTCAGGTCCGAGCCGAAGGTCAGGCGGCGCGTCTCGATGTAGTCGACGGGGTCGGGGATGCGGTTCTGTGCCTGGTTGGCCAGTTCCCACAGCCAGCTTCCCGTCATGTCCTCGACGGCCCGGCGCAGGGTGCGGCGGGCGTCCGGGGCCATCGGTCCTGCCGTACGGGCCCACAGGTCGGCGAGGGCGCGTTCCAGCGCGGTGGCCGGCGGCGGCGTCGCGCACGGGTCGTCGAGCGGCATGAACGCGGCGAGCCGCTCGGTGGCGGCCCTGGCGCCGGCAAGGTCACGGGGGCGTCCGTAGACGACGGGGTAGTAGTCGTCGCCGTACGTGCCCCAGGCCAACCAGGCGGAGCTCAGGTCGAGTTCGTCGGGCGAGGCGTCGGGGTGGATGCCGGCGGCGCACAGCGGCAGATCGATGTCGGTCAGCCGGCGCTGATCCCACACGTGCGAGAAGGGGACTCCGGGCTGCGGCTGGAGGATGCCCGTCCGGTGGGCCCACTCGACGACGTTGTGCCGGGCACGCTCCAGATGCGGGCTGAGCCGTGCCGTGAACGGCATGCAGAACTCCGGCAGTCGGGAGGGCCCCACCCGTTCGTACGGGATGTGGGTGAAGCTGCGGGCGCGGGCCGACTCGGCCCGCGGGGTGGTGCGCACGCTGCTCGCCGTGAGCGGCCCGGCCGCCGAGGTGCCCAGCGGTGGCGCCGCGCCCGGTCCGGACGCCGGCGTGCCCAGCCCGGTCGGCCGCAGCCACGGCTCGGGCAGCGGGCGGGGCGGCCCGGGCAGCAGCGTGCTGCCGCCCGTGGCACTGCCGCCCGCCGCACCGCCGCTGCCCACCGCACCCGTTCCGGCTCCGGCTCCGGCTCCGGCTCCGGCGTCGTTCATGTAGCGGCTGGAGCGCATGTGCCACTCGTGGCCGCCCGACTGCCAGTCCTGAAGCCCCTTGACGTACGCGAGCACACCCGCGCACGCCTGCGGATCGAGCCCCGACTCGGCGCAGAGCGGCGCGAGTTCGGTCAGCGCCGTGTTCTCGAACTGCTGGAGCCGCGAGGTCAGCAGGTCGTTGACGGCGTCGGCCGCCTCCTGCGTGGTGCACCCGAGGAAGCGCTCGAGCACGAGCACGCCGTTGCTGTTCTCCCCCTCGTCCTCGACCTCCCGCTGGTACGAGAAGAGGTCGTTGCGCAGATGGACGGCGTCGGAGAAGGCGTCGCGCAGCACGCGCATCGGCCGTGACGCGGCGATCGCCGCGGGCACTTCGGCGCCCGTCACGTACTCGACGAGCCCGGCGGACCAGGGCGCGCCGCCGACCTTGCGCCGCATCTCGATGTACTCGACGGGGTTGGGTACGCGGTGCGCGCCGATGTTGGACAGCTCCCACAGGGACTCGCGCAGCAGGTTCTCCGTGCTCTCCGCGAACCGTGCCCGCCAGCCGTCCGGCATGCGTGGCACCGTACGGGCCCACAGGTCCGCGAGGCCCGCCTCGACGGGGTTCTCCGGCTCGGGCATCGCGGCGGAGCGGTCCGCGGGCATGAACCGGGCGAGCCTGTCGAGGTGTTGCTTGCCGCCCTCACGGTCGGGGGTCCGCTTGAACTTCTCCAGGAAGTGGTCGTCGAAGAAGAAGACCCACACGTACCAGTCGGTGACGAGGCAGAGGTCTTCGGCGGGGGCGTCGGGATGTGTGCAGGCGCACAGCAGCGCGTAGTCGTGGGCTTCGAGGTCGCGCAGGTCCCAGATGCCGGAGCCCTCCAGCATCCCCATCCCGCGTGCCCACGCGGTGGAGTGCTTCCGTGCGAGGTCCAGATGCGGGTTGAGCCGCGCCGGATACGGCATGTAGAAGTCCGGCAGTTCGAAGGGGTTGCCCGCTGCTGTCACTGATCCGCCCCGGCCTTTCTCACGTGGTCTCCCGCGCCGTACGAGGCTGTACGAGGCGGCACGGCACCCTGCCGGAACGGCACGCCAAAGCCCCTGAGGCCCGGCTGCCGTGCGCCGCCGCGGCCGCCCCCGCCCCCGCCCCCGGTCGGGCTCAGCACTACCCGACGCCCCGGTGCCCTATCCATGACGGAAAACAGTCATATGAGCCCACGTACTGCTGCTGAAGGGAGTGCCAGAGCAGTCGACAGTTCCCGCCTCAACACCCGTGCCCCGCTTCGGAATTCACTTCCGCACCACTCAACCCGTCCGCCCCGCAGCGCGTCTATGCACGCGATGTATACACCCTGTGCATAGCAGGGACCACGATCAGGCCCCGCACGGGACCGTGGAAGGGACGGGCATGTACGGCAAGGCATTCGCGCCCGAGTACCAGGGCACCCTCGAGTCGCTGTCGGTCAACTCCTCGCTCGCGGACGTACTCGTCCGCGCGACCGAGCAGTTGCGCACCGCCGAACGGGAAGGCACCCGGCAGGATGCGGCACGCTGCCGGCTCGCCGTCGCCGAGGCGCACCGGCGGCTCGGCAACACGGTCGAGGCGGACCGGGCGTGGAAGGCGAGCTACCGGACGGCCCGCGGCGCCGGTGACGCGGGCGCGATGGCCTGGGCGGCATGGAGCGGAGGCACCCTCGCCCGCCAGCGCGGCGCGATGCCGCTCGCCCGCAGACTGCTCGCCCTCTCCGCCGAACTGGCCGAGCGCGGCGGCGACTTGCTCGCCCGCGGCTACGCTCTCGCCGGCCTGGCGGAGACCGGCCGCATCCAGGGCGACTACGAGGCCGTCGACGCGCTGCACGAGCAACTGCTAGCCGAGGCACGCGAACGCGGCGAGTCCCGCCACATGGTGTGGGCGCTGGAGGGCATAGCGCAGATGCGGCGCAACACCGGCGCCCACGACTCCGCGCTGGCGATGTTCGAGGAGGCGGCGGCGATCGCCGAGGCGTCGGACGACCGGCGCGGCCGCGCATGGGCGCTCCGCGGCGTCGCCGACATCGTCTCCCTGCGCGACGGCGACACGGAGCGCGCGCTCGCGCTGCTCTCCGAGGCCGCCGGGCTGTGCCGCGCCATGGACCTCGCGAGCGCGCTCGCCTACAACCACAAGATGCGCGGCAACGTCCTCTACCGGGCCCGCCGTTACGCCGAGGCCCGCGTGATGTACGAGCGGGCGCGGTCGGAGTTCCTCGCCATCGGCGAGCCGAGGGGCGAGGCGCTGGCGCGTCTGGGGCTGGTCAAGTCGCTCTCACGGCTCGGCCGTGAGTCCGCCCTCACCTCCGCCGACCTCGACGAGCTGCGACGCGCCCTGGAGGCGATCGGACTGCGTCACGCACGCCGGCTGACGGACGACGCCCGCAGGGAGCTCGGCCTCGCACCCGCCGCGACCGACGGCGCGGCACAGGAGCCGGAGGACGGGAACCCGGCGGACCCGGCGGTGGCCGCCTGAGGCGAACCCCCGAGGAGTGCTTCGGGCCGGGACGTCCGAGCGGTATCCGAGCGGCAAGAGCATCGGCGGGGACGGGGGAGCAAGGGACGGACGGACGCAGCCGCGCAGAACGGGGAGGCACGGAACCGGCGTTCGTGGGAACACGTATTCCATGACTCTGACACGAGTGCGACGAACCCCCGAACTCCGGAAGAGACGCACCCGGCCCGTCCCCGTCCGCCCCTTCCACGATCCGGCCGGCAACGCGAAAACTGACGCGACAGAACCTTCGCCGCGTCAGAATCCGTCCTGGCAGGGCGAATTTGCGAGCTCAGGCAGCACCATTACAGTGAAGCCGATGCTCCTCCGCTCCCCCCTCACCGCTCCGGCCCGCTTTCCCGCACGGCCTCCCAGGGAGGTCCCGTGAGACAGGAACTCCACCCGGGCACCGCTGCCCGAACGCCCCTCCCCCCGGCCGAAGGCGCCGTAACCTCCCGTCCGGAGGGCGGCGAGAAACGGCACGGGCCGGAAGGCGGCCGGCCTCCCCAACCGGCCGCGCCGAAACAGCCGAAGCAGAAGCAGCGCGACCCGTACTTCGACAACGCCAAGTACCTGGCGATCGTGCTCGTCGCGCTCGGCCACTCCTGGGAGCCGCTGCGGGACGGCTCGCGTGCCGCGGGTGCCCTCTACATCTTCGTCTACACCTTCCACATGCCGGCGTTCATGGTGATCTCCGGTTACTTCTCACGCAGCTTCCAGGGCAAACCGCACCAGCTCAAGCGGCTGTTGACGGGCGTGGCCGTGCCGTACGTCCTCTTCGAGGTCGCCTACACCTTCTTCAAGCGCTGGGCGGACGACGACCCCTCGTACCCGATCAGCCTGCTCGACCCCTGGTATCTGACCTGGTTCCTGGGCGCGTTGTTCATCTGGCGCCTGACGACGCCGCTGTGGAAGACGGTGCGCTGGCCCGTCGCGCTCGCCCTTGCGGTCGCCGTCCTCGCGTCCGTCTCGCCCGACATCGGCGACGACATGGACCTTCAACGCGTGCTGCAGTTCCTGCCGTTCTTCGTCATCGGACTCTTCCTCAAGCCCGAGCACTTCGACCTGGTGCGCGGCCGCCGGGCACGACTGCTGTCGCTGCCCGTACTGGCCGTGGCGCTGGTCGTGGCGTACTGGGCGGTCGAGCGCATGAACGCCGCGTGGTTCTACCACTACAACAGCGCCCAGGAGATGGGCGCCCCGTGGTGGATCGGCGTCATCATGACCTTCGCGCTCTTCGGCTGCTCCATGGTGCTCACCGCGTGCTTCCTGGCGTGGGTCCCGCGCCGCAACCTGTGGTTCACGGCCCTGGGCGCCGGCACGCTGTACGGCTACCTGCTCCACGGCTTCGTCGCCAAGGGGTCCCGCTTCGGGGACTGGTACGAAGTCGACTGGGTGCACACGCCGTTGGGCGCGATCGGCGTGACCTGCATCGCGGCCGCGCTGATCACCGCGCTGTGCACACCGCCGGTCCAGCGGGTCTTCCGCTTCGCGATGGAGCCGAAGATGAAGTGGGCCTTCAAGGAGGACGCGGCTGCGGCCGCCCGCACGCGCGCGAAAACCTGACGCGGCGGCGGACGGACACAACCACCCGAGGCCCGTGGAGCGCAGACCGCGCCACGGGCCTCGTCCGTCAGCGGGGGCGCCGGGACGCCGGGAGGCCGGGACGCCGGGACGCCGGGACGCTGCCCGGAGGACCAGGGCCGCACGGCCGTCTGCGGGACGCGTGCGGGACGCGTGCGGGACGCGTCCCGCTGCCGGTGCTGCGGCCCGGAGCAGGAGCGCGGGGCGCGTCCGTCCGGCCCTACGGGCGACGCAGCGGATCAGGGCCAAGTGCCGCACATGCGTTCCCTGTTGGCGCCGCGCCCGCTAGCTTTCGGTACGACACGTCCGCAACCCGGACATGGCGCACATCGGACCGGACGCCTCGGGCCGGGGTGTGCCGCCTGCCGCCGTACGCACCGGAAGGACCCCGACTGTGCACGTACCGCCTCGAACAGCCGGTTCGCCCGCGAGACCCCTCTCCGGGCCGGGCCGACGACTCGGACGCCGCTCCCTCGCCGCACTGGCCGCCACCGCCCTGGCCACGCCGCTGCTGCTGACCGCCGCCGCCTCACCCGCGGCGGCGGACCCGTCCGCGGCGGACGCGGCCGCCTTCGCCGCCGACGGGTCCGCCGCCGCGAAGGCCGCCGCGTCCAAGGAGGGCGACCGCCTGGCGAAGAAGCTCGTCCGCCGGACGGGCGCCAAGGGCGCAATGAAGCACCTCAAGGCCCTCCAGGCCATCGCACGCCACAGCGACGGACACCGCGCCGCCGGTTCGAAGGGGCATGAACTCTCCGCGAAGTACGCCGGCACGCTGCTCAAGGCCGCCGGCTACGAAGTCACCTACCAGAGCCTGGACTTCATCTACCGCGAGACCCTCGCGGAGAAGATGACGGTCACCTCGCCCGACGAGCGCGACGTGCCGGTCAAGCTGATGACGTACACCAAGAGCACCCCCGAGGGCGGCACGGAGGCCGCCGTGGTCCCGGCCCCCGAGGACGAGGACGGGAGCTCGGGCTGCACGGCGGACGACTACGCCTCCGGCGACTTCGACGGCAGGATCGCACTGATCCAGCGCGGCGGCTGCACCTTCGCGGAGAAGCAGAAGGCGGCCGCCGGAGCGGGCGCGGTCGCGGCGGTCATCTACAACAACACCGACGGCGAACTGAACGGCACCCTCGGAGACCCGGCCGAAGGCGTCATCCCGACCGGCGGCATCAGCAAGGAGGACGGCGAGGCGCTCGCCGCCGAGGCCGGCTCGGGCGAGGTCACGGCGAACGTCGAACTGCGTGAGTTCCAGGAGAAGCGCAGCACCCCCAACGTCATCGCGGAGACCCCGGGCGGCGACGAGAACCACGTGGCGATGTTCGGCGCGCACCTCGACTCGGTGAGCGAGGGTCCCGGCATCAACGACAACGCCTCGGGCTCGGCCGGGATCCTGGAGACCGCCCTCCAGTTCGCCGCCGCCGGGGGAACCAGGACCGGAGGCGGTCACGGCCACGAAGGCAACAAGGTGCGGTTCGCGCTGTGGACGGCTGAGGAGGTCGGCCTCCAGGGCGCCGAGCACTACGTCTCCGAACTCTCCGACGCCGAACGCGACAAGATCGCCCTCTACCTGAACTTCGACATGATCGCCTCTCCGAACTACGGCCTGTTCGTCTACGACGGCGACGACTCCGACGGCGAGGGCAGCGGCCCCGGCCCTGAGGGCTCCGGCCAACTGGAGAGCGACATCGTCGACTTCATCGAGTCGCGGGGCGAGGAGGCAAGGGGCGCCGACTTCGACGGCCGCTCCGACTACGGCCCCTTCATCGAGGCGGGCATCGCGGCGGGCGGCTCGAAGACCGGTGCCGAGGGCATCAAGTCCGCGGAGGAGCAGGAACTGTGGGGCGGCGAGGCCGGCGCCGCGTACGACGGCTGCTACCACCAGAAGTGCGACGACCTCGACAACATCGACAAGAAGGCCTTCGACCTGAACATCAAGGTGATCGCCAACGCCGTCGGCCACTACTCACGGGACGTCGGCGACCTGCCCTGACGGAGCTGACACAGAAGCACGGGCGCACCGGGGCCCTTCCCCGGCGCGCCCGTGCACTTCGCGGCCTCCGCCGCCCCGTGCCCGCCCGTGCGATACCTCGTAACCCTTCGCGCGGCGCGGGCACCGGGCGCGTGCGCCCCGCACTGCTCCGGCGCCGCCGCCCGTTCCCGCCCCCGGCAGGCCTCGCGTCACCCCGTACCGGCGCAGCCCACGGCCCCGCCACGTGCACCTGTAAGAACCAGAGGAAGCTGCGCCCGGAGCGGATGGGCCGGTAGGCTTTCCGTGTGATCTTCAAGCGAATCGGAAACGGGCGGCCGTACCCCGACCACGGCCGGGAAAGCACCCGCCAGTGGGCGGACGTCGCCCCACGACCGGTGCGCCTCGACCAGCTCGTCACCACGAAGGGGCAACTCGACCTCGAGACCCTGCTGGCGGAGGATTCGACGTTCTACGGGGATCTCTTCGCGCACGTCGTGAAGTGGAACGGCGATCTCTACCTGGAGGACGGGCTGCACCGCGCGGTCCGCGCCGCCCTGCAACAGCGACAAGTGCTCCACGCCCGCGTGTTGGAACTTGACTGAAACGCGCACCCCCGTCGCTAGCCCTTTCAGGGCCATCACGTCACAACCATTGATCATCTAGTAGGCATCGCCTTCGTCCCGCACTACTCTGCGCCCATGAGCATGCTGACTCCCCCCGGCATGGGCGGAAAGTACCGCATCACGGGAAATCGCTACCCCCGGATGCGCCGCCCCCGAAACCGTCGCAGGATCGTGCTCGCCTCACTCACCTCCGTCTGCGTCCTCTCACTCGGCGGGTGGGGAACGCTTCAACTCATCGACATCTTCTCGGGCGGCGCCTCCGCGAACGCCGCAGGCAGCAGCGGCAAGGGCAAGGAAGGCGCGAACTGCGCCCCCGAAACGAAGGCGGACGGGCAGAGCCCCGAGATCGACGGCAAGAAGGCCGAACTCCCCCAGCCCGGCTCGATCGAGGTCAACGTACTCAACGCCACGGACCGCAGCGGTCTCGCCAAGTCCATCGCCGACGAACTGAAGAAGCGCGGCTTCAAGATCGGCGAGGTGAAGAACGCGCCGGCCGAGTTCGACAAGAAGGTCGAGAACACCGGAATCCTGATGGGGGCCCAGGGGGAGGACGGCGACGCCCGTCTGAAGGTGCTGGGCACCCAGTTCAAGGAGGACCCCGACACCCGGTTCGACGACCGCAAGGGCGAAGCCGTCGACTTCATCATCGGCAAGAAGTACGAAAAGCTCGTCAAGGAGAAGGAAGCCGATGCCGCGCTGACGGCTCTGTACGACCCGAAGCCGTCGCCTTCCCGCAGCCACTGCAAGGACTGACGCCGCGGCCGTCGCACCGGCGGCCCGTCGGCGGAGCCGTCGCCTCGGCGGCCGGCCGGCGGCGGGAGGTGAAGCGTCCGGACGCAGAGCCGAGCCGGGAGGCCGGGCCTCCGGCCGACGCCCGGCCGGGGAACCGAAGCCGCCCCGAGCCTTGCGCGCAGGTCCCGGCAGCGTCAGCCGGCGGTTCCGTACATCCGGTCACCCGCGTCGCCGAGTCCCGGAACGATGTAGCCGTTCTCGTTGAGACGTTCGTCGATCGAGGCCGTCACGACGGTCACGGGAGTCCCCGACAGCTCGCGCTCCATGAGACGGACGCCCTCGGGCGCGGCCAGCAGGCAGATCGCCGTCACGTCGTCGGCGCCGCGCCGGATCAGCTCGTCTATCGCGGCGACGAGCGTCCCGCCGGTCGCCAGCATCGGGTCGAGCACGTACACCTGCCGTCCCGAGAGGTCGTCCGGCATCCGGTTGGCGTAGGTGGACGCCTGAAGGGTCTCCTCGTCGCGGATCATGCCGAGGAAGCCGACCTCGGCGGTCGGCAGCAGCCGCACCATGCCGTCGAGCATCCCCAGACCGGCCCGAAGGATCGGCACGACGAGGGGCCGCGGGTGCGACAGGCGCACACCGGTGGTGGCGGTGACGGGGGTGGTGAGGTCGACCGTCTCGGTGCGCACGTCCCTCGTCGCCTCGTACGCGAGGAGCGTGACCAACTCGTCGGCGAGGCGCCGGAACGTCGGTGAGTCGGTGCGCTCGTCGCGCAGCGTGGAGAGCTTGTGTGCCACCAGCGGGTGGTCGACGGCGTGGATCCGCATGCGCCCGACACTAGCGGAGGCATGAGTACGGCTCGCACTGGCGTACCCCCGTGCGACGGGGGAAAGTGGTCAGGTATGCCGGAGGTGTACAGATGTCCGACTCGCAGAATCCAGGTGGTACCAGCAACTCCCGCCCGACCGGTGACCCCGGGAACGCCCGCGCCCGGAGGGTGAGCGTGGTCCGCAACACGGCCAAGTCCCGCGGCAGCGACGCCGCCGAGGATCCGCCGGCCAAGGAGCCGGACGCGGAGCGGCTGCGCCGCCGGGCCCGCTTCCTGCGCGAACGGAACGAGGCGAAAGAGCTGCGCGACCGCGTGCAGCCGCGCCGCAGCCGCACCGCACGCATGCGCCAGGCAATGCGGATGCGCACGTTCCGTTGGTAGAGCGATGATGTGCAGACCGTGAAACCCCACGGGTACAGACGCGACCAAATCGCAACACCTGGTCCGGAATCGGTCACGCAGGGTTCTCATCACACGGTCCGCACAAGAGATCTGCGCAAACACCCGCACGACGCACTGTCGAAGACCCTTCGCACAGCCGCGGTTTCTGCCACGATGCCGATTGGGGCGGGGCGAAGTCCTCGTCAGCAGCCATCGGGCACCTCAGAAACCAGTGGGAGAGTCACGGTGTATTTCGCCGCACTGCTCGCGCGCACCGAAGACGGGTGGGAAGCGAGCGACACGGAGCTCGACGATGTGGAGACCCTGGCCGACCTGGCCGACCTGGCCCGGGAGGCCGCAACCGACGACGAGCCTGTGCTGGTCTGCATCGAGCAGGAAGGTGCATGGTTCGGAGTCGTAAGAATCGAGGGCGAGGACGACCCGCGCGTCTTCGTCTCCAACGCGGCCGCTGCCATGCGCAGCTCGTACGGCGAGATCCTCCTCTCGGACGAGCTCCTCGGCCGCGAGCCGGAAAACCCCGACGCGCTGGACCAGCTCGTGGACCTGGACGGCACCGAGGACGGTGAACCGGAGACCAAGGACACGGCCGACGGCGACGAGAGCGACCCGGAGGCGTCGGAAGGGACCCCCATCGGTCCGCTGGGCGACACCGGCCTGCTCGCCGACCTCGGAATGGAGGACAAGGCCCTGCTCTCCCTCGCTCCCGAGGACGCACTGAGCGAGATCGCGGACGTGCTGGGCTGCACCGACGTACTGGAGGCAGTGCGGTAGCCCCGGCCTCGCGGGGCGGTAGGAAACTGGCTGCATGACCGACCCCTCTTCCGTGCCCGACCCCGTCCGCGACCGCTGGCGGGAGCCGATGCGCCGCGCCCTCGACGAGGCCGAACGGGCACGGGAGAGCGGCGACGTACCGGTGGGAGCGGTCGTACTCGGCCCCGGCGGCGACGTGATCGGAAGCGGTCACAACGCACGCGAGGCCTGGGGCGACCCCACGGCCCACGCGGAGATCGTCGCGATCCGCGCCGCGGCGGCCACCCTGCACGGCGAATGGCGGCTGGAGGGCTGCACCCTCCTCGTCACGCTGGAGCCGTGCACGATGTGCGCGGGCGCGGCCGTGCTCTCGCGCCTGGAGCGAGTCGTCTACGGCGCGGTGGACCCCAAGGCCGGCGCGGCCGGCTCACTGTGGGACGTCGTACGCGATCGCCGGCTCAATCACCGGCCGGAGGTGATCCACGGCGTGCTGGCCGACGAATGCGCGGCACTGCTCAAGGACTTCTTCCGCGGCTCCCCCGGCCCCTGTTGAGGGCCCGCTGCCCGGCGACCCGGACGGCAAGGCTCTCGGTACCGATCTCGGCACGGATCTCAGCACGGATCTCAGCACGGAAGTCGGCACGGAAGTCGGCATCGACCCCCCGCGCTCCTGTCCCGAACGGATTTCGGCACACGGCCACCATTGGGCTAGAGTGCGTCTCGGTAGCGTGTCCGAGCGGCCGAAGGAGCTCGCCTCGAAAGCGAGTGAGGGGCAACCCTCCGTGGGTTCAAATCCCACCGCTACCGCAGGTCAGAAGGGCCGGATCCCGGTTGGGGTCCGGCCCTTCTGCGTGGGCGCCCGGTTGATGGGCACCCTTCCGTCCCGCGGTTCCCCGCAGGGAGTCAGGCTGCGGCGAGTTCCCGTTCGCGCCGGGGTTCGAGGTCGGCGTCGACCTCCTCACGGAGCCGGCGGCAGGTGCGGCTGAGCAGCCGGGAGACGTGCATCTGTGAGACGCCGAGCTGGTCGGCGATCTTCGTCTGCGTCATGTCGCAGAAGAAGCGCATGTACAGGATGCGGCGCTCCCGTTCGGGCAGCCGCTTCAGCCGTGGCTTGACCGCCTCACGGAAGACGACGCGGTCGAAGCCGGGCTCGGCGCGGCCGAGGGCGTCGGCGAGGGTGTATCCGTCGTCGGAGCCCGGCAGTTCGGCGTCCAGGGAAAGGGTGGAGTAGCTCTCCAGCGCCTCCAGCCCGACCAGTACGTCCTCCTCGGACATGCGGGCGTGCTCGGCGATCTGCGCGACGGTGGGGCTGCGGTCGCCCATCTCCAGGCTCAGCTCGCGGCGGCTCGTACGGACGCGGTTGCGCAACTCCTGTACCCGGCGCGGCACATGCAGCCCCCACGTGTGATCACGGAAGTGACGCTTGAGTTCGCCGACGATGGTGGGGATCGCGAAGCTCTCGAAGGCGCACCCGCGAGCGGGGTCGTAGCGGTCGACGGCCTTGACCAGACCCAGCGAGGCGACCTGTTGCAAGTCCTCCAGTGTCTCACCGCGGTTGCGGAACCGCTGCGCGAGCCGCTCCGCCATCGGCATCCATGCCTCGACCACCTGCTGCTTGAGCCTTACCTTCTCCGGCCCTTCGGGGAGCGCCACGATGCGGCTGAAGTCCGCGGTGGTGTCAGGAGCGTCATGGTGGGGGTGACGGGCTCGCCGAGTGCGCATCTCTACAGGTGACATCGTCCTTGTGTCCTCTTCCCTCCGGTGTACTGCGTCCGAGCGGACACCGCGGGAGAAGGACACGAGCGGGCCGGACCGCTTCACGGTCCGGGACGGGACAGAGTCCCGCTCCCGCGGATGTGCCTTCTTGCCGAAGCACTGCTGGCCGCCGTGTGCCCGGGTCCGTCACCGGCAAACGTCAGCGATTCGAATTCGCGTTGCCGGAACATCTCCCCCTGGTCGGGCGGGTGTTGGGCCCTTGCCTCGTCCTGCACGGTCCTGGACGGGCACTCCACGAGTGCTACGGCGACGACCGGTTCCGCGACTGCCTCCAAGGGCTGGAACCGGCGGTGCGGGGCGGGGATTCGGCCAGATCGCGGTCCGCCGCGCGCGATCGGTTTCCGCTGAGTCGGGTGAGTCACTCGAAGGTTCTCAACCGGCCTGTCGAGGACGGGTGTTGTGCGGTCCCGAAACAGGCCAACAGGCCAACAGGACGAACCAAGGGGGTACTCGTGAGCGACGCGGCCCAGGAACGCGCGGAAGCGGCGCTGCTTCCGGAGGACGACATCATCGGGATTCTGCTGAGCCAGCATGCCCGGATCCGGGACCTGTTCACCGAGGTGCACAGGGCGCAGGGCGAGGCGAAGAAGGCGAAGTTCGACGAGCTGCGGGCGCTGCTGGCCGTCCACGAGACGGCCGAGGAGATGATCCTGCGCCCGGTCGCCGAGATGGAGGCCGGCGAGAAGGAGGCGGACGCCCGCAACGAGGAGGAGGCGGAAGCGAACAGGGTTCTGGCCGAGCTGGAGCGGGTGGACATCGCGGGCCCTCAGTTCGAGTCGAAGCTGGGCGAGTTGGAGAAGTCCGTCGGCGAACACGCCGATCGCGAGGAGCACGAGGAGTTCCCGCCCCTCCGCGCCCGGTGTTCGGCCGAGCAGTTGCGGAGCATGGGCAGGAGGCTGCTGACGGCGGAGAAGGCCGCCCCGACGCACCCGCACCCGGCAGCGGCGGGTTCTCCCGTCGCCCAGTGGACCGTCGGCCCGTTCGCCTCGCTGCTGGACCGGGCCAGGGACGCGCTCTCGTCGCCGGCCGAGGGCCTGATGGGTACGGGCCCGGCCGCGCTCGGCCGGCAGGACCGCTGACCGGCCCACGGGGAACGGCGTGGTCCGGGCCCGGCCCATGAGGAACGCCGTGGGCCGGGCCCGCGAAATCCGTCCCGCGATTGCGCGGGCCCGGGGCCCCGCGCACGCCTGATGCCGGTCTCCCGTGGTACCCGGAGGCTCTCCTGCGGCGCCGAGTCGTGGAGGCAGTCCACCGGCCAGGAGCGGTCCGGGCCGGCGTCCGCGGGCCGGACGAAGGAGGGTGTCATGACAGTGCCCGTGCCGCACGGCGCGGCGGAGATCCACTTCGTGGGCAACGCGACCCTGCTGCTGCGCTACGGACCCTTCACCCTGCTGACCGACCCGAACTTCCTGCACCGCGGGCAGTTCGCCCACCTCGGGTACGGGCTGGTCTCACGGCGCGTGAAGGAACCGGTCGCCCCGGCCGGCGGCATCCCGGCCCGTCCGGATGCCGTCGTCCTCTCCCACCTGCACGGCGACCACTGGGACCGGGTGGCGAGGCGGCGCCTGGACCGCGGCGTCCCCGTCGTCACCACTCCCCACGCCTCACGACGCCTCCAGGGGCTGCACGGCTTCCACCGTGCGGTCGGCCTGGACCAGTGGCAGGGCCACGACCTGCTCAAGGACGGGGCGCTGGTCCGCATCACCGCGGTGCCCGGCATCCACGCGGGAAGTGCTGCGCTGCGGCGGCTGCTTCCGCCCGTCATGGGAAGCATCCTCGAATTCGGCTCCCCCGACGGGGAGATCGGCTTGCGCGTCTACGTGTCGGGGGACACCCTCCCCTTCGACGGACTGCGCGAGATCAGCGAGCGCTACCCCGACATCCACCTCGCCGTCGTCCATCTCGGCGGTACGCAGCTGCCCGGCGGCTTCGTCGTCACCATGGACGGACGGCAGGGCGGCGAACTGCTCGACCTGCTCGACCCCGCTCTGGCCATGCCCGTGCACTACGACGACTACACCGTGATGAAGTCGCCGCTCTCCTCGTTCCTCCGAGAGGCCGACAGGCGGGGGTTCGGCCGCCGGCTGCTGCACTGCCCCCGCGGATCGCATGTCACGGTCGGGCCGGGAGCGCGCGTCGTGGAGGCGGCCGGGAGCGAGCGGTACGCACGCTGAGGTTCCGGGGCCGGTCCGGACGGTTCCCGGGGCGGGTCCGTCCAGCCGGGAGGCCCCGCCCACATGTGTCCTCGGCGGACAGGGGCCTCCCTCACGTCGTTCACCCGTCCAAGGGGCGCAGCAGCGAGGTGGTGTTCCGGTCCCAGGCGGTGTCGAGGTGACGGGCCAGCCGGTCCTCGAGGAGGCCGGTGGCCTGGATGCCCAGGACGACGTCCGGCGCGAGTTCGGGCTCGTCGTCGAGGAGACCGCCGATCACGTCCCGGCGCATCACCTGCTCGTGTACCGCGTCGGCCTCTATGTGCTCGCTGTAGAAGTGGACGCAGGCGGGGTCGGCCCGCATCCTCTCCAGGGCCTGGACCATGCGCCGCGAACTCGGCGCCGTGGTGGTCTCCGCCGCTGCGAAGTGGCCGACGAGGGCGCCCCGCAGCCCGCGGTGCAGACCGAACATCGACATCATGTTGACGATCGCGATCGCCGGCGCCGGAACGTCGTCGAGGTGGTGCAGATAGCCCGGTTCGAGTCCTGCGGCCCTGAGGAGATCGACGAAGAGCTGGGCGTGCACCTGCTCCGCACGCCCGGCGCCGAACTCGTCGTACTCGACGGCGACCAGCGAGGCCTTGGCCCGTCCGTGCAGCCGGGGGATCACCAGGGCGTGGGGGTCGGCTTCCTTGTGGTGGTAGACGGACCGGTGGACGAAGTACTCCCGCATCTGCCACCACTCACCGCGCTCGGCGAGGCGGCGCGAGGTTCCGGTCCCGCCCACGGGTTCGACCAGCAGATCGTCGAGCTCGCGCGGGACGTCGTCCCCTCCGGCGGCGTCCGTGCGCAGCCCGTCCATGAACTCCTGCTCCAACCGGGCGCGCAGCCGCAGCAGTTCGGGGTCCCACTCCCATGCGGTCGCGACGCCGCGCAGTCCTCGGTAGTGCAGCTCGTAGCAGAGGTGCAGGGCGAGGTGCAGATCTTCGCTGTAGGGGCCCACCCCGGCGACCGCCGGCCACTCCTCGGGGTGCGCGGAGCCGGGTGTGCGGCGCAGCGCATCGAGTACGGCCGCGGAGAGCGGGCCCCGCGGCCCGGGCAGGGCTGCGGGCCCGTGCAGTCGGGCGGGCACGTGCAGTCGGGCGGGCTCGGGGACGGCGCATGCGGTCATGAAGTCCTCCGGGTCGTCGCGGAAGTGTCCGGCGACCGGGTCTGTGCGCGGTGCGACCGGACGGCTTCGGGCGGCCGTACGGTCTGCCCGGCGAGATGTCCGAGGACGGCGTCCGTGCCTTCGGCCGTGGCGGCGTGGGCCCGCTGCCGCTGTGCTCCGGTTCCCTGGTTCGCCAGGAGGCGCAACTGATGCCGTACGTACGGCAGGTCGCCGCGCTCCTCCAGGGCCGGGGTCACGTGGCCCAGGAGCTCGTCGACGAGAGCGAGCGCCGGCATCCTGCGTTCCCGCTGCGGATGGACACCGGGGCCGTCGAGTCCGTGGCGGGCCGCCGACCAGACGGCTGCCGCCGCGACCTGGTCCGGCACGTTCACCGCCGTCCTCCCCCGGGCCAGGTCCGTCAGCGCGGTGTGCACCAGCGCGCGCGAGAGCGCGGCCTGCAGGGCGGCCTCGTCCACGGTGGTGGCGGCGTCCGCGACGCGGAACTCCACCGTCGGAAAGGCGGGCGAGGGGCGGGCCAGCCAGAAGCTCTGCCTTCCGTCGGCGAGGGTGCCGCACTCGACGAGCTGCTCGACCTGCTTGCGGCAGGCCGCCGCGGACGGGAAGTACGGCGGCACGCCCGAGCCGGGAAAGCGCGACTGAAGCACCATGCGCCAGCTCGCGTAGCCGGTGTCCCGCCCGGCGTGGAACGGGGAGTTGGCCGACAGGGCGAGCAGGGACGGAAGCCATGGGCGCAGGTGGTTGACCACCGCCACGGCCGTCTCCTCGTCGGGGACGCCCACGTGCACATGGCACCCGCACGCCTCGTAGTCGTTGAGAAGTCCGCCGTACAGGCGCCCGATCTGCTCGTAGCGCTCTCCGGTCGTGAGGGTCGCCCGGTCGCTCTCGTGCACGGGAGTCCCTGCGGAGACGAGCCTTCGGCCGGTACGGCGCGCAGCGTCGGCCAGGAGCCGTCTGCCCGCGCTCAGCTGTTCCGCCAACGCGGGAAGGCCCTCGCAGACGCCGGACGTCAACTCGACCTGGCCGGCGAGCAGTTCGGGCTTGATCCGCGCGCCGTCCGGCAGTGCGGGCCCGTTGCCCGCTTCGGCGATGACTTCGGCGCCGGCGGGCACCGAGCGGCCGGTCACCTCGTCGACGATGAGGAACTCCTCCTCCACACCGATCGTGAGAGCACCCGGCGCGGGAAGGGTCTTCGCGGACGGCGACGGGTTCGCGGGCCGACCGGGGGTGGAACGGTCGCGCTCCCCGCCGGCGTCGCCGTCGCGTGCGGCGCCCTGCCGCTGGTGGGGGCGGCGGCGGTGACTGGTGTCGCACCAGGGGTAGTTGCGGCTGCGCCGGCAGGCGCACAGCGCCACGAGGAAACGGTCCGAGACAGCCGTCCGGCCCTGGCCGAGGTCCACCTCGACGGGCCCCTCGACCAGGACCGGACCGCCCTGGTCGATCACCACGCGCCGCGGCTTCTGCCCGCTGCGGGGAGCGGGCTCGGACTCGGGTCCGGGTTCGGACTGGGGTCCGGGCCCCGGTTCGGACTCGGGTCCGGGCCCGGGACGAGGTTCCGGACGATCTGCCGGATGAGGTGCCGGTGCATGCACGGGATCAGGCTCCGGGTGAGACGAGATCGGCACGTATGACCACCAGTTCCTCTTCTCGCTGACCGGGAGCTGTCAGCCCCCGGTGCTCCAGCCACGGCGCACGCCGGCGCAGGACCGGACCGAACGGCTGGCATCTGCGGGAGACGACGGACGCCTTCAGCCCGGCTTCATGGAGCAGTCCGACCGTCCGTCCGGTGTCGCAGATGTCCGAATGAACCATCAGCAGCACACCGCCCTCGGCCAGCAGGCCGGGCGCAGCGCGGCACAGGCGGTCGATGCAGTCCCGGCCGTCGTCACCGGCGTCCCAGGCACGGTCCTTGCGTTTACCGGGCGGTGCCGTGGAGGCGGTGGGGACGTAGGGCGGATTGGCCGTCACCACGTCGAAACGCCCCTCGGTCCGCTCGAGGAAGTCACCGCGGTGGACGGTGAGGGGAAGCCGACGGATCCGGGCGTTCCACCGGGCGGTCAGCGTCGCGCGGAGCGAAAGGTCCACGGCGTGCACCTCGGACGCACCGAGCCGGACGCCACCGAAGGCCACCACGCCGGTGCCCGTGCACACGTCCAGCATGCGCGCCCCCGGCGGGACGGGAGCATGCTGGAGCGCTTCCAGCAACAGTTCGGAATCGCCCTGCGGGGCGTACACCCCTGGCGGTCTCGGCAACCACACGGCGACCGTGTTTCTCGAACGCCCCGCCCCAAACAGCTCACCCCCGGCGTCCTGGCAGCCCGGAGTGCGCTGAGCAGCGGAAACGGCGCCCCGGTGATACCGGCACCACGGTGGGTGGGGCAACCTGCGCCGAGTGCCGCCGGGCGGCCGCACACGTGCGGTAGCTATCCGGCGTGACAACGCGCGGCGGGCACCCCGGCCCCCGAGCGGCGCGGCACCGGCGTGCCCCGCCGGTCCGGTCCCCCGCTGCGGTCCGGACGCCGGCGCCCGCGGGAGAGCACGCCGCGCGAGCACGTCCACGCCCGTCCGGGAGAGTCCCGGGGTCCCCACTCACGGGCGAGGACCCGAGGATCCGAGGACCCGGTGAACCCGGTGGTCACCCCTCCGGCCGGCCGCCCTCCTCGCTGACGGACTTGCAGGCGACACAGAGTTCTGCCGTCGGGATCGCCGCAAGACGCTCTCTTCCCACAGGGTGTGAGCAGTGCGCGCACACGCCGAAAGAACCATCCGCCAGGCGCGCGAGTGCGCGTTCCGCGCGCACGAGTTGTTGCCGCGCCCGCTCCACCTGCGTTTGGAGCCGGTCCTCGGAGCCCCTCGTGGCGGCGGCGTCCGCGACGTCCAGCTCACAGTCGACGTGAAGGTGCGACCCGGAAGCCTCGCAAGCCGCGATCTCGGCCCGCAGCTCCCGTGCCTGCCGGGTCAGCCTGGCGGTGAGAACCTCCCGCTCGTCGGGCCCTGGCAGCTCACTGCACTCACGGTCCTTCACCGGCGCGCCCCTCGGTCCCTCGGCTGTCCCCTCGGCTGTTCCCTCGGCTGTTCCCTCGGCTGTTCCCTCGGCTGTTCCCTCGGCTGTCCCCTTGCCGCTCTCGTTCCGATGTTCCGGGCGCGGCACCGGGCGGCGCTGTGCCGCTCAGGGTGTTCCCCGGCGCCGTCCGCGGCGGGGAGGCTCCCTCGGAGAAGGCGGACGGCCTTCGCATGGGTCCCCAGCGCCCCTGCTGACGGGCGACCTCGGCCTCGGCGTCGGTGATCACGCTGCCCGCGATCCACGCGACGGGGCGAATGCGCCGCACGAGGGGTTCGTTGTCGGGCCCGCGCCCTGCCTCGTCGCCCACCAGCACCCATGGGCTGATGCCCGGGCCCTTGTCCTGGCGCAGATGGCTGTAGTCGTACAACCGTCGCGCCACCCACAGCGCCGTCGGCCGGTCTCCCCACCAGGGTTCCGGCCACAACGGGTTCGCGGACAGCCCGGGAAGCTCCGTCCCGGTGAGCTCGTCCCTGCTCCCGGAGCTGAGCAGACGGTCCGCGTACGGGCCCCGGGACCAGCGGACGTAGACCGGATCGCCACGTTCGACGAGCTGGACCAGCTGGTCCAGCGAGGTGTAGGTGGGCAGCTCGTCACGCACCCGGCCCGACTACCCCGCCCCGTCCCTCGCAGTCCGATCCCCGTCCTCGCGGGCCGCGGCGACGAGCCGGCGCCGACGGACCGTGCCCCGCGGTCGCGGTCGCGGCCGCGACCGCGCCGGTCCGGCTCAGGGGCGGGGTCTGGGAACGGTTCCCCACGGGACGGCCCGCCGCGTGACGCAACCGGCTCGACGGCGGCGGTGCGGCCGGCCCGATCAGGGCCCGAGGATCGGTGGCCGGTGGCCGAGCATGCTCCGCCGGTGGCCGGTTACCGAGGCGTCGTCGTCGTGCCACGTCACCGGTCCGTTCAGGACGGCAGAGGGATGCGCAGAACCGTGGTGCCGCGCAGGTCGAGCCACGCGTCGTCCGGGGAGCGCATCATGCGGAACACGACGTGGCCGCAGTGGGGGCACCGTCCGACCAGTCCGGGTGCCCGGCTGTAGACGCGCAGCCGGGCCACCGGCTCGGTGGCGCCGCAGTTCGCGCAGCGGCCGAGCGCGCCGGTCATGTCGACGGCGAAGATCTCGGAGAGCGGGCCGGCCAGCGCGTTGCCGTCCTGGTGTTCGTCGCCGTCGGGTTGCTGGTTCATGTCAGCCTCCACTGGGGCCGAATCGTTCGGTGCGGATGCGGTCGGGGTCGTGACCCAGGTCGAGGAGCAGATCCGCCGCGGCCTCGACGAACCCGGTGGGGCCGCAGACGTAGCACATCGGCGACGTCTCCGGCGGCCACGCGAAGGCGCTGATGTCCTCCCTGCCGATCCGGCCGGGCCGGCGTGCCCGTCCGTCCGGAGAGGTCCGTGTGTAGAGGAACTCCGTCTCCAGGCCGGGGTCGCCGCGCGCCAGTTCGGACATGAAGTACCGGTCGTCCGGCCCGCGGACGGAGTGCAGCAGGCGGAACGGCGCCGGGTCGGCGGCCGCACGCCTGGCCCGGATCATGGACATGAGCGGCACGACGCCGGAGCCGCCGCCCAGCAGCAGGACGGACCCGGCCTGCCCGGGGGACCACACGAACCAGCCCCCGACCGGTCCGCGCAGTTCCATCGGGTCACCGACCGCGAGCTGGTCGACCAGGTACGGGGAGACTTCGCCGTCGGCGACCCGCTGCACGGTGATCTCGACATGGCGCCCGCCGGGTGCCGAGGCCAGCGAGTAGCTTCGCTGGGCGCTGTAGCCGTCCTCCGCGGTCAGCCGCACGTCGACGTGCTGTCCGGCGAGGTGACCGGGCCAGTCCGGCACGTCCAGCACCAGCGTGCTCGCCGTCCCGTTCTCCGCCCTACGCTCCAGGAGCGTGGCGACCCGCCAGCGCAGGCGGGTGCCCACGTCCTGTCCCGGGCCCCGTCCTAGTCGCCCTGGTACCGCTGCTCGCGCCATGGGTCTCCGTAGTCGTGGTAGCCGAGGCTCTCCCAGAAACCGGGCTCGTCCTGCGTGAGCAGGCGGATGCCGTCCACCCACTTCGCCGACTTCCAGAAGTACAGGTGGGGGACCAGCAGCCGGGCGGGACCGCCGTGCTCCGGCGGGATGTCGTCGCCCTCGTAGCCGTAGGCGATCCAGGCCCGGCCGTCCAGCAGGTCCTCCAGCGGCAGATCGGCCGTGTAGCCGCCGTAGGAGGTGACCATGGCGAAGTCCGCGGCGGTCTCCACGTCCGCCAGCAGCACGTCCAGGGAGGCGCCCTGCCAAGTCGTGCCGAACTTCGACCACTTCGTCACGCAGTGCAGGTCCACCGTGGGGTTCTCGGCGGGCAGCGCGGTCAGTTCGGCCCAGTTCCAGGAGTGCCGGTCGCCTGTCTCCGTGGTCACGGTGAACTCCCAGTCCTCCTTTGCGATCCGCGGCGTCGGCCCGGCCGAGAGCACGGGAAAGTCGTGCGTCTCGTACTGTCCCGGCGGCAGCCGTCGCGACGACTCGCGCGCCCGGCCCCGGAAACCGGGGGAAACGACGCCCATGCGGACTCCTCCTTCCGTCCCCGGCGAAGCGGGACGCGGCACCGTCGGCGACGGCGTGCTCATCACCGGCGGGGACGAATGATCGAGCTCCCAGGAACGTACGATCCGGCGATCAGTGCCGCGACCGGAGGAGCCGTTCGGCGCAGCCCGGACGAGCGGCCCGGCTCGGCGGGCACGCACGGCGGCGGCGACCCGGCGACCGGCACCCGGGCGGGCGGCGGCGGCGACCGGCGACCGGCACCCGGGCGGGCGGCGGCCTGCCCCGGCCTCCGGCCCCCGGCCCCCGGCCCCCGGCGGTGTTTGCGCGGGCGGGGCGAGGTGACCCGAAACGCGAGCGAGACGATTGCCGCCGCGCGGCACTCCGGCACGGCACGGAACGACGGCGCGAAGCCGGCGGCGGACGGAGGGTGGTCCCCGTGAGCAACGCAGCACTTGAACGCGCAGAGGCGGCGAAGCTCCCGCAGGACGACATCATCGGCATCCTGTTGACCCAACACGCCCGAATCCGGGAGCTGTTGGCAGAGGTGCACGTGACGCTGGGCGACGCGAAGCGAACGAAGTTCGGTGAACTCAGGGCCCTGTTGGCCGTGCACGAGGCGGCCGAGGAGATGATCCTGCGGCCCGTCGCGCGGAGAACCGCGGGGGAGGACGAAGCGGCGGCCCGCAACGCGGAGGAGAGGGAGGCCGAGCGGATCCTCGCCGGGCTGGAGCAGATGAACCCGGGACGTTCCCAATTCGAGGCGAAGCTCACGGAGTTCGAGAAGGCCTTCCGCGATCACGCGGACAGTGAGGAGCTGGAGGAGTTCCCCGCAGTACGCGACGGCTGCTCGCAGGATCAGCGGCAGAAGATGGGCAGGAGGCTGCTGAGGGCGGAGAGGACCGCGCCCACGCATCCGCATCCCGCCACGGCGGGAGCGGCGGCGGCGCAGTGGGCGGCCGCCCCCTTCGAGTCGCTCGTGGACCGGGCCAGGGACGCGCTGAGCGGCAGCCGGCCCCGCCGTCGCTGACACGGGGCGCGCCGGGCCGGCCGCCCCGCCCGGCGGCTCCCCCGCGGGAGGCCAGTGGAGCACCAGACGTGACGCGGGCGGCCGCGGAGACGCACACGGCGCGGAGCCCGTCGGCGCACGTCTCCGGCCCCCCTCGGACGGGCACGGCATGTGAACCCGGTGCAACGATCGGGGAACGACGCGTGCAGCTCTGGTCAAAGAGCCCTGATTACGGCCGCTTTGCCGCCGTACGTATGGATCGTGCCGCCCGCACCGGTGGTTAGACTCACCCGACTGCTAAGAGGGGGACGGGCAGCCCAGGGAGGAGCTGGATGGTGCAGGCGAAGAAGGTCGCGATCTACGTCCTCACCGTGTTCGCTCTGTATACGATCATCACCTCCCCCGCAAGGGCCGCGGATCTCGTCCAGATCGGCTTCGAGGGGATATCCAGCGCCGCTCAGGGAGTGGGCAACTTCATGACCGAGGTGATCAGGTAGCGCCCTGAGGGCGCAACCGCTCCCGTTTCACCGCAGCCCCCAGGTCCCGCAGCCACAGCGGCCCCCCACGGACGGGCATGCCGCCGGCGCAGTGCAGGTGCCCCGCGGGCACGGGCACGCCTGGACGTGCCGACGGCTTTCGGCATTCGGCCCTCGCCCGTCACCGATGCGAGCGCCCATCTCCCCGCGCTCCCGCAGGGCCGGGCGCCGCGCGCCCCCGCGCGCCGTACGCGCATCCGCGCTCGGCAGTCCGTACAGGCACCGGTGAAATTGCTCAACTCCGCACCAACACGGCAATTTACGGTGCTTGCGCACGTTGCACATGTCTTGTGATGCTATGACCGCTTTTGGCCGATGCGTGGATCAAAACAGACCCGGACCCGAAGAGGTGGTGGCTGAGTGGCGGCGACCCAGACCCGCGAGAGTCGCAGCGCGGAGGCCCGGGCGCTGACCCAGGAGCTCTTCGAGCAGCTGGCCGACCAGAAACCCGGCACCGCCGGACACGAACGAGTGCGCACCGCACTCATCGAGGCCAATCTTCCCCTGGTGCGCTACGTCGCGGCACGCTTCCGCAGCCGCAACGAGCCCATGGAGGACGTCGTCCAGGTCGGCACCATCGGACTCATCAACGCCATCGACCGCTTCGACGCCGACCGCGGCGTGCAGTTCCCGACGTTCGCCATGCCGACGATCATCGGGGAGATCCGGCGGTACTTCCGCGACAACGTCCGCACGGTGCACGTGCCGAGACGCCTGCACGAGATGTGGGTGCAGGTCAGCAGCGCCACGGAGGACCTGACCACGGCGATGGGACGCTCGCCCACCACCGCCGAGATCGCGGAGCGCCTGAAGCTCACCGAGGAGGAGGTGCTCGCCTGCATCGAGGCCGGACGCTCCTACCGCGCAACGTCGTTGGAGGCGGCGCAGGAACGTGAGGACGGCCTGCCGGGCCTGCTCGACCGCCTCGGCTACGAGGACCCGGAACTGGACGGTGTCGAACACCGCGACCTCGTACGGCACCTGCTCGTCCAGCTGCCGGAGCGCGAACAGCGCATCCTGCTCCTGCGCTACTACCGGAACCTGACGCAGTCACAGATCAGCGCCGAGTTGGGTGTGTCCCAAATGCACGTGTCGCGACTTCTGTCACGCAGCTTCGCCCGGCTCCGGGCCGCAAATCGAATCGAGGCATAACCGAGCAGAATGAGGCAAGTTGGCGACCCAACTTCCTCAGCTGTGCAGTTTTATCGACATGGGGCTACGTCGCGTTGCCTACTTGTGACATTCTGCAAGAGCTGCGTTTGACGCGACGGCGCTTCCGGTATGCAGGGGGAGGTGCCTCCCTCACACGAGGGCGCCGCTGCGAACCGTCCGCGACCTCAAGGGGGTGGCATGTCCGTAGAACTGGGCAGCTCGAAGGTGCTCACCGAGAACACGACCGACGACGTCGACGCCTTGGGAGCCCCCGAGGCCCCCGCAGACCACGATGCCATCGACACGCGCACCCTCTCGCGCTCGCTCTTCCTGCGGCTCGCCACGCTCTCGAAGGCTTCCCCTGAGCCAGGCGGCTCGGGAGATGCCCCCAGCCTCGAGCGCACGTACGTGCGCGACACGCTCATCGAGCTCAACCTCCCCCTGGTGAGGTATGCCGCGGCGCGCTTCCGCAGCCGCAACGAGCCCATGGAGGACATCGTCCAGGTCGGCACGATCGGCCTGATCAAGGCGATCGACCGCTTCGACGCCGAGCGGGGCGTGGAGTTCCCGACGTTCGCCATGCCGACGGTGGTCGGCGAGATCAAGCGCTTCTTCCGCGACACATCCTGGTCGGTGCGGGTCCCGCGGCGGCTTCAGGAGCTGCGCCTGGCGCTCACGAAGGCGAGCGACGAGCTGTCGCAGACGCTGGACCGCTCCCCGACCGTCCCCGAACTCGCCCACGCCCTCGGGGTGTCGGAGGAGGACGTCGTCGACGGGCTGGCCGTCGGAAACGCCTACACCGCCTCCTCCCTGGACTCCCCCGCACTGGAGGAGGACGGCGGCGAGGGCTCGCTCGCGGACCGGCTCGGCTACGAGGACAGCGCGCTGGAGGGCGTGGAGTACCGCGAGTCGCTCAAGCCGCTGCTCGCCAAACTCCCCCCGCGCGAGCGGCAGATCATCATGCTGCGCTTCTTCGCCAACATGACGCAGTCACAGATCGGCGAGGAGGTCGGCATCTCGCAGATGCACGTCTCGCGGCTGCTGACGCGCACGCTGGCGCAGCTGCGTGAGGGGCTGATCGCGGAGGAGTGAGCGCCGGCGTGTGCGCTCCGCCCGTACGCGCCGGTGACGTACGGGCCTCCCTTCGTGCCACTCGCCGGGTGGAAGGGCCCGGCGTGCGGCACGTCCCGACGACACCGGCCGGCACCGGGTGCGTTCCAGGACGGGTGCCCGGGGCCGGGCCCGCTCCGCACGCGATTGCGGCGCAGGCATGGCGTGGCCGGCGCAAGCATGGCGTGGCCACGGCGCGACTGCGCGAGTACGAAAGGAACGCGCACAAGGGACGCGGGTACGGAAGGAACGGGCTCCGTCAGGCCACGGCCAGGTAGACCGCGGCCGCGACAACCGCGATACCGGCGACGACAGCGAGGACGATGCCCATCCGGGGGCCGGAGGAGGACATCTCCGGTGCGCCGTGTCGCTGTGCGCCCGCGCCGCCGCTCTCCTCGTCGACGAACGCGCGGAACATCTGTGTGCTGCCGGCCGCGTCCTGGGACGGGTCCGGGCCTTGCGGTGCATGCGGGTTGTGAGCCATGGGGCAGGACGATAGCGAACGTCCTGAGGGCGGGGACAGCCCCGGCCCGGCGGTCAGGACCGGAGCCGGGCCGCGGAAACCACGGCTCTTTGCTGATTCTTTGCCTCCGCTTGCGTCCTGATCATTTGCGTACGGCAACTGCCGCAAATTATAGTTGCCCAAAGCAACGAATTGTCGACGACGATGTCCGTACGGGCCGCACCAGCGGATATGAGGGACCGGCCCGGAAACCGGACCGGCGCCGGCTTCGTCCGGCGGAAGCCCGTGCGGGGCCGCCGGACGTCCGACCGGCCGTCCCCGCCGCGGTGTTGACGCATCTTCACACCGGACGAGATGCGTATGGGTCGTCTCGCGGAGCCGATGGCGGTAGACATGTCTGTCACCAGTCGCCACGTCGCACACGGTGGAGCGTGGGTGGAGCGAGCGCGCCCGGCCCGCGGGGACGGACGCGCCCGGCTGCCGCGCCTCACCGAGCGGGGCGCCCGACAACTGGACACGCTCTCCGAGGCCACGACCGGGACCCTGGAGGGCTTCTTCACGACCGGACCGAGGACACCGGGGAGGACATCGCACGCTGAAGGAGATGCCGGGACGCCCGCGGGGAGGCTTCGAAGACCGCCGAGCCCCGGTCGCGACGGGGCGGCACCCGCCGGGCCGGCCGGCCCGGACGACGGAGCCCGGGGACGGCGCGACCGGCCCGGCCCGTACAGCCACCGACCGCAGCGAGCAGAGCGACGGCATCGACCGCAGCTGTCGCGGCGACCACAGCAGACGAAGAGTTACTGCACCGCACTGAGGAAGAGTTAGGGAAAGAATGGCCACGACCACACCATCCGGTGTGCAGGGCGCCGGCTCCGGAGGCGGGGTGGGCGACGCTTCGCAGGACCACGCGTCAGCCTCCTCCGGACCGGGGGGCGCCGTGCCCATGACGCACCGGCAGATCATGGAGGCGCTGTCCGGGCTGCTGCTCGGCATGTTCGTCGCCATCCTGTCCTCGACGATCGTCGCCAACGCCCTCCCCAAGATCGTCTCGGATCTCGGGGGCGGGCAGAGTTCGTACACCTGGGTGGTGACGGCGTCGCTGCTGACCATGACCGCGTCGACCCCGCTGTGGGGCAAGCTCGCGGACCTGTTCAGCAAGAAGGCGCTGATACAGACGGCCATCGTCGTCTTCGTGCTCGCCTCGGCCAGCGCCGGTCTCGCGCAGAACACGGGCATGCTGATCGCCTCGCGTGCCGTGCAGGGCATAGGCATGGGCGGCATCTCCGCCCTGACCCAGACCGTGATCGCCGCGATGATCTCCCCGAGGGAGCGCGGCCGTTACACCGGCTACATCGGTGCGTCCTTCGCCGTCGCGATGGTGAGCGGGCCGCTTCTGGGCGGCGTCATCACCGACACCGACTGGCTGGGCTGGCGCTGGTGCTTCTACGCGGGCATCCCGTTCGCCGTCATCGCGCTGCTGCTGCTGCAGAAGACGCTGCATCTGCCGGTGATCAAGCGCAAGGTGAAGATCGACTGGGGCGGCGCCCTCCTCGTCGCGTCGGCCGCCTCCCTGCTGCTGGTCTGGGTGACATTCGCCGGCGACAAGTACGCCTGGCTGTCGTGGGAGAGCTACGCGATGGTCGGCGGCTCGCTGCTGCTGACCCTGCTGTTCGTCCTCGTCGAGTCCAGGGCGAAGGAACCGATCATCCCGCTCAGGCTCTTCCGCAACCGCACCATCGCACTGACGTCGCTGGCCTCCATGTTCGTCGGCATCGCGATGTTCGGCGCGACGGTCTACCTCAGCCAGTACTTCCAGCTGGCGCGCGGCGAATCGCCCACGATGGCGGGCGTCATGACGATCCCGATGATTCTCGGGATGTTCCTCTCCACGACCCTCTCCGGGCTGGTCATCAGCCGTACGGGCAAGTGGAAGATCTGGCTCTGCTCCGGCGGTGTGCTGCTGACCGCGGGCCTCGGCCTGCTGGGCACGATGCGGCACGACACCGAGTACTGGCATCTGGCGCTCTTCATGGGCGGAGTGGGCGTCGGCGTCGGCATGATGATGCAGAACCTCGTCCTCGCCACCCAGAACCAGGTGGAGGCCACGGACCTGGGCGCGGCCAGCTCGTCGGTGAACTTCTTCCGCTCGCTCGGCGGTGCCGTGGGTGTCTCCGTGCTCGGCGCGGTCCTCGCCCACCGCATCTCGGACTACGTCGACGACGGCCTGGACAAGCTGGGCGTGCAGCACGGCGGCCCGACGGGCGGCGCCGGCAGCGAGATCCCCGACCTCGCGAAGCTTCCCGCACCGGTACGCGACGTCATCGAGTCCGCGTACGGGCACGGCATAGGCGACATCTACCTGTATGCGGCGCCCGTGGCACTGCTGGGCCTGCTGCTGGTGCTGTGCGTGAAGGAGGTGCCGCTCAAGACGAAGCCGGGCATGAGCCAGGGCGACGCCGCCGCGGCCGGACTCCGGCAGCAGGACGACGCGTTCGCGGGCGGAACGGCCCCCCAGGGCGACGCCGGCGACTTCATTCCGCCTGGGTACCAGCCCGCGGAGCCCGGCCCGACCGAGGCCGACGAGCCCCTGGCCGGCACCCGGCACTGCGTGCTCGGCACCGTCCGGAACGCGGAGGGCAACGGGGTGCCGCGTGCCGCCGTGACGCTCATCTCGCTGAGCGGGCGTCAACTCGGCCGGTCGGTGGCACGAGCGGACGGCCGCTACGGCATGGACACCCCCGGGCCCGGGACCTACGTTCTGATCGCCGCCGCCGACGGCCACCAGCCGCAGGCGACGACGCTCACCGTCGGCGACGAGCCGCTCAGCCACGACGTGCTGCTGGCGGCCACCAGCGGACTCGCGGGGCGTGTACGCGGCTCGGGCGACGGGCAGCCGGTGCGCTCGGCGATGGTCGTCGTCACGGACGAGCGCGGCGAGGTGCTGGCCACCGGACGCACCGGTGAGCGCGGCGAGTTCGCCTTCGACGAGCTGGTCACCGGGACGTTCACACTGGCGGTCAACGCGCCCGGTTTCCGGCCCGTCGCACGGCCCGTGGACATCGAGGGGCAGGGCATCACCCGCGTCGACGTCGAGCTGAAGGCGGGCGCCCGCGTGCAGGGCGTCATCCGAGCCGGTGTCGACGCCAGTCCGCTCGCGGACGCGCGGGTGACGCTCGTCGACGCGGCGGGGAACGTGGTCGCCACCGCCACGACCGGTGAGGACGGCGCGTACGGCTTCACGGACCTCGACGCGGGCGAGTACTCGATCATCGCCAGCGGCTACCCGCCGGTGGCCCGCGCGCTGAGCGTCGACAGCAGCGGTCCGGACTCCCACGACATCGAGCTGCACCACCCGGACGAGTGATACCCGTCCCGTCGTCCGGGCGCCCCTGAGCGGTTCGCGGGGTGCCCGGGCGGCCGGAAGCGGCGCGGAAGGGACACAAAGCGGACGCCGCCCGCGCACGGGACCAAGAGGTGCGCGGAGCCGAACCGGAAGATCCCGCAACGCACTTCCCGCGTCGGCGACGCGGAAGGAAGACTGGGCCGGGGCGCCGGGCGGGACGCCCCCGGTTCCCGGGTTCGTCACGGGGCGGGCCGGACAGACCGGGCCCGAGCGAGAAGGAGCGAATCGACAGATGGCAGGCGCAGGCGTACGGGCGCAGATCCACACCCGTGAAGGGTGGCCGGTACAGCACGCCGTGCTGACCGTCACCGACATGACGGGAGTTCAGGTCCTCCGTGTGGAAGCCGACGAGGACGGCCTCGCACAGAGCGAGGAGGCACTGCCCGCGGGCCCGTACACGGTGATCGCCACCGCTCTCGGCTATGCGCCCGCCGCGGCCACGGCGCTCGTCACCGCCTCCGGCAGAGCGGACCTGGGGGTGCTCCTACTCGTACGGCAGGGAGGCACCGAACTGCCGCCGCCCGGCCCGTGGACCGTGGACCCCGTCCACTCGACGGTGGGTGCCACGGCACAGCACCTGGGGATATCCAGCGTGCACGGCCGCTTCACCGACTTCCAGGCCCGCATCGAGATCGACGAGGAGCCCGAGAAGTCCTCGGTGGAGGCCGTCATCCAGGCCGCGAGCATCGATACGGGCAACAGCATCCGCGACGCGCATCTGCGCTCGGAGGACTTCCTGAACGTCGAGCGTCACCCGCAGCTGACCTACCGCAGCCACGCCATCGAGCCGGCGGGCACCGACCGCTGGACGGTGCACGGCTGGCTCGCGATGCACGGAGTCGTACGGGACGTCTCGCTGAACCTGACGTACCTGGGATACGGGCCCGACCCGTGGGGAGGCACACGGGCCGCCTTCCGCGCGACGGCTGAGCTGAAGCGCGAGGAGTTCGCGATGAACTACAACCAGATCCTGGCGGCCGGGATCGCGGCGATCGGCACGAAGCTCAGGATCGAGCTGGACGTGCAGGCGGTGCAGGGCGAGGAGCTGCCGGACCTCGCGTAGGGGCGGGCCACAAGGGCTGAGCTGCTGAGAACGGCCGCGGCCCGAGAACGGCCGCGGCCCAAGAAAGCCGGCGGACCCGGCGACGGTTCAGGCCCGGGAACGAGAACGCCGCGGCCCGGGAACGGCTGAGGGCCCCCGGGCTCCGGGCCCGGCTCCCGGAGTGCCCCCGGGGGCCCTCGTATGGACGACTCGGCGGCCCGGCGGTCGGCCGGGTCACCGAGTCACGGTTCGGCGGCGCCGCGGCGCCGCTCGTCCGTCAGCTGTTCACGTAGCCCATGTACGTGTCCCAGTTCCAGTTGGGACCGGGGTCCGTGTGGTCGTTTCCGGGAACCTCGTTGTGGCCCACGATGTGCGCACGGTCCTTCGGGATGCCGTGCTTGTCGCACAGGTGCTTCGTCAGCGCCGCCGAGGAGCGGTACATGGCGTCGGTGAACCACGACGGGTCGTCGACGAAGCCCTCGTGCTCGATGCCGATGCCGGAGGCGTTGCCGCTCCTGGCGTGCCATGCGGTGTCGGCGTCGCGCACCATCTGCGTGATCTCGCCGTCGGAGGAGCGCACCACGTAGTGTGCGCTGACCTCGGCCTCGGGGTTCTTGAACCAGCTGATCGTGCCGGCGTACGCGCCCTGGGTCACGTGGACGATGACCTGGGAGATCGCGGCGCTCCGGCCGGTGTTGTAGTTCGCCGGGTCGGCCGGGTTCCAGATCGCCGGCGGGTAGTCGTCGCTCTTGGTGCCGGTGCCGGGGGCCGCGGCCTTCGCGAGCTTGCCGCGCTCGGGCGTGACCTTCTCCGCGGACATGCGGACCTCGGTGCCCTTGGCCGGGATGCCCTTGCTGACGAAGTCGTAGGCGGCGTCGGCGTACAGGCGCTTGAGCGAGGCGCTCTCGGCACCGCCGTAGGCCGCGACCGCCGGGTACCAGGCCTCGACGCGCTTGCGGTCGGCGGCCTTCAGGCCGGCCTTGTCGGCCTTGGCGCGGAGGACGGCGGCGCCGCCGCGGATGTTGGCGGCGTCGTTCTTCTTCAGATCGGCCTTCGATTCGCCGGTGACCTCGGCGGCCTGCTCGAGGGTCTTCCGCTCGGGGTTGCTGACCAGGTGCATGACGCCGAAACCGTTGTCCTGGCTGGGCTTGCCCTTGTGACCGTCGAGGTGTGTCTCGGCGTAGCCCACGGAGACGAGGAGGCTGCGCGGCACGTCGAACTCCTCGGCCGCCAGCGTGAACGCCTCGTTCATCGTGGGTTCTTCGGCGGGGGGCGCGGCAGTGGCCTGCTGCGTCGCCACCGCCAGGCTCGCCACGAGCGCGCCGCCGACGGCCGCTGCCAGGACTCTCTTCCGTGTGTTCATCGGCTCTGTTGCCTCTCTGGATCCAACTCCGGCGCGTGGTGGGGGGATTGAAGCTCCTGCCGCCGGCCGGCGCGCCGGGTCCGGCCGGTGACGGGGGGGGTGGCGTGGTACGCCCGTACGCCGTTCACGGCACGCGTGGTGGTGCCGGGAGAGCTTCGGCGTCTTTCCTGGGTGACCGGGGTCCGGGACCGGGGTCCGGGACCGGGGTCCGGGACCGGGGCGGCACGTCGCCGCCGTCGGCCGGAACACCCGGTCAGGACATCGGGGGGTCAGGGCCTCAGGGCTTGCAGGGGAGGGAGACACCGCGCTCGGACATGTACGCGAGCGGGTCGTCGCCGACGCCCGTGCCGCCGTCGAGGTGCACCTCGAAGTGCAGGTGCGGGCCGGTCGACTGGCCCTCGTTGCCGACGGACGCGATCCGGGCGCCGCCCTCCACGGTGTCGCCGACCTGGACGAACCGCTCGTTCATGTGCCCGTATTCGGTGACGGAGCCGTCGGGGTGCTTGATGCGCACCCACTGGCCGTAGCCGGAGGCGGGACCGGACTCGGTGACCTCTCCCGGGCCGGCGGCGAAGATCGGCGTGCCGATCGGGGCGGCGAGGTCCACGCCGTCATGGCCCTCGTGATGCCCCTGGCTTATCTCGGCGTCGACCGGGCAGGAGGCTTGGTAGGCGGCCTTCGCGCCGTCGCTGGTGCCGGCGCTGGCCGGCACGGCCACGAATGTCGCGAGTGCGCAGCCGCCGGCGACGGCGAGTGCGATCAGGGAGCGCTTGTTGCGGCTGCTCCGGGGACGGTGCATGGGGGGTTCCTTCCACGGACGGAGACGGATTCCGTGCGACCGCCAGTAGACGCAGGGGGCCATGTACGCGACAACCCCGTTCGAGCAACACGTGACACTTTCTGTGTCACGTGAAGGAAATCGGGTGTACGTACCGGCCCAACTCCCGTGAATCCGGGCTCGTTCTTCTCCGGTCCGACCTCTGGAAGAAAGTGCCGTCTCACGTTGTGGACGAACTGACCTGTCCCCGCAGGGGTGTTGAGGTACGAAATCCGCAGCGGTACGGGAGCGGTCCGAGGAGAGCCGGCGTTCGCGCTCCGGCTTCGCCCCGGGCGGTGTTCCAACTTCCCTGCAGAACGGGCTGGTTCGTGTCCGTGCCGCGCAGGTCGGCTCAAGGCCGTGTCCTGGTCTGTCAGTTCCCTGGCTTCTAGGGTCGCCCGCATGGCAGAGCCCTCCTTCCTGACCGCCGCGCGCGAGTCGTACGACACGGTCGCCGCTGATTACGTCGAACGCGTCCCGCCTCCCGCCGAGATGGACCCGCTGTCACGCGCGATGCTGGCCGGGTTCGCCGAGCTCGTGCGGACGGCCGGCCTGGGGCCGGTCGCGGACCTGGGGTGCGGCCCCGGCCGGGTGACGGCGCACCTGGCCGGGCTGGGGGTGTCCGCCTTCGGCGTCGATCTGTCGCCGAAGATGATCGCGCTGGCCCGGGCCGCATATCCGAACCTGCACTTCACCGAGGGCTCGATGACCGCGCTGGAGACGAGGGACGACGAACTCGGCGGCGTCCTGGCCTGGTACTCCACCCACCACACGCCCCCGCAGTGGCTGCCGACGGTGTTCGCCGAGTTCCACCGCACACTCGCGCCCGGCGGCTGCCTGCTCTGGGGAGACTACGTCGGCGACGAACGGCTGCAGCCGACCCAGGGCTATGGCCGTCCGGTGTCCTACGAGTCGTACCTCCTGCCTCTGGACCGTACGGCCGGCCTGCTGGAGCAGGCGGGACTCGTCGTCACCGCGAGGCTGGAGCAGGAGCCCGGCGGACGGGCGAACAGACCGCACGCCTGCCTGCTGGCCCGCAAGCCCGAAAGGGCCTGATGGGCTTGTTCCTGCGGCGAGGCCGCTCGTACCGGATCGCCGTCGGTCACGGCGCGGCGCACAGCCGGGCGCCCTCCGGCGGCCCGGTGACGACCCCGCTCACGACCCGCCGGGCCCCCCGTCCCCGTCCTGCGCCGTGAGGTCCACGACGATGCGCCGTTCGGCAAGTCCGTGTGCCTGTCGCTCCCATGCGTCGGGGAGCCGGTCGAGAGGAACGACCTCGTGGTCGACCAGGAGGCGTCCCGCCACGGCGTGCTGGAGCAGGGCCCGCAGCGCCTCGCCCTTCTGCGCTGTGCTGATCTCGTTGTTCGTATAGCCGAGGAGCTGGGCCGAACGGCTGCGGAGGGTGGCGGAGGTGAACGTCGCGCTGTCACCGGCCGAGCTGCCGAGGTTGACGAACCTTCCGCCGGGCGCCAGGAGTTGGAGCGCCGCCGTGGCCGGCACACCGCACAGGGGGTCGATCACGACGTCGGCGTCACCTGCGCACGCGTTGGTGAGGCTCGCGGCCAGCTCGTCGGGCTCGTCGTCGTCGCGCAGCGCCACGACGGCGTCCGCGCCGCACGTCCTCGCCCGCTCCTGCGCGCGGCTCGAACGGGACGCCGCCACGACCCGGCCCGCGCCGGAAAGCCGGGCGGCCTGGATGGCGACCTGGCCGACGACGCTGCCTCCACCGAGGACGAGGACCTTCTCACCGGGCTGCAGCCCGGCCTTCCAGGTCAGGGCCGCCCAGGCGGCGATGGCGGACAGCCCCAGCGCCGCCACCAGCGTGTCCTCGACGCCGTCCGGGAGCGCCACGAGTTCGGCCTCGGGCAGGAGCACCTGCTGGGCCATGCTGCCGTCGCCCGGCGCCATGCCGGCGGACGTGGGGAACCAGACCCGGGTCCCGCCGGGCACGCCCCGGGCGTCCTGGACGACACCGACGCCCTGGACGCCTGGCACGTAGGGAAGCTGTGGCGGGCCGAAGTACGACGTGCCCGTGGCACACAGGACGTCGAGCGGTGTGATCGGAGCCGCCGTCGTGCTGACCAGCGCATGTGCCTCGGCTCCTGCGGGCGGGAGACGTTCCCCGATCGCGGGTGCCGTGCCGTGGCGTTCGATGACGGCTGCTCGCACTGCTGCCTCAGGTCGCGTAGTCGGGGTAGGGCAGCTCGAAGTGCGCCAGCCGGCGGGCGTATTCCTTCTGGAACCCCAGTGGCTCGTGGTCCCGCTCGAACATGGCGATGAACAGGGTGAGCGTGAGGAAGGGATGGGCGCCGAGCTCGAACAGCTTCGGGTAGTCGTGCGCGGCCAGCGCCTCGCGCTCCACGGGCTCGAACTTCAGCCACGTCGTGGTCTCGGCCCGTACGCAGTTGAGAATGCTTCCCGCGTGCTCTGCTTCCCACCACTCGACGGTCCCGCGCGGATCGTCCCGGTAGCGCTCGACCAGTTCGGGATCGCGGTCGACGGTGTAGAGGAACTTGTCGACCAGGTACTTGCTCATGCCGGTGCTCCGTTCGGATACCAGGTGAAGTAGGCCTCCATCGTGTGGAAGAGGTCAAGGCTGTCGACGTGGTCGGCCTTGGCGTTCTCACCGGCGACGCCCATCATCAGCATGAAGTCCATGAATCCGTGAGTGGCGTTCCCGGGAGCGTGCAGGCTCTCGAGGCTCACCTCGCTCAGGCAGCCCTCGAGGTCGCCGTTGGCGATCCAGTCGACGGCCTTCCGGTCGAACTCGGGGTCGGGCCCGTGTTCGCCGAACTGGCGCGGACCTCCCAGCTCCAGTGACAGGTGACCGGTGCCGATGATCGCCACCCGCTGCTGCGAGGGCCAGGACTCCACGATCTCCCTTATTGCCCGGCCCAGTTGGACGAAGCGCTTCGGCTGCGGGAGGGGCGGAGCGAAGATGTTCGTGTATATGGGCACGATCGGCAGGTCCGCCTCGGGCCGCAGCGTGATGATCGGGCACGTGACGCTGTGGTCGATGCGCAGCTCTTCGCTGAAGGCCAGGTCGAATCCGGCGTCCAGTCCCTGCCGGAGGATGTGCCCCGAGAGTTCCCGATGCCCGTCGAGCAGCATCCGGGGCAGCCCGAACTCACGCTCCTCGTTGTAGAAGTTCCCGTCGTAGAAGGGCGCCTTGCCGACGAGGAACTGAGGCATGTTGTCCAGCCACAGCTGATGGAAGTGGTCGCTGCCCACCATGACCAGCACGTCGGGGCGCGCTCGGGTCAGCGTCTCGCGGAAGCGTTCGATCTTCGCCACCCACTCGTCGGCGAAGGGCGGCCGCTCGTCCCCGGTGGACGTGCTCGCCCGGTAGTAGAAGGGGTGATGCGTGGAGGCGATCACCGCGACGACCTCGGCCATGGCTGCTCCTTCGGTTCGGTCAGGCTGTCTCCGGGGGCACGGAGACCGCGTTGCGGTCCACGGACATGTAGATGTCGCCGGCGACGGGCCGGCGGGTCTCCTCAGCCAGCTGCCCGAGCAGCCCGGCGGTGCGGGCGAGGAGCGCGAACCCCCGCAGCAGGCCGACCGGCAGACCCAGGTCGGCCAGCGCCGCACCGCACACGCCGGCGCCGTTGAGCGGCAGGCGCCTGCCCAGTACGTCGGGGTGGACCCGGCCGATGGCCTCGAACAGCCGCAGGTGCGGGCCCTTCAGGCCCTCCTCCGCCGCGATGGCCAGGAGCCTCGCGGTGCGCGGGTCCCGCTCCTTGTGCACGGGATGACCGAGACCGGGAACGATGCTGCGGGCCTCCCGGGCCCTGAGCACCGCGGCCCGCGCCGGCGCGTCCCACCCGGCCTCGTCCTCCGGGTCCTGGGGAAGCCCGTCCCGGTGCTCCTCCAGGGCGCGGGCCAGGAAACCGCCGCAGTCCTCGGTCACGCCGAGGAACCGGGACCCGCCGCCGAGAAGACCCGCCGCCAGCGCGCCCTGCACCGAGTCCGGGGCCGAGAGGTAGGTCAGGCGCGCGGCGATGGCGGTCGGGGTGAATCCGTGGTCGGCGAGCGCCACCAGCACCGCCTCGAAGAGTCGGACCTGGCCGGGCGTCGGCCGCTGCTGCGTCACCAGCCACATGGCCAGCTCGCCGAAGCCGACGCTGCCCATCAGCTCGGTGGCCAGGTCGTGCCCGAGCAGCGAGATCGTCTCGGCGTCCGACGTGCCCAGCGACGTCGGATACGACGGTGTGCCGGGAGGTGAGCCGTTGTCCACTCCGGGAGCTCCTCGAGGGTGTTGGTGTCCTGCTGTCAGCGGCGGGGCCCGGTGAGCCAGGCCCGCAGCTCCGCGCCGTGCTCGTCGAGGGCGGGAGGCGGAAGGTCGTAGCGCGCGGGGCTTTCGGAGAAAGTGACCGGGTTGCGCACGGAGGGGACCGCGCTGTCGCCCTCTCCGACGTGTACGACCGGGTCCAGGCCCAACTGCTCGGCGAACGCGACGCCTTCCTCGACGGAGTTGATGGGCCCGCAGGGGACGCCGGCGTCGAGGAGTTCACGGAACCAGTCCATCCGCCCCCTTGTCCGCAGGCGTTCGACCAGAAGCGGACGGAGTTGGTCGCGGTTGGCGGTGCGTTCCTGGTTGGTGCCGAACCTCGGGTCCTCGGCCAGCTCCGGCACACCCAGCACCTTGCACAGCGTGGCGAACTGCCCGTTGTTGCCTGCCGTGATGATCAGATCGCCGTCGGCCGTGGGCAGGGGCTCGTACGGGAAGAGGCTGGGGTGGGCGTTGCCCATGCGGTGCGGGACGACGCCCCCGGCGACGTAGGCGCTGGTGTGGTTCACCATCCCGGACAGGGCCGTGGCGAGCAGGTTGACCTCGACGTGCTGCCCGCGGCCGGTGTGGTTGCGGTGCTGAAGTGCCGCCAGGACTCCGATCGTCGCCTGCATGCCGGACATCACGTCGAACACGGAGATCCCGGAGCGGAACGGTGGCCCGTCGGGGTCGCCCGTCAGGCTCATCAGGCCCGATATGGCCTGCACGATGAGGTCGTAGCCGGGTAGCGCGGCGCCGCCGCCCGAGCCGAACCCGCTGATGGAGGCGTAGACGACGGCGGGGTTCGCGGCAGCGACGCTGTCGTAGTCCAGGCCGAACTTGACGAGGCCGCCCGGGCGGAAGTTCTCCAGCACGATGTCGGCCCGTGCCGCCAGCTCCTGCGCGAGCGCCCGGTCGTCCGAGTCGCGGAAGTCGAGTGCGATGGACCGCTTGTTCCGGTTCATGCCGAGGTAGTACGTCGCGACGCCGTCGCGCAGCGGGGGCGACCACGTCCGGGTGTCGTCGCCGTCGGGGCCCTCCACCTTGACGACGTCGGCGCCCATGTCGGCCAGCAGCATGCTCGCGTACGGGCCGGCGAGGATGCGCGAGAAGTCGGCGACGAGCAGCCCTGCGAGGGGCCGGTTCCCTCGGCCCTGCTCCGGACGTGCGTCATCCACCGAGACACCCACCGAGACATCCACCAAGAGAGTTCCCTCCCTGCCCGCTCTACGGACAACTGTCCGGACTCGGCTCAGCATCGGCACATGCACTGCCGATGTCAAGAGCGGCAAGAGCGGCAAGAGCGGCCTGCGGGCCGGGAGCGGTCAGGAGACCTCGGACTCGACCACCGTGCGCGGCAGGGCGTCATGCAGCGCCAGCTCGGCGCTCACGGCGCTCGCCGTCTCCCGCAGCAGGGGGAGGTACTCCCCGGTGAGGGTCTCCACCGACGTCTCGGCAGCGTGCACGGTGACGTTCATGGCGGCGACGACCCTGCCGGTGCCGTCACGCAGCGGCGCCGCGATCGACCGGATGCCGGCGGCGAGGTCCTCGTCGGTCAGGGCCCAGCCACGCGCCCGAACCTGGCGCAACGCGGCGTCCAGCTCGGCCCGTTCGGGCTGCCACTTCGCGACGACTCCCGCGCGGCTCGGCTCGGCGAGCGTGCGCTCCAGTTCGTCGTCGCCGAGGTCGGCCAGCAGGATCTTCCCCAGCGACGTGGCGGGCGCCGGGAATCGCGTGCCGATCTGGACGGCAAGCGTGATGATCTTCGGTACGGCGACGCGGCCCACGTAGACGATGTCGGAGCCGTCCAGCTGCGCGATGGAACTCGACTCGTGGGTCTGCGCCACGAGCTTCTCCATGTGGGGGCGCACCACCTCCCACAGCCCCATGCCCTGCACGTACGTCAGCCCGAGTTCGAGAACCCGCGGCGTCAGGGCGAAACCGGCGTCCACCGTACGCACGTAACCGAGCGACTCCAGGGTACGCAGGATCCGCCGAGCCGTCGGACGCGCCAACCGGGCGGCCGCGGCGACCTCGCTCAGCGACATCACCGGCCGGTGCTGGTCGAACGCCTTGATCACGTCGAAGCCCCGAGCGATCGACTCGATGAAGTCGGGGTCAGGGTCGCGGCGGGGCATCGGCACTCCTGCGGCTGGCTGCATCTCCGGACGGCACGTTTCCGGGCTCCGACGCGCGGTCGCGAGCCTCGCGGACCTTTCAGTCAACCACGCGGCACGTCGTCGCAGTGCCGTGACCTTGACACCGTGCGGGCCCGCTCTTACTTTACTGCTCCACGGACGACTGTCCGCACACCGGACACCGAGGAGTACGCCGTGACGAGCGTTCCGCAGCAGCAGGTGGAGACCGGGAACACGCCGGGAGGGTCCGGCAGCGCACGGAGAGTGGTCGTCGTCGGCTTCGGCGTCCTCTGTCTCTCGTACATGCTCAACGCGATGGACCGGCAGATCTTCTATCCGCTGCTGCCCGACATCAGCGGCGAGTTCGGGTTCAGCCTGGAACAGGGCGGCACGCTCGCCACCGGGTTCACGCTGGGTCTGGCGGCCGCCGGCCTCCTCGGCGGCTTCCTCGTGGACCGGCTCTCGCGGCGGAACATCCTCGTGATCGCCGTGCTGATGTACTCGGCCGGCACCGTCGGCGTCCCGCTGGCCGGCGGATTCGTGGACATGAGCGCCTACCGGCTGCTTTCAGGCATCGGAGAGGGCATTCACGCCGCGGCCCTTTACGCGGTCGTCGGGGCGTTCTTCTTCCACAGGCGGGCGGTGGCCGCCGGGGTCGTGGGCGTCTCGTTCGGCCTGGGCATCTTCCTCGGCCCGCTCGTCGGAACGCAGATCGTCTCCGCATGGGGTGACTGGCGCGGGCCGTTCTACGTCTTCGCCGCGATCGGCGTGGTCATGTCGCTGCTCATCGTGGTGTCGGTCTCGAAGAGGCTGACCGAGGCGGTCGGCACACCGGGCGCCGCATCGCAGAGCTACGACCACGTGCCCGCGAACCCGCTCAACCGCAACACCGTGGGACTGGGAGTGGCCTGCGTCGTCTCCGGGCTGGTCTTCTACGGGTTCCTCGGCCTCTACCCCACGTTCCTCGCGAAGGAGCTCGGATTCTCCGCCGGTGAGGCGGCGTTCGCGCTGTCCATGGCCGGCTTCGGCGCCATGATGGCCCTGCCGGCCGGCTGGCTCGGCGACCGCTACGACCAGCGCATGCTGCTGGCCGTCGGTTTCGTCGGAGCCGCCGGCTGCACCTTCCTCGCCTACCAGGTCGTGACCTCACCGGCGGCGCACTACGTGCTGGCCTTCCTCATCGGCACCTTCGCAAGCGGCGTGCTGTTCACGAACTGCACCACCGCCATGCAGCGGGCGGTCCGGCCCGAGCACGTCGGACGCGGGGCCGGGATGTTCATGCTCACCTACTACGTCGGCGCCGCCTTCTCGGGCCTGATCTTCGCCTGGCTGGTCGGCCGGCTCGGATGGCAGGGCGCCGGACTGTGGCAGCTGACGCTGCTGCCCGTCCTCGGGATCGCCGGACTGAGCGTGGTGCGCACGTCGCGGATGCTCGTGCCCTACGCCTCTCCGAAGAAGTAGCCACCCGTACGTGCACAAGAGTGGAGGGGACGAACATGACAATCGGCGGTTCGCCTCAGTGGATGTCCGGGCCGGAACGTGCCGTCGTCCTCCGGAACGGCACCGTTCTCACGATGGACGACCGCAGGTCGGTGCTCACCGACGCGGACGTGCTCGTGACCGGTCAGCGCATCGAGGCCGTCGGAAGGCGCCTGGAAGTCCCCGAGGGCACCGTCGAGATCGACGCCACCGACGGCATCGTGATGCCCGGCATGGTCGACACCCACCGGCACATGTGGCAGACGGCGATGCGCGGGTACGGCGCCGACTGGACGCTGACGCAGTACTTCGTCTGGTACTACCTCGAACACGGCAAACTCTTCCGTCCCGAGGACATCCACGCGGGGAACCTGCTGTCGGCAGTGGAAGCGCTCGACGCCGGGGTGACCACCACCGTCGACTGGTCGCACGGACTGCAGACGACGGACCACGCCGAGGCCGCCGTCGACGCCTTGGAGGCCGTGCCCGGGAGGTTCGTCCTGGCCTACGGCAACATCCAGGCCGCGCCGTGGGAGTGGTCGGCAAGGCCGGAGTTCCGCGCGTTCGTCGAGAGGCGCTTCACGGGCAGCGACATGCTGGGCTTCCAGATGGCCTTCGACGTGACCGGCGATCCGGAGTTCCCCGAGCGGGCCGCGTTCGAGGTGGCGCGCGACCTCGGCGCCCCGGTCACGACGCACGCCGGCGTGTGGGGTGCGACCAACGACGACAGCATCCGCCTGATGCACGACCACGGCTTCATGACGCCCGGGACCGTCTACGTGCACGCGACGACGCTGAACGCCGACTCCTACAACCGCATCGCGGCCACCGGAGGAACGGTGTCGGTGTCGACCGAGAGCGAGCAGAGCTGCGGTCAGGGCTACCCGCCCACGTGGGTGCTGAGGACGCACGGCATACCCGTCGCGCTCTCCATGGACACCAGCGCCTGGTGGAGCGGCGACCTCTTCTCGGCGATGCGCTCGACGCTCGGAGCCGACCGCGCGCGCGAGCACCTGGAAGCGCACGCCGCCGGCGACACGGTGACCCACTGCCGACTGCGTGCCGACCAGGTCGTCGAGTGGGCGACCCGCGGCGGGGCGAAGGCCCTCGGCCTGGACGGCAGGATCGGCAGTCTCGAGGCCGGCAAGAAGGCCGACATCGTGCTGATCAAGAACGACGCCTCGCCCGCGATGTTCCCGGTCCTCAACCCGTACGGGCACGTCGCGTTCCAGGCCCAGCGGGCCGACGTGCACACGGTCATGGTCGACGGCCGGGTGGTCAAGCACGACCACAGGCTCGTCGACGTCGACCTCCCGGCCGTCCGCCGTACCGTCGAGGCCACCGTCGATCACCTGCGCGGGGCCCTCGGGGACGAGGCATGGCGGCAGGGCATGAACCCTGACATCCCCGAGACCGAGGTGCTCGACAACCCGTACACGTACACCGGGTTCCGCACCGCAGCCACGCACAAGGCCGCGGACTGACCGCACCCTGAACTCCGGCCGTGCAGAACGGTGTTCGCCGAACACGCCGGCCGGGAGCGGATCCCGGCCGGCGCCTCGCGCGCTACGGGCGGCGGTCCGTGCCGAGGTGACGGGCGAAGAACCGCAGCGTGCTCTCCAGCTCGAACGGCGGGATGTCCCCGTGCCTGCCGGCATTGGCGTGCAGCGTCTTCTCGGCAGAGGCCAAGGCGTCGAACAGCTCCAGACTCCTCTCACGCGGCACCCGTTCGTCGTCCCACTGCACCAGGAACTCCACCGGGACGGTGATCCGCGCGGCGGCCCCGGCCAGTTCCGGCGCCCCGCCCAGGCCCAGAACCGCCGCACGGACACGGGGTTCGGCGGCGACGAACGGAACGCCGAGGCCGCATCCCAGCGACACGCCCCAGTATCCGACGGGGCCCACGCCGACGTGGCCGACTTGTTGGACCGCGTCCAGGACCGCCCGCCATTCCGGGACGGTCTGCCGAGCCACGCGCGCCTGGAACTCGGCGATCAGCGGGGCGAGTTCCTCTCCTGAATCCGCACGCACCCGGTTCGCGCTCGCGATCCTGTCGTACTCCTCGTCCTTGGGCCGGTCGCCGTGGCCGGGCACGTCGACGGCTACGGCAGCGAAACCGCATTCGGCCACGAACCGGGTGGCACGGGCAACGATGCCGGGCGCCTTCTTGTGCCGGCCGCCGCCGTGTCCCAGCAGGACGAGGGGACGAGTACCGACGGCGCCTTCCGGCGTCCACAGCGCGCCGGGAATCCCGTCAAGGGTGAAGAGCTGTTCGCGGACGCCTTCGGACGACGTCTCAGAGGTGAAGTGCATTGCGTCGCAAGCCTTTCGGGATGCCTACCGCGGGCACTCCCTCAAGTCGTGCGACGGAGGGAGTCCCGACCTGTCAGAGCGTTGATCGGTCTCACCTCCTCGGTCGCAGCAGCGCACGGCGACGCCGAAAGTATCACGAGGACCTCACCCCTGCCGCCGCGCCGAGACGTCCCCGGGCCGAACACCCCGCCCCTCGGCGCCTCTCGAATCCTGGCCGCACAAGGCGGGGAACACGCCCAGGAGTACGCGGCGGGAAACGTATCCGAAGGGAGGCCCCTCCCCGCTCACGCGGCCTGATCAGTCCCTGCGAACCTCCCGTGCGGGCAAAGCAGTTGGCCCGGTTCGGCCGGTCACGGACGCGATGAGTTTCCGCGGCCCGGAGAGTCTCACCACCATTGTCGACTGCACAGGAGGGCAGATGGCTCAGCTGCTGAGGGTCCAGAACTTCAACGTCTCGAGCGACGGAATCGGCGCCGGCGAGGACCAGAGCTTCAAGAGGCCGTTCGGCCTTGACGGTGCCGAGAGGCTGTTCGCCTGGGCCGGCGCCACCGCGAGCTGGCCCAATCGCACGGAACCCGGCGGGAGCCGGGGCCTGGACGACTACTTCACGCGGGACTTCGCGCACAACATCGGCGCTGAGATCATGGGCCGCAACAAGTTCGGGCCCCAGCGCGGGCCGTGGCAGGACCACGACTGGCGCGGCTGGTGGGGAGACGAGCCCCCGTTCCACACCCCGGTCTTCGTCCTGACCCACCACGGGCGCCCGTCGTTCACGCTCTCCGACACCACCTTCCACTTCGTCGGCGGCGACCCCGTCACGGTGCTCGAGCAGGCCCGGGAGGCAGCACAGGGCAAGGACGTCCGGCTCGGCGGCGGGGTCACCACCATCCGGCAGTTCCTCGACGCCGGCCTCGTCGACACCATGCATGTGGCGGTCTCACCGGTGAAGCTCGGGTCCGGACTACGGCTCTGGCAGTCCCCCGACGAGCTGCTCGACCGGTACCACCTCGAGGTCGTGCCCAGCACGAGCGGAGTGACACACCACATCTTCTGGCGCAGGTGACACAGGGGCAGATGGCACAGGGGCCCGCCGGGGGGTGTAAGCCCAGCCGGCGGACCTGCCGCGAACCACGCTGCGCCGCAGCCGCTGCCCCCTCCCACCGACCCGGCGGACCTTCCCGGTCAGAGCGCTATCCGCCGACCTCGGCACGCAGGATTTCCGCGGCCTCGGCCATCGCACGGAGCTTGCCCTCGGCGGACTGCCTGGGCAGATACTTCATGCCGCAGTCCGTCGCGACGACGATGCGCTCCGGGTCCACGTACGGCAGCGCGCGCCTGATCCTGGCCGCCACGGTCCCGGCGGTCTCCACGGCGTGATCGGAGAGGTCGATGACGCCGAGGATCACCGTCTTGCCCGGCAGGTGCTTGAGCACCGAGGTGTCGAGACCGGACTGTGCGGTCTCGATCGAGACCTGATCGCAGGCGCAGTCGGCCAGTTCGGGAAGGAAGGAGTAACCCGAGGGCCGCTCGTGGATGATCGCGGCGTAGCCGAAGCAGATGTGCACCGCGGTGGTTCCCGGAGCCCCCTCCAGCGCCCGGTTCAGCGCCTTCAGGCCGAACTCCCGTGCCGCTTCGGGGCGTGCCTGCATGTAGGGCTCGTCGAGCTGCACGATGTCGGCGCCGGCGGCGAAGAGATCGTGCACCTCGGCGTTGACCGCCTCGGCGTATGCCATCGCCAGAGCCTCGGGGCTGCCGAAGTGGTCGTCCTGCGCCTGCTGCGACATCGTGAACGGGCCGGGCACGGTGACCTTGACGACGCGGTCGGTGTTGGCGCGCAGGAATCTCACGTCGCCGGCCTGGACCGGCTCGGGCCGGCTGATCGGGCCCACGACACGCGGCACGGGGTTCGGGTGGCCGCTCCGGTCCAGCGCCTCACCGGGGTTGTCGATGTCGACGCCTTCCAGCGCGGTGGCGAAGTGGTTGGAGTAGCTCTCCCTGCGCATCTCGCCGTCGGTGACGACGTCGAGTCCCGCTCGCTCCTGCGCCCGGATGGCGAGCAGCGTGGCGTCGTCCTGTGCCTCCGCCAGGTGCTCCTGGTCCGGCCGCCACAGCTCACGCGCGCGGACCCGGGGAGGGAACCGGTCGGCCAGTCTCGCCCGGTCGATGAGCCACTCGGGCTGCGCATAGCTGCCGACCAACGACGCGGGGAAGAGAGGAAGGTTCCGCATGGGGCGAACTGTGCAGGACTTCGCCGGGTCAGGCAATACGCCTCCCACGATGCCGTCTTCCGGTTCGCGAACGGCGGGGCGTCCCCGGCCGGCTCCGTGAAGGCCGAGGCGTCGCAACCCCCAGGGCATCCGGCCCTGGGGGTCCCGGCCGGGTCCCCGCCGTCGATGTTCCCGTCGGTCGATGTTCCCGCCGGTCGATGTTCCCGCCGGTCGATCACTTCGCCTGGGCGAGCCGCACCGCGTCGGGGCCGGCGGGGAATCGAAGCTGGCCCGTCGTGTCGTGCACGGCACGCCACACCGTCTCGGCGACGTCGCTCTCCTTGGTGAACAGATCCTGGTTCATGAATCCGCCCATGGTCTTCTCCGCCCACGCGAGGTAGGGCTCCGGGACCGACTCCTCCAGGGACGGGCCGTCCAGTGCCGTCTCGCCGAAGTTCGTCGTCAGGCAGGCACCCGGTTCGACGGTCTTCGCCCGCACGCCGAAGGGCTCGAGTTCGAGCGCGAGGGAGGCGGTGAATCCCTCGACGGCCATCTTGCTCGCCTTGTAGACGGCCGTGAGCGGCACGTGGCCCAGCACCACGCTGGACGTCACGTTGACCACCACGCCGGAACCGCGCTCGCGGAACTGGGGCAGCACTGCCTGCGTCGTGGCCATCACGCCGAACGTGTTGGTCTCGAAGACCTCTCGTACCCGGGCCATGGGCGTCGCCTCGAACACGCCGATCGAGGGAATGCCCGCGTTGTTGACCAGGGCGTCGAGGTGCCCTGCCGCCTGGATCGCCCCGGTGATGGTCTCGGGCTTGGTCACATCGAGTTCGACGACGCGGAGCCGGTCCGACTCGGGCAGCACGCCGGCACGCGGTGTGCGCATCGTCGCGACGACGTTCCACCCCTGCCCGTGGAAGTGGAGAGCGGTCTCCCGACCGTAGCCGGAGGAGGTGCCGGTGATCAGAACGGTCTTCATGGTGTGATCCTCACGATGTTTCGGGACCCGCGGAGCTATCCGTTTTCCTGCTCCCAGGAGAATTCGTGATTCCATCGAAGCGCTCTGACCTGCATGAACGTTAGATACATCCTCCCCGTGTCTTGCACGATCCTCTCGTTGCCCCGCACCGGCCGGTCAGGTCAGCGCGCCTGCGGGGGTACGCGCGGCGCCGCGCAGACGGACCGCGTGCCGGCTCGGGGGTTCGCCGAACTGGCGGCGGTACTCGCGGCTGAACTGTGAGGCGTTGTCGTAGCCGACACGGTGGCCGACTCCCGTGACGTCGCCCGGGTGGGTGACGAGCAGCAGCCGGGCCTCCTGGAGCCGGATCTGCTTCTGGAACTGGATGGGGCTCATCGCGGTCACCGCCTGGAAGTTGCGGTAGAAGGCGGAGACGCTCATGCCGGACAGTCGTGCCACGTCCTCGACCCGGAAGGGCTCGGCGTAGTGCTCGCGGATCCAGCGCACCGCACGGGAGATGTGGCTGAGGCCGCTGTCGGCGAGGCCGAGCTGCCGCACCGCCGCGCCCTGTTCGCCGCTCATCAGGCGCCACAGGATCTCACGCTTGATCAGAGGCGCCAGTACGGCGCGGTCGCGGGGTTCGTCCAGCAGGCGCAGCAGCCGAACCACCGCGTCGAGCATCGCGGGCGGTGCGTCGCTGACGGCGATCCCCGACGGCGCACCGGTGCCGGTTCGGGGCGCGTCTCCGGGACCGGCCTGAAGCAGCAGCTCGGCGACGGCGGACGGCTCCAGCATCAGGCCGAACCCCAGCGCGGGCTCCTCGGGGTCGGCCCGGGTGAACTGCCCCGTGACGGGCAGGTCGACGGAGGCGACCAGGTACTGCCCGGCGCCGTATTCGTAGACCCGGTCGCCCAGGGCGAGGTGCTTGGCGCCCTGGGCGATGACGGCGAGAACGGTGCCGGACATCGACGGCACGGGGGGATCCGCCCGGTCGACCTTGGAGATCAGGACACCGTCGATGGCAGTGGTCCAGTCGGGGCGGGCATGCCGGGCCAGCAGGGTGCGAAGCTCTTCGAGTGGCATGCGTCCATTGCAGCACGATTCGGCCTCTGCTCCCGGAGCCGAGACGATCGTGCAAGCACCTGCGAGCATTGTTCTAGTGTTTCAGCAGGTCAGCCTGCCAGCTGGTCTCGTTGGAGCTCCTCATTCCATCGACCGGAAAATAGGCGCCGGCGACCGCCGGCCCCTGTCCACGCCGCCCCGGCCGCCGGGTCCGGCATGGCGGCAGCCTCACCGACCCCGTCGCTGACCGGTCCGGACGAAGACCCTCCCGGTGCGGGGGAACACCGCGCCGCTCACCTCGCCCGTCTCACCCACCTCGCCCGACGTTCCGCGTCCGCGCCCGGGCCCGGGCCCGGCTCTCGTCCACGTCACACGCCAGGGCCCCGGAACTCCGTGGAGCACACCGGCACCCCGGTCCTGCTCGGCGTGGCAGCACCGCCGTGGCTCAACCCCCGCCCGATGATCGCCGAGGAAGGTGGGCTGCGATGAACGAATCAGGAACGAACGGCGCGGAGCAGGGCCAGGGCAACGGGGACAGCACCTCCGCGATCAAGCTGAGCGTCAACGACCAGGTGCGGCAGCTCGATGTGGACCCGCGCACGTCGCTCCTGGACGCGCTCCGCGAGCATCTGCGACTGGGCGGGACCAAGAAGGGCTGCGATCACGGACAGTGCGGCGCCTGCACGGTGCTGATCAACGGCCGGCGCGTGTACTCCTGTCTGACGCTGGCCGTGATGCACGAGGACGACGAGATCACCACGATCGAAGGCCTGGACGGCGTCAAGGGCCTGCACCCCATGCAGCGGGCCTTCGTCGAACACGACGGCTTCCAATGCGGGTACTGCACGCCCGGCCAGATCTGCTCTGCAGTCGGCATGCTCTCGGAAGTGGAGGCGGGCTGGCCCAGCCACGCGACCGCTGACGTGGCGTCGCCCCAGGTCGAGCTGAGCGACGAGGAGATCCGGGAGCGCATGAGCGGCAACATCTGCCGGTGCGCCGCCTATCCGAACATCGTCGCGGCCATCCGCGACGCCGCGGAGGGAGGTTCGGCATGAGGTCGTTCACCTACGAAAGAGCGATGACCGCGCAGGCCGCCGTCGACGCGGTCTCCAGGGCCGACGCGAAGTTCATCAGCGGCGGCACCAACCTCCTCGACCTGATGAAGCTCGACATCGAGAAGCCCGGCCACCTCGTCGACATCAGCCGGCTTCCACTGCGGGACGTCGAGGAACTCCCCGACGGCGGACTGCGCGTCGGCGCCCAGACGGCGAATTCCGATCTGGCCGCCCACACCCGGGTGCGCACCCGCTACGAGGTGCTGTCGCAGGCGCTGCTCGCCGGCGCGTCGGGACAGTTGCGGAACAAGGCCTCCACCGGCGGCAACCTGCTGCAGCGCACGCGCTGCCCGTACTTCTACGACACCGCCGCGGACTGCAACAAGAGGAACCCCGGCTCCGGGTGTTCGGCGATCGGCGGGTTCAACCGGATCCACGCGATCCTCGGCGCCGGCAGCTCCTGCATCGCCACCCACCCCTCGGACATGGCCGTCGCGCTGGCCGCGCTCGACGCGGAGGTCGAACTGCTCGACGCCGAGCAGACCGTGCGCCGCGTGCCCGTCACGGACTTCCACAGACTGCCGGGCGACACCCCGCACATCGAGACGGTGCTGCGGCCCGGCGAGATGATCACCGCCGTGCTTCTGCCCCCGCCCCCTCCGGGCCGGCAGATCTACCGCAAGGTGCGCGACCGGGCGTCGTACGAATTCGCGCTGGTCTCCGTGGCGGCCGTCCTCTCCACCGAGAACGGAACGATCAGCCACGCGCGGGTGGCATTCGGCGGCGTGGCCCACAAGCCGTGGCGATCCGTGGAGGCCGAGGACGCGCTGACGGGCCGTCCCGCGACGATGGCCACCTATCGCGCGGCCGCCGAGACGGCGATGCGGGACGCGGTGGGACGGGGACGGAACGACTTCAAGATCGAACTGGCCAGGCGCACGCTGTGCCGCACGCTTGCGCAAGCTGCCCAGGCAGGCGGAGGAGACGCGAGATGATCGGACAGGCCCTGAACCGCGTCGACGGCCCGTTGAAGGTCGCGGGCCGCGCCACGTACGCCTACGAGCACTGGGTGGAGACCCCGCCGCTGTACGGGTTCATCGTCGGGGCGACCATCGGCAAGGGCCGGGTCGCGCGGATCGACGCCGGAGGCGCCGAGGGCGCCCCCGGCGTCCACATGGTGATGACCCATCACAACGCACCGGCCCAGGGCACCCGCGACGAGTCCGATCCTGTCGAGTACTGGCGCGCCAAGCCGGTACTGACCGGTCCGGAGATCCACCACTACGGTGAGCCGGTGGCGCTGGTCGTCGCCGCAACCTTGGAGCAGGCACGGGCGGCGGCCGAGCTGGTCGACGTGGAATACGCCGCCGAGCCGGGACGATTCGACTTCTCCGCCCACAAGGACGAGGGGTACGCCCCGGCATCGGTCCCACCCGGTATCCCCGCCGATACCACCGTCGGTGACTTCGACGCGGCGTTCGACGGTTCGGCCGTGAAGGTCGACGAGGTCTACACGACTCCCTACGAGCTGTCCATGCCGATGGAGCCACACGCGTGTCTGGTCGAGCCGCGCGGCGAGGACCTGACGGTCCACGTCAGTTCCCAGATCGTCGACGCCGCACAGGCCTCGCTCGCCGCCACGCTCGATATCGACCCGGCGCGCATCCACATCGTTGCCCCCTACATCGGCGGAGGATTCGGCTCCAAGCTGAACATCCACTCGGAGACGATCCTGGCGGCGCTCGCCGCTCGCGCCCTGGACCGGCCGGTCAAGGTCGCACAGACGCGGCAGCAGATGTTCCACCTCACCGGCCTTCGCCCCACATCCAGCCAGCGGGTGCGGCTGGGCGCTGCGTACGACGGGCGGCTGGAGGCGATCGCCCACGACGTCACGATGCACACCAGAGCCGACAGGGAGTTCGGGGAGCCGACGGCCGGCACCACCCGCAGCCTCTACGCCGCGCCCAACCGGTCCACGACCCATCGCGTGACGCCGCTCGACCTGCCCCAGGGATCGGACGTCCGCGCTCCGGGCGAAGCCCCGGGTCTGCTCGCGGTGGAGTCCGCGATGGACGAGCTGGCCCACCAGCTCGGGATGGATCCCGTGGAGCTGCGGATCCGCAACGAGCCCACCGTCGATCCCGAGCGGGGCGTGCCGTTCAGCGAACGGCGCTTGGTCGAGTGCCTTCGTGAAGGGGCGCGCCGGTTCGGCTGGGAACGCCGCCCCACGACGCCCGCGAGTGTCCGCGAGGGACGGTGGCTGGTCGGCTATGGCATGGCCGCCGCCATCCGCGGGCACTTCCAGGTACCGACAGCGGTGCGTGCGCGGATGGAGACCGACGGGACCGTCGTCGTGCAGTCGGACATGACCGACCTCGGTACGGGCACCTACACCATCCTCACCCAAGTAGCAGCGGAGGCAATGGGACTGACGCCCGATCAGGTGCGCGTCGAACTCGGGCACTCCGACTTTCCCGTCAGCGCGGGTTCCGGCGGTTCTTGGGGCGCCTCCAATTCGAGCACCGCGCTCCACCGCGCGTGTCAGGCCCTGCGCGAGAAGCTGCTGTCGACGGCGTGCGGCGACGCCCGGTCCCCGCTGGACGGCATGGACCCGGCGGACGCGCTGTTCTCGGACGGTGAGTTGAGGATCGCCGGGCGGTCCGAGCCGATGAGGGAGATCGTCGCGCGCAACCACCCCGACGGCGTGGAGGCAGAGGGCGAGATTCCGTTGATGACCGATGAGCCGAACTACACGGACTACTCGATCCACAGCTACGGTGCCCACTTCGCCGAGGTCGGCGTCGACGCCGACACCGCGGAGATCCGGCTGCGCAGGATGCTGGGCGTCTTCTCCGTGGGCCGCGTCCTCAACGCCAAGACCGTCCGCTCGCAGCTGATCGGCGGCATGATCTGGGGCGTCGGCGCGGCTCTCGAGGAGGACGCCTTCGTGGACCCCCGCTCGGGCGCCATCACCACCCGGGATCTCGCGCAGTACCTCGTGCCGGTCCACGCCGACATTCCCGACGTCGACGTCACCGTGCTCGACGGGTACGACGAGAAGGCCAACGTCCTGGGTGCGAAGGGCGCCGGGGAAGTGGGCATCTGCGGAGCCGGCGCGGCCGTCGCGAACGCGGTCTTCAACGCCACGGGAACACGCGTGCGCGACTTCCCCATCACGCTCGAAAAGGTGCTGCCCGGCCTCCCGCCGATGGAAGCGTGAACGGACGCCGTCCGGTGAGCTCGGCACCATGCCGGGCCGCGGAGTTGAACCGGACGTTCACGCTCCTCTCCCGCGGTGCCGAGGTGCGACGTGTGCACGTGCACGAACTGCGCCGCCCGCCTTGTGCGCCGCCACTCCATGCACAGGCTGTGGACGGCAACGGAGCTCCACGCGGCGGCGCATGACCGGCTCATCGCAGCCGCGTCACCGCCGCCGCGACCCACGCAGGAGTGCTGTCGGAGCCGAGCCGTATGCTGCCCGGGACGTTCGCCCAGGGGGAGGGGAAGCACGTGAGCCAGGTCGACAAGATGCTGCGCGAAATGGCCGCCGCGCCGACCGTGCAGGTCGTCAGCAGGACAGGGAGGGTCACCGGGTTGGCCCGACTGGTGCTGGTCGCCGAGCAGTTCGGCTTCATGTACGGGGACACGCACCAGACCGGTGGGCGGGCGCCCAAGGTGGTGCTGACCATCCACCGCGACCCGGCCCCGGAGGCGCAGCGCCGCGCGGCGGACAACCACGCACGGTTCCCGCAGGCGGGCAACGGCGGCGATCTGCCGGGGATGCAGCCGGGCGGGAAGCTCAATCCGCTTCCGGACGCCGCCCCCCATCTGGAACTCCTCAAGGCCCGGATCAACTTCGACCTCACCGGCAAGAGTGCCGAGAAGCGCATGCTCATGGCCGGGATCGGGCTGACCGCCGGATGCGCCGTCCTGGTGCTGCGCAACCTGTCCGCCGGGACGAGCCCGGTCGTCGGCATCGTGGTCTGCGTACTGCTTCTGCTGACACTCGGCGGCGGCTTCTTGTGGAACCGCAAGCGGAACGCCCGTTTCGAGAACGTCCTCCGCCAGGCCGGCCTCACTCCAGTGCGGGACGAGAACGGCCGCACACGCTATCTGCCGCCCGGCGGCCAACTGCCCGGCCGGCAGAATCAGTTCGGCGGGCAGTTCGGCGGGCAGGGCTTCGGCTTCCCCCAGCAGGCTCCCGGCGCTCCGGCCGCACAGCCGGCGCAGGCCCCTGTAACGGGGGCCGGTCAGCCGCAGCAACCTCCCGCGCCGCACTGGCAGTTCCCGCCTCCGCAGCCGGCAACGCAGGGGCCGTACGGCCACGGTGGACATGCACACCAACAGGCACATCAGCCGCCGCCGGCTCCCCCGGGGCAGGCACCGCCTCAGCAGTACGGGCAGCCGGCTCCGCCCCCGCAGTCCGCTCCCCAGCCCCAGTACGGGCCCCCGCAGCAACCGGGTCCGCCTCCGTACCAGCAGGGTCAGTACGGGCAGCAGGGATAGAGGACGAGGCGGGAAGGGTGACCACGGTGCCGGAGGCGTTCCCGCGGCGCCCGTGGTGGCAGAACCGCTGAAAGTGGCGAACGCAGGGCCGATGGCGATCAGAGGAAGCAGCCCGAGATTGGCCCGGCGGCGAGATCCGCGGCCACGGCGAGCCCTATGGCGATGTACGGCAGCAGGAACAGAACAAGACCGCCGTCGCGCGAAACTACTGAGCCCCTCGTGCCCCGACCGGTACGTATCCTGGATTCAAGGTCTCCTCAGAGACATCCAGATCCTTCAGGCGGTCAGTGCAATGCCGCAAGGAAGTCCCAGCCCAGTGAATCGTCCGACCGAGGACAGTTCACCACTCACCGTCACCGTACTGGCTGGGGTACAGGGCGATGAAGGCATTCTCCTGCTCAAGGGACGACTCGATGTCCGGACCATGTATACGCTCCGTGACTACGTTTGGTACTGCCTCAGTCACAATCAACGCCGTATCCGCTTGGACATGGCCGGCATAAGTCAATGCGAATGCGGCGCGCTGCACGGGGTGGCCGGCCTGCAAGACGGCCTGAGTGCCGCCGGCGGATATCTGCGTATTGCCAGTGCGAGCGAATCCGTGCGCGAAGCACGCAAAGCCGTCAGTCTTCCTCACGACATTTTTGGGTGAGCGGCGCAGTAGCCGACGGGCCGACGTGGCGGTCCAGGCCCGCAGCGAGCCGCCGCTCAGCAGCAAGATCGAACAGGTGGTCACAGAACTCGGGCACACTCCGTCGGCGGTCAAGGCGCACTGATACCCCCCAAGGGTAATTGCGACTGTATCGCAGCTGGTCAAGACGGGTATGACGGCTGTAGCTGCAATGGAATCCCTGTGCCACGGTGGTCTGTCATGGAGGGGAAACAGCACGACCACACCACCGACCACGACAACGATCACGGGCAGGGGCACGGGCACGAGTCCCGAACAGCGGGACTCCGGCATCGGCTCGCGCACCTCGTCACACCGCACAGCCATGAGGCGGGCGACAAGGTGGACGCGGCGATGGAGACCTCCCGGGAGGGGATGCGCACGCTGTGGATCTCCCTCGCCGCCCTCGGTCTCACCACCGTGATTCAAGCGGTCATCGTCGCCCTGTCCGGCTCGGTCGCCCTGCTCGGCGACACGATCCACAACGCCGCGGACGCACTGACCGCCGTGCCGCTGGCGATCGCGTTCATGCTCGGGAGGCGAGCGGCCAACCGCCGCTACACCTACGGCTACGGCCGGGCCGAGGACCTGGCCGGCATCCTCATCGTCGTCACCATCGCCGCCTCGGCGGCCCTCGCCGCATGGGCGGCGCTGGACCGGCTGCTCCACCCTCGCGACATCACCCACCTGTGGGCGGTCGCCGCCGCTGCCGTGACGGGATTCCTGGGCAATGAATGGGTCGCCCGGTACCGCATCCGCACCGGGCGACGGATCGGTTCAGCCGCTCTGGTTGCTGACGGACTGCACGCCCGCACCGACGGCTTCACCTCCCTCGCCGTTCTCTTCGGCGCCGGCGGCGCTGCGCTCGGCTGGCGCTACGCGGACCCGGTCATCGGTCTGCTCATCACCGTGGCCATCCTCTTCGTCCTGAAGGACGCGGCACGTGAGGTGTATCGGCGCCTGATGGACTCCGTCGACCCGCAGTTGGTGGAGCAAGCCGAGGACGCGCTGCGTGACGTCGACGGCGTTCGAGGTGTGGGCCAGGTGCGAATGCGCTGGATCGGTCACGCACTGCGTGCGGAGGCGGACATCATCGTCGACCCGCACCTGACCGTCGTGACCGCGCACCAGCTGGCCGTCGAAGCCGAACACGCCCTGATCCACGCCGTGCCGCGGCTGACCGCCGCGACAGTGCACACCGACCACACCCCAACCGGCACCGACCCGCACGCGCCCCTCAGGCACCACGCTCCCGCTGATCGGCCGGCGGCGACACGGAGAGGTGCTGTCAGTGCCCGATGACACGATCAGCCCGATGAGCCGGTCGCCCGCTGGTCCTGGAGCAGTACACAGCGCCTGAGCCCGGCCTCAGAAAAGCAGGACTTGGCCCCAGACGCCCCATGCGGCTCGATCAAGGTTCAGCCATCACGCTTCGTGTGTACGCACGAGCGACCCTGACCCGCTCCGCCGACATCGCGGACCCCATCGCGCAGCTGCTGAACGACGGTTGCGAGCACGCCTGTTGGCACAGGCGCCACCAAGCACAACGAAAGGGCCCGGTTCCCAGACTTGGGAACCGGGCCCTGACTTGCTGCGCGCTCGGCAGGATTCGAACCTGCAACCTTCTGATCCGTAGTCAGATGCTCTATCCGTTAAGCTACGAGCGCTTGCCGCGTGGGCTGTTGATCAACCCTGCGATGTTGCGGGAACAACATTACATGAACGGCACCCAGAGGCGAAATCGGTAAGCCGTACCCCTTCTGAACTGCGGAAACACCCTCGCGAACGCCTTCTGTCACGCGCTTCGGCGACCTTCTGTGACGCGTCTCGGAAAGCGTGAGCAGACCCGGTGGCGGACACACGAAACCCCGGCCTCGGGAGCCGGGGTTCGGTGATCTTGGAGATCGGCTGCGGCCCCTGGGGACCGGAAGCGGAGGCTGAGGGATTTGAACCCTCGATGGGGGGTTATCCCCAAACCGCATTAGCAGTGCGGCGCCATAGACCAGACTAGGCGAAGCCTCCAGGCACGTCCGCCGTCGCCGACGGGCCGGTGCGTGCTGATGATGGCACAGCCTCACCGGCTGTCTCCAATCGGCCCCTACCGTACTCGGTTCCGATGCCGCCCGGCAAAGCGATTCGCGGCACCTACCGCCGATGACCGGGAACGTTCCGCAGGTTGACGCGGGACGCTGACGGCCGCCGCCCGCGCGGTGCGTTGGAGCAGTGGAACAACCTCCGCGCGGTGCCTCCATGCGACGCCCTCGGCCGCTCCCGGCTCTCGTCACCGGATACACCCGCCCGGGGCCCCGCGGGCGGGCCCCGGGCGACGGTCGCGGCCCGGCGGAGGGCGGGCGGCGGGCCTCGCCGCCGTCTTGTGCACTCCGCACAGCACTGGCCGCCGGAACGGCCTCTGCCCGTAGACTTCCCTCTGGTGGCATGCCCGGGGTCAGCGGCACACTGGCAGCCGTGACCGGACGGACAGGACCGGGCGACCGGTCACCGGCACCGTGTTAGCAGGGAGGAAATTCCGTCGTGAGCAGCCGGCCATCCCGAGGCGCTGCTCGTCTCGCCGCCATACTCGACGCACTGCCTGACGCGCTGCTGCTGGTCAACTGCAACGGCACGGTGGTGAACGCCAACACCATCGCGCTCGAAGCGTTCGAGGCCCCCGGCACCGCGCTGGTGGGGCGAGGGCTGCTCGATCTGCTGCCCGAATTCGACTCGAAACGGATTCCGGGTTCGATGCGCAGGCCGGACGAGGCCGCCGCCGAACTCGAGCAGCGCCAGCGCCCGACGCGCATGGTCGCGAGGCGCACCGACGGCAGCGAGTTCTACGTCGAGGTCACGAGCGCCAACCTGGAGGACGGGCGCACGCCGTACGCCTCCGCCTTCGAGGCGGCCTTCGCCGACCACGGCCCCGGCCACTCGTACACGGGCGACGAGCTGCTGATGCTCGTCGTACGCGATCTCACCGGCACCCTCGACACGGAGGCAGAACTCGCCCGCCAGCAGCGCCAGACGGAGATGATCCTGCGCGCCGCGTCGGAGGGCGTCCTCGGCGTGGACACCGAGGGGCTGATCGTCCTCGTCAATCCTGCGGCGGCGCAGATCCTCGGCTACCGCGCCGGGGACCTCGGCGGTCAGGAGCTGCACTCGCTGCTGCTGCACTCCCGCCCCGACGGCAGTCCGCTGCCGTACGAGGAGACCACTCTCAGCGACACCCTCAAATCGGGGCGCAAGCACCGCGTGCGTGCCGGCACGGTCCTGTGGGCGAAGGACGGGCATGCGGTGCCCGTCGACATCACGACGGCTCCGGTGCGCGACGGGGACCAGCTCGTCGGGGCCGTGGTCACCTTCAGCGACCGCCGCGCCCAGGAGGCGCTGGCCTCCCGGCACGAGCAGCTGCTGGCCGTGCTGCAGGACTCGCTGCGCGGGCCGCTGGACCGGCTGCGGGACGAGCTGTCGGGGCTGGCAGCCGACCCGGCCGGGCAGCTCTGGCCCGAGGCCAACCAGATCCTCCACCACCTCGCGGCCGGTTACGCGCGCATGACGACGCTCGTGGACAACGTGCTCGGCTACCAGCGCCTCGACGCGGGCCGGGAGAAGCTGCGCCGGGAGATGACGTCACTGGACTCGGTCGTGGCGAACGGCGTCGAGGGCGCCGTCGAGCTGATCGGGCCGGGCCGCGCCCAGTTCGCGGTGCACGCGCCGCCGATCGAGGCGGAGGTGGACGGGGAGCGGCTGACGACGGCACTGGCGCATCTGATCGCGGACGTGGCCGGAGTGGACGCGACGGGCAACACCACCGTGGTGACGCCCGGGCTCGACACGACGATCGTGGTCGCCGCGGCGCAGCGTGGGGACGTCGTACGGATCGAGGTGCGCGGGCCCTACGGCGGGGGCAACCCGGTCCATCTGCCCATCGTCCGCGGCACGGTGGAGCGGCACGGCGGTGTGCTGCAGACGCACGAGGTGCCCGGCGCGGGCGGCAGCGCGTATGTGCTGGAAGTGCCTCTCAAGGCGGACGCCGGGGGCGGCGCCGCCGAGACGTCCGCCGGTGGTGACCGGGCCGGTGCCACGGGCGGCGGGTCCGACCGGCGAGGCCGCGACGGGCAAGAGACGACGGTGATGCCGGTGCCCGCGCAGCCCGTGCGCGGCACGGAGGCGCCGGCGGCGGAGCAGGCCGCGGGGGCGTGGACGGGTACGGGGGACGTCTCGGACATGCCGCCGGCCGCGGGCATCCCCGACCAGTTCCAGGCACGGAACGCGCAGGAGCAGCAGCAGGCCTCGGACGGAGGGGCGCCGACCGGCCGTCGCCGTGGCCGCCCCAGCGCGGCCGAGGAGCAGCACCAGCAGCAGGCCGCCGCCGCACCGGGCGGGGCCCTTCCTCAACTGCCTGCCGCCGCCGGTGACTCCGCCGACGCCGCGGAGCAGGCCGGTGTGGCCGTGCCGCAGCAGGCGGGCGCGGGCCGGCGGTCGCGGCGGACGCTCTCGCCGCCGCCACCCGGTACGGACGGCGCCGGCGTGCAGGCTCACGCCGCGGAGGGCGAAGACGCCGCGGGCGCACAGCCGTTGCCCGCGCAGCAGCAGTCTCAGCCGGGCACGGGACGGAGGGGGCGCCGTCCCGTGCAGGAGCAGCCGGGCCAGGCGCCGCCCGCGGAGGCGCAGCCCGTACAGCCGCAGCAGGCTCAGCAGGCACAGCAGGCACAGTCCGGTCAGGGCGACGAAGGCGCCGCCGCGCAGTCCGGGGGCCGCAGGGCGCGCAGGCTGGCGCGGGCGCACACCGACGGCGAAGCGGTCCCGCAGGGCGCGCAGTACGCTGCCGCGCCCGGCCGGCCGCAGCCCGGGAGCAACGGCGCGGGTGCCGTTGTCGAGGAGGCGGTGCCGGCCGGGCAGCAGAACGGTGCCGTGCCGCAGCAGGTGCCCGCCCAACAGGTGCCCGCCCAGCAGGTGCCTGCCCAGCAGGTGCCCGCGCAGCAGAGCGCCCCGCCGCCGGAGCAGGAGCCCGAACAGCCCGAACAGCCCGAACAGCAGCCGGTGGAGCACTCGGTGGTGGCCGCCAGTCCGATCCTCGGCGGCGGCCCGCTCCCGCAGAACATTCCGCAGCAGCCGCGGGGGCTGCCGATGCCCGGCGCCCCGAGCGCCGACGAGCAGGCGTCCTACGAGACCGGCCACCACCGTGTGCAGACGCTCGGCCAGGGTGTCCCCGTCACGCCGGGAATGACGGAGAGGCCCGGCGGGCCGCAGTCCTACGGGCATTCCGTGCCCCGCCCGGTGCCCTCGCCCCACCAGGGGCACACGCCCGCGCCGGGGACGGCCATACCGTCCACTCCGTCGACGCCGCCCGGTTCCGGCAGGCGCCGCAAGCTGGCGGAGCCCGCGCGGGATGGCGGGCAGCAGCCCGCCGGGCGGCCGGGGCAGGGCCGCCGGGGGCCGGCGCCCGGTCGCGGAAACCAGCCTCCGGCGCGCGAGTTCACGATCGGCGCTCCGGCGGCGGGCTCGGCCGAGGGGCCGGAGCCGCTGGACGGGCCGAACAGTCCCGTCGAGATGAGCGACGGGCGTGGTGTTCCCGTTCCCGCCCAGGGCGTGGACGACGAGCTGCCGCCGGAGCCGCTGGACAATCCGCGGCGGCTGCTGGTGTGGCCCGAGCCGGACGCCGCGACTCAGCAGGCGCTCTCCGCGCACGGCTACCGTCCCGTCGTCGTGCATTCGCGCGAGGAGGTCGCGGCGCAGATCGCGGCCCGCCCTGCCGCGCTGTTCGTCGACCCGCTCACCGGCCCGATCACCCGTACCGCGCTCCAGTCGCTGCGTACGGCGGCCGTCGCGGCCGAGGTGCCCGTCATGGTCACCTCGGGCCTCGGGCAGGCGACGCGGGAAGCCGCGTACGGCGCCGACCCGGCGGTGCTGCTGAAGGCCCTCGCCCCGCGCGACAGCGAGCAGCACCCCCCGCGTGTGCTGCTGGTCGAGGAACGCCCGCCGATCGCGGGCGCGTTGGCGGCTTCCCTGGAGAGGCGCGGAATCCAGGTCGCGCACGCGCAGACGGACGAGGTCGCGGTGAACGTGGCGGCGCAGATGCGGCCGAACCTCGTGGTGATGGACGCGATGCAGGTGAGCACGCGGCGTGCCGGGATCATCGACTGGCTGCGCGTGAACGGGCTGCTGAGCCGCACGCCCTTCGTCATCTACACGTCGGCCGACATGAATCCTGCGGACCTGCCGCGGCTGGCCACGGGCGAGACGGTCCTCTTCCTCGCGGAGCGGTCGACGAGCGACGCGGTCCAGCAGCGCATCGTGGACATGCTGAGGAAGATCGGCGCTCAATGAGCGTCCCGCCCGGAGCATGATCTTCGCGCGTCGACCCGGGCGGGCACGGCCACTTCGCCGTGGTGCCCGCCCCGGCGCCGGACCTGGCGGGACGGGGCCGGCCTGCCGCGCCGGCCCCGTTCCGTCCCCTCCTCACATCCGGGTGACGTCCAGCTCTCCCGCCGCGTACTGCCGCCGCAGCACCTTCTTGTCGAACTTGCCGACGCTCGTCTTCGGCACCGCCGGGATGACCGCCCACCGCTCGGGCAGCTGCCACCGCGCGATGCGCTCGGCGAGGAAGTCACGCAGCTGCTCGTAACCCACGCCTTCCACGCCCTCCTTGAGGACGACGGTCGCCAGCGGCCGCTCCCCCCACTTCTCGTCCGGCACCGCCACGACCGCCGCCTCGGCGACGGCCTCGTGCGCCATGAGCGCGTTCTCCAGTTCGACGGAGGAGATCCACTCGCCGCCGGACTTGATGACGTCCTTGGCGCGGTCGGTGAGCGTCAGATAGCCGTTCGGGGTGATCACGCCGACGTCGCCGGTGCGCAGCCAGCCGTCGGGGCTGAACTTGTCCTCGGGGCGCAGGGGTTCGCCGTCGGCGCCGCCGTAGTAGGCGCCGGTGATCCACGGGCCGCGCACCTCCAGTTCGCCCGGCGACCGGCCGTCCCAGGGGGCGAAGGTGCCGTCCGGCGCGGCGAGCCGGGGCTCGACGGAGGCGGGGAAGCGCCCCTGACTGATGCGGTAGGGCCACTCCTCCTCCGCGCTGAGCCCCGCCGGCGGGTGGCCGAAGCTGCCGAGGGGCGAGGTCTCCGTCATGCCCCAGGCGTGGCAGACGCGCACGCCGTGCTCCTCCTCGAAGGCGCGCATCATCGCGGGCGGGCAGGCCGAGCCCCCGATGGTGACCATGCGCAGGCACGAGATGTCCCGCGGTTTCTCGGCGAGTTCGGTGAGCAGTCCCTGCCAGATGGTCGGGACGGCGGCGGCGTACGTGGGTCGTTCGGCGTCGATCATCTCGGCGATCGGGCCGGGCTGGAGAAAGCGGTCCGGCATCAGCATGTTCACGCCGGTCATGAAGGTCGCGTGGGGAAGTCCCCAGGCGTTGACGTGGAACATCGGCACGACCGGCAATGCGGTGTCCGCGTCCGTGAGGCCCATGGACTGCGTCATGTTGACCTGCATGCTGTGCAGGTACATGGAGCGGTGGGAGAAGAGGACGCCCTTCGGATCTCCGGTGGTGCCGGAGGTGTAGCACATGGCGGCGGCCTCGCGCTCGTCCAGCTCGGGCCAGTCGTAGGTGGTGGGGCGGCCCTCCAGAAGCTGCTCGTAGTCGTGCACGGGCTGGCGGCAGCCCTCGAGCACCGAGGTGTCACCGGGCCCCACGACGACGATGTGCTCCACCGTCTCCAGGGAGGGCAGCAGCGGGGCGAGCAGCGGCAGCAGGGAGCCGTTGACCACGATGACGCGGTCAGCGGCGTGGTTGATGATCCACACCAACTGGTCCGCGGGGAGGCGGAGGTTCAGCGTGTGCAGCACCGCCCCCATCGAGGGGACGGCGAAGTACGCCTCCACGTGCTCGGCGTTGTTCCACATGAGGGTGCCTATTCGGTCCTCGCGCACGACGCCCAGTTCGTCGCGGAGCGCGTGGGCGAGCCGGGCGGCGCGCTCACCCGTCTCCCCGAAGCTCTGCCTGCGCGGCTCCCCCTCCCCCGTCCAGGTCGTGATCCGTGATTCGGCGTGAACGGTCGATCCATGACGGAGGATGCGGGAAACGAGCAGGGGTACGTCCTGCATTGTGCTGAGCACCTGGGGCCTCCCCGAGTTACGGACGGGTACTGTGCTGCGATTCTGGACGCATACCGCGCGGTACGTCACTACTCGGAGGCGAGAACTTCAAGGCAGGGCGCGGTCCTTCCGCGGCCGGGGGAGCGCCGCGAGCGTCCCCTCGCCGCCGGCGTGAGCTCCCGCGTCTCCGGTGTGGACGTCCCCGCGTCTCCGGCGTGGGCGGGCTCGCCAAGACCCCTTTCCGTCAGGCCGCCGCGGCGGCCTCCTGGACGGGCTCCGCGGTACGGGCGGGACCGTCGGTCTCTCCGCCCAGGACGTCCGCCGCGAGCTGCGGGTCCTCCCGGAGCTTCGCGAGCGCACGGGAGACGGCGCTCTTGACCGTCCCCACGGAGACTCCGAGCACCGCGGCCGTCTGCACCTCGCTCAGGTCCTCGTAGAAGCGGAGCACGACCATCGCCCGCTGCCGGGCGGGCAGCCTGAGAACGGCGTGCCACAGCGCGTCGCGCACGGCCTGCGCCTCGGCGGGGTCGGGTCCCTGCTGCGGCTCGGGCTCGGGCAGTTCGTCGCAGACGAACTCGTCGACGCGGCGCTTGCGCCACTGCGAGGTGCGCGTGTTCACCAGGGCCCTGCGCACGTAGCCGTCGAGGGCCCGGTGGTCCTCGATCCGCTCCCAGGCCAGGTACGTCTTGGTGAGCGCCGTCTGGAGCAGGTCCTCGGCATCGCAGGGGTTGGCCGTGAGCGAGCGCGCGGTGCGCAGCAGCACCGGCCCGCGGGCACGCACGTACGACGTGAACGTCAGCGGCGTCACGGACGGAGAGTCGCTGCCGGCCCTCCCGGCTGTACCAGGCGTGGTCATGGTCCAAAGCTAGGAGCGGGCGGCCCGCGGCGGATCGCCCCGAGGTCCCGAAGCCGCCTCCCCCTCTGGGGGAGAGGCGGTGCCGGATTCACCTCCGCAGGGTGGACTCGGGAGTACGCGGGGGTCGGGGTGCGTCAGGGGCGCGACTCCGGGTTCCGGGCGCCCCGCCGTCGTGCGGGTTGGGACAGCGGTGCAGGACGGTGTTCAGCCGGGCTCAGGGGACGACGGCGACGGGGGCGTCCACGAGATTGCGGTCGATGCTGAGGCGCCGGCCGCCGTAGGTGCGGGTCACGTTGCCGTCGTGCTGGTGGATGCGGCGGTGCGGGTGCCAGGCTCCCGCGTCGAGGTACTTGTTGTGGCCCACGGACGCCGGTGCCTTCCAGTCCGCGAACCACACTGCCTCCGGAAGGTCCTTCCTGCCTGCTTTGCGCGCTCCGTTCATGTGCGCGATGCCGGAGTTCGCGCTGCTGTAGAAGCCCGGGTGGTAGCCGGCCTTCCGCACCGCACGGTTCCATCCCTGGACGAAGCGGAGCGTGGTGGCCGCGCACCGGGTCGAGGAGTTGTCGTAGGACTCCATGTCGAGGTAGATGGCGCTGTGCCCGGCCATGCCCAGCTTCTTGGCCGCGGCCACCGCGTCGCGTCCCTCGCGTTGTCCGCGCTGTCCGGGCGCCTTGTGGCTCATCGCGTACTGGCGCTTGCGCGCGGCTTCGACGCAGGGCGACTGCGAACCGACGTAGATGGGCAGCACCTTCCAGCCCATGCGGTCCACGGAGCGCACCCAGGAGCTGGTGAGGTTCGGCTGGTCCGGGCATGCGCGGCCACGGCCGCCGATGTAGACGCCGACCGCACCGAACGGGGATGTGCCGTGCCATGCGCGCATGAGGGAGGACGAAGGGGTGTGGCAGGTGTCGAAGGCCTCGCCCTGGAAGATCTCGGCACCTGACAGGCGCGGGTCGCGCCTCAGCCGCCTGTCCGAGCCCGAACCGGTGCGGGTCCCCGGAGTGCCGGTCGCGGTGACCGTCGGGGCGGAGGCGCGGGCCGGAGTGGAGGACGGGACGGAGGCCGAAGCCGAAGTCGAGGCCGGGATCGAGGGCGAGGCAGGCGACTGTCCGCTCGCGGCGTGCGCGGCGGTCTGGTCGGCACCGGCGAGGCCGGTGAGCACGGTGATCGAGGCGAAGGAGACGGCAGCTCTACGAATGATGTGATTTTTATGCCACATGGGCCGAGTGAACGGGCTCCCGTCGGCGGCGCCGGTCAGGCTCGCCGCGTCCGCGGCGGTTTCGCCCGACTGGGCCGCCCCTGGCCGCCGCGGTGCGCGGCCTGCCGCGCGAACGGGCCGGGCGGTCGGGCCCGTTGCCGTCCTCCGGTCTTGCGGGTGCGCTCCGCGTCCGCTCGTACCACTACTGCAACTCCGGTGACTACGAAGGCGGTTCGCTGCACGACCCGTGGACGAGCACTGGGCCGAGGATGCAATACCGGTACACGACCAGCGGTTCCGGCCCGGCCGTCGTCGTACGCGACGTGAACCTGGGCCGGGTCTTCGTGCTCCGCGTTTCGCCTCGCCCCCCTTGGCCGACCAGCCGTCAGGGGCCGTCGTCGGAGTGACCGGGGGACTCCGCGTCAGATGGGTCCGCGCCGCCATGGGGCGACAGCGTCTCCTCGCGCGGCAACGGCGCCGTACTGGCCCGCAGGATCAGACGTGTGGGCAGGACGATGTGCTGGCCCTGGTCGGCATCGGGGTCGTTGACGAGTGAACGAGCCAGTTCGCCGGCGACACGTCCGATGTCCGAGGGCGACTGGGCGATCGTGGACAGGTCCGACCAACGGGCGACATCGTGGTCGTCGAAGCCGAGTACGGACATCTGCTCGGGGACGTCGATGCCGCTCTTGCGCAGGGTCCAGAGGACCGAGACGGCAGCCTGGTCCTGTTCGGCGAAGATCGCGGTGGGCGGCTGCCGCAGGCTGAGCAGCTGCCCGACCGCCTCCACGACTCTTCGCTTGTCGCCGAAGCTGGAGGCGGTGACCACGAGATCGTCGTCCAGGGGGATTCCTGCTTCGGTGAGCGCCTGCCGGTAGCCGGTCAGCCGTTCGTTGGAGCTGAAGCTGAACCCGCTGGGACCCATCGTTTTCACGAAGGCGATACGGCGGTGTCCGAGGTTGAGCAGATACTGGGTCCCTCGACGCCCCCCGGCCACATCGTCGATGTACACGCTCGCTCGTCCCTCGGCGTGCTGGCTCACGTAGATGACCGGAATCTCCAGGTCGTCCAGACGCGCACCCTCCTCCTCGGTGAGGTCGAAGGAGAACACCAGCAGGGCGTCGGCGTTCCGCCGGGCCGGGAGACGTTCGAAGAAGTCGGCGCGTTCGGTCATGTCCGGCGTGACGTAGATGAGCAGATCCATGCCCGCCGCGCGCAGTATCGGCGCCAGGCTGTCCAGCGCCGAGCCCATGAACCACGAATTGAGAACGGGCGTGAGCACGGCCACCACCCCCGTCTTGCCGGTGGCCAGGCTGGCGGCCTGGCGGGAGACCGCGAAGTTCAGTTCGCGGGCTGCCCGTTCGACCCGGACGCGGACTTCGGGCGAGACGGTGGAGAGTCCGCGCAGCGTGCGGGAGACGGTGGAAGGGGAGACCCCGGCCCGTTCGGCGACGTCAACCATTGTGGGGTGCCGTTGTGCTGGTGGCATGACGGGGACGCTAGCACGGGAAGCCCCTTGCAGCGGCAGCTGATGACAGCGCTGCCACGGAAGCCAACGACAGTTCAACCTTTGAATGCTGGGCTTTTCTCACATCAAAACGGACATTTCGTAGCAGAGATCTAAGAGATCCCTGCGTGACACCCATTGACTTCCCGCATATGCATCCATACGTTGAACGCGCTGTCTTGAAGTAGTCAACGCCATGCACGCATGGCGTGCGTCTTCACGGCTTTGACCTGCAGTTCGGTCGTTCAATTCGTCTATGACAGCGCCTCTATCGGGTGTTTGAGCGTCCATGCACACCGTCTGAAAGTGCGGCCGGTGAAGGGATGAGATTCGCATGGCTGCTGCGAGTTCCGAGAAGGTCACCCGGTGCTGTCCCTGGAGTGACCCTTCGGCTGTCGATGGCCGGTATCCGGACGTTGCCGATGGAGAGTTCCTTGCCCAGGCCTACGCCTACGTGACCCGCCGGGGCAACCGTGACGACGGGACAGATGTCGTCATCGCTGCGTCCATCCGCAGAGTTCGCCCCTCCGAGGACCGGCGGACGACTGTGCGCCTTCGTCCCAACGGGGAGTAAGCCCTCGTTCGCCGAAACGGGTCGGCGGCTGCGCGCCGGAACGATTCGCCCGATTCGGTTCCACCGTTAGGAGAGACAACGTGAAGACCAGTGCTACCAGGGCGGTTCAGTGCTCGGCCGTCGTTCTCGCCGGCCTCATGGCCACCGCCTGCGGATCGTCCGGCGGCGATGACGCCGCTCAGAAGAACCCCACGTTCAAGGGCCGCGGCCCCATCAAGTACGTGGCAGGCAAGGACGCCGGCGGGTCCGTTCAGAAGGTGATCGACAAATGGAACAAGGCGCACCCTAAGGAGAAGGTGACCTTCGTCGAACTGCCCACGGACGCCGACGCGCAGCGTCAGCAGATGATCCAGAACGCGCAGACGAAGTCCGACGCGTACACGGTGCTGTCCCTCGACGTCGTGTGGACTTCGGAGTTCGCAGCCCATCAGTGGATCGACCGGCTGCCCGCGGACAAGTTCCCGCTGGACAAGATGATGAAGCCCGTCGTGGAGACGGGGAAGTACCGGGGCGGGCAGTACTCGATCCCGCACGCCTCGGACGGCGGTCTTCTCTACTACCGCGACGACCTGCTGAAGAAGGCCGGCGTCGACAAGGCCCCGACCACCTGGGCGGAGATGAAGGACGCCTGTGACAAGGTCAAGAAGCTCCCCGAGGGGAAGAAAATGTCCTGCTACGCGGGGCAGCACCAGAAGTACGAGGGTCTGACGGTCAACTTCTCCGAGGCCGTGAACTCCGCGGGCGGCGACGTGCTCGACGCGAAGGGCAAGCCGAACCTCGACACCCCCGAGGCGAAGAAGGGCCTGGACTTCCTCGCCGAGTCCGTCAAGGACAAGACGATCCCCAAGGAAGCCACCACCTACCAGGAGGAGGAAGGCCGACAGGCCTTCCAGAGCGGCAAGTTGATCTTCATGCGGAACTGGCCGTACGTGCACTCCCTCGCATCGAAGGACGACGGTTCCAGCAAGGTCGCGGGGAAGTTCGATGTGGCCCCTCTGCCCGGCCTGAAGGGGCCCGGCACCTCCAGCCTCGGCGGCCACAATCTCGCCCTGTCGTCCTCGGCGAAGAACAAGGCCACGGCGATCGACTTCATCAAGTTCTTCACCAGTGAGGAGAAGGCCCGCTTCGCCCTCGAAGAGGCTTCTCTCGCCCCGCCTTACGAGAGCCTCTACACCGACGAGGAGATGGTGAAGAAGTTCCCGTACCTGCCCACGCTCAAGAAGTCGATCCTGACTGCCCAGCCGCGTCCCCGCGTCGTCAACTACGGCGACGCGAGCAGCGCGATGCAGAAGGAGGCCTACGCCGCCATGACGGGCACCAAGAGCAGTGCGGAGGCCCTGAAGGACCTCCAGAAGGCCCTTCAGAAGCCCACGGCGCAGCAGTAAGGAGCGGCGGGCTCATGGTGGAAACGCATAACCCCGGCGGCAGTGCGACAGCCAGTGCGGATCGGTCGTCGCACGACCGCTCGGGCGGCAGTTCGCCCAGCGGGCCGCCGGCGCCGGCCAAGCGCCGGCGCCGGCGGCCCGGGGCGACGTCGGGATCGGCGCGGATGGCCGCGCTGCTGGTCTCCCCCACGCTGCTGGTGCTGGCGATCGTCGTGCTCTACCCCACGATCCTGGCGTTGAGGGACTCGCTCTACGGCACCGCGGGTCTGGACCCGAAGACGGGGTTCGTCAGCAAGACGGAACCGTTCGTGGGCCTGTCCAACTACGCCGACATCTTCGGGGAGGCGGGCTCCCGGTTCTGGAACGCCTTCTGGAACACCTCGTTCTTCACCGTCACCACGGTCATGCTGGAGACGGTGATCGGTGTGGGTATGGCGCTGATCATGCACAAGGCCTTCAAGGGCCGGGCGCTGGTCCGTGCCAGCATCCTGATCCCTTGGGCGATCCCCACCGCCATCTCCGCAATCCTGTGGCGCTGGATATTCAACAGCAACGGCGTGGCCAACAAGATCATCGGCGAACAGGTCCTGTGGACCACGGAGGGATTCCAGTCCCAGGTCGCGGTCATCATCGCCGAGGTGTGGAAGACCGCGCCGTTCATCGGTCTGCTCGTGCTGGCCGGCCTCCAGGTGATCCCCAAGGAGGTCTACGAAGCCGCCCGGATCGACGGCGCCACCGCTCTGCGCCAGTTCTGGAACATCACCCTGCCCCTGGTGAAGCCCGCGCTGCTGGTGGCCGTGCTGTTCCGGACGCTGGACGCACTGCGGATGTTCGAACTTCCCTACGTCCTCATCGGCGCGAAGAAGGCATCGGTGGAGACGTTGTCCATGCTGGCTCAGGACGAGGCGTCGAATGTGCGGTTCGGGCCGGCTGCGGCATACGCGGTGATCCTCTTCATCTATGTCTTCCTGATCGCGCTCGCTTTCGTCCGGTTGCTGGGTACAGATCTCGTCCGTGACGACGACGGCCCCGCCCCCAAGCGCCGCCGCCGGTGGCTGACACGACGTCGCACGGAGGTCTCGGCATGAGTATCCCGGCAAAGATCCGCAGGTGGCTTCCGTATGCGGGTGTCGCCGTCGTGGTCGCCTACTGCCTGGCCCCGTTCTACTGGATGGTGGTCTCCAGCCTGCGTCGTACCTCGGACATCTTCGAGATCTCGGCGCTGCCCAGCCACCCGTCCATCGAGAACTACATCGCGGTCTTCGACCCGTCCCAGGCGTTCACCAGGGCGATGCTCAACAGCATCGTCGTGGCCGGCGTCACCACGTCCGTGGCTCTGGTTCTGGCCACCTTCACCGCCTACGCCATGGCACGGCTCCGGTTCCGCTTCAAGCGCGTCGTGCTCACGGTGATCATCGCGACTTCGATGTTTCCCGTGGTGGCGATCGTGGTCCCGCTGCTGAAGCTGTTCACGGACCTGGGCTGGATCAACACCTATCAGGCGTTGATCGCGCCCAGCTTGTCCTTCGCGCTGCCACTCGCGGTATGGAACCTCACCACCTTCTTCCGGCAGATGCCGGAGGAACTCGAGCACTCGGCCATGGTCGACGGCTGCACGCGAGGCCAGGCGTTCCGCAAGATCATCATTCCGCTGGCCGCGCCCGGCCTGTTCACCACCGCGATCATCGTCTTCATCATCGCCTGGAACGAATTCCTCATCGCCGTGACGATGACGAACAGGGAAGACATGCAGACCGCGCCTGTCTCCGTCTCCAAGTTCACCGGCGCCTCCGAGTTCGAGGTCCCGTTCGGCAGCCAGATGGCGGCGGGCGTTCTCGTCACCATCCCGCTCGTCGTCCTGGTGATCGTCTTCCAGCGTCGCATCGTTTCCGGCCTCACCTCCGGTTCGGCGAAGTAGCCCGGTCCTCTCCGCGAATCACTTACCCGAAGGAGCATGCAGCAGCATGTCAAGCACCGCACCCTGGTGGCGCAGTGCCGTCATCTACCAGGTGTACATCCGCAGCTTCGCCGACGGGAACGGCGACGGAGTCGGAGACATCGCGGGCATTCGCTCTCGCTTGCCGTATCTCAAGTCGCTCGGCGTCGACGCCATTTGGATCAACCCGTGGTACAAGTCGCCGATGGCCGACCACGGCTACGACGTGGCGGACTTCCGTGAGATCGACCCGCAGTTCGGCACCGTGGCCGAGGCCGAGCAACTCATCGAGGAGGCGCACGAGTACGGCCTCCGCGTCATCCCCGACATCGTGCCGAACCACACCTCCGACCAGCACGAGTGGTTCCGGGCCGCGCTGCACGGCCGGCCGGGCGGCCCCGAACGGGAACGCTACATATTCCGGGCCGGCCGCGGCCCCGAAGGCGCCGAGCCGCCCAACGACTGGAGGTCGGTCTTCGGCGGCCCGGCCTGGACCCGGATGCCCGACGGACAGTGGTATCTGCATCTGTTCGCCCCCGAGCAGCCGGACCTCAACTGGGAACACCCGGAGGTCAGAGCGGAGTTCGAGGACATCCTGCGGTTCTGGTTCAGCCGCGGAGTGGACGGATTCCGCATCGATGTGGCGCACGGCCTGATCAAGCACCCCGAGCTGCCCGATCTGCCGCCCCGCGTCGACCCGGACGGCCCGGAGCCCCGGGAACGGGTGCCTCACCCGCACTGGGACCGCGACGAGGTGCACGACATCTACCGCGCATGGCGTCGGGTCGCCGATGAGTTTCCCGGCGACCGGTCGTTCGTCGCCGAAGCGTGGGCGGAGACCCCCGAGCGGCTCGCCGCCTACGTACGTCGGGACGGTCTGCACACGACGTTCAACTTCGATTTCCTGATGGCCAGTTGGAGCCCCAAACAGCTGCGGGCGGTCATCGACGACTCACTCGCCACGCTCGGCTCGGTCGGCGCACCGGCCACCTGGGTGCTCTCCAACCACGACGTCGCGCGCCCCCCGAGCCGTTTCGGCCGCGAGCAGGTGAAGAAGTGGGTGGCCAACGAGCGCTTCCGGCCCGAAGGCGCCCTGGACCTCGAACTCGGAACGCGGCGGGCCCGCGCGGCCGCCCTGCTGATGCTCTCCCTCCCCGGCGGCGCCTACATCTACCAGGGTGAGGAACTGGGCCTGCCGGAGGTCGAGGACCTGCCCGAACACGCCTTGCAGGACCCGATGTGGGAGCGGTCCGGGCACACCGACCGCGGACGTGACGGCTGCCGCGTGCCCATCCCGTGGTCCGGGGAGACCGCGCCGTTCGGCTTCAGCCCCGAAGACGCCACCGGAGAGCCCTGGCTGCCCCAACCTGCGTACTGGAAGGAGCACAGCGTCGAGATCCAGACCGGTGACGACGCATCGATGCTGGAGCTCTACCGCAGCGCCCTGCAACTGCGCCGCGACCACCCCGGACTCGGTGAGGGCAGCCTGACCTGGCGGGACGCACCCGAGGGAGTGCTCGCCTTCAACCGCGACCCGGGCTTCGCGTGCGTCGTCAACTTCTCGGCCGAGCCTTATCGGCTGCCGCAGCACGACAAGGTGCTGCTCGCGAGTCGAGAGCTCGACGACGGCTGCCTGGCTCCGGACGCCGCGGTGTGGCTCGCACTGTAAGCGCCCCGTCCGTACGGCTTTCGGGGCCCGGGCGCCCCCGAGCGCGGGACGCCGTCCAGGTCGTCGGCGGCTCTCCTTCGACGACTCCGCGAGTCCCTGAGCCACCGAGCCCCCGCCCCATCGACACCAGACCGCTGATCCGCACAGGACCGCATGAGCGAGGACTGACGTGACCGACCGCACCGCAACCACACCGCACCGCCAGGACGGCCCCGACTGGTGGAGGCAGGCCGCCGTCTACCAGATCTACCCCCGCAGCTTCGCCGACTCCGACGGCGACGGCCTGGGCGACATACCCGGCATCACCTCCCGGATGCCGTACCTGTCCGAACTCGGGGTCGACGCGGTCTGGCTGAGCCCCTTCTACCCGTCCGCGCTGGCGGACGGCGGCTACGACGTCGCCGACTACCGCAACGTCGACCCGCGTCTGGGCACGCTGGAGGACTTCGACGCGATGGTCGCCGAGGCTCACCACTTCGGCATCAAGGTGATCATCGACATCGTGCCCAACCACACCTCGGAGGACCACGAGTGGTTCCAGCAGGCGCTGCGTGCCGAGCCCGGATCGCCCGAGCGGCAGCGCTACGTCTTCCGCCAGGGCAAGGGCGAGAACGGTGAACTGCCGCCCGCCGACTGGGAGTCCGCGTTCGGCGGACCGGCGTGGACCCGGCTGCCCGACGGCTGGTGGTACCTGCACCTCTTCGCGCCGGAGCAGCCGGACCTCAACTGGGAGAACCCGGAGGTGCGCGAGGACTTCCGCAAGACCCTGCGCTTCTGGTCGGACCGCGGCGTCGACGGCTACCGGATCGACGTGGCCAACGCCCTGATGAAGGACCTCGAGGACCCGCTGCGCGACCTGGGCCCGCGACCGTACGACGAGCAGATGGCGGAGATGGAGGACGGCAGCCACCCGTTCTGGGACCGCGACGAGGTCCACGAGATCTACCGGGACTGGCGCGAGATCTTCAACGAGTACGACCCGCCCCGCGTCGGCATCGCCGAGGCGTGGGTGAAGAACCACCGCCTGGTGCTCTACGCACGTCCCGAGGGCCTCGGCCAGGCCTTCAACTTCAACTACCTGAAGACCGGCTGGGACGCCCGGGAGCTCCGTGAGGTCATCGACGTCTCGCTGCGCACGGCCCAGGAGGCCGGGGCTTCCGCGACCTGGGTGCTCTCCAACCACGACGTCGTCAGGCACGCTTCGCGCTTCGCGCTCCCCGACGGCGCCGACAGCAACGAGTGGCTGCTCAGCGGCGGCACGCAGCCGCAGGCCGACGCCGAGCGCGGGCTGCGGCGGGCGAAGGCCGCCACCATGCTGGAGCTCGCGCTGCCCGGGTCGGCGTACATGTACCAGGGCGAAGAGCTGGGACTGCCCGAGGTCGCCTCCCTCACCGAGGAGGACCTCCAGGACCCGACGTGGGAGCGCAGCTCGCACACCCGCAAGGGCCGCGACGGCTGCCGCGTACCGCTTCCGTGGACGCGTACGGGCGCCTCGTTCGGCTTCGGCGGCGAGAACCCGTGGCTGCCGCAGCCCGCCGGTTTCGGCGAGCTGTCCGTGGAGGCACAGGAGGGCGAGGAGGGCTCCACGCTGGAGCTCTACCGCGAGGCGCTGCGGCTGCGGCACAAGCTCGTCGGCACCGACGAGACGCTGACGTGGTGCGGCGACGAGCCGACGGAGCGGGACGGCCTGCTGCACTTCGTGCGTCCCGACGGATGGCACTGCCTGACCAACTTCGGCACGGACACCAAGCCCCTGCCCGAGGGTGAAGTCCTGCTGAGCAGCGGCCCGTTGACCGGGGACGGCATCCCCGGGGAGACGACGGTGTGGCTGCGGGACGGCGCCGCCGAGGGCTGAGAGCCCGGGGGCTGAGCCGGAGCGGAGCCGGAGGGCTGAGCCGGAGGGCTGAGCCGGAGGGGAGCCAGGCGTACCGGCAGGGCCCCCGGAGCCGAGGCGGAGGCCGAGGCCAAGGTCCCGCCTCCGCCGAGCCTCAGGGATGGGGCCCGGCTCCGCCTCGGTGGAACGGCATGAACGGCACGGCGGCACACCCCGGGTGACCGGGGGCCGCCGTGCCGCTTCCGTTGCGGCGCTGCTTTCCGCCAGTCGCGCTGCTGCCGTTGCGGCGCTGCTGCCATCCCGTCCGTCGGCTGGGACCGGTGGCCGCCGTGCCGCTTCCGTTGCGGCGCTGCTTCCCGCCAGTCGCGCTGCTGCCGTTGCGGCGCTGCTGCCGTCCCGTCCGTCGGCTGCCTCGGCTGCGCCCGGCGCTCCCTGACCGGTTTCCGTGCGGGCCGGGATGCGGCCGGCAGGGGGCTCAGCCGGCTCAGCACCTCGCTGATGACGGACGGGGGTCTGCGCGCGGTCCTGCGCGACAGGACCCGCCGCGCGACCGTACCGGCGGTCGTGGCCGTCGCGTCGGTACTGGTGACCACGCTCCGCCCCCGCCCGGGTGCCCGGTCACAACCCGGGCGCCCGGGCGGGAAGTTCGGCCGGTGAGTTCGCCCGGCGGGGCGCGCTCAGCCTTCCAGGCGCACCGGCTGCCCCGAGCGGGCCGAGGCGTAGCCCGCCAGGGCGATGCGCAGTGAGCGGAGGCCCGCCTCGCCGTCGGCGACCTGGACCGCGGACCCGGACCGCGTCCCGTGGAGGAACGCCCGCACCATCGCACCGTCGAGGTCGTTCCCCCACGGCAGCAGCACGCCCTCGCGCCGCGAATCGTCGAATCCGGAGACGACCTGCCCGAAGGCGTCCATCTCCACCGTGGCGCGCTCACCGACGAGTTGAAGCTCGAGACCGCCCCACGTGGGGTGGTGGTCGGGATGGCTCCAGCTGCAGTCGATGGTGGCGACGGCGCCGTTGTCGTAGCGGACCGTCACGAGGCCGGCGGTCTCCACCTCCACGCCGTCGGCCGCGTACATGACGTTGTTCGTCTGGGCGTAGACCTCCTCGGCGCGGGCCCCGCCGAACAGGTCGTCCAGCAGATCCGCGATGTGCACCGTGTGGTCCATCAGCGCGCCGCCGCCCGCCAGCAGGGGATCCGTGAACCAGGCGCGGGCGTCCGCCGGGAGCCGTCCGTTGTTCGCCCCGGCGACCGTCAGGACGCGGCCGGTTCCGCCGCTGCGCACCGCCTCCCGCAGCGCCGCGTACGCGTGGCTGAAGCGCACGGGGTAGGCCACGCCCAGCCGTACTCCCGCCTCGCGGCAGGCCGCGACCATGGCCTCGCCGTCCTCGACCGTCGTTGCCAGCGGCTTCTCGCAGAGCACGTCCACGCCGTGCTTGGCGGCGAGTTCGACGAGCGGACGGTGCCGGGAGTTCTCCGAGGCGACGATGACCGCGTCGGGACCCCAGTCGAAGACCTCCTGGCAAGTGGCGGCGTACGGGACCCCGAGCTGCCCGGCCAGCGCGCTGCCGCGCACCTCGCCCGCGGGTGCCGATCCGGCGTCCGGGTCGCTGGTGAGGAGTTCGACGCCGTCCATGCCGCTGAGCAGCTTCGCGTAGCCCGCCGCGTGTACGTGGGCGAACGAGAGCACGCCGACCTTCATCGGGCCACCTCCCCTGTCTCGTGGTCCTGTTGGTCCTCCTGGACCGCTCGGACCTGTTGAACCACCTCGTGATGCTTCCGGGCTTCCCGGGCTCCGACGGCTTCGTCGTTCCCGCCGCCCGTGTCGACCGCCCGCCCCGTGCGCGCCGATTCGGCCGCGGCGAGGGCGATGCGTACCGCCGCCAGGCCGTCGTGTGCGCTCACGCGTGGTGCGGGGCCGCCGCGGACCGCTTGCGCGAACTCCCGCAGCTCGGTGAGGAACGGGCTCTCGGTGAGGTTCGTCGCCGGAATGCCCTCGCCCTCGGTGGCCCGGCCCTGCGAGATCACGCGGAACGCCTTGGTCTGCGCGGAGTCGTGGTGGAGCACTCCCCGGCGTCCGGCGATGCGGAAGGTCGTGCGGAACTGCGCGTCGGGCAGCCCCCATACGCCGTGCACGTGGCTGACCGCGCCCGACGCGTGGGTGAGCACGGCGGTGCCCGCGGCGACGCAGCCGGCGAGCGCGGGCGCCTCCTGATGCCCCCGTACGTGCGCGTGCACCCGGGCCACATCGCCCGCCAGCAGCCTCGCGAAGTCGAAGTCGTGGATCATCTGGTCCACGAGCAGGCCGCCGGAGAGCGACGGGTCGGCGAACCAGGGCGACCACACCGGGTAGGTGCCCGTCCGCGTGAACCGCAGCACCGCCGGCTCCCCGACCGCACCTCCGGCGACGGCCTCCGCCATGGCCGCGTACTCGGGGAAGTACCGCACCACGTGGGCCGGGAAGAGCAGTACGCCCGCGCGTTCCGCCTCCGCGATCATCTCCTCGACGTCCTCCACGGTGAGCGCGAGGGGCTTCTCGCACGCGACGTGACGCCCGGCCCGCAGCGCGGTGAGGGCGACCTCCCGGTGGGTGTGCGTGGGCGTGCAGACGTCGACGGCCTCGGCCTCGTCCAGGAGTTCGCCGAGGCTGCTCGCCGCCCGTACGCCCTGCTGCGCGTACTCCGCGGCGAGCTTCGCTCCGCTGTCGTCGGGGGTGAACACGGTGACGCGCGCTCCCAGTTCGAGCCACGCGGGCAGATGGGCGCGGGCGATGCCGCCCGCGCCGATGAGCCCCACTGCGAGTTCCGGCATAGGGGACTGCCTTCCTTGTCGGGGTGTGCGGATGGCGGGTGTGCACAGGGGAGTCGGGTGACTCGGCGGCCGTACGGACTGCGCTGACCGGAGGGCCGGGGCCGCTTCGGCCCGCCTCCGGCCGTTCAACCCTGGGAGCCGTCAGCCCTTCGAGCCGCTGAGCGCGATTCCCTGGACGAAGTGGCGCTGGAGCAGCACGTAGAGGAGAAGCATGGGGAGACTGGCGATGACCGACCCGGCCATCATCACGGGGTAGTTCGTCATGAACTGCCCCTCCAGGGAGATCAGTCCGGCGCTGACCGGCGCCTTCGCCGGGTCGGTGTTGACAACCAGCGGCCACAGCAGGTCGTTCCACGACCACATCGCCGTGATGACGGCGAGAGCCGCGAGCGCGGGCCGTACGAGCGGAAGCATGATGCTCCAGAAGATCCGGAAGGGACCGGCCCCGTCGATGCGGGCGGCCTCCTCCAGCTCCTTCGGCAGCGCGAGGAAGAACTGCCGCAGCAGGAACGTGCCGAACGCGCTGAACATGCCGGGCAGGAAGAGCGCCGGGGCGCTGTTGAGCAGCCCCAGCTTCGTCATGATCTCGTGCTGCGGAAGCACGAGAAGCTGCGGCGGCACCATCAGCACCGACAGGAACAGGGCGAACAGCAGGTTCCTGCCGCGGAACTGGAGCCGCGCGAAGGCGTAGGCGGCCAGGGAGCAGAAGACCAGCTGCCCGAGTGTCCGGCCGGCGGTGTTCAGGAGGCTGTTGGTGAGCATCTCCCCGAACGGCACGGCCGTGAAGACCTGTTGGAAAGCCGCCCAGTTCCATGCCTCCGGCAGGAACGTCGGAGGTACGCGCACCGCCTCCGGCATGGTCTTGAAAGCGGTCAGCAGCTGCCACAGGAAGGGGAAGACCATGGCCAGCGCGCCCAGCGAGAGGACCGCATGGGTGGCGACGGAGCCGGGGTCGATCCGCCGGCCGCGCGCCGGGTGCCCGGACGCGGGGGCCGCCGGGTCGGGCGTGGTCGCGGCGGTCGCCGCGGCGGCCGTTGTCACGGGGGCCGGTTCAGGCATAGTGCACCCACCTCTTCTGGAACCGGAACTGCAGGTACGTGAGGGCCGCTATCAGCAGCATGAGGAGGAAGGCGAGGGCCGCGGCCGCGCCCTGGGCGTTCTCGTCGAAGGCCCACTTGAAGAAGAGCGTCACGACGGACTGCGTCTCGCCGAGCGCCGGGTTCTCGGGGCTCATCATCACGAAGATCAGGTCGAACTGCTGAAGGGAGTTGATGACGCAGATGACGGACGCGAAGAAGATGCTCGGGCTCAGCAGCGGCAGCGTGATGCGGAAGAAGCGCCGCACGGGACCGGCACCGTCGATCTCGGCGGCCTCGTAGCACTCCCGCGGGATGGCCTTGATGCCGGCTGTGAAAATGATCAGGTAGTAGCCGATGTGGGACCAGATCATCACGACGCCGATCGCGTACACGGCGGTGGAGGGGTCGGAGACCCAGTACCGTCCGTCGACGCCGATCCACGACAGCGCCTCGTTGACCATGCCGAAGTCGCCGTTGTAGAGCCAGTTCCAGACCAGGCCGACGGCGGCCGGAAGCGTCACGAACGGCATGAAGTACAGCGCCCGGTAGACGGGGACGCCGCGCAGCCCGCGCCGGTTCATCAGCTCGGCCAGCACGATGGCGACGGGCAGCGTCATCAGCCCCATCACCATGTACAGCAGCGTGTTGCCGAGTGCCTTGCCGACGGTGACGTCCCGCACCACCCGTTCGTAGTTCTCGCCGCCCACCCAGGAGTTGCCGCCGAAGGCCCCGAACGAGGTGAAGCTGAACCAGAGGGTCTCCAGCAGCGGCCAGATGTAGAAGACGAGGAAGCCCAGCGCGAGGGGCGCGATGAACAGGTACGCGGCCCGCTGCGAGCGGCGGCCCGGCCCCTTGGCACCGGCGCCCGTCGCCGGGGAACGCGTGCCGTCGCCGCCGCGCCCGCGCCCTCGTTCGCGGAATCGCCGTTCGCGGAATCGCCGTTCGGCCTGCCGGGCCCCGGCCGTGGAGGGAAAGACAGCCATCTCGTCACTTCTCCTGTTCCAGGGCGAGGTCCATCTGGCGGGCCAGGGTGCGAGAGGCGCCCTCGATGCCGCCCTTGCCGGTGAACGGGCCGCCGAGCAGCTGCGGTTGGAGGTTCTCCCACACCGTCGTGCGCTTGGAGGCGGGATAGGGGACGGCGTAGTCGAGCATGTCGGTGAAGACCTTCAGGTCGAACTCCGGCATGGACTTCACCCACGCCTCCTGCGTGCCTTCGTACGAGGAGATCGTCACGCCCTCGCGCGCCTGGATCTCGGCGGCCTTCCGCGAGCCCAGGAACTTCACGAACTGCCAGGCGGCCTCGGCGTTGGGGCTCTTGCCGGACATGGCCGCGGCCAGGCCGTGGATCGTGGTGGCGCGCCTGCGCCCCTTGGGCAGCACGGCGACTCCGCCGTGGTCCTTGATGGCGGGCTCCGCGTACATCTGGGAGGCCATCGCGGAGAGGTCGTAGTTCATGGCGACCTTCTCCGACAGATACAGCTGGCGGCCCCTCGTGTCGGTCATCGCGCTCTGCGACGGGGAGTGGCCGCGGTCGATCAGGTCGGTCCAGAAGCGCAGGCCCTCGATGGTGCGCGGGTCGCCGAAGCCGGAACGGCCGTCCCGGATGACGTAACCCCCCGCCTGGGCAATGGTGTTGTAGAAGGTGTACTGCCTGCTCATCTCCGCGGCGATGCCGTGGACGCCCGCGCGGGGGTCGGTGAGTTCGGCCGCCGCGTCACGGACCGTGTCCCAGGTCCAGCTCTCGTCCGGGTACTTGATGCCGGCCTTGTCGAAGAGCTCCTTGTTGTACCAGAGCCCGATCGTGTCGAAGTCCTTCGGCATCCCGTAGTGCGTGCCCTCGTAGGTGTACATCCGCAGCAGTTCCTCCGGATGAACGCCCATGTCGAATCCGTCGCGCTCGATGAAGGGATCCAGGGGCCGCAGCACGCCCTCCGACGCGTACAGCTGGAGGTTCACCGCGTTCATCCAGAACACGTCCGGGGCGGAGCCGCCGCGCATCGCGGTCTTGAGGGTCGTCCAGTACGAGGTGAAGGGCGTGACCTGGATGTCGACGGAGATCCTCGGATGTTCCGCCTCGAACGCCTTGATGATCTTCTCCATGCCGGCGACCTGGAGCGGGTCCCACATCCCGTACGAGATGGTGGTGCGGCCGCCGGAAGTGCGCGCGGACGCGCCTCCCGCGGAACAGCCCGTGGCCGCGCCGGCGGCGGCAGGCGCGGCGGCCAGCGCTCCGGCGAGCAGTGTTCTCCTTCGCATCGGCGACTCCCGGGGGACGGTGTGAGCACGGGGAGGGGACGGGGATGGGGGACGACGGTGGTGGGGTGAGAGGTCCGGACGGGTCCGGTGGTGAACGGCGGCCGCGCTCTGCGGGACCGCCTCAGCGGGTCGGGGACGGCGGCACGGAGGGCAGCGGACCGGTGGCGTCGGAGAGCAGGGCTTCGACGCTGTCGAGCGCCTTGCGCACGGCGCCCAGCGCCACGCCCTGCTCGCCCAGCGTGCTGACGGCGATGCGCGGCACGTGCAGCGGCACGTCCAGCGCGACATCCCGCAGATGCCTTGTGAGCAGCGGGGTCAGCGCCTCCCCGACGGGGGTCATCCCGCCCGAGAGAACGACGAGTTCGGGATCGACGGCGAGGAGGAGCGCGCCGATGCCGGGCGCGAGGCGGGCCGCGTAGCGGTCGAGGACGTCGAGCGCCTCCGGATTCCCCTCGCCGGCGGCGCGGGCGAGGGCGGCGATGTCGGACCCTTCCCCTGCCTCCGGCGGGGAGACCCCAACTGCCTTCGGCGGGGAGACCGCAACTGCCTCCGACGGGCCGGCCCCGGCCTCCTCCGGCGCGGAGGTCGCGACCGCCTTCGGCGGGGAGGTCCCAAGTCGCCGTTCGCCCCGCCAGGACAGCTCCTCATGGGCGTCGGACAGTCCGAGCCGGCGGTGCAGCCCGAGTTCGCCGGCCCAGCCGCGGTGACCGCGGTGGAGCCGGCCGCCGAGCATCACGCCGCAGGACGAGCGGTGGCCGATCAGCAGACACACGACGTCGTCGGCGAGTTGTGCGGCGCCCTGCCAGTGTTCGGCGAGGGTTGCCAGGTTGACGTCGTTCTCGGCGAGTATCCGGCACGGGAAGGATTCGCCGAGCCTCCGCGCCAGTTCGAAGTCCGACCACTCCGGCACGATCACGGAAGTGATGCGGCCCGTCTCGCCGACGACGCCCGGCACCCCGACGCACAGGGCCCAGAGTTCCTCCTGGGGCACCTTCTGGTCGTCGAGGAAGCGCTCGATGCGGGCCCGGAGGAAGGCCAGGCGTTCCGCACCGCCCATGTCCGGGTCCATCTCCTCGCGATGGCTCGCCGTGATGTCGCCGGCGAGGTCGGAGAGCAGCAGCACGACCTTGTGCAGACCGATGTCGACGCCGACGACCCGTCCCGCCTCGCCCCGGAACCGGAAGCGCCGGGCCGGACGGCCGGAGCGTCCCGCCGCGGGGTCGGACGCCTCGGTGAGCCAGCCCTGCGCGGTCAGCTCCTCGACGACCTGGTCGACGGTGGGCCGGGAGAGCCCTGTGGCGGCGGCGAGCTGACTGAGCGACTGCGGGCGGCCCGGACCCTGGGAGCGCAGGAAGCGCAGCACGGCGATGGTGTTCAACCGCCGCAGAGCGGCCAGATCGTGACCTCGCACCCTGTGCTCCCCTCTTCCCGTTCCGCCGGTTCCGGCGCCCGCGTCCCCGTCCCCGTCCCCGTCCCCGTCCGGCAACGGAGGATCGTCCGGCGCCGAAAGATCCGTACTGCTTGTACGACTGATTGATTGAGGACTGTTGCATAAATATGAGCGGGCGTGAAGGCTTCGGAACGAGCAATTACGAAGGAGTCCTGAATATGAGCGAGTTCGGACCATGACGGGCGACGTCCTGACGGGCGACGACCTGCGGATCGGAGTCGTCGGCGTCGGTGAGCGGGCGACGCTGGCATCACACGCCCACCGCCCCGGTGCCGGGGCACGGGTCGTGGCCTGCGCCGACCCGCATCCGCGCGGGCAGCAGGCGGCACGGAGACTCTTCGGCCCCGAAGTGCGCCTGCACCAGGGGCACGAGGAGATGCTGGCGGCCGGCGGACTCGACGCGGTCATGGTCCTCTCCCCCGACCACCTCCACGCGCGGTGCGCGCTCGACGCACTGCGCGCCGGCACCGCCGTCTTCGTCGAGAAGCCGCTCGCCGTCACCACCGAGGACTGCGACCTGGTCCTGCACACCGCGAGAACGACCGGCACCCGCCTGTACGTCGGCCACAACCTCCGGCATGCGCCGTTCGTCCGCCGCATGCGGCAGCTCGTCCTGGACGGGGCGATCGGCCGGGTCCGGGCCGTGTGGTGCCGCCACTTCGTCGGCCACGGAGGCGACTTCTACTTCAAGGACTGGCACGCGGAACGGCGCAACACCACAAGTCTGCTGCTCCAGAAGGGCGCTCACGACCTGGACGTCATCCACTGGCTCGCCGGGGATTCGCTGCGCCGGGTGACCGCCGTCGGCGAACTCGCCGTCTTCGGAGGCATATCCGACCGGCGCGACCGCGGCGGCGAGCGCATGTCGGAGTGGAACGACCCCGAAGCGAACTGGCCGCCGACCGCGCTGCGCGGCCTCAATCCGGTCGTCGACGTGGAGGACATCAGCATGCTGCACGGCCTCACCGGCAACGGTGTGCTCGTCAGCTACGAGCAGTGCCACTTCACACCCGACTACTGGCGCAACTACACGGTGATCGGCGACCACGGGCGCCTGGAGAACTTCGGAGACCTCGACGGAGCGGTCATCAAGGTCTGGAACTCCCGCCGTTCCGGCTACCGCGACGACGCCGACCTCACCGTCCCCGTACCGCGGTCGGAGGAGATGCACGGCGGGGCCGACCGCCTGCTCGTCGAGGAATTCCTCCGCTTCGCCGCCGAAGGCGGGCCGACACAGACGTCGCCGCTCGCGGCGCGCGAGGCGGTCGCTGCGGGGCACGCGGCCACGAAGTCGCTCCGCTCCGGGAACGTCCCTGTCGAAGTCCCCTCGCTCTCACAGGAGTTGGTCTCGTACTACACACGGGGACAGCAGTGAGAGGGACAACTGAGAGAGCAACTGGCCTCGCACGCAATCGAGTTGTGGACCGGTCCGCACCGGGGAATGATCCCCGCATGAACCGACCCGCGGAGCGGCTCCGCCATGACCGCGTCGAGCTGCGCCGCTGGCGGTGCCGGGACGCCGACGTGCACTACCGGGTGGTCACCGAGTCGCTGGCGCACCTTGTGCCGTGGATGCCGTGGGCCCACGACGACTACAGCCCTGACGCGTCCCTCGAGTTCGTGACCCGGTGCGAGCGTGAATGGGCCGAGGGCAAGGCGTACAACTACGCGGTGTCGGTGGACGGTTCGACGGTGGGAAGCTGCGGCCTGATGCGCCGCATCGGCCCCGGCGGACTGGAGATCGGTTACTGGATCCACCCTTCGTGGACGCGGCAGGGCCTGGCGACCGCCGCCGCGGCGGCCCTGCTGCGCGAGGCGTTCTCCCTGCCCGGGATCGACGTTGTGGAGATCCACAACGACGAGGCCAACGAGGCCAGCGGCGGAGTGCCGGTGCGCCTCGGCTTCACCGAGGTCGAGCGGCGGCCCGCCATGGAGGGCCCGACCGCGCCGGGCGAGTCGGGCATCGAGGTCGTCTGGCGGGCCCTGCGCGGCCGCACGCCCCTGCCGCCCCGGGCCGCCGCCCGTCAGGTCGAGGCCGGCTGAGGGGCGGGCGAGACGGAAGCCCCGGACGGGACGGAAGTTCCCGGACGGGACGGAGGTTCCCGGACGGCGACAGGACAACGGCGGTCGAGGACCGGGCGCGGCGGGGCAGCGGTGCGACGGGTCGGCGACCGGGCGGCGGCGCGGGCAACGGACAGGGCGGACGACGGACGGGGCGGAGCTACCAGTTCTGCACGGAGCGCAGCAGAATGCGCTCGATCTCCTCCTCGCCCACGGGGCGGGGGCAGGTGGACAGCAGCCGCTGCTGCTTCATCGTCCCCGGCACCAGATCCGGCACGTCGCTCTCGCCGTACCCCACGGCGCCGATGCCGTTGGGGATGCCGATGTCGCGCATCAACTCGACCAGCACGTGCGGCAGCTGCTCGACGGGATCGGGAAGCATGTCCGTCTGCGGCGCCAGCAGCTCCGCGGCCCTCAGATGCCGCTCGGGAGCGGAGGGGAAGCTGAACCGGAACGCCTCCGGCGCCGTCAGCGAGACCGACTGTCCGTGCGGAACCATCGGTTCGTCCTGCGGGTAGCCGGCGGGACGGTAGTCCTTCACCATGCCCGCGATCGGATAGCCGTTGGCGTGCGGAATGTGCACCCCGGCGTTGCCGAAGCCCATGCCCGCGAAGGTCGCCGCCATCATCATGTCCGTACGCGCCTCGACGTCCTCGGCCCCGCTGTGCACGGCCCGGCGGAACGACTTCGCGATCAGGCCCATCGCCCTCTCGCACCACAGGTCGGAGACCGGGTTCGAACCGCAGTACGTCACCCGCTCCTCCGGCCTGCGCCGGCCGGAGTCGGCGTACCACTTCGCCGTATACGACTCGACCGCGTGGCAGACGATGTCCATGCCCGCCGACGCGGTCACCTCGGGCGGAAGGGTCATCGTCAGCAGCGGGTCGACCACCGCGAGCGCGGGACGCAGCCGCCAGTGGCTGATGCCCGTCTTGACCTTCATCGACAGGATGTCCAGCACGCACATGGCGGTGCTCTCGGCGCCCGTACCGGCGGTCGTCGGCACTGCGACGAGCGGCTTGAGCTGGTGCGAGGGCGTCTCGGCCCGGCCGATCGGCTTGTTGACGTAGTGCATCAGCTCGCCGGAGCAGGACGTGAGCAGGTTGACCGCCTTCGCGGTGTCGATGGCCGAGCCTCCGCCGACCGCCACGAAACCGTCCCAGGGCCCCCGGGCCCGCGCGTACTCCACGGCTGCCTCGAAGGCGGCGTCGGTGGGTTCGATGTGCACGCCGTCGAAGACCTCGGCGGTGATGCCGTAGCGCTTCATGTTCTCGGCCACGCGCTGCGGAATCCCGAGAGCGGCGATCCCCGGATCGGTCAGTACGAGAACGCGTTCCGCCCCGAACTGCGCCATGTCGAATCCGATTTCGTCGGCGGCGCCTGCTCCGAACTTCAGCGGGGGCGCGCCCCAGGTGAATATCGTCTCCTCGGCCGTGTCCACCGGGTCCACGTCGCTGCCACTGCTCATCGGATGTCCGCCTCCACGCTCGCCGTGCGGAATGAACCCGCCATTCCGGTCTCTGGACTGCGGGTGCCCCCGTGCGACCACCGCGACACGGACCCTCCGCTCCGTCCTCGCTCCACCGGAGGCCCGGGCCGCAAGGTGTGCGCTCTGCCGGACTCCGCGCAGCACGCGGGCAGTTCGTCGTGGAACGCCGTTCGGCGATGCCGTCCCGCCCGTGCCGCGGACCGGGCGGAAACGGAAGACCCGGGCGCGACTCGCGGGAGTTGCCGCTGCTGTGGCCGCTGCTCTGGCCGCTTCCGTGGCCGCTACTGCTCGCCCTGCGGCAAGTGCCCCTTGGCGTCCTCGTACGTGGCGTCGCCGACCGTCGCGTCAGGCGCGTAGACAAGGTTCAGCACGCCCGTGCGGAACGTCTCCCACGAGATCAGCCTCAGCGGGAGCGGCGTCTCGGCCTCGTCGAACAGGCGCATGCCCTTGCGGACCGCGATCGGGTGCACCAGGAGATGCAGCTCGTCCAGCAGCCCGGCGGCCAGCAGCTGGCGGACGACCGAGACGGAACCGCTCATGGCGATGTCGCCGCCCGGCTCGTTCTTCAACGCCGCGACGGCTTCGGTGAGTTCGCCCGTCAGCTGCTCGGAGTTCCGCCAGCTGAAGTGGAGCTTCTGGTTCGATACGACGATCTTGCGTGCGTCACCGAGCTTCTTCGCGAAGGCGGCGTCCTCACCGCCCGCCGCCTCACGCTCCGGCCATGCGCCGGCGAAGCTGTCATAGGTCCTGCGACCGAGGAGGAGGGTGTCGGCCGAGCCGAGTGTCGCATCGACGGCGGCGCCCATCTCGTCGTTGAAGTAAGGGAAATGCCACTGGTCGGGCGCCTCCACCACTCCGTCCAGCGCGATGAACAACCCAGCAGCGATCTTCCTCATGATGTCCTCCGGGACGGCTTGTCGGTGACCCTTCCCCAGTCGGACGGGTCGGCCGGGGAAAACTCATCGGAGGCTTACGGCCTGTCCGGCGGACAGCCCCTGGCGGCCGACCGTCGTCACCGCCCTGCCACCGTCACAGGACTGCCACCGTCACAGGCCTGCCACCGTCACGGGCTCGGGTCCGTCTGCGCCGCGCGGCGTCCGCACGGGACGGCGGACATCACCGGGCCCCGTCACATCGCCAGGGGCGGCGGATGGTCGCCCGGCGAGCTCTGTTCCGCCCAGATCGTCTTGCCCTGCGCGCCGTACCGCACGCCCCAGCGCCGGCACAGCTGGGCGACGAGGAGCAGGCCGCGCCCGCCCTCGTCCATGAGACCGGCGGGACGCAGGTGCGGGGCGGCGATGCCGGTGTCGGAGACCTCGCAGATCAGTTCCCGGTCGTGGATCAGCCGCAGCCGGATCGGCGACCGGCCGTAGCGGATCGCGTTGGTGACGAGCTCGCTGACCACCAGCTCGGTGCTGAACGCCAGTTCGTCCAGCTCCCAGCGGCTCATCTGGCAGGCGACGTCTTCGCGGATCCGCGCGACGACCGCCGGATCCGCCGGAAGGTCCCAGGTGGCCACCTGTGCCTGGCTCAGCTCGCGGGTGCGGGCGAGCAGGAGCGCGGCGTCGTCACGGGGAGGATCGCGGAGCAGCGTCGCGACGACGTGGTTGCACGCCGCTTCGAGGGACTGGGACGTTCCGGCGAGCGTCCGGCGGAACAGTTCGAGCCCCTCGTCCATGTCACGGTCACGCGTCTCGATCAGGCCGTTGGTGTAGAAGGCCAGCACGCTGCCTTCCGGCAGCTCCCGCTCGGACGCCTCGAACGGCATGCCGCCGACGCCCAGCGGGGGCCCGGTGGGAAGACCGACGATCTCCACATCCCCCGACGGTCCCACCACGAGAGGCAAGGGGTGGCCGGCGCATGCCGCGGTGCAGAGCCGGGAGACCGGGTCGTACACGGCGTACAGGCATGTCGCGCCGATGTACTTCGCGCCCGCCGCACCGTCCTCGTCCGACAGGCGCGTGACCATGTCGTCGAGGCGGGTGAGCAGCTCGTCCGGCGGCAGACCCATGTCCGCCAGGGCCCGTACGGCCGTGCGGAACCGGGCCATCGCCCCCGAGGCCTGAAGGCCGTGCCCCACGACGTCGCCGACGACGAGAGCGACGCGCGCGCTGGACAGCGGAATCACGTCGAACCAGTCGCCGCCCACACCCGCCTGCTCCCGGGCGGGCAGGTAGCGGGCGGCCGTCTCGACCGCGGTCAGCTCCGGCAGCCGCTGCGGCAGCAGGTCACGTTGCAGGGTCTCGGCCCTGTTGCGCTCCGCGATGTAGCGCCGCGCGTTGTCGAGCGACACCCCCGCGCGGGCCGTGAGCTCCTCGGCCAGCAGCATGTCGTCCTCGCTGAACGGCTCCGGGCGCCGGTGCCGCATGAAGACGGTGACACCGAGGAGCAGGCCGCGGGCACGCATCGGCACGACCATCACGGAGTGGATCCCCTGCGAACGCAGCCGGGCGCACCGCTCGGGGTCATGAGGCGCCCACCTCGCGAGCAGGTCGCGGCTCGCATCCGCGCTGGTCGTCCTTCTCCCGTCCAGGGACTCGACGAGGGCCGACAGCTGCGGATAAGTGATCACGTCCCCCGGCACGACCAGATCCTCGGGCTTCCCGCCCGTCACGGACCGCTGGCCCGCGCGGCGCAGCACGACAGGCCCCGCGCGGGCACCGGGGGGCGGCTCCTCACCGCGTTCCAGGAACGTGAGCAGGTCGACGCTGACGAAGTCCGCGAACTCCGGGACGGCGACATCGGAAAGCTGCTGCGCGGTGCGGCTGATGTCGAGGGTGGTCCCGATGCGGGTTCCGGCCTTGTTCAGGACCAGCAGCCGCTGCTGTGCCGCGTACTGTTCCGTCTGGTCCTGCGCGCTGAAGCACACTCCCCGCAGCCGGCCGTTCTCGTCCTTCGAGGGCGCGACCCACACCGACCAGGCGTGCTCCCTGTCCTCGCCCGGCACCCACAGGAACATGCTCAGATGCCGGCGCTCGTCCTTCCGCATCGCCTCCCGCATCGCCTCCTCGACGCTGCCGGGTTCGGGCTGCGCCGAGAGCATCTCCGAGGGACGCAGCCCCTGAAGCAGTTCCTGGGTGAGGCCGACGGCGCGTTCCATGTCGGCGTTCGCCCTCACCAGCAGCAGATTCGTGTCGAAGAGCGCGAGGATGCAGGGGAACTCGCCGAATCCCCACCTCATCAGCGTCTCGTCCCGGTGCGGGGTCAGACGTGAGCCCGCGACCCGCACCACGAGCCATTCCGCTCCGGAGGGCGTCTCCCGGCGGCGCGCGAGCAGCCCCACGCGTACGTCGAAGCCGTTCCGGTGCCGCAGTACGACGTGCCCGCTCCAGCTTCGGCTGCCGGGGGCCGGACCGTCCGGCTGGTCGGCGTGCTCCGCCAGCAGCCCGGCGCCGTCCCGTCCGACGACGTCCTCCCGGCGGTGGCCGAGCAGGCGGCGGGCACCCTCGCTCCACGCGGTCACCCTGCCCCGCTCGTCGAGTACGGCCGTGGCAGGGGTCGCCGCGTCGTCGCTCTCCAAGGGCTCGTCGCGTCGCGAAGCCGCAATGTCTTGCCGCGTCATCACCGCCCTCTTCCCACGGCGCGGAGTGCGAGGCGGCAGGGCCCACCTCCGGGCCGCTGCTTCCAGCCTGCACCACCTCTGCGACAACGGCAGCCCGCACCGGAGGAAGCCCTTGGCCGCGCGGTGCCGGCTCCCCGACCGGGTCCGGGGCGGCGGCCGGGTTCGGGGCGGCGGCCGGGTCGGGGCGGCGGCCGGGTCGGGGCGGCGGCCGGGTCGGGCAGGGCGGCCGTACGGAGGGTGAGCGTCGCTCACCAGTGGCGACGGCCGCCGCCGGACGGCGTTCGCCCCGGGAGGACGGTCGCCCGGGAGGACGGTCGCCCCGGCGACCGGAGGCCCCCACTCAGAAGCCCCCGGTCCAGGAGGCCTCCGGCTCGGGATGCGCCCCGCGCAGGAGGCCCCCCGGCTCGGGATGCGCCCGGTCAGGAGGCCTCCGGCTCAGGAAGGCTTGGCCGCGCAGTCGATGCAGCGCCTGGCCGTCGGCCGTGCGGCGAGCCGTGCCACCGGGATGCGACGGCCGCAGAGTTCGCAGAGCCAGTACTCACCGGTGCGCAGCCGCTCGGCGGCCCTGTCGAGCTCCGCCAGATCGGCGCGTGCCTGCTTGAGCGCGTCCCGCAGCTGAGCACGTTCGAACGCGACCGTGGCCCCTTCGGGATCGTGCTCGTCGTCGATGTTGGCCTGGGCGGACGCTTCGACGACGCCCTCCCACAGGCGCGTCAGCGAGGCCACCAGCCGCTCGTTCCCCGACCTGGCCTCGTCGATCCGCTCGGCCGCCTCCCGCCGCTGCTGCGGCGAGGGACCCTCGGCGTTCTCAGGACGCTTCTCCACACGGGCGGAAGCAAATCTCCGCCGTGCGCTGTTCCCGCAGGCCACGGACCTGTCACGATCGCACCTGTCACGATCGGACCTGTCACGTTCGTGGCAGCTCGGTGGCATCCCGGTGGCAGCTTCTTTCCGGGAGGCGCCACCGTGACTCCCGGAGCGCCACCGTGACTCCCTGAGCAGCACTGTTCGTGCCCGCCCGCACACTTGGCAGCGAGCGACAGCGGCAAGCCCTCCGGACGTCCCCAGGGCCGGGCCCGACCCGGCATGCCGACCGGAGGGCCCGCACACGCACACCGAGGCCCACCGCACCTCGGGGGAGGGGTGCGGTGGGCCTCGGCGGGAAGGGGACCGGACGCCGCCCGGATTCGCTGAGCGCGCGGTCCGTGCGGTACGGCCGGTCCCGCCGGCTTGTCAGCTGCTGCGCGCGGCGCTGCGGCGGCGCATCAGGTACATCCCGCCACCACCGGCGACGAGGAGCGCGCCCACGCCGGCGATGATCGGCGTGGCGGAGTTGCCTCCGGTCTCGGCAAGGCCGCCGCCGTCGTCGTCACCGGTCTGCGGGCCGGGGTCGTTGCCGCCGGCTCCGCCGCCGTCGCCCTTGGGCGTCTCGCAGGTGGCCTCGGAGAGCACGATCTCACCGGCCGCCTTCACGATGTTGAGGTTGGCCGGGTTCACCTCGTACGACAGCTTCAGCGCCGTAGCGGCTCCCGACGCGGCCTTGGTGGTGGTCTCCTCCAGGGCGATGTCGACGGTTCCCACGCCGGGCACCTCGACCTTCTGGCTGCCGACGCCGTTGACCTCGACGGGCTTCCCGAGGACGGAGACGTTCTCCAGGTCGGCCTTGGCGGTGGGCTTCTCGCCCGCCTTGCACAGGGCGGTGGCGGTGAGAAGGTCGGCGCTCACCAGCGGCTTGGTCGGCAGGCCGGGCGCGAAGGCGCGGAGACCGGCGAGCTTGACGTGGCCCACGGACCGCTCGGTCCCGGCCTTGGCGCCGGAGTGAGCGACCTCGGCCTGGACCAGCTTCAGGGGCTGGCCCTTGTTGGCTCCGTTCACCTCGGCGGTCAGCAGCGTCTCGTCAGCGTCGCGCGGAGCGCTGACGGAGTTGAGGGAGGCCCGGACCGGAACCTTGGCGGCGTTCACGACCGAGACGTTCAGGTCGGCGCGGGCCGCGACGGCGGTGGCCTTGCCGTTCTTGCCGGAGTGCCCGTCCGCGGGGGCGGCGTGAGCCGGGGCGGAGATCATCGCGCCACCGACGAGGGTGGCGGTACCCAGGAGTGCTGCCCGGCGTGTCCGCCGGCTCAAGACATGCGTGATCAACTAGGGGAACCTTCCAGGGGACATGGAGCCGCCGAGGACGCTGAACTAGGGGGACAGCAGGGCCAGTCGGGGCTTGGTCCGGGGAACTATGCCGCTCCGGCGATCGCGGTGCAACTCCAGGTAACCCTATTTAGTGAAAGGCCGTCAGTAGTTTCGAAGCCCTCCCGGCCCTTCCATTTTCCCGACGCATACCGGTGCGGCCCCCGCCGGTTTTCTCCTTCGTTCCTCCACGGCTCGTACCGCGTCTCACCGGCCCCTGTTCGTCCTCGTGAGGCGCCTCCCGGAGCCGTCGGCCGGCCCACTGTCATCGACGGCACGGCCACCAAGTTCTGCTCGAATTTCCCGCGCTCGGCGACCGCGTTCCGGACCCGTTCACGGATCCTTACTGCCCCGCGCTGCCACGGGCACGATCCGCGGGGCCCGAACTCGCGGAGCGGTGACCGCGCAGGCCGCCCGCGGCGCCACACGCCGGAATCATCCCGGTGGAGCCGCGGACCGGCACGGCACGTCGGCACGGGCGCCCGGTCGTCCGTCCCGGAGCTCCTCCGATTCCCGTCCCGCATAGCAGCGTTGGACCCGGCGGAAACGGTTCTTGTCCGGTCGGGAGAATGCCCACCACATCCCCGCCCGCCTCGCTAATCTCAGTCGCACTGGAAGCCGTGCATCGAGAGGTGGCCGATGAAGTCCAGCATGCTGACGGGACGGGCGATCGGCACCGTCCTGATCGTGGTCGCACTCGGGGCGACGCTCGCCGCCCTGGTGATGCCCTCCAACTGGTTCGAGGGAAACCGTGCCACCGCGCTCGCCAGGGCCGGATGGCAGGACGACGGCAGGGGAACCTGGAAGTCGAAGTACGGGCCGCTGACGCCGATGGACCGCGACTTCATCCGCAAGGTCCGCTCCGCCGGCCTGTGGGAAGGACCTGCCGGCCGCTCCGCGCAGGAACGGGGAACCACGGAGTCGCTACGGATCGCGGGTGACCATCTCGTCGACGGGCACGAGGAGTTGGACAAGCGCGCCATCGCGTGCAGCCGTGCGATGAATGTTTCGCTGCCGAACCAGCCGACGGGCTCGCAGCGCAAGTACCTCAACGACATGGACACCGCCTCCGGCAAGGAGTTCGACAAGATCTTCGTCGCCCATACCCGGAAGCAGCACGGCGTCGTCTTCGGCCTCGTGGGCCTCGTACGCGACCAGACCCGCAACTCGATGGTGCGCTCGCTGGCCACCCGCGCCAACACCATCGTCCTCGACCACATCACGGTCCTGGAGGACACGGGCCTGGTGAAGTTCGAGGAACTGAACGACGTGAAGTGACGGGCGCGAGCCCGAGCAGCGGCAGCGTCGTACGGGTGGCAGGCGCAGAAGTCGCCGCGGTCACCGCGAGCGGAAAGCCGGCCGGCTCCTGACCGCGGCGACGACGAACACTGCGAGGACGGTGAAGGCGAGCAGGTAGGCCAGCACACCGGACGCCGCGTCGAGCGCCCGGGTCAGGACGGTGTCGGAGTAGAAGTCCGGCACCTCGGTGAGGGCGGCTATGCCGAGCATGGCGCCACTGACGACCATGCAGGCCGTACACAGCACCAGCCGCAGGAGCGTCCTGCTGCTGCGGAAGAACTCCAGCACGTACAGCAACATCAGGAACCCCACGATGTAGAACAACCACGCGCCGACGATGAGAAGTTGACTCAACACGGGGGCCTCCGGCGTCACGTCTGGGGGGAGGGCCCATACGGTAGCGCTTCCGCAGCGGAAGCGACCCCGGAGGTGGCCGCTACGTGCGCACCGGTGCGCACCGGTGCGAACCTGCCGCTCCGCGGGCCGCGCCCCCGCGGGCCCTTGTGTCCGCCGCCCAGCCGTCGTCCACCCCGCCCACGACGACGGCCCCGCTCTGCTCCTGCGACGAAGCCCGGACGACGGCGAGTCGCCCCGCCTGTGTCCTCAGAGGGCCAGCCGTGCGACGACCGCCGCCACCAGGGCGACGAGGACGCCGACGAACACTCCCGCATGACCCCGGACGCCCGGCCCCGACCGGCCCGCCCCGGCCCGGAAGGCCGAATCCCCCCGGACCGCGACCCCGATGAACTCCGGGCGGGTTGCCTGCGCCGCGCCGGCACGAGGGCATGCATTCCGTCCGAGGACCGGACCTCCACCGGCCCAGTGCGACGCCGTTCCCGGAGCGCCGGTGCTCCGCGTCGTCTGCTCGGTCCCGGGGCAGGCCTGACGCGTGCTCGTATCCGTTGCCGTCACCCCGTTCGGCGGGAGCGGGCCAGGGCCAGCCAGCCGAGGATCAGGCCGGTCAGCCCGAGCACCAGGGCCAGGGCGCCGGCGACGACTCCGTTCCCGGTGCCGGGACCGCCGTCGGCGACGGCCAGGTTCAGCGCGCCTCCGGCCAGAGCGATCAGCCCTGCCACCAGGGCCACTACGGCGCGGCTTCTCCCGCCGTCGCCGGTACGGCGGGCGGAACGGGCCAGCGCGAGCCCGCCGATGACGGCGCCGGCCAGCCCCAGCAACGCGACCGAGGTGGCCCAGAACCGCGCGGAGGTCAGGCCGTACACAGGGTCGGCGGCCGGCTGGACCGCGACATACCCGGCCGCCCGTGCGGCAAGCACAAATGAGACTGACATGAGGTGCTCCTTCTCCTGCTGCGGCTGGACTTCGTCCGATCGTGTCCGCCCGGCCCACCGCCGGTCGTCCGGCGGACGCAGACACTTCGGGCTGCCGCCCACGCGGTATCCGCCTGCCGCGGATACCGCACGCGCCGCGCGGATACCGCGTCCGCAGTAGGCGGCTGCTCGTCCGCGAGGGGGACTCGCCCGCGGCGGCACCCGGCTAGGGTGCGCGCATGACTGCAGGTGGGCCCGGTGTCCGGGCCGGTGTCATCGACTGGGCGATCGCAGTCGGCGTGACTGTGGCGCTCCTGGTCAGCGCGCTGTCCGGACGGCAGCCCGCCACGGATCTCGACCTGCTCGGGTACGCGCTGCTGACGGTCGGTGGGCTGGCGCTGGCCGCGCGCCGACGGGCTCCGGTTGCCGTCCTGGCCGTCACCGGACTGTGCGCTGTGGGATACCAGGCGGCCGGTTTCGAAGTGCCCGCTGTCGCGTACCTGTTCGCGGTGTACGCAGCCGTACGGGCCGGACATCACGCCGCTGCGGTGGCGGCGAGCGTGGTCATGCTGGCGTCGCTCCCGCTCGCGGCCCTGGCCTCGGGCCTGCACGACACGGGCGAGGCGTTCGCACAAGCCCGAGGCGCCCTGGAACTGGCCTGGCTGATCGCGGCAGGCGCCGCGGGTGAGGCGCTGCGGCAGGCCGAGCGGCGGGCGGACGAGGCCGAGCGCACCCGTGAGGAGACCGCGCGGCGCCGCGCGGACGAGGAGCGGCTGCACATCGCCCGGGAGCTCCACGACTCGCTCACCCATCAGATCTCGGTCGTCAAGGTGCAGGCCGAAGTCGCCGTCCACGTGGCCCGCAGGCGGGGTGAACAGGTACCCGAGGCCCTGCTGGCGATCCAGGAGGCCGGACGCGAGGCGAGCCGGGAGCTGCGCGCGACCCTGGAGGCGCTGCGCGACGACGGCACGGACCCGCCGCGCGGGCTCGGCGAGGTTCCGGAACTGGTGGAACGAGCGAGCAGGGCCGGCCTGGAGGCGACGCTGACGGTTGAGGGAGAGCGGCACCACGTGCCCGCCGCGGTGGGCCGGAGCGTCTACCGGATCGTTCAGGAGTCGCTGACCAACATCGCCCGTCACGCGGACGCCGGCACGGCGTCGGTCCTTATCGAATGCCGCCCGGACGTCCTCGCGATACGCATCGATGACGACGGCAAGGCCACACCGGTCACCACGCCGACGCCCGGAGTCGGGCTGCTGGGCATGCGCGAACGCGCCACCGCTCTCGGCGGCCGGCTGCGGGCGGAACCGCGCGACGAGGGCGGCTTCACCGTCCAGGCAGAACTGCCCCTGGACCGGACGTCGTGATCCGAGTCCTGCTGGTCGACGACCAGCCGCTCATCCGCAGCGGATTCCGTGCGCTCCTCGATCTCGAGGACGACATCGAGGTGGTGGCCGAAGCCGCCGACGGCAGCGAGGGCCTGGAACTCGCCAGGGAGCACGTGCCCGACGTTGCGCTCGTCGACATCCAGATGCCCGTCGTCGACGGCATCGAGGCGACCCGGCGCATCGCCGCGGACCCGGCTCTGGCCGGGGTGCACGTCGTCATCCTGACCAACTACGGCTTGGACGAATACGTCTTCGACGCGCTGCGCTCCGGCGCCGCCGGATTCCTGGTGAAGGACATCGTGCCGGGGGACTTCCTGCACGCCGTACGCGTCGCCGCGCGCGGCGACGCCCTGCTCGCACCCACGATCACGCGCAAGCTGATCAACCGGTACGTCACCCAGCCGCTCCGCACCTGCACCGGGACGGGGCTGGGGGAGCTGACCAGCCGCGAACGCGAGGCCGTCGCACTGGTCGCGCAGGGCCTGTCCAACGAAGAGATCGCGGGGCGTCTGGTCATCAGCCCGCTGACCGCGAAAACCCACATCAACCGGGCCATGACCAAGCTCCGGGCCCGCGACCGCGCCCAACTCGTCGTCCTCGCCTACGAATCCGGACTGGTGGCCCCGCGAAACCGCTGACCGCGCGCATCCCCTGACGGGCCCCGCCGTGTGACACCGCAACGCCGAAACCGCCGGCAGCGTGCCCGCGTCCTCACCCACAACCGCCACCCCACACGCAGGAGAACGACCATGACAGACAAGGACGTTGAGCAGACCGGCGAACTGGCACATCCCCAAGCCCCCTGGTGGGCGGGGCTCGGGACGCCGGGGGCCGTCACGCTGATCGTCCTCGGCGGAGTCGCGGCGGCCTGGACCTTCCTCGCCCCCGCCGCAGGGCTGTCATGGCTGCCCTTCACCCCGGACGAAGCGGCGGCCGGCTACTACCAGGCCGCCAAGGTGGTCGCCATCGGCCTGGTGATACTGGGAACCGCCCTGCTCGGCCGCCGCGGCCGGAGCGCGGCCGGCGAGGAGCCGGAGAAGTCACCACGCGACTGACGCCGCCGTCCACTTGGCGACGCCCGCCGCCCGCGTCCCGGCCAGGGCGTCGCACGGCACGTGGGGTGCTGAACAGTGCGCGTTCATGGGGGAAACCGGAGGGCTGACGCCCGGGTACCGGAGCCCGAGCTCTTGCAGCTCACCGTGGATCTAGGCTGGCCCACGACGACCGCGACGGAACGGGCGGCGAGAGAGGTGTGGGCATGTCGGACCACGGGCGCGAGTTGGCCCAGGCACAGCGCGAGCACTGGCAGCAGACCTACGGCGAACACCCCGGAATGTACGGCGCGGAGCCTTCCGGTCCTGCCGTGCACGCCGCCACGGTCTTCCGGGCCACCGGTGCCCAGGACGTGCTGGAACTGGGCGCCGGGCACGGCCGTGACACGCTGTACTTCGCCCGCGAGGGATTCACCGTACTGGCCACCGACTTCAGCCCGGTCGGCCTGGAGCAACTACGCGAATCCGCCGGCACCCGGCACCTGTCCGAGCGGGTCACCACGGCAGTGCACGACGTACGCGAACCGCTGCCGCTCGAGGATGCCTCCGTGGATGCCGTGTTCGCCCACATGCTGCTGTGCATGGCACTGTCCACCAGGGAGATCCACACGCTCGTCGCCGAGGTCCGCCGCGTGCTGCGACCGGGCGGCGCTTTCGTCTACACCGTCCGCCACACCGGCGACACCCACTACGGGACCGGTACGGGGCATGGCGACGACATCTTCGAGCACGGCGGCTTCGCCGTGCACTTCTTCCCCCGCGAACTGGTCGACGCACTCGCCGACGGGTGGACGCTCGACGAGGTGCACGCCTTCGAGGAGGGCGAACTGCCCCGCCGCCTGTGGCGCATCACGCAGACCCTTCCCCGGTGACCCGCGTTGAGATCTGCCGGCTCGTTCCGAAGGTCCCGAGTTCCCAAGGCACCGCGTGTGATCGGCACCGGAGAGGCAGTTGACTCAGGGGAACCAGTGGCACGGCGGGTTGCAGGGAAGACTTGATCCATCGAGCGGCGAAGAAGAACTGAACTGAACTGACGCCGTACCGGTGCGGTCAGGTACGCGACAGTTCGGCTGCTCCGAAGGAGACGTCGAAGCGGTCGCACCAGATCGTCACGCTGCTGTAGTCGTCCAGGTCCGCCCCTGCGGGCAACGTGTAGTTCTGGCTGCCCTTGTTGCCCTTGAGCCCGCCCAGACTGAGGTGCGCGCCGTCGTCGAAGACGTGCCAGCCGGGCTTGCCCGGCTTCACCTTCGCATCGGTGATCCAGACCTTCAGATCGGGGCCGTTGCTCGTGTCCAGGTCCTGCAGGCGGAGGACCCGGGACCCGTCCTGAAGCTCGACGACCTTCGCACGCCCGGTCGTCTCGTGTTCATGGGTGATGAACTCGCCCGAGGCCAGCGTCGTCGGCCCGGCCGGCTTCTCGCTCTTGCCCGGTCCTGCGGAATCACCGGGCTTCTTCGGCTCCGGCTGTCCGTCCGGCTTCCCGGGTGAGGCAGCGCCGGGAAGCGCCTCGTCGACCTTCTCGTCCGTCCACAGCTTCCACGGCTGGAACAGATACAGCCCCACGGCGACCGCCGCCAGGCCGACCACCAACACCCCTGTGAACAGTGGTTTCCGTGCCCATACAGACGTCCTGCGCACCGTGGCCTCCCTGCCTGCTCTGCCTGGTAGCCGGAATTCCACACCACGCAAGGTCCTTCTGTCCCCGTCGAAAGGGGCGAGGGGTCCTTACGATCCGCGAACGTCCAGCCGGCCGCACTCCCCAGGGCGGCCGGCGCACCCCGACAGGGTGTCCCAGGCCGCAGCGAGGGCATGGCCGAGGCTTCCCTTCTCCACCGCAAGTCCCGGCAGAACGTACGCACTTACTGTCCAGCGTTCGCCCCAAGCGGGTTCTGCTGTCCTGGTTCGCTCCAAGGCACATCCAGGACTTCGAGCCCGAGACGTTCCCGGTCTTCACCCGGCAGAGCGGGAGCGATTTCCTGTACGGCGCCCCCACCGCGGATCACGCGTCCGTGAAGGTGTGCGGGCTCCGGCCGTCGGACATCGACGACCCGGACCGGTTCGAACGCCGGCACGGGCCCGACGAACTCGCGAGCGCGGTCGAGCTGTTGCGGTCGCACGTCACGGGTCTTCACCCCGATCCGGTGCGGTCGGCGAGCTTCACCGACCTTTACTCCAGCGACGGCCACGGGATCACCGGACACCACCCGGAGAACCCGAACATCGTGCTGGCCGGCGCCTACTCCGGACGCGGCTTCAAGCTCGCCCCCGCCGTCGGAGACGCGGTCGCACGCCTCGCCGTCGGTGAGACCGTTCCCGAGATCGCGTTCATGGCCCCGGATCGTTTCGCCTCCGCCAGGGGCCACCGATGACCGGCGGAGCGGCGCCCCGGGAGTCGCCCGGCGACTCCCGGCGACTCCCGGCGACGGGGCCCGCCGCCGGGAGTCTTGCCCGTCAGGGGCGCAGGAGCGGTTTGACACAGCGCCGGGCGTCCATCGCGTGGAACGCTTTCGGCGCGTCGGTCAGCGGGAAGACCGCGTCGAAGACGCGCTCGGGCCGCAGGGTGCGGTCGAGTACGTCGCCGAGCAGTCCGGGCATCGTGGCGCGCACGTTCGCGCCACCGCCACTGAGGGAGAGGTTCTTGGCGAACAGCTCCCACAGCGGCAGCGTCACGTCCCAGGGCAGACCGACGTAGCCGATCCGGCCTCCCGGCCGTGCGCACCCGATCGCCTGCCGCACCGACTGGAGCGTGCCGACCGCCTCGATGACGTGTCCGGCGCCGCCGTCGAGCAGGTCGGCGACCTCCGCCGCGCCCTCCTCGCCCCGGCCGGCGACCACGTCGGTGGCCCCGTGGGCGCGGGCGAGTTCCTGCCGCCACGGGTCGCGCGACATGACCACGATCCGCCCGGCCCCGAGCCTGCGCGAGGCCAGGACCGCGCACTGCCCCACGGCGCCGTCCCCGACGACCACGACCGTGACTCCCCGGCCCACCCCCGCGTGCAGGGCGGCCTCGTGCCCCGTGGAGAGCACGTCGGTCAGGGCCAGCAGCGGCGGAACCAGGTCGTCGGGTGGCGGCTCCGGGACGGCCAGCAGGGTGGTGTCGGCCAGCGGCACCCGGACGAACTCGGCCTGCCCGCCGTCGAGCACGGAGCCGTCCGGCCCGAACTCGCCGAACAACCGGCCTTGTTCGCAGGCGATCGGCACCCCGCGGCGGCAGTGCGGGCAGCTGCCGTCGGAGGTGCTGAACGGGGCGAGGACGAACTGCCCCGGGCGCAGGCCGGCCACATGGACGCCGACCTCCTCGACGACCCCGACGAATTCGTGACCGCTCCGTACCGGCCGCGGCAGCGGCGAGAGGCCCCGCAGCACGGAAAGGTCCGATCCGCAGACGCCGGCCGCCACCACCCGCACCAGCGCGTCCGTCGGCTCCTCGACGCGGGGTTCGGGCACCTCCTCGACACGTACGTCGCCCGGGGCGTGAATGACCACGGCACGCACAGCGTGTCCTCCCTTCAGATACGGGTCAGCGCGGTGCTGCGCATGAGGAACTCGGCGAGGAACCCGTCGTGCGGCATCCCCGGCGGCAACCACCAGGTGGGACGGTCCAGCCCGTAGACATTGCGGACGGACGGATCCTCCAGCAGCGCCTCCACCAGTCCTGTGTCCTCGGTGGCGACGCCCGCTACGAGCGAACCGCGCAGCGGTGCCGCGCCCTGCTCAGGGGACCAGGGCGCAACCCAGGCACAGGGGAACGGCAGCTCCACGCCGGTCTGTTCGGCCATGGCGTCGTCCAGCAGGTGAACGGCGGGGCGCAGGGCGGCGCTGCCGTCCCCGAGGTCGTGCACGCCGCCGCCGAGCACGGGTTCCGCACCGGCCGCGCGGTGCCGCACGGCGTCCCCGACCGAGCGGGCCTCGGCGAGCGGCAGGCACGGGAGCCCGGCCTCCTCCCGCTCCGGCGGCAGCGGCCGCAGCTCCGTGAGCCGCTGCGCCAGGGCCTCGGCGAAGCCCCGGGCGTCACGTTCGACCAGCACCGCCGTGGCGTTGAGGCAGGAGACCCCTCCGAGTCCGCCGACGGAGTCGGCGATGACGTCGAGATGCGGCTCCCACCGCCCCGTGACCAGCACTTTGACCCTGCCGGGGCCCTGGGGCAGCACTGGTGTCCGGGACCAGCCGCCGGCGTACCGGTTCACCGTCTCGTCCCCACCGAAGACGATCGCGAGGTCGCCGCCGCGGACCAGCTCGTCGGCGGCGCCGTGATCGCACGGCAGCAGGAGCACGTCCTCGTCGGCGAACCCCGCCGACCGCAGGGCGAGCACCAGCCGGTGGGGCGTGAACGGGTCGCGGCGCGAGGGCCGCACCGCGACCCGGTATCCCAGCGCCAGGGCCTCCGGCCACAGCGAGTGGACCGCGGGGTGGTTGCCGGAGGCGTTGACGCTCAACAGCCGTCCCCGCCGGCGCCACACGACGGCGCCCTCGTCCGGCACGTCCCGCGGGCCCGGCGGCAGCGCCGATCGGGGGCGGGCCCGCTCGGTGGCGTCGACCGCGTTCGCCAGCACCCCGGCGATGGTCGCCGTCGCGTCGCGGACCACCGCCACCGGGACGCCCGTCGTACGGGCCACCCGCACATGGTGCTCCTCGGGCGTCAGCCCGCCGAGCGTGCCCGAGGCGAAGAGCGCGGCCGCCGCCCGTAGCCGCTCGGCGAGCTCGGGCCGGGGCCGGTCCGCCGCCTCGGCCGGCCGGTGCCGTGACCGGTCCAGGGTGCGGGCGACGAACAGGCCGGGGGCGAGCGTCAGTTCCGCGACCGGGTCGCCCGCCACGTCCCGGACGGTTTCCCGCCTGCCGGTGCGATACGTGCCGTCCGCAGTGAGTGCGTCGATGAAGTACGGTGCCGCGGCCCTCTGTTGAGCCGTCTCTTGCGCTACCACCGTCATCAGTAGGCTCCCGTGATCACGGGGACGCCGGTGAAGGTCTCCAGCGGGTGCACGTCGGCCACGGAGTGACCCGCGGAGCCGTCCGGCGCGCCCACCCGCCGCGCTGCGTCGCGTTCGCGGTTGTTGGGAAGCAGGGCCGACTTGCTCAGGTGGTGCATGACGACCTGGCCGGTCTCCCCCACCGCGACCGGCTTACCGGTGTCCGGGTCCACGACCGTGTACGAGACGTGCGGCGAGGGCGAGTCGAAGACGGAGTCGCCGTCATCGGTGGCGGTCCGCTCGAACGCGGCGCCGAGCGCCATCGTGCTGCCGTAGAGCCCGTACAGCGGGATGCCGGGGAATACCTCGTCGCGCAGCACATCCCGGGTGTCCCGGTCCATGCTGGCTCCGCACCAGGTGATCACCTCGACCTGGTCGCGCACCATGTCCACCATCCGCCCGTCCCGCGCCAGCCGTTCCAGCAGGGGCGGTGGCGCCTGTATCGCCCCGATCCGCTGACTGCTCAGCACGGTGGCGGTCTGGGCGAGCACGTGGTCCAGGTACCGCTCGGACTCCTCGGCCCGTCCGTCCCGCAGACACAGGCGCACCCAGCGGGGGTCGAAGTCGACGGCGAAGCGGACGCCGCCGCGGCGGCGCGCGTGCTGGCCGGTCAGTTCGGCGTAGTCGTGCGGGCCGCCGGGGCCCAGGGACAGCCAGTGCACCCCGTGCGGATAGCCCCGCTCGTCCATGGCACGCATGGCGTTCGCCATCTCGCGTTCCATCCAGTCCGCGAGGTACAGCACGCGCTTGGGGGCGCCGGTGGTGCCGCCGCTCTCGAAGACGCCGATCACCTCGGCTGTTCCGCCGTAGCCCCGGGGCAGCAGATCCTCCACCGGCACGTGCCGGAAGTCGTCGACGACCTGCGGGAACAGCAGCAGATCGTCGGTGGTGCGCACATCGGTGCGCGGGTCGAAGTCCAGCCGCTCCAGCCGGTCGAGCCAGAACGGCGTGCCCGTCTCCGGGGAGAAGTGCCACTCCATGGCCGCCCGGACGAGCTCGTCCGGGTCCACGTCCGCGTCAGGCGGTGCGTCCAGCACGGCCAGGGCGTCCGCCGAATTCATCCTGCCTCCCGTCCGCGGTGGGGATCCGTTGCCGAGTGCGTGTGCTCGGTCACCGCAGCGTGATCCCGGCCGAGTTGACCGCGCGCAGGAAGTCGCCGCGCTCGACGGCGCCGGCGACAGCCTCCAGTTCATCCGACATGTACCGGTCACGGTCGAGGGTCGGGGCCAGCGCGCGGACGGTGTCGTAGGTGGCCCGGCCCGCGGGGCCGAGCCGGTCGTAGCAGCGGTTCAGGTCCACGGCCTGGGCGGCCCCCAGGAACTCCACAGCGAGGATCTTGGTGTTGTTGGAGAGCACGCGGCGCGCGTTGCGCGCGGAGATCAGGCCCATGCTGACGATGTCCTGGTTGTCGCCGTTGGAGGGGACGCTCTGGGTGCTGGCCGGGCCGATGGTCCGATTCTCCGCGATCAGCGCGGTGGCCGGGTACTGCGCGCCTGCGAAGCCGCTGTTGAGGCCCGGTTCGCCGGCGACGAGGAACTCCGGAAGCCCGTAGCTGAGGTGCCGGTTGAAGAGGCGATTGCTCTGCCGCTCGGAGAGCACGCCGAGCTGGGTGAGGGCGATCGTGGTGAAGTCCATCGCGAACGCGACCGGCTGGCCGTGGTAGTTGCCGCCGTGGAAGACCTCCTTGCCCGGGAAGAACAGGGGGTTGTCGGTGGCGGAGTTGAGTTCGGTGTGCAGTGTGCCGGCCGCGTGCCGCAGGGTGTCCCGTACCGCTCCGAGCACCTGCGGTATGGCCCGCAGCGTGTACGCCTTCTGGAGGTAGACGTCGGTGCGGGTCACGTCGTCACCCGCCCGCTTGCTCTCCACCTCCCCGCGGAGCTCCGCGTGCGGGACGGCCAGCCCGCTGTCGGCCAGCAGCGCGCGCAGGTTGGCGGCCGAGTCGATCTGGCCGCTGTGCGGACGCGCGAGTTCGTGGCCCTCGGCGAGGAATGGGCTGGTGGAGCAGCTGAGAGCCTCCAGCAGCAGGGCGGAGACGATCTCCGCCTGGTGGAGCTGGTCGAGGGCGCGGCTGACCACGAGGGACCCCAGTCCGGTCATCCCGGACGTGCCGTTGATCAGCGCGAGGCCCTCCTTGAACCGCATCTCCAGCGGCTGGATGCCCCGTTCACGCAGCACCTCGCCGGTGGGCACCGGGACGCCGTCGCGCAGCACGTAGCCCTCGCCGATGACGGTGACGGCGATGTGGGAGAGGGTCGCGAGGTCGCCGCTGGCGCCGAGCGAGCCGATCTCGGGAATCGCGGGGATGATTCCCTCGTTGAGGTAGAGCGCCAGGCGCTCCAGTACCTCGGGCCGCACGGCGGAGTAGCCGCGTGAGAGGGCGTTGAGCCGGGCGGCCAGGATGGCGCGGGCCTCGTGCTCGGCGAACAGCGGTCCGACGCCCGCGCTGTGGCTGCGGATCAGGTTCGTCTGAAGCTCCACCTCCTTCGACGGCTCCACCTGCATGTAGATCATCTCGCCGTATCCAGTGGTCACCCCGTACACCGAGGCGCCCTGGCGGACGATGTCCTCGAACTGCTTCCGGCTCGCCGCGGCCCTGGTCAGCACCTCGGGATTCACGGAGCAGGAGACGTGCTCCTCCGCGATGCGGCGGACGTCATCGATGCCGAGGGTCTCCCCGTCGAAGGCAATGGCTTCCGTGGCCGTGTCGATCGTGGTCATGGCGTGCTTTCTCCCTGGAATCGGAATACGAAGGATCCGCTGATCCGTGCGTCGACGAAATCCCGACGGACGTGGCGTGCCACCGGTCGAGCGGAATTCTCGTGCCCGCCGATCCCATCACCGCAGCCACGGTCCCCGGAACAGACGCAAGGACACTTCGAAGTGACTTTCCGGCCCCGCCACTTCGGAGGAACGGGGACATGGATGTGACCGTCGGGGCACACCCGGGCGCCCGAAAGGACATGCACGCCGGGGCACTTCATCCGACCCGTTACCGGCTCTGACCTGTGAAGATATGCGCGCCCGTCACACGTGGACGGCATCCGCCCCGGTGGGATCCTCAATTTCCCGGTCTTTTTGCGGAGTCGGCAGCGGGCTAGCATGCGGCCGGGCTCACCTCAGCGGATATGACCCCGTGCAATTCGAATCCCGCAGCCGTCCGAATTCGCCCGGCGGAGTCTCTGCCGAAAGCTGACGGAAATCATCCGTGTGCCCGGGACTTCCCGCCGAAGCGGTCCCATTTCATCCACGACAGGGAGGACCACCGTGAAACCCCAAGTCACCGACCGGTTCGACAAGAACGCCGGTCTCGGCGACGTGATGCACAGCCTCCACGAGAACGGCTACGCCATCGTCGAGAACGTGCTGCCGCACGAGAAGGTGGACGCCCTGCTCAGCGAGATGGAGTCCTGGATCGAGGCCACACCGTTCGGCCCGGACGCGTTCGCCGGCCAGCGGACCAAGCGGACCGGCAGCCTCGTCGCGCGCTCGGCCACCGGCCGGGAGCTGATCACCCACCCGCTGTGCATGGACGTCGCGCGGGAGCTGCTGAAGTCCTCCACCGAGTTCCAGCTGTCCCAGACGCAGCTCATCAGCGCCTACCCGGGCTCCGTCGCACAGAAGATGCACAAGGACGAACTGGTCTGGGACTTCTTCCCGTTCGCGGCCGACCACCACGTGATGTGCCAGTTCTTCTGGGCACTCACCGACTTCACCGAGGAGAACGGCGCCACCCGCATGGTGCCCGGAAGCAACGCGCTCTCCCCCGATGAGGTGGGCGAGGAGGACTCCATACCCGCCGAAATGCCGAAGGGCTCGGTGCTGATCTTCACCGGGAAGGTCGTGCACGGCGGCGGCACCAACCACTCCGACGCCGTCCGGCAGGGTCTGATCCTCAGCTACTGCTCGGGCTGGGTCCGCCAGGAGGAGAACCAGTACCTCGTAGCTCCGCCGGAGCTGGCCCGCACGCTCCCCGAGGATCTGCTCAAGGTCATCGGCTACCAGCAGGGCTGCTTCGCCATGGGCTACGCCGGCGACATCGAGGAGCCGATGGACGTGCTCTTCGGCCGCAAGGCGGCCACCCCGATCGTCCCGTCGGAGGCCACGCGCAAGGCCGCCAACGAAACGGCACGCGAGTGGAGCCAGGACGTCGTCCATCGCACCGTCTGACACGCCCGACCGAACGAACGAACCCGCGGCCGGACGGAGTTACGGACGGGCCGGCCGCGACGAGACCCGCGCCGAGCCGAGAAGGTGACGATGACTGCTTCGCAGGAACAACCCGTATCCGTTATGCCGATCATGAATATGGTCTACGGACTGTGGGTGTCCCAGACCCTCGTGACCGCACACGAACGCGACGTGTTCGGGCACTTCGCCGAACGCCCCGGCACGACCCCGGCCCAACTGGCCGATGTCCTCGACCTGAAGGAGCGCCCGGTCGAGCAACTGGTCACCGCCTGCGCCGCGCTCGGCCTGCTGCGGCGCGACGGTGACGGGTACCGCAACACCGCGATGACCGACCGGTATCTGCTCCGCGGCGGCGAGCACTACGTCGGCGGCTGGGTGGAGATCGTCTCCCGCCACGACTACCCGGGCTGGCTGCGACTGGATGAGGCGCTGCGCACCAACCGTCCGACCACCTGGGACAGCGAGCAGCGCGACTCGCTGTTCGACGATGAGAACCCCGTGGTCGTGGAGTCGTTCTGGGAGGGCATGAGCGCGATCTCCCGGCCCACGGCCAGGGCCCTGGCGGAGACCGTCGACCTGTCGGGCGGGCTGTCACTGCTGGACGTGGGCGGCGGCGGGGGCGCCTACGCGACCGAACTGAGCCGCGCCTTCCCCTCCCTGCACACGACCGTCTTCGACTTGCCCTTCGTCTGCGACCTGACAGAAAAGAAGGTCGAGCAGGCCGGCCTCGCGGACCGCATCTCCTTCGCCTCGGGCGACTTCTTCACCGATCCCCTGCCCACGGGGCAGGACGTCGTACTGCTCTCGATGATCCTCCACGACTGGGACGTCGACCAGTGCCGCCACATCCTGCGCAGCTGCTACGACGCACTGGCCCCCGGCGGGCGCCTGCTGATCAGCGAACTCCTGGTGGCCGACACCAAGGACGGCCCTCTCGACGCCACCCTCATGAGCCTGTCCATGCTGGTGGAGACGTTCGGCCGGAACTACACCGGCGCCGAGTACCGCTCCTGGCTGCTGGATACAGGCTTCACGGACGTCGAGATCCGCCCCTTCGACGCCCCGGCCGCCAACGGCGTCGTCATCGGCCGGAAGCCGTGAGTACACGGGGGTAGGGGTCCGTTCCGTCGGGGCCGGCGTCCGCGATGTTGCGGTTGATGAAGCCGGTGTGCGGGCTGCGGGTCGGGGACTCCGTTCGCACGGTCGGGGCCCGGGCCGGTTCTCGCGGGCGGGTCCCCGACGAGACCTCGGCCGTCGGCCTGCTCCGCATCGCGGGCGCCCGGTGGGCGATCGAACCCCTCCTTCGGGGGTCCGTTGCCCGGGACCGCGGCCGGATGGAGCGAGCACGTGTCGCCCCTGCCCGCCTCGACGGCCGTCCACCGGTGGCCGGGAGCCGTGGTCCTCGCCTCGTCCTCGGCAACGTCAGCATCGCCGGCACGGTCAGCATCGCCGGCACCTCCGACCCGAACTCACCTGTTGTGCCGTCGACTTCGGCCGACGGATCCACGAGGTCCCCGGAATTCCGGTCCGGCGGTCCATCGCCGGAGGCACGGGGACGGCGCCCCTCAGAAGGGAGCCTCGGCCCATCACGGCACCGGCGTACGGGAGTTCACCAGCACGGCCACATATGCCCGTCAGATGTATCCCTGCCGCAGCGCGTAAGCCACCGCATGGGCGCGATTGCGCAGGTGGAGGCGGGTAGTGAGGCGGTGGATGACGTTCTTGACCGTGCGTTCGGAATAGGACAGGTTGGCGGCGATCTCGGCGGTGCCGAAGCCCTCGGCGATCAGGCGCAGGACGTCGACCTCACGGGCGCCGAGTACCGGGGCGGGGATGCCGGGCCGGCCCCCGCCGGTGGCGGTGCGGGACGACGGCGTTCCCATCTGGCGGATCAGGCGGCCGAGGAGGTCGGCGGGCAGGTGTCCGTCGCCTCGTGCGGTCGCCAGCACGGCCTGAACCAGGCTGTGCTGGGTGGCCTCGTGCCGCCAGACGACGGCGCCGACCCCGCACGCCACGACATCGTGGAACTCCTCCTCCCGCAGCTTCCCCACCACGAGAACCGCTCGTGCTCCCTGCCCGCGTACGGCCCGGCGCAGGCGCGTGAGCCCGGCCCGGTCGAGCACGTCGTCGACCAGGAGGGCCACGGTGCCCGGCCCGGGCTCCTCACGCAGTTCGATGTGCGGGTGCCGCCGGAGCTGACTCAGGGCGCCCTCCCGCGAGATGGGGTCCGGGGCGTGCACGGCCACGGGAACCGGCAACCCGGGCCGCACAACTGAGGAGTGCGCTGAATCTTCCGGTCCTGCGGGTTCTGTGATGCTCAAGCTGGACAAACGGTTCCTCCTCTCCGCGTAGAGATCCCTGTACGCGCCACCGACGAGAGACCGGGCACCGGACTTCCCCGACCCCCCGGCGGCCGGGCCGCCGACGAGCGCGAGCACGCCACCCGGCTGTGGGGTGTCCGGGCTCGCCCGCCGCCGGGGCGCCGCTGCTTCCGACCGTGGACGGCGCGCCGCCGGCAGAGACCGCCGACGCCACATGCCGTCCCGGATCTGCTCGTGGGCGCCTCACCGCTTTGTGCCCACGACCGGCTCCAGCGGTCCCGGTTCTCGGAACATTTCGACCTCCGACACCGGCTGCTCAATGAACGGAAAGACACGGAGGACCGTGCCGAACCGGATGTCGGAAAACGGATCTGCAACAGGCCGAAAATGCCGGCAGTGGCACTGGAAACAGCCGCGCGGGCCCACACGGCCACGGCTGGGGCACCGCGGCGCGAGAAACGGCAACCAAAGTACCTCCTGGTCTGGTCCTGCGAGGAGGCTACCCCCGCCTGCACAGCGATCCAAGCCGTTCCAGGAAAAGCAGGACGCTCACCGAGAGCCTGGCTGAAATCATCGCCTGGAAGGCCGCACCGAATATCCGTCTTCGACATCCAGGTTTATCTGCGGACTCGGGGAAACGTTTGCATGACCCTGGTGGATTGGAAATCCCCGGTTCGATGGATGGATCGGCCGGGGCGCCATCTCGGGCAGCAAACGGGCACTTGAACAGTGCCAACGGGCATGGCTGGCGCCCGAGCGGGCCCGGGGCCGACTCTTGTCGCGCCATTTTTCCGCCACTGCAGCACGCCGGAATCGCGGGACCGCAGGACGGAAAACTCCCTGCATTCTTCGAGAGGGAAGAAATCAGGCACCGCTGGACCGAACCGCCCGGGAACGGAATAATCCCGTGAACGCATGGTCGGCCAGAATTCAACAACCAGCCGCGCCTCCGGTTTCCCGATTCCCGGAGATATTCCTGCCGCCCCCGAAGGAGACACCGCCGGCCTCCTCCCCGACCGGCCCGTCTCCGCCGCCCCCGCGCGTTCCTCCCCGCCCGAAGGCCGGCGCTCTCCACCGAACCCATGCGGTGCGCCGGGGGATTGGACGGCGGCCGCGATTTCGGTGCTGTTCTCCAGCCGAGTCGTCAAGCCGAATTCCGATGGTGGGCCAGGGGAAGGCCGCCAACCGGCCGACGGGCGGCGGCTCGGGCGCCGCGGAACCGGGGCGGGTCCCTGCCGGCACGCCGGCAGGGACCCGCTGGAGTCCGAGGGCGCAGACCCTCTAGAAGCAGATGTCCGGCGGGTCGGCCTTCCGGCCGGCGTTGCCCGTCCAGGTGTTGTCCGTGCCGGCGGTGCCTCCGCCGATGGTGTCGTCGTTGCAGTCGAGGTTGACATTGGCGACGGCGGCGTTGCCCTGGATGTTGTTGTCCCCGTTGCCGGTTGCAAGGCTGATGCCGTCCTGCGCGTTGCTCCTGACAGAGTTCCGGGAGATGACGGACTGAGTGAGGGAGTTGGCCGCCGCACTGATGCCGTGGGAACTCGTAGAGCCCTGGATGGCGTTGCCACTGATGGTGATGTCGGTGTTTGCCGGACCGCCGAGGGCGGCGGCTCTCACGCCGCGGGCTGCCCCCACCACGCTGTTGCCGGTGACTCCCACCTCGGTGTTGCCGGGGCCGAGGAAGACGGCGGAACCGGTGTTGGCACGGGAGGCGTTTCCGGTCACGTTGACGTTGCTGGTAGTGAAGAGAGCCGCAAGGGAGTCGTCTTCCCGGGACTGGTTCGACCTCACCCTGACGTCGTCGACGTCCACCACCGAGCCCTCGAGTGTGATTCCGGACGTGTCGTGGTTGAACAGGGTGTTGCCTTCGATGTCCGCGTTCTCCAGGCCCAGGTCCGAGTAGACGCCGTTCCCGGTTGCGGTGCCCGCGGCGTTGTTCTCGCGGATGCAGTTCTGTTCGACGTCGGAGGGGCTGGTTCCGTTGGAGTTGAAATAGATCCCGAGCACGTTGCCCTGGACCCTGTTCTGGCGTACCTGGTAGCCCGAGTGTGCGGAGCTGGTCAGGATGCCCGCACCGCTGGTGTTCCCCAGAACGGTGAATCGCGAGAATCTGACACCGTCCGCGAGCAGTCTGACGGTGGCCGTCGCGTCGGGGTTCTCGATGATCGCCTGCGTGGCGGGATTCGGTGACCCCGCCTGGTTGCACGCTGTTCCCGAGGGGGCGGCAGCCGGACCGACCAACCGCAGATTCGGTTTGGTGTCGGGCACGTTGACGGTCTCGTTGTACTCACCGGCGCAGACCCTGATCTCGTCTCCCGCCGCGGCCGCGTCGATCGCGTCCTGGATGCTGGTGAAATCCGCGCCCGGGCACTGCACTCCGTCGTCATCGACGGTGAGCACGGTCTGTGCGTGACTGGGCCCCGCAGGCAGCACGGCGGCCGCTGCCGCGAACGCCGCAACAAGAATCAACTTCTTCATGATCTTCTCCTTGGTTTTCGGCAACGACCGCAGTTCCGTCATGCAGCCGCTCGGTCGGCGGGCTGGGCGTGAGCAGAGAGCCCGGGGGTTCGGATCGCCGTCGGCCGGCGAGGTTCCACCGGTTGCGCAAAGCAGAGGAAGAACGGGAAGCACAGCGAACGGGCGCACAGGAGATCCCGCGCCCGGAAACCGAAGTGCCGACGGGCAGGGGCACAGGCATGAGGCCGTGCCCACATTCGCCCGCCCCAGTGCACCCCGGGTTCGTACGGCCGGTTCCTGCAAACGCACCACACCCCGGATTTCGTACTGCCCCGGAGAAAATCGCCGGAGCCCGGAGCGCCACGGACGCGCAGGCGTTCGACGGACGGACCTTCCGTCGGCACGGACGGGACGCGACGCGGCCGGAAGCGGCTACGCGACAACGAGACCGCCGACAGGCCAGGTGGCCGCTGCCACTCAGCGCGGCGGCCCGGGGGGCGTATGCGCGCGTCGACAACTGTGGCGCTCGGCACCGCGGCGATCTTGGGCTTGCTGACCATCACGTGCACTCCCCTCTCCCTGGCAGATACGGGTCGTGTCTCTCGCGGATACGGTCGTGATCCGTCCGGCGAGCGCATAGGTACCCGGACCGTTCCGACCACCCGGGAAAGGCAGCCCGCTTTCACCCAAGTGCGCGGTGCAGCACCGCAGTTGGGTTGCCGAGAGGCCGCCGTGCGGCGGCACCGTGCACGTGAACGTCGGCCCCCGCCGTCGCCTACCAGGCCCATCCGAAACCCGGCCCAGGCCCTCAGCGCGCCGACACCCACGACCGCGTCCGCCACGACCGCATCGACACCACCGGCACCGTCACCCTCCGCGTGGCAGGCCGCCTACGCCACATCGGCATCGGACGAACCCACGCCCCATCCTGCTCATCCAGGACCTTCACGTCCGCGTCATCAACGCCGCCACCGGCGAACTCCTCCGCGAACTGACCATCGACCCCCACCCGCGACCACCAGCCCACCCGCCGACCACCCCACAGCAACGGCACATAACGGAACCCCCGAACCCCCAACCGTGAGTCCGGGAATTTCCGATGTCCTGAGACATCACACGGGACAGGTGGACCGGAGGAGGATGAAGACAGCAAACCGGAGTTTCCGGGCGCCAGGCTGTCAAAACCCTGCTCGGTTGCCAAAGCGCCCCCTGAAGATGAAGGTCGCGTGCCAGCCGGGCAACCCGCTCAGGAGAGATCCGGGGCGGGGTTTTCGGCGTTGCCGGGCGTTGCCGTGAGCGGTTGGCCGGTGATCCGCAGCTGTGGGCGGCCACGCTTTTCGACGAAATGTCGGGGTGCTCGGCTACCAGGGCGCGGACGCAACATTCACCCCGGGCACTTCGTCGCCATCAGATCCGGCCGCAATGCGGGTTCTGCATAGCGCGGGGGCTCCAGCCAATCAGCCACTGAGCGCAGCGAACGCGCCAGCCATCGCCGTGAGCGTCGTGGTCTGCGGGGTGCTTCGTCAGCTACGGGTGCGTTCGGCAAGGCAGAATTCGCCTCGCGCATCGCATTCACGATCATGGGGCCTTCGATGGGGATCATGCCCTCTCCTCCAAGCCGATGAAATGGGGTGGCGGCCCGGTCTGTGCCCGAACCATGAGTTCACAGCAGCCGTCGTCCTGTTCATGGCAAGTCCTTCCTCGGAGGCGGGTCCTCCCCGTTCTCGGCCGCCGTGTAGGCAGCCACCTTCCACTCGATGAGCTCGAGGTCGGCCTGAAGCTGACGCAGGTCCGCCCGTACGCGTTCGCCGTGGGAACGCAGCAGCGCCAGCCGAGCGGCCCTCGTGGCGTCGTTTCCGCTGCGTGCGTGCCTGCTGAACTCGCGCACGGACTCGATCGGCATCCCGGTGCGGCGCAGCGCGACCAGCACGTCCAGGAGTCCGAGGGCGTCGGCGTCGAAGCGGCGCCGCCCACCCGTGTCGCGGGGCAGCTCTCCGAGGAGACCCTCGCGGTCGTAGTAGCGCAGCGTGTCCACGGTCAGCCCCGACTGCCGCGCTGCCTCACCGATGCTCACGTATCTCTCGGACGTCGTCATGGCGGACACCTTGCAACCTGGAGTGCACACCAGGTCAAGGGCCGGGTTCGGCCAACGGCCCGCAGTGAACGGCCTGTCCGATGAATGGTGCTCTCAGGCTCACTCAGGACGGTGTGCTGATTCGCTCTCTCTTGAACAGCCGCGCCCAAGTTGGGGCAGTAGGGAAGACTCCGTCGACGTATCCCGCGCGACCATTCCTGGGTGCACCCTGCCGGACGACGCCACTGCAGCAGGCGCGGCCCTGGCAACTCAGGGACGGTCGGGGTCGAGCTGCTCGACGGGCAGGCCGGCCACTACCCGGTCCAAGGCTGCCGTCAGATCGGGGCAGTCGCGAGCCGGGTGCTCGGAGGGGCAGGCCAGGGCATGGCCCAGAAACCGCTTCGCCGCCTCCGCCCGCGCAAGGAGCTGATCCAGCTCCACGGCCTGCTCGCGCAGGACCCGGTGCCAGCGCCGGCCCGGCTCGTCCAGCACGGCCGCAGCAGCGTCCAGGCGGATGCCCAAGGACTGCGCAATCTTCAGGAAAGCCAGCCTGCGCAGCTCCTCCGGCCCGTACATGCGCCGCCCACCGCGACGCAGGGCGGGCCGGACCAAACCGCGCTCGTCGTAGTAGCGCAGCGCCGAGGTCCTCATACCGAGCCGCTCCGCGGCCTCACCGATGCCCATCAGCTCCACACCTCCAGTTGACTTCAAGGCCGCTTGAACCCGCAACGTGGGCAGCGGAGGGAAGGAGTGAACCGATGACCGACACCCTCGGCGTGCTCGCGGCCCTGCTGGCCACCGTCGTGATGGCCCCGGCCGTGGCGCACGCCCTCGAACTGCCGGGCAAGCTGCGCCTGAGCCGCGCCGAGTACACCGTGGTACAGCGCATCTACTATCCGGGCTTCACCAGAGCAGGCATCGCCGAGATTCCGGGAGTGCTGGTGGCAGCTGCCGCGCTGGCCGTGACGGATGCCGGGACGGCCGACTTCGTACTGCGGTCGGTCGCGCTCGCGGCCCTCTCCGGCGTGCAGGCGGTCTACTGGCTGCGGGTGCACCCGGCAAACCGGATCTGGCTCGAGGAGCAGGACCTGGACCGCCTCAGCACCGGGTTCTTCGCGCTCGCAAGCCGACATCGACCCGGCGGCGATGCGTCCTACGCAGCATGGGCGACACTGCGCAACCGCTGGGAGTCCGGCCACGTCCTGCGCGCGGCTCTCGCCACGATCGCTGTGACCAGCCTCGTCGTCGCGCTCGCCTGATCCTGCGGCCTGACCACGAGACACGTGCACGTCATGCCCGTCAGCCGGATGTCCTCTGCTACCTGGGCCTCCGTTACGTCGACAGACCACAGTCCCACGCCGGCATCGCACGAACCCACGCCAAAACCCACGTCTGCCTGCTCATCCAGGACCTCGACGTCCGCGTCATCAACGCCGCCACCGGCGAACTCCTCCGCGAGCTCACCATCGACACCACCCGCGACTACCAACCCACCGGCCGACCACCCGGCCCACAACGAAAATGACTCCGAACCCAAATCGTGGGTTCGGAGTCATTCCGATGTCCTGAGACATCACACAGCGCGGAGGCGGTGGGATTCGAACCCACGGTGAGGGGTTACCTCACGACGGTTTCAAGTGGGTCCCGCCGAGGGCCACCGTAGTGCTCTGACCTGCAACGCAGCGCCACGCTGGCGCTCAGCAGACACTCCTGGCCCACGCATGGCTCATGGATCCGCACCCGGACTGAACCCACGACCAGGTCATCCTGGCCTGCAACATCGTGAGGAAGAACGGCTGGTGCGGCTGGACGAACACCGACCCGCACGTCGCGGAGCTGTCGCAGTCCCTCCAGATGCTCCCATCCACGGCCCCTCCTCCCGCAACAAGACCTTCCGCAACGGCCGCGAGACCCACGACATGCCACCCAGCACCCCGGCCACACGGCAAGAAATGCAACGGCGGGCGATGGACAGCACGTCACCAATCCAGGGCTAGGTGCACCGGTCCCCACGACTCAGAGAAGGCTAGTCAGGGTGCCGGAGCAATTTCACTGCAGCCACGGCACCTACGCATAGGGTTGCTGAGGTGAGGTAGGTGCCGATCCCCGATAGGGCGGATTCGACGAGGCTGGCTCCGCTGAGGGCCTTGAGGATTCCAGTCACGAGAGCAATGACCAGGCAGGTGAGCGCCATCACCAGCAACCACGGCAGCCACGTACGGGAGACGGGCGGCGGAGGCTCAGCGTCGGAAGTCACGGCAGGTATCCCTTCATCGGATTGTGAAGCGGGCGGGGTGTGGGCGCGGTCAGTTGGCACGCGCCGGCGCTCCCATTAGGAACTCAGCAAGGGTTTCGCGACTGGCGGAGACGGTGTCCGCGAACCGGCGGTGTGCGGCGGCCTGTTCTTCAAGGGCGGCAAGCTGCTCGGCGATACGTCGCTGATCTTTGAGGGGCGGAAGGAGGACTGGCTGGTGGCCGAGTGCGGCGGCGCTGATGGTCGGCGCTGCGGTGGCCGCCGCCCTGTCGACTACCCAGGTCACGGCTTCGGGCCGCCTGAGGTAGTACGCCAAGTACTCCGGATCCACTGGTGCTTCCTCCAGCGGCCGCAGGCGCAGCAGGTTGGTGCTCATCAGCCAGCCAGCTTGCCCCTCGCTCACCAGCGCCGGCTGTCCGATCGCTCCGGTCCGGACACACACGAGGTCACCGGGCTCGAGACGGAAGTTGTGCAGACGCGTTGCCAACTCCTCGTGAACACCGAGGTCGCCGGGATGTTCTATGTGTCCGTCATGGAGATGCTTGGGGAAGACCAGGGGCACCGGGCCCTCTGGCGTGCGTCGCCGCGTGGGTAGCCGGGTATACGAGGGGCCCGCCTGGATCTCACACAGTTGCGATAGCGCCACCCACCCCCCGGCGCGTCCGAGAAGATCAGGATGGCCCTGCTCAACGATGGAGACGGCCGCGTCCGCGGACTCCAGCTCCCCTTTGGCCCGCTGCATGTCTTGCCATGCCCCGGTGAAGGCCTTCATCACTGCCACGGGGTCGTCCTGCGGTGCGCCGAGGTGGTCCAGGGGACTGAGCGAGCAGCCGCGCTCCCGGAGCGTCCGCCGAGAAGCGTGCGTGAACGGCACGCTGGCGTTTGGCGCGGTCGCTCCTCCGGGATCAGCAGCGCGGTAGGCGTCGAGGATGGCGCGAACATCCTCCTCGTTGAGGACACGCTTGCTTCCACGCATGGTGCCCAGACTGCGGGCGTCCACGAAGCGCACTGCCTCGCACGGGGTGTCCGGGTGGCCGAGGAGCCACACCGACACCGGCACCGAAGTGGAGGAGAAGAGACGGTCAGGCAGCGCGATGACACCTTGCACGACGCCCCGGTCGACCATGGCGCTGCGGATCTTGGTCTCTGCGGCGTTTGCCGAGTTACCGGCCTTGACTGGCATCACTACCGCGGCGGTTCCTCCTTCCTCCAGCGATACGAGCGCATGCTGGACCCAGGCGAAATTGTCATTGCCGACCGGCGGGGCCCCATAGGGCCACGTGCCCGCCCGTTGTTCCGCGTCGGCTGAGTCGCTCATGTTGAACGGGGGATTGCACAGCACCCACGTGAAACGGCGGGGGGAGGTTGTCTTGGCATTCCAAGGCGCACCTCGGGTGAGCTGCACGATGGAGCGAGCCCCGTGGAGGGCCAAGTTCATGCTGGCCAACCGCGCGGTGTCATGGGCATTGCTGAACCCGCTGACCTGGATCCCCTCCGCCCCATGGACGTTCACGGCCCCTATCAGGAGCTCGCCGCCCCGCGCGTACGGGTCATAGACCGAGCCGCCGTACCTTTCCCCACGGGCGAGCTCAGCCATGACGCGCGCCACGCCGCGCGGAGTGAAGAACTCTTCGCTCCTCAGGCGTGCGCGCATCTCGTACTCGTCAAGAATGAACCGGAATGCGCCCCGGCCCAGCTCCCCCACCTGCCGCACCACATTCTGAAGATCCTGGTACTTGCGCGGCTCCAGCCGCACCAGCGTCTCCTGCATGCCTGGCCGAGCTCCAAGGCGTTTCAGGCGCTCGTCCACAACCGAACCGATATGCAACAGCAGCTTGCCGGCCCCGTCCGCTCCGGTGCTCCCCTGAGCCTGCCAGAGCACCTCATCCCACTCCTCACGCCCAGCAAGCCGCAGGAAGTGCAAGGAGAGCAGAAGGTTCATGTAGTCGACGACCGAGCCGGCCCCCCGTACCCGGTCTGCCAGTGCCCCCATCAACTCCTGGACACGAGCACGGTCGAGGGCATCTCGCCGGTCGGAACGGAACTGGGACTCGGCAGTAACCGGTGCGGCAGGCACGGCAGCGTCAACAGCGCGGGAAGCTCCGCCGCGGAGGAGCGCCTGGCGCACGCGGTAACCGAAGGTGGCCTCCTCAGGCTCCGTCGCTTTCCGGTGCTGCTGGGGGATACGGCGGGCATCCAACCACGTCAGGACCGCGGCCTGACGGAAGAGCTCTTCGCCCCCGGCCCGCTCCGGAACAGGAAAGTCGGGGGCACGCCCCCAGGCTGTGACAGTCGGCCTGCGGACCTCGGCTAGACGCGCGATCTCCGCTCTGGTGATGAGCGGGTCGGCGGGCGGCGTACGACTCGGCATCTCTCAACTCCCTCGCAGAATGGCTCGGTTGAGCCCTTCTCATGCGCAGGACAATAGAGGTGCACAGGGGTCACGACAAAGTGCGCACTGCCAATGCGCATCTAACCCCTTCGAACCGTTAACCAGGAACACGGATGCTCCGCATTGCCCATCATGCCTGTGTTCATGGGGTTCGATGAGTGAGTCATCGCCGATGGAGACCCCTTGTACAGCCTAATAGGCTTGTCCAATTCTCTCGGAAGTACGCCCAACAGCGTGATCAATTGCGATGGGTTCAGGAGTCAGCGTGATCTTCGATGCGGGACGGGTGTTGCCCAGGCTGGCTGTGGGCGAATCCGGACTAGGGCCGCTCCGCAGCGGGCAACAGGGATCGACTGGTTGGGGTGCCCCGTGGAGGCGCGTGGATCAGAAGCCATGGGCTATCTGTTCGCAAACGAGAGGCGAAACGGCTCCGGGAGCCTTCCAGCACAGCAGCGAAGTACTGCAATCTCATCAACCGGTGAGATTCCGTAGCACACCCCGGCGGTCGCTGCATAGCGAGAATGACCCTCACCGGACCCACCTTGATAGAGCTACCGATCAGGTGGACGCGTGCCACACCCGTGCCCCATCCACCGGGAAGTCACAGGACCACGATCACCGTCGGGCACCACCCACGACAACGGCCCCCGACCAACTTCCCCGGTCGGGGGCCGAGTTGCCTGCTCTCAGCGCGGAGGCGGTGGGATTCGAACCCACGGTGAGGGATCACCTCACGACGGTTTTCAAGAAGGCTGTGGGTCTGATGCCTTTCATGCCTCTGACCTGGTGCTAACGCCTACGCTGCTCTGGCCCATGAGGCTCGTGGTCCAGAGTGGGTCCACTGGCGCCCGAGCGCTACGCCACGGAGTCTTCGATTGTCTCGAAGACGTCAGAGTCCGTCTCCTTCTGCCAGTCCGGTAGGTCTGGCCAGTCGGCAACGTAGGCGGGCTTGGGGTCCCCGAAGTGCTTGTACATCTGGGCCGTCCAACTGATGGCGACGAAGCGGCCCTTCTGCTCGCGGGACAGCCGAGACGCGCTGCCATCGCTCAGGGCAAGCAACTGGCGCACCTGCTCGTATACGGCTTGGGCCGCCTGGCGTTCCCATTCGGGGGTCTCGTCCCACGGCGTCACGTAGCCGGGCTTTGGCTCACCAGGGAAGTGCTTCCGCACGCCGGCGATCCACGCCTCCCGGAACACTCGCGCGCCATCGGTCTGGGACATGCCAGCTCCTTTCAATGGGTCGTGCTCAGCGCGGCGATCTCGTTGCTCAGCTCAGCCACTCGACCATTGCGGCTGACGGGGCCGAGATCGTCTCGTAGCTTCTGGAGTCTACGGGCGACGTATCCGGAGGCGGACTCGCGAGCCAGTTTCACTGCCTCGTACCCATACGTGATCACTTGGTCCGGGTCTTGTCGTTTGGCACCGATCGCTGCCAGGTCGGTCAGGACTGCCCCGCGTCGGCGGTAGGAATGCCCTTGGGCCAGGGCCCCTTGGTTCAAGGCGTCGGTGAGGGCGCGCTCTGCAAGATCCAGTCGGCCGAGCTGTACGTAGCGGGCACCGCGCTCCTCCGCCAGGCGGGAACCGTCGAACCGGAGCCAACCGCCGTTGTGGGCCGAGCTGTCCAGGTGGGCTACTTCTTCGGCCTTGTTGAGTGAGCGCTCGCAGGAGTCCAGATCGTGGAGACCTGCATACGCTTCGGCCTGAACTGAGGCGACCCAGTGGCGTGTTGAGAGCGCACTGTCTCCTCGCCGGGCGACACGCTCCGCTGCGGCCAGTGTGTCAGTAGCCCTCTTCGTACTGGCCGCCAGACATGTCCACGTACGCATGCCGGACCAATGCGCACGCCCAGAGATCGAAGGCGTCTGCATCCTTACTCGCGGAAGCTGCGACGGAGTATGAAGCTGCGGCATCTGTGTAGCGACCGCCATCGAAAGCCAGCTCCCCGGCAAGCTGGAAGAGGTCTCCTGCCGCGTTGCACATCGGCCCGGCTTGCGTGCTGGAGGCGGTGTGCAGTGTACGGCTCAGGGACGAGAGCTGTTCCCTTACGACCGGGTAGACCCTGCTTTTCGTGCGGGCAAGTTGGTAGACCTGCCACAGGTGTTCGTTCATCCGGAGAAAGTCCGTGGAGGCGCCCCGGCATGCTCCTTCGGCCAGTGCTCCGGCCTCTTCCGCAGGCAGGGCGACGAGAGTGCCCGTCACGGCGATAGCGCGAAGGAAGTTGCGTCGGATCATGTCGTCGATGCTCCCCGAGGCGCTGTCGTCGCTGAGCGGTGGGCCCGCGGCCCCCTGGGGGAATGGTTGTGGCTGCATCAACAGGGTGTCGAGCTCAGCAAGAGTGACGTGCAGCACTCCGGCCAGCCTGCGCCGCAGAGGCGGCTGAATCTCTGAATCCCCCCGCTCCCAACGGCCCACGGTGCGCCGATCGACGCCCACCGCATGCGCCAGTTCCTCTTGGCTGTAGCCCCGAGCTTTCCGCGCCTTTGCAAGGCCCATGCAGACCACCTTCCCCGTCGCACCTGCCCCTGCCCAGTCCACATGTCCCAACAATGTCCCAAGCCTGCCCCACGGATGACGTGGTTCGCGCCAGCTCCAGACGGTTCCATGGCTGTTGTCACCGACAGAACGGGGCCTGCAAGTGAGAGGTGCGGCCATGGAGATGCAGAGAGCCAGAAAGAGCGACACTTCTTCGCACATGTCGATCCGGGTGTACGCCCTCGAACCGGCGCTGTTGGATGCGGGTGGATACTGCGATTTCGTGCGCATACCCGCGTACCTCGGTGACCGCGTCCTGGCCGAACTCGCCGACGAATGCGGCGCAGTGATCCGCGACCCGTACGCGCATCTCTTGTATTGGCTGATCCGGCCCGGTGCCGCCGACGACTGGACGTTTCCTGGCGAGGCGCACGTGCGCATTCTCGGCAAAGGTAGTTCCGTCCTTGTGCCGCCGGTGCACTGCGAGCGTTCGGCCGCCGTCTTCTGGGTGCGGCCCGTCGTCGGTGGCCGTGTGCTGACGCGATCGAAGCGGCTGCACGCCGTGATGCGGGCCGTGATCGGTGAGGCGGTGCCGCAGTGAGGGCCGTGAGCGGCGCGTGGCAGAGGGATCTGCGTCTCGCGATCGACGACCAGGTGAGTGCGAACAACGCGGAGAGAGAGCGCCGTGGGTCGCGCAATCGGTAGATGGGCCGGCCCGCTAACGGGACTCATGTTGGCGGGGAGCACTGCCGTGGTCGTTGTGATCTTGTTGTGGCCGCAAGTCGTGCCATGGCCGTAAGCCCCCGACTCCGCACCGGATGCGTGCCGTACTGGGTGATCTCCCGGTACGGAGTCGGGTTTCCAAGAAGATGCGAACGAGGAGTTCTGAATGTCGTGTCTCCAGTTCCAGGCTGCGGAGGAACGATGGCGCAAACCCCCGATGGGCGCCGGATTGAGTGCACCACCTGTGGGCCGGTGACGACTGCTGAGGGGTTGCGCCCGATGGCGAATGCGCCGAGGCACCGCGGCCAACCGATGAAGCGCATTCCCGCTGGCAGTGGCGTGCTCTACAAGTGTCTGCGCTGCCACCGCACCAAGACGGGCCGGAAGTGACGGCCGATCAAGCTCCCGCCCCGGGACTTGTGGGGACATGTCCCCGGGGCGGGTTCAACAGGGCACCATCAACACGAGGGAGGCAAGCATGATTACGTGCACGACTGCCGCAGATGGCGGCAAGCACGGAGGCGGCACGTCCGACAAGCCGTGGACCCCGCCGCCCGAGCCGCCGTCGCCCGACGGCAGCGGCCCCAAATACGCCGCCGGGGCCTGAACATGAACCTTGCCCAAGACCATCCCGGGCACACCGCGCTCGTCCGCCTCCTGGCCGGGCGCGGCCTCCTGGCCCCGGAGTGGCGCAAGGTATGGGAACAGGTGCCGCGCGAGCTGTTCATCCCGCCGCAGATCTGGCGGCAGGGGCCGGAGTGCTGCACCCCGGTACGGTACGAGGCTGAGCGCATGGCTCTGATCTACAGCGATCAGCCGGTGGTGACGCAGATCGACGACGGGCAGGAAGGCGGGCCCGGCGTCGCCACGTCGTCGAACAGCATGCCGTCGATGGTCGCCCGCATGCTCGATCTCCTCGACGTCCACGACGCTGACAGGGTGTTGGAGATCGGCACCGCTACCGGGTATGTGGCGGCGCTGCTGTGCGAACGCCTCGGCGACGAGCAGGTGTTCAGCATCGAGCTTGACCCGAGTCTGGCAGCCGAGGCGCAAGCGCATCTGGCGTTGGCGGGCTACGCGCCCACGCTGCTGTGTAGTGACGGCGAGCAGGGCTGGCCGGAGGCAGCACCGTACGACCGGTTGATTGCCACGTGCGGGCTGCGGCACATTCCGCTGACGCTGGTGAGCCAAGTTCGGCCAGGCGGCGTGCTCGTGGCGCCGATGGTCCGGGAATTCTGGTCCGGCGCCGTGGTGCAACTCAGGGTCCAGGACGACGGCACCGCCTCCGGGCACTTCCGCGGCGGCGCCTCATACATGCCGATGAAGTCGCACCGGGCCCCGGCTGCTGCTCCGGTGGATCAGGACTCGGCACGCGTAAGGGGGTCCGACCTCGACCCGCGCTCGCTGCTGACGCTCGGCTTCGCCCTGTATGGCGGGGCGCGGCTGCCGGATGTGAAACTCGTGCAGGGCGACGGCCAGGACGCCGTGCGTGTGTGGCTCATGGACCGGCACGGTTCCGGCGCTATCGCCGATGTGGGCGAGCCTGTTGTGCAGTACGGGCCCCGCGATCTGTGGTCCGAGGTGGAGGCGGCGCACGCGGAGTATGCCGACCTCGGCAAACCCGACCCGGAGGCTTTCGGACTGACGGTCAGCCCGCAGGGTGAACAGGTCTGGTTCGGCGCGCCGGACGCGGTGGTCCGGCCAGCCACGTAATACCGGCTCCGGTCGTCGCCCCTGGCAGCTCGGCGGCCGGAGTCTTCAGGCCCGGCTGTCCGTCCCTCCCCGTGGCGGACGGCCGGGCCATTCCCATATCAATCTCACCTGGCTGCCACTGTGATGCATGTACTCCGATAATCACAGAATTTACTTCCCATAAACGTGCGCCGTCCTCACACTCCTCATATCCAGTGATTCCTCCGTCTCTTCCAGGGCGAATCTGTCGGCGAACGACGTGACTCGGTACTGTTTCCTCCGGCCAGCATTGGCATCCGTTCCGCCCGAGCAAAGGATTTCCCTCCAGGAGGGCAAGTGCGCAATGTATTGGACAGACGCAGAGGTACGGGAACGGTGAGAAAGGCGAGCCGGTCGATTGCCATGCTCGCCTCAACAGTCATCGTGGCCGCCATCAGCGCCTCAGGCGCCGAGGCACAGGTCCTCCCTGACATCGCCTCCCCACAAACGTGTATCAGTGGCCAGAACGGTGAGGGCAACAAGTTCCAAGGAATCCAGCACAACGACTGCCACCAAACCTCGACAAACGGGATCACCGGAAAATTCTTTGCTCCTCAAACGTGTGTCAGCGGCCAGAACGGTCAGGGCAACAAGTTCCAAGGAATCCAGCACAACGACTGCCACCAAACCTCGACGAGCGGACCACCGACACCACCACCACCGCCGCCCGAGCCCGAGAGCATCTACAACTCGATCCCGGACGAACTGCCCGGGAATGTAGGCTCCCTTGCCTACGAGGCGACCAGAACCAGCGAATTCGGCGATGAAGTGGAGTTCGACTCCGGCACCAACCGTGACCTGAACTCGATGGAAGTCGTGCTGTCGAGCAATGCGTGCCAGACCGGCAGCGGCAACGACACAACCTGCACGACCACACCGGGCGCCACGTTCAACCACCCCATCACGATGAACATCTACGCGGTGAACGACTCCGGCACCGAACCGGCGCCGGGCGCCCTGCTGGCCACCAAGACCGAGAACAGCAGCATCCCTTTCCGTCCCTCGGCGGACACCACGAACTGCGGCAACACCGGCCGGTGGTTCGACGCGGCCAGCAGCACCTGCTTCCGTGGCTTCGCACACCGGCTCAAATTCGACTTCGGAGACAGCATCTCCCTGCCGGACAAGGTCATCTGGACGGTGGCGTACAACACGACGAACGCCGGCGCCAATCCGATCGGTACCGGGGCAGCGTGCTACAGCACGCCGAACGGATGCCCCTACGACGCGCTGAACGTAGGAGCACAGACCTTCCCCGGAGCGCCGTTCGAAGGCATCGACGTCGACCCGGACGCGGTGTTCCTCAACTCGAACAACGGCTCGACCTACTGCGACGGCGGAGCCGGCGGCACCGGAACCCTGCGATTCGACTCGCCCTGCTGGACCGCCAACAAGCCCCTCGCCAAGATCGACGCCACATAGCAGAACCGGGGCATCCCGATCCTGCGTAGGTCAGCACCTGCAACCCGCGAACCTCGCGGCTGGCGACCTGATCCGGTCTCGTATCGAGGGAACTCACCCAGTTCTACAGCTCCTTGGTTCGCTTGGCAGGCGGACGACATGCAGAATGCGCGCTGGAGATATACCTCCCGCTCACGAGTCAGGCCCACGAGATGGACTTCGAGATCCGCAAGGACAGAAGTGGTGGGGCCGGCCGTCGACCTACGGCAGGCCGAAGCCACCGATCTCGGCCGGCTCCCCGGCTGCTGGCCCCTCCCGCTACCTCCGGGAAGCGGACCGCATCCACATCGCCGACCGGCTGCGGGAGAAGGCATCCGTCCGGCAGATCGCCGCTGAGCTGGGCCGCAGCCCCTCGACCATCAGCAGGGAGATACGCCGCAACGGCGCGCTCTGGCGAGGCAAGGACTGGGTCTATCGGCCTCACGCAGCCCATCGCCGGGCCGAACAGCGCCGCCCACGGCCCAAGTTCGGGAAGATCGCCCAGAACACCGAATTGCGGGAGTTCATCCAGCACCACCTGCACCTACGGTGGAGTCCGGAGCAGATCTGCCAGGCTCTGCGGGCCCGCTTTCCCCATCGGCCGGAGATGCACGTGGTCCACGAGACGGTCTACCAGGCCCTCTACGTCCAGGGGCGGGGAGAACTCCGCCGGGATCTGACCCGGGCCCTGCGTACCGGACGCGCCTGCCGCAAACCGCGACGCCAGGCTCAGCAGCGTCAGCCGCGGTTCCCCTCACCGATGGTCATGATCAGCGAACGCCCCGCCGAGGCCGCTGACCGTGCCGTTCCCGGTCACTGGGAGGGCGACCTGATCATCGGCAAGGACAGTCGCTCCGCCATAGGCACCCTGGTGGAGCGGGCCACCCGCTACGTGATGCTCGTGCACCTGCCGAACGGCCGGAACACCGAACTGGTCCGCGACGCGCTCGTGGAGACCGTGAAGACCCTGCCGGCCCACCTGAAGCGGTCCCTGACCTGGGACCAAGGCAGCGAGATGGGCCGCCATCACGAATTCACGCTCGCTACGGACATCCCCGTCTACTTCTGTGATCCGGCCAGCCCCTGGCAACGCGGCTCGAACGAGAACACCAACGGCCTGTTGCGGCAGTACTTCCCCAAAGGCACCGACCTCTCCCGTCACCCGCGCGAGCACCTGGACGCCGTGGCCACCGAACTCAACGGCCGCCCACGCAAAACACTCGGCTGGGAAACCCCAGCCGAGCGCCTCGCTAAGCTCCTGGCAACAGCCAGTTGATCAACTTGTGTTGCAACGACTCCTAGAATCCGCCAACTCACGGCCGGGGGCGCAATGCTGCGTATCGCAGGGCAGTTTCCTCCGAGCGTGGACACTCGGCCGGCCGGAGAGGGTTGGGCCGGTGTCCTGCCCGGGCTGGGGTCGGGCATGGCCAGGGGGCCGTACGCTGCGCTCGCGAATCGGGCTGGCTGCTGCCTGCCCGCGTTTTGGCCCGATTGGCCCCCTGGGCTTGCCCGACGCGGGTCCCGGTCCGGGGAGGTGGCTCAAGCCTCGTAGGCCGGCCCCAGCCATCTGGTCGCCCGGTGCCGTGTCGGCGGGTGGTTCGCGGCCTGGCCGCGATGTGTGCTGCCGCCGTGACGAGCACTCAGTGACGGTCCGGGGCGTTCAACTTCGGTGCGGTGCTGGCTGGTTGCTGGTATGGGCTTCGCGGCGCGAGCGGCGGGGGTGCCGCGAAGTGGGGCGGTAGACAGGAGCAAGCGGCGGCACCGCCGCCGCGCCGCGCGGCCCGCCTTCGGCGGGCCGCCTTGATCCAGTAGGGAAAGTTGTCACAGCACCAGGACCGGAGCTGTTGTCCTGTCCCGGTAGATGCTTGACGCTTCGGTCCCAGCTGATGGTTGACAGTGGCCGTGATCGGTCTTTCTGTGCGCGTCGTTGCGGCGCGTGTGGGGAGGCTGGGATTGGCGCTGGTGGAGTTGTCGGTCGTCGAGCAGAGATACCGGGCTGTCCTGGCCGTGCTGGCGGGCGCGACGGTGACGGAGGTTGCCGCTGGGCTGGGGGTGTCGCGGCAGACGGTCAGCGGCTGGAAGTCGCGTTATGCGGCCGCGGGGTTGGCGGGTTTGGTGGACCGCTCGCGCAAGCCGGTTTCGTGTCCGCATCAGGCTTCCGCGGAGGTGGAGGCGGCGGTGTGTGAGCTGCGGCGCAAGCATCCTCGGTGGGGCCCGGTGCGGATCGCTCATGTGCTGGAGCGGGCCGAAGCGGTGAGCCCGGCGCCGTCGCGGATGACGGTGTATCGGATCTTGCTGCGGCATGGGCTGGTGGAGCCGGGGGCTCGGCGACGGAAGCGGTCGGATTACAAGCGCTGGCAGCGGGATCGTCCGATGCAGTTGTGGCAGATGGACATCGTCGGCGGGGTGATGCTGGTCGACCCGCTCACGGGCGAGTTGTCCGAGGCGAAGGTCGTGACCGGTGTAGATGATCACTCCCGGTACTGCGTGATCGCGTGCGTGGTCGGGCGGGCGACAGGACGGGCGGTCTGCGCGGCCTTCGCTCGGGCATTGCAGAGGTTCGGAGTGCCCGAGGAGGTGCTGACGGACAACGGCAAGCAGTTCACCGACCGATTCGGGCAGGGCGGTGAGGTGCTCTTCGACCGGATCTGCCGGGAGAACGGGATTGCGCACCGGCTCACGCAGCCGGCGTCCCCGACCACAACGGGCAAGGTGGAGCGGTTCCATCAGACGCTGCGGCGTGAACTCCTCGATGACTGTGGCGTGTTCGAGAGCATCGAGTCAGCTCAGATGGCGCTGGATGCGTGGGTGGAGGAGTACAACACTCTCCGGCCGCATCAGGCGTTGGAGATGCAGTCTCCGGCAGACCGGTTCGCTTCGGTTCCCGAGCAGGAGCGGGGTGTCCTGGGAGTGCGGGTGCCGGGCGCGCTTGCACTGGCGCCGCAGCAGCAGTCTGCTCCTGTGATCCCGGATCCGGTGGAGGTGGTGGTGTCGGCGCCGGCCGATCCCCCGGAGACGGCGCCGTGGGAGCACGGTGGTCCCGTGGAGTTCGAGCGGGTGGTGCCTGCGAGCGGGAATCTGCAGGTGGCGGGCAAGCAGTTCTGGCTGGGGCCGGCCCGGTCGGGGCTGACGGTGACGTTCTGGGCCGACACCCAGGTGATCCATCTACTGATCGCCGGGGCGCGGATCAAGACGGTGCGTTCGCACTTGTCGGTGGCCGATCTGGGACAGCTGGCGGCCCGGGGCGGGCGTGCTGCGGGGCCGGCACCGCTTCCGGCTGAGGATGCGGTGGCTTTCGAGGTGGACCGGTTGGTCAACAACAGCGGAGTGGTGAGCCTGGGCGGGCATCAGGTGCTGGCGGCGGAGATTCTGGGTGGTCGGCAGCTGAGCGTGCGGATCGAGGGGGAGACGTTGTCGTTCTTCGATCCGTCCTCGCGGGAGCTGCTGCGGGTGCGGCCCAACCCGCTCAGTCCCGGGGAGGTCCAGCGGCTGCGGGGGCTTCGTCCGGCCGGTCCGCCGCCCCGGCCGCGAGTGGAGCCGGTGCGTGTACAGCGGCGGATCAGCAGCCAGGGCACGATCATGGTCTGCCGTCAGGTGGTCTCCCTGGGACGGACGTATGCAGGGCAGACCGTGACCGTCCATGTGTCGGAGTCCACGATCACTGTTGAGCTGGACGGCCAGGCCCGCGTGATCCGGCGCACCACCGACCTCCCCGTCCGCCACATCAAAGCGGACAAGCCCTACCAAGGCAGTGATGTTGTCTAGGCCCACCGTCAAGCATCACCCGGGATCAGAACGTCGCGCATCACCTGGGACTAGACACAGGACCGGAGCTGTCGAGTCTCAGGTGATGGTTGACGGTTCGGCGTCAGGTGATGCTTGACGTCTGTCCTAGACGATCTTGCGTCGTGTGTGTTCTCCGGAGTTGGTGACGACCACCTCCTTGGTGGTGACGCGGGGGACGGTGGTGATGAGGTCTTCGCCGTGGAAGACGCGGATGACGTCCTCGTCCAGGTGGGCGGTGACGATTCGGCGGGCGAAGGCCTTGCCCGCTTGGATGCGTTGTCCGGCGATGACGAACCCGCCTGCGCTGCTGACGGTGCGCTCGGCGATCTGCGGTGCCGGTGGCGGGATGACCGGCGGCGGGCCGCCGGGGCGGGCGCCTCTCAGGCGTGCGCATCGGGTGGCCGGCAGCGGGCAGGGCAGAGACGCCAGCAGGATTCGTTCGTTGTTGAGGACCTGCATGAGGGTGCCGTCCAGCCGCAGTGTGACCCGCTGGCCGGTGAATGCCCAGCCGATGTTGACCTTGTCGCCGCCCAGGCCGACGTAGCCGACCGGGTTGACGGTGCGGTCCACCTCCACCGCACCGCTGGTCTGGTCGACGGGGCCGGGTTCCTCCGGCCACGGTCCGGCAGGAACGGGTGTGTACAACGAACGGTGGAACTGCCGATCATGGAGTGACACCGGATGACTGATGTTGTGAAGAACGGGGCCGAGGCCGCCGAGGAGCCCGCCAAGCCGTCGGAGCCGGCGGCCGGAGCGGGTGCTGGGGTGGTGGATGAACAGCTGGTCGGGATGCTGGTCGACCGGGCTCGTGCTGAGGGGCTGCAGCTGACCGGTGAGGGCGGGCTGTTGCAGCAGCTGACCAAGCGGGTGCTGGAGTCCTCGCTCGAGGGTGAGATGACCGACCATCTCGGCTATGAGAAGCACGATGCGGCCGGGAAGAACGGAGGCAACTCCCGCAACGGGCGCCGGGCGAAGACGGTCACCACTGACGTCGGTCCCGTGGAGATCAGTGTGCCCCGCGATACCGACGGCAGTTTCGAGCCGGGCATCGTGCGCAAGCGGCAGCGTCGCCTGTCCGGGGTGGATGAGATGGTGCTGTCGCTGTCCGCGAAGGGCCTGACCCACGGGGAGATATCGGCCCACCTGGCCGAGGTCTACGGCGCCAGTGTGTCCCGGCAGACGATCTCCACCATCACCGACTCGGTGATCGACGGCATGTCAGAGTGGCAGAACCGGCCCTTGGACCCGGTCTACCCGGTGGTCTTCGTGGACGCCATCCACGTGAAGATCCGCGAAGGCCAGGTCGCCAACCGCCCCATCTACCTCGCCATGGGCGTCACCGTCGACGGGCACCGCGACATCCTCGGCATCTGGGCCGGCGACGGCGGCGAAGGCGCCAAATACTGGCTGCAGGTCTTCACCGAGATCAAAAACCGCGGCGTCGAGGACATCCTGATGCTCGTCTGCGACGGACTGAAGGGACTGCCGGACGCGGTGGAGACCGTCTGGCCGGCCACGATCGTACAGACCTGCATCATCCACCTCCTGCGCAACAGCTTCCGCTACGCCTCCCGCGCGGACTGGGACAAGATCTCCAAGACGCTCAGGCCCGTCTACACCGCACCGAGCGAGGAGGCCGCCACCGCACGGTTCGGCGAGTTCTCCGAAACCTGGGGGAGGAAGTACCCGGCGATCATCCGGTTGTGGAAGCACTCCTGGGCCGAGTTCGTGCCCTTCCTCGCCTTCGACGTGGAGATCCGCAAGGTCATCTGCTCGACCAACGCGATCGAGTCCGTCAACGCCCGCATCCGCAAGGCGGTGAGGGCTCGTGGGCACTTCCCCAACGAGCAGGCCGCGCTGAAGTGCGTCTACATGGCACTGATGTCTCAGGACCCCACCGGCAAGGGCCGCCGCCGCTGGACCATGCGCTGGAAAGCGCCGCTGAACGCTTTCGAAATCGCCTTCGAAGGCCGGCTCTCCGCAGCCCGCCGCTGACCAACCAACAACCACAGATCAACCGTTCGTTGGACACGCCCCACTGAGGCGAGCCTCTACGATCATGGCCCAGATCGGGCTATTGCGGGCAGGCGAGGAGCCAGCCCGATTCGCGGAAGCGTAAGGGCCATGATCTCTCGCCCCAAGCCAGCTCCACCCCAAAGCCGCTCCGCCGACCTCGACTTCACCTGCGACGCCCCACGTGACACGAGGTTTGCACACGCCGCTTGCGACTGGCCTAGGCAAGTGTATGGTTGAGGAAACACATCCTGGGATATCCCAGAGGCGGAATCGTGGGATTGCAGCCCACGACCCCGCCGATCGCAGGATTGAGTCCGGTCTGGTGACTAGCTGGGCCCTTGCCAGATGGATACGCCAAGGTGGGCCGTACTGAGCGCAATCAGTACATAGCTAGCCCAGCCCGGACCTTCTCTTTTTTTCTGTGTTTGCCGCGTGCCATGCCTCACCCCCTTCCACGGCACGGAAGTTGACCGGGTGATCGCGCATCATCGTACCCGGTAGCGACCACTGTTCGAGTACAAGCGGTTACTCTCATGTGGTCTCGGGAACGACGCCCGTGCCCCTCGCGTGCCCCATCCAGCGGGAAACAGCGGGGACTCACGGTCACCGACGGGCAGCACCCCACGACGACGGCCCCCGACCAACTTCCCTGGTCGGGGGCCGCTTTCACTGCTCAGCGAGCGGAGGCGGTGGGATTTGAACCCACGGAGACATCGCTGCCTCGACGGTTTTCAAGACCGTTCCCTTCGGCCGCTCGGGCACACCTCCCCGCGCCGCCCGTCATGGGTCGGCGCGGGGGTCAGCCTAGCGAATGGCCGGGGCCGTTACTGATCGCCCTTGCGGGAGCCGAGGGTCACCTCGGTCGTGGACTCCTTTCCGTCCCGCTTGTAGGTGATCTCGACCTTCTCGCCCGGGGTGTGCGTCCAGATCGTGCCGATCAGGGTGGGTCCGCTGTCGATCGTCGTGTCGTCGAGTTTGGTGATGACGTCGCCGGGCTTCAGGCCGGCCTTGTCGGCGGGGCCGCCCTTGGTGACCGCGCTCTGGCCGTTCTCGCCGCGGTCGGAGATGACCGCGCCGCCGCCCTTCTGGTCCATGGTGACCGTGGCGCCGATGACCGGGTAGACGGGCGTGCCGGTCTTGATCAGCTGCTGGGCGACCCGCTTGGCCTGGTTGACCGGGATGGCGAAGCCCAGGCCGATGCTGCCGGACTGGCCCTGGCCGAGTCCGCCGTCGCCGCCGCCGGCCGACTGGATGGCGGAGTTGACGCCGATGACCGCGCCCTGAGCGTTCAGCAGGGGGCCGCCGGAGTTGCCGGGGTTGATGGAGGCGTCGGTCTGCAGCGCGTTCATGTAGGAGGCGTTGCTGCCCTGGCCGTCGCTGGAGGCCACCGGGCGGTTCTTGGCGCTCACGATGCCCGTGGTCACGGTCCCGGAGAGGCCGAAGGGCGCACCGATGGCGATGGTGGCGTCGCCGACCTTCACCTCGTTGGACTTGCCGAGCGGCAGCGGTGAGAGCTTGCGGTCGTCGGCGTTCTTCAGCTTGATGACCGCGACGTCGTATCCCTGTGCCTTGCCGACGACCTCGGCCTCGTACTTCTTGCCGTCGGAGAACGTCGCCGAGAGGCCGCCCCCGTCGGCGGAGGAGGCCACGACGTGGTTGTTGGTGAGGATGTGGCCCTGCTTGTCGAAGACGAAGCCGGTGCCGGTGCCTTCCTCGCCGCCGCCCTTGGTCTCGATCGTCACGACGCTGGGGAGGGTTTTGCCGGCTATACCCGCGACGGACTTGGGGGAGCGGTTGAGTGCACTGGAGTCCGAGCCGGAGCTGATCGTCGTGGACGAGCCGTCCTGCTCGTTCGCAACCCACTGGCCGATGCCGCCGCCGATGCCGCCTGCGACGAGAGCACCGACGAGGATCGCTGTGACGAGCCCGGTCGAGACGCGCTTGCCGCCCGGAGGCGGCCCCGGCGGCGCCGGCGGGGCGCCCCAGGGGTACTGCGGTCCGCCGGCGCCCGGGCCGCCCGGGCCGGAGTCGCCCGCCCCGGCACCGCCGTACGGGGAATGGCCGGAAACGCCGCTGCCCCAGGGGCCGCCGGGGGGCTGGGCGCCCTGACCGTGGCCGCCGCCCGGTGTGCCCGCGTCGCCGAAGCCGGCCAGCGGCTGCGTCGGCTGCCCGGAGGGCGCGGGGGAGGCGGGAGGCGTCGGGGGTCCGGCGGGTGCGGACGGTGCAGGCGGAGTGGACTCGGATTTGCTCATGCTCTGCCCCTGACGGTCGGCGGCTTCGGGCTCGGTGGCGCCGGCAGCAGCTCGGTGCGCGTCTCTGTCCTGCACCGTGGGGGGCGTGGGTTCAGGCCCCGCCGCCGACGTGGCGGCAGCGCCCTCGTTCTCGGTGCTCACAGGTATCTCCTCATCAGCTACACGCCGTCGCAAGCCGGGACTGTCCGCATCCCGGCTTCCGTGTCCACAGGCTTTCCCATGGTGCGTCAGACGGGCGTAAGACGCCGCCCGGGCCGGGGAAGCCGTCCCTTACATGCAGACATTACGGGCACACCCTTGGCCAGAGCCCCCCGCGGCCGCCTCTGCCCGGGTGGCACGATAACCCGGTGAGCAATGACAGCAGCCCCGGGTCTCGACTCTCCCCCTCGCGCCCGGTCGCCGTCATCGCGCACCGTGGTGCGTCCGAGGCGGCTCCCGAGCACACGCTTGCCGCCTACCGCAAGGCGATCGAGGCCGGCGCGGACGCCCTGGAGTGCGATGTGCGGCTCACGGCCGACGGTCATCTCGTGTGCGTCCACGACCGCAGGATCAACCGCACCTCCAACGGAAAGGGCGCGGTCTCCGCTCTCGAGCTCGCCGATCTGGCCGCCCTCGACTTCGGCTCGTGGAAGAAGGAAGGTCCGGACGAGGACCCGTACGAGTCTCCGGACCAGGAGACCGGTGACCGTACCTCGGTGCTGACTCTTGAGCGTCTGCTCCAGCTCGTGGCCGAGGCGCCGCAGCCCGTCGGTCTCGCCGTCGAGACCAAACATCCCTCGCGTTGGGCCGGACATGTGGAGACCCGCCTGCTGCAGCTGCTGGAAAAGTACCGGGACGTCGTCCCGTCCGTGCGCGTCATGAGCTTCTCGGCGCGCTCGCTGCATCGCATAAGGGCCACCGCACCGCACATCCCGACCGTCTACCTCATGCAGTTGCTGCTGCCGCGGCACCGTGACGGACGGCTGCCGCCCGGCGTGGGGATCGCCGGGCCGAGCCTGCGCATCCTGCGAGCGCGCCCCGAGTACGTCGAGCGTGCCCACCGGCAGGGCAACGAGGTGCACGTGTGGACGGTGAACGAGCCCGAGGACGTCGAGCTGTGCGTGCGCCTCGGGGTGGACGCCGTGATCACGAACCGGCCACAGGAAGTGCTCTCCCAACTGCGCTGAGGCACCGAATTGTCGTCTTCGTGTTATGTGCGACACACACCGCACTCGGCGGCGGGTGCCCGGCCGGACTCAATTCGCCCTCATTCCATGCCTCTTACCTGCGGCGCACCGGTGCATTCCGCCTGTATTCGATCCCGCGAAATGCGTCAAGCAGCCTTGCGTGGCCGGTTTCCGCCAGACGTTCGGTGGGCATCCATCGAATTGGCGTGGGGCAAAGGAGGTCTCGGGGGTGGCGTTCGTTATGGCACAGAACGTGCCTGCTTCGTCGACGATGGCCGTGCCTCACGGTCCCGCCGGAGTGGGAGCCGCTCGGCGCAGGATGCGCGCCGATCTGCTTGCGAGCGGGGCGGCGGAGTCGGTCGTCGACGATGCGGTCCTTGTCCTCTCAGAACTGCTCAGCAACTCGTGCCGGCACGCGAGGCCGCTGAGTCACGACGATTCCGTACGGGCGAGCTGGAACCACGGCGGCGACGGCGAGTTGACGATTTCCGTCACCGACGGCGGTGGTCCCACCCGGCCTCTTCCCGCGACTCCTTCGGTCAGTGCCCGGGGCGGCCGCGGTCTCGCCATCATCGGCGCTCTCGCACGTGATTGGGGTGTGCGGGAGGAGCGGCACGAATTCGCGGGCGGAATGCGGCAGTCGGAGACCGAACCGTCGAGCGGGGTCACCGTGTGGGTGGTGCTGCCGGCGGGTTCCGGCGTCGGCCGGGGCCTGCTGGAGGAGAGCCTGGCGTTCGACATGGCGGCGGCCGACGAGGTGCGCTGACCGCGACGAGGCGCACCGGGTGCGACGTGCGACCCCTCCGTAGCGATCCCGGCCGTCCGGTCGATCCCGGCCGTCCGGCCGGTCCAGGCGGTCCCGGTGCGGCCTCGTGTCCCGACGGCGGCGCACACAGCACCGACACGCGGAACGCCTTACGCACCGGAGCCCACCGGCTAGGCTCGCGGCGAAAGTTGGCGCACGTCTCCCGCGCGTGCGGGCACCGGTCGCCCGCCACGGCCCCGCGGCCCGGGCACGGACCGGATGCGGACCCGACGCGAGCCGCAGCGAGCCGCGTGCGGAGCGAGAGCGCCGAAAGCACAGACCGAGCAGACCGAGCAGACGAACCGACCCGCAGACCGAGCACCGAGAACCGAGCAGACCGAGCAGCAAGGACACCGGCGCCGAAAGGTCCCCACCGGGCCCGAGGCGGCCCCACCCGACCACCGCAGACCTGGAGAACCGCACGCCATGGCCAAGAAGCGCCGCCCCCAGTCCAAGGCGACAGCACCGCAACTCGTCGACGGGGACGTGCCCGTCGTCGGTGCGCGCGAGCCCTGCCCCTGCGGTTCAGGGCGCCGCTACAAGGCGTGCCACGGGCGCGCCGCCTCGCACGCCGCCACGGAGCTGGTGCAGCGTCCCTTCGAAGGGCTGGCCGGCGAGGCCGACTGGGTCGCGCTGCGCGAGCTCGTGCCCGCGGCCACGGCGCAGCTCACGCTCAAGGGCGGCCTGCCTGAAGGGGTTCCGGCCGTGACGCTGGCGACGGTGCTGCCGATGGCGTGGCCCGCGCTCCGCCGGGACAACGGCGAGGTGCTGCTGGGTCTGCAGAACGACACCTCTTCCGGCGACATCAGCCGCGACCTGGCGGACACTCTCACCCGGGCCTTCGAGGCCGAGCCGGGCTCGCCCGTCGATGCGGGACGGGCCGCCCCGGACGGGCCGCGGCTTCAGGATCTGCTCGATCCCGAGGCCCCCTTCGCACCGGAGGTGCACAGCGGCTTCGAGTTCTGGCTGGGGGACGGCTCGGACAGCGCGGCGGGCGAGGTCGCCGCCTCCCTGGAGCGTGCCAATTCGGCCGCGATCCCGACGGCCCGGCTGTCGGTGGCGCAGGGCGCGTACTGGTGCGAGACGCCGGAGAAGAATCATCTGCGCTGGGTGATGACGCACCCGGAGGAGAAACTGCTCGACGCACTGGCACGTCTGCACGCGGCGGGTGCCTCCTCGCTGGGTGAGGACACGCGTCTCGTCGGCTCCTTCCGCGCGCACGGTCTGATGGTGCCCGTGTGGGACCTGCCGGGCAGCATGACCTCGGAGGACTGCGAGAAGCCGGCGGCCGGGTTCAGCGAGCGGCTGACGGAGGCGCTCTCCAGCGACGCGGCGCTGACCGCGGACGAGCGGCGCGCCCGCAGTGGTCTCATGAACCGGCAGATCACTCTGAGTTGACGGAGGCGACCGTTCCGCAATGAGGTCAGGGAGAAAGTGTGACGTGACACGCGTCACAACTGACTTATGAATGCGCATACCGGCAGGTAAATCGACGTCCGGATCTGCGCGATCGAATTTGCTAACGCCGGATCTCTTGTTACCTTTCTAGGAGCCCGGTCGCTGGTGCATCCCCCGTCGCCAGCGACCGGGTTCTTGCATGTGCGCTTCCGGCGCCGGTGCTCCCGCCTCCCCAACTCGCTCAGCCTGCAACGGGGTTGCTCGCCGAACGCAGCAGCAGCCGGTCCCCGTCGGCGGAGCCCGCCTCGCCGGTCGCGGCGTACGGACGGCCGCCCGCGCGGCTCCGTTCCCGAGGCGTCTCGCACACTCCGGGCCTCCCTCCGGCCGGCATGGCACAGCGGGCACTCAGTGCGCTCCCGTCGGGGCGCGTGAGCGTGAGAGCGGCACTCAGCGGCGAGCCGGTGGAGTTGCGGTAGTACGTCCGCGCCCACGTACGGCCGCCCTCCGACAGGACGCAGGTCTGCGCCGACAGCCTTTCCGGAGTGCTGAGTTCGGGACCGCACGACGCGGACGCCCGGCTCGTGGACTCCCCGGAAGCGGCCTCAACCCGACCTGGTCCGACAGCACGGACGTGGTGCCCCCTACGGCCCCCCAGCAGGGGCCCGCGCGGCGGGGACGCCGCCTGGGTGTGCTCTGCTGCCGCCGGGCCCGCCTCGTCCGGGCCGACGGCGGGCCCGGCGGTGGCCACCGCGACGGGCAGTACGCCGGCGAGCACGACCGCGCAGGCGAGTGCGATCAGGGAGAGGTGCGACGCAGGCGTACGGCACCGCAGCTGCTGCTGAAGCATGGGGGAAGGCTCACTGGCGGGAGAGGAGGGACCGGTGCCGGCCGGAGTGGGCAGGGAGCACCGGAGACGGTGAGGCGAACATATCGGGCGGAAGCGACCCGCTCCCCCGCGTGACCGTCCATTCCCCGTACGGCGTCTGCCAGTTCGTACCCGTACGAGTGAAGCGGACCGGCCGGCCGCACCGCGCTCCGGGGAGCGGGGCGGCCGGCGCCGGCCTCAATACGTAAGGCTCGTCCCGGAATCGGGTGCCGTGGCGCTCGCCTCGACGAGGACGTCGAGCACGCCCTCCATGCGGGGCAGAAACGGAACGGCGGTCGTGAGGCCGCCGCGCCGCGCGGCCCGCGAGCCGCGGAAGGTGCCCCGCCGGGCCGCCTTGCGGACTGCGCCGTCCCGGCCGTCCTTGCCCTCCGCCGCCACGGGCTCCCGCTCCCACCGCACCCGGCCCGCGCCCGTGTGGGACGGCGGCAGCGCGATGTAGCCGCCCTCGCCGTGGAACCGGAGCGAACTCGGCACCCAGTCATGGGCGTAGAGCCGCTCGCCCAGTTCCTCCAGGCCGTACGGCGCGACGAGAAGCGTGAAGCGCGTGGGCGTCGCCACGACCGGTCCGAGCCGCTGCCCGCGCCGGTCGAGCTCGGCGAGCGCGCGGGCGCCCGCGATCGCCGGCAGGCTCAGCGCGGAGGGCGCGCGGCCGCCGGTGGCCAGAATCAGCGGTGCCGCGGGCCTGTTGGTCCACCACCAGTGGATCATCCGCGGGTCCGTGGTCGCGGCGAGGAGCACGGGGTCGAAGGGGTGCGCACCGGGTACGACACAGTCGGCGTCGGGGCACGAGCAGACCGTGGTGAGCGGACGTTTGGAGTGGTGCGCACTGCCGGACGAGGAGGACGAAGCGGAGGAGGGAGGGGTAAGGGTCGCTCCGGGCAGTACGGGCCACTGCCAGTGAGTGGCACAGTGCAGCGCCGCATTGCGCAGCGAAGACCGGTTCATGCGTCGCCTTCCGAGGATCTCGCGCATATGCGCTCGTTCCTTTCCGTGAACGCCAACAGATCGTCCCGACAGAGATCGTTCAGCCCATCACAACACGTCACTCACTACTCACTGCGCGTAGGAAAACCGCGGTCATGCCGTAGTCCGAGCGTGAAACACGGCGGTGGGCGATGCGACGTCCGAGCTCGCGCGCCCTGCCGCCACCTGTGCTGGTGCCCTGGATAACGCTTGGTATTGCGCCTGTGCTGGCCGTGCTGGCTGTGCGTGTCGCCGACCGGAAAGGGGGAGGCCAACTGCCTCGTAAGACGTGCTGCTCCCTCACCGGGTTCCGTACCCGCGACAGCTGTGCCGATGCTCCGGCCTGCGCTTCCTCGGGGTCGTGGAAGCGAGCAGATGTGCGGGGCTGCTCCAGTCGACAGCAAATGCCGTCTCTCACAGGCGATTTTACGCCAACCTCGTGCAACCGCGGCCCGCCCCCCTTAAGTCAACAACGGCAAGCGGACACCATTCGTAGTGCAAGGACGATGCTGGACATCCTGTTATCGCTACGTGTACATCTTGTGCATTGCCAGCGGAGCAGCGTGACATGGGGGTTTGCGATGCAAAGCAGAGAGAGGAACCACTGCGGGAGAACGCACCCATGAGCGCCCCGCAGCGGTCGAAAGTGGCCGGATTCAAACCCGTGATCTCCCCGCCACAGCAAACTGCGCCCCCCGCATCGGACGCGTCGTCGGAGCAGCTCGCCGCCGTCCACGACCGCTTGGCCAGCTGGGTCACTGATCTGACGACTCTTCAGGAACTCGCGGAACGGCTCTCCGGCACCCCCACACTCGACGACGCACTGCGCGAGACTCTCCGCGCCGGAGCAACCCTCGTCGGGGCCCAGCGAGGGCTCGTCGCACTCGATTCCGTCGACAGCGAAAGCCCCGAACGCACCATCGGCCTCGGGCTCGGCCGCGCCGACATCGGAGAGCTGGAGACCGTGCCGCGCAGCTCGTCCTCCTACGCGCGGATCCTCGACGGCCTCCCGTCCCTCCCGGAACCGGCCGACGGCATCCGCGCACGCGACGCGGGCGCCCCCACCGACGACGACGGCGACCCCGTCCCCGACCGCGAGGGGAACAGGGGCTACCCCGAGATCACCCACCCCGACATCGCCACCGACGACACCCTCGACCCCCGTCACCGCGAGGTCGCCGCCCGCCTCGGCTACGCCGCCAGCTACGCGACCCGCATCGCCACCTCCGACGCCCCGCGCATCGGCGCCGCCGTCTGGCTGTACGACGAGCCCGCCGAACCGACCGCGCGCCAGCGCCATCTGCTCGGCCTCTACCTCCGCTGCGCCAGCGAGCAGATCGCCCGGCACCTCGAACTCGCCCGTACGCGCGCGGAACTGACCGCCCTGCGGGAAGGGCTGCTGCCCAGCAGGCTCCCGCGGGTTCCCGGCGTCGCGATGGCCGTCCGGCACTTGACCGGGCCGGGCGGCGGAGGCGACTGGTACGACGCGCTGCCGCTTCCCGAAGGGGCCCTCGGGCTCTCGGTCGGCGGCGTCACGGGCAGCGGCCCCGGCACGGTCGCGGCGATGGGGCGGCTGCGCGCCTCGCTCCGTGCGTACGCGGTGATGGAGGGAGAGGACCCGGTCGCCGTCCTCTCCGACCTGGAGCTGCTCCTGCGCCTGACGGAACCCGCCCGGTCCGCCACGGCGCTCTTCGCCTACGCCGAACCGTCGGTGCGCCGGATCCTGCTCGCCGGCGCCGGCCACTGCCCGCCGCTGATCGTCGGGCAGCACCGCACCGAATACGTCGAGACGACGCTCTCCGCGCCGCTGGGCATGCTGGCCTGCTGGGAGGCACCGAGCGTCGAGCTGTCGCTGTACGAAGGAGAAACGCTGCTGCTGTACAGCGACGGGCTGCTGCACCGCACCGGCGAGGAGATGGACCGGGCGTTCGCGCGGCTGCACTCCGCCGCAGCGTGCGCGCCTCCCGCCGCACGCTCCGACCCCGAGGCACTCGTCGACCACGTCCTGCGCACGGCCCTGCCGGCCGGCGGGACACCGGACTCCGGCGGCACCGCACAGCCGGGCGGGCCCGGCGGCGGGGCCGAGGACGTCGTCCTGCTCGCCGCACGCTTCTGAGACAACGCCCACGCGGACCCACAACCGGCCCGCACAGGGCGCCGGGCGCCTCCCCCGGCCACGCCCTCGGGCCCCCCTGACCAGCTTCCGCGCACCCCCGGGCCCCCATACGATGGAAAGCGGTCGAAACACCGGAATCAGGAGGCAGACGTGGCGGAATCCGCCGACGAGCAGCCGATCAAGCAGCGGAAGAACGGCCTCTACCCGGCCGTATCCGACGAGCTCGCCGAGAACATGAAGAGCGGCTGGGCCGACACCGAGCTGCGCGGGCTCGAACCCGTCCCGCAGGCCGGGCACACGGCGGACCGGCGTGCCCGCCTCTCCGCCCGCTTCCCCGGTGAACGACTGGTGATCCCCGCGGGCAACCTCAAGACCCGCTCCAACGACACCGAGTACCGCTTCCGTGCGTCCGTCGAGTACGCATACCTCACCGGGGACCAGACGGAGGACGGCGTACTCGTCATGGAGCCCGACCCCGCGGGGAGCGGACACCAGTCGACGCTCTACCTGCTTCCACGTTCGGACCGCGAGAACGGCGAGTTCTGGCTCGACGGCCAGGGCGAGCTGTGGGTGGGCCGGCGGCACAGCCTCAGCGAGGCCCAGCAGTTGTACGGGATCCAGTGCGCGGACGTGCGCGAACTGACGGCCGAGCTGCGCACGGCCACGGGCCCCGTGCGGGTGGTGCGCAGCTACGACGCGGCGGTGGAGCAGGCGCTCACCGACAAGGTCACCGCCGAGCGCGACAACGAGCTCCAGATCTTCCTCTCCGAAATGCGCCTGGTGAAGGACGAGTTCGAGATCGGGGAGATGGAGAAGGCCTGCGCGTCGACCGTGCGCGGCTTCGAGGACGTCGTGAAGGCGCTGGACAAGGCGGAGGCGACGTCCGAGCGCTACATCGAGGGCACGTTCTTCCTCCGCGCCCGCGTCGAGGGCAACGACGTCGGCTACGGCTCGATCTGCGCCGCCGGCCCGCACGCCACCACGCTGCACTGGGTGCGCAACGACGGCTCCGTCCGCTCCGGCGAACTGCTGCTGCTGGACGCGGGGGTCGAGACGGACACCCTCTACACCGCCGACGTCACACGGACCCTGCCGATCGGCGGGAGCTTCACTCCGCTCCAGCGGAAGATCTACGACGCGGTCCACGAGGCCCAGGAAGCGGGCATCGCGGCCGTCAAGCCCGGCGCGAAGTACCTCGACTTCCACCTGGCCGCGCAGCGCGTCCTCGCCACGAAGCTCGTGGAATGGGGCCTGCTCGAGGGTCCCGTGGAGCGCGTTCTGGAGCTGGGGCTCCAGCGCCGCTGGACGCTGCACGGCACCGGTCACATGCTCGGCATGGACGTGCACGACTGCGCCACCGCCCGCCGCGAGAGCTACGCCGAGGGCACGCTGGAGCCGGGCATGTGCCTGACTGTGGAGCCCGGCCTGTACTTCCAGCCAGATGACTTGACAGTTCCGGAGGAATACCGCGGAATCGGTGTACGCATCGAGGACGACATCCTCGTCACCGCGGACGGCAGCCGGAACCTCTCGGACGGACTGCCGCGCAGCAGCTCGGACGTGGAGTCCTGGATGTCGCGCCTCAAGAGCTGACCCTCGCCGGGCCGGGGCCGCCGACCGCCGCGCAGCGGCGCCGGAGGCCCGGCGGGCGGCCGGCACAACCGTTTCCGTACCCGGTTCGTCACATAGAGGTCCGGAATCGGGGTCAGATGCCTAATGTTGCACGTGTCGGGCATCCGTCTCGACGGGGGAGGAGAGCTCACGGTGGTCACGCTTCAGTTCCGGCCCCGGCTGCTGGCTGCGCTCCCCTACGTCGCCATGGGGATCGTCGCCGTCATCGACTTCACCTCCGGCCCCGCGGTCGGCTTCCTGCCGATGATGGCGCTGGGGCCGGCGTTCGCGGGGCTCATCGGGAACGTGCGCCGCAGTGTGGTGATCGGCGCGGTCGCGCTGGCCCTGACGCTGATGCTGAGCATCTACAACTCCCAGGTGGACAACCGTCGCGGCTACACGACCCTCATCGCCGTCACGGGGGTCGCCGTCGCCGGTGTCGCCGCGACGTCGATGCGCAAGCGGCGCGAGGCCGAACTGGCCAGCGTGCGCTCCATCGCGGAGGCCGCGCAGCGCGTACTGCTGCGCCCCGTGCCGCGCAACGCCGGTCAGCTGCGCGCCGCCGTCTCCTACACATCGGCGATGGCCGACGCCCGTATCGGCGGTGACCTGTACGAGATGGTGACGTCGCCGACGGGCGTGCGGATCATCGTGGGCGACGTACAGGGCAAGGGCCTGGAGGCCGTGGAGACCGCGGCGGTCGTGGTGGGCGCCTTCCGCGAGGCCGCGTTCGACGAACCGGATCTGATGGCGGTCGGCAAGCGCCTGGAGCGGGCGCTCGCCAGGCACCTGCTCGGCGAGAAGTTCGTGACGGCGGTGCTGGCCGAGGTGCGGGAGAGGGACGGTGCCACCCTCCTCAACTTCGGCCACCCCGCGCCGTTGATCATCCGGGCCGACGGCTCCGTGGACTACGCCGACCCTCCGGAACGTGCCCTGCCGCTCGGTCTGGACCTCGAGGACGGCCCGGCGCCGGTACCCCACGACGTGCCGTTCGTCCCCGGCGACCAGTTGCTCTTCTACACGGACGGAGTGAGCGAGGGCCGCGACCGCGCCAACCGCTTCTACCCGCTCGAGGAGCGCGGCGACCTGCTCAAGGACCCCGATCCGGACGCGGCGTTGACGGCCGTGCGACTGGACCTCGCGGATCACATCGGCGGCCCGCCGCACGACGACGCCGCGATGCTGCTGCTGCGCTACCGGGGCCGGTGACGTCGCCCGGGCACGGTCGCGGTCCCGGGCGTGCCCGAGGCCCTGTCGTTTGGATCTCCGCGGGCCCGCGACGACAGCTACGGCACCTCGCTGCGTTGTCGGGATCGCCCGAGTACGCCCAGTACGAGGACGGTCCTCCGCCTTGCGATGCACCGCATCTGACGCCGTGGGCCGATCCACGAAGATCCAAGCGACAGGACCTACGCGCGCGCCGGTCCGCCCCCGGCCGTCGGTCTCACCCCGCCGCGAGCAGCGGGCTTCCTCCGCTCCCGGCCGCGCGGGCCCCGCTGCCCGGACCTCCGTCAGCGTGCTGCCACTTGAGGGTCTTGTCGAACGTGACGACGGCTCCCCCGCGGCCGGGGCGGTTCCGTACGCGTACGTGGTCGGCGAGGGACGCGATCAGAAACAGCCCGCGGCCGTTCTCGGCGTCCAGGGGCACGCTGGGCGACGGGGCGGAAGTACGGAAACCGGGGCCGGAGTCGGCGACCTCGATGCGGCACCGGTCGCCGTCGAGGTAAGCGGTCACGCAGTAGGCGTCCGAGTGTTCGCCCCGGCCGTGCTCGACGGCGTTGGCACACGCCTCGGAGAGCGCGATCGACAACTCGAACGAAACCTCGCTGTCCACGCCGGCGCTGTCCATGGAATCCAGAAGCAGCCGCCGGGCGAGCGGCACGCTGGCAGCTTCGCGCCTCAATCGGAGACACCACCACATGCTCATGCTCAACCCTCCACAGGCCGAGGCTCGACGGTTCGGCCCCCGAAGAGACCACCCCGGCCATGCGCATACGTATTGCCGGTTGTGCGGGCAGTACGCACCCGTGTCTGCGCATGCCGTTCGTTCGGAGGACGCGAAGCCCTCCGGCTGAGCCGCCGCGCTCCCGCGCGCGGGCGGAAGGCGCACGATTCCGGGCGTTTCGACCCCTGGCGGATGGGGGCGCGGGCACGGTGAGATGATGACGCCGCCATGACTGCCGGGGCGGATCTCAGACTCCTGCGGGCCGCGGTCTTCACCGCGGTCTGCGTGGCGTTGTCCGCGGCCGGTCACTCGCTGACGGGCGGGCACAGCATGCCGCTGTGGTCCCTGGGCCTCGGCTTCGCCGTCGTCTTCGCGGTCGCGGCGCCGCTGGCGGGGAGGGAGCGCTCCCTTCCGGGGATAGCCGCGCTGCTCGCGGCGGGCCAGGTCGCCCTGCACACCCTGTTCGCCTGTGAACGCCCGGTCGCCGGGACCGTCCGGGCTGCTGCCGCCGCGACGCCGCCGGCGCACGGGGCTCACGCGGGCGGTCGGGGAGCCGAGTTGCGCAGCCTCGCGGCGCGGCTGCTGTGCGACGAGCAGTCCGCGGGGCGCTTGAGCGTCTCGCGGGCGCGGCAGATCGTCTCCGAGGCCGGGCTCGACTCCGGCCGGTTCGGGAGTCACGCGGCGCAGGCGGGGCACGCAGGCAGCGCCGGGCACGAGGCGGCCGGCGGCGCCGCCTCGGCCGACAGCCCTCTGGAGTGCCTGCGCACCGCCGCGCACGCCGCCATGAGTCTGATGGACGGCCCGATGCTCCTGGGCCACGTCCTCGCCGCCCTCGCACTCGGCTGGTTCCTGCACCGCGGTGAGGCGGCGCTGTGGCAACTCGTGCGGCTCTCGGCCCGGACGTACCGCACGGCCGTCCGCCACGTGCGGGCGTCGCTCGGTGCCGCGCTCGCGCACGTGCGGGCCCTGCGTGGCGGACCGGTCCCGGAGATGCCGGCCGGGACCGGCCTCCTGGACGCGCACCGACACGGAACGGCTTGTTCCGTTCTGCTTCAGCACTCGGTCAACAGGCGAGGTCCGCCGCGCAGTCCGCAGCAGGAGAACCTCGCACTCGCGGCCTGACGCACGGCGCCCAAGGACGGAACGACGGCGTGCGGCCCTGCCGCGCACCCACTCGTGCGCCCGGATACGTCCGTCACGCGTTCCGTCCTGTCATTCAGGAGCACCCACCATGCAGACCAGTACGCGCCGCCGCCTGACCGCGGCAGGCACCCTCGCAGCCACAACCGTTCTGCTGTGCGCGGGGCCCGCCTTCGCGCACGTGTCGGTCGACCCGGAGACCGCCGCGCCGGGCGGCTACAGCGTCGTGAACTTCAAGGTCCCCAACGAGCGCGACGACGCCTCGACGACGAAGCTCGAAGTCAGCCTCCCCACCGACCACCCGCTCGCGTCCGCGATGCCGCAGCCGGTGCCCGGCTGGGACGCCAAGGTCACCAAGTCCAAGCTGGACAAGCCGATCGAGGTGCACGGCGAGAAGATCGAGGAGGCCGTCACCAAGATCACTTGGACCGGGGGGGAGGTGAAGCCGGGCGAGTTCCAGCAGTTCCCCGTCTCCATGGGCGAACTGCCCGAGGACGCCGACCAGCTCGTCTTCAAGACCCTCCAGACCTACGACAACGACGAGGTCGTGCGCTGGATCGAGGAGCCCAAGGAAGGCGCACCCGAACCGGAGAGCCCGGCTCCGGTGCTGAAGCTGACGTCCGCGGCGGCCGGCGACGCCAAGGGCGGCGACGGCGGAAGCTCGGAGAAGGCCTCGGCGCAGAGCGGTTCGGACGACGAAGCGGCGGCCGGCGGCGGGACGGACACCACCGCCCGCGTGCTCGGCGTCGTCGGCATCGTCGCCGGGGTCGCCGGCGTCGCCTTCGGCGTGCTCGCCGGACGGCGCCGCAGCTCATAGGGCTTCTCCGGCCGGTCTTCGACAACCGGCCCGCGGCGTCGCGGGCTGGGGGACCGGCCAGAGCGGGCCCAACCGGGCCGGTGCGGGTGCCCGTGCCCACGCGGTACGGGCACCCGCCTCACCGGTCGACCGGTCCGTACGGCGAGCTCCCAGGGGCCGCGGCCGTGCGGCGTCAGTGCTGCCAAGCAGCGACAAGTCAGAAAGCCAGTGCTCTATGCGTAACACCACAACCATCGGTGCCGTGGCTCTCGCCGCGGCCGGCGTCCTCGCCCTGGCGGGATGCGGCGGCAGCGCCGAGGAAGGCGGCAACGACAAGGCCGTCGCCTCCGGCGCACCGCAGAAGAAGGGCGGAGTCGTGCTCGACAAGCCCTTCGAGAAGCCTGACCTCACCCTCACCGACACCAAGGGAGAGAAGTACGACCTGGTCGAGGAGACCAAGGGCAGGCCGGTGCTGCTGTACTTCGGCTACACCCACTGCCCGGACATCTGCCCGCTGACGATGAGCAACATCGCCGTGGCCAAGTCCAAGCTGACCGCGGAGCAGAAGAAGAAGCTGCGGGTCGTCTTCGTCACCTCCGATCCCAAGCGGGACACCCCGAAGGAGCTGGGCAGCTGGCTGCGCGGCCAGGACCCCTCCTTCACGGGTCTGACGGGCGACTTCGACACCATCCAGGCAGGGGCGCGCACGGTGGGCGTCAGCATTGAGCCTTCCTACAAGAAGAAGAACGGCGATGTGGTCTCCACCCACGGCGCGCAGCTTCTCGCCTTCTCGCCGAAGGACGACAAGGCGCACGTCCTCTACACCGAGGGCAACACCACGCCGCAGATCCTGGAGAAGGAACTCCCCGCGATCATCAAGGGGGAGAACCCGTGACGCACAGCTCCCGCTGCCGCCTCGCCGCCGTGCTGCCCGTAGCGGCGGGACTGCTCGCGCTCAGCGCCTGCGGCTCAGGCCAGGACCCGGCTTCCGGTTCCGGTTCCGGAGACTCCGGGCCGAAGTTGTCCGTGAGCGGCGCCTACATGCCGGAGCCGGTAACGAAGGACATGGCGGGCGGCTTCCTCACGGTGAAGAACACCGGCGGCACCGCCGACAGGCTGACCTCCGTGAAGAGCGGCGCCTTCGGCGAGGCGCAGTTGCACGAGACCTCCGGTCAGCAGATGCAGCGCGTGAAGTCGCTGAAGGTGCCCGCGGACGGAACGCTGCGGCTGAGCCGGGGCGGAAACCACATCATGTTCCTCAATCCGGAGCGGAAACCGGTGGAGGGCGAGAAGGTGCGGGTGACGCTCCACTTCAGCAAGTCCGGCGACATCGACGTCTCGATGCCGGTCGAGGCGACGAACTTCGTACCGAAGAAATGAGGGACTGACCCGTGCCGCTCACCACCAGGCGTCCCCGCCCGCGTCAGCACGCGGCCGCGCGCCGCGCCACACCCGCCGCGCTGTTCCTCGCGCTGCTGGGCACGGCGCTGTGCGCGCTGCTCACCGTGGTCGTCACCGCCGGTCCGGCAGCGGCCCACGCCGTGCAGACCGGCAGCACGCCGGCGGAGGGCCGGGTGGTGAGCAGCGCCCCCGAGCAGGTCACCGTGACCTTCTCCGAGGGCATCTCGATGTCGGACGGTTCGATACGCGTGCTGGGACCGGACGGCAAGCGCCTCGACACCAACAAGGTCCGCGAGGTGCCCGGCAAGGCGAACACACGCGCCGTCAATCTGAAGCCCGACGGGCCGAAGGGCACCTACACCGTCGCGTGGAAGGCCGTCTCGGACGACAGCCACCCCGTCGCCGGAGCGTTCACATTCTCCGTCGGACACCCGTCGCAGACGTCGGCGAACGTCGCGGACGAGAGTCAGGGGACGGGCGGCGGCCCGGCCGGTGCGCTCTACCAGGTGGGCCGCTACGCCGCGTACGCGGGCTTCATCCTGCTCGTCGGCGGGGCCGCCTTCGTCCTGGTGTGCAGGCCCGGGAAGACCGCGGTGCGGCGGCTGCAACGGCTCGTCGTGACGGGGTGGCTGACGCTCACCGGCGCCACCCTGCTGATGCTCCTGCTGCGCAACGCCTATACGGGCACAGGCCAGTTGAGCGAGGTCTTCGATCTGGGCGGGCTGAAGGACGCGCTCGGTTCGAAGCCCGGAGCCTCTCTCGCCGCCAGGCTGCTGCTGCTGGGGACGGCGGCAGTGATCATCTCGGTGCTCTTCGGCTCGTACGGGTCCGGCAGTGAGGAGCGGACGTCCGGAGGACGCCCCGAGGAGCAGCGCGAGGGACAGCCCGGGGGCGAGCGCGAGGCACGCTCCGAGAAGCGGCGTGAAGAGCAGCACGAAGAGCAGCGCGGGGCGCGGGAGGAGCAGGACCGCGGACGGGACGTCACGCTGGGACTCACCCTCGGCGGCGGCGTCGTCGCCGTCGGGCTCGCGACGACATGGGCCGTCGCCGAGCACGCCTCCACGGGTCTCCAGCCTCAGGTCGCGATGCCCGTGGACGTCGTCCATCTGCTGGCGGTCGCCACGTGGCTGGGCGGGCTGGCCTCCCTGCTGACGGTGCTCCACCGGGGGCCGTCCCCCGAGCGCACCGTCGTGCGGCGCTTCTCGCAGGTCGCGTTCGGCAGCGTGGTGGTGCTGGCGGTGACGGGGCTGTACCAGTCCTGGCGGCAGCTGGGCACCTTCACCGCGCTCACCGGTACGTCGTACGGGCGGCTCCTGCTGGCGAAGGTGGGCCTCGTCGTGGTCCTCGTCGGCCTCGCGTACGTGTCACGGCAGTGGACGTCTCGGCTGGGCGAGGTGCGCGGCGAGACGGGCACGGACGCCGCGGCCGGCGGCGTCGGGGCCGAAGCCGGCGGGGACACCGCCGTACGGGAGGAGGTACGGGCGACCGTCGGCGCGGCGGCGCACAGCACCACCTCCGGCACGCCCCCCAGGACCGGCGCCCGCGAAGAGGCGGACGCAGCCGGTGACGAGCACGGTTCCGGAACGGGTTCCGCCGGTGCCGCGGCGGACGCCGGCCCCGGCGACGCGGCCGAAGAGACGGCCGGAACCGCCGGAACCGCCGCAACCACGGCGTCCACCGATCGTGCCGCCCAACTCGCCCGCCAGCGCGCAGCCGTGGCCCGCGAGCGCCGCAGGAAGGAGCGCGAGGCGGACCCCGAACGTGCCGGTCTGCGCCGCTCCGTACTCGCCGAGGCAGCCGTTGCGGTCGTGCTGCTCGTCGTGACGACGGCCCTGACCGTCACCGAGCCCGGCCGCACGGAAGAACTCACGAAGGCCGGGGGCGCCCCGGGTGCCGGCACCGGGCAGGTGAGGGAAGGCCTCACCCTCAAGCAGAAGATCCCCTTCGACACCGGCGGCCCGAACGGCAAGGGCACGGCTCTGCTGTGGATCACGCCCGGCCAGGCGGGGGGCAACTCCCTGCGGATCATGACGGACGACCCGGACGGGAAGCAGCTGCGCACCGAAGAGGTGAAGGCCTCGCTCACCCTCCCCGAGCAGAACCTCGGCCCGTTCAAGGTCGAGTTCGAGCGGATCAACGACGCGAAGGGCCGCTGGCGTTCGGAGATCGTCCAGCTGCCGGTGGCGGGACGGTGGAAGGCCTCCGTCACCATCCGCACCTCGGACATCGACCAGGTCACCGAGAGCAAGACCGTGCAGCTCGACTGAGGCGGCACCGGACGCCGCCACCCCGACACACACGGACGAACCATGTGAACTCCGGCTGGTTCCGAGATATAGCTGAACATCACGAGCGCGATGTTCAAGGTGCGCGATATCCGAAGTGCGCGATGTTCAGGCGCCGGCCCAGCACGAGGAGAGAAGCAGGTGCACACATGAACAAGCGCGGTCCACGCCCCCCACCCGTACACACCTCCCCCGCACACACGCCGGACGACGACGCCAGGAAGCAGTCATGACACAACACGACCACGAACCTCAGGGCGTCTCGCGCCGCCGGCTCGTCAGCACGGTCGGAGCCGCGGGCGCCACCGGCCTGGCCGTCGGCGCGACAGGCGGCGCGGTCGCACAGGCCGTGGCCCGGGACGCCCGCGCGGCCCCGACACCGCTCACGTCCGTCGGCTCGACGCGCGTGGCCTTCCACGGAAAGCACCAGGCCGGCATCCTCACGCCGCTGCAGTCCATCGGCCATCTGCTCGCCTTCGACCTCGTCGCCGGCGCCGGGCGCAAGCAGGCCGCCGCGCTGCTGAAGCGCTGGTCGAGGACAGCACGCGAACTCATGGCGGACGAGGCGACCGCGAACCCGACGGGCATCTCCTACGACGCCGGGCCCTCCTCGCTCACCATCACGTTCGGCTTCGGCCGCTCCTTCTTCTCCCGCACCGGTCTGGAGAAGCAGCGGCCCCGCGAGCTGGCGCCGCTTCCCGACTTCTCCGGCGACGCCCTCGACAAGACCCGCTCCGACGGCGACCTGTGGGTGCAGATCGGCAGCAACGACCCGCTGGTCGCCTTCGACGCGCTGCGGGAGATCCAGCGTCAGGCCGAGGGAACGGCACGGGTGCGCTGGCAGATGAACGGCTTCACCCGCACTCCCGGAGCCACCCGCCGTCCGATGACCATGCGCAACCTGATGGGTCAGGTCGACGGCACCAACAACCCCAAGCGCTCCGAACCGGACTTCGACAGGCGCATCTTCGTACCGTCCTCGGGGTCCCCGGCGTGGATGGCGAACGGCTCGTACGCCGTCGTGCGCCGCATCCGGATGCTGCTCGACGACTGGGACAAGAAGTCGCGCAAGGAGCAGGAGAAGGTCATCGGCCGTCGCAAGTCCGACGGTTCCCCGCTCAGCGGCGGCACCGAGGACACCGATCCCGATCTCGAGGCGCGGGGCGCCGACGGCAGCCCCGTCATCGCCGCCGACGCCCACGCGCGCGTCGCCGCGCCCGAGACGAACGGGGGAGCGGCCATGCTGCGGCGCCCCTTCTCGTACCACGACGGCTTCCGCGACGACGGCGCGCCGGACGCCGGTCTGCTCTTCATCGCCTGGCAGGCGGACCCGCAGCTGGGCTTCGTGCCCGTGCAGCGGAAACTCGACCGCGGTGACGCGCTGTCGCGGTTCATCCGGCACGAGGCCAGCGGACTGTTCGCCGTCCCGGGCGGCCCCGCCAAGGGCGAGTACGTCGGGGAGCGCCTGCTGGAGGGATGACCGCAGCGCGCCGGGACGGCCTGTCCAGGGTTGCCGTCCCGGCGCGTTGCTCTGCCCGTCCGTCCCGGCGCGTTGCTCTGCCGCTCTGTCCCCGCGCTACGGACCGTGCCGCCCCCGCGGCTGCTCCCGGGCCAGGGGCACGTGGTGGAAGCGGAAGAGGTTCGACGGGTCGGCCGACGCCTTCTGCGCGGTGAGACGCGCGCGGTCGCCCGGCGAGAACGCGGCTGCCGTTCCACCGGGCACGGCCCACGCTGAACGCCCGTAGCGGAAGTTGAGGTTCGAGCCGACCGTCCACGGTGCCACCGCTGCCAGCACCCGCTCCTGGACCCGGCGCAGCTCGCCGGACGGGGAACCGGCCGGGACCGCCAGCACCACCAGCAGATAGCCCGCGTCGCGTCCTCCCACGGCGTTCGGCACCGCGGGCTGCCGCGAGAGGGCGCCGCCCATGTGGCGCAGGCCGAGCACAACCATCGCCGGCGCCTCCGGGCCGGTCGCCTCCAGCACGGAACGCAGTGTCGCCCGGTCCGGCAGCTCCTTCCCGAGCAGCGCGTTGGCGCCCTCGTAGGAGTGCGGCCGGTCCGGTTCTTTGTAGACGCTCCAGGATTCGGTGTACGGCATCGTCCGCAACGTCTCCGCGATGCGCGGGCCGGCCGCGCGCAGCGGTGCGATCAGCCGCTCACCGTCCGCCTCGTCGCCGTCGTACGCGATCTGCACCTGCGCCACGTGTCTGCCGCGCAGATGGCCGGGGAGAACCGGGATGTCCGGGTAGGTCATCACGGTCACCGACGAGGTCAGGCGTTCCGGAACGGTCGCCGTCCACTCCCGCCACGCCTCCATCACGTCCTCCGCCGACCCGCCGTCGAACATCAACTGGCCGCCGTAGAACCGCTCGACGGGTACCAGCCCGATCTCCAGGCCTGTCACGACACCGAAGTTGCCTCCCCCGCCGCGCAGCGACCGGAAGAGTTCCGGATCGCTTTCCGCGGTGACGTGCCGCACCCGCCCGTCGGACGTGACGACCTCGGCGGCGCTCACATGGTCGGCGGCGTACCCGAACTCGCGGGCCAGCAGCCCGACGCCGCCGTGCAGGGTGTACGAGACCGCGCCGACCCCGGGACCGGAGCCGCTCAGCGGGGCGAGCCCGAACCGTCCGGCCTCCTCGACGACTTCGCCCCAGCGCACCCCCGCTCCGATCCACGCGGTGCGGGCACCGGCGTTCACACGCACGTCCGTCATGCGGCGGGTGCTGACCAGCACACCGCCCGGCAGCGGCACGGACAGACCGTGGCCGGTCGCCTGCACGGCCAGAGGCAGCCGGTGCTCGGCCGCGTACTCCACCGCGGCCGAGACATCGGCGGCCTCCGTCGCGCAGACGACCAGGTCCGGGTGGTGCCGGTAACCCGACTGGAAGCCGGAGACCTCGCCGAGGTACCGCTCGTCGGAGGGCAGCAGGAGCGGGCCGCGGACGCGTCCGGCGGGGAACGCGGGAACTGCCGCCCGCGATGCGGCCGTTGGCGAACCGTCACCCACGCGCGCCGTCCTGCCTCTCCTCCGGGGGGACGGCCGGGCCGTCGCCGCCGGTCCTCGCGCCCGCATCCCATTCGCGGCCCAGCCAGGCAGCCAGGCGGCTGTAGTCGTCCGCGTCCTCGGGAACGCTCACCGGAGGCCCGAACGGCACGCCCTCACCGCGCTCCTCCGGGACCGCCCGACGGGCCACGCCCAGCGCGAACGTGCCCAGTGCAGGGTCCAGCAGATCCTGCCGTCCGAGCGCCTGCGCCAGGTCCCAGGAGTGCGTGACGACTTCCATCACGCAGCCCGCCAGCGCGAACCGGCCCGGCATGGTGCCCCACGGGACGGTGACCGGCGCGTCGAGCTTCGCGTCGTCGGCCCAGGCTGCCGCGAACCGCTCGCGGGCCTGCGCGTACGGCTCCCGCCAGCCCTTCTCCGGTACGCCGGAGAGCCCCGAGTCGACCCGGGCGTCCGGGTCGACCTCGCCGGGACCGCCGCCCTCACCGGCCTGTGCGGTGCGGAGCGTGCCTCCCACCACGTGGCTCAGCAGGCTGCCCACATCGAACCCGGCGCACGGGGTGGGAGTGGTGAGGGCTCCGGGCCCGACCGCGTCGAAGAGGCGGGCCATCTGTTCGGCTGCCCGTTCGTGGACGGGCCGGGGATCGATCGCGGGGTCCGGGGTGGCGGCGGACGGATCGGCGTTCATGGGAAGGGCTCCGTTCGGACTCGGGAGGTCAGGCGGCACGGGCAGGCGGACCGGACGCATCAGGTGTGCCGGAAGCCGGGGCACGGACTCGGCCCCCTCCGGTCCCGGGACGCGCAGGCGCACACCACGGGCCCGGGGCGGCCTGCGGTGCCGGCCGTGCCGGCGGCGTGGCCTGCGTACGCAGAGACCTTCCCGCCTTTTCCTGACACCGGCCGTCAGGTTTTCCGGCATGCTGGCGAGTGTGAAGTCGGACCGCCTGCTCTCGATCCTCCTGCTTCTCCAGACCCGTGGCCGCGTGCCCGCCGACGAACTCGCACGCCGCCTGGAGGTCTCCACGCGCACCATCTACCGCGACATCGAGTCCCTCTCCACCGCCGGCGTCCCCGTCTACGCCGAACGCGGCAGGCATGGCGGCATCTCGCTGCTCGCAGGGTTCCGCACCGACGTCACCGGCCTCACCTCGGACGAGGCTCGCGCGCTGTTCGTACTCGCCGCACAGGGCGCACACTCGGCCCTGGGTCTGGACGGCGCACTCGGTTCCGCCCTGCGCAAGGTCATGGCCGCGCTGCCCGCCCCGCACAGGCCCGCCGCGGAACTCACCAGCCGCCGCATCCTCGTCGACCCCGACAGGTGGCTGGCCCGGCCGCGGCCGTCCGTCGACCTCGACACCCTCAACACGGCCGTCTTCACGGACCGGCGAGTGCGCATCCGCTACAGGCACGGCGGCGAGACCACCACGCACACCTACACGGTCGACCCGTACGGACTGGTGGCGAAGGCCGGCACCTGGTACCTCGTGGCGGACCGGCGCGGCCGTGCCCAGCTCTTCCGCGCGGACCGCGTCCTGGACGCGACGGTGACGGAGGCTCCCGTGCAGCGGAGGAAGGGCGTCGAACTCGCCGACGCCTGGGAGGTGTTGCGGCGCCAGGTGGAGGAACGGCCCGCGAAGGTACGGATCGAGGCGCGCGTCCGCCGTCCGCGCCTGGAGATGTTCCGGCGGATCGTCGGCCCGTTCGTGATGGACGTGCACGACCGGGCGGCGGCCGGGGAGGGGGCAGCGGAACCCGGTGACGACGAGTGGGTGCCCGTCGAGATCGCCTACCCGGTGCTCTCCGCCGTCCGCCAGCTACTGCAGTTCGGCGCGGACGTCGAGGTCACCGGACCGGCGGAGGCCCGCACCGAACTCGCCGGCGCCGCAGCGTCCGTCACCGCCCTGTACGGCGGGCCGTGAAGGGACGGCCAGGGCTACCGGTAGGGCACGCCGGGCCCCGCCGGACTCCGGTTCAGGCGGCGAGCAGCCGCTCCAGCAGCACGGCGATGCCGTCCGCCTCGTTGGATTCGGTGATCTCGTCGGCGACGGCGAGGAGCTCGGGGTGCGCGTTGGCCATCGCGACGCCGTGGGCGGCCCACGCCAGCATGGGGAGATCGTTCGGCATGTCGCCGAACGCGATCGTCTCCCGTGCCGGGACGCCCAGCCGCCGCGCCGCGATCGACAGGCCCTTCGCCTTGCTGAGCCCCAGCGGAATCATCTCCACCAGGTCCTCGCCCGACATCGTGATGCTCACGAGGTCGCCCGCCACCATGCTCGCGGCCTTCGCCAGTTCGTCGTCGCCGAGGCCGGGGTGCTGGAGGTACAGCTTGTTCAGCGGCTGCGCCCACAGCTCGTCCCGGTGGGTGCACATGACGACCGGCAGGCCCTTGCCCTGTTCGCGGTAGCCGGGGCCGATCAGCACCTGGCCGTCCATGCCGTCCTGCGATGCGGCCACCGACAGCGGGCCGGTCTCCGCCTCGATCTTGGCGATGGCCAGCTGTGCCAGCCTCCGGTCCAGCGTCACCGACGTCAGTACGCGCTCGGCGCCCGCGTCGTAGACCTGCGCACCCTGTCCGCACACCGCCAGGCCCGTGTAGCCCAGGTCGGCCAGGATGTGCTTCGTCCAGGGCACGGACCGGCCGGTCACCACGATGTGCGCCGCGCCTCGCGCCGCCGCCGCGGCGAGCGCTTCGCGCGTACGGGGCGAGGCCGTCGCGTCGTCCCGGAGCAGGGTGCCGTCGAGGTCGGTCGCGATCAGCCGGTACGGGAACGGACCCTCGGCCCCCGAGCCGCCGGACCGGCTGTGCACGCCCGTCTCCGCGGTCACTCGCTCACCGGCTCCAGCAGCTCCCGCCCGCCCAGATACGGGCGGAGCAGTTCCGGCACCCGGACGGAACCGTCGGCCTGCTGGTGGTTCTCCAGCAGCGCGACGATCGTGCGGGGCACCGCGCAAAGGGTGCCGTTGAGCGTCGCCAGCGGGCGCACCTGCTTGCCGTCGCGCATCCGGACCGACAGCCGCCGGGACTGGAACTCGGTGCAGTCGGAGGTCGAGGTCAGCTCGCGGTACTTGCCCTGGGTCGGGATCCACGCCTCGCAGTCGTACTTGCGGGCCGCGGAGGAGCCGAGGTCGCCCGTCGCCACGTCGATCACCTGGAAGGGCAGCCCGAGCCCGGTCAGCCACTGCTTCTCCCACTCCAGCAGGCGCAGATGCTCGGCCTCGGAGTCCTCGGGCGCGACGTACGAGAACATCTCGACCTTGTCGAACTGATGGACGCGGAAGATGCCGCGGGTGTCCTTCCCGTACGAACCCGCCTCGCGCCGGAAGCAGGGCGAGAAGGCGACGTAGCGCAGCGGCAGCCGCGAGGCCTCGATGATCTCGTCCATGTGGTAGCCGGCGAGGGGGACTTCGGACGTGCCGACCAGGTACAGCTCGTCCTTCTCCAGGTGGTAGACGTCCTGCGCGGCCTGGCCGAGGAAGCCGGTGCCGTCCATGGCCTGCGGCTTGACGAGTGCCGGGGTCAGCATGGGCGTGAAGCCCGCCTCGGTGGCCTGGGCGATCGCGGCGTTGACCAGGGCGAGTTCCAGCAGGGCACCGACGCCGGTGAGGTAGTAGAAGCGCGAGCCGGAGACCTTCGCGCCCCGCTCGACGTCGATCGCGCCGAGCAGCTGCCCGAGTTCGAGGTGGTCCTTCGGCTCGAAGCCCTCCGCGGCGAAGTCGCGGGGCGAGCCGATCGTCTCGCGGACGGTGAAGTCCTCCTCGCCGCCGACCGGCACATCGGGATACACGACGTTGCCGAGCTGGCGCAGCAGGCGCTGGGTCTCCTCGGCGGCCTCGTTCTGCTCGGCGTCGGCGGCCTTCACGGCGGCGGACAACTCGCCTGCCTTCTTGAGCAGTTCGGCCTTCTCGTCGCCGTCCGCCCTGGGGATCAGCTTGCCCAGCTGCTTCTGCTCGGAGCGCAGTTCGTCGAACCTGACACCGGACGACCTTCGCCGTTCGTCGGCGGCGAGGAGGGCGTCGACGATGCCGACGTCCTCTCCACGGGAGCGCTGGGATTCGCGGACGCGGTCGGGGTCGTCGCGGAGGAGTCGGAGGTCAATCACCCCGCCAGAGTACCGGTGGGACCGCGTCGGCTCGACCGAGTACCTGCCCGTGGGATTCGCGGAAACGGGGACGCCGTAGCGGAATCGGGGCGGTGCGCGGGGCGGCCGGCGGCATCGCCGACGGGAGGCGCAGATGACCGTCGCAGGCGCTCCCACCTGCCATCTCACCGCTCCACGAAGGGAGTTGAGGAAGCGTCGGACAACAGCGGGGCGGAGAACTTATCCACAGAGCACGCAACTCCTCGCGTTGTTATCCACAGGAGACGCCGAGGGGTTGTGGATTGCGGAGGAGATCGTTCCTGGGAATCGGCCGCCACCCGGGAGATCCCGGAACAAACCTGTAATAAGCACTCATTCGAGGGGGGTTGACTCACACGGAAGAGGGATCTGAGGGAATTGCAGTGACGAAACCGCACGCCACGCGTTGGGGATGCGTTTGTGGTCTCCATGCGGCTTTGTCCGTAACGCCCGTTTTGCTCCCTCTAGTTGTACACAACCCACCCGAGAGCCTGTGGATAACTTTGGGCGCCGCACCGGATGTCCCTGCACAGCGCCGCACGGCCTCGTTCAGCCCCGCCCGTCCAGGCACCGCGTCAGCCAGTCGGCAGCCTCCACGAACTCGGCGTCCGTCGTCCCCGGACGCTCCGGAGCGTGGCCGCCGTCCGCACGCGGATACGAGCCGAGATAGCGCACCTGTTCGCAAGCGCGCTTCAGGCCCATGAGCACGTCCCCCACCCGGCGGTCCTGCAGATGGCCCTCGCAGTCCACCGAGAAGCAGTAGCGGCCGATCCCCTCGCCCGTCGGCCGCGACTCGATGCGCATCATGTTCACGCCGCGCGACGCGAACTCCTGAAGCACCTCCAGCAGCGCACCGGGATGGTCGTCGCGCAGCCAGAAGACGACCGAGGTCTTGTCCGAGCCGGTCGCGGCCGCCGGCCGCGCCGGGCGTCCCACGAGGACGAAGCGGGTCGCCGCGTTGTCCGCGTCGTGGATGTCCGTCACCAGCGGCTCGAGCCCGTACGTGGCCGCCGCGAACTCACCGGCGAACGCCGCGTCGTAGCGGCCCTCCTGCACCAGCCGCGCACCGTCCGCGTTGGACGCCGCGGACTCCCACAGCGCGTCGGGGATGTGCTCCGCCATCCAGCGCCGGACCTGCGGCTGCGCCACCGGGTGACCCGTCACGGTCTTGATGCTCTCCAGCGGCGTTCCCGGGCGGGCCAGCAGCGCGAAGGCGATGGGCAGCAGGACCTCGCGGTAGATCATCAGCGGGCGGCCGCTCGCCAGCTCGTCGAGCGTCGCGGTGACGCCGCCCTCCACCGAGTTCTCGATCGGGACGAAGGCCGCCGCGGCCTCGCCGTTGCGTACGGCGTCGAGGGCCACGGGCACGGACACCATCGGGATCAGTTCGCGGGTGGCGGCTTCCGGGAGGGTGCGCAGGGCGGCCTCGGTGAAGGTCCCCTCGGGACCGAGGTACGTGTAGCGGCTCGCTGATGACATGAGCCCACGTTAGCCGCGCCGGCGACGGAGCGTTTCCGGCGTCTCATCTGCCGGGCGACCGGCCGGCGCTCGTTGACGCGAGGCGCCCGCGCCGCGACGGCTGCCGCTCGGCGGCCCGTGACGGGGGGAGGCGAACGGGGCCACGGTCGCGTGACCGTGGCCCCGTTCGTCGTTCCGCCGGATGACGCCGGATGACGCCGGCGGGAAGGCGGTCTCACTCCTCCCCGGCGAGGGTGAAGACGCGCAGCCTGCGGGCCGCGTACCAGGCGCCTCCCAGGGTGGCGACGACCAGCAGCGTCACACCCGTGGCCGTGCCGACCTCCGAGGTGATGCCCGCGCCGCTGCCGCCGACCTTCTGCGCCAGCGTCAGGGCCCACTGCTGCACGGACAGCTCACGCGCCCCCGGCACCAGGCTGCCGAAGAGTGCCTCCCAGATCAGCGCGTAGACCAGGCCGAACACCACGGCGTGCCGTGAGACGGTGCCCAGCAGCAGGAACAGCGCGCTGTAGGCGACGGATGCCGCGGCCGCGGCGGCCGCGTAGGCCACGGCGATCTGCTGCCCGTTGCCGTTGAGGATGTAGCCCGCGAGGAACATGGGGACGGCCGAGAAGGCGACCGTCACACCGATCGCGACCAGCAGCTTCGTCACGACGATGCTGGATCGCCTGATCGGTTTGGCCAGCAGGTAGACGACCGAGCCGTCGTCGATCTCCGGGCCGATGGCGCCGGTACCGGCGACGACGCCGATGAGCGGCACGATCGTGGCCATCGCGAAGCCGCCCAGCAGCTGCTTGGTGACGTCGTCGTCCACATCGCCGAGCAGGCGCACCGCCACGGCGACGAGGAGCAGCAGCGCCGGAAGCGCGCAGAGCAGCAGTGCGCGGCGGCGTCCGAGCAGGGCCCTCCAGGTGAGCCGTGCGACTGTCGTGTTGTACATCGAGAGGGCTCCCTTCAGGCCGCGACGAGGTACGAGAAGACGCTCTCCAGGGACTCGTCCGAGGGCGAGACCGTGTAGAGCCGGATGCCGTGCTCGCGGGCGAGCCGGGGAAGGACCTGCGTGAACCGGCCGAAGTCGATGGCCTGGATCTGCAGTGCCTTCTCGTTCCAGTCCAGCTCGATGGCCGCCGTGGAGTCGTCGGCGATGAGGGCCGCCGCGAGGTGCCGGTCGTCGCTGGAGCGTACGAGGTAGCGGTGCGGGCGGTCCGTCATCAGGCGGCGGATCTTGCGGAAGTCGCCGCTGGCCGCGTGCCTGCCGGCGACGACGACCTCGATGTGGGACGCGAGCTGCTCGACCTCCTCCAGGATGTGCGAGGAGAAGAGCACCGTGCGGCCCGCGTCCCCCATCTGCCGCAGCAGCTGCATCAGCTGCATGCGCTGACGCGGGTCCATGCCGTTGAACGGCTCGTCGAGCAGCAGCACCGACGGGTCGTGCACCAGCGCGGACGCCATCTTCACGCGCTGGCGCATGCCCTTGCTGTACGTGGAGATCTTGCGGTCCTGCGCCTGCTCCATCTCGACGGTGGCCAGCGCCCTGCGGGCGGCCGCCGCCGGGTCGGCCAGCTTGTGCAGCTCGGCGTTGGCCAGTACGAAGTCCCAGCCGGTGAGGAAGTCGTACATCCCCTCACGCTCGGGGACGAGGCCGATCTCCTTGTAGGCCGCCTGGTTGCGCCAGATCGGCGCCCCGTCCAGCGTGACGGTCCCCGTCGACGGCGGCAGGAACCCGCCCATCATGTTGATCAGCGTGGACTTGCCCGCACCGTTCGGGCCCAGCAGGCCCGTCACGCCCGGGCCGATGTCCATGGTGATGTCGTTGACGGCGACGACGTTCCCGAACCAGCGGGAGGTGTGGTCGATATGAAGAATGCTCATGGGCGCAGCCCATTCCTTCGAAGGGTGGCGGTGGGTGACGGGAGGGCGGTCACAGCCCGGCCTTTCGGTAGCGGCGCAGCAGCAGGGCGTAGGTGCCGGCGACGAGTACGGCGGTGAGCAAGGCGTACGCGGACGCCTGCGCGTTCGTCAGGTCCGGCGGGCCGCCCGGGAAGGCGTGCGTGCCGTCCAGGAACTTGCTCTGCAGGCCGTCGATGAGCGACCCCGGCGACGCCAGGCCGATCCAGCCGATGGCGGAGGTGTTGTCCTGGGAGGCGCTGATCCCCTGCAGGGCGCTGACGAGCATGTAGGGGATCGTCAGCACGGCGATGATGGCGGCGACCCCGAAGCCGCGCCTCGGTGTCGCCGCGGCCACCGCGAGGGCGAGGCCGGCGTGCAGCACCGAGAAGACGGCGCAGCAGACGAGTCCGTACGCGAAGCCCTTCGTCTCGTCGCCGAAGTCGAGCTTCGCCAGCATCGCCCCGACGTAGAGGATGAGGACGGACGTCGCCGTGAAGACGAAGATCGCGGCGGCGAGCGCGGCGTACTTGGCGCCGACGTAGTCCCCGCGCCGGATGGGACGCGAGAAGTACAGCGGCACGACGCGGAAGCGCAGGTCGAGAGAGACGGCCTGCGGCGCCATGGCGGCGATGTAGACGCCGATGACGGGCTGCATCTGGATGACGTACGCGTTGTAGTCGATCGGCATCTCCTTGGCCTTGGTGAAGACCGTGACGGCGACGACGATCGCGGCGGGCACGCACATGACCGCGAAGAGAATCATGGGCAGCACCTTGGACTTGGCCGACCGGCCGAGTCCGTAGGCGCCGCGCAGCGACTGCGCGAAGAGCGAGGTGCGGGCATAGCCGCGGCCCAGGCGCGGGCCCTCGTAGTTGCGGTAGCCGATGTTGTGGATGACGTCCTCGCCGCGCTGCCCCGGCGGCTTGCCGGCGGTCGCGACGGGCGTGCTGCCGTGAGGCTCAGGCGACATCGCCGCTGCCTCCCTTCTGCGGCTGGAGTTCACGGCCGGCCGCGGGAGCTCCGGAGCCGGCCGCGGCGTCGGCGGAGTGGGCCGAAGCTCCGGCGCCGGGCTCAGAGTTGAAGACCTCCGCGATGTGGTGGCGGCGCTGTTCCATCCGCACCAGGCCGAGGCCGAGTTCTATGACGGTGTCGCGGACGGTGTCGTACGCCGACTCGTCGGTGGCGTCGACCATGAGCACATGTCCCGCGCCGGGCGCGCCCGCCGTGCCGGGGGACTGCGCGGACAGACCGGCGGCGGCGAGCGCGGAGCGCAGGGCCTCCGTCCCGTCCGGGTGGGCGTCGGTGTCGGTCACCTCCACCGCCAGGGACGCGGTGCTCTTGGTGAAGTCGGCCGTGCTGGAGGCACGCAGCAGTTTGCCGCCGTCGATGACGACGACGTGGTCGCAGGTGCGTTCCAGCTCGCCCAGCAGGTGGGACGTGACGAGCACCGAGATGCCGAAGTCCGTGTGGACGCGGCGGATCAGCGCGAGCATCTCGTCGCGGCCGACGGGGTCGAGGCCGTTGGTCGGCTCGTCCAGCAGCACCAGCTTCGGGTCGTGCACGAGAGCCTGCGCGAGCTTGACGCGCTGCTTCATGCCCGTCGAATAGCCGCCCATGGGGCGGTAGCGCTCCTCGTACAGACCGACGTGGCGCAGGGTGTCGGCCGTGCGTTCACGCGCGGCGGTGAAGGGGAGCCCGGACATGCGCGCCATGTGGACGACGAACTCGGTCGCGGAGACGTCGGGCGGCAGGCAGTCGTGCTCGGGCATGTATCCGACGCGCTCGCGGATCGCCTCGCCCTCCTGTGCCACGTCCAGTCCGAGGACGGTCGCGCCGCCCTGGGTCGCGGGGGAGAGACCGAGCAGGATCTTGATGAGGGTCGACTTTCCGGCCCCGTTGGCGCCCACCAGGCCGGTAACACCCGGTGTGATGCCCACGGTCAGCCGGTCCAGCGCGGTCACCCGTGGGTACCGCTTGGTCAGGCTTTCGATAGCAATCACAGTCACCCTCCAGACGCTATGGCCTCAGGGCCGTGTGTCACGTCCCTCTGGGGGGCTGGATGCGACTGGTACCGAAGGGTGATGCTCCCTTAAGGGGGTCGTAGGACAAGGCAGGCGAAAACCCCGTGGGTCAGGCGGTCCGCCCATGGACCACCGCAGTTGTCCACAGGCTTGAGCGGTCTGTTGACTCCGCCATCGTCCGTTGTCACATTGACCGGTGTCGGATACGCGGCGAGGTGGAGACGTGGGTCCTGACCCGCCTCGAAGGGCTGGGGGAACTGTGGGCGAGCGGAACGGCGGCGTGACCGGCGGCGCGGGCGGGGAGCAGGGCGCGGGTCGGCGCCGGAAGCCTTCCCGTGGGCCGGACACGGGTGCGGGTCGGGGCCCGCGTGCGGACGCGGACTCGGGGCTGGAGGGCGCGCGGGAGCGACGTGTGCGCACGCCGGAGGGCGTCGAGCTGTGCGTGGCGGAGCTGGGCGAGCCGGAGGCCCCCACAGTGGTGCTGATCCACGGCTACCCGGACAGCAAGGAGGTCTGGTCGAGGGTCGCCCCGCGGCTGAGTGACCGGTTCCACGTGGTGCTCTACGACGTCCGCGGCTGCGGCCGCTCCTCCGCCCCGAAGCCGCTGCGCGGCGGTTTCACGCTCGAGAAGCTGACGCAGGACTTTTTGACCGTCGCGGGCGCGGTGTCCCCCGGGCGGCCCGTGCACGTGGTGGGGCACGACTGGGGTTCCGTGCAGGGCTGGGAGTTCGCCACCTCGGCAGAGACCAGGGGCCGGATCGCCTCGTTCACCTCGATGTCGGGCCCGTCCCTCGACCACTTCGGCCACTGGATCAGGAAGCGGGTGAGGCGGCCCACGCCGCGGCGGCTCGTGCAGGCCGTCGGCCAGGGTGCCCGCTCCTGGTACATCTACATGCTGCACACCCCGGTGCTGCCGGAACTGGCGTGGCGGGGGCCGCTGTCGCGGGCCTGGCCGAAGCTGCTGCGCAGGGCCGAGAAGCTTCCGGCCGACGACTACCCCACGTCCTCGCTCGCGCGCGACGCCGCGCACGGCGCATGGCTCTACCGCGACAACGTCCGCTTCAGGCTGCGGCACCCCCGCGAGGACTGCCACGCCCATGTGCCCGTCCAGATGATCACCCCGACTCGCGACGCCTTCCTGAGTGAGCGGCTGTACGACGACGTCGAGTCGTGGGCGCCCGGCCTCGTCCGGCGGACCCTGGACGCCAAGCACTGGATCCCGCGCAGCCGGCCCGATCAACTCGCCGTCTGGATCGGCGACTTCGTCGACGCGCAGGAGTCCGGCAGGGCCGCCGGCCCCGACGAGCCCGTGCGCGTGTACGCGGGCGGCGGCCCGTACGCGGAGCGGTTCGGCGGTTCACTCGTGCTGGTCACCGGGGCAGGAAGCGGCATCGGCAGAGCCACGGCCCTCGCTTTCGCCGCTGCCGGTGCGCGGATCGTGGCGGTCGACGTCGACGGCGAACGGGCCGCGCGCACCGCCGAGTCGGCTGAGCGGGCCGGAGCCCCGCGGGCCTGCGCCGAGACGGCCGACGTCAGCGACCAGCACCAGATGGAGAAGCTGGCCGCCAGGGTCGCGGCGGACCACGGGGTCGTCGACGTCCTCGTCAACAACGCCGGCATAGGCGTCTCCGGTCCCTTCCTCGACACCACAGTCGAGGACTGGAAGCGGACGCTGGACGTCAATCTGTGGGGCGTCATCCACGGCTGCCGCCTCTTCGGCAGGCAGATGGCGGACCGGGGCCAGGGCGGGCACATCGTCAACGTCGCCTCGGAGGCGGCCTACCAGCCCACGCGGCTGCTGCCCGCGTACGGCACGTCGAAGGCCGCGGTCCTGATGCTCAGCGAGTGCCTGCGCGCCGAGCTGGCAGGGCGGGGCATCGGTGTCACCGCGGTCTGTCCCGGTCCGGTCGACACCGACATCACCAGGACGGCACGCTTCGTCGGCCTCGACGAGGCGGCGCAGCAACGCCGCCGGGAGCGGGTGGCCCGCCTGTACAAGCTGCGCAACTATCCGCCGGAGAAGGCCGCGAAGGCCATCTTGCGGGCGGTCGTGCGCAACCAGGCGGTGGCCCCGGTGACGCCGGAGGCCCGCGTCGTCCGGGCGCTCTCCCGGGTCGCTCCGCGCGTACTGCGGGGCATCGCGCGGATCGAGCCACCGCTGTGACGGGGGGCCCGAACGACCTCGCCGAACGCAGCACCGGCGGTGAGTACCGTATCGAGGACCTGGCGGGGCACAGCGGGGCCACCGTCCGCACGATCCGCGCCTACCAGGACCGGGGCCTCCTCCCCCGGCCCGGCAGACGCGGGCGGGCCAACGTCTACGACGACACCCACCTGACACGGCTGAGGCAGATATCCGCACTGCTGGAGCGGGGGTACACGCTCGCGTCCATCAAGGAACTGCTGGAGGCGTGGGACGAAGGCCGCGGGCTGAGCGGTGTCCTGGGGCTCGTCTCGGAGGTCGAGGGGCCGTGGACGGACGAGGAGCCGGAGCGCATGACCCGCTCCGGACTGGACGAACTCTTCGGCGAGGGCTCCGGCGACACCGACGGCGCCGTGGCGGAGGCGGTCGAGCTGGGGGTGTTGGTGCCGCTGCCCGAAAGGCCGGGCGAGTATCTTCTCCCCAGCCCGCAGGAGCTTGCCGTGGCCGCCGAACTGCACCGGGCGGGCGTGCCGTTGCTCGCGCTCACCGAGCACCTGCGCGAACTGCGCACCCAGGTGGAGGGCATAGCGGCCCGCTTCATGGAACTCACCGACGAGCACATCTTCCGGCGCTGCCTGCCTCCCCGCCCTTCGGACGAGGACGCCTCGGAGGCGGCCGGTCTCGTACGGCGCCTGCGCCCGCTGGCGAAGAAGACGGTGGACGCCGAACTGGCCCGCGCCATGCGGACGTTCGCCTCCCGCAGCCTTCGCGAACACCTGCGGCGGGCAGCGGACGGCGTGGAGGACGCGGGGTCGGGCGGGGCGGAGTGGGACGGGTGCTGGCCGGAGGACGCGCGGCCCGGCGGGGGAGCCACCGGCCTGCGGGGGCCGGGGGCCCGGCCATGCGGCGCCGACCCGGGTGCGTCGGTCAGAGAAGCGCCGGGCACGGCACCGAGCACGGAAGCACCGGCGAGGCGTGCGACCGCCCCGCGTGCGACCGCCGCAGAAGCGGCAGATGCAGAAGCGGCAGACGCAGAAGCGTCGGTCCCGGAGACGGCAGGCACGGAGACGGCGGACACGCAGACGGCGGACACGGAGGCCCTGGCCGGGGAGCCGGTGCGGGTCCCCGCCGCGACTCTGGCCGCCGTGAGGGAACTGGTCGGCGCCGAGCAGGCCGCCGCCTTCATAGCAGCGGCGGCCGAGCGCGAGGTCCAGGCCCGCGCCATGGACCGCCTCGCGGGCACCGGCGAGGCCCCGGCCGGACGAACGCCGGGCTCTCGATAGCGCCAACCGGCAGCATCGACCGCCCGGACGCGCCGGACGCGCCGGACGCACCGCACCACGCACCCCGACCGAACTCTCGCCCGCACCACCCTCACCGCACCGCACCACGCACCCCGATCGCGCCCTCTCCCGTCCCACTCCACCCCGCGGGGACCCGCGCCCTCACCCTCGGCGTCCCCCGCCCCCGTCCCACTCCACCCGCACCGCACCGCACCACGCACCCGACCGCGCCCTCGCCCGTCCCACTCCACCCCGCGGGGACCCGCGCCCTTACCCTCGGCGTCCCCCCACCCCTGCCAGAGGTTCCCTGCCGTGGGACGCCCCGCCGGAGGCCGTCCCAACGGGAACCCCCCGCACGCCACCCTCCGGTGGCCCGTCCGCGTGTGCGGAGCACGCCGTGCTGCCGCAGTGTGGGTGGATGGCAGATCCAGAGCGCCGCTGGTGTTTCGCGGACCAGTTGGGCCCGCACTTCCTGGACGGGAAGGACCAGCCCGTACTGCTGATCGAGTCGCGCGCGGTGCTGCGCCGGCGCCGCTTCCACCGGCAGAAGGCCCATCTGGTGCTCTCGGCGCTGCGGCACAGGGCGGCGGAGCTGGGCGAGCAGGCGCTCTTCGTCCGGGCCGACACCTACCGGGACGCGCTCACCCGCGTACGAGGACCGCTGACGGTCTGCGGACCCACGTCCCGTGCCGCCGCCGATTTCGTGCGGAGTCTCGACGGAGTGAGGGTCCTCCCGTCACGCGGATTCGCCACCGGCCGCGACCACTTCGAGGAGTGGGCCGCCCGGCGCGGCGACAGCCCGCTGCGTATGGAGGACTTCTACCGCGGCGCCCGCAGAGCGACCGGCCTCCTGATGGACGGCGACGAACCCGCCGGCGGGCGGTGGAACCTCGACAAGGAGAACAGGGAGCCGCCGCCCGCGTCCGGCGAGCTGGCCCTTCCCCCGCCGTACGTCCCGGACGAGGACGACATCGACGCGGAGGTGCGCGCCGACCTCGACGCCGCCGAACGCAGGGGCGAGGTCTGCTTCGTCGGCCGCGACGGACCGCGGCAGTTCCCCGCGACCCGGGGCGAGGCCCGGCGGGCGCTGAGGGACTTCGTCGAGGAGCGCCTGCCCACCTTCGGCCCCTACGAGGACGCCGTTCTCGCGGGCGACCCCGACATGAGCCACAGCAGGCTCTCCGCGGCCCTGAACCTCGGCCTGCTGGACCCGATGGAGTGCGTGCGGGCGGCCGAGAGCGCGTGGCGCGAGGGCAGGGTGCCGCTGCGCAGCGCCGAGGGTTACATCCGCCAGGTCATCGGGTGGCGCGACTACGTGTGGCACACCTACTGGCACTTCGGACGTGGATACGCGCGGCGCAACGCGCTGCGGGCGAGACGGCGCCTGCCGGACTGGTTCGCCGGGCTCGACGCCGAGGACGTGCGGGCCCGCTGTCTGTCCACCGTGCTGCGGGACGTGCGCGACCGGGGCTGGACGCACCACATCCCGCGTCTGATGATCCTCGGCAACTACGGCCTGCAGCGCGGCTGGAACCCCGCCGAGCTCTGCGACTGGTTCCACCGCTGCTTCGTCGACGGCTACGAATGGGTCATGGCCGCCAACGTCATCGGCATGTCCCAGTACGCGGACGGCGGCAGGATCACCACGAAGCCGTACGCGGCGGGCGGCGCCTACATCAACCGGATGAGCGACTTCTGCCACGACTGCGTCTACCGCCCGACGGCTCGCACCGGTGACGAGGCGTGTCCGTACACCGCCGGGTACTGGTGGTTCCTCTCCCGCAACGAGGCCCGGCTGGCGGGCAATTGGCGCCTCGCTCCGCAGCTGCGCAACCTTGACCGCATCGCCGACCTGGACGAGGTGGTGGCGCAAGAACGCGCACGGCGGCGCCCCTGATCCTCTCCGGCCGTGCTGAGCCCGGGCCGCGCGGTCTCGGAATCCTGGTCGCGCGGTCTCGGAATCCCGGCCGAGCGGCCTCGGAATCCCGCCCGGCTCAGAGTCCGGGCGCCCCCCAGACGGGGAACCAGCGCCCGAGGTCCGCTTCGACGGGCAGGTCGTCGGTCAGCAGCCCGCGTATCTGGAGCTCCAGTGCGCTGTCCCGCTTCTCCTTCCGCCCGGCCTGAGGGGCGAACGGATAGAAGGTGCCGCGCTTGTAGAGGTAGACGAGGGCGAGCGAGCGCGCCGCGGCCCCTTCGCTCTCCGTCTCCTCCGCCCCCCGGAAGCCCACGAGCGAACACAGCAGCTGGGGCCCGAACCCGTTCTCTTCGAGCAGGGTGTTCACGGCGTGCAGATCGTTGACGAGCTCGACCGTCTCCTCGGGCTCGTGCCGGGCCACCAGCCAGGTATAGCCGTACTCGTCCCGGCTGAACTCCACGGGGACCCCTCCCACCGGACCTTCGGCCCCGGCCCCTGCCCCTGGGACTCCGGCCCGGGAGGCACCCCGAGCACGGTCGGTGTCGAGCAACTGCCGCACGTCGCGCTGCAACTGCTTGAAGGCGCCGCCCTCCACGCTCGCGAAGCACACCGACCCCAGCCCCGTCGGTACGAGGTCCGCACCGGCCTGAAGGGTGATGGCGGCCGACGGCAGAGCGAAGAGCTGGTCGAGGTCGGGGCGCACGGGTTTGCTGCGGCCCAGAAGCGCGTCGAGAAGGCCCACGGAGTTCACGTCCTCGTACAGGTGCGCGGCGGTTTCGATCACTGTTGCCCGAGCTGCGCCGAGATGCGGCTCAGCTGCTCCAGGCGCCGCTCCAGCGGCGGGTGCGAGGAGAACAGCGTGGCGACGGTCTCGCCGGAGAAGGCGGGTGCGAAGAAGAAGGCGTTGAAGGGCTCGGCCTTCCGCAGGTCGCGGGTCGGGATGCGGGACATCTGGCCCGTGACCTTGGTCAGTGCGGAGGCCAGCGCGGACGGCCGGCCCGTGAGCAGCGCGCCCGCGCGGTCCGCGGACAGTTCGCGGTAGCGCGAGAGCAGCCGGGTCAGCAGGAAGCTGAGGATGTAGACGACGATGCTCACCAGCGGGATCACCAGCAGGATGATCCCGAGGCCGCTCTGGTCGTTGCGTCCGGCACCGCTGAGGCCGCTCCACAGGGCGACCCTGGTCAGCACGCCGGCAAGTACGCCCAGGAACGACGCGATGGTCATCACGGCGACGTCGCGGTGTGCGACGTGCGACAGCTCGTGCGAGAGGACGCCCTCGACCTCCTCCGGTTCGAGGCGCCGCATCAGGCCCGTCGTCGCGCAGACCATCGAGTTGCGCTGACTGCGCCCCGTGGCGAAGGCGTTGGGGACGTCGCTCTCGGCCATGGCCACCTTGGGCTTCGGGACATCGGCGAGCGCACAGAGCCGGTCGACGGCACCGTGCAGCTCGGGTGCCTGTTCCGGGGTCACCTCACGGGCCCCCATGCTGAAGGCCGCGATGCGGTCGCTGAACCAGAACTGGGCGATGAACAGGCCGCCCACCGCGATCACGATCAGCGGCCACGCGTTGCCCAGCAGCGCAATCAGCACGCCCACCAGTAGCACGTACAGCAGCCCGATCAGGAACATCGTGATCACCATGCGGCTGGTCAGTCCACGGTCGGCGACATACCGCCCACGAGCTGCTGCCATGACGGACGCTCCTCCCTCACTCCTGCGGAAGCGCGGCGCCGGTGCCACCGGCGGGTGCCGATCCGGGACGACGCCCGGTGGGCGCGGCTCCACGCGTTCCCTGGGCTGTGCCGTACCGCTCGTTCCGCCTCGGGCCGGGCGCCCGCGACAGGATCGAGCCGCGTTCCAGCACGCCACTTATGAGGCAATTGTCCACTCTTCACCTTCGTTCTGGCGAATGACGGAAAGGAACCGGAATCTGACCCGGCGCTACCGGTCGGCGACCGCCCGCCGTACGCTCGGCGCCATGGCCGATTCCCCTCTCCCCCCGCCCGGACTGCGTCCCCCGCGGACCGGGTCACAGGTCGGGTCCGTCCCGGGACTGAGCACCGTGATCCTTCCCGTCCTGCGCTGGCACGAGGGCGGACACGAGCGGTGGCAGCGTGCCGAGGAGCTGGGCTTCGACACCGCCTACACCTACGACCACCTCTCGTGGCGGGCCAACTTCCGCGACGGACCGTGGTTCGGCGCCCTGCCCACCCTGACCGCCGCCGCGTCGGCCACATCGCGCATGCGCCTGGGCACCCTCGTCACCTCGCCCAACTTCCGGCACCCCGTGACGCTGGCCAAGGAGCTGATGTCCCTGGACGACATCAGCGGCGGCCGCCTCACCCTGGGCATCGGCGCGGGCGGCAACGGCTTCGACGCGACGGCGCTCGGCCAGGAGCCGTGGACGCCGCGGGAGCGCGCGGAGCGCTTCGGGGAGTTCGTGCCGCTGCTGGACAGGCTGCTCCGCGAACCGGTCGTCTCCCACCGGGGCACCTTCTACTCGGCGGAGGGGGTGCGCGGCATCCCCGGCTGTGTGCAGCGCCCCCGCCTGCCCTTCGCGGTGGCCGCCACGGGCCCCCGCGGCATGCTGCTCGCCGCGCGCCACGGCCAGGCCTGGGTGACGACGGGCGATCCGCGCATCGCCGCGACGGGCACCCCCGCCGAGGGGCTCCAGGCCGTGCGCGACCAGATCGCGCGGCTCGGCACGGCCTGCGACCGGGCCGGACGGGACGCGTCGGAGCTGGAGAAGGTCCTGCTCACCGGGTTCGTGCCGGGGACGCCCCTGGACTCCGTGGACGCCTTCGTCGACTTCGCCGGGAAGTACGCGGAGGCGGGCATCACCGAGATCGTGCTGCACTGGCCGATTCCGGACTCGCAGTTCGCCGCCGACGAGAAGGTCTTCGAGCGCATCGCCGCCGAGGGCCCGTCGCAGCTCCGGGGCTCGGCGGCACAGAAGTAGACCGGCAGCGAAGGAGCAGCGCAGGAGCAGTGCGGGCGGCCGGCCGGCCGGGAGGGCGCTCCCGCCGCCTGGGAGGGCACTTGCCCCGTTCACCGCTCATCAGGGGAGCCCTCCGCACTGGTGTGCGTGCATATGCGGAAAGATGGTCGCTGTGACTGAGCCGCCCGCATTCCGCGCACCCAGCGCTCCCCCCGCCGATCCGGCAGCCGGTTCCCCCCTGGCCGCCCGGGTCGGCGCCACCGCTCCGGCGGTCGTGTCCATGGCCGCCCCGGCCCACACCGCACGCCCCCGCCTGATCGCGACCGACCTCGACGGCACGCTGCTGCGTGACGACAAGACCGTCTCCGAACGCACGGTCGCCACCCTCGCCGCCGCCGAGGCCGCAGGGCTCGACGTCTTCTTCGTCACCGGCCGCCCCGCCCGCTGGATGGACGTCGTCAGCGACCACGTCCACGGCCACGGCCTCGCCATCTGTGCGAACGGCGCCGCGGTCGTCGACCTGCACCGCGGACGTCAGGTCGTCGACGTACGGGCGCTGGACCGGTACGACGCGCTCTCGGTCGTCGGAGCGCTGCGCGAGGCGGCTCCCGGCGTGAGCTTCGCCGTCGAACGCGTCGGCGGCCTCCACCTCGACCCGGAGTACCCGGCGCTGCACCCCGACCCCGTGCGGATCGTCGCGCCCGTGGAGAAGCTGCTGGGCCCGGAGCACGAGGAGCCCGTGCTGAAGCTGCTGGCCCACCACCCGGAACTGGAACCGGACGAGTTCCTCGCCCTGGGACGCAAAGTGGCCGGCACGCACGCGCAGTTCACCCGCTCCAGCAAGTCCGCGCTGCTCGAGATCAGCGGTACGGGTGTGAGCAAGGCCAGCACGCTTGCGCGGTGCTGTGCGCAGCGCGGAGTCAGGCCCGAGGAGGTCGTCGCGTTCGGTGACATGCCGAACGACCTGGAGATGCTGAGCTGGGCGGGCACGTCGTACGCGATGGCCAACGCGCATCCCGAGGTGCTTGCCGCCACCACGAACCACACGTCCTCCAACGAGGCCGACGGGGTCGCCGAGGTCATCGAGAACCTGCTGCTCCGGTACGGGCAACGGCGGCCGGACGACGGTCCTCGGGCGACGCGGGGCGGCCTGGGCGGGCACGGTGCGCCGGGGCGCCGCTCGCCGCTTCACGGGCAAGCATCCGGCTGAACGGCCCGCCGGCGGCGGCCAGTTCACCGTACGTGCCGCGTTCGACGGTGCGGCCCGCGTCCAGCACGATCACCTCGTCCACCGCCTCCAGTCCCTTCAGCCGGTGCGTGATCAGGACGGTGGTGCGGCCCTCGGTGGCGGCCAGCAGGTCGGCGGTGAGCGCGTCCGCCGTGGGCAGGTCGAGGTGTTCCGCGGGCTCGTCCAGTACGAGGACGGGGAAGTCCGCGAGCAACGCACGGGCGAGCGCGAGCCGTTGACGCTCCCCGCCGGAGAGGCGGGCACCGTGCTCCCCGACGAGCGTGTCCAGGCCGTCGGGCAGCAGGTCCGTCCAGGAGTCGAGGCGGGCCCTGGCCAGGGCGCTGCGCAGTTCGCCGTCCGTGGCGTCCCTGCGCGCGAGGAGCAGGTTCTCGCGCAGCGAGCTGTCGAAGACGTGGGCGTCCTGGGCGCAGAGACCCACGAAGCGGCGCACCGTGTCCGAGTGGAGCGCGGTGGCCGGTACTCCGCCGTCGGCGGGTGCGCCGCCGAGCGTGTACGAGCCGCTCTCCGCGTCGAGGAAGCGCAGCAGCGTACGGGCGAGCGTGGTCTTGCCGGAGCCCGAGGCGCCGACGACGGCGACGCGATGGCCGGGGGTGAGCTCCAGGTCGAAACCGGAGAGGGGCGGGGGCGGTTGCCGCCTCCCGGCGTCCTGGCACGGAGCATCCGGAGGCAGCGTGCCGGGGCGCTCCGAACGCCACGCGTCCGGGTAGCGCCCCGCGCCCGGGTAGCGCGCCGTGACGGAGCGGAGGACGAGCGGGAACGGCGAATCGGGTGCGGGCCGCGGGTGTTCCGGCTCCCGCACGGGTTCCGGCGCGTCCACGACGTCCCGCACGCGCCGGGCCGAGCGCACGGCGCGCTGCCGGTGACTGACGGCGAGGGGCATTCCGTTGACCGCCTCGAACGCCGCGAGCGGCGTGAGCACGACGGCGGCGAGCCACACCCCGTCGAGGCGTCCCGCGTGCACCGCCGAGGTTCCGGCCCACGCGGCGGCGGTGACCGTGAGGCCGCAGGCGAGGGTCGTCAGACCGGAGCCGAGCGCGGCCGCGGCGGAGGAGCGGGCGGCGATCCGGGTGAGGCGCCGGTCCGCGTCGCGGGCCGCCTCCTTGCGCGCGGGCAGCGCGCCGGCGACGGTCAACTCCCCGGTGCCGGTGAGGAGATCGACCACCTGCGTCGTCAACACGGCCCGTGAGGGGGCGAGTCTGCGCTCCGCGCGACGCGAGACCGCGCCCGTGAGCGCCGGGACGGCGACGCCGGCCACCAGCAGCCCGGCGGCGAGTGCCGCACCGGCCGACGGGAGAAGCGCGCCTGTGAACGCGACGGCCGCCGCTCCCGTGACCGCCGCGACGACGGCCGGCAGCAGCCAGCGCAGGAAGCGGTCCTGGAGGGCGTCGACGTCGCTGACGAGGCGGGTGAGCAGGTCCCCGCGGTGCATGAACCGGAGACCGGCCGGTGCGAGGGGTTCGAGCCTGCGGTAGATGCGGACCCGTACGTCGGCGAGCACGCGGAGCACCGCGTCGTGCGAGACGAGACGCTCGGCGTAGCGGAACACGGCACGTCCGATGCCGAAGGTCCGGGTGGCTGTGACGGCGACCATCAGGTACAGCACGGGCGGGTGCTGAGAGGCGCGGGAGATCAGCCAGCCCGAGGTGGCCATGAGGCCGACGGCGCAGAGCAGGGCGAGCGAACCGAGCACGGCCGCGAGGGTCAGGCGGGGCCCGGGACCGCGCTCACGTGCGGACAGGGGCGGGCCGTGGCCGTCGCCCGTGCCCGGACCGGGGGTCTCGCGGGTGGCGTCCGCCCGTCCGTCCCCTCGTGCGCCAGCCCGTCCGTTCTCCGTGTCAACAGACCGCGTACACAAGTGAGTTGTGCCCACGGATGTCGCATTCGGCAGCCGGACGGCCCTGGACGCGGGGGGCACCGGCGGTGGGAGGGTGACGACCCGGTCCGCCGTGCCGAGCAGGGCCGGGCGGTGCGTAACGAGCAGGACCGTGCGGTCCTCGGAGATGCGGCTCAGCGTCGCGGCGACGGACGACTCGGTCTCCCCGTCGAGGGCCGCCGTCGGCTCGTCGAGCAGGAGGAGCGGCCGGTCGGTGAGGAACGCCCTTGCCAGGGCGACACGTTGGCGCTGCCCCGCGGAGATTCCGGCGCCCGCTTCGCCGACGGCGGTCGCCGGGTCGAGGCCGGCTTCCGCGGCGGTCAGCGCGGCGGTCACCTGCTCGTCGGTCGCGGTGGGCCGTGCCAGGCGGACGTTGTCCGCGACGGTGCCCGCGAACAGGTGCGGGTGCTGGGGCACCCAGGCGATCCGGGCGTGCCAGCCGGCGGGGTCGAGGTCGCGCACGTCGGTGCCGTCGACGCGGACGGCTCCCGAGGCCGGCCGTGCGAAGCCCAGCACCGCCTGGAGCAGCGTCGACTTTCCCGCGCCGGAAGGTCCCGTCAGGGCGACCGTCTCGCCGGGGCGCAGGGTCAGGTCCGTCGGGGGCAGCGAGTCGTGGGCGCGGCCTTCGTGGCGTACGCGGAGCCCGTCGACGGTGAGGGTGGCCGTCCGCAGGTCGGGGGCGGGTACGCCGGAACCGCGCGGGAGCGGTTCGGCGAGGACGTCGAAGACCTCCTCGGCGGCGGACAGCCCTTCGGCGGCCGCGTGGTAATGGGTGCCGACCTGGCGCAGCGGAAGATAGGCCTCCGGGGCGAGCACGAGGACGAGCAGGCCCGTGTACAGGTCGAGTTCGCCGTGCACGAGCCGCATTCCGATGCCGACCGCCACCAGCGCGACCGAGATGGTGGCGAGGAGTTCCAGTACGAGGGACGAGAGGAAGGCGATGCGCAGGGTGCGCAGGGTGGCACGGCGGTAGTCGTCGGTGATGGCGCGGATGTTGCGGGCCTGCGCCTTCGCGCGGCCGAAGATCTTGAGCGTGGGCAGTCCCGACACGACGTCCAGGAAGTGTCCGGACAGCCGGGAGAGCAGGCGCCACCGACGGTCGGTGTGGGCCTGCGTCGCCCAGCCGACGAGGGCCATGAACAGCGGGATCAGCGGAAGGGTGACGAGGATGACCGCCGCGGAGATCCAGTCGGCGCTGACGACGCGGATCAGCACGGCGACGGGCACGACGACGGCCAGGGCGAGTTGGGGAAGGTACCGGGAGAAGTAGCCGTCGAGGGCGTCGATGCCGCGGGTGGCGAGGTTGGCCAGCTCGCCGGTCCGCCGGTCCGGGAGCCCGGACGGGCCGAGGGCGAGGACGTGGTCCAGGAGGCGTGTGCGCAGCTCGGACTTCACGGCCGCGCTCGAGCGGTGTGCCGCGAGTTCGGTGAGCCAGGAGACCAGGGCACGGCCCGCGGTGACGGCGAGGAGCAGCAGGAGCTGGTCGTGCACGCCGGCGCCGTCCTTGAAGGCTCGGACGACGAGGTCCGCGATCAGCACGGCCTGCCCGATGACGAGCAGCGCCGAGACGAGCCCCAGCACCACCGAGGTGGCGAGGAAGACGCGGGTGGCGCGGGCGTGGGCCAGCAGCCGCGGGTCGACGGGCCTCATCGGTGGCCCTCCCTCAGTGGTTCCCGGCGATGTGCCGGGTGCCGATGCGCTTGCGGAAGACCCAGTACGTCCAACCCTGGTAGAGCATCACGACCGGGGTGGCGAACGCCGCGCACCACGTCATGATCTTCAGGGTGTACGGGTTGGAGGCGGCGTTCTCAGCGGTCAGGCTCCAGCGCGGGTCGAGCGAGGAGGGCATGACGTCCGGGAAGAGCGCGAAGAACAGCGCCGCCGTCCACGCGGCCACGGTCACCCCGGACAGGCCGAACGCCCAGCCCTCGCGGGCGGCGCCGTTGGCCACGACGGCCGCGAGGAGGGCGCCCACGGCGACCGCGGCCGCGACGAAGCTCCTGCCGTCGCCGGAGTCCAGCTGCGTCCAGGTGAGGAACCAGGCGGTGAGCACACCGCAGACCGGGCCCGTCACGGTGGCCACGCGCCGCGCGCGGGGGCGGATGTCGCCCGTCGTCTTGAGCGCGGCGAACACCGCCCCGTGGAAGGTGAAGAGGGTGAGCGTCACGAGCCCGCCGAGCAGCGCGTACGGGCCGAGGAGGTCCGCGAGGCTGCCCGCGTAGTTCTTGTCCGCGTCGATGGGAACGCCCCGTACGAGGTTGGCGAAGGCGAGACCCCACAGGAAGGCCGGCAGCAGCGACGTGACGAACAGGGCCCACTCCCAGCGGTCCTGCCACGCCGTCTCCTGGCGCTTGGCGCGGTACTCGAACGCGACTCCGCGCACGATGAGGCAGACCAGGATGACCAGCAGCGGCAGGTAGAAGCCGGAGAAGAGCGTCGCGTACCAGTCGGGGAACGCGGCGAACGTGGCACCGGCGGCCGTGATCAGCCACACCTCGTTGCCGTCCCACACGGGCCCGATGGTGTTGATCAGTACGCGCCGCTCCCCTCGGTCGCGGGCGAGGAGCCGGGTGAGGACTCCGACGCCGAAGTCGAAGCCTTCGAGGAAGAAGTAGCCGGTCCACAGCACGGCGATCACCGCGAACCAGAGGTCGTGAAGCTGCATCGCGTGCTCCTCAGTACGAGAAGGCCATGGGCCGGTCGGGGTCGTCGCTGTCGTGCCCGCCGATCCGAGTGGGCGGGTTGAGGTCGGATTCGGTCAGCTCCGGCGGGCCGGCCTTGACGTACTTCGCCAGCAGCTTGACCTCGATGGCGGCGAGCAGTGCGTACAGGGCGATGAAGACGCTCATGGAGGTGACGACCTCGCCCTGGCTGACGCTGGGAGAGACGCCCGCCGCCGTGGGCAGCACGCCGAAGACGACCCAGGGCTGGCGGCCGGTCTCGGTGAAGATCCAGCCCCAGGAGTTGGCGATCAGCGGGAACGCCAGGGTGTACAGCGCGAGGCGCCAGTACCAGCGGGTGAGGGAGGGGCCGAGTTCGCGGTCGCGGGTGAGGGCGAGGCGCGGAACCTCGTCGTCGGCCGTGCGCAGGCGTGGTGAGAGCCAGAGCCTGCGCCGGGTGAGATACAGCCCTGCCGCGCCGAGCGCGAAGGAGCTCATCCCGAAGCCGATCATCCACCGGAACGACCAGTAGGCGAGCGGGATGTTGGGCCGGAAGTCGTCGATGCCGAGCTTGTCGCCGTACTTCTCGCGCATCGCCGCGTTCGTGTCGTTGATGCCGGGCACGGCCTCGGAGAAGTTGTCGTGCGCGAGGAACGAGAGCAGCCCGGGGATCTCCAGGGCGACCTCGTTGTGGCCCTTCTCCACGTTGCCGTAGGCGAAGAGCGAGAACGGCGCGGGCGCCTGGGTGTCCCAGAGCGCTTCGGCGGAGGCCATCTTCATCGGCTGCTGCTCGTACATGATCTTCGCCAGCCGGTCGCCGGTGACCACCGTGAGCACTCCGGCCACCACCATCACGACCAGTCCGAGCCGCATCGAGGAGCGCATCACGGGCACGTGCCGCCCCCGCATCAGGTGGTACGCGGCGATGCCCACCATGAACGCCCCGCCGGTGAGGAAGGCGGCGACGAGGGTGTGCCCGAACTGCGCCAGCGCCGTGTTCTGCGTGAGCACCCGCATGAAGTCGGTGAGTTCGGCACGTCCGTTCTCGGCGTTCATGCGGTAGCCGACGGGGTGCTGCATCCAGGAGTTGGCGGCCAGGATGAAGTACGCGGACAGAACGGTGCCGAGAGCCACCATCCACATGCACCCCGCGTGGATGTGCTTGGGCAGCTTGTCCCAGCCGAAGATCCACAGGCCGATGAAGGTGGACTCGAAGAAGAACGCGACGAGCGCCTCGAAGGCGAGGGGCGCTCCGAAGACGTCGCCGACGAAACGGGAGTAGTCCGACCAGTTCATGCCGAACTGGAACTCCTGGAGGATGCCGGTCACCACGCCGAGGGCGATGTTGATCAGGAAAAGCTTTCCCCAGAACTTGGTGGACCTGAGGTACATCTCCTTGCCCGTGCGCACCCAGGCCGTCTCCAGGCCGGCGACGAGCGCGGCGAGGGAGATCGTCAGCGGGACGAACAGGAAGTGGTAGACGGTCGTGACGCCGAACTGCCAGCGCGCCAGGGTCTCCGGCGCCAGTGCTGCCATCTCCACGGGCTCTCTCCTTTGCCTCGCGGCTGCGGCCGGTGCCCGGCGAGAGTTTCGTCCGCGTTCGGACAGCTATGACCGGACCGCACAAGGTACTCGTGAATGCGTTCACATTCACAAGACATCGTACGACCGGGCTTTTCGGACACGGCAAGGGGGTCCCCCGGAATGCGGAACGGCCGCCGCACCTGGTGCGGCGGCCGTTCCGCGGGGGCGGAAGCCGTGGGTCAGAACTCGCTCTTGCGGAAGGCCGCGGCGGTCTGCAGGAAGATGTCATTGGCCTCGCTCTCCCCCACCGTGACCCGCACTCCCTCGCCCGGGAACGGCCGGATCATCACGCCCGCCTTCTCGCACGCCCCGGCGAAGGCGGTCGTACGGTCCCCGAGCCGCAGCCACACGAAGTTGGCCTGCGAGGCCGGAACCGTCCAGCCCTGTGCGACCAGTTCGCGCGAGACGCGGGCACGCTCGGCGACGAGCCCCTCGACCCTCTCGAGCAGTTCGTTCTCGCTGCGCAGCGAGGCGACCGCCGCGTCCTGGGCGACCTGGCTGACGCCGAAGGGCACGGCGGTCTTGCGCAGCGCGGCGGCGACCGGCTCGTGCGCGACCGCGAAGCCGACCCGGAGGCCGGCCAGGCCGTACGCCTTGGAGAAGGTGCGCAGCACGCACACGTTGGGACGGTCACGGTAGAGATCCAGGCCGTCGACGACGGTCTCCTCGCGCACGAACTCGCGGTAGGCCTCGTCCAGAACCACCAGGACATCGTCCGGGACCCGGTCGAGGAACCGCTCCAGGGCGTCCCGCGGGATGGCAACGCCCGTCGGGTTGTTGGGGTTGCAGACGAAGATCAGCCGGGTGCGGTCGGTGACGGCGTCGGCCATGGCGTCCAGGTCGTGCTCCTCGCCTTCGGTGAGGGGCACCTGCACCGACGCGGCGCCGGAGATCTGGGTGATGATCGGGTACGCCTCGAACGACCGCCAGGCGTAGATCACTTCGTCACCCGGGCCCGCCGTGCTCTGCAGCAGCTGCTGTGCGACGCCGACCGAGCCGGTGCCGGTGGCCACGTGCTCGACGGGAACGCCGAAGCGGCTCGCGATCGCCTCCATGAGGCCGGTGCAGGCCATGTCCGGGTAGCGGTTGGCCGCGCCGGCGGCGGCGGTCATCGCCTCCAGCACGCCGGGGAGCGGGGGGTAGGGGTTCTCGTTCGAGGACAGCTTGTACGCGGCGGGCCCCGAGGAGGCCGGCCGGCCCGGCTTGTACGTGGGAATGCCTTCGAGCGCGCCGCGCAGCCTGGGCTTGTTCTCACTCACCGCTGACTCCTCCTCGTCCCTGCCGCCTACATCAATGCTGCTAACCCTAAGAGGAATCGGGCAGGGGGCGTACGGGCTTGCACCATGAGCCCTCTCACGCCCTTCCGCGCTGGTGGCTTGAGCCGTGGCGCGCATCACTCATGAAGGTGAGTTGAGACCTCCTCGCAACATGGCCGTGTCCGTCGGCGCAACCGCCCGCCGAGGAGGACAAAGTTCATGATGGGTCGTCAACTTTCATGTATTCCAAGGCAGTTGGCTTCTTCAGCACGTGCAGAATCGTGCCTTCTGGGGTCCCACTGGAGTGTCCGGCACCCCCTCCGCCACGGGCCTACGATCGGGGCGCCATGACAGCAGCAGAGAAGCATCAGGTAAGCCGGACATCGGCCTCGCGCCGGGCACGCGGGGGGAGCCGGCTGAGCGGACGCGCGGGCATCCGCGATGTCGCCGCCGCGGCCGGTGTCTCGATCACGACTGTCTCCGACGCGCTCAACGGCAAGGGCCGCCTCCCCGACGCCACCCGCAGCCACGTGCGCGAGGTCGCCCAGCGCCTGGGCTACCGGCCCTCGGCGGCCGCCCGCACGCTCCGCACCGGAAAGTCCGGCCTGATCGGGCTCACGGTCACCACGTACGGCGAAGAACCGTTCACCTTTACCGAGTTCGCCTACTTCGCCGAGATGGCCAGGGCCGCCACCTCGGCAGCGCTCGCACGGGGATACGCGCTGGTGATTCTTCCCGCCACCTCCCGGCACGACCTGTGGTCGAACGTCGCGCTCGACGGCACCGTCGTCATCGACCCCTCCGACGAGGACCCGGTCGTCACCGAACTCGTCCGCTCGGGTCTGCCCGTCGTCTCCGACGGGCGCCCCGCCGGCTCGCTGCCCGTCACCGCTTGGGTCGACAACGACCACGAGGAGGCCGTCCGCGGCCTCCTCGACCACCTCGCCGAGGCGGGCGCCCGCCGCATCGGACTGCTGACCGGGACCAGCACCGACACCTACACGCGGCTGTCGACCACCGCCTACCTGGACTGGTGCGCCCGCGTCGGGCAGGAACCCGTCTACGAGCACTACCCGGCGCACGACCACTGCGCCGGCGCCGTCGCCGCCGACCGGCTGCTGGCCAGGCCCGACCGCCCCGACGCGGTGTACGGGCTCTTCGACCCCAACGGCACGGACCTGCTGGCGGCGGCACGCCGCTACGGGCTGCGCGTACCCGAGGACCTGCTGCTGGTGTGCTGCAGCGAGTCCAGTGTCTACGCCACGACCGAGCCCCCCATCACCACGCTCTCGCTCAAGCCGGGCCGCATCGGCAACACCGTCATCCAGCTCCTGATCGACGCCATCGAGGGCGTCGGCGGCGACGCGCCGATCCACCATGTGATGCCGACGGACCTCATCGTCCGCACGTCCTCCCAGCGCCGCCCGCCCCGCACCACCGTCAGCGCGCCGCGTTCCCCCGGGAACGGGCCCGGGCCGGCCGGTCCGGCAGACGCCTGACAGGCATTCGGACCATGCGACGAGCCGCGGACGAGAGGGGGATTTGCGGAGGAATGCGCCAGCCACGGGTCCGCGAGCCGCAATTGCCGCCCCCAGGTGCGTCACAAGCCCCCACCGGCGTTCCTATGATGGGGCGCACGACACCGGGACCCGATCCCGACCTGTGCAAGTGTGGACCCCTGGTTCGGCGTGACAGGCGACGGGCGGGAAGCCCCGCCGGAGCAGGCAGGGCGAGGTCCGGACAGGTGCACGGCGGCACGCGATGGTGGAGGGGTCGATGACTCAGGGGGCCGGTCGAGGACCCGCGATGTGGCAGGGCGGCGATGCCGCCGCGCACGGAACCGGGGACCGGGACCGGGGAACACCCGGAACCCTCGCCGCGCGGCCCCCCGCGGCCGGCACCGTCGCTCACGCCGAGCACATGCGCACGCCCACGCCCGCGTGGGAAGAGACTCCCGCTCCGTCGCGGGAGAACCCGCCGGAGAAGGAGCACCCCGGCGAGCCCGACGACGGGTACACCCCCACCGAGCGGGACCTGCCTGTGGTCAACTCCGGTGCGTCGGACGAGGGACACGAGCCGACGCTCGTCGACGTCGCCACCGAGCAAGTGACCGAGGAGGGCTCCGGCCCGCTGTACGTCGTCGGCGACGTGCACGGCTACCTCGACGAGCTGCGCGACGCGCTGCGCGACGCGGGCATCACCGACAAGCACGACAACTGGGCGGCGGGCGACACCCGTCTGTGGTTCCTCGGTGACTTCACCGACCGCGGTCCCGACGGCATCGGCGTCATCGACCTCGTCATGCACCTCTCCGCGCAGGCGGCCGCGGCGGGCGGCTACTGCAAGGCGCTGATGGGCAATCACGAACTCCTGCTCATCGGAGCCAAGAAGTTCGGGGCCACGCCCGTCAACTCCAGTGCGGGGACTGCCTCGTTCCAGGCCGCGTGGCTGCTCAACGGCGGCCAGCAGTCCGACATGGAACGGCTCGAGGACCACCACATCCAGTGGATGTCACGCCTCGACGCGATGGCGCTCGCCGACGGCCATCTCCTGCTCCACTCCGACGCCACCTGCTATCTCGAGTACGGCACGACGATCGAGGCCGTCAACGACGCCGTCACCGAAGCCCTGCAGCGCAACGACGCCGACGAGACCTGGGACCTGTTCCGCAAGTTCACCAAGCGCTTCGCGTTCCGCGAGGAGACCGGTTCACTGGCCGCACGCGAGCTGCTCACGGTCTTCGGCGGGCGCCAGATCGTGCACGGTCACAGCCCCATCCCGTATCTGCTCGGCGAGCCGGCGAGCAACGGCGCCGTCGACACGGGAGAGGGAGCAGAGGCCGAGGAGGACGCACTCCCGGAGGTGACCGGCCCGCACCTGTACGCCGACGGCCTCGCACTCGCCATGGACGGCGGCGTGACGATGGACGGGAAACTCCTCGTCACACAACTGCCGTTGGACGACTGACCGGCCGGATGCTCCCCCTCGCAACCCGCTGGGGGAACCCCACCCCTCACTCTGCCGGGGCCCCGTCCGGGGCGCCGAGCCCGGAGGGCAGCCGGGCGTACGCGGGCTCCGGCAGGCGCACAACGGCGCGGAACGCATTGCCGCGAAGGGTCAATTACCGGAAACTCACCCTCGGGAAGTGCCCGGCTCCCTCTAATATCGGTTCTGCCACTGCGAATTCGCCTATCCTTCGCCGGGGCTGCCCCGCCCTCCCCCTTGGCCCGGCGGCAAGGGGGGCGCCCCCAACCGGCCACCGAAGGCCCTACGGAGCATCGGGGGATGCACATGAACACCGCTCCGCACCTGCTGCCCGAAGACCGGCCCGATTTCGAACGGGCCGTTGACGAGGCTCTGCGTGACGCAGGCCGCCGTCCTGTCCTGGCTGCGGTGGGCGAGCAGATCAGCGCGCAGCAGCTGCGCGTCATGGCTCTCAGCTCAGCGAGCGCGATCGCCGCGGACGCCGCTGAGGAGTACGAGCGGTACGTGGCTCTGCGAACTCGGCTGCGTAGACCCGCAGTCGACGCATCCGGCACCTCGGCGTCCGGCTCCACGTCCGCCTCGGCGTCCGGTCCGTCGTCCTCGGGCCGGCGACCGGACGGTGACGAGAGAGCCGACGACGCCGAACAGCCGGGCGCCGGAGGCGGCTTGAGCCTGGCCGGCGTGAACGCGGGAGTCGGCGAGACGGCGGGCGCAGGCCTGCTCGCCGTGATCTCCGTGCTGGTTCCGCTGCTGGCGGGATCGGCAGCGGTCATCTTCCTGCTGCTGGGAAATCTGCTGCGGGTGCTCTCGCCGGAGCCGTCCATCGCGTCGCCGATGCGCGACGCGGGCTGGGTCTTCGCCGTGCTGGCCGCCGCCGGGATCGTCGTGGCGATGACCGAGCTGTGGCTCACGGCCAGGCGGCACGGGGCGGGCGCCCTCAGGGGCGGGGCCGCAGACGTGGCCGCGGACACGGCCGACGGTACGGACGGCGAGACCCGGCTGGCCGGGGAGGTCTCTGCGGCCCGCTCGGTCTGGCGCGAAGCGCTGCTGGAACGCGGGATAGTGCCCTTCCTCGCCGACGTTCTGGCAGCTCAGCCGGGCGGGGAGCCGACCGGAGCCCGCACCGGCGACGACGGCCGGGGGCGTGCGGACCGCGGCCCCGGTTCCTCGTCTGCGTCCGCGACGGATGCGGCACGCAGCGAGGAGCGCACCCCGCGGCTCGGCTACTCGGGCCCCGACTTCTCCAGCCGCAGTCCGTCGGACGGCAAGGAGAGTCTCCGCCCGCGCTACTCGAGCCCGGACTACTCCAGCCCGGACTACGGCGGCCCCGACCACAAACCGGAGTAGGCACCCACCCTGCGCCGGACGGACCAGCGCAGCGCCCTGCGCAGGGGCGGGACAACCTCCCTGGACATCACAGGGGACGTTCGGCTGCGGCCACGTCCAGGGCGCGGAGCACGTCCGCCGTCAGGTCGTCCGGGTCCTCCACACCGACCGACATCCGCACGAAGCCCTCCGGCACGGCGTCCCCGCCCCACCGTCCGCGCCGCTCGGCCGTGGAGCGCACGCCGCCGAAGCTGGTCGCCTCGTCGACGAGGCGCAGCGCCCCCAGGAACCGTTCCGCGTGCTCCTTGCCGGGCAGCGTGAACGAGACGACGCAGCCGAAGCGCCGCATCTGCCGCACAGCCGTCCCGTGCGCGGGGTCGTCCGGCAGCCCGGGGTGCCGCACGCCGGTGACTTCCGGGCGGTCGAGCAGTGCGCGTGCGACGGCGAGGGCACCGGCCGCCTGCCGGTGGGTGCGCAGGTCGAGCGTCGCCAGTGAGCGGTGCGCGAGCCAGGCCTCCATCGGCCCGGGAATCGCTCCGACCAGCTTGCGCCACTGCCGTACGGAGCCGGCGAGTTCGGCGTCGCGGCAGCTGACGTATCCGAGCAGCACGTCGCCGTGTCCGGTGAGCGCCTTGGTGCCGCTCGCCACGGAGAAGTCGGCGCCGAGTTCGAGGGGGCGCTGGCCGAGCGGAGTGGCGAGAGTGTTGTCGACGGCGACCAGCGCGCCGTGTTCGTGCGCGGCGTCCGCCAGCCGCCGGATGTCGCACACGTCCAGGCCGGGGTTGGACGGCGATTCGATCCACAGCAGCGACGCCCCTTCGAGCAGGCCGAGTTGGGCGTCGCCGGCGGTCGGTGCGGTGCGGACCTCCACGCCGAGTGCGCTGAGACGCTCCCGCATCGGTACGAGGAGGTTGTAGCCGTCGTCGGGCAGTACGACGGCACTGCCGGGGCGGGCGCGGGAGAGCAGTACGGCGGAGACGGCGCCCATGCCGGAGGCGAAGGAGACGGTGTGCACGCCCGTTCCGCCTGCGTGCGGCCCGCCGTCGGGCGCCTCCAGCTCGCCGATGGCTCGTTCGAGGGCGGTCCAGGTGGGGTTGGCGTCCCGGCCGTACGCGTAGGGTGCGTCGCCGATGTCTCCCGGCAGGTGGTAGTGGGCCGCGAAGACGGGCCCGGGCAGCGGGGGTTCGTACGGCTGCTCCTCCGGCAGTCCGGCCCGTACGACCTTGGTGGCGTCGCTGTCACTGGTCATGGTTGTGCTCTCCCGTGATGCGCGGCTGCTGGGCCGGTGCCTGTGTGTTTCCTGGGGCGTCGGTTGCCCGAGGGCGTCCGTTGCTGCCTGGGCGCGTCCGTTGCTGCCTGGAGACGTGCGCCCTGGAGGCGTCCGCTGCTGCCTGCGGACGTCCGGCTGTGGGGCGTGCGCTGCCCGTGTGCGTGCGCTTCCGTCAGCCCAGCGCGGCGCGCGCGGCTTCCCCGCACTTCGCGCCGTAGCCCGGGCCGAAAAGGACAGCGTGCACCAGCAGATGATGGAGCTGGTGGAGAGGGACCCGCTCGGCCCGGCCCTCGATGGGACGTACCTCCTCGTACGCGGCGAGGATACGGGAGAGCTGCGGGCAGCCGAACAGTTCGAGGAAGGCCAGGTCCGTCTCCGGATGCCCGCCCTGCGCGGCCGGGTCGATGAGGCGGGCGCGAGGACCGCCGCCGGTGGCGGGGAGGGCGCCGGGTGCTGCGGCCGTGGTCCAGTGCACGTTGCCGGACCACAGGTCGCCGTGGATGAGCGCCGGAGGCTGCGGCGGTCCGGCGATCCGGTCGATCCGCTCGCACAGTCTCTCCACGTCACGGGCGTCGGCGGGTTCGATGCCGCCGCGGTCGACCGCCTGGCGCAGGAACGGCAGAAGCCGGTACTCGGCGTGGAAGGCCGGCCACTCGGCGGCATCGGTGACGGCCGCGGAGGGAGACGGCAGCGGCAGCGACCCGATGTAGGCGCTGCGGCCGGGGGTTCCGTAGGAGAGCGCACTGGTCCGATGCAGTGCGGCCAGGTCGCGGCCGAGGCTGTGGGCCTGCTCGGGAGTGGGCTCCCCGGGCTCCAGCCATTCCAGTACGAGCAGGTCGTCCTCGACGGCGAGGACGTCCGGCACGGCCACGGTGCCCGTTACGGCGAGGAGGGTGAGCCCGGCGGCCTCCGCGGCGAAGAAGCCGGGCGGGCTGTCGGAGAGGGTCTTCGCGAACACCTTGCGGTGCATTCCGTGACGTCCGCCCCGCAGCATGATGCTCCAGGCGTCGCAGATGTCCCCGCCCTCCACGGGGAACGCCCGTGTGGCCTCGTCGGCACCGGTCAGCTGCGCCACTCGGTCGGCGAGCGCGGGCATCAGGAAGCCTCTTCCCCGTGGTGACCGCCGGCGGCACCCGCGAGCCGTTCCTTCGCGGCCGCGGCCGCCTCGGCGAGCACGCCGGGCACAGCCGCCTCGATGAGACGCAGCACTTCGTCGAAGCCATCCGCCCCGCCGTAGTACGGGTCGGGCACGTCGAAGCCGAAGCGGTCACTCCCCACCCTCGGCCCTGGCGGGCCCGAGGGGACCCCCACCGAGGCGGTCGGGTCGTAGCTGCGCAGCAGGCGCACCTTCGCGACGTCGTCCGGGGTGGGGGCCATGGCGCGCAGTTCGCGCTCGTGCCCCTCGTCCAGCGCGACGACAAGGTCGTGCTCCTCGAACCAGCCCGGCTCGAACTGCCTTGCACGGTGGGCCAGTTCGTACCCGGCGGCCTCCAGCGTCCCGGTGGTGCGCGGATCGGCCGGCTCACCGACGTGCCATCCGCCCGTGCCGGCGCTGCTCACGGTGATCCGGTCCTCCAGGCCCGCCTCCGTCACATGAGCGCGGAGGACCGCCTCGGCCATGGGGGAGCGGCAGATGTTGCCGGTGCAGACGAAACAGACGCGGAAGGTGTCCATGCGCTCTCCGTGTTCGCTGTAGTGCCGGGCGCGGGGCCGGCCCGGTTACCGGGCTCTCGTGCTCGCTCTCCATCCTCGCGCGCCGGGCCGGTCTATCGGTCCCGGTCGGGGAGAACCATGTGCAGGGCCCACGCCACGATCGAGATGATCAGGCCGCCCAGGAACGCCGTTCCGAATCCGTCGACGTGGAAACTCACGTGGAGCCGGGCCGACACCCAAGAGGTGAGCATCAGCATCAGCGCGTTGATGACCAGCGTGAACAGGCCGAGGGTCAGGACCAGAAGCGGCAGGGACACGAACTTCAGCAGCGGCTTGACCACGAAGTTCACGACACCGAAGATCAACGCCACGACTATCAGCGTCAGCGCCTTCGAAGCGGTGTCGGCGCCGGTGAGTTCGATGCCGGACACGAGCCACGTCGCGATCGCGAGCGCACCCGCGTTCGCGACCGTCTTGATGAGGAAATTCGTCATAGTGTGATCGTTGCAGAGGCGGATATCCGGGTCGCACACGGGCCCGCGAGGTATCCGCGAGGCGATGGGCGGGACCGGCGGCGCGCGGGCGCGAGGACGATCGACAAGGGGTGGACGGGGAGATGAAGGAGTTCCGGCTGGAGGAGCTGGAGGCTCAGCGCCTCGTTCACGAGGGCGCATACCTCCAGTTCCTGCGGGAGCGCCACATGTCCGTCGGGCTCTACGCCCTGGACCGGGGCACCAGCGATCCGCAGACGCCGCACAAGCAGGACGAGGTGTACTTCGTCGTCAGCGGCCGCGGAGCGATCACGGTGGGGAACGAGACCACCGCCGTCGCGCGGGGCAGCATCGTCTACGTGCCGGCAGGGGTGCCGCACAAGTTCCACCACATCACCGAGGACCTGCGGGTGATGGTCGTCTTCGCGCCGCCGGAGAGCTGACCCTTCGGGCCGCCCCTCCCGCCCGCACCGCTCAGGGTCGCGGTGGGGGAAGGATCAGGGGAGGGCCGGGGTCCGCGGCACTCCCGGCTCGGCCTCCGGCGCTCTAGCATCGAAAGTGCCGCGATCGAACGAGCAGCGACCGAACGCACGCGATCGACGTGGAGCGGTGGCCGACGGTGCCGCCGCGCAGCAGCCCGTAACGCGCCGGTCCGCCACGAGCGGGACCGGCCCGGCCGACAGGAGCCATGCATGGACGCCAAGGGGATCTTGAGAAGCCTGCCCTGGTGGGTGAAGTGGGTCGCGATCCCGGTCATCGCCGTCGTCGTCTTCGGCGGTCTGATCGCCAGCGTCGTCGGCTTCCTGATCGGTCTCCTCTTCAAGGTGCTGATCTTCGCCGCCCTCGTCGGTGGCCTCATCTACCTGGTGCGGCACTTCACTTCGGCTTCCTCCTCTTCCCGCCGCGACGAGTGGTGACCTCGGGGTCCGTGCGCCCCCGCGGGTACGCGGGCGCAGGCCCGTCGGCGGCCACGGACGTTCCCGTCCGTGCGGCCGCGCCTCCCGGGGCGCCGGCCGCCACCGCCCGCCCCCGGCCGGAGGAGACGACCAGGGCTGCCAGCAGTGTCGTCACCGGCACCGAGGCCACCAGCCCGATCGAGCCGACGAGCGTGCGGACGATCTCCTCCGCCACGACCTCGCTCGTCGCCACAGCCGTCACGCCGCTGCGGGCTATGGAGAACAGCAGCATCAGGGGCAGCGCGGCGCCCGCGTAGGCCAGCACCAGAGTGTTGACCACCGAGGCGATGTGGTCGCGCCCGATGCGCATCGCCGCGCCGTACAGCTTCCGCCAGCCGGCGCCCGGATCGGCCTCCTTCAGCTCCCACACCGCCGAGGTCTGCGTGACCGTCACGTCGTCGAGCACGCCGAGCGAGCCGATCAGCACACCCGCCAGCAGCAGGCCCTGGATGCCGATGCCGGGGAAGAGTCCGTGCACCAGGCCGGTCTGGTCGTCGGTGTTGCCCGTCAGGTGGGCCCAGCCGATGAACAGCGAACCGAGCACGCCGATCAGCAGCAGGGAGATCAGCGTTCCGAGCACGGCCACGGACGTACGGGCGGACAGACCGTGGCACAGATACAGCGTCGCCAGCATGATCGCGCTTCCCCCGACGACGGCCACCACCAGCGGATTCGAACCCTGGAGTATCGCGGGCAGGATGAACAGGCTCAGCACCGCGAAGCTCAGCCCGAGACCCACCAGCGCCCGCACGCCGCGCAGCCGTCCCACCAGGACGACGAAGAGCGCGAAGACGCCCGCGAGGATCACCATCGGCAGCTTGCGGTCGACGTCGATGACGCTGTAGCGCAGTTCCTTCGGCGCCTTCGCCGCGTAGGCGACGACGACGTCCTGTCCGGCGGAGTAGGTGCGGGTGGCGTCGGGGGTGACGACCTCCGTGAACGTGGAGCCCTTGTCCTTTCCTGCGGTGACCTCGACGGTCGCCTTGCGGCACGCGCCGCCGGGCTTCCCGGTGCCGCCCTGGCCGCCGGCGCCCGCGGACTGGCCGGGGGTCTGGCCGGGCTGCTGCTGCCCGCCGGAGGGCTGCGCGTTCACGTCCTCGCAGTCGACGACCTGCACCGCCGTGACACGTGCGGGGAGGGTGGGCCGGTCGAATCCGACGCCGCTGGGCCCGCCCTTCTCGGGCAGCCCGCCGGGCCACAGCAGGACGAGCCCCGCGACGACGGCCACGGCGAAGGGGATCAGAACCGCCGCGATGACCTTGCGCAGATGCCGGGACACGGGAGCCGGGGGGCCGTGGGCGTGCGCGTGGGAGTGCCCGTGCTCGTGCGCACGCCCCTGTCGGCGTTGGTGCGCGAGCGCGGCGCGGCGTTCTTCGTCCCGCTCCTGTTCCGGAACCGGAGCGGGTTCGGGGGAGCCTGCTGCGTGCCGGTCCGTCCCGGACCGCGGAGTAGGAGTCACGCCCCGATCATTGCAAAGCCTCCGTCGAAGGGCGCTCTGTTCATCACCACCGTCATACGGCTAGCGTGGGAGTGCCTTTGCAATCGCGGGAGCTCCGAGCACGGGGCTGAGAGGGCGCTGACCTCCGTTCGACCGGATCAACGGACGACGGAAGCGGCTGCGTCGACCGCCGAACCTGGTACCGGGTAATGCCGGCGTAGGGAGTTGGTCCCATGACCATGCAGGATGCACGTACGCCCGCGGCCGAGGACGCGCCTCGTGAACTCGGCTGGCACAAGGGGTATCTGAGCGGATCACGCACGGACCTGCGGGTCCCGGTCCGCCGTGTGCACCTCACCAACGACCGGGATGTGACGCTTTACGACACATCCGGGCCGTACACCGATCCCGCCATCGAAACCGACGTGCGCCGCGGGCTGTCACCGCTGCGCCAGACCTGGATCATCGAACGCGACGACACGGAGGAGTACGCGGGCCGTGAACTGCGGCCCGAGGACGACGGAATCAAACACACCACGCCACGCGGCGGCGCCCTCGGCCGGAACCGGGGGAACGGCGGCGGCGACGGCACCGGCGGACTCGACGGGCTCGACGCCGTCTTCCCCGGCCGCCCCCGCAGGCCCCGCCGGGGGCGCGAGGGCCCGGACGGCCCTGCGTCCGTCTCCCAACTCGCCTACGCCAAGCGCGGAGTGGTGACCCCGGAGATGGAGTACGTGGCGATCCGGGAGAGCTGTTCGCCCGAGTTCGTACGGGACGAGATCGCGGCGGGCCGGGCCGTACTGCCCGCCAACGTCAACCACCCCGAGACCGAACCGATGATCATCGGCAAGAACTTCCTGGTGAAGGTCAACGCCAACATCGGCAACTCCGCGGTGACTTCGTCCATCGAGGAGGAGGTGGAGAAGATGACGTGGGCGACCCGCTGGGGCGCCGACACCGTCATGGATCTCTCCACCGGACGCAACATCCACACCACTCGCGAGTGGGTGCTGCGCAACTCCCCCGTCCCCATCGGCACGGTGCCGCTCTACCAGGCGCTGGAGAAGGTCGACGGCAAGGCGGAGGAGCTCAGCTGGGAGGTCTACAAGGACACCGTCGTCGAGCAGTGCGAGCAGGGCGTCGACTACATGACGGTGCACGCCGGCGTGCTGCTGCGGTACGTACCGCTGACGGCCCGCCGCAGGACCGGCATCGTCTCGCGCGGCGGCTCGATCATGGCGGCCTGGTGCCTCGCGCACCATGAAGAGAGCTTCCTGTACACGCACTTCGCGGAGCTCTGCGACATCCTGCGCAGCTACGACGTCACCTTCTCCCTCGGGGACGGCCTGCGGCCCGGCTCCGTCTCGGACGCCAACGACGAGGCGCAGATGGCCGAGCTGGACACCCTCGGCGAGCTCAACCGCATCGCCAGGGAGCACGACGTCCAGACGATGATCGAGGGTCCTGGTCACGTCCCGATGCACAAGATCAAGGAGAACGTCGACCGCCAGCAGCGGGTGTGCGACGAGGCGCCCTTTTACACCCTGGGCCCGCTCACCACCGACATCGCACCCGGCTACGACCACATCACCAGCGGCATCGGCGCCGCGATGATCGGCTGGTGGGGCACGGCGATGCTCTGCTACGTCACCCCGAAGGAACATCTGGGGCTGCCGGACCGGGACGACGTCAAGACCGGCGTCATCACGTACAAGATCGCCGCTCATGCCGCCGACGTGGCCAAGGGGCATCCCGCGGCGCAGGAGTGGGACGACGCGCTCTCCGACGCCCGGTTCGAGTTCCGCTGGGAGGACCAGTTCAACCTGGCCCTCGATCCGGACACCGCGCGCGCGTTCCACGACGAGACGCTGCCGGCGGAGCCCGCCAAGACGGCTCACTTCTGCTCTATGTGCGGGCCGAAGTTCTGCTCGATGAAGATCAGTAAAGCGGTGATGGAGAAGTTCGGCCCCGACGGGTCGGACGCGCTCACCGAGGAGGAGGTACAGGAGGGCATGCTCGCCAAGTCCCGCGAGTTCGCCGAGGCGGGCAACCGGGTCTACCTGCCGATCACCGAGTAATCGACCGAGCGTTGCCGAGGAGCCGGCACCGGACCTGTCCCTCTGGTCCGGTGCCGGCTCAGTGACGTGAAGTAGCCGTCTGGCCGAGTTGCCTTGGCCTGCCGCTCTCGTTGTGCCCGGGCAGTTGCCGGGAAGCGGCGGAGGGGAACGGACTCGTGGAGCAGAGTGAAGGGCCGGAGCCCGACCGAGTCGGGGTGGACCTTTCTGAGGGGTTCGGTGAGCGGTTGCTCGGGCAGCTGCTGGACCGGGCTCATAAGATGCCGCCCGGGCTCATGGCGCCACTGGTTGCCGAAGAGATCGCCACTGTCGGTGGCCGGGACGTCTGTATCTACTTGCAGGACTACGAGCAGAAGATGCTGGCGCCGCTACCGGGCCCTGGGCTTGTCGTCGGCGAGGCACAACCCATCGAGGGTTCACACGCGGGTGAGGCTTTTCTCCACAAACGTGTGATCGAAGACCCGCGGGCGGACGGCGTCCGGATGTATCTGCCGCTGCTGGACGGCAGTGACGAGGTGGGCGTCATGCTCGTCACGCTGGACACCGTCGATGACGATGACCGGCGGCTGCTGCGGAGGCTCGCCGGCCTCGTCGCGGACATGGTGGTCACCAAGAGCAAGTACACGGACCAGTTCTTCAAGGTCCGGCGGCGCGGACGACCGATGACCGTGGCCGCTGAGATCCAGTGGTCGCTGCTGCCGCCACTGTCGATGAACACCCCTCAGGTCTCCCTGGCCGGCGTCCTGGAACCGGCTCACGAGATTGCCGGGGACAGCCTCGATTACGCCCTCAACGACAACATCCTGCACCTGGCCATTATCGACGCCATGGGCCACGGGCTGAACGCCGCTGTCCTGGCCACCGTCGCCATCGGCGCCTACCGGCACGCCAGACGCGCGGAGATCGGGCTCGCCGAACTCTATTCCTTCATGGACAGAGCCATCGACAAGCAGTTCGGACCGGACCAGTTCGTGACCGCGCAGATGCTGCGCCTCGATGTCGAGACCGGTCAACTGCAATGGGTCAACGCCGGCCACCCGGCACCGCTCCTCGTCCGAGGGCACCGAGTCATCCAAAGACTGGAGAGCCCGACCACCTTGCCGGTCGGCTTCGGTGGCGCCGTTCCGCAGGTCACCAACGTCCAACTGTCCCAGGACGACCGGGTGATGTTCTACACCGACGGCCTCACCGAGGAACACCGGTTGGGCGGGGAACAGTTCGGCGAGGCACGCATGATCAACGCCATTGAGCACGTCGGTCCGATCAGCGGCGGCGTGTCACAGATGGCACGGGAACTCTCCCAATCCCTCATGCGGGAGCGCGGCGGGGTCACCAGCGACGACGCGACGCTCTTCCTCATCGAATGGCATGGCGGCACCGCCGACCACCTCGCGGTGCCAGATCTTTAGCCTCCTCCACCGCAGCACGCGAAGAGCCATGCGCCCTGCTCGGGCAGGTGATCGGTCGGAGAGAGGCTCTGGGCGGCAGCCGGCATGGGGCAGGCCCCGGAGATCGTCCGGACCGCCGGGTGTACCAACCGCAGGACAAGGCTCAGTTGACCGCTCACGTCTCGCTTCACCGCCCGGGAGAGCGGCGAGGACCGAGGGGAGTCACCGCTGAGGTGCCAGAGGACAGTCGCCTTCGTAGCTCGAGGTGCTTGTCGATCCGCGCCATCAGCGCCTCTGCTCGCCTGTTCAGTTCGTCGGCGGATAGCAGGTCTTCGTCGCAGTCCATGTCTGCCGGGCCTTCTGCAGGGTTTGCTGCCATACCGAATGCCCCTCGCCTGTCAACGGTTTTGACTGTCTTTACTCTGAGTACATCAAGAATCGCTCTCGGCGCGTATGGTCAGAAGACCCAACGGCTTTACGGCCCGATCCGTAAAGAGGGATGTGAACTCATGGCCAACGACCTTGACCCCGCGTCATCGATCGCAGCGGTGTTCGGGACGCGTCTGCGCCGTCTGCGTGTGGGTGCGGGGCTGACGCAGGCCGAATTGGGACGGACCGTTCACGTCGTGGGCGCGCGCATCGCACAGGTTGAGCGCGCAACGGGGCACAAGCCCACAGCGGAGTTGGCACGCTTGTTGGACAAACAACTCGGCGCCGACCACTTGTTCGTGGATCTATGGCCACACCTGAACCGCGAGTCATCTCCGGACTGGTCACGGCGCTTCATGGATCTGTCCGCGCGAGCGACCACGATGCATCAGTACGCTGCGCATGTCGTTCCCGGCCTGCTGCAGACCACCGGCTATGCGCGAGCGCTCCTGGACGTCGGCCGAACGTCGCAGACTTCAGAGCAACTTGAGGAGCGGCTGGCGGCGCGAATGAATCGTCACGGCCAGCTGGACGGCCCCGACGGACTGGATCTGTGGGTGGTGCTGGACGAGTCGGTCCTGCGGCGCAGCATCGGTGGTCCCGCTGCCACGCGCGCGCAGCTGGCGCGACTCCTCGAAACGGTGGCCGGGCAGCAGGTAACCGTGCAGGTGTTACCGTTCAGCAGCGGGGAGCACGCGACCCTCGGAGGTTCGCTCACGATGCTCACCCTCCCGGACAGATCGAAAGTGGCGTACACCGAAGGCGCGGAGTCCGGGCAGTTGGTCGAAGAGCCGGAGGACGTCGAAACCTACGCCGTGACCTACGAGCGCGTCAGGGCACTTGCACTACCCCCGAGAACGTCCGCAGAGCTGATCAGAGCCGCAATGGAGGAAATCGACCATGACTCCCGCAGGCCATCCCGATCTCAGCGCCGCCGTCTGGCACAAGTCCAGTCACAGCAACCAGGAGGGCGGCGACTGCGTGGAGGTGGCGGCGGACGAACTGACGGGCGTCGTGCCCTTGCGTGACAGCAAGTGCCCGAATGGTCCCGCGCTCATGATGCCGGCGCGCGCGTTCAGCACCTTCGTTTCCGCTGTCCGCCATGACCTGTTGACTGGCTGACGTCTTCCTCGCCGAGCCCTTTCCTCTCCTGCCGGCGCTCCTCGACAGGACCCTCCTCGGCGCCCGTGGCGGAGAAGCCCAAGTGGCACCAACCGGCAGCAGCCTGCCCCCGGTTCGGCCCCGTTTTCGCGGGGCCGAACCGGGGGCAGCGCCGTTCGTCCCGCTGCGCGGGGCCGGGACGTAGAGGAGCCGAACGCATGGGGTGGGCGGCACCGCGCGTGTACGGACCGGAGCCGGCACACAGGGCTCGACGGCCGAACCCCCTTACAGGGCGAAGCGGTTCGAGGCTCCCCCCTCATGCCTCGAACCGCTCCGTGGCGGCTCAACGCGCGAAGAACCGTCCATTCCAGATTAGTTGACTCTGCGTCAATGTCCAGTGACAGAGAGGCCATTATCGATATACCACTGTGGAGATATTCGCCATGCCCTGTGCACGTTCCCGGGACGACGGCTCGACGGGGATCGCAGGTACGGATGTCCGTGCACCCGCCGCGAGCGAACAGGGTTTGACACGGCACGCCGCGGGCCAGACGTCTTCCATGACCCATGAACGTCCCGTGGTCAAGCGCACCGCCCGCGCCCTCCTCCTCGACTCGGACGGCACCGGCACACCCCGCCTCGTCCTGATCAAACGCACCAAGCCCGGCCGCGAACCGTACTGGATCACCCCTGGCGGCGGCGTGGAGCCGGGCGTGGACGGCACCGTGATCGACGCGCTGCACCGCGAGGTCGACGAGGAGCTCGGGGCGAAAGTCACGGACGTGGTCCCCGCCTTCGTCGACACGGTCCCCCACACCACCGAGGACGGCGAGGAGGGCGTGAAGGTGCAGCACTTCTTCGTCTGCCGCCTCGAGTCGATGGACCTCTCACGCAGGCACGGCCCCGAAGTGGACGAGCCGTGCGGCCTGTACGAGTTCGTGCGGGTGCCCTTCACGCGGGAGGGCGTCGCGTCCGTCGACGTCGTGCCTCCCGCGCTGAGCGCATACCTCGACAAGAACATCGAAGGCGTACTGGCGCTCCTCGCCCCCGACATGGGATGAGCCGCCGGGGGCGCGCGCCCGGGAAGACCGCGTTGCCGCCGCTCCCCTCAGCCGAACCAGCCCTCGAACGGGCCGGTTCCTCTCACGCCGCGTCGCTGCGCCTCCGCCAGCGCACGCTCAGCCTCCTGACGCCACGCGTCGGGGTCGGAACCGCTCACAGGGGAGCCCGCGGACTGCGCGGCACGGGCGGCGAGCGCTCCGGAGGCCCCGTCCATCGCCGTCGCTCCGGTCTGCTCGCGGGATTCGGCGGAGGCCGCGGCGGCCGGTGAGGGCGACGAGGCCGGCGAAGGCGCCGCCGCCTCGGGCGCCGCCACGTCGGGCGACTCCAGGGCCGGGGAGCGCCGCTGCTCCGGAACGCTGCCGGCCATGAAGGAGAAGCGCTGCTCCGTCACTCCGGCGTCCCGGGGAAAGGAGTCGACCTCCAGCACGTCGCCGGCCGCGCGCGAGGCGGAAGGGGAGACCGCGTCCGCGCGGCCCTCTTCCCGTGCGTGTCCCGGCAGTTCGCCGTGCGGGGACGGGAAGGACGACGACGCCGAGGGGGAGGCGGAAGGCGGCGGCGAGGACGCCGGCCCCGAAGGGGACGACGAGGACGAAGAGGACGAAGGGGAGGACGGGACGAAGAGTGACGGCCCGGCCCCCTCCCCGGCATCCTGCCGCACAGGCGACGGGGGTTCCTGCCGCACCGGCGACGGGGCCTCCTCGCGCCGGGCATGCTCACGCGCCCCGGACTCATCCACCGCGACCCGCTCGCGCGCGTCGCGCGCCGTGCCGAAGAAGTCGCCGCCCTTGCGCTTGTAGTCGTCCGTGCCCCAGTCGCGGGCGGTGCGCCGCGGCGCCTTCTGCATCTGCGGTATGTGCTTCGCGCAGTGGATGTAGGCCTCTTCGACCTCGACCCGCACCCACAGCTGTGCCCGCCTCCCCGGCACGGGGTCCTCGGCCAGGTGCGGATACGAGGCGCGCAGTTCGGCGTCCTCGAAGATGGCGGCCCGGCCGTTGATGTGCAGGCCGATGCCCGCCCGGGTGAAGTCGATCAGCATGATGCCCAGGTGCGGGTTCTCCTGGATGTTGCCGAGGCTGGCGTTCACGCCGTTGCCGCGGTACTCCGGGTAGGCCAGGGTTCGTTCGCCCAGCACCTGGAGGAAGCCGGCCGGACCGGCGCGGAAGCTGCTGTCGCACTCTCCGGAGGCGTCCGCGGTGGCCAGGAAGAACATCTCCTGACGCTCCACGAACTCCCGCATCCGGTCGTTGAGATGGTCGAGGACCTGCTCGTTGTAGAAGCGCTCCGCGCGGTCGGACGTGCCGAGCCGGCGCTGAAGCAGCCGCTCCCCGTCACTGCCCGGCCGGTGCCGTCGTCCCTCGGGTGTCGCCCTGTCGTGTTCGTGCTCGTGCCGCGTCCGTGAGTCCTGCCCGACCCACGGACGTGGCTCCTCCGCCTCAGCCACGCCGCTGACCCCTTCCCCTTCCTCTTTCCTGCTGTCGCTCGCGTTCCTGCTGTCGCTCGCGTTCCTGCTCCCGCCCGCCTTCTCTTTCCAGTGCGCCCGGCGCCGCCCTTCCCGTTACGCCCGGGAGCCTCGCTCATGCCGCAGACGGCGCCGAGCTGCGGGTCCGCCTCCCGCGCACGGCCCGCCGGGACCCGGTCCGTACGGGCTCATCCGGACGTCCGCTCCCCGCTGAGGATCAGCTCCGCCAGCGAGTCGTGCCGTATCCGTTCGGCGGGGACACCCGAGGCCACCAGCGCATCAACACCGCTGCGGATCAGGCCGGGCGGGCCCGAGAGGTAGCCGTCGTACGCGGACCACGGCCCGTGCTGCCGCACGGCGTCCGGGAGTTGACCCGGGAGCGCGTTCGCGAACGCCGACCCCGGCGGGGTGGCGACCACGGGACGCACGGAGAGCCAGCGGTGCTCGCGCTCCAGCCGCATCATCGTGTCCAGGTCGTAGAGATCGTGGTCGCTGCGCGCGCCGTAGAAGACCTCGACGGGTCGTGAACGGCCGTGCTGCGCGACATCCTCCACCAGTGCCCTGATGGGGGCTATCCCTGTGCCGCCGCCGACGCAGAGCATCCCGCTGTCGGTGCCGTGGTCCACGGTCATGTTTCCGGTCGGCGGGCCCAGGCGCAGCACATCGCCGGGGCGGGCCCGGTTCACGAGCGCGCTGGAGACCCACCCCGTGGGGACGGCCTTCACATGGAAGGTGAGCAGGCCGTCGGAGCGCGGCGAGGACGCGAAGGAGTAGTGCCGCCAGACGCGCGGCCACCAGGGCGTCTCGACGCTGGTGTACTGGCCCGCGAGGAACGAGTACGGCTGGTCGGGCCGGAGAGTGATCACGGCGATCTCCGACGTGCGCAGCTCGTGCGAGACGACCTCGGCGTTCCACCAGGCCGGTGCGCGCTGCGCGTCTTCGGCGGCGGCATCGATCATGACCTGCGAGATCGTCGTGTAGGCGCGGACCCAGGCCTGCTCGGTCTCCGGGCTCCAGCTCTTGGGCGCGTACTGGGCGAGGGCGCCCAGCAGGCATTCGCCCACAGCGGGATAGTGCTCGGGGAGCGTTCCGTACTTGCGGTGGCCGCGGCCCAGGCCCGACAGGTATTCGGACAGCGCGTCCGCTTCGTCGGCCAGCCGCACGGCGGTGAGCAGCGCCCTGAAGAGGCGGTCGCGCTGGGAGTCCATCGAGGCCGGGAAGAGGTCGCGAAGTTGGGGCTGCTGGACGAAGAGCAGCGCGTAGAAGTACGCGGTGGCCGCGTCGGCCCGGGGTTCGACCTCTTCGAGCGTCCTGCGTATCAGCTCGGCGTCCTCCGGCCCGGCCGCCTGCGCGGGCTGCGGCGCCGGAGCGGCTTGGTACGGGGCGCTTCGGGGCTGCGGCTGTCTCTCGTCCTGCGGGCGGGAGGCGGGCGGCGTCCGGCCGGGCCCCGGGGGCGGGGACTGGGGCTGGGACTGGGATTGGGGCTGGGGCCGGGATTGGGGCCGGGGGCCGGCCGGCGGGGCGGCGGTCCCGTTGCCGCCGTACTGGGCCGGTGTCGGATGTTCGCGCGGCGCCTCCGGGCCGCCGCCGTACCAGGCGCCGGGTGCCGGCGCTCCCCGCTCCTCCTCGTCGGAGCGGGCCGGGCCGGTGCCGGAATACGGGTCCGCCGGCGCCGGCACCGGCGTCGCGGCCTCTTCGGGCGTCTCGGCCCAGCGCGCCCGGCCGGCTCCGGTGCCGTCGACGACAGGGCTCAGCGGCCGGACGGTCCAGCCCGCTCCGTCGTCCTCCGGGCGCTGGGTGTGTCCGCGCTGCTCGTTCTGCCCACCGGGCTGCCTGTTCTGCTCCGGCCTCTGCTGCGTCCGCTGCCTCTGCTCGTCCTGCTGATCCTGCTGGTCTTTCTCCCGGGACGCCGCGGCTTCCGTGGCAGGCCGTGAGCGGGTGAACCAGCCCCAGCCGCTGTCGTCGTCGCTTCTGCCGTCCCCCGCGGACGGACCGTTTCCGGCCGATGTGGTCGTCATGGTCTGCCTCGCCTCGAACTCGTACGAAGAATCTGCTCAGCACGCTTTCGGAACGCGTTCTGGTGGTGCCGCCCCCTGACACCGACTGCGGAATCTCTGCCGTGCCGCGCGCGATGCGGAGTCGACCATACCGTTATCACTTCGCCACACAAGTCCCATCCGCGCAGGGGGCGAATTACGTGACGTGCACCACTCGCGGGGAACTACCGACTCTTGCGGACAAGTCCGTAGGCCTCACGAAGATCTTTTCCCACGTACTCGGCCGTGGCGAGGTCTCTGACGTGGCTGTCGGCATTCACCGCCACCGACACCGGCACCGCGGCGAACAGCGCCGCGTCCGACATGGAGTCGCCGTACGCCACGCATTCGTTTCTCGGTACACCGAATTCCGCGCAGAGTTCGTCCGCTATCCGTACCTTCGCCTCCGCTGACAGAATCCCGGCCGGATCCGGTTGCCGGCGGAAGGGGACGGCGGGCCAGCGGGAGCCGTACGTGGCGTCCACGCCTCCGCCGGGGGCGCCCCCGTCGTCCGTACTACTGGCCCTCGCACCGGTGCGGAGGGCGCCGGCCGGATCACCCGGTGAAGTACTCGGAGCATGCGGAAGCTCCGGGGGACGCGAGGGCGGAGCCCGGTGAAGCAGTCTGCTGACGAAGAAATCCGGCGAGAGCGATATCACGGCGGAGCGCTCGCCACGCTCCCGGATCTCCGCCCACACTTCGCGAATTCCCGAAAGCCACGGGGCTCCCATGAAAGCCGCGGTTATGTGATCCTCCGTCAGTTCCGACCACAGCGCGCAGGCGCGGCCGGCGAAATCCGGCGGCGTCATTCCCCCTGCCGCAAAGGCCAGTTCGAGCTCGCGAATCTCCGCGTCGAGGCCGAGCTGATGTGAAATCTCCACCGCCGCCGAAGAACCGTGGATCAACGTCCCGTCGAGATCGAAGAGATGAAGCCTGGGCGGACACCCTGACGACCGGGAGAGCGAAGAGGCCATACCGCAGATCGTAGTGCGAACCCGCGAACCGGCCGAGGCCGCTGCGAGGTACGTCCCGCGAGGGCATCGGATCTGGCCGCGGTGCGGGCACTCGACGCCCGCGCCTTCGGCGCCGACCGCGGACCGCTGCTGGACCGGCTCCCCCGGTTCGCGGACCGCTTCGTCGTCGCGGACGCGGACGACGGCTCTCTTTGCGGTTTCGCGGCCGCCTGGCCGAACGGCCCCGGTGGCACCGTGCTCGGGCCCGTCGTCGCACTCGGCACGAGGACCGCCCGGGCCCTCGTCCGCGACCTGTGCGAACACACCGCCGGAATCGTCCGCCTCGACATCGAGGCCCGCCACGAGGACCTGGAGAGATGGGCCCGCCGCCACGGCCTGGACGGCGGCCCGCTGTGCACCCTCATGGTCCGCGGCTCGGGCTCCCGCCCTCCGGGCGACGTCTCCCGCCGCTTCGCGCCCTACTCCGTCGCGCTCGGCTGAACGACGCGGGCACGGGGCGGTGTTGCTCCCGCCACCACCCGCGGTGAAGCGGCCACCGCAGGGTCCTGGGCGGCGGCACGGCGTTCGAGCAGCGCCGACAGCACGGCCAGCGCCAGGGCCGACGCGGCGAGCAGCGCCCCCACCCAGTTCGGCGAGGTGAGACCGGCACCGGCGTCGAGGACGAGTCCGCCGAGCCACGCCGCGAGGGCGTTGCCCAGGTTGAAGGCGCCGATGTTGACGGCGGAGGCCAGGGTGGGCGCGTCCGCGGTCTGGTCGAGCACCCTCTTCTGCAGCGGCGGCACGGTCGCGAAGCCGAAAGCCCCGACCAGCGGGAGCGTCACGGCCGCGGCCGCCTTGTCGTAGGCGGTGAAGGCGAACAGCGCCAGGACCACCGCAAGCGCCGTCAGCGCGGTGAAGAGCAGCGGCATCAACGCGCGGTCCGCCAGCCGTCCCCCGACGAGGTTGCCCGCCACCATGCCGAGTCCGAACAGCACCAGAAGCCACGTGACGGACGAACTCGCGTAGCCGGCGGCACCGGTCATCATCGGCGCGACGTAGGTGATGGCGGCGAAGACGCCGCCGAAGCCGAGCACCGTCATCCCCATCGCCAGCAGCACCTGCACGTTCCGGAAGGCGGCCAGCTCACCGCGCACGCGGGAGCCGCCCCTGCGCCCCGCCGGCGCCTCCGGGCCGCCTGCCGGCCCCGCGGGTACGAGCGCCGCGATGCCCAGCAGTCCGAGCACCCCCAGCCCGGCGACCGCGGCGAACGTGACGCGCCAGCCCAGCTCCTGGCCCAGCATCGTGCCCGCCGGTACGCCCACCACGTTGGCGACCGTCAGTCCGGTGAACATCATCGAGATGGCAGCCGCCTTGCGCTGCGGCGCCACCAGCCCCGCGGCGACGATCGACCCGATGCCGAAGAAGGTGCCGTGGGCGAGCGACGCGATGACCCGGCCGGCGAGCATCACTCCGAAGGCGGGAGCCGCGGCCGAGACCACGTTGCCGACGACGAAGAGCCCCATCAGCAGCATCAGCATCCGCTTGCGCGGGACGCGCGCGCCGAGCACGGCGAGCAGCGGGGCGCCGACGACGACTCCTAGGGCGTAGCCGGTGGTCAGGTAGCCGGCCGTGGGGACGGAGACCCCGAACTCGTCCGCGACCTCGGGGAGCAACCCCATGATCACGAACTCGGTGGTCCCGATTCCGAAGGCGCCGAGGGCCAGCGCGAGTAGAGCGAGCGGCATGGTGAGCCCTTCACTGTTGCGTGCGTACGTCGTTAACCGGCGTAGACAATAATTGCGTACGCTTGTTATTTGCAAGCGCGGGATATTTCACGAGTGGACTACCCTGGACGACCGGAGACCGAGGAGGCGCGAGGAGACGGACCAGGCGCGAGGGGATCCGGGGCAACCCGGAACGGCAAGCCGCTGCCCCTGCCGTCCGCACACCCGCCCGACGAGGAAGCAGAGGAGCCATGACACGACCGGACCCCGGCCTGGCCCAGGGCTGGTGCGCACTGTCCGCACTGCACGGCCGCATCGAGGCCCGCATCGAGCGCGCACTGCAGGCCGAACACGAGTTGAGCGTCCGGGAGTTCTCCGTCCTCGACGTCCTGAGCGAGCAACACGACGGCGAGGGCGGCCACTTCCGCATGAACCAGCTCGCGGACGCCGTCGTCCTCAGCCAGAGCGCCACCACCCGGCTCGTCAACCGGCTCGAGGAACGAGGCCTGCTCACCCGCTACCTCTGTCCCGACGACCGCCGCGGCATCTACACCGACGTCACCGAGGCGGGCCACGCCCTGCTCAAGGCAGCGCGGCCCACCAACGACGCCGCTCTGCGCGAAGCCCTCGACGCGGCGGAGGAACGCAGCGAACTGGCGCCCCTCGTACGGGCCGTTCGGGCGCTCCGGCCTGCCACGTGACGCCCTGGCGGGGCGGGCAGCGGTGAGCACGGAGCGACGTGCCGCGTCGCACCGCCCCGGAAGCAAGAAGCGTGCGGTCAGGGCGAGTTCACCGCGAGACCCGGGCGAGAGCGCCACGAAAACCGGCCCCAACACCGCAGAGCCCGCAGACGTTGCACACAAGCCCGGTTGCGCACTTTCCGACCGAGTCCAACCTCTGGCCAATACCGGGGCGTAAGCTGCGATCATGAGCACCGGGACCCCATCCACGCCGTCACCGCCGTCGTCACCGGCAGCGGCACCGTCACCGGCGTCGACGTCCATCACCATGCGGCGCGCGACGGCCGACGACGTACCGGCCCTCGTCTCCATGCTTGCCGACGACCACCTCGGCGCCCAGCGGGAGAGTCCCGACGAACCCGCCGTCTACCGCGAGGCGTTCGACCGCATCGCGGCGGACCCGCACCAGCACCTCGTCGTCGCGGAACGCGAGGGCCATCCCGTCGGCACTCTCCAACTCACCGTCATTCCCGGCCTGTCCAGGAAGGGGTCGAGCCGCGCCCTCATCGAGGGGGTCCGCGTCCGCGCGGACGTACGTGGTGACGGCCTCGGCAGCAGACTGATCCAGTGGGCCGTCGACGAGGCCCGCCGCCAGGGCTGCGCCATTGTGCAGCTCACCTCCGACGCCACGCGCATCGAAGCCCACCGCTTCTACGAACGGCTCGGCTTCGAAGCGTCCCACCTGGGCTTCAAGATGCAGCTCTGACGCAAGAGGCAGCTCTGACGCGGCGGATCCGGTTGCCGGGCGTCAGCCCGCGGGCGGACGTCGGCCCGGAGCGGGAGCTCAGCGCTGGCGGGATGAGCAGCTTGCCGGCCGCGCTCAAGTCCCCTCTGATCCACCGGTCTCCGGCAGTGCCGCGTCACCGGCTCCCGCTCTCCCCGCAGGATGTGCACACGATCCCGGCGTCCAGCTGCCCGCCGCAGCCGTGGGTGAAGACCGTCGGACCCGCCGGAGCACCGGGCACCCACCGCATGCCCCAGCGCATGAGGCCGAGCATCGCCGGCGCGAGCTCCCGGCCGGCCCGGGTGAGGTGGTATTCGTCGCGCGGCGGACGCTCGGAGTACCGCACCCTCCTCAGGACGCCGCCCTCGACGAGCGTGCGCAGCCGGGTGGCCAGCACGTCGCGTGGCGCACCCGTGTTGCGGACGATGCCGTCGAAGCGGTGCACGCCGTAGAACACCTCGCGCAGTGCCAGCAGCGACCACTTCTCGCCGACGACGTTCAGCGCCGAAGCCAGCGAGCACTCCCGCGGGTTCACCTCTCTCCTCGCCATGCGGTCATCCAACCAGGCACACGGTTGGAAAACCAAACCCTCGTGCTAGGGTCCACGGGCCAGTTGGTTGTGAAATCCAACTCACCACGTCCCGGGAGGACTTCGTGCACAGCGCCGCTCTCGCGCTCACCGCCCTCGTCGCCGCTCTCCACCTCGGCTTTCTGATACTGGAGATGTTCCTGTGGCGCACACCCCGCGGCCGGGCCGTCTTCGGCACCACGGCCGAGTTCGCCGAGCAATCGGCCCCGCTCGCGGCCAACCAGGGCCTCTACAACGGCTTCCTGGCCGCAGGGCTGGCGTGGGGTCTCGTCGCACAGGAGCCGACCGGCCCCCAGGCACGGATCTTCTTCCTGTGCTGCGTCGTGGCCGCGGGTCTCTACGGCGCCCTGACCGTCAGCCGCCGCATCCTCTACGTCCAGGCCCTTCCGGCTGCCGCGGCTCTGGCCCTGACACTCGCCGCCTGAGGCGAGGAGAGGCGAGGAGAGGCGAGGAGAGGCGAGGAGCGGCGAGGAGAGGCGAGGAGCGGCGAGGAGCGGCGAGGAGCGGCGACGGACTGGTCTCACACTGCACGCTCCGCCGGGAATTCGAGAAGCACTTCGGCCGTACCCCGCGGATCGTCCTCGGCGAGGAAGCGTCCCGCTCCTTCCAACCGCGCCCGGCGCGGACCAGGGATGGCTGCCGCGAGCTCGTCCTCAGAACCGCCACAACGTCCGGGAAGGCTGCAGGACTTGAGCGTCGCGGAGAGGCTCGCAGAGGGTGCGGAGCGGCGCCTGCCAGAAGCGGCGCAGGGCCTTGACGGCCAGGAGTCTGGACTCGAAGTCCAGAGACCCGGCCGCGGACGCGGCGGCACGGAGGCCGTTCGACTGCAGGACTTCGACAAGGTGATGGAGGGTGCCTCCGCAGATGGCGGTCACAGCCGGCGTATCGGTGACGCTCGAGAGCGTGCCGCCGGTCGCCCGGGCGCTGGCTTCCATCGCGGCCACCAGTCGCACGAGATGGACGGGCCCGTCGTGGGGGTCCTGGACCACTTCGCGCGACAGCGCTTCGAGTTGGTCACCGCCGGTCCCCGACCAGGCGGCGAGGAGCCGGGTCAGCGGTGCGGGGTCGATCAGCCGGTCCTCGGTGCTGCCGTAGTCGGTCGCCTTCACCCACAGAATCGACAGGTGGCGTGCGGGGTCCTCGCGAGAGCTCGTACGGGACATGCACCCCCCGTTTCGCTGCTCGCGCGCGGTCTCACCGGAACGTCGCAGGCGCCCGTCCCTGTTGCAGTCTCGGCTTCAGGAGGTCCGGCTCGCATTGCCGACTTCCGGCAGTCTTCACCGGCCGTTGGCTTCCGCATCGCTGTGCGCAGATGCCACCGGGCAGTCAGATTGCAGGCCCCGCGCCTCGCTCGATTCTCCGAGGTGCCCTACGTCCCTCTCCCACCGGATCGAGCACCGCGTCATGGAGCGGGGGAGCCGGCCTGCGCGTCTCGTCGGGCCCGCACGAGCAGCGCCGCCACCGGAGTCGTGACCAGGAAGATCACGACGAGGGTGTCGACGACGGGGTTCTCGCTCACGATCCCGAGGCACAGCGCCCCGAGCCAGATCAGAACCGCCGGCTGCGCCGGCGCACCGTGCCAACGGCGCCTCGGCCGGGGACAGTCCCCGGTGAACTGGCGGGCCCACCGCGGGTCGCCCACGGCGAGCGCAGCCTCCATGACCTCGAGCACTTCCCTGTCTCGCTTCGACAGCACGACGACTCCACCTGGGCGCACGGATGACTCGCTTGCGGCCCGCCGCAGCTCGTCTGCCACCGCCCCGAGGAGAGCATGCGTTCGGGCGCTGCCATCGTGCTCCTGCCGGGAGGCGTGGGCAAGCATCCCTGCACCCCCACGTCCCACGGCCGAGGCCGCAGGGGTGCCCGGTCGGCACCCCGCGGCGATCAGGCCAGGGCGAAGTAGCGCAGCCAGACGTATGCCCCCGCCAGGGACACCGTCACCGCGGTCACGATGAGGCCGTACTTGGTGAACTGCCAGAAGGAGATGGGCTGGCGGTTGGATTCGGCGATCCCCAGGACGACGACGTTGGCCGAAGCACCGACGGCGGTGGCGTTGCCGCCCAGGTCGGCACCGAGCGCCAGCGCCCACCACAGCACGTGCGGACCGTTGCCCCCCATGTCGCGCACCAGGTCCGCGGTGATGGGAGCCATCGTCGCGACGTACGGGATGTTGTCGACGATGCCCGACAGACCTGCCGATCCGAACAGCAGGAGCATCGACGCGAGCAGCGGCTCTCCCCCGGTGGCCGCCGCCAGTGACTTGGACAGCTCGCCGATGACGCCGGTCTCGATCAACGCGCCGACCATGACGAACAGTCCGGCGAAGAAGGCCAGCGTGGGCCACTCCACTTCCTTGAGCACTCTCCCCGTCTCGGCCGTGGAGATGGCGATCAGCAGCCCCGCGCCGAGCAGCGCCACGACGCTCGGCTCGAAGTGCAGCACCGGATGCAGCACGAACCCGGCGACGACGAGGACGAGGACCAGGAGCGACTGGTACAGCAGCCGCCGGTTGTGAATGGCGTCGCGTTCCTCCAGCGCCATGACTTCCTTGGTGCGCTCCTCGTCGTAGACGAAGCTCCGGCGGAACATGACCCGGCAGAGCAGCACCAGGACAGCCGTCAGCACGACGGCGATGGGCAGCATGTGCACGAGGAAGTCGTTGAACGTGAGCCCGCCCCGGCTGGCGATGATGATGTTCGGCGGGTCACCGACCAGAGTGGCGGCTCCGCCGATGTTGGACGCGAGGACTTCGGCGATCAGGTAGGGGGCGGACCGCAGCCCGAGCCGCTCGCAGACCAGCAGCGTCACGGGAGCCACGAGCAGCACCGTGGTGACGTTGTCCAGCAGGGCGGAGGCCGCTGCGGTGATCACTATCAGCATCGTCATGACCCTGAAGGGCCGCCCGCGGGCGCGCTTGACCGACCAGATCGCCAAGTACTCGAAGACGCCGGTCTGCCGCAGCACGCCGACGATCACCATCATGCCCAGCAGCAGGAAGACGACGTTCCAGTCGACGCCCGAACGTTCGCTGTAGAAGGCCGCCTTGTCGTCGGTGGCGCCGATCGCGAGCATGACCGCCGCGCCGCCGAGCGCGGCGGCCGTGCGGTGGACCCGTTCGGTGACGATCAGCACGTACGCGGCGACGAACGCCACGATCGCCGCCCAGCCGTGCCAGTCGTTCACGTTGCTCCCAACAGTCGGTCCAGCAGGTGCGGCGCCGTGATCACGCCGAGCATCCGGGGCGGCTCGCCCCTGGCAGGTGAACCTTCCGCCTGCCCTTCCATGACCGCGACCAGCGGGCTGTGCTCACGGGCCATGAGGGCGGCGACTTCCAGGGCGGTGTCCTCCGCATCGGCCAGCGGCGGCTTGTGCCGGTCACGCGCGGGTGGAAGTGCCTCGGAGACGGGCCTTCCGGCGAGGGCTTCGCACACCCGGTCGGCATGCGCCTCGTCGACGACCCCGGCCAACGCCGGGTCCTCGATCACATACTGGGGCACAAGCAGGCTGACCAGCTGTGAGGCCGGCAGTACAGCGACCGGGCGGTCGCGCTCGTCCACCACCACCAGTCCCGGCAGACGCTGTCCGGCCAGCATCCGTGCCGCGTCCAGGATGTCGCTGCCGAGGGTCACGGAGGGGTAATCCTCGGCCAGGTCACGTGCTCGCATTGCCGTTCTCCTTCACTGTTCCGCCGCCGCCCTGAGCATCCCTCCCCACCACGGAGCCCGTCTCATGGCTGCTCGCGTCCGCGTCGTCCGGGATGCCGACCAGTTCCTCGAGGTGGAAGAGGCGGGCGATCGGAACGTCGGTGCTGCTGTGCGCCACGATGGAGAAAGCGATGCACACCGCTACGAGCGTGAACGCGTCCTGCCCGTGCGGGACACCGGATTGCAGCACCAGCAGCCCGTAGACGACCGAAGCGAAACCCTTCGGCCCGAACCAGGCAGCCGTGAGCCGTTCCCGTCTGTCGAAATGCGTGCCGATCAGCGACAACAGTAGCGACGCGGGCCGGATGAGCAAGATCGTCACGATGACCGCCGCGTACCCGCCCCAGGACAGCCCACCGAAGAGGGACGGAGTCAGCAGGGCGCCGAAGACGAGCAGGGCCGCGAACTTGGCCAGTTCGGCGACCGTCTCGCCCAGGGGCTCGAACGCCCGCTTGCCCTCCGGGGAGACGGAGGCCAGCACGGCGCCGGCGCCGAACGCCGCCAAGTAGGCGTTGGCGTGCGTCAGATGACAGGCCGCGTAGAGGATCACGCCGACCGACAGCGGCAACAGCGGCTGCAGCTTGGGCTCGGCACCCAGAAGCGGCAGGCGCGTGATCCAGTGGACGGCGAGCGGAAGCACGATCCCCAGTGCCAAGCCCGTGACCAGCTCCAGGAGAACCGCGGCCGGCGACGCGGTGAAAGTCTGCGCCGAAGGCCCCGCCGCCGCCACGAGCATCAGCACGACGGGCAGGGCGAGACCGTCGTTGATGCCGCTCTCCACGTTCAGCAACTGCCGCAGCCGGGCGGGCACTTCCTTGCGGCCGACGATCGCGGAGGCGAAAACGGGGTCTGTGGGCGACAGCACCGCCCCGATCAGGAACGACGTCGTCCAGTCGAGACCGGCGAGGAAGTGCGCTGCCGCCGCAACACCGACGAATGCCAACGGCATCCCCAGCACGAGCGCCCTGGCGGGAGAGCGCCACGCGCGGCGAAGGCTCGGGAACGAGACGTGCATTCCGTCTGTGAACAGCACCGCGAACAACGCCAGATCCGCCGTGACGGCGACAACATCGCTGTCCGGGGTGATGTGGATCCACCCGAGGAAACCGTCACCGACGAGAGCTCCGCCGACGAGGAACAGCAGGGAGGTGGAGAGCACCGACCGGGCCGCCAGACCCGAGAACAGCACCGCGACAAGCAGCGCCGCACCGAAGACCACTACGAGCACCACTGGAAGCCCCACCGATCGGAAAAGAGAGTCGCCTCTTAATCGCCGACCAGGCTTCCCGGCACACCGGCAGGCACCATACACGGCCCGCAGCGCCTCACGACAGGTCATCGTTGCCCCGGGCGACCTGCAACGCACCCCGACGCGTTCCCCCCGGGCACCGGTAACCGCCTATGCGCCGCACGCTCGATGCCGGTGCGGTACGGGCCCGGCCCGGCTTGTCCGCCGAACCGGCCCCCCCTCCGTGCAGGAGGATCGTCAAGTCACGCCGGAAACACCCCCTTCCGGGACCCGAGCCCGGGCAGGCACGTTCCGCGCCCGGGCTCCGGGCCTCCGGAACTCGGCCCGGAGCCCGTGGGCGAGCCTCGTCACCCCTGCCGCCTCCTGCGCACAGCGAGCGCCGACCCGCCGACGGCCAGCACGGCGGCCGCCGCCATGACCACGAGCGCCACGGTGCGGTCGACCCCCAGAATCGTCTCGCCCTTCTCCGGCTTCACTTCGGCGACGGGTTCCGCCAGCTTCCGCTCCCGACAGGCGTCCGGAGCGGCAGCGGCGCGTGCGCCGTCGGCGACCTCGAACTGGAAGGAGCTGGTCTGGCGGTCCCCGTCAGCAGCCGTCACGCGGTAGGTGAGTGTCGTCACCCCCGCGTGCAGGGGGCCGACGGCGGCGCAGACGACGGAGTCGTCGGCCACCACGGGCTTACCCACGGGCACGGAAGCGCCGTCGGCTTGAGTCACGGTGACCTTCGGCGTGGTGCCGGAGGCCAGTGAGGGGAACGTCAGGGAAATGACGCTCGTACCGGTTCCGACCCTGGAACCGGGAGCCGGCGTCGATTCCTCCAACGGGCTGTGGGCCTGTGCGGGGCCGCCGAGCAGCACAAGCCCGCACAGGCACCCCGGCAGAGCCGCCGCTGTCGTCAGAAGTCGAAGTCGGCGCATGCGATCCGGTTGTCCTGAGCGTCATGAGGGTGGACGACGAGAGCGACCGCTTCCTTGCCGGTCTTCTTCTTGTTGCTCACCGTCGTCATGCCCTTGCCGGCCTTGTCCGCCTTGAACATCAGATGGATCTCGTTCGGGGGCGCGGCCGGACCTCCCTTCTTGAACTGGAAGTGTTCACCACCGTTGTCGGCGGAGCAGCGCTGTGCGTGGAGGTGTGCCATGTAGGTGTCTCCCGGCTTCAGACCTGTCAGGGAGACGGTCACCGTGGTGCCCTTCGGCCCCTGCGCCTGCCAGGCCGTGCCCTTCACGTCGTCCATGCCGGGCGGGCGCGTGTCCAGCAGCTTGAAGGAACCCTCGACCGCTTCGGCGTCGGGGATCTTGTTCGCAGGTGTGGCGGAGGGATCCCCCATCGCCTTGCCGTGCATCCCGTCCATGCTCTTGGACGGGGCCGCGGAGCCGGCCGACTTCTTCGAAGAGCTGCCGGAGGAGTCGCTTCCGCAGCCGGACAGCAGGGCCGTCGCCGCAGCCACGGCGGTGCAGCAGACCGCGACCCGGAGACGGGCCGGACGCGGAGCCGGGCCCCGCACGGACAGCGTGGGCCGTGCCGCTGACGTGGTGTCAGTCAGTGGCACATGACCAATCGTGTGGTGGTTCATGGAAACTCCCGGTCGATGACGGAGGCCGGGGCCGTCCCGAACGCCTCATGGCACACCGCTGCGGCGCACCGCGCGGTAGGGATGCGGCCCATGGCCAGGTGAACGGTCCGACGCGCGCAGGGGCTCGCCGGACGGTCGCCTGTCGCACCCGGCAGCGTTCACCGCCGGTCACCGGGCAGATGTCACTGCCCGACGGCGTGCGGCACCCCGGGAGACAGGCGACTTGCTGCGCCGCCGCCACGTGGTGGCCCTCTGCGGATGACGACGTGTTTCAGTGCCGTGAGGGTGGGCTGCCAGTGCTCCCCGCCGTGGACGACCGTCCGCCACGACGGGGCTCCGCCACCGCTCCGCGCATGCGAGAGGGCCCGGAAGACACGGCGCAGCGGGGCGAACAGGACAGCTCCCAGCGCCCGGCCGATGCGATGGACCGCGGCTTCGCCGCGCCACAGCCACAGCCCGCACATGACGGCGGCCAGCAGATGCGCCAGGAGCATCCCGGCGGAACCCCCGTGCGTGACGACGGAGACGAAGGACGAGCCGGTGGATCCCGTGGACGCCGCGCCGCTCATGGACTCCCCGTGGTGCATTGCCATGCCCGCGTGGGACACCGTCATCGCATGCGAGTGGGAGCCGTGATGAGCGCTCACCGCGGCATGCGCCGTGCCCGTGGGGCCCGTTGCCCAGGGCGCGAAGGTGAAGAGCAGATGCAGCAGCGCCTGGGTCAGGACCGTGGTGCCGATGACCGCGGGGGCGCCCCGCTCCCGGCCGGTCAGCCACCACCCGCCCAGGACGCCGCCGGCGAAGGCGATGCCCACTGCCCACCAGGGCAGGACCTCGCGGGACATCAAGGCGTGTCCCCACGCCGTGGTCACCACGCAGACGGCTGCGAAGAGCGCAGAACGCGCCAGGCGCACGATGTCGGCGACCGGGCCGGCGGCACCGTCCTCGCCGCGATCCCGGCTCCCTCCGCCACAGTGGCGACGCGTCCGGGACGACATGGGACAACTCCTCGCAGCCCAACGGGCTCTCTGCCTCTTCACGGGTGCCGGGCGAGGGCGTTCGTCCGGTCGTTCCCGGGGCGTTCCCCGGGTCACGCGCGGACCGTACCGGATGCCGAGGTGGCGGGGGCGGCTTCTGGCACGGAAGGCGAATCAGGCGTTCGGTGCCGGCTGGTGGCACGCGCGGTGCGTGCCGGTTCCGGTCGCTTCGTCCCCGTACGGCTCAGCACGTCCTTTCCTCGAGCGCCCGACCGCCGTCTCGTTGTCCCCCCTCGCTACTGCGGAGCCTGGCATCTCTCTCGACGTGCTGGTCGTCCGGACGTGCAGGTGCCCTTCTTCAAGGAACGCAGGTGGGTGGGGCGGGAGTACGGAGCTCAAGGGGTAGCCGCACTTGTCTGCCACCCGGCAGGATGCGCGGTTGGTCAGTGCGTGGATGAGGTCGAGACGTTCGAGAGCCAGGGGGCTCTGTGAGCCGAGTGCCCATCGCGACACGGCTTCCAGGGCTCGCGGCGCAATTCCCCGTCCTCTGGCGGTTGCCGATACCCAATAGCCCACCTCCGCTGCGGGGACATCGGTGTCGGTCAGCGGTTTGACGACTACCTGGCCTATCGGGAGGTCCGTGTCGCATTGTGTGGACTCGTGCTCCAGCACCGCGAAACTGAACCGTTCACCGGTGGACCACCCTTCGCTCTGCTTGTCGATCCAGCGACGGGCGCCTGCGGTGCTGGTCACCGTGGTGGTCAGCCGGCGGCGCATTTCCGGGTCACGGTGGGCCCTCACGAGCGCTTCCGCATCGTTGATCTTCCATGGCCGCAGCTGCAACGCGGGTGCGGTGGCGGTTGGTTCTGCCGTCAGGATGACGGTCATCAGTCGAGGTCCGTGGGTCCGTAGGGGGCGGCTGCCGCTCCGGTCGCGAGAGCCCAGTAGCGGTCTCCGTATGACCAGTGCCACCACTCGGTGGGGTAGTTGACCAGCCCGGCAGCGGTCAGCGCGGCGCCCAGGAGACGCCGGTGATCCCGGGCCTCCTCGCTGATGTTCTCCGCCTGCGTGTAGCAGGCCCCCGAACTCTCCTCCGGACTGGCATTCACGCGAGTGCCCATGTCGAGTTCGCGGCCGCCGTCATCGGCGAGCGTCAAGTCAACGGCTGCCCCGGCGCTGTGCGGTGCGATCTCAGGAGGGGACACGTAACGGCTCGCTGCTGAGCGAACCTGCTCGGCGGACCATTCCGGATGATCGGCCCGCAGGTGGGCTGCGTACTCGTCGTAGTAGTGGCGCTGAAGGGACGGTGGGCGATACCCCTCGACGAACAGCAGCCGCATCCCTTGAGGAAGCTGTGCGTGTGCCTTGAGGAGGCGGTCGAGCACTCCTTCCCGCAGGTAGGCGAAGGCACCGGCGGAATCCTGCAACTTCCGCTCGTCGACCGGCAAGTGGCTGTCTCGGCGCACATCCACGAGCAGCTCACCGCACTCCTGGACAGGCACCGCTGCAACCCTCGGGTCGGACATCAGGACGATCTCGGTCATGACGCGATCATCTCGCGGGCCCGCCTCATTCGGGCCGGCTTCTGACCACATGGTGCAGCGGAGGGGCTGGGTCCTTTGCCGCCCCTCCGTCACGACGGCGAACGCTGACCGTGACAGCAGAACTGTCCGTGACGTACCCCCGACCCGAGCGGCGCCCCTACGTCTGCGCCATGTCCACGAACCGGGAGTAGTGCCCCTGAAAGGCGACCGTGATCGTCGCCGTCGGGCCGTTACGGTGCTTCGCCACGATCAGGTCCGCCTCGCCCGCGCGCGGCGACTCCTTCTCGTACGCGTCCTCACGGTGCAGCAGCACAACCATGTCGGCGTCCTGTTCGATGCTGTTGTGCGCGACGATGCCGTCCGCGACGAAGTTGTGGGTGCCCTTGACTGTGGCATCGAAGACCGGCTGTTCACCGAGCGGTTCGATCTCCACCACCCGGTCCCAGAAGACATCGTCATCGGCGATGGCTCGCAGCTTTTCCGAGTTCAGGGCGTCAGCACAGCGGATCATGCGTTCTCGTGACGCGCCCCTCTCGTAGAGGGTCGATCCGCAGTACTGCGTTCCGATGGCAGCTTGGAACCGGCGTTCTGTGAGGCCCGCGGCGAGACGTTCCCCCTTGACCACGCTCCACGCTTCAGGGGGGAGGCTGTCGGCGTTGGTGTTCGTCGCCCGCCCGTCGAGACGGGTCAGGAGCTCGGCGATCCTCTCTCCGCGTCGACCGTGAACTCCGATCCTCCGGCAGAACGTGCGCAGCCCGGGACCGTCGGCGATCGTGACGTGGTACCCGGGCCTGTAGCCCGCCTTCGTCACCTTCGTGATCCGCGCGATGATCCCGAACCGGGAGAGCAGACGCGCCACTCCGTCGGCGAGTGCGCGGCTTGAGGTCGAGTAGTGGACCTTCGGGGCGCTCGTCCGACCTGGCTTCGCAGAGGAGACCGAACCGTCGGTCGCCCACAGGTGCCGGAGGAAGACGGCCACTTCGTGATCGGTGGCGGAGTACAGCACCTTCGGGAGGTGCTTCTCATGGGACCGCAGGTCTTCGATGCCCAGCTCCCGGAACCAGGTCTGCAGAGGGTTGTAGCGGCCGTGAGTGCATCGGTGAGGCGCCGGCAGATAGCTGTGCCACCACGTTCCCTGTCGGACGCGCCGCGGTGTGATGCCGAACTCGGCGGCTGCCGCCTCTTCTACGAACGCGAGATTCTCCTCGTCGTTCGACGTGTAGTGGACGGGCTGCTTCCGCAGGACACAGCCGTCTCCGATGAGGTGTGCGAGCAGGCCGAGGCGGTGTTCCGGCCAGTCGAGGCCCGGGGCGACGGCTTCAGGGGTGTGCCGTGGCACAGCGATCCGGCTGCCGGCTTCGAGGTCTCCGAGGGGTGCCCATCCGTCGAAGGTGAGGAACCGGTGGTTCGCAGTCGCCTTGACTTCCCGTCCCGAAGCGAGCCGGAGGCGATGGACGGGCTTGGTGCCGGACGAGAACACATTGGTGACCGGGGCCGGGACCAGCCGGCGATGTTCGTCCAGGGACCACACCAGGACACCGTCGGACCCGTTCTCCATCAGCTCGGCGAAGGTGACCGGCGCACCCGTGTCCGCTCGGAGCAGGGTGGTGTCAGCGGTGAGGCAGCCCGACTCACGAAGGTCGGAGACCATCGGCTTCTTGTCCGTGCGCTGCTCCGGACCACGGTTGAGCTGTGACAGCGCGATCACCGGAACCTCAAGCTCCTTCGCGAGGAGCTTGAGGTTCCGGGACATCTCCGAGACCTCCTGCTGACGGCTCTCCGGGCGCCGGGAGCTGCCCGTCTGCATCAGCTGGAGGTAGTCGATCACCACGAGCTTGAGGTCGTTGCGCTGCTTGAGACGGCGGCACTTGGCGCGGATCTCCATCATCGACAGGTTCGGGGAGTCGTCGATGTACAGCGGCGCCTCGGTCACGCCCGGCATCTGGCGGGCCAGCCGCGTCCAGTCCTCGTCCGTCATCGAACCGGAGCGCATGTGGTGCAGCGCGACCCGGGCCTCGGCGGACAGCAGACGCATCGCGATCTCGTTGCGCCCCATCTCCAGCGAGAAGATCACGCTCGGCATGTTGTGCCTGATCGAGCATGCGCGTGCGAAGTCCAGTGCGAGCGTGGAGTTGTGCACGACGACGCCGTCCGCGACGAAGTTGTGCGTCTCCTCCACCGTCAGGTCGTAGACGTCCGTCTCGCCGTCCGGCACGACCGAATCGACCGCATCCCACCACACGTCCGATTCGGCGATGTCCGTCAACTGCCGTGAGTCCAGGGCCTTGCCCAGCTCCAGCAGCCGGTGCCTGCTGATCTCCCGGCCCACGCACCAGTCGTGATCACGCGGCAGGCCCGCGCGGACGGCGACCTCGGCCCAGCTCGGCGCGCCCTTCTCCGCCTGGACCAACTCCCAGACGGCGGCGGGAATCAGCTCCGCGTCCGGCAGGCCTTGCGCCCGCCGGCCGGAGCCACCCAGGCCGTCGGCCACGGCGATACGGTCGCCCGGACGCAACTCCTCCAGCGGGACCCAGCCGCGCAGCGTGCGGAACGGATGCCGCGCCGTCGCCGAGACCGTACGGCCCAGTCGCGTCGTCAGCCGGAGCACCGCACGACGGCCGTTGTGCAGGAAGTCCGACGGCCGCACGGCGCTCAGCTTCCAGTCGTCGGTGAGGGTGTACACCTCCAGCGGTTCGCCGGCCCGGCCCCGGCGGACGAAGTCCTCGACGCGGACGCGCTCCCCGCTGCCGGCCTCCACCAACTCGGTGCCGGCGGCGATGCACTTGCCCATGGCCGGCCTGGCCGCGATGACGATCATCTGGCCCGGATGCAGCCCGTTCGTCAGCGAGTCGAGATCGGTGAAGCCGGTGGGCACGCCCGTCATCTGGCCGCTGCGTGAGCCGATCGCCTCGATCTCGTCGAGGGCGCCCTCCATGATGTCGCCGAGGGGAAGGTAGTCCTCCGAGGTGCGCTGCTCGGTGACCGAATAGATCTCCGCCTGGGCGGAGTTGACGATGTCGTCGACGTCGCCGTCGGCCGCGTATCCCATCTGCGTGATCCGGGTGCCCGCCTCGACGAGCCGCCGCAGCACCGCCCGCTCGTGGACGATCTCCGCGTAGTACTCGGCGTTGGCCGCGGTCGGAACCGTCTGCACGAGGGAGTGGACGTAGCCGGGGCCGCCGACGCGGCTGATCTCGCCGCGCCGGGTGAGTTCGGCGGTGACGGTGATCGGGTCGGCAGGCTCGCCCTTCGCGTAGAGGTCGAGGATCGCCTCGTAGACCGTCTCGTGGGCGGGCCGGTAGAAATCATGGCCCTTGAGGACTTCGACGACGTCGGCGATGGCGTCCTTGGAGAGCATCATGCCGCCGAGCACGGACTGTTCGGCCTCGAGATCCTGCGGCGGGACGCGCTCGAAGGAGACCGCCGCGGGTGCCGGGCCGTGTCCGTCGGGCCCCCGGTCGTGCCGCTCGGGGTGGCCGTTGCCGCGCCCGCCGGAGCCGTTGTGGCCGCCCTGCCCGTGCTGACGGCTGCGGGCCGCGGGGAGGCGGTCGTCGGGGGCGGGCCGCGCGGCACCGTGGACAGCGGAATCCGATGCCCAAGGGTCGTCGACGTGTTCCGGCTGCTGAGTCACGCGTTCACCTCCTCCCCGTCCGGTGATCACGCACGACCGGACCTGACCGCAGTGCCCCTCTTTCTTACGGCACGGCTCTGACAATGGGCGCCCGGCTCCGCATCGGCGCGTCGGGCCAACGGAGTTGACGAGGGGATTGTGGGGCGGGCGAGGGCCCACGTTATGGGGACAAGGAGGCGTCAGCCAATCTTGTTATCCACAGGGTGATGTGGACGGTGGACAACTTTCTGTGGAGAAGGCCGCGAAAGCTGTGTACGGCACGGGGGACAGACCTGTGGAGAAGTCGGACGCGACCCACGTCGACCACTCCTGACCTGTGACGACGACGTCCACCGCCTGTGCGGGGAAAAAAGTCGGCACCAGAGTGGGGATCGTTACGCAGCCTGGGCACACAGTTGCCGCACACGCACGCGAGCCCCACACGAGTAATGGTCAGCATCACCTTGCAACCATTACTTGTGGATGCTTGGATCGAACCCATGAGCGACCCTGCCGCCAGGCGCGCCACCATGCGGCGCCACGACCGCGAAATCGTCGCGCTCGCCCTCCCCGCGTTCGGCGCCCTCGTCGCCGAGCCGCTCTTCCTCATGGTGGACAGCGCCATCGTGGGGCACTTGGGCACTCCGCAGCTCGCGGGCCTCGGCGTGGCGGCGGCCCTGCTGCAGACCGGGGTGAACGTCTTCGTCTTCCTTGCCTACGCCACCACCGCCGCCGTGGCCCGCCGCGTCGGTGCCGGAAATCTGCCGGCGGCCATCCGCCAGGGCATGGACGGCATCTGGCTCGCTCTGCTGCTCGGCCTGGCCGTGGTCGTCGTGGTGCTGCCGGGGGCTCCGCTGCTCGTGGACCTCTTCGGTGCCTCGGCCACCGCGGCCCCGCACGGGTCGACCTATCTGCGCATCAGTTCGCTCGGCATTCCCGCGATGCTCGTGGTCCTCGCCGCGACCGGTGTGCTGAGGGGCCTTCAGGACACAAGGACGCCCCTGTACGTGGCGGTGGGAGGCTTCTCCGCGAACGGCGCCCTGAACGTGCTGCTCGTCTACGGGTTCGGGCTCGGCATCGCGGGCTCCGCCTGGGGAACGGTGCTGGCGCAGTGGGCGATGGCCGCGGTGTACCTGTTCGTGGTCGTACGGGGCGCGCGACGGCACGGGGCGTCCCTGCGTCCCGATCCGGCCGGGGTACGGGCGTGCGCCCGGGCGGGCGCACCGTTGCTGATCCGCACGCTCTCGCTGCGTGCCGTCCTGATGATCGCGACGGCGGTGGCGGCCCGGCTCGGCGACGCGGACATCGCGGCGCATCAAATCGCCCTGACACTTTGGTCGTTGCTGGCCTTCGCGCTGGACGCGATCGCGATCGCGGGACAGGCGATCATCGGCCGGTACCTGGGCGCGGGCGACGAGGCGGGTGCCCGGGCGGCGTGCCGCCGGATGGTGCAGTGGGGCGTCGTCACGGGTGTGGTGCTGGGTCTGCTGGTCGCGGCGGCGCGGCCGTTGTTCATGCCGCTGTTCACGTCGGACGGTGCTGTGATCGGCGAGTTGACGCCCGCGTTGCTGGTGGTCGCGGTGACGCAGCCGATCGCGGGCGTGGTGTTCGTGCTGGACGGTGTGCTGATGGGTGCGGGCGACGGCGCGTATCTGGCGTCGGCGATGCTCGTGACCCTTGCGGTGTTCGCGCCGGTGGCGCTGCTGGTCCCGGTGATGGGGGGCGGCCTGACTGCGCTGTGGTGGGCCATCGCCGGCGTGATGATGGGGGTGCGGCTGGTGACGCTGTGGGTGCGCGCCCGCTCCGGCCGGTGGGTGGTGACGGGCGCCGTACGTGCCTGATCCCGCGCCCGACCACCCCCTGCCCGCCGTCGCGCCGATACCGGTGCGGGCCGCCGGCGCACCTGCACGCACAAGGCGGTCGGCGAACGTGAACGGAGGGCCGCGTCCCCTGAGTTCAGGGGACGCGGCCCTCCGTTGTCGCCGTTGCCGACGGGGGCACGCAGCCGTTCCGTTCAGCCGTGGCGGCTGATCAGGCGGCGACGACCTCGATGTCGGTCTTGGCGACCACATCGGCGTGCAGTCGCACCGAGATCTGGTGGGAGCCCAGGGTCTTGATGGGCGCACCCACCTCGATGCGGCGCTTGTCGATCTCCGGCCCGCCGGCCTCCTTGACGGCACCGGCGATGTCGGCCGGGGTCACGGAGCCGAAGAGCCGGCCCTGGTCGCCGGCCCGGACCTTCAGACGCACGTTGACGGCCTCGATGCGGGCCTTGACCTCGTTGGCCTGCTCGATCGTGGCGATCTCGTGGATCTTGCGGGCGCGGCGGATCTGCTCGACGTCCTTCTCCCCGCCCTTCGTCCACCGGATGGCGACGCGGCGCGGGATCAGGTAGTTGCGGGCGTAGCCGTCACGGACCTCGACGACGTCGCCCGCGGCACCGAGGCCGGACACCTCATTGGTCAGGATGATCTTCATCTGTCGGTCACCCTTCCCTTATCGAGCGGTCGAGGTGTAGGGCAGCAGCGCCATCTCACGGCTGTTCTTCACGGCCGTGGCGACGTCGCGCTGGTGCTGGGTGCAGTTGCCGGTGACTCGGCGGGCACGGATCTTGCCGCGGTCGGAAATAAACTTCCGCAGCAGGTTCGTGTCCTTGTAGTCGACGTAGTTGATCTTCTCCTTGCAGAACACGCAAACCTTCTTCTTGGGCTTGCGAGCAGGCGGCTTCGCCATGTCTCTCTCCGTTGAAATTCAAGAAGTGTGCAGCTGACTGGCCCTGCCCTGACCGGCCACGGGTGCTCCGCGGCGGTCGTCCTGGCCGGTACGCGCGAGTGCGCTCCCGGTCAGAAGGGGGGCTCCTCCGAGTAGCCGCCGCCGGAGCCTCCGCCCCAGCCGCCTCCGCCGCCCTGGCCTCCGCCGGCCGGTGCGCCGGTGGCCCACGGGTCGCCCGCGGGTGCGCCGCCGCCCTGCTGGCCGCCGCCCTGGCCGCCGCCCCAGCCGCCGCCCTGGGCGCCTCGGCCGCTGGTCTTGGTGATCTTGGCGGTGGCATTGCGGAGGCTGGCGCCGACCTCGTCGACGTCCAGCTCGTAGACCGTGCGCTTGATGCCCTCGCGGTCCTCGTACGAACGCTGCTTGAGGCGGCCCTGTACGACGACGCGCGTGCCCTTCGTGAGGGACTCGGCGACGTTCTCCGCCGCCTGCCGCCAGACCGAGCAGGTCAGGAAGAGGCTTTCGCCGTCCTTCCACTCGTTGGTCTGACGGTCGAAGGTCCGGGGGGTGGACGCGACACGGAACTTCGCGACCGCCGCACCGGAAGGGGTGAAGCGCAGCTCGGGGTCGTCGACAAGATTGCCGACGACCGTGATGACGGTCTCGCCTGCCATGGGGAACCTCTCGGCGGGGTGCTGCTGGCTGCTTGTGGCTTCTGTGGCTCGTGCTGTGGCTCGGTGCTACTCGGTGTGCGGTGCTGTGCCCGTCCGTGGTGCCCTGTGTGCCGTGCGGCTCAGTGGGCGGCGGGGCGCAGGACCTTGGTCCGCAGAACCGACTCGTTCAGATTCATCTGGCGGTCGAGTTCCTTGACGGTCGCAGGCTCGGCCTGCACGTCGATGACCGAGTAGATGCCCTCGGGCTTCTTGTTGATCTCGTAGGAGAGCCGGCGACGGCCCCAGGTGTCGACCTTCTCGACCTTGCCCTTTGCGTCGCGGACGACGGACAGGAAGTTCTCGATCAGCGGCGAGATTGCGCGCTCCTCGAGATCGGGGTCGAGGATCACCATCACCTCGTAGTGACGCATGTGGAACCCACCTCCTTCGGACTCGCGGCCACGGTCGTTCCGTGGCAGGAGGTTCGTGATGCGTTCCGCACCGGCCGCCCGCCTCAGATCGGGGGCGGTGGGTGCAGACCGTTCAGAGTACCCGGCTTGAGCCTTCCGGTTGAAATCCGGGGGCAAGTCGCCGCAACCTGGACGCAACGGTGTGAGCGGCGTCACGAGGGCGCCGCCGTCGCCGGCCTCTGTCAGGAGGTGCCGCATGGCACAGGCAGTACGGCACAACCCGGTTTCCATCCTCCTCGACGACGGCAGGGCCCACCCGCTGGAGAGCTCGCTCGCGGCGGTGACGGTCGCTCTCGGCCTGGTCGCGTTCCTGACGGCGCTGGTGTGGCCGGGGCTGCACGTGGTCAGCGCCTGGACGGGTCTGGCCGGCATCGCCACGGGTGCTTGGGGGCAGTTCATCTCCGCCACGACGGGTGAGCGCTTCGCGCTGATCATCGGCTTGGGCGGGGCGGCCTTCGGCTTCTATCTGGGCATGGCGCACGGCGGCCTGCTCGGCTGAGCGCCGCCGCGACCGCCGCCGCGACCGCCGCCGCGACCGCCGCCCCGACCGGGGCTCCCGCACGGCACACGGCCGCTGCGGCCGCGGGCTCGCCGTTCGCACGACGGCGTCCCGTGCCGTACCGGCCGTCGGGCTGCCCGCCCTCCGTCCGTAATGCAGGGAATGCCGGGAATGCGCACCTTGCTTACGCTGACGGATGTAGGGCCGCGGGTCACCGGCGTCCAGCCATCAGCCGAACGTGTGACGGCTGAGCCATGACTGCCGGCTGATGACGCTCGTGCCCCCGCCCGGGCCAGCGAGAGGAGACCGCACATGTCACAGCAGGACGGAATCCCCGGCATCGATCCCTCGGCGCCGCCGAGCGGCAACGGGTGTGTCGAGTGCTCGGCGGGCGACGGCCCCGGGTGGTGGTTCCATCTGCGGCGCTGCGCGGCGTGCGGGCACATCGGGTGCTGCGACTCCTCCCCCGGGCAGCACGCCACGATGCACGCCCGGCAGGCCGGGCATCCGTTCCTGACCAGCTTCGAGCCGGGTGAGGACTGGTTCTGGAACGCGGACACCGAGCAGATCTACGAGGGCCCGCGGCTGGCCCCGCCCACCTCGCATCCCCGGTCGCAGCCGACCCCCGGCCCGGAGGGCAAGGTCCCCTCGGACTGGCAGCGGCAGCTGCACTGAGCGGGCCGGTCTTCGCGCACCGGCCCCGGGCCGGCGTGCGGCGTGCGGCGTGCGGCGTGCGGCGTGCGGCGTGCGGCGTGCCCGACTGCCCGGAGCCGGTCGCGGTACCGGCCCCGTCCGTGCGGGCCTCTCCCGACAGGGCCGGTACCGACCGGCCCCGTCGGTCGGGACCTCCCCGGCGGGCGGTCTCAGCGGCCGTGTCCGACCAGCTGCTGGTCCGTGATGCCGTGCGGGCTCGTGAACGCCTCGATGTCCCAGTCGGCACGCGCGGCCGCAGCCCGGTAGGCGCTCTCGTAGAAGTCGAGCACCGCCGAGCGGGGCTCGTCGAAGGCGCGCGCGTCGTCGTAGCGCAGCAGCGCGAGATGGCTGCCGTTCTGCGCCACCCATCGCGCGGACTCCGGACGGAGCGGCTCCGCCTCCAGGTCCGCGGGTTCGGGAGCGGCGTAGGCGTAGAAGGCGGGTTCGGCGAAGGAGTCGTCGCCGAACCAGAAGCCGAAGCTGATCACCTCGCGTGAGTACGCCTCGCGGGTCACCGGGTCCGTCCGCGGCGGCTGTTCGACGTGCCGGCCGGAGAACCGGGTGTGCGCCAGGTCGAAGGTGTGCCAGAAGTGGTGCACCGGGCTGCTCTTGCCGGAGAAGCGTCCGGCGAACTCCTCCAGCACCAGCCCGACCTGACTGAGAATCCGCCAATAGCGGTTGGCGTGCTCGGGGTTGTATGTGGCGTGCTCCGTGTCCTGCGAGAACGGCCTGGAGGAGTCGGGCAGGTCGAACGGCTCGGGGTGGGGGATTTCGGCGTGGATGCCCAGGTCCGTGAGGGCCTCGAGGGTCAGCCGGCGGAACGAGGCCACGGACTGGCCCATCAGCGGAAAGGAGATCTCCGTTCCGTCGAGCGCCGCGACGACGAGCTGGTGATCGACGAAGTCGAAGTCGATCGTGAAGACAGGGTTGCCGTCGGACTGGCCCATCGGGCGAGTGGTGATGCCGCGACCAGTGATGTGGAACGGTACGTTCCACCAGTGGTTCTGGCGGCTGCTCGATGTGAGCCGGATCTTGCCGACGAGCTGCTCGAAGCGGTGCAGGGTCTCCTTCGTGTCCCGCCACTCGGTGAGAGGCAGGGGCGGGAAGAGCTCCATGGCGTCGTTCCCCCTTCCTGCTGTGGTGCTTCCTGCCCTCCTGCTCCGGCACGGATCCGCGCCGCACCGGCGGGGCCTGGCGCTTCCCATGATGACGAGATCGGCGGTGTCCGGCATGTGCGCGCCGAGGGGCGCCGTACGGCCGTGAGCAGCGGGCCCGGCCGGCGGCGACGGCGAACCTCACGCGTGCGCGTGGAGCGGCACCGATCCCGGGTGCGGGCAGCAGGATGGACGCCATGACATCTGCGCGCGCGGGCGAGGTGACCATGTCCGGCGCCACCGGCCGCTGGGTGCTCTTCGCCACGGTCCTGGGCTCGAGCATGGTGCTGCTGGACGGCACGGCTGTGAACGTGGCCCTGCCGCGCATCGGTGAGGACCTGGGCGCGAGCCTCGCCGGGCTCCAGTGGGCCGTCAACGCCTACCTCCTGACGCTCTCCGGGCTGATCCTGCTCGGCGGCTCCCTCGGGGACCGGTACGGGCGCCGGAAGATCTTCGTCATCGGCGTGCTGTGGTTCGCCGTCTCCTCGGCCATGTGCGGGCTCGCTCCGAACGCGCCCCTGCTGGTCGGCGCGCGAGGCCTGCAGGGGGTGGGAGGCGCGCTGCTGACACCGGGGTCGCTCGCGATCATTCAGGCGGTCTTCCGCCCCCGGGACCGTGCCGCCGCCGTGGGGATGTGGGCCGGGCTGGGCGGGGTGGCCGGAGCGGTGGGGCCGCTGCTGGGGGGCTGGCTGGCGGGCGGGCCGGGATGGCGCTGGGTGTTCCTGATCAACCTGCCGCTCGCCGTCCTGACCGCGGTCGTCGCCGTGCGCCGCGTACCGGAGACACGGGACGAGGCGGCCGGCGGGCGCTTCGACATTCCCGGGGCCGTGCTCGCCGCGCTGGCGCTGTGCTCGCTGACCTACGCGCTGACGGTCGCCTCCACGCACCCCTTCCAGTCGGTCGTGGCGGGCGCGGCGGCCGTCCTGCTCGGAGCGGCGTTCATCGTGGCGGAGAGCCGTTCGCCGCGTCCGATGGTGCCGCTCGGGCTCTTCTCGGTCCGCTTGTTCACGTATACGAATGTCGTGACCCTGCTGATCTACGGGGCGCTGGGCGCCGTGTCCTTCTTCCTCGTGCTTCAGCTCCAGACCACCGCCGGGTTCCCGCCGCTGCTGGCCGGGCTCGCACTGCTGCCGCTGACGCTGCTGATGCTGGCCTTCTCCAGCCGGGCCGCGCGCCTGGGCAAGCGCATCGGGCCCCACGTGCCGCTCACGGCGGGGCCGGTCCTGGCCTGTGCCGGCGTGCTGCTGATGCTCCGGATCGGACCGGACGCCTCGTACTTCGCCGACGTGCTGCCGGCCGGGACCGGACTGGGGGCGGGCATGACGCTGCTGGTCGCCCCGCTCACGGCGACCGTGCTGGAGTCGGTGGACGTGGAGAGGTCGGGGACCGCGAGCGGCATCAACAACGCCGCGGCGCGCACGGGCGGCCTGATCTCCGTGGCGGCCATTCCCGCCATCGTCGGCCTGTCCGGGGACGAGTACCGCTCGCCCGCCGATGTCGACGCCGCCTTCCACGGCGCGATGATCACCTGTGCGGGGCTGCTCGCGGCCGCGGGCGTGACAGCCTGGCTGTTCGTACGGCCCGCCGTGCCGGCGCAGGAGACTGTGGACGCGGTGTGCAGGTCGTGTTCGCTGTCCGCGCCGCCTCCCGCGGCCGAGCGGGAGAAGCCCGGCGGCGGGACGTGACGCGGCCCGGACGCACAGTAGGCTTCCCGGCGAGTCACCCACCTGCGCCGGAGGAGCGTCCCGCAATGAGTCTGACCCTGAGGACCATCAGCCGTGAGCAGCATCTGGCGTACATCCGCGGCCTGCCCTCGGCCAGCCACTGCCAGGTGCCCGCCTGGGCCGACGTGAAGGGCGAGTGGCGCTCGGAGAACCTGGGCTGGTTCGACGGTGACGGAGAGCTCGTCGGCGTTGGCCTCGTGCTCTACCGGCAGCTGCCGAAGGTCAAGCGGTATCTGGCGTACCTGCCGGAGGGCCCGGTCATCGACTGGTTCTCGCCGCAACTGGAGGAGTGGATGCGGCCGATGCTGGCCCATCTCAAGCAGCAGGGCGCCTTCTCGGTGAAGATGGGCCCGCCGGTGGTGATCCGGCGGTGGGACGCCTCCGCGATCAAGCGCGGCATCCAGGACCCGGACGTGAAGCGGCTGAGGGATGTGAAGGCGACGCAGATCGAGCCTCACGCCTTCGAGGTCGCCGACAGGCTGCGCCGGATGGGCTGGCAGCAGGGCGAGGACGGCGGCGCCGGATTCGGTGACGTGCAGCCGCGTTACGTCTTCCAAGTCCCCCTTGAGGGACGGTCGTTGGAAGAGGTGCACAAGGGCTTCAACCAGCTGTGGCGGCGCAACATCAAGAAGGCCGACAAGGCCGGCGTCGAAGTTGTGCAGGGCGGCGTGGAGGACCTCGACGACTGGCAGCGGCTCTACGAGATCACCGCGGAGCGCGACAAGTTCCGTCCACGGCCCAAGGCTTACTTCGAGCGGATGTGGAAAGTCCTCAACGCCGAGGACCCGAACCGCATGCGGCTGTACTTCGCCGAACACGAGAGTGAGCGGATCGCTGCCGCCACCATGCTGATCGTGGGCGGCCATGTGTGGTACTCGTACGGTGCCTCCGCCAACCACAAGCGTGAGGTGAGGCCTTCGAACGCGATGCAGTGGCGGATGCTTCAGGATGCGTACGCGCTGGGCGCGAGCGTCTACGACCTTCGCGGTATCAGCGATTCGCTGGACGAGACCGACCATCTCTTCGGTCTGATCCAGTTCAAGGTGGGCACAGGGGGAGAGGCCGCGGAGTATCTCGGCGAGTGGGACTTCCCGCTCAATAAGCTGCTGCACAAGGCCCTCGACATCTACATGTCGCGACGCTGACGGCGCTTTGGGGGGCGCGCTGCAGGACAGGTCGCGATCAGACCGAGACGAGAGACGGAAGAAAGGTTCCCAACCGGCCATGGCGCTCACCCTGTACGTCGACACCGATCGCTGGCGGGCGCACCAGCAGTCGGTGATCCAGCAGTACCCGGGCCTCGTTCCGGTCTGCAAGGGCAATGGCTACGGCTTCGGTCATGAGCGACTGGCCGACGAGGCCACGCGTTTCGGCAGCGACATCCTGGCTGTCGGCACGACCTACGAGGCCGCCCGCATGAAGGACTTCTTCGGCGGTGACCTGCTGGTGCTCACCCCCTTCCGCAAGGACGAGGAACCGGTGCCGCTGCCCGACCGCGCGATCCGCTCGGTCTCCTCGGTGGAGGGGGTCGGCCTGATGCGCGGCGCACGGGTCGTCATCGAGGTGATGAGCAGCATGAAGCGGCACGGCGTCACCGAGGAGGACCTGCCGAAGCTGCACGCCGCGATCGACGAGGTGCGGCTGGAGGGCTTCGCGATCCACCTGCCTCTGGACCGGACGGACGGTTCGGACGCGGTGGAGGAAGTCATCGGCTGGATGGACCGGTTGCGTGCGGCGAGGCTTCCGCTGGAGACGATGTTCGTCTCGCACCTGGGGCCGGACGAGTTCGCGCGGCTCCAGCAGCAGTTCCCCCGCACGCGTTTCAGGGCGCGCATCGGTACGCGGCTGTGGCTGGGGGACCACACGGCCACGGAGTACCGGGGTTCGATCCTGGACGTGACCCGCGTCGCCAAGGGCGACCGGTTCGGTTACCGGCAGCAGAAGGCTCCGGGCGACGGGTGGCTCGTTGTGGTGGCCGGCGGCACGTCGCACGGCGTGGGACTGGAGTCGCCGAAGGCGCTTCAGGGGATGACGTCGCGGGCGAAGGGCGTGGCCCGCGCGGGACTCGCGACGGTGAACCGGAATCTCTCGCCATTCCTCTGGGACGGCAAGCAGCGGTGGTTCGCGGAGCCGCCGCACATGCAGATGTCGATCCTGTTCGTACCGGCCGAGGCCGGGGAGCCCAAGGTCGGCGAGGAGCTGACGGCCCAGCTTCGTCACACGACGACGATGGTGGACCGCACCGTCGACCGCTGAGGCGGCGCACGCACCGGAGCGGCGCCGCGTCCGCGACCGGGGTGGGCGCGGCGCGCCTTGCGGGGGAGGTCTCGGCGGTCGAGCGGAGACCTCGTGAACCCGGGTCTGGTGAACCCGGGTCCCGTGAACCCGGGTCCCGTGAAGCGTCCGGCGGAACAGGCCCCGCCCGCCCCGGAGGCGGCGGGACCCCGGTCCGCCGGACACGGCTGCGGCGGACCGGAGGCGCGGCCGACCGCCTCCGGGAGCCACCGGCTGCCGGAGAGCCCCTAGCGCTCCGTCTTCCCCTCGATGAACGCCTGCACCAGCTCCCGTGCCTCGTCGTCGTAGTACTGCACCGGCGGGGACTTCATGAAGTACGAGGAGGCCGAGAGGAGCGGCCCGCCGATGCCCCGGTCCTTCGCGATCTTCGCCGCGCGCAGCGCGTCGATGATGACGCCGGCGGAGTTGGGCGAGTCCCAGACCTCCAGCTTGTACTCCAGGTTGAGCGGCACGTCGCCGAACGCCCGCCCCTCCAGCCGTACGTAGGCCCACTTGCGGTCGTCCAGCCACGCGACGTAGTCGGACGGGCCGATGTGCACGTTGCCCTCGCCCAGTTCGCGGTCGCGGATCTGGGACGTCACGGCCTGGGTCTTGGAGATCTTCTTCGACTCCAGCCGGTCGCGCTCCAGCATGTTCTTGAAGTCCATGTTGCCGCCGACGTTCAGCTGCATCGTGCGGTCGAGGATGACGCCGCGGTCCTCGAAGAGCTTCGCCATGACGCGGTGCGTGATGGTCGCGCCCACCTGGGACTTGATGTCGTCACCGACGATCGGCACGCCTGCCTCGGTGAACTTCTCCGCCCACTCCTTGGTGCCGGCGATGAAGACGGGCAGCGCGTTGACGAAGGCCACGCCCGCGTCGATGGCGCACTGCGCGTAGAACTCCACGGCGGTCTGGGACCCCACGGGCAGGTAGCAGACCAGCACGTCGGCCTCGGCGTCCCGCAGAGCACGCACGACGTCGGCCGGCTCCGCGTCGGACTCCTCGATCGTCTCCCGGTAGTACCTGCCGAGCCCGTCCAGCGTGTGCCCGCGCTGCACCGTCACGCCGGAGGGCGGGACGTCGCAGAGCTTGATGGTGTTGTTCTCGCTCGCGCCGATCGCGTCGGACAGGTCGAGGCCGACCTTCTTGCCGTCGACGTCGAAGGCCGCGACGAACTCCACGTCGCGCACGTGGTATTCGCCGAACTGGACGTGCATCAGGCCCGGCACCTTGGTGCCCGGGTCGGCGTCCTTGTAGTACTCGACGCCCTGCACCAGCGAGGCGGCGCAGTTGCCCACGCCTGCGATGGCTACACGAACCGAACCCATTCCGGTTGCTCCCTGTGTCTGGTCGGTGAGACCGCGTTCGTACGAGGCCTCATGCGGTGTCCGCGGACGGATCCGGCGGGGTGCCATCCCCGGGCCGGCGCCCGCTTCCCGCGTCTCCTTGCCGGCGCGGGGGGAGTTCGGGATCGCTCCCCGACTCCCTGTCGCGCCCGGTCCGCTCGCTCTCGATCAGTTCGGTGAGCCAGCGGACTTCGCGCTCCACGGATTCCATTCCGTGGCGCTGCAGTTCGAGGGTGTAGGTGTCGAGCCGTTCGCGTGTGCGGGCGAGCGAGGCGCGCATCTTCGCGAGGCGTTCCTCCAGGCGACTGCGGCGCCCTTCGAGCACGCGCATCCGCACGTCCCGCGAGGTCTGCCCGAAAAAGGCGAAACGGACACCGAAGTGTTCGTCTTCCCACGCGTCCGGTCCGGTCTGTGAAAGAAGCTCCTCGAAGTGTTCTTTTCCGGCCGCTGTGAGTCTGTAGACGATTTTTGCCCGGCGTCCGGTGAGCGACGCCGAGAGTGCTTCCCGATCCGTGCGTTCGCTCTCCGGCGGCGGGATGGACGGCTCGTGCTCCTCGCTCAACCATCCGCGCTGCAACAGGGTCTTGAGGCACGGGTAGAGCGACCCGTAGCTGAAGGCGCGGAAGACACCAAGTGAGGTGTTGAGCCGTTTTCGCAGCTCGTAGCCGTGCATGGGCGATTCGCGAAGCAGGCCGAGTACGGCGAACTCAAGGATCCCCGAGCGTCGGCTCATGCTGCACCGCCCCCCTCAACCCCTCGCGCCGGTCGTGGACTTGTGTCGTGCTGATGTATCGATTCGATACATCAGCACGATAGAGCGCAGGCTCCAGGCCGACAAGTGGGCCTCGGGTGAAGGGACTCACATCCCTGATTAGTTGAAAGCAACTTGCCTTGATTGAGACGAATGCTCGGTAACGGGCGTTTTGGATCTGCGTAGTCTGTGCGCGTGCAGACCACCACCGGGAACCAGAAGACGCTCGATCGCGTCATCGTCCTGGGTGCAGTGCGACCGGCGGACCGTGTGTCCGGGGGCCGCACTCGGGGGGACCAGACGTCAACTGCCACCTTCAGGCGCGAGCGCCTGCCCGAGGAGTAGCTGTTCCATGAGCGAGCACCGTCGAAAGCCGCCACAGGGGCGCGGCCGGCGCGCAGCGCAGCCGCAGCCGCCGTCCGGCACCGGCCGCCGTTCCACGCCGCCGCCCAGGTCGGGCGGAAGCCCTTACGGCGGTCGCGCCGAGGCCCGGAGAGGGGCACCGCGCGGAGGGGGCGGCGGCGGTCGCCGACGCGCTGCCGGAGCGGGCGCCGCTACCGGCGCCGGGATGGCGGCGGGCGGCCTCGGCGGAGGCGGCCGCGCGCGCGCAGCCGGTGCGTACGGCAGGGCCCGCGGTCGTTTCCAACCGCCGCCGAAGAAGCGGTTCGTGGACTATCCGCGGTGGAACAAGACAGGCGTGCGCCGCTGGGTGCCGTCCTGGAAGCTGGTGCTGGGTTCCTTCGCCGGGTTCCTCGGCCTGATCATCGGCCTGTCCGGCATCGCCCTGGCGATGGTGGGCACTCCGAGCGTCAACGAGGCGACCAAGCAGCAGAAGAACGTCTACTACTGGGCCAACGGCAAGCAGATGGTCGTCGCGGGCGGCGGCGAGCAGAACCGGCAGATCGTGCCGCTGGCCCAGATCCCCTCGCCGATGCAGAACGCGGTGATCGCCGCCGAGAACGAGTCCTTCTACCAGGACCCGGGCATCGACCCGGTCGGCATCGTCCGCGCCATCGGCAGGATGGCGCTCGGTGGCGACACGCAGTCGGGTTCCACGATCACGCAGCAGTACGTGAAGAACGCCTACCTCGACCAGTCGCAGACGCTGACGCGTAAGGCCAAGGAGCTGTTCATCTCCATCAAGGTCGGCGCGACGGTGGAGAAGCGGAAGATCCTCGAGGGCTACCTGAACACCGGCTACTACGGGCGCGGCGCGTACGGCATCCAGGCCGCGGCGCAGGCGTACTACCGCAAGGACGCCAAGAACCTGACGGCCAGCGAGTGCGCGTTCCTCTCGGCGACGCTCAACGGCCCCAACCTCTACGACCCGGCCGGCGGCATCGGCTCCGCGGCCACGCAGGAGAAGAACCTCAAGAGGGCCACGGACCGCTGGTCGTGGACGCTGGACCGGATGGTCAAGACGAAGAGGCTGTCGGCGGAGAACCGGGCGAAGTACCAGAAGTTCCCGATGCCGAAGCAGCCGAGGAAGTCGACCGAACTCAAGGGCCAGAAGGGCTACATGGTTGAGACGGTCAACAACTACATCACGGCCAACAGCAACATCTCGGACCGCAGGCTCAAGAAGGGCGGCCTGCGCATCCACACCACCTTCGACAAGAAGAAGATGGACGAGATGGAGGCCGCGGTCGAGCGGGTGCGCAAGGCGAACATCGACCCGAAGAAGCGCAAGGTCGACAAGTACGTTCAGTTCGGCGGCGCTTCGGTGAAGCCGAACGACGGCGCGATCGTGGCGATGTACGGCGGCGAGGACGCCACCACTCACTTCACCAACAACGCCGACTACACCGGTGTCCAGGTCGGCTCCACGTTCAAACCGTTCGTCCTGGCCTCCGCGATGCGCGACGGCGTCCGTGACCCCAAGGGTCCGGAGGTGCAGGGTGCGGACGCTCGCACTCCGGTCTCGCCGAAGAGCGTCTACGACGGCGACAACAGGATCAAACTGCGCAACTACGACCGCACGATCTGGAGGAACGAGGAGGGCAAGGAGTGGCGTCAGCGCAACGACGGCAATGAGGACCGGGGCAGGGTCTCGTTGCGCGAGGCCATGCAGTACTCGGTCAACACGCCCTTCATCCAGCTGGGCATGGACGTCGGCGTCGACAAGGTGCGGCAGGCGGCGATCGACGCCGGCCTCAACGACGACAGCCTCGCCCGCAACACTCCGACGCTGTCGCTGGGCACTTCGGCTCCGAGCGCCATCCGCATGGCCAACGCCTACGGAACCTTCGCCAGCAGCGGCAACAAGGCCGAGCCGTACTCCGTCACACGTGTGGAGGAGGACGGCGTGAACATCTACACGCACCAGAAGAACGTCAAGAGCAAGTTCGAGGCCCGCGTCGCCGACAACGTCACCAACGTGCTGGAGACGGTCGTCCAGGACGGCACCGGCTCGGCTGCGAAGGCGCTGGGCCGCCCGGCGGCGGGCAAGACCGGTACCACGGACGACAACAAGTCGGCCTGGTTCACCGGTTACACGCCGCAGCTGTCGACGTCGATCGGCATGTGGCGGGTCAACGACAAGGCGAAGGTGCAGAGGTTCCAGAAGATGTACGGGGTGGGCGGCCAGGAGTCGATCCACGGTGCGTCCTTCCCCGCGGAGATCTGGACGAAGTACATGACGGGCGCTCTGAAGGGCACGTACGCCAAGCCCTTCCCGACGCCCGAGCCGATCGGTGACCGGGTCTTCGGAGTGGGGGCGAGCCCGTCCCCGACACCGACCCCGAGCGACGTGCCGTCGGACGACCCGTCGCAGTCGCAGTCGCCCTCGCAGTCGCCCTCGCCGACGGAAAGCTGCAACGGCCTCTTCTGCAACAACCAGGGCCAGGACGGCGGCAACGACCAGGGTCAGGACGGCGGTACCGACCAGGGTCAGGACGGCGGCGCCACCAGCGGAGACACCGGAGGAGACACCGGCGGCACTACCGGCGGAGACACCGGCGGCAATGACAGCGGCGGCCTGTTCGGCGGACCGACGGGAGGCCGGGAAAGGGACTAGGGACCGAAAGGCCCCCACTTCCTGCCCGCAGCACAGCGGGACTTCGCAGCCCCGTCACGGGTCTCTCCGTGACGGGGCTGCTTGCGTCAGCGGCCGTACGGCAGGATGTGCCCCATGACCCGCGCCCACCTCTCGGACCGCCCCGACCGGAACGCCGCCCCCGCCCGTGTCCACCCGACGGAACAGGACGAGGTCGCCGCCGCCGGCAGCGAACTCATCGGGGGCCCGGTCGGCCGCCGGGTCGCATCGGACGCGGGCGGCTGGTGGGCGCCGGTTCGCGTGGTGGCGCTGCTGGGGCTGGGCATGTTCGTGCTGGGCATGGTGCAGAAGGCGCCTTGCTTCAACGGTGCCTGGTTCTCCGGCCAGACCAGTCAATACGTACACGCGTGCTATTCCGATATCCCGCACCTCTTCGTCGGCCGGGGCTTCGCCGACGGGCTCGTCCCGTACTTCGACCGCATCCCCGACCGCGTCTCCGGCGGCATGGCATATCTCGAATACCCGGTGCTGACAGGCGTGTTCATGGAGGTCGCCTCGTGGCTGACGCCGGGAGGCGGTGACCTCCAGCACCGCGAGCAGCTCTACTGGATGGTCAACAGCGGCATGCTGATGGTCTGCGCGGCAGTGCTCTTCGTCTGTGCGACCCGCACCCACCGCGGCCGCCCCTGGGACGGCCTTCACGTCGCCCTCGCCCCCGCTCTCGCCCTGACCGCCACCATCAACTGGGACCTGCTGGCCGTGGCGCTCACAGCCGCGGCGCTGCTGATGTGGTCCAGGAGCCGCCCGCTCGCCGCGGGCGTGCTGATCGGTCTCGCGACGGCCGCCAAGCTCTATCCGGTGCTGCTGCTGGGCCCGTTGCTGGTGCTGTGCTTGCGCGCGGGGCATCTGCGGGCGTTTGCCAAGGCACTTGGCGGCGCGGCGGCGTCGTGGCTCTGCGTCAATCTCCCCGTGATGCTGCTCGCGCCGCAGGGCTGGTCGAAGTTCTACAGCTTCAGCCAGGAACGCCCGGTCGACTTCGGCTCGATCTGGCTGATCATCTCCCAGCGGACCGGCGACCCCGTCTCGGACGCCAACCTCTACGCGACGGCGCTGATGGCCCTCGGCTGCGCGGGCATCACTCTGCTGGCCCTGCGGTCGCCGCGCAGGCCGCGCCTGGCGCAGCTGTCGCTGCTCGTGGTGGCGCTCTTCATCCTGACCAACAAGGTCTATTCGCCGCAGTACGTGGTGTGGCTGATCCCGCTCGCCGCCCTCGCCCGCCCCAAATGGCGGGACTTCCTGATCTGGCAGGCCTGCGAGGTGGTGTACTTCGTCGGCATCTGGCTCTACCTCGCCTACACGGGCAGCGGGGACAAGCATCATGGCCTGCCCCCCGAGGGTTACCAGCTGGTAATCCTCGTCCACCTGCTCGGCACGATCTACCTGTGCGCTGTGGTGGTTCGGGACCTGCTGACGCCGGAGCGGGACGTCGTACGGCGGAACGGCTCGGACGACCCCGGTGGCGGGGTGCTGGACCGGGCTCCGGACGTCTTCACGCTCGGCGCAGGCGGACACCGGGCACCGCGGACGAAGCCGGTGCCGTTCGACGACCCGCAAGTGCGCTGGGGTACTACGACCACGCCCCGCTGAGAGCCGGGGCCGGGCCGATCGGGTCCCGGGCGTGCGGGCCCGGCCGGTTCGGGCCGGGCCTGAGCCAGGCCGGCCCGGCCCGGGCACAGGCGCACCGGGCGTCTCCCTCGGTGTTTCACGTGAAACATGGCAGCGCCCCGGGACCCGATCGGGCCCGAGTCCGCACCCTCCGGATCGGGACGCGCCCGCACCCCGGCGTATGTGAAGCTGGGGCCATGAGTGTCGTCGGAGATCTGCGCAGCCTGCTGCACTTCCCCGACTTCCGGCGACTCCTGGCAGTGCGTCTGCTCTCCCAACTCGCCGATGGCATATATCAGGTCGCCCTCGCGGCCTACGTCGTCTTCTCCCCCGAGAATGAGACCTCACCGGCGGCCATCGCCTCTGCGATGGCCGTTCTGCTGCTCCCCTACTCACTCCTCGGCCCGTTCGCCGGCGTCCTGCTGGACCGGTGGCGCAGGCGGCAGGTCCTGCTCTACGGAAACCTCCTGCGGGCGGTGCTCGCCGCCGGTACCGCGGCGCTGGTGCTGGGCGCCACTCCGACTTGGCTGTTCTACCTATCGGCCCTCTCGGTCACCGCCGTGAACCGCTTCATACTCGCCGGGCTCTCCGCGGCATTGCCCCGCGTCGTGGACGAGGAACGTCTCGTCATGGCCAACTCCCTCTCCCCGACCGCCGGAACGCTCGCCGCGACGGCCGGGGGTGGCATCGCCTTCGCCATCAGGCTGGCCACACCCGACGGCGATCGCACAGCGAACGCCTGGGTGGTCCTCGCCGGGGCCGTGGTCTACCTCCTCGCCGGCGCCGCCGCCCTGCGGTTGGGCCGCGACCGTCTCGGCCCCGGCACCGACGCCGCCCAGGTGCCGCTGCGGCTGCTGACGACACTGGCCACCACCACGCGCGGTCTCGTCGACGGACTGCGGCATCTCCGGGAACGGCGCACCGCCGCGTACGCACTCACCGCAATGACCTTGATGCGATTCTGCTACGGCGCGCTGACCGTCATGGTGCTGATGCTGTGCCGGTACGCGTGGGGCACCGACGGCAAGGTGGGGGACGCGGTTGAAGCGGTGGATGTCGGCGCCGGTCTCAAGCTGCTTGGGCTCGCGGTGGCAGCGTCGGGCCTCGGCTACTTCGCCGCCGCTGTCGTCACTCCCTGGGGCGTCGCACGGTCCGGCCGCTTCGGCTGGCTGGCGCTTTGCGCCGCGGCGGCGGCCGTACTGGAGCCGGCACTCGGTCTGAGCTTCGCGCCGCTACCCATCCTGCTGTTGGCGTTCGTACTCGGACTTGTCACACAGGCCTCGAAGATCACCGCTGACACGGCCGTGCAGTCGACGGTGGACGACGCCTATCGCGGCCGGGTCTTCTCCCTCTACGACATGCTCTTCAACGTCGCTTTCGTCAGTGCCGCCGGAGTGGCCGCGCTGATACTCCCGCCGGACGGGCGCTCGGTCGTACTCGTCATAGGGGTCGCCGTGCTGTACGCCGGGGTCGCCGCGCTGATGTTTCACGTGAAACGCTCGCAGCCGATCCGGAGCTCCGCCTCGTCCTCGGCGCCGCCCCCTTCGTCACCGGGCGCTATCTGACTCCGCGTCCTGACCCTGCTCGGACCACCACTCCTTGAGGGCGGCGACCGCCTCGTCGTGGTCCATCGGCCCGTACTCGAGCCGGAGTTCCAGCATGTGCTTGTACGCCTTGCCGACCAGCGGTCCCGGCCCCACGCCGAGGATGGACATGATCTCGTTTCCGTCGACGTCGGGGCGGATGGCGTCCAGTTCCTCCTGCGCCTGCAACTCGGTGATCCGCTTCTCCAGGCTGTCGTAGGCACGCGAAAGCGCGGCGGCCTTGCGCTTGTTCCGAGTCGTGCAGTCCGAACGCGTCAGCTTGTGCAGCCGGGAGAGGAGAGGACCCGCGTCCCGTACATACCGGCGCACGGCGGAGTCGGTCCACTCGCCCGTTCCGTACCCGTGGAAGCGCAGGTGCAGTTCCACGAGCCGCGAGACGTCCTTGATCACTTCGTTGGGGTACTTGAGCGCGGTCAATCGCTTCTTGCTCATCTTGCCGCCCACCACTTCGTGGTGATGGAAGGAGACCCGCCCGTCGGGCTCGAACCGCCGCGTCCTCGGCTTGCCGATGTCGTGCAGCAGCGCCGCGAGCCGCAGCGTCAGGTCGGGACCGTTCTCCTCCAGGTCGATGGCCTGCTCCAGGACCGTCAGCGAGTGTTCGTAGACGTCCTTGTGACGGTGGTGCTCGTCCCGCTCCAGCCGCATCGCCGGAATCTCGGGCACAGCCTGGTCGGCAAGCCCCGTCTCGACCAGCAGCCGGATCCCCTCGACCGGCCGGCCGGAGAGCAGAAGCTTGTTCAACTCGTCCCGTACCCGCTCCGCCGAGACGATGGAGAGCCGTTCCGCCATCGACTTCATCGCCGCGAGCACGTCGTCGGCCACGGCGAAGCCGAGCTGCGCCGCGAAACGTGCCGCACGCATCATCCGCAGCGGGTCGTCGGAGAACGACGACTCGGGGGCTGCCGGGGTGCGCAGGACGCGGCGCGCCAGATCCTCCAGCCCCCCGTGGGGGTCGATGAAGTTCTTCTCCGGCAGCGCCACGGCCATCGCGTTCACGGTGAAGTCACGGCGGACGAGGTCCTCTTCGATCGAGTCGCCGTAGGAGACCACCGGCTTGCGCGAGGTCCGGTCGTAGGCCTCCGAGCGGTAAGTGGTGATCTCGACCTGGTAAGTGCGCGTCTCCCCGTCCTCGTTCGACTTCTTCTGGCAGCCCACCGTGCCGAAGGCGATGCCGACCTCCCACACCGCGTCTGCCCACGGCCGGACGATGCGCAGCACATCCTCGGGACGGGCGTCGGTGGTGAAGTCCAGATCGTTGCCGAGCCGCCCGAGGAGCGCGTCCCGCACCGTGCCCCCGACCAGCGCGAGCCGGAAACCCGCGTCCCGGAAGCGCCGGGCCAGGTCGTCGGCGACGGGGGAGACCCGCAGCAGCTCGCTCACGGCACGGCGCTGCGCTTCGTTGAGCTGCTCCCTGGCGGGAGGGGCGGGCGGTGTCGGCTGGATGTCATCATTGGCGTTCGGCACGACAGCACAGGGTACGTTGCCACCCCCAGGCCCCGCCCCGCCCCTGGTCGCAAACGGCGGGCGATCAAGTGACGCAGACCGCGGCGCGAGCCCGCCGGGGGCATCGTTACCATCAGACCAACGAGACGCATCCACGACGACACAAGGACGGACGAGCGCGTGGCCGAGGCGGCTGAGAACCAGGGCACCCCGACCGCTCCCGCCCGCCGGTGGCTGCGACGTACCGCCGTCGTCCTGCTGACCACGGGGCCCCTCATCGGCGGCCTGCTGCCCGGCCCGGCGGCGGCCGCGGAAACCACCGGCACGCCCGCCGCCGCAAGCGCGTCCGCCGCTCGGAGTCAGGCCCGGTCCGCGGCAAACGCGCCCTCCGCGGACCGCACCGGCAGCGGCTCCCGCACCGCCGACATCTCCATCAACACCCTCTCTCCCGCGACGCCGCAGAAGGGCGACACGCTCAGCGTCACCGGCACCGTCACCAACGAGGGACGCTCACCCATCACCGACGGCCGCATCGGCCTGCGCATCGGCCCGGGTGAGAACAGCCGCGGTGCGCTCGACCAGAACGCGGCCCGCAAGGACTACCTGCCCGGCGCCGACGGCAAGAAGGTCGAAGGGAAACGCGCGACGACCAAGGTCGGCAGCATGCGCCCCGGCATCCGCCGCTCCTTCACGCTCAAGCTGCCCGTCAGCGCGCTCAAGATGCGCTCGGCGGGCGTTTACCAGCTGGGCGTCACGCTCACCGGGCAGTCTCGGGAACGTCCTTACGACCAGATCCTCGGCATCGAGCGGAGCTTCCTGCCCTGGCAGACCTCCGACTCGGAGAACAAGACTGAACTTGCCTACCTCTGGCCGCTGATCTCCTCCTCGCATCTGACTGCGCGCACGCAGTCCGACGAGGAGCAGACCCCCGTCTTCCGCAACGACGACCTCGCCGAGGAACTGGCCCCCGGCGGCCGGCTCCAGCAGCTGGTCCACCTCGGCAAGGACCTGCCGATCACGTGGATGATCGACCCCGACCTGCTGGCCACCGTCAACGCGATGACCGAGAGGTACCGCGTACAGAGGAAGGGCGGCGGCACGGTCGCCGGCAAGGGCCAGGCGTACGCGAAGCAGTGGCTCATGGACCTGCAGGGCGCCGTTAAGGGTGAGGAGGTCGCGACGCTGCCCTTCGCAGATCCGGATGTCGCCTCGCTCGCGCACCGCGGCAGGAACGTCCCCGGCGCGCTCGGCGACCTGGACTCCGCCACCAAGCGGGCCATCCCCACGGTCGAGTCGATCCTGCACACCAAGCCCAGCACCGACTACGCCTGGCCGGTGGAAGGCGCCGTCGACCCGAGCATCGTGGACGTGGCGACGTCCGCCGGAGCCCGCACCGTCATCGCGCGCAGCGACAGCTTCCGCGACACGGCCCTTTCCTACACGCCGACCTCCGCCCGTCCCATTGGGGGCGGCAACACCGCCCTGGTCGCCGACGCGCGCCTGTCCAAGGCGTTCGAGGGCGACATGACCCGTCACGGTGCCACGTCCAAGGCGGTGCAGCGCTTCCTCGGTGAGACCCAGGCCCTCAACGCCCAGGTGCCGGGCAAGCAGCGCAGCATCCTCGTAGCGCCCCAGCGGACGCCGAGCGCCGATCAGGCGCAGGCGATGGCGCTGGCACTCAGCTCCCTCCAGAAGGACGGCCGCTGGGCCGAGGGCAGCGACCTGTCGGAGGCGGCCAAGGCGAAGCCCGACCCGGGCGCAAACCGGCGTGTGCCCTCCGGCAGCCAGTACCCGGCTTCGCTCCGCAAGCAGGAGCTGTCCGGTGACGCGTACCGGCACATGCAGAAGACCAGCCGTCTCGTCGGCGACTTCAAGAAGATCCTCACCCGTGAGGACCGCGTGGTGACCCCGTTCGGGAGCGCGGTGGAGCGGGGCGAGTCCACGTCCTGGCGCGGGGACCCGAAGGGGGCCGCGAACTACCGGGACGGCGTGCGGGACTACCTTGTGGGACTCACGAAGGAGGTCCACCTGATCCAGAAGTCGCCCATCACCCTCTCCGGCCGCAGCGCCACGATCCCGGTGACGGTGCAGAACAACCTGGTGCAGGGGGTCGACGACCTGGAGCTGCGACTGAAGTCCAGGCGCCGCATCGGACTCGACGTCGGTGAGCCACAGGCCGTCAAGATCGACGGTGAGCACAGCCAGTCCGTGAAGTTCTCCACGACGTCGAAGGCCAACGGGCGAGCCTTCGTTGAGGCCCAGCTGTACACGAAGGACGGCAAGCCCTACGGGAAGAGAATGGTCTTCCAGGTGAACGTCACTTCGATCACCTCGACGGTGCTCCTCGTGATCGCGGGCGGAGTGCTGCTCGTCGTGCTCGCAGGGGTGCGGATGTACACAACGCGGAAGCGGAACGGCGGCGCGGCGTCCGGACCGGACTCCTCCGGCCCGGACGGCGCCGGTGGAGACGCGGTGGAGCCCGACCCCGAGCCGGACGCCGGTGCGGAGTCCCACTCGGCCACCGACGACTCGGCCTCCGGCTCGGGCACCGAGGAGCACGGCGAGGGCGGCACGTCCGACGCCCGGAACACGGCGAACGGCCCGGGAGAACCGGGCGAGGCGGCCCCGGCGTCTCCGGCAACCGGGACCGGCGGAGCGAACGGCGGGCACTCTCCGGCCACGCCCGCGCCCGTCGACACCGGTAAGGGAAGCGGAACCGTTCCCGGCACTGGTGAGAAAGTGGAGCGTTGAGTCAGCTTGCGAGCAGGGGCAGGGGTAGGTAGCGATGAATGCGCCGCACGACGGTGACCGGGGCAGCCAGGCCGCCGGTGACGGCTCGCAGCCGCCGGAGGACCCGTACGTACGGGACGCCTACGCGCGCGACCCGTACGGGGACCGCGACCCGGCCGTAAAGGACCCGGTGAGCGAAGCCCTCGACGACCGCGCGGCGGATCCCCCGCCTCCGCCCGGCACGGTCCCCGACCCGCAGGCGCTCTACGAACAGCCCGAGCCCGGACCCCACGCGCCCGACCCGCGGCGCTGGGCCGCCACCCCCGCACCCGAGCCCGACGGCCCTTCCCGGCGGCTGCCCTACGGCGACGACCCCGCATCCGTCCGCTACACGGGAGTGGACGGGCTCCTCAGCCATTCCCGCGAGGACGACGAGGGCGCCCCCCGCGCGAACCGCCCCGACCCGTCCGGCGCGCGGTCTCCGGAACCGGCCCGGCAGGAGCAGGCGCCGGAGACACCGCAGGTGAGCACCGAGGGTCGCGATCCCGAGGACGCCTTCGCCCACCTCTTCCGCGACCAGGGCCGCGGCCACGCCGGGCACGGAGCCGCGTCGCCGCCGCAGCCGCGCTCCGAGAGCATGCCTCCGCATGCACCGCACACGTCCGCCTCAGGGCCGTCCGGCGGGAGCCCGTCCGGCAGGGGCCGTCCGCTGCCGGCCGAGGAGCCCGCAGGCCCGGGCCAGGGCCCCGGTTTCGAGGCTTCTCACGCCGCGCCCGCCGAAGCGACGCCGCCGCCCCCGGAACCGGACGCGCCCCCGACGGCAGCCGCGCAGGAAGCCGCCCGGGAGGCGGCGGCAGCGGGCGGCGGCGGCGGCAAAGCCGGGGGACTGCTGCGCTCCAGCGCGATCATGGCGGCCGGCACGATGGTCTCCCGCCTCACGGGCTTCATCCGCTCGGCGATGGTCGTCGCCGCCATCGGCGCCGCCGTGCTCGGCGACACCTACCAACTGGCCATCACGCTGCCGACGATGCTCTACATCCTCACCGTCGGCGGTGGCCTCAACTCCGTCTTCGTTCCGCAGCTCGTGCGCGCCATGAAGGAGGACGGCGACGGCGGCGAGGCGTACGCGAACCGCCTGCTGACCCTCGTCACCGTGATCCTCGGCTCGCTGACCGTGCTCGCGGTCTTCGCGGCTCCGCTGCTGGTACGGGTCATGTCCGTTCGCCTCGCGGAGAACCCCCAGGCGAACGAGGTCACCGTCACGTTCGTCCGGTACTGCCTGCCGTCCATCTTCTTCATGGGCATCCACGTGGTGATGGGTCAGATCCTCAACGCCCGCAACCGTTTCGGCGCCATGATGTGGACCCCGGTCCTGAACAACATCGTCATCATGGCCACCGTCGGCGCGTTCCTGTGGGTCTACGGCACCGCTGACGACTCCGGCCTGACGGTGAGCAGCATTCCGCCGGAGGGCGTGCGGCTGCTGGGTATCGGCACCCTGCTCGGGCTCGTCGTGCAGGCGCTCGCGATGATCCCGTACCTGCGAGCCTCCGGATTCCGCATCCGGCCCCGCTTCGACTGGCGCGGCCACGGCCTCGGCAAGGCCGCCAAGCTCGCCAAGTGGACGATCCTTTTCGTCCTCGCCAACCAGGCCGGCGTCCTCGTCGTGACTCAACTCTCCACGTGGGCACAGGAGACGGCCGCCGCCGAGGGCCACGCCGGAGCGGGCTGGACGGCCTACTCCCAGGCCCAGCTGATCTGGAACATGCCGCAGGCCATCATCACCGTCTCCGTGATGGCCGCCCTGCTGCCGCGCCTCTCGCGCGCAGCCAGCGACGGAGACACCGGCGCCGTCCGCGACGACATCTCTCAGGGACTGCGCAACTCGGCGGTCGCGATCGTCCCCATCGCCTTCGGGTTCCTCGCCCTCGGCATCCCCATGTGCACCCTGATCTACGGGCCCTCCGGCATCGAAGCGGCCCGTTCCATGGGTTACGCGCTGATGGCGTTCGGCGTCGGGCTCATCCCCTTCTCCGTGCAGTACGTGGTGCTGCGGGCCTTCTACGCGTACGAGGACACCCGCACGCCGTTCTTCAACACCGTCGTCGTCGCCATCGCCAACGCGGTGGCCTCGGCCGGATGCTTCCTGCTGCTGCCCGCCCGCTGGGCGGTCGTGGGCATGGCCGCCTCCTACGGCCTTGCCTACGCCGTCGGCGTCGGCATCGCGTGGCGGCGCCTACGTCTGCGGCTGGGCGGCGACCTGGACACCGCGCACGTGCTGCGTACGTACATCCGGCTCGCCGGTGCCGCCGTACCCGCCACTGCCGCCGCCGGTGCCGCCGTCTACGGCGTAACCGTCGCGCTCGGAAGCGGGACGCTCGGTTCCCTGGCCTCGCTGATCGCCGGAGGGATCGCATTGGCCGCGGTTTTCGTCCTAGCCGCGAAGAGGATGCGGATCGAAGAGATGACGGCCATGGTCGGTATGGTGCGTGCCCGACTCGGGCGCTGACCGTACAACCATCCACGGCCACTGCGTGTCGTGCATAGCGGCGGACTGTGGGCACAATTGTCGAGCCGTTTCACAGAGTGGCTGCAATGAATTGGGGAGGCAGGAACGACGGTGGCGGAACGGAGCACAGCCGCCGTCGGCGTGGCTGAGAACAGCGGTGACGAGCGAACACTCGCCGCCCGGGCGGACAAGGCCAGCGTCGACAGCGCGATGGACGGACAGAGCGGCAGCGACCGGCCCCCGGAGGACACCAGACAGGACGCCACGTCCCACAGCGCTCAGGACGGCGACAGCGCCGTCAGCGGGAACGGAGAAGGCGCCCCTGGCGGCCGTCACGCCGCCGGGCCCGCAGAAGCGCGGCAGCAGGACCGATCGGGTGTGCAGCAGCCCGGCACCGAGGAGGGCCTCGGCGACGGCCCGGAAGCCGTCTCCCCCGGCACGGCGGAGACGCCCGCGCCTCCGGAGCTGCACAGCGGCCACAAGCTCGCACGCCGGTATCGTCTGGAGGAGTGCGTCACCCGTCTGGACGGATTCAGCAGCTGGCGTGCAGTCGACGAGAAGCTGCGCCGAGCAGTCGGCGTCCACATCCTCCCCTCGGGCCACCCCCGGGCCCGCACGGTGCTCTCCGCCGCCCGCTCCTCGGCCCTCCTCGGCGACCCCCGTTTCGTCCAGGTCCTCGATGCCGTGGAGGACCACGATCTCGTCTACGTCGTCCACGAGTGGCTTCCCGACGCGACTCCCCTCAGCAACATCCTCGTCGCCGGTGCCCTGGAACCGCACGAGGCCCATCAGCTGGTCACCCAGCTCTCCCAGGCGATGGCAGCCGCGCACCGCGAAGGGCTCGCACATCTCCGGCTGACGCCGGGCACCGTTCTGCGCACCGGCTCCGGGCAGTACCGCATCCGCGGGCTGGCCGTGAGCGCGGCGCTGCGCGGCATCAGCAGCGACGCCCCTCAGCGCACTGACACCGAGGGCATCGGAGCGCTTCTCTACGCGGCGCTGACCCAGCGCTGGCCGTACGAGGAGGACGCGTACGGGCTGACCGGGGTCGGCTCCCTCGCCAAGCGCACGCTCGTCGCGCCCGACCAGGTGCGTGCCGGTGTGCACCGCGGGCTCTCCCAGCTCGCGATGCGGGCCCTCGTCAACGACGGCGCCACGGCTTCCAGCCAGGAGCAGCCCTGCGCCACCCCCGAGGAACTGGCGAAGGCCGCCTCCGCCCTGCCGAGGATCCCTCCGCCGGAGACCGGCTTCGGCTCCAGGCACCCGTACCAGCGGCCCGGCTTCCAGCAGGGCGCGTACGGACAGGGCGCCCACGCCCGTCCGGCTGCCGGGATGGGAGGCCCCCCGGCACCTGCCGGCGCCGCGGCACCGCTCGCCCTCCCGGGCCGTACGGGCAAGATCCTCAAGTGGGGCGTCTCCGCGCTGCTGATCGCGGCCCTCGGCCTGGGCAGCTGGCAGGTCGCCGACACCCTTCTCAAGGGCGACGCCCCTCCCGAGCAGGGCGTCGGGCAGGCGCAGGGCAACGACGAGACGGGCTCCGCCGGCAAGCCGGTGAAGATCGTCGACGCCAAGGACTTCGACCCGCCACCCGGCGGCAACGGCAGCGAGAACCCCGCGAAGGTTCCCGACGCCTACGACGGTGCTCCCAACACATACTGGCTGACGCAGAAGTACTACGGCCGCCCCGACTTCGGAAACCTCAAGCCGGGCGTCGGGCTGGTGCTCGACCTCGGCAAGCCGCAGCAGGTGAGCTCGGTCAAGGTCGATTTCATGGGCCCCACCACGGCCCACTTCCTCGCCGCGCCCAAGGGCACCACCTCCATGCCCGGCTCCCTGGCGGGGTTCAGCAAGGTCAGCGGCGGAACCGGTGAGCATCTGACCCTGAAGGCCAAGAAGCCCATCAGGACTCAATACGTATTGGTATGGCTCACCAAGCTCCCGCTCTCGGACGACGGCAACTACCGTGGCCGGATCACAGAGATCCAGGTATCGAGCTGATCCCTCGGCACTGAGGCACGACACGGCCGGCGGGCGAGGATGACGGGAGGCGTCCGACGGTGAGCGAAGACAGCGGCGGCAAGCGGATACGCCGCCGCGCCAAACATGGGCGAGGCGGGGCAGGCGCGCGCGAGAGACGTGGACAGCCGCCCGTACCCGCGCAGGATCGCGGCCCCGACGGACCGGACGACAAGGAACTCCTCGCCCGGCACGTCGACGGCGACACCGAAGCCTTCGGCGAGCTCGTGCGCCGCCACCGCGACCGCCTCTGGGCGGTGGCGATACGGACCCTCGGCGACCGGGAAGAGGCGGCCGACGCCGTGCAGGATGCCCTCATCTCCGCCTACCGGGCAGCCCACACTTTCCGCGGCCAGTCCGCCGTCACCACCTGGCTGCACCGCATCACCGTCAACGCCTGTCTGGACCGGGCACGCAAGGCCGCGTCCCGCCGCACTCAACTCACCGACGACACCGAGCGCCTGGACCTGCTCCTCGAGCCGCACGAGTCCGCGGCCCTGCCTGCCGAGCGGCAGGATCTCAACCGGCAGCTCGTCGAAGCGCTCTCCCAGCTCCCCGCCGAACAGCGCGCCGCTCTCGTTCTCGTGGACATGCAGGGGTATCCGGTCGCCGAGGCTGCCGAAGTCCTTGGCATCGCGGTCGGCACTGTGAAGAGCCGCTGTGCCCGTGGACGGGCCAGGCTGCTGCCCCTCATCACCCACCTGCGACCGGAGGGCGCCGAGCGAGGCAAGCCGCAGCGGGAGGGGAGAAGGAACCGGACCCGCGAGCCATCCGTCCCACCCTCGGAAGGCGTCACGCAACGACCCGGAGCCGTGAAGGGAGGAGGAGAGCACACATGACATCCACCCCTTTCACGTCCGGCTCGCGCAGCACCGACGCCCACCCGGACATCGCCGAGATTTCCGCGTTCAATGAGGACCTGCTGTCTCCGAACCGATCGTCGGGACTGCGAGCGCACCTGGCCGGCTGCCGTCTGTGTGCGGATGTACTGGTCTCACTCAGGGAGATCCGTGACTCGCTCGCCGTGCTGCCGGATGCGTCTCCCATGCCGGACGACGTCGCTGGACGAATCGACGCGGCCCTCGCCGGCGAAGCCATACTCGCCTCTCCGCGTGGCGACGGAGCCGCGGTTTCACGTGAAACCGATGAGGCTTCCCACGGCAGCGCCCCGTATGGAAATCGCCCTCAGCGCGAAGCACCGGACCATCGGCACGCCGCGGGCGCCGTTTCACGTGAAACAAGCGCTTCGCGCCGTCCCGCCGACCGTCCGGCAGGACGCCCCACGGTCGGCAGCAGCGGGCCCGGGCGTCACAGGCCGGCCCGCCGTGTGCGTCGGTGGCGGTCAGCCATCCTCGCGGGGGCGGGCGCGGTCGTCGCTCTCGGGCTCGGCGGTCTCGCCGTGCAGTCCATGAATGACTCCGCACCGCCGACCGCCGGGTCGGGCCCTGAGGCAAGCAACAGTGCCCAGGCCGGAAGCACCCTCGAGAAGCATGTCCATGGTCTACTCGCGAAGCGTGAGTCCGGTGAGTCCTCTGAAGGGGCAGGCAACTCGCCGTCCCGCGACTTCAAGACCAAGGAGAGCGAGGGGAACACGCCGCTCGCGGGAGGCACAACGTCGCTGCCTTCCTGCGTGCGCGCCGGCATCGGCCGCACAGGGACGGCACCACTCGCGGTCGACCAGCACGCACCGTACAAGGGGGGTACCGCCATTCTCGTCGTTCTCCCGAACGAGGACGACCCGAAGCGCGTGGATGCCTACGTCGTCGACCCGTCCTGTGTCCGGGACGAGGGCAGCGGCCCGGGAGAGGTGCTCACCAGGCACAGCTACACCCGCCGCTGACACACTTGGGCCCGAGGCCTTACAGGCGCCACGGCGGGAATGTCTGCCCTCTAGGATCCGTTGGGTGGGGTGAGATCCTCACAGACGGAAAGCAGTCGGCAGACAAGGAATACACCCGTGAGCGACGTCCGTAACGTGATCATCATCGGCTCGGGGCCCGCCGGCTACACCGCCGCGCTCTACACCGCGCGGGCTTCGCTGAAGCCGCTGGTCTTCGAGGGGTCCGTGACAGCGGGCGGTGCGCTGATGAACACCACCGAGGTCGAGAACTACCCGGGCTTCACCGACGGGATCATGGGCCCGGAACTCATGGACCAGATGCGCGGCCAGGCCGAGCGCTTCGGCGCCGAGCTGATCCCGGACGATGTGACCGCCGTCGACTTCTCCGGCCCGGTCAAGACCGTCACCGACTCGGCCGGCACGGTGCACCGCGCCCACACGGTGATCGTCTCCACCGGCTCCGCGTACCGCTCGCTCGGGCTGCCCCGCGAGGAGGAGCTGTCCGGCCGCGGCGTCTCCTACTGCGCCACCTGTGACGGCTTCTTCTTCCGCAACCAGCACATCGCCGTCGTCGGCGGCGGGGACACGGCAATGGAAGAGGCCACGTTCCTCTCCCGCTTCGCCGACTCCGTCACCGTCGTCCACCGCCGCGACACCCTCCGCGCCTCCAAGGCGATGCAGGAACGCGCCTTCGCAGACCCGAAGATCACCTTCGCCTGGAACAGCGAGGTCGCCACGATCCACGAGAAGGACGGCAAGCTCGCCGGCCTGACCCTGAGGGACACCAAGACCGGCGAGACCTCCGAGCTCCCCGTGACAGGCCTCTTCGTCGCCATCGGCCACGACCCCCGCGTGGAGCTGTTCAAAGACGTCCTCACCCTGGACGAAGAGGGCTACATCACCGTCGACTCCCCCTCCACCCGCACCAACATCCCCGGAGTCTTCGCCGCCGGCGACGTCGTCGACCACACCTACCGGCAAGCCGTCACCGCCGCCGGCACCGGATGCTCCGCCGCCCTCGACGCCGAACGCCACCTCGCCGCCCAACTCGACGGCACCCACAGCGACCACCTCCCCGAACCCGAAAAGGCCGAAGAAGCCCAGGAGGCAGCGGAGGCAGAGGCCGCGGCGCTCTAGCCGGCCGCCAGCCAACGCAGACATCAGCGCAACACGCACCATCACGAGAAACGAGGAGAACCACAATGGCCGGTGCCACCGTGACCGCGACCGACGCCGACTTCGACGAGGTCGTGCTCAAGAGCGACAAGCCTGTGCTCGTCGACTTCTGGGCCGCCTGGTGCGGTCCGTGCCGTCAGATCGCCCCCTCCCTGGAGGCGATCGCGGAGGAGAACAGCGACAAGCTCACCGTCGTGAAGCTCAACATCGATGAGAACCCGGCTGTCGCCGCCAAGTACGGGATCATGTCGATCCCGACGATGAACGTCTACAAGGGCGGCGAGGTCGTGAAGACCATCGTCGGTGCGAAGCCGCGCGCGGCGATCGAAAAGGACCTCGCCGAGTTCATCGGCTGAGCGAGCGCGGCCGCCGTCCTGACACACGTGAAACGGCCCGGCGTACATCGCCGGGCCGTTTCACGTGAAACCGACGCGAGTGAATCACCGCCCAAGGACTGCCACTCCACGTACGCCGTTCCTCGCGGTGCCGCGTTGCCCGGCGGCGCTTCTGTTGGCAGCCGCCTCCGGGCTCAGTCACAGGGGGCGGAGAATCCGGTCCTTCTGCACCGCCCCGAGCAATTGGTCGAGCGCGCGCTCCATGTCCTCACGCCAGGACACCGTCGAACGCAACTCGAGTCGCATCCTCGGAAACCTGGGATGGGGTCGGACGGTCTTGAAGCCGACCGCCAGCAGATGGTCCGCAGGGACCACACACTCCGGCTCCGTCCAGCGTGAATCCCCGAACGCCTCGATGGCCTTGAAGCCTCTCCGCAGCAGATCCTTGGCCACGGTCTGAACGATGACGCGCCCCAGTCCCTGCCCCTGGTACTCCGGCATGAGCGAGGCCGTCATCAACTGCACGGCATCAGGGGAGACCGGGCTCGTCGGAAACGCGAACGACCGGGGGACGTACGCCGGAGGCGCGTACAGAACGAAACCGGCCGGCTTCTCGTCCACATAGACCACGCGCCCGCAGGACCCCCACTCCAGCAACACCGCGGAGATCCATGACTCCTTCTCAACCTCCGGCCGACCGGTTCGTACCGCGGCCTCACCGCTGACGGGATCAAGCTCCCAGAACACGCAGGCGCGGCAACGCCCGGGAAGATCCGTGAGGTTGTCCAGTGTGAGCGGAACGAGCTGTCGCCCCATGGATCCATCGTATCCATGGGGCGACGTTCGAACCGGTTCTTGCGGGCTGGTATCGGAGCATCCGAAGCCCACCGCTCGCGTGGGCCGCGCGCACAGCGTCAGTCGTTGCTCTCCTCCGCCTCGGCCTCCTCCGACTCCGCGGTCAGTTGCTGTCCCAGCACGCGGCCCTCGCCCGGGGCCAGTTGTCCCAGGATGCGCTCAAGGTCATCGACGGACGCGAATTCGACGACGATCTTCCCCTTCTTCTGGCCGAGGTCGACCTTCACGCGGGTCTCGAAGCGGTCCGAGAGCCGGCCGGCCAATTCGTCCAGCGCGGGGGAGACCCGCTTCCCGGCACGAGGGCCCTTCGACTTCGACGCACTCTTCGCGGTGGAGCCGCTCGCCATTGTGACGATCTCCTCCACCGCACGCACGGAGAGCCCTTCGGCAACGATGCGGTGAGCGAGGCGGTCCTGCTCGCCACCGTCCTCCACCGACAGCAACGCACGAGCGTGCCCGGCCGAGAGCACCCCGGCGGCCACCCGCCGCTGCACCGACGGTGAAAGCCGCAGCAGCCGCAGGGTGTTGGAGACCTGAGGACGGGAGCGACCGATGCGGTCGGCAAGCTGGTCGTGCGTGCAGTTGAAGTCCTTCAGAAGCTGGTCGTAGGCGGCGGCTTCCTCAAGCGGGTTCAGCTGCGCCCTGTGGAGGTTCTCCAGGAGCGCGTCAAGAAGCAGCTTCTCGTCGTCGGTCGCCCGGACGATAGCGGGGATCCGCTCCAGCTCCGCCTCACGGCAGGCCCGCCAGCGGCGCTCACCCATGATGAGCTCATACCGCTCCGGCCCCAACTGACGCACGACGACCGGCTGGAGGAGACCGACCTCTTTGATGGAGGTGACCAGCTCGCTCAGTGCGTCCTCGTCGAAGACCTCACGAGGCTGACGAGGGTTGGGGGTGATGGCCTCCAGCGGAATCTCCGCGAAGTGCGCTCCGGCCGGCACGACTTCATTCGTCGCGGTTTCACCGTCCGACCCCGGCGTTTCACGTGGAACGTCGTCGTGCGCCTCGCTGTCCGGCAACGCGGTCACCTTGGCCGCCGCCACGCCACGATCCGGTGGGATCACGGGGACGGCGCTCGGTGAGGTGGCCCCGTTGGCGTCAACCGTCGGGCTCCCCTCATCTCCGGACGCCGGCGCTGCCGGGATCAGCGCACCCAGACCCCGGCCCAGCCCCCTACGTCGATCACTCACTGCGTCCCCTTCGGCATGGTGCTGTTCTGCTGTTGCTGCAACTGCTGTACCGACTCCTCGTGCCGCTGCTGAACGTTCGGATCCCGCAGCGCGATCTCACGAGCAGCCTCCAAGTAGGACAGCGAACCGCTCGATCCAGGATCGTAGGTCAGGACCGTCTGGCCATAACTGGGGGCCTCCGAGATGCGCACCGAGCGCGGAATGTTCGTCCTCAGCACCTCTGCGCTGAAGTGGCTGCGTACTTCATCCGCGACCTGTGAGGCGAGCCGGGTCCGGCCGTCGTACATGGTGAGGATGATCGTCGAGACATGCAGTCGCGTGTTGAGGTGGCCCTTGACAAGATCGACGTTCCGAAGCAGCTGTCCCAACCCCTCCAGGGCGTAGTACTCGCACTGGATCGGGATGAGCACCTCGGCACCGGCAACCAAGGCATTGACCGTCAGTAGGCCGAGGGACGGGGGGCAGTCGATCAGGACGTAGTCCAGCGGCTGCTCATATGCGCTGAGTGCGCGTTGGAGACGGCTCTCCCGTGCGACCAGCGACACCAATTCGATCTCCGCACCGGCGAGATCGATGGTGGCGGGTGCACAGAAGAGCCCCTCCACGTCCGGTACGGGCTTGACGACGTCGGCTAGCGGCATGCTCTCGACCAGGACGTCGTAGATCGACGGCACTTCCGAATGATGGTCGACCCCAAGGGCCGTGGACGCGTTCCCCTGAGGGTCAAGGTCGATCACGAGGACTCGGGCACCGTGCAGAGCCAGGGAGGCGGCCAGGTTCACGGTGGTAGTGGTCTTCCCGACTCCGCCCTTCTGGTTGGCCACGACCATGACCCGTGTCTGCTCAGGCCTCGGAAGACCCTCGCCGGCACGGTTCATCGCCTCTACCGCCTGCTGGGCGGCGCGACCGATCGGCGTATCGTCCATCGGAGGCGGCGTTTCACGTGAAACCTCCACCGATTCTGAACGGGGGCCGGGGACCGGGTCGGCCATCGGTCCCGCGGTATTGGCGTCGGACCGCAACGGTTCACTCTCCTCGACATAAGGCTCGTGCTGAACAGAGCCTGCCATGTTTTCGGTGTCATGAACCAGCGAGCCCCGCTCAGTTGTGGATGAATCCACCGAGGAGCGGGGCCTGGACGAGGATTTCCGGTCGCGCTGCGCGGCTTGAGCGCGACCGCGGCTGATGATTCCTTGCAAGAGAGAGCGGCGTTTCACGTGAAACACGATGCACACTCGTGCACCGCACACCAGGACGACACACCGTAACGCATAGTCTTAAGAGCTTTTTTGGAGTAAGCGGACATCCCGTTCTGCGGGATACTCAGCGCCTGCGCCGCCCACCTCGTGCCGCACGCCCCCGTGCCTTCTGAGCCTTCGCCCGACGCGCGGCGAAGCGCACTCCGCCGGGGCTCTCCCCGACTTCCGCCCGCACGACCGTCGACAGGGGATCGACCACGCCGGCACCCACCTGGACCACCGAGGTCTCCACGACGCCGAGCTTGTGCAGCGCGTCGCGGGCGCCCCTCAGCTCCTCCTCGGCAGTGTCGCCCTTGATCGCCAGCATCTCTCCGTACGGGCGGAGCAGCGGAATGCCCCAGCTCGCCAACCGGTCCAGCGGAGCGACCGCCCGAGCAGTCACGACATGCACCGGCTGAAGCGCCCCGAGCATCTCCTCGGCACGGCCGCGCGCCACCGAGACGTGTTCCAGACCCAGCAGCTCGACCACCTCCTCGAGGAAGGTCGTGCGCCGCAACAGAGGCTCCAGCAGGGTGATCTCGAGATCCGGGCGTACGAGGGCCAGAGGAATTCCGGGCAGGCCAGCGCCTGAACCCACGTCACAGACCGTCACGCCCTCCGGCACGATCTCCGAGAGAACCGCGCAGTTCAGGAGGTGCCGCTCCCACAGTCGCGGCACTTCCCTCGGCCCGATAAGGCCACGGCGCACGCCTACGTCCGCAAGCAGCTCCGCATAGCGCTGCACGTCCGGGAGCTGGTCGCCGAAGAGCTTCCTTGCCGCCTCCGGCGGCCCCGCGAGCTCCGACAGCTCGCTGAATTCCGCCGGGCCCCCCTCGGGCGGCCCGGCCTGCCCCACCGACCCGTCGGTCACGGCAGCACGACCACGCAGCGCTGCGGCTCCTCGCCCTCGGACTCGCTGCGCAGCCCCGCTTCCTTCACCGCGTCATGGACGACCTTGCGCTCGAAGGGCGTCATCGGCCGCAGCTTCACGGGCTCCCCAGAGCCCTTCGCGTCCTGCGCCGCCTTGGCCCCCAGCTCTGCGAGCTCCTCGCGCTTACGGGCCCGGAAGCCGGCGATGTCCAGCATCAACCTGCTGCGGTCGCCCATCTCGCGGTGTACCGCGAGGCGCGTCAGCTCCTGCAGTGCCTCCAGGACCTCACCCTCGCGCCCCACCAGCTTCTGAAGATCACGACTGGACCCGTCGTTGATGATCGACACCGCGGCGCGGTCGGCCTCGACGTCCATGTCGATGTCACCGTCGAGGTCGGCGATGTCGAGAAGGCCCTCGAGGTAGTCCGCCGCGATCTCGCCCTCCTGCTCCAGGTGGGAGAGGGTGTCCCCCTCGTCCTGGGCGGTCGTACCAGTGGTGTCCGTGGTCTCCGTCACGCCGTGGGCTCCTTCTCGCTACTTCTTGGAGGGGTGCTTGGGGCGCTGCGCTCCACCCTTGCGCTGCTGCCCCGACTTCTTCTGTCCCGGCTTCTGCCCGGCCTTCTTGGGCTGCTGGCCGGCCGCCGCGCCACCGGAGCTTCCCGTGGAAGCCTGGTCGCCGGAATCCTGCTTCTCCAGCGAAGTCGGTTCACCCGAGCCGCCGGGCTTGTTTCCCTGCTGACGCTGGGACTTGCTCTGCCGCTTGGGCTGCTGACGCCGTGCGCGTGCCGCTTCAACGGCTTCCCGCGTCTCGACCTCCTTCGGGTCCTCCTTCAGCTTGCCCGCGGCCCGCAGCTTCTCCTGACGCTGCTGGAAGGCAAGGGAGCCCGGCGTGGGATTGCGCTTGATGACGAACATCTGCTGCCCGAGCGTCCAGACGTTGGTCGTGAGCCAGTAGATGAGCACACCCACGGGGAAGTTGATCCCGAAGACGGCGAACATGATGGGGAAGACGTACATCAGCATCTTCTGCTGCTGCATGAACGGCGTCTTCACCGTCAGGTCGACGTTCTTCGTCATCAGCTGGCGCTGTGTGTAGAACTGCGACGCCGACATCAGAACGATCATGATCACGGTGACGACGCGCACATCCGTCAGCGCGGCGCCCAGCTCGGCGACCTTGTCCGCACTGTCCAGGAACTTCGCCGCGATCGGGGCACCGAAGACCGACGCGTTACGGGCGCTGTCCACCTGTTCCGCGGTGAGGACGCCCACGGGCCGGTTGTTCGCGATGTGGTTCAGCACCTGGAAGAGCGCGATGAAGAACGGCGACTGCGCGAGGATCGGAAGGCAGCTGGAGAGCGGGTTCGTACCCGTCTCCTTGTACAGCTTCATCATCTCTTCGGACTGACGCTGCTTGTCGCTCTTGTAGCGCTCCTGGATCGCCTTCATCTTCGGCTGGAGCGCCTGCATGTTCCGGGTCGACTTGATCTGCTTCACGAAGAGCGGGATCAGGCAGATCCGGATCAGCACCACCAGGAAGAAAATGGACAGACCCCAGGCCCATCCGCTGCTCTGGTCGAAGACCATGCTGAACAGCGAGTGGAACTGGACAATGATCCAGGAGACAGCGGTATAGAGAGGACTCAGGATCGTGTCCAGGAAGTTCATCAGGCTCCTTGGGCGTTGGACTGGGTCCGGTACTGCTGCCAGCGGTAACGCAGCCGCTGGTGCCAAACCGGATGCTTCCGGACGGGGACGTGGTCGACGCCACCGGGGGACCAGGGATTACAGCGCAGAATGCGCCAGGCCGTCAGTGCCGTACCTTTCACGGCGCCGTGCCGCTCGATGGCCGCGTAGCCATAGTGCGAACACGACGGGTAGTACCGGCACACCGGCCCGAGCATCGGGCTGATGGTCCACTGATACAACTTGATCAACCACAGCAGGGGGTACTTCATGACGGAGGCCTTCCAAGCAGCCGCTTCAAAGCGGCGTCCAGGTCGCGCACCAACTCGTCATGGTCTGCTTCACCCGCGCCCGGCAACGCCCGTACGACAACCAGGCTACCTGGCGGCAACTCGTCCATTCGGTCGCGCGCCAGGTGCCGCAGCCGTCGCTTGACGCGGTTGCGCACCACCGCGTTGCCGACTGCCTTGCTCACGACGAAACCCGCACGCGCCGGGGGAGCGTCTCCCCCCGCCTCGTGCGGGTCCGATGAGTTGCTGTTGCTGCGAAGGTGGACGACGAGAAGCGGGCGGCCCGCCCGGCGTCCTCGGCGAACCGCGGCCGCGAAGTCCTCGCGCCGCCTCAGCCGGTTCTCGGTAGGCAGCACGTCATGGACCGGTGGTCAGGCGTTCAGGCCGACAGGCGGCCGCGACCCTTGCTGCGGCGGTTCGCGATGATCGCGCGGCCGGCACGGGTACGCATGCGCAGCCGGAAGCCGTGGGTCTTCGCGCGGCGGCGGTTGTTCGGCTGGAAGGTGCGCTTGCTCACTCGGGGGCTCCAGGAAAGCTTCGTGTCCCGCGGCGGCCGCGGGAGATGGGCGTGTGTGGCGTCGACAGGCTGTCACCGTGCGCCCACGAGTAGCTCGCAACGCCCGAGTGTGCACCGCTTCATGATCCGTGAAGAGTCTCATGGATCCTGCCCATCGGAGGCATGCGGCAGCAGCCGTCGACAACTCGACCTCGTTACGGTACGCGGGGCTACGCCATTCGGTCAAACCACCGAGGGCCCGTTCCGGGGCCCCGGCCGGGGTCCGCACGCCACTCGTGCACAGCCTGTGGACAACGACTTGAATGGTGCGCGTCGCCCTGACTACCGTGATTGAACTCCCATCCCTCCCGACCGTCCGCAGAACCACACATTCGTGGGATCTGGCCGGCTTCACCGAAGCATCACACCCAGCGAGTGAGAGAAGCGTGACCCGTGGCTGACCTGCCTGCCGATCTTGCCGCAGTGTGGCCACGAGTACTGGAGCAGCTCCTCTCGGAGGGCCAGGGCGTCGAAGCCAAGGACCAGCGGTGGCTCCGCGAGGCCCAGCCGCTCGTCCTCGTGTCGGGCACTGCTCTCCTCGGCGTCCCGAACGAGTACGCGAAGGGTGTTCTCGAGGGCCGTCTCTCGCCGGTGATCAGCGACGCCCTCAGCCGCGAGTGCCGGCAGCCCATCAGGCTCGCGATCACCGTCACCGGGCCCGCGCCGGAGTCGTCCGCCCAGGCCGCCACCAGCGACGCCGGCAGCGACACCGCGGCCGCCGCAGCAGCCTCGGCCGGAGCGGATTCGCAGCCCGCCGCACCGTCCGTACCGGCTCAGCACACCCCGGCCCCGCACGAGGGCGCCGGCCCCGGCGGCCAGGAACGCGGTGGCGGCGGATACGACGGCAGTGGGTACGAGGGCGGCGGATACGACAACGGCGGCGGATACAGGGGCAACAGGTACGAAGGCTACGAGGCCCGCGACCTGCCCAGCCCCCGCCCCGCCTACCCGGACTACCCGGAGGCGCCGCGGCAGGCCGGTGCCTGGCCGCAGCACCATCGCGACCAGTACGCGCCACAGAACCAGCAGCCGCATCACGCGCAGCAGCAGGCGCACCCACAGCAGACACAGCAGCAGCACCAGCCGCAGTCGTACGAACAGCACTACGACCAGCACCGGGCGCCACACCAGCAGCAGTACGAGCGGCACCAGCCGTCGTACGAGTCCTACGAGCACCAGCGCCGCGCGCAGCAGCAACTGCCGCCTCCCCAGGGTCAGATGCAGCAGGCGCAGGTTCCTCCCCAGGGTCAGCCTCCCGCGCCGCGCTACGACGGACCGTCTCAACTCCCGGCCTCCAGCGGCGCTCCGGGGCCTCTCGCCGCGCAGCCCGCGCCGGCCACGGGTCCCGGTGAGCCGACGGCCCGGCTGAATCCGAAGTACCTCTTCGACACGTTCGTCATCGGGGCCTCCAACCGCTTCGCGCACGCTGCTGCGGTCGCCGTCGCCGAGGCGCCGGCCAAGGCGTACAACCCGCTCTTCATCTACGGGGAATCGGGCCTCGGCAAGACGCACCTGCTGCATGCGATCGGCCACTACGCGCGAAGCCTCTATCCGGGGACACGGGTGCGCTATGTGAGCTCGGAGGAGTTCACCAACGAGTTCATCAACTCCATCCGCGACGGCAAGGCGGACGCGTTCCGCAAGCGCTACCGCGACATGGACATCCTGCTCGTGGACGACATCCAGTTCCTGGCCGACAAGGAGTCGACGCAGGAGGAGTTCTTCCACACCTTCAACACGCTGCACAACGCGAACAAGCAGATCGTCCTCTCCAGCGACCGGCCTCCGAAGGCGCTCGTCACACTGGAGGACCGGCTCCGCAACCGCTTCGAGTGGGGTCTGATCACGGACGTGCAGCCGCCGGAGCTGGAGACGCGCATCGCGATCCTCCGCAAGAAGGCGGTGCAGGAGCAGCTCAACGCACCTCCCGAGGTCCTGGAGTTCATCGCGTCGCGGATCTCGCGCAACATCCGCGAACTCGAGGGTGCTCTCATCCGGGTCACCGCGTTCGCCTCGCTCAACAGGCAGCCCGTCGACCTCGGTCTGACCGAGATCGTCCTCAAGGACCTGATTCCCGGCGGTGAGGACGCCACCCCGGAGATCACCGCGTCGGCCATCATGGCGGCCACCGCCGACTACTTCGGCCTCACCGTGGACGATCTGTGCGGCTCCTCCCGCAGCCGGGTCCTCGTCACCGCGCGGCAGATCGCCATGTACCTGTGCCGCGAGCTCACTGACCTGTCACTGCCGAAGATCGGCAGTCAGTTCGGTGGTCGCGACCACACGACGGTCATGCACGCGGACCGCAAGATCCGGGCGCTGATGGCTGAGAGGCGCTCCATCTACAACCAGGTCACCGAGCTGACCAACCGCATCAAGAACGCCTGAGCGCGCCGCTCACTGCGCGGCGCGCTGTCATGAGCCCCCTGGGAGCCAACTCCTCGGGGGCTCTTCGCTGTTCGAATCCAGGGGCCGGGGAGGGCCGACTCCACAGGCAATGGACGAATGAGGAGTCCACACCCTGTGGGCAGGAGAAGTTGTCCCGATCGCATCCACAGAAGAGGTCTGTGATCACTGATACGTAGAGGTCACCAGGGTGTGGATTTGTGAGCAACCCGCTCCACAGGGTGTGGACCTGGAATCGCGCGTCCGGGACGAGGAGAGCTCTGTCCACCGGCCGCCCACAGCCTGAGCGGTCTTGTCCCCAGCTTCTCCACAGGGCTGTCCACTGTTCGGCAACTCAACGCGCCTGCTCACTGGTTCGAGTGAAAGGCGTCACATCCGACCCCCGATCCACCCTGTGGGAAAGGTGGGGAAAACTCTGGATCCCGCTGTGGGGAAGTGGCCCGGGGCTGTGAACCGGGTGTGCAGAACTTTCGGCTGTCCACAGAAACGGCTGTCCGTCCACCGGTCGCGCCCACAGGGGCGGTGGACAGAATTCGCGTACTGAGCTGGGAAAACGGAGTTTTCCACGGTTTCCACAAGCCCTACTACTACGACCACGGATATATAGCGCGGAATCTGTTTCGAAGTGGGGGCTGTGCACAACGTTCGCCGGACCTCACCTACCCACCCCGCAACGACTTGACCCACACCCACGCCGACTGTCGGCAGCGTGCGTCAGACTGGTCCCCGGCAACGAGCCGACGAGAACAGGCGGCAGGGCGAGCAGCCAGCAACAGCAGGAGGCGGCTGAAGGTGAAGATCCGGGTAGAGCGCGATGTACTCGCGGAGGCGGTGGCCTGGGCGGCGAAGAGCCTCCCCGCCCGTCCGCCCGTGCCTGTCCTTGCGGGCCTGCTGCTGAAGGCGGAGGACGGTTCCCTGAGCCTCTCCGGCTTCGACTACGAGGTCTCGGCCCGCGTCTCGGTCGAGGGCGAGGTCGAGGAGGAGGGCACGGTTCTCGTCTCGGGCCGCCTGCTCGCCGACATCTGCCGCTCACTCCCCAACCGCCCCGTGGAGATTTCCACAGACGGTGTACGGGCGACGGTCTCCTGCGGCTCGTCCCGCTTCACCCTGCACACACTGCCTGTGGAGGAGTACCCGGCGCTCCCCGAGATGCCCACCGCCACCGGCACGGTGCCCGGCGAGGTCTTCGCCTCCGCGGTCGCCCAGGTCGCGATCGCCGCCGGCCGTGACGACACGCTGCCGGTGCTGACGGGTGTGCGGATCGAGATCGAGGGCGACACCGTCACCCTGGCCTCGACGGACCGGTACCGCTTCGCCGTACGTGAGTTCCTGTGGAAGCCGGAGACGCCCGACGTGTCCTCGGTGGCGCTCGTACCGGCCAAGACGCTGCTGGAGACGGCCAAGTCCCTCAGCGGCGGCGACAACGTCTCGCTGGCTCTGTCGGGTTCGGGCTCCGGCGAGGGGCTCATCGGCTTCGAGGGCGCGGGCCGGCGTACGACGACCAGGCTGCTGGAGGGCGATCTGCCCAAGTACCGCACGCTGTTCCCGACGGAGTTCAACTCCGTCGCGGTGATCGAGACCGCGCCTTTCGTCGAGGCCGTCAAGCGCGTCGCCCTGGTCGCCGAGCGGAACACCCCGGTGAGGCTGAGCTTCGAGCAGGGCGTTCTGACCCTGGAGGCGGGGTCGAGCGACGATGCACAGGCTGTGGAACGTGTGGACGCCGAGCTGGAGGGCGACGACGTCTCGATCGCCTTCAACCCCGGCTTCCTGCTGGAGGGACTGAGCGCGATCGACTCCCCCGTGGCCCAGCTCTCGTTCACCACGTCCACGAAGCCGGCGCTGCTGAGCGGCAAGCCCGCGAAGGACGCCGAGGCCGACGATGCGTACAAGTACCTGATCATGCCTGTGCGGTTGTCGGGCTGAAGCCCCTCCCTCGGTGCCCGGCCGTCGCCCCTGGTCAGCAACGTCTGAGCGGCCCCCGTCCACAGGTGTGCGCAACCCCTGTGGGCGTAGGCTCGGGCCCAGGTACGAATCGTGAAAGAAGGGGCACTGATGGAGCTCGGTCTCATCGGTCTCGGCAGGATGGGCGGCAACATGCGCGAGCGCATCCGCCGGGCCGGCCACACCGTCATCGGCTACGACCGCAATCCCGACGTCGCGGATGTGCGGAGCATCGAGGAGCTGGTGGCGAAGCTCGCGGGACCGCGCGTGGTGTGGGTGATGGTCCCTGCAGGGGAGGCCACGCAGTCGACCATCGACCAGCTGGCAGAGCTGCTTTCACCCGGCGACGTCGTCGTCGACGGTGGCAACTCCCGCTGGACGGAGGACGAGCAACACGCGGAGGAGCTCGCCGCGAAGGGCATCGGATTCGTCGACTGCGGTGTCTCCGGCGGCATTTGGGGCCTGGAGAACGGCTATGCGCTGATGTACGGCGGCGACGCCGGCCATGTGGCCCGTGTGCAGCCCGTCTTCGACGCCCTCAAGCCGGAGGGCGAGTTCGGCTCCGTACACGCCGGCAAGGTCGGTGCGGGGCACTTCGCGAAGATGGTCCACAACGGCATCGAGTACGCGATGATGCAGGCCTTCGCCGAGGGCTGGGAGCTTCTGGAGGCCGTCGACTCGGTCACCGACGTGCGTGAGGTCTTCCGCTCCTGGCAGGAGGGCACCGTCATCCGTTCGTGGCTGCTGGACCTCGCGGTCAAGGCGCTGGACTCGGACGAGCATCTGGCCGAACTGCGCGGCTACGCCGCCGATTCGGGCGAGGGACGCTGGACGGTCGATGCGGCGATCGACCACGCGGTCCCGCTGCCGGCGATCACCGCGTCGCTCTTCGCCCGCTTCTCGTCCAGGCAGAAGGACTCGCCGCAGATGAAGATGGTCGCTGCGCTGCGGAACCAGTTCGGCGGCCACGCCGTCTCGGCGAGCGGTGCCCCTGTGGACGGTGACACCCCGGGCGCCGACGTCCTTCCGCCTGTGGGTGGTTGACGGTTCCGATGCACGTCACGCATCTGTCGCTCGCCGACTTCCGGTCGTACGCCCGGGCCGAGGTGCCCCTCGGTCCGGGCGTGACGACGTTCGTGGGGCCGAACGGGCAGGGCAAGACGAACCTGGTGGAGGCCGTCGGCTATCTCGCGTCGCTCGGCAGCCACCGGGTCTCGTCGGACGCCCCGCTGGTGCGGATGGGTGCGCAGCGTGCCGTCGTACGGGCGGTGGTCCGGCAGGGGGACCGGCAGCAGCTGGTCGAGCTGGAGCTGAACCCGGGCAAGGCCAACCGTGCGCGGATCAACAGGTCCTCGCAGGTCAAGCCACGCGACGTGCTGGGGATCGTGCGCACCGTGCTGTTCGCACCGGAGGACCTGTCGCTGGTGAAGGGCGACCCGGGTGAACGCCGGGGCTTCCTCGACGAGCTGGTCACGGCCCGTTCGCCGCGCATGGCCGGGGTGCGTTCCGACTACGACCGGGTGCTCAAGCAGCGCAACTCGCTGCTGAAGTCGGCGGTGATGGCACGGCGGCACGGCGGCCGTGACGTGGACACCTCGACGCTCGACGTGTGGGACGAGCATCTGGCGCGCGTGGGCGCCGAGTTGCTGGCGCGGCGGCTGGAGCTGATATCGGCGCTGCGGCCGCTGGCCGACAAGGCGTACGAGCGACTGGCGCCCGGTGGCGGCCCGGTGGGCCTGGAGTACAAGGGGGCGCCGGCGGACGGAAACCGGGGCGGTGGCGACGCAGACGGCCGGGGCGCCGCCGTCTCTCCCGCGGAGCTGTACGACGGGCTGCTCGCGTCGCTGCGGGATTCGCGCCGCGCGGAGATGGAGCGCGGCGTGACGCTGGTGGGCCCGCACCGGGACGATCTGGTGCTGAAGTTGGGGGAGCTGCCCGCCAAGGGATATGCCAGCCACGGTGAGTCGTGGTCGCTGGCCCTGTCGCTGCGGCTGGCGTCGTACGAACTGCTCAAGAGCGAGGGCAACGAGCCGGTGCTGGTGCTGGACGATGTCTTCGCCGAGCTGGATGTGCAGCGGCGGGCACGGCTGGCGGAGCTGGTCGCGTCCGGTGAGCAGGTCCTGGTGACGGCGGCGGTGCCGGAGGACGTGCCGGAGGTGCTGGCGGGCGCCCGGTTTACCGTCGCCGGCGGGGAGGTCGTTTCGGAATGAGCGACGAGTCTGCTTCCGGGACGCCTCCCGAGGAGGCACAAGGACCGGCCGATGCCCAGGCGCCGCCGGGCGCGGAGCGTCCACAGCCCGCCGAACCGACGGGTGTGGATCTGGCACGGGTGGCGCTGCGCGCGGCGAAGGAGCAGGCGCGGGCGCGCGGTGCGGCGGCGCAGCAGAAGAAGGACGTGCGGCGGGGGCGGGTGCCGCGCTCAGGTGCCGGGCGCGACGGGCGTGACCCGCTGCCGTTGGGGACCGCGGTGCGCGGCTTGATCACGGAGCGGGGCTGGGAGGTTCCGGCCGCCGTGGGGGGCGTGATGGGCCGCTGGCCGCAGCTGGTCGGACCGGAGGTGGCTCAGCACTGCGAGCCGCAGCGGTTCGACGAGGAGGAGCGGGTGCTCACCGTGCGGTGCGACTCCACGGCGTGGGCGACGCAGTTGAGGCTGCTGGCGCCGAGGCTCGTCGCGCGCCTGAACGAGGACCTCGGCGACGGGACGGTGGCGTTCCTGAAGGTGCGTGGCCCGCAGGCGCCCGGCACGCGCAGTGGCCCCTTGCGTGCACCGGGTAGCAAGGGCCCGGGGGACACCTACGGGTGATTCGTGACGGCGCTCACGGTGATCGAGCGTTGACAGGTCGAAGCGCTGAGCGCCCCTGTGAGCGTTCTGGCCCCCCGGTGTGCATATGGGGAGTCGGTGGACGCCAGTTCAGGTCGGCACATGCGGACTCAGGCGCCCGCAAACCCCCATTCGCTCCGCCGCCACCGGTACACTGATGCAGAACCCGCCCCGTTGCGGAACATGTCGAACGACGCAGCCGCTCCACGCACCCCGGAGTCGGTCTGTGCTGTGCCAGAAAGGGCGCTTCGTGGCCGATTCCGGCGATCTCAACGAGTACGAGAACAACCCCACTGACACCGGTGCCCCGCTCGTCGACGGCGCCGGCGCCGAGGTTCCCCCCGTGGGCCCCCCGGTGTCGCCGGTGTCCGCGGTTGCGGAACCGTCGTACGACGCGAGCGCGATCACGGTCCTCGAGGGCCTGGAGGCGGTGCGCAAGCGCCCTGGCATGTACATCGGGTCGACCGGTGAACGTGGTCTGCATCACCTCGTCCAGGAAGTCGTGGACAACGCCGTGGACGAGGCCATGGCCGGTCACGCGGACACGATCGACGTGACGCTGCTCGAGGACGGCGGAGTCCGGGTCGTCGACAACGGCCGCGGGATTCCGGTGGGCATCGTGCCGTCCGAGGGGAAGCCGGCGGTCGAGGTCGTGCTCACGGTGCTGCACGCGGGCGGCAAATTCGGCGGCGGGGGCTACGCGGTCTCCGGCGGTCTGCACGGCGTCGGCGTCTCCGTGGTGAACGCGCTGTCGCAGCGCGTGGCGGTGGAGATCAGGACTGACGGCTACCGCTGGACGCAGGACTACAAGCTGGGAGTCCCCACGGCGCCGCTGAAGCGCAACGAGCCCACGGACGAGACGGGCACCAGCGTGACGTTCTGGGCGGACCCGGAGGTCTTCGAGAGTACGGAGTACTCGTTCGAGACGCTCTCGCGCCGCTTCCAGGAGATGGCGTTCCTCAACAAGGGCCTCTTGATCGAGCTGACGGACGAGCGTCCCGAGCATGTGGACGAGGACGGCAACCAGCTCAAGGTCCGCTACCACTACGAGGGCGGCATCTCCGACTTCGTGCGCTATCTCAACTCCCGCAAGGGCGAGTTGGTCCACCCGACGGTGATCGACGTCGAGGCCGAGGACAAGGACCGGATGATCTCGGTCGAGATCGCGATGCAGTGGAACAACCAGTACAGCGAGGGCGTGTACTCCTTCGCCAACACGATCCACACGCACGAGGGCGGTACGCACGAGGAGGGATTCCGTGCGGCGCTGACGGGGCTGATCAACCGTTACGCGCGCGACAAGCGCCTGCTGCGCGACAAGGACGACAACCTCACGGGCGAGGACATCAGGGAAGGCCTGACGGCGATCATCTCCGTCAAGCTGTCGGAACCGCAGTTCGAGGGTCAGACGAAGACGAAGCTGGGCAACACGGAGGCGAAGACCTTCGTGCAGAAGATCACCCACGAGCACCTGAGCGACTGGCTGGACCGCAACCCGAACGAGGCCGCCGACATCATCCGCAAGGGCATCCAGGCGGCGACGGCGCGCGTGGCCGCGCGGAAGGCGCGCGATCTCACCCGCCGCAAGGGCCTGTTGGAGACGGCGTCGCTGCCGGGCAAGCTGAGCGACTGCCAGTCGAACGACCCGGCGAAGTGCGAGATCTTCATCGTGGAGGGCGACTCGGCGGGTGGTTCGGCCAAGTCCGGCCGCAACCCCGAGTTCCAGGCGATCCTCCCGATCCGCGGCAAGATCCTGAACGTGGAGAAGGCGCGCATCGACAAGGTGCTGCAGAACGCCGAGGTGCAGGCGCTGATCTCGGCGTTCGGCACCGGCATCCACGAGGACTTCGACATCGCGAAGCTGCGCTACCAGAAGATCATTCTGATGGCGGACGCCGACGTCGACGGCCAGCACATCAACACGCTGCTGCTGACGCTGCTGTTCCGCTTCATGCGGCCGCTGGTGGAGGCGGGCCACGTCTTCCTCTCGCAGCCGCCGCTGTACAAGATCAAGTGGGGCCGTGACGAGCATCAGTACGCCTACTCCGACCGTGAGCGGGACAGCCTCATCCAGCTCGGCCGTGAGCAGGGCAAGCGGATGAGGGACGACTCGATCCAGCGGTTCAAGGGTCTGGGCGAGATGAACGCCGAGGAGCTGCGCATCACCACCATGGACTCCGATCACCGGGTGCTGCGCCAGGTGACGCTGGACGACGCCGCGGCGGCGGACGACCTGTTCTCGATCCTCATGGGCGAGGACGTGGAAGCCAGGCGCTCGTTCATCCAGCGCAACGCCAAGGACGTCCGGTTCCTGGACATCTGAGCCTCGACATCCGAGCCCGTCGCACCTAGTGGCGCCCGCAGGCACGCACTCCGTCGCCGGAGTCCGGTGCGCCGCACACACACTGAAGGACTTGAGCTGAGCAATGGCCGACGAGATTTCCCCCACCCCTGAGGTCCCCGAGGGCGACGGCGTCGAACCGGTGGTCCCCGGCGACCCCGCGCCGGTGCAGATCGAGGGCACGGCCTCGCGCGTCGATCCCGTGAGCCTCGAGACCGAGATGCAGCGCTCGTATCTCGACTACGCGATGAGCGTGATCGTCTCGCGCGCGCTGCCGGACATCCGCGACGGTCTGAAGCCGGTGCACCGGCGGGTGCTGTACGCGATGTACGACGGCGGCTACCGGCCGGAGAAGGGCTTCTACAAGTGCGCCCGTGTCGTCGGCGACGTCATGGGCACTTACCACCCGCACGGCGACTCCTCGATCTACGACGCGCTGGTGCGCCTCGCCCAGACCTGGTCGATGCGCATGCCGCTGGTGGACTCGAACGGCAACTTCGGTTCGCCGGGCAACGACCCGGCGGCGGCCATGCGGTACACCGAGTGCAAGATGACGCAGCTGTCGATGGAGATGCTGCGTGACATCGACGAGCAGACGGTCGACTTCCAGGACAACTACGACGGCCGCAACCAGGAGCCGACGGTCCTGCCGGCACGCTTCCCGAACCTGCTGATCAACGGCAGCGCGGGCATCGCGGTCGGCATGGCGACGAACATCCCGCCGCACAATCTGCGTGAGGTGGCCTCCGGCGCCCAGTGGTACCTGGAGCACCCGGACGCTTCCAACGAGGAACTGCTCGATGCGCTCATGGAGCGCATCAAGGGCCCGGACTTCCCCACGGGCGCGCTGATCGTCGGACGCAAGGGCATCGAGGAGGCCTACCGCACCGGGCGCGGCTCCATCACGATGCGCGCGGTGGTGGAGGTCGAGGAGATCCAGGGCCGCCAGTGCCTGGTGGTGACCGAGCTTCCGTACCAGGTCAACCCGGACAACCTCGCCCTGAAGATCGCGGAGTTGGTGAAGGACGGCCGGGTCGGCGGCATCGCCGACGTACGGGACGAGACGTCCTCGCGCACGGGGCAGCGGCTGGTGATCGTCCTCAAGCGGGACGCGGTCGCGAAGGTCGTGCTGAACAACCTCTACAAGCACACCGACCTGCAGACGAACTTCGGCGCGAACATGCTGGCGCTGGTGGAGGGCGTGCCGCGCACGCTGTCGCTGGACGCCTTCATCCGGCACTGGGTGACGCACCAGATCGACGTCGTCGTCCGAAGGACGCGTTTCCGGCTGCGCAAGGCCGAGGAGCGGGCGCACATTCTGCGCGGGCTGCTGAAGGCGCTCGACGCCATCGACGAGGTCATCGCGCTGATCCGGCGCAGCCAGACCGTCGAGGACGCGCGCGGCGGACTGATGGGGCTGCTGGAGATCGACGAGATCCAGGCCAACGCGATCCTCGAGATGCAGCTGCGGCGGCTTGCGGCCCTGGAGCGTCAGAAGATCACCGCCGAGCACGACGAACTGCAGGCGAAGATCAACGAGTACAAGGCGATCCTGGCCTCGCCCGAACGTCAGCGGCAGATCATCGGCGAGGAACTCGGCGCGCTGGTGGACAAGTTCGGTGATGAACGCCGCACGAAGCTGATCCCCTTCGAGGGCGACATGTCCATCGAGGACCTGATCGCGGAGGAGGACATCGTCGTCACGATCACGCGTGGCGGCTACGTGAAGCGGACGAAGACCGGCGACTACCGGGCGCAGAAGCGCGGCGGCAAGGGCGTGCGGGGCACGAAGCTCAAAGAGGACGACATCGTCGACCACTTCTTCGTCTCGACGACGCACCACTGGCTGCTGTTCTTCACGAACAAGGGCCGTGTCTACCGGGCGAAGGCTTACGAACTCCCCGACGCCGGACGGGACGCGCGCGGTCAGCACGTGGCGAATCTGCTGGCGTTCCAGCCGGACGAGCAGATCGCCGAGATGATCGCGATCCGCGACTACGAGGCGGTGCCCTACCTGGTTCTCGCCACCAAGTCGGGTCTGGTGAAAAAGACTTCGCTGAAGGACTACGACTCCCCGCGTTCCGGCGGAGTCATCGCGATCAACCTCCGGCAGATGGACGACGGACGTGACGACGAGCTGATCGGCGCCGAGTTGGTCTCCTCCGAGGACGATCTGCTGCTGGTGAGCCGCAAGGCCCAGTCGATCCGCTTCACCGCCACCGACGAGGCCCTGAGGCCCATGGGACGTGCGACTTCTGGTGTGAAGGGCATGAGTTTCCGTGAAGGTGACGAACTGCTCTCGATGAACGTCGTTCGTGCGGGTACGTTCGTATTCACCGCCACGGACGGCGGTTATGCGAAGCGCACCAACGTCGACGAGTACCGCGTGCAGGGCCGGGGCGGTCTGGGAATCAAGGCCGCGAAGATCGTGGAGGACCGGGGTTCGCTGGTGGGGGCGCTGGTGGTCGAGGCGAACGACGAGATCCTCGCCATCACGCTCGGTGGCGGTGTGATTCGTACACGCGTGAGCGAAGTCAGGGAGACGGGCCGTGACACGATGGGCGTCCAACTGATCAACCTGGGCAAGCGGGATGCGGTCGTCGGTGTTGCCCGCAACGCCGAAGCCGGCCGCGAGGCCGAGGAAGTGGAGGCGGCTGTCGAGCCCGGCGGGTTGCTGGGCGAGGAGCCGGCGGCCACGTCGAGCGAGCCGGACGACGAGGAGTAAGGCGTGAGTGGTGCTCAGCCGCAGCCCCATGCGCATCAGGAGGCCGAGCCGCGACAGCAGCCGCCTCAGGAGGCGCAGCCCCTGCCTCAGGCGCAGCCGCACCGTCCGCCGCAGGCGTACCCGGCTCCGCCGGTGACCCCGCCGACGGCGGGCACGACTGCGGGACCGGCTCCGGCCGCGACGGGGGCCTCGACAGCGGGGCCGGCTGCTGGCGGGCACCAGTACGGTGCGGGCACCGCCACGGAGACGGGCACCGGCTCGGGCGTCGGTCTGGGCGCGTCGGCGAGCGCCGTGCGCAAGCCCCGAACCGGAGCCCGTACGGTGCCGCGCACGCGCAAGGCGAGGCTGCGCGTGGCCAAGGCCGACCCGTGGTCCGTGATGAAGGTCAGCTTCCTGCTGTCGATAGCGCTGGGCGTGTGCACCGTCGTGGCGGTGGCGGTGCTGTGGATGGTGATGAACGCAATGGGCGTCTTCTCCGCCATCTCCGGCACGGTCAGTCAGGCGACGCAGTCCGGCGACGGCGGCTTCGACCTGGAGGCGTTCCTGTCGCTGCCGCGTGTGCTGCTTTTCACGACGGTGGTCGCTGTCATCGACGTGGTCCTGGCCACGGCTCTGGCGACGCTGGGTGCCTTCATCTACAACCTGTCGGCGGGCTTCGTCGGCGGCGTCGAGGTCACCCTCGCAGAGGACGAATGAGCAGCAGGATCAGGCCCCTGGACGGATTTGGGCACGTGGATGAAGTGCGCTAACCTTTCGGTGCAGCGCGGGGCTATAGCTCAGATGGTTAGAGCGCATCCCTGATAAGGATGAGGCCGGAGGTTCAAGTCCTCCTAGCCCCACAGAAGATGAGCAGGTGGAGAGGGCGTTTTCCCAGCTGGGAGCGCCCTCTTGGCGTTTCTGAGGATTTCCGAGGCGTTGGTCTGCGTTGGCATCACAGGGTCAGCTTTGGCCCTTTCGAGCTTGATCATCTCCCAGACTTCTCCCAAGCGCCCCGCCCGTGAAGCGCAGCTCAGCACACTCCCGGCAGCCGAACCTGGAGCAGGGGATCTTGCTGTAGAACGAGGAGTGGTAGCCGCGGGCCTCGGCGACCTTGGTTTCCCACGTCGTGTACGGCGCGAACCTCGGGAGATCGCCGCCGAACAACGCCGTCAGGGACTCCTTGAGCCGTGTGTACCGCTCCGACGAACGCTCTCATCTGCGACGATCCTTGATCGAAATGATCCAGAGGCATCCCGGGCAGCAGCCCAACCCGGGCCGCAGCTCGACTATCACAATTACCTTCCGCAATGGGGCTGGCCGGCCTCTGAACATCCGCCCCCTTGGCGCACCATCCCCGCAGCCTCGGGTTGAGCTGTTGCGGCAGGTTCGGCAGCGGCTGTTGCAGGACCGCGAAGAACATAACGGGGGTGCCGCTTCGGCCTCCCTGGCAACTCGAACCGCCTCTTCACCCCAGCCCACTGTCCGCCCCGGCAAGGTCTGCAGACAGCAGGAGCAGGGCGAGTTCGGCGCGTAACCGGTGCAGGGGGTGTTCGAGGTCGAGCCCCGTCAGCACGCGGATGCAGCGCAGCCGATAGGTGACGGTGTGGCGGTGGACGTACAGGCTGCGCGCAGCCCGGGTCGTCTGCAGGCCGTGAGTCAGGTAGGCACGCAGGGTCTCGAGGAGGTGGCGGTGCCTGTCGCTCTTACGAAGCGGACCCAGACAAGAGTCGATGAACGCCTCGTGCCGTTGCGGGTCCTGCTCCAGGGCGTCGATGATGGGCAGGATCTGATGGGCCTTGACGTGGTCGAGTCCGTAGTGACGAGCCATTCCCGCGGCGCCGACGGCGTGCCGCGCGGTGCGGGCGTCGTCGTGGTCGACGACGGCGACTCCGTGAGTGGGAAAGCCCTCCGGGACGATGGGGCGGTCACGTGTGTAGCAGATCACCCGGGAATCGGTCACTGCGGCGAGCGCGTGCGGGTTGCAGCGGCGGAAGCGGCGCAGCGCCGCCTCCGCATCGGCGAGCGGCACGCTGGCCAGACACCAGCGCAGTGGGGTGTCGACGTGTTGGGGCACGTCCACCGTGCCGACGCTGTGACCTCGCCCGCCGGTCAGGGTTCTCACCATCTGCTCGACGTCGTCCACCGTGGGGGCTTCGAGGTGGGGATCTCGATAGCCGGCGGCGATCGCGCTGGTGGCCGTGGCCAGGATGCGGGTGAATTTCCCTTGCCAGTCGTCGACTTCGCGGCCGACCATGTCGCCATTGCGAGAGTCTTGCTCGTACCTGTGCAGGCCGTATCCGGCCCGGGAGGCCCTGGCGTTCTTGTGCTCGTGGAAGACCTTGGTGGCGATGGCATCGTCGAGCAGTTGTGCACAGACGTGCTGGAGCAGGACGGCCTCCTCCAGCGGTACGGCCCGGTCGGCGTGTGTGCGCCCGCAGCCGCGGAAGCGAAGGGCGATGTCGGTGCCGGTGACGTCGCCGGCGAGTACGGACAGCCACAGGGTGACGTCCTCCGTCACCTCATGCGCGTCCAAGCGCCCGGTGATGGGCGACAGGTGGGGGCAGGTGAGTACCTGCCGTGCCAGATTGGCGGCATCACGTTGCAGCTTGCGCACCACCCGCACTCGCGCGATAGAGGTGCGGTCCTCCAGGCGAACGGGCACGGGATTCAAGGCGGCCAAGGCGGCGGCTCCTTGTATGAGTTGCTTTGGACGGACGGCAGAGCGAGTTCGCGCCAATAGATGCTTCGGGCGACGGGCGGGTCGGGCTCGTGTGAGTGCATCTTGAACTGGACTCTATGAACGCCGCCTTGGCCTTGTCAGAGCCGATCGGGTGAAGCTCCAGAAGTTAGATGATCTTGCTGTGTCGGACTGCCGCGAAGGCGGCGCAGCGTCAGGCTCTGCAACCGACCGGCACCGCGCCTCGGCGCCGGGCCTCGGCGCCGGGTGGATGGGAACGTCAGGACCACGAGACGTCATTCCCGATAAATGAAATCAAGTCGCGGTGGCCAGGCCCGGAATGATCGTCGCCCTGATGAAGAGCTTGATGAATGCCGTAAGTTGTCCTGGCTGTACCAACCTTGATCACCACCCCACCCCACCCCATCGCGGTAAGAGACATGAAGACGATCCGATCGAGCGGGCCATAATCCAAGAAGCCGCGCCTTCTGCGCCCCGTGCGAGTGCACGACACAGCGAGGGCGATTTTCTACAGGGCGGCCAATATGACGGTGCTCTCCGACTGGTGAAAGTCCTTCGTGCACATCCTGAAGGCAGGTGCGAGAGAAATCATCGGTGGGAAGGCCCTGCCGGCACCGCACCGCGTGGGTCAAAGGAGGCTCTCATGAGGATCGTTACGAGCCAGCCCTGGCGAGCGGGGATGCGCCGAGGGGGTGCCAGGGCAGGTATCACTGCGGCGGTGGTTTTGACCGCGATTGCTGCCTGCGGTGGGCAGGCGGCGTCCGCCGCTGACGCGCCGCCCCACCCCGGCACAGCGCCCAGCGCTTCCGAAGCCGACATTTCCGTTCAGGGAGTGCCGTTCAGGAACGCGGTTCCCGGACAGAACGGATTCCCGGCAGTCAAGGTCACGAACACCGGCGACACCAACGTCCAGTCGGTTCCGATCAACGTGACGCTGGACTCCGAGAGCCTGTCATGGCCGTATACGGAGGTCTATACGGATAGCGGAAAAAGGGTGGCACAGTGTCATCTCGACAAGATCAACAGGAAAATGATGCGTTGTGACACGGCGGAGTTGCACCTCCAACCTGGTAAGTCGGTGACACTGCGCACCGAAGTCACGACCGACGAGAATCTGAGCCCCGGAGAATTGCCGCGGACCGTTTGGAAGGTGGACGGCCACAGTGAAGTCGTCGCCGAGGTGACAATGGTGCACGGCGACGCTGCTCGCTGAACCTGGGTCCGGCCCCGAACCACGGGCGCCGACAGGGGAGATGACGGGTGCCCTGGCCGCCGTGGGGCTGTCTGCACGGTGAGAGTCATCGATATACGAGGGGGTCGATCGGGGTCAGCGTCGACCCCCTCGTGCTGAACGTGAATGTCTATGTTGTCCAGGTGCCCCGGTCGGCCGCTGCCGGCTGCAAAAAAGGAGGGCCGCGTCGTAGGAGGCCCATTTCCATCCGTTCCAGATGGTGCATGCCGGTTACAGGTTCAGTACGGATGCTGGCATCAGCCGGAGAAGAAGAGCAGCCACCGTGGCCATAGATGCGGACCTGCCATTGATCGTCTCTCTCCCCGCTCGCTGGGATGTAGCCCAGCCGATGTGCACCGGAGGGGTGGACGACGATGAACCTACACAGCGCCTTGCCTGCCGCCGAGAACTGGCGTGGGCGCCACGTGGTGGTGTGCGACCGACGCGAGGAGTACCGACCGGCAATTGGCGAGAGCGAGTTCCACAGTACCGAGACCGCGAGGGAACTCCGTCGTGCTGGAGTACGCGTCACCTACCTGACGGCCCGTGCTCGCGGCGCGGCCCGTCGCGAGGCCGCCCCTTACGGAACGGTGGTGCGCCGCGGTGGCCGTTTCACCGCCTGGCTGTTCGTGTTGCTGTGGCTGGCGAGGCACCGTCGCTCCACAGACGCGGTCGTCGACGTGGGGGACGGGGTGCCCTTCTGCAGCCCCCTCGTGCTGCCGCGCCGCACCCCGGTTGTGCTGCTCGTACCTCGAGTGCACCGGCAGCGGTCCACCGGCCGGCTTCCACGCTTCGTGGCCGGCCTCGGGCGCCGATCGGGGTCAGGAGCGGTCCGGCTGATCTACGGGCAGCGCGCACTGTGCACCGTCTCGCCTTGCTCCCGCGCCGGGATCCGCGAGAGGTATGGCTGGCGCGGGCCGGTGTACCTGACGCCGCCGGGAGTGCCGCCCAAGGCGCCCTGGTCAGAGGGCCGGCGGGCGGAGAAGCCCCGAATCGTAAGCGTCGGGCCGCTCGTACCGCACCAGCGCCTCGATCACCTGGTGCGCGCTGTCGCCACTCTGCGGCATCAACTGCCGTCCGTAGAGCTTCACTTGATCGGCGACGGCCCCGCTCGTCCCACCCTCGAGAAAATCGTCGCTGCCGAGGGAGCCAGCGATGTCGTCACCCTGCACGGGAAGCTCCCCGAGGCTGAGACGGACGCTCTGATCACCAGCGCGTGGATCACCGCCCGGGTCACCGAGCACGAGGACTGGAGTACGTCCGTCATGGAGGCCGCGGCAGCCGGAGTCCCGGCTCTCGGGTATGACGTACCGGGCCTGCGGGAGACCGTACTGGACGGCCGCACCGGCTGGTTGCTGAAACCGGGAGGGTGTCTTGCTACCGCCCTGGCCCATTCTCTGCGCACCGTGTGGGCCGAGAGGAGCGCCGCGGTCTGGGGCGCACGGTGCCAGGCGTGGGCCAGCCGTTTCACCTGGACGGCGAACGCCGCTCACCTCCTGGCCGCGCTGACGGCGGAGCACCACCGGCTGCACGGCTCCGTGGCTCAACCCACCGGCGACGCGGGCACGTTGGTCACGTTGCCCCGTACGGCACTTGAGGAGGCGGACCTGACAGCCCTGCGCGTCACCGACCTCGTTGACGTTTCGGCGCCCCGCTCCGCACTGTTCCTCGCGGGAACCGACGAACACGGCGCTGATGCGGTCCTGGAGCGCATCGGGATCGCCCCGGCCACCAAGCACGTCAGCGTCCGTGCCGCCCGCGACGGCGATGCCCTCGGCTGGCAGCACCATGCCCCGGTGCGCACGCCGCTCGCCGCACCCCCTCAGCGCAGATGCCGGACGTGGGCCGTGCGAACGGTGATCGGGCTCGCCGCCCTCTGCATCCTCGCGTTCGCCCTGCGATTGATCGCCATCGACAGCGCCTACGACCTCCACGTCGACGAGTGCTATTACGTCGAGGTCAGCCGCAGCATCGCACGCGGGGACGGACCCACCTACCACGGTGGGTACTTCGCCCTGCACCCTCCCGCCTTCTTCGTCCTGCTGGCCGGCGTCCTCCAAATCACCGGCGAAGGCGGCGACTTGATGACCCTCGTGCTCGGCCTCAGACCGGTCAGCGCCGTCCTCGGCACTCTCATGGTGCTCGCCGCGACCGTCCTACTACGCCGGGCGGCGAGTCCCGCGGTCGCATGGACCGTCGGGTTCCTCCTCGCCCTCGACCCTTTCCTCAACCGCTTCGATAGCCGCGCCATGCTGGAAGCCCAGGCCATGGCCGCCACCGTTGTGGGCCTGCTGATCCTCGCCCGCACTCCGGTCGGCAGTCGCGGCAGGGCTGCGACGGCCGTTGCGGCCGGTCTGGCGTTCGCCGTCGCCATCACCACAAAGGACTGGTACTCCCTGATCACAGTCCTGCCGGTCTGCATCCTCGGGCTGCTTTCCACCGGCGCGGTACGCCGGATGCGGCTGACGGTCGCCGCGGTCGCCGCTGTCGCCTATGGGGGCTATGTCGCCGCGACCGCCGCGACCGGAGGCTGGGAGGCGTGGCGGGCACAGAAACTCGACGGGATCCTCCGCGCATTGGGCGTCAGACAGATCACCGGATTCAGCAGCCCGCACAACACCACGGACCTCTCCGGCCGGCTGTTCGCGCACCTCGTCGACTACCTCGTCCCGTACACCTTGATCGGGCTCGGCGCCTGCGCCACCACCTGGCTGCTGTGGTGCCTCCGCCGTCACCCAGCCCTGTTCGCCGGCTGCTCTGCACGCACGCTGATCACCATCACGGCGGCGTGTTCCTTCCCCGCCGATGCCTACGCCGTCATCTGGGGCACCACCGAGGAGCAGATGTTCTACCCGACGGTCGTCCTCAGCTCCCTCGCGACCGGCCTCGCCGTCCACCTCTTCCCGCAAGCCCGACCCCGATGCGCCGTCCGCACCCGCAAGGGCCGCATCGCCGCGGCACTGCCGCTGCTCCTCGCCGCGCTCGCCCTCACCCTTGACGCCCGCGCCTGGATCGAGATCCACACGAGCTCCGACGACGCGCAGCGGCGCACCCGCGACTGGGTGGACACCCACGTCCCCGGTAACGCGACGATCGCCGCAACCGACGACACCGTGCCACAAGCCATCCCCCGCGCTTCCCAGCGCACCTTCAACAGCCCGGAGGACCTGGCCCGCCTTCGCCCCGACTACCTTGTGGTCTCCAAGGAGCTGATCCGCCAGGGCTACACCACCATCACCCCGGGCCTGTACGCCGAACTCGAACGGTACGCCCGCCTCGTGCATCGCGAACCCGGCGCCACAGCCGAGGCGTTGGAGATCTACAAGCTGGCCCACTCCGCCACGGCACCGACGCCGAAGGACCGGCGATGATCACCGGCGAATGAGCCCGTGATTCCGTCACCGCAGCCGGCCGCGTTCACACGGACTGGTCGCCACGGGCTCTCAGATCCCCTGTACGGCGTGCGGGTTGCAGCTTCGACGGGATCGGCCCCGGTGCCAAGTTCATCGCACGTGGAAGCGGGAGATGCGGGCGGCCTCGTCTCGGAGCCGGACTCGCCCAGGGGCAGTGGCGTTCCTGGGCCGTGCCTGCGACAGATCTACGAGCCGCTTCAATTCGGCAGTCCGGAGGCTGCGTTCGTCAGCCCCGAGGCGTCAGCCTCGACTCAGCTGCCCGGTGCCGTACACGCTCTCAGTGCCATTTCCCATACGTTGCCGGTGGCCGTGTGCACCGGCTCGTGGTCGTTCGGCGTGGAGCCGGTGTCGTACGGGCTCAAGTGCATGTCTCCGACTGTCCGTTGGCACGCGCCGGGATCTCCTTTGAAGTGGCCCGTCCCGTCATCGGGCTCGCTCCTCCCTCTGCCCCCAGCCGACAGCGCGTTCGTAGAGGGCGAGTTGAGAGCGAGCGACGGTGTCCCAGTCCAGGTGGGCGACTGCTGCGGGGCCGGCGTTCCCGAGGCGGCGACAGCGGACCGGGTCGGTGGTGAGGTCGGCCAGCGCGTCTCCGTACGCGCGGACGTCCTCCGGCGGTACGCGTACGCCGACGGCGTCGCTGACGAGATCGCGCAGGTTGGGAATGTCGAAGGCCAGGACGGGCGTGCGGGTGGCGAGAGCCTCGGCGGCGACGAGGCCGAAGGTCTCATAGCGGCTGGGAACACAGACCAGGCGGGCACCGGCGAGGAGGGCGTATCGGGTGGTTCCTTCGATGCGTCCGAGCCAGCGGATCCGCCCGTTGATGCCCAGCTTGCCGGCGAGGGAGCGGGCCGCATCGGTGTCCGGTCCGTCTCCGGCGATCAGGAGATCGGAGGTGGTGCGCGGAGCGGCCAGAGCGTAGGCGCGCAGGAGCAGGTCCAGCCCTTTTGAGCTGGTCTCCAAACGTCCGAGGTACAAGACGTGTTCGCGGGCTGCGGCCGGGGCGGCGGTGAGGGCGGCGCGGTCGATTCCATTGGGCAGGGCCGTGACGCGGGCGGCGGGGTGGCGGCGGTGCACTTCGGCGGCGAGACCGTCGCTGACGGCGATGAGCGTGCCGTGGGAGCTCAGTCCGATACGTTCGACGAGGTGGAAGGGGAGGTGGTACTGCGCCGCCTTCTCGGCGGCGGAGAGCCACTGCACCACGCCGACGACCGGGCGCCGGGTCAGGTGCGGGACGCAGACCGAGGAGAACGGGGCGGCGAAGTCCTCGACCACGAGGTCGGGGTCGGTGCGGCGGACCATCCACCACAGTCCCGCCACGATGGCGCAGAAGTAGGCGAGTTGGCAGGCCGTCCTGCTGCGCACGACTGAGCCGAGCCGTCGCGGCACCGGGGCGTAGGACACGCCGTCCCGCACCGTCGGGGTGCAGCCTGGCCAGGGTGCGCAGAGCGCGGTCACTTCGACCCCGTACGCGGCCAGACGCCGGTTCACCTCGTGCGTACGCACCGAACCGCCGCCGGCTCCCGGCCGCCGCGGGTCCTCGAATGCGAGGTGCAGCACCCTCAACGGCCCCGGCGCCCGGGCCCGTTCGCGATTCCGTACGGTGAACAGGGCGGTGGCCGCGAAAGCCAGGACAGCGAGGCACCAGAGTGCCGGCAGCCCGCGCAGTGCGTACAGGACGCAGGCCCCTGCGGAAGCTGTGGCGCACGATGCGGTGGCGGTTTTCCACAGAGGTGACGCGATCCGGCGTCCCGCCAGGACGAGCGAGGTGGCGGCGGTGCCTGTGGTGAGGGCTGCGGCGCTCCAGGCGAGGTGGGCAGGGTGGCTCGCGGTGGCCACGTACAGCAGAGCGCCGAGCGGGCAGGCTACGGTCAGCAGCCAAATCTGCTGCCGCAACGGTCCCCAGGCGAGGAAGACCGTCGCGGTCACAGTGAGGGTGGCGACAGCCAGTCCGGCGATTCCCAGAGGCAGCAGCAGCGGTGCGAAGTGGGTGTAGGAACTGGGCACGACCAGTGCCAGCAGCGGTCGGGGACAGGTGATGACGGCGACGGTGATGGTGAGGGTGGCGGCCAAGTGCATCCGCATGGTTCTGCGCACGGGCCCGTCGGTGCGTTCACGGGCGGGGAGTGTGGTGGCCAACTGGGGCAGTAGTACGGCTGCCAGCGCGGTCGCTGCGTAGAGCGGGACGCGAGTGAGGATCAACAGGGCCTGGTAGGGAGCGAGTTCGGGACTTCCGGCGCGTACCGCGGTCGCTACGACGACGTCCAGGGACGGCAGTAGACACATCAGTGCCTGGGCGTATCCGATGGACGCGGCCCGACGCCACGGGGTGGATCCCGTCGTCCGGGCGCGCGGTTCCACCGAGGGCCGCTGGGGTGGAAGGGGGCGCCGGTCGGACAGGAAGGCCGCACCGGCGGTGGCCGCGGCGCCGACTGCCATGCCGCCGATGGCACCGGCGCTGTGCCAGCCCGCCAGGAGGAAGGCGAGCGAGGCGATGGCGCGGACGGCCGCCTCGGCGGGCCAGAGAGCTGCCAGACGTGCGAAGTCCTGGCGGCTTTGCAGACAACCGGCGCCCGTGGCGTTGGCCCACAGTAGGACGGCGGCGGTACTGACCGCGGCCATCAGCGCGGGGGTGGCGTAGGTGGCACAGGCTGCGCAGGCTCCGGCGGCGCAGATCAAGGCGTAGGCCCCGCCCGTAACCAGGCAGCGCCGTACCCCGCGTGCCCGTTCGCCGGTGTCGTGAGGCCGGTCGGCCAGCTCCCGGGTCACCAGGGCCGGCATCGTGGCTCCGGCGAATGTGCCGACCGCGAGCAGGACGTTGGAAGCGCTGGAGTAGCGGACGAACTCCGCCGGGGACAGCATGTGGACCATGAGCAGGGACAGCCCGTAGTTGCCGGCACCGGCCAGCAAGGTGGCACCGGTGAGCGCGGCAGCCGCACGTGAAGTCCGGTGTGGTGGTGAGGAGTCGGCGGTCGTTGACGCGGCGGACGTGGTCACCTTGCCGGCCTTTCGGGGCGCTCGGGCAGCGACGACACGTCGTAGCGGCGGAGGGAACCGGCCGTCGTCGCACGCGTGCCGGAGCCAGTCGCCGCCGCCGGCTCGTCGCGCACCAGCGGTGTGTGAGGGGTGACGGTGGTCCTGGCTGTGGTTTGCGCACCGGAGCCGGGAACGAGGACGGCCGGATTCGCTCCGGTGGGCTGGGGGTGCGGGCGGGCGCTGGCCCCGGAGGGCCGGCAGTCCGGGGCCGGGGTGATGCCGGTCCACGGATGGCGCCGCCAGCCCAACAAGTCCCGGTGGCGGGCCAATCGCACATCGATTCTGGCGTGGTGCGGGTTCAGTCCCATCCGGGCGAGCGCTGTATGAGCATCCTGCTCATCGGCTCCCGTGAGGAGCACGGCCGCCTGCTCGTCGCTCAGTTCCGTCTGGTCGGTCACCCGCAGGACGCTCGGGTCGGCCATGTCGAACAGCCGCCGGGGCAGGGTGACCACGGTGCAGGCGTCGCTGACGGGCTGCCGGGTGGCGTCATCGTGCAGGCGCAGGTGCTCGGCGGTCAGGGCGGACAGGAGGTGCGCAGAGGTCGCCGTCCATGTGAACCTGGCGCTCCACTCGCGGCAGGCCGCGAAGATGACGGCGTTCCGATCCGGGTCGCGCAGGGATTGCAGGGCCTGGCTGAGGGCTTGGACAAGCTGCTCCTGGTCGCCCTCGACCAGCCAGCCGGTGCGGCCGGGTCGGACGGTGTCCCGCAAGCCGGGTACGTCGTACGTGACGGCGGGCACGCCGAGGGCCGCCGCCTCCATGACCGACAGCCCCCAGCCTTCGCGTGGTGAGGGAAGGGCTGTGAGCCACGCCGATGCGACCAGTGCATCGCGGGCCCGCGTCGGCAGCCGTCCGTGGAAGAACACAGCCCGTTGGACGTCGAACTGAACGGCGAGCCGCTGGAGCTCCGGCAGGGCCTCCCCGTCTCCGACGATGTGCAGTTCTGTTTCGGGGTGCAGCCGCAGCAGGGGTGGCATGGCGCGGATCAGGTGGTCCAGGCGCTTTTGACGCACCAGCCTGCTGACGCACACGATCCGTGGCCGTTCGACCCGGAGGCCAGGACTCGCAGGTGTCAGCCCCGGGGGCGAGAGATACACCGGCCCCCGCAGACCCAACTGCGAGCGGATCTCCGCCCGTGAGGACGGGGATACGGCACAGACGGTCCCCCGCCCGTAGACCAGGCGAGTGCCGGCGGCTTCCAGCCACCGCCCCAACACCGCGAGGGGTAATGGGAGCAGCGCGAACTGCTGCTGATGCACGTGGTGAACGAGCAGCACCACAGGTGTCCGTCGGGACAGCACCAGGGGCGAAAAGAACGGGATGCCGTTCTGGGAGTCGATGACGCCGTCCACGCGGCGGCGATGCAGCAACAGCCACAGCAGGACGAACGGATAGACCGTGTAGCGTCCACCGCCACGGATCACCGTGCCGTGGGGCGTCCCTTCGCGCCGCGCGCAGCCCCGGGACCGAGCGGTCAAGTAGGTGACGACGACTCCGGCTTCGCGCAGTTCGCGGGCGACCCGTTCGCAGTAGAGCTCCGCACCGCCCGCCCGAGGATGGCGGCCATCACGCCAGTTGGCGATCACCACATGGCGATCACGCCACCGATCAATTCCGGGAAAGCTCTCCCGCAGGCGGCTCACGAGGTCCACCCCTTCGATGCGCGGGCATCGGGGCCGGGAAGGCGATGACGCAGCCGCCACAGATCCACTGCGGCGCGGCAGCCGTCGCTCACCAGCCGGAAGGTCGACCCCCGCTGGTCGCTCCAAGCCACCGGGAACTCGACCGTGCTGAGCCCGAGTGCCCGGGCCCGGGCCAGCACTTCCAGGTCGAAGGCGAAGCGGGTACAGGTGACGTCGGCGAACAACGGCAGCACCGCAGCCGTGGCGAAGAATTTGAACCCGCACTGTGTGTCCGCTACCGGCCCGGACAGCCCGCGGGCCAGCAAGCGGAACGCGCTGCCCCCCACCCGTCGCGACCAGGGCTGGCGCACGACCATACGGGCCCCCGCACAGCGACGCGAGGCGACGACCACCTGCCAGCCGTCGCGCAGCAGCGTCAGGGCGTCGTCCAACGCATGGGCCGGCGTGGCCAAATCGGCGTCGCAGAAGCCCGTCCAGCGTGCCTTGGAGGTGAGCACACCTCGAGTAACGGCAGCACCCTTTCCGGGGCTCGCGCAACCGGTCACGGTGACCGGCAGTCCCGAGGCGGCCAGCCGATCGACGCGTTCGGCTGTGCGGTCACTGCTCCCGTTGTCGACCACGCGGACGCAGCTGCTCAGCGGCAGGCTGCGAAGGTGGCCGGTGAGAGCCCGTATCGTCGCCTCGATTCGGTGCTCTTCGTTGTAGGCGGGAACGATGACTTCGAGATCGAGCAGGTCCCCTGGCTCGGTCGGCCGAGCCGGCGGCTCGCTCGCGTCCCGGAAACACGGCCGTGACATGTTGGGCGTCGTTCCTTGCTTCGCGGCGCAACCGGTTTCGGCCGCAGCGAATTCGGTCCGGTGAAGCCCTTGATCCCGTTGCACGGCGCACCCACAGCCGACCTCACGCGAAAGCGCGCTGGAGGGGGTCGGTGTGAGGGGTGCACCGGCGTATTCGGGACCCGGGTGGTGTCGAAGACTTTCCATACTGGGACAGAACGATGTGTTCACGATAAGCACCTGATCGCCAATAAGAATTCGGGTATGCAGCGGAGAAACTTATGGCTCTCCGCTGCTTCCCACGACATCCTGGAATCGGCGGTTTCGAAAGGTGCGGGCCGCTTTTCCGGCCACGTTGCACAAATGCGTCCCCGAAGCGCGCGCAGAGCAGTCCGACCGCTGCAAGAAGACATGCGCAACAGGGATAACGTCGTCGCAGTGGTAAGTGACTCGCCCTGCGGATGACGCCGGAGAACCTCGGCCCGTCGTGGCTGCCGAGGATTCCCAAATCGCCGCACCCTACACCATCTACGCCCTCGACTTCACATCGGCACGGCAATCTTTATCCATCATGGCGGACGTGACCTCGGAGACGCGGCCGACTTTATGCACGTTGTCGATTGTCGGCAAGAACACGCCACTCCCACGCTTGTAACAAGGCCCGGCAGCGCTAGCGGAATGAGGTGCGCTGACCGCGGCGTCGACCACAGTCAGGAGTGTTCGTGCACCGACCCGCCATCTCTGAAATCCCATGCCCTCCGGTTCGTCTCATCGCGCCTCGTTGTGCCGTGGACGACGGGCATGAACAAGCGGAACCATTGGCTCGCCGACTTTTGGCAGAGCCTTTCGTTCAGCAGCTATTCGCCGACCGACTGAGCCTTCCGGTGGCTGTGGAGGACATGACCCTGTGGCTCACGATCGCTCGCGGGGGCGAATCCGCGACGGCGCTGCACTCGAGGTTCAAGGAGCGCTTCGCCGCTCACCGAGCGGTCGGCCTGTCGGCGGAGGAGAGTCTGCTGCTGCATCGCGCGTACCTCCGGACACTGGAGGGGGCCAGACCCGCCGCCGTGTCCTCGCAGTCCACGGCGCATGCATTGAGATGGGGGATCGAAGCTGCCGCAGCAGCGAGCGTTGTCGCTCCCGGCGGCACAGCCGTACTCGGGGGTGCGGTGGGCAAGGAGACTGAGTTTCCGCGGAAGTCCCCCAATCAGGCACCATCACCGCCGTCCGCCGGCCGGCAACCGACGCCCCGATGGTGCTTGGCCGTGATCCTCTCGCGAGACGGCGAAAGGGAGTCCTTGCGCCAATTCCGTGCCGCGAATCCTGAGGCGCTGATCACGGTGACCGGAACCCATGTATGCGCCTTCACGCAGGAACGGCCAGACCTGCCCGAAGTCCTGGGAACGTACGCACTGATGCTGGTGGAGGACGGCGACACCACGCGCACTGCACGACGGGCCGCCCTGGCCGCCGTCATCGCACGCCACTACGGGACCCCGTTCGACACCCGACAGGGACTCCCGCTGATCGCGGCCCTCGACATGACTCCCGACGAACGGGAGGCATTCGTCAACGCCTGTCTCGGCCCGCTGGCGACCGAGAGCGCCCACCGCCACCTGCTGGATACCCTGGCCGCCTTCTTGGCCCACAATCTCTGCGTTACTGCGACAGCCCGCAGCATGTATGTACATCGGCACACCTGCACCTACCGGCTGCGGGCAATCCGGAAGTTGACAGGGCTCGACCCGCACAATCCCTTCGACCGGATGCGGGCGGAGTTCGCGCTGATCCTGAGCCGCGTGGATTCCCCATGGGCAACGCCCAGGAGGCGCGGCGCCTGAGATCCCGGGACGTCCCCGAGCGCCACCTCTCCGCTGAAGCCTTCGAAAACCGGGAGGCATCCTCAACCGTCCGTACGGGGCGCATCGACGACGAGCCTTAGCCCGCGCTTCCGACGCCCCGGGCCGCGAAAGGAGAGCGGCCGGGCAGGCGCTGGTGCGGCACCCATGGTGGCGTGCCGCACCAGCGTCGGCGCGTGTAGCGGGGTTCGGTCAGGGAGCGACGACCCCGAGGCTTCGTGCCTTGAGGTCGTTCTGCGCCCCTGGCTGCAACAGGGCGGGCTGACCGGTGCAGTTCGGCTCCGGGTACACCTTGACCGTCCCCGACGTCAGCTCGTTGACGGCGGAGGTGAGGTCACCGGGGCGAGGGCCCCGGCAGCGGCCGGCAGAGCCCCGCAGGTGGCGATGCGTCGCATGTGTCGTTCTCCTCGTCCGGGTGCCGGTCGCCGTGCTTTGCGGTCGTGAAAGAGATTGGCGCCCAGTGAGGGACGTAGTCCGTCGCCGGCGGAGGGTGCTCCACAGTGTCCCTGCCCTTCGACAACGTGGCCAAAGAACCGTCGAAGCACACATCAATCGCCCGCCGCCGGTGAATTGCTGTGAAGAGCGCGGAGCCGAATCGGGCCCCGTGCACGACCGAGAAGGCACTCACAGGGAAAGACGGCATTCATGGAAACCATCGATCACGGGCGGCGGACGAAGAGCAGAACAGGACGCCGAGCGCCGGCCCGTACGGCAGTGGCCTCTCTCGCAGTGGCCACGACCGTGCTCGGCACACTGGCCGTCGGGAGCGCCCCGGCTGCCGCGGATAGTTCAGGGAATTCCAGCGGAGAGCTCACCAACGTGGCCAGCGGGCAAAAGATGGCGGCGTACCTCGATCGGCCCGACGTCGGCGAGGCGGGGATCACGATCGATCAGCGGTGGTATCCCCAATTCAAGAACATCAATTGGACCCTGGAACCGCAGGAGGATGGAAAGCTCTACCACCTCAAGCTCGCGAGCCAGAACATGTGCCTGCAGGACGTCCCCAGCCGCCGCGGGACTCCCACCAGCTTCGGTAAGTGCGGAAATCACGAGAGCCAGGACTGGACCGTCGAGCCAGCGGCCAAAGGCAGCAAGGCCGTGATCATCAGCCCCCGCAACACCCCGAACAGGCATCTCGCACCCACTGCATGGCCGGACCCGACGGCCAAATGGCTCGGGCTGACGTCCGCCAACGACGCCGACTCCAGGTGGGAGTTCTCCGGTGAGCTCAAGCCTCCGCCCCCGCCCCCGGTGGTCAAGCCCACGGTGAAACCTGTCGTCCCGTACTCGGCGAAGGTCAACGGCCCCGCTCGACCCGCTGTCGACGTCGTCAACACGACCGGCGGGCACGTCGGGAAGCTGTCCGTGACCCTCAAGCCGGGGCCTAAGGGGGTGAAGTTCTACAAGGATCAAAAGGTCGACGTTCAGCGCGAAGACGGATCGACAGTGCCGTACCCCTGCGAAGTCAAACAGGTCTCCAACACGGCTGTCTGCGAGGTCGATCTCGATCTCGGCCCCAACGAATCGGCCCGGGTCGTTGCTCCCGTGTACACCGAGGGCCTCAAGGTGGGCGAAATTCCGCGCCTGGGATTCACCGTCGGAGGCGCCGATCCCGCCAGGGTCGATTTCAGAATGACGGAGTAGCAAGGGCGGGCGGAACTCTCCGCTCGCTGCGCTTTCCGTGGCGATGCAGGTAGTCCCGCGCAACGCAGTGGAGGGGTCGCGATAAGCGGCCCCTCCACTTGGCGTGGAGGGGTGGTCGGTGGGGTTTCCTGTTCCGTTGCCGGCCCACCACATAGGGCTTACAAAGGGGCGGCGCCCGGGATCGCGTCGCGGGTCCCCGCAGCAGTTGCCGTCTGGTACGACGGAGATCCCGACCGCGCGATGGCAGCGGCCGTCTACATGCGAGGACGGTCGTCCGAGGAGACAGCAGCGCACTGGCGCCGCTCGCACTTCGGCGCTCGCCTCTTCCACCCGGCTGCCACCGGAAAGTACAGAAAGAAGGAGGGCACGGACGAGGGCACCTCTGTACCGATACTCGCCGACCCGTGCATGCCCGGCACGCTGGTTAAGGGGAGAGGTGCCGCCGCACGGGCAACCGCCTGTTGGGTGCCGGTCGCCCAGGGGTTCACACCCCACGGATTGCGGCACACGCACCGTACACACATGGAAGACCTGGGCACGGCGAAGACCTTGATGGACGAGCGCATGGGCCACGAGGACGGGTCGATCTCGGCCCGGTACGCCCACGTGACGGACGACATGCGCCTGCGTCTGATGGAGAGGCTTACCCGCAAACTGGCTGGCCTCCCTCGATGCCCGGTTGGCGATGTCTCCACGCTGTTCCGTGCCAGTGCTTGATGCACTGCTCGATGCACGGGCAGCAGAGATCGTCTGCCGATCCTCTCCCGGATGATCTCCATCGAATGCACGAGAAACGCTCTCATCTGCGACGATCCTTGATCGAAATGATCCAGAGGCATCCCTGATAAGGATGAGGCCGGAGGTTCAAGTCCTCCTAGCCCCACCAGCGAAAAGGCCAGTGTTGGATTCCAGCACTGGCCTTTTGACATCCACGGCTGACACCAGCGGCGAGATCAGCCGACGAGTGGATCTTGCCGTGGCGCGGCGACTTCGAGGGCCCGCGTACGCCGCGGCAGGCGGCCCGCCGACCCCGGGCCGCCCCGGCTCAGCCCAGCGCGTCCATCAGGGCGGTGACGTAGGCATCCAGTCGCTCCTCCACGGCTCGAGTCGTCAGCTCTGTCCGCCCTGCCTCCCGCCATGGCTGCGCCACCGACTGCACTTCCTCGGAGAAAGCCAGCCCGTCCCGCACCTGCCAGTACAGCCGTTCGCTCGGGGTCGCGGCCAGCGCCCCGCCTGCCTCCTCGTACGCCTCAGCGAACCGCAGACCCCATGCGGGGCCGTGGAGCAGCGCGAGATTGGTGGAGCAGTGTGCGACATCGAGGTCCGCCGGCCCCCCAGGAGGCTCCTGCCCAGTCGACGACGCCGGTGATCCGGGGACCTGCCGGGCCTGGGGGCGGCACGTCGAACAGCACGTTGCCGGGGTGGAAGTCCCGGTGCAGAAACCGCCCTTCATAGGGCGGCGCGGGCTCGCGGATCACGTCGATCGCTGCCGCCCATGCCGCCGCGTCGGCGCCCTTCGGAACCACGACGGTGTCGGCGGTCGTCAACGCCACATACTCCCGGGGCCGCCAGTGGGGTCTCCCCTGCTCGAGCGGGGTCGGGAGCTCGGGGAAGGGCCGCAATGCGTGGATCGCGACGAGTTGACGGGCCAGCACAGGGACGCGCGCCCCCAATCCCTCGTCGTCGAGGACCGTGCGGCCCGCCAGATGTGTCATCAGGAGGGACGGATACTCACAATGCGCGGCGGTCGGATCGACCGCGACCAGTCCAGGAGCCGGCACGCCGGTCCCTGTGAGCAGGGTCAGGGCGCCGGCCTCCCTGTTCAGCGAGTCCTCGGCGTGCTCCACGAAGAACGGGGTGACGAAGCTCCGCAGCACCAGGTCGCGGGTGACTCCGTCCCGCGTGCCGATGGTCAGCCGCCGCATTTCGGCGGTGATGCCGCCGTGCAGTGCCTCGGTTTCGACGATCCGTTCGCCGGCCTCCAGGTGCCGGTTCACCCAGGCCAGGGTCAACGGCCGGACCGTCGCCGCACCATCGTGGTTCGTCACCGTGCCACGCCATCATCCGGACGCCGCCCCGCGCAAAGGCTTTAGCCGGAGGCGACGGCTGCGCTGCCCCGTCAGAGACTCCACCGGCACGAGGGCGGACCGTGGCCGGCGCCGATGCCCGCCGGCGCGGCGACCTTTCCGCGGCTGGGCCCCTGGGCGTCGGATGCGCCCGCCAGTTGAGAGTTCGGACGATGTCTCCCGGTCAGGGGCGCCTGCGGCTTCGCCGCTGCGCGACGGGCTTCGCCCCCCGGACCGCCCGTCCCGCTCCTGTGCGGGCCCGCTGCCGGGCGGAGCCGCGGCAGTGGAGACGGGGATCAAGGCCAATTATCTTGTCTGATGGAAGGAGTTCGAGAGTCTCGGCTCCACCGGCGCGTTGATGGGAAGGGTGCAGGGATGGACTGGGAGCTGTTCGCCGCCCGTATGGGTGCGATGGCGCGGGACCTCCTGGAGCAGGATTCCGTCGACACGACACTGGAGCGGATCACGGCTTCCGCGACGGAGACCATCGAAGGGTGTGACGCCGCAGGGATTCTGATCCGCAAGGGCGCCCGGGTTCACACCCTGGCTCCCACGGGCGGTCTCGTGGTGCTCAGTCACGAGCTCCAAGAACGTATGGGGGAAGGGCCCTGCTTCGAGGCTGCCAGGCCCGGGAACACCGACCGTGTCCATCGGATCGAGGACTTGACCGCGTATCAGGACCGGTGGCCCCGCTATGCGCCCGAAGCCCACCGACTCGGCATCGGCAGCATGATGGGGTTCCTGCTCTATACCGAGAATGAGGAGCTCGGTGCCCTCAACCTCTACTCACGCCGCAAGGGCGCCTTCACGGCCCTGAGTGAGGACGCAGGCCTGCTCCTTGCCTCCCACGCCGCGGTCGCCTTCTCAAGCGCACGCAACGCCGAACAGCTCCACCGAGCCCTGAGCACCCGGCACACGATCGGCGAAGCCATGGGAATGATCATCGAACGCCACGGTCTCAGCGAGGACGAAGCCTTCGGCGTACTCCGCAGACTGTCCCAGGAGCGCAACATCAAGCTCTACGAGATCGCCCGGGACGTCTGCGAATCCGGCGGCATCAATCCCTGAGACCGAGACCTCGTGATGAACCTCCTGGTGGACGCGGACTCAACGAGGCGAGCCGCGCGTACGCCCGGCGGTACTTGCCGAGAGCTCAGCGTCGCCGCATCCCTCTGATCTTCGTTCACGACGTGCGCGCAGACGTCCATGGTCATGCTGATCCGACTGTGCCGCAGGATCACTTGGGGCACCTCGAAACGGACCTTCAGGAGGCGAGCAGGGGCCCGTCGCGCGCGCACGAGTCTCAGAGGCCGCGGGGCCTGTCTCCGTGGTCTCCCCCGTCTCCCCCGTCTCCCTCGTCTCCCCCGTCTCCGGTGGTCGCCGCGTCGGTCGACGCGCTGTCGATGACGGAGCGGGCGCCGTGACGGAGCAGTTCCGCGCAGACGCGCGCGCCCAGGCCGGCCGCATGCGCGGCGGAGGGGGCCTCCTGGCGGGCGCGGACGGTGTGTGTGCCGTCGAGGGTGAAGACCCTTGCGCGCAGGCTGAGTCGGCCGTCCTCGGCGGTCACGCAGTGCGCGGCCACGGGTGAGTTGCAGTGGCCGCTCAGGCCGCTGAGCACGGAGCGTTCGGCTGTCGCTTCCGCGTGCGTACGTGGGTCGTCGATGCGGCTGAGCAGCGCGGCGACGTCTTCGTCCTTCTGGCGGCAAAGCAGGGCCAGTACGCCCGCGCCGGCCGCCGGCAGGACTTCGTCGAGCGGGAAGCGGCAGATGATGCGGCCGGTGAGTCCGAGCCGTTCGAGTCCCGCTTCCGCCAGCACCATCGCGTCCGCTTCGAGTCCGCCGCGCAGCCCGTCCAGCTTCTCCAGCCGTGTGGCGACCGCGCCCCGGACGTCGACCATGCGCAGATCGGGCCGCAGAGTGAGGAGTTGGGCCCTGCGGCGTACGGCGCTGGTGGCGACGGTGGCGCCGTCGGGCAGGTCCGCGAGGGAGGTCACCGGTGAGCCGGCGGGCACGAGCAGCACGTCGTGCACATCTGCGCGTGGAGGCGTCGCGGCGATGACGAGTCCCCTCGGCAGGGGCTGGTCCCCCGGGACGTCCTTGAGGCAGTGGACGGCCACATCGATCTCGCCCCGCTGCAGTTGCCGGTCGATGGCTTTGACGAACATGCCTTTGCCGCCTGCCTGCGTGAGCGAGCCGGGCCAGGTGTCGCCGGGCGTGGTGGTCGGCACGGTACGTGTGAGCAGGCCCGGGACGGCGCGCCGGAGGCGGTCCGCGACGTGGCCGGCCTGAACGAGCGCCATGGGCGAGCTGCGTGTGCCGATCAGCAGCGGCCGGCCGGGGAAGCCGGGAATGCCGGACAGGGCGGGGACATCGGTCACGGTGGCGGTCCTCTCGGCGTTCGGCTCTCAACGTAGGGCGCCGGGCGCCGCCATCGGCCCTTATGTCTTTGTGTGTTGGAGTGCACACTGTGAGTGACAGGTTCGAGATGCGGCGGCTGCGGAACCGTCGCACTCTTTTGGCTATGACTGCGTCGATCGTCGTGCATCCGCCCGCGTCCATGGGTGGGCGCCGTGTAACCGCTGACCGAGCCGACGGGGAGGATCTCGGATTCGCCCGCGGCATCGCGGACCTGGTCGGGATCCTGCGCGAGGCGGGGCTCGACCCCGACCAGGTGCGGCTCGACGACCCTGCGCTGATCGAATGGCGGGGCGGGAAGGCCGACGTGTGGGAATGACACCTCCGCCGCGCTTGAGTTCGCGCCGGCGCCGGTCCGTGCGGGGATGTCCCGACCGGCGGAAGGAGATCGCCCCTCCGCCGGGGCGGACTCCGCGGTGGCGGGAGCCGGTTGGGTATCATCGGCGGCCAGATGGTCCCAACGTCTCTCAGAAGGACGAGGTAGCGCGGTGAAGAAGCTTCTCCTGGTCGCACTGGCCGCCATCGGCGGGCTCCTCGTGTACCGCCAGATCCAGGCGGACCGCGCCGAGCAGGATCTGTGGACGGAGGCGACCGACTCCGTGCCCGCAGGTTCGGATGTGTGAACCCAAGACTTCGCGCAGAGGGGCCCCGATCGCTCAGGCGGTCGGGGCCCCTTCGTGTGTGCGGGCGTTACGGCGGGAGCAGGACGGGTCCGCCTGCGGGGCAGGGCCGGACGGCGTTGCCGTTCTGTGACGGACCACCCCTTGCAGTGTGCTTAAGCAAAGCAATAGTGTCTCGCGCAAAGACATGGAGCGCGCGTCCGCGTGCGAGGGGGTCGGGGGACACATGGGATCACGGTGGGGCGCCGGCCGGACGCGGCGCGCGAAGGCCCTGGCAATGGGTGGCCCGGCGATCGGCGTGCTCTTCGCCCTGACCGTCGCCGCTCCGGCGGCCGCTGCGTCACCGGATGCAGTTGCAAGCGTTGCAGACGACAACAGTTCCATGGTGATGCTGCTGGATTCGTCGGGGTCGATGGCGAAGCGGGACGCCTCGGGAAGCACACGCATCGCCTCCGCGCGCAAGGCCGTCGGCACCGTCGTCGACAGCCTGCCGGACGGCTATCCGACGGGCCTGCGGCTCTACGGTTCGCAGGAGCAGAAGGGCTGCACGGACTCCCGGCTCGCCCAGCCCGTGCGTCCGCTGGACCGGGCCGGGATCAAGGACGCGGTGGCGAAGGTGCGGCCCAAGGGGGACACCCCCATCGGCCATTCGCTCCGCAAGGCCGCCGAGGACCTTCCCGGGGTTTTCGGCGGTGCGACGGGCCGGCGCACGATCGTGCTGATCTCGGACGGGGAGGACAACTGCGGCGACCCCGAACCGTGCCAGGTGGCACGGGAGTTGGGCAAGCAGGGCATCGGCCTGCGGATCGACGCGATCGGTTTCGAGGTGCGCGGCAAGGCCCGCGAGCAGCTGGAGTGCGTGGCCCGCGCGGGGAACGGGACGTACTACGACGCACCGGACGCCGACGCTCTCGCCCGCCAGTTGCAGCGCGCGGGGCGGCTCTCGGTGGACGGGTACCGCCTCAAGGGCAAGAAGACCGAGGGCGGAGCGGAGCAGGGAGAGGCCGCCGAACTCGGCAGTGCCTCCGGTCAGTACCTGGACACCATCGGTCCTGGCGAGAAGCGCTGGTACGCGGTGCGGATGGACGGCGTCAGCACTGCCGACCTCGCCGCCACCGCCGTGCCCGAGCCCGGTTCCAGGGTAGACGAACTGGACGGCCTGCACGTCGAGTTGACCGCGCCGGGGCCGTCCCGGAGCAGCTGTGCGTCGAGCACCGAGCACTTCGGCCAGGACGAGGGCGGGGTGCCGCTGGTCGCCGGGGTGAGCCGCATCCCCGGCAGCGCAGGGTCGACCGGACGGTGCGACCGTGGGCCGGGACGCCATCTGCTGTCGGTGGAGAGGGTGAGCGGCGACGGCACGTCCGGCGCCGCGCGCTGGCCGCTGGAGCTGACGTACTCGGTGGAGAAGCCGCTGAAGAAGGGCACCACGCCCGCGCAGTCGGAGCCCGATCACGGCGCAGGCGGGCAGGACGCGAAGCTGCCCAGGGGAAGCGCGAAGACGGTCGGCGGCGGCACGGGCTTCAACGACGCGGCCAGGATCGGCAAGGGCGTCTGGCGGGACAAGGTGCTGCCGTCGCAGACGCTCTGGTACCGCGTGCCGGTCGGCTGGGGGCAACAGCTGCGCTACGACGTGGAGTTCAGCAACGAGCCGACGGTGAAGGAGCACAACACAGAGTTCTCCTTCGGCCGCGCCGACACCTACTCGCCCCACCGGCAGCCCGTCACCGGCGCCGGCCGGCTGACCACCCGGTCGTCCTACGACGGCGATCCGGGCAAGGTCTCGGGCGGCACGGTGCCGGTTTCGTGGACCAACCGCTTCGAGAGCGGTACACACGTGATCCCCGTCCACACCGACGGCGACTACTACATCGCGGTCACGCTCGGCGCCGACGCGGCGCGCATCGCGGAGAATCCCGACATCGGGGTGACGCTCCGCGTCGACGTCAAGGGCGAGGCCAAGGCGGGACCGCAGCACAACGCCCCGGCGTTGAAGGCCTCTCCGGCGGACCTGACGTCCGGCGGCAAGGCCGGCGGCAAGGCCGGCGGGGAGGACGGTGCCGCGAAGGACGGTACGGAATCAGGCGGCGCGCCGGTCGTGGCGGCGGTCTCCGGCGGCGTGGGGCTGCTGCTTCTGGCCGGTCTCGCCGGGTGGTACGTCACCTCGCGGCGCGCGACCGCGGACGGCGGCGGACAGGACGGGACCGGTGCGATGAGGGGGGACGCGTGGTGACGCGGCGTACAGGACGCATGAGCGGTACCGGCACGAAGGGGCGGAGGGCGGCCGCCCTGGCGGCGGCCCTGACCGCGGCGCTCTGCCTGCCGGCGGTGCTGCCCGGCCGGGCGGCGGCCGCCCCCTCGGACGGCACCGGGGACGTCCCGGCGTACCGGCACGCCGGTGACGCCAAGAAGATCAAGGGCACGGCCGGCAGCGGCGACGCGCCAGAGATCGAACCGGCGACGTACACCGACTCCATAGGCCGGGGCGAGAAGAGGTACTACCGCGTCGAACTCGACGCGAAATCCAGTGCCTTCATCTCCGCGGTCGCCGCGCCCGAACCGGGCGCACGAGTGAAGGACATCGGTGAGGGACTGAAGATCGGGCTGGAGAACGTCGACGGAAGTGCCTGCAACGGCGCGACCCGGCCGCAGTTCAGCGCCGAGGGCGCGGCCTACCCGATCGCGGACTACGCGACGCGCATCATCGGCGCCAACGACCAGTGCCAGAAGGCCGGTCCCTATCTCTTCTCCGTGGAACGGGAGGGCCCGGCGACCTCCGATCCGGCGCGCTGGCCGCTGGAGATCCGCTTCATGGCGGAACCCGGCCTGAAGGGCGGCCCCGAAGCCCTGCCGAGCGCCCCGGACACCGGCACGGGGCGGTCGGAGGAGACGCCGCAGCCCGTCACCGGCGACGAGAAGAAGCGCGCCCACGGCGGCAGCGGCTTCAACGACGCCGGTGCCCTCACGAAGGGGCTGTGGAAGGACCGCGTACGGCCCGGTGAGACCCGCTTCTACCGGGTGCCCGTCGACTGGGGGCAGCGCCTGAACGCGGCCGTGGAGCTGGGCAGTTCGGGTTCGCCCGGGGAGTACCCGCCGACGATCTACGACGGGCTGGGGGTCACGGCCTACAACCCGGCGCGAGGGCAGTTCGACGAGGACCGATTCGTCCCGTACACCCCGGACAAGCCGGCGCAGGCCGCGGTCTACACACAGCCTGTGGACTACGGGCGCCGCTTCGCGTACTCCGGGAACACGCCGTGCGTGGCCGGTTGGCACTATCTGGCGGTGACGGTCTCCCCGAAGCTGTCCCGGTACTTCAAGTCGACCGCGCCGCTGACCTTGCGCGTCGACGTCACCGGCAAGGCCGAGGACGGCCCCCGTTACGCAGGGGACGCCCATGCCGCCGGGTTCGGCGTGAGCGAGGACGACAAGGAACAGGCGGAGAAGGGCCAGAGCGCGCCGGACGCCGAGCGCAGCGGCACTCTCCGGCTCGTGGCGTACGCGGGCATCGGCACCGGTGCCGTGCTGATCCTCGTGCTGGTGGTGTGGACCCTGGCGGCACGACGGCGCCCGGCCCCGGGTGCCGGCGCTGCTCCGCCGGCACCCGGGGCGCCCGGCGGAACCCCCGGTCAGGGAGGGCACTCGGGGACGGTGCCTCTCCGGCCGCGGCAGCAGGACCAGGGACGCGCTCCCGGCCAGGGCCAGGGACTCGGCCAGGGCCAGGGTCACGGCCAGGGCCAGGGTCACGGCCAGGGTCCTGGATAGGGCGAGGGTCCTGGACAGGTACGCGCTCCGACAGGGGCCAGGGTCCGGTCCCGCGCCAGGGTCAGGCGGCCAGCAGCGCCCAGACGCCGATCGCCAGACAGATCAGCGCGACGGCAAGGACCGGGATCGCCACTTTCGGCGGCGGTCCCGGCCTGCGCGCGGCCGCACCGACCGGCACCGCGGCCGGCCCGAGCGGGGCCGCACTCGCCGCCTGCTGCGGCACGGCACCGTAAGACACGGGAGCGTTGCCGTAAGGAGCGGCGAGGGGGTGTGCGGACGCCGCCGGTGAGGGCGGCTGCGTGGGCGCATGGACCGGAGCCGACGGCGTGACGGCCTGGTCAGGAATTCCGAACGCGCCCTGCGGCGGCGCGAGATGGAAGCTGCCGGTGGCCGACGGAGAAACCGCGGCCGCCGCCTGCGCCGCAGCACCGGGAGAGTCCGAAGCGCCGCCGGGGCTCGCCCGGTTGCCCGCGGCGCCGCCGACGGCACGCGCCGCACCGCCGCCCGGCGCCGGTCCGTCCGGCCCGAAGCCCTCCGGCAGCGGCCCGAGTTGGTCGAAGACCTCGACGACCTCCTGCTCGGCCGTCGCGTCGGGAGCGAGCAACTCCGCCGCGCCCGCGAGGGCCTTGCGTACGCCCGTCGCCGTACGGAAACGATGCCGCGGGTCAGGCTGGAGGAGCTGGCCCAGCACCTGCCACAGCGGCTCCGGGACCCGCTCCGGTGCGTGCGGCACGCCCTGCTCGTAACGCGCCACCATCTCCATCGAGTCGGGCTTCCGCCCGGTCAGCAGGAACAGCCCGACGAGCCCCACCGCATACAGGTCGGCCGTGAAGTCCGGCTCCGCGCCCATCAGTTGCTCCGGCGCGAAGTAACCCGGCGTGCCCACCACGAAATTGGTCTCCGTGAGCCTCGGCTCACCCTTGCGCATGGAGATGCCGAAGTCCGACAGGCGCAGATGGGGGCGTCCCCTGCCAGTGGGCTCCAGCAGGATGTTGGCGGGCTTGATGTCGCGGTGCACCACGTCCTCGGCGTGCACCGCCGTCAGCCCCGCGAGCAGCTGGTCCAGCAGAGTGCACACGAAACTCGGCGGCAACGGGCCGTAGTCGCCGATGAGATGGGACAGCGACCCTCCCGCGACGAGATCCATCGTGAACAGGACCTTGTCGTCGTCGGCAGCCCAGCTGGCCGGTGCCAGCACGTGCGGATGGTCGATGCGCAGGGCCTGTTCGCGCACGAACCGAAGCAGGGAATGGGCGTCGCTCTGCTGGAGCACCTTCGCGGCGACGTAGCGCCTGCGGCGCCGGTCCCAGGCGCGCCACACCGCGCCTGCCCCGCCGCGCCCGATCGGGTCGGCCAGCTCGTACCGTCCGGCGAAGACCTCACCCATGACGCCGTGTCCCCCTGTGCCTCTGCCCGTGCCCCACCCCGCGCCGCTTCCCTGCGCCGCGCGGATCAGCTCTGATGCGACTCGTAGTGCTTGACGGCGTCCGAGGTGCGCCCCGCCCCGTACACCCTGAGGAACTCTGCCAGCTCCGGATGCGTGGGGGCGAGGGCGGAGGAGGCGTCCAGGATGTCCGCCGCGTCGGAGACGGAACGCAGCAGAGCCTGAATCTCACGCACCACCCGCTTCACGGGAGTCTGCGACGCCGTGCCCGAAGAGCCCGCCTGCGACTGGCTGTTGAGGACGCTGCCGCCCGCGCTGCGCCGGATCTCCTCCATCCGCTGAGTCGCGTCGGCCGCGCTCACGTCCCCCCGGGCGACCTCGGCGGCGAGCTCCTGAAGGGCCTGCACGCGCTGCACGACGGCAGGATTGCCGATCTTCGCGCGCTGGCCGCTCATCAGCTGCGACAGCATGGGCGCCGACAGGCCCAGCACGGTGGCCAGCCGGGCCTGGTTGAGGCCGAGATCGTCGATGAGCCGGCGGAAGAGAGTACCCAGCGGCTCGCCATACCACTGACTTTGCAGCTCACGCGCTCTGGCAGTGGATTCCTGCTGTGCTGCGTCCATCACGTCTCCCCTGGACTCCCCTGGCGCTTCGCTGACGCGAACTTGCGGAGCATCCTACGGAGGGGGGAGGACGCCCGGCGATACCCGGTCGGAATTCGCTCCGGGGAGCCGGTATTCTTGTGCGCGCGGGGCCTTAGCTCAGTTGGTAGAGCGCTGTCTTTGCATGGCAGATGTCAGGGGTTCGACTCCCCTAGGCTCCACGAGTGCGAGGGCGAACTGTGTCCGCGGAATGTGCGGCCCGGTTCGCCCTCGTTGTTTGTGCTCGGCTTCGCCTCGCGGGGCGGGGGCTTCGCCACCCGCACCCCCGGCGTGGGGGCTGTGTCCGCGGAATGCGCGGCCCGGTTCGCCCTCGTCGTTTGTGCTCGGCTTCGCCTCGCGGGGCGGGGGCTTCGCCACCCGCACCCCCGCCCGCACCCCCGCCGTGGAGGCACGAGGCACACCCCCGCAGTGGGGCTGTTCACGGAGAACCCCTCCCGGCCCTGCCCCGCCTCGTGGCTGCACGGACTGCCGCAAGCGCGAACTGTGCCGGGACGCCGGCGGCGTTCACCGGGCGTGTGCCACCCGTGCGTTGCCCGGCCGGAGGGACGAACGTACGGGCGCGGCCCGCCGTGCGGTACATCACACGCCACGACCGGTGACGAGCCCTCCTCTTCACCCGCGCGAAGTCACCCGCGCGAAGTCACCGGCGCGAAACCCGGGCCCCGCGAAGTCACCGCGAAGCCGCCCCCGCGAGACCCGGCCCCCGGCCTCGGCCCCCGCCTTCCGCTGCGCCGCCGCGAGCATCGCCCCGTACGTGTGAGCACGGTCACCGATTCCGTGCCCGCAGGAAGCGTTCCGCACCGTCCGACAGGTCCACCAGCGGCTCGGGATAGTCCAGATCCGCCCGCGCCCGTGCGGGCAGTTTCCACGGCCGGTGCACGGCGGGCCCTTCGACACCGGCGAGTTCGGGAACCCAGCGGCGCACGTAGTCCCCGCGCGGGTCGAAGCGCTTGGCCTGTGTGAGCGGGTTCAGCACGCGGTTCGGCCGGGTGTCGTTGCCCGTGCCGGCCACCCACTGCCAGTTGAGCTGGTTGTTCGCCACGTCGCCGTCCACGAGCAGGTCGAGGAAGTGGCGCGCGCCGATCCGCCAGTCCGTGTAGAGCGTCTTGGTGAGGAAGCTCGCCGTCAGCATCCGCGCCCTGTTGTGCATCCACCCCTCGTGGAGGAGCTGCCGCATCGCCGCGTCCACGAGCGGGTAGCCGGTGCGTCCCTCCCGCCAGGCCGCGATCTCCTCCTCGTCGTGCCGCCACCTGTCGCCGCGGGGCCGGTAGTCCTCCCGGGAGGCGTGGGGACGGGCCGCGAGGACCTGATGGTGGAAGTCCCGCCAGGCCAGCTGACGTACGAAGGCGTCAGGGCCCGCGCCGCTCTGCTCCCCGGCCCTGTGGACGACCTCCACCGCCGAGAGCGTCCCGAAGTGCAGATGCGGCGACAGCCGCGAGGTGGCGTCCCCGGCCAGGTCGTCGTGGTTCTCGGCGTACGCCTTCATCCCCGACTTCCGCCATGACTCGAAACGTGCGCGGCCCTCGCGCTCACCGCCGGCGGCCAGGCCCGGCGACACCCCCTTCACCTTCGAACGTGAGGGCAGGGCGGCGGACCCGGGTCCTTCCGGAACTCGCACCGTCCGGGGCGCGCGCAGCACCGGCCGCAGCCTGTCCGCCGCCCACTGCCGGAAGTAGGGCGTGAAGACCGCGAAGTGGTCCCGGCCCTGGGGCGTCACCTCGCCGGGCGGAAGGGCGGTGACGACGGCGTCGTGAACGCGCAACTCACGGCCGTCCGACGCCAGAAGGCGCCGGAGCCGCTCCTCGCGGCGCTGTGCGTAGGCGCTGACGTCGCCCGCCATATGGACCTGCCGTGCCCCGCACTCCGACGCGGCCGCGCAGGTCTCCTCGGCGACGTCGCCGGACCGCAGCACCAGCCGGCCCCCGCGTTCCCGCAGGGCGGCGTCGAGGTCGGCGAGGCTGTCCGCGAGGAACGCGTGCCGGTTGGGTACGTCGAAGCCGGCTGCCCGTACGCCGTCGTCGAGGACGAACAGCGGCACGACTTCGTCCGCGCCGTCGAGCGCGGCGCGCAGCACCGGGTTGTCGTGGACCCGCAGATCAGCGGTGAACAAGGCTACGGAAGCGCTCATGCTCGGTGGTCCTTCCTGCGGCGCGTGGCGGTGCGGCCGGTGCGGTCCGGTGCGGGGTCCGGGTGCCCCGAACATCCCGGGACGACCTGATGTGTCCCGCACCGGCTCAGCCCACCATGCGCGCCCGCGGCCCGCTCAGCCGCGACGGCGCAGCGCCCCCGGCCACCACACCGCCGGGCCGATGTCGCGAGCGAGGGCGGGCACCAGCAGTGAGCGGACGACCAGCGTGTCCAGCAGCACCCCGAACGCGACGATGAAGGCGATCTGGACCAGGAAGGAGAGCGGGATGACCACCAGTGCCGCGAACGTCGCGGCGAGCACCACGCCGGCCGAGGTGATGACGCCTCCGGTGGCGGTCAGGCCCCGGCGGATGCCGGCCCGTGTGCCGTGCAGCTGGGCCTCCTCCCGTACGCGGGTGAGAAGGAAGATGTTGTAGTCCACGCCCAGGGCGACGAGGAAGACGAAGCCGTAGAGCGGCACGGAGGCGTCGGTGCCGGTGAAGTCGAGGAGATGCTCGAAGACCAGCGCCGCGACTCCCAGTGTGGCGAGGAAGTTGAGCGCGACGGTGGCCACGAGCACCACCGGGATGACCAGCGCCCGCAGCAGCACGATGAGGATCGCGAAGATGATCAGCAGCACGACGGGGACGATGATCGCGCGGTCTTCTTCGGCGGTCGTCTGGATGTCCTGCTGCTGCGCCGTGTAGCCGCCGACCAGGGCGTCCGCTCCCGGCACGGCGTGCACGGACGTACGCAGCCTTTCCACCGTCTGCTTGGCCTCGTCGCTGGAGGCGCCCGCCTCGAGCGTGGCGTTGATGAGCACCCGGCCGTCTGCCACGAGCGGCCTGCCCTGCCCCGGGCGGCCCGACTCCGTGAGCGGCGCGGCTGTCGCGACACCGTCCGTGCCGGCCGCGGCGCGGGTCACTTCGCGTGCCTTGCCGGCGTCGGCGACGACGACGGCCGGGTTGCCCGAACCGCCGGGGAAGTGCTCGCTGAGCGTGCGCTGCCCCACGACGGAGGGAACGTCCTTCACAAAGGTCTCGTCGACGGGGACGCCGTGCGCGTTCAACTGCGGGGAGAACGCGGCGCAGGCGATGAGCGCCACCAGCGTGCTCGCCCAGATGCGGCGCGGCATGCGGTCGACACGGGCGGCGATACGGGCCCACACGCTGTGCCCGGCGGCCACGTCGGCGTCACCGTCGGCTCCGGCGTTCGCACCGTCCCGGCCGGTGGCGCCGCCGTCCTCGCCGGTGGCGGGCCCGGTGGCGGGCCCGGTGGCGTGCCGGGGCTTCGCGGGCCAGTAGGCGGCACGGCCCACGAGCACGAGCGTCGCAGGGAGGAACGTGAGTGCGCTGACGACGGCGCAGACGATGCCGATGGCGCCGACCGGGCCGAGCGCCTGGTTGTTCGTCAGGTCGCTCAGGAGCAGGGCGAGCAGCCCGAGTGCGACGGTGGCGGCGCTGGCCGTGATCGCCCCGAAGGAGCGGCGCAGCGCGGAGCGCATGGCGGCGATGCGGTCGTCGCGTTCGGCGAGTTCCTCGCGGAAGCGTGCGGAGAGCAGCAGCGCGTAGTCGGTGGCCGCGCCGATGACGAGGATGGACAGGATGCCCTGCACCTGCCCGTCGACGCTGACGACGCCCTCCCGGGCCAGCTCGTACACCACGGCGGACGCGAGGGAGAGCGCGAAGACGGCCCCGAGGATGATGATGAGCGGCAGCAGGACGCTCCGGTAGACCAGTAGCAGGATCAGCAGCACGACGACGAGCGCGACGACGAGCAGGATGCCGTCGATCCCGGCGAACGCGTCGGAAAGGTCGGCCTGGGTCGCCGCCGGTCCCGTGATCTGCGCCTTCGTCCCCTGGACGCGCTTCGCCTCGTCGCGTACGTCGTCGAGCACCCCGGGCAGGGCCTTGTCGAGGTCGGACCGGATCTGCACGGCGCCCTGCAGCGCTTGTCCGTCCTTGCTGGGGACGGCGGGCGAGGGCGTGCCGACGATTCCGTGGCTGCCCTTGAGGGCGGCGAGGGAGCGGGTCGCGGCCTCGCGCTGCTGCGGCTCGATCTTGCCTTCCTGCGCCGTCCAGACGACGACCGCCGGCACCGTCTTGTCCTGATCGAAGCTCTTCTGCGCGTCGATGACACGGGTGGACTCGGCGCTCTGCGGCAGGAACGAGGCCTGGTCGTTGTCGGCCACTTCACCGAGCTTGCCGGCGTACGGGCCGAGCAGGCCGCCGAGCACGAGCCAGACGACGAGCATGAGAACCGGAGTGATCCAGCGTGTGGCGCGCTGTGCTGACGGCATCTGTCGTTCCTCGCTGGCCGGGCCTGGACGGTGGTGGGGGGCGCCGAGCGGTGACGGTCCATCGGTGAACGGGGAAGCCGCCGACGTTCTGCGAGCTTACGCACCGCCGCCCGAACCGCTCCCGGCCGCCCCTGCCTGCCCGTCCGGGTCAAGTGCTGCCGCACCATTGGCTGTTGCTGTGTGCCCCTCGCCGTGCCCCGTACACATCACTCGTACCGGTAACCCGGAAGCGTCCCGACCGGACGCACGCGGGCCGGCGGGCATCCGTTCTGCCCGCCGGCCCGCGCGCGTGTCGCGACCGGCCGTCTCCTCGGCCCTTCGTTCGCCTAGCAGCCGCCGTCTAGCGGCCGCGCTTCCTGGCGTTCGCCTCCGCGTCCTTGGCCTCCTTGGCCTCCTTGGCCTTCGCCTCGACCTCGGGGTCGAGCTGCCCGTCACCGGCGCGGCGCTCGGCCGCCCCGCCCACCGACGACAGCGGAGCCCGGTCGCCGACCTCCGTGGCCTCCGGCGGCTCGACGAGCCAGTCGGGGTTGGCCTGCTTGTCCCACCAGCGCCACGCGGCGTAGGCGCCCCCCGCGATCAGGCCCAGCAGCCCGAGCCGCCTGGCCAGGCGTCCTCGGCGCGCACGCTTCTCACGCCTGCGCACGAGCTTCTCGATCTCCTTGGCCGACACCTGCCCTCTCAGGGCGGCGAAGGCGGCGGCGCTGCGGGACGCGGCCTCTTCCCGCACCGGCCCCGAGGCGCTGCGGGCGTCCGCGACGGCGCTCTCGATGCGCGGTGCGGCGTAGCCGGTGGCCTTGCGGGCGGCCCGGCGGGTGCGCTTGGCGGCCTTGGTCGCGGCCTTGTCGAGTTCGGGCGGCAGGTTCTTACGGGCCTTGGCGACACGGGGCACGACGAGTTGGTCGTAGCCGTCGCGAGCCGAGGTCCGGGCCTGCCGCGCGGCGTACGAGACCTTCGGTCCCAGCCGCTCACCCGCCTCGTGCGCGTACTGCACTGCGGCGTCCCTGGCACTCTCTGCGTAGGGTGCCATGACCTCCGCGGCGTGCCGCACGCTGTCCTTGGTGTTCTCGGTCGCGGCGCGCACGGTGTCCATGCGGGTCACAGGTACCTCCTCCTCGGTGGCGTGTCACGGGCTGGTGGGTCCTCCCCCGGGACACAGTGTCGTTTTCCACCCGTTTCGAAGATCATGCCTGGCTGCGTCCACTCAAGCGCGTTGCATGCGGGCATCCGGGTCACCCGCACGTGCTCACGGCCGACCGGGTACGTGGCAGGATCGGACGGGTCAACGCAGACAGATGGAAGGTAGATCGTGGCCGAGCAGCTCTACGCCACCCTGAAGACCAATCACGGCGACATCGAGGTACAGCTCTTCCCGAACCACGCGCCGAAGACGGTCAAGAACTTCGTCGAGCTCGCAGAGGGCTCGCGTGAATGGACCCATCCGGAGACCGGCCAGAAGACGACCGACAGGCTCTACGACGGCACCGTCTTCCACCGCGTGATCAGCGGATTCATGATCCAGGGCGGTGACCCGCTGGGCAACGGCACCGGCGGCCCCGGGTACGAGTTCGGGGACGAGATCCACCCCGACCTCGCGTTCAACAAGCCCTACCTGCTCGCCATGGCGAACGCCGGCCCGGGCACGAACGGTTCGCAGTTCTTCGTCACCGTCGGCGCCACCGCCTGGCTCACCGGCAAGCACACCATCTTCGGCGAGGTCACGGACGCCGCCTCCCAGAAGGTCGTGGACGGCATCGCGGGCACCCAGACCAACCCGCGCACCGACCGGCCCGTGCAGGACGTCGTCCTGGAGTCGGTCACCATCGAGCGCCGCTGAGTCGCGCGCTTCGCCGGCGAGGGTCTGTCGTTCGGGCCCTGGGGGCGCGGCCCCGCCGGGAGCCGGGAACTGTTCCGCCCCGCCTGACCGTAGGAGAAGACGAGGCGGAACAGTTCCGTACGACGTGAGACCGGGACGAGGGGGAGAGAGGGCCATGGAGGAGCAGCACCGGGCGGAACCGCGGGTGACGTACTGCTACCGGCACCCCGACCGGGAGACCGGCATCAGCTGCGTCCGCTGTGAGCGCCCGATATGTCCAGATTGCATGGTCCCGGCCTCCGTGGGATTCCAGTGCCCCGAGTGCGTGAAGTCGGGCTCCGGCACGGGCCACGCGCCGTCCGCGAGCACGCCGCGCACGATAGCGGGCGGTGTGATCGCCGCCGACCGCCGCCTGATCACCAAGGTCCTCCTCGGCGTCAACGTGGCCGTCTTCGTCGCGGTGCTCGTCGCCGGCGACCGGCTGGTGAATGGTCTTCTGCTGTTCGGCCAGGCGGTCACCGAGCCGTACGGGCCGGTCGAGGGCGTCGCGCAGGGGCAGTGGTACCGCCTGCTCACCTCGATGTTCCTGCACCAGGAGATCTGGCACATCGCGATGAACATGCTGGGCCTCTGGTTCCTGGGCCCGCCCCTCGAAGCGGCCCTCGGACGCCTGCGTTTCAGCGCCCTCTATCTGCTCGCCGGGCTCGGGGGCAGCGCCCTGACCTTCCTCGTCTCCGCTCCGGGGCAGGCGTCGCTCGGCGCCTCCGGCGCGATCTTCGGGCTCTTCGGCGCCACGGCAGTGCTCATGCGCCGCATGAATCACGACATGCGGCCGATCCTGATCCTGCTCGGCATCAACCTGGTCTTCACCTTCACCTGGCAGGGCATCTCCTGGCAGGCGCACATCGGCGGGCTGGTGGTCGGTGCGCTGATCGCGTACGCCATGGTGCACGCGCCCCGGAAGAACCGGCGGCTGGTGCAGTTCGGCTCGTGTGCCGTGATGGCGGCGCTGATCGTGGCGGCCTGCGTCGTACGGACGCTCCAGCTGCTGCCCTGAGTGTTTCCGCCTCCGGCGCACCCGCTCTGACCGGGCGTTTCGACTCGTTGTCCACAGCGAGTTCCGGATCTTGTGCATGGCGTACGGAACGGCTGTCCAGACTCGCTCACAGGTACGTTTTCCCTGCACAGAAGGGTCGCAGGCAGTTGAGCTGCCGAAAGTACCGATACTACGGGCGTCAACTCACTCAGAGTTATCCACAGATCTTGTGAAAGTTATCCAGCCCTGTGGATCAGCCTGTGGATAACTCGTCGTGTGAGCGGCAGCGCCCCACGTGGGCACGCCCTTCGTGCCGTGCGACCCGCGGCTCGTCGACCGCCGAGGGGCCCGGCACTCAGGGCAAGTCCCAGGAGCGGACCGCTACTTCCACTGCGTGGAGACGACGAACCCCGCAGCGATGAAGCCGAAGCCGACCACGATGTTCCAGCTGCCGAGCGACTCGACGGGCAGCTTGCTCTGCGTCACGTAGAACACCACGATCCACGCGAGGCCGATGAGGAACATCGCCAGCATCAGCGGTGCCACCCACCTGCCACCGGAGGTGCCGAGGCTGATCTCGGTCGCCTTCTTCTCCGGGGGAGGTGTGAACTCTTCCTTCTTGCGGATCCGTGACTTCGGCACGAGAGTCTCTCCTGTCGACGGCTTCCCTTACCGCGATGGGCCCTTCGGAACGGGCCCGAGGGGGATGTGACGCTGTGGTGGTCCGTTAGCGTAGTGCTTCCCCGCGGTGGAGGGAGACGAGGGTAGTGACCAGATTCCGAATCCGTCCTGCACGGCTGGCCACCCTGGGGGTCTTCGCCCTCGCCGGTCTCATCTTCTGGATCAGTTTCAACACAGCACATGGTACCGATCTGCGTTCGGACTCCTCCATGCTGCGTCTGTCCGACCTGATCCAGGAGCGGAGCCGCAAGAACGCCGAACTCGACGCCTCCTCCGCCGCCGTGCGCAGCCAGGTCGACCGCCTCGCACAGCGCGACAGCCGAAGCAGCGGCGAGGAGAACCGGAAGCTGTCCGGCCTGGAGGAGGACGCCGGAACCAAGAAGGTCTCCGGGGCGGGGCTGACCGTCACCCTCGACGACGCCCCTCCGAACGCCACCGCGCAGATTCCCGGAGTGCCCGAGCCGCAGTCCAACGACCTCGTCATCCACCAGCAGGACCTCCAGGCGGTCGTCAACGCGCTCTGGAAGGGCGGCGCCGAGGGCATCAAGATCATGGACCAGCGGCTGATCTCGACGAGCGCCGTTCGCTGTGTCGGCAACACCCTGATCCTTCAGGGCCGCGTCTACTCACCGCCGTACAAGGTGACCGCCGTCGGCGACCGGGCGCGGCTGCAGAAGGCCCTGGACGGCTCGCCCGCGATCCAGAACTACCTTCAGTACGTCGACGCGTACGACCTGGGCTGGAAGGTCGACGAGCGCAAGTCCGTGACGCTCCCCGGCTATTCCGGCACCGTCGACCTCCGCTACGCGAAGCCGAGCGGGTGAAGCGGCCGCACGCCCGGGACGCTCTTGACCGACTGGCCCACTCGGCCATGGCGGCCCCGTACTCTGGTGTGCGCGTCCGGAAGGCGACGACCGACTGTGAGGAAGGACGGCACGCAGGGATGTACGGCTGGATCTGGCGGCATCTGCCTGGCAACACATGGGTGCGGGCGCTCTGCTCGCTCGTGCTGGCCCTCGGGGTCGTTTTTCTGCTCTTCCAGTACATCTTCCCGTGGGCGGAGCCGCTGCTGCCGTTCAACGACGTGACCGTCGACGGCGGTGGGAGCTGATGGGCGCCACCCGCATCCTCGTCGTCGACAACTACGACAGCTTCGTCTTCAACCTCGTCCAGTACCTGTACCAGTTGGGCGCCGAGTGCGAGGTCGTACGGAACGACGAGACCGAACTGCGCCACGCGGACGACGGGTTCGACGGCGTGCTGCTCTCGCCGGGGCCCGGCACACCCGAAGAGGCCGGTGTGTGCGTGGAGATGGTGCGGCACTGCGCTGCGAACGGTGTGCCGGTCTTCGGTGTCTGCCTGGGGATGCAGTCGATGGCCGTCGCGTACGGCGGGACCGTGGGGCGTGCCCCCGAGCTGCTGCACGGCAAGACGTCGCAGGTGCTGCACGAGGGTGCCGGCGTCTTCGCCGGTCTGCCCTCCCCCTTCACCGCCACGCGCTACCACTCGCTGGGCGTCGACGGCGATGGTGTCCCGGAAGGGCTGGAGGTGACGGCGCGTACGGCGGGTGGCCTCGTGATGGGGCTGCGCCATCGTGAACTGCCGGTCGAGGGAGTGCAGTTCCACCCCGAGTCGGTCCTGACCGAGTGGGGCCACCTGATGCTCGCCAACTGGCTTGCCGAGTGCGGCGACGCGGGTGCCGTTGAGCGTGCCGGCGGGTTGTCCGGGGTGCGGCCCGCCGCCGCCGGGAGCGCGGTCGCGGGGGGCAGGTGAGGGGGATGCCCCCCGAGGGGGAGAACGCCTACGGGCGGCCGTACGGCAGTCCTTACGGAGACGCGTACGGCGATCCCTACGGTGAGCGGGACGACGACGACCCGTACAGTTCGCGGACTTCACCGGGTACCCGGGCTTCCCATGTGCCCTCGGGCGAGTGGGCCCACGGGCAGGGTGAGGACTTCCAGCGCGCCGTGGACGCGCTCGACGACCCGCTGAGCGACCCGCTTCCGGGGCAGAGCCCCCGGCGTGTGGGCGGGGACCACGCACAGGGCGGGAGCCGGCCGGGCCAGGGGTATACCGGGCAGAGCCAGTCCGTGCAGGGGTACCAGGCGCAGGACCAGCCGGGGCAGGGGTACCAGGCGCAGGACCAGCCGGGGCAGGGGTACCAGGCGCAGGGCTACGGCTCGCAGGGCTACGCGTCCCAGGACCACACCTCGCAGGGGTACGCATCCCAGGGGTACGGCGCACAGGGGTACGGCTCCCAGGGCTACGGCGCACAGGGCCATGTACCGGGGGCGTACGAAGACCAGGGGCGCCACCAAGGGCAGCAGGGGCAGCAGGGGCAGCAGTCCGGGCAGGCGGAGCAGGAGCCGGAGGGTGTCTCGGCCTGGTTCCGTCCTCATCGCGAACCGGAGCCGGCAGCGGGGACGGGCGAGCCCGTACACCTGACGCAGGGGCAGCAGCCCGGCGCCCCCGTCTCCTCCCCGCGGCAGGACTACGGCGGCGGGCGCCAAGTGCCGTACGGCGGTGGGCAGTCGGCGACGCCGGGGCAGTGGCAGGACCAGAGCCGGGGACAAGGACAGAACCAGCAACAGCAAGGACAGCAAGGACAGCAAGGACAGCAGGGCCGGCAGGCACAACAGGGACAGGGGCGGGGCCAGGACGGGACACACGGCTGGCAGGCCGGGGCGGGAACGCCCGCCGGGCCGCCCGTCACAAGGCGGCTTGGCCGCCCGGACGTCGGGAACCACCCCGGGCCGGCGCCCGCTCCCGGTCCTCAGTCGCCGCCGGGTGCCGGGCGCCCGGAGCAGGGGGCGGACGCGTCCGCTCCCGTGCCTCCGCGCCGTCGCGACGCGCGGCTGTCCGAGACCTCGCCGCTGCCCGTCGTCGACGAGCCCGGCAGTGCGCACCGCTCGGCCCGGGGATCCTCGACCGGGCTCTCGGCGGAGCGTTCGGCGCGCAGCGACGGCGACGATGACGAGCTGACGAACACGCGCACCGTCGGCCTTGTCCGGCCCGGGTCGGAGGAGCTGGCGGGACGTGCGGCCCGCCGCCGTGCGGCCCAGCACCGCGGCCGGGGCGGCAGCGCGCCACCGCCGCTGCCGCGGACGGCCGGCACCCGGCTGGAGGCCAGGCGCGCGGAGCGTGCACGCCGTGAGGGCCCCGCGATCATCGCCAGCCGGTTCCTGGGCGAGGTGTTCATATCGGCCGGTGTCCTGATGCTGTTGTTCGTCGCGTACCAGCTGTGGTGGACGAACGTACTGGCCGGCCAGGAGGCCGGCGGCGCCGCGCAGAGCCTCCAGGACCAGTGGAAGGGCGGCAAGAAGGGGCTCGACCCCGAGCGCAGGACCGGCAGTTTCGCGCCGGGCGAGGGCTTCGCGATCCTCTACCTGCCCAAGCTGGACGTCAGGGTCCCCATCGCACAGGGGATCTCGAAACCGGCGGTGCTCGACAAGGGTCTCGTCGGGCACTACGACAAGCAGCCGTTCAGCACAGCGATGCCCTGGGACAAGAAGGGCAACTTCGCTCTGGCGGGCCACCGCAACACCCATGGCGAGCCGTTCCGTTACATCAACCGCCTCGTCGCGGGGGACGACATCGTGGTGGAGACAGCCACCAAGTTCTACACGTACAAGATGGCCAGCCGGCTGCCTTCCACTTCGCCTTCGAACACCCGGGTGATCGAGCCTGTTCCGCAGGGGTCGGGTTTCGAACGACCGGGCCGGTACGTCACGTTGACCACGTGCACGCCCGAATTCACTTCGAAATACAGGCTCATTGTCTGGGGCAAAATGGTCGAGGAGCGTCCGCGGAGCAAGGGCAAACCGGACGCCCTGGTCGGGTAGGGGACAGCAGAAACGGGCGGTAGCGGTGTCACAGACCAAACACGTCAGGGGCCGGGGGCCCGGCTCGTCGTCGTCCTCCCCGCCGCCCCATCCCGCGTCCGAGCGTGGACGCCGGGCCACGCGCCGTCGTCGCCTGTCGGCGACGGTCGGGTGCGTTGGCGAACTTCTGATCACGGCCGGCGTCGTGCTCGCGCTGTTCGTCGCGTACTCGCTGTGGTGGACGAATGTGCTGGCCGAGCGCGACTCCAAGAGCGCCGGCAACAAGGTCCGTCAGAGCTGGCTCCACGACCGCACCCCCGGCGCCCTCGACACCAAGGACGGCATCGGCTTCCTGCACGTGCCCGCCATGTCGCGCGAGGAGGTGCTCGTGATGAAGGGCACCGACGCGAAGGAGCTCAACAAGGGAGCGGCGGGCTACTACACAAAACCCGTCAAGTCGGGGATGCCGCAGGACCAGTCGGGCAACTTCTCGCTGGCGGCCCACCGTGACGGGCACGGCGCGAAGTTCCACAAGATCGACAAAATCGAGAAGGGCGACGCGGTCGTCTTCGAGACGAAGAACACCTGGTTCGTCTACAAGGTCTACTCGATCCTGCCGCGCACCAGCAAGTACAACGTCGACGTGCTGGACGCGGTGCCGAAGGAGTCGGGCAAGAAGACCGAGGGGCGGTACATCACGCTCACCACCTGCACCCCGGTCTTCACCTCCAAGTACCGCTACGTGGTGTGGGGCGAGCTGGAGCGCACGGAGGACGTCGACGCGAAGCGGACTCCGCCGAAGGAACTCCGCTGACGCTGCGGCCTGTTGGCAGAACCAGAAAGGCCGTCCCGCACGAGGCCCGTTCCCTTCTCGCTCCGCCGCGGTGGCGGCCGCCCCGACACGAACGCGTCCCCGCGGCGATGCCGCGGGGACGCGTTCACGTGTGCGCCGAGGAACCGGCGCCCTGCGTCAGGACTGGCCCTTCCTGTCCGGCAGTCCGGCGGGGCCTCCGAAGAAGCCGCCGTCGTCGCCGCCTCCACCGTCCTCACCCGGCTTTCCCTGGCGGGCGAGGATGGTGACCGTGTCGCCCTTCTTGCCCTGGGTGTTGGCCGGCGGGTTGGTGGTGATCACGGTGGCGTTGTTCTCGTCGGGCGCCCCCTGCACCTGGACCTGGAAGCCCGCCTGCTCCAGCGTCTTCCGGGCGTCCTTGACCAACTGGTCCGTGACGTCGGGGACGGTGGCGGGCTGGTCGTCGGGCGCCTTGGCGATGGTCAGGGTCACCTGGGAGCCGGCCTTGGCCTCCTGGTTGGCCGCCGGGTCCTGCGCGAGAACCTCGCCCGCGGCCTTGTCGGGGGCGTCCTGCTCCTTGCTGGCCACCTCGAAGCCGGCGGCCTCCAGCTGCGTCTTCGCCGCGTCGAACTGCTGGCCGACGACGTTGGGCACCTGCCGGGTCTGCTCCTGCGCGACGGTCAGAACTATGGTCGAGTTCTTCGGCGCCTTGCCGCCGCCGTTCGGGTCCTGCGTCAGCACGGTGCCCGGCGTCTCGTCGGACTGCTGGAACTTCCGCTTGACCTGGAATCCCGCGCTGCGCAGCTCCTGCTTGGCGTTGGCGTAGGACTTGCCCTCGACGTCGGGGATCTCCACCGGTGCCGGACCCTTGGACATCGCCAGGGTGACCGTGTCGCCCCGCTTGATCTCCGTGCCCTTTGCCGGGTCCGACGAGCAGACCGTGTTCTTCTTCTGGTCGCAGAACTTGCTCTCGCCCTTGGTGACTTCGAAGCCGCCGTTGCTGGCGAGCTCCTTGGCCTGGCTGTAGCTCTGGCCGGTGAGCGCGGGCACTTCGACGGTGTCCCCCGGCCCGCCGCCGAAGAGCGTCTTACCGATGAAGATCGCGCCGACGAGGATGAAGACCGCCGCGAGGACGAGCAGGACGGTCGAGGCCCTGCTCCGGCTCGGACCGCGGCGCCTGCCGCGTCCGTCGTCGTAGTAGCCCCCGTTGTCGTCGCCGACCGGCGGCATCATCGAGGTCTGGGCGTCCTGCGCCCGGAGCGCCGTGGTGGGCTGGTCGTCGGGGTAGCCGCCGTAGCCGACCGCACCCATGGCCGCGGTGGCCGCGACCGGCTGACCGTCGAGGCACGCTTCTATGTCGGCGCGCATCTCATCGGCGCTCTGGTATCGGTAGTCCGGGTCCTTGACCAGCGCCTTCAGGACGATCGCTTCCATGTCGGGAGAGATCTCGGGGTCGAAGACCGTCGGTGGCTGCGGATCTTCCCGTACGTGCTGATAGGCGACCGCGACTGGAGAGTCGCCGACGAACGGCGGGCGGTTGGTGAGCAGTTCGTAGACCAGGCAGCCCGTGGAGTACAGGTCCGAGCGGGAGTCGACCTGCTCGCCCTTGGCCTGCTCCGGGGAGAGGTACTGGGCGGTGCCGATGACGGCGGCGGTCTGCGTCATGGTCATGCCGGAGTCGCCCATGGCCCGGGCGATGCCGAAGTCCATGACCTTGACCTGGCCGTTGCGGGTGAGCATGACGTTCGCCGGCTTGATGTCGCGGTGGACGATGCCGCTGCGGTGCGAGTACTCCAGCGCCTGGAGAATCCCGACGCACATCTCCATCGCGCGCTCCGGCAGCAGCTTGCGTCCGGAGTGCAGGAGCTCGCGGAGGGTGGATCCGTCCACGTACTCCATCACGATGTACGGGATGGAGACGCCGTCCACATAGTCCTCGCCGGTGTCGTAGACAGCGACGATCGCGGGGTGGTTCAGCGAAGCGGCCGACTGGGCCTCGCGGCGGAACCGGGCCTGGAACGACGGGTCACGAGCCAGGTCTACGCGGAGCGTCTTGACCGCGACGGTCCTGCCCAGGCGCGTGTCATGGGCGAGGTACACCTCGGCCATGCCGCCGCGGCCGAGCACTGAGCCCAGCTCGTACCGGCCGCCGAGGCGACGCGGCTCTTCCATAGTCTCCAGCCCTCTCCGTTCGTCCGGGCCCGTATCTGATATACGGCACGGCGGTGTGCTGCTCGGGATACGGTACCCGCCCACTCGCGCGGGTCGGTCGTGACTGTGGTGACTGGCGTCACCTCTTGCGGTGCCGCCGGGGTGGTTTCGGTCACGTTCCCCGAACCCGCCGGGCGAACTGCCGTATCCCGGTGGATCTTGGCGGCGCGGCCCGAGCACGTCATTGCTTGCCCTCGAGCACTGCCTTCATCACGCCCTTGGCGACCGGAGCGGCGAGCTTACCGCCCGCGATGTCGCTGCGGAGTGTGTCCGAACCCTCGATGACGACGGCCACCGCGACGGGTACGGAACCGTCCTGATCCTTCGCGTATGAGATGAACCACGCATAGGGGTTCTCGCTGTTGTTCTCACCGCGCTGGGCGGTGCCGGTCTTGCCTCCGACTGTGACGCCCGGGAGCTGCGCACTGGTTCCCGTGCCCTTCTGGACCACGGTCTCCATGCCCTGCTGAAGCTTCTGCGCGTTCTCGGACGACAGCGGCCGGCTCATCTCCGTCGGCTTGTGCTGCTCGACGACGTTCAGGTTCGGCGCGACCAGCTGGTCCACCATGTAGGGCTTCATCAGGGCGCCGTTGTTGGCCACCGAGGAGGCGACCATCGCCATCTGCAGCGGCGTCGCGCGGTTGCTCGCCTGCCCGATGCCGGCCATGGCGTTCTGCGGCCTGTTGTCCTTCGGGTAGACGCTCTCGGCGGCGCGGACCGGGGTGTCCAGCTCCTTGTCGTTGAAGCCGAACTTCTCCGCCGTCTCCATCATCTTCTCGTTGCCGACGCGGTTGCTCATCTGCGCGAAGACGGTGTTGCAGGAGTAGCGCAGCGCGTTGCGCACCGTGGCGTTCTCGCAGGGGATGTTGCCGTCGTTGCCGAGCTTGGTCTGCGAATCGGGCAGCTTGTACGGGTCCGGGCTGTCGGTCGCCTTGTCCAGGTCGTACTCGCCGCTCTCCAGGCCCGCCGCCGCCGTGACGACCTTGAACGTCGAACCGGGCGGGTAGGTCTGCCGCAGCGCCCTGTTGAGCATGGGCTCCTCGTCGTTCTGCTCCTTCTGCAGCTTCGACCACTCGGCGGTGTCGGACTTGCCGTTCCCGGCGAAGCTGGACGGGTCGTACGAGGGGGTGCTCGCCAGGGCGAGGATGGCGCCGGTCTTCGGGTTTATCGCCGCGACCGCGCCCTTCTTGTCGCCCAGCCCGTCGAAGGCCGCCTTCTGCGCCTTGGCGTTGAGCGTCGTGACGACGTTCCCGCCCTTCTGCGGCTTGCCCGTGAGCATGTCGATCGTGCGGTTGAAGAAGAGCCGGTCGTCGTTGCCGGTGAGGATGCCGTCGTTGAGGGCCTCCAGCTGGTTCGCGCCGAAGGCCTGCGAGGCGTAGCCCGTCACGGGCGACCACATCGGGCCGTTCTTGTACGTGCGCTTGTAGCGGAAGTCGCCGCTCTTGGTGTCCGTGGAGCCGGTGATCGCCTTGCCGTCGACGATGATGTTGCCGCGCGGCTGCGAGTAGCGCGCGATGGCGACCCGCCGGTTCTTCGGATCGGTCTTGAGCTCGTCGGCCTGTACGAGCTGGATCCAGTTGTCGCGTGCCAGCAGGGCGAGCACAAGCAGGCCGATGAAGATCGCGATCCGGCGCAGTGGCTTGTTCACTGTGCATCACCTCTCACGAGTAGCCGGGTCACGTGTGCGTTCGTCGTCATGGGCGGACCACCTGCGTCATCTCGGCGTCCGGTGACGGCGCCGGGGCAGGGGCGGGCCTGCGCGCCGTATCGCTGATCTTGAGGAGGATCGCCACCAGCGCCCAGTTGGCGATCACGGACGAACCGCCCTGTGCGAGGAAGGGCATCGTCATACCGGTGAGGGGGATGAGCCCCATCACGCCGCCGGCGACGACGAAGACCTGGATGCCGAACGCGGCGGAGAGGCCGACGGCGAGCAGCTTGCCGAAGGGGTCGCGGGCCGCGAGAGAGGTGCGGATACCGCGCTCCACGAGCAGCCCGTACAGGAGCAGCATCGCCATGACACCGGTGAGGCCCAGCTCCTCGCCGACGGTGGCGAAGATGTAGTCGCTCTTGGCGGCGAAGCCGATGAGCCGCGAGAAACCCTGCCCGAGCCCGGAGCCGAGGACCCCGCCGGAGCCGAAGGCCCACAGCGCCTGCGCGGGCTGCTCGGAGCCGTCCTTGAAGGCCTGCATCGGGTCGAGCCAGTCGTCGACGCGGCCCTGCACGTGCGGCTCGAAGCTTGCGACTGCCACGGCGCCGACGACGGTCAGCGCGAGCCCGAAGACGATCCAGCTGGTGCGCTCCGTGGCGACGTACAGCATGACCACGAAGAGCCCGAAGAAGAGCAGCGAGGTGCCCAGGTCCGTCTCGAAGACGAGGATGAGGACCGAGAGCCCCCAGATGACGAGAATGGGGCCCAGGTCGCGGCCGCGGGGCAGGTAGAGGCCCATGAAGCGGCGGCTGGCGAGGGCGAGCGCGTCACGCTTGACCATCAGGTAGCCGGCGAAGAACACCGCGATGATGATCTTCGCGAACTCTCCGGGCTGGAGCGAGCCGACGCCGGGGATCGTGATCCAGATACGGGCACCGAAGCGAGGCGGGAAGAACACCGGGAGGATCAGCAGGATCAGCGCCGTCACCATCGAGATGTAGGTGTAGCGCTGGAGCACCCGGTGGTCCTTGAGGAAGACCAGGACGGCGACGAAGAGGCCGACGCCGAGCGTGGACCACATCAGCTGCGTGGGGGCGGCGGCGCCCCCGGGCAGCGGTTCGAGGTCGAGCCTGTAGATGAGCACGAGGCCCATGCCGTTGAGGAGCGTGGCGATGGGCAGCATCAGCGGGTCCGCGTACGGGGCCCAGCGCCGCACGACCATGTGCGCGACTCCGGCGAGCAGGCACAGGCCGAGGCCGTAGCCGAGCATGCCCGCGGGGAGCGCGCCGTCCTTCGCCAGGCCGACGTTGGCGTAGGCGAAGACCGGGATGAGCACGGCGAACACGAGCATCGACAGCTCTGTGTTGCGGCGGCTCGGCAGGCCTCCCGGGGAGACCGTCGTGTTGCTGCCGGTGTTGGTCATGACGTTGCTGCTCATCACTGCCGGAGCCCCCTTACGGTGCGGTGCACTGCCTGGCGAGCTGCTGCTGCTTCTCCGACAGCTTCGGGCTCTGCGAGGGCGACGGAGAATCGCTGGGGTCCTTGTTCTCGGCGGAGTTCTTGTCCGCGTCCGCGGAGTTCTTCTCCGCGTCCCCCTGCTTGCTCTGCTCGTCCTTCTTCTCGTTCTTGTCGGCCGGGGGCTCGGCGGGCTGCTCGGCGATGATCCGGCAGACCTTGGCCTGCTCCTCCAACTCGTCGGCCTTGTCGCGTGCTTCGCCGATGCTGCTGGATGCGATGGTCTCGCGGACCTGGTTGCGCTGGTAGCCGGGCAGGTACTTGAGTTCGACGCCGGGGCGGTCCTGGTAGACCTCGTTGAGGCTGAGGCCCGCAAGCTCCTGGCTGATGCCGCGGTAGAGCGCGATGTGGTCGTCGTTGGCGCCGACGTAGTACTGGGTCTGGGTCCAGCGGTAGCCGCCGTACAGTCCGCCGCCGACGATGATGAGGATCATCGTGAGCCACAGGGACCGGCGCAGCCACCTTCTGCCGCCCCGGCGCTTGACGAAGTCGTCCTCGGTGTATCTGCCGAAGCCGCCGTCCGGACCGTCGCCCATGTTGCCGCTCCCGGGGGGACCGAAGCCCTCGCCCGGGTTCTGCGAAGGCACGGACTGGCCCGCGCTGCGCCCGAGTTCGGCTGCGCGGGCCGCCGGAGTCCGCGCGGCGCCGAGGTCGCCGCCGAGCGGCGTCTGCGACTCCGCGACGGCGCCGACGACGACGGGGGTGTCGTTCAACTGCTGCCCGAGGGCGTCGTTCTCGTCGACGTCGACGACGTCGGCGACGATGCACGTGATGTTGTCGGGCCCGCCGCCGCGCAGCGCGAGCTGGATCAGCTCCTGCACCGTCTCCTGCGGGCCCTGGTAGCTGGCGAGGGCTTCCTCGATGGTCTGCGGGCTGACGACGGTCGGAAGGCCGTCGGAGCAGATGAGGTAGCGGTCGCCGGCGCGTACTTCCCTGATGGACAGGTCGGGTTCGACGTGGTCGCCGCTGCCCAGCGCGCGCATCAGCAGGGAGCGCTGCGGGTGGGTGGTGGCTTCCTCCTCGGTGATGCGCCCCTCGTCGACCAGCTTCTGCACCCAGGTGTGGTCCTGGGTGATCTGCGTGAGCTGTCCGTCACGCAGCAGGTACGCACGGGAGTCGCCGACGTGTACGAGGCCGAGCCGACGGCCCGTCCACAGCAGGGCGGTGAGCGTCGTGCCCATGCCTTCCAGCTGCGGGTCCTCCTCGACCATGCCGCGCAACTGGTCGTTGGCGCGCTGCACGGCGACGCCGAGGGAGGTGAGGAGGTCGGAACCCGGGATGTCCTCGTCGAGCTGGACGATCGTGGAGATCACCTCGGAACTGGCGACCTCGCCCGCGGCCTGGCCGCCCATGCCGTCGGCGACCGCGAGCAGGCGCGGGCCGGCGTATCCGGAGTCCTCGTTGTGGTCCCGGATCATGCCGTCGTGAGATCCGGCGGCGAAGCGCAGTGACAGACTCATGCGCACCTCGCCCGTCGGCTCCGGATACATCCGCACGGTGCCCACCCTCCGGTCGTCATGATCTGTACTACTTCCGCAGCTCGATGACCGTCTTGCCGATGCGGATCGGCGCTCCGGGCTGGATCGGCGTCGGAGTGGTGAGTCGGGTCCGGTCGAGATAGGTGCCGTTGGTGGACCCGAGATCCTCGACGATCCACTGGCCGTCACGGTCCGGGTAGATCCTGGCATGCCTGCTGGAGGCGTAGTCGTCATCCAGCACAATCGTGGAATCGTGCGCGCGGCCGAGCGTGATCGTCTGACCCTGCAGTGCCACCGTCGTACCGGTCAGCGACCCTTCGGTCACCACCAGTTTGCTCGGTGCGCTCCGCCGGCCACCGCCGCCGCGGCGGCCGCTCTGCTGGCGCGGGGGCTGCTGGCGCTGCTGCGGCCGTTGCCCTTCGGCACGGCGAGCGGCGCGCTGCGTCACGCGCGTGCCGAACAGATCGCTGCGGATGACCTGCACGGCCACGATGACGAACAGCCACAGTACGGCGAGAAAACCCAGCCGCATGACCGTGAGGGTCAGCTCTGACATGCCCCCGCTTCACCCTTCGGCTTGCCGGTAAATGATCGTGGTGCTGCCCACGACGATGCGTGAACCGTCGCGGAGCGTAGCGCGAGTGGTGTGCTGTCCGTCCACCACGATGCCGTTAGTCGATCCGAGATCCTGGATCGAAGCCGGGTCTCCCGCGCGGATCTCGCAGTGCCGCCGCGAGACCCCGGGGTCGTCGATGCGCACGTCGGCCTCTGTGCTGCGGCCCAGAACGAGGGTGGGGCGGGAGATCTGGTGGCGGTTGCCGTTGATCTCGATCCAGCGCCTCGTCTCGGCGCGCGGCATGGAACCTCCGCCGCCGCCGGGCGCGTAGCCGGGCGGCGGGCCCGCCGGCATGGGCGGTGCACCGGCCGGGCCGGCGCCGGGCGGGTAACCGCCTTGACCGCCATAGGCGTTGTTCGGTGCGCCTGAAGCGCGCTGCGGCTGCTGCGAGGCGCTGGAGGCGAGGGTACGGCTGCGTACGCGGTAGAGACCGGTGTCGAGTTCGTCGGCCTTCTCGAGATGGACCTTGACCGATCCCATGAAGGTGTACCGCTGCTGTTTTGCGTAGTCTCGTACCATTCCGCCCAGTTCGTCACCCAGCTGACCCGAGTACGGGCTGAGGCGCTCGTAGTCGGGTGCGCTCAGCTCGACGATGAAGTCGTTGGGCACGACCGTCCGGTCCCGGTTCCAGATCGTCGCGTTGTTGTCGCATTCACGCTGGAGGGCGCCCGCGATCTCCACAGGCTGTACCTCGGACTTGAACACCTTCGCGAAGGTGCCGTTGACCAGGCCCTCAAGTCGCTGCTCGAAGCGCTTCAGAACTCCCACGTTGCACCTCCTTCCCAGATGCCCTCGGCCTTAGTGCGTCCTCCGGTCTCACCCGGGGGCGCGCAAGCTGTGTTCGTACGTCGGTCCGGTACTGCTCAGGCCCGGTACTGCTTACTGATCGTATCCACGCGCGAGGGGAACGGGTGGTTCCCCTGGGGCGCCCGACGGAGGAGTGTCACCTCTCACACCTCACACCCTCGCGCTCCCTGACCCTCGCCGTCACACCCTCGCATGGATCGCGCCGTCCTCGAAGCCAGTGTCCCGTAGTCGTACGGGCACCGGCCGGGGCGGACCGGGATGTGAAGCCACCGCTGCCAGCGTGCTAATCTTTTGGACGTCGGAAGGCCCCTGAAGGAAGCCCTCCGGCCGTCTCCTCGCTCAGAGCGAGGGACACCCGATGCGCGGGTGGCGGAATAGGCAGACGCGCTGGATTCAGGTTCCAGTGTCCGAAAGGACGTGGGGGTTCAACTCCCCCCTCGCGCACACAGAGACACCGACGAAACGGGTCTCCGCAGGTGACGAAAGTCGCGGCGGGGGCCCTTTCTCGTTGGCCCGACTTCAAGCGCCCTCTTGAGGCGCTTGATCCACGGATATGAGCACTGTTTCTACGTGCAAAGGCCCACACCAGGACGATCTTCCCGATTGCGGGCCCTAGTTGGTGATCTTCAGTTGCGGTGACCAGAGTTGATCAAGCGGTGGTCAGTGCCAGATGGCCCGTGGGCGGCCAGACAGCCGGTGGGAGTCCAGCTGCCCAGCGGCTTGGTGCGTCGCCGATGTGAGTTCTACGGCGCGGGCGTTGCCCGGCCAGGGCAATGGTGTCCACCCAGTTCTTGATCTTTCTGCGGGGTGGGCCCTGAACTATTTTTCCGAGTCATTGACGAAAATGCCCCGGGTCAGCATGCTGTGCGCCATGGAGTCCCACGACGGTCCCCTGACCCGGCTGCGGCGGGGCCACGAGGAATTGGTGCTGGACCTCTTGCGCAAGCACGGCCGGCTGAGCCGGGGCGAGCTGGGCAAGCTCAGCGGGCTGTCCCGCACGACGCTCTACGACATCGTCGGCGGACTGCTGGCCAGTGGTGCTGTGGTCGCCTCCGCTCCCGGCGCCGGGCCGCGCAAGCGGGGCCGGCCGGTGGAGACGCTGACCCTCAACCCCGAGGCGGGGCAGGCGATCGGGATCGACTTCGCTCGACGTGCGGTGCACGTGGCCGCCGCCAATGTCGCGCACGAGATCGTCGGATCCGCGAGCGAGTCGCATGCGGGGGATCTGTCCTGGGTGGAGCGGACCGATCTCGCGCAGCGTCTGGTCCGCTCGCTGACCGGAGGGACGCTGGAGTTCGGTGCCCTCAGCGCCGTCGGCGTGGGCGTCGTCGGGCCGGTCGCCGAACCGGGCGGCGAGAGCGCGCATGCCCGCGGTGTCGATGGCCTGCCGGAGCTGCTCCATAAGCGCTTCGGGGCGCCGGTACTGGTGGACAACAACACGAGGCTCGCGGCGCTGGCCGAATCGGTATGGGGTGCCGCGGCAGGCGATGAGGACGTGCTCTATCTCCGGCTGTCGCACGGTGTCGGCGGTGGCCTCGTGGTGGGTGGTTCACTTCACCGCGGTGCGTACGGGCTTTCGGGCGAGTTCGGGCACATCACGGTCGAGGGGGCCGGGATGCGCTGTGAATGCGGCGGGGTCGGCTGCCTGGAGACCGTGGCCTCGGTGGGGGGCGTGCTCGACTCTTATCGCGCCGCCGGCGGATGCGCCGAGAACGTCTCCGCGTTGGTGGCGGCGCTCGACTCGGGCGACGAGGCGGCGCGGGACGTGCTGCGCGCGGCGGGTTCCCAGGTCGGCACCGTGCTCGCGGCGGTGTGCAACGCGGTCGGGCCCGGCGTGATCGTGATCGGCGGTGAACTGGCCGCGGCCGGGGACGCGTTGACCGAGCCGGTCGAGGAGGCGCTGAGCGCGCACGTCCTGCCGCTCTCGCGGCACCGGCTCGAGGTACGCAGGGCGGCGCTCGGCGAGGTCGGCGGCGCCCTCGGCGGCATCGGGCTGGTGCTGCGCGAATCTTCCCTGCTCTCCCGCTACCCGACGGGGCACCGCCCGGACCGCGAGGCCCAGGGGGAGCGACCGGATGCCGAGGAGGACCGATGAAACGGGTGAGGCACCCATGGCCGTGATCACCACACCTGAGAGGAAACTCGAGCCCGCAACCGAGCGGCGCGTCCCACGGCGAGCAGGACGGCCGTTGGTTCTCAATCTGGTCGCGCTCGCGATCGGCCTGACCGTGTGGGCGCTGGCGTCCCTCGGGGTGGAGAACCTTCCCGGGCCGGTCAGCGTGGCGGAGCGCGGGGGCGAGATGATCGCCGACGGTTCGCTCCTCGGCGACACGCTGGCCAGCCTGCGCCGGGTCTTCACGGGCTTTGCCCTGGGCACCGTGGTGGCCGTCCCGGTCGGCTTCCTCATGGGCTGGTACCCGCTGGCCCGGGGACTGATCGAGCCCTTCGTCCAGTTCTTCCGCACGATCCCGCCGCTGGCACTGATTCCGCTGGCGATCGTGCTGATGGGTATCGGAGAGACGCCGAAGGTGTTCGTGATCTTTCTGGCGGCGTTCATGTCCTGTGTGGTGGCGGCCTTCCAGGGTGTCGTGGACGTGGACCGGACACTGATCAACGCCGCGCGCGTACTGGGGGCTTCGGACCGGACCATCTTCGTCAAGGTCGTCGTCCCGGCTTCCACTCCGTTCATCCTCGTCGGGATGCGGATCGGACTCGGCGCGTCCTGGGCGACCCTGGTGGCCGCCGAACTGGTCGGCGCACAGGAGGGGTTGGGCTTCCGTATGCAGAAGGCCTCGACCTGGTACGAGATCCCCACGATCTTCGCGGCGCTGATCACCATCGGCGTGCTCGGCCTGGCCATGGACCGGCTGCTGCTGCTCGTCGAACGACGGCTCACCGGTTGGCAGGAGCGCCGATGACAAACAAGATCTCTTTTCAGGACGTGGTCAAGACCTTCCCGATGAAGGACACCACCTTCGTCGCGCTCGACCACGTGTCACTGGACATCGCCGACCGGGAGTTCGTGACGGTCGTCGGCCCGTCCGGCTGCGGCAAGAGCACCCTGATGAGCATGGCGGCGGGACTGGTCACGCCCACGGCGGGCCAGGTCCTGGTGGACGGTGCGCCGGTCACCGGGCCGGGACCGGACCGCGGTGTGATCTTCCAGCAGTACGCCCTCTTCCCCTGGCTGACGGTTCGTCACAACGTGGAGTTCGGTCTGAAGCTGGCGGCGCTGCCCGCCGCGGAGCGCAAGCGGCGCGCCGACCACGCCATCGATCTGGTCGGGCTCGGGGACTTCGCCGACGCGCTCCCCAAGACGCTGTCCGGCGGCATGAAGCAGCGGTGCGCGATCGCCCGCGCGTACGCGGTGAATCCCCAAGTGCTGCTGATGGATGAGCCGTTCGGAGCGCTCGACGCACTGTCCCGGGTGCAGTTGCAGGACCAGCTCCTGGGCACCTGGCGGCAGGAGCAGCGCACCGTCCTGTTCGTCACGCACGACGTCGACGAGGCGGTCTACCTGGCCGGCCGGGTGGTCGTGATGGCCGCCCGGCCCGGCCGTGTCCAGCAGGTCCTGGAAGTGGACCTCCCGTATCCGCGTACCGAGGAGATCCGGCTCTCCGCCGAGTTCCGGCAGATCCGGAACGAGGTCTGGCACGCCGTCTACCACCAGCCGCAGGCCGCACCCGCTGCCTGACCCCCCACTTCTGCCGAGTTGTTCCCCGAGAGGACTGTCTCATCGTGCGTAGAAGCAGTATTCGGCGTGCCCTGGCGGCCGCCTCAGCAGTAACCATGCTGGCGCTCCCCGTAAGCGCGTGTGCGGACGACACCGCCAACGACTCGACGGTCAACTTCGGGTACATCGGCGACTACAACGGCGTCAGCCTGCTGGCGGTCGCCGAGAAGCAAGGACTGTGGAAGGAGGCGGGTCTCACTCCCGAGGTGAAGGCTTTCAACAACGGTCCGGTCCAGATCCAGGCGCTCGGAGCCGGCAACCTCGACTTCGGATACATCGGCCCCGGCGCCATGTGGCTGCCCGCATCCGGCAAGTCCAAGGTCGTCGCGGTCAACACGCTCGCCTACGCGGACCGCGTCATCGCGCAGCCCGGCATCACCTCGATGAAGGACCTCAAGGGCAAGAGGGTCGGTGTCCCCGAGGGCACCTCCGGCGACATGGCGCTCAACCTTGCGCTCGAGAAAGCGGGGATGACCACCAAGGACGTCGAGAAGGTGCCGTTGGACCCCTCGACGGTCGTCTCCGCCTTCTCCTCCGGGAAGATCGACGGCGCGGGAATCTGGTACCCGCTCATAGACACCATCAAGAAGAAGGTGCCGGACCTCGAAGAGGTCGCCAGCACCCGCGACATGGGCACGTCCTTCCCGACCGCCTTCGTCGCGGCCAACAAGGTGAAGCCCGAACTCACCAGCAAGGTGATCAAGGTGCTCCAGAAGGCCAACGACTGGCGGGCCAGGCATCCCGAGGAAGCCATCAGCGAGTCCGCCAAGATGCTCAAGCTCGACGAGAGCAAGGTCAAGGCCGACGCCGCGAACGTGGAGACCCTCACGACTGCCGATCTCGTCGCCAAGACCAAGAACGGCACCGTCGATGCGTGGCTGAACAACCTGGGTCACTTCTTCGTCCGTGCGGGCCAGCTCAAGTCCACGCCGAAGCCCTCCAGTTACTACACCGGCGACCTCTACACGAAGGCGTACGCCAAGTGAACCTGCTGTTCCTGATGACCGATCAGCACCGCGTCGACACGCTGGGCTGTTACGGCAACCCGCACGCCGCCACCCCCCACCTCGACGGCCTGGCCGCGACCGGCACGCGGTTCGAGCGGTGCTACACGCCCACAGCCATCTGCACGCCGGCCCGGGCCAGCCTGCTCACCGGCCAGGCGCCGTTCCGCCACCGGCTGCTGGCCAACTACGAACGCAACGTGGGCTATCTGGAGGACCTGCGCGAAGACGCGTTCACCTTCGCGGGCGCGCTGCAGGAGAGGGGCTACCAGCTGGGCCTGATCGGCAAGTGGCACGGGGGCACGCACCGCAACGCCGCCTCGTACGGATTCGACGGGCCGGACCTGCCCGGCTGGCACAACCCCGTCGACCACCCCGACTACCTGGCCTACCTGGAGGAACGGGGCCTGCCGCCGTACCGGATCTCCGACCACGTGCGCGGAACCGCACCCAACGGCAACCCCGGCAACCTGCTCGCCGCACGCCTGCACCAGCCGGTCGAGGCGACCTTCGAGCACTACCTCGCCACCCGCGCCATCGAACAGCTCGACCAATACGCCGCCGACGGCCGCCCGTTCTTCCTGGCCACCCACTTCTTCGGGCCCCACCTGCCCTACCTGCTGCCCGACACGTACTTCGACCGCTACGACCCGGACCTCGTGGAAATGCCCGCGTCGATCGCCGAGACCTTCGAGGGCAAACCGCCGGTGCAACGCAACTACAGCGAGCACTGGACGTTCGACACCATGCCGATCGAGGTCACCCGCAAACTCATCGCCGTCTACTGGGGCTACGTCACGCTGATCGACGAGCAGATCGGCCGCATCCTGACCCGGCTCGACGAACTCGGCCTGAGCGACGACACCTCGGTCTTCTTCACCGCCGACCACGGCGAGTTCACGGGCGCCCACCGGCTGCACGACAAGGGCCCGGCCATGTACGAGGACATCTACCGCATCCCCGGCATCGTCCGCATCCCCGGGGCCGCCCCGCAGGTCAGGCCCGAACTCGTCACGCTCACAGACTGCACGGCGACCATCCTGGACCTCGCCGGCTGCGATCCCGAGCCCGCCGTCGACAGCCGCAGCCTCGTACCACTGGTGCGCGGAGAACACCCGGTCTGGGCCACCGACGTGGTCGCCGAATTCCACGGCCACCACTTCCCCTACCCGCAGCGGATGCTCCGCGACGAGCGCTACAAACTCGTCGTCAATCCCGAGTCCGTCAACGAGCTGTACGACCTCGTCGAGGACCCCAGCGAGCTCCACAACCGGTATCAGCACCCCGAGTTCGAGCCCGTACGCCGCCGCATGCTGCGCCGGCTCTACGACCTGCTGCGCGAGCGGGGCGACAATTTCTACCACTGGATGACACCGATGTACGACATCGGTGCCTCCGACCACGACCCCAGCCTCAGCTCGTTCGAGCTGGAGGGCACCGACTGACCGCGGTCCGCCGACCTGGCCTCTCTGTACGCGGCGGGAGCCGTCGCGCGGTTCGACCACCCGCCTGCGTACCAGCTGACAGTGGGCCGGCCCGCCCGCCCCCTGCGCTGGAGAAGGGAAAGCAGTCACATGTCTGTGCGTTCGCGGCAGCACCTGTCCCTGCCCGAGGAGTTCGTCCTGCTCTCACACCTGAGCAACGGCAAGGTGCATGGCTCCGCCCGGGCGGTGATCGGATGCGCGGCGGCCGAGCTGGGCGAACTGGCGCTGCGCCGCAAGCTACTGGTCCGTTCCGGGAAGTCGAAGTGGTTCGGCTACGACGTCCTCCGCCTGCACAGCGTCGAGATCGAACTGCTCGACACCCGCCCCACCGGTCTCGCCTGGGCCGACACGTTACTGGCCGAGCTGCATCAGCACGCTTCCGCTTCCAAACGCGGGCGCGTCCGCCTCCACTGGTGGTTCCGGCGGCACCAGCAGGCGTTCTCACTGCACCGCGCCGCGCTCGCCGAGCGCGGCGTACTGCGACCCCGGCACGGCGGTCAGACCGGTCTCGTCCGCGCGAGGCAACGCCTGTACGCCCACGAGGAGTTGCGCGACGCGCTCATCGCGGAGGTCCGTGCCGCCGTCAACGGGCAGAGCCACATGGACGAACACATGCTGTTCCTGTGCGACCTTGTGGAGACCGTGAGGTTGAGCAGGGACTTGGGTGCCGAGATGAGCCTGCGCCAGAGGCTGGACCGCGCTCGTGGCGTCGGTGCGGCGGAGTCGCTCCCCGAAGAGCTACGAGACACCAGTTCGGCGCTCATCGCGCTGGTGCCGACGCAGGACAGCGACGTGCGGTACGGCCGTCGCCTCCGAGTCTGACGTACCGCTTCGGTGTGAACGGCGGAATGCCGGTCGTCCCTCAGGCAGGACGCCCCGGCCGCACGGCGGGTCTTCAGCCGGACAGGGACGCGAGCCAGGCGGTCAGGATCTGGTTGACCTCGTCCGGGCGTTCCTGCTGGATCCAGTGGCCGCAGCCGTCGAGGAGGTGTGAGGAGACCAGGCCGGGCAGGGTGGTGGGGTACGCCTCGATCGCGTCCGCCAGCCAGGTTGTGGACGCGTCGAGAGTGCCGCCGATGAACAGGGAAGGCTGAGTGACTGGGGCGCCGTCGAATTCGGCGAGGTCTTCCCAGTCGCGGTCCATGTTCCGGTAGCGATTGAGCGCCCCGCTCATGCCCGTCCGCTCGAACTCCGCTGCGTAGACGTCGAGGTCGTCCTCGCTGAGCCAGGCCGGCCGGCCCGCTGGGAACCGCTCGCGCAGCGTCCCGCCCCGGCTCACGAAGTGCGGGTCAGGGGCATCGGCGGCGGGCATGGTGTCGGCGGAGAAAGCGGCGTAGAAGCCGGAGAGCCAGCCGCGGACGTCCGGTTCGATCTCGGCCTCGGCCCGTCCGGGTTCCTGGAAGTAGCTGACGTAGAACTCCTCGTCGCCGCCCATCCGCGCGAAGATGTCGCTGGGCCGGGGGCCGCCGCGCGGGGCATAGGGCACGCTAAGGAGCGCGACCGCGTGGAAGACGTCGGGACTGATCAGGGCGGCGTTGGCGGCGATGGCCGAGCCCCAGTCGTGGCCCACGATCACAGCCGACTCCTCGCCCAGGGCATGCACCACGGCAACGCTGTCCTCGACCAGTGCGGGCATCCGGTACGCGGCCACATCATCGGGCTTGGAGGAACGGCCGTAGCCGCGGACGTCGACCGCGACTGCTCGGTACCCGGCCTCGGCCAGCACCGGAAGTTGGTAGCGCCAGGAGTACCAGGACTCTGGAAATCCGTGCACCAGCAGCACCAGCGGACCGGTTCCCTGCTCCACCAGGTGGATCTTGCCGGCTGGTGACGAGATCAGGTGATGTGTGCCTTGCCTGTAGGGGGCCGGCTGGGACATGAGTCCTCCAAGGCTTTCGAGGTGCCTGTGCTGAGAGCGGTCACGTGCGGACGGCGGCGCCGCCGCGAGTCTTCGCGTCGTTCCGGCGACGGGTTCCGCCCGCGTGCGACGGGCACTCGTCGTTCTCCGGGACGCAGTTGGTCAGTGGTAGCGGTTGCCCGCGAAGTTGTGCAGCGCCGTCTCGAGGCTCTGCGCGCGGGTGCGGTTGTCCCTCTTCCAAGGGGAGGCGATCGTGCACTTCAGGACGCCTGCGCCGGCACGCAGCGGGGGCGGGATCTCGGTATTCGCCTTCGCCTTGAGCGCCGCCGTCAAGGTGAGTGCCCGCTCGTTCCTCTTCCTGTCGAACTCGAGGGACGCGATGTCCCGCCAGGGCACGGTCAGAGTGTGCGGGCCGTGGCGCACCGCGAGCCCGTCAGGTCCTACGTGCAGCGCCCTGGCCCGAAGGAGCGGCAACGAGACCCTCAGTCCTTGGAGCACGAAAAGCAGCGTGATCACCAGCGCGTACGCCAACATGACCGGGACCTTGTCGAACAAGAGCGCCATCGACAGGAGCAGGCCGTCAACCGTCAACGCGAGCCCGATCGGCCGTCGCATACGACGCCAGAACACATCCGGGCCCCACTGCTCCGCCGCGAACGAGTTGCCGGACGGCGAGCCCCTGGTCTGCAAGCCGACCCGCGCATTCCACGGGTCCCTCGCGGATGGCCTGATCGCGGCAGTCGAGGTGGCTGAACTCCGTTGCTGCGGACCGCTGGTCGCCAGCGTGTCCACCTGTGGAGCGCCCTTCCTCCCGTCCATCCACGGGTCCGCCTCGATGTCGCTCGGCACAGGGCGCGGAGCGGCGACCGCCGGCTGCTGGTGTGCGAGGCGGGAGACGAGTTCAGCGGCGGCGGGGCGGTCCTCCGGTGCCTTGCGCAGGCAGTCCTGCGTCAACTCCCGCAGGCCGCAAGGCATTGCGCCGAGATCGGGTGCCTCGTACACGACGCGGAACAGCAGGGCGTGAGAAGGCCCGTCGCCGAAGGGTCCGGTGCCCGTGGCCGCGTGGACGAGCAGCGAGCCGAGGGAGAAGACGTCCGCCGGCGGTCCTGCCGGCTGCCCCAGTGCCTGTTCGGGCGACATGAAACCCGGCGTACCGAGGATCGTTCCTGCCCTGGTCAGATCGGTGCTTCCGGCTGTCTCCAAGGTCTCCAGCGCCTTGGAGATGCCGAAGTCGATGACCCTCGGACCGTCGTCCACGAGCAGGACGTTGGAGGGCTTGAGGTCGCGGTGCACAAGGCCCGTCTTGTGGAACGACGCGAGCGCCTCGGCCAGTCCACCGGCGAGCCTGCGCACCTCCCCCTCGTCCAACGGGCCGTGCCGGGAGACACGTTCGGCGAGCGAAGGGCCGTCAACGTACTGACTCGCGATCCACGGCATGGCGGCGTCCGGGTCGGCGTCGACAACCTGCGCGGCCCAGAATCCGCCCGCACGCATGGCGAGCTCGGCCTCCCGCCGGAAGCGTTCGCGGAAACCGGGAGAGCACGCCAGGTCCTCCCGCACCACCTTCACGGCAACCCGTCGCCCGCCGGGGGACTCACCCAGGAACACCCGGCCCATCCCGCCCGAGCCGAGGCGGAAGGTCAACCGGTACGCGCCTACGGCCCGCGGGTCCCCGGCTTCCAGCGGCTGCATCAGATCCCCCCAAGTCGACCGTGACCCCACAGCCTGTGTGTTCCGCGCTCACGTCAGTGATGTCGCCTCTGACGGCTCATTGGTTCCCTCTACCGGCTCGACGGGCCGGACGAACGAGCGGGCAATCCTGCCCGGTTCGCCCTGCCTGCGGCGTCCACCGGAGGGCCGCTGCCGGCGGAGCATGGCGTACGTCTGTCCTGCAGACCACGTCCGTCCTGCAGACCACGTCTGTCCTGCAGACCACGTCCGTCCTGCAGACCATGGTGATCCGCGGCGCTGTCTCGGGTCGGTCGGCCACCGTCTTCCGGGAGTCGACGAACGGTCCGTGGGCGGTCTTGATCCGGACGCCGACCGGGAGTTCCGAGCACTCGTTCTCGCCGTTGGACTCCCGGTTGGGGTCAAGGGGTCGTCGTGAGACCGCATGCCGCACAGCATGGCGGCCCTCCATTTTTTCGTCAATGGTTCGGAAAAAATGACGAGGGATACCAGCCATCCCTGTGCTGCGCCTCCCGAACGGGAGGTCTTCGACGCGGCGAGGCCGCCCCTTCCTCGCTATGTCGCCGTCGACGGCACGACCGGCGAAGTACCGAGCTGGGCGTCTGGGCGGGCGGGTACCGGTGGGCGTCCAACTGCTCAGGCGTTTGGTTCGTCGCCGGTGCTGAGTTCGCCGACGGGTGCGTCGACGAGTGAGAGTCGAAGTCTCGACGGGCGATCACCGCGGGCGGCGGCATCCTCCTGGCCGAGGGGTGTCGGTCGTCCGTACGGCCCCAGGCGGACGATCTCGGATCGTCTCGGAAGATACCGGCACATAGCGTGACAATAGCCATCGCCAGTTCGCCGTCGTGCACTACAGGAGGTCGTCGTGTCGGATATCGAGGAGCACAGAGCACCAGAACGGGGAAACGCCGGGAGACGTCATGGCGGTGATCGCTCGTGGTGGCCGGTGGTGCGGGCCTGGGTGGCGGGACTGGCTGTACTGGCGGGCCTGACGGTCCCCCTTGCCGCGGCAACGCCCGCCGCCGCGGGCGACGACCACAGCCGCGCCTACGTCACCAACTTCGACAGCGACACCGCGTCGGTGATCAACACCAGGACCAACACCGTCGACACCACCATCCCCGTCGGCGACAGGCCGACCTACGTGGCCATCACCCCGGACGGCCGCCGCGCCTACATCAGCAACAACAACGTCGACACGGTGACTGTGGTCGACACGAAGAGCAACAAGGTCATCGACACCATCCGCGCCGGCGACGCGCCCTTCGAGGTGGCCTTCACCCCGGACGGCCGCCGCGCCTACGTCGCCAACTTCCTCGGCGACAACGTGTCGGTGATCAATACCAAGACCAACAAAATCATCGCCACCATCCCCGCCGGTGATGGCCCCGCCGGCGTGGCCATCACCCCGGACGGCCGCCGTGCCTACGTCACCAACGAGAACTCCGACAACGTGTCGGTGATCGACACGAAGACCAACCGTGTCATCGCCACCACCCCCGTCGGTAACGGTCCCGTCGGCGTTGCTACCACCCCGGACGGCCGCCGTGCCTACGTCACCAATCTCCTGGGCGACACCGTGTCGGTGATCAACACCAGGACCAACACCGTCACCGCCACCATCCCCGTCGGCAACGGGCCCGCCGGCGTGGCCATCACCCCGGACGGCCGCCGTGCCTACGTCACCAACCGCGACGACGACACCGTGTCGGTGATCAACACCAGGACCAACACCGTCACCACCATCATCCCCGTCGGTAACGGTCCCGTCGGCGTTGCTACCACCCCGGACGGCCGCCGTGCCTACGTCGCCAACGAGAATTCTGACAACGTGTCGGTGATCAACACCAAGATCAAGGAAGTCACCACCACCATCGGCGTCGGCGACAGGCCCTTCGACGTGGCCATCACCCCGCAACGGCCACGTGGGTGACCAGGGCTCTGAGGATGTGCCGGTGATCAGCGCCAGGACCGGCATCGTCACCATCGCGCTCCGGGCGACCCGCAGTAGGTGGCAGTGCCCCCCTCGGGGAGTGCACGTTCATGCAGTCGCCCACGCCCCCCGCTGATCAAGGCGAACACTCTGCTCCCCCGTCGTGGCCTTGCCGTCGCGTAGTTCGTATATCCCAGGCCGTTGCTCTCCTTCGTCCGTGGAACCCCGGTGCTGTCGGTCGCGCCGGGGTTCCACGTGTCTCACAGCCGGGTGGGCCGGGCCCTTGCCGGCGGTGCGCAAGAAGGATGCCGGCGGGGGCGGGTTGGGTGTGCGAGGGCCGGAGCCGTTCGGCGGTAGGCCAGGTGAAGCCAGGCCCGTCCGCGGCTACGCGTGGAACGTCATCTCGTCATTCCGGTTCACCAGCATCGCCGCTGGCGCCGGTGACGTGCCGTTTCACTCTCCAACGCCAAGGAAGGCGTAGCCATGAAGATCATCTTGCGGTCCGGTGCCGTGAGCGCCGCGGTCGGTGTGGGGCTGTCCCTCTCGATCCTGCCGGCTCTCCCGGCCAACGCGGCCGGGGGGACCAACGTGGGGTGCAATGACATCCCCGCGCTCAAGGCCGCGATCACCTTCGCCAACACCCACCCCAACACCGGCATCAACCTCGCGCCCCACTGCACCTACACCCTCACCGCGCCCGACAACGCGGACGACGGGCTTCCGGAGATCACCGGGGATGTGACCATCTCCGGCCGTGACACCACCATCCGGCGCGCGCCGAGCGCGACGCAGGACTTCCGCATCTTCCACGTCGTCTCCGGCGGCAACCTCACTCTGAACTCACTCTCCGTCAGCGGCGGACGTCTCTCGGCCGCCGACTCCATGGGCGGCGGCGTCGCGAACACCAACGGCACGCTGAACTTGAACCGCTCCGTCATCAAGGGCAACGAGGCTTCGCAAGGTGGCGGCGTCCACAACTTCGGCGGACGCCTCAACCTCAACCGCACCACCGTCGAGCGCAACACCAACACCACAGTGGGCGCCACCGCTGGCGGCGGCGTCTTCAACACGGACAGCGGCACGATGACGATGAAGGGCGGGTCCCTGGTCAACAACCGGTCCCCGATCGGCAATGGCGGCGGTCTGGAGAACATCCGCAACGCCACCGCTCACCTGTACTCCGTGTCGATCAGGGGGAACACCGCCCTTCTGGGCGGCGGCATCCGTCAGACCCAAAACGGCGTCCTGCGTCTCACGTCCACCACAGTCCGCGACAACATCGCCGTGTCAGGCGCGGGCCTCTCGAACCTCGACTCCACAGCAACTCTGGTTCGAAGCCTGGTCACGCGGAACACGGCCATCGCCAACGGTGGAGGCATCGACAACCCGGCCCCCAGCCAGGTCACCCTCATCGACAGCAAGGTCATCCGCAACGCCCCGGACAACTGCACGCCCGCAGGCAGCGTCCCCGGATGCACCAACCCCGCCGGCACCATCGCACCGCCGAGCACGCCTGCGCCCCCGGCCGGCGGAGACAGCAAGACCCGCCTGTGAACTGCCGAGGCTGAAACCCACGAGCGGCTGAACTGCAGCACGGGGCGAGGCCCACTGGCTCGTCGCGCACAGGTGAATGACGAAGAAGGGCGGGACCCATGCCCTGGGTCCCGCCCTCGGCTGGACGAGCTCCAGCTCGTCGACGTCGCTGCGGCCGTGCGCGGCTCACCACCACCGCTCTCCCGATCGCAAAGCGCCGCGGCCTCACGCGGTACGGGTGGCGTGCAGCAGGAGAGCCGAGGGCCGAAGCGCTTCGATGACCTGCCCGTGGACGCAGCAGCCGGAGTTTGAGGGCGGCTCACTCCGCGGACGCGCGTCCGATGACGCACGGAGAGGACGGATTGAGGCGGCCGTTGATGGCGAAATCGAAGTGGTGCACCGTCTCGATGGCCAGCCCGTTCCGTACCAGGGCCGATTCCGGGTCGCGGCTGAGATGGCAATTACCGCCCAGCCTCGGCCAGATGAGGTCCAGGGCGCGCTGCATCCTCGCGAACCGCCGCCGGCCGGAGCGGATGTGCTCGTAGAAGCGCAGCTGCCCGTCCGGCCGCAGCACGCGACGGATTTCAGTGACGGCGCGGTTCACGTCTCGCACGGAGCACAGCACGAGGGAAACGATCACAGTGTCGAACGCATCGTCCGGAAACGGGAGTTGCTCGGCCCTGCCGGATACTACCTCCACCGGGAAGGGGGCCTCCTCGGAGGCCCGCCGTGCACGCGCGCGCAGCCGCGGCTCTGGTTCGACGGCGACGAGACTCTCGACGGTGGGAGGGTAGAAGGGAATGTTCGCACCGGTGCCGGCGCCGATCTCCAGAATCCGGCCTCCGACACCGTCGAGCAGTTCTTCTCGGTGAGCCGCGGCTCCATGTGCCTGCGCGAACCGCTCGATCCGCGGGTAGATGCGTGCGAATACGGGGTGGGAGATGTCCTTGGGCATGCGTGCTCCTTGCTTCACGGTTTGCTCGGCCGGCCTCCGGCGAGGCTCGGAGGCCGGGTTGCTGTGGCGTGACTGCGCCTGGGTCGCAGAGCTGAACGGGTTCGCGGTCCGCTCGTGAATCGCTGATGAAGCTCCCTCCTGGGTGCCTGGTGTGCGTCGCTGCGTTTCCGCGTCCGCCCTGGCCCGGGTCAGTGGTCGTGCCCGTCGTCGGTGGGAGTCTCCCCTCGCGCAGCCGTCGACGGCTCGCCATCCGCGCCGACGGTGAAGGCGGCGGTGCGCACCTTCCCTTCGTGCTTGAAGTCCAGGAAGAGCCGATATGTTCCGTCGCTGGGGGCGGTGGCAGTAAAGGACACGGTGGGTCCGGGCTTCGTGCCGCCGTCGCCCGGTTCGCCGTTGGGGTGAACGTGGAGGTACGCGAGGTCGCCGGAGCGCAGAGCCACCAGGTGCCCGAACGCGCCGAGGTGGGGCTGAAGGTCGGTGACCTCCCTGCCGTCCTTGCTGACCTCGAATCGCAGCTCTTGTGCGGCTCCGGGGCGCAGCCGGCCCTTGAGGGCCACGGTGTACCCGTCGACCGTGGCGGTACGGGCTGGGCGCGGCGGTGCGCTCGGTTCGTAGTCGCCGGAGGCGGACAGGTCCGCGCCGAGGGTGAGATTGCCCGCCCCCTTCCTGGCGGGGGTGAAGTCGGCGAAGAGCCGGTAGTCGCCCGCCTCGGGCAGGTCGGCGGGCGTGCTCCAAGTGCCGTCCGGTGCCCGTTCCGGGTGCAGGTGCCGGTAGGTGCTGAGATCGCGGGAGGCGAGGATCAGGTGCAGCTCCTTGTCGTGCTTCCGTCTGAAGTCCTTGACCGCACGGCCCTCGCTGTCCCGTACGACGAAGCGCAGGTCGCTGCGGCGTTCGGCTTCGAGGCGGGGGGTTTCGAGATCGAGCGTGTATCCGCTCTCGGAGATCCGCAGCCCGCCGGCCGGGTCGTCCGATCCCTCCCTGTCCGTCGAATCCGAGGTGCCTTCCTGGTGGCCGGCGTGCGCTGTCGTCGGCTCGGAGCGGGAGGCGACGGGCTCCATGCCCGCTCCGACGAAGTAGGCGGTAGCGAACGAGGCCGCCAGGGCGGCGGTGAAGGCGGTGATTCTCGCTCCGGTGTTCATGGCGGCTCCTGGGTGACCGGCTTGCTCATCGATAGGGGGTGGGGGTATATGTGAGAACGTACAGCAAATACCCCTGAGGGGTATAGCCGAGTCCCGCTCCGACACCTGAGGGAGATCCCATGTCGTCCTGCTGCACCCCAGACGGCAGCTGCCACACCGACGGCACCACCACCGTGTACAACGTGTCCGGCATGACCTGCGCCCACTGCCGCGCCGCGGTCACCGAGGCCATCGGCGGACTGGACACGGTGCGGTCGGTGACCGTCGACGTGGACGCGGGTCGCGTCACCGTCACCACCGGCGGCGAACCCGACGACGCGCTGATCGCCAAAGCCGTCGATGACGCCGGATACGAACTCACCGGCCGAGCAGCCACCGCCTGACCGCCGGCCACCGGGGCGCGTGCACTCGCCGCGCCCCGGCGCCGCCCGTCCAGTTCGAGGAGCAGTGATGACAACCACGGTCCCTGAAACAGCCGGGGTCGAACTCGCCATCGGCGGGATGACCTGCGCCTCGTGCGCCGCCCGGATCGAGAAGAAGCTCAACCGCATGGACGGTGTGGAGGCCACCGTCAACTACGCGACGGAGAAAGCCAAGGTCACCTACGGCGAGGGCGTCGCCGTGGAAGATCTGATCGCCACGGTCGAAGCGACCGGCTACACGGCCGCTCTGCCCGCGCCCGTACCGACCGACACGGCGACCGCCGACGACGGAGTCAGATCAGAGCCGGAAGAGGCCGGGGAGCTGCGCTCTCTGCGCCATCGCCTCCTGACCTCCGTCGTCCTGGCCACCCCCGTCGTCACGGTGGCGATGGTCCCGGCGTGGCAATTCCAGTACTGGCAGTGGCTCTCCCTCACGCTCGCGGCGCCCGTCGTCACCTATGCCGCCTGGCCCTTCCACCGCGCGGCATGGACGAACGCACGTCACGGCGCGGCCACCATGGACACCCTGATCTCCGTCGGTACCTCGGCGGCGTTTCTCTGGTCCCTGTGGGCGCTCTTCTTCGGCACCGCCGGTGTACCCGGCATGACGCACCCCTTCGAGTTGACCGTCGCCCGCACCGACGGCGCCGGGAACATCTACCTCGAGGCCGCCGCCGGCGTCACCGCCTTCATCCTCGCCGGGCGTTACTTCGAGGCTCGTTCCAAGCGCAAGGCCGGTGCGGCCCTCAGGGCGCTGCTCGAGCTGGGCGCCAAAGAAGTCACCGTGCTGCGAGCAGGCAATGAACAGACCGTGGCCATCGAAGAGTTGGTGGTCGGCGACCGGTTCCTGGTCCGTCCGGGGGAGAAGATCGCCACGGACGGCACGGTCGTCGAAGGCGCCTCAGCGGTCGACACCTCGATGCTGACCGGCGAATCCGTCCCCCTCGACGTCACCACCGGCGACAACGTGACCGGGGCCACCATCAACGCCGGCGGGCGGCTGATCGTCGAGGCCACCCGTGTCGGTACGGACACCCAGCTCGCGCGAATGGCCAAGCTGGTCGAGGACGCGCAGAACGGCAAGGCCGCCGCACAGCGCCTCGCCGACAGGATCTCCGCGGTGTTCGTCCCCGTCGTCATCACACTGGCCATGGGCACGCTCGGCTTCTGGCTGGGGAACGGTGCTGGGCTGACTTCCGCGTTCACGGCGGCCGTCGCGGTGCTGATCATCGCCTGTCCCTGCGCCCTCGGCCTGGCGACACCGACAGCCTTGCTGGTGGGGACCGGACGCGGCGCTCAGCTCGGCATCCTCATCAAGGGCCCCGAGGTCCTGGAGAACACCCGCAGAGCCGACACCGTGGTCCTGGACAAGACCGGAACCGTCACCACCGGTGTGATGACACTGCTGGCGGTGCACACGGCCGACGGCACCACCCAGGACGAGGCGCTGCGCCTGGCGGGGGCGCTGGAGCACTCGTCCGAGCACCCCATCGGCCGCGCCGTGGCCGTCGGCGCCACCGCGGAAGGCAGCGCGCTTCCCGTACCCGAGGACTTCGCCAATGTCCCCGGACTCGGCGTTCAGGGCATCGTCGAGGGACACGAAGTCCTCGTCGGCCGCGTCAAGCTCCTTGCCGACCGGAGGATCGAGCTGCCGACCGTGCTGGAACGAGCCGTCGTGGACGCCCGGGCCGCCGGGCATACGGCCGTCACCGTGGCCTGGGACGGCGAGGCCCGTGCTGTCTTCGAAGTCGCGGACGCCGTCAAGACGACCAGCCCCGAGGGGGTCCGCCGGCTGCGCGCCCTGGGACTCACCCCGGTCCTGCTGACCGGCGACAACGAGGCGGTTGCCCGCGCCGTGGCGGCTGACGTCGGGATCGACGAAGTGATCGCGGAGGTGATGCCGCAGGAGAAGGTCGATGTCATCAAGAGGCTCCAGGGCGAAGGCCGTTCGGTCGCCATGGTCGGCGACGGCGTGAACGATGCGGCGGCCCTGGCCCAGGCCGACCTGGGGCTGGCGATGGGCACCGGCACCGACGCCGCCATCGAGGCCGGAGATCTGACTCTGGTGCGCGGGGACCTGCGGGCGGCGGCGGACGCCATCCGACTGGCCCGCAGCACGCTCGGCACCATCAAGTCCAACCTCTTCTGGGCCTTCGCCTACAACGTCGCGGCACTGCCGCTCGCGGCCGCCGGCCTGCTGAACCCCATGATCGCGGGGGCGGCCATGGCCTTCTCCTCGGTCTTCGTCGTCAGCAACAGCCTGCGCCTGCGGCGATTCCGGGCAGCCACCTGACGGCCCGGACAACGTCACATCACGCCCGATCCAGTCCGATGACGGGCACTGCACAGCGACCCCGCTCGATCGGCAAGGAGTACTTCATGAATCACACTTCCCACCAGGCCGGCGCGGCCGGCGAGAGCGGACAGTCGCAGGGCCACGCGCCATGGGGCACCGCCGCCAAGGCGACCCTGCACTGCCTGAGCGGCTGCGTCGTGGGCGAGATCCTGGGCATGGCCATCGGCACGGCGCTGCTGTGGAACAACATCCCCACGATGATCCTGGCAATCGCGCTGGCCTTCCTCTTCGGCTATTCCTTCACGATGTACGCGGTGCGCAAGGCGGGTCTCCGCCTCAAGGCCGCGATCCGCGTCGCCCTCGCCGCCGACACCGTGTCCATCGCCGTCATGGAGCTGGTGGACAACGTCATCATCGCCATGACCCCGGGAGCGATGGACGCCGAGCTGTCCGAGAGTCTTTTCTGGTCCGCGCTGCTGGGCGGCTTCGCCGTTGCCTTCCTGATCACCACACCCGTGAACAAGTGGATGATCGGGCGCGGCAAGGGGCACGCCGTTGTGCACGCCTATCACTGACGTGCGGAGCGGCACATTCCTTGCCGCAGCCGACGCGGCGAACCTGCGTGACGACGAACGCGGTCGTACGCCGTCCCGTCAGTCCCGCCCGCAGACAGTTCCGGTACTCCCGGCGGTCACGCGGAGAGCCTTCCCTCTCGCCTCGTCCCTGCACAGGTATGGCGCCGCAGGCCGACGAGCGCGAAGGGATCGGAGCTGAGTCTGCACCCCGGGGGGGCGCGCCGAGCGACGCCCCCCGGGGGCTCCGGGTCGACTGTCAGGCGGTCGCCGGCTCCGACTCCGGCCGCCGCGCGGGCGTTGCCAGGCGCCCGGAGCGGTGCAGCCCGTAGAGAGAGGCGGCGCAGACGGTGCCGAGTGCGCACAGGCAGAGCCACGGCAACGCGGGAACGCCGGCCGCACGCGCCGCGTCCAGGGACGCGCCGGTCAGCAGGTTTCCGAGGGTGATACCGATGCCGCAGATGGTGTTGTACAGCCCGTAGTGGGTGGCCACCAGCCGATCACCCGAGAGCCGCACGATGGTGTCCATCTCGAACGGGTAGGCCGTCATCTGTCCCAGGGCCAACAGCAGCGCTGCCAGGGTCGGCGGCAGCGCCGCCACCAGCCACAGCCCCACGCCCCCGTCCGGTACGGGCACGGCCATGGCCAGCAGCAGCGGCACGAACGCCAGCCCCATCAGCGAGAGTCCCCAGGCGAGTGCTTGCCCGGGCTCCATCCGGGCCTTGCACCACGCCGTCAGCTTCGTCTGACCGAGGATCGTGCTCAGCCCGGAGACGGCGAAGAGCAGCGCGACCCCCGAGGTGCCGAAGGCTCCCTCGCCCGCCAGCCGCCGTACTTCCAAGGGGAGGGCGAGATACACCTGGAAGGACAGGACGTATGCGCCGATCATCGCGACGGAGAACAGCAGGAACGGGCGGTTGGATAGGATCCCGCGCCACTGCGCGAACACGCCGTCTCGTCCCCCGGACCGGCTGCTCCCGGTGTCCTTGGCCCGGCGGGCGGGCAGCGCACGGATCTGCACGATGCTCAGGACCGCGAAGATGCCGGCCGAAACCAGGCAGGTGACGCGGAAGTTCACGCCTGTCAGCAGCATGCCCACCACCGGGCCGAGAAGGATCCCCGCCTGGTAGAAGACGTTGAACAGCGCGAACGCCTCCACACGGCGCTCTCCGGTGTCCGCTGCCAGATAGGCCCGTACCGCGGGATTGAACAGTGCCCCGGCCAGGCCCGTCGCTGCGGACGCGGCAAGGAGTGCGGGCAGTGAATCGACGAGCCCGAGCGTGGCGAAACCGACGGTACGGAGCACGCAGCCGGCCACGATCATCGGCTTGTAGCCGAGCCGGTCGGCCAACGTGCCTCCGACCAGGAACATGCCCTGCTGGCTGAAGTTGCGTACTCCCAGGACGAGTCCGACCAGCCAGCCGGCCAGCCCGAGGGTTCCGGAGAGGTGCTGTGCGAGATAGGGCATCAGCATGTAGAAGCCGAAGTTGATGGTGAACTGATTCACCATCAGCAGCTGCACACTGCGCTCGTAGGAACGCAGTTGCGTGAGAGTGCTCTTCACTGTGCCTCCCCGCCGACGTCGGAGACCCTGGCACGGGAGGCGAGCGGGTCTGCAACGGTGGTGCACCGGGTCCAGCGGTGGATCTCCTTTTCATCGGGGCGGCCCAACACCTCCGGCGCGACCGCGGGTGGCGCCTCGAGCAGTCCGTGTGCCGCGCAGTAGGTGTCGTCGTAGACCGTCTCCAGATATCGCTGAGGGCCGTCGGGGAAGACGGCGGCGATGCGCGTGCCCGCAGGGAGAGTACGGGCAAACCAGCCGGCGACGAGGGCCACGGCGCCGACGCTCCATCCGCCGGTGGCGTAGTGCGAGGACGCCAGCTGCCGACAGGTCCACACCGCTTCGGAAGGGGCGACCCAGTGAACCTCGTTGAACTGCTCGTAGGCGATGTTGCGGGGATAGATGCTGGAACCCAGGCCACGCATGAGCCTCGGGCGAGCAGGCTGGCCGAAGATGGTCGATCCGATGGTGTCGACGCCGACGAGCCGAAGCTGCGGATAGAACTGGCGCAGCACGTGCGAAATGCCGGCCGAGTGACCGCCGGTGCCCACGCTGCACACCAAGACGTCGATGTGGTCCAGCTGGGAGGCGAGTTCGAGAGCCAGCGGGAGGTAGGCGCTGATGTTGTCGGGGTTGTGGTACTGGTCGGGACACCATGATCCGGGGTGCTCCTCCAGGATTTGGGCGACCCGGTCTCGTCGGGCCTGCTGCCAGCCGCCGGTCGGATGGGGTTCGGCGACGACATCGACGCAGGCGCCGTAGGCCGTGAGCAGCCGGGTCATGGACGACTCCAGGCCGGGGTCGGTGACCAGGGTGACGGGGTGCCCGTGCACCAGTCCGGCCAGGGCAAGTCCCAGTCCGAGGGTGCCGCTGGTGGATTCGACGATTCTGCCGCCGGGAAGCAGTTCGCCGCGGGCACGTGCCCGTTCGACCATGTGCAGGCCGGGGCGGTCCTTGATCCCCCCGGGGTTGAAGCCCTCCAGTTTCGCCCAGAAGCCACGATGTCCGACGGGGGAGAGTGGTTCCGACACCCAGAGGACGGGGGTGTTGCCTACGAGCGCGCCCAGGGCCGGGCGCGTGGGGGTGACGGCAGTAGTGGTCAGTGACTGCATTCGTTTCGCTCTCATTCGATGGCGCGCAGTGCGGGTAGGCGGATTCACCTCGCGCGCCGTCACCGCGGAGCGGGCATGGGCAATCCCCGCTGCGGTACGGCACGCGGCAGCCGGTGAGCCGGCTGCGAGGGGAGATCTAGATGCGCCAGAGGCAGACGTCTGCGAGCAGTGACCGGCCCGACCGAGGTACCGGCCGTCCGGCTCCCCCGGTGGCTGACGGTGTCTGCGAGAGTGCCGGAAAGGCAGCCACGCTGAGTGTCGTGGTGGTCTTCGCGAGCGCCGGCGCCTTGTCCACCGGCTGGACGGGCCGGTAGAGCGCGCTGGCGACGCAGTTTCCGGCGTGATGCTCCTCCTGCGGGGCGTCCGTTCCCGCGGTGGCTGTCACTGAGGCAGCGGCAGACGCCCTCGGCGGGTGATGGTGTGCACCATCGGGCTGACCCTGCGACGCGCAGCAGCACATGAGCAGCGAGACCAGCACGCAGCCCAGCAGCAGCGGAATCAGCCGCGGCAGAGAATGCGGGCGCGGAATCGCCGCGCCGACACGGCCGGACGGTAGGGGGTGAAGCCTCATCGGCCCTCCAGCCGCCGTCACACGCTGCCACACGGGGGCGACGACAGTACGAGATGAGCAGGTGGTTACAGAGCTCACCGCGAGTCAGAGCCGGACCGGGACAGCCGAGACCGCACTCGGACCCATCGCGGCAGTTGGAGATCCCCCGGTGTGAGCACTATCGGTGTTCAATCCATAGCCCTGAGTGACGGCGAGGGGGAGCCGAATCCTAGACCTGCTGAACCACGGAACACTTCGAAGTCGCCGGGTTGATGGCCGGACCCGGGCCCGGCACGGGGTCCTTCGCGGCAGCGCCCGTGCAATGCGAGCCCCAAGCGAGAGGCGCAAGGCAAGGAGCGTCCAAGGCGGGTTCCTGCTGTGGCTGGCCGGACACACACTCTTCCCCGGCATGGCCCGGATCGTGGTCGTGGCCGTGGCCGTTGGTGTCTTTTGCACCGAGCTGGGCCGACGACTCCGCAGCGGCAGTGCCGTGTCCATCATGAGGAGCTGCCGCCGGGGACGCTGCGAAAGCGCTGGCCTTCCCATGGCCTTCGGCGCTGTCAACGCTCAACCCGTGGGTGATCACGAGCGAGAAGAGCAGCATGGCCAGCCACAACAGACGTGACGGGCCCGCAGATGCGGGGGCCCGCTGCACGCGGGGTGGTGGCCAGGCCGTAACCATGCCGTGATCCTAACGGGTTCTCAGCGGTGAGCTCTCACACTCCTCTTGAACGTTCCGTTAATGACAAACGACGTGACAGGCGGGCGGGGCTCGCCTGTGTCGTCGCGGAGGCACCCCTCCTGGTGCGACAGCTCCTGCTTGAAGATCTCCGGTTGTGGCGGGCGGGGTTGATCGCGCTGGGAGCAGGCAGATCGTCCCGGTGGCGGTGCCTGGTCCCTGCGGGAGCCACGCAGTCCTCGACAGGGCCGGCAAGGGCACCCGGGTGCAGGTCGGGAGCGGACGTGGAGTGCATCAACTGCCGGTGAATTCCGAGCGCTTCGGAGAGCAGGCTTGCAACGGCCCTGCGGAGAAGCGGAGTACGAGCCCGCTCAAGGCAACCCGCGGAGCCCGCTCAAGGCAACCCGCGGAGCCCGCGAAGCCCGCGGAGTCAGTCGGAGTCGGAGTCGGAGATGGAATCGGAGTCGGAGTCGGCCATCTCGTCGTGTCACCGCACGCACGGTGGACCGGCCTCGGGCGCCCGTGGAGTTCCACCGAGCGCCAGTACGGCACTGAGTACCGAGACGGCGGCCAGGGTGAGGAAGAGTGCCGGGTATCCGCCCAGGGGGCCGGCGAGGGCGGCGCCGGCGAAGGGAGCGAGGCCGGTGGCGACGGTGACGGGGGCGGTGAGGATGCCGCTGAGCTTGCCGTAGTGCCGGGTGCCCCAGCGGTCGGTGACGGCGGTGGCGTGCAGGAGCGTGAGGTTGCCGCGGACCATGCCGACGCCGACGGCGAGGGCGATCAGGAGGGTCACCGGTCCGGGGACGACGGCGAGCGTCGCGGTGGTGACACCCCCGGCCGCGATGAGGACGCTGGTGCGGGTGGTGACACCGGTACGGCGCGCGAAGGGCGCGTAGAAGATGCGGCCCAGGGTCTGGCCGAGGCCGCCGAGCCCGAGTGCCCATGCCGCCTGCGTGGACGTGGCGCCGCGTTCGTTCAGCAGGGGGACGATGCCGATCACGACGGCGAACGACGAGCACGCGGAGAGCGTCAGTGCGACGGTCAGCAGTACGAAAGGCCGGGTGCGGGCGACCGGCCTTCTGGGCTTCGCCTTCGGGTCGGGCTGCTGTGTCGCCTGCGGGGCGTCGGGCGCGGGAGGCCAGGGGGCGCGCAGGGCGAGCGCGTGGGCGGGGACGGTGACCGCGGCGAGGATCACGGCCAGAGTGGCGTACGCGGCGCGCCAGCTCATGTGCTCGACGAGCGCGGCAGTGATCGGAGCGAAGACGGTGCTGGCCAGCCCGCCGGCGAGGGTCAGGATCGTCAGCCCCCGGACGTGGTCGGGGCCCCACCAGCGGGTGACGGCGGCGAAGGCGGGAGGGTAGAGCGTCCCGGCCATGGCGACTCCGGCGCACAGCCAAGCCCCGGCGAATACGCGGAAGTCGGGGGCTGCGGCGACGGCCAGTACCGATGCCGTGCCGAGGACGGAACCGGCTGTCATCACGGTGCGTGGGCCGCGCCGGTCCAGCACGCGTCCCACGGGGATTCCCACGACAGCGCTGACGAGCAGGGCGGCGGAGAAGGCGCCCGTGGCTGCGGTGCCGGACCAGCCTGTCTCGGCCGTCAGGTGGGGCAGGAGTACGGGGAAGGCGTAGTAGAGGACGCCCCAGCTGGTGATCTGGGTGACGCACAGAGCGGGCAGGGCGAAGCGGGGCTGCGGCCGGTCCCCCGTACCGGTCGCGGCCCCGCTTGTGCTGCCGCTGGTGTGAAAGCCGGTCACCCGGGCGTCAGCAGCAGCCGGAGGTGACGGCAGCACGGTCGGAGGCGGTGTTGCCGTCCGCACAACACGTGCTGTCCTCCTGCTTGGTGAGGGATTCGGCATCCGCCTTGACGACGTAGACCTCCCAGGGCTCCTTGCCGGGCCCGTGGACCCAGACCTTGTCCTGGAGGGCGTAGCAACAGGTTGTGTCGCTCTCCTCCGTTGTGGCCAGTCCCGCCTCGCTCAGCCGGGCGGTGGCGGCGTTGACGGCCTCGGAGGACTCGACCTCGACTCCCAGGTGGTCCATGCGGGTCTCCTCCCCGGCCCGTCCCTCGATGAGGACGAGCTTGAGCGGGGGCTCGGTGAGCGCGAAGTTGGCGTATCCGTCGCGGAGTTTCGCGGGCTCCGAGCCGAAGAGCCTGCTGTAGAAGGCCACGGACGCCTCCAGGTCGGGGACGCGGAGCGCGAGTTGTACGCGTGACATGCTGCACCTCCTTGGATTCAGCGGCCGCTGGTCGCGGCCGGGGGTTCGAGATCTGCGGTCTGCACGGTGGCCGGCGCTGCGCAGCAGCCACCTCCTTCGCCTTCGGCTTCTCCCTGTCGGGCCTCCGGCTCGTCGAAGAGTCCGGCGCCGCCGCACACTCCCGTCTCCGGCAGCGTCAACTCGACGCGCTCGGCGGCCTCCTGGTCTCCGGCGAGTGCTGCCGCGACGGATCGGACCTGTTCGTAACCGGTCATCGCGAGGAAAGTCGGAGCGCGGCCGTAGCTCTTCATGCCGGCGAGGTAGAAGTCCGGCTCGGGGTGGGCCAGTTCGCTCGCCCCATGGGGGTACACGGTGCCGCAGGAGTGGACGTTGGGGTCGATCAGCGGCGCCAGCTCCACCGGAGCCTGGAGGCGTTCGTCCAGGCCGAGACGCACCTCGTCGAGGAAGGACAGGTCGGGGCGGAGGCCGGTCAGCACGATGACCTCGTCGACGGGTTCGAGACGGTGGCCGTCGTCGGCGACGAGCACGATGCGCCCGTTCTCCCTCTCGACTCCCGACGTACGAAATCCGGTGACCGCCTCGGCGTACCCGTCCTCGACTGCGGCCTTGGCGCGCAGGCCGAGCGCGCCGCGGGCGGGAAGCTGGTCGGCCTCGCCGCCGCCGAAGGTGCCCTCGCCGACACCTCGCCGCAGGACCCAGGCGGTGCGGGTGCCCGGGTGTTCCCTTGCGAGATCGGCGAGACCTGCGAGCGCGGTGAAAGCGGAGGCACCGGAGCCGATCACGGCCGTGCGCTTTCCCGCGTAACGGGCCCGTACGGCAGGGTCGTTGAAGTCGGGGATGCGGTAGGTGATCCGGTCGGCGGCGGCGTGCTCACCGAGAGCGGGCAGACCGTCGCCGCCGAGAGGGCTCGGGGTCGCCCACGTGCCGGACGCGTCGATGACGGCGCGTGCTGTCACACGCTCTTCGCGGCCGTCGGCCGTGACGAGGTGGACGGTGAAGGGCCGCTCCTCCCGGTCGGCGTCGACGACGCGGTCCCGTCCGCTGCGGGAGATTCCGGTGACGCGGGCCCCGTAGCGGACGCGGTCCCCGAGTGCGTCGGCCAGCGGCTGAAGGTAGCGCTCGGCCCAGTCGCCGCCGGAGGGATAGGCGGAGCCGTCGGGGCGGACCCAGCCGGTGGGAGCGAGGAGCTTCTCGGCGGCCGTGTCGACGACCTCGGCCCAGGGCGAGAACAGCCGCACATGGCTCCACTCCCGCACGGCGGTACCCGCACTGGGGCCGGCCTCCAGGACCAGCGGATTCTGGTCCCGCGCGACGAGGTGAGCCGCGGCGGCCAGGCCGGTCGGCCCGGCTCCGATCACCACGGTGGGCAGAGCGGCGGTGGGCTCGTTCACGGCGACTCCCCAACTTGCTTCGACGTTTGTCTATGGCTTGCCCTGTCAGCATCACACCTGTTTCGATGTCTGTCAACATAGACATTCATCGAAACAAGCACTCAGTGAACCAAGGATGGACGATGGAGAACTTCGACGTGGTGATCATCGGCGGTGGGCAGTCCGGCCTGGCCGCGGCTCATGCCCTGCGGCAACGCGGGCTGCTGCCGGTCGTGCTGGAGGCGTCCAAGCAGGCGGCCGGGTCCTGGCCGCGCTACTACGACAGCCTCACACTCTTCTCCCCGGCTCGGTACAGCTCGCTGCCGGGGTTGCCCTTCGGCGGTGACCCGGACCGCTATCCCCACCGGGACGAGGTGATCGCCTACCTCCTGCGCTATGCGGACCGGCTGGACGTGGAAATCCGCACCGGTCGGCGCGTGGGAAGCGTCCACCGCGACGGCGAGGGATTCACCGTTCACCTCGACGGCGGAAGACGGCTCGGTGCGCGGGCCGTCGTCGCCGCCACTGGCAGTTTCGGCCGTCCCTGCCGCCCCGGTCTGCCGGGCCTGGACTCCTTCACCGGAGCCCTGCTGCACGTCGCGGACTACCGCACCCCCGAACCGTTCGCGGGGCAGCGAGTCGTCGTGGTCGGCGCCGGCAACTCCGCCGTGCAAGTAGGGGCGGAACTCGCCGAGCGCGCCCGGGTCACCCTTGCGAGCCGAGCCCCTGTGCGCTGGGCCAAGCAGCGGCCCTTCGGCGGCCGTGACCTGCACTTCTGGCTCACCGCCAGCGGCCTGGACACGGCACCCCTGGGACGCTTCATACGCAACCCGCCCACCCAGATGGTCATCGACGACGGCCGCTATCGGGCAGCGCTCGAGGCCGCCGCCCCCGACCGCCGCCCGATGTTCAGCAGGATCGAGGGCTCCAAGGTCACCTGGAGCGACGGAAGCGCCGAGGATGTCGACACCCTCCTGCTTGCCACCGGGTACCGTCCCGACCTCGGCTGTCTGGCACCGCTGGGGGTCCTCGGCGAGCAGGGGCTCCCGCTGCAACGCGATGGCGCTTCCCTCGTCGATCCGGCTGTGGCGTACGTGGGCCTGGAGTGGCAGCGCAGCCTGGCGTCGGCCTCGCTTCGCGGTGTCGGACGGGACGCCCGGCGCATGGCACGGCGTCTCTCGGCGCATCTCGCCGGGACGTAGAGCCAGGACCCGTCTGTTCGATGCGTGTCAAAATAGACGTATGTCGAATGCGAAGGCGTTGCCGCTGATACGGACAGACGTGGAGCCGTGCTGTCCGCCGCTGGACGAGCGGCCGTTGACACCTGAGGAGGCGGAGCGGGCGGCCGCGATGTTCAAGGCGCTCGGCGACCCGGTGCGGCTGCGGCTCTTCTCCCAGATCGCCTCGCACGCCGGCGGTGAGGCGTGTGTGTGCGACATCTCCGACGTAGGCGTCTCGCAGCCCACCGTCAGCCATCACCTGAAGAAGCTTCGTGAGGCCGGGCTCCTGACCTCGGAGAGGCGGGGTACGTGGGTGTACTACCGAGTCGCTCCGAGTGTGATGGCGTCCATGGCGCGGAGTTTCTCCGCCTCCGGCTGATCAGCGCCCGATCGGCACCGTGAGGCGGTTCAGCGCGCGGATGCCGTGCCCGGTCGCGGCGCCATCCACAGTTCCGGGCATTTACGTCCGAGTCTTCATCGTTTATCGTCGATAAACGATGAAGACCATTCGGCCTCTCGACCGCGGCACCGCCCAGGAGTACGCCTCCTGGTTCAAGGTGCTGGCCGATGCGACCCGGGTCCAGATCGTCTCGCTGCTGGCTCGTCGCGGGCAGCCGATGAGTGTCGGCGCGATCGTCGACGCCGTGCACGTGGGGCAGTCCACCGTCTCAGCCCACCTGAAGCAGCTCGCCGAGGTCGGCTTCGTCCTCGTCGAGAACGCCGGAACGGCCAGCTACTACCGGATCAACGACGAGTGCGTGACCTGCTTCCCCTCGGCCGCCGACGTCGTCATGGGGCGTCCCGCACCCGGTTCGCTGCCCGGCACGAGTGAGGAGTGACCGTCATGTCCGGCTCGCAGCAGGCACCAGCCGGTGACCGGCTGGAGGATGTCACCAGCCGCTACGGAGCTCTCGCGCGCGCCGCCGCGGCGGGGGAGCGGATCGTCGACTGCGGAGAGGACGCCTTCGCCGAAGGGTGCTTCGGAGCTGCCGGATACGCACAGTCCACAGACCTGCCGGAAGGCGCGCTACGGGCCAGCCTCGGTTGCGGCAATCCCGTCGCCGTCGCTCCCCTCGCTCCCGGCGACTGCGTGCTGGACCTCGGATCGGGCGGGGGCATCGACGTACTGCTCTCCGCCCGGCGCGTCGCACCTGACGGCACGGCATACGGCCTCGACGCCACCGCAGAGATGGTCTCCCTCGCCCGCGCCAACGCCCGGCAGGCGGGCGTGGAGAACGTGGAGTTCCTGCACGGCAGGATCGAGGAGATCCCGCTGCCGGACGCGCATGTGGAGGCGGTCATCTCCAACTGCGTGATCAACCTGTCCGCGGACAAGCCCCGAGTGCTGGCGGAGGCCTACCGGGTGCTTTGGCCGGGCGGTCATTTCGGCGTCAGCGACGTCCTCGCCCACCCGGGACTCAGTGCGGCTCAACGTGCCGAGGCCGAGCGGGTCACCGGCTGCGCCACCACGCTCACGGCCGAGGAGTACCGGGAGTTGCTGCTGGCCGCGGGGTTCACCTGCATCGATATCGTCCCGACGGCGGATGCGGGAGTGGGTGTGTATTCGGCCATCGTGAAGGCCCGCAAGCCGGCTGCCCCCGAGGGCGTCGTCCTGCGGCCCATGCGCGCAGGGGATGCCGAAGCGGTGCTGACGCTCTACCAGGCCGGGATCGATGAGGGGAACGCGACGTTCGAGACCGCCGCCCCCACCTGGGAGGCCTTCGACGCGGCGAAGCTGCCCCTGCACCGCTACGTCGCCGTCGACGACGCGACCGGCGAAGCACTGGGCTGGGCCGCCGCCGCCCCGACCTCACCACGGCAGGCATACGCGGGGGTGGTCGAGCACTCCGTCTACGTACATCCCACCGCACGCGGCCGCGGCATCGCCCGCGCTCTGCTGGACGCGCTGGTCGCCTCGGCGGACAGCGCCGGCGTATGGACCGTCCAGTCCGGCATCTTCCCCGAGAACACCGCCAGCCTCGCCCTCCACCGCAGCGCCGGCTTCCGCGTCATCGGCACCCGCGAACGCGTCGGACGGCATCACGGGGGGTGGCGTGACGTCGTACTGGTCGAGCGCCGCAGCCCCGCGGTCAGCTGAGTTGCCGTGCGATCTCCCGTGCGGCGTCCCGGGCGGGGCGGCCGACGCCGATGAGGGTGGCGGAGGCGGGGCCCGTCCAGTCGCCGTAGCCGAGCAGGTGCAGTCGGGGTTCGCCGAGGGCACGGGTGCCGTCGGTGGGGATGTGGCCACGCCGGTCGCGTAGGCCGAGCGGGGACAGGTGTGAGAGCGCAGGGCGAAATCCGGTGCACCAGATGACGGCGTCCGCTGGGGCGCTCGTTCCGTCGGCCCAGACCGGGCCGTGCCCATCGAGGCGGGTGAACATGGGCCGGGCCTTCAGAAAGCCCGTATCGCGGGCTTCCCGTACCGCTTGTGTCGCGACGATGTCGCCCAGGGAGGCGACGCCTCCGGTGTCGGTGTCGCCGTGGTCGAGGGCGCGGCGGCGGGCGGATGCGGCGTCGAACAATGCCCGGCCGTCGATGTCGTCGGCCAGAAAGCGCGGTGGCCGCCGGGTGACCCAGGTCAGGTCCGCGTGCCCGGCGAGGTCCGCGGCGATCTGCGCGCCGGAGTTCCCGCCGCCCACCACGACCACATGCTCGCCTGTGAAGTCTTCGGGGCGGCGGTAGTCGACCGTGTGCAGCTGACGGCCGGTGAAGATCTCACTTCCGGGGACGGCGGGCAGGAACGGTCTCCACCAGGTACCGGTCGCGCTGATCACGAACCGCGCGTGCCAGCCGCCGGTGTCGCTCTCCGCCCACAGGCGGCCGCTGTCCCTGTGTACGCCCGTGACTGTCACCGGCCGGACCACGCGCAGGTCGTAGCGCCGTTCGTAGTCGGCCAGGTAGGCCACGACGTGCTCGGTGTCCGGGTAGGTCCGGCCCTCCTGGGGCGGCATGAGGCGGCCGGGCAGCGAGGAATAGGCGGCGGGGGAGAACAGACGCAGCGACTCCCACATGTGAGGCCACGCCCCGCCCGGCGCGTGCTGTGAGTCGAGGACGACGAAATCGACGCCCGCGCGACGCAGGTGGTAGCCGGCGGCGAGCCCTGCCTGGCCGCCGCCGACCACCACCACATCGACGGTCCTACCGGTCACGCGCGAAAGCCCCGGGCTCTGCAACGGAGCTGAGACGGTGCATCAGCTCTCCCGCGCCCGCGTGTTCACGACCGGTGCAGCGAACTTCCGCCGCCAGGCCAGCGATACGTACACCAGGGCCACCAGGACCGGCACCTCGATCAGCGGGCCGACGACGCCGGAGAGTGCCTGGCCGGAGGTGACGCCGAAGGTTGCGATGGCGACGGCGATGGCGAGTTCGAAGTTGTTGCCCGCGGCGGTGAAGGCGAGGGTGGTGGTGCGGTCGTAGGGGATGCCGAGGCTCTTGCCGAGGGCGAAGGAGCCGAACCACATCAGTGCGAAGTAGGCGAGCAGCGGCAGGGCGATGCGGGCGACGTCCAGCGGCTGGGAGGTGATCGTCTTTCCCTGCAGTGCGAAGAGGATGACGATGGTGAAGAGCAGCCCGTACAGGGCGAACGGCCCGATCTTCGGCAGGAACCGGTTCTCGTAGGACTCCCGGCCCATCTTCCTCTCGCCGATGCGGCGGGTGAGGAACCCGGCCAGCAGCGGAATGCCGAGGAAGATGACGACGTTCCAGGCGATCGTCCACATGGAGATGTCGAGCTGCTCTGCGCCTGCGAGGCCGAGCCAGCCGGGCAGCAGGTCCAGGTAGAGCCAGCCGAGCAGGCCGAAGGCCAGGACCTGGAAGAGGGAGTTGAGGGCGACCAGGACGGCCGCGGCCTCACGGTCGCCGCAGGCGAGGTCGTTCCAGATGATGACCATGGCGATGCAGCGGGCGAGGCCGACGATGATCAATCCGGTGCGGTACTCGGGCAGGTCCGGCAGGAAGATCCAGGCGAGGGCGAACATCACCGCAGGTCCCAGGATCCAGTTGATGACCAGGGAGGAGAGCATGAGCTTCCGGTCGCCGGTGACCGCGTCCAGCTTGTCGTAGCGGACCTTGGCCAGCACCGGATACATCATGATCAGCAGCCCGACGGCGATGGGCAGCGAGATGCCGCCGATCTCGACCTTGCTGAGAGCGTCGTTCAGGCCGGGGATCACACGCCCCAGGCCCAGCCCCAGGCCCATTGCGATGAGGATCCATACCGCCAGGAAGCGGTCCAGCGTGGACAGGCCGGCGACGACCCCGGGCGCAGGCTCCGGGGTCGTGGTCGTGGACGGTTCGGTGCGGGTCACGGACAGGCCCTCTTCTTGTCGGTTGCAGCAGTGGCACGGGCGGTGGCGGCGAGTTCCGAGAAGGAGCCGGCCACGGCCTCGATGACGTCGGGCCGCAGCTTGTAGTACGTGAAGCGGCCGCACGGTTCGGTATCCACGACCCCGGCCTCCCGCAGCACCCTCAGGTGGTTGGAGAGGTTCGTCTGCCGCGCACCGGTTTCCTCCACCAGATGCGTGGTGCAGAGGGTCTCGTGGGCCAGCAGGGTCACGATCCGAAGCCTGAGGGGGTCCGCGAGGACCCGGATCAGGTCAGTGTCGACTGACGTCATCATGGGCTGATACTGTCACATCAGTGGTGGCTGACGCCACTGGGCACTGATGTCAGTGCGCCTGAACCGTCGTGAGACAAGAGAGCCCTGATGCCCGAGAAGCCTTCCGTGCTGTTCGTCTGCGTCCACAACGCCGGCCGGTCCCAGATGGCCGCCGCGTGGCTGGCCCATCTGGCGGGCGACCGCGTCGAGATCCGCTCCGCCGGGTCGGCGCCGGCCGAGACCGTCAATCCCGCCGTCGTCGAGGCCATGCGGGAGGTCGGCATCGACATCGCCGCCGAGACCCCCAAGATCCTGACCGTGGACGCCGTCAAAGCCTCCGATGTGTGCATCACGATGGGCTGCGGCGACGCCTGCCCCGTCTTCCCCGGCAAGCGCTACCTCGACTGGACGCTGGAGGACCCGGCAGGCCAGGGCGTCGAAGCCGTCCGTCCCATCCGCGACGAGATCAGGACCCGCATCGAGGGCCTGATCGCCGAGATCGCCCCGGAGGCCGCGAAGTGAGCGACGTCCGTAACGTGATCATCATCGGCTCGGGGCCCGCCGGCTACACCGCCGCGCTCTACACCGCGCGGGCTTCGCTGAAGCCGCTGGTCTTCGAGGGGTCCGTGACAGCGGGCGGTGCGCTGATGAACACCACCGAGGTCGAGAACTACCCGGGCTTCACCGACGGGATCATGGGCCCGGAACTCATGGACCAGATGCGCGGCCAGGCCGAGCGCTTCGGCGCCGAGCTGATCCCGGACGATGTGACCGCCGTCGACTTCTCCGGCCCGGTCAAGACCGTCACCGACTCGGCCGGCACGGTGCACCGCGCCCACACGGTGATCGTCTCCACCGGCTCCGCGTACCGCTCGCTCGGGCTGCCCCGCGAGGAGGAGCTGTCCGGCCGCGGCGTCTCCTACTGCGCCACCTGTGACGGCTTCTTCTTCCGCAACCAGCACATCGCCGTCGTCGGCGGCGGGGACACGGCAATGGAAGAGGCCACGTTCCTCTCCCGCTTCGCCGACTCCGTCACCGTCGTCCACCGCCGCGACACCCTCCGCGCCTCCAAGGCGATGCAGGAACGCGCCTTCGCAGACCCGAAGATCACCTTCGCCTGGAACAGCGAGGTCGCCACGATCCACGAGAAGGACGGCAAGCTCGCCGGCCTGACCCTGAGGGACACCAAGACCGGCGAGACCTCCGAGCTCCCCGTGACAGGCCTCTTCGTCGCCATCGGCCACGACCCCCGCGTGGAGCTGTTCAAAGACGTCCTCACCCTGGACGAAGAGGGCTACATCACCGTCGACTCCCCCTCCACCCGCACCAACATCCCCGGAGTCTTCGCCGCCGGCGACGTCGTCGACCACACCTACCGGCAAGCCGTCACCGCCGCCGGCACCGGATGCTCCGCCGCCCTCGATGCCGAACGCCACCTCGCCGCCCAACTCGACGGCACCCACAGCGACCACCTCCCCGAACCCGAAAAGGCCGTGACCGCCGCGCATTGATTCGCCCTGATCCACGGCCCCGGGACGGCATCCCCTGATGGGTCGCCTCCGGCGATGGGCTCCTTCCACGAATGGCTCGCTCTCGGATACCGGCACCCGCTGTCGTCTTCCGTCATCCGTGCGAGGCGGCTGCGGGAGGCATCCGGTGAAGTTCGCTGCGGGGCGTAGGATCGGTTCCCGATATCGGTTCCGTCACTGCCCGGAGGTGGCCACGGTGCGGGAGTTCCAACGGGGCGCGGTGCGGCTGCACATCCTGCATCACGCGGCCGAGGAGGAGATCCACGGTGCGTGGATGACCGAGGAACTGGCCGGCCACGGCCACCGGATCAGCCCCGGCACCCTGTACCCGACGCTGCACCGGCTGGAGGCGGACGGGCTGCTGGTGTCCGAGCAGCGAGTGGTCGACGGACGTATCCGGCGGGTGTACAAGGCGACCGAGGCCGGTAAGAAAGCCCTGGCAGAGGACCGGCAGGCGCTGAGGGAGCTGGCCCGCGAGGTCCTGGGCGACGAAGCCCCGTAGGCCGGCGGGCAGCGGACCGGCGTGGAAGTCTCCCGCCCAGGTCCGCTCGGCTCGGGAACCGCCCCGGTCTACCCGACCGACGCTGCTCACCGTCATCGGCGATGTCGCCCGCCCGGCCTGGCGCGCCCGCGCCGTCGGCCTCCACCGGCTCCAGCGCGACGGCGAATTCGCCGTCGGCGGCCCTCCTCATGGGAGCGCTCGGCGACACCTACGGCCTCACCACCGCCATCTGGACGGTCGCCGCCCTCGCCGCCGGTCCCGGCCCGGTGGTCGCGGTACGGATGTACGAGATCCCCCCACCTGGCAGCGGACGACCCGATGCCACGCGGCCCGGCCAGCGCACAGGAGAACCGTCGTGACCCGCAACCTCCTGATCATCGCCAACGACCCGCCCTACGGAACCGAGCGCTCCTGGAACGCCATCCGCGTTGCCGGCGCCCTCGCCCATCGCCCGGAAGTCGTAGTCCGAACCTTCCTGCTCGGCGACGCCGTCGGCTGCGCGGTACAGGGCCAGAAGGTGCCCGACGGCCACTACCATCTGGACCGGATGATCTCCACCGCCGCCCACCACGGCACCGAGACCGGCTGCTGCGGGACCTGCCTGGACGCTCGTGGTCTCACCGAAGAGCAACTCGTCGAGGGAGCCCACCGCTCCACTCTCGAACAGCTCACGGACTGGACCCTCTGGGCCGACCAAGTCATCACGTTCTGACCGAGTCGGCCAGCGACCCGCGCCGCGCATCTTCGACCAACTATTCACGCCCCGGCACCATGCGGCGCACCCCGTAGGCGGCGGCGCCGAGGGCCAGGACTGCGGCGCCCGAGATCACCGAGGACGCCGGCAGCGCGAAAGCCAGGGCGAGGCAGCCGGCCAGCCCGACGGCCGGGATGATCCGCGCCGGACGGCCCTCGTCCGGTGTGAGGGTCCAGGCGGAGGCGTTGGCGACGGCGTAGTACGCCAGGACGCCGAAGGAGGAGAAGCCGATCGCCCCGCGCACGTCCCCCGTCGCCGCGACCACCGCCACCACGGCACCGACGACGACTTCGGCGCGGTGCGGCACCTTGTACTTCGGGTGGACCGCGGCCAGCGCGTGCGGCAGGTGCCGGTCGCGGGCCATGGCCAGCGTGGTACGGGAGACGCCGAGGATCAGGGCGAGCAGCGAACCCAGCGCGGCCACGGCGGCACCGACGCGCACGACCGGCACGAGCCGGTCGGCGCCCGCCGCCCGTGCCGTGTCCGTCAGCGGCGCTGAGGCTTCCGCCAGCCCTTCCGGGCCGAGGACGCTCAGCACGGAGACGGCGACGACGGCGTAGACGACCAGGGTGATGCCCAGCGCGATCGGGATGGCCCGGGGGATGGTGCGTGCGGGGTCGCGGACCTCCTCGCCCAGGGTCGCGATGCGCGCGTATCCCGCGAAGGCGAAGAACAGCAGGCCCGCCGCCTGGAGCACACCGCCGAAGGCCGCGTCGTCCCCGGCATCGAGCCGTGCCGGGTCCGAGGCGGAGGAGGTGAGCGCGGCGACCACCACGGCGGCCAGGACGGCCAGTACCACGGCTACGACGACCCGGGTCAGCACGGCGGACTTCTGCACGCCGGCGTAGTTCACCGCGGTCAGCGCCACCACCGCCGCGACCGCGACCGCGTGGGCCTGGCCCGGCCACACGTACGAGCCGACTGTGAGCGCCATCGCCGCACAGGAGGCGGTCTTGCCCACCACGAACCCCCAGCCCGCCAGGTAGCCCCAGAAGTCGCCGAGACGTTCACGGCCGTAGACGTACGTGCCGCCCGACGCCGGATAGCGGGCCGCGAGCCGCGCGGAGGAGGTGGCGTTGCAGTAGGCGACCACCGCGGCGAGCGCCAGGCCGGTCAGCAGCCCGGAACCGGCCGACCGTGCGGCGGGGGCGAGCGCGGCGAAGATTCCCGCGCCGATCATCGACCCCAGACCGATCACCACGGCATCGGAGAGCCCGAGCCGACGGTTCAGTTCGTCCGGCATCCCGGCGGCGGTCGATGGCTTGCTCATGGCCCACTCCCTCGGCGGCACGGCCGCAGACGTTACGCACTCCGATATCGGGAGACGATACGTGAGCTCCGGTCCGGCCGCCGACCCGCATCCCAGGCCATGGATGCATGTCGTTGTTCGCAGAAATGCGTAGTTCGAGAGACCGGGGCTCCGCCGAACCGCGTCCGCCTTGTCCCTCGTTCTCGTTCCACCCCCGCGCCGCCCGGCGGTGCCCGTGGGACGGCCCGGGCGGCATCAGGACCGCGTTGGCCACGGGCCGGCGGCCGGCGTCGGAGGGTGCACGCCTTCGTGAGTGAGTCCCGCCCAACAGGTCGTGTGTCACTTCCGGTTGGGGCCTGGAACTGCCGCTGCGCGAGCGGTGGTCCGGAGTCTGCGCGGAACTGATGCTTCGTCATCCTTTCTTGTTTGCCAACTGTCTTGTCGGAAAACAGCACTACAGAAGGGGTTAGATCAGTCAAAACATGAACTAGGACGGACAAGACTCTTGTCTTTCTGTCACGAGCGCCGAATACTCCCTTCGGCGCTTGTCATGGGCACGGAGGCCGCTGGTCCGACGTGCCCTTTGGCTGCGCCTCACGGGTCCGTGCAGCGGACCCCCGATTCCCCTTCCTGGAGGAACAAGTGAGGATCAGGCGCAAGACCCCCACCACGGGCACCCAGAGACGCACCCGGCTGATCGCCCTCGCGTCCGGAATGATCGCCGCGGCAGCGCTGACCACGCCTGCTGTCGCAGCGGACGCCCCCACCTCCCAGTTCAGCGCCTCGCAGCTGTCCGCGGCGAGCGACGCGGTGCTCGACGCCGATGTCGCCGGCACCGCGTGGCACGTGGACAAGAAGAACAACACCCTCGTCGTCACGGCTGACAGCACCGTCTCCCGGGCGGAGATAGCCAAGATCAAGAAGGCGGCGGGTGCCGAGGCCGCAGCCCTGAAGATCGAGCGCACCCCGGGCAAGTTCAGCAAGCTGCTCCAGGGCGGCGACGCCATCTACGCCAGTAGCTGGCGCTGCTCGGCGGGCTTCAACGTCCGCAGCGGCAGCACGTATTACGTCGTCACCGCCGGGCACTGCACCGACGGCGCGGGCACCTGGTACTCCAACTCCGGCCGCACGTCGGTGATCGGCCCGACGGTCGGGTCCAGCTTCCCCGGCAACGACTACGGCCTCATCCGCTACAGCTCCTCCTCCGCCAGCCACCCGGGCACTGCCGGAGGCGCCGACATCACGAGCGCCGCCAACGCCACCGTCGGGATGTCCGTCACCCGGCACGGCAGCACCACAGGTACCCACAGCGGCACCGTCACCGGTTTGAACGCCACCGTGAACTACGGAGGCGGCGACATCGTCTACGGCATGATCCAGACGAACGTGTGCGCGGAGCCCGGCGACAGCGGCGGCTCGCTGCGTTCCGGGAGCAGGGCGATCGGCCTGACCTCGGGCGGCAGCGGAGACTGCACGTGGGGCGGTACGACGTTCTTCCAGCCCGTCGTCGAGGCGCTCAACGCCTACGGCGTCAGCGTCTACTGACGTGAACTGACGGCCTCGTCACCGTCGGCACGAGCCCGGGTCCAGCGTGAGGACCCGGGCTCTGTCGGCTCCACCCGGCGATGGCGGCAGGCCCCCCGCGCCCGGCCCCGGCGTCCACGCGAAGTCGAGGCCGGTGCTTGTCAGTTGTGATGCGTCGTCCTGCGCGCGAGCCGCAATGGCCGAAAGTCCCTCACTGAGTCGGCGACGCGGCCGCACGGCGCCCCCGCGGCGACCTCGCGGGCGTTTCCGTCCGTCGAGGACGGTGCATGATGGTGGCGAAACCTACACCGCTGTAGAAACAACGGGTGATCATGGATCTGTACCGGCACTTATGCAAGCGCACGTGGACGTGCCGCACCGCCGTGCACGTGTGTCCGGATCACCCGTCGCCGGGCGCGACGACGACCCCGGCAGGCTCCGTAGGTGATCCGCAGTCACGCTGAACGAAAATGAAGGAGTGGACGCCACGATGGTGTTCAAGAAGCTGCTCGGGGCGATCGGGGTCGGGGGTCCCTCGGTGGACACGGTCCTCGACGACGGACCGGTTCTTCCCGGCGGCGCACTGGCCGGCCAGGTGCATCTGGAAGGCGGCTCGTCGGACGCGGAGATCGAGCAGATCGTCCTCGAACTCGTCGCCCGCGTCGAAGCCGAGGGCCACGACGGGGAGCACGAGGGTGCGGTCGTCTTCGACCGAGTGACGGTGGGCGGCGGCTTCCGCCTCGCCGAGGGGGAGCGCAGGTCCGTCCCGTTCTCCCTCGTGCTGCCGTGGGAGACGCCGGTGACCGAACTGCACGGCCAGCCCCTCGGGGTCGTGCTGGGCGTTCGGACCGAACTGCACATCGCCGGCGCCCGGGACAAGGGCGACCTGGACCCGCTGCGGGTGGGTCCCCTGCCGGTCCAGGAGGCCGTGCTGGAGGCGCTGGGCCGGCTGGGCTACGGCTTCCGCTCGGCAGATCTGGAGCTCGGCCACATCCACGGAACCGGCCAGCAGCTGCCCTTCTACCAGGAGATCGAACTCACCCCGCCCGACCAGTACGCACATGCCGTCAACGAGGTCGAGCTGACGTTCCTGGCGTCCCCGTCAGGGGTGGAGGTCGTCCTTGAGGCCGACAAGCGCGGTGGTCTCTTCTCCGGCGGTCACGACGTGGTCAACCGGCACCACGTGAGCGAGGCGGACATCGCCGCCACCGACTGGGCCGGCACCGTCGAAGGCTGGGGGCGAGCGCTCATGGAGCGCCACGGCAGCGCTCACGGTGCGTACGTGCACGGGGACCCGCACGGGGACCCGCACCACGCCGGCTTCCACCACGGGGGCGGTCACGGGCACGGCGGTCACCACGGTTCGTCCCGGCCGGGCATGGGAGCCGCGGTCGCCGCCGGGGCGGTGGGAGTGGCCGCAGGCGTGGCCGGCGGACTCGTCGCCGCCGAGGTCGTCGACGAGATCGGCGACGCCTTCGAGGAGGAAGAGGAGAGCGGCGAAGACTGAAAGGCGTCTTCACGGAAGCTGGTAACTTCTACATTGTTGTAGAAATACCCGTCGTGCCCGGGCCGTCGACGCGGCCCGGGCCCACGCTTCATCTGGAGACGTCATGGCCCTGTGGGATCGCATCAAGGAGTCCGCTCAGACGATGCAGGCCCAACTCGAGGCAAAGAAGAACGACTTGAAGAGCGGAGCCTTCCGCGACGCGAGCATGGCCATGTGCGCCCTCGTCGCAGCGGCGGACGGTTCCATCGACCCCGCGGAGCGTCAGCGCGTCGCTCAGCTGATCACCGGCAACGACGTCCTGCAGAACTTCCCGGCCGACGATCTGCGTCAGCGCTTCGACGAGTACCTGGGCAAGCTCACCTCCGACTTCGACTTCGGAAAGGTCACCGTCCTGCAGGAGATCGCGAAGGTGAAGAAGAAGCCCACCGAAGCACGCGCCGTCATCCAGATCGGCATCGTCATCGGAGGCGCCGACGGAGACTTCGACGCCACGGAGCGTGCAGTCGTCCGCGAGGCCTGCTTCTCCCTGGACGTGCCCCCCGCCGAGTTCGATCTCTGACGGCGCCGGCGGTCACGAAGGGGGGACGCAATGTTCGGCATCAGCGAAGTGGCCCTGCTCATCATCGTCGCCGTCGTCATCTTCGGCGCCAGGAAACTGCCGGAACTGGCCCGTTCCCTGGGCAAGTCCGCGCGCATCCTCAAGAGCGAGGCCAAGGCCTTGAAGGCGGACCGCTCGGCTTCCGGGACGGGCTCGGCCTCGTACGTCGTCCACCCACCCCCTGAGAAGGGAGCGGCGGGGGCGGACGGTCACAAGGGCACACCCGGCCCGAACCAGTCCTGACCGGCAGGCAACCATCGCCGCTCGCCGAGTCGTCCTCGCAGGTGGGGACCCTCGCAATCTCACCAAGGAACGGAAGAACTCATGGGATTCGTCAGCTGGATAATCCTGGGTCTGCTCGCGGGAGCCATAGCCAAGGTGCTCCTCCCCGGCCGGGACCCGGGCGGTTTGATCGTCACCACGCTCATCGGTGTGGCCGGAGCCTTCCTGGGCGGCTGGCTCTCGGCCACCGTCCTCGACCGGCCTGTGGACAAGCAGTTCTTCGACCTTGCCACCTGGGTGGCCGCGATCGCGGGATCACTCGTCCTGCTGATCGGCTATCGCATGATCGCCGGCAACTCCCGGCGATGAGCGCGCCGGTCACCGGGGGCGGAGTCCTCGGCGAACCGGGCGGCCGAGCCCGCGGGCGGACGGTGTCTACACGCCTGTAGATGCCGCGTGTGTCGTGGCCGGTCCGGCGGTGCGCTCGCCGTAGCCTGCGAGCAATCGCATGGAATGCCACTTCGGTGAGTTGCGACGGGTGGGCCTTGTCGCAGGAGCAGCACAGGGCCCGCCTGCCGGTGGAACCGCGAGCCGGACAAAGTCACGGACACAGGCACGAACACGGACGCGGGCGAAGGCACGGACGCGTCCTCGTCGCCGTTCTGCCCGGAAGGCGCACCCCTCATGACCGACCAGTTGCCGGGATTCATGGGCCGGCTCAGGGAGAGACTCCAGCTCGGCCCCTCGGCCGGCCGCCGGCCCGCTGCGGGTCCGGACCGGCCCGGGGTGCCGCGGGGCGGGCCCGTCTTCGTCGCCGACTTCACCTCGACGCGGCAGTGGGAGGCGGGCCGTTCCTGGGCCTATCCCGGCGGCGGCCCCACGAACCCCGGCGACAACAAGCTCGACCACCTGGTGGCCGACCCCTCCTACTCCCGCGGCGGAGCCTTCCGGGCCACTCGCCGCGCCTCGGGCATGTGGAGTGCGGGGCTGCTGACCACCGAAGGCAGCCGGGAGGGCTTCACCCTGCGCACCGGCGACGTCCTCCAGGCACGCGTACGGCTGCCGGAGGAGGTGGGGGCTTGGCCCGCCGTCTGGACGTGGCGGGACGGCGGGAACGAGGTCGACGTCTTCGAGTACCACCCCGACAACCCGGATGTGCTGGAGCTGTCCAACCATGTCCGCGGCAGTGGCCACGACTTCAGGCACCCCGCCGTCCATCCCGGTGCCCGGATCGCTGTGAGTGTCGAGTTCGGGGCGGACTGCGTCACGTGGCACGTCAACGGCTTCCGGGCATTCGCGGACGGCGTCGGCGTGGGCGGCGACTGGTCCGCCTATCTCATCGTGAACATGTCGGTGAGCGCCGGCGAGCACCACCCGCCTCCGCGGCCCACCACTCGGTCGCTGTCCTACGAGGTGAGCGACCTGCGCGTGTACCGGCCCTGAAAACCTGGCCCGGTGCCTCCTTGGTGAGCGAGACGTTGCCGCCCTTGGACAGGGAAACACCCATGATCTCCTCCTGACGTCGATGGACCGGCCGTAAATCTACAACGCTGTAGAAGTCGTGATCGCGGACGGGCCCTTCGCTACGATGACCCCCACTCGGGACGAGGGCGGACGACGGCCGCCGCCCGAGGTCCGTAACCAGTCGACGTGAGGGAGGGGCCTTGGCGAAGCGGAAGAGCGCGCCGACGAGCGGTTCCCCGTCCCCGCGCCGCGGCCAGGGCGAACTGGAAGCCCAGGTCCTCACCGTGCTGCACAGCGCTCCCGGGCCCGTCAGCGCGGCCTGGGTGCAGGAGCGGCTGGACGGCGGCCTCGCCTACACCACCGTCGTGACCATCCTGTCCCGGCTCCTCGCCAAGGGGGCGGTGACCCGTGAGCGGTCGGGTCGCTCCTTCGACTGGCAGCCCGCGGTCGACGCGGCCGGTCTGGCCGCGCTGCGGATGCAGCGGGTCCTCGACAGCGAGGCGGACCGGGAGGCGGTCCTCACCAGTTTCGTGACGGCCCTTCCCCCCGGGGACGAACGGCTGCTCCGCGACCTGCTGGGAGAAGCCGGGGAGGCCGGGGAAGCCGAGAAGGAGGCAGAGGACTAGAGCGATGGGCGTCTTCGTCTTTCTGCCACTCGTCCTGCCTTTGACGGCCTGGCCCATCGCCGGGCTCGCCCAGCGACGTCTCCATCCGCGCACTGCGGCCCGTCTGCTGACCGCGGTCGGCGTCGTTCTCGCCGTTTGCAGCACGCTCTGCCTGGGGCTGATCATGGTGGTCGGCACGGCCCAGCTTCCGGGAAACCCCCTCCCCGACGGCTGGTCCGACCCGGAGGTCCGGGAGGCGGTCCCCTACGACGAGGTGGCCGGCAAGGTGGCCATTCCCGCTCTCGTCGCGGTGGCAGTGGCATGCGCGCGGACGCTGTGGCGTCACTCCCGGCTGCGGTGCCAGGCCGAGCAGGCCCTTCGCGGACTGCCGTCGTCGCAGGTCGCCGTACTGCCCGACGAGACCGCCTACGCCTACGCCCTCCCCGGCCGTGAGCAGGGCCGCATCGTCGTTTCCACGGCGATGCTGGCGTGCCTCGACGCCCAGGAGCGCGAAGCCCTCTTCGCCCATGAACGCACCCACCTGACGGCGCACCACCACCGCTTCCTGCTGGCGGCCCAACTGGCCGCCCGGGCCAACCCGTTCCTGCGTCCGCTCAGGACGGCCATCGCCTTCAGCGCCGAACGCTGGGCCGACGAGGCCGCCGCGCACACGGTCGGAGACCGCCGGCTGATGGCCCGGACCGTCGGAAAGGCCGCACTGGTCTCGCGCCCCGCGCCCACGCAGTCCTTCGCCGGCTTCGCCGCGCCCGGGCCCGTGCCGCGTCGCGTGCAGGCCCTGCTCGACCCCGCGCCCGACGCCCGCAACTGGCCCCCCGCCTGCACCGCGGCGGGCCTGGCCCTGTGGACGGCCGCCGCAGGCACCACCGCGTCCGCCCTCTCCTCGGCCAACGCGACGGTCGCGCTCGTCTCCGTCCTGCACGCCGCGACGCCACTGTGAGCCGTCGGCGAGCGGGCCGCTCGCCGACGAGCGGGCGGGTATTGCCTGAGTACGGGCCGGCTGCGGGCTGGGCACGGCCTGAGCGGGGCCGAGGCGGGTGAGGGCCGCCTCGGCCCGAGCCGTTGCGACCCCAGGGCTCCCGCGATTCTCACCGGGCAACGCGGCACCGCGGGTCCGGGGACGGTCGTGCTGCGGTTGCGCACCCTCGTGGCGAACCACACCGTGGACAGCAGACCGGTTGCCGCGGCTTGCACGGCGAGCAGTTCGCAGCGCCCGGGTGCCCAGTGCACAGCGGGGCAGTGCACGGCGCACGGACTGCTCCGGTCAGCAGCAACGTCGCACGGGCGACGCGAAACCGCCGGTCGCCGGACGCCCAGGACCCGAGAGGAGCCGCGGTGGAACCGAGCAACGCTGTGGTCGTCGGCGTCGACGGCTCCGCCTCGAGTTACTCCGCCGTGGAACAGGCCGCTCGGGAGGCGGCCCTGCACGGGGTCGGTCTGCACATCGTGACCGCCGTGACGATGGTGACTCTCCCGGCCGGCGCGGGCCTCAGAACGTACGAAGCGGTACGTGACGCGATGCACGAAGGGGCGGAGAGGCACCTGGCAGAGGCCGAGTCGCGTGCCCGTGCCGCCGCGCCCGATGTCCGGATCAGCAGCTCCGCTCCGGCCGGGGAAGCAGTTCGCATGCTGGTCGAGCTGTCGCCCTCCGCTTCGATGATCGTCGTCGGGCACAGGGGGCTGGGGGAGTTCACCGGGGTGCTGCTGGGGTCCGTCGCGTCGCACCTCACCGCCCACGCGCACTGCCCGGTCATGGTGCTGCGCGGTACATCGAATCCCTCGGGCCCCGTGGTGGTCGGTGTGGACGGCTCGCCGGCGAACTCTTCGGCGATCGCGTTCGCGTTCACCGAAGCCTCTCTCGCGGGAGCGGACCTCCGCGCCGTACACGTCTGGTCGGAATGGTCCGTGCCGCCTACGCCTCCGCGCGACAAGTCGCCGGCGTACGCGAAGAAGCCGGGCGAGCTGAAGGAAGAGGAGGAGGCGCTGCTGGCCGAAGCGCTGGCCGGGACGGGCGAGAAGTATCCGGACGTGCGGGTGGAGCACCGGACACTGCGCGGCCGCACCCGTCAGGAACTCATGAGCGCCGCCGAGGACGCGCGGCTGCTGGTGGTGGGTGCCCGGGGGAGGGGCGGGTTCGCCGGAATGCTGCTCGGCTCCGTCAGCCAGGCCCTGCTGCGCCACGCGCCGTGCCCTGTCGCGGTCGTGAAGCAGGAGACCCCCCGCCTCTGAGGGGCCCTGGCCCGCCGGTCCCTCGGCCCGTCAATTCCGTCAAGTCCGTCGGTTCCGCCGGTCCCCTCCTGCCGCTCCGGCACCACCGGCTCGCATGGCGAAGCAACGACGTCAGTGCTCTCCTGGAACTGCAAGCTTCCGGTCACGCGCGAGTGGCCGCCGCGGCCCGCAACCACGACCGAGAGGATGAGGACGGGTGGAGCAGCGCGTTGTGGTCGGTGTGGACGGCTCGGACCCGAGTTGGCTCGCCCTGGACCGGGCGGCGGACGAAGCGGTCCGCCACGGCTGTGCACTGCACGTCGTGCACGCCACCCGCTGGGAGCGGTACGAGAACTTCGCCAACATCGGCCTCGACCGCCCCTCTGCCCGCGTCATGGCCGAGAACATCGTCGCCACGGCCGAGCACCGCGCCGCACAGGGCCGGCCGGACCTCAAGGTGACCGGCGAGACACGGCTGATGGACGCGGTCGACGCCCTGGTCGAGGAGGGCCGCTCGGCCTACGCAGTGGTCGTCGGGACCCGCGGGCACGGAGCCCTGACGGGCATCCTCCTCGGTTCCGTGAGCCTCGGCGTCGCCGGTCGGGCAACCTGCCCCACGGTCGTCGTCCGCCCTTCGGAGTCCGGCCTCCCCGAGGAACGGCGGCCGGTGGTGCTGGGTGTGGACCACACGGTCGGTTCCCCGGCGACGGCCTTCGCCTTCAGGGAGGCGGCGGCACGCGGCTGCGACCTCGTGGCCGTTCACGCCTGGCGGCTCCCCAACGACGTGGCACCCGAGAGCCCCAGCGGCGAAGCGATCGCCCGCGAGGCCGACAAACTCGTCCAGGACCTGCTCCATGACGAGATGGCCAAGCATCCGAAGGTGACCGTGCGTCAGGTATCCACCGAGGGGCCCCCTCAGTACGTACTCGTGCGGGAGGCCGCTCAGGCGGGCCTGCTGGTGGTGGGGGCCCGCGGGCGGCATGGAAGGGTCGGCCTCGAACTCGGGCTGACCAGCCATGCTGTGCTGCACAACGCTCCGTGCTCTGTCGCGGTCGTGCCTCACGCCTGACCGCTCTGCGGCTGGTTGTTCTCCGGCTTGTTCTCCGGCTGCTTGTTCTCCGCCGGCTTGTTCTCTGGCTGGTCGCTCTGCGGCTGGTCGCTCTCCGGTTGTCCACCGGCTGGTTGCCCTCCGGGTTCCCTGCCCGGTCCGGCGTTCCGGCGTTCCGGCCTCCGGGCTGTGCCCTGCTGTGCATCGTCGTCGGAGACTCACCCTCGTCGGAGCCGCGCCGCCGGACGCGGAGCCCCGCCGGCGGCGTCGCCGCTCAGCGCAGCCGTCGCGGGTAGGCGTGGGGGCCTGTGCCGCGTCCGGGGCGGGTAGGGAGCGGGTGGGCGAGGCGGATGCGGAAGTCGAGGGCGGTGACACCGTCGGGGCGGGCCACGACCGGATTGAGGTCGGCCTCGGCCAGTTCGGGCAGGTCGTCCGCCATCTTCGACACCCGCAGCAGCAGGTCCTCGAGAGCCGGCAGGTCCACGGGCTCGCCGGGGCCCGGGCCCCGGTCCCGGCCCTGGAGGATCGGGGCGCACAGCGGTGCGGCGACCAGTTCGTGCACGTCCCGGTCGGTGAGCGGCGCCAGACGGGCGGCGTGGTCGGCCAGGACGTCCGTGGCTGTGCCGCCGAGTCCGAAGAGCACCAGCGGCCCGAAGACTTCGTCCTGTACGACGCCAGCGATCAGTTCCACTCCTCGCCCGGCCATGGGCTGGACGATCGCACCGGTCATCCGCTCCCCCAGCCGGTCCCGGAGGTCGCGGAACGCGCCGCTCACGGCGTCGGGGCCTTCGAGGTCGAGGACGACCGCACCGTGAGCGCTTTTGTGCAGCAGGTCGGGTCCGTACGCCTTGAGTGCGAGACGTCCGCCGCCGGGTGCCAGCCGTTCCGCCTCGCGGACGGCTCCGGCCCGGTCGCGGACCACGGACTGCGGAACGCGGGGGATGCCGTAGAGATCGAGCAGGTGCCCGCATTGGTCCGGGTCGAGCCAGGTGCCCTCGGGGTGCTCGGAGAGAGCCGTCCGTACGAACGCGCGAGCCCGGTCGGTGTCCACTCGGCCGCTCAGGTCCGGCACGTGGCCGGGCGGATGCGCCAGCCATCGTGACCTCGCGGCGGCGTGCGCCAGGGCGCGGGCCGCGTCCTGCGGGTCGGCGTAGGCGGGGACCGCGGCGGGTCCGGCGCCTCCGGGCGTCCGCACCAGGCGTACGCGCTCGCTCTGGTCGGGGAGGACCGTCACCAGGGTGCGGGCACCTCCCGGAGCTTCGGACGAGGCCGTCGCCCGCACCAGGTCGTCCCCGCCGGCCGCCGCGGTCGCGGTCGGGACGAGAACGACGAGCACCGCGTCCACAGGAGCCCGGGTGCTCAGCAGTTCCACGCATTCCGCGAGTGCGGCCCGGCCGACGGCGGCGGTCGTGTCGAGCGGGTTGGCCACACGTGCCGCCTCCGGCAGCCGGGTGCGGAGCTCCGTGGCGAGGTCGTCGGGCAGCTCCGGCAGGGTCAGCCCCGCCTCGTCGCAGGCGTCGGCGGCCAGCACGCCCGTGCCACCCGCGTTGGAGACCACGGCGACGGAGGTGCCGGTCGGCAGCGGCTGGCTGTGCATGAGCGCCGCCGTCGCCATCAGGTCCCCCAGCGAGAGGGCCGCGGTCACTCCGGCCTGGTGGAAGAGGGCCTGCCGCGTCATGGTCGGGGTCGCCGCGGCGGCCGTGTGCCCGGCCGCGGCGCGGCGGCCGGCGTCCGAGCGGCCCGCGTCCACGGTGAGTACGGGCATGAGCCGGGTGACGCGCCGGGCCGTACGGGAGAAGGCGCGGGGGTTGCCGAAGGACTCCAGGTGCAGCAGGGCCACTCTCGTGCGTTCGTCGGCTTCCCACCATTGCAGGAGGTCGTTGCCGCTCACGTCGTACTTGTCGCCCAGCGACACGAAGCTGGAGACGCCGATGCCCAGCCGGGCGAGGTCGCTGAGCAGCGCGATGCCGACCCCGCCGGACTGCACGGCCACCCCTGCGGTGCCCGCCTCGGGAAGATCGGCCGCGAAGGTGGCGTCCAGGCGGATGCCGTCCTCGGTGTTGGCGATGCCCAGGCAGTTGGGCCCCACGAGCCGCATGCCGTAGTGGCGGCAGATGTCGAGCAGGGCACCGCCCATCGCCTCGTCCAGCCCGGCCGTCAGTACGGTCAGGGCCCGTACGCCGAAGCGGCCGCACTGGTCCGCCACCTCCGGGACGGCGTTCGCGGGTACGGCGATCACCGCCAGGTCGGGGGGATGGGGCAGCCCCGAGACGGTGGGGCGGCAGGCGAAGCCCTCGATCGAGGCGGCGTGCGGATTGACCCCGTGCACAGCGCCCGTGAAACCGGAGCGGCGCAGGTTCCGGAGCACGGCGCGGCCCACCGACCTCGGGGAGCGGCCCGCCCCGATGACCGCCACGGAGCGGGGCCGAAGCAGCGGGCGCATGCTGGCGACGTCGGCAGTGCTGCCCCGGGCGTCGACGGCGGCCAGGAAGCGCTCGTGCGGCGTCAGGTCGACGCGGCAGCGCACTTCGCCGTTCTCGAAGGTGCGCTCGTAGCGCAGGCCCAGGTTCTCGAAGACGTCCAGGACGGCCCGGTTCTCGGCCAGTGCGTCGGCGGTGAACGTGGTGATGTGCTCGGCGCGCGCGGCGTGCGCCAGGTGCTCCAGCAGCAGGGTGCCGACGCCGCAGTGCTGGAACTCGTCGGCGACGGCGAGGGCGATCTCCGCTGCCGCCGGCTCCTCGAGGAGCTTCTCGTACTCGGCCGTGCCGATGAGCTGCGAACCGTGGAGGGCGAGGAGCACCAGCAGGTCCGAACGGCCCGGGCCGAAGACCCGGTCGATCTCCCGCTCGCGCAGGCCCGCTCCCGCGCCGAAGAACCGCCGTTTCTGGTCCTGCTGCGACATGCCCTCGTACAGCGCCTCGACCTGGCCGCGGTCGGAGGGCCGCGCGGGCCGGATCTGCACGGTTCTGCCGTCGGTCAGCAAGGCGTACGTCTCCGCCATGCGCGGGGCAGCGTAGGTCATCGGCTTCCCCTCTCCCTGCCCGTGTGTGCGACTGGTCCCGTACCAGTACACGGGCGGGTGCGGTGGCGCGCGAGCCGGGAGGGAGGACGTGGGGGGCGAGCGTGGCCGCGGCGCGGCTCATCCGTTCGGCCGAAGGGTGCGGTGGGCGTGGGAGCCGTCCGGGAGCGAGCCCGGAGCCGCCGCTTCCGCACGCCCCGCCCCGGAACCGGAGGCCACGGGTCGCCTGCCCGCGCAGGGAACCCTGTGGCGGGCTCACCGCATGCGGCCGATGGTGGGAGGGAGCGAGCATCGCTCCCGGGCCCGACGCGAGGGAGACGGCTGATGCAGCACCGGACCGTCCACGATCTGATGACCCGCGCGGTGGTGCGCGTTCACCGCGACACCGGGTTCAAGAAGATCGCCGAGATCCTGGCCGAGTACGACATCACGGCGCTTCCCGTGGTCGACGACGACGAACATCCCGTCGGTGTCGTCTCCGAGGCCGACCTGCTGGGGAAGCAGGCGGGGCAGCCCGACCCCTCCGGGCTGATGCCCGCACGCGAGCCCCGGCCCGGCAGCCGCCCTCCCGGCGAGGCCGCCAGAGCTGATGAGCTGATGACGAGTCCTCCCGTGGTCGCCCGTCCCGAGTGGAACGTCGTGGAAGCGGCACGCCTGATGGCGGACCGGCAGGTCAAGAGGCTGCCCGTCGTCAACGAGGCGGACCGTCTCGTCGGAATTCTGAGCCGCTCGGACCTGCTGCGCGTCTTCCTGCGCCGGGACGACGCCATCCGCGAGGAGATCGTGCGCGACGTCCTGGAGCGGACGCTCGGCCTCGCCGCCAGGCAGCTCGCCGTCGAGGTGCAAAACGGCTGCGTGACGCTGAGCGGGGAGGTCGCTCCCGTCCACCTCGTCCCGGTCGTGGAGCGTCTGTGCCAGAGCGTGGACGGCGTGGTCAAGGTACGCAGCCGGCTGACGGGCCGGTCCGAGACGGCGCCCGGTGCGGCGGTGCTGCCGTGAGAGCCGCCGCGAGGGCTGCCGGGAGACGGGTCCCGGCGGCGCGGGAGCACGTCCCGAGTGGACCGGGCGGGACGGGCGGCGCCGCCCCCGGGGCGGCGCCGTGACGACGGCGTCGAGGCCCCGGCTGCTGGACGCGCTCCCCTCCCCGGGCTACGACCGGATGATGGAGCACTTCCGCGAGGTGCACTTTCCCAGGGGCACGCGCATCTTCGAGGAGGGCCACCCCGCGGACCGCTTCTGGATCATCCGCTCCGGCACCGTCCTCCTCGACATGCACGTGCCGGGCCGTCAGGCCGCGACGCTGGAGACGCTGCACTCCGAGGACCTCATCGGGTGGTCGTGGCTGTTCCCGCCGTACACCTGGCACTTGGGGGCGGCAGCCGTCACCGCTGTGGGGGCGCTGGAGTTCGATGCGCGGCCCGTGCGGGAGCTGTGCGACGAGGACCCCGCGTTCGGAAGGGCGCTGAACCACTGCGTCGCCGAGATCATCGGACGCCGCCTCCAGTCGGCCCGCAAGCGGCTCCTGGACCTGTACGGCCCCCAGGGCAGCGGACCGGCTCCGTGACCGGGCAGCCGAGCCGACGGATCACCGGTCCGCCGGCCACCCGCAGCCGTCCGGCGCCGGAGCCCCTGCGGCCGGGCCGCCGTGGCCGGGCAGCTGCCGCCGGATGAGCCGGGCGAGGGTCTCGACCGCCGCCTCGACGCGGGTGGTCAGTCCGGTGCCGAAGCCCGTGTCGGCGGTCTCCACGGCGTAGACGAGCAGGCGCGGCGGCAGACTGCCCAGCGTGCGGGCGAGACGCACCGCTTCCCCCAGGCCCAGCCCGTGCGTTCCGGCTTCCGAGGCGGGCAGCAGCCCGATGTCGGCGGCTTCGAGGCGGTGGACCGTCCCCGGCTGTCCCGGCCGGACGCGGGCGGCGTCGACGACGACGGCGGCTTCGGCGTCCTTCCACAGGGCCACCAGGCGCCCCGGTTCCCCGTCGCTGACGTGGAGTGCGACGCCGGCCGGCACTCCTTGCCCGGCCGCGAGGCGGATGACGACGCGCGGGCCCGCCCCGTCGTCCCGTCGGTGGACGTTGCCGATGCCGATGACGACGGTGCGTGCGGGGGCGCGGAGGGGATTCATCACGGGTTCCTACCGAGCCGCACGCGCCCGGCCGTCCGCTCCCGCGCGAGGCCACCGTACAGAGTGACGGCAGGGACCCGTCTGGCTTCACCCCCGCTGTCGGTACGTCAGGCCGTCGCCCGCACTTCCGATACTTGCCGTCCCGGTTCCGCGAGGGAAGGTGAGCGATGACGGAGGACTCCCGGCAGAGCGCGGTGCTCGACAAGGACGGGATCGACGCGCTCATCGCCCTGCTCGCACAGGACGGACGGACCGTCGTCGGGCCGACCGTGCGCGACCACGCCATCGTCCTGGACGAGATCGGCAGCGGCCGCGAGCTGCCGTACGGATGGGGAGTGGAGCTGGAGGCGGGGCGCTACCGGCTTCGGCCCCGCTCCGACGGGGCCGCCTTCGCGCACAGCGCCGGCCCCCAGTCCTGGAAGACGTACCTGCATCCGCAGCGCGAGCGTCAGTGGACCACCGACCTCACGGACGACGGCGACCTGGTGTTCAACGAGGAGGACAGTGCCGTGCCTTCGTACGCCTTCATCGGCGTACGACCCTGCGACCTGCGGGCGATCGCGATCCAGGACCGGGTGCTCGGCGGCGGTCCGCACACCGACACCCGGTACGCGGCACGCCGCCGGCGGGCGTTCCTCGTCGTGGCGGAGTGCACGGAACCGGGAGCCACCTGCTTCTGCGTGTCCATGGGGTCGGGACCGGCTGCCGGGCCCGGCTACGACCTGGCGCTCACCGAGATCGTCGAGCAGGACAGCCACCGGTTCCTGGTACGGGCGGGCAGCGACGAAGGAGCGACGGTCCTGGCCCGTCTCCCGCGTGCGCCGGCCGACGAACGGACGGCGGAAACGGCCAGGGGACTGGTCGAGGCGGCGGCGGGACGCATGGGACGCAGCATGCCGCCGGTGAACCTGCGGGACCTGATGCGGGACACGTTGCACGCCGAACGCTGGAACGACGTCACCGCACGCTGCCTGACCTGCGGCAACTGCACGATGGCCTGCCCCACCTGCTTCTGCACGAGCGTCGAGGACGTCACGGATCTGACGGGCGCCCACGAGGAGCGCTGGCGGCACTGGGAGTCGTGCTTCGACGTGGAGTTCACGCACCTGACCTCGGGGCCTGTCCGGGCGACGCCGCTCAGCCGGTACCGGCAGTGGCTGACGCACAAGGTCGGCACCTGGCACGACCAGTTCGACAGCACGGGATGCGTGGGCTGCGGCAGGTGCATCGTGTGGTGCCCGACGGGAATCGACATCACGGAAGAAGTGCACGCCCTGCACGCGGAACGCTCGGCGGCTGCGGCGGCCCCGGCGGATCCCACGGCCCCGGCGGAGGGGCCGGCGTGAGCGCTGCCCCGCGCGGTTTCCTCGACACCCTGCCCGGAATCCACCGGGGCTGGCTGCTCGGGTTCGCGCACGAGACCAGCTTCCCCGCCGGGACCAGGATGTTCGACGAGGGAGGCGCCGCGGACCGCTTCTGGCTCCTGCGCAGCGGTCTGGTGGCGCTCGACGTGCACGTCCCCGGCCGCGGCCCCGTCGTCGTCGAGACCGTTGCGGACGGTGAACTGCTCGGCTGGTCATGGCTCTTCGAGCCCTACCGGTGGCACCTGGGAGCCCGCACCCGCACCGAGGTCCACGCGTGGGAGTTCGACGCTGGGCTGGTGCGCGACGCGATGGAGGACTCGCCGGCCGCCGGACTGGCGCTCTTCCGCACCATCGCCGAACAGGTCATCGGCGAGCGCCTGCGCGCCGCCCGCACCCGGCTGATGGACCTGTACGGGAACGGGCCGGAGCAGGCGTCCGCCCCGCGCGGAGCGGCCCGGTGACGGTCCCTCCGCCCGGTGCCGTCGCCGCCCGGCCGCCGTCCCCTTACCGGGTGGTGATGCGCAAGGAGGAGACGGCGGACACGTCGACGATCGTGCTGGACCCGGTGCGCTCGGCGCTTCCGCCGTTCGCTCCCGGCCAGTTCGCCATGGTCCACGGCTTCGGCGTGGGGGACGTCCCGTTGTCCGTCTCCCGCCTCGAAGGGGACCGGCTGTCGCACACCGTCCGCTCAGCCGGCGCCGTCTCCGCCCGCCTGGAGACCCTCTCGACCGGCACCGTGGTCGGCGTGCAAGGCCCTTACGGAGCCGGCTGGGACCTGTCCGCGGCGGCCGGACGGGACCTGCTGATCGTCGCGGGAGGCCTCGGCCTCGCCCCCTTGCGTCCCGTGATCACCTCGGTGCTCGCCGCTCCGGAGGGGTTCGGCAGGGTGAACGTCGTGATCGGGGCGCGCTCCCCCGGCGACCTGTTCTACGGCGGGGAGTTCGAGACGTGGCGCACCGCGGGGGCCACGGTCCTGGTCACGGTGGACCGGCCCGACGAGACCTGGCGCGGCGACGTGGGCGTGGTGACCGGGCTCATCGGCCGGACCGGCTTCGACCCGGGCCGGGCGGCGGCGTTCGTGTGCGGGCCCGAGGTGATGATGCGCGCGACAGCGCGCGATCTGCGGCGGCGCGGGCTGCCGCCGGAGCGGATCCAGCTTTCGCTGGAGCGCACCATGCAGTGCGGCACCGGACACTGCGGCCACTGCCAGCTCGGTCCTCTCCTGCTGTGCCGGGACGGGCCCGTGGTGCCCTGGAACGTCGCCGAACCGCTCCTCGCCGTAAGGGAGTTGTGAGATGAGCACGGATGACGAGAGGAGCGGGCGCCGCCGGCCCCGCCTGGCGGTCTTCAAGTTCGCCTCCTGCGACGGCTGTCAGCTGACGCTGCTCAACTGCGAGGACGAACTGCTCGCGCTGGCCGAGCGCATCGACGTCGCGTACTTCGAGGAGGCGGTCACCGCGCCCGACCACGGCGTGTACGACCTCGCGCTGGTCGACGGCTCCATCACCACGCCCGAGGACGCGCAACGCGTGCGGCACGTACGGGAGGTCTCCCGCCACCTGGTGACCCTGGGGGCGTGCGCGACGGCCGGCGGCATCCAGGCGCTGCGCAACTACGCGGACGTGGCCGAGTTCCGCGCTCTCGTCTACGCCCGCGGCGACTACATCGACTCCCTCGCCACGTCCACCCCCGTCAGCGCCCACGTGCCGGTCGACTTCGAACTGCGGGGCTGCCCCATCGACCGCGGTCAACTCCTCGAAGTCGTCACCGCCTTCCTGGACGGACGCACACCGGACGTGCCGGCTCACAGCGTCTGCTTCGAGTGCAAGCGGCGCGGCACGCCCTGCGTGACGGTCGCCCGCGGCGTCCCCTGCATGGGGCCGGTCACCCACGCCGGGTGCGGTGCCCTGTGCCCCGCCTACGGGAGGGGCTGCTACGGCTGCTTCGGCCCTTCCGATTCGACCAACTTCCCCGCGTTCGTACCGCTGTTGCGCCGCGACGGCATGGACACCCTCGACGTCGTGCGGCTGCTGCGGACCTTCAACACCGCGGCGCCGGAGTTCGACGCCGCCTCCAGGAAGGAGGAACTCGGGTGAGCACGGCAACCACGAGAGAGCTGCGCCTGGGCGGCCTCACCCGGGTCGAGGGTCAGGGCGCGCTGAGGCTGCGGCTGCGCGGCGATCAGGTCGTCGAGAGCCTGCTGGCGATCTACGAACCGCCGCGCTACTTCGAGGCGTTCCTGCGGGGCCGCTCCTTCACCGAACCGCCCGACATCACCTCACGCATCTGCGGGATCTGCCCGGTCGCGTACCAGATGAGCGCCTGCCGGGCCATGGAGGACGCCTGCGGTGCCGTCGTCGGCGGGCAACTGGCGGCCCTTCGCCGGCTCCTGTACTGCGGCGAGTGGATCGAGAGCCAGACCATGCACGTCTACATGCTGCACGCCCCGGACTTCCTGGGCTGTGCGGACGTGATCGGCCTCGCCGGCCTCGCCCGGACGGAAGTCGAGCGCGGCCTGCGCCTGAAGCAGGCCGGCAACGCCGTCGTGGAGCAGCTGGGCGGGCGCTCCATCCACCCGGTCAACGCACGCCTCGGAGGCTTCCACCGGGTGCCGGCACGCACCGAACTGCGGCCCCTGCGGGAGATGCTGGTCCGGGCACGGGACGACGCGGAGGCGACGGTGCGCTGGGTCGCAGGCTTCGACTTCCCCGATGCGGCCGTCGATGCCGACTTCCTCGCCCTCGCGGAACCCGGCACCTACGCGATCGATTCCGGCACCCCGGCCGTGGTGGCCGCCTCCGCAGCTTCGACGTCCGCAGCTTCGACGTCCGCAGCCTCCGACTCGGCGCCGGAACAGGCGTCTTACCGCACGTTCCCGCTCCATTCGTTCAGCGAGCACGTGGTCGAGTACCAGGTGGCCCACTCCACGGCACTGCACTCCCGGCTGGACGGCCGCCGCCATCTGACCGGGTCGCTCGCCCGGTTCGCCGTCAGCGGCCGGTGGCTCCCGCCTGAACTGCGCGGCCTGGCACGGGAGTCGGGGCTCGGCGACCCCGCTGAGGGCGAGGTGTGCGGCAACCCCTTCCGCAGCATCGTCGTACGGGCGATCGAGGTCCTTTACGCGGTGGAGGAGGCGCTGCGCATCATCGACGGCTACGAGCCGCCGCCGTCGCCCCACGTCGACGTCCCCGCCCGTGCCGGCACCGGACACGGAGCGACGGAAGCACCGCGGGGGCTGCTCTACCACCGGTACACGCTGGACGCGGCCGGCTCCGTCACCGACGCCGTGCTGGTGCCGCCGACCGCGCAGAACCAGGGAGCCATCGAAGAGGACGTCCGCCGCGCGCTCCAGGAACGCCTGGGCTCCGGCCCCGCCACCGACGCGGAACTGGCCGCCGTGGGCGAGCGCGCGGTCCGCAACCACGACCCGTGCATCTCGTGTTCCGCGCACTTCCTGCGGCTGCACGTCGAACGCGAGGAGAGCGAGGAGAGCGAGAACAGCGGGGAGCGCGAGGAGAGCGGGGAGCGCGAGGAGAGCGGGGAGCGCGAGGAGAGCGGGGCAGGCGAGGACGGGGCCGGCACGGACCTGTGTGCCGGCACGGACCCGGGCGCCGGCACAGGGTGAACGCGCGGCACCACCGCGCCTCCTGCCGCGAAGGCCGCTCTCACCCCGGCCGGAGTTCCATCCACCGCGCACGGCCGGGCGGAATGGTGTGCATGCGTCCGCCCGCCTCCACACGCAACGGGTCGGCCGCCGAGGCCGGTACCGCCACGTGCAGCCGGTCCTTGCGCACCTTGATCTCGACCCCCCAGTGGCCGAGGCAGTGAACGGTGCAGCTGAACTTCGACAACTGCGGCAGCGGCGCCGGGTCCAGGTGCAGGGCCCCGGCATGCACCCTGAGGCCCGTCAGTCCGCGCTGGACCAGGTCGAGGGTGCCCGCCATGGCGCCCAGGTGGATGCCCTCACCAGTGGTGCCTCCCTGGAGGTCGGCGACATCGGACAGCAGCGCCTCCCGGCAGTGCTGCCAGGCGTCCGCCCGGTGTTCCCGCGCCAGCACCCAGGCGTGGACGAGGCTGCTGAGGGTCGACCCGTGGCTGGTGCGGCGGAGGTAGTAGTCGCAGGTCCGCTCCCAGAGCGCGTCGTCCAGCGGGCAGCCGAGCCGGTCGAACAGGGCCTTGAGTTCGGCCGGCGGGAAGAGGTAGCCGAGCATGAGGACGTCGGCCTGCTTGGAGGCGCGGTAGCGGTTGACGCTGTCGCCCTCGGCCTCCAGCACCCGGTCCAGGCGTCTCATTCCGTTTCCGTAGACGGCCTCGTAGCGCTCCCAGTCGAGTTCGGCGAGGTCCCCGTAGCCGTCGAACTGGCTGATGACACCGGCGTGGTACGGGACCCTCAGCCGGCGCGAGACGTCCTCCCAGCGCTCCAGTTCCTCGGGCGCAAGTCTCAGCTGCTCGACGAGCTCCCCCCGGCGGTGGTCGGGAAGCGTCGAGACCAGTTCCAGGGCGCGCGCCAGGACCCAGGCGGCGCCGACGTTGGTGTAGGCGTTGTCCGCGAGGCCCGGCTCGTCTGCCCCGGGATAGGCGTCGTGGTACTCGTCGGGCCCCACCACGCCCGTGATGCGGTAACGCCCCGCCGCGTCGTCCCACCGGGCCAGGCTGCTCCAGAAGCGGGCGACCAGCAGCAGCATCTCCGCGCCCTTGGTGTAGAGGTATTCGAGGTCGCCGGTGGCCTGCGCGTAGTGCCAGATGTTGTAGGCGACGGCGGAGCCGACGTGACGCTGAAGGTGGGAGCGGTCCGGGAGCCACCTGCCGGAGCGGGGGTTGAGGTGCAGCGTCTGCGTTTCCTCGCGTCCGTCGCTGCCGCTCTGCCACGGGTACATCGCGCCTTCGTACCCCGCGTCGCGAGCGGCGCGGCACGCTTGCGGCAGGCGGCGGTGGCGGTAGTCGAGCAGGGCCCGGCACACGTCCGGAACGTGCAGGGTGGAGTAGGGCAGGATGAACAGCTCGTCCCAGAAGACGTGCCCTCTGTAGGCCTCACCGTGAAGTCCCCGTGCCGGCGCACCCACATCCAGGGAGGCGGTGTGCGGAGAGAGGGTCTGCAACAGGTGGAACTGGTGCAGGCGCAGGATGCGTCCGGCCTCCCCCGCCACCTCCATCCGTGTGTCGGTCCACAATCTGCGCCAGGCCGTGCGGTGCGCCGCGCGCAGGTGCCTGAACACCGGGGCCCTGCGGGCCGCCAGGACCGAGGCGTGCAGCGGGTCGCTGATCGCGTTGTCACGTGAGGTGTGCAGCGCGACGGTCTTCTCGACCGTCACCGGCAAGCTCTCCGCGATCGGCACGCTCCTTCGGTCGGCCGCCCTGCGGGGAGTGAACGAAGGTGCCGCCTGCTCGGGGCCCCCGGCAGGCGCGGCGACGGTGGTGCGTGCGGCGAGGGCGATGTCGATGCCGGAGCTGGTCGTCCGGCAGCGGAGCCAGGTGACCTGCGGCTCCGTGGTCCCGGTGTCCCAGTCGCACAGGTGCCGGTCGGCGAGGTCGCGGTAGCGGGCCACCCCGTCGTTGCGCACGTCGCCGTCGAGGCACGACTCGATGTCGATGGCGCCCGACCAGCCGCGCGCGGTGAAGACGATCCGCAGAGCCGCCAGTTGGGGATCGGCCATGCTCACGATGCGGGTCTCCTCGACTTCCAGCTCGCGCCCGTCGGCATCGCGGTAGGCGGTGTAGCGGGTGAGTTCGCCGTGCCGGATGTCCAGCCGGCGGTGGTGCGCCACCATCTCGGGCGAGCGGGGTGAGAGCCAGTCACCGCGCTCGTCGCCTGCGGGGTGGAGGCGGTAGCGCAGGAGGAGCCAGTTCGGGAGATTGACCATGTCCTCGTTCTCCACCTCGTGCCCGGAGACGTCGGAGACGAGGCGGTTGGAACAGCCGGCCGCGTAGGTGCCCGGGTAGTGCGCGCCGCCGGCCGGCAGCTCGACAGCGGCTCCTCGAGTGGCGAAGCGGCCGTTCCCCAGGGTGCACAGCGCCTCACGCAGCTTTTCCTGGTCCTGCTCGTAGCCCTCATACAGCCACGTCCAGGCGTCCATGGCGATCCTCCGGACGGCAGCCCGGCCCCGACCGGACGGACGGGGCCCATCGGCCGGGTGTCCCGCTGACCGGCCCGTATGTCCCCGGGATGGCCGGCGAGAGCCGCGGCGGCTCCGGCGGAAGCCGCCGCGGCCCGCCGCGGAAGGCCTTGAGCGGGTGGGGAGACCCGGAGGACCGCGGCCCGCAGACGGGCGAAGGCCGGCAACCCGCCAGGAGCAGCGGGCGCGGTCCCCCGGGAGACAGCGGCTCAGCCTTCCGGCAGCGGCTCAGCCCTCAGGCACGACCGCCACGGGACAGGGAGCGTGATGGAGTGCCGCGTAGGTCGCGGGTCCCACGTAGGCGCCGTACGGCTTGTGCCGGGCGGGGCGCCCGAGAACGACCAGCCCCGCCCCTTGAGCGGCCTCCACGATCAGCCGGCCCGGCGGGCCGAGCGAGGTCTCCTCCTTCACCTCGACCTCGGGGAACCTCTCACGCCACGGGGCCAGCCGCTCCGCGAGCAGGCGGGCCGCGTCGGCCTCCAGTGCCTCGGTCTCCCCCAGGGTGAGAGCTTCGGGGCTGTCCGGCGGCACCGGCAGCGGCCGCCAGCCGTGGACGGCGTGCAGCGTGGCGCCGCGGCGGTTGGCCGCGTCGAAGGCGAAGGCCGTCTGGCTGCTGCAGGGCTCGGGGGCCACTCCCAGGACGATCTCCCGGTACGGGGTTGCCGCCGAGGGAAGACCGGAGGAGTCGGGCATGTGCTCCTCCTCCGGCGGGCTGGAGGGGCGCACGAGAACCAGAGGGCACATCGTCCGCGTGACCGTGGCGAGTGACACGGAGCCCAGAAGGAAGCCCACCGCGGTGTGGAGCTTCCGGCAGCCGAGTACCAGGAGCTCGGCGTCCTCCGAGAGATCGGCGAGGGCGGCGGCAGGCTGGCCGGGAGCCTCCTCCAGCACCATCGGCACCTGCGGGTGCCTGGCGCGCAGCTCCTCGAGGGTCCCCGGTGGGATCCCGCCGACGACCCCGCGGTGTTCGTCGTAGTCGGGGGTGTGCTCCTGTACGTGCACCAGGCGCACTTCCGCGCCCCTGCGCTGCGCCTCGCGGGCAGCCCAGTCGGAGGCGGCGACACTTCCGGTTGTCCCGTCCAGGCCTGCGATGACGGTGTCGGCCATGGGTCCTCCTCCCTCGAACGAGCCCTGGGAACGGAACCCTCCTGGTCAGGAACGGGCAGTCCCCTCCTGCCAGTGTCATCGGGGAAGGGGCGGCCCGGGAGAGCCGGAGGGCCCTGTCCGGGGCCGGCCGGGCCCTCCATCGGTCCGGTCCCCGCCGACCGTGCGGATGGGAGGCACGGGCGATGAGGGGACGGACAGCCAGGGGACGGACAGTGAGGGCACCGACGTCGAGCACAGCAGCGAGGGCGCGGAGGCACGTACGCGAGGGCGCGGAGGCGCGGACAGCGAGGGGGCGGAGGCACGTACGCGACGGCGCGGAGCACGGACAGCGAGGGCGGCCGTCCTCGTGGGCCGGAGCCTCCCTGACCGCCTCCGGGCCCAGGGCCCCTCACCGGGTGCGCCGAACCTCGTCGCAGCCGCCCGCACCGGCCCAGCTCTGTGAACGGTTCCAGGCCTGGCCACGGTTCGGCGGGGTACGGCTTCATGGGACGGCGTGTCCCGCCGCAGGCGTGACGGGCCCGATTCCGCCGCGGCAGCATCGCGAGGAGTGATTCGGGGGAGATAGCTGCCCACAGGATGAAAAAGCCGTGCCGATAGGGTGTTCTATACGCGCCCGGGAGCGCGAGGTGAGCCGGGAAGTCTGGTCGGCGACTGGGGACCGTAGTATCCGAACGCCGACGACCTGGAGCTTTCGTGCAGAGCCCTGACCTGAGCCCTGACTCCGTGAAGCAGCGCCGAACATTCCTGGGCCTGCTGTCCTGGCCCGAACGCGCCGCGATCACGCGGGCGCTGCGGACCGAGACGATCGGCGGACTGGTGCTGCTGGCCGCCGCGGTCGCCGCACTGGTGTGGGCGAACTCCCCGTGGAGCGGCGCCTACGAGGCCGCCCGGGAGTTCCACTTCGGCATCCCCGCCCTGGGGCTGGACCTCTCCGTGGGCCACTGGACCGCGGACGGTCTCCTCACCCTCTTCTTCCTGGTCGCCGGCATCGAGCTCAAGCGTGAGCTGGTGGTGGGAGAGCTGCGCAGTCCCGCGGCCGCGGTGCTGCCGGTGGTCGCGGCCGTGAGCGGCATGGTGGTGCCCGCCGGTTTCTACATCGCAACGGCTGTGGCCGGGGGCGGCTCCATCGAGGGGTGGGCGGTGCCGATGGCCACCGACATCGCCTTTGCGCTGGCAGTGCTCGCCGTCCTCAGCACCCATCTGCCCTCCGCCCTGCGCGCCTTCCTCCTCACCCTCGCGGTCGTGGACGACCTCGGCGCGATCCTGGTCATCGCCGTCTTCTTCACCAGCGACCTGAACCCGCCCGCGCTCCTCGGCGCCGGCGCCGGGCTCGTGGTCTTCTACCTGCTGCAGCGCTTCCGTGTCCGCGGCTGGTGGTGGTACGTCCCGCTGGGGATCGCGATCTGGGCGCTGACCTACAACGGCGGCATCCACGCCACGGTCGCCGGTGTGGCGATGGGACTGATCCTTCGCGCCCGGCGCGACAAGGAGACATCAGAGCACAAGGCGGAGCCGTCCTCTCCGGGAGAGCGCACGGAACACCTGCTGCGACCGCTCTCCGCCGGGGTCGCGGTTCCGCTGTTCACCCTGTTCGCCGCCGGGGTCGCGGTCTCGCTGGCCGACGTGGGAGAGGTCTTCACGCGACCCGAACCCCTGGGCGTGGTGCTGGGCCTGGTCGCCGGCAAGACCGTCGGCATCCTCGCCGGCACCTACCTCGCGGCACGCTTCACCCGCGCACGGCTGAACCCCGACCTGACGTGGGCCGACGTCCTCGCACTCGCCATGGTCTCCGGCATCGGCTTCACCGTCTCCCTGCTGATCGGCGAACTGGCCTTCCCCGACCCCGCCCAGGCCCGGTACGTGAAGACCGCGGTCCTGCTCGGTTCGCTGATCGCCGCGGCTCTGGCCGCGGTGCTCCTCAAGCGGCGTGACCGGGTCTACCGCAGGCTGTGGGAGGAGGAGAACGTGGACGAGAACGCCGACGACATCCCCGACATCTACCAGCGCGACACCCACGGGGTCTTCGACCGGCGGGGGCGCGAGGGCTGAGGCAGGCCCCGTGACACGCGGCTTCGCGGCGACGGGACCGTTCGGCGGCGGGCCAAGTGAGGCCGTGGCCGCCGCGGTTACGGATGAGACGTCAACTCGTCATCCCGGCCCCCGCGCGCCGCTGGGGCCGGAGATGTGCCGTTTCACTCTCCAACCCCGAGGGAGTCGCGCGATGAAGCTCATTCTGCGGTCCGGTGCCATGACGGCCGCGGCCGGTGCCGGACTGTTCGCCGCGGTCCTGCCGATCGCACCGGCCAATGCGGCCGGGGGGACCCATGTGCGGTGCAACGACATCGCCGGCCTGGTCGCAGCCATCGACCGGGCCAACACCGACGGCGGCCGCATCACCCTGGCGTCGCACTGCACCTACACCCTGACCGCGCCCGACGACGGGGACGACGGACTGCCGGAGATCACCGGCAACGTGACCGTCTCCGGCAGCGAGACCACCATCCGGCGCTCCCCGGACGCGACGCAGGACTTCCGCATCTTCCACGTGGCGGACGGAGGCAAGCTCACCTTGAAGTCGCTCACGGTCAGCGGCGGCCGTCTCACGAGCGGTCTCGGCGGCGGAATCAGGAACGAGGACGGCGGCACGCTGAACCTGAACCGCGCCGCCGTGAAGAACAACCGCGCCGCATCGGGCGCGGGCATCTACAGCCTCGGTGGACAGATCAACCTCGACCGGAGTGCCGTCGCGCGGAACACCGCATCCGGGTTCGGCGGCGGGATCGTCAACGACGGCAACGGCACGATGACGATGAAGGGCGGGTCCCTGGACGGCAACCGGGCGCTCACGAGCAACGGTGGCGGGCTGGAGAACATCCTTGGCACCGCGTCCTTGGAGTCCGCGTCGGTCAGGGGCAACACGGCTCTCGTGGGGGGCGGCGTCCGCAACACGAACGGCTCCACGCTGCGGCTGAAGTCGACCACGGTCCGGGACAACATCGCCGTCACAGGCGCGGGCATCTCGAACAACGCCAGTACGGCGACACTGGTGCGCAGCCTGGTCACGCACAACACGGCGATCACCTCCGGCGGCGGCATCGCCAACGAAGCAGGCGGGCAGGTCACGCTCACCGTCAGCAAGGTCGTCCGCAACGCCCCGGACAACTGCGCCCCGGAGGGCAGCGTCGCCGGATGCACCAACCCGGCCGCTTCGGTCACCCCGCCGGCCTCGAAACTCCCGCCCGCCGACGACATCAGGCCCGTCAGATGAGCCGGCCGGTCTGACGCGCGGTCACGAACCCCGCGGAGGGCGGGACCCGGCGACCGGGTCCCGCCCTCCGTGTGCCTGCCCGCGCAGGTGAACCGCGGGATCAGGCCGGCGGCAGCGGAGTGCCGCTGCGCAGCGCGTTCACGGCGTCGATCGCGTGGATCGCGTCCATCGCGTTCACGCCGCTCCCGAGCGCCCTCAGTTGTTGCCGGGCTTGACCGTGGCGGGCGCGGAACCGACGGAGTTGCAGCCGGGGACGCTGCCGGGAGGGGCGCAGTTGGTCGGATGGTTCTTGAAGACGCTGCTCTCGATGAGCTTCACCTTGGGCAGGTCCTGTTTGGTGGAGCCGCTCGCCTTGCTCTGCTGACGCTCGGGTTCGCCGGTCGGACGGATGATGACGCCGAAGCCACGCCCGTCGTTGTTGATGCCGCCGCCCTGGGTGGGGCCGCCGTTGGCGGTGTTGCGGGTGACGACGCTCTTGTACAGGGTCGTCGGCTCGTCGGTTCCGACGAAGATGCCGCCGCCGGAGCTCTCGGCGATGTTGCCGTTGATCCGGGTGGAGTTCAGGCGCAGCGGTCCGCTCTGGCTTCCCGTGCCGCCGCTGCTGATGCTCATGGTCATCATGCCGCCCCCGAGGCCGCCCCTGCCCTCACCGACGTTGTTGCCGGCGACGGAGACGTCGTCGAGCTTGGTGTTCCCCGCGTTCGCGAGGCCGCCGCCCCAGGAACCGGCCGTGTTGTCGCGGAGGGAGCCGCCCCGCATCGTCATCGTCCCGCTGGTGGCCACGGCTCCGGCGACGGAGCTGGTGTTGTCGCGGACCGAGGTGTTCCGCAGGGTGAGGGTGCCCACGTTGTTCCAGATCCCCCCGCCGAGGAATTCGGACGTGTTGTTCCTGACGGTCACGTCGTTCAGGGCGAGCTGCCCGCGGTCGTTCAGGAGGCCCCCGCCGGCCTGGCCGAAGCCGGTGCCGGACGCGTCGCCGCCGCGGACGGTGACCGAGTTCAGGGTGAGGCTGCTGTTCGGCGTCACGTGGAAGATGCGGAAGGCTCCGGTGGCGCTGGGGGCGCGCTGGACGATGCTGCCGTTCCCGGTGATGCGCACCTTGCCGGTGATCTCGGGCAGGCCGTCGTCGGTGTTGTCGGCCGCCGTGAGGGAGTAGGTGCAGTTGCGGGCGAGGACGATGCTGCCGCCGCCGGTGTTCGCGTCCCTGATGGCGCTCTTGAGCGCGGCGATGTCGTTGCAGGGGACGCGGGTAGGCGCCTGGGCCTGTGCCTGTCCGGCGGGCAGGAGGGTCAGGCAGAGGCCGAGTCCGGTGGCGGCGGTGACGGTGACGCGTCTGAGCGTGTGAGTCATGCGGCTTCCCTTGGCTGTGGGGACGGACAGGGAGGACGGGTTCTCCTGACGCCCGGTCACCGTGCGGTGCCGGCCCCGGGCGCGACTGATCGACAGTCCGAGATCTATCCGAAGCAGGCAGTCGACGCATGTGCGCCTCGGCTGTCTGGCGTCGTCGGCGCCTCGTCTCCCCGGCGCCTCGTCTCCCGGCGGCCCCGGCGCCTCGTCCCCCGGCGCCGCGTGCCGGCCCTCGGGGCGAGGCGGGTGCGGCACCGGCGTACTGCTCTCCGTCTCCGCCCGCGGCTCCCGCCGCAGGCGTGAAGGTGTGCCGGTCGCGCCGGATTCAGGCCAGGGAGAGGAAGAGCTTCTCGAGTTCCTCCTCGGTCAGCGAGGCCTTCTGGTCGTCCGTTCCGTCCAGGCACTGCCGCATCCCGCTGGCGATGATCTTGAACCCGGCGCGGTCCAGGGCGCGGGAGACGGCCGACAGCTGAGTCACGACGTCCTTGCAGTCGCGTCCGGCCTCGATCATGGCGATGACGCCGGTGAGTTGGCCCTGGGCCCTGCGCAGGCGGTTGAGCACCGCGCCGATCGCTTCCTGGTCCTGGTTCATGTGGGCCCCTCCTTGTCGCGTGCCCCGTGTCGGCAATACCCGTACGGGTACCTGGCCCCCGGGTTCGGCCTCTGCGGCCTGGTTCCGGCTCCTGAAAATACCCCGGGGGGTACGTATGTTACGTTGGCCAAGGATACCCCCCGGGGTAAAAAGCCGAAGGGAGTGCAGACGTGTTCTTCATCGACACCATGGAGCTGGAGGGGCTGGGCAACCGCAGCTACCTCGCCGGCGGGCAGCACACCGCTGTCGCCGTCGACCCGCCACGCGACATCGACCAGGTGATCGCGGCTGCCGCTCGCCGCGGAGTGCGGATCTCTCACGTGGTGGAGACCCATATCCACAACGACTACGTGACCGGCGGGCTGGAGCTGGCCGGGGTGACGGGCGCCCGGTACCTGGTGCCGGCGGGCGCGCGCGTGTCCTTCGAGCGGGTCCCCGTCGCCGACGGAGACACCGCTGTCATCGACGAAGGCCTGACGCTGCGGGCCATCGCAACCCCCGGCCACACCCCGCATCACACCTCGTACGCACTCGAGGAGGACGGCCGCGGGGTGGCGGCTTTCACCGGAGGAGCGCTGCTCATCGGCGGCGTCGGCCGGACCGATCTCGTGGAGCCGCGGCTGACCGAGCAGCTCGCCCGTGACCAGTACGCCTCCGCGCACCGGCTGGTGGGAGAGCTGGACGACGAGGTTCCCGTCCTGCCGACCCACGGGTTCGGCAGCTTCTGCTCCTCCTCCCGGGGAGAGGGCGACACCACCACCATCGGCAAGGAGCGGGCCGGCAACGACGCCCTGGTCAAGGACGTCGACGCCTTCGTGGCCGACATGCTTGCCGGTCTGGACGACGTGCCTGCCTACTACACGCACATGGGTCCGGCCAATGCATCCGGTCCGGCCGCCGTGGACCTGAGGCCGCCCCAGGCTGCCGACGGCCAGGAGATCGCCCGCCGCCTGGCCGCCGGCGAGTGGGTCGTGGACCTGCGCAACCGAGTCGCGTTCGCCCAGGGGCACGTCGCCGGTTCGTTCAACTTCGAGGCCGAGGGCAAGCTCGCCACCTACCTGGCGTGGATGATCCCGTGGGGCAAGCCCGTCACACTGCTCGCCGAGTCGGCCGGCCAAGTTGCCGTGGCCCAGCGGGAACTGGCGCGGGTCGGCATCGACCGCCCGGCAGCCTCCGCGACGGGGGACCCGCAGTCATGGCTCACCGAGGGTGCGGAACTTCGCTCCTTCCCTCGCTCGACGTTCGCCGGCCTGGCGGACACGGACCACGGCGACATCGTGATTCTCGACGTGCGTCGGGACTCGGAGCGTGCGGCGGCCGGCCACATCGAGGGGTCGGTCCACATCCCGATCCACGAATTGCACGACCGGCTCGGCGAGGTTCCGCCCGGCACCGTGTGGGTGCACTGCGCGGGCGGGATGCGGGCGGCGATCGCCGCGTCCCTTCTGGACTCCGCCGACCGCGACGTGGTGGCCGTGGACGACGGGTTCGACGCCGCACGCGACGCCGGACTCTCCCTCACCACCGGCACCTGAGCCACACGCCCCCGCAGCCACGACTGGAGTGACACCGATGTTCTCGATCCGTTCCGGGCCCGGCCGGATCACCGCGGCCGAGGCCCACGAGCGAACGAACACCCGCGACCCGGCCGGCCCGGTCCTGCTCGACGTACGTGAGATGTCCGAGTGGACAGCCGGACACGCGACCGGGGCCGTGCACGCCCCGCTGCCGGAACTGCTCGACGGAGCGCCGCTGCCGACGGCCGCTCAGGGCCGCCCGGTGGTGGCGGTCTGCCGCTCCGGACGACGCTCGCAGAGGGCCGCCGAACTGCTGGCGGAACGCGGGATCGACGCCGTCGACGTCATCGGCGGCATGCAGGCCTGGACGGAGGCCGGCCTGCCGGTGGACGACGGCCGTGGCGGAAGCGGTGCCACAGCGTGACCGCACTTCTCATGGCCCTCGCCGCGGGTGCCGTCGTGGGCCTCGCGCTCGGCGGGCTGGGCGGCGGCGGCAGTGTTCTGGCCGTTCCGGCGCTGATCTACCTGCTGGACTTCAGTCCGGTGGCCGCGACGACCGCGAGTCTGCTGATCGTCACCGCCACCTCGCTCACCGGCCTGCTCACGCACGCCAGGGCGGGGAACGTCCGCTGGAAGTCCGGAGCCGCGTTCGCCGCGGCGGGCCTGATCCCGGCCGCGCTGGCGGGGGCCGCCGCCGCACGGCTGCCGCACAACGTGCTGACCGCGGCGTTCGCCGTGATCGCCGCGATCGCGGCCGCAGGGATGCTCCGCACGAAAGCGTCGACGGAGGCCGGGGAACAGGACACCCCGGCCCGTCCCGTCCGGGCCGTCTCCGCCGGTGCGGGCCTGGGAGGACTGACCGGCCTGCTCGGCGTCGGCGGCGGCTTTCTCGCGGTCCCCGCCCTGGTGGGTGCACTGGGCTTCCGGATGCGCGCCGCGATCGGCACCAGCCTGCTGGTGATCGGGGTCAACTCCCTGGCCGCGTTGAGCACCCGATTCGCGACCGTCGACAGGATCGACTGGTCCGTCGTGGCGCCGTTCACGGGAGCCGCGGTCCTGGGGGCCTGGGACGGGAAGCGGCTGGCGGCACGGCTTTCCGGCGCCGCGTTGCAGCGCAGCTTCGCCGTCGTCCTGCTGGCCGTGGCTGCGTTCATGTTCGCGGACACCCTCATATGAGGCGCCGGTGCGAGCAGGCCGCCGCTCACGCCAGGGAGAGGAACAGCTTCTCCAGCCTGGCCCGCATCTCGTCCCGGTCGGCCACCTGCTCGCTGTCGGCGAGGCAGTGCTGCAGTCCTGTGGCGATGATCGCGAAACCCGCCCGGTCCAGAGCACGGGAAGCCGCCGCGAGCTGGGTCACCACGTCCTCACAGTCCCGTCCCTCCTCGATCATCTTGATGATCCCCGCGATCTGCCCCTGTGCGCGGCGCAGCCGGTTGACCACGGCCTTCAGCTCCGCACCCGCCAGTTCCAACTCCACGTCGAACTCCCGTTTCCTACCCCTCGGGGTAACCCACCGGGGTATGTCCCCGCGACACCAAGGATGACATCTGCCATGACCACTCCCACCAGCCTCGGCGTCGACCAGCTCGGCACCCGGATCCACGACCTGACCGTCATCGACGTCCGCACCCCCGGCGAATACTCCTCGGGGCACCTGCCCTCCGCGCACAACATTCCCCTGGACCAACTGGACCGGGCCCTGCCCGCGCTGACGGAGGCGGCAGGCCGCGGCAGGCTCCTCATCGTCTGCGCCTCCGGGGCCCGTTCCGCCCAGGCGGCCCGGAAACTCTCCGCCCGGGGCATCGACGCCGCCACACTCGACGGCGGCACCAACGCATGGAGCGACCGCGGCCACGATCTGCACCGCCCCGAAGGAGCCCGCACGACCTGGGGCATGGAACGCCAGGTCCGGCTTGCCGCGGGGAGCCTCGTCCTCATCGGCCTGATCGTGGGCCTGGTTCTCCCCTGGGCGCTGCTGCTCTCCGCAGCCGTCGCAGGGGGGCTGGTCTTCTCCGCCGTCACCGACACCTGCGGAATGGCCGCCGTGCTGGCAAAGCTGCCGCACAACCGGCCCCGAGGCGCCGACCTCGACACGACACTCGCCGCTCTGCGCGGCTGAGGCGGTCCGGCCCTGTCCGGCCCTGTGGCCGGGTCGGGCGCACACCGAGGTGACGGAACGTTGTCCGCGGTCCCGACGCAGGGCTGTCGTCCCCCGCCGAGTGGGGTCATTCCCGGCGGGGCTCCGGGGAGTCGAACGACCGGAGCCCGGTACGGGCTATCGCTCGAAGCGGTAGCCCATGCCCGCTTCGGTGATGAAGTGGCGCGGGTGCGCGGGGTCCTGTTCGAGCTTGCGGCGCAGCTGGGCCATGTAGACCCGCAGGTAGTTGGTCTCCGTCTCGTAGTTGGGTCCCCACACGTCCCGCAACAGCTGCCGCTGCGTGACCAGGCGTCCGGAGTTGCGTACGAGGACTTCCAGAACGTGCCACTCGGTCGGGGTGAGCCGGATGTCGCTGCCGTCCCGCCGGACCTTCTTGGCCGCGAGGTCGACGGTCAGGGTCTCGGTCTCGACGACGACGTCCTCATCGTCGGCGGCCGGGGCGGCCCTGCGGACGGCGGCGCGCAGACGGGCGAGGAGTTCGTCCATGCCGAAGGGTTTGGTGACGTAGTCGTCGGCGCCGGCGTCGAGGGCGTCCACCTTCTCGTCCGAGGTGTGGCGAGCGGAGAGCACGATGATCGGCACCCGGGTCCAGCCGCGCAGGCCCTTGATGACGTCGATGCCGTCGATGTCGGGAAGGCCGAGGTCGAGGAGCACCACGTCGGGGGGTGAGGCGGCGGCGAGTTGAAGGGCGGAGGCACCGTCGTGGGCGGATTCCACGCGGTACTTGCGGGCGCGCAGGTTGATCGTGAGAGCCCGTACGAGCTGCGGTTCGTCGTCGACGACGAGGACCCGGGGCATCCTTCCTCCCTCGTGCCGCGGGGCGGTTGCCAGGGTTCGGGTCATGAGACGGCTCCCGCGGGGAGATCGGGCCGGGCAGGGGGCCTGCCGGGAGCGGTTCTCAGAGTGAGAACCATGGTCAGGCCGCCGCTGGGAGTGTCCTCGGCGGTCAGCGAACTGCCCATGGCCTCGGCGAAGCCGCGGGCGACGGCCAGACCGAGGCCGACGCCGTCGCCGCGCGGCACGTCCCCGCGGCGCTGGAACGGCTCGAAGATGCGTTCCTTGTCCGCGTCCGGTACGCCGGGGCCGCGGTCGATGGTGCGCAGCTCGACGGTGTCCCCGAAGGCACTGGCGGACAGCAGTACCGGGTTGTCGCCGGGGCTGTACTTGACGGCGTTCTCCAAGACGTTGGCGACGACGCGTTCCAGCAGCCCCCTGTCGGCGGTGACCATGGGCAGGGTCTCGGGGATGTCCAGCCGCACCGCGGATTCGGGCACGCCCCTGAGCGCGAGCGGAACGACCTCGTCGAGGTCGGTCTCGCGCATGAGCGGGGTGACGGCTCCGGTCTGGAGTCTGCTCATGTCCAGCAGGTTGCCGATGAGGTGGTCGAGCCGGTCGGCGCCCTCCTCGGTGGCGGCGAGCAGTTCGGCCCTGTCGGCCTCCGACCAGGCGACGTCTTCGGAACGCAGCGATGACACCGACGCCTTGACGGCGGCGAGAGGCGTGCGCAGATCGTGCGAGACCGCCGCGAGGAGGGCGGTGCGGATGCGGTCGGTCTCCTCCAGCCGGCGGGCCCGTTCCGCTTCGGCGATCAGCCGCCGACGTTCCAGAACGGCGGTGGCCTGCGCGGCGAACGCACCGAGGACACGCCGGTCCTCAGCCGGCAGCACCCTGCCGCGCAACGCCAGTGCCGTGCTGTTCCCGGCGGGCACGGCCACCTCCGCGTCGTCGGGGTGGTCCGCCGGGCGGGGCCCCGCACTTCCGGCGCGTCTCCAACCGCCTCGCTCGCCGGTGCGCTCCAGCAGGGCGGCGGATTCCATGCCGAAGGTCTCCCGGACGCGCTCCAGCAGGACTGCCAGCTCGGCCCGTTCGGTGGGCTCCGTTCCCTGGGCCGGCTCCGCCCCCTCGGCCGGCATCGCTCCTTCGCCCTGCCCCGGCTCGGAGACGCCCCGCTCACGCGGCCCGGGTTCCGTCGGGTGCGCGGGGGCCGCCCCGAGCAGCACACCGCCCGTGAGGTGACTGAGGATCTCGGCCTCGGAACGCAGCCGGGCCGCCTGGTGGGTGCGGCGGGCCGCAAGATCCACCACGGAGGCCACCGCGACCGCCAACACCACGAAGATCACGATGGCAAGGATGTTGTTGGGGTCGGAGATGGTCCAGGTGTGCACGGGGGCGCTGAAGAAGAAGTTCAGCAGCAGTGATCCGACGACGGCCGAGACGAGAGCGGGCAGCAGCCCGCCCAGCAGCGCCGCTGTCACCGTCAGCGTGAGGAAGAGCAGCATCTCGTTCGCGAGCCCCAGCCCCGGCCCCAGTGCCGTGAGCAGCAGCGTGAGCAGGGCCGGCCCGGCCGTGCCGGTGAGCCACCCGGCGACGAGACGGCTGCGGCCGAGCCGGGCTCCGCGGGCGGCGGGCAGCCCCCGGCCCGTGGCGGCGTGCTCGTGGGTGACGATGTGCACGTCGATGTCGGGGCCGGACTCGCGCGCGACGGTGGCTCCCACCCCGGGGCCGAGCACGTACTGCCAGGACTTCCGCCGGCTGGTGCCGAGCACGATCTGCGTGGCGTTGACGCCGCGGGCGAAGTCGAGCAGCGCGTCGGGAACGTCGTCGCCGACGACGGTGTGGAAGGTGCCGCCGAGATCCTCGACGAGCCTGCGCTGGATGGCGAGTTCTTCCGGTGAGGCCGAAGTCAGTCCGTCGCTGCGGGAGATGTAGACGGCGAGGATCTCACTGCCGGAGCCCTTGGCCGCGATGCGGGTCGCCCGCCGGATGAGGGTCCGGCCCTCGGGGCCGCCGGTGAGGCCGACCAGGATGCGTTCGCGGGCCGGCCAGGGGGAGGAGATGCCCTTCTCGGCGCGGTACTGCTGGAGGTATTCGTCGACTCTGTCCGCGGTCCAGAGCAGGGCGAGTTCACGCAGGGCGGTGAGGTTGCCGGGCCGGAAGTAGTTCGACAGGGTCGCGTCGATCTTGTCGGCCGCGTAGACGTTGCCGTGTGCCAGACGCCGGCGCAGCGCCTGCGGGCTCATGTCCACCAGCTCGATCTGGTCGGCCCGGCGGACGACTCCGTCGGGGACTGTCTCGCGCTGCCGTACGCCGGTGATGGACTCCACGACGTCCGTGAGGGATTCCAGGTGCTGGATGTTGACCGTGGAGATCACGGTGATTCCCGCGTCGAGCAGCTGCTCGATGTCCTGCCAGCGCTTTTCGTTCCTGGTGCCCGGGATGTTGGTGTGGGCCAGCTCGTCGACGAGGGCCACGGCCGGCTCGCGGGCGAGTACCGCGTCCAGGTCCATCTCCGTGAAGTCCGCTCCTCGGTGGGTCACCTCACGGCGCGGGACGACTTCCAGGCCGTGGAGCAGCACCTCGGTGCGTGGGCGGCCGTGGCATTCGACGAAGCCGACCACCACGTCCGTGCCTCTCTCCAGACGCCGGTGGGCCTCGGAGAGCATGTCGTAGGTCTTGCCGACCCCTGGGGCGGCTCCCAGGTAGATGCGCAGTTTGCCGCGGGCCATGGCTCCATTGTCTTCCACGTCGGTGGGGGCCGGCGGCCCGGTCATCGAGAAGCACGGGCTTCGGCCGCCGGTGAGATCAGGGGTTCAGTCGTGCAGTTCGCGCAGGTCGAGGTTCAGTTCGAGGACGTTGACCGTCGGCTCTCCGAGGAGGCCGGCGATGCGGCCCTGGGTGTGCCGCTCGACCAGTGCGCGGACCGCGGCCGGGTCGAGGTGGCGGGCTTCGGCGACCCGGTCGGCCTGGATCCTGGCGTACGCGGGCGAGATGTCCGGGTCGAGGCCCGAGGCGCTCGCCGTCACCGCATCCGCCGGAACGTCCGAGCGCGGGACGTTGTTGAAGTCCGCGATGCGCGTCTTGCGTGCCTCGACCTCCTTCCGCAGTTCCGGACTGGTGGCTGCGAGGTTCGAGGCCCCGGACGCGAGGGCGTCGTAGTCCCCGGCGGAGGGCCGGGGCTGGAACCACTGCGGTGCCGGGTTGCCGCCCTTGCCGTTCCAGGTCTGGCCGATCAGCGAGGACCCGACGTTCTTGCCTCCGCTGCGGACGAGGGAACCGTCGGCCTGGCCGCGGAAGGCGGCCTGCGCGATGCCCGTCACCAGCAGCGGGTACAGCACGCCGGTGACGAGGGTGAGCACGAGCAGTGCTCTCAGCGCGGCCCATGCGAGACGTGAGCCGTTGCGGACGGACGCGTTCATGAGCCGGCCCCCGGGAGGAGTGAGATGAGCAGATCGATGAGCTTGATGCCGATGAAGGGGACGATGAGCCCGCCGACGCCGTATATGCCGAGGTTGCGGCGGAGCATGCCGTCGGCGCTCATCGGCCGGTAGCGCACCCCTCTCAGGGCGAGCGGCACCAGCGCGATGATCACGAGTGCGTTGAAGACGACCGCTGAGAGGATCGCGGACTGGGGGCTGGTCAGGCGCATGACGTTGAGCGCGTCGAGCCCCGGGTAGGCAGCGACGAACATCGCGGGGATGATCGCGAAGTACTTCGCCACGTCGTTGGCGATGGAGAACGTCGTCAGCGCCCCGCGCGTGATCAGCAGTTGCTTGCCGATCTCGACGATCTCGATCAGCTTCGTCGGGTTGGACTCCAGGTCCACCATGTTCCCGGCCTCCTTGGCGGCCGAGGTCCCGGTGTTCATCGCGACGCCCACATCGGCCTGTGCCAGTGCCGGGGCGTCGTTGGTGCCGTCACCCGTCATCGCGACGAGTTTCCCGCTCCCCTGCTCCCGCCTGATCAGGGCCATCTTGTCCTCCGGGGTGGCCTCCGCGAGGAAGTCGTCCACTCCGGCCTCTTCGGCGATGGCCTTCGCGGTGAGCGGGTTGTCACCTGTGATCATCACCGTTCTGATGCCCATGCTGCGCAGTTCGGTGAAGCGTTCGCGCATGCCGTGCTTGACGACGTCCTTCAGGTGGATCACCCCGAGGATCCGGGCGCCGCGGGTGTCCTCCACGGCCACGAGCAGCGGGGTCCCGCCGGAGGTGGAGATGGCCTCCACCTCGTGGCGGGCGTCCTCGGGAACGGTGCCGCCGCGTTCGGTCACCCACGCGGTGACGGCGTCGGTGGCTCCCTTGCGTACGCGGTGGACGCCGCCGCCGTCCGCGACGTCGACGCCGCTCATCCGGGTCTGCGCGGTGAACGGGATGAACTCGGCGTTGCCCAACTCGCCCTCGTCGCGGGCCCGCAGGCCGTGCTTCTCCTTGGCCAGGACGACGATGGAGCGGCCCTCGGGGGTCTCGTCGGCGAGCGAGGAGAGCTGGGCGGCGTCGGCGAGTTCGTCCGCGTCCGCGTTCCCGAGCGGTACGAAGACCGCGGCCTCCCTGTTTCCCAGCGTGATGGTGCCGGTCTTGTCCAGCAGCAGGGTCGTGACGTCGCCTGCGGCCTCCACCGCCCGGCCCGACATCGCCAGGACGTTGCGCTGCACGAGCCGGTCCATGCCGGCGATGCCGATGGCCGAGAGCAGCGCGCCGATCGTCGTCGGGATCAGGCAGACGAGGAGCGCGGTGAGCACGGTCATGGACTGCTCGGCCCCCGCGTACACCGCGAAGGGCTGCAGCGTGACGGTGGCCAGCAGGAAGATGATCGTCAGCGACGCGAGCAGGATGTTCAGCGCGATCTCGTTCGGTGTCTTCTGACGGGCGGCGCCCTCGACGAGACCGATCATCCGGTCGAGGAAGGTCTCACCGGGCTTCGTGGTGATCCTGATCTTGATGCGGTCGGAGAGCACCCTGGTGCCGCCCGTGACGGCCGAGCGGTCGCCGCCGGACTCGCGGATCACCGGTGCGGACTCGCCGGTGATGGCGGATTCGTCGACGCTGGCGACACCCTCGATGACGTCGCCGTCGCCCGGGATGACGTCACCGGCCTCGCAGACCACCACGTCGCCGACGCGCAGCCCGCTGCCGGGGACCCTGCTCTCGGTGGTCCCGCCCGCCTCGTCCTGATCGAGGCGGCGCGCCACGGTGTCGGTCCTGGCGCGGCGCAGGGTGTCGGCCTGCGCCTTGCCGCGTCCCTCGGCGACGGCTTCGGCGAGGTTGGCGAAGACGACGGTCAGCCACAGCCATACCGCGATCGACCAGGCGAACCAGCTCGGGTCGACGATCGCCAGGACCGTGGTCAGCGCCGAGCCGATCTCGACGACGAACATCACGGGCGACTTGATCATCAGCCGCGGGTCCAGTTTCCGGAAGGCTCCGGGCAAGGACGTGAGCAGCTGCCGGGGGTCGAACATGCCGGGCGAGGCGTTCTGGGAGGCCGCCGGGTGTGCGGCGGAGCCGGCCGGTGACATGAGGGTGGTGTCCTTCGCTGGTGGGGTCCCGGGATGTGAGGGTGCGGGGACGCGGCAGGTGCGGTTGCCGGTGCGTATCGTCATGACAGCCCTTCCGCCAGCGGGCCGAGCGCGAGTGCGGGGAAGAAGGTCAGGCCGGCCACGATCAGCACGGCGCCCACCAACAGCCCGGCGAAGAGCGGCTTCTGGGTCTTCAGCGTTCCCGCGCTCGCCGGGACCGGCCGCTGGTCGGCGAGGGACCCGGCCAGGGCGAGTACGAACACCATCGGCAGGAACCGCCCGAGCAGCATCGTCAGTCCGAGAGTGGTGTTGAACCACTGGGTGTCGGCGTTCAGCCCGGCGAAGGCGCTCCCGTTGTTGTTGGCCGCCGACGTGTAGGCGTACAGGACTTCGGAGAAGCCGTGCGGCCCGGAGTTGAGGATCGAGAGCTGCGGCGTCCGAAGCGCCAGGGCGGTGCCGGTGAACGCCAGCACCAGGGCCGGGGTGATCAGGATGTAGCAGGCGGCGAGCTTCATCTCCCTGGGGCGGATCTTCTTGCCCAGATACTCGGGCGTCCGTCCGACCATGAGCCCCGCGATGAAGACGGCGATCACCGCGATGATCAGCATCCCGTACAGGCCCGAACCCACGCCGCCCGGCGCCACCTCGCCGAGCATCATGCCCAGCAGCAGCACCCCGCCGCCGAGCGCCGAGAACGACGACTGGGACGCGTCGACCGCGCCGGTCGACGTCATGGTCGTGGACACCGCGAACAACGAGGACGCGCCGACGCCGAAGCGGGTCTCCTTACCCTCCATCGCGCCGCCCGCCGCCTGTGCCGCGCTGCCGGGATGGGCGGACTCCAGCACGGTCACCGCGATCACGGCGCCGAGCCAGATCACGCCCATCGCGGCGACGATCGCGTACCCCTGCCTGGCGCTGCCGACGAGCCTGCCGAAGGTGCGCGGCAGTGAGAACGGGATGACCAGCAGCAGGAAGATCTCGAAGAGGTTCGTCAGCGCGTCGGGGTTCTCGTACGGGTGGGCGGAGTTGGCGTTGAAGAAGCCCCCGCCGTTGGTGCCGAGTTCCTTGATCGCTTCCTGGGAGGCAACCGCGCCCCCGGGCAGGTGCTGGGTCGCACCGGTCACCGTGGTGATCTCCTGCGGCGAGGCGAAGTTCTGCACCGCTCCCGCCGCGACCAGGGCGATCGCGGCCAGCGTCGCCACCGGCAGCAGGATCCGCACGACGCCCCGCACCAAGTCGGTCCAGAAGTTGCCCAGTTCGCCCGTCCGCGTGTGTGCGAAGCCCCGTACCAGCGCGACGGCGACGGCCATGCCGACGGCCGCGGACACGAAGTTCTGCACCGCCAGCCCACCCGTCTGCACCAGGTACCCCATGGTCGTTTCGCCGGAGTAGGACTGCCAGTTGGTGTTCGTGACGAAGGAGGCCGCCGTGTTGAAGGCCTGGTCCGGGGAGACCGGCCGGAAGCCGAGCGACAGCGGCAGCCGGTTCTGGAGCCGCTGGAGCAGGTACAGGAACAGGACGGAGACCGCCGAGAAGGCGAGGACGCCGCGCAGGTAGGCGGGCCAGCGCTGTTCCGCGGCGGGGTTCGCACCGATCGCGCGGTAGATCCACCGTTCGACGCGGAGATGGCGGGTGGAGCTGTAGGTGCCGGCCATGTAGTCGCCCAGGGGCCGGTGCACCAGAGCCAGAGCAGCGATCAGCGCCCCGACCTGGAGTACGCCCGCGAGAGTGCCGTTCATCGGTCAGAACCTCTCCGGGAAGATCAGCGAGACGACCAGGTAGACCAGCACGAGGACGGCGAGGACCAGGCCGGCGACGTTCTCGGCGCTCACAGCTTCGCCACCCCCTTGGCGACCAGAACAACGAGCGCGAACACTGCGACGACGGTGACGACGAAAGCCAGATCGGCCATCGCGACTCCCCGGGAAACTCGGGCTGTGAAGCCCGCGGACGCGGGCTCACGCACGAGAGAACTCCCCGCAGGGCCGGGCACGGCCGCCCTTGACGAGTCTCTGACGCTCCAACGGGCGATCTTTACGGTGCTCTGACGCCGACGGGGTCAAGCGGTGCCGCGACCCCGGGGCCCGAGGCCCCGTCACGGCCGGAGGGGGCGGCCCCGCTAAGGCCCCGCTGCCTGCCGCGGGTGCCACATCCGCCTGGACGCCCCTCTTCCTGCCGCTCTTCCTGCCGCTCTTCCCGTCGCCGCGGGCCGCGGGCGGCGCCCGTCCCGCCAGGGACCTTCGGCCCGCCCCGTACAGGGCCCACCGGGCCTGGCACACCGTGCGCGCTCCGCCGACGCTGGAGAGGAGCACCAGGAGAGGTGACCCGATGACTCTGCTCCGCGTACTCGTCGCCTACAGCAGCAGGAACCGGTCCACGGCCGGGATCGCCGCGTGGGTCGGTGAGACGCTCCGCGACAGAGGGCTCGAGGCGGACGTCACCGCTGCGGAGAAGGCTCACGACATCTCCCGCTACGACGCGGTTGTGCTGGGTTCCGCCGTGTACGCCGGGCGGTGGCGCAGCGACGCGACCCGCTTCGCGCGCCTTCACCGGCACCAGCTGCGGCGCATGCCCGTGTGGCTCTTCAGCAGCGGGCGTCGCAACACCTCACGCAGACGGGAGCGGATACCGCCCCCGCCCAGCGTCGCGCGCATCGCGAGGAGGCTCGGCGCCGAGGAGCACCGCACGTTCGGCGGCCGCCTCACCGACGGGGCGAGCGGCGCCCTGGCCGGGCGGCTGCTCGGGGAGGGACCCGGTGGGGACCTGCGCGACCAGCAGGAAGTGAGCGCATGGGGCGGCGGCATCGCGGCCCGGCTCCGCTCGGAGCGGGCAGGGGTCTGAGCGTGGGCGGGCGGGGGCGTGACCCGTGGGCGGGCGCGCGGGAGACGGAGCGGACATGACGGACGGTGCCGGGCGGTGGCAGTTCTGGGTCGACCGGGGAGGCACGTTCACGGACATCGTGGCCCGGCGCCCCGACGGCACGCTGCTGACGCACAAGCTGCTCTCGGAGGACCCCGCCCGGTACGACGACGCCGCCGTCGCCGGAATCCGCACGCTCCTCGGCCGTGAGACGGACGCGAGCGTCTCCGGCAGCGAGGTCGAGGCACTGCGGATGGGAACGACCGTCGCCACGAACGCCCTGCTGGAACGCAAGGGCGAGCGCACGGCCCTGGTGATCACGCGAGGCTTCCGCGACGCGCTGCGCATCGGCTACCAGAACCGGCCGCGCATCTTCGACCGGGAGATCACGCTTCCCCGGGCGCTGTACGAGCGGGTGATCGAGGTCGACGAGCGCATCACCGCGGACGGGACGGTGCTGCGCTCCCCGGACCTCGACGCACTCGCGCCCGAGCTGCGGCGCGCCCACGAGGACGGCATCCGGGCTGTCGCCGTGGTGTGCCTGCACAGCCATCTGCACCCGGAGCACGAGACCGCCGTCGGCGAACTCGCCGAGAGGACCGGGTTCGCGCAGGTCTCGCTCTCCAGCGAGGTCAGCCCCCTCATGAAGCTCGTGCCGCGCGGCGACACAGCTGTCGTCGACGCCTACCTGTCGCCGGTTCTGCGGCGCTACGTGGAGCAGGTCGCCGACGAGATGCGGGGTGTGCGCCTGCTGTTCATGCAGTCGAACGGCGGCCTCGCCGAGGCGGGGCACTTCCGCGGGAAGGACGCGATCCTCTCCGGCCCGGCGGGCGGCATCGTGGGGATGGCGCGGATGTCGCGGCTGGCGGGGTTCGACGAAGTGATCGGCTTCGACATGGGCGGCACCTCCACCGACGTCTCCCACTACGCGGGCGGCTACGAGCGGGTGTTCAGCACACAGGTGGGCGGCGTGCGCCTCCAGGCACCGATGCTGGACATCCACACCGTCGCCGCGGGCGGCGGTTCGGTCCTGCACTTCGACGGCAGCCGGTACCGGGTGGGACCCGGCTCCGCGGGCGCCCACCCGGGGCCTGCCTCGTACCGGGGCGGCGGTCCGCTGACCGTCACCGACGCCAACGTGATGCTCGGCCGGGTCCAACCCGCGTACTTCCCCCACGTGTTCGGCCCGGAAGGCGACCAGTCCCTGGACCGGGAGACGGTGCGGCAGCGGTTCGCCGAGCTGGCCGGGGACATCCGCGCACGCACCGGCGACAGCCGCTCCCCGGAGCAGGTCGCCGAGGGCTACCTCGACATCGCCGTGGCGAACATCAGCAGCGCGATCAAGCGCATCTCGATCCAGAAGGGCCACGACGTCACGCGGTACGCGCTGACCACCTTCGGCGGTGCCGGCGGCCAGCACGCGTGCGCCGTCGCCGACTCCCTCGGCATCCGCACCGTCCTCGTCCCGCCGATGGCCGGTGTGCTCTCCGCCCTCGGCATGGGCCTCGCAGACACGACAGCCATGCGTGAACAGTCGGTTGAACTCACCCTTGAGGAACGGCACATGGAGCGCATCCGGGCCGTCGCCGCGGACCTGGAGGCGGCGACGCGCACCGAACTCCTCGACCAGGACGTCGGCGACGACCGCGTCCGCGTGACGCGGCGCGCGCAGCTGCGCTACGACGGGACCGACACCGCACTGGCCGTCGGACTCACCGAACCCGCCGCCATGACCGAGGAGTTCGAAGCGAGCCACCGTTCCATGTACTCGTTCCTCCTGGACCGTCCCGTCGTCGTGGAAGCCGTGTCGGTGGAGGCCGTCGGCGTCACGGAGGAGCCCGGCCTCGGCGGCCTCGGCGAGGTGGACGTCGGCTCCGGAGGGCAAGGCGGACCCGGCGGACCCGGCGGGAGCGAGGCGGCGGGCAGCACCGTGCAGCTCTGGACGGCCGGGAAGTGGCGTGACGTGCCCCTGCACCGCCGCGGGTCGCTGCGGCCCGGTGACCGCGTGAGGGGGCCGGCGGTCATCACGGAGGCCAACGCGACGACCGTCGTCGACACGGACTGGAGCGCGTCGGCGACGTCCACGGGACACCTGCTCGTGCGGCGTGTGGCGGTCCCCCTCGGTCCCGGAGGGACGACCCCCACGGAGGCCGACGTGGGAACCGAGGCCGATCCCGTCCTCCTGGAGATCTTCAACAACCTCTTCATGTCCATCGCCGAACAGACGGGCGCGCGGCTGGAGTCGACGGCGCAGTCCGTCAACATCAAGGAGAGGCTCGACTTCTCGTGTGCGCTCTTCGATCCCGAAGGCGGTCTCGTCGCCAACGCCCCGCACATCCCCGTGCACCTCGGCTCCATGGGCACCACCGTCCAGGAGGTGATCCGGCGCCGGGCCGGAACGATGAAGCCGGGCGAGGCCTACGCCGTCAACGACCCGTACAACGGCGGCACGCACCTGCCGGACATCACCGTGGTGACCCCCGCCTTCGAGGACCCCGCGGAGGCCGCGGACCCGGCCGACCCGCGGATTCTCTTCTTCGTCGCCTCACGCGGGCACCACGCCGAGATCGGCGGACTGACCCCCGGGTCCATGCCCGCGGACAGCCGGGAGATCCAGGAGGAGGGCGTGCTCTTGGACAACTGGCTGCTCGTCGAGGACGGCCGGCTCCGCGAGGAGGAGACGCGGCGGCTGCTCACCGGGGCGCCGTACCCGTCCCGCAACCCGGAGACGAACCTCGCCGACCTGCGTGCGCAGGTCGCCGCCAACCGGAAGGGCGTCGAGGAAGTCGCCCAGATGATCCGCCACTTCGGCCTGGACGTGGTGCAGGCGTACATGCGTCACGTGCAGGACAACGCCGAGGAGGCCGTGCGCAAGGTCGTCGACGCCCTGGAGGACGGCGAGTACCGCTACGAGACCGACTCCGGATCGGCCATCTCCGTACGGGTGTCGGTGGACCGCGAACACCGTTCCGCCACCGTGGACTTCACCGGCACCTCGGCACAGCTCACGTCGAACCTCAACGCCCCGACCTCGGTGGTGACCGCCGCCGTCCTCTACGTCTTCCGCACGCTCGTCGCCGACGACATCCCGCTCAACGACGGCTGCCTCAGGCCGCTGCGGATCATCACCCCGCCCGGGTCGATGCTGGCTCCGGTCCACCCTGCCGCCGTCGTCGCCGGCAACGTCGAGACGTCCCAGGCGATCACCGGTGCGCTCTATGCCGCCATGGGTGTGCAGGCCGAGGGCTCGGGGACGATGAACAACGTCACGTTCGGCAACGAGCGGCACCAGTACTACGAGACCGTCGCCTCGGGCTCGGGAGCGGGCGACGGCTTCGACGGGGCGTCCGTGGTGCAGACCCACATGACCAACTCGCGGCTCACGGACCCCGAGGTCCTGGAATGGCAACTGCCGGTGCTCGTCGAGGAGTTCGCCGTCCGGCACGGCAGCGGCGGAGCGGGCAGAACGCGGGGCGGCGACGGCGCCGTGCGCAGGCTCCGCTTCCGTGAGGCGATGACCGTGAGCACGCTCTCGGGCCACCGGCGGGTGCCTCCGTACGGAATGGCCGGCGGCGGCACGGGCGCGCTGGGCTCGAACCGCGTGGAACGCGCCGACGGAAGCCGCCTCGTCATGGGGGCATGCGACTCGGCCGAGGTGGACGCGGGCGACGTGCTGGTGGTGGAGACCCCGGGCGGCGGCGGATACGGGACACCGCGCAACGGCGACGGTGGATGAGGCGGCGCGGCGGACGGTGGTGCGGAAGGCGGGGCGGGCGGCTGAGCTCGTCCGTGAAGGGTGCCGACCTCGCGGAGGCGGACGGCCGGCAGCGGGATCCTCACGAGCAGCGGTCCAGCGGTCCTGCGGTCCTGCGGTCCTGCGGTCCTGCGGACATGGCGGTGCAGCGGTCCGTCTGTCCTCACGAGCGCCGGCCGGCAGCGCCTGTGGCGTCCGCCGGCCGACGGGACCGTGCCGGGACGGTCAGGAATTCCGCCGCACCGAGATGGTGCGTGCCTCGGCACCGGGCTTGGCCACCGGCACCGTCACCGTGAGGATGCCGTCCTTGTAGTCCGCCTCGGCCTCGTCCGGGCGCGCCCCGGCAGGCAGCTTCACGGCCCGGGCGAGCGCCCCGTAGTGGAACTCGGAGTGGCCCTTGCCCTCCTGCTTCGTCTCACTCCGCTCGGCGCGGATCGTCAGCATGTCGCCCTCGACCGTTATCTCCACGTCCTTGTCGGGATCCATGCCGGGCAGTTCGGCGTTCAGCTCGAACTTGCCGTCCTTCATGGTCTCCTCGATGCGGATGCTGTGGGCACCCGAGCGCAGCGTCGGCACGGCCCCGGGGAAGTCCGGGATGATCCAGTCGAACAGGTCGGGCAGGGTCGCCCCGGTGTGACGGCGTTCCACTGATCCAGCCATGATCGCTCCCTCCTCGCTCTCTCACGGACTTTCCTCATCCCCCAGGGTCGAGCCGGGGGAGACAGCCGCACGAGGGCCGAACGGGCCGGTCACAGGGTCTTACGGCCCGTACCTTCGGGCGCAGCGGGCCGGGGGCCCGCCTGCCCCGCGGCCGGGACCTTCGGCGCTCCCGGAGGGGCCCTTCGGGGCTGGTCCGCCGTGCCGGGCGGATTCCACGCTGGAGCCAGGAGCGGAGCCAGGAACGGAGCCAGGAACCAGGAACGGAGCCAGGGAGCCGGGAACGGAGCCGGGACCGGAGCAGCGACGGCGGAGGCCGGCGCCAGAGGTGCGGGTTCAGCCAGGGCGCCGGAAGCAACGGCACCGCAGCCCGCCGGCCCGTCCCGCAGGGGAGCCGACCCGGGAAGGGGAACCGACATGGCACACGAGGCCGACGTACGCGGCCGGGACCGGCGGCCCGACGGCGCGCATGCACAGGGACCCGCGCCCGGATCATCGCCCCGGACCGTCGGTGACGTCATGACGCACACCGTCGTCGCCGTGGGGCGGCAGGCCACGTTCAAGGACGTCACCCGGAGCATTCAGGAGTGGCGCGTGAGCGCCGTGCCCGTCCTGGAGGCCGACGGACGCGTCATCGGAGTGGTCTCCGAGGCCGACCTGCTGGCCAAGGAGGAGTACCGCGACGGGGTCCCGGGCATGAACGAGCCCCGCGAGCGCATGGCGCGGCTGCTGAAGTCGGGCGCGCTGACGGCCGGTGACCTGATGAGCAGCCCCGCCGTCTCCGTCCACGAGGACGCCCAACTGACCGAGGCCGCCCGCATCATGGCGCGGAGGCACGTCAAGCGCCTGCCGGTCGTGGACGGCGCGGGCAGGCTGCGCGGCGTCGTGAGCCGAGGTGATCTCCTGAAGGTGTTCCTGCGGGAGGACGAGGACATCGCCGAGGAGATCCGCCGCGAGGTGATCGGCCTGCTTCCCGGCGGGAGCGACGGTCTCCGGGTCGCGGTCGAGAACGGAGTGGCCACCGTGCGTGGCCGGCTTCCCGACTCCTCTCTGGCTCCGGTGGCGGCACGGCTCATCCGCTCCGTGGAGGGCGTGGTGGACGTCCGCTTCGACCTGGGCTGATCGGGGGCTGACCTGCCGCGACGGCACGTGCTCCGCTGCCGTGCGCCGCTTCCGGGCACGAGCCCGCTCGACCGCTGCGGCTCACGGTCGGTCCCGGGGGACGGACCGTGAGCCGCTTCGGTGATGCCGGCGGAAGGCTGCCTTGCGTCCGCGGCGCTCCGGGGCATCCGACCTCAGGCCTCAGGCCGCCGCCAGCCGGGAGGCGAGCGCCTTGCCGTGGGCGCCCGCCTCCTCGTGGGCCCTGGTGCGTGAGGCCTCGGCTAGGTCCACCAGCGACTCCATGCCGGGGGTCCGGGCGGCCAGGGTGAGTTCCGGCACGACGAACTCCAGCTCCAGGCCCATGGCTTCGCCGAGCACCTTGCCGAGGTAGTTCTGCACGAACTCCCAGCTCTCACGCGGCGTTCCGGGCCCGTAGCCGCCGCCGCGGCTGGCCACGACGACGGTCGGGGTGCCGGCGGCCGAGGGCGAGCCGGTCGCCGAGGTGCGCCCGTTGATGAGCACCTGGTCGATCCACGACTTGAGGGTCGAGGGGATCGTGAAGTTGTACATGGGCGCGCCGATCAGCACGGCGTCCGCCTGCTCCAGTTCACGGGCCAGCTCGTCGCGCAGCGCGTAGGCCGTGGCCTGCTCGGGAGTGCGGGCCTCGGGGGAGACGAAGGCCGCGGAGGCTGCCACTCCGTCGAGGTGCGGCAGCGGGTCGGCGGCCAGGTCGCGGTGGATGACCGTCCCGTCCGGGTGCTCCGCCTCCCATGCCTTGCGGAAGGACGCGGCGACGTCGCGGGAGACGGAGGCGTCCTGCGGGAAGACGGAGGAGTCGAGGTGAAGCAGCGTGGCCATGGGGAAGCTCCTGGGGGTACGTAAGGAGGTGTCATTGAGTACGTAACTATTGATAACACAGGTACTTACTTTTCTGCACTCCCTTGTGTGGACGCAGTACCCTTGACCCATGGCAGAGCCCGGGGAGCAGACGCAGCAGGAGGGGGCACTCGGCACCGCAGGCGGGTGCAGCGAGCCCGAGAGCAGCATCACGCGCGTCTTCCAGGTACTGGGCAAGCGCTGGACGGGGCTCGTCCTGGCGGCCCTGATGAACGGGCCCGGCCACTTCGCGCAGCTGCGCCGGGCGGTTCCCGGCATCAGCGAGCGGATGCTCTCCGACAGGCTGACCGAGCTGGCGTCGCTGGGCCTCGTCGTGCGCACCGTGGAGGAGGGCCCGCCACTGCGCGTCAGCTACCGGCTCACGGACGCCGGGCTGGCGCTGCGGCCGGCGATGTCGGAGCTCACACGGTGGGCGGACACGCACCTTCCGGACGAAGCGGCGGGCTGCCCCACGGAGTTCAGGGCCTGATCCCACGAGCGAGCTGGGAAAGGCCGGGAACGCTTCCGTAGGGTGGGCCCGATGAAAGCGAACCCGGAAGCGGAAGCCGAAGAGCCGGAGCAGCGGCCGGAACAGCACGAGAAGCCCGGGCCGTCGGGCGAAGCCGCGGCGCCGGAAGAGGCCCCAGGCTCCGGGGAACATGGCACGGAGCGCCTGGAGCAGGCGGTGCGGGCGGCCGAGACCGCGCTGATCGAGTTCGAGATCGCGGTGGAGACCTTCCGGATCGAGGTGGAGAACTTCTCGCGGCTCCACCACCAGCGCCTCGGGCCGATGTACGCGCGCCTCGACGAGCTGGACGCCGCGATCCTCGAGGTCACCGCCGAGATCAGCGGAGACCCGGAGGATCTGCGCAAGGCACAGGAGGCCCGGGCCGCCGTGCTGCCGATGCCGCGGGTGGAGGAGCTCTTCCACGGGTGGATCGACTCCGACGGCATGCCGCCGGAGGCCACCGCCATGCTCACCGGGCAGAACGTGCGTCCGCCCGACCGGGTGCGTCCCAGCGAGGAGGCGCGCAAGGCGTACCGCGAGCTGGTGCGCAAGGCACACCCCGACCTGGCGCAGGAGGACGCGGAACGGCAGCGCCGCGAGGATTTTCTCGTACGGGTCAACAAGGCCTACGCGGAAGGCGATGCGGACGCCCTGCGGAACCTGCTGGACGAGTGGGAGAACGGTCCCCGCGAGGAGGAACCGGAACCGCAGGTGCCGCAGGGTGAACTTCTCTACGCACGCCTGGAGTGGCTGGCCGAGCGCAAGGAAGTGCTCACGGCGATGGTCGCGGAGATGGAGCAGAGCGCGATCGGCGCCATGCTGAGGATGGCGCCCGACGATCCCGACGCGCTCCTCGACGAGATCGCGGAGCAGCTGCTGGAGCAGGTCGCCGAGCGCGAGCGCGAGCTGGCGCGGCTGGTGGAGCAGCGCGACGCCGGAACGGCCGGGGCCGCGGGCGCCGGTGCGGGAGAGCACTGAGAGTGCACTTCAAGACCACTTCCGGAGCGCTGAGCGAGAACTGACAGAGAACTGTCAGAGAACTGTCAGAGGACTGTCAGAGGACTGTCAGAGAACTGAGAGAGAGCATTTCGTCATGGAATTCGGTCGGTTGCCGCAGGTCGATGTCGCATCGGTTCCGGCGGACGCGCTGCTGCTGGACGTCCGGGAGAACGAGGAGTGGGCGGCAGGGCGCGCCGAGGGCGCACTGCACATCCCGATGAGCGAATTCGTCGGCAGGCTGGGCGAGTTGACCGAGCGCGCAGGCGAGGGCGAGCGGGTCTACGTGGTCTGCCGGGTCGGCGGGCGCTCCGCGCAGGTGACGCAGTATCTGCGGCAGCAGGGCGTGGACGCGGTCAACGTGGACGGCGGGATGCTCGCGTGGGAGGCGGCCGGCCGGCCGCTGACGGCCGACGCGGAGAGCGCGTACGTGCTCTGACCCACGCCCCGCGTACGTGCTCTGACCGACGCCCCGCGTACGTGCTCTGACCCACGCCCCGCGTCCGTGCGCTGACCCACGCCCCGCGTCCGTGCTCCGATCCCGCCCCGCGTCCGTGCTCCGATCCCGCACCGGAGCGTGGGCTGCCGCCGAACTCCGGCCGGCGCGGGACTGGGCTGCCGCCGAACTCCGGTCGGCAGCACGGGCGTCGACTGGCGCCTCGACCCGCCTGGCACCGCGGGCATCCGGCTCCTTCACGGCGGCGCCTCAGCCGTCGAAGTCGACCTCCACCGCCTCGGTCACCGGATGGGACTGGCAGGCCAGCACATAGCCCGCCTCCAACTCGTCGTCCTCCAGCGCATAGTTGCGCTCCATCCGCACCTCACCGGAGACCAGCCGGACCCGGCAGGTGCCGCAGACCCCGCCCTTGCAGGCGAAGGGCGCGTCCGCGCGGTGGCGCAGCACCGTCTCCAGCACGGATTCGCCGTCGTCCATGGGCCAGCAGCCCGAGCGGCCGTCGAGGTTGGCCGTCACGGACGCCGAGCGGGACCCGCCCGCGTCCGCCCGCGAGGCGACAGGCGCCGAGGGCACCTCCGTGACGTGGAAGATCTCCTGGTGGATGCGGGCACGCGGCACGCCGAGGCCGCGCAGGGCCCGTGACGCCTCCTCGACCAGGCCGAGAGGCCCGCACAGGTACCAGCCGTCGACGTCCGGCACCGGCAGCAGCGACGGCAGCAGCGCGCTCAGCCGCGGCTCGTCCAGGCGGCCGCTCGCCAGTCCGCTCTGCTGCTCCTCGCGGGAGAGGGCCGTGACCAGCTGGAAGCGGTCGGGGAAGCGGTCCTTGAGGTCCGCGGCCTCCTCCAGGAACATCGTCGACGCCGTGGACCTGTCGCTCCGTACGAGGCAGAAGCGCGCCTCCGGCTCACGTGCGAGCAGCGTCGAGGCGATCGAGAGCACCGGGGTGATGCCGCTGCCGCCCACGACGGCCGCGAACCGGCCCGGGCGCGGCTCCAGCACGAAGCGGCCTGTGGGCGGCAGGACGTCCACGGTGTCGCCGGGCCGCAGCTCCTTGACCGCATAGCTGGAGAAGTCGCCGCCCTCCACGCCCCGTATGCCGATGCGCAGCTCCGGCGGCTCGTCGCAGGCGGGCGCGCACAGCGAGTAGGTGCGCCGGACCTCGGCGCCCGCCGCGACGGCGTCGCCCCCGGCACGGTGCCGGCGCAGCGCGATGTGCTGGCCGGGCGAGTAGCCGTAGAGGGGGCGCAGCTCGGGCGGGACGGCGAAGGTGAGCGCGACGGAATCGTCGGTGAGCCGGTCGACGGCTGTGACGCGCAGCGGATGGAAGGTGCTCACGGCGCCCTCACACCTCCTTGAAGTGGTCGAACGGCTCCAGGCAGGACTCGCAGCGGCGCAGCGCCTTGCACGCGGTGGACGAGAAGCGGCTGAGCAGCGTCGTCTCCGTCGAGCCGCAGTTCGGGCAGCGGATGGCGAGCGTCAGCGGGACCGGGCCCTGCGGGGCGCGACCGCCGGATGACGAGGCGCCGGCGCGCGGGGGTGCGATGCCGTGGGCGGCGAGCTTGCGACGGCCCTCGTCCGATATGTCGTCGGTGCTCCACGGAGGCGCGTGGACGACGCGCACGGTGACCTCGGGAACGCCGCGCTCACGCAGCACGTGCTCGATGTCGGCGGTCATGGCCTCCACCGCCGGGCAGCCCGTGTAGGTGGGGGTCAGCTCGACCTCGACGGGGCCGTGCGGTGCCGTCTCGCGGACGCCCCGCAGCACGCCCAGCTCGGCGAGGGTGATGACGGGAAGCTCCGGGTCCGGGACGGAGCCGGCCCACGCCTCGAGTTCCCGCTGCCGCGCCCCGGCATCTTCCGCGCCCTGGCCGGCCGTTTCCGCGGGCGTCTCCACCCGGTGCCCGCTGCCGGTGGGAGTCCCCTCTGGTCCGCCGGGGCCGAGGGTGGGTGTGCCCTCTGGTCCGCCGGGGCCGAGGGTGGGTGTGCCCTCTGGTCCGCCGGGGCCGAGGGTGGGGGTCCCCCCAGGCCCGCCGGGGCCGAGGGGGAGGATCACCACGACGCTCCGGGGTGGCTGCGGTGCAGATGCTGCATCTCGGCCAGCATCCGGCCGAAGGGCTCGGTGTGCAGGCCCTGCCGCCCCGCCCCGGCCGCCCATGCGCCGGTCTGCGCGGACACGGGCACCGTGAGGGTGGCCCGCTCGAACGCGGAGGTGATCCGCTCCGTCCAGCCCGTGCGCAGGGCCTCCCAGTCGACCTCGCCGACCGGACCGGCCCCCTCGACGGGCTCGAAGAGCTCACCCGTGAACCTCCACAGGGAGTCCGCGGCGCGCTGGGCGCGCTCGTGGCTCTCCTCCGTGCCGTCGCCGAGGCGCAGCGCCCAGTGTTCGGCGTGGTCGCGGTGGTACTCCGACTCCTTGACCGCCTTGGCGGCCAGCGGCTGCCCGAGTGCGGCCAGCTGCCCGTACAGCAGCTCCTGCCACGCGGAGAAGTACAGCTGACGGATCATCGTATGGGCGAAGTCGCCGTTGGGCTGTTCGGCCAACTGGCAGTTGCGGAAGGCCCGTTCCTCGCGGAGGAAGGCCAGCTCGTCCTCGTCGCCGAGCTCGGCGTAGAGGGCCCGTGCCTGCCCGAGCAGGTCAAGGGCGATGTTGGCAAGGGCAAGCTCCTCTTCCAGTACGGGCGCGTGCCCGGCCCACTCCCCCAGGCGGTGGGAGAGCACGAGCGCGTCGTCCGCCAGTGGCAGCAGCGGATCGGTCAGTGCGGCCGCGCTGCGCGCGGAGAGCTCCTCGGCGCCCGTCACAGGTTCCGCACCCCTTCCGGCACTTCGTAGAAGGTCGGATGGCGGTAGGGCTTGTCGGCGGCGGGACCGAAGAACGGGTCCTTCTCGTCCGGCGAGGACGCCGTGATCTCGTGGGACGGCACGACCCACACGGAAACGCCCTCGGAGCGGCGCGTGTAGAGATCGCGCGCGTTGCGCAGCGCCATCTCGGCATCAGGGGCGTGCAGGCTTCCGGCGTGCGTGTGCGACAGGCCGCGCCTGCTGCGTACGAACACCTCCCAGAGGGGCCAGTCCGTACCGCTCATCACGCGCTCACCGCCGTCTCCGTCCGGTCCTGCTCCCGCACCCTGCCACGGCCAGGGGACGCGTGCTTCGCCGCGTAGGCCGCCGCGGCATCACGCACCCAGGCGCCGTTCTCGTGGGCCTCGCGGCGGCGGCGCAGCCGCTCCTCGTTGCACGGCCCGTTGCCCTTGAGCACCTGGCGGAACTCCTCCCAGTCGATGGGGCCGAAGTCCCAGTGCCCTCGCGACTCGTTCCAGCTCAGCTCCGGGTCGGGAAGGGTCAGGCCGAGCGCCTCCGCCTGCGGCACGCAGATGTCGACGAAGCGCTGGCGCAGCTCGTCGTTGGAGTGCCGCTTGATCTTCCACTCCATGGACCGGGCGCTGTGCGCGGACTCGTCGTCCGGCGGCCCGAACATCATCAGCGACGGCCACCACCAGCGGTCCACCGCGTCCTGCGCCATGGCGTGCTGTGCCTCGGTACCGCGGCTCAGCGCCAGCAGCAGCTCGAAGCCCTGCCGCTGATGGAAGGACTCCTCCTTGCAGATGCGGATCATCGCCCGCGCGTACGGACCGTAGGAACAGCGGCACAGCGGCACCTGGTTGGTGATCGCCGCGCCGTCGACGAGCCAGCCGATCGCGCCCACGTCGGCCCATGTCAGCGTCGGGTAGTTGAAGATCGAGGAGTACTTCTGGCGGCCCGAATGGAGCTTGTCGAGCAGCTCGTCGCGGCTGGTGCCCAGCGTCTCGGCCGCGCTGTAGAGATACAGCCCGTGCCCCGCCTCGTCCTGCACCTTGGCCATGAGGATGGCCTTGCGGCGCAGCGAGGGCGCCCGCGTGATCCAGTTCGCCTCGGGCTGCATGCCGATGATCTCGGAGTGCGCGTGCTGGGCCATCTGACGGACGAGCGTGCTGCGGTAGTCGTCCGGCATCCAGTCGCGCGGTTCGATCCGCTCGTCCGCGGCGATGGCGCCGTCGAAGGCCGCGAGCGGCTCCGCCGGCTCTCCGGCGGCCTGCCCGCCCTCGCCGAGCAGCACCGATGTCATCCCGACCCCCTTGCCGGCGGCCGAAGCCGCAATCCCAACCGACCGATCGTTCGGTTCAATGGTGAGCTGAGGGCCCACAGGGTGTCAAGGCTCGATAATGTCTGGGGGTCGTATCGGCCGGCCGACGCATGAACGCGGGGAGCAGGGGAGGGCATGGAGCCAGAAGAGCAGCAGGCGCCACATGCGGAGGCGCGGCCCGGGCCACCGCGCGAGGGCGGGAGTCTCCCCAGGCCCGCCGGGGCCGAGGGTGGGGGTCCCCCCAGGCCCGCCGGGGCCGAGGGCGGGAGTCTCCCCAGGCCCGCCGGGGCCGAGGGTGGGGGTCCCCCCAGGCTCGCCAGGGCCGAGGGGGAGGTTCCGGGCCCCGACGGGCTCTCACGGTTCGGCCGCTCGATCGTGGCCGTGGCCGCGGCGGCGGTGGTCCTCGCGGTCGCCGTCCACCTTTCCATGGTGTTCCTGCACGTGGCTCCCTCGAACACGCTCAGCAAGAAGCACGGGCAGGGCATAGACGACTACGTCTATCCCGAGTTCGAGCAGAACTGGAAGCTCTTCGCGCCCAACCCGCTCCAGCAGAACATCGCCGTCCACGCGCGCGCCCGCGTCGCCAAGGACGACGGCACCACCGAGACGACCGGCTGGGTCAACCTCTCGAAGATGGACGGCGAGGCCATCGATCACAGCCTCGCCCCCAGCCACACCCAGCAGAACGAACTCCGCCGTGGCTGGGAGTTCTACCGCGGCTCCCACGACGACAAGGGCAAGCCCGTCGGCCTGCGCGGCGAACTGTCCGAGAGCTACATCAAGCGAATAGTCATGCTCCGTTTCGGCACCGAGCTCAATGGCGGAACCGTCGAGCGAATACAGGTCCGCTCCGCGACGACGCCCGTCGGCCCTCCCTCCTGGAGCAACGAGAAGACCGACTCGAAGACCGAATACCAGGTGCAGCCCTGGTGGCAGGTCGCCAGCGCGGACCTTCCGGGGGGCTGGAACAAGTGACGGAACTTCAGCGCACCCCTTCCGGGGAGCCCGCGCCCGCGACCGCGACGGAGGAGGAGAGCTTCGTCTCGCGCGGCCTCGCCCGAGTCACCGTGGAGGCCCTCGCCCCGTACCAGACGGCGGTCGTACGGATCGGCTTCGCCCTCACCTGGCTCTTCTTCCTCCTCCGCGAATTCCCGCACCGCCACGAGCTGTACGGGCCCGACAGCCCCTGGAGCTGGAAGCTGGCCGAGCGGCTGATCGAGTCCAACCACGCCTTCACCGTGCTCATGTGGTCCGACAGCACCGCGTGGTTCGAGGTCGTCTACGCGCTGGCCGTCGCCGCCAGCGTCGCGGTCGTCGTCGGCTGGCGCACGCGGACCGCGTCGGTCGTCTACATGGTGGGCGTGCTGACGCTCCAGAACCGCAGCGTCTTCATGGGCGACGGCGGCGACAACGTGATCCACCTGATGGCGATGTACGTGGTGCTCACGCGCTGCGCCCAGGTCTGGTCCCTCGACGCGCGCCGCCAACGGAGGAAGGCGGCGGCCGGTACGTCAGGCGTTCCGCCCGCGCACGCCGGTGGTGACGTGACCGGTGTCGTGCTGTGGACCGTCTTCGGCGTGATCATGCTCGCGTCGACCGTCGGCGGAGGACTCAGCATCGGCTGGGGCCTGTTCTTCTGGGCGCTGTGGGCCGCGCAGGCCGCATGGTGGACGGTCAACCGCTACATGCCCGGCAGCGAGGCGCGGACCGTCTGCGACATGCTGGCCAACCTGGTGCACAACGCGGCGCTGCTGATCATCGTCGTCGAGGTCTGCCTGATCTATGCGACGGCCGGCTGGTACAAGATCCAGGGCTCCCGGTGGCAGGACGGCACCGCCGTCTACTACCCGATGAACCTGGACTACTTCTCGCCCTGGCCCGAGCTCAGCTCCTTCCTGGCCGCCAACGGCCTGCTGATACTGCTGATCACCTACGGCACGGTCGCGGTCCAGGTGGCGTTCCCGTTCACGCTGTTCAACAGGCGCGTCAAGAACGCGCTTCTGGCCGCCATGATCGCGGAGCACATGAGCATCGCCGTGCTGCTCGGGCTGCCGTTCTTCTCCATGGCCATGATCGCGGCCGACGCCGTCTTCCTGCCGACCGTGGCCCTCGTCTGGCTCGGTCACCGCTTCGACGGCGGCCGGCGGCGGGTGCTGGCGCGGCTGGCTCCCGGACGGGCAGACGGGAACCGCCGCGGCGGCGGTCCGGGAGACGCCGGTGACGGCGCCGAAGGCGGGACCTCCCCTGCTCCGACGGTGCCTCAGCAGCGGACGGACGACGGGGTGTCCGTACGCTGACGCCATGACCGCCGGAGACGAGACAGGGGCGGCCGCCCCCTCCACGGGGCGCCGCGGTGGGGGCGCGGCCCCGTTGCTGCGGCAGTGGCGGGAACTCGCGGACGGCAGCGTGCTGCTGGACGGCTTCCACGCCCTCAAGCACGCACTGCGCTTCGGCGCGGGCGTCCCGCTCGCGCTGACGGAGGACCGCGCGGCGGTGCTCGCGCTCGCCGCCGACCTCGCGCCCGATCTCACGGAGCCGCTGGGCGGACTGCTGAGCGAGGTGCCGCCGGGAACGCTCAGCGGGCTGGTGCCGCGCCCCCACCCGACGGGTGTCGCGGCGCTCGCCGTACGCGGCGGCGGGCAGGTTCCGGACGTCCGCGACGCACCCGTCGTCGTGCTCGACAACCCGCGCCATCTGGGCAACGTCGGGGCGGTGATCCGCCTCGCGGCGGGAGCCGGCGCGGCAGGAGTGTTCACCACCGGCACCGTCGACCCGTGGCATCCCAACGTGGTCAGGGCGAGCGCGGGACTGCACTTCGCGACAGCCGTGCGGCGGTGCGAACCGTCCGGTCTCCCGCCCGGCCCGCTCTACGCGCTCGACCCCGCCGGGCGGGACCTCCGCGGTCTCGTGCTGCCCGACGACGCGCTAGTGGCGTTCGGATCGGAGCGGCACGGGCTCTCCGACGGGCTGCGGGATCGCGCCGATCATCTGGTGGCTCTGCCGATGCGGCCGCAGGTCTCCAGCTACAACCTGGCCACGAGCGTCGCGATGACGCTCTACCACTGGATGGCGGGACGGGCGCATCCGCCCGGCGCGGGCGGTCCGGCGGGGAGCTGAGCGGCCCGGCCACCGTCACGCGCAGGACCCGGCCACCGGTACGCGCCGGAGCGGCTCACGTATAAGCCGGACCGGCCATAAGCACGCGCCGGACGGCCACAGGCCCGCGCAGCCCCTAGAGGTACGGGCCGCCCGAGCGGGCGGGGCGCCCCGGCTCCTCGTCGCCGAAGGTGCCGTCCTCGGGGAGCGTCCCCGGCGGCAGTGCCCTGCGCATCTGCTCCAGCTGCGCCCGCGCGGCCATCTGCTGCGCGAAGAGCGCCGTCTGGATGCCGTGGAAGAGCCCTTCGAGCCAGCCCACGAGCTGTGCCTGGGCGATGCGCAGTTCGGCGTCGGTCGGCACCGTGTCCTCGGTGAAGGGCAGCGAGAGCCGCTCCAGTTCCTCGATCAGCTCGGGGGCGAGACCGTCCTCGAGCTCCTTGATGGAGCTGGTGTGGATCTCCTTGAGCCGCACCCGGCTCGCCTCGTCCAGCGGGGCCGACTTCACCTCCTCGAGCAGCTGCTTGATCATGCTGCCGATGCGCATGACCTTCGCGGGCTGCTCGACCATCTCCGTGACGGGGACCTCAGCCTGCTCATCGCCGTCCTCGCCGCCCGCCGTGGAGTCGGCGCTGCCGAGAGCCATGCCGTCCGGTCCGACCACCAGGACGTGCTTGTTCTCCTTCGGGCGTTCGTTGCTCGGCTGTGTCATGCCCCCATTCTGCACTCATGGCGTCGCCGGGTGTCCGCGGAGTCCCTCACCGGGCTCCGCGCGGGGCAGGGGGCCGTCGCACCGTCCGCCGCCCCGGGCGTCACGCGCGCCTCAACCGGAGCGCGATCAGGGCGAATCCCAGACCGATCAGCGTCAGCCCGGCGCCGAGGGGAAGCACGGGAGAGACATGGCCCGTCGCGGCGGTCGTGGGCGGATGCTGCGATGAGGGCATTGAGCCGTAGTCCGTGCCGGGCCCGGGCTCGTAGAGATCCTGGGTGCCGAAGAGTTCCGAGCCGTCGCCGGCCGCGTCGCCCGCGGCGCCGTAGTCGAGGGGGCCGCCCTCGTCCGTACGAGACGAGGCAGGGGGAGGGGGCCCCTCGGGCGAAGTACCGTGATCATCCGGCGACTTCGCCGCGGGGTCCGCGTGCTCGTGCGCCACCGCGGAGGCCCTGTGCCCGCCGGAGGGCGAACCCGGAGCGGGCGCCGCCCCCGTGAGAGCCACGACCAGCGTCGCGGCCACGCACGGCAGCACCGCGGCCACGCGGAGTTTGCGGGTACGGGCAGAGGTGAGGGTGTCGCGTCTGTGCCGCACGGCAGAGACCCTCCCGTTGCGGAGCGTCCAATAATGCAATCAGCGTTGCACAATTGGACAAGTCCGGCATCCGGAAGGGTCCCTGCCATCTGCTTCCCGTGCTCCGGAAAGCTCTAAGGAACGAGCAGGATCTTCCCCACGTGGCTGCTCTCCTCCATGGCCCGGTGCGCGTCCGTGGCACTGCTCATCGGCACGGTCCTGTCGACGACGGGCCGGACTCGGCCGTCCGAGACCAGCGGCCACACGTGTTCGCGAACTGCCGCGACGATCGCCGCCTTCTCCGAGGCGGGACGTGCGCGCAGCGAAGTCGCCGTCACGGCGGCCCGCTTGGCGAGCAGCGCCCCCAGGTTCAGCTCGGCCTTTCGCCCGCCCTGGAGGCCGATGATGGCGAGACGGCCGTTGACCGCGAGCGCCTTGATGTTCTGCTCCAGGTACTTCGCGCCGATGATGTCGAGGATGACGTCGGCGCCGTTGCCGTCGGTGCCCGCACGCACCGCCTCGACGAAGTCCTGCTCGCGGTAGTTGATCAGGATGTCGGCGCCGAGTTCCGCGCAGCGGTCCAGCTTCTCCTTGCTGCCCGCCGTCACCGCCACCTTCGCGCCGACGGCCTTCGCCAGCTGGATCGCCATGGTGCCGATGCCGCTGCCACCGCCGTGCACGAGCAGCGTCTCGCCGGGACGCAGATGCGCGACCATGAAGACGTTCGACCAGATGGTGCTGGTCACTTCGGGCAGGGACGCGGCGGTCTGCACGTCGATGCCCTCCGGTACGGGCAGCAGTTGGCCCGTGGGGACGGCGACCTGCTCGGCGTAGCCGCCGCCGCCGAGCAGCGCACAGACCTCGTCGCCGACGGCCCACGTGTTCACACCGGGCCCCACTGCCGAGATCCGGCCCGAACACTCGAGGCCTGGATAGGGGGAGGCGCCGGGCGGCGGATCGTAGAAGCCCTGCCGCTGGAGGATGTCGGCGCGGTTGACGGCGCTCGCCGCGACCTCGACCAGCACCTCGCCCTCGCCGGGTTCGGGGACGGGGACCTCGGCCCAGACGAGGGCCTCCGGCCCGCCTGGTTCGGGGATGGTGACCGCGTGCATCGTGGAGTTGGACGTACCCATGGGGCCGAACGCTACTCCCAGGCCCCGAAGATGCGGCACCGCCCCGCACCGTCCTTTCCGCGGTCCGCCGTACGTGCGGTGCTCGTGGCCAGGCCGGCCGCCGGCTCAACTTCCGTGCCCGCGCCCCGCCTCGGCCCTCCCGCCCGCCGCCCGGTTCGCGGCGTCCCCGGACCGCCGTGCCCCAACTCCCGCCGCTGCCACGGCTGCTGCCCGCGCCGGGCCGGGCGGGGGAGACGTACGGGTCAGCCGCCGCCCCCGCGTTCACCGCGCCAGAAGCCCACGGTGCCCGGGCCGGACGGGCCGCCGCCCGTGCCCGGCTCGCTCCCGGAACCACCGGGACCGCCGGGGGTCGTGCCGCTGTGCGTCGGGTCGGTGCTGCCCAGCCCGCCGTCCGACGGGTGCGGCGCAGCCGAACGCTGGATCACCACGAGGCGGTCCGTGGACTGGAGCGGGTCCGCCTGCGGGTCGTCGTAGGCGAGCAGGCGGTGCCCCCGGACGACGGTGACGACCAGATCCCTGCACTCCCTCGGCGAGCGGCCCGTTTCGGCCTTGTTGACGGGACGTTCGGTGAGACTGAGCCCCGAACCCTGCTGGATGAGGTCCTCCATGACGGAGCTCGCGTTCGGGCTCAGTACGGAGAGCCCGAGGAGGCGTCCGGCGGCGCTGGCGCTCGTGATCACCGAGTCCGCTCCCGACTGCCGCAGCAGCGGCACGTTCTCCTCCTCCCGCACCGCCGCGACGATCTTGAGGCGGCGGTTGAGCTGGCGTGCGGTGAGCGTGACGAGCACCGCGGTGTCGTCGCGTTGCGTCGCGATCACGATCTGCTTGGCGCGCCGCACCTCGGCGCGAGCGAGCACGTCGCTGCGGGTGGCGTCGCCGACGACGCTCACATAGCCCTCGTCGTTCGCGGCCTTCGCGACGTGGTGGTTCGGGTCGATCACCACTATCCGGTCCCGGCGCACACCGGTGGACAGCAGCGTCTGCGCCGCAGAGCGGCCCTTCGTGCCGAAGCCGACGACGACGGTGTGGTCGCGCAACTGGGACCTCCAACGGGACAGGCGCCACTGCTCGCGGGTGCGGTCGGTGAGTGCTTCGAGCGTGGTGCCGATGAGGATGATCAGGAACAGGATGCGAAGCGGCGTCACGAGCAGGATGTTCACGATGCGTGCGCTGTCGCTCGCGGGCGCGATGTCGCCGTAGCCGGTGGTCGAGAGGGTGACGGTCGTGTAGTAGACGGCGTCGAGGAAGGAGACCTTGCTGTCGGCGTTGTCGTTGTACCCGGCTCGACCCAGGTAGACGATCAGGACGGTCGTCATCAGCACGAGGAGCGCAGCCAGCAGACGCCGTCCCACCTGCACGGGCGGGCTCACCTCGGAACGCGGCAGCAGGATGCGGTACTGGTCGCTCACGTCGGACTGCGTCCTCACCGCGCGATCACCAGGCGAACCAGGGGAGCGGCAGCACCTGGACGTCGCTGCCCGAGGAGGCGCCGCCCGGCGGTACCACGGCGAGGGCGGTCGCGGTGGCGACGCCGCGGAGCATGGCCGGGCCGTTGAAGCGGAGCGGGCGGGCCCGCGAGGCCGCGGGGGCGAAGGCGACCGGCACGAGCCGCGTGTCCCGCGGATGCCCCTGCACGTCCTCGGTGATCCGCGCGAACACCTCCCGCTCGGCGGGCCGGTCGCCGAGTGCACGGATCAGCGGCGCGGCGAGCGTCACCAGACCGGAGATCGCCGCGAGGGGGTTGCCGGGCAGACCGACCAGAAGCGGACCGCCGCCCGTGCCCGGTTCCTGCCGTTCCGGCAGCCGGGCCAGGAGCATGGGATGCCCGGGCCGTACGCGTACGCCCTCCACGAGGAGACGGGCTCCGACGCGGGCGAGGGTGGGACGCAGATGGTCGACCGGGCCGCGTGCGGTGCCTCCCGTGGTGACGAGGAGGTCGGCGGTCGTCGTGGCGACTGCTTCGTGGAGCGCTTCGGCGTCGTCGCCGAGACGCCGTGTGACGATCACGTCCGCGCCCAGGGCCGAGAGCCAGGGCGCCACCGCCGGGCCGAGCGCGTCGCGGATGCGGCCGCCGTGCGGGACGCCGCGGTGCAGCAACTCGTCGCCCAGCACGAGGACTTCCGCGCGCGGGCGCCTGGTGACGGTCAGCCGGTCGTAACCCGCGGCGGCGGCGAGACCGAGTACGGCGGGAGTGACCCGGGTACCGGCCGGCAGCAGCCGGTCGCCGGAGCGGCACTCCTGGCCGCGCGGGCGGATGTCCGTACCGGGCTGCGGGCGCCGCGTCGTACGCAGCCGCCCGCCTTCGCTCTCGCCGTACTCGGAACGCAGCACCGCGCTCGCGCCGGGCGGGATGAGCGCACCTGTCGCGATGGGGATCGCACGGCCGTCCGGCAGCGGGCGTGGCTCGGACGTGTCACCGGCGAGGATGCCGGTGCCGGTGGCGTCGTCCGCCAGGGCCCACGGGCCGGGGCCGGAGACGGCCCACCCGTCCATGGCCGAGGTGTCGAAGGACGGCAGGTCCGTGAGGGCGTCGAGCGGGGCGCCGAGCGTGTGGTCCAGCGCCTGGTCGAGGGGGAGAGCGAGGGAGGGGAGCGGGCCGGCGGCCCGTGCGGCGTGAGTGCGGGCGTCTGGCCAGGGGGCGTCGCGGGCATGGGACTGCGCCTCCCCCGCCGGCTGTCCGGACCGGTGGCCGCCGCCCCGCGCGGAGCGGGGGGTGAGCCAGTCCGGGGCGGCCAGTTCGTCACCGTCGTCCGAGTCCGGGGACGGGCTCCCCTTGTGGGGGCCGCCGTCGGCACCGGAGCCGTCGGTGTTGCCGGAGTCCTCGGTGTTGTCGGAGCCGTCGGCGGACCCCGGGACGTCGCGGGACCCCGAGCCGGATTCGCGGTCCGTCCTGTTCCCGGTGCCCCTCCCGGTGCCCGTCCCGGTGCCGGTCCCGGTGCCGGTCCCGGTGCCGGTCCCCGTCCCGGGCCCGGCGTCGCCGCTGCGGGGCCGCGGAGTCTCACCGCCCTCCGGAGCCTCCCGTCCGTCCGCCCTGCGGGCGCCGCGGGCGGCGCCGTTCGCCAGGGCGATGGCCTCGTCGAGTTCGTCGGCGCCGCTCATCGCCCGTCGCCCTGCTCCCCTTCGCTCTCCTCGGCCCAACGCGCGGCCAGCCGGGCCGCTTTTTCCAGGGCCTCCGCGACGTCTTCGGGAGAGCCGCCGCGCCGGGCGGCGGCGTACCCCACGAGGAAGGTCGTCAGCGGGGCGGCCGGGCGTGCGACGCCGTGTGCCGCGTCGCGGGCCAGGTCGAGCAGTGCGGCGGTGTCGACATCCAGGTCGACGCCGAGTTCGGCCTTCGCCGCGGCCATCCATTCGTCCAGCACGGTGTCATGCTCCCGGGTACGGGCCCTCGCCGCCGCGACGTCTTCCCAGGTGTCACAGTCGAGGGCGTCGGAGGCGGTCGGTCGGTGACCAACATCGATGTCGATGCGACGAAGTCTCAGCTCAGGAAGGACCAGCCGCAAGGGGAGACCCGTCAGGCTGCCGTATTCGGTGCGCAGCAGAGCCAGTTCGCGGCGCAGCGGTTCGGTGCGGTAAGCGGCGAGCAGCGGCTGGTCGCGGCCGTCGTTCACCAGCGCGCCCTCGGGCGCTTCGCCGTCCGCCGTCCCGTTGCCGCTCGCGTCGCCTTCCGCGTGGGTGCGCGGCGCATCGCCCACGGCCGAGAGCAGCGCCCGTACGGTCTCCGCCCGCAGGAAGGGCAGGTCGGCGGAGAGGACGAGCACCGTCTCCTCGGTGACGCCGCGCAGGCCGGCATCGAGCGCGGAGAGCGGACCACCCCCAGGGGGGTCCTCCCGCGCCCAGTCCACCGGCCGGTGCGTGGGCCTGCGGGGGCCGACGACGACCGTGGTGGACGCGCCGGAGCAGGCGGACAGCACGCGGTCGAGGAGGGTGCGGGCACCGACGGTCAGCGACGGTTTGTCGGTGCCGCCGAGCCGCCTGGCGCCGCCGCCCGCGAGGACGACGGCGTCGTGCGTGTGCGCGTGGGCGTCAGGTGTCACGCCCTAGAGCGTACGGAGCAGCACCGCGGGCTGTTCCACGCAGTCCGCGACGTGACGCATGAAGCCGCCGGCTGTGCCGCCGTCGCACACCCTGTGGTCGAAGGTGAACGACAACTGCACGACCCGGCGCACGGCCAGCTGCCCCTCGTGCACCCACGGCTTCTCGGCGATCCGGCCCACGCCGAGCATCGCTGCCTCGGGGTGGTTGATGATCGGGGTCGAGCCGTCGACGCCGAAGACGCCGTAGTTGTTCAGGGTGAAGGTGCCGCCGGTCATGTCGCCCGGCTTGAGGGTGCCCTCGCGGGCGGACTTGGTGAGCCGGGCCAGTTCCTCGCTGAGCCCGACGGCGTCGAGGGTGTGCGCGTCCCGTACGACCGGGACGACGAGCCCCCGCGGGGTCTGCGCGGCGAAGCCGAGATGCACCGCCGAGTGGCGCACCACCTCGCCGGCCTCGGTGTCGACGGTGGCGTTGAGGTCCGGGAAGCGGGCGAGCGCCGCCGTGCAGATGCGGGCGAGCAGGGCGAGCAGGGAGACCTTGGGGGCGTCCTGGGCTTCCAGGGAGGTTGAGTTCATCGCCCTGCGGGCGGCGAGCAGTTCGGTCGCGTCGGCGTCGACCCAGCACGTCGCGTCGGGGATCTCCCGGCGGCTGCGGGACATCTTGTCGGCGACGGTGCGGCGGAATCCGGTCAGCGGAATGCGGGTGACCGTCTCCTGCGCCGCGTGTGCCGCCTGTGCCGCCGGGTCTGCCGGGGCGGCGGGGCGGGCCTCGGGAAGAGGGGCGGGCTGTGCCTGCGGCTGCGGCTGTGCCTGTGGTTGTGCCTGTGGTGCCGGCTGGGCGGACGGCGCGGTGCGCGAGCGCGCCGCCCGCTCGACGTCCGCACGGAGGATCAGCCCGTCGGGGCCCGAGCCGGTGACGCCGCGCAGGTCGAGACCGTGTTCGCGGGCGACCCGCCGCACGAGCGGGGAGATGACCGCGACCGGACCCTGCCGCACCGCCCTGGGAGTCGGCGGCGCGGCAGGAGCCGGGGCAGCGGGCGGGACAGACGGAGCGGCGGAACCGGCACGGAAGCCGTCCACCGGGCGCGCACGGCGACGGCGGCCCGCCGGGGCTGCCGTGCCGTAGCCGACCAGCACGTTTCCGGAGCTCTCCGCGGCGGCGCCGGCGCTCCTGTCCGACCCCGGGCCCCTGTCCGTCCCGTGGGCGGTGCCCGTCCCGTTTGCCGTGGCGGTACCCGCCATGGCGTCCGATGCCGCGCCGGCGTCCGCCTCCGCGTCCGTTCCCGTGCCCGTGCGGGGTGCGGCCGGCCGTGCCCCGTCCTGCGGTGCGCCCACGGCGACCGTCAACAGGGGTGCGCCGACCGGGATTTCCGTGCCCTCGTCGCCGTAGCGGGCCGTGACGACGCCGCCGTAGGGGCAGGGAACGTCCACGAGTGCCTTGGCCGTCTCGACCTCGACGACGGACTGGTCCACCGCCACCACGTCGCCGACGGACACGAGCCACCGCACGACGGTGGCCTCCGTCAGCCCTTCTCCCAGGTCGGGGAGGGTGAACTCCCGTACGGAGGCCATCAGCCGACCCCTTCCCCGGCACCCACGGGCCCCTCGCCCTCGCGCCACTCGCTCTCCCACTGGAGCCTCGCGACGGCGTCCAGCACCCGGTCCACGTCCGGCAGATGATGCCGCTCCAGCATCGGCGGCGGATACGGGATGTCGAAGCCCGCGACGCGCAGCACCGGCGCCTCCAGATAGTGGAAGCAGCGCTCGCTCACGCGTGCGGCCACCTCCGCGCCCGGACCGGCGAAGCCGGTCGACTCGTGCACGACCACGGCCCGCCCGGTGCGCCGCACGGAGGCCACGACCGTCTCCTCGTCGAACGGGACCAGCGACCGCAGGTCGACGACCTCCAGCTCCAGGCCCTCGTCCCGCGCGGCGGCCTCGGCGGCGTCCATGCAGACGGGCAGCGACGGGCCGTAGGTGATGAGCGTCGCCGAGGTGCCCGGGCGGCGGACCACGGCGCGGCCGATGCCGGGCACGTCCTGCGGCTCCTCCGGCGACCAGTCGTCCTTGCCCCAGTACAGCCGCTTCGGCTCCAGGAAGATCACCGGGTCGTCGCTCGCGATGGAGCGGCGCAGCAGCCCGTACGCGTCGGCGACCGTCGCCGGTGTGACGACGTGCAGCCCGGGCGTGGCCATGTAGTACGCCTCGGAGGAGTCGCTGTGGTGCTCGACGCCGCCGATTCCGCCGCCGTAGGGCACCCGGACGGTCAGCGGCATGGGAAGGGCGCCCCGCGTGCGGTTCCGCATCCGCGAGATGTGCGAGACCAGCTGCTCGAAGCCGGGGTACGCGAAGGCGTCGAACTGCATCTCGACCACCGGCCGCATGCCGTACATGGCCATGCCGACGGCCGTGCCGAGGATGCCCGCCTCGGCGAGCGGGGTGTCGGTGCAGCGGTTCTCCCCGAACTCCGCCGCCAGACCGTCGGTCACCCGGAAGACACCGCCGAGCTTGCCGACGTCCTCACCGAAGACGTGCACGTCAGGGTCGGCGGCCATGGCGTCGCGCAGTGCGCGGTTGAGGGCCTGCGCCATCGTGGACGGCTTGCGTGCCGGCTCGCGCGGCGGCTGCGCACCGGGCTGCAACGACGTGCCCGTCGCTGTGCTCATTTCCGGCTCCCCTGCTCGTCCGTGTGCACCTGCTCGTGGGCGTTCGGGTCGCCCGCCGCCGGGGGCCCCTCGGCCTCGGCGGCCTCGAGCTCGGCGCGCAGCCCCTCCGCCTGCTGGTCCAACTGCGCCGTCCTGTGGGCGAAGACGTGGTCGAAGAGGTCCATCGGGCGCAACTCCGGCTCCCGGTGCATGCGCTCGCGCAGGTCGCTCGCCATCCGCTCCGCCCCCTCCCGGGCCTTCTCCGCGCCGGCGTCGTCCAGGAGACCTCGGGAGCGCAGCTCCTGATCCATCAGCACGAGCGGGTCGTGCTCGCGCCAGGCCTCCACCTCGGAGTTCTCCCGGTAGCGGGTTGCGTCGTCGGCGTTGGTGTGTGCGTCGAGGCGGTACGTCACGGCCTCGACGAGGCAGGGACCCTCGCCCCTGCGGGCCCGCTCCACGGCGTCCGTGAGCACATGGTGCATGGCTGCCGCGTCGTTGCCGTCGACGAGACGGCCGGGCATGCCGTAGCCGACGGCCTTGTGCGCGAGGGAAGGCGCGGCCGTCTGCTTCGCCAGCGGCACGGAGATCGCGAAGCCGTTGTTCTGCACGAGGAAGACGACGGGCGCCTGCCACACCGCGGCGAAGTTGAGTGCCTCGTGGAAGTCGCCCTCGCTCGTGCCTCCGTCGCCGACCATGGCGAGCGCGACCACGTCGTCGCCCTTCAGGCGGGCGGCGTGCGCCAGGCCCACCGCGTGCGGAAGCTGAGTCGCCAGGGGGGTGCTGAGCGGGGCGACGCGGCTGCTGCGCGGGTCGTATCCGCTGTGCCAGTCGCCGCGGAGCAGCGAGAGCACGGCGACCGGGTCCAGGCCGCGGGCGACAGCCGCGAGGGTGTCCCGGTAGCTGGGGAAGAGCCAGTCCTGCTCGCGGAGGGCCAGCGCCGCCGCGACCTCGGAGGCCTCCTGCCCCGTGGAGGACGGATAGACGGCGAGTCGGCCCTGCTTGGTCAGAGCCGTGGCCTGCTCGTTGTACCGGCGGCCCCGCACCAGCTGTCCGTACAGCTCGATGAGCAGCGCGCCGTCGAGCTCCGCGCCCGTGCCGAGCAGCCGCAGCGGTTCCCGGTCGGGCAGCAGGGGGGCGGGGTCACGGCGGGGGCGCCAGGCCGGGGGTGGTGCGAGGTGGTAGGCACCGGACTGCTCGAGGACGGTCATGGGTGAGCACCTCACTCGCTGGGGGCCGGTTGCTGGAGCCGGGGCCTGTCCGGGGGCGGGTCACCGGACAGGCCCCGATGGGCGGGAGGCGTGTTGCTGCGCTCCCCTACCGATTGTTCGGTTGACGGCACATTTTGGCTACAGGCGCCGTCAGGCTGTGGACAAGTTGAGCGACCGTGCGTTCGATGGAGGCAAGACGTCCAACGAGGGGAGGCCGCAGGGCATGCCGGACGGACAGATTGCCGGTCCGGCCGGCGATCCCGACGGCGCCGGCGGGGCCGAGCCCGAAGGGCTGGAAGTCCGTCCTCCGGTCCGTCCCCTCGACTCCGTCGACAGGGCCATACTGCGGCTGCTGCGGGCGGACGGCCGGATGTCCGTACGCGCGCTGGCGGAGCAGGCCCACATCTCCCGCGCAAACGCCTACGCCCGCATCGGCCGTCTGGTCGACGACGGCGTGATCCGCGGCTTCAGCGCCCGCATCGACGAGGAACGGGCGGGGCAGGGCGCGTCCGCGTACATCACGCTCAAGATCGTGCAGGGCTCCTGGCGCAGCGTGCGCGAGAAGCTTCTGCGGCTGCCGGGGGCCGCCCACATGGCGCTGGTCAGCGGAGACTTCGACGTGCTGCTGCTGGTGCACACCGCCGACAACAGGTCGCTGCGCGAACTGGTGCTCACGCGGATCCATTCGATCCCCGAGGTGATCAGCACGCGGACGCTGCTGGTCTTCGAGGAGACCCACCTGGAGCCGGACATCTGACGCCCGACGGGCCCGGCGGGCCCGGCGGACGCCCCGGACGATCTTGCGCCGGCGGCGCACCTGTCATTACCCTTCGGTAATTTTCCGCCTGCGGTCACCCCGGCCGCGGACCGCCGGAGCGAAAGGTCACCCATGACGGCCAGGGAGCACTCACCGGACGCGAGCGGCGGCCCCGCCCGTACTCGCGCCGGGACACACGCAGGTGCCGGGAGGTCCTGGTGGGGCTGGGGACGCACCGACCAGGCCCTGCCCGACAGCGAGTGCAGGGCGCTCGCCGCGCTGCTCCCCGGCCTCCCGCAGGAGCCGCTTCCGGTGCCGGAGACCAGTGGGCTGACCATGGCGCCGCCGCGGATCCGGGCGCCCGGCGCCCTCGCGCGTCTGGTCTCCGACGGGCCGGCGGACCGCGCCGCCCACACCTACGGCAAGGCCTACCGGGACGTCGTACGCGCGCTGCACGGTGACATGGCCGCCGCACCCGACCTCGTCGCCCACCCGCGCTCCGAGGCCGAACTGGTGGACCTGCTCGACTGGGCGGGCACGGCGGACGTGGCCGTCATCCCCTACGGCGGCGGCAGTTCGGTCACGGGCGGAGTCGAGTACCGCGGCGGCGACCACGCCGGGGTGCTCTCCCTCGACCTGTCCGCCATGGACCGGGTGCTGGAGGTGGACACCACCAGCAGGGCCGCCCGCATCCAGGCCGGCGTGTTCGGGCCTTCACTGGAGGACCAGCTCCGCGAGCACGGCGGAGGCCTGACGCTGCGCCACTTCCCGCAGAGCTTCGAGTTCTCCACGCTGGGGGGCTGGCTGGCCACCCGCGCCGGCGGCCACTACGCCACCCTGCACACGCACATCGACGACCTCGTCGAGTCGATGCGCGTGGTCACCCCGGCCGGCGTCTGCGATTCGTGGCGGCTGCCCGGCTCGGGCGCGGGCCCGTCCCCCGACCGGCTCTTCCTGGGCTCGGAGGGAACCCTCGGCGTGATCACCGAGGCGTGGATGCGGTTGCAGGACCGTCCCGTGCACAAGGCGTCCACCGGCGTCCGCTTCGCCGCGTTCGCGGACGCCGTCGAGGCCGTGCGCGCCATCGCGCAGGCCGGGCTCAACCCCGCCAACTGCAGGCTGCTCGACCCGGGCGAGGCTGCCCTCGCCGGCGCCGCGCAGGACGGGGAGAGCGTGCTCGTCCTCGGCGTGGAGTCCGCGCATCACCCGGTGGACGGGCGGCTCGCGGAGCTGTGCGCCCTCGCCCGCGACCACGGCGGCACGGTCAGCGATCCCGGCGGCGGCAGCGGCGGCAGCGGGACCGAGGCGGGCGAGGGGGACGCCGTGGGCGCCTGGCGGTCGGCCTTCCTGCGCATGCCGTACCTGCGGGACGGGCTGGCGCGGATGAGCGCGATCACCGAGACGTTCGAGACGGCGTGCACCTGGGACCGGTTCACCGGCCTCTACGAAGCCGTACGCGCCGGAATCGGGGCCGCGGTGGAGGAGGTCACGGGCAGCCCGGGGCTCGTCAACTGCCGCCTGACGCACGTGTATCCGGACGGCGCCGCCCCGTACTTCACGGTGATCGCCACGGGGCGCCGCGGCGCGGAGGTCGCCATGTGGGACGAGATCAAGAGCGCGGCCATGGAGATCCTCACGCGGCACGGCGCCACGGTCACCCACCATCACGCCGTCGGCAGGGACCACAGGCCGGGCTACGACCGTCAGCGCCCCGAACCCTTCGCCCTCGCGCTGAGGGCCGCCAAGTCGGCACTCGACCCGCGGGGCATCCTCAATCCGGGCGTCCTCGTCGACACGCAGCCTCGGGAGGGCGGCTGACGCGGACCGGGCGGTCCGGCGGCACCGCCCCTGCCGGTGGACCGGGGCGGTGCCGCCGCCGGTGGCCCGTCGTACGGGCGTCGTCAGTTGCGCAGGCCGGAGAAGGCGACGCGTACGACGGCCTCCGCGACCTCGTCGCTGGTGGCGGTGCCGCCGCGGCCGGCGCGCGAAGGCCGGTACCACTCCACGATGGAGTTGATCATGCCGAAGAGGAGCCTGGTCGCCAGCCGGATCTCCACGTCGCCGCGCAGGTCGCCGTCCGCCACGGCCTGCTTCAGCAGCTCGGAGACGCGGTGGTCGAACTCGCGGCGGCGCGCCATCGCCCACCGCTCGGTGTCGGTGTTGCCGCGCACGCGCAGCAGCAGCGTCACGTAGGGCAGCTCCGCCATGAGCACCTCGGCCGTGCGGCGCGTGACGTGTTCGAGCCGGTCGATCGCGCGGCCCTCGCGCGCACGCGGCTCGTCGAGGACGCCGAACAGCCCGTTGAGGGCGCGGTTTATGGCCCGGCGCAGCAGTTCCTCCTTGCCGCGCACATGGTGGTAGATCGACGATTTCGAGATGCCGGCGGCCTGCGACAGGTGCTCCATGGAGGTTCCGTCGTAACCGCGCTCGATGAACACCTCCACGGCGACTTTCAGCAGCGAATCGGGCGTGTAGGTGTCGCGCTTGACCGGCATGCGGCCGATGCTATCCGCGTTGTCCACAGGCTCACCTTCCCCCTTGCACCGACCGATCGTTCGGTTGCAGTATCTACCTGTCGCCGCAGGACCGACAGCCCGCGCAGCCATGCAAGGGCCTGCCCGGCCGTGCACATCCAGCAGGGCCGAGCAGGCGATGCGGCGCAGGACAGCGCCAGCCACCCAGCCCCCAGCTCGACGAGGAGTTGGTCGTTCGTGACCGCACCCGTGACCACATCCGCGACCCAGGCCGGCAGCCCCCCGCTCTCCGCGGCGGGGCTGATCGAGAGGCACAGTCCCACGCTCGACCGCGCGCTGGAGGCGATCGGCAGCCGCGATTACTGGTCACCGCACCCCGAGCACCCCAAGGCGTACGGGGACGACTCGGCCATCGCGGGTTCGCTGAGCGCCGGACAGGGCCAGGCCGCCTTCGACGCGCTGCGCGGCGGCCGCTTCGAGATCGGCGGGCAGCCGGGCGCGGCGGGTCCGCAGGGCGGCTGGGTCTCGACCGAAGTCTCCCCGTACGGGCTCGAGTTGGGCATCGAGTATCCACGTCCCGACCTCGACGTGCTGCTGCCCGAGATGCGCAAGGCGATGCCGGCGTGGCGCGAGGCGGGCCCCAGGCTGCGGGCGGCGGTGTGCCTGGAGATCCTGGCCCGGATCAGCGCCCGTACGCACGAGTTCGCGCACGCGGTGATGCACACCAGCGGGCAGGCCTTCATGATGGCGTTCCAGGCGGGCGGCCCGCATGCCCAGGACCGCGGCATGGAGGCCGTGGCCTACGCGTACGCGGAGCAGGTCCGCACCCCCGAGGCGGCGGCATGGTCCAAGCCGCAGGGCAAGCGTGAGCCCCTCGAGCTCAGCAAGCGGTTCACGGCGGTCGGCCGCGGCGTCTCGCTGCTGATCGGCTGCAACACCTTCCCCACCTGGAACGGCTACCCGGGCTTCTTCGCCTCCCTCGCCACGGGCAATCCGGTGCTGGTCAAGCCCCACCCGCGTGCCGTGCTGCCGCTGGCGCTGACGGTGCGCATCGCCCGCGAGGTGCTGACGGAGGCCGGCTTCGAGGCGAACCTCGTGGCGCTCGCCGCCGAGCGGGAGGGCGAGGGCATCGCGAAGGAGCTGGCGGTCCGTCCCGAGATCCGCATCATCGACTACACGGGCTCGACGTCCTTCGGTGACTGGCTGGAGAGCAACGCCCGCCAGGCCCGCGTCTTCACGGAGAAGGCGGGGGTCAACACGGTGGTCATCGACTCCACCGACGACTACAAGGGCATGCTGGGCAACCTCGCCTTCTCGCTCTCGCTCTACAGCGGCCAGATGTGCACCACCCCGCAGAATCTGCTGATCCCGCGGAACGGCATCAGTACGGACGCCGGCGAGAAGTCCTACGACGAGGTGGTCGCCGATCTGGCCACCGCAGTGGGCAAGTTGCTCGGCGACGACGCCCGTGCGAACGCGATCCTGGGCGCCATCGTCAGCCAACAGGTGCGTGAGCGCGTCGAGTCGGCTGCCTCGCTGGGCGAAGTGGCCCTGGAATCACGGTCGGTCGAGCACCCCGACTTCCCCGGGGCGCAGGTGCGCACGCCCGTCATCGTCAAGCTGGACTTCGCGAAGCCGGAGTCACAGGCGGCATGCTTCTCGGAGTGCTTCGGTCCGGTCTCCTTCGCGGTCGCCGTCGACTCCACCGAGGACGCCGTGGCGCTGCTGCGGCGCACGGTGCGTGAGAAGGGCGCGATGACGGTCGGTGCCTACACCACCTCGCCGGTCGCCGAGCGCCTAGTGGAGGACGCCTGCATGGACGAGTGCGCCCAGCTCTCCCTCAATCTCACCGGTGGGGTGTACGTCAACCAGACGGCGGCGTTCTCCGACTTCCACGGCTCCGGCGGCAATCCGGCCGCGAACGCCGCGCTGTGCGACGGCGCCTTCGTCGCCGACCGCTTCCGCACCGTCGAGGTGCGCAGGCCGGCGGAGTCCGCGTCCGCTGACGGCTGACGCGCCGCTCGCAGAGGGAACGGGCAGCAGGGGCGGGCTGACAGAAGGGGCGCCCGGCGCATGCGATGCGCGTCGGGCGCCCCTGCCGGCTCGACCGGCTCTGCCGGCTCTGCCGGATCGACCGGCTCGGTTCCGGCTGCGGTGAACCGGTGGTACGGACCCGTCAGTCGCTGGGCTTGCCGGTGGAGACGGTCAGGTCGATCTCGTCCTCCTCCGGGTCCAGGTACTCGATGCCGTCCGGCGACTGCTCCAGGACCATGTTCTTGCCCCAGATGTTCTCGTCCTGGTGCGAGATCTCACCGAGCTCCCAGCCCGCCGCCTTGATGCACTTCTTCACCGAGTCCAGGTTCTTGTAGGTGAAGTCGGGGACGAGCTTCTTGCCCTTGTCCGAGTAGCTGTCGGGCGCGTCCGTGCACCGGCGGGTTTCGATGGTCTTGGACTTGTCCTCGGGCTTGAAACCGTTGACCCCGTCGTCTTCGGCGGTTGCGCTGGACTCGACTTCAGGCGTGACCCTCTCAGCGGAGTCGGTGGGAATCGGCTTGGCGCTGGGGTCTTCGTCGTTCCCGCCCTGCGTGAGCACCAGCGCCATGATCACCGCGGTGAGTACGACGGCCACCGCGATCACCGAACCGACAATCAGCGGGGTGTTGTTCTTGCGCCCGCCACCGCCGCCGGCCGGCTGCGGGGAGACCGTGTACGGCGGGGGCGTGTGCTGCCCTGCGTGCTGCTGCACGCCGTAGGGCGTGCCCGGCGCGTACTGGCCCATCGGAGCGGTGCTGGGCGGCGGAGGCGTGGAGGGCCCGAACCCGCCGTACTGCTGCAGCGGATAAGGCTGCTGCGCTCCGGGCGGCGGCGGGGTGCCCTCGCCCACCTGCGGGAAGACGGCATGCCCCACTCCCGCGCCGCTCTGCGCCGGCGGGCCGCCCTGGATGATGGAGGGAGCGCCGCCCGCGGCCTGCCGGGTGACGCGCCGGCACTCCTCGTTCATCGCCTCCGCGGAGTCGAAGCGCTCGTTCGGGTTCTTCCGCAGGGTCCGCGCGACCAGCGAGTCGACGGCCTGCGTCAGCGACTGGTTGATCGCCGACGGAGTGGGCGCCTCCTCCTGCACGTGCGCGTACGCGATGGCCAGCGGGGAGTCGGCGTCGAACGGCAGCCGCCCGGTGAGCAGTTCGAAAAGCATGATGCCGACCGAGTACAGGTCGGAACGGGCGTCCACGCCCCGCCCCAGGGCCTGTTCCGGCGACAGGTACTGCGGCGTGCCGACGACCATGCCGGTCTGCGTCATCGACGTGACACCGGACTGCATGGCCCGCGCGATGCCGAAGTCCATGACCTTGACGACGCCGCGCTTGGTGATCATCACGTTCCCGGGCTTGATGTCCCGGTGGACCAGCCCCATCTCGTGGCTGACCTCCAGCGCCGAGAGCACATCGCCGGTGATCTTCAGCGCCTTCTCGGCGGGCATCGCCCCGAGGCTCGCGATGTCCTCGTCCAGCACGGAGCGCAGCGGCTTGCCCTCGACGTACTCCATGACGATGTACGGCACCATCGCGCCGTCGATCTCGTCCTCGCCGGAGTCGAAGACCGAGACGATGTTGGTGTGTGTGAGCTTCGCGACAGACTGTGCCTCGCGGCGGAAGCGCTCGCGGAAGGACTGCTCGCGGCCCAGTTCGGTGTGGAGGGTCTTGACCGCGACCTTGCGGTCGAGGACGGAGTCGTACGCGAGGTAGACGGAGGCCATCCCGCCGGCGCCGAGCAGACTCTGAAGCTGGAAACGGCCGTTCCCGACCGTGCGGCCCGCGTACTCCGCGTCTGCCTGTCCGCCGACGTCACTCATCTGACTGCTCCCCCTCGGCGGCATGCCCCCGCACAGTTTTTTCAGGGCAGATTTCAAGCCCCGGAGTCTCCCTGATTCTTATACCCGCCCAAGTCTGCCGGAGGGCTCTGCCACGTCAAGCGCAGTGCCCGTTCCGTAATCGGATGCGTAACCTGTGGCCACAACTGTCACGGCACTGCTGCTCCGCGACTCTTGCGCCGGAAGTCCCGGTCTGCGTAACCGCACGTACGGGCCCTGGACCCCGTCCGGCCAGGCCTCCCGCCCGTCGCCTGCGAACTTGCCAGCCGGGTGCCGCAGCCGATTGGATGGCTGATCCGGCACCGTCCATGCGACTTCCCCGAGCCTGTAGCCTCCAAGGCGGGAGCGGGGTCATTCCGGCGTCCGGGCATGGGCCAAGGGTCAGGGGGTAGGGGCACCCGCGGCGACCCGGGGCATGACGGCATTTCGATCCACGGCGAGGACAGATGGCACAGACGCAGGCCGGCGGGGGTCCTTCGGACCCTGACGCCATGGGCGGCTCCATGGCCGAATCGCCGGAGCTGTGGGGGAACAACGGCCTTGTCGGTGACGGCCGCTACCGCCTCACGCACCGCCTCGGGCGCGGTGGCATGGCGGAGGTCTTCGCCGCCGAGGACCTGCGCCTGGGCCGCACGGTCGCGGTGAAGCTGCTGCGCTCCGACCTTGCCGAGGACCCGGTCTCCAAGGCCCGGTTCACGCGGGAGGCACAGTCCGTCGCGGGCCTCAACCACCACGCCGTCGTCGCGGTCTACGACTCCGGCGAGGAGACGATCGGCGGCAACGTCACGCCGTACATCGTGATGGAGCTGGTCGAGGGCCGTACGATCCGCGATCTGCTGATGAACGCCGAGGCGCCGCCGCCCGACCAGGCGCTGATCATCGTCTCCGGCGTCCTGGAAGCCCTGGCCTACAGCCACCAGCACGGCATCGTGCACCGCGACATCAAGCCGGCCAACGTCATCATCACCAACGCCGGCGCGGTCAAGGTGATGGACTTCGGCATCGCGCGGGCGCTGCACGGCGCCTCCAACACCATGACGCAGACCGGCATGGTGATGGGCACACCTCAGTACCTCTCTCCCGAGCAGGCCCTCGGCAAGACGGTCGACATCCGCTCCGACCTGTACGCCACCGGCTGCCTCCTCTACGAACTGCTCACGCTCAGACCGCCGTTCACCGGTGAGACGCCGCTGTCGGTCGTCTACCAGCACGTCCAGGACGAGGCGGCCCCGCCGTCCGAAGCCTCCGAGACCGTCCCTCCCGAGCTGGACGGCATCGTCATGCGCGCTCTGGCGAAGGACCCGGACGACCGGTTCCAGAGCGCCGAGGAGATGCGCGGCCTCGCCCAGTTCGCGCTCCAGATGCTGAACGAGCAGGGCAGCCACACGGGCGGGGCGTGGAACACCGGCCCTGTCGCACACGCCGGCGCTTCGACTCCGGCGATGGGTGTCCCCGGTGCCGACGCCAGGCAGCACCCGGCGCACGGCGACACCTCGCAGCTGGGTCCGCCGATGCTGATGGGCGCGCCGGGCCGGGACGACGGAGGCTTCGAGGGCGGTCCCCGGCGTGACGCGGGGCGCGGCAAGGGCGTGAGGAACGCGTTCATCGCCCTCGTCGCCGTGATCGTGGCCGCGGCGGGCATCTACTTCGCGACGCTCTTCAACGAGGGCGAGGGCGGCAACAAGACCAACCCGGACTCGTCGACGACGGAGCCGAAGGACAAGAAGACCAAGGACGAGCCGACCCCGACGCCGACGGAGACCGAGGAGGTGCCGGGCACCACCACGGGCGACACCGGTGAGCAGACGCCCTCCCAGACGCCGTCGCAGACGACGCCGAGCGAGACCGAGAGCTCGCCCTCCGACGAGCCGACCGGAAGCCCGAGCGAGACGGACTCCGGCAGCGGCGGCAACTCCGGCAACGGCGGCGGCTCGGGCGACCCGACCAGCACGCCCTCCGACACTCCGTCCGACGACACCGGCGGTGCCGACGAGGGCGACACCGGCACCGGAGGGCCCGAGCAGTGACCTGACCGGACGGGCCGGCCCTGCCGGCCTGTTCCGCCGGGGTCGCCGCGGCGGTTCCGGAGCGGGCGGGCGAGACGGCAGGGTTTCCGCGTCCGCGCCGGGCGCGGAGCAGCACTCCGGTTCGGCAGTCCGGCTCAGTAGGCCCGTTCGGCAGCCCCGGTTCACCCTGCCGGCTCACCGGCACGGCTCAGGAGCCCGGGTCGGTTCCCCCGCCGCCTCCCGCCCGGATGCGGGCGACGTACGCGGCCGCCTGGGCCCTGCGTTCCATGCCGAGCTTCGAGAGCAGCTGCGAGACATAGTTCTTGATCGTCTTCTCGGCCAGGTTCAGCTTGTCGCCGATGGCCCTGTTGGTCATGCCCGCGCCGATCAGGTCCAGGATGATGCGCTCCTGGCCGCTGAGCGAGGCCAGTCTGCCGTCGCCGTCCGCATCCGCGCGGCCCGCGCCGCGACGCAGTCGTTCCACGACCCGGCGGGCGGCGTCCGGGCCGATCAGCGCCTTTCCGGCGGCGGCGTCCCGTACGGCCGACTGGAGTTCCGTGCCGCGGATTCCTTTCAGCACGTAGCCGGAGGCCCCGGCGAGCACGGCGTGCACGAGAGCCTCCTCGTCCGTGAAAGAGGTGAGGATCAGGCACGCGATGTCCGGGTCGCGGGAGCGCAGCTCACGGCAGACCTCGATGCCGCTGCCGTCCGGGAGGCGCACGTCGAGCAGCGCGACGTCGGGACGGGCGTCCGGGATGCGCTTCAGCGCGTCGGCCGCGTTGTCCGACTCGCCGATCACCTCGATGTCGGGTTCCGTCGAGAGCATCTCGTGCACACCCCGGCGGATCACCTCGTGATCATCGAGCAGGAAGACAGTGATTTGCGTGCTTTCTTCCATTTTTTCAGTCTCACACACTGGTCTCCGCTCCGCCCTTCCCGCACTCTGGAGCCGCGGGATACCGTGCATGGGGCTTCCTCACGCCGAAGGCGTAGGGGAAGGGTCCACGAGGCCCGCGAGGCTGTGACCAGTGACTCCCTGACCCTTCAGCTGGGTCGGACTTCCGGTTCGTTTACTTGGAAATCCGAACAAAGTTGCAGGTCAGGGTGGCTTCATGCATGTATGGAGTTCTGGGAACTGCTTCAGCGGGCCTCAACCTGGATATCTTCACCGTCCGGTTGCCGTCCGTGCCGCACCCACCCCGTGCGCCGTACGGGACCGGGCGAGCCTCCCTCCGCCCCCGGGCGGGGGAACCCCAGGCCACCGGCGACCCCGGGGGCCGGACAGAAGAGGAGCACACGTGACCGTGGAGAGCACTGCCGCGCGCAGCACGTCGCGCCGCAGCGGCGCCGGAGGCAAGCGCGAGGCGAAGAAGCCGGCGTCCGCGCCGGGCGACGCCGGGAGCACGACCGGGACGGCGGCGAAGGCGTCGAAGACGGCGAAGCGTTCGAAGCCCGCCAAGACGGCCGGGACGGCGAAGGCGGCCAAGTCCGCCAAGCCCGCCAAGCCCCGCGCCGGGGGCCCTGCCGCGAACGGGTCCGCCGGCCCCGAACTCGTGCAGCTGCTGACCCCCGAGGGCGAACGCGTCGGACACCCCGACTACGACGTCGACCTGACCGCCGAGGAACTGCGCGGCCTGTACCGCGACATGGTCCTCACCCGGCGCTTCGACAGCGAGGCGACGTCCCTTCAGCGCCAGGGCGAACTCGGCCTGTGGGCCTCTCTGTTGGGCCAGGAGGCGGCGCAGATCGGCTCGGGGCGTGCGCTGCGCGACGACGACTACGTCTTCCCGACCTACCGCGAGCACGGCGTCGCATGGTGCCGCGGCGTCGACCCGACGAAGCTGCTCGGCATGTTCCGCGGCGTGAACAACGGCGGCTGGGACCCGGCGTCCAACAACTTCCACCTCTACACGATCGTCATCGGCTCCCAGACCCTGCACGCCACCGGTTACGCGATGGGCGTCAACCTGGACAGCGCCGACTCCGCGGTCATCGCCTACTTCGGCGACGGGGCCTCCTCGCAGGGCGACGTGGCCGAGGCGTTCACGTTCGCCGCCGTCTACAACGCCCCGGTCGTCTTCTTCTGCCAGAACAACCAGTGGGCGATCTCCGAGCCCGCCGAGCGCCAGTCCCGCGTGCCCCTCTACCAGCGCGCGGCCGGCTTCGGCTTCCCCGGCGTCCGCGTCGACGGCAACGACGTGCTGGCCTGCCTCGCCGTTACCCGCGCCGCCGTCGAGCGTGCGCGGAGCGGACAAGGGCCCATGCTGGTCGAGGCGTTCACCTACCGGATGGGCGCCCACACCACCTCCGACGACCCGACCCGCTACCGCCGGGACGAGGAGCGTGTTGAGTGGGAGGCCAAGGACCCGATCGCGCGTCTGCGCGCGTACCTGGAGAAGTCCGGGCAGGCGGACGACGCGTTCTTCGCCTCCATCGAGGAGGAGAGCGACGCCATGGGCAAGCACGTGCGCGAGGCGATCCGCACCATGCCCGACCCGGACACCATGGCGATCTTCGAGAACGTCTACGCGGACGGTCACGCGCTGGTCGACGAGGAGCGCGCCCAGTTCGCCGAGTACCTCGCGTCCTTCGCCGACCCAGCCGACTCCGCCGATTCCGCAGGGGAGGGCCGCTGACATGGCCGCTGCCGCTACTTCGACCGCTTCGAACGCCTCGAGCCCGGCCGCGTCCACCACCCCGGACGTGCGGAAGATGCCGATCGCCAAGGCGCTCAACGAATCCCTGCGCACCGCGATGGAGAACGACCCGAAGGTCCTGGTCATGGGTGAGGACGTCGGCAAGCTCGGCGGTGTCTTCCGCATCACGGACGGCCTTCAGAAGGACTTCGGCGAGCAGCGGGTCATCGACACCCCGCTCGCAGAGTCGGGCATCGTCGGCACCGCCATCGGGCTCGCGCTGCGCGGCTACCGCCCCGTCGTCGAGATCCAGTTCGACGGTTTCGTCTTCCCTGCGTACGACCAGATCGTCACGCAGCTCGCGAAGATGCACGCCCGCGCACTGGGAAAGATCAAGCTGCCCGTCGTCATCCGCATCCCGTACGCGGGCGGCATCGGCGCCGTCGAGCACCACAGCGAGTCCCCGGAGGCGCTGTTCGCGCACGTCGCCGGCCTCAAGTGCGTCTCGCCGTCGAACGCTTCGGACGCCTACTGGATGATGCGTCAGGCCATCGAGAGCGACGACCCCGTCGTCTTCTTCGAGCCCAAGCGCCGCTACTGGGACAAGGGCGAGGTCGACGTCACCGCCATTCCGGCGCCGCTGCACGCGGCACGCGTGGCACGCCCGGGCACCGACGTCACGCTGGCCGCCTACGGGCCGATGGTGAAGACGTGCCTGGAGGTGGCGGCCGCGGCGCAGGAGGAGGGACACTCCCTCGAAGTGGTCGACATGCGTTCGATGTCGCCGATGGACTTCGACACCATCCAGAAGTCGGTCGAGAGGACCGGAAGGCTTGTGGTGGTGCACGAGGCACCCGTATTCCTGGGAACAGGCTCGGAGGTGGCCGCCAGGATCACGGAGCGGTGCTTCTACCACCTGGAGGCTCCGGTGCTGCGCGTGGGAGGCTTCCACGCGCCGTATCCGCCGGCCCGGTTGGAGGACGAGTACCTTCCGGGGCTCGACCGGGTGCTCGATGCCGTCGACCGCGTGCTGGCGTACTGAGGAGAGTCGTGACGATGACTGAGAGCGCGACCCGCATCCGCGAGTTCAAGATGCCCGATGTGGGCGAGGGTCTCACGGAGGCGGAGATCCTCAAGTGGTACGTCCAGCCCGGTGACACGGTCACGGACGGCCAGGTCGTCTGCGAGGTCGAGACGGCCAAGGCGGCTGTCGAACTGCCCATCCCCTTCAACGGTGCCGTGCACGAGCTGCGTTTCACCGAGGGCACGACCGTGGACGTCGGCACCGCGATCATCGCGGTGGACACCGACCCGTCGGCCGGGCCGACGGAGAGCGGGGCAGCCGCGGGAGCGGCGCCCGCCGAGGCAGCCGCGGACGACGGCGAAGGCGAGGGCGAGGGTCAGAGCGAGGGCCGGAAGCCGGTGCTCGTCGGCTACGGCGTCGCGGAGTCGCCGACGAAGCGCCGCCCGCGCAAGCAGCAACCGGCGGCGGACACGGGGCGGAACGGGAACGGCGCGCAGGATTCCGTACGGGATTCCGTACAGGAGCCCGTCCAGGGCGAGTTGAACGGTCACCGTGAGGGCGCCGCCGTATCCGGCGTCGGCGCGGTGGCGGACGTGCCGTCCGCCGCGGGCCGCCCCCTGGCCAAGCCGCCGGTGCGCAAGCTCGCCAAGGACCTCGGCATCGACCTCACGACGGTCGTGCCGACCGGGCCCGACGGCGTCATCACGCGGGAGGACGTGCACGCTGCCGCGGCCACCGTGGGCGCCCGCGTCCCCGCCCCGGCGGCTCCGGCACCGTCCGCGGCTCCCGCCGCCGGAGCACCGCGGGCCGAGGCCCAGGGTGCCGGAGCGGTGGCGCGCGAGACGCGGATCCCGGTGCGCGGCGTACGGAAGGCCACGGCTCAGGCCATGGTGGACAGCGCCTTCACCGCACCGCAGGCCACGGAGTTCGTCACCGTCGACGTGACGCGCACGATGAAGCTCGTGCGGGAGCTGAAGCAGGACCCGGACATGCAGGGGCTGCGGGTCAACCCGCTGCTGCTGGTCGCCAAAGCCTTCCTGGTCGCACTGCGCCGTCATCCGGAGGCCAACGCCGCCTGGGACGAGGCGAATCAGGAGATCGTCCAGAAGCACTACGTCAACCTGGGCATCGCCGCGGCCACGCCGCGCGGTCTGGTCGTCCCCAACATCAAGGACGCCGACGCCAAGACCCTGCCCGAACTGGCGGAGGCGCTGGGCGAGTTGGTGACCACGGCACGCGAGGGGAAGACGAGCCCGGCGGCGATGCAGGGCGGCACGGTGACCATCACCAACGTCGGCGTCTTCGGCGTGGACACGGGGACGCCCATCCTCAACCCCGGCGAGTCGGCGATCCTGGCCTTCGGGCAGGTCCGGCAGCAGCCGTGGGTGCACAAGGGCAAGGTCAAGCCGCGTGACGTCACCACGCTCGCACTCGCCTTCGACCACCGTCTGATCGACGGTGAGCTGGGCTCGAAGGTGCTCGCGGACGTCGCGGCGGTGCTGGAGCAGCCCAAGCGCCTGATGACCTGGACCTGATGGTCCCGCAGTGACGAGTGCCGGTGCCGGGTCCTTCACGGGGCCCGGCACCGGCATGTCGGGCCCCTGGAAGCCGGGCCCCTGGAAGCCGGGTCCTCGGAAACCGGCTCCTGGAAGGGGAGTTGACGGCAGGAAGCCGGGTCCTCGGAAACCGGCTCCTGGAAAGGGAGTTGACGGCAGGGGGCCGGGGACTCGCCGCGGACGCGTCCATATCGCGGACGCCGGAGCGCACGCATCTGTGTTGTATCTAAGCTGTGCACATGTCCGTTTCAACCGACCTCGCGACCCCTTCCCCCGCACGCCGTCCTGCCGCCGCCGAGCGCGTGTACGCGCACGTCAAACAGGCCGTACTGGACCGCCGTTACGAGGGCGGAATGCTTCTCACGGAAGGCGAACTCGCCGAGGCCGTCGGCGTCTCGCGCACGCCCGTACGGGAAGGACTTCTGCGCCTCGAGGTCGAGGGGCTGATCAAGCTCTACCCGAAGAAGGGCGCCCTCGTACTGCCCGTGTCGGCGCAGGAGATCACCGATGTCGTCGAGACGCGGCTCCTCGTCGAGCAGCACGCCGTGCGCAAGTCCTCGGACCCGGTGCGTGCCGGGTTGATCGAACGCCTCGAGGAACTGCTGGAAGAGCAGCGCGCGCACGCCGACGCCGGTGATCTGACGGCGTTCGCGGTCAGCGACCGCTGCTTCCACGCGGAGATCGTCAGGAGCACCGGCAACGAGATCCTCACCCGCCTGTACGACCAACTCCGCGACAGGCAGCTGCGGATGGGCGTCGCCATGATGCACGCGCAGCCGGACAGGATCGCCAAGAGCATCGCCGAGCACGCCGAGATCATGGAGACGGTGCGCGCGGGCGACGCGGACGCCGCCGCGGACGCCGTACGCCGCCATGTCACGTGGGTGCGGGGCCTGGTGCACGGTGATGTGCGGTGAGCGCACCCATCTCGGCGGGCTTCCCGGTCCACAGCGACCCGCCCGGCGGCTCCCGCGCGGTCGCGGTCTGGGGCCTGGGCGTCACCGTCTACTTCGTCGCCATCACCTACCGCACGAGCCTCGGCGTGGCCGCGCTGGACGCCGCCGAGCGCTTCGACATCAGCGCCTCCGCCCTCTCCACCTTCTCCATCCTTCAACTGCTCGTCTACGCCGGGATGCAGATACCGGTCGGGCTGCTGGTGGACAGGCTGGGCACGAAGAAGGTGCTGACGCTCGGCGTGGTGCTCTTCACCGCGGGGCAGTTCGGCTTCGCCTTCTCCGGCTCCTACGCCGCGGCGCTGGCCTGCCGCGCACTGCTGGGCTGCGGCGACGCGATGACGTTCATCAGTGTGCTGCGGCTCGGATCGCGCTGGTTCCCGGCCAGGCGCGGCCCCGTCATCGCCCAGATCGCCGGCCTCATCGGCATGGCGGGCAACCTCGTCACGACGCTGGTGCTGGCCCGCCTGCTCGACGCCTTCGGGTGGACGGCCACGTTCGCGGGCAGCGCGGTGGGCGGCGTGCTGCTGCTCGTGCTCGTCGTGGCGTTCCTCAGGGACCACCCGAAGTCGTACGCGCCGGTGCCGGTGCCGCACATGGGCGGCGGTTACATCCGGCGCCAGATCGTGCGCGCCTGGCGGGAGCCCGGAACCCGCCTCGGCATGTGGGTGCACTTCACGACGCAGTTCCCCGGCATGGTCTTCCTGCTGCTGTGGGGGATGCCCTTCCTCGTGGAGGGGCAGGGCCTCGGACGCGCGACGGCAGGTGAACTGCTCACGCTCATCGTGCTGTCGAACATGGTCGTCGGCCTGGTCTACGGGCAGCTGATCGCCCGCCATCACGCGGTCCGTGCCCCGCTCGCGCTCGGCACGGTCGCGGCGACCGCCGCGGTCTGGGCGACGGTCCTGCTCTGGCCGGGCCACGCCCCGATGTGGCTGCTGGTGGTGCTGTGCACAGTGCTCGGCGCGTGCGGGCCGGCGTCGATGATCGGCTTCGACTTCGCCCGCCCGGCCAACCCTCCGGAGCGTCAGGGCACGGCCTCGGGCATCGTCAACATGGGCGGATTCACGGCCTCGATGACGACCCTGCTGGCCGTCGGCATCCTGCTGGACCTCACCGGCGGCAGCTTCCGGGCCGGTTTCGCGAGCATCTTCGTGCTGGAGGCCCTGGGCGTCGCGCAGATCCTGAGGCTCCGCAGGCGTGCGCACCGTCGTGAGCGTGAGCGCGTGGTCGCCAGCCGTGTGGAGGCGGTGCACGTCCCGGTCTCCTGAGGCCCGGCAGGGACGGCGGCGCCCGCGAACGGGCGCCGCGGTGCCGGCGGGAACGGGCACGCGGCGGCGCACTCGCGGCGCCGCCCGCCGCTCGTCACGGGAGCGTCATGAGACGCCCCCCCCGGCACGGCGGTCCCGTCAGGGCGTGACGGAGAAGTTCTCCAGGATCGCCTTCGCCAGCTTCGCGTCACCCTCGACCTTCACCTGGTCCGCGACGACATCGGCACGCACCCGCCCGGCCGCGAGCCGCACATAGGTCTCCCAGTCCAGCGACAGCGTGACCGCGGGCCCCAGGGAGGGGCTGCCGTCGACGGCGCCGCGGCCGTCCGGGCCCACCCGTACGGTGCGCATGAACTCCACAGGACCGCTGACGTCGAAGACCACGGCGGTGTTCGGCGGGGCGCCGGCCTTCTTGGCGACCACCCTCGGCAGGCCCTCCACCATCAGGTCCCGCGCCACCGTCGCACCCGCCGAGTCGAGATTGCCCGGCTTGCCCAGCGCCCGGCGCAGATCCTGCTCGTGGACCCACACGTCGAACGCCCGCAGCCGCAGCTGGTTCTCAAGGGTGATCTTCGAACCGCCCGGCATGATGTCCCGGACCTCGGCGTCGGGGCCGCGCTTCTCGTTGCGCAGCTGACGGGAGCGGCGGATGAGGGTGTACTCCAGCTCGCTCGTCATCTCCAGCCCGGTGTGGTGCCGCCGCACGTCGACCTGGATCTCCATGTGACGGCTGGGCTCGTCCACGACGTGGTACAGGTCGCGCGGAAGGGTGTGGATCGGCCGCGGGTCGCCGAGGAGTTCACACTCCATGCCGATGATGTGGGAGACCACGTCCCGGACCGACCACCCCGGGCATCCGGTGCGCCGGTTCCACTCGCCCTCGGCGAGCGGCCTCACCAGTTCGGATATCGCTTCGATGGACTCGGTCCAGGCATCGACGTATGGCTGAAGGCTTGGGTGGTCGGTCACGAGACCCCTCGGGCGGTACGGACGTTCGTGGTCTTCGGTGCGTGCGGTGCTCTCAAGTTACGCTGCGCGAGGCCGACGCGGCAGTGCTTTCGGACCACGATGCTAGGCCCATTCACACCCCTTTTGTGCACCGGCGGTGGTACCGTGCGCAGCCGTTCGGAACGTATGCGGAGACATCCGGGCGAACCGGTCGATTCGACTGCCGCCCCCGCCGGGCCGTGCGCACCGGACCACACCCAACCACCCTTGTCCGGTGGGTTGTTGGGCGCCTTTCAGTCGTCGCTCGTCAGCGCGTCGATGCACACCGCGAGCGACAGCAGCAACGGCACGTCCGAGCCGGGCTGTTCGATGTCCACCGCGTAGGTGTCCCGCACCCGGAACCACTTGCGCGAGATGCGTGCCAGCCGCCCGCCGCCGAGTTCGATGTCGTATTCCTTGTCGAGCACGTTCCCGTGCACCGCGAGCGTCCCGCCGTCCGCGAGCCTCGCCTTGAAGCGATGCCGCAGCGGCGTGAACCGCTTCTTGCGCACCGTCGCCAGCTTCGCGCCGCCCCGCTCGATCTCCATCGTCTCCCACAGGCTGATCATCTTCCGCCGGATGACGGCAACGACCTCTCCCTGCACGTCCTTGAGCTGGAACGTCTGCCTCACCCGCAGCGCCTTGCCGTCGACGAGGAAGGCGTGCTCGCCATGCTCGTCGTCGATCCAGTAGTCGTCGCCGATGCCGAAGATCCGTTCGCGTACGAGATATCTCATGGCGCACGACTTCCCCGCACGGCGGCGGAATGCTCACCCGGAGGCGGTTGTTGCCCCGGCCATGGCTTCTCACGCACGAGTACGGGCGCCCGAGCTGCGAGGAGAGGGCGGCTGGCTGAACACCGGCGGCAGGGACCTCACCCTCGCCGGTCTGCGGGGGCGCATCGTCCTGCTCGACTTCTGGACCTTCTGCTGCGTCAACTGCCTGCACGTGCTCGACGAGCTGCGCGAGCTCGAGGAGCGGCACCGCGACACCCTCGTGATCGTGGGGGTGCACTCGCCGAAGTTCGCGCACGAGGCCGACCACGAAGCGGTCGTGGACGCGGTGGAGCGCTACGAGGTCGAGCACCCCGTACTGGACGATCCCGGGCTGGCGACGTGGAAGCAGTACGCGGTACGGGCCTGGCCCACGCTCGTGGTGATCGACCCCGAGGGCTACGTCGTCGCCCAGCACGCGGGCGAGGGCCACGCACACGCCATCGCGGCGCTCGTGGAGGAGCTGGAGCGCGAGCACGAGGCGAAGGGCACACTGCGGCGCGGCGACGGCCCGTTCTCCCACCCGTCGCCCGGCCACCACCCCTCAGCGAGCTACGCCCCCGTCCACCCGTCGCCCGGCCACCACCCCTCAGCGAGCTACGCCCCCGTCCTCCCGGAGCCGGAGCCGACCGCTCTGCGCTTCCCGGGCAAGGCGCTGCGGCTGCCCGGTGGGACCTCCCGGGACGCAGGCTCCGGGGGAGGGAACATCCTCGTCTCGGACACCGCCCGGCACCAGCTGGTCGAGCTGGCCCCCGACGGCGAGACCGTGCTGCGGCGTGTGGGCAGCGGCGAGCGCGGTCTCGTGGACGGCGGCCCCGGGGAGGCGTGCTTCAGCGAGCCCCAGGGGCTCGCGCTGCTGCCGGACGGCAGGACCGTCGTCGTCGCCGACACCGTCAACCACGCGCTGCGTTCCTACGATCCGGCAAGCGGTGAGGTGGGCACGCTCGCGGGCACCGGCGAGCAGTGGTGGCAGGGTGCCGCCACGGAGGGGCCAGCGCGTGAGGTGGCGCTCTCCTCGCCGTGGGACGTGGAGTGGTTCGACGGGCGGCTGTGGATCGCCATGGCGGGTGTGCACCAGCTGTGGACGTGGACGCCGCCGGCTGAGGGCGAGCGGCAGGGAAGCGTACGCGCCGAGGCGGGGACGACCAACGAGGGTCTCGTCGACGGGCCGGCGGCCGAGGCCTGGTTCGCCCAGCCCTCAGGGCTGTCGGCCTCGGAGGACGGCGAACGGCTGTGGATCGCCGACTCGGAGACGAGCGCCCTGCGCTGGATCGGGCGGGCGGGGGCGAACGGGGCGCTCGAGGTGCGTACCGCGGTGGGCACCGGCCTCTTCGACTTCGGGCACCGGGACGGGGACGCCGGACAGGCCCTCTTCCAGCACCCGTTGGGCGTCACGGCGCTGCCCGGCGGGCGCGTGGCCGTGAGCGACACGTACAACAACGCGCTGCGCTGCTACGACCCCGGAAGCGGTGAAGTGACCACCCTGGCCACCGACTTGCGGGAGCCCTCGGACGCGTTCCTCGCGGACGGTCCCGGAGACCCGCGCGACCCGGCCGCGACGGACGGGCCGGGGGGCGGGAGCGAGATCGTGGTCGTCGAGTCGGCCCGTCACCGGCTGACCAGGCTGCGGCTGCCGGAGGAGGCGGTACGGGTCGACCCGGTGGCGCACCGCACGCAGCGTGCGGCGACCGAAGTGGCTCCCGGGGAGCTGCTGTTGGAGGTCGTCTTCGAGGCGCCGGGCGGCCAGAAGCTCGACGACCGGTACGGTCCCGCGACCCGGCTGCTGGTCGGCTCGACGCCGGAGGAGCTGCTGGCGGAGGGAGCCGGTGCGGGCACGGATCTGCGCCGCCGCCTGCGCCTCGCGGACGGCGTGACGGAGGGCGTGCTGCACGTCTCGGCGATGGCCGCCTCGTGCGACGACCCCGACGGAGCGGCGGAGCCGGTGGAGTTCCCGGCGTGCCATGTGCACCAGCAGGACTGGGGAGTTCCGGTGCGTGTGGCGGGCTCCGGCACGTCCAGGCTGCCGCTCGTGCTCGCGGGCATGGACGACGCCCCTGCACCGGGAGCGGAAGCGGATCGCTGCGTGTGACCGTATGCTCCGGCGCCCCGGCGGCCGGCCTCCGTTTCGGCCGGGCACGAAGGTGAGGCCGCGGGGTGCGGGCGTCGGGCCGGCCCACGCGGCGAGGACGGTGACGGCCGGTCGGGCCGGCCGCTCGGCGAAAGCCCCCGCATGCCCGGCCCGGCACGTGGGTTCAGGGACTGACGTGCCGCGATGATGGCCACATGGACGTGAACGAGGTGCTTCTCCCCGGTGTGGGGATGCTTTACGAGTTCACTAACCAGGACGGCGACCGGATCGGTGTCGTCGCCCGGCGGTCCCGCGACTTCGAGCTGGTCGTGTACGCGGACGACAGCCCCGACCAGGCCGGTCCCATGCTGCGCCTCACAGGCGAGGAGGCCGACACCCTCGCCGAGATTCTGGGGGCGCCGCGGATCGCCGAGCGGTTCGCCGATCTCACCAGGGAGGTGCCCGGGCTCAGCGCCGGGCAGGTCGAGGTGCGTGCGGGTACACGGTTCGCAGGTTGTCCACTGGGCGAGACCAGGGCACGGACTCGGACCGGTGCGTCGGTCGTGGCGATCGTCCGGGACGGTGAGGTGGTCGCTTCACCAGGGCCTGACGAGGTGCTGCGTCCCGGGGACGTGCTGGTGGTGATCGGCACCCATGACGGGATCGCGGGTGTGGAACAGATTGTCCGAAGCTAGCCCGTGCATACGCCGACTGGGCTGCTGCTGGAGCTCGGCATCCTCCTGGCCGTGCTGAGCCTGCTGTGCGCCCTGGCGAGGCGCCTGGGCCTGTCCCCCGTGCCGCTTTACCTTCTGACGGGACTCGCTCTGGGCGAGGGTGGCATCGCCCCTGTCCCGGCTGCCGGCGAATTCGTGGAGATCGGGGCGGGCATCGGGGTCGTTCTGCTGCTGCTGGCTCTGGGGCTGGAGTTCACCATTCCCGAGTTGACCGTCAGCCTGCACCGTCACGTGCCGTCGGCGGGCGCCGATCTCGTGCTGAACGCGTTGCCGGGGGCCCTGGCAGGGTGGCTGCTCGGTCTGGACGCGGGCGGCGTTCTGGCACTCGCAGGCGTCACCTACATCTCCTCCTCGGGCATCATCTCCCGGCTCCTGGGCGACCTGCGAAGGCTGGGCAACCGGGAGACCCCGGCCGTCCTTTCCGTGCTGGTGCTGGAGGACTTCGCGATGGCCGCGTACCTGCCCGTCCTGGCTGTCATCGTCTCCGGCGGCTCCTGGCGGCAGGCGCTGCTGGGGGTGTTGGTCGCCGTGGGTGCGGTATCCGCCGCGTTCGCTGTTTCGTACTGGTGGGGCCGCCATCTGGGACGGTTGGTCTCGCATCCGGATGCTGAACAGGTTCTGCTGCGAGTGCTGGGTCTCACGTTGATCGTGGCGGCGCTGGCGGAGACCGTCCGTGTCTCAGCTGCGATCGGCGCCTTCTTGGTGGGGCTCGCCCTCACAGGAGAGGCAGCGGAACGGGCCCGTGCGGTGCTCAGTCCGCTGCGCGATCTGTTCGCCGCCTTGTTCTTTCTGGCCATCGGACTGTCCGTCAGTCCCGGCGCTCTGCTGCCGATGCTTCCCGTGGCGGTTGCGCTGGCAGTGGTCACGGCGGCCACGAAGGTGGCGGTCGGGTGGTATGCAGCTTCGCGGGACGGGGCGGGAACGAAGGGCAGGCTGCGGGCCGGGACGGCGCTCATCGCACGCGGTGAGTTCTCCATCGTCATCATCGCCCTGGTGGGCGTCCAGGACGACAGGCTGGGACCCCTGGCTGCAGCCTACGTTCTGATCCTGGCCGTTGCCGGGCCCGTGGCCGCTCGGCTTGTCGGCCCCCAACCGCCCGTACGCTCCCTCCGGCAGGGGCGCGGCACGCCGGCCGGATGAGGAACTGGCTGCAGCGGCGGTGCTTCGGCGTTCTCCACCGGCCTTCGGCTGCGAAGTTCTCCCCCGGGCTTCCGGGGCAAAGACGCGGCCCGTCGTCTCCCTTCAGGTGGGGACCACGGGCCATTGTTGCGCCTGTTGCGCGCTCGCTCCGCGGTCCGCACGCGGCGTTCCGGAGCGGCGCACTCGGTTCGGCTCACTGCAGGTGGTGGCGCTCCTCCTCGACGACCACCGGTGCCGCCGGGTGCGGCGGCTGCGTCTTGCGGCGCTTGAAGATGCTGACGTAGACGGCGAGACCGATCAGCCCGGCGGCCATCAGGACGAGACCCACCACATCGAGGTTGACCACGTCGGTGTTCACGTCGACGGCCAAGGTCAGGATGGCCCCCACTGCCAGCATGCCGATGCAGAAGACGATGCCCATGGATCCTTGCCTCCGATTGGCGGTTGTCCTGCTGTACGGCTTTCGTACGCGGTACGGGTGCCCCTCGAAACGGACGTCAATCAGGGACATTTGGGCGTGCCGGAGCAGCCGTGCCGGCGGGACGCGGAACGTGGGAGCCGTACGGGAAGACGGAACGCGGGCGCCGAACGGGAGGACGGAACGCGGGAGTCGGAACCCCGTGGAAGTGCCCGCCCTCCGCCTCCCGGCAGTTCAGCCCGTGAGGAATCCGCTCATGCAACGGGCCAGCAGATGCGGGTCGTCCACGCCGCACAGCTCGCGCGCAGAGTGCATGGACAGGATCGCGACGCCGATGTCGACGGTCGAAATGCCGTGTCTGGCCGCGGTGATGGGCCCGATGGTCGTCCCGCACGGCATCGAGTTGTTCGACACGAACGTCTGCCACGGCACCCCGGCACGCTCGCACGCCGCCGCGAAGACCGCCCGCCCCGAACCGTCCGTGGCGTAGCGCTGGTTGACGTTGACCTTCAGGATCGGCCCGCCGTTGGGCATCGGCAGGTGCCCCGGGTCGTGCCGCTCCGCGTAGTTGGGGTGCACGGCGTGGCCGGTGTCGGACGAGAGGCACACGCTCCCCGCGTACGCCCGCGCGCGGTCCTCGTAGGTGCCGCCGCGGGCGAAGACGGAGCGTTCCAGTACCGAGCCGAGGAGCGGTCCCTCCGCGCCGGTGTCCGACTGGCTGCCGTTCTCCTCGTGGTCGAAGGCCGCCAGCACGGGAATCGCGGGAAGCTCCTCTTGCGAGGCCGCCTCCGCCAGCGCGACGGCACCGGCGTGCACGGAGAGGAGGTTGTCCATGCGCGGGCCGGCCAGCAGCTCCTCGTCGCGTCCGAGGTACGCGGGCGGCTCCACGCCGTGCGCCATCAGGTCCCAGCCGGTGATCTCCTCGGAGGGGACGCCGGCCTCCTCGGCGACGAAGCCGATCAGCTCGCCCTCCCGTGGCGTGCCGAGGCCCCACACGGGCGTCATGTGGCGCTGACGGTCCAGCTTCAGCCCCTCGTTGACCTGCCGGTCGAGGTGGATGGCGAGCTGCGGCACGCGCAGCAGCGGGCGGTCGACGTTCACCAGCCGCGTCGAGCCGTCGCGCAGCGAGAGACGTCCGGCCAGGCCCAGGTCCCTGTCGAGCCAGGTGTTGAGCAGCGTGCCGCCGTAGATCTCCATGCCGATCTGCCGCCACCCGCTGCTGCCGGTGTCGGGCACCGGCTTGACGCGCAGGTTCGGGGAGTCGGTGTGGGCGCCGACGATGCGGTACGGCGTGGCCGGGCCGGCGCCTGCGGGCACGTACCAGGCGATCAGGGCGCCGCCGCGTACGACGTAGTGGCCGCGGCCGCTCGTGCCGCCGCCGGCCGCGTCCCAGGCTTCCGTCTCGTCGAGCTGGCGGAAGCCCGCCTTCTCCAGCAACTCCGCGGCGCTGCGCACCGCGTGGTACGGCGTGGGTGAGTCCGAGAGGAAGCCGATGAGGCCGTCGCTGTGGGCCCGGCCGGCATGCTGCGGCGGCGTGGGGCTCTGGGAGCGTGGGGTCATATGCTCAGCATACGAAGGCGAAACGTCCTTCTCCTGCCCTGCCGGGAGGAGAAGGACGTTCCGCATGGGGGGATGTGGCGCCCCGTGCGAGCGCCCCGGCGCCGGGCCCCAGGCCCGGAGGCTCTGGTTGGGGGTACCTCCCGGGCCGGAGGCTCTGGGGGAGATCAGAACGCCGCTTCGTCGAGCTCCATCACGGACGAGTCGACCTTCTCGGCCAGGCTGCGCTCGACGGCCACGGAGGGAAGCACGTTCGCGGCGAAGAACTTCGCGGCGGCGACCTTCCCCTCGTAGAACGCCTTGTCCTTCGCGGAGAGCGTCAGGGAGGCGTCGGCCAGCTTCTCCGCGGCGACCGTGGCGCCGCGCAGCAGCAGGTAGCCGATGACGACGTCGCCGGAGGAGAGGAGGAAGCGCGTGGTGTTCAGGCCGACCTTGTAGATCGACTTCACGTCCTTCTCCGTCGCCGCGAGGTCGGTCAGCATCGCGCCGACCATTCCCTCCAGCTCCACCGCCGCGCGGGAGAGTTCCTCGCGGGCGCCGGCCAGTTCCTCGCCGCCCTTCGCCTCGGCCAGGAACTTCTTGATCTCCTCCGAGAGCGTCGTGAGCGACTGGCCCTGGTCGCGGACGACCTTGCGGAAGAAGTAGTCCTGGCCCTGGATCGCGGTGGTGCCCTCGTAGAGGGTGTCGATCTTGGCGTCCCGGATGTACTGCTCGACCGGGTACTCCTGCAGGTAGCCGGAGCCGCCGAGCGTCTGGAGCGACTGGGCGAGCTGCTCGTAGGACTTCTCCGAGCCGTAGCCCTTCACGATCGGCAGGAGCAGGTCGTTCAGGCGCACCGCCGCGGAGGCGTCCTCGCCGCGGTACTCCTTGACCATGATCTCGTCCTGCACGGACGCGGTGTAGAGGACGAGCGCGCGCATGCCCTCCGCGTACGCCTTCTGCGTGAGCAGCGAGCGGCGCACGTCGGGGTGGTGCGTGATGGTGACGCGGGGCGCGGTCTTGTCGGTGAACTGCGCCAGGTCGGCGCCCTGCACGCGCTCCTTGGCGTACTCGAGCGCGTTGAGGTAGCCGGTGGAGAGCGTCGCGATGGCCTTCGTGCCGACCATCATCCGCGCGAACTCGATGACCTTGAACATCTGGCGGATGCCGTCGTGCTTCTCGCCGAGCAGCCAGCCCTTGGCGGGGGAGTTGGCGCCGAAGGTCAGCTCGCAGGTGTTGGAGACCCGCAGGCCCATCTTGTGCTCGACGTTGGTGGCGTAGACGCCGTTGCGGTCGCCGAGTTCGCCGGTCTCCCAGTCGAAGTCGTACTTCGGGACGAGGAAGAGCGAGAGGCCCTTGGTTCCGGGGCCGTGGCCCTCGGGGCGGGCCAGCACGAAGTGCACGATGTTGTCGGAGAGGTCGTGCTCACCGGAGGTGATGAAGCGCTTGACGCCCTCGATGTGCCAGCTGCCGTCGTCCTGCCGGGTGGCCTTCGCGCGGCCCGCGCCGACGTCCGAACCGGCGTCCGGCTCGGTCAGCACCATCGTGGAGCCCCACTGCTTGTCCACCATCAACTGGGCGATCTTCAGCTGCTCTTCGGTGCCCTCCTCGTGGATGACACCCGCGAAGGCCGGCCCGGACGCGTACATCCACACCGCCGGGTTGGAGCCCAGCACGGTCTCGGCGAAGCTCCACAGCAGCGAGCGCGGTGCGGTGGTGCCGCCGATCTGCTCCGGGGTGCCCAGGCGCCACCACTCGGCGTCCATGTAGGCCTTGTAGCTCTTCTTGAACGACTCGGGCAGGGGAGCGGTGCTGGTCTCAGGGTCGAAGACCGGCGGGTTGCGGTCGGCGTCCTCGTAGGACTCGGCCAGTTCGTTCTCGGAGAGACGCGCGATCTCGCTCAGCACGCTCTTCGCGGTGTCGACGTCCATCTCCGCGAACGGTCCGGTGCCGTACACCGTGTCGCGGCCGAGCACCTCGAAGAGGTTGAACTCGATGTCGCGGAGATTCGACTTGTAGTGCCCCATGGCAACGGCTCCGTGTGGTTTCGCTAGACGGACAGGTAGTCAGCTGTGTCTACGGACAATGATGCTACCGGTCAGTAATAAGAAGCAACCCCTAACCGCCCATCTGTGACTCGTTACTCTTTCTCCTATGTACGGCTACGACCAGACCGCCTCAGCGGGGCAGGGCTACCCGCACGCCGGGCAGCAGTACGGCCACCAGCAGCAGGCCGGCCATCAGCAGTACACGACCCAGCAGGCGCCCCCGCCCCCCTACGGGCAGCAGGGTCAGCCGGGGAACGGGCAGCCGCTGTACCCGGAGCCGTCGTCGCCGCCGTCGCTGCGCGAGACAGTGCGCGCCTTCACCAACGGCACCCTCACCTCGGAGGACTTCCAGTCGATCTTCTCGACGTCGAAGGTGTACTGCCCGCGCGGTGAGACCCCCGGCTTCCTCGCGCTGCACAACACCCAGCAGCCGGTGATCCCGATGTTCACGACGCTGAAGGAACTGCGCCGCTACGCGGGCAAGGACTCCCGCTACTTCGTGATCACGGGCGCCGAGGTGCTGGACCTGCTGCCCTCGGGCTACGGCTTCGTGCTGGACATGGAGGGCGATCACCGCGTCGTCTTCGACGCGAAGGCCGTCGAGGAGATGGTCGACTTCGCGATGCGCCGCATGTACGGCTGAGCGCCCGGCAGTCCGGCTTCCTCTGCCCGCCCTCCCGGCTGCGGGGCGGACCGTGCCGCACGGCGCACGTCAGGCCCAGGCCGGCGACGAGACGTTCTCGCGCATCTCGAACCAGATGCTCTTGCCCTCGCCGCGCGGGTCCACGCCCCACGAGCCCGCCAGCATCTCCATCATCATCAACCCCCGGCCGGACGAGGCCAGTTCGCCCGGCGTGCGGCGGTGCGGCAGCGCGTCGCTGGTGTCGGCGACCTCCACGCGCAGCAGCCGGTTCCCCCGCTTTCCGCTGCACTCGGCGACCATCATGGCGTCGCCCTCGGTGTGGACCAGCACGTTCGTGAGCATCTCGGAGAGCATCAGCACGGCGCCGTCGATCTGGTCCTCGCTCTCCCAGTCGAAGAGCATCCCCTGGAGCTGATGCCGGGCCTCGCCGATGCGGTCCGGCTCCGCCTGCGCGACCGTGAACGTCGTACGGCGTGCGACGCCGGCGACCGCCGCCGCACGCTCGGCGGCGAAGGCGGGGTCGAGGGTGAGCAGCAGCAGCGCGATGTCGTCCTCGCGGCGGTCGGCCAGCGGCCCCGCGCCCTCCCCGGTGAGCGGCTGCTGGGTCGAGTCGATGAGGGCGTCCGCGAGCTGCTCCAGATCGGCGGGTGTGCCCGTGTGCCTCTCCGAGACCTCCCTGAAGACGGCCTGGATGCGCCGCCAGCCGGTGTCCATTGTGTGCCCGCCGACCTCGATCAGCCCGTCCGTGCAGACCAGCAGCGTCTCGCCCGGCTCCAGCACGAGCCGCGTCATCGGGTACTCGGTGCCCGGCTCCACCCCCAGCGGCAGCCCGCCCGCGGTGGCCCGGATCAGCATCGTTCCGTCCGCCAGCCAGATCGCCGGATCGGGGTGGCCGGCCCGCGCGATGTCGAGGGTGCCGGTGACGGGGTCGGCCTCCATGTACAGGCAGGTGGCGAAGCGCTCGTCCTCCGGGAGCCCGCCGGAGGTCCCGCCCGCCGGCGGCGCTGCGCCCGCCGGCGGTGTCGCGCCCGACGGCGGTGCCGCGTCCCGGATCTCCTCCGCGTAGCCCGTCAGCGCCTCGGGCCGCCCGATCCCCGCCAGGTACCGCGAGGCACGTGCCAGCACCGCGTCCGGGCGGTGGCCCTCCGCCGCGTACGCCCGCATCGCGATGCGCAGCTGCGCCATGACGCCGGCCGCGCGCACGTCGTGTCCCTGCACGTCGCCGATGACCAGTCCCGTACGGCCCGAAGGCAGCGGGATCACGTCGTACCAGTCGCCGCCGACCTCCAGACCGCCGCCCGAGGGCATGTACCGGGCGGCCAGCTTCATGCCCTCGATGCCGGGCCTGCGCGTGGGACGGAGCGTGCGCTGAAGACCGGAGGAGAGCTGGAGCTCGGTCTCGTGCATGGACGTGCGGGAGATCGCCTGGGCGAGGACGCGGGCCACGTTGGCCAGCAGCGACCGGTCCTCCCGGGTGAACTCGACGGGCTCCGGGAAGGCCACCATCCACGCGCCCAGCGTGCGCTTGGAGACGGTGAGCGGCAGGAACGCCCACCCCCGGTTGCCGATCGGCTCCACCTGCGGCCACGCGGCCGGGTACTCCCGCCGGTAGTCCTCGGGGGCAGGCAGGTAGACCGGCCGCCCGGACCGTACGACCGCGGCGGCCGGATGGTCGGCCTCGACCGACATCTCGAGGAAGGGAAGCAGATGCTGCGGCACCGGCCGCTGGCCGGGCGGCCCGACAAGGATCAGCCGGCCCCGTTCGAGGCTGAAGATCGCGAGGGCGCGGGGCTTGAGGCCGGGAATGACCAGGGAGCCCGCGATCCGCAGCACCTCGGCGGTGGTGCGGGCCTCCGCGAGCGCGAGGCTCGTGTGCAGCAGGAAGGCGTCGCGGCTGCGGTGGAGGTCGTACTCCGCGGCGCGCGGCCGCACGTCTTCGCCGGCTGCAGGCTCGGCGGCGCCCGGCTCGGGCACCTCGGAGATGGTCCCGATGAGCGAGAGCTTCCCGTCCTCTTCGACGGGCATCATCCGGGTCCGCACCCTGCGCACCACCGTGCCCTCCTCGTCGACGACGCGCAGCACCGACTCGACGAGGGTCCACTCGGCGATGGCGAGCGTGGCGGACTCGGTCAGCTCCAGGTAGTCGGCGAAGTGGATGCGGGAGCGGGTGGAGGGCTCGGCGAGCGTGAGGGTGCCGTTCTCCGGGTGGACCTCCCGGGAGCGGTCCTCTTCGGGCCCGGCCTCTTCCGCTCCGGCCTCTTCCGCCCCGGCCTCTTCCGGTCCCGTGCCCTCCGCGGGTGCTTCCGAGCCAGGCCCGGCGACGGAGGCTGAGCGTTCGCTCTCCGCCACGTGGCCCCGCCTGACGGGAACGCCGAGGAGCTCCGCGGTGAGGACGTCTACCGTGGAGGCACCGGTCTCGCTGTCCCAGCGCCACAGCCCGGTCCGGGTGGCCCTCAGCACGTCCTCGGTGTGCATTGCCCCACTTTATGTTCGTTCGGGAAAACGGGGCGAGTGGGGCTGAGCCAGGGCGGTAGTCTGAAGGGCCGACTCCCCCACAGCCTCCGGCATGGGGGTGCCCCCAGGTAACTGACCCAGAGCCTTCCGACCCTACGAGTGGATGACTGATGCACCGGTACCGTTCCCACACCTGCGGCGAGCTCCGTGCTCCGGACGTCGGCACCGACGTCCGCCTCAGCGGATGGCTGCACAACCGGCGGAACCTGGGCGGCATCCTCTTCATCGATCTCCGCGACCACTACGGCATCGTGCAGCTCGTCGTACGGCCCGAGCAGACGGAGGTCCACGACCGCCTCAGCTCGCTGTCGAAGGAGTCCGTCGTACGCGTCGACGGCAAGGTCAGCGCGCGGGGCGCCGACAACGTCAACCCGGAGCTGCCGACGGGCGAGATCGAGGTGGAGGTCGGCGAGGTGGAGGTGCTCGGCGCCTCCGAGCAGATCCCCTTCACGATCAACGCCGAGGACGGTGTCAACGAGGAGAAGCGCCTCGAATACCGCTTCCTCGACCTGCGCCGCGAACGCATGCACCGCAACATCGTGCTGCGCTCGCAGGTCATCGCGAAGATCCGCGAAAAGATGGTCGCCGAGGGCTTCAACGAGCTGGCCACGCCGATCCTGTCGGCCACCTCGCCCGAGGGAGCGCGGGACTTCCTGGTGCCCTCCAGGCTGCACGCGGGGAAGTTCTACGCGCTGCCGCAGGCGCCGCAGCAGTTCAAGCAGCTGCTGATGATCGCGGGCTTCGACCGCTACTTCCAGATCGCGCCCTGCTTCCGCGACGAGGACGCCCGCGCCGACCGTTCCCCGGGCGAGTTCTACCAGCTCGACATGGAGATGAGCTTCGTCGAACAGGAGGACGTCTTCGGCGTCATCGAGAAGGTGATGACCGACCTCTTCCGGGAGCTGGGCGGCGGCCGCGAGTGCACCTCGCCGTTCCCGCGCGTCCCGTTCCGCGAGGCGATGCTCAAGTACGGCTCCGACAAACCGGATCTGCGTGCGCAGCTGGAGCTGGTGGACGTCTCCGACGTCTTCAAGTCCTCGGGCTTCAAGGCCTTCGCCGGCAAGCACGTGCGGGCGCTTGCCGTTCCGGACACCGCGGACCAGCCGCGCAAGTTCTTCGACCAGATGGGCGAGTTCGCCGTCGAGCAGGGCGCGAAGGGCCTGGCCTGGGTCCGCGTGGGAGAGGACCGCACCCTTACCGGGCCGATCGCCAAGTTCCTCGACGAGAACGACGTCACGCAGCTGCTGACCGCACTGAAGGCCGAGCCGGGCACGGCGGTCTTCTTCGGGGCGGGCGAGTTCGACGAGGTCTCGAAGATCATGGGCGCGGTCCGCGTCGAAGCCGCCAAGCGCGCAGGGCACTTCGAGGAAGGCGTCTTCCGCTTCTGCTGGATCGTCGACTTCCCGATGTACGAGAGGGACGAGGAGACCGGCGCGGTCGAGTTCTCCCACAACCCCTTCTCCATGCCGCAGGGCGGGCTGGAAGCACTTCAGACGCAGGACCCGCTGTCGATCCTGGCGTGGCAGTACGACATCGTCTGCAACGGCGTGGAGCTCTCCTCCGGCGCCATCCGGAACCACGAACCGGACATCATGTTCAAGGCGTTCGAGATCGCGGGCTACTCGAAGGAAGACGTCGAGCGCGAGTTCGGCGGCATGCTGCGCGCCTTCCGCTTCGGCGCACCGCCGCACGGCGGCATCGCCCCGGGCATCGACCGCATCGTGATGCTGCTCGCGGACGAGCCCAACATCCGCGAGACGATCGCGTTCCCGCTCAACGGCAACGCGCAGGACCTGATGATGGGCGCGCCCAGCGAGGTGGACGAGGCCCGTCTGCGGGAGCTGCACCTGTCGGTCCGCAAGCCGAAGCTGTAGCCGCCGCCGGCGGCGGCCCCTCCCGCGGAACAGGTGAACCCCCGGGCGCCGCCCGGGGGTTCACCTGTTCCCCTGCCCGCCGGCTCACGGCCGTTCCAGCTCCACGACCGTGTACGAGTCCAGCCGCACGACGAGCTGTCCCGCACGGGTCCAGCGGATGCGAACGTCGTCGTCGGTCACTCCGGCGACCGTCCACATCGTGGGGCGAGGCCTTCCTGGCTGGTACAGCGCACCGTGTACGCCCACAGGCGTGTGCGCTCGTACGCGCAACGCCACAGAGCGGCGCCGGAGATGAGGACACATCTGCATCGATCGCACGGCGCACGGCTCGCAGAGCGGCGGGTGCGACGTGGTGAGATCGTTCGGCCAACTGCAGGAACTCGTGGCCTCCCCGCCGATCACCCACAGGACTCCCTCCCGATTCCGGCTGGCCTGCCGCCCGCAGACCTGGCACAACAGCCTGCGCATGGCTCTGCGTTGACGAAGTGCGTGAACCTGGCCGAGTTCGGGGCGCCCGGCCCCCGGGCTGTGTCCCGTACGAGTCCACAGGACGCCGTCCTTGTCGCGGTCGTACGGAGCTTCGTCGGCGAAACCGATGCCCGTGCCTCTGTCGACGACCGGCTGGGCGGAGGGGCGTTCGGAAGACCAGGCCGTGATGTACGGGACCACGCCCGGGAGTTGAGACGAGCTGACGGGCGCGACAGGCCAAGGGCTCGGCGGCACGAGAACTCCTCAAAGAGCACCGACGGAAGGCGGCTACCTCCCTAGGGAGATGTAAGCAATGTTCCCTAGGGAGGTCAATCCACTCTTTCGGGTGCCGCACTTCCTTCGACCTTCCGTCAGCCTGGCTTCTCCCTGACCACGTCGACCCCAGACGCCGGCCGGCCCTGCTGAAAACCCCTCGCTCAACACGAAGCAGAACGTCAGGATCGACACCGGGCGTCCGACGCCCAGTGGAGAGGAACCAACATGGTCGGTCGGGTGGAATTGCAGAAGGTGGACGAGGAACGCCTTGAAGCACTCCTCGCTGTGGCCGTCGACGACGCTGCGCCGGAGGAGGTCATGCCTCCCGTCGCCGGTCCACCAGGGTGGACGCCTGAACGGCAGGGAGTTTTCCGCACCTGGCACCGCACTCGACGCCCTGGACTTGCCGGCCCACTCCAAGAGTCCACATTTGCGATCACCCACGATCGGAAAATCGTGGGCTCAGCCCGCCTGGCTGTCCGCGACGGCCACGAAGTCCTCGAAACCGGCATGTGGCTTGCCCGTTCCCAACGCGGCAGAGGAATAGGCACCGCCGCACTCCGGATGCTCCTCCACGAAGCCGCCAGGACCAGTGCACGGGCCGTAGTCGCGGACACCACAATTCAGAACACGGCGGCAGTAGCAGCGTTGCGCCGCAATGGCGCAACGCTCATCACAAGCCACGACACCGCCGATGTCCATGCTGAGTTGATGCCGGGGACGAAGCCAGTCAGCCGCTGAACCGGTAGTCGAGGACGTACGAACCCGCGTCCAGGAGCATGCGGTTCACCTCGACCGGCTTGTCCTCGACGGTGAACGCGACCCGCAGGATCTCGATGACGGGAGTGCCCGGGGCCAGGGACAGTGTTTCCGCCTCGTCCCTGTCCGGCATCCTGGCGCGGAGCTCCTCCGTGAAGCCGACGGGCTCGGAGCCGAGTTCGGCGAGCCGGGCGTAGACGCCTCCGGGGCCGGTGTCCGGCTCGGCCACGCGCGTACCGCGTGTCAGCGAGCTCGGAAAGTAGGAGGTCGCGACCTGCACGGGTTCACCGTCCACCACGTAGCGGCGGCTGCGCACGATCACCGGCTCCTTCTCCGGGAGGTTCAGCGCTTCGGCCACCCAAGACGGCGACGGCGTTTCGCGCACATCGATGCCGTCGACCTCCAGTGGGCGTTCCTCGACGTCGGCCGCCCAAACGGAATCGCCGAAGGCCCATTGTGCGCGCGACAGACGCCTCGTTGCACTGCGCCGGATCAGCCTGAACTCCCGTACGTACGTGCCCGATCCGGGCCTCGCGGAGGCAAGCCCCTCCGAGATCAGCAACTTGAGGGCGTTGGCTGCGGTCTGCTTGGCGACGCCGTAACGCTGGACGAGGGCCGGTTCACCGGGCAGGCGCGTGCCCGGTGCGAGGTCGCCGGACTGGATCCTCGCGCGGAGGTCGTCGGCGATCTGCCGGGCGGGGGTCTCAGGCATCGGTACTCTCCAGGTTCCCTAGGGTGGTTTCACCACCGTAACTCCCGCCCCGGAGGCTCCGCGCCGCACCTCCGGCCCGGGCGAGACCCGGCCCGGAACGGCGCGGCCCTGGAACGGACGAGGGCCCGGAACCAGCAGGTTCCGGGCCTCATACCGTACGCAGCGCGTGCGCTACTTCGTCTCCTCCAGCCGCGGGAAGAGCGCCGCGCCCTTCGTGACCGTCGCACCTGCGGGGAGCTGACCCCAGCGGGCCGTGTCGCGGACGTCCTGATCGGCCGGCCGTCCGAGGTGCGGCTCGGCGCCCAGGGACTCCCACAGCTTCTCCGAGGACTCCGGCATGACCGGGTTCAGCAGCACCGCGCATGCGCGCAGCGACTCGGCGGCGGTGTAGAGGATCGTCGCGAGCCGGGCCCGGGCCTCGGGGGATTCGTCCTTGGCGACCTTCCAGGGCGCCTGCTCCGTCAGATAGCCGTTGACCTGCTTGATGAAGTCGAAGACCGCCGCGATGCCGCCGGCGAAGTCCAGCTCGTCGCCGATGCGTTCGTCCGCGGATGCGGTCGCCTCCGCGAGTCCGTCCACGACGGCCTGCTCGGCGTCGCCGTGCGCCGTCGCCTCCGGCAGCGTGCCGCCGAAGTACTTGCCGACCATGGCGGCGACGCGGGAGGCGAGGTTGCCGTAGTCATTGGCCAGTTCGCTGGTGTAGCGGGCCGAGAAGTCCTCCCAGGAGAACGAGCCGTCCTGCCCGAAGGCGATGGCTCGCATGAAGTACCAGCGGTAGGCGTCGACTCCGAAGTGCTCGGTGAGCTGCTGCGGGGAGATGCCCGTCAGGTTCGACTTGGACATCTTCTCGCCGCCGACCATCAGCCAGCCGTTGGCGACGACCTTGCCGGGCAGCGGCAGTCCGTTGGCCATCAGCATCGCGGGCCAGATCACCGTGTGGAAGCGGAGGATGTCCTTGCCCACGAGGTGCACGTCCGCGGGGAAGATCCCCTCGAAGCGCTCCCGGTCCGCTCCGTAGCCCACCGCCGTGGCGTAGTTGAGCAGGGCGTCGATCCAGACGTAGATGACGTGCTTGTCGTCCCAGGGCACCTTGACGCCCCAGTCGAAGGTCGAGCGGGAGATCGACAGGTCGTCGAGGCCCTGCCGCACGAAGTTCACGATCTCGTTCCGCGCGGACTCGGGCTGGATGAACTCCGGGTGCCGCTCGTAGTGCTCCAGCAGTTTCGGACCGTACTCGGAGAGCTTGAAGAAGTAGTTCTCCTCCTGGAGCATCTCGACCGGCGTGCGGTGGATGGGACACAGCTTCTGCCCCTCGAACTGTCCCTCGCCGTCGAGGAGTTCGCCGTAGCTCTTGTACTCCTCGCAGCCCACGCAGTACGGGCCCTCGTACCCGCCCTGGTAGATCTCGCCCTTGTCGTAGAGGTCCTGCACGAACTCGCGGACGCGTTCGGTGTGCCGCTTCTCCGTCGTACGGATGAAGTCGTCGTTTCCGATCTCCAGATGTTCCCAGAGGGGCTTCCACGCGTCCTCGACGAGCCGGTCGCACCAGTCCTGCGGGGAGACCCCGTTCGCCTCGGCGGTGCGCATGATCTTCTGACCGTGCTCGTCCGTGCCGGTGAGGTACCACACCTTCTCGCCGCGCTGGCGGTGCCAGCGCGTGAGCACGTCGCCCGCGACGGTCGTGTAGGCGTGGCCCAGGTGGGGAGCGTCATTGACGTAGTAAATGGGGGTCGTGACGTAGTACGCCTTCGATCCCGTCTGCTCTGTTCCAGTGGCCGCCATGGTCGAAATCCTAACTGTCCGGGGGCACCGGTTTCCCTCCCGTAACCCTGTGTGACCGCGAGGCGGAGGTCACGCGGGGCGGGCATCACCGCGCGGCAGCGTCCGGGGCCTGTCTGTTGACGGCCCTCGCGCGCCTCTGCATGCTTGCGCGCGTACCGGACCACACACCGAACTTCACACACGGGGACGGGATCATGGAGGGCGCCATCCGTCGCGTGATCGTTCCGCTCTCCGTCGCGGTGGTGGCGGGCCTCGTCGCCGCACTCGTGCTGCTGGGCGGGCCGGATTCGGGGTCGCCGGCCGGGCCGGAGCGGGGCACGTTCGTGATCGGCCAGTTCAACATGGCCGGCGGGACGACCGAGCACGGCGACGAGGGCAACCCCCCGCCCGACGCGCTCGCCGCGGACCTCAAGCACCGCAAGGCGGACTTCCTCACGATGCAGGAGACCTGCCGGGACTGGGACGAGCGGCTCGAGGACCGGCTGCCGGGTTACACGGTGCTGTTCAGCCCCGTCGACAATCTCGCCAGGAGTCCGGGAACGCCCGCACGCTGCCATCACCCCACCGACTTCGGCAACACGATCGTCTACCGGGACGGGCTCGGCTTCGACAAGGACGATGCGGACGTCCACCAGCTCGGCTCCACCTCGGGAGACGAGTACCGCGAGATGGTCTGTGTGCGCTCGAAGCCGCGGAAGCTCGTCGTCTGCTCCGCCCACCTCACGCCGGGCGGGGGCAAGTACCTGTCCGGCCGGAAGCGCGAGGTCGCCACGGTCCAGCGGATCCTGACCTCGCGGTACGAGGGCCACACGGTGCTGCTCGGCGGTGACATCAACGACCTTCCCCTCTCCGGTGTCCTCGACCGCCTCTACCACCGCGGCTACGGGCAGGGGGCCCGCGGGGCGTTCAAGGAGGCGACGAGCCCCTGCGGCGACGCGATGAAGCCCGAGCGCCGGGCGGCGCAGCTGCCGCGTGCCAGGTACGCGCCCTGCCGCTCCGGGCAGCCCAGTCACAGCAAGGGAAAGATCGACTACGTGTTCGTCTCGCCGTCGGTGCGGGTCCGCTCGAGCGGCCTGAGCCACTCGGAGCACTCCGATCACAAGCAGCTGTGGGCCCGTCTCGACCTCCCGGGTGCGTCGCGGCGCTGACTCGGGCCGGGGCCGGGGACTCCGGGCAAGGTCCCAGTCGTGGAGGGGGAGTTCGCGGAAACGGTTCTGTGAGTTTTGCGCGCCGTTCGGTCAACTCTTCGTTGCATACCTAGAGATCACGTGAGGATCATATGAAGAAGGTTTCTGTGAGTGGAAGCCAGCGCTCCGCAGATGTTCTGATCTCCGGACCTCCGGTTCTTTCCGGAGCGACGTTCCCCCCCGCTCGTGATTGGAACTTTTCATGCGTGACATGACACCTCAGATCGCCACCGCCGAGCTCTCCGACGCCGACCTCGACAACGTCTCCGGCGGCGTCGCCGCGTCGGTCGGCGGCAACGTCGCCGCGGGCCTGGACGGCGTGGCCGGCAGCGTCGGCGGCTCCGTCGACGGTGTCGACGGCCTCGCGGGCGGCGTCACCAGCGCCGCCTCCGGCGTGACGGGCTCCCTGCCCGGCGTCGGCTCCGTCACCGGCCTGGTTGGCTGAGCGCCTTCGCTTTCAGGGGCCCCGGCACGCATGTGAAGCATGTGTGCCGGGGCCCCTGGCTGTGCCCGGGCATTCCGGGCAGCGGCCGTGCCCGGCCCGGCGGTTGCGGGCCGGGAGCGATCCAGAGACCGGTAACGAATCAGAAGATCACGTGAGGATTGAGGGAGACGAGTGTGACGAGTGGCAGCCGAAGTCGCTGAGATGTTCTGATCCCTCACCTCCGGTGTCACCGGAGTGACGTTCTCCCGCTCATCGATTGGAACTTTCATGCGCAACACGATCGAGACCGCCGAGCTCACCGACGCCGACCTCGACAACGTGTCCGGCGGCGTGGGCGCCTCCCTCCCCGGAGGCCTCGCCGGCGTCGACGTGACCCCCGGCCCGGGTGGCGCCGCCGCCAGCGTGAGCGCCAACGTCCCCGGCCTGGGCGGCATCAGCGGCACCCTGAACGCGGGCGTCCCCGCCGTCGAGGGCGCCTCCGGCATCGTCGGCTGACCGGCTCCGAGTACCACCACCGGCACCGGCCGGTGCCAAGGGCCCCGTTACGCATGCGAGTTGTGCGTAACGGGGCCCTTGAACTGCTCGCGGAGGGCTGAGGGCGGAGGGCGGGAGGCGGGAACGTGAGGCGGGAAGGCCCGAACGGGCCGGGCGGGCCCCGGAGTGGAGCGCCCGAACCCGGCCGGGGACCTCAGCCGGTCGCGAAGACCTGCGAGTCGTCGGCGAACGCCTTGAACTCCAGGGCGTTCCCGGCCGGGTCACGAAGGAACATCGTCCACTGCTCGCCCGGCTGCCCCTCGAAACGCACGTACGGCTCGATGACGAACTCCGTGCCCGCCGCCCGCAACCGGTCCGCCAGTTTGTGGAATTCCGGCACTGCGAGGATCAGGCCGAAGTGCGGTACGGGCACGTCGTGTCCGTCGACGGGATTGTGCGCGCCGCCGGTGCCGCCGCCGGGCGCGGGCGCGAGGTGGGTGACGAACTGGTGCCCGTGGAGATTCCAGTCCGTCCACGTCTGCGAGCTGCGGCCCTGTTCGAGGCCGAGCACCTCGCCGTAGAAGCGGCGGGCCGCGTCCAAGTCGTCGACGGGCATGGCCAGATGGAACCGGGGGACGGGGGAATCGAATGTGCTCACGGGAGACTCGCCGCCTTTCTGTGGAGTCGTCGCGCCGTCCCGGAGCGGGAGTCCCCGGCACGGCCCTGCGCTGACCGGACGGTACCCGGAGCCGTGGACCGTACCCGGGGCCCTGGACCGTACCCGGGGCCCTGGACCGTACCCGGGGCCCTGGACCGTACCCGGGGCCCTGGACCGTACCCGGGGCCGTGGACCGTACCCCGGTGACGCGGTCCAGCGGGCCGCGCATCGAAGCCCCCCGTCCGTCCGGGGCTCCTCACCGCACGCCGCGACGCGAGCCGTCCCGTCGTCGGGCGGGGGCGGCGGGACCGGCGGTGCCCCCGCCGTGCCGCTCACATCGCCTCTGTCGGCCGAACGGGCCGCTCCCGCCCGTGAGTTCGCATCGAGCGCGGCGCCGCGGGAGAGGCCGCCTCCCGCGTCCGTACGACCGCGGCAGGCGTCCGTACGACCGCAGCAGCACGTTCGGGTGAAGCACCGCCGAGGCGGCACGGGCCGCGGAGGCGGACCCTACGGTGACGGGGCAGGTGACATCATCGCCCGCATCCTGCGAGGAAAACGCATGCCTCTCACGTCGAAGAGCCTCCCCGAGTACTGGGACTCCTACAAGCCGCACAAGGGGGACAGGACTCCGTCCGCCCCCGAGGTCGACTCCTTCGAGTGGACGCAGTACCCCGGGCACGGCCCCGGAGCCGGCTTCATCGGACAGCCCCGCACGGCCTTGGAGCTGGGCTCCGCCGAGGGGAAGGAGTCGGTCTTCCTCGCCCGTACGGGAGTGCAGGTGACGGCGCTCGACTTCTCACCCGCGCAGACCGCACGCGCGCGGCTGTGGTGGGAGGGCACCCCCGGGCTCTCCTTCGTCACCGCCGAGGCCTGCGACTATCTCGCGGAGACGACCGCCACCTTCGACGCGGTCTTCTCCCGGTGGGGCGCCGTGTGGTTCACCGACCCGGAGCGGCTGGTCCCGCTCGTCGCCCGCCGGCTCAACCCCGGTGGTGTGCTGGCCCTTTCGCAGGCCGAGCCGATCGAGGGCTTCTACGGTCCCCAGGCGATGTACGGCAACGGTCTCAGCGGGCGCAGGCTGCCCGTGCTGCGCTGGTCGTACTCCACCGGGATGTGGGCGGACCTGCTGGAGCGCAACGGCTTCACGGGCATCGACGCCTGCGTCCTGCCCGCGCCCGACCCGGACAACGTCGGCACGCTGATGGTGCGGGCAAGAACCCCGGCGGACCCGGCACCGCCGCCGGCGAGACGGCGTCGTCAAGCGCGTTGACCGGCAGGGGTGTTGTGTCCTGGCCCGGAGCGCGCGCCGCGCCCTCGGGCCACCGCAGGGATGCCGAATCCCGTTGCGCTGTTCGTGAGTTGGCCCACGGGGCGCGTGCGCCAGGGAACTGCCGCGCCGAAGCGGGCGTCCGTGCTGGCATGGAATCGCGTGAGGGCCGTGACGGGCGGCAGGGGACGGCTGCCGCCGCCGCTGCCGGATGTCTCGTCGCGGCTGCCGCGGCGGCGACCGGGTTCGCGGTGTGGTTCGCCTTCGCGCGCTCGGGTGTGGCCGGCGGCTTCGAGGGCCGGCGCGACTGGAGCCTGCTGTACATCGAACTCCCGGGCATGGTGGCCGGCTTCCCGCTGATCGCCGTGCTCACCTGGTCCCTCACCCGCGCCGTGTTCCGTGGACGGGGCCGACGCGGCACACGGGCGGTCGTCATGGCCGCTGTGGTGGCCCTGACGCTGCTGCTGCTGTCCTGGGCCTGCGGGGTCTGGCTGGACCACCGCGTCGACCGGCTCGGGCCTGTCTGACCGGGCCCGAGCCCGTGTTCCCGCCCGCGCCGCCGAACCGCCGGGCTCATGGGCGTCCGGCGTCCGGCGTCCGGCGTCCCGCGTCCGGCGTCCGGCGTCCGGCGTCCCGCGTCCCCGGGAGGCCGGGGCGGCGGGCCGCGCCGGTGCGGCAGGGGCTCGGGCGTACGGGGGGAGAGCCCCCACCGGCGGTCCCCGACCCCGCTTCCCGAGGTCGGGCGGGGATTCACCCGGGGTTCATCGTCAGGTCGACTCCTCGCGGAACTGCGCCCATAGCGTCGTCCCGCTGCCGTATGCACGGAGATCCGGAGGGGACCATGCGCAAGCTGCTGACGGTGCTCGGCTCGCACCCGGGCGGAAGGTCCGCGATGACCTGCCGCTACCGGTGCGGTGACGCCTGCTTCCACGAAGCGCCCAACACCAGCGGCAACGAGTACGCCGGTGACGTCATCGCCCGTGCGCTCTCGCGCCGTTCGGTGCTGCGTGCCGGGGCCGTCGCGGGGGTGGTGGCCGCCGCCGGCACGGGTGCCTGCAGCGCGGACTCCGCCGGTGCGGTGTCGGCCGCGGACGGCAGGGCGAAGGGCAAGCCGGCCAAGGGCCTGCGGTTCACGCCCGTCGAGCCGAACACCGACGACAAGGTGACCGTCCCGGAGGGTTACGAGCAGAACATCGTGATCCGCTGGGGCGAACCGATCCTGCGCGGGGCCCCCGACTTCGATCCCGAGAAGCAGTCCGCGAAGGCGCAGAAGGGGCAGTTCGGTTACAACAACGACTTCCTGTCGCTGCTCCCGCTGAAGGGCCAGGAGGGCGGCAGCGGGCGGCAGTTGCTCGTCGCCAACCACGAATACACCGACGAGGTCCTGATGTTCGCGGGCTACGACCCCGACGACCCCACTCGGGAGCAGGCCGAGATCGGCTGGGCGGCGCACGGCCTCTCCGTGGTGGTCGTCGAGGGCGAGAAGGACTCCGGCGCCCTGCGGGCCGTGCCGCGTCACCGCCTCAACCGCCGTGTCACAGCGACCACGCCCTTCGAGGTGACCGGCCCGGCCGCCGGCAGCAAGTGGCTCCGTACATCCGCGGACCCGGACGGCACCACGGTGCTCGGAACCCTCAACAACTGCGCGGGCGGCACCACTCCGTGGGGCACGACCCTGCACGGTGAGGAGAACGTCGACCAGTACTTCGCCAACACCGAGAAGGTCGAGGACGACGAGCACCGCAAGCGGCTGGAGCGCTACGCCCTCAAGGGCACCGACACGGAGCGCAAGTGGGAGCGGTTCGACGACCGCTTCGACGTCACGAAGGAGCCGTACGAGCCGCACCGCTTCGGCTGGGTCGTCGAACTCGACCCGTACGACCCGGACTCGAAGCCCCGCAAGCGCACCGCGCTCGGCCGCTTCAAGCACGAGGGCGCCCAGCCGCGGCTGACGAGCGACGGCCGCGCCGTGGTCTACATGGGTGACGACGAACGCTTCGAGTACCTGTACAAGTTCGTCTCGTCGAAGCGGATGCGGCGGGGCGAGAGCCGGGCCGACCACGAGCACAACATGACGCTCCTGGACCACGGCACGCTGTACGCCGCCAAGCTGACGGGCGACAGCCCGGAGGACGAGATCGACGGCTCGGGTGAACTCCCGTCGGACGACCAGGAGTTCGACGGCCGCGGCAAGTGGATTCCCCTCGCCACGGGCGACGAGTCGCATGTGGAGGGCATGACCGCGGACGAGGTGTACGTCTTCACGCGCATCGCCGGCGACAAGGTGGGTGCCACGAAGATGGACCGCCCGGAGGACGTCGAACCCAGCCCCCGCACCGGACGCGTCTACGCCGCCCTCACCAACAACTCCGACCGCGGCGCCGCGGGCAAGGCGGGCCCCGACGAGGCCAACCCGCGCAAGGGCAACAAGCACGGCCACGTACTGGAGTTCACCGAGCGGGGGAACGATCCGGCCGCGCGCCGCTTCACCTGGAGGCTGTTCCTGGTGTGCGGCGACCCCGAGGACCCGGACACCTACTTCGGCGGCTTCCCCAAGGACCAGGTCAGCCCCATCTCCTGCCCCGACAACGTCACGTTCGACGACTTCGGCAACCTGTGGATCTCCACGGACGACGCCCAACTCGGCTTTCACGACGGCCTGTTCGGCGTCGCCACCGCGGGGCCGCGGCGCGGTGAGGTCCGGCAGTTCCTGACCATGCCCAACGCCGCCGAGACCTGCGGGCCGATCGTGCAGGACAGGCGCGTCCTGGTCTCCGTCCAGCACCCGGGCGAGGAGGACGGCGCGAGCGTCGAGAAGCCCGCCTCCCAGTGGCCGGACGGACCGGACGCGTACGTACGCCCCTCGGTCGTCAGCGTCTGGCGCAAGGACGGCGGCGACATCGGGGTCTGACGGACGCCTCCGCCCCGCCCGCCGTGCGCGTGTGATCGACTGCTGAGCGGCAGCCGGCAACGGGCAGCCGGCATACGGCACGTCAGTGTGCGTGCGTGCGAGCGGAGTGGAGGGCGTCGGATGACTCTGGCCTGGGTGGTCCTCATCGTCTCGGGGGTGCTGGAGACCGTATGGGCGACCGCCCTGGAGGCGTCCGGCAATTTCCACAGGCTGTGGCCTTCGCTGCTCTTCCTCGGCGCGCTCGCGGCCAGCATGGGCGGGCTGTCGTACGCGGTGACACACATCCCGCTCGGCACCGCATACGGCGTCTGGGTGGGCATCGGAGCCATCGGCACCGCCGCGTACGGCATGGCCGTGCTCGGCGATCCGGTCACGGTGGCACGCGTGCTGTGTCTGCTGCTGATCGTCGCCGGCGTGGTCGGACTCAAGCTCCTGCACTGAAAACGACGGCCGGGTCCACGGGGGTGAAGCGGACCTGGGGCTGAAGGGGGCCGACGGGACCGGCGGCGGCCCACGGCGCTGCCGGCCACCTACGGCACTGACCGGAGCCGACCGGAACTGCCGGAGCCGACCGGAACTGCCGGAGCCGACCGGAACTGCCGGGGCCGGATACGGCGGGTGGACCGGCCGGACCGGTCCCCGCCCCGGCCCCGGCCGGGCACTTCGGGGAGGTTCCCCCGCCGGTGGAGCAGCCGTCGCGGCCGGTACGCGTGCGGATGCGGCCCCGACCGCCCCGTGCGAGCCTTCTCGCACGGAGCTGCCCCGACCTGTACGGACGGCTCCGGACCGACGGACCCCGGCGAGCGAGGGGCGGCGAAGCAGCCATGGACAGACCCAGGGTGTTCGTCGTGGGCGGCGGCTTCGCGGGGGTGCAGTGCGCGCGGGGTCTGGAGCGCGAACTCGGCGACAGCGAGGCGGAGATCTCGCTGATCACCCCCGACGACTACCAGCTCTACCTGCCGCTCCTGCCCCAGGTCGCCTCGGGCGTGCTCACCCCCGAGGCCGTCGCACCGGCGCTGCGCCGGGTCCTTCGCCGTACGCGCATCGTCCCCGGCACCGCCATCGGCGTGGACACCGCCGCGAAGGTGTGCGTCGTCCGGCTGATCACCGGCGAGCTGGTCAACCAGCGCTACGACTGCATCGTCCTCACCCCGGGAAGCGTCACCCGCACCTTCGACATCCCCGGCCTGAACCGGCATGCGCGCGGCATGAAGACGCTGGCCGAGGCCGCCTACATCCGCGATCACGTGATCGCCCAGCTCGACCTCGCCGCCGTCACGCACGACGAGGCGGAGCGCGCGGCCCGCCTGCGGTTCGTCGTGGTCGGCGGCGGTTACGCCGGGACGGAGAGCGTCGCCTGCCTCCAGCGGCTGACGGCGGCCGCCGCGTCCCGCTACCGCCGCATCGACCCGCGCCGGATCGAGTGGCACCTCGTCGACCACTCGCCGAAGCTGATGCCCGAACTCGGCGAACGCCTCGGCCGCAAGGCACTGGAGCTGATCACCGCGCGGGGCACGGAGGTCTCGCTCGGCGTCTCCGTGTCGGACGTGTCGGAGGGCACCGTCACCCTGACCGACGGGCGCTCGCTGCCCACGCGCACGCTCATCTGGACGGCGGGCGTGGCAGCCAGCCCGCTGATCGGCACGATCGGCGCCGAGACCGCACAGGGCCGCCTCGTGGTCGGTTCCGATCTGCGGGTGCCCGGCAGGGACGGTGTCTTCGCGCTCGGCGACGCGGCGGCCGTGCCCGATCTGACGGCGGACCGCGCCGCCAGAGGCAGGGGAGGGCACGGAAGCGGCGAGGCCGCGAAGGTATGTCCGCCCACCGCGCAGCACGCCATGCGGCAGGGGCGGCGCGCCGCGAGCAACGTCGCGGCAGTTCTGCGCGGCAGGCCCACGCGGCCCTACGAGCACAAGAGCCTGGGCCTCGTCGTCGACCTCGGCGGGCTGGACGCGCTGGCACGTCCCCTCGGCGTCGAACTGAGCGGTCTGCCTGCCCAGTTGGTGACGCGCGGCTACCATCTCGCGGCGCTGCGGACGGGCAACGCCCGGCTGCGCACCGCGACGAACTGGCTTCTCGACGCCACCACCGGCAACGACTTCTTCCGTACCGGTTACCTGTCCGGCCGGCACGCGACACTCGCCGGCTTCGAGCACACCGGTGGCTACCCGACCCCGGAGCGGGTCCGCGAACTCGCGGCGGATTCCTCCGTCCCCGGGGAGTGCTGACGCACCGACGCACCGACGCACCGACGCACCGAGCACCGCGGCGACGGGCACGGGCCGGGCCCACCGCGACGCCGGGCCCGCGACAACCCCGCCGGGCCGGCGACGGGCACGGGCCGGGCCGCGTCCCGCGACGCTCCGACACCGGGGCCGCGTGCCGTGACGCCTCCGGTACCGGGGCCGCGTCCCGTGACGCCTCCGGTACCGGGGCCGCGTGCCGGATGAGCAGGTCCCGTGCCGTACGTGTGTGATTCCGCCGCAGCGGGTTATCGGCGGCACGTGAGGGCACTCTCCGGGTTCGGCGGGCAACCGAACGGTCCGTCACCAATCGTGTCCGTATGGACGATCCCGAGCAGAAAGGCTGGACCCTCGTGTCTGCACCACCGCTGCGCCAGAACCTGCGCTTCGACGCGGACGGCGTCGAGATCTACGGCTATCTGGCGCTCCCGGAGAGCGGCACCGGCCCCGGAGTCATCGTCATCCAGGAGTGGTGGGGGCTGACCGACCAGATCGCCGAGGTGACGGACCAGTTCGCCGCTGCCGGCTACGTGGCGCTCGCCCCCGACCTCTACGGCGGCCGCACCACCCACGACAGCGACGACGCCGCCCGCCTCGCCTCCGAGCTGCCCATGGGCCGGGCCGTGCGTGAACTCGTCGGCGCCGTCGACTACTTGCGCCGACACGAGGCCGTCCGGGGAGACGCGGTGGGCGCCGTGGGCTTCTGCATGGGGGGCGGCTTCGTCCTGGCGCTCGCCGCCGAGGCGGGAGAGAAGATCGCCGCGGCCGTCCCGTTCTACGGCGTCGTCAGTGACGACGAGGTCGACTTCACGAACCTGAGGGCCGACGTCCTCGGCCACTACGGCGAGTTGGACGAGAACGCCACTCCGGAGCGCGCCGAGGAGATCGCCGCGCGCATCCACAGGGAGTCCGGGGCGAAGGTGACCATCGAGCGCTACCCGGCGGGTCACGCCTTCGCCAACGAGGAGAACCACCTGGGCACTTACGACCCGGAGGCGACGCGGCTCGCCTGGGAGCGCACCCTCGCCTTCCTCGGGGAGCGGCTCTGAGCGTGCCGTCGGACGCTGCCATCGTGCCGCCGGACGGTGCCGGCCCTGATGCCGTCCGACCGGCGACACAGGCCTGGGCGCCGGAGCAGGACCGGCGACCAGGCCTGTGCCGCTGCCCCGTCCGCCGCTCGCGCATCCCCCCGGTCAGGCCCCTCCGCTCGCCCGTCTCCCGGCCCGGACCGTGCGACTCGCGCGTCTCCCGGCCCGGAACTCCCCGGCCCACCGCTGAACTTGCATTGCAGCCGCGGGAAGAGGAGGGGCCGCGGGAAGGGAACGGGCGGCGGGGAGGGGACCAGCCGCGGGGCTCCGCTCAGGGCAGCAGGACGACCTTGCCGCCGGGATGGCCCTCCGCGAGGAAGCGGTGCGCGTCGGCCGCCTCCGCGAGGGAGTACGTACGGGCGACGACGACCTCGATCTCCCCCTGGTGTGCGAGCTCGGCGAGCTTCCGCCACGAGCCGGCTCTGATCTCGGTGCCGGGGTCGGCGTTCGGGCCGCCGCCGATCAGCTTGATCCCCGTGTCCCCCCGGTCGAAGGCGAGGATGGAGACGATGCGGCCGGGGTCGGGCACGAGTTCGAGGGAGAGGTCGATCGCCTCACGCGTGCCGGAGGTGTCGATGACCGCGTCCACGCCGCCGGGTGCCGCCTCGCGCACACGTTCACGCAGGCCTTCGCCGTACCGCACGGCGGTCGCTCCGTAGCGTTCGACGGAGTCCAGATGGCTCTCGCCCGCCGTGCCGATGACTCTCACGCCGTCCGCCACCGCGATCTGCGCCGCGAGCAGGCCCACGCCGCCCGACGCCCCGTGGATCAGCAGCGTCTCACCCTCGGAGACACCGATCACGGTGAGGGCGTGCACGGCCGTCGCGCCGGCGAGCCGCAGCCCGGCGGCCTCCTCCCACGACAGTTCCGGCGGCTTCGGCGCGACGCTCGACGCGGGCACCGTCAATTCGGTCGCGTAGGCGCCGGGGGCCGGGTGGACCATCACCTCGTCCCCGACGGACAGAGGGCCGGCAGGGCCCTCGGCGTCCCGGCCGACGGCGGTCACCACGCCGGACAGCTCCAGGCCGACCGGCATCGGCAGCGCGGCCGGATCGGCGCCCATGGCGCCGCCGTAGAGCTTGTAGTCGACGGGGTTGACCCCGATGGCCATGGCCCGCACCGTGACCTCGCCGGGTCCCGGGACGGGGACGTCGGACTCGATCAGGGAGAGGACTTCCGGGCCGCCGTACGAGTCGGCCACCACACGCTTCGCCATGCCGCGGTCCCTTCGCTCGGGTGTCCGTCACCCGCCAGGGTCGCACCGGGCGGGGCGGTACGCGCGGCGGCCGGAAGCCGCACGGGCGCAGGCAGCCCGGGAGCGGCCGGGGGACCTGGAGTGGCCTTGAGCGCGGGAGCGGCCGGGGGACCCGGGCCCGCCCGGCACTGCGCCGTCACGGCGCGAGCGTGCGCACCGGCTCTCCCGCCGCCCAGGCGGCGATGTCCTCCACGGCCTCCCCGTAGAAGATCCGGTACGTCTCCTCGGTGACGTATCCGATGTGCGGGGTCAGGACGGTGCGGGGCGCGGTCCGCAGCGGGGCGTCGGCAGGCAGCGGCTCGACGTCGTAGACGTCCAGGCCGGCACCGGCGAGACGGCCCTCGATCAGGGCGTCGACGAGTGCGTCGGTGTCGATCAGCGGACCGCGCGAGGTGTTGACGAGGTAAGCGGTGGGCTTCATCCACGACAGCTCCTCCCTGCCGATCAGCCCCCTGCTGCGTTCGCTGAGTTTGTAGTGGACGGTCACGATGTCGGCCTCGGAGAAGAGGGTCTGCTTGCTGACCGGCTCGGCACCGCGTTCGCGGGCGGTCGCCGGTTCGAGGTTGCTGCTCCAGGCCAGTACGCGCATGCCGAACGCCCGCCCCACGGTGGCCACTCGCGACCCGAGCCGTCCGAGCCCGACGATGCCGAGAGTGTGTCCGTACAGGTCACCGCCTATGGAGTGCTGCCACTGCCCCTCGCGGACCCCGGTCGACTCGGCGGGGATGTGGCGCAGCAGGGAGAGGATGAGCCCCCAGGTGAGCTCGGGCGTCGCGGTGGCGGGGCTCTGCGTGCCGCAGACGGTCACGCCGTGGCGTTCGGCGGCGGCCAGGTCGATCGAGGCGTTGGCCATCCCGGTCGTGACGAGCAGGCGCAGGTCCGGGAGGCGTTCGAACCGCTCGGCGGTGAACGGGGTGCGCTCGCGCATCGCCACGACGACCTCGTAGCCGCGCAGTGCCTCGGCGAGTTCGTCTGTGCCGGCGATGTGCTCGTGGAGGAAGGTGACTTCGGCGTCCAGACTCTGCCAGTCGGCGAAGTGGTGGGCGGCCTGCTGGTAGTCGTCGAGGACGGCGACGCGCACGGTCGTTCCTTTCGTACGGGATCACTGGGCCCCGGGTCCCCGTGGACCACGGTGCCGTCTGGGGCTCGCTGTCGTCCGGGCCCCCGGGGCCACGGCGTCCGGGTCGCGGACGACGTGCGGCGATTCCGGGTGACCTGCCCCTGACGTGGACCTTAAGTCCTTCGCGCGCTTCCGCGTAGCCCTGGGGCGGACGCGGTCCCCGAGGTGACCTGGGACGCGCGGACGCCGGATGCGGGACGCCCGGACGCCCGGACGCCCGGCCACCGGCCGGGCCGCGGGGGCTGCGCCGTGCGAGCACCGGCACGTGCCGGACCGTACGCAGGCGTCGGCGGCCGCTCTCCCGCGCCGCACCGCCGTGACGCCGGGGCGGTCCCGCACTTGAAAAGCGTCCGGCACGGGTCCGGCACGTGTCCGGCATGGACGGTGACTCGTTCCGGAGGTATCGAAGCCGTCGGGGGCAGCACGGAACCACCCGAGGAGTACATCGCCATGCCCAAGAAGACCGCACGCTCACTGGCCGCCAACCGTTCGATGCTGTCGCACAAGGCCGCGTATGCCCTGCGCAACCCGGGGCGGGTCGCCCCGTACGTGCGCCGTGCCATCCGGGACTCCTGGCTGCGCTTCAGGCACCCGGACCATGTCGGCTACTACCGGGCCGTGATGGCCTCGGACACCGCGAACGATCCCGAGGCGGCGGTCGGGAGCGGCAGCCACGAGCGGTGGCTCGCGCTCGGGCGGATGCAGTTCGACTTCCTCAAGGAGCACGGGCTTCAGCCCCAGCACCGCATGCTCGACATCGGCTGCGGAAATCTGCGTGCGGGCTGGCGGTTCATCCAGTACCTCGACACCGGCAACTACTACGGCATCGACATCTCCCCCGACATCCTCATCTCCGCGAAGGAGACGCTCACAAGGTACGAACTGCAGGAGAAACTCCCCCACTTGACGCTCACGCACGACCTGAGGCTCGACTTCCTGCCCAGCGGGCACTTCGATGTCGTGCACGCGCACAGCGTCTTCTCCCACTCGCCGATCGAGGTCATCGACGAGTGCCTGGCCCACGTCGGGCGGGTCCTGGCCCCCCGCGGCTTCTTCGACTTCACCTTCGACCGCACTGAAGGCGCGGAACACCAGGTGCTGCGTGAGGACTTCTACTACCGGACCGAGACGCTGGCCGCTCTCGCACGGAAGCACGGTCTGGCTGCCCGCTTCATGGACGACTGGGAGAAGCTTCCGCACAAGCAGTCCAAGATCCGCGTCTCGCTCGAGGACTCATCCGTGTCTGCCGAGAACTGACGTCTGCGGGGGGACGGGAACGGGTCCGAAGCCCGCCCGCCCGGTGCGACGCCCGCGCCGTGTGACGCCCGCGGCCCGCCGTCTGCGAAGCGCACGCGTGCTATTGACGGCGCGGCCCGGCGCCGGTGAGGTGGCTGTCCAACCCCCACAGACGGAAGGCAGTTCACATGCAGGGCATGACCACGGGCTCGCCGTCCCCCGGCGGCGGCCCGGGAGGCATACGCAGAACCGCACGCATCCTCGCCACGCTGACAGTGGTGGCGCTGGCCGCGGGAAGCGGTGCGGGTCTCTCGTCCGCCCAGGACACCCAGGACGCCCACGGCGCGCAGGGCGCGGTGAAGAAGACGGACGGCGCGCGGCACCCGGGTAAGGACGGGACCACCGAGGCGCGCGAGGCCACGTCCCCCTTCACGGGGCTTCCCGCCGATCCGGCGCCCGTGCTGGCCGTGAAGATCGACAACCACAAGGACGCACGCCCTCACACGGCGGTCGAGGACGCCGACATCACCGTCGTGGAGAAGGTCGAGGGCGGGCTGAGCCGGCTGCTCGGCATCTACTCCAGCAAGCTGCCCGACTCGCTCGGGCCCGTGCGCAGCGCCCGCGCGTACAACGTGGAGCAGCTGCGGATGTTCGACCGTCCCGCGCTCTCCTACTCGGGTGCGCGCGCGGGAGTCGAGGACCTCATAGAGAAGTCGACGCTCCACGCCCGCTCCCACGACAAGTACCCCGAGCCCTATTTCCGCGGCGGCGACAACGAGGCCCCGCACAACCTCTACGTGCACCCGGACGAGCTCCTCGACACCGCACCGGAGGCCAGCGAGAGCGCCGACATAGGTTTCCGCTTCGCGGACGACGCCCCGGAGGGCGGCGAGCCCACGAAGGAGCGCACGGTCGACTACGGCTCGGCCGAGACCACCTTCAACTGGTCGGAGAAGGAGGACCGTTGGCTCACCTCCTTCGACGGTGCCCCGGCGACGAGTACCGGCGGGGCGCGGCTGGGCGGCAGGACCGTGATCGTGCAGAAGGTGGAGATGCCGCCGGACGACGGCGGTACGCCGTACGAGAAGACCGTCGGCAGCGGCGATGCGACGGTGCTGCGCGACGGCAAGGCGTACGAGACGAAGTGGGAGCGCCCTACCGCCGAGTCGGGCACGAGCTTCACGCTGCCGAACGGCGAGCGGATGCCCTTCGACCGCGGCAACGTGTGGCTCGTCTACGAGGAGGCCTGAGCGCCGGCGCACGGTGAACGGCCGACGGCGCACGCCCGGTGTCCGGCGTGGCCGCACCGTGCGCAAAAGGGGCGCCGGCGGCGGACGGACGGCCCGCCGCCGGCACCTGGGTACCGGCCCCGCCTCCGGGGCTGCTCCTCAGCGGAGCGGAATTCCGCGCGCGTGTTCCATGCGTCCTCGGCTGCCTGGACCTTCTGACGTGCGGTCTCCAGGGTGAACGGCGGCAGCGGCGGGCGAGCGTTCACGTCGGGTGCCTTTCTCGGCGTCTGCTCCGGACGGGCTCCGGCTTCCGTGCGGTCGGGGCGGCGCCATTCCCTCCCCGCACGTCCAGGGGCTTACCGGACGCCCGGCCGCTTTTCCACTTCCGGTGGCGGCACGACCTTCGTCCTCAGACCGGCACGACGGTCACGGCGCTGTCCAGCCCCTTGAAGTCGTCGGCGTTCCGCGTGAAGAGCGGCAGGCCGTGGAACGAGGCGATGGCCGCGATCATCAGATCCAGTCTCCGGGGACGGGGATCACGATGCCGGGCGAGAGTGAGTGCGACGAGCGTTCCGTAACGGGCCGCCGCATCACCGTCGAACGGCAGGGGGTCGAAGTCGGCAACAGCTGCCCCCAGCTTCTCCATACGCCTCGTTCGCGCGACAGGATCCTTGGCCAGGGCCACACCTTGGTGAAGTTCAGCCAGGGTGATGGCTGTCAGCTCGGGGACAGCCGGGAGATCTGCGGGGTCGAGGACGTCCAGGTCGATATAAGTGCAGGTGTCCAGCACACCGGACTGCGGTCGCTCAGTCACGGTGGCGTTCCCAGGGGTCGTCACCGACACGGTCCTCGGTTCCGAAGAGCTCATCCGCTTCACGGCGCAGCTGATCATGATCGACGCGAGGCAGCTTGCGGTGTCGTGCCACGAGTTCCTCGGCGCTGAGGCGAGGCCTTCGGTGCAAGGGTCGCAGTTCGGCCACCTCGGTTCCATTACGAGTGATGTGGTACGTCTCGCCGCCTTCGACTGCGTTCATGACAGCTGCGGAGTTGTTGCGGAACTCGCGCTGAGTGATGGTCTTCATGACTCGATTGTAGCTCCATGTGTCTCGCTGAGCTACATGCCCATCCTGGTGCTCGCCGGGCGGCATGGGCTCACGCCACCAGATACTCCTCGTCCCGTACGTCCGTGATGAACATCCGGCCGGGTGCGTGGGTGATCGCGAAGGGCGGGCGGGACGCCATCACGGCGGCCTGGGGGGTCACGCCGCAGGCCCAGAAGACGGGCACGTCGCCGGGGAGCACGTCGGTGCGGTCGCCGAAGTCCGGCTCGTCGATGTCCGCGATCCCGAGCAGTGCGGGGTCACCGGTGTGCACGGGCGCGCCGTGGACCGCGGGCATGCGGCCCGTGACGCGGACCGCGGTGGCCACCGATTCCTCCGGCACGGGCCTCATCGAGACGACCATCGGCCCCTTCATCGCGCCCGCGGGACGGCAGCGGCGGTCCGTGACGTACATGGCGACGTTGCGGCCCTGCTCGATGTGGCGCAGCGGAACCCCGGCCTCCGCCAGCGCCCATTCGAAGGTGAAGCTGCACCCGATGAGGAAGGTCACCAGGTCCTTGCGCCACCGGCCGGTCACCTCGGCGGGCTCCTCGACGAGTTCGCCGTGCTCCCACACCCGGTACGCGGGCAGGTCGGTGCGCAGGTCCGCGCCGGGGGCGAGGACGGTGGAGGTCTCCCCCGGTTCCGTCACGTCGAGCACCGGGCAGGGCTTGGGGTTGCGCTGGCAGAAGAGCAGCACGTCGTAGGCCCAGTCGCGCGGTACGGAGATGAGGTTGGCCTGCGTGTATCCGGGGGCACGGCCGGGGGTGGGGCCGGCGTCGCCGTCGCGGATCAGCGCCCGCGCCTCGGCGGCGCCGGCGGCCACGGTCGCCGGTGTCGGCCCAGGGGCCGGTGTGCCGTGCGTCGTAGCGGGTGTCGCTGGGGGCATGGCGTGTGACCTCCGTCGGTCGGGCGAGCGGCACTTGTGACGACCGGCGTGGCCGGGCCGGAGTCGACCGGTCCCGGCCACGCGGTGCGCCGGGCGGGTCAGACCAGCGCCCGGCCCCGGGTCTCGGGCAGCCCCAGCAGGGCGATGAGGGCGACTCCGTAGCCGGCGGCCCCGAAGACGAGGGCACCGCTGACACCCCAGCTGTTGGCGAGGAAGCCGACCAGCGTGGGGAAGAAGGCGCCGACGGCGCGGCCAGTGTTGTAGACGAAGCCCTGCCCGGTGCCGCGCACGGCTGTCGGGTAGAGCTCGCTCAGGAAGGAGCCGAAACCGCTGAAGATGGCCGACATGCAGAAGCCGAGCGGGAAACCCAGCAGCAGCACGAGGGTGTTGGAGCCGGTCGGCACGTTGGTGTAGGCGAGGACGGCGAGCGCGGAGAGCACGGCGAAGACCGCGACGTTGCGCTTCCGCCCCAGCTTGTCCGTGAGGTAGCCACCGGTGAGGTAGCCGATGAAGGCGCCGGAGATCAGGAACGTCAGGAAGCCGCCGGTGCCGACGACGGTCAGCCCGCGGTCCGTCTTGAGGTAGCTGGGCACCCAGGTGGCCAGCGTGTAGTACCCGCCCTGCACGCCGGTGGAGAGCAGCACGCCGAAGAGCGTGGTGCGCCGCAGTTCGGGAGTGAAGATCGCGGAGAAGGAGCCCCGTTCGCGGCTGTTCATGCGCTGCTCGGCCGCCTGCGGCGCGTCCGTGACGTTGCGGCGCACGTAGATGATCAGCAGTGCGGGAAGGGCACCGGTCCAGAACAGCACGCGCCAGGCGACCGATTCGTCGAAGAGCTGGAAGACAGCCGTGTAGACGATGACGGCCAGCGCCCAGCCCACGGCCCACGAGCTCTGGATGACGCCGAGGGTGCGACCCCGGTTCTTCGCCGAGGCGTACTCGGCTACGAGGATCGCGCCGACGGCCCACTCGCCGCCGAAGCCGAGGCCCTGCAGGCCGCGGAAGACCAGCAGCGTCTCGTAGTTGGGGGCGAAGCCGCACAGCAGGGTGAACAGGGCGTAGGTGACGACGGTGAGGATCAGCGTCCTGACGCGTCCGATGCGGTCGGCGAGGATGCCCGCGACCGCGCCGCCGACGGCGGAGACGACGAGGGTGACGGTGGTGAGCAGGCCGGTCTGGCCCGGGTCGAGGCTGAAGTACGCGCCGATGGCGACCATGCCGAGCGGCAGCGTGAAGAAGTCGTAGGAGTCCAGCGCGTAGCCGCCGAACGAGCCCGCGAAGGCGCGGCGCCCGGAGGCGCCGAGCTCCTTGAACCAGCCGAAGGGGCCGCCGGAGCCCTCGCCCGGCCCTGAGCCGGGTTCGCTGCCGGAGTCCCGTACGGAGACGTGCTCGGACCCTGCGCCCTCCTGGGGAGCATTCGGTATCGGGTTGCTTTTCATGTGCACCTCGCAGAGGGGAAAGGGGCGCCGTCTTGGATGTGGGCGAGCCTGTGGTGCCTGCTCGATGTCCGGGATAACGTAGAGGATCGTTGAACGATCCTTCAAGGGGTTCGTAGCGCTGTATGCGGGGCATGCACGCCAGGAGGAGCCGCGGATCAAGAAGGGGGCGCGAGTTGGAGACGACCGATCCGGAGCCCGCGCGGCTCCCTGCCGTACAACGCGCGGTGCCGTCAGCCGTGCCGCCCTCCGCCGAGCCCGCGTTGAGGTCCGCGGTGCCCGCGCGGCACAACGAACTGGCGGGCGACCGCGCGCTGTTGAGCCGTACCAGCACGGCGGAACGCGTGGCGGACGTGCTGCGCAGCCGCATCGCCGAGGGGTTCTTCCCGCCGGGGGCCCGGCTGTCGGAGGGCGACATCGGCGGCGTGCTCGGCGTCTCGCGCAACACGCTGCGGGAATCGTTCCGGCTGCTCACCCACGAACGGCTTCTGGAACACCAGCTCAACAGGGGCGTCTTCGTCCGCGTACTGAGCGTCGACGACGTCCTCGACATCTACCGCGTGCGGAAACTCATCGAGTGCGGAGTCATGAACCAACTGGCCGAGGCGGGGCCGCCGTTCGGCCTCGACGCACTCGCCGCCACCGTCGCCGACGGTCAGGCCGCCACCCGGGAGTGGCGGTGGAAGGACCTGGCGACGGCGAACATCCACTTCCACCGCGAGGTGGTCGCGCTGGGGCGAAGTCCCCGCACGGACGAGGTCATGAGCAGCGTGCTGGCCGAACTGCGGCTGGCCCATCACGTCATGGACAGCCCGCGCCGCCTCCACGAGCCCTACCTCGCACGCAACCGGGAGATCCTGCGCACCCTCCGCTCGGGCGACGCGGCGGGGGCGGAACGGATGCTGCGGGAGTACCTGGAGGACTCCCGCAGGCAGATCGTCACCGCCTACGCGCAGCGCCTGGGCGCCGGCGGAGACCGGGACGCCCAGGGCGCGTGAAGCACTCAGCCGATGGGCTCCGGCATGGGCACCACGTCGTAGGTCAGCGAGATCTCGCGGCCCGTCGCCGGGTCGCCGAGCTGGACGCGCCAGCGTCCGGCGAACTGGTCCTCGCCGTGCAGCATCGGGATGGTCCCGGAGATCAGCACCGTGCCGGGCTCCAGTTCGCCCCGCTCACGCAGCACCTCCGCCCAGTGCTGCGGGGGGAGCAGGTCGGCGCCGGTGCCGTCCTGGATCAGCTGCTCCCCGGGGCCGCCTTCCGTGCCGGTGCCGGTGCCGGGGTCGTTGCCAGAGTCAGTGCCGGTGCCGGTGCCGCCTTCCGTGCCGGTGCCGGTGCCGGTGCCGGTACCCGCGGGGCCGTTGCCCCCTCCGGCGCCGCTCACCCAGGCGCGAAGGGTGAGACCGTCGATGCGGTCGGCGACGTCGTCGAACCGCCACGCGCTCGTGGCGAGCACGTCCGGGGCAGCGTTCTTGCTCCAGGCCACGCCGTACGTCTCCAGCTCGCGGTCGGTGTGGTCGCACGCCGCCGTCAGCAGCAGGTCCCCGGTGTCGTCGACGACGAGCGCCCACTCGGCCTCGCCGGAGGTCTTTCCGTGCTGCGCGAGAACCGTTCCGGTCTGCTGCGCGAGGTAGGGCGAGACGGGGTAGAGCGCAGGAGTCGTGGAGGGCGCGGGCACTCCCAGTTCGGCCAGCTCCGCCACGTGGGCGGCCACGTCGTCCTGACTGCGGCCCGCGTAGCCGGCGTTGAGCAGACGCTTCACGGTCACGGCGCGCCGGGTGCCGTCGGGGAGCGTGAAAGACAGGCCGGTCATGGGATTCCTCCAGGTCGGTCTCGGTTTCGCAGCGGTAAATTCCGCGCCCTGAGGGTTGCGCATACGAGCTGTATACAGCAAGTATGCCCCGTGTCCCGAAGGAACCCGACCGTGAGGAAGCTCCCGTGGACCACAAGACGTCGCACAAGGCGGCAGCGGACGAGCCCGATCCGCACAGCGGCGCGGGCGATCCGGCAGCTCCCGGCGATCCAGGAGCTCCGGCCGGTCCCGGCGAGGACGCCGGCATGAGCAGCGCACGCCGCAAGGACCTGACGAAGGCGTTCACCGCCAGCCTCACCGGGACCTCGCTCGAGTGGTACGACTTCGCCGTCTACTCGGCCGCGTCCGCGCTCGTCTTCGGAAAGCTGTTCTTCCCCTCCGGCGATCCCCTCACGGGCACGCTGCTCGCGTTCTCCACGTACGCGGTCGGCTACGTCTCCCGCCCGCTCGGGGGCTTCGTCTTCGGACGGCTCGGCGACGTGATCGGGCGCAAGCGCGTCCTCGTCGCCACGCTCGTCCTCGTCGGCGTCGCCACCTTCCTGATCGGCTGCCTCCCGACACACGCGGTGGCCGGACCGGTCGCTCCCGCGCTGCTGGTCCTGCTGCGCTTCGCCCAAGGTGTGGGCGTCGGCGGCGAATGGGGCGGCGCCGTACTGCTCTCCAGTGAGTTCGGCGATACACGGCGACGCGGATTCTGGGCCTCCGCGGCCCAGGTCGGGCCGCCCGTCGGCAACCTCATGGCCAACGGCGCCCTCGCCGCGCTCGGAGCGATGCTGACCGAGGAGCAGTTCCTCTCCTTCGGCTGGCGCATCGCGTTCCTGCTCTCCGGAGTGCTGGTCGTCTTCGGACTGTGGGTCCGCACGCACCTGGAGGAGACGCCGGTCTTCAAGGCGGTCGAAGCGGGCGGCGAACGTCCCGAGGCGCCGGTCCGAGAGGTCTTCGCCCAGCAGCGCAGGCCGCTGATCGCCGCGATCCTCTCCCGGGTCGCGCCCGACGTCCTCTACGCGATGTTCACCGTCTTCGTGCTGACCTACGTCACGGAGGAACTCGGCATGCCCAGGGGCCAGGCCCTCACCGCGGTGCTCATCGGCTCCGGACTGCAGATCTTCCTCATCCCGCTCGCGGGAGCGCTCTCCGACCGCTGGAACCGCCGGCGCCTGTACCTGGGTGCGGCCGTCGCGGCGGGCATCTGGCCGTTCGTCTTCTTCCCGCTGGCGGAGACGCGTTCGTGGCTGCTGATCGTGCTGGGCGTCATCGGCGCGCTCGTCATCCACTCGATGCTCTACGGACCGCAGGCGGCCTTCGTCGCCGAGCAGTTCAGCCCGCGGCTGCGCTACACCGGTTCCTCGCTCGCGTACACGCTGGCTGGGGTGATCGGCGGTGCTGTCGCTCCGCTCGTGTTCACCGCGCTGCTCGGCAAGTTCGGCACCTGGCTGCCGCTCGCGGGGTACATCGTGCTGACCGCCGTGCTTACGGTGACGGGTGTGCTGCTCGGCCGGGACGCCGACCACGCGGAGGACGAGGAGTACATCAGGCTGGTCGGCAGCAACGGCCACGGCAATGGCAGCGGGACGGGCGGCCCGGAGCGGACTCCCTCCTCGTCGTACGCCGCGAAGTCGCGGTGACGGTGGCCCGGATCATCCGGCGCCCGAATCCCGGCCGCTGGAAGCCGGACTGTTCGACGTCCGGCCGCTGGAAGCCGGCCCTTCGACCCGACCGCTCGACCTTGCGGAAAGGAGACAGCCAGTGACGACGCTCCGCACAGCGCTGTGCCAGTTCACCGCGGCAACCGACCCCGAGGAGAATCTGCGCACCATCGACACCATGGCCGCGCGGGCGGCCGGAGAGGGCGCACAGCTGGCCGTCTTCCCGGAAGCGGCGATGGCCCGCTTCGGTATCCCGCTCGGGCCGGTGGCGCAGCCGCTGGACGGGCCGTGGGCGGAGGGCGTGCGCGGGATCGCCCGCCGTCACGGACTCACAGTGGTGGCGGGGATGTTCACGCCGTCGTCCGACGGACGTGTCACCAACACCCTGATCGCCACCGGCCCGGACGTGGACGCCGCCTACGACAAGATCCACCTGTATGACGCGTTCGGCTTCTCCGAGTCGGACACGGTCGCCCCCGGCGAGAAGGTCGTCACCATCGACGTCGCGGGTGTGCGCGTCGGCCTGGCGACCTGCTACGACGTCCGGTTCCCGGAACTCTTCCGCGCGCACGCCGACGAGGGTGCCGTGCTCTCCGTGCTGCCCGCGTCGTGGGGCGCCGGCCCCGTCAAGCTCGACCACTGGCGGCTGCTCACCAGGGCGCGAGCACTGGACGCGACGCTGTGGGTTGCCGCGGTCGGTCAGGCGCCGCCCGGCCCCGACGCCGACATCCGGCAGCCGACGAAGGCGCCGACGGGTGTCGGGCACAGCCTCCTCGTGGGGCCTGACGGCCAGGTGCGCGAAGAGGCAGGGGAGACAACCGAGTTGATCGTGGCCGACGTGGACGCGGACGAAGTGGCCAAGGTACGCCGGGCGGTGGCGGTCCTGGACAACCGCAGGCTCTGAGCCGGACAACCGCAGGCTCTGAGCCGGACGACCGCGTGCTCCGACCCGGACGACCGCGGGCTCGGACCCGGACGACCGCGGGCCTGAGCCGGACGACCGCGTGCTCCGACCCGCCGGCGGAGCCCGCTGCGGCCCGGCCCGGGGACAGCAGACCGCGGCCCCGCGGCCGCTCCCGTGGGGGCGCCCCGCGGGGCCGGGCCCGTCGCGGCGGGCGCGGCCGCCGCCCCTGTGAGGCGGCCGCCGGCCCGCGGCCGGCGCCCGGCGGCGCGGCGGTCAGCCCTCGGTAAGGATGCGCCGCGTGGCCGCGATGTGGTCGTCGATCGCCGCGCACGCGACGTCCGCGCGTTCGGCCGCCAACGCCGTGACGATGTGGCGGTGTTCGGCGCAGACCTCGTTCTGCCGTCCCGGAGAGCGGTAGAGGGCGCTGACACCGGCCCTGACCTGGCGGCTGCGCAGCGCCTCGTACTGCTTGGCCATCAGCTTGTTGCCGGCGGCGGCGATGAGCGTCGCGTGGAAGCGGTGGTCGGCCTCGATGAACTCCTTGGCCTTCTCGCTGCCGCGCAGCGCGGTCTGTTCCTCGAGGATCCTGTCCATCTCGGCGACGGGCGCCGTGCCCGTCTCGACCGTACGGCGGGCGGCGTACCGCTCCAGCAGGGCGCGCATCTCCATCAGTTCGCTGATCTCACGGCCGGAGAGCGGCGCGATGTAGGCACCCCGTTTCGGGACGAGGCTGACCAGTTCCTCCGCGGCGAGCAGCAGCAGCGCCTCGCGGATGGGAGTGCGGGAGATGCCGACGCGGTCGGCGATCATCTGCTCGGAGAGGAACTCCCCCTGCATGGCGGGATCGGTCAGCACGGTCTCCTTGAGAAACCTGTATGCCTTCTCGCGTCCTGATGTCACAGCGAGCCTCCCCGCCGGCGTCGTCCGCGCCCGGCCTGCCCAGGGGTGCGCCGGCCGGCCCGGCTGCGGCCCCGCGTTGGTCGTCCTGCACACGCTCCTTGCATACAGGCTGTATACGGACTACACACCATCTGCACGCGCCTTGTCCAGCCCGCCCGCCTTCGGGTGGACGACGGCGCCGGCTGGCGTGGTGAGTCCGCGCCGCGCGAGCGGATTCCTAGTGTCGCCGCTGACGGACCGCTCCGCGGTGCGCGGCCCGAACCGCCTCGGTTGCGCGGCCGCGATGGCGGCCCGTCACGTCAACGGCGCTCCCTTCGCTCCTTCTGCGAGATCCCCCCGGGGGGCGCCCCCGTCCCCCGGGTCCAACGGCACAGCCCTGCGGCCCAGAACAGGTGGGTGTCGATGAGCCCCTCTCCACTCCGCGACCACTCCGGCGATCCGGACTCCCGGGAACCGTCACGTGCACCACGCGCGGGACGAGAGCCGTGGTGGAAACGCCTTCTCCCGCATGGTCGTTCGTGGCGCCGCGCGACGGCCATGACGGCGGTCGCCGTCCTGTGCACGGCCGGACTGGCCGGCGCCTCGGCCTCACCCGCGCCGGGCGGCGGCAAGCCGCCGGGCGGGGGCAAGCCGCCGGGCGGGGGCGGCGAGGCCCTGTACGTCAGCGACTTCACCGCGAACGACATCCAGAAGTTCCTCCTCCCGGAAGGTCCGCAGAGCGCGGTTCCCACCATGGGGCTGTCCCGTCCGACCTATCTGGCGTTCGACCGTGGCGGTGCCCTGTACATCTCCGACACCGTCAACAGCAGGATCGTGAAGGTCACCGCGGCAGGCGAACAGACGACCGTCCCCACCGAGGGCCTGCTGCGTCCCCTCGGGCTGGCGCTCAGCAAGGCCGGAGACCTCTACATCGCCGACAGCTTCAACGACCGTGTGGTGAAGGTGGCCGCGGGCGGCGGGCAGACGACCGTCCCCACCGAGGGCCTTCTCCACCCGGACGGTCTGGCGCTCGACGAGAAGAGGAACGAGCTCTACATCTCCGACTTCGTCAACGACCGTGTGGTGAAGGTGCCGACGGGCGGAGGGGGACAGACCACCGTCCCCACGAGCGGTCTCTCCCAGCCGACCGGCCTGGCGCTCGACCCGCGCGGCGACCGGCTCTACGTCTCGGACTCCGGCAACAACCGGGTGGTGAAGGTGCGGACGGCCGGCTCCGGGCAGACGACGGTGCCCACCAGCGGCCTCGCGAGCCCGCAGGGGCTGGCGCTCGACCGCGAACGCGCGCTGTACGTCGCGGACTTCGGGAACGACCGGGTTGTCCGGGCGCCCGAGGGCGGCGGGCAGACCACCGTGCCCCTGGTGGGGCTGACCACTCCCGTCGGCCTCGCGGTCCGGAAGGAGGCCGCCGGCACCCGGCTCGAGGCACGGCCGGCGACCGCCGAACGCGAGACCGGTCCTCCGCTGCTGAAGGTGAGGGGCCTTTCCGCGAAACTGACCGGTGCGCACGGCAGGCCGCTCGCCGGCCGGACGGTCGAGTTCAGCAACGCCTCGCGGAGCAAGCAGCTGTGCCGGGCGGTCACCGGCAAGAAGGGTGTCGCCCGGTGCGACGCCGCGATCCGCGGCAGCCGGGCCCAGGTCGACCGTCTGTTCCGTGACCTGGTCCGCGACGGCTACCGCGCGTCCTTCTCCGGGACCGGTGCCTACAAGCCCGCCACGGACACCGCTGCGGTCAGGGCCAAGCGCTGACGGGACGGGTCGAGGACGCGTCGACGGGACACCGACGAGCGGGTCACGGCGCACGGCCTGACGGGGGCCGCGCCGTGACTCGTCGACGGCGTGCCTCGCGATGCCGTGACTCGTCGATGCCGTGCCTCGCGATGCCGTGACCCGTCGATGCCGTGCCCCGCAATGCCTGACCCGCAACGCCCGCCGTGACCCGCGCCGCGGGCGGGGCCGCCGTACCCCCGCGTCACCAGCCGGAGGGCTGCCCCGGCCCGTCGGACGGGAGGCATTTCGGGGGCATGCAACTCCCGGCGGCTGAACGGCACTTGCGTTCTCCGCCGGGAGGGCGGACCGAGCCGCGCTGCCCTCCCGGGCGGGCCCGGAGGTCCGGCGGCTGGGCCGACGGGGTGGTTTCCACGCCGTCGAGGTCGCCGGTCGGCACCGGTGCGAGCGCACCGGCCCCGCGCCTCCGCACGATGGACGTATCCGACCCCTGCCGCCGCCCGTCGACCCGCTGCCAGCCGTCGTCGGCCTCGTGAAGGAGCGCATGTGAACGCGTCCCCCGCCCCCGGTGAGCCACAGCAGGACCGGCAAGAGCCGGGACCGCCGCCCGCGCGCTACGACGACCTGCGCGCGCTGATCTTCAACTGCACGCTCAAGCGGTCACCGGAACCGAGCAACACCCGAGGACTCATCGACCGCTGCGCCGCCATCATGACCGGGCAGGGCGTGCGGGTCGACGTGGTCAGAGCCGTCGACCGCGACATCGCCACCGGCGTCTGGCCCGACATGACGGAGCACGGCTGGGAGAGCGACGCCTGGCCCGAGCTGTACCAGCAGGTCCTGGACTCCGACATCCTCGTGCTGGCCGGCCCCATCTGGCTCGGCGACAACAGCTCCGTGACCAAGCGCGTCATCGAGCGCCTCTACGCCTGCTCCAGCCTCCTCAACGACCGTGGCCAGTACTCGTACTACGGGCGGGTCGGCGGCTGCCTCATCACGGGGAACGAGGACGGCGTCAAACACTGCGCGATGAACGTGCTCTACAGCCTTCAGCACCTCGGCTACACCATCCCTCCGCAGGCCGACGCCGGCTGGATCGGCGAGGCCGGGCCGGGGCCCTCGTACCTCGACCCGGGCTCCGGCGGCCCGGAGAACAGCTTCACCAATCGCAACGTCGCCTTCATGACGTGGAACCTGATGCACATGGCGCGGATGCTGAAGGACGCCGGGGGCGTCCCCGCGTACGGCAACCAGCGCACGGACTGGGACGCGGGCTGCCGCCACGACCACGAGAACCCCGAGCACAGGTGACGCGTCCCCCCATCCCCCATCCCCGCGGCCTCCTGCGTGAGGCGTTTCCGGCCCGTCTGCGATGAATTCCCCGCCCGCGTCCGGTCCGTACGGTCACGGACACGCACCCGCGGGAGGCAACCATGACAGCCGACGGCTTCACCACATGCCTGTGGTTCGACGGACAGGCCGAAGAGGCGGCGGAGTACTACATGTCCGTCTTCAAGGACTCCAGGCCCGGAAGGGTCGGGCGGTACACCGAGGCCGGTCCCGGCCCCGCCGGCTCGGTCATGGCCGTCGAGTTCGAGATCAACGGGCAGAGGTTCCTGGGCCTGAACGGCGGGCCGCAGTTCGAGTTCAACGAGGCCGTCTCCTTCCAGATCCACTGCGACAGCCAGGACGAGATCGACCACTACTGGAGCCGTCTGACCGAGGACGGCGGGCAGGAGGTGGCCTGCGGCTGGCTCAAGGACAAGTACGGGGTGTCCTGGCAGGTCGTTCCGTCCGAGCTCATCGGCATGATCGGGGACCCCGATCCGGAGAAGGCCAGGCGCACAACGGAGGCGATGATGTCGATGAAGAAGTTCGACATCGAGGCGCTCCGCAAGGTGTACGCCGGCGGCTGAGCGCAGACCCGCGGACCCGCAGGTTCGCAGGTTCGCGGCCGACGGTGACCGCGTGCTGCTCGTGGAGCGACGGTCAACGTCGTGGCGCCCGGCTACATCCACGGCGGCGGCCCCGCCCCGGAGTCCGCTCCCGGCGGCCATCCGGACATTTCTCGGCCGCCTGGTGCCGTCAGTGCCCGCCCATGGGGAACGCTCCCCTCAGACGCGGAGGAGGCGGTCGCCATGGAATGGACGGGGACGCGGCGGACGGTGCTGCTGACGGCGGGACTGTCGCTCCTGGGAGCGGCCTGCGACTCCGGTGACGGCGGCGGAGGCGGTGGTGGCGACGGCGATGAGGAGCGTTCGCCGTTCACCGGCCGCAAGGGCGCCGGCGACAAGGTGCTGGCGGTGAAGATCGACAACGTTGAGGCAGCCAGGCCGCACACCGGCCTGGGCAAGGCCGACATCGTCTACGTCGAGCAGGTCGAGGCCGGCCTCACCCGGATAATGGCTGTCTTCGCCTCCCGCCTCCCGTCGCTCGTCGGGCCCGTGCGCAGCGCCCGCGAGTCCGACCTGGAGCTGCTGCGCCAGTTCGACCGCCCGGGCCTCGCCTACTCCGGCGTCCAGTCCAAGCTGCGTTCCAAGATCGAATCGGCGCCGTTGGCCGCGCTCTTCCCGGGGCGTGTGCGGGACGCGTACGTGCGCAAGGGTGACCGGCCCGCACCGCACAATCTCTATCTGCGTCCGGGCCGTGCTCTCGCCTCGGACGCCGCCGCCGACGTGGGGGCGCCTCGCGACATCGGGTTCCGTTTCGGGGCCGCGCCGGACGGCGGCCGGAAGACTCCGGGGCGCAGCGTCCGTTTCCCGTCCGCACGATTCTCCTTCGACTGGTCGGCGGACAAGCGGCGTTGGCTGGTCTCCATGGACGGTTCCCCCGCCCGTACGACCGACGCCGGGCGGCTGGAGGCGGCCACCGTGGTGGTGCAGTACGTGAAGATCCGCGACTCCGAGCTCGGTGACAAGGGCGGCAACATCACCCCGTTCACCGAGTCGGTGGGTGAGGGACGGGCGCTGGTGCTGCGGGGAGGCAAGGAGTACGAGGCCCGCTGGGAGCGCCCGTCGGCGGCCGGCGGCACGGCCTTCACGGATGCCGGCGGGAAGCGGCTGGCCTTCGCGCGCGGCCAGGTGTGGGTGGCGCTCGCACCGGCCGGCTGAGGGCGGCGGTCCGCTCGGGCGGATGTTCAGGCGGGCCTGGGTCCGCTCGGGCTGAAGCCCCGGAGGCCGCCGGGTAGTTGTGTGCCGTTCTGCGCGCGGACGACGGCGCCGGTTCCGGCCGGCATGTTCCAGTTGCCCTGAATAAATTCAATGTCTCGTTATGCCCGCCTGGTGAAGGACGCGGGTGTTTCAAGGCTTCCGTAAAAGTATTTCCCGGCTGCGAATCCCGGTATCGGCCACTGGGATTCCAACGATTTCCTGACTCTCCGTCATGCCTTTCCTTCCGGGGAGCCAGTGTGCTCGTTCACGAACGACACACTTCCAACACGCCTTGCAAATACGGGAGTTGGGATTCGAGTGTGATTCGGCCGGCCCCGGGACCGGCTCTGACGTGCGGATCGTTACCAGAGGTATACCAGTGAGTACGAGTGACTGCGCGTTGCAGAATGCGGAAGGACTTCTGCCAGGTGTGAATTTCCTGTGTTAGCGTCCGACGCCCCGGATCAGCCGTCACAAAGGGGACTCCTGTGGGTCAGATGCATCACTTCACTTACGGGTGGCTGACGCCCGTGCTCTCTTATGTGATGGCGTGCGTCGGCTCGGGGCTCGGCCTGCGCTGCACCGTCCGCGCGCTCGCCGCGTCGTCCGCCAAGTCACGCCGCAACTGGCTGCTGACCGCCGCCCTGGCGATCGGTTCGGGCATCTGGACCATGCACTTCGTCGCCATGCTCGGCTTCGGCGTCTCGGGCTCGGCGATCCGCTACGACGTACCGCTCACCGTGCTCAGCCTCCTCGTCGCCGTCCTCGTCGTGGGCGCCGGCGTCTTCACCGTCGGGCAGGGCCGTTCACGCATCCGCTACCTGCTGATGGGCGGGCTCGGCACCGGTATCGGGGTCGCCGCCATGCACTACATCGGCATGGCCGCGCTGCGTCTCCACGGGGACGTCGGCTACGACCCGGTGCTGGTCGGCCTGTCGGTGGTGATCGCCGTGGCCGCCGCGACCGCCGGCCTGTGGGCGGCGCTCACGGTGCACGGCGCGGCCGGCGCCACCGTCGCCTCCCTCGTCATGGGACTGGCCGTCAGCAGCATGCACTACACCGGCATGGCCGCCGTGAGCATCCAGCTCTCGCCGGGCCGGACGGTGCTCCCGGGCGCCACCGCCACGGAGTTCATCTTCCCGCTCACGGTGGTCCTCGGCTCCTTCCTCTTCCTCACCTCCGCTTTCGTCGCACTGTCGCCCACCGCGCAGCAGCGCCGGGAATCCGAGTCGGCCGAACGGCGCCTCCACGAGGTCGAGCGGCACGGAGTCGAGATCCCGGCGCCCTGACGCGCCCCGCCCCGCCCCACGCCGCCGACTCCGCTCCTGCCGCACCCAGAGATCAACGCCCTGACCAGGCGCCCGCCCTTTCGTCACTCCCCTATCGAGGAAGTCATGCGTCCAAGCCGCGCGCCGGTCCAGGCCGAGGGCCGACACGACGATGAGAGCCCGCCGTCCCTGCCACCTGCGCCGCAGAGCGGGCCGAAACACGCGTTCCGTGAGCCGCAGGCTCCGCGTTCCGGGCGCCCGTGGTCACCGGTGCCGGGGCGGCTGCGTCCCAAGTCCGTGCGGGCGAAGATCGTTTCGCTGCTGATGGTGCCCGTCGTCTCGCTGATGGCGCTGTGGGGCTTCGCGACGGTCACAACGGCCCAGAGCGTCTCCGACATCTCCCGGTTCAAGGAAGTCAGCGCCAACCTCCTCGCCCCCACGAGCGACTACATCACCGCGCTCCAGGACGAGCGGAGCGCGGCGGCGCGCTATCTGGCGAAGCCGGACTCCGCGCGGCTCGGCGTGCTCAACACCCGCGCCAAGTCCACGGACGCGGCCGCCGCGAGCCTCCGGCGCGGCATCGATGCCAGCAGTACCGACACCGCCGCGCTCCAGTCCGAACTGCCCGCCAGGACCGACCGGTTGACGGACGCGTCGAAGCAGCTGCCGACCCTGCGCAAGGGCGTGACCGCGGAGAGGACCGGCTGGCAGGACGCCTACACCGCGTACTCGGAGACGATCGAGCTCGGGTTCGCCGTGGGCGGCGCGCTGACCGGCGTGGCCCCCTCGGGACCGGGTCGCGACCAGGACGAGGCCGTCGCCTCCGAGGCACGCGTCGTCCAGGAGCTCTCCCGCGCCCGGGAGATGATCGCCCGCGAGGACGCCGTGGTCGGTGCCGCTCTCGCCGGGAAGCAGATGACCCAGGAGGGGTTCCGTCTCTTCACCGGTTCCGTCTCCGCCCACCGGACGCTGCTGAAGCCCGCCGTCGACGACCTGCGGCCGGCCGACCGTCCCGCCTACCGCGCGGCCGTCGGCAGCGACCAGTACAGGCAACTCGCCTCCATGGAAAAGGCGTTGGAGGACGCCGGGCCGGGCAAGGTCGCATCCGGGGTCTCCGCCGTCTCATGGGACGAGGCCGTCGGATCCGTCCTGCGGGACCTGCGGGGAGCGGAGCGCAGGGCGAGCATCACCGCGGCCGGCAAGGCCGAGCCGTTCTCGTTGGACGTCATCGGCAGCTCCGGCGTGGCGGTGGTCCTCGGCCTGGCGGGCGTTCTGCTCTCGCTGCTGATCTCGATGCAGATCGGCCGCGGGCTCGTCGTCGAACTCGTCGGCATGCGCAACTCGGCCCTGGAGATGGCGGGACACAAGCTTCCCCAGTCGCTGCGCCGGCTGCACTCCGGCGAGGAGGTCGACATCGATGCCGAAGCCCCGGTCCAGCGGCGCGGCGACGACGAGATCGGCCAGGTCGGCTCCGCGCTGAACGCGGTGCACCGCGCCGCGATCAAGGCCGCGGCGGAGCGTGCCGAAGTGCTCAGCGGCATCTCCGGCGTGTACGTGAAGCTGGCCCGCCGCAGCCAGGTGCTGCTGCACCGGCAGTTGAGCCTGCTCGACAGCATGGAGCGCCGCGTCGACGATCCCGCCGAGCTGGAGGACCTCTTCCGGCTCGACCACCTCACCACGCGCATGCGCCGTCACGCCGAGAGCCTGATCATCCTCTCCGGCGCCGCGCCGGTGCGCGGCTGGCGCAGGCCGGTGCCGATGCTCGACGTCGTGCGGGCGGCGGTGGCGGAGGTCGAGGACTTCACCCGCGTCGAGGTCCGGGTCGCCGAGTCGGTCCGCGTCTCCGGGGCGGCCGTCGCCGACCTCACGCACCTCGTGGCCGAACTCGTCGAGAACGCCGTGGTGTTCTCACCGCCCCACACCAAGGTGCGGGTGCGCGGCGAACGCGTGGGCACGGGCCTCGCGCTGGAGATCGAGGACCGCGGTCTCGGAATGAGCCGCGAGTCCCTGGAGGACGCAAACCGCAAGATCGCGGATGCCTCGCAGGTCGACCTGCTCGACACGGACCGCCTCGGTCTGTTCGTCGTCAACCGGCTCGCCCACCGCCGCGACATCCAGGTCTCGCTGCAGCGCTCGGCGTACGGCGGCGTCACGGCCGTGGTGCTCGTCCCCGAGGAGCTGCTGGAGAGGGACGCGCCGGCGGGTCAGCCCGGCACGGCGGACGGAGGGCTGCCCGAACACCATTCGCAGCCAGGGGAGTTGCCCGTACTGCGGGCGCGGCGGACCGCGGCGCACAGGACCCGCGACCGGGTGGGCGCGGGGCACATGACCCGCCCGGCCGACGTGGGCCACGGCGCCGACGGTGCCGTCACGGCGCACGGTGTCCCGGAGCCCGGCAGGGAGGCGCCTCCGGGGCCGCTGCCCGTCGCCGAACCGGAGCGGTCCGCCGCGCCGCGGGCGCAGTCCGGGACCGCGCCCGCGCCGCAGGCGCCTGGCGGGCCCGCGACGCAGGCGCCGTCGGGAGCCGGGCCGCACGCCCCGTCCGGATCCCCGCCGCAGATCCCGTCCGAGCCCGGGCCGCATGCACCGGCCGGGCCCGGTGAGCCCGCGCCGCTGCCGCGCCGGGTGCGACAGGCGAGCCTCGCGCCGCAGTTGCGCGACGCACCCGGCCCCCCGACGGGCGCCGCGCCGTACGACAGCGCGCCCGCGGCGCCGTCGGCCCCCGCCGCACAGCGGACGCCGGACCGGGCCCGCGCCACCATGGCGGCCCTCCGCAGCGGCTGGCTCAGCGGGGGCGGCGCCGACGAACACTCGCGCGGACCCGCGGGCGGAGAAGCCGACGGAGACGGAGGGAGACCCGGGGCCGGACACACGGTCGGGGACGCGTCCGCCGAGGAGCGGCCGCCGTCCGTTCCGCGGCGCGGCTCCGACGGGAGCGCCGGCGGGAGCGCCGGCGGACGCGACACGGGGGAGACAGCCGAGACACCCTCACAAGGAGACGACGCCTGATGTCCGGGACGATGGAAACAACCGGCGAACTCAACTGGCTGCTGGACGAGTTGGTCTCTCAGGTGCCGCAGGTCAGACATGCGGTCGTGCTCTCCGGCGACGGGCTGCCCATCGGGGCGTCCGCCGACCTCTCACGGGACGAGGGCGAGCGCTTCGCCGCCATCGCGTCCGGCTTCCACAGCCTGGCGAAGGGGGTGGGCCGGCACTTCGAGGCAGGTCACGTCGTGCAGACGATGGTCGAACTGGAAGGCGGATTCCTTTTCGTCGCCGCGGCGGGCGAAGGCTCGTGCCTCTCCCTGTTCACGGACGCCGACGCCGATGTGGGCCTGGTCGCCTACGAGATGGCACGGCTGGTCAGGCGCGTGGCCGAACACCTCGGGGTGCCGATCCGTTCCGGCGGATCGCTGCCCGCCTCAGCGGCGCAGGAGTGACCGGAACGTCATGACCGAGCCCAACAGGAGCTGGTTCGACGACGGTTCGCGCGGCTCCGTGCCGAGCGGACCGCAGCCGGAGGCACCTCCCGAATACCCGGAGTGGTTCGACGACGAAGCCGGGCCGCTGGTCCGCCTGTTCGCGATGACGGCGGGCCGGGCCCGGCCCACCAGCGAGTCGTTCGACCTGATCGCGCTCATCCACGCAGCGGAGGCCCCGGAGGAGGCGCCGCCGCCTCCGGGGCCCGAGCACGCCGCCATCCTGTCGCTGTGCCGCGTCGCCTCGCGGTCCGTCGCCGACATCGCCGCCGACTCGGACCTGCCGGTCGGCGTCGTGCGCGTACTCCTCGGCGACCTCCTGGATGCCGGTCACATCACCGTCGGACGGCCGCTGGCGCCGGCTCAGCTGCCGGACGAGCACATTCTCAGGGAAGTGATCAATGGACTCCGTGCACTCTGACGAGCGGCGGCCCCGCCGGCTCGGCGGCTCCTACGTGTCGCTGAAGATCCTCGTGGCCGGTGGCTTCGGCGCGGGCAAGACGACCTTCGTCGGGGCGGTGAGCGAGATCCGTCCGCTGCGCACCGAGGAACGCCTCACCGAGGCAGGGCGGCCCGTCGACGACCTCGGCGGCGTCGAGAAGAAGACGACGACAACGGTCGCCATGGACTTCGGGCGCATCACGTTCGAGGACACCCTGTCGCTGTATCTGTTCGGCACCCCCGGTCAGGACCGGTTCTGGTTCCTGTGGGACGAACTGGCCAACGGGGCGCTCGGAGCGGCCGTCCTCGCCGACACACGGCGCCTTCAGGACAGCTTCCCGGCCGTCGACTACTTCGAGCGCCGGGGCATTCCCTTCGTGGTCGCCGTCAACTGCTTCGCGGGAGCCCACACTTACGCCTCCGAGGACGTACGGGCCGCCCTCGACCTGGACCCGGAGACACCCGTTGTGCTGTGTGACGCACGGGAGCGGGAATCGGCGAAGGAGGTGCTGATCGCCCTCGTGGAGCACGCCCGCCGCATCTACACCCGCGGCATGGAGAACGGCGCTCACTGAGCGGACGGGAGCCGGGCCCCACCCGGGTTCACCGGTCTCCGGTGCCGGCGCGCAGCCGGCGCCGGAGGATCTTGCCGGTCGAAGTCTTCGGCAGGTCGTCCAGGATCACCACCGACCTGGGGTACTTGTACGCCGCCATCCGCTCCCTGCAGTAGGCGATCAGGGCGGCCTCCGTGACGGGTGGCCCTCCCCCGTCCGTCTCCGGGCCCTGTCCTGCGGGGGAGTTGAGGGAGACGAACGCCTTCACCGTCTCGCCCCGGTAGGCGTCCGGGACGCCGACGACCGCCGCCTCGCGCACCGCGGGGTGCCCGTAGAGGACGTCCTCCACCTCGCGTGGCCACACCTTGTAGCCCGCCGCGTTGATCATGTCCTTCTTGCGGTCGACGAGGTAGAACCAGCCCCGATCGTCCATGAACCCGACGTCGCCGGTGCGGAGTTCGCCGCCGGGCAGGGACTCGGCGGTCGCCTCCGGCTTGCCCCAGTAGCCGGGCACGACCTGCGGGCCGGACGTGGCGATCTCACCCGTCTCCCCGACCGGCACCTCCTCACCGTCGTCGCCGAGGATGCGCACGACGGTGTCGAAGACCGGCACTCCCACCGACAGCGCACCGGACGCCGGGTCGACGGGCGCCTCCGCGTGCAACGGGACCGCGTGGGAAGGGGAGTTGGTCTCGGTCAGCCCGTAGCAGTTGTGGACGGACATACCGGTGCTCTCCCGCAGCCGTGCGGTGACGGCAGGCGCGACGGGCGCGCCTCCCGAGTACACGACCCGCAGCGACGAGAAGTCCTCGCGCCGCGCACCGGGCGCCGCGGAGAGGCTGATGAACGCGGTGATCGCACCGACGGTGAAAGCCGGCCGGTGCTCGCGCAGCGCGTCGAGCATCACCTCCGGATGGAAGCGGTGGGCCAGCACCAGCGGGCAGGGCAGCAGCAGCGAGAGCGTGAGATGACCGATCAGGCCGGTGATGTGGAAGAGCGGGGCGAGGCCGAGCACGCTGTCGGCCGGGGTCAGGCCCATCCACTCCCGGTAGGTGCAGGTGTTGAAGACCATCCCGGCGTGGGTGTTCATGGTGCCCTTCGGCACGCCCGTGGTCCCGGAGGTGTAGGTGAGGACGGCGACGTCGTCCGGCCCGGGCGCGTGCGGTCCGGGCGCGCGCCCCGCGTACTCCTCGACGAGCGTGAGCAGATCGAGCGTGCCCGCGTCACGGGCCGCGCGAGCGCTGGTGCGCGCCGTGCCCGCGCCGGTCCCCGCCCTGCCCGCCCTGGCCGGGCCGGGCTCCGCCTGCGCTGCGCCGCGTAGGTCCGGGGACGTGAAGAGCCGCGGATCGTCGCGGGTCTGCCAGTCCCGCGCCGAGCATGTGACGACGGTGCGGACGCGCGTGTCCCCGGAGGCGACCACCTCGGCGGCCACGGCCTCGTGGAGCTCGTCCAGGCAGAGCAGCGCCGTCGCGCCGGAGTCCGCGAGCAGATACGTCACTTCGCGCGCCTTGTTCATCGGGTTGACGGCGACGGCGCTGCCACCCGCCTTCCACGCCGCGATGAGCCCGACGACGAACGCGGGGTTGTTCTGCACGTACACCGCGAGCCGGTCGCCCCGCGCGAAGCCGTGGCCCTCGAGGGCGACGGCGAGCGCGTCGGAGGCCGCGTCCACGTCGGCCAGCGTGAGCACGCCGTCGAAGTAGCGGATCGCCTCGGTGCCGGGGGAACGTGCGACGGACGCGCGGAACATCTCCAGCAGCGTGCCGTGTTCGGGGACGATGCCGGCCGGTGTGCCGTCCTTGTACAGGCCGAGCCACGGCCGCTCCGCGTAGGCGCTCATCCTGCTGCCGTCGCGTGTACGGAACGGGCGGCGCAGTTGACGGCCACGGCGTCGGAGGGGGTCACGGCGGCGAAGGGGTCGTCGAGTTCGTGGCGGGACGTGCGGGTGTGAGGGTGCCGCGGGGTCGGACGTCCGGCGGCGTCCGGGGCCGGGGGGTGCCGGCGGGCCGTCGGGATCACGTCCACGTCCTCCTCGCGCACGAAGCCGCCCGCCCGGACGGCAGGTCGAGGGGCCGCCCGGCCGGAATGCCCGCCACTGTGGACGAAGGGTTCGGGGCGGGTCAACGGGCCACCAGGGCCCCGGTCTTCAGCGCACCTACTCGGACCCGGACTTCGAACCGGACCCGGACCCCGACTTGGACCCCGACTTGGACCCGGCCTCGGGCTCCGACCCGTACGCCGTCAGGAAGCGGTCGCGGAACTTGTCCATCCGCCAGACGGGCGCCTTGTCTCCCGGCTTGAGGCCCTCGTTCCAGCCCCAGCCGGAGACCTTGTCCATCACCTTCTCGTCCTTGGCGACGATGGAGATCGGCACGTCCTTGTTCTTGCTGCCGCCCGTCACGGTCGGCACGGGCTGGTGGTCGCCCAGGAAGACGAGCACCGTGTCCTCGTCGGCGTACTTCTCCATGTACTCGGTGAGGCTCTGCAGCGAGTACTCGATGGCCTTCCCGTACTGCTCGCGCACCCGGTGCGGGTCCTTCCACACCTCGGTGGGCCGGGCGCCCGCGTCGTGGATGGGCTTGTAGACCGAGCCGTCGCCGAGCTCGTCCCAGGGCAGCATCTTCGGCAGCGGCGACCACGGGTTGTGGCTGGTGGCGAGGATGATCGTCGCCATCATCGGCTTGTGGCTCGCCTTGCTGTGCTCCAGCCGCTCGAACGCCTTCAGGCTGAACTGGTCGGGCACCGGCGACCAGCTGAAGTACGGGCCCTCGTAGCCCAGTTGACGCGAGTCGTAGACGTGGTCCATGCCGTAGAACTTCGCCTCGGGCCAGGACCGCCGCACGCCCGGCATGATGCCGACCATCCGGTAGTCGCCCGTCTTGCGGAACGCCCTGGTGATGGTCAGCCGGTCGTTCGAGGTGACGCTGCGGTAGCGCTGCTGGTTCGCGATCCACAGGCCCGACATCAGGGTGGAGTGGCCCATCCAGCTGCCCGCCCCGGAGATCGGCGAGGTGAGCCAGCCGCTCTTGGAGGAGAAGCCGGCGTCCTCGAGAGCCCTCGTCCGGTCGGCGAGCACGGAGTTGACGCCGGGAGCGATCTCGGGGTCCTCGATCGCGCTGCGGCCGTAGCTCTCGACGAAGGTGAAGATGACGTTCTTGCCGCGCAGGTCCGGCACGAGCTTGCTGCCGGGGGTTTCGTCGAAGCGGTCGACGCGGGCTTCCTTGGCGAACGCCTTCTCGTCCTTCATCCCCGCCCTGACCGCCTCCACCCGGTGCTGGACGAGCAGGGCAGTGTTCCTGGAGGCGACGTCGACGTCTTTGCCCGTCTGGACGCCGAAGACGGCGCACACGATCCACGCGGTCCCGAGCGCGAGGGCGGCGCGGCCCGTCACCACGCTGTGCCGGGACATGATGCGGCTCAGCCGGCGCACCGCCAGCGCCATGAAGACCACGATCGAGAGCGCCAGGATCACGATGCCCACGAGCGCCAGCACGGCGCCGGTCCGGCCCACGGAGTCCTTGAGGAACTGGTGCGCGTCGTCGAGGAGGATCCAGTCGAGGACGAGGTCGAAGGGGCGGGCGAGCACCTCGTAGAAGCCCATGTCGATGAACTTCAGGATGGTCACCAGGCCGAGCAGGCACCCCGCGAGGACGGCGGCCCAGCGCCTGGAGCGAGGCGGCAGGATCAGCAGCACGACCGCGCCGAATATGCCCTCGACGGGTATGCGGAGGAACGCGCTGGGCGTGAGCCGGATGAGGGCGTTGGGCAGGAGGAGCGCGGTGAGTACGAGAGCCGTCGCGAGGACGGTGGTCGTGACCGAGGCGGCACGGGCTGCGGAGGGGTGCCGCCCCCGCCAACCGCTGCTGCTGCCGCCGTAGTCGCTGTCGTCGCCGTCGCCGTTGCCGGCGTCGGCGACGCCCGCGGAGCCTTCGTCCGCGGAGCCTTCGTCCGCGGAGCCGTCGCGCGCGGAGCCTTCGCGCGCGGAGCCGTCGGTCCCGTCCGTGCCGTCCGTGCCGTCCTTGCCGTCGGTGGTCGCGGCCGCGGACGGGTCGGTTCCGGACTCGGGGCTCACGCCCTTCTCCGTACCGTCCTTGTCCTTGTTCCGCTGCTGCCGAAGCGAACGCGTGAAGAGCGACAACCCGGGGGTCCTTCCGTGCCTGGCGCGGTGGTGTCACGGCGGACCAGTGATCACGGACCGGCCGCGCCGGAAGCGTACGACGCGGACGGTGCCCTGGTGGCGGGGTTTTGCCAGCACGATAGAGAACGACACGAGTCGTACTGAGCCGTGTTCGCACGGTCATGGGAGCGGAGGACGCAGCGGCGGAGGGGACGGCGGCAGCAGCCCCGCCGTGCCGAGGACCGCCTGGACGGCCTCCACGTCGTCGCCGTCGAACGCCTCGAACGGTTCGGGCAGTTGGTTGTGCGCGATGACCCCCTCCAGCACCAGGGCGGTCTTGAACGCGCCGACACCCGCGCCCCACCCCGTGACCGACGACGCGACGCGGGTGATCTCCATGAGGGCCGCGAGCCGGTCCTGTTCGCCGCGCACCGCCGCCCAGTCACCCCGGCGGAAGGCCGCGTGCATGCGTACGTATCCGTCCGGGTCGACGTTCGCCAGGCCCGGCACGACACCGTCCGCGCCCGCGAGATACGCGCCGTCGACGACGGCCTCGTGCCCGGTGAAGAGGGTCAGCGGGCCGCCCTCGGCGCGGTTGCGCAGCGCCAGCCGCCGGAAGGCGATGTCGTCGCCGGAGGAGTCCTTCACCCCGGCGATCGCCCCGCTCAGCCCGAGCTCGACGAGCATGTCCGGGTCGAGCTTGGTGTGCACGCACGGCGGGATGTCGTACGCGTAGACGGGGACGTCCGCGCGCTCGCCGAGGATCTCGAAGTGACGCCTGACCTGCGGTGCGTGGGTGGCGGCGTAGAACGGCGCGGTCGCCACCACCCCCTCGGCACCGGCTTGCCGAGCGGCTTCGAGCTGACGCAGGACCCGGTCCGTCTGGGTGTCGATGACGCCCGCGAGGACCGGGACGCGGCCCGCCGTGACGCGGACGGCCTCGCTGATGACCTGGGCACGCAACTCGTCGGTGCAGAACGCCGCTTCGCCCGTCGAGCCGAGCACGAACAGCCCGTCGACCCCGGCGTCGAGGAGCCGTCCGATCAGCCGCTCGAACGAGGGCACGTCGAGCGCGCGGTCCTCGGTGAGCGGCGTGACGAGCGGGGGCACGACGCCGCCGGTGAGCGGCCTGCGCGGGGTGGCGGGTCCTGCCGTGGGATCTGCTGCGGTACCTGTCGCGGTACCTGTCGCGGTACCTGTGCCGGCCGTGCCGGAGTTCGCGGAGGGTGTCATGACGTCATGCCTTCCCGGCCGGTACCGGCAGGTGCGGCGGGCACCGGAGCGCGCGGGACGACGTCGAGGGCGTCCGTCTCCCACACGTGCGCGGGCGCGAGTGCGCGCTGCGCGCGGAGCGGTGCGTTCACCGCCACGAGGACGATCACCACCGCCGTCAGGCCGAAGGAGAGCACCGCGAGCGCCGTCCCCAGCGGCATCGTCCGCGCCAGCCCCGCGCCGAGCACGGGTGCCACTGCGCCGCCCAGCGCGCCCGCGTTGTACGCGAAGCCGAGGCCCGCGGCCCGCTGTTCCACCGCGAAGTAGCCGCCGATCCACTTCGGCAGCAGTCCCGAGATGCCCTGTCCGAAGGCCTGCTGGAGGAAGAGGAGCGTACCGAGCAGCAGCAGCGACCCGCTCCCGGAGAGGAAGACCGGGAAGACGAGCACCTGCGAGACGACGAGGCTCGTCCAGTACGCCCTGCGCGTCCCGAAGCGGTCTCCGAGGAAACCGCCGAGCACGCAGCCGGCGGCGGCGCCGAATCCGGAGAAGAACAGCAGATCGGCGACGTTCCCGGCCGCGAGCCCGAGATCCGCCTTGAGGTATGTCGGCAGCAGGGCCTGGATCGGCCATGAGTACAGGAACGCCGTGAACACGACGAACATCAGGGTGACTCCCGTGGGCCATCTGCCTCCCGAGAACTGCACCATGAAGCAGACGAAGACCGCGGTGATCACTACGGCGAGCCCCGTGACCGGCAGCGCGCCGCGGACGAGTCCGGCGAAGACGAGAAGCAGCGCGCCGAAGGCGACGAGCGTGAGCGCGATGTTCGCAGCGTTGATCCGTGCGCGCGCGCCCCGGTAGAGGGTGCGGAACATGTCGGGCGTCCCCCGCGCTCCCGCCCGGTGTGCGTCACGTGCCCGCTGCCAGTCACCGGACTCGGGCAGCGAGCGGCGCAGCCACAGCGCGACGACGATCGGCACAAGGCCGACGGCGAACAGGGCCCGCCATCCCCACTCGGGCACCACGAACCGGTAGACCTGGGCGCACAGTGCCGCCCCGATGGCGAACCCGCTGATCAGGAAGCCGGAGGCCTTGTTGCGCAAGTGCTCCGGCCACGACTCGATGACGTACGTCGAACTCGACCCGTACTCACCGGCCATGCCCAGGCCGATCAGCAGCCGTGCGGCGAAGAGCACCCAGTAGGCGGGGGCGACCGCGCACAGCGCCGACCCGGCGGAGAACAGCACGATGCTCACGACCATCGCGTTCCTGCGTCCGAAGCGGTCGGCGAGCGCCCCGAGGGCGAGGCCGCCGAACCACCGGGAGACGAACGCGGCGGAGACCAGCGCGGCGGCCGTCACGGACGACAGGCGGAACTCGTCGGTCACCTCGGTCAGCACGAGGGTGATGATCACGAAGTCGAAGCCGTCGAGCAGGTATCCGAGCCAGGCGGCGGTGAAGGACCGCCACTGCGTGCCGGACAACTCCCGGTACCAGGCCGTCCGCTGTTCCCCGCCCTCGCTCCTGCCGGTCATGGCAGCCCCCGTCCGACGCAGGACATCAGATGTCTGATGTCCTGACGTTAGAGACCCGCTGCCGGTGCGGCAAGACCGCCTCGGTCCCTGCCGGTCCGTGTCGGTCCCTGCCGGTCCCTGTCCGGGACGGGACCCGCGGGGGCGCCCATAGGATGTCCGATGTCGGGACGCACGCTCTCCGGGCGGCCGCGAGGCCGCTCCTGACCTCGGAGGTCCGCCCTCGGATGCCGGCGAAGAAGCTGCCTGCGGAGCACGGTCCCGGCGACCCCGGCCGCCACCGCGCCCCCCGGGAACCGGGCGGTCCGCGCGACCGGGGCGTCTTCCGCGGCCATGACCCGCGCGGCTCCCGCTCCGCCGAGCGGCCCGTGGTGGACCGCATCAAGGAGTACATCCTCCTGAACCGGCTCGCACCGGGCGATCCGATGCCCACCGAGCACGAGCTCGGCGAGCAGCTCGCCGTGAGCAGGTCGCGCGTCCGCGAGGCGATGAAGACGCTCTCCGCCCTCGACATCGTGGAGGTGCGGCACGGCTACGGCACCTACGTCGGGCGGCTCGGACTCACGGCCATGGTCGAGTCACTGGCCTTCCGCGGGATGCTCGACGCCCAGGACGACCAGGACGTCATGGCCGACCTGATCGACGTGCGCGAGCTGATCGAGACGAGCCTCGCCGAGGTCGTCGTCGAGCGGACGACGCCCGAAGTGATGGCTGCCATGCGGCAGTTGACCGGCACCATGCACGAGAAGGCCGCGCGCGGTGAGGAATTCCTCGCGGAGGACCGGGAGTTCCACCTGCTGCTGATGCAGGCGACCGGGAACGCGCTCGCCGTCCAGCTCACCGGCGCCTTCTGGGACGTCCACGCCATCGCCCTCGGCGCGCTCCCCGGCACGACCGACCTGGCCCAGACGGCCTCCGCGCACGTCGCCGTCCTCGATGCCATCGGCGCCGCTGACAGCGAGCTGCTGCGCGAGGCGATCGTCAGGCACTACGCGCCGATCCGGGAGCGCATCGGCCGCCGGAGCCCGCAGGGCGGCGCCACGGGGGAGTGAGCGGCCGGGGCCGGGCGCCGCCCCACCCCGTCCGGTGCGGTCCGAGCTGCGCTCCGCGGCGAGCGCCGCCGGCACGGCCGACGCCGACCCCGCCGACGTCTGCGCCGAGGACGGCCGGAACGCGCGGTCCGGGCCCGGCGGCCGGAGACGTCCCCGCCGTGCGAGGGCGGCACACCATCCGTCCGCTTCGTCACAGGATCCGTCCCCCTGTGCGCCCTTCTCCACGGCCCGCGGCGGCGTGCGCGGCCCGTGCGGTGTACTCCCTTGACAGCGGGCCTTGTTGGCCCGAACCTTCCGGCATCTCTCGTTCAGTGGATCACTGGCCAGTCCATCCTGAGGAGCCGCCATGACCACGTCCACACCGGCAAGCGCGCCGGAGACAGTACGCAGCCAGCGACGCCGCGCTGTGGTCGCCAGCACGGTCGGAACCGCCATCGAGTGGTACGACTTCTTCCTGTACGGCACCGCGGCCGCCCTGGTCTTCCCGCAGCTCTTCTTCCCCGGCCAGTCCACCTACGTCGGCGTGCTCGCCTCCTTCGGCACGCAGTTCGTGGGCTTCGCCGCGCGCCCCATCGGTGCCGCGATATTCGGCCACTTCGGAGACCGCGTCGGGCGCAAGTCGACCCTGGTGATGACGCTCATGCTGATGGGCGTCAGCACCTTCCTCATCGGACTGCTGCCCACGTACGCGTCGATCGGCTTCGCCGCGCCGGTGCTCCTCGTTTTCCTCCGCATCATCCAGGGCATCGGCGTCGGCGGTGAGTGGGGCGGCTCGGTCCTGCTGTCGATGGAGTGGGGCTCGAAGAAGCGCCGCGGGCTGATGGCCAGCTGGCCGCAGCTCGGCGTACCGCTCGGGCTGCTCGCGTCGACCGCCATGGTGCAGCTGATGAGTTCCGCCTCGGGCGACGGCTTCGAGAGCTGGGGCTGGCGGGTGCCGTTCCTGGCCAGCTTCGCGCTGATCGGTATCGGCATGTACGTGCGGCTGCGCGTGCTGGAGAGCCCCGCCTTCCGGGAGGTGAAGGAGGAACGGGAGGTCGTGCGCATGCCCGTGCTGAGGGTGCTGCGCGACCAGCCCCGCGAGGTCATCACGTCCGCCTTCGTGCGCCTGTCCGAGCAGGCGCCGTTCTACCTCTTCATCACCTTCGTCCTCACCTACGGCACGGAGAAGGTGGGCCTCTCCAAGGAGGAGCTGCTCAACGACACCCTCATCGCCGCGGCCCTGGGCCTGGTGAGCGTCCCGCTGTGGGGATACGTCTCCGACATCATCGGGCGGCGGCTGACGTACGGAATCGGCATCGCCTGCGTCGGGGTCTTCGCGTTCCCGTACTTCGCGATGCTCAACACCGGCAGCTCGGGGCTCGTGATGGCCGCCATCGTGCTGTCGCTGTTCTTCCACGACATCCAGTACGGGCCGCAGGCCGCGCTGATCGCCGAGAGCTTCGGGGCGAACGTCCGCTACAGCGGCGCCGGCCTCGGCTACCAGCTCGCGTCGGTGATCGCGGGCGGTCCTGCGCCGCTCATCGCCGCGGCGATCCTCGAGCGGACCGACTCCAGCATCGGCATCAGCTGGTACATCGTCGCCTGCTGCGTGATTGCCATGGCCGCCCTGGTCCTCATGCCTCGGGGCACGGCCGAGCCCGGCACCGCGCTCGCGGAAGCCGGAAAGACCGGGACGACCGGGACGACCGGGGAGAGCGACGCGGAGAAGACCGAAGCCTGATGGCGTGAGGATCGTGAGGAGCCCCGGGGGAGCGCGCGAGGAGCCCGCACGGGGCGTGCGGGCGGCCCGGCGTGTGCCTGAGCACACCTTCGAGCGAGGCGACCGCCTGTCGACTGGCGCGGAAGAGCAGTGTAAACAGGGGCAATGGCAGGACCGCTGACACGTCTCCGGGCCCTGGCGGCCACGCTGAACCCCGGCAGGCGCCCGCGGCGGCCGCTGCTGGGTGAGGGCAGCGTCGCGGGGCAGGTCTTCGTCCTGCAGGTCGTCGTCGTTCTGCTGCTCGTCGTCGCGGCCGTCGCGGCGCTGGTGCTCCAGGTGCGGCGCGACGGTACGCAGGCCGCCCGCGACAGGTCGCTCGCCGTCGCCGAGACCCTCGCGAACTCCCCGGGCACGGTGAGCGCGCTCCGCTCGTCCGATCCGAGTGCACGGCTCCAGGGGCCCGCCGAGGCCGCACGGAAACGTACCGGCGTCGACTTCGTCGTCGTGATGAACAAGCAGGGCATCCGCTACACGCACCCCCTCCGGGACAGGATCGGGAAGAGGTTCGTCGGCACGATCGGGCCGGCACTCGCGGGACGCGTGCAGGAGGAGACCGTCGAGGGCACCATCGGCCGCATCGTCCAGGTCGTCGTGCCGGTGACCGGGCACGACGGCAAGGTCGTCGGCCTCGTCTCCGCGGGGATCAAGATCGACAAGGTCAGCGGCGTGGTGAACCGGCAGCTGCCTATCCTGCTGTTCGCCGCGGCCGCCGCGCTCGCGCTCGCCACCGGCGGCGCCGCCCTGGTCAGCCGCCGGCTGCGCAGGCAGACCCATGGCCTCGGCACGCTCGAGATGACGCGCATGTACGAGCACCACGACGCGGTGCTGCATTCCGTCCACGAGGGCGTGCTGATCGTCAGCAGTGAGGGGAGGCTGCTGCTCGCCAACGACGAGGCGAGCCGGCTGCTCGCTCTTCCGCACGACGCCCAGGGGCGCGAAGTGCGCGAGCTCGGCCTCGAGGCTCCCATGAGCGAACTGCTTCACCCGGGGCGCGTGGCAACGGACGAGGTGCTGCGCGCGGGCGACCGGCTTCTCGCCGTGAACAATCGTTCCACCGACCGCCACGGAGGACCTCCCGGCTGGGTCGCCACCCTCCGTGACACCACCGAGCTGCGGCTCCTCTCCAGCAGGGTCGAAGTGGCCCGCAAACGCCTCCAGTTGCTCTACGACGCGAGCGGCGGCATCGGTACCACCCTCGATCTGCGGCGCACCGCCGAGGAGTTGGCGCAGGTCGCCGTCCCGCGCTTCGCGGACTTCGTCACCGTGGACCTGGCCGAGGACGTGCTCCGCGGCGACGAACCGGGCGGCGGCCGCCCGTCGATGCGGCGCACGGCCGTCCACGGCATCCGCGACGACCAGCCCCTCTATCCGCTCAAGGAACTGATCACCTTCGACCCGGTCTCGCCGCAGGGCCGCTGCTTCGAGAGCGGACAGGCGGTGATCGAGCCCCGGCTGAGCGAGGCGGCCGGATGGCGCGGGCACGACCCCGAACGCACCGGCAAAGTCCTCGAGTACGGCATCCACTCGCTCATCGCGGCGCCGCTCAGTGCCCGCGGGATGCTACTGGGCGTGGTCAACTTCTGGCGCTCGGAGAAGCCCGAGCCCTTCGAGGTCGACGACCTCTCCCTCGCGGCCGAACTGGCCGCCCGCGCCGCGGTGTCCATCGACAACGCGCGCCGCTACACGCGTGAGCACGGCATGGCCGTCGCGCTCCAGCGGAGTCTGCTGCCGCGCGCCCTGCCGGAGCACAGCGCCGTCGAGGTCGCCTCCCGGTATCTGCCGGCGCAGGCCGGGGTCGGCGGCGACTGGTTCGACGTCATCCCGCTGCCGGGCGCCCGCGTCGCGCTCGCCGTCGGGGACGTCGTCGGGCACGGCCTGCACGCGGCCGCGACCATGGGGCGGCTGCGCACCGCCGTGCACAACTTCTCCGCCCTCGACCTGCCACCCGACGAAATCCTCGGCCACCTGGACGAGTTGGCGTCCCGCATCGACGAGGACGCGATCGAGGCGGGCGACGAGACGGCGATAACCGGCGCGACCTGCCTGTACGCGGTGTACGACCCGGTCGCCCGCACCTGCGTGATGGCCAGGGCGGGACATCCGACGCCCGCGCTGGCACTTCCCGACGGCACCGTGGAGTTCCCCGACATACCGTCCGGACTGCCCCTCGGCATCGGCGGACTGCCCTTCGAGACGGCCGAGTTGCGGCTGCCGGAGGGCAGCAGGCTCGTCCTCTTCACGGACGGCCTCGTCGAGCGCCGCGACAAGGACATCGACGTCGGGTTCCGGCTCATGCGCGACGCCGTGGCGCACGCGGACCAGACGCCGGAGGAGAGCTGCGACGCGGTGCTCGACGCCCTCCTCCCCGACCGCCAGGGCGACGACATCGCGCTGCTCGTCGCCCGTACAAGGGTGCTGGACCCCGGCCGGGTCGCCGAGTGGGAGGTTGAGTCGGACCCCTCGGCCGTCTCCGGCGTGCGCGCCGCCGTCTCCTCCCAGCTCGCCGAATGGGGCCTGGAGGAACAGGGTTTCACCACCGAGCTGATCCTCAGCGAGCTGATCACCAACTCCATCCGGTACGCCTCGGGGCAGGTCAGGGTGCGACTGCTCCGCGACCGGGCCCTCATCTGCGAGGTGTCCGACCACAGCAGCACCTCGCCCCATCTGCGGTACGCCGCCACGACGGACGAGGGCGGACGGGGTCTCTTCCTCGTCGCCCAGTTCGCCGACCGGTGGGGAACCCGCTACACCAAGGACGGCAAGGTCATCTGGACGGAGCAGGTCCTGCCGGGGACGTCGTAGGACGCGCTCGGCTCACGCCCACCGGGACGAACGGGACGGGACGAACGGGGCGGCCGCGACCGCCCGTCGACCCCGGGAGACCCCGCTGCGGTCGGCCCCCTCCGGCACCCCGCGGCGAGTTCGCTCAGGGCCCGGACGGCCCGAAGTGACCCAGATGCGCGGCCAGTTCGCGGCGGGTGGCGATGCCCAGCTTCGCGTAGGCCTTCTGCAGATGGTTGTCGACGGTACGCACGGAGAGGGTCAGCGCAGCCGCTATCTCCTTGCTCGGCTCACCCGCCGCCGCCAGGGCCGCGATCTCCCGTTCCCTGTCGGTCAGGGGAGCCGCGGCCCGCACCGTGTCGAGCAGGAACGTCCTCGCCCCCTCGCAGTGCGCCTGTGCGATGGAGCCGGAGCGCACCGAGGCGGCCGTCGCCGGACGTCTCTCACCGCGCCGGCGCCAGACGCCCGCGGCAGCGGCCGCGGCCTCGGCGGCCGGAAGATGAGCACCGAGCGCCTCCAACTCCTCCGAGACCAGCAGGAGTTCATTCGGGTCACCCGCGGCGAGCGACGCGGCCAGCCGGGCCCGCACCGCCGCCAGGTCCCCGTCGCACCGCTCCGTGATCCCGCTCAGGCGCGCGGCCACCGCGTCCGCGCCGCCCAGTCGCGCGACGTCCGTCAGCAGCAGCCCCTCGGAGGCGACGTGACCGGTGGCGCGCGCCGCGTCCGCCGCGTTCATCAGCACATCCCGTGCCCTGCTGAAGTGGCCGCCGGCCGCCAGCAGCCAAGCCTCACCGAGTTGTTCCTCCCCGACGGAGAAGTAGCCGGGGGCCCCGCCCGCCAGACCGTCCAGCTCGGTGAGGGCGTTCCCCGCCGCTTCGGTGTCCCCGAGCACGGCCGCGCAGGCGGCGAGGCCGCTCAGTGCGAAGCGCAGCAGCTTCACCTGGTGTTCGCGGCGCGCGAGCGCGGCCAGTTCGGCGTACATGCGACGTGCCGTCGCGGGATGTCCGGCGAGCCACTGCGTACGTGCGCTCAGCAGCGCCGGGAAGATCCTCAACAGCGGGCTGTGCAGGGCGAGATCGGCGCTGACGCTCTCGCAGAGCGCCGCGGCCTCCTCCAGCCGTCCGTCCTCCGCGAGCGCGAGGACCATGGTCCCCTGCTGCACGGCCGGATGCGCGGGACGTGCCTCCTCGTCCGTCAGCACGTGCGCGGCGTGGGCGCGTTCCGCCCAGTCGACGGCCTCCTTGACGCGGCCCAGGAAGGCGAGCCCGAGGGTTCTCACCGCCGCTCCGCACAGCCACATCCGTCTGTCGAGCGCCTGGTCGGCGTGGGGTTCGAGCCGGTCCAGCAGCTCCAGGCCGGTGACGGGCTCACCGCTGGCCAGTCTGATGAACCCCTCGTTGACGAGCAGCGGTTCGCGCAGCGGACCACTGGACGCGGCGCTGCGCGCGGCCTCGTTGACCTCGAGGATCTCGGCGAGAGGCGTGTTGCTCACCAGGAGGTTCGTCGTCCTCGTCACGGTGATCGCTATGCGTTCCGCCTCGTCGCTCGCGGACTCGGCCGCCTGCGCGAGTACCGCGTCGGCGAGATCCCAGCTGCCCGTGATGAAGTACGCCTCGCCCAGCATGAGCCGGGTCCCGGTGTCGTGGTGCGACTCCGGCAGCGCGTTGAGGAAGGCCAGGGTCCGCGGGTGGTCGTGCGCGTAGTGGGCGAGACGGGCGGCGCGCAGCAGCAGAGCCGGATCGGCCTTGCCGGTGGCGTCGAGCCGCCATGTCGCGATGCGCAGCGCGTCGCCGCGTCTGCGCGCCCCGAACGCCTCGATCCTTGCGGCCTGTTCGAGCTGGAGCGTCCTGTGCCGCAGGGCCGGAACACCGGTGCGCAGGACCTCCTCGTAGAGCGGGTGCGCCAGTGAGACGCGTGTGCGGCGCCCGTCGGTGCCGAACCGGATGAGGCCCCTGCGTTCGAGTTCCGTCAGCACGTGCTGAGGTGCTTCCGGCTCCAGAGCCGCGAGAGGCAGCGAGCCGCAGCAGGCGAGGAGTTCGAGCGCGTCACGGCCGGAGCCGTCGACGGCGTCGACCTTCACCCGGATCAGCTCGGCCAGTCGCAGCGTCGTCCAGTCGGCGCGGGGGCCGGCCTCCCACACCTCGCCGTCGCTGGTGAGGGTGTCGTTCTCCAGCGCTCCCCGCACCAGTTCGCGCAGGAAGAGCACGTTCCCGCCGGACACTTCGTGCAGGTCCCGCACCGTGCTGCGGGCGACCGGCCCGCCGAGCACCTGCTGGAGAAGTCCTTCGGTGCGCCGGAGGTCGAACGCGTCCAGCCCGACGTGGAGAATCGTCTCCCCCGACGTCAGCGCCTGCACGGCCTCGGTGGCGTGCTCCCCGGTGCGGATCGTCGCGATGAGAGTGATGACGCCGGCGTCCATCAGCTGGCGCAGCAGCATCGCCGACGTCGCGTCGAGCAGATGGATGTCGTCGACGAACACCGCGTGCCGCTCCCGCGGATCGCGGCCGCCCCGGATCGCCTCCGCCACCGCGGCGAACCCCCGCACCGGGTCGGAGAGGTCCACCCCCGTCGGCAGAAGGTGCGCGATCGCGCCGAGGGGGACGGCCGCGGCAGCGTTGCTCGCGACGGCCCGCCCGGTGCGGAAGCCGGCCCGCGACGCCACGTCCAGACACTCCTCGGCCAGGCGCGACTTGCCCACGCCGGCCCGGCCGAAGACGATGAGCCCGGAGTACCGGTTGCCGGTCAGCGCGCCGGTGAGCCGGTTCAGCTCCCCGTCCCGCCCGTACAGGGGCCATCCCGCCACCGACTCCGGCACACGAGAGTCCTCCATGCCGCAACTCTAGTGCCGCGTCAGCCAGGGGCGCCCGGTAGCGAGGTGCCCTGGTGCGTGCTGGGGGCACTTCCCCGGCTCCGCCGGGGAGACCCCACCCCGGCGGAGTTGCGGGAGGGAAGGCGGCCGGAAGCCCTCGTAGTGGGCCTACTCGGGGTTTCGGCCAACGCCGCCTGGGGGCACCCCCGGCCGAAGGTCGGGGGGAGCGCGTGCCAGGGCTGCGAGCGGGGTGAACCCTGGCTGATGCGGCACCGGGCAGGGGAGCGCCCGCTTCAGCCGGTCCGTGCGGGCTCTTCGCGTGCTCCGGAGGAGTGCGCGGCAGCGCCCGGGCGCGGCGCTTTCAATCCGGATACGGGGAACGGGGCGGGCAGCAGGAGTTCGGCGTTGCGGTCCTTCTCGCTGCCGCGGTGGCTCTCGTCGACCTGGAGGTCGTTGACGGCCAACTCCCTTGCCAGGGACGCCAGGGCGCGCGGGCTGCTCAGGTCGCCGTCGTTGGAGAGCGGCGCCTCGATGTCGAGCACGGTGGTGAAGACGGAGATCGACTCGCGGCCCGCGCCGTCCTGTCCTGCGGCGATCTCGATGACGCGGCTCTGGACGGGCCAGTCGATGTGTGCCGCCGCCGAGACCTCCCAGAAGCCGCCCGGCCTTGCGTGGTCCGCGGGGCGCGCGTGCGGCCTGATCTCGTTGCGGTGCGTGTGGCCGTTCGCCATCAGGACGACGTTGGGGAAGCGCAGCAGAAGGGCTTCCACTTCCTCGCCGGAGCGGTGGTCGTTCTCGACGTTCGTCATCGTGTGAATCGGGTGGTGGCAGAAGACGACGATGAGCCTGTCCCGTACGCCCTGCTGCGTCACGGCATTGCCCGAATCGTCGAAGTAGGTGCTGCTGGACTCCTTCAACCGCTCCTCCAGCCAGCGGAACTGGTCCTCGTCGATCCCGCCGTTCGCGTTGCGCGCGATGTTGGTGAGGCCGCAGGGGTTGGTGGAGTCCAGGCTTATGTACTGGACGGGGTCGTTCTCACCGGCCGGTATCGCGTAGTAGGCCTTGTCGCTTCCGGCCTCGAACCCGTGTCCCTGCGGCAGTCCGCTCGTGCGGTGGTGCTCCTCGACGAACTCGGCGGGGCTGAGCAGTCGTCTGGCCGGGTCGGCCGTGACGTCCTCCGAGTCGACGCCGTCGAACACGGCCCTGATCACGTCGACGAGGTCCAGGTCGTCCATGTCGGCGGGGAGTTCGGGACCTTCGGTCCACTTGGAGCCGTGCACGGTGTGGTACTTGAGCGAGTGGAAGAACGGCAGGTCGGTGTCGATGCGCAGGTTCCCCTGCGCCATCACGTCGTGGTTCCCGTACACGGCGTACCACGGCATGCCGAGGCCGCCCCCGGTGAAGGGCTTGCGCGCGGCGCCCAACAGGCCCTGGATCTGGGGAAATCCGCGTCCTCCGTAGCGGTTAGCGGGGTCCGCGGGGTCCTCGGGGCGCCAGTAGTGCTCGTTGCGGCCGAACGTGCCGTTCGCGACGCTCTCGTCCCGCGTGAGCGAACCGGAGTCCGCCTGGACGGACTTGCCGCCGTCGAGGAGGTCGATGTACCAACGGGTCTCGTTCAGCTGGGCGTTGTCGACGGCGTCACCCGTCACGACCGTGAAGGCGAGGGGCAGCCCCGTTCTCGGACCCTCGCCGAGCTGCCTGAGCGAACGGCACATCGCGTCGACGAGATGCAGTGAGAGGAACTCGTGCGCGCGGTAGCCCGCCGAGAAGGGCCAGCCCGAGTCGGGTTCGTCGTTGTAGCGGTCCAGGAACTCCACGCGGGACGGCGACTGGTCGTCGACGATGTGCAGATCGCTCAGGTGCCCGAACGCGGCGAGCGGCTTCAGCTTCTCCGCCCGTACGGAGGTGATGTCCGTGCGCAGCAGATGCTTCTCGCCCTCGCCTTCGACGAGCTTCCTGAAGCCCTTGCCGTCCGGCGGCCCCGGGAGAACCGTCCTGCTCAGGGTGGTTCCGGCTCCCTTCCCGGGCAGCGGGGCGCCCGGGGAGAACAGCTTCGAGACGGCAAGCGCGGCACGGCCCTTCCCGCCTGCGTCGATGGCCGCGGCGGCCACACCTGCCGCGGCGAAGGTCAGCATCCTGCGACGTGAAACCGGCACCTGGCCCATCCCCATCCCTGCTCGGACCGCCGCCCGCGGCAATGGGGGAGCCGCGGGGGGCGGTCACGGAAGAAGCGCCCCCCGCCGGTCACGCGAGGGGGCTGCCGCACGGCGTCCGTGCGGCAGGCAGGATTCTTGAACGGAAGACGGCCCGTACGCATGAGTAATCACTACTCCCCCGCGGGAGCCCGGTCCGCCGCGGGTCAGTGGGCGCCGCGGCCCGCGCCGTTTCCCGCCAGGCGGTGGAACCCCGTGAGGAACGGAGTGATGCTCACCGGGAACGGCCCGGCCGCCCCCGGCGCCAGCGCGGCCCGTACCTCCTCGTCAGGGGCGCCGTAGACGTCGAGCCGCTCGACGGCGCAGTGCTCCATCACGCCGGCGATATAGGGGTCGGACAGCTTCCAGTGGGTGCGGATCGCCTCGGAGTCCGCATACAACTGGAAGCTGTGGGCGCGCAGTTCGGACTCGTCGACGAACACCTCGACCATGAGCTGCGGCCCATGCTCCTCGGCGAAGTCGACGGCACGCCGGACCGCCTCCCTGAAGCCCTCCAGATGTCCCTCTGTGATCTTCATGGTGTTGTGCATCAGGACGGCGGTCGCGCCCGCTGCTGCTCCGGTTGTGGTCTCCATGGCGCGAGTCTTCAACTTGAACCTCCGTTGAAGTCAATTCCTCAGGTGAGTCATTTGCTTTAGTGGATCCAGGAGTTGGCGAAGATGACGACAAGCCCGATCGCGAGGTCCACGCCGCCGGAACGGAACGAGGCGGGCCATCCGCGTCCCGCGAGACGCGCGGCACAGCTGCCCCAGATGAACAGCGCGACGGTGTTGAACCACAGCGCCGCCTCCACGGCGTCGGCCTCCCGCCACCAGCCGGCGACCGCGAAGCAGAGCAGCACGACCGTGGGCAGCACGGCGGCGACCAGCGGCCACTCGGCGAGCACCGTCCGCACGGCGCTCATCGTTGCGTTGCTGCTGTCGGCTGCGCGGTGGGCGACCACGTGCGCGTAGCCGTGTGCGGCCGCCGTGGCCACGGCGGCGAGCAGCACCCACAGCAGGTCCGCCGCCGGCTGCGGCTCCTCCGCCGGACTCTCCAGCGCTGCGACGAGCGCGCTGGCCAGTACGAGCCCGTACGTGCCGCCGAACAGTGCCCGCTCGTCCGGCGGGTGCCGCCGGACCCACGTGAGCACCGCGGCGGCGGACGGCGGAAGGGGCCTGTCGGGCTGGGACATCTGTTGGCCTCGGTGCGGGAGGAGTTCCAGGTCCCGACATGCTCGCGCGCCGCCCTCCCCGTACCGCGCGGCGACGCGTACCCAGCGTGCCTCTTCCGCCGTACGGGACGCCCTTTCCGGGGCCGGACGGCCCGGCTCAGAGGACTAGGGTGGCCCCCGCGACCTGCGCAGCCGGAACGAGGGGGCGGTCGTGGAGGAGTTCAGGCGCCACCACTACACGTGTCCTCTGGGCCGTCCCGCCGGGGTGCGCCGGCTGGACATGTTCCACGACTACGCGGCCTTCCCCGTATGGGGACGGTTCACCGCGCCGCCCGTCCGTGGCCGTCCGCGGCGTGAGCTGCACGGCATGCTGAACCCCGCGCACCTGGGCATCTCCGAGGGCCTGGCCGCGGATCTGCGGAACTGGGCGGAGTCGACCGATGCCCACGGCGAGTGGTCCGGCCGGCGTCCGGCGACGGACGCGCAACGCGAGGCGCACTCGGAGCGCGGGCGCGTGCTCGCCGGCCGCCTCGCGCGGGAGACCGGAGCGGAAGTCGTCTTCGACTGGCGCTGGGCGGACGGCGATCCCGGCTGCCCGCACTGCGGGGAGCGTGTGCGAGCGCACCGCTGACAGCCGGGCGGAGGGGGCGGAGACGAGGGCCCGGAGACACCCGCGGGCGGATGGGCTCGTACGGCCGCTGGCTGCTGCCGGTGTGGCGGACACCGGCGCCTACGGAGCCGGGCTCGCGAGCGTCCTGACGGCGGCCGGAACCAGGGTCGTCCATGGCCGATCGCCCGGAACGGTGCGGAGTACCGTCGAAGGAGGGAGCTCTTGCATGCATCCGCTGAGCTGGAGGCGACCATGTCAATGGATGTCGAGAGGCTGCCGGTCGAGCAGTCCGAGTTCCGTACGACGGACCCCGGAGCCGCGGAAGTCCTGAGCGCCGAGATGTACGGCGCCTTCCGGCCGCGGTACGGCCCGACTGACGAGTTCATATTCGACGGGCGCCGTACGACCGCCGGGGAGATGAGCCTGGACCACCTCACGCACTCGGCCATGAGCATCGACTGCGCCCCTCTGGACTACTTGATGTTCGTCGTCGTCAGAGACGGCACGGTCACCGTGACCTCCGGCGACATGGAGACGAGGCTGCGTACCGGGGACACCGCGGTCTGGCCCCCCGGGATTCCCCTGACGATCAGCTGGGACCGTCTGAGCAAGGAAGTCATCTCGGTTCCGTTCCAGGCAGCCGAGGAGGCGGCGGCGGAGTACGGGACCGAGGGCGGATTCGACTTCGTCGGAACGACACCCGTCTCACCGGCGATGGACAGGTTCTGGCGTTCCACGGTCGGGTTCGTGGCAAGTCAGCTGGAGTCCTCCGACAGTCCGCTGGCCGAACCACTGGTCTACTCGCGGGCTCTCAAGCTGCTCGGTACGGCGGCAGTCAGGGCGTTCCCGAACAGCACGATGACGGCCGACTACCAGCCCGGTCCCGGCCAGATGGCGCCCGCCCTGCTGCGCCGAGCGGCCACGTTCATGGAGATGAACGCCGAGCGGCCCATCACCCTGACCGACGTCGCCGCGGCGGTGTCGGTCTCCCCGCGCTCGTTGCAGCAGGGGTTCCTCCTTCAGTACGGAACGAGTCCGATGGGTTATCTGCGTCGCGTCCGTCTCGAACGCGCGCACCGTGACCTCCAGTTCACCGACCCCACCATGGGTGCGTCGGTCGGCTCCGTCGCCGCCCGCTGGGGCTTCCCGAACCCCGCGAAGTTCTCCGACACGTACCGGGACGCGTTCGGGCAGCTGCCCGGTGACACGCTCTACTCCTGATCCCGGTCGGACGGATTGATGCGTCGGACCGAGTGAGGCGACGGACCGAGCGAGGCGGGCGTGCCGGAACAATCACCGACCAGGCAGCTCGATGCGGCTGCCGGAGTGCTGATGCGCCTTGCGGGAGTGCTGGGCCTTCTCGCCGGAGGCCGGGTGCTCATCCGCTCATCCCGCGCCGTGCGGATCCGCATGGCACACGCACTGCACGGTGTCCCTGCCGGGCAGTGCGTGTGTATCCCCGTGCGGCCCGGCAGAGGTGAGCCGGGGCGCGGGGCCCGGGTGGCCCGTCAGTCCGTCCCGGGTTCCGGCGGGTAGAAGGTGATCAAGGTGACGCTCCCGTCCGGGGCGACGAGCCGGACGGCGGGTTCCGGGAGGTCTTCGCTGGTGACCTGGACCTCCTTCGGGTGCGCCACCATGTGCCGCATCACGACGGGGTAGCGCGGCGGCTCACCGCCGACGGCGACGATCACCACATCGTCCTTCGGGTCGTACGAGAGCGAGGAGAACGGCAGCCGCTCAGCCTCGTACTGGTGGCCGATCGACGCGTCCAGCACCTCGATGCTGACGCGTTCTCCCTGATGCTCGGCGTCGAATGCATCGAGTGCGGACCGCCACTCCTTGCGGTGGAGCGTGGGGGTGGAAGCCATGCCGGCCCTCCCGCTGAGGTGGTTCCGGTGGACTGCTCTTCAGTTCCACCGTGCCCGTCGGCACCACCCCCGGCCATGGCCCGGGAGGTCCAAAGCACCCGTCGGCGCCTGGCCCGCCGGGCCCAGGCCGGGGCTTCGCCGAGCCGCTGGGGGCTGTCCCCCGGGGCGGGAGGACGCTGCCGGGAGCGGCCGGGCGGGAGGCGGGAGTACGCGACGGGGACCCGTTCCGCCGCGGCGCCGCGTCCGGCGGATCGCGGTCCAGCCGCGGCCATGTCAGCAGGCCGGCGAGCCTGTCGCGGCCCGCTATGTCAGCAGGCCGACGAGCCTGTCGCGGACGCCGTCCCCGCCGTCCACCCGGTCCGGCACCAGCTGCTCCAGGTCGCGCGGGTCCCGGGCGAGGACGTGCAGCCGCCCGTCGTCGCGCGCGAGGATCAGATCGGTACTGCCGGTGGCGACCTCTGCCGATCCCTGCGCGGTGAAGTGGGTGACGGTGACCAGCGCGGAACGCTCCGACGCGGCGAGCACGGCATCGGTGTCGACCGCTTCGTCGGGGTCCGCCAGGTGACCCCGCGGCAACCAGTCGACGAGGACGCGGAGCGCCTCGTCGAGCTTGTGCAGACCGATCTGGTGGACGCCGAGCGCGTCGATGCGGACCATCAGGCAGATGTCCTCGGGCTGGGGAAGCAGCAGGATCCGCCACGGCTCCCCCGGGCCCGTACCGGTCGTACGGGCGTCGAGCACCGAACGGGCCCGCCGCTGAAAGGCCACGATGATGCCCAGGTCGCCCCGGACCTGCACCTGCTCGCCGTCGGAGCCCGCCAGCAGCAACTGGCGTGCCGCCAGCGAGCGGACGGCCTCGGCGAGCACCTCGTCCGACGGCCGGGCTTCGAGGAAGTCCACGATCGCGTCCACGGCTGTGAGCTCGGCGACCGTGTACGCACCGAGCAGCACCGGTCCCGTGTCCACGAGATGCAGCACGGCCGGGACCAGTCCCTCCGGGACGGACGCGTCGCCGATCTCCGGCCCGGGGCCCCGCTCCCGGCCCGGCCCCGGTTCCGGTGAAGGCCCGTCGCGCTCCGCGTCGCTCATGCTGCCCCTCTCTCCGGTCCCTCGGGCCTCTCCGATTCCCCGGTCCTCTCCGACTCGTCCGGCCCTTCTCGTCCCTCGGGCGATCCCTCCCGTCCCTCCAGCCACGCGCGCGCCGTCCTGGGCGGCCGGGGCTGCTCCCGCACGACCTCGGCTGCGCTGGGCGAGGGCGTCTCCGTGACCCACACCTCGGAACTACCGAACAGGCCCCGGCCGGCTCTGCCGGACAGCGACCGGCCCAGCTCGGCGGCCAGGTCCTCCCGGTCGGGAGGGGGGAAGCGGGACGCCAGGTCCGGGGAAACGGCGGTCACGTCGTCGTCCGTCTCGATCCGGCGCAGCGCCCGGGTCAGCGACCGTGCGACCGGAGGAGTCAGGGAGGTGGGAACCGCCAGGACCGGCGACAGGTACATCGGGTACCGCTCCGTCATCCGTGACAGGCCCCAGGGACCGACGTTGCTGCGGGTGACCCGGTACACCACGTAGTCCACGAGATGCCGCACGTCGTTCAGGCCGGGCAGCTTGCCCTTGCCGAAGGCAGCCGGGGTCTTCTCCAGCTGCACCCAGGTGCCCTGCGCCGTCCGGCCGTGCAGCTTCTCCCGTACGACCTGGCCGTGCATCCCGATGTCGGGATAGCGCTCCTTGTCGATGTCGCGGTGGTGGCTGGACAGCCGTGTCCGGCTGCCCCTGGCGGACCGCCAGTCGTCGTAGAGCCGCGGATCGTCGACCAGCACATGGCCGCCGCACAGCACGTCGTGCAGCTGCGGCACCTGAAGCCCGTTCCGCTCCAGATCGGCCAGGATCGACGCTTCCTCGGGGCTGAGGCGGCGGACCGCCGCCAAGAGTCCCTTCCGGTACGCGCCCGCCCGAGCGGTGAGCTCGATCATGAGCCCGACCCGGCGGCGCTGCTCCTCGGCCGCACGGGCCCGGACGGCCTGGGAGGCCGCCTTGCCGGAACGCCCGCTGCGCGAGGACGACGCCGATGCGTGCTTGCGCTTCACCCGGCCAGTACAGCACGGCGGGCCGCGGCGCGCGCGGGCTCGCCCGCCCTCCGAATGGCCTCCGACCTGGCCTTTTGTGTCCCGCTCGGCGTCCGGGGCCGTCGCGCGCCCGCCAGGGTCGCCGACGGAAGTGAATGGTGCGGACGGGTGGCTTCCCGCCCCTGGACGGGCCGGAGGGTGTCCCGCCCGGTGAGGGTGCCGGGCGGGACACGGAGCCCGAGCCCCTCACCGGGGAAGGCACTGCACCCTCGAACACTTGAGGGTGTCTTCCCTCGTCCGGGCGGCCCGGCCTCTCGTCCGGCCGGCCCGGCACCGACACCGGCACCGCGTGCGGCTCGGTCACCACCTCACGGCGGTGAAGTCGACCGGGCGGGGCCGCAGTTGACCCGTCCGTTCCGCGAGGGCCCGCAGTCTGGCGGACATCTCAGCGGCGGGGAGCAGCCGCCGGTCGCCGTGGCCCGGGAGGATCCACTCGAAGCGCACCTGGGCGGCTGCTCTGGCCAGCGAGGCGGCCAACTCCTGGATGGAGTACCAGGTCACGCTCTCCGCCACCTCCAGATCACCGGTGGAGCGCGACCAGTAGACGCTGTCGCCGCTGAAGCAGTACCGGCCGTCGGCGAGGTAGAGCACGCTGCCCTCCGTATGTCCGGGCACCGGCAGGGCGGTGACCCCCTCGCCGATCTCTGTGGGCTCGCGTCCGCGGATAACCCGGTCCGCGTCCGGTGACGCGTCGAGGTCTCCCTCATGGATCCACAGCCGGGCGCCGAAGTGGTCGGCGTAGCGGCGTCCGTGCGCGGCGTGGTCGCGGTGGGTCAGCAGCACATCGGTGACGCGGCCCGGCTCCGCGTAACGTTCGGCCAGTTCAGGGCTCCAGCGCGGCGTGTCGATCATCATCAGCGTGCCCGACGCCCGCGCGAGCAGATACGAGTTGGCTCCCGCGGTCCGGCGCGAGTTGTGCCCGCAGACGAGCACCCTCTCGTCGAGTGCCATCGGGAACGGGTCGTGCGCCTCGTCGGGCCTGCCTGAGACCGGACGGATCGAACGCGTGGGGCAGGCGAAGACGGCGGCGTGCAGGCGCCGCATCTCCCCCTCGTCGCGCGGCGGGCGCAGGATCTCGGACTTTCCCCCTCTCTCACCGATGAGTCCGGGCGCGAACTGACGGGCGGCATCGCAGTTGGTGCAGCGGTCGTCCACGTACCAGCTGTCCACGACAGGTCTCCCTCCGGCTGGGAACGCCCGGAACACGGGCGTCCCTTCAGGGATAACCGCTCCCAGGGCGGAACCGGCAGACCCCGCCGATCTTGTATTCCGGGCCCGGGCCGGCTCTCTGTCGGGTTTCGGACAGCGTTCCCTCGCCGGTGAGGGCGCGTGTCGGCTCCGCCGGTCCGTCGGGGAGGCCGCGGTGATCCGCGAGTCGGGTGCGGGCCACCGCGGCCTCGGGCAACCGGCGCGCGTCCGGATGCTCCTGCGGGTCTCAGTCCTGGAAGACCAGCGTGCGCTCACGGTCGGCCGAGCCGGCGGCGCCCTGGGTGAAGTTCTCCTCGACCTCGGCCTTCTCGGAAGCGTCGGGGTCGGCATTGGTGCAGGAGACTCCGGCGCTGGACCCGGACATCAGGCTGGAGCACGGACCGGGCTTCACGTCGGGCAGGCCGAGGATGTGGCCCAGTTCGTGCGAGGCGATGCGCGTGGTGTGGTAGCCCTGCTGCACCGCCTCGCGGCCCATGTAGACGGTGCCGTTGCCGAGGCTGGTGGTGACGGCGCGCGGCCAGCCGTCGTCGGCGACGATGCGCACGTTTGCCTGCGCGCCGTCCGCCGCCTTCTCGAGGCGGACGGCGGTGACGCTGTCGTTCCACACCTTCACGCCGCTGTCCACAGCCTCGGCGAACTCGGCCGATCCGCTGGAGTCGTAGGTGAGGACCTTCGGTTCGGCGGCGCGGGGTGGTTCCGCCGATGCGGCCACTGCCTGGCCGCCGAGCAGGGCGATGACCGTCAGCGACCCGGCGAGGGCTGCTCTGGTGACGTTACGGACAGACACATCAGCCTCCTGGTGGGGGACAGAGCTCAGATGTTGGCGTGTACATGCCCCAGTTGGAGCCGGTGGACTCCTGCGGGAGGCAAAGCGGCCGGTTCTCGCGCAGGTCCCAATTCGAGTGCGTCCGGAGGAGCGAGGACTTAGCATCCGCTGACGACCGCACCCTGGGGGCATGACGATGGACGACGTCGAAATGCGGCACCTGCGCCGCTGCGTTGAGCTGGCGGCCGAGGCCCTGGAGGCGGGCGACGAGCCGTTCGGCTCCGTGCTCGCCGCCGCGGACGGCACGGCCCTGGCCGAGGACCGCAACCGCGTGGCCCTCGGCGACCGCACCCGCCACCCGGAGTTCGAGCTGGCGCGCTGGGCCGCGGCGAACATGACCCCTGCCGAGCGGGCGGCAGCGACCGTCTACACGTCGGGCGAGCACTGCCCGATGTGCGCCGCCGCGCACGGCTGGGTGGGTCTGGGCCGCATCGTCTACGTGAGCTCCTCCGAGCAACTGTCGGGCTGGCTCGCGGAATTGGGAGTCCCCGCGCCTCCCGTGCGGACGCTCCCCATCCAGGAGGTCGCCCCCGCAGTCGTGGTGGAAGGCCCGGTCCCCGAACTCGCCGAGCAGATCCACGACCTGCACCGCCGCCTCCACGGCACGCCCTGAGAACGACACGCGATCCTGCGCGCCGAGCGCGCGGTGGCCGAACGGCCCGACGTCGGTGGGTGCGCAGGCAGTTGGCGGGAAACCCGGCCTGCCGCCCGCACCGCACTGCCGACGGCCGCGGGCGGTCGGCAGTCACGGCAGGCGGCCCCGCAGCGCCAAGAAGGTGACGGCCACCGCGAGCCCGGCCATGCCGAGGACGAGAAGGGTCTCGACGAGCTGGATGGGCCAGAAGTGCGAGGCGGGATGGATCTGCATGATCTCGCGCGTGGCGTGGTCGGCGCCCGTGGACCGCCCGTCCGGGAGCCGGTCCGCCGACTCCGGAACCTCGTACCTGAACTCCTGGGCGTCGTCGGGCATCCGGCCCTGCCAGTCCCAGCGGTCCTTCGGCCACAGCTCGGAGCGGAAGATGTCGCCGAGCAGCCGCAAGAGGAGGGTGACGCCGAACGCCGCGCCGAGAGCCGGCATCGCTCTCCCCGTCAGCAGCGCGACGAGCGTGCCGAGGGCCAGGCCGAGGAGCGCGTAGGCGAGAACCGTCGGCCCCATGGCGTTGAACATGCCGGACGCGTACCAGGGGTCGAGCAGGTTCTCCTCGCCCGAGAGCCACGCGAGTCGGAACGCGAGCGCCATCGCTGCCGTGCCGGCCGCGATCAGCAGCGCCGCGAGGCCGAGCTTGACGGCGAGCCAGCGGAGGGGACTGATCGACTGGGTCCACAGGAGGTCGACCGTGCCCGCCTCGAAGTCGCGTCCGATGTACACACCGCCGGCGTAGGCGGCGACGGCGAACGGCACGCCGGCGATGAGGAAGGCCACCAGGCCGATCAGACTCCGGTGGTCCCAGCCCGGGACCACGGCGGACCCCTCGGTGCAGAAGGCCTCGGCTTCCAGCTCAGTGCACAACCTCTTCGCTTCGAGGATGTCCAAGCCCTCGAAGTGGAGCCAGACGGCACCGGCGACGGCGAGGACCACGAACGCAATCCACACCCACAGCGCGACGCGGTGCACGCGCAGCACCGTCCAGACCGTGCCGCGTGGCTGGAGGCGGGTGACCGGTTCCGGTGAGGCTTCGATCAAGGTGACGTTCGGCGCGCTCATGCGTCGGCCTCCTGACGGGCTGCGGACACGGCGCCGGCGGGCACCGAGTCGGTGGGCACAGGTCCGGAGGGCGGGCCCCCGGGGGGTACGGCGCCGGCAGGTACCGCGTCGGCGAGCAGCAGGTCCGGCACGTCCGGGTTGCGGAGGTAGCCGAGAAGCAACTCCTCCAACGTGGGCTCCTCCACGGCCCATTCGGCCCCCTGGGATCCCTCGGCCCCCTCGGCTCCCCGGGCTCGCTCGGCCACTTCGGTTCCCTCGGTCCTCTCGGCCCCCTGGGCTCGCTCGGCGCCCTCGTCCGGGTCCGCCGGGCCGCGCGGACCGGCGGACCCGGACTCAGGGGACCCGGACTGGTCGTCCGACCCGGACTCAGGGGACCCGGACCCGGACCGGACGTCGGACTCCGCGTCGAGTTCCTCGTCCGGCCCGAGGGCCTGCTCGTCGTCGGCGTGACCCGTGCCGGCCGGGGCGTCGAGTTCGCCGGCCGTGCGGACCAGCGCCGTGCGGCCGCGGCCCGCGTCGTACTCCTCGACGACCTGGTGCGGGCCGAAGTCCTCCCGCAGTCCGGTGAGCACGCGGTGGGCGTCCAGTAGGCCGTCGTGATCGCCGGCCAGCCGGATCCGTCCGGAGCCGAGCAGCAGCAGGTAGTCGCAGGCGCCGTCCAGATCCGCGACGACGTGCGAGGACATCACGATGGTGGTGCCGCGCTCGGCCGCGTCGGCCATCAGGGCCCCGGTCAGTTCGTGCCGTGCGAGCGGGTCGATGTCGGCCATCGGCTCGTCCAGCAGCAGCAGTTCGGGGCTCTTGCCGAAGGCGAGGGCGAGCGAGACCCGGGTGCGCAGGCCGCCTGAGAGCGTCCGGATCTTCGAACGGGGCGCGATCCCCTCCCCTCCGTACGCGATGCGCTCGGCGGCATCCTGGTCCCATCGGCCGGGGTTGAGTTCGGCGCCGAGCCGAAGCGTCGCCTCGACCGTCAACTGCGGGTACAGCGGCTTGTGCTGGGCGACGTACGCGATGCGTTCACGGGCCGCCGCCGGGGTCGTGCCCAGCAGCCGTACGGTCCCCTCGGTCGGCCGTATCAGCCCGGCCGCTATCGCGAGAAGGGTGGACTTGCCGGCGCCGTTCGGCCCGACGAGTCCGCAGATGCGGCCCGCGGGCAGCCGGAAGGTGCAGTCACGCAGCACGTGTTGACGGCTGCGCGCGTAGCCCATGCCGAGGCCGAGCGCTTCGAGCGCGGCGGTGGTCTCCTCGCCGCTCCCGGTGCTCCGGCCGTTCCCGGCGTCCGCGCCGCTCCCAACGCCCCCGAGGGCGACGGCGTGTCGGGCGGGCTGCCGGGCCTCGCTGCTCCCGTTCTCCTCGGCGTCTTCGGCCTCAGTCATCGATCCCCCTCGGGAAACTCCTGGTCAAGTGCGGAATTGAACAGTGCCGTGACGACCTCGCGGTCAAGTCCCGCCTCGTGTGCGCGTTTCAGCCAGTCGGCCAGCTCCGTGCCGAGCGGCGAGCCGGAGGACGCGCCGTCCAGCGATTTCCGTACGAACGTGCCGAGGCCGCGGCGCGCCTCGACGAGCCCCTCGCGTTCCAGCTCGCGGTACGCCTTGAGCACGGTGTTCGGGTTGACGGCGGTCGCCTCCACGACCTCGCGGGCGGTGGGCAGCCGGTCGCCCGGTTCCAGCAGTCCGAGCCGCAGCGCCTGCCTGGTCTGCTGGACGATCTGGAGGTACGTGGCGACACCGCTGCGCCGGTCGATCCGGAAAGTGAACACTCACGTCCACCACCCTTTCACTAATCAAGTAGTGAAAGGGTGGTGGGAGGCGCGCTCGGTGTCAACCTCCCGGGCGCGTAGGTCAGTTGGCGAGCGTCCCACTCGTCACACGGACGGAGCATGGCCGCCCGCGGCGGCGCCGGGCGGGCCGCCGCGGACCGTGGAAACAGGAGGACGGCGGGTCCGGGGGCGCGGTGGAAACGGAAGGCTGCGGGCCCGGGGGCGCGCCGGAAAAAGCAGGCCGAACCGGTCAGGAATCGAGAAGCGCGGTCACCGTGCCGTGGCTAGCGTGACTGCATGGACATCACCATTCACACGAGCGTTCTCCCGCACGACGACCCGGAAGCGTCCCTGGCCTTCTTCCACGACACCCTCGGCTTCGAGGTCCGCAACGACGTCGGCAAGGGCAAGATGCGCTGGATCACGGTCGGCCCCGCCGGCCAGCCCGGCACGTCCATCCTCCTGGCGCCTCCGGCCGCCGACCCGGGCATCACCGACGACGAGCGCCGCACCATCGCGGAGATGATGGCCAAGGGCACCTACGGATGGATCCTGCTGGCCACCTCCGACCTCGACGGCACCTTCGCGCAGGTGCAGGCCGGCGACGCCGAGGTCGTCCAGGAACCGACCGAGCAGCCATACGGCGTCCGCGACTGCGCCTTCCGTGACCCCGCCGGCAACATGATCCGCATCCAGGAACTGCGCTGAGCCGGCCGGCGGCCGCAGCGGCGACCGGCCCCGCCCGCCCCCGGCCGGTCACCTGCCGACCGGGGCGCGGCTCGCGTCAGCCGCCCACCCCGCGGTCGAGCTCCCAGAGCTGAAGCAGGGAAGAGGAGTTGAGCGCCCACTCCACGCCTGTGATGTCGTCGTGGGCCGCGACGTACTGCTTGCCCTGCCACAGCGGCAGCACCGGGACGTCTTGGGCGACGATGTTCTGGGCGCGGGCGAACTTCTTCGTGGCGTCCGCGCGGTCGGGCTCACGCCGGGTCTGCGGGATCAGCTCGTCACGGATCTCCTTGTTGGAGTACGGGGAGTTGAGCACGTTGTCCTTCTCGAGGAAGGGCGCGATGAAGTTGTCCGCGTCCGGGAAGTCCGGCAGCCAGCCGAAGCCGTAGACCTGGTACTTCCCCTTCAGCGAGGCGGAGCTGTAGGAGTCCGGGGGCTCGCTCTTGAGGGTCGCGTCGAAGACCCCGCTCTCGTTGAGCTGCTTCCCGAGCACCGCGAACTCGCTGGCCGAGGAGCTGCCCCGGCTCGTCCGCGGGTAGTGGAGGGAGAGCTTCACCGGGGTCTTGACGTCGGCCTCGCGCAGGGTGCGCCTGGCGGCCTTGACGTCCGGCTCGCCGTACTCGTTGAAGAAGGAGTTCGTGTGTCCCAGCAGGCCGCCGGGGACGATGGAGTACAGCGGCTCGGCGGTGCGCGAGTACACGTCGCCGACCAGTTGCTTGCGGTCGATGACCTGGGCGAAAGCCTGCCGCACCGCGCGCCGGCCCACCGTCTTGTCCTCCGTGTCGAAGACGAGGTAGCGGACTCCCTGCCCCGGCTGCTCGACGAGCTTGATGTCGTCGTCCCGGTCCGCCTCCAGCTGCTGGACGAACCGGGAGGTGATGCCGCGGTTCATCATGTCGATGCGGCCGGAGTCGAGGGCCTTCTGAAGCGATTCGGAGGAGCGGAAGAAGCGCAGCTCGATCTTGTCGTTCTTCGCCTCGGAGCCGCCCCGGTAGTCCGGGTTCCTGCTGAGGAGGACCTTGCGCCCCTTTGAGTCGAAGTCGTCGAGCACGTACGGCCCCGAACCGGTCCGCTTGAAGCCCTTGGCGAGGCGGCCGGCGGGATAGGTCTGGCTGTCGACGATCGAGGCCGCCGGGGTGGCGAGCTTGTACGGGAAGGTGGCGTCGGGCTTCTTCAGATGGAAGACGACCTTGTCGGCGCCTTCGGACTCGACCTTGCCGACGTTGCCGAGCAGTGAGGCCGGGCCGCCCTCGACGTTGAGGCGGAGCAGGCGCTCGACGGAGAACTCGACGTCCTCGGCGGTCAGCTTGTTGCCGTTGGAGAAGGTCAGCCCGTCCCGCAGGGTGCAGCTGTACAGGTCGTTGCGCCCGCCGGCGAACCGGCACTTCTCGGCCGCGTCCGTCACCGGTTCGGTGCCTGAGCGGGGCGGCCGCAACAGCGTCTGGAACGTGTTGCGCATGATGTTCCAGGAGCCGATGTCGTAGGAGGCGGCCGGGTCGAAGGGCGCGGGGGTGTCCTCGGTCACCGCGACTCTCGCCGTCGTACCGACCACGATGGGCTTTCTCTGGTCGTCCTTTCCGTCCACCGCGCCGCTGCAGGCGACGAGGGTCGAGGCCAGCAGCCCGGCAAGGGCGGGCGGCGTGAGCGTCCTGCGGTTCATGGTCGGCGCCCTCCTGTGTCCGGCCAGAGGTTGTCGCACATGCGAAATGGCGCGGGGAGACGCTAATGCTTCCGCAGCGACAATCTGATGCAGGGCGGTGAGGAATGGCTACCCCCCGGCGGGACCAGGCGTCGCCGTATCCGCAATACGAACGCTGGAACGTATCGCACGTCGGTGAACCAATGCGGGCACACCGGTCCGTGGAATGCCCGTTTGGCTCGGCTTCAACCACATGGGCGTGGGGGTTGTCGATGCCTCAGTCAGTGACGAACGTCACGTCAACTCTCGTACTGGCGAGGCGAGTTCGCTCCTTGTCGGACCCTTCGGCCGCGTAGTGGGGGAACGGGGGCGCCCGCATCGGAACGATTCTCGAAAATACCTGTTCGTGATTTCCGGATCGTTGTGTCATTGTCCGGAAAGAACAGACTCGGCAAGAAGTTGCAAAAGCACTGGGCGAGACGCCGCGCCTTCCGCTCCGAAGTCATGTCCGCCTCGCGCGGGATGCTTTCCGGGCCGTCCGGATTCGGATTGCCCGGGATAATCAATTACGCCGGACACGTGCGGCCCGACACCGGACCCGGGCGCGCGGCGGCACCATCACCGGAGCCCATCCGGCCGGCCGCCTCTCCCCGGGTGCCCTCATCCGAACCGCCGTACGCCGCAACGCACTCAGGCCCCGTCCTGCTTCGGGGTGCGCGGGCCGTACCGGGACGGTGGGTTAAGCCACAACCGCGGAGCCGGCGTTGACGTTTGCTGCCTGGGGTGGGGGGCACGCGGAGGTGAGTGCTTCGGCAAGAAGGCACATCCGCGGGAGTAGGGCTCATTCGAGAGCTCGGTCTCTGCTTGTGGCCGTAGGTTCGGTCCGTCCCGCTTGTGTCTTGTCTCCCGCGGTGTCCGCAGATGCAGTACACCCAGGGAAGTAGGCCAAGCACATGACTTCTGCGCCGATGCGTACGACGCGTGCCCGCCATCCGCATGATGACGCTCCTGATACCGCGGCGGATTTCCGCCGGATCGTCTCTCTGCCCGAGGGGGTGGAGAAGGAAGAGCTTCGGCAGGAGGTCGTGCGGGCGTGGATGCCGATGGCGGAGCGTCTGGCGCAGCGGTTCCGCAATCGTGGGGAGTCGCTGGAGGACTTGCGGCAGGTGGCGTCGCTGGGTCTGGTGAAGGCGGTGCGCCGCTACGATCCGGACCGCGGCAGCGCGTTCGAGAGTTTCGCTGTTCCCACCATTGTGGGTGAGGTCAAGCGGCATTTCCGTGACCACATGTGGGGGCTGCATGTGCCGCGCCGGGTGCAGGAGTTGCGTAACCGGGTGCGTGCCAGCCGTCGGGAGCTGGGTTTGTCGATGGGGGAGCGTGCTCCGTCGGTGGCGCAGATCGCCGAGCATGCGCGGATGTCGCAGGAGGATGTGCTGGTGGGGCTGGAGGCTCTGGAGAGTTTCAGCACGTTGTCGCTGGATGCCGAGTTGCCGGGTGCGGATGACGGGTATTCGCTGGCGGACACGCTGGGCCGCAGTGAGCCGGGGTTCGAGCATGTGATCTATCGGGAGTCGGTCAAGCCGCGGTTGGAGCGGTTGCCGGAGCGGGAGCGCCGCATTCTGTACATGCGGTTCTTCTGCGACATGACGCAGACGAAGATCGCCGATCAGTTGGGTATCTCGCAGATGCATGTCTCGCGTCTGATCAGCCGGACGTGTGAGCGGATCCAGCAGGAGGTCGACGCCGGCACGGACCGCGAAGGCGAGCCCGACGGACACCGGGCCGAACTCACCGCCGCCTGACCCCGACAGCGGCCCTCGCGCACACGACAGGGCCACAGGCGACCGGACATGAGACAGCACGCACGCCCGACCCGTTCGCGAACTCGCGGCGGGTCGGGCGACTGCCCGGTCACGCCTCCCCGTCCCCGTCCCGTCCGCGTCCGCTCGGTCTCCGGCACCCGGCACCGCGACCACGACATCGGCCGGCACTCTTCCTTCCGCCCCGCAGCCGGCCAAGAAGTCTGCCCCGGGTTCACCACGGCCCGAGCCTGGGGCAGACCCCACCCGTCCCGCGCAGGAGGCCGGGCACCCAACCATCCGCTCAGTCCCAGCAGTTCGCCGCGGCAACGCGAGCCGACGCTGCGTCCGGCCCCGCCCCGCAACTACTCTCCGGCGCGGAAGTCGTCCCTGCGGCCGGTGACATCCGCCGCCACCTCGGTGACGGTCCTGCCCAGCGAGAACGCACGTGCCCGAAGCCTCGTCATCGCTTCCTCGGCGTCCACGCCGAGCCGCACCATCAGCATCCCGACGGCCCGGTGGACCTCCTCGTGATTGGCCTCCGCGTCCAGCCACCAGGCCAATCGGGCCTGTTCGTCCGCCGGCGACTCACCCCGGTGGAGGCTGACGAGTGTCAGACACAGGACGTCGGCCGCGCGCATGCCGAGCCGGAAGTCAGGCTCCTCCAAGGTGCTGGGTTCGGCGTTGTAGAAGTCGACCGTGCCCAGTACGTGGCTGCCCTGGCTCATCGGGAACGAGAAGGCAGAGCCGGCGCCCGCTTCGACGGCGTGGCGGGCGAAGACCGGCCACCGCCGGGTGTCCGGTCCGGCTGTGAGGTCGGCGGCGGCCACCGGCGCTCCCGACCGGGTCGCACAGTGCCATGGGCCCTCGCCCAGCGTGTACTGGATCTCCGCCAGTTGTGCGGCGACGTCGTCGCTCGCGGACAGGGTCACAAGTGACCGTCGGGCTCCGCCGGTCAGCGAAAGGGACCCGCCGGCCACCGGGAGCAGCCGCACGCATGCGGCGCAGAGCCGCGCCGGCATGCCGTCCGCGGACTCGTCCGGCGGCGGGGTGGCCGCCTCGGCCACGAAACCGCGCCACCGGCCGTCGTGGTCGTCCTCTTCCGGCTGTGCGGGCCCCTCCTCCGACTCGTCGGGGTCCATGCCGTCAGGGTCCCCGCCGGGTCGCAATGTCTTCACCTCCGCCTTCGTCGTCACTACCGATCCGCCACCTCGGGACTGTGAACAGCTGCGCCGCCGACGGCCCGAGCACTTCGCGTACTTCCGGCGCCGGAGCGGAGGAGGCCAGGCGGCGGGCCGGCTGCGTCCCCGCCGTGGCGCCGGCGAGATGGTCGTTGAGACAGATGCGGAGCTCACCCCGGACGCGGGCCCTGCCCGGCTCTCTGCAGGGACGGTTCACGGGTTCGTCGGCGGGCTCCTTCACGGGCTGTGCTCCTGTACTCGTTGCTGCACACGGCGCGCACGGCGATTCGTGCGCGCCACGTCACGGACTTCCGCGGGCCGGGGCCCTGGTGGCTTCCGGCCGCCGCACCGGACGGGTCGGTGGTCCGGTGCGGTCTATTCCTCCTGCCTGTCGACGACTTTCGGCCCCGAGTGCCCCGCATGCACAGGACACACGTGAGGGCCGGACATCTCTGCCGGCCTGTGCTCGCCGGGCAGGGCGGCCGGGCCTCCGTGCCGCATTCGTGGACTCTTCGACGAGTCGGGCCCACCCGCCGAAGCAGGCCTCGCGGGAGGTCAGTCGGGCCGGTTGCCGTCGTCCTCCTCCAGACAGAGGAGCTCGCCGACGTACTGCAACTCGTCCATGAGGCCGACGGCTTCCACGAGAAGCAGCCCGTACGGCCGGGGGTGGTCACCGCGCGGAACCGGACGGCGGCCGCGTCACGAGCCCCCGGAGGGCGCCGCGTCCCCGGTTTGAACGTCTCATACGGGGTCAACCGGATGTGAACGTCGGACGTATGGACGAGCTTCCAGGCAGAACGGACACTTAAGTCCCAGCCGTACCCGAACGGTGTGGGCGGCGGCAGGTGCCCCCTGCGACGAGCACTCTGGAGGGTGCGCAATGGACTGGCGGTACCAGGCCGCGTGCCGGGACGAAGACCCGGAGTTGTTCTTTCCGATCGGCTCGTCGGGCCCGGCGCTCATGCAGATTCAGGAGGCCAAGGCGGTCTGCAACGCCTGCCTTGTGAGAAGCCAGTGCGAGGCCTTCGGGTTCGGCGAGTACGACGGAGTGTGGGGCGGCCTTTCGCCCGCCGAGCGGCGACTGGCCAAAGAGACCGACGGGACCCGGGGCTCCCGGCGGGTGACATGACCGAGGTGCCGGGCCCCGCGGGGTCCGGGGTCCGGGGTCCGGGGTCCGGCCTGAGGGTGGCAGTCCGGTTCTCTCCCGCCACGACAGCCACCTCGCCCGGGGGAGCCCCGCCGCCCCCCGACCTGTCCGCAACTGCGGAAGCCTCTGACCGGAAGCCGGTGCGAAGAGGCCGGTGACCGGAAGCCGGTGCCAAGAGGCCGGTGACCGGAAGCCGGTGCCAAGAGGCCGGTGACCGGAAGCTGCGGCGGTCCTGCCGCGAGGGACCGCGGCCCGCCCCCGGCGGACCTCGCGCCCCCGTCCCGGTCATCCGGCGGCCACGGTAGTTATCCGCGGGACGATACGGGGTACCCAGGCGCCTTCCCCCGGCCCCAGAGGAGGCGCACGATGCCCGGAACCGATTCGGATCACCCTGTGGAGCAGCAGCCGAAGCCGCCTTTCCCCCAGCAGGACGACGAACACCCCGGCTACACCGACCGGATGAGCCCGCGCCCCGACCACGGGGAGTCCAGCTACGAGGGCAGCGGCCGCCTCACCGGCCGCAAGTGCGTGATCACGGGTGGGGACTCCGGAATCGGCCGCGCGGTGGCGTTGGCGTTCGCGCGTGAGGGCGCGGACGTGCTGCTGACGTACCTGCCGGAGGAGGAGGGCGAGGCGGAGGAGACGGTGCGCCTCGTGGAGGACGCCGGCCGCCAAGCCGTGTCCCTGGCGTGCGACATCAGGGAGGAGGACGAGTGCCGACGCGTGATCGACACGGCTGTCGGCGAGTTCGGCCGCATCGACGTCCTGGTCAACAACGCGGCGTATCAGATGTCCCAGCCGGACGGCATCGAGGCCATCACGACCGAGCAGTTCGACCGGGTCGTACGCACCAACCTCTACGGCATGTTCTGGCTGTCCAAGCTCGCCCTTCCGCACATCCCCGAGGGCGGGACCATCATCAACACCACGTCGGTGCAGGCGTACAAGCCCAGTCCGCATCTGCTGGACTACGCCATGACGAAGGGCGGGATCGTCAACTTCACCCAGGGGCTGGCGGCGATGCTCATGGAGCGGGGCATCCGTGTCAACGCGGTGGCGCCGGGCCCGGTGTGGACGCCGCTGATCCCCGCGACGCTTCCCGACACCTCGGAGTTCGGCAAGCAGGCCCCCATCGGCCGTGCGGGCCAGCCCGCCGAGATGGCACCGGCCTACGTGTTCCTCGCCTCACCGGAATCCAGCTACATCACCGCCGAGATCATCAACGCGACCGGCGGGACCCCGCTCCCGTGATGTCCCGAAGCGCGACCGTACGGATGGCGGCGGCAGGTCCCGCGGGTCCGGCGTCCGTTCGTAGGCCCCTCTCAGCGCGCTCGCCGCGCCGGACTGCTCGCACCCCGGCCAGGTCCCGTCCCTGCTGCGCGGAACCCCACGTCTTCCGCCCAAGTGCCGGCCGGTGAAAGGCTGTTGAGACATCCCACGGCCACGCCCCGCTGCACCTGCTCGGGCACCGCCAGGCAGCCGAAGCCGGCTGATCGGCCGCTGCAACCGTCCGCGGGTCTCCCCGGCCCCAACCGCATGGCGACGAAGGGGCGTTCGACGTCGGGCGGGCCCCCGGCGACGTCGGAACTCCGCGGACATTCGCAGGCGGAGTGCTTGCGCCCGGTGTGGACCGTGCCGGAGCGGCGTCGGAACGACGGGCCGTCTGCGGTTCGTGCGCGTGCCCCGGGCCGCCGGACGCCCCGCCGCCGGAAAATCCGTTCCTTCGGCCGGGGAAAGGGCGGAGACTGCTCGCATGGACGGCATGGGGGCGTTCCGGGAGGCGGTCACCGCATGGGCGGCAGGTGGCCACGGCGGCCCCGCGCGCGAGCTCGCCGCGCGACTGCCCGTCCGGACAGCCGTCCTGCTGGAGGGGCCGAGCGACGTCGCAGCGGTCAGCGCCCTGGCCGCGGCCCGCGGCAGGAACCTGGAGGCGGAAGGAGTCTGCGTCCTGCCGGTCGGCGGTGCGATGAGCGTGGGACGCTTCACCCGCATCCTCGGGCGTTCCGGCCTGCGCCTTCGCCTGACGGGCCTGTGCGACGAGGCGGAGCGCCGCTACTACGCCCGCGGCCTGGAGCAGGAGAGCGCGGCCCGGCCGGGGTTCTTCGTCTGCGCCGCGGACCTGGAGGACGAACTCATCCGCGCGCTGGGCGTGGAACGGGTGTATGAACTCGTCCGCGCGGAGGGCGACCTGCGTTCTCTGCAGATCTTCCTGCGCCAGCCCGCACAGCGCGGACGCACCTCGCAGCAGCAGCTGCGGCGCTTCCTCGGCACGAAGAAAGGACGCAAGATCCGCTACGGCCGCGTCCTCGTCGAGGCCCTCGACCCCGACCGCACACCCGCCCCACTCGACGGGCTGCTCGCCGGCCTCTGACTCCCGGGCGGTGTCGGGAGGCGTCTTCCTCGACGTCGGGAAGACGCGTGAGCTCAAGGCCGTACATGGCCACCACGCCGCGCACGGGCCGGGGTTCCAGGGGCGGGCGCTACTGCCCGACCCGGCCGTCGATGCGTTCGCGCAGCAGGTCGGCGTGCCCGCAGTGACGGGCGTACTCCTCGATCCGGTGGACCCACAACTCCCGTACAGCGGTGCCGTCCTGCCCCACCACCCGCGCGCCCAGGTCTGCGTACTCGGCCAACGCCGCGTCGGTTTCCGCCTGTTCCCGCTCGAGGTGGGCGAACGCGCCCTCGACCACCGCCTGTTCCGCGACGGCCTGCTCGAAGTCGGCGTCACGCGCCCCGTACAGCTTCGGTGCCGGGTCGTCCGGAGTGATCCAGTTGCGCCAGTCCCGCTCCACCTCGGCGAGATGACGGACCAGACCGAGCAAGGACATCGTCGACGGCGGCACCGACCTGCGCGCCAGTTCGTGCGGACCCAGCCCTTCGCACTTCATCCGCAGGGTCAGCCGGTAGTCGCTCAGGAAGTCCCGCAGCGTCGCCAACTCACCGTCGGGGGCGGCTCCGTCCTTGTTGCGGGGATCCTCGTCGGGGTCCGCCCACATGTCGGGGTGGACAGCGGCCTGACTCCAGCGTTCGGGTACGTCGCTCACCAGGTTCACGATGCTGAGCGGCGGCCCGGCGTGCAAACGATTATCCCGGCCCTCCGGTCGGCGCAGCCCGGGCCAGTTCGGGAGACGACCGGGAACGACCGATGCCGGCGGAGGCCACCGCGCTCAACCCCAACCGAAGTCACGGCAGGGCCGGTTGACGGGCCGGACCGGCCGGCTCACACACCACGGCCCCGGCATGGCCCCCGGCACGGCCGCCGCCCGGCCGCACAGCCCGGGCGGCGGCCGTCGAGCGGAACTCCGCCCGCGGCGCGCGTGTTTCAGGAGAGGGTCAGGCCGTAGGCCGCGAGAACTTCCCCGATGGGCTGGTAGAAGGTCGCCCCGCTGCCGGCCCCGACGATGAAGCCGAGCGCGGTGCCGCCGGAGAAGGCGGGGCCGCCCTCGTCGCCCGGCTCAGAGTGCGCGGTGGAGCGGAAAAGGCCGCTGACGGTGCCCTCCGGGTAGTTGACCGAGACGTTGACCGCCTGGACGGTGCCGCACTGCAGGCCGCTCACGCGTCCCACGTGGCACATCGACTGGCCGACGGTGGGCGAGGCACTGCGGGTGATGCCGACCGGTCCGCCTGCCCCGGTGTCGACCTCGCCCGGCCGCGCGACGTCGGGGTTCGTGTAGCGGATCAGCCCGTAGTCGTTGCCGGGGAAGGACGATCCGGCCGTCGAGCCGACGGGGACGGTCATCGCGGGATCGGCATACCAGGTGTCCGCACCCGTCACGCAGCGCCCCGGGACGATGGCGTAGTCGGTGCCGCCGCTGGTGGCGTTGAAGCTGACGGTGCAGACGCGCCCCGCCGCGTAGACGGAGTTGCCGCCTCGGACGGCCACCTGGTCGGCGGCGGGGCCCCTGTCCCGGTCCTGCGTGGCGGGGTCGGCCGTGCCGGGAGCGCCCACATCCGCCGCGGCGTGCGCGGCGTGCGCGGGCAGCGCCCCGAGCAGCATCACGACGAGCAGGGCAGCACCTGCGGCGAGGCGCCCGCGCAGCGCGCCGCGCCGGCCCGCGTCAGGTCTTCGGGATCTGCGTGTTCTCATGTCGAGTCCTCCTGGGCTGTTGGAGCCGATGGTCCGACGGGCAGTCCGGCCGGTCCGGGGAGCCCGGCCGGTCCGGGCAGTCCGGCCGGTCCCGGGCACTCGGGCGTGCAGCCGAACCGCCCGCTGCTGCTTGCGTGTTGGGCCCGTCATCGGCCGGTCTGTCCGAGCCTGCCCATTGTGTGAGAACGGTGACGGACGCACCAGACGGCCTCGCGCCGGCGTGACGGCTGCCGCCTCGCCGCTCGCTCAAGGGCGCGGGACCGGAGCCGTCCCCGCCCTCGCTGCGCTGCTTTCGGCGACACCGAAGGCGGCGACCTTGCGTACGGCGATGATCGCGACCGTCAGCAGGATGCCGCCCCACGACAGATCGCCCGCGAGGCGGATCAGGCCGGCCGCCATGAAGAAGTCCAGAAGGACGGGCAGGGCGGTGCGGATCGCGCGTGTGGTCACGTAGGCCGCCAGGAAGGTCACCACGCCGGCTGCGGTGACGAGCAGCGCGGCTGCCTCGATCACCGCTTTCACGCTAGGGCGCCTTCCGTTCGCCGGAACCGGCATCCGCGTGCTGCTGCTCTCTTTCCGCGTCCCGCTCGAGCTCGGCACGTTCATGAGCGATCTCACGGCCCAGGAAGTAGTTGAGCGCCGTCCGGATGGCGGCGATCGCGGCGAGCTGTCCGATCTCGGTGAATCCGGGCGACACCGCGGTACGCAGCACATCGCCCGCCAGCTGGAATTCGAGTCCCAGCACGAGGAACCTGCCCAGCGTCAGGCGGATCCGGTTGAAGCCCTTTCCGTGCTTTCCGCGACGCGTCACGGCCGTGATGAAACGGACGAACGACCAGCACGCGCCGACGAAGATGATCAGCGCGCCTGCGGCCTCCACCACGCTTACGAGGACACCGATCGCCTCACGCAGGTTCGACTCCGGCAACAGCTCCCACGAAAGGATCATTCCTGCCGGTTACCCGCCCGCCGAAGCCCCGTCCACCAGGCACCCCTCACGCCCTTCCAATGGCAGACACCGGGCAGGCACCGGGCAGGCAGCTGACGGGCCGCGACCGCGGGCCTTACCGGCCGGCGTGCCGGCGGCGCACCATCTCGCCGATCCAGACGGGCGCGAACGGAGACGTGCAGCCCGGCGGAGTCGGGTAGTCCTTGAGCACTTCCAGGCGCTCGCCGATGCCCACGGCGCGGTCGCGGAGTTCGGCGTGCTCGATCCCGATCTGAGCCAGGCAGTGGTTCATCGCCCACTGGAGGCGGTCGGGGGCGTCCTTCATCTCCGCCTCGATGATGTCGAGCAGGCCGGCGAGGTCGAGGACCTCGGGCTTCTTCGTCACGCGGTCCGTGGTCAGCGCCCAGCCGGCGCTTGCGACCACCGGGTCCGGATCGTCGGACCAGGCAAGGCGCAGCTCCTCGGAGTGCGGGTTCTTCTTCACCACGTAGTTCACGAGCCAGTCGTGCACCTTGGGAGCGCGCGCCTCGCGCAGCATGGCGTCCAACTCGCCGCGCTCTAACGCCTTCGGGCGGCAGATCAGGATCGCCAGCAGTCTCGCCGCGGTGTCGTCCGTCTCCCAGAGCCGGCAGGCGAGTTCGTGCTGCGTCTTCAGCCGCTTGGCGAGGGCGCGCAGCTTGCTGAGGTTCACACCGTGGTCGTCGCCGTGCTTCTCGTTCACTGCGCGCATCTTCGGGTTCTCGAGGGAGGCCAGCTCGGCCGTCACCTCGGCCACCGTCGTTCCGGCCCCGGTCGTCCCCGCCGCCGTCGTCCCGGTCCGCGTCGTCCCGCCCACCTCAGCCTCCCGTGCGTCGCGTGCGGGACCGAGCCTACGGCGGAACCGGCCGGCCGGCTCAGGCCGCGTCCCCCCGGTGGTAACCCGACCGTGAAGCGGCCCGTGCGTCGACGAGGTCCTTCGTTCCCGGCACGGCCGTACAGCCGGACAGCCGGCCGTGCCGGGAACGCCCTCCACCCTCCACCCTCCGGGCTCAGCGGCTTTCGCATCTTTCACGGGAGCGCCGGCCGCCACCATCCGCCGTGGGCCGCCGTCACTGATGCAGGTGTGGAGTCAGAGTCCCTCGTCGCTTTTCACGGGCGCTGCACTGTGCTGCTGCTTGACGACTACCTCGGCGGGCGGGACCTCTTCCGCGCCGCCCTCGTCGTGGGGGCCGGCGTCCGCGATCCGGTGCGGGAGCTTCGCCGCGACGATGACCGTCACCACGGCGAGGGCGGCGGCGACGCCGAAGGCCAGCTTCATCCCGCTCACCTGTGCGGGCACGGCGGTGACGCCGTCGGCGATCAGGTGGCTGGTGCGCGCGGACATCACGGTCACCACAAGGGCGGTCCCGAACGCCGCGGCGACCTGCTGCAACGTCCCCAGCATCGAGCTGCCGTGCGAGTACAGGTGCGGGGGCAGCCCGCCCAGGCCGAGCGTGAAGACCGGGGTGAACGTCGCCGCCAGGCTGACCATCAGCAGTGCGTGCAGTCCCAGCACCTGCCAGTACGGCATCGTCATCGAGACCTGGGTGAACCCGACGAGGGCGAGCAGTGTGGCGATCGAGCCGGGCAGCACCAGCGGCCGGCTGCCGAACCGGTCGAAGAGCTTCCCGACGGTCGGCCCCAGCAGGCCCATGGCCAGACCGCCCGGCATGACCAGCATGCCGGTCTGCAACGGGCTGAGTCCGCGCAGGTTCTGCAGATACAGCGGCAGCAGGATCATCGATCCGAGCATCGCCAGGAACCCGACGGACATGAGGATCAAGGACAGGCGGTAGGTGCGGTGCCCGAGGATGCGCATGTCCAGCAGAGGCACCCCGGTGCGTTGCAGCTTGAGCTGACGGATCACGAAGACCGCGATGGTCGCGACCCCGGCGACGACGATGCCGATGCCGACCCCGACCTTGCCGTCGCTGCCGCCGAAGAGGCTCAGGCCGTACACCAGACCGCCGAAGCCGAGTGCCGCCACGCCCACGCTGAACCAGTCGATGGAGCTGGTCTGCGGTTCGCTGATGTTGTCCAGCTTGCGCAGCCCGAACACGGTCACCAGAGCGGCGATCGGCAGGACGACCACGAACAGCAGCCGCCAGGAGCCGAGTTGCAGGATCAGCCCGGACACGGCAGGTCCGAGCGCGGGTGCCACCGAGATCGCCAGGGTGACGTTGCCCATCACCCGGCCGCGGTCGTGCTCGGGCACCACGATCATCAGCGAGGTCATCAGCAGGGGCAGCATCACGGCCGTGCCCGCGGCCTGCACGATCCGGCCCAGCAGCAGTACTGCGAAGGACGGCGCGACGGCCGACAGGGCGGTGCCCGCGAGGAACACGCCCATCGCTATCGCGTAGGCCTGGCGGGTGGTGACCCGCTGAAGGAACCAGCCGGTGACCGGAATCACGGCGGCCATCGTGAGCATGAACGCGGTGGACACCCACTGCGCCGACTGCTCGGTGATGCGGAACGAGGCCATCAAACGCGGAATGGCGTTGATCATGATGGTCTCGTTGAGGATCACCACGAACGTGGCCAGCACCAGCAGCCGCACCACCGGCGGTGTGCGTCCGGCCTGCTCGGCCGGACGTTCTTGTATCGCAGCTGACACGGGAGCACCTCGTTGGGGTTTCTGGTCACAGTCGCCTTGGGCAGCCAAGGGCCGTCGGGACGGACGTGGATGTGGGCACCGGTGACGACCGGCATGCCTGGCAGAACTCATCGGTCGGCCCGAGTGTTCCGCATAGTTGCGCAGATCTCCTCCGATTTCTCGTCCGCTCCACGAGCTTCCGCCGGCCCCCACCCCGTCGCTCCTGACCGCTGCGGGCGTTGTCGCGCCGCAGGCGGTGTCAACGCCGCGACCTTGATCGGCCGGGGGAGCGACGGTCGCGGTGAGCAAGGCCGGACGCCGGCTGCGATCGCCAACCGTCGCCCAACGCTGCTGCCGGCCATCGGAGTTGACGCCGACGGTGGCTATCGGTTTGCGCGCGGCGTGCGGGCTGCCGCCCGATGCGGCAGGCATCGGCCGACCGGCGCCGAGTGGTGATCGGGGGACGGCGACCGTGGGCGCGCGGTCGTGCGCCGTACCGGTGGCCGTTGGCCAACGAGGGTCGGCAGGGGGTCGGCGGGACTGCTCCGCATCCGTTGACTTGTCGCAAAGCTTGACGCACGATGCTGAGACAAGCTTTGGGACAACCCGTGGGGCAAGGCATGGGAGCTCGTCACGGTGAAGGCACTCGTCGTGGTGGAAGGAAGGTCGCGGGATGACTGAGCGGTCGGTGCGTCCGGCGGATCTTGAGCGGGCCCGCGTGTGGTTGGCCGGGCACGGTCTGACCGACGTGCGGCCGACGCCGTTGCTGGCCACGCGTCTGGCGGTCCGGAGCGGCAGCCGTCTGGCCTCCAGTGTCCTGCTGGCCGCGTTCATCGTCGCGGTCGCCCTCGTCTACAGCGTCGCCCGGTCTCCCGGCGCGGTTGACGGGTCCTGGCCGTACCGGCACTGGCCGCTGCTGGTCCTGACGGCGGTGGTGGCGGGCTTGGTGCTGGCCCAGTCGCTGCTGGACCGGCGGGTGCGGCGGGCCGACCGGCGGGTCGGCGCGACGTTGCCGCGACGGGCGGCCCACCCGGTCCGGCTCGGCTGGCGCACCGTGCTCGGCGTGCCGCGTGCCGTGTTCGCGGTCGCCACCTTCGTGGGCGCGACGGTGCTGGCGATCGGTGCCCTGACCATGCTGGATTCCACCGCGCGGTACGCGGCACTCGTCCTGCTCATCGGGCTGTGCGGGGTCGCGTTCGGTACGGCTGTCCAGCTGCGCCATGTTCTGACGCACCCGGTCGTGGCCGACGACGAGGTCTCGCTGGCCACCGACGTCATCATGCGGGTCGAGGACGCCCGCCATGTCACCACGCCAACCGTGGTGTGGTGCCTGCCGGCCGCCTCGGTGCTCGATACCGTGCCCCGCTGGTGGATCATTGCCTGGTGTGTCTTCGTCGCGCTGGGCGCCATCACGTTGGCGCTGATCACTGTGGGGACCGCGCTGGCGGCACGGCGGCGCGGCACGCCACTGGTGTCCCGGTGAACCGATGATCGTCATCGACTCGGCCTCACCCGTCCCACCGTTCGAGCAGCTCCGCGCCCAGCTCGCCCGGCAGATCCAGGACCGCACACTCGCCGTGGGCACCCGGCTGCCGACCATCCGCCGCATGGCAGCCGACCTCGGTCTGGCCGTCAACACCGTCGGGCGGACCTACCGGGAGTTGGAGGAAGCAGGGCTGATCGAAACACGCGGATCGGCCGGCTCGTTCGTCTCCGCGGCCGGCGAGCAGGGACGCGAACGGGCACGCCGGGCCGCCGCCGAGTACGCCGCCGTCGTCGCGAGCGCAGGCATCGACACCGACGAGGCCCTCCGCATCGTCCAGGCGGCGCTGGCCGACGGCAGCGCGGCATCTACCTCGTCCCGAATCGCTCAGGGATAAGGACCGGGCGCGGCGACATCCTTCCGGGCCGCCCGGGGCAAGCCAGGTCGGACGTCCCCATCTTGTTGTGAGCGGCCCGGGGCGTGCTACGTGCGGCGACGGCGCCTCGCTCGGCCTGGGCGGATTTTGGCGGCGTCGGCGGCCGGCGCCGTGTCAACGCGCGTGAATGACAGCGAAGTTCACACTCACCTGCCGGTCCGTCATCTCGCCCGTAACATCCTCACAACACAGGCCTGATGTCTTCGATCACGCTCATAAGCCCATGTGAGGACGGTGTGACGGGGAAACCGAACTCATTGGTCATCAGGTCACCTCCGGTAACGTCAACTGCCACGCCGAAACCCCGAGAGCGCGGTAGCCCCCGAGGCCTGTGCTCATCACCGGAGCGACCAAGATGACCCCCCTTCACCGAGCAGGCTGTTCGGCCCATGAGTGACTTCCTCGAACCACGCTTCCTCGCCGTGTCCCTGTTCATGCTGTTCATAGCCGCCTGCCTGTTCCTGGCGATGTGGGTCAGCCCGGATCTGCGCCTCGGCGACGGATTCTTCCGCGAGGGCAAACAACTCGGCACCGTGCCCACGGGCCTGGCGTTCGCCAGCGAGATCATGCCCACCGCCGCCGTGCTCTACCTGCTCGGCACGGTTGCCGTCAGCGGTTTCGACGGAGTGATCCTCTTTCTGTGCGCGGCCGCGTCTCCCGTGCTGATGCGGCGCTGGCTGGCCGGCGGACTGCCCGCAGTCAGAGGCCGGACGTTCGGTGAGATGGTCACCCGCCACCTGCCGCACGGGCCCGCCAAGCGCTGGGTGGGAGCCGCGTGCCTGGTGGCTGTCCTGCCCCTGCTCATCGCCCAACTCCAGCCGCTCGGCCATGCCGCCCAACTGATCGGGCTGAGCGATCCGTTCTCCCGGCGGATGTTGCTCGTACTGGCCGGCGGACTGATCCTCGCCTGTGCGGCGATCGGTGCCGCCCGCGGCGCGACCTTGCACCAGATCGGCACGGCCGCTTCGTTCCTGCTGATCGCCCCGGTGATGGCGGGCATGGTGCTGCTGCGCTTCGACGGTGACATCGGCACCCTGCTGGAGGCCGCCGAGCGGCAACAGGGGGGCACCGGGGCATATCTCGGCACCGGCGGCCTCTTCGGAGGGGGCGTCGCCGGGCACCTGGACCTGCTCAGCTACGCCGGCTGCGTGCTGCTCGGTGCGGCCTTCCTGCCGCACATCGCCGTACGCCTGGCCGGATCACCGGACGCACGCAGCGCCCGGAAGGCGTCCGGGGTGGGGGCTGCCGCTTTGTGCTTCCTCGTCAGCACCGCCCTGTTCCTCGGCTTCGGCATCGCCGCTCTGGTCGACCGCGAGGAGCTGGCCCAGGAGGGTCCGTTCGGCGGTGTGAACCTGGCATTGCTCGCCATGGCCCTGGACGGCAGCGAGGCAGGCGACGTGGGCAAGCTCCTGTTCTTCATGATGTGCGCCGTCTTCCTCACGATTCTCGCCTCCGCCTCCGTGTTGCTGCTGTCCGGATCAGCGTCGATCGTGCACGACCTGGGTCTCGGCGGCAGCGCCGAGGTGGAACCGAGCGCCCGCGACCGAGGGGCGGTGCGGGCCCGGGTCGCCATGGTGGGCCTGGGCATCGTCTCCATACTGATCTCGGCGTCGACGATCGACGTGAGCCCGCAGTTCTGGCTGGTGCTCACCTACACGGAGACGGTCTCGACGCTGCTGCCGCTGCTCGTGTTCAGCATGGGCAAGCGGTCGGTGCCGGCCGCTGCCATCAAGTACTGCGTCCTGGTGACCACCGTGATCAACCTGGTCCTGATCTCCTTCTCACCGTTGGTCTCGGGCACCACTCACGCGCTCTTCCCGCACGGGGACTGGAGCATGTGGCCGCTGACCTCGCCGAGCCTTCTGAGCGTGCCGGCCGGATTCTTGATCTGCAGGGCCTTCGCCCGCCGGCGCGAACCGACCGTCGAGGACGCAGTGGGCGGCGAGTACGGCTCCCCGGTCACCGCACCGCTTCGCCGCTGATCACCCCGGGCGGGGGTTGCGTCCGTGGAGGCGGTGTACGGGTCTCCCGGCCCGGGGTGTGCCCCCGGGCCGGTGTGGTGCCCGAACGTGGAACGGCCACCGGCCGATCCCATTCCCGCCGGGCAACGGTCCGAGCAAGTGCTGCGGGACACGCGGAGTCACCGGGATTGCCGTTCTTCCTTGCTGTACTGCAACCGCTCCGGAGGTCACCCGCAGGCGAGAGAGGCGAACTCCGTCACGGTCTCCTCCACCGAGTTCCGCCCGGCGGGCAGCAGCCGCAGCCGTACGTCAGGGGTGGGAGGGAGCCTGAGGTCCCGTTCCGGGCTCGGATCCGGCACGGCAGTCTTCACGCCGTGGCAGCCATGTCACCGTGTGAGCCCGCCGGCTGGGGATCGGTGGGCGCCCGCCGGTCAGTCGGGCTGCCCCGCGTCGGCCAGGCGCTGGGCTCGCAGCGCGGAACGCCTCAGCTTGCCGGCCGCGCTGCGCAGCGGGGTGTCGACGAACTCGATCGACCTGGGCCGCTTGTGGGGCGACAGCCTCGTGGCGAGGAAGGAGCTGATCTCCTCGGCCGTGATCGTGCCCACCTCTTCGATCTGGACGATGGCGTGGACGCGGTTCCCGCGGTCGGCGTCCGGCAGTCCGATGACCGCGCTGGACAGTACGTCAGGGTGCTCGGCGAGCGCGCTCTCGATCTCGGCGGGATAGACGTTGACACCGCCGACCAGCAGCATGTCCGAGCGGCGGTCGCGAAGGTAGAGGTAACCGTCCGCGTCGAACTCACCGATGTCGCCGAGGGTGGACCACCCGTCGGTCTCCTCCACCTCGGCGCCGATGTAGCGGAAGGTGGACGGGTTTCCCGGAACGGCCCGCATGAAGACCTCACCGGTGGTCCCGGGCTCGGTGACCGGGGTGCCGTCGAGTGAAACGACCTTGATCTCGCCCCAGGTCACGCGACCCACCGAGCCGCGGTGCCGAAGCCATTCCGGGCCCGAGATGGTGCACCCGGCCTGGGCCTCGGTCCCGGCGTAGAGCTCCCAGATCCTCTCCGCCCCCAGCCAGTCGATCCACGCCTGCTTGATGGCGGGCGGGCACGGTTCCGCGCAGTGCCACACGGACACCAGCGAGGAGAGGTCGTAGCGTTCGCGGGTGTGTTCGGGCAGCGCCAGGATGCGCCGCATCATGGTCGGCACCATGTACATCCAGGTGATCGCGTGCCGGTCCACCTCGGCCAGTACCCGCTCCGCGTCGAACTTGCCGAGGAGCGTGACGGTGCCCCCGTTGAACAGGGCCGTCATGGTCGTGGAGAAGGGCGCGTTGTGGTGGACCGGCGCCGTGACGAGTGCCTGCTCACCGCTGCTGAGGCGCCAGGCCTCCGTGTCGAAGGCGTTGAACGTTCCCGGCGAGCCCGAGAGGATGATCTTCGGCCTGCCGGTGGATCCTCCTGAGGTCGGCGCCTTCCACGACGGGGCGATCTCCGTCGGGACGTCGGCGTCCGCGCCGCCGAGCCGGCGCAGCTCCGCGACGGTGATGGACCGGAATCGCCCGCCGCCCAGGGGTACGCCGCTCTCGAGGCCGACGACGGCCGCGGGATCGGACAGTTCGAGGATCGCCTCCTCCTCGGCCGGCGCGAGTCTGGTCGAGAGCGGCTGCGGGACGGCGCCGATCTTGAGGCACGCGAAGGCCGCCACCACGACGTCCAGGCCGTTCGGCAGCATCAGGGCGACGATGCGTCCTCGCTCGACGCCGGACAGCTTCAGGCCGAGAGCCGCGGACCTGCTCGCCCGGTACAGCTCTCCCCAGGTCAGCTCCTCGTCGTCCGCGCGCACCGCGACGGCGTCCGGACGTTCCGCAGCATGAGCCCCGGGGATGTCACCGAGTGGGAAACCGACTTCGGGAGTGAACATGTGCAGTCTCTCTTCGTCGTTCATGGAGTGGCCGGGCCGGCCGACTGGTCAGCGGTAGAGGTGCGTTCCGGGAATCGCGTCGGGGTCGCGGCGCACCTCCACCGGGTTCGTCTCGGGCAGGAACCAGGCGCAGGCGAAGGTGATGACGCCCATGAGCGCGATGTAGGCCGCGACCAGCGTGGTCGTCCCCGTCTCCGCGATCACCGCGGTCATGAGGATCGGGGTGCCGCCGCTGACGACGATGGCTGAGAGCTGGTACGCGAGGGAGGCGCCGGAGTACCGGACGTTCGGCGCGAAGAGCTCGCCGAGGTAGGCGGCCGCGGGGCCGTAGGTGAGTCCCTGGAACAGGAATCCGACGGCGACCGCGACGAAGAGCAACGGCGCCGACCTCGTGCCCACCAGCGCGAAGTAGGGGAAGGCCCAGGCCGCTACCCCGAATCCGCCCACGAGGATCAGGATCCGCCGCCCGAACTTGTCCGACAGGTGGCCCGCGAAGGGAAGGACCGCTGTCATGAGTGCCGAGCTCAGCATCGTCACGATCAAGATCGAGTTCCGCTCCATGTGGAGCGTGGTCGTGCCGTAACTCAGCAGGCCGGTGATGCTGACGTAGAAGAGGCTGTTCGTCGCGGACAGGGTGCCGCAGCCCAGGAGGATGAGGCGCCAGTTCCGGCGCACGGCCTCGCTGATGGGTGCCCGCACCACGCTCGCCTGCTGCTTCCGTGCCGCCTCGTTCTTCAGTTCCCGGAAGTCGGGGGTGTCCTCGACCTTCTTCTGGATGTACAGGACCACGGGGAACATCACCACGCTGATCAGGAAGGGGATGCGCCATCCCCAGCTCAGGAAGGCATCGCCCGGCACGAGGGTGCTGGCCCCGATGAGGATCAGGTTGGCGAGGATGACCGCGACCGGGACGCTCGTCTGGCCGAACGTGCCTGCGAACCCGCGGCGTTTCGGAGTGGCCGACTCCGTGAGGAGGAGCGCGATTCCGCCCCACTGGCCCCCCGCCGCGAGCCCCTGGATGAAGCGCAGCGCCACCAGCAGGATCGGAGCGAGTACGCCGACGCTTGCGGCGCTCGGCAGGCAGCCGATGAGGAAGGTCGCGGCCGTCATTCCGACGAGGCAGGCCACGACGGTGGGCTTGCGGCCGTACTTGTCACCGAAGTGACCGGCGAGAAGGCCGCCGAGGGGCCGGGCCACGAAACCGGCCCAGAACGTGCTGAAGGACAGCAACGTGCCCATGAGGGGGGAGGAGTCGGGAAAGAAGACGTGCGGGAAGGCCAGCGCCGCCGCCATGCCGTACAGGAAGAAGTCGTACCACTCCATCGAGCTGCCGATCAGCCCGGCTGTGAGCAGCTTCCAGGAGGTACGGCGCTCGGCCGTCGGGGCGGGAGCAGAGCCGCCGCCGTGGGCGTGCGTCTGCGCGGATGAAGTCATGCGATTCCCCTAGGGGTTGGGACGAAGACGATGGGCGGGCGTCGGCTGACCGGCCTCTCCGGGTATTCAGTGGGCCCCGCCGGCGTGGGCCGGCTCACTACCGGCACGGGTCGGGCGGCGCGCCGAACGGCGGGAAGCGGCCGGGCTCGCCTCGGTGAGCACACCCGGCAGGGCCGTGCCCGGGTCGTCGACGGCTCCGCGCGCTGCGCGGGCGGCCGGAGAAAGGGCGTGGGACCGCCCGAGTCCGCCTCCGGCGCCGGTGACGCTCGCGGCCTCGCCGCGGGAATCGAACTCCACCTGGCCCGCCCTCTCCCCTGAGCTCGTCACAGCCTGTGTGACCTGCTACTTGCGATGTGCGTCACGACCGAGTGACGTGGAGGGAGACTAGAGCCGCCCAGGCGCTCCATAGGATGCAAAGCAAATACACTCCTGGCGACAGCAAGGTGTATGAAACCTCCACCCTGCTTCTCCGTAGGGGTATCGATGGCACGCATGGAATCCGGCAGGCAGGGAGCGTCCGGGTCCGCCCGCACGGACAACGACGAACTGGCCTCCTACCGGCTGCGGCGAGAGCGCGAGCTCAGCAGCCTGTACGCGACGACCCGTTCTCTGGCGGCGCTCGGCAAGGTCGACGAGGTCCTGCCCTCGATCGTCAGACACGCCCACGAGCTGATCGGCAGCGACTTCGCCTACCTGTCACTCCTGGACGCGGAGGGAAACCTCGCCCTCAGCGCCTCGGCGGGCACCATCTCGCCGGAGTTCTCGTCGGCGCGCATGCCGCCGGGGGACGGTCTGGGCGGGCGTGTGATCGAGTCCAGAGCCCCGTACTGGGTCAGCAACTACCGTGAGGCCCGCGCCCTCAGACACAATTCCGCCTTCGACCTGCTCGTGGCCGGTGAGGGGCTCATGGCCCTGCTCGGCGTGCCGCTCCTGGTGGGTGAGCGGGCGGTCGGGGTGCTCTTCGCCGCCGACCGCACCGAACGGCCCTTCGAGAACGATGAGGTCGCTCTCTTCAGCGCCTTCGCCGACCACGCCGCGATCGCCCTCAACAACGCGCGGCTCTACGAGGAGAGCCGCATCTCGGTGCAGCGGCTCCAGGAGGCGTACCGCACGATCGAGGACCAGGTCACCACGATGGAGCGGGCCGCGGCCGTTCACGAAGCGCTCACTCACGTAGTGCTGACCGGCGGCGGGCCCGGAGACCTCGCGCAGGTTCTGGTCGAGCACCTGCGGGGGATGGTGACCATCCTGGACCGCGACGACACAGTCGTCGCGAGCCGCTCCTCCGGGGGAGACGCTGCGGACAGCGGCCGGGAACCGGCCCGGGAGCTGCTCGAGGCGGCGCGAAGGACCGGGCGGTGCGCCACCGCGGAGGGGGAGGACGGGGCCGTCCACAGCGTGGCGGTCATCCAGGCGGGCGGCAGTCATCTCGGTTCGCTGTCCCTGACGCGTCATACCGCGCCGGAGCCGCCGGACATCCGCATGCTCGAGCGTTCGGCCCAGATCATGGGCCTGTTGATCCTCATGCGTGATGCCCGCGTCGAAGCAGAGGAGCGGGTCTGCGGCGAGCTGCTCACGGAACTGCTGTCACGTCCACCGGTCCACCCTGCTCAGCGCGACAGAGCACTCGCCCGCGGGGTCGACGTCGATCGCCTCGACGTGCTCGTCGTGGCCGACTGCCCGGGGAAGTCCACGAGCCACGTGGTGCGTCAGCTGCACGCCGTCTCGCCCGAGTGGTCGGGACTGGCCGGCGAGTATCTCGGACGGGCCACGATGCTGCTGCGCGCCGACGATGTGCAGGAGGCGGCAAGCGCCCTTCATCACCGGCTGCGCCACACGCTCGGCGCACCGGCGCTCGTGGTCGCCGATCGCATCTCGGGGCACGAACGTTCCCGCTCGTTCACCCTGGCACGGCGCTGCCTGGAGGTGATGCGCTCTCTGGGAGAGACCGACCGTGGCTCGACCACACAGCAGTACGCGATGTACGCGCTCGTCTTCGACCCCGAACGCTCGCACGACCTCGACCGGTTCCTCACCGACGTCCTCGGCCCGCTACTGGAGTACGACCGCCGACGCTCCACCGACCTCGTGACCACGGCATCCGCCTACTTCGCCCACTCGGGGAACCTGAGCCGGACCGCCCGCTCTCTGCACGTGCACATGAACACCCTGCTGAAGCGCCTGGACCGGATCGGGTCGCTGCTCGGCGGCGACTGGCGCTCCCCGGACGCCGCACTGCGCCTCCACTTGGCGGTCCGTCTCCATGAGTTGCGGGGGGTGCTCGAAGGGGGGAGCTCCGGCGCCCCGGGCTGAGCCCGTTCCTCTTCGCCTCTGCGGCACTCCGAGGAGACCGAGTTCAGGGCGGGCATCATCTCTTCGTCCCAGGCGGCCAGTCGGGAGAGGGGGCCGCTTCCTGCGTGGCTCGCCGGCATCACGCGCCGGAAGACCGTCGACACTCTTTCCGCACGCACCCGGATCAGCACTGGGTGGACGACGTACCGCGGCGGCCGGATCGCCGCGGCGGCCCTCCACGTCGGTCCACGACGGGAGTCCCCCGGTACGGAATCCTGGCTGACCGGGCGGAGAGACAGGGAGCTTCATGTACGACACGGACATTGCCATCGTGGGCGCGGGAGCCGCCGGCCTCTCCCTCGCCTACCGGCTGTGCGCCGCCCGCCCCGGTCTTGCTTCCCCTTCCGTGGCCCTGATCGACGCACCACCGGGGCCGGTGAGGCCGCCGGAGAGGACATGGTGCTTCTGGGAGCGAGCGGGCGGCGAATTCGACGCGGCCACGTCCGCCGTGTGGGACACGCTGCGCGTGCGCGCCGCGGACGGAACAGCCGTGACGGGGTCCCCCTCACCACTGCGGTACAAGATGCTGCGCTCCAGCTCCTTCGAGGCGATGGTGCATGAGCGTCTCGACCGGGTGCCCCAGCTGCGCCGCGTCGAGGCGGAGGTCGGTGACGTCATCGACCTGGCTCACGGGGGCGAAGTCCGTGGGGTGACCGCGCAGGGCAAGTCGCTGACGCTGCGGGCCAGATGGGTCTTCGACTCCCGCCCGCCGCGGAAGCTGCCGCCCGGCCGTACCGCCTTGCTGCAGCACTTCCGGGGCTGGTTCCTCCGCGCCGACCGGCCATTCTTCGACGTCCACGTGGCGGACCTCATGGACTTCCGGACGCCGCAGCCCGCACACGGCCTCTCCTTCGCCTACGTGCTGCCGACGAGCCCGTCCGAAGCGCTCGTCGAATACACCGAGTTCTCACCGACCGTCCTCAGCGAGGACGGGTACGAACAGGCTCTGACCACGTACGTGACGAACGTGCTCGGCCTGGACCGGTTCGAGGTGACCCGCGCCGAACAGGGCGTGATCCCCATGACGGATGCCCGCTTTCCCCGCCGGGCGGGCCGGTCGGTCTTCCGTATCGGAACCGCCGGTGGAGCGACGCGCCCCTCCACCGGCTACACGTTCACCGGCATCCAGCGGCAGACCCGGGCCGTGGCGGCCGCCTGCCACCGGGGCAGAACGCCGTTGCCTCCACCGGTCCACTCGGTTCGCTCCCTTGCCATGGACGCGATACTGCTGCGCGCTCTCGACACCGGGCGGGTCGACGGAGCGCGGTTCTTCACCGACCTGTTCCGGCGGGTGCCGATGGAGCGCCTGCTGCGGTTCCTCGACGGAGGCACCCGGTGGCGCGAGGACTTCGCGATCGGTCTGCGCACACCCGTGGGTCCCATGCTCCGCACGGCCGCCGAACTGCCGTGGCTGCCGAGGCGTGATCACCGCCCGGTACGCAGCACCGCCAGGTGAGGCGAGCCGGACTCCGGTTACTGGCTTCCGGCCCTGGCTTCCGGCAGTTGGCTTCCGGCAGTTGGCTTCCGGCATTGAACGAAGGAGACGACACGATGTCCGTACTGCGGGACGAGGCACTGGCCGCCGCGTTCGACCACGCTGCCCGCACCTACGACGGCCTCGTGGCCGTCAACCCCGGCTACCACGCGCACCTGCGGCGGTCCGCGCGCCGGCTGCGGCTGCCTGGCGGGGGCGCCGGGCTGCGAGTGCTGGATCTGGGATGCGGCACCGGCGCGTCCACGGCGGCTCTCGTGCACGTGGCACCGCTGGCGGAGATCGTCGCTGTGGACGCCTCGGACGGAATGCTGGAAAGGGCCGCGGCAAAGCGCTGGCCGGCCGGTGTCACGTTCGTCCGCGCGACCGCGGAGCAGCTTGCGCAGGCGGGTGTGGAAGGGCCGTTCGACGCGGTCCTGGCCGCGTACCTGTTCCGCAATCTCGAGGACCCTGACGCGGTGCTCGGTGCGGTACGCGGCCTTCTCACCGCTGAAGGCCGCCTGGCCGTGCACGAGTACGCGCTCAGCGGTCGCCGGGTCGACCGTGCCGTGTGGTCCGCCGTCTGCAACGGGGTGGTGCGGCCCGTCGGCACCCTGGCCGGCGACGGCCGTCTCTACCGGCACCTCCACCGCAGTGTCGTGGACTTCGATACGGCCGGCGAGCTGGGCGAACGCGTGCGGCGAGCAGGATTCGCGCGCGTGCGCGTCCTGCCGATGCCGGGCTGGCAGACGGGGATCGTGCACACGGTGGTCGCTTCCGCGGTCGCCTCCCCAGCCCCAGCCCCAGCCCCAGCCGCAGCCCCAGCCGCAGCCCCAGCCGCAGCCTCCCCCGCCGCAGCCGAACCCGCCGCGAAGGAGACCAAGCCGTGAGCCGTCCCGAAGCCGGCCGGGGCACGGGCGGTTCGCACCGCCGGGGCCGTGACCGGCGTGCCCGGGTGCTGCCAGGGCACACGGGCACGCCCCGCATCACGGGCGCGGCGCCCACGGCAGCCGTGATCGGTGGCGGTATCGCGGGCCTTGCCGCGGCGACCGCGCTCGCCGAGCGAGGCGTCAGGGTCACCGTCTACGAGCGGGAGCTCCGACTCGGAGGCCGGCTGCGGGGCTGGCCCGTGGAGCTCGCCGACGGCTCCGCCGTGACCATGAGCCGTGGGTTCCACGCCTTCTTCCGCCAGTACTACAACCTGCGCGGCCTGCTGCGCCGCGTCGATCCGCAGCTGAGCATGCTCACCGGCCTGCCGGACTATCCGCTCCAGCACAGCAGGGGTTTCCGGGACGGCTTCGCGCGGGTGCCGCGTACGCCTCCGTGGAGCGCACTCGGATTCGTGGCGCTCAGCCCCAGCTTCGGTTGGAGAGACCTGGCGAGGATGCGGCCCCGTGCGGCGCTCCCGATGTTCGACGTACGGGTGCCGGACGTCTACGAGCGGCTGGACACCGTCAGCGCATGGGACCTGCTGTCGCAGATCCGGTTCCCGGAGGCCGCCCGCCATCTGGCGTTCGAGGTGTTCTCGCGCAGCTTCTTCGCCGATCCCCGGCAGCTGTCCGCGGCGGAGCTGGCCCTGATGTTCCACATCTACTTCCTGGGGTCCAGCGAAGGCCTGCTGTTCGACGTGCCGGACGAACCGTTCCCCGCCGCGCTGTGGGAGCCCCTCGCCCGCTATCTGGCCGCCCATGGTGCCGACATCCGTACGGGACGGACCGTCGAGAGCGTGCAGCCGGCGGCTCGGGGAGGCTCGTACGTCATCACGCGGGAATCCGCGGAGCACCACGACGGTGTCGTTCTGGCCCTGGACACCGGCGGCCTGCGGCACGTCGTCGCGCAGTCGCCGAAGCTGGCCGACGAGGAGTGGCGGGCACGCGTGCTGCGGCTGCGCACCGCGCCGCCCTTCCTCGTCACGCGGCTCTGGCTGGACCGCAGGGTGGATCCTGACCGCCCGGGGTTCCTGGGAACGAGCGGATACGGCTCGCTGGACAACGTCAGCGTCCTGGAACGCTGGGAGGGCGAAGCTGCTCGCTGGTCCGCCCGTACCGGCGGCTCGGTGCTGGAGCTGCACGCGTACGCGGTCGACCAGGGAACCGACCGGAAGGCTGAACAAGAAGAACTCCTGACCCAGTTGCACCGCGTCTACCCGGAGACACGTGATGCGAAGACCGTCGACGAACGGCACGAGTGGCGGGCCGACTGCCCGCTGTTCCCCGTGGGCGGTTACCTCGAAAGGCCCACCGTCCGCACTTCCGACCCGTCCGTGACGGTCGCGGGCGACCTGGTGCGTACGGATCTCCCCGTCGCGCTGATGGAGCGGGCGGCGACGACGGGCTTCCTGGCGGCGAACGCCCTGCTCGAACGGTGGGGCGTACGCGGGCAGACACTCTGGACCGTGCCGGACAGAGGAAGGGTGCTGCCGCTGCGTGCCCTGAACCGCCTGGTCCCCTCCTGACAGCACGTCAGCCGGGGAAGCGCCCTGTGCTGCGCAGCGCCCACCGCCTCTCCGCGTAGGCGATGTCGTCCCGCCACAGGCGCCCGGCCGCCGCCTGCATGAGGGGGCGGAGCACCGGAGCCGCGGCTTTGGCGACCGCGAATCCGCGCCGCTCGGACGAGGCGACCACAGCCTCGACGACAGCGGTGCGCGGCCGTCCGCCGTCATCCGTTCCCAGCGGCGTCGCATGCGTCTCGACGACGGAGCCCGCGCCCTCGCCGTGGGTGATGCGCATGACGACGGTGCGCGGTCCGGGGGCCGTGAAGACGGCCCGCACCGGTACCACGGCGCGGCCGGCCACCTTGAAGGAGACGTCCACGGCGAAGGAGTCGTCGTCCGGTGCGGTGCTCGACGAGTCGTCACCCGGCCGGCCGACGACGGTGAGATCGACGAAGGAATAGGGGTGGAGCCACGCGCCGTGCCAGGGGTCGAGGCGATTGGCGATCACGTCTTCGGGTTCACAGCGTCCCGTGACCGTGCAGACCGCCGCCATGTGCCGGTCACGGTGCGGACGTTCGGGGACGACGGGCCTCTCCAGAGGCTGTTCGCCGCCGGCCTCGTCGAGCCGCACCCAGGCCAGCACCCCGTCGTCGAACGCGGGAAAGGGTTCCCAGCCCGCTGTGGCGTCGCCGTCGAGCGCGAGGCCGTGCCAGTGGCAGATGAGGGCGCCGCAGCGAACCGGGCTGTCCTTGAGCGGCGCACCGAGATGCGGACAGGCTCCCGGACCCGCACGCAGGCGCCCGGTGGCGTCGCGCCAGGCGACCACTTCGGTGCCGGCGACCGTTCGGCCCAGCGGGCGGCCGGGCCTGATCTCGCGGGTGGCGCCGAGCACGTACCAGTTGCCGGAAGGGCGGGTCTGTGACCGCTTGAGTGCCTCGGCGATGATGCGGGGCTTCGCATCGCGCCAAGTCGGACGCTGGCGGTCCCAGGGGAGGGGGCGCCGGCGGAGCCGCAGCGGATAGCGTCCTGGATCGGCGGATCGGCCGGGGTTCATACTCTCTCCTTCCCGGAACGCCGGACGCGGGTGTTCGCGTACCTGTGCGGGACGGGGTACGTGCGCGTCCGCGCCGGCGTCGCCGCCGGGTCGGGGACGCCGCGTCGCATCCGGGCGGCGGCCAGCCTGATCAGACCGTCGCAGGCGACGGCGCCCCGGCGGCGGCGGGGGACGACCGCCCGGCGGTGCAGCACGGAGTATCCGTCGTCGTCGATCGCGTCGAGGATGGCGCCGTACAGCACGAGCGCGGTGCGGATGCACGGGCGGGAAACGGGCTCGAGCATGTGCACGCCCGGTACTGCCTCGCGGTACACGCCGCGCGTGAGCGAGGCGGCTGCCCGCAGGGCGGATGTGATCCGCCGGTCGCGGACCCCCGTGCTGCGGCTCCATTGGAGGAGTTCGCGGTCGACGCCGTGGGCGGACAGCAGATCGGACGGCAGGTAGATCCGGCCGCGGTCGAGGTCCTCTCCGACGTCGCGCAGGAAGTTGGTCAGCTGGAAGGCCACCCCGAGCGCGGCCGCGTGCGGCTCGGCTTCCTCGCGGGATACGACGGTGCCGAGCACCGGCACCATCTGCAGGCCGATGACGGCGGCGGATCCGTGCATGTAGCGGCGGAGAGCGGGGTAGTCCGCGTACTCGGTGACGACCAGGTCCTGGCGCATCGACGTCATGAAGTCGGTGAAGTGCTGAGGATCGATGTCGTACCGGGCCGCCGTGTCGACGACAGCGGCGACCACCGGTTCCGTGCTGGCCCCTTCGCGCACCCCGGCATGAAGTTGTTCCTGAAGTCGGTGCAGGACCGCGGCCCGTTCGTCCGGTGTGGCGGAGGTGTCCATGTCGTCGACGATGTCGTCCGCCCACCGTGCGAAGCCGTACAGAGCATGCACGGCCGGTCTGCGCTCGACCGGCAGGAGCCGGGTGGCCAGGAAGTACGTCTTTCCGTGGCGGGCGTTCAGCAGCCGGCAGTGGGTGTAGGCGGCGCGCAGGGCGGGGTCGTTGATGCCCGCGGCGTCGAGCTCACGGACGGTCATGCCGACGCGGCCTTCGTGACGTTGCGCCGTGTCCTGGACGGTACGGACGAAGGGCGCTTCCAGCCGGTGACACGTGCCGCGGCGAGTTTCCCCGAGATGAGGACCGTCGGCACGCCCACGCCCGGTGTGGTCCCACAGCCGGCCAGTACGGCGTTCCGGGTACCGCGCACGAGGTTGCGGGGGCGGAAGGGACCGGTCTGGGCGAAGGTGTGGGCTGTGGAGAAGGGAGTGCCGGCGGCGTGTCCTTGAGCGGTCCAGTCCGCGGGTGTCACCAGGCACTCCTCCTCGATGGCGGATCCGATCCCTTCGAGACCTCGCCGTTCGAGCTCGGTGAGGATGCTGTGGCGGTATCGGGGCGCGAGGTCCGCCCACTCCCGTGCGCTGGGGCCGATGTCGGTGTTGGGGCAGGGCGCCAGGACGTAGTGCAGGTGCCGGCCGGGCGGTGCCAGGCCGGGGTCGGTCGCCGTGGGGCGGGTGATGAGCAGCGAGGGATCGGACATCAGGGTTCCAGCGCGGGTCAGCTCGTGGAATGTGCCCTTCCAGGCAGAGCCGAACGAGATGGTGTGATGGGCCAGTTCCGGCCAGGTGCGGTTCGTGCCGACGTGAAGGATCACGGCCGAAGGGGAGTGCCGGAGCGGGAGGGCACGGCGCGGCCGGTGCGTGAGCAGGCGGTAGGCGACGGGCAGATCAGGGGTGAGCACGACGGCGTCGCAGGGGATGCGCCCCTGATCGGTGATGACGGCCGTGACGCGGTCGCCCGAGCGCTCCAGCCGGGTCACCTCGTGGCCGAAGCGGAATTCGGCTCCGGCGTCCGAGGCGGCGTCCGCCATGGTCCGCGGCAGGGCGTGCATCCCGCCTCGCGGGAAGTAGACGCCGGCGACGGTGTCCATGTAGGCGATGACCGCGTACGCGGCCAGGGCCCGGGCCGGCGGCACTCCCGCGTACAGGGCCTGGAAGGAGAAGACGCGTCGCAGCCGTTCGTCGGAGATGAACCGGCCGACGCGGGTGTCCAGGCGGCCGAAGCCGCCGAGCGCCGCGAGCCGGGCCAGATCAGGTGTCAGGAGTTGTAGCGGAGAGTCGAAGTTGGTGTCGATGAACCGGCGCATCTGGACCTTGTAGAGACGTTCCAGCCACCTCCTCAGCTGCCGGTAGCCCAGTGCCTCTCCGGCGCCGGCGAAGCTTTCGATCTCGGCTTCCATCGCCTGGGCGGAGGTGTGGACGTCGAGCCTGCTGCCGTCGGCGAACTGCGCCCGGTAGGCGGGATGCAGCGGAATGAGTTCCATGCGGTCGCTGAGCCTGTCACCGACCGCGGCGAACGCTTCCTCCGCGATGTCGGGCATGGTCAGCACCGTGGGCCCGGTATCCATCCGGTAGCCCTTCTGTTCGAGCAGCCCGGACCGGCCGCCCGGCTGTTCGTCCCGCTCGACCAGGGTCACCCTTCGCCCGGCACCCAGCAGATGCAGCGCGGCGGAGAGGCCGGCGAGCCCGGCCCCGACGACCACGACATGGTCGGTGGGTCCCTCCAGGGTCTTCATCGGTTCCTCCCGTCAACGGGAAGGCCGAGCGGTTCCGGGGCGAGCGGCTCCGGGTCGTCGCCTTCACGTCCGGCAACGGGTCCGCCCGCCGCCCGGCCGGGGGGCGCCGCGTGGAGAGGTACGCCGGCAACCGTGCCGAAGAGTTCGAGCAGCTGCTTCTCGGCGTGCGGGGTGAGCGCAGCACTGCGGAGGTGCCGGACACTCTGCTCGAGTACCTGCTGGATCTTGTCCTCGACGATGCTTCGGGCTCCGGTCGCCACCAGTGCGCTGCGCACACGGTCCAAGTCCCCCTCTGTCAGTCCGCTGTCGCCGACAGCGGTGTCCAGGAGGGCGAGCGCGTCGTCCTTTCCCGTTGCCGCGGCGCGTGCTCGGGCTACCGCGACGAGGTAAGTGACCTTGCCTTTGCGGACGTCGTCGCCGGAGGGCTTTCCCGTGAGGCGGGGATCGCCGAACACTCCGAAGAGGTCGTCGCGGAGCTGAAAGGCGATACCGGCACAGCGGCCCGCGGAGCACAGTGCGCGAGTGGTTCGCTCACCCGCTCCGGCGAGGGCCGCGCCGAATGCCAGTGGCCGCTCCACCGAGTACAGGGCGCTCTTGAGGGAGGCGACGCGTTCGGCCACGGCTGTCGAACGGCACCCGGTCACCTGTCCTTGCAGGTCGAGGTACTGGCCGGCGACCATCTCGGTCCGCATGGCCTCCCAGATGCCGCGCACGGTCCGAGCCGTACCCGGGCTCAGATGCGTCGCCGCCACCACGTCATCGGCCCAGGCCAGGGCGAGGTCACCGACGAGGATTGCGGCGGCCCTGCCGAACGACTCGTGCGGGCTGCCGGTCTCCCTCCCCCCGTACTGGGTGTCGAGGTCCGTGTGTACTGCGGCGTGGCCCCGGCGGAGTGACGAGCCGTCCATCACGTCGTCATGCACCAGAGCGCACGTCTGGATGAGTTCGAGCCCTGCCGCCAGACGCAGTGCCGCCTCGGACTGTTCGGCGGTCAACCCCCGTCCGCAACCCCTCAGTCCCCACCAGAGGAACTGCGAGCGTGTGCGCTTGCCGCCGCCCTGGGTGAAGCGGGCGACGCGTCCGGCCACGTCCTCGGCGAAAGTGGCGTCGATAGCTCCGGCCTCGTCGAGCCGCTCGCGCAGGAGCCGGTCCAGCATGCGTCCCACGGCTGCGGGGACATCGGCGTCGACGAAGGCCCATTCGTCCTCAGCCGGATGACTGCATTGCGGCTTCCGTGCCCGGTGACCGGTCGGATGCGGCCGGACTTCCGGGTGCTCGTGCCCGGCACCCGGCCCGTGCAGGCCACCCGTGAAGGGGAGTGCCTCAGCTCCGCTACGGCGCATCGCACTTCCTCTCGTCGCGTTCGATCGGCTTGAGGTTCCGGCTCATTCCGTTCGGATGCGCCGTTCGGATGCAGCTCCGGGCATTTCAACTGCAGAAGATCCGGAACGGGTGGTGACGCTCTGCACTCAGTCCATCACGTTCGAAGCCCTGCGGCCTGACCGCCACGGTCGGCGTATCGGGCGTCTTCCCGACCCGCCCGTTCCTCTCCTTCGCCGCTAGGAGCACATGACCACCGGTCAGTGCGGCCGATGTCGCGCTCCAAGGGGCGCGAGACGAACGACGGGTGGCGCTGTCGCCGAGGGTTACGAGTCGGTGCGTGACGGCGAGCGGGCCGACCATGCCGGTGGGTGGCGTGATCCCGGTGTGGCGATCACGCCGGATCGGGCGGTCCTCGCACATCGGCTGTTCACGGGGATCTCCCGGCGTCATCCGGCTTGCTGCACCGGGGAGTTGGCCGTGAGCAGTGGCAGGCCCGGCGTCGAAGGCCGTCGCCGTGCTGCGCCAGGCGGGGCCGGGCAGCGGGCCGCAGGGGCCGGCGTCGCCCGCCAACTGGTCCGCGTCGACCGGCTGGTGGCCGTCGTCCAATGGCGGCACGAAGCCGCACGCCTCCTGCCGCCACCACCCCGGCCAGGCCGTCACACCCGCTTCTGACCGTGGTCGACCTGCTCGCGGCACGGAGCGGCACGAGCGGCGTCCCCGTCCGCGCGCCGGTGCAGATGTCTCCCGCTCGGCGCGGCATACGCGCGCAACAGCCGTACCACCTGCGCAGTCATCGACATGTCAACGGGATGTGATCACCGGTGGCTAGCGTCAGCTGCGTTGCTTGCCCGGCACGTTCACTACCCGAGGGGGACTTCACTCAATGGCGAAAACGAGCAAGGTGGCACGGTCTGTCCGCGCTGCCGCCCTGGCGGCGGTGCTGGCCGCCGGAACCGCCGTCGCCTTCCCGTCCGCTGCGTACGCGGCCGGCGCGGAGCACTACTACATCGAAATCGGCGGCACCGGTCCCACGGTGGACCAGGACGGTTGTCCCACCACCAACACCTCGTACGACACCGCGAACAAGGCTCTCGGCCTCGGCTCCTCAGCGATCAAGGTGTGCTACCCGGCAAGCGCCGGCCCGATCATCGGCCCCACCGGCGGACTCGTCGAGCCGCCCGCGAAGGTCAACCCTGAAGCCCTCACCGCACCGACCTACGACGCCAGCGTGCGACTGGGCGTCGAGAGAGGGCTGCAGGCGGCGAAGGACACCCACAAGGCGCATCCCGACGCCCGGATCACGATCACCGGTTACTCCCAGGGCGCCCAGGCGGCGGACGAGGTGCTCCAGCAGATCGCGAGCGGCGGCACCGGCATCCCGCTCTCCCAGGTCGACGGCGTGCTGTACGCCGACCCGATGCAGCCCGACACCGGTCTGGGGGCTCACCTCCCCAAGGGGCTGGGCATCCCCGGGGTGGCCACCTCCCCCGGCGCCGGCCCGGCGGAGTTCAACGGAATCCCGGTCACGCGGTACTGCATCGTCGGAGACCCGGTGTGCGATCTGCGGTCCGTCACGAACGCGCCCGGCTACTTCAACCTGCACCCGAAGTATCCGGAAGCCGTCATCCCCAAGAACCTCACCCGAACCGGCCAGCACGGCGTCCGGTGGCTGAACGCGAACGGCGATCCCGTGTAGTCACCTGACGGAACGGGGGCGGAGAGGCAGCGGGGCAGGGGGAACAGGCCCGGCCGGACCACGCTCCGTCCGGGCCGGGCCCGCTCCACTCCGCCCCGCTCCACTTCGCGCCGCCCCGCCCGGACGCTATGACTCGTACTCGTCGTCGTCCGGCCGGCGTCGCGGCCGCCGGCCGCCGAGGTCGTCCAGCGCGCGGGAGATTCTCGCCCGGGTGGCGTCGGTGTCGGGGAGCGCGGTGCCCCGTTCGAAGAAGTCGCGGGACGCGGACAGGTCTTCGGCCACGGCGTCGTGCCAGGTCAGCCGGTGCCGTATCCGGATCTCCCGGGCGGTGCCGGTCTCCTCGTCCAGGACTGCGCGTGACCGGAGGCGGAGTTCGGCGGCCGCCCCCGAATTGCCCATGGCCGCCTCGGCCGTGGACAGCCTGTCGAGGACGGCGGAGTACAGGGGAACATCACCGAGGCGCCTGGCCAGGTCCTCGGCCTTCCCGAGGGTGCCGACGGCCTCGGCGGGCCGCCCGAGGTCGAGTTGGAGACCGCCGAGGCGGAGGAGGGTCTTGCCCAGGAGTCTGGGGCTGCCCGCCTTCTCGGCCAGGGCGATCGCCTTCAGGTAGCGGTCGTGTGCCTTGTCGTGCTCTCCGAGCTGGTGGTGCACGTCGCCGGCGCGAGTCATGATCGAACCCGTGAGCCAGTGGTCGTGTGTCAACCCGCCCGCGAGTCGCAGGACTTCGGCGAAATGGGTCATGGACTCGGCGATCCGCCCCTCCAGATTGGCGAACGTTCCGAGACCGGCAGCGGCCCTGGCCTGCTCATGGGGGTCATCGGCCCGGCGGCTGATGTCCAGCGCTTCCGTGAACCAGGTGCCGGCCTGCCGGTAACGGCCCTGGACCCCGTACAGGATGCCCAGGCCCGTGCGCAGCGCGGAGTCCATCCGCCGGTCGGTGGCCCGACCGAGCATCGGCAGCAGCATCTCCAGCGAGGTTCGGCACTCGTGGAACCGGCCCTGTCTGGTGAGGTAGTCGACCAGGCCCTCGGCGATCCAGCAGGCCTCGTCCAGCCGCCCCACGGCCACCGCCTGACCGATCACGTCGACCAGTTCACCGCCCGCGTCGTTCAGCCAGATCGTGGCCTCCTCCCAGTCCGCGAAGGGTCCTGTGCCCTGCGGGCCGGTCGGGCAGGACGAAGTGCCCCAGTCGCTGGCGCAGCGGGCGGCGGCCACGTACAGCCGGAACACACCCTCCCGGGCTGTCGCGGCCTCGTCGGGCGACGCGGTGGCCACGCGCCGCGCGTAGTCCGCCACCAAGTCGTGCATGCGATAGCGGTCGGCCGTCACCCGCTGCACCAGGCTCGCGTCGGCCAGGCTCTCCAGGGCGCGCTCGGCGTCGGGCGGCGTACAGCCGAGAAGGGCGGCCAGGGTCAGCCGGTCCAGCCGTATGGTGGGCGACAGTCCCAGGGCACGGAATGCACGCTGCTCACCGGCCGGAAGCTGACCGTAGGAGATCCGGAACGCGGCTTCGACGCTGCGGTCCTCCACCGCCAGTTCGTCGAGCCGGCGTTCGCCGTCGGTCAACCGCGCCGCCAGGGCCTCCACCGCCCACGACGGGCGGTCCTGTATCCGTGCCCCGACGATGCGCAACGCCAGCGGAAGCCGGCCGCACAGCGTGGCCAGTTCGCGTACGGCCGCACGCTCGTGATCGGCCCCGTCCTCGCTGTCGGACCCGCCCGCAAGGCCGGACCCGTCGCGGCCTTCCGCACCGCGGACGATCCGGGTCAGGAGCCCCGTCGCCTCGTCGATGCCGAGAGGGGACAGCGAGACCCTGCGGTCCACGTCCAGCCCTGTCAGGCGCCGGCGGCTCGTCACCATGACCAGGGTGCCGCGGCCGGCGGGCAGCAGGGGGCGCACCTGGTCGGCGCGGGAGGCGTCGTCGAGTACGAGGAGCAGCCGAAGGGAAGCGGTCGCCGCCCGCCACGACGCTGCCAGCTCGTCCAGGTCCTCGGAGCCCTCCCCCTCGTCGGCGCCCACGGCCCGCAGCAGCCGGCGTAGCACGCGTTGCTGCGCCGCCGGCTCACGGTCCTCGCGGTGCGCGTGCAGCTCGACGAAGAGGCAGCCGTCGGGGTACCGGTTCCGCAGGGCTCGCGCCGCGCGCACCACCAGGGCGGTTTTCCCGACTCCGGCCATGCCGTCCACCGCCCGGACCGTGACGTCCCGGGTGTCGGCGGGCGCGACGAGAATTTGATGCTGCCGGTCCCGGCCCGTGAAGTCGGCTGTTTCGACGGGCAGTTCATCCCGCCCTTGACGGCGCCGGCGAGCGTGGTCCTGACGCAGAGGCGCGGCCGGCCGTTGAGTCCCGCGTCCGGTCGGCTGCCCTTGCCGTACCGCGTTCTCGTCGAGCAGGGAAGCGTCGTCGCCCCGGAGGACTGCCGCGTGTACGCGCCGGAGTCCGGCGCCGGGCTCCACCCCTTGCTCGTCCACCAGGCGGTGGCGCACCGCGGCGTAGACGTCCAGCGCGTCGGCCTGCCGGCCGGCGGCGTAGAGGGCGCGCATGAGCAACGTGGCCAGCGCCTCGTTGCAGGGGTGGGCCGTGGTCAGGGAGAACAGCTCCCCCACGGCCTCGGCGTGCCGTCCGGAACGGAGCTGGCAGTCCACCTTGTCCTGCACCGACAAGAGCCGCTGCTCCGCCAGCCGCAGCCGCTCGCCTTCCGCGAAGGGTCCTGGGATTCCCGCCAGGGGCTCGCCGTGGAACAGGCCCAATGCGCGGGACCACGCGTCCACCGCGGCGTCCAGATCCCCGGAATCCCTCGCCGCACGCCCTTCGGCGGCGGTCTCCTCCCACCGTGCGACGTCCACACACGCGCTGCTCGGAGCGAAGCGGTAGCCGCCGCGAACGGTGTCGATCACGGAAAGGGCCGGGTTCTCTCCGTGAGCATCCAGTCTTCGTCGTAATCGGTGCACATAGACCGGGATCACTCTGGTGCCCGTGCCGGGGGGCTCCGTACCCCACACCCCGTCGAGGAGTTGCTGCGGGCTGACCGTCCTGCCCGGCCGAAGCAGCAGAGCGACCAGGAGAGCCTGTTCGCGAACCGGCCCGAGCTCCTGGGGCGCGTCGCCACGCCACGCTTGGGGCGGGCCGAGCAGAGCGAAGCGAAGCCGCTGATCTGCTTCCGTGGACAGCTCGCGCGGAATCGGCACGCGGCAACCCTATCCACCGCCCCACCCTGCGACGACCCCCACAGGACCTGCGCACATCGCGTACGACCGCACCGCACCGCCACCGGAGACGAGTCCGTCTCTGCTGTGACGGCCGCTCAGATCATGCGTCGCAGCGCGGTCTCCACGGCATCGATCAGCGGATCCCCATCGGTTCCTGGGTGCCGTGCGAGACCGAGTTCGACGTCCGGCAGAGCGGGCAGAGCGTCCGCGTCGTGGCAGACCATGGCCGGTTCGAGGTTCGTGGGCATGAGCGCTGCGACGCCGAGCCCGGCCCGTACCGCGGCGAGTACAGCGACCAGGCTGTTGCTCTCGAACGCCACGCGCCAGCGCCGGTCGGCACCTTCCAGCGCTGCCAGCACCGACGTACGCCACGAGCACGCGTTCGAGAACAGCACCACTGGCAGCGGATCGGCCATCACGTCCACACCCTGGCCGACGGCCCAGTCCAGCGGGCGGCGTACCGTCCAGCGCGGCGGCCCGGGAACGTCCGGCACCTCGTCGAGCACGAGGTGGACGCGGCCCGCGTCGTAGGCCTCCCGCATCGCGGCCCTGGAACAGCTGAGCACCTCCAGGGTCGCCCCCGGGTGCAGCCGGGCGAGGTCGGCGAGGGCCTGCGGAAGCTGGGACGCGGCAAGATCTTCGAGCAGCCCGACGCCGCAGCGGCCGGTGAGCGCGCGCCCGGTTTCGGTGAGTGCCTGCGCGGAGAGCGAGAGGATGCGCTCGGCGTAAGGCAGGAGCTCCGCACCCGCCCGGGTCGGCGAGACGCCGGACGACGACCGGTGAAGCAGCGGACGGCCGACAGCTCTCTCGAGCTTGCGCACCTGCTGGCTGAGCGCGGGCTGGGTGTGTCCGAGCGCGGTCGCGGCGCGGCTGATGCTCCCGGCCCGCACGACGGTGACGAATGACCGCAGCAACGCGGTTTCAAGATCCCTGGCCATAAATATTCATTATGCCAGCTCCAGCAAATTAACCACTTCCTATGTCATGACGGATGACCTAGCGTCACGCAGGTGACCGGATACCGACAGGTACTCGGCGTGCCAGGGATGGCATCGCTGTTGGGTATCTCGCTGCTCGCCCGTACCGCGATCACTGCTGACGTGATGGCTCTGACGATGTACGTCGTTCTGGGCCTGGACATGAGCTACACCGCGGCCGGTGGTGTCGCCGCGGCTCTGACCGCCGGACTGGCACTGGGCGGGCCGCTGCTCGGCCGCATGATCGACGGGCGGGGCCTGCGTCCTGTGCTGCTGGTGACCGTCGTCGTGCAGCTCGTGTTCTGGATGAGCGTGCCGATCCTGCCGTACGGGGCCCTGCTCGGCGCCGCCCTTGCGGCGGGTCTGCTGATGGTGCCGGCCCAGCCGGTGACCAGGCAGGCCATCGCCGCGATGACGACGGCGGGACAGTGCCGGGCCGCGTTCGCGCTGGAATCGGTGCAGGGCGAGCTGTCGTACATGGTCGGCCCGGCGGTAGTGATCCTTTGTGCCGCGAAGATGTCCCCCGGTGCGGTGGCATTGGGGGTCGGCGCCGCGATCGTGGCCGGCGGAATCGGGATCGCCTTGCTCGACCCACCGTTGCGTGCCGAGAACGAGGCGGCTGCCGGCGTGGCCCGCCGGCCCCCGCGCCGCGAGTGGCTGGGCGTCGGCATGATCGCCGTGCTGACGATGGCGTTCGGTACCACGACGCTGCTCAGCGGCGTCGACCTCGCCATCGTCGCCGCACTCGAAGAAGCAGGTCAGGTCTCCTGGGCCGCCGTGGTCGTAGCCGTGTTCGGCATGGCCTCCGTCGCCGGTGGGCTGATCTACGGCGCGCTGCCCCGGCAGCTGCCCACCTGGCTGTTGCTCGGCCTGCTGGGGCTCGTGACGATTCCCGCCGGACTCGCCCATGACTGGCCGTGGTTGTGCGTGGCCGTTGTCGGCAGTGGGCTTCTCACCGCGCCGACCCTTTCCGCGGTGGCCGACGCGGTGAGCCGACTGGCGCCGGCCGGCGTGCGGGGTGAGGCCACAGGACTGCAATCCTCGGCGCAGAGCGCGGGTTTCGCGCTCGGGTCCCCGATGGTCGGGGTGGCGATCGACGCCTCCGTGCCGGCGGGCGGCTTCGCGGCGGCCGGGCTGGCCGGCCTCGCGACCGCGTTGACCGGATGCCTGCTGTCGCGCCGCCCACCCGCCCGGACACGGTCTCCGCTCGGCGAACCCGGCCTCGCCGGAGCACCGGATGTCGAACCGTGCGGAGCCGACGCCCGGCCCGGCGCATGAGCTCGGACCCGTGCCCACGGCCGCGCCGCTCTCGCCGGGGCTGTGACCTTGGCCCCCGTCATGGAGCCCGGGGCTGTGACCTGGGCCCCCGTCGTGGAGCGGGTGACGGCAATCGGACCCGCGCCCCTGATCGGGGATCACCGGACGGTTGGGCTCAACAGGCGTGCTGAGCCTCGTACATGGCTGCTGCGGCCCTGCCGGGAGCGTCCCTTCGTGACCGGGGTCGACCGGGGTTCCCCGCCTGTTCCGGCACGCATCCGGCACGCATCCGGAACGGCGATCACCCCAGGGCGTCAGTGGATCACGGGGCCCGGTGTCAGGGCTGCCAGGCCGGCTTGCTGCTTCCACGGGTGCTGAAATGCCGTGGCCCGCACCGCCGCACGGGGTCAGAATGGCCGGATGCGCCGCATTGTCGTCATTGACGCTCCGTCCAACCTCGGCCTCCGGCCGCCCGTCGAAGGCACCGTGCCCGGGTGCTACAAGCTGGCGGGCGCGCTGCGCGAGCAGCGGCTGCTGCAGCGGCTCGGGGCGTACGAGGGCGGAGTCGTTGTTCCGCCCCGCTACGACCGTGGTGGCTGGAGGGAGGGCGACGGCGTGTTCAACGCCGAGGCGATCGCCACGTACACCCGCAAGCTCGCAGACCGCATCGAACACCACGTCCGGGCAGGGGACTTCCCGGTCGTCCTGGGCGGGGACTGCTCCATCCAACTCGGCGCCTCACTCGCCCTCCGCCGCGTCGGGCGGTACGGACTCGCCGCCATCGACGGATCCGCGGACTTCCGGCACCCCGGGAACTCCGACCGCATCGGTGCCGCAGGCGGTGAGGAGCTGGCGATCGCGACCGGCCGCGGTCAGGCGGACCTGACGGACCTCGAAGGGCTGCAGCCGTACGTCAGGGACGAGGACGTACGGGTCTTCGGCATCCGGGACTACGACGAAGAGCGGCGCGAACTCGCCGAATTGAAGATCACGAACGCGACGGTCGGGGAGATCCGGGAGTGGGGCGCCGAGGAACTGTCGCGCGCGGTTCTGCAGACTCTCGAAGTGCCCGTGACCGAGGGGTTCTGGGTGCATCTGGACGCGGACGTGCTGGACCCGTCCGTCATGCCCGCCGTCGACAGCCCCGACCCCGGCGGCCTCCTGCCCGACGAACTCGCCCCGCTGCTGCGGACCTTGGTGCGGTCGGAACGCTGCGTCGGCTTGAACCTCACCATCTACGACCCCGATCTCGACCCCGACGGCTCCTGCGCGGCCCTCCTCGCCGACCTCCTCCAGACGGCCTTCCCCCAACCCTGACCAGCTTCGGTCCGGTCGCAGTCGACCGTGGCTGTCCGGCCGTGCCGGCACGCATCCGGCTCGGTCGCCCAGGTCGTTCTGCAAGAACGCACCAGAGGCGTCGTACGGGGTCGCGGCAGAGCGTCGGAGCGTCGGAGCGCCTTCAGCCGGCGGCCCAGGCGTCCTCGACAGGAACGGGATGACCGAGGATGTCGGACGCGGCGCGGTGGCCGGAGCGGAGCGCCGCGTTGACCGTGGCCGGGTCGTCGGTCCACGTCGCCTCGCCCGCGAGGTGCAGTACGCCGCCCACGGGTGTGGCGAGAAGGTCATGGTCTTCGGGCGCCGATCCCACGGTCATGTACGCGTACGACCCTCGCGAGCAGGGGTCCTCCTGCCACGAGGTCACGTGCACGCAGGTGGGGTCCTCGACGCGGTCGCCGTACAGCCGGCGCAGTTCGCGGAGGACCGAGTCGACGATCTCTTCCTGCTCCCATCCTCGCGTCTCCTGCGCGGCCGGGCCGGCGGCGAACGTGAGGAGCGTCGGCACGCCATGGACGGCGGTGAGGTCGTACCAGGAGTGCCACCAGACCCCGCTCGGCCCCTGCTGACGGACTCCGTACACCTCGTCGTCCCAGAACTTCGAGCGGAAACGGAGGAAGACCTTCTCGAAGGCGTTCATCTCCAGGCGTGCCAACGCACCGGCCACCGGCTCGGGCAGCGGGGGTTCGATGATGAAATCCGCGGACTTCAGCACCCCGACCGGGACGGTGACCACGACACGGTTCGCCGTGAACACGCCGCGATCGGTGGTGACTTCGACTCCGTCCGCTGACCAGCTCACCGAGGTGACGACGTGCTGGAGCCGAACGTCGAGCCCCGTCGCGAGGTGCGTCGCGAGGGCGTCGTAGCCGTCGGGGAAGACCACCTCGTCGCCGTCGATCGAATCGTCGTCGAGCCCGTGCGCGTCGAGCTCGTCGATCCGGACTCCGTACTGCTCCTCGGTCCGATGGCGCAGGTACTCCCGGACCCGCTCGGCGCGTTCCGCCCCCCAACCCTGGGCGGCCAGGGCCGACTCGACCGCCTCGCCGTACGAGCGCCCCGGCGCGAGGGCGGCCACGACGCGGGCGAGCTCGGCATCCACCGCGCCGATGTCGGCCACGAAGCGCTCCACTTCGTCGTCGGTCAGACGAGCCCCCGAGGGACCGTAGTACGCGATGGGCCGGCTGTACGGCTGGTACCCGCCGACCGTGAACTCCACGGTCCGCAGCCCGAATGCGGCTGCCGCTGCGGCGACCGGGCTGTCGGTGACCCCGTGGATCCAGGACGCGCCGAGATCGGTGACGACCCCGCCGTCCCGGTCGCTCCACACACGTCCGCCGACGCGGTCGCGAGCCTCGAGCAGGACGACCCGCTGACCGCTCCGGGAAAGCAGCCGTGCCGCGGTCAATCCCGCGATACCCGCACCCACGACGATCGTGTCCGCTCGATCCATCGCATGCGCCCCCTTCCCGGCGCGCTACGCGCGGCGCGCCCGGTCAGCGTAGTCGGCGGTGCAGCTTCTCAGTCAGTCCCACGTATCGCCGTCAGCACCCTTTCCTCCTTCAGTGCAAGTCGATGACACGGCCCTCGCGGGACTGGCAGACGATCAGTCCGGTGAAGGAACCTCGCCGTGCTCACGGTCCGGCGAAGAAGGCTCGCCGTGTTCAGTTGCCCGGTGCCGTCGGGCCAGTCCGGGCAGGCAGCCGTGGCACGGAGCATCGGGCGTCAACACTCCGTCGTGTCTCCATCCCCGGGGCCCGGTGTGTCCGCCGGACGGCTGGGCAGGCGGTCTCTATTCTCCCGAGCGGCTGTCGCAGCCGAGCAACCCAGCCGTGATCCCGATGGGAGAGCAGTGATGATCCGTATGAGCCTGCAGGACATGGCGACTGTTGTCGGCGGCAGACTCCACAACGTGCCTGACCCCCATGCCCTGATCACGGCGCCTCCCACCCCGGAACCGGAAGCGAGCAGCCAGGGGCTGTTCGTTCCGGTGGTCGTGGAACGCCCTGACGGTTCGCGGGAGGACACCCACCCGCTCGCCGCCCTGGCCGTCAGGTCGGGCGCGGTGGCGGTGCTCACCGGGAAGCCGGCCGAGGAGCCCGCCATCGTCGTGCCGGATGTGCACGCGGCTCTCAAGGCCCTGGCCGTGCATGTGCTCGCCCGTCTCCCGAAGACCACGGTGATCGGTTTGACGGGTTCGTCGGGCAAGACCAGCACAAAGGACATGACGGCTCACGTGCTCGGACACGCGGGACCGACAGCGGCAACTCCGCACAACTTCAACGACCGGATCGGGCTGCCACTGGCCATCGCCGCGGCCGACGCCACCGCCCGCTACCTGGTGCTGGAGTTGGGTCATCACGGCCCCGGCGACATCCGGTACCTCGCGGACATCGCGCGGCCCGTGGTGGGCGCGGTCCTCAACGTCGGAGCCGCCCACATCGGCAACTTCGGCAGCCTGAGGGCCGTCGCCCAGGCCAAAGGTGAGCTGGTCGAGTCGCTGCCCGCCGATGGACTCGCCATCCTCAACGCCGACGACCCCCTGGTGCGCGGCATGGCCGCCCGTACCAAGGCTTCCGTGGTCCTCGTCGGCTGTACGCCGGAGGCGGAGGTCCGAGCCGAGCAGGTGCGTCTGGACACGTCAGGTCATGTGCACTTCACCCTCCGCACCCCCGAAGGGGCGGCACCCGTCAACCTTCAGCTGGTCGGTGAGCACTTTGTCACCAATGCGCTCACCGCCGCCGCCGTCGCACGCCACGCCGGCCTGCCGGTCGACCGGATCGCCGCGGCGCTCGGGGAGTTGAAGGCTGTGTCACCACGCCGCATGGAAGTCTTCGAACGGCCGGACGGTGTCACCGTCATCGACGACACCCACAACACGACGCCCGAATCGGTGCGAGCGTCCCTGACGGCTCTGGCCGCGCTCGCGAACGGCCGGGACACCATCGCGGTGCTCGGCACGATGCACAAGCTCGGCGACGCCACCAAGGAGGCGCACTTCGAAATCGGCCGGCTGATCGCCGAACTCCGCATCAGCGGACTGGTCGTCGTCGGAGGGGAGGACGCTCCCTGGCTGGAAGAAGGAGCACGGTGGCTGGATGAAGCGGCGCGGTCCCACGGTGCGGACAGCGTCCTTGTCCCCGGGGTGCGGCAGGCCCGGGCGGTGCTGAAGTCGCTCGCGGAGCCCGGCGACGTGGTTCTGCTCAAGGGTCCGAGGTTCAGCCGGATGCAACAGCTTGCCGAGGAAGTGCGGAACGACTCCTCGCCCGCTGATGTCCGCGGCCCGGACCTCAAGGGGCGAGAACCGCTGACGCCAGCACCTCGGTGACATCGATCAGATGGGTGCGGCAGGCCGCTGTCGGGGCAAGCATCGACAGCTCTGTGCAGGCCAGCACCGCGCTGTCCGGGTCACCGTCGCTGTCGATCTTCAGCTGCTCGACCCAGTGAGTGAACTCCTCCCGCAGTTCGGGAATCGGATCGCCCCGTTTTACCCTCGCGATGAAATCGCTGATGTCGCCCTGGTGTTCCGGATCGGGGTAACGGGCCACCGTGCCGACGGCCAGATACGGTTCGAACAGGCCCAGGCTCACTGTCGCTTCAGTCGCCAGGAAAAGGGGACGCCGGTAGCGGTTCCGTTCGAGCGCAGCCGCGGTCTCGGCCAAGAGGTCGCAGATGGGCACGCTGACAGCTTGCGTGAGTTGGGGCCAGTAGGCGTGCGTCGTTGCGGACGGGATGGCGATCACCTCGGCCCCCGCGCGTTCCAATTGCTCCACCGTGTGCAGCAGCAGGGGAAGCGGACTGGCTCCCCCTCCGAGCAGATGTGCCGTGCGGCTCGGCAGTTGCTCGGCCACGAGCACGGTCGCCGGGTACGCGTCATCCGTGGTGGCGCCGCTGAGGCGGAGCACCTCACCGCAGAAATGCAGTGACGCGTACGGGCCGACGCCCCCCACGATGCCGATGCGTCGTTTCACAGGTCCCTTCCGCCTCACCACCGATGAGGGTTGCAGCCCGTTCACTGTGGTGACGACCCGGTTCGGCATTCTCGATCGCACCTCCCCTCCCGGAGCCGGACCAGCCGATTGATGACCGAATGTGATTCCGGCTCAGGTCCTTTCAGCATGTCTCGGCGCAATGGCCGTCGACAGAGCGTGAATCGGGGCGCTCGAAGCGAAGGTCGCCACTGCCTGTGCCCGCAGGAACCTCCAGGGCCACTCGCGCTCCGGCCAGTGGAGATCACGCCCGTACACGTGCACGAGCCGGTCATGCCGACGAGCGGCAAAGTTGGACACCGAGGGTGAGACCGCAGTAAAACTGCGTGAATGCGGGGCCCTTGGCGTCGCGTGAACGCGGGGCCCTTGCCGCTCGCTGGATTTCGCTGGATTTCGACACCCCAACTCGCCGAGAAGCCCTGTCCTGCCCTCAAGCACGGACCACTGCGAGCTCATTCGCTCAGGCCCCCTGTTCGGCAACGCGTGCCCATTGGTCGTTACGACAATGAGTTCTTGATGCAGTCAGTCGCATGAATCGGGGCGAAGTGAAGAATCCGGAGAAGCGCCACTACTCCTTGGTCTGCCCGCTGTGCCGACAGAGCTGGGCGGACGACGGGCTGATGCTCTCCTGTACCGGTAATCACTCGCCGGCATTGCTGCAGACCTCTTACGAGGAAGAGGAATTCAAGCCGCTCGCCGACGTCGACGGGGTCTTCCGGTACCGGTCATGGCTGCCGGTCACCCGCACTTTCGCCGGGGCCGGAGGTACGACGGTGCTGCGCAGCGAGCGCATCTCCCGCTTTCTCGGCCTGCCCCGACTGTGGCTCGCCTTCAACGGTTACTGGCCGGAGAAGGGGGGCTTCCTGGAGACCTGCACATTCAAGGAGCTGGAGGCCTATGCGGTCCTCGGCCGAATGCCGCAGGAATCGCCCGTACTCGTCGTGGCCTCCGCCGGCAACACCGCCGCGGCTTTCGCCGCCGTCTGCTCCCGGTACGCCAGACCCTGCCTCCTGATCATCCCGGACAGGGGGCTCAGTCGGATGAGGCTGCGGGAAGCACTTCGTCCGGATGTACGCCTCGTCGTGGCGGAGGGCGCCGACTACGCGGACGCCATCGCCCTGGCCGAAGCGGTCGGGAACCGGCCGGGCTTCACCTTGGAGGGCGGCGTTCGCAACGTCGCGCGTCGCGACGGTCTCGCCACCGTGATGTACCGGGCGTCGGAGGAGATGGGCGAGCTGCCCGAGCACTACTTCCAGGCAGTGGGCAGCGCCGCGGGGGCGATCGCCGCACACGAGGCCGCCAAGCGCCTGCGAAAAGGGACGGCTTCCCGGAGGACTGCGCTGCCCCGGCTGTTTCTCTCGCAGAATGCCGACTTCGCCCCCATCCACAGGGCCTGGCAGGGCCGTACCGGCGCCGTGATGCCCCACGACGGCAGGCATGCTTTCGCCGACGAACTGACGAACCGGTGCCCTCCCTACGAGGTGCATTCCGGCGTTCACGACACTCTGACCGAGAGTGCCGGAGAGGTGCTCACCGTCGACAGGGCGTCGGCGGTGGCGGCAATGAAGGTCTTCAGGGATCTGGAGTCGATCGATCTCGAACCGGCTGCCGCAGTTGCCGCGGCCTCGCTCTTCACCGCGGTCAAGGCAGGGAAGGTGCCGCGCGATTCCTCCGTGCTGCTGAACGTCACGGGTGGGGGGCGGGCTCGGCTTTCCCAGGACTTCGCTCTCCAACAGGCCGAGCCCCACCTGCGGGTGAGAGCGGACGGACCTCGCGACGAAGCGCTCGGTCTGATCGAGGGGCTCTTCGCCCCTCCCGACGCCGCCCGCCCCCGCGAGCCTTCGGTGCAGCCGACGGCACCTGTCTGAGTTCCCGCCCCCGGCTGTCTGCGGCACGCGAAACGTCCGGTCGTGACTCACCGAAGGGCGCTGAGCCGGCCACACTCCGGCCGAGCGGGGATGATGGATATGGAGCGGCCCGACGTCGCCGGGCGCGTCCGGCGTTTCCAGACTGTGGCTGATGCCTGCTGCGCGCTCCTTGCAAGGGAGACAGTAACTCTCGACGGCCCGGAAGTACGGGCCTGCCAGGCCCGGTTGACCATCCCACGCCCGGTACAGTCCCCCGCCCGTTCCGGCACGCGTACGGCACATCCTGCGGGTCAGCGCAGCTCCCCCTTCAGCATGCCCATCGTGTACTGGTCGAACCACTGCCCGTCCCGATGGAACCCCTGACGCAGTCGGCCCTCCTCCACGAAGCCGACCTTCCGGTATATGTGGTTCGCCGCATGGTTCTCCGTGACCACCGTCAGGGAGATCTTGTGCAGTCGACCAACCCGAATTCGGTCGTTACCGGCGGGCGCCAGAAAGCCTCTTTGAGGATGTCTACCTCGCATTCTCCACCGGAGTTGGAGTCGGTGACGATCAGTCGGCCGAGAGTGGGTCGGCTTCCCGATTACGCACGCCGCAGCCGCGGCCTTACAGACCGGTACGAACGGAGGTTGCGATGTCTTCCATGCTGTCGGGGTTCTCGGCGGCGACGTCGAGATCTTTGCTGAGCCGGTCGACCAGATCATCGGCCTGGACGTCGTAACCGCCTGTGAGGCGAGAGGGACCGACTCCGATTGCGTCCCCACATCCCGTGCCTCGGCTGGGATTCCACCAAGTCCGTGATCAACCTGAGCCAGGAATCACCGTGCAGATCTGGCTGACCGCTGACCCCTATCGAAGCGTCAACGCCCCTCTGGGGCAGCCGTCGGTTGTCGTCCACGTTCGGTCGATCCTTGGACGAGGCCGCTTCCCCACCCCGAAGGTCAGGCAGGGAAGCAGCCCGTCACCTCAGCTCCCCGGAACGGAAGTGGAATCGATCTTCCAGCGCATGTTCGTCGGCGCGTGGGTTCCCGCGAAGTGCTTAAGGGTCACGTATGCATCAGCCGCCCCGTAGTTCTGCCCCTGAGTGGTGATCGCCCACTGCTGGAAATTGCGCGAACTGGGGGTGATCGTGTAGGTCTCCGATTTCTGCTGCTCCCTCACCGTCCAGGACTGGGATGTTCCGCCGTTGCATTCCTTCACCTGCAGTGCACCGTTGTTCTTCGCATTGTCCGGAGTGGTCAGGCAGAAGGATTTTGTGCTCTTGATCTGCTCGGTCTCGATGGTGTACCTGGCACCGCCTCGGTGTTGGAGGCGCCAGATCGAACCGGAACCGTCGTTGAGCAGCGGCCAGTGGTAATACACCGTGACGTACTGTTCCGCCTCGGTCTGGCCGTCGGTCGTGAGGTAGAAGCCGGTCGAGGCGTTGCTGATCACGACGGGCGTCTCGGCGGGAGGGTACGAGGCGGTGGCAGCAGCGGCCGAGGACTGGGTGAGTGTGAGCAGCGAGGCACCTGCCACCAGAATAGCGGCACTCGTCGCGAGTTTTGACATCTTTCTCCTTTTCAGGATTCCTCGAGATGGGCTACGGGTGGAGAGGAATGCCGTGACCCAGGAATTTCCGGACCCTCTCACACCCGCGCGAATACCGTCAGGTCTCGGAGAACACGTTGGCACACAAGCACTTGCAAAGAACAGGCAGGTATCTTCGATGCATACCAAAGAGCGAAAGAGCGCCGAGTGATCAAATGATGAATGGTTCAACCGCTCGCGAGCATCCCCAGCCCAAGTCGACGACACAGCCCCATAGGGAACCCTGAAGCCAAGATCTGCCGGCACGCCCGCAATTCTCGCGTCGCGAACGCATTCGTCGCGTTCAACCTCGGAAGGCTGTGGCTGAAAGGCACCGTCACGTGCGCTGAGACCGGCTCGTTGGCCAGGCCAGAAGCGTTCAAGGCCGCAGCCACGACGTGCGCATCCGTGTGCCGTCGCGCCGGAAGACATGAGGGAGTCCTTTATGAGCCTGACCGACACCCAGACCCCCGTCGACCCCCCGGAGGCCAACGGGGCGAAGTATCCCTTCCACATCACCAAGGAAGAGGAGCGGAAGCTGCGCCTCGAAGGCGCCCAGGCCACACCGTCGTTGGTGATCGGGCAAGCCACCTCCTTCGACGAGTACGCCCGCCAGCTGATGATCCCGCCGACCGTCATGGACCTGGCGCGCAAGGCCGAGGATCTGCGCCTGTCAGCGTGGGAGGTCGAGGCGATGCGCAAACATCTCACCCCCGCCGCCACACCCGGCGACAAAGTGGGCCTGCTGCGCGAAATCCTGGTGGAGAAGTACAAGAACGACCGTACGCACCCGCCGTACATCCGCGTCGCCTGCACTGGTAGGGGCGACTTCGACTATTTGGCCACCGAAAGCGGCCACCTCCACCCCGACGACCACCACCCGAAGGGCGACATCGGCTCGCCCGTGGTCCTGGAGATCTGGCCGGCGCAGCACTACTCGCCCATCCACTCCCACGGCCAGACCACGGGCATCGTCTTCTGTCTCGCCGGCCAACTCGACGTCATGGTCTACGAACACCTCGACTGGAACGCCACCAAGCAAGGCCTGCTCACCCTCACCCCCGGCCAGTGCGCCTGGCTCTCCAAGGACAATTACGCCGTGCACCGGGTCTACTGCCCGATGGACGGCGGCGGAGGCATCACCGGTCCCGGCTACATGAACTCAAGCGCCGAATTCGGCGCCAGCTTCCACGTCTACCTCAACCCGGACGAGACAGCCGTTGAGACCCACGACAGCAAAAGCCACTCCCGCGACGCCTTCAACTACATCGGCGAGGACGACAAGCAGCAACACGCCTTCGCCACCGAGTCCGACCTCTCCTGGAGCGTCCTCCGCCGCGTCCTGGCCAACACCCCGCTGACCTGAGCCCGAGCCAAACACCGCAGCGGGGCAGACTGCTGAGGTCGGTGTAGCGCCTTTGAGCTGTAGCTGGCGAAGCCGGTGACGGAGCGGAGTGGCGCGCCTGGGCCACCTCCCACCACTGGCGGTTACCGCGGAGGCCCTGCGAACGATGGGCCAGCAGTGACCTGTTGTCCTCAAGGCCGGACGTCCACCCTCGAGCGCGCAGAAGCCTCGGACAGTTTGAACCAACCTGCACGCGGTCACGGTGTGCGGAGACCGAAGCCGCATGGGAAACACAGCGGCCCAGGCCGGAAGCACTCTGTCCCTGACCCGGGCCTACGTCGTGAAACGGGTGACGGGAATCGAACCCGCGCTCTGAGCTTGGGAATCACTGGCCAACACTGATCGGGATCCACGCCGACCTGCACGTACCGACGCTGAGCGTACGGCGAACTGGCCAAGGGGTGACCGGTGTTGAGCCCGACTGCCTCGTCTTCTGGCACCCATCTGGCGCGAAGGCCTTGTTGCGGTCTCCACAGGGTCCTCATGAGGGTGTGGAAACTGACCGACCCTCGAGGCCCAAGCTCAATGGCTCTTGGGCGGTGTCGTCTTAAGCGACTCTTCCGCTCGGCAGCTCAAGTGAGGAGGCCGCACGCGACAAGTGCCTTGCGGACCACTTCCGTTTCTTCCTGGTCGGCTTCGACCAGGGGCAGGCGCAGGCCGCCCACCCGGTGGCCCAGCAGGTTGAGAGCGGCTTTGATCGGAATGGGATTGGTCGTCACGCTGAGCGCCTGGTAGAGAGGCTGCAACGCGGCGTCGATCTCTGCGCGCCGGTGGGGTTCGTCGACCATGCGCCGCATCAGGTGTCCGGCGACGTGGCTGGCGACGAGGATTCCCCCGCAGCCGTTCATCCCGAGGGTGCGGGCGAAGACGTCGTCGTTGCCCGCATACAAGCCAAGCCCGTCCACCGGAGCGAGGTTGGCGTTGTTGGCCTGTTTGACGTAGTCGATGTGCTCGATCTGGGCCAACTCGGCGAGCAAATCGTTCGGCATGTCGATACCGGCGCGCGTCGGGACGTTGTACAGCACGACGGGTTTCCCGGCGGCCTTGGCGATCTCCGTGTAGTGCCGCACCAAGCCACGGCGGTTCGGCCGGTTGTAATACGGCGCCACCGACAGCACCGCGTCAGCGCCCAGCTCAACGGCCCGTTCGGTCATTGCGCAAGCCTGAGCCGTGTTGTTCGAACCGGTGGAGGCGATCACGCTCGTACCGGCCGGCCGTTCGGCACAGGCGAGTTCGATCAGCCGGAGATGTTCGGTGTTGGTGAGAGTGGAGGGCTCTCCCGTTGTCGCGGCCACCACGACACCGTCGGACCCGTTCGCGAGCACATGACGCAGCAGCGACACGAAAGCCTGCTCGTCCACCTTGAGACCGCTGTTGAAGGGGGTGACGATCGCCGTCAGCACAGACCCCAGCGGCGCACGACGCATTTCAGTCATTGAACCAACCCCTCGGACACTTCGTTGTACGGCAGAGCCTCTCCCACCGGCACAAGAGGGGCAACCAACTCGACGGTCCATCCGAAGGAGCCAGCCGGAAGGACCATCCCCGGTCATCGAGCAGCCCTGGCGAATTTCGCCGCGAGGATCAGCGACCGGCACGTATGGGTCTGGCCAGACCATGGTTTTGAGCGAGGGACAGGAGCACCGAGTTCGCCGAAGTTATTCCGTTGACCGAGGATGGCCAAGGCACGAGAGTGTCGCTCTGGTCGGGAATAACGGCATACGTGGGGCGGTGAGCGGTGGCTGGCTCGGACATGGCCCGTGACCTGCAAGTCAAGGAGACCCTGTCCCAACCGCCGCTGTGGACAGCGGAATTCCGGCTGTTCTTCACCGCCCGCACCACCTCTCTGCTGGGCGACGCGATGCTCCCCGTCGCGATCACGGCCGCCGTGATCCGGGCGGGATACGGGGCGAGTGGGGTGGGATATGCGCTCGCCGCGCTCGTAGCGCCGTTCGCAGCGCTGATCATCTTTGGCGGGGTGCTGTCCGACCGCTATGGCGCCCGACGCCTGATGGTCGTCTCGGACACCGCCCGGCTGTGTTCTCAGGGAGTGCTCGCGCTGCTGTTCCTGTTGGGTACGCCGCAGTTGTGGCAGATCCTGGTGCTGCTGGCCCTGGTCGGGGCGGGCAGCGCACTCTTCCAGCCGGGAGTTGCCAGCATCACCCCGCGCACAGCCCAGGATGTACAGAAGGCCAACGCCACCCTCCGCATCTCGGAGTCCGTCACCACCGTCATCGGCCCCGCGCTGGCCGGCCTGCTGCTGGCGGTCTTCTCACCTGCGGCGGTGGTCGCCCTCGACGCCCTGAGCTATGCGGCCAGCGGCGCCTGCCTCCTCCTGCTCCGCTCAGTCCCGATGGGCCCGGACGCCCGGGACGGCGAATCGTCGTTCCGGGCCGATCTCGTGGAGGGATGGCGGGAGTTCCGGGCCAGGACCTGGTTGTGGAGCGTCATCGTCGTCTTCATGCTCTGGCAGCTGGCCGGCGCCGGTCCCACCATGACTCTCGGCAACAGCACGCTCGTCACCGACTATGGAGCATCGGTGTTCGGCCTGGTCATGTCGTCCCTCGGGGCGGGAAGTGTGCTGGGCGGGATCATCGCGATCAGGCTCCGCCCGCGGTATCCGCTCCGGGCCGGCGCCCTCTCCATGATCCTTTGGGCGCTCATGCCGTTGGGGGTCGCTCTCGGCCTTCCCGCGCCGCTCATCGCCGGGTGCTATGGGGTGAGCGGCGTGGGCATGGCGTTCTGGATCGTCATGTTCCACACGAGCGTGCAGACGCACATCCCACAGGAAGTCCTCGGCCGGGTACACGCCTACGACGCGGCCGGCTCGCTGGTGATGAAGCCAATCGGGCAGGCGGTGGCGGGGCCGCTCGCGGTCGTCGCGGGGACGGCGCCGCTGCTGTCCGTGTCCGCGTCCATGGCGCTCGTCGCCTGCGCCTTGCTGCTGGCCATCCCTCCCGTGCGCAACCTGAAGCGCGTACAGCGCTAGCTGCCCGCACCCTCCGATCAGCTGCAAGGCTCCCGCCGCCGTCAGAGGGCCTGGGCGGGATCCAGTGCGTATCGCCAACGTAAGCTTGGTGGGTCGAAACAATCCGCACAGCAAACAAGCCCCGGCCTCTGGCCCGGGGCTTTGTGCTGGAGCGGGTGACGGGAATCGAACCCGCGCTCCGAGCTTGGGAATCACCGTGTTTTCGGGGGCAGTCGGGGTGCTGGCCTGGGGAACCGCACCTTCGGGATCCGCAGTCGGCAGTCTCAACAGACCGCCGATGACCGGGGCTTACCGGTCCTACGGGCGGGTGGGTGCGGTTCGCAGTGAAGTTCATGGCTCAGGCGGTCAGTCTCCGTTCGGCTTCGCCAGAATCTTTATCTGATCGGGGGAGAGCGCCTTGTTGAAGACTTGGACGTCTTTGATGCTGCCGGGAAACCAATGGGTGGCTTTACCGTCGGCACCACGGGCGCGGCCGATGAACAGCTTGTCGGCGGGGGTTCCGACGGCGGGAGTAGCCGCCTTGTGGGACCGCTGTTCGACCCCGTTGACGTAGAGGTGCAGCTCGTCGCCCTTACGCACGCCGACGAGGTGGGTCCAGGTCGAGATCTCGGGATGGTCGCGGGACGTCGCACCGCCATCCCTGTCTGCGAAGGCCCAGCGGCCGGCTGCGGGCGAATACCGCAGGAAGAAGTTGTTGGTGTCGCCGGCGGACTGGCTGACAGCGGTGGCGAACGAGCCGAGTGTCTTGCTGAGGTACACCCACGCGGAGACGCTGAATTCCTTGCCCGGCCCGGTACTGACAACCCTGTCCGGGATGACGATGTCACTCCGGCCGTCGAACAGCGGGGCCCCACCGTCCCCTTCTCCCCAGCGCACCCCGTACGCCTTTCCGTCGTTGCTGCCGATGCTGTCGGCCTCTTTCGACCGTTCGTCGAGCGGCCAGGCCCCGATCGGATCGAGCCCCTGCTCGCGAGTGAGGTAGATCCCGGCGGGGACACCAGCGGCGACGGCGAGGCCGAATGCGGAAAGCAGTGCGGCGCGGCGAGTGGGGCCGCGTCGCGGCTCCGGACCTGGCTCGGCCGGGGGCGTTGTAGTCGCCGGAGCATCGAGGGAGGACTCAGGGGTGTTTCTGGTGACGGTGTCGGGGTCTGCTATCGCCTGATCGGAGATGCGGACGCGGTCGGCGGCGGGCAGCCAGGCCTCGTTGTCGAGGAGTGTCGTGACTCCCGGGTCGAAGCCGGCGCGTACGAGGATGTCCTTGGGGGCGGGGCGCTCTTCGGGGGTCTTGGCCAGGCAGTCGGCGATGAGACTGCGCAGGTCGGGCGGACTGACGGCTTCGAGGTCGGGTTCCGTGTAGACGGCTCGGTAGCCCATCGCGTGGGCCGGGCCCTCCCCGAACGGATTGATGCCGGTCGCCGCATAGGCCAGAACCGTGCCAAGGGAGAAGACATCGCTGGCCGGGGTGATCTCTGCGCCGTTGACCTGTTCGGGAGACATGAAGCCCGGGGAGCCGATCATCATGCCCGTTCTGGTGATCCTGCTGGCCTCGTTGATACGTGCGATACCGAAGTCGATGACCCGCGGTCCGTCCTCGGCGAGCAGCACGTTGGAGGGCTTGAGATCGCGGTGCACAAGGCCCGCGTCGTGGATCGAGGTCAGGGCTTCGGCCAGTGCCGCCGCAAGGGCCAGCACCGTCGCCGGAGGGAACGGCCCGAGGTCGGAAACGGCTTGCTGCAGTGATGGTCCGGGAACATAGCTGCTCGCCAGCCACGGAGTAGGCGCGTAGGGGTCCGAATCGACCACCGGGGCGGTGTATGCCCCGCTCACCAGCCGGTTGGCCAGAACCTCCCGGCGGAACCGGGAATGGAACTCCGACTGCTGGACCAACTCGGGATGCACCACCTTGACCGCGACCCGCCGCCCACCCGGGGACATCCCGAGGAAGACCTGGCCCATGCCACCTGCGCCCAGGCGGCTCAATAACCGGTAATCGCCGACGGAACGTGGATCCCCCGGCTCCAAGGCCCTCACTACAAAACCTCCTGGCATCGCGCGCCCCTGATCAGGCTTCCACGTCCTGACCGTACAAGCAGCCTAACGTTGGCCGTATGGCTGGTTCGAGGCGCCGAAGAGCTTGACTGCTGCTCTCCAACAAGCGTTGCTGCGCTGCCTGTTCGGGGAGGTCGCGATGGAGCAGGCTGCGGACGCGCACTCCTCCGCGTGCGTCCGGTAGCGTCCGTGCGGGTCGCGGCCTGGCGGGTCCGTACGGCCGCGACACAGGGTCATCAGCCGGACGGAAGGTACTGGGCGAAGCCGGACGGATGGTGTCGAGCACGGCGGCACGCTCGGCGACCTTCAGGTTGTCTCCGTCACGGTAGTAGTAGTAGTGGTCGAGACAGGACTCCGGGGTGAAGTGCCGGCCGAGGACGTACGGGCCCAGGTCGAGCCCCGACTCGAAGTCGATGCCCTCGTCCGCGCCGTACTCCAGCAGTCCGTCGGCAACGCGCCAGTGAGTGCCGTCGTACCAGCACAACCCGGTCGCCGTCAGGAGTGCCGCACCGGTCTCGGGGTCGGTCAGGGTGAGGTTCTCGTACGCCGGAGTGCAGTCCCCGGCGTACCGCAACAGGTCGTCGGGACGCCCCGGTAGTGGGTCAGCTGGAGTGCGAAGTCGTCGACCGGGCCGGGGATGTTCAGCGGGCCCTCGTGCTCGAACGCGATCAGCAGTGCCGGCCGTCGTCGGGTGAAGTACCACTGGACGGACTGGCCACCACTGTCGTTACACGCGAACCGCGTCGCGCCGTCCACCCGGTAGGAAACGCTCTTCTGCGAGAAGGACGCGGACCACCCGACGGTGCCGTGACCCCCGCGGCGCGCTGCCGCAACTCGGCAAGCGGCGTCGCGTCCAGCTCCGCGAGCAGGTGCGCTCCGTCCTGCGTACCCTGTCGCGCCATGACGGCAGTCAACCGGCGCCTCGGTGGTCAAGCAACCGGAAGCGCGATGCTCTCCAACACCGCGAGATGCTGGACGCGGCCGTTGCTACTCAGGCGGCAGCCAATCGGCGTGAGACCGACGGGGAACAGTAGGAGTCTCGTGAGCTGAGTACGCGGTCGGTGGAGTCTCAATGGATGAGTTAAGGCCGGCGGCAGTGCGATCAGACGTCGAAAAAGTGATGCGTCAGTTCTGTGAGCTCCGGATGGACGAAGGGCCAACAGCATGACCTGCGGGTTAGCTGTTGGCCTCTGTCGTCGTCTGCCACCGTTGGGCTACCTCGCACGGTTCCACAACGGCCCGAACCTCCGTCCACCGGCCTCTCGTTGCGAACTATGGGCACGACGTCGGTGAGGTCATCTCGGCCGGTCCACTGGATGCCTGGAGCCATCAAGGTGCGGCTACGTCGCCGTAGTTGCTGTATTTCGATGCCGTACAGCGCACCGCACGATCACCGTGTTAGGAGTGATGTAGGGAGACTGCCGGACCTGCGAGGGTGCGTGCTGGCGTGACGAGGGTCAACTCGTCCCCATGCACCTCGTTTTCCCGTGAGCCCCCCGTCCGATGTGGCACGAGAGTGGCACGGGGCTGGCGTAGTGAGGCAGCCGACCCATGCCGCACCCCGGGTCGCGGCCTTTACCGTGCGGATGACCTCACCACCAACTGACTGACGGTACGGCTTTCTGGTCCGTAGCTCTAGATGGATCGGGCGGCTGCGGTCATTCAGGGCAGAGTTGAGTCTTCGCCGTCCGCGATCAGTCCCACCCTTGTTGGTGAAGGGCTGCTGTCAGTACCAGATCGCGATCGGCCGCCCGCAGCGCTCGCGTTGCGGTGGGTCGGGCAAGCAGAACGCGTCCTGTTCGGCGATGCGATGTGCGCTCCACGCCGCAGCCGCCGCATCCAGGACGTCATCCGGAGGTACTCGACCCGCGAGCCCCAGATCATCGGGGAGGAGAATGCCGGCTTTCCGGAGCAGAGCACGCCGGGTCATCTGGCCTTCCCAGCTGGTCTTCTTATGAGGGAGCGGCGCCTTCCCGTTGAGTGCCCAGAACGACACCTCAGGGTGGACCTCGAACAAGCGGCTGCCGTCGCTCTCCAGACATTCGTTGGCGGCCCTCAGCTTGGCTGCCAGTCCCCAGGTCTGCTGACTCAGCCCGCTCCCGGTCAGTTCCTGGCACCGCAGGTTGGCAGCCTCGTAGTGAGTCTCGAGCCACACTTGTTGCGGTGGCACACGGAACACGGAGTTCGCTCGGGGCCCCAGGACGGCCTTTGCCTCCATGTCCGCCTTCCGCCATCCTTCACTCACGAGCCCGAGGGGCATGTCCACTGCGACAACTTCGGCTCTGGGAGTGGCATCGAGGATGTCTCGTAGGTCATTGCTGAATTGCGCGTCGGTATAGGCACCGTCGGAGAGTTCGACGGCGACCCACCCCTGTTTGCATGCGTCCACCCCGAGGATCACCATGCGGTCAGTATCGCGTCTGGGGCCCATCGGCTCACCCGTCATGCGGCAGGTACCGGGTTCCGGGTACTTGCCGTGCCTCGCCCTGGCCGGCCACGGCTGGGCGGGTGCGGAACGGCGCGGAGCCACCGAGCACGTAACGGCACGAGACCAATCGAGAAGCCTGCACAATAAACAGGCCCGGGCCTGTGACCTGGGCCTTCGTTGTGGAGCGGGTGACGGGAATCGAACCCGCGCTCTGAGCTTGGGAATCATCGTGCGGATAGGGCCAGTTGGCGTTCTCACCTGTGCTGACGGTCTGTCCGTCCGCCGGGACTGATTCCGCCGATGGCCCGCGTTGACCGCTGTTTACCGCCCCTTCTGGTGCATATCTGGTGCGGCAGCCGTGCGGTGAACGCGAGCGCTTGACTGCACCATTCCACGCGGAACCGCAGGCAGCGGTTTTGAAACCGTGAGTTCCTATGTCACCAATGCGCCCGGCTGAACGAGCAGGGTGATCACTGGGTGTGGTCGGCGGTGATCGTTCCTCTCCGCCGGAGTGGAGCCTTGGGCCGATATTCCCTGGCCGATGCGTCGACCATGCCGGTACGGTCTGGGGCGTGCGATGAGTCTCCAGCGGCGCATGCCGCGCCGTCTACGAGGTCGAATCAGCCGCCGTATCGGGCGGTTCCTTCGTTGTTCCTGGAGACGCTCACCCATGACGCACCACACCACGCCATCCCCATGTCCTGCGGCCGGTCACGGCACTGGCTCGGACGTCACCTCGCCCTCCTCGTCGGGCACCAAGCACCCCGCAGTACCCCTCAGTGAAACGATCGCTGCCGCCCTGTCCCTGCACTGGGACCTGGGCAACGCCGAGGTCACTCCTCTTATGGGGGGCATGAACTCCGCGACCTGGCACGTGAAGCGCCATGGTGAGGAGTGGGTGGCGAAGGCCGTCCCTGACGGACCGCCCGCAGAGCAGTTCCGCTATGGACTGCACCTGGCCTCGCGTGTCGAGGAGACCGGTATCCCTTGTGGTGCGCCGGTGACGTCGAAGGACGGCCGACGGACAGTCGGTACCGTCGGCCACGAGTTGGCGCTGTTGCGATGGGTTCCGGGAAGAGAGTTGGACGGTGGCAACGAGGACGACATGGTGCTCATGGGCGTCACCCTCGCCCGCGCCCACCAGGTCCTCGGCACCGAGCCAGTCACCGAGGAACAGGCGTGGTCGCGTTTCGACCTTTTAGACGGAATCGAAGACACTGCCGTCCTTCATGCGCGTCCGTGGATTCGGCCCGCGGTCGAAAGGGTTGTCACGCGGCTGCGTCGGCTCCGTCCGGAGACGCTGACGTGGGGCCCCGTTCACGGCGACCCGGCTCCCGAGCACTTCCGGCTCGATCCTGACACCGGCCTGTGCGGTCTCATCGACTGGGGCGCCTCAAGTCCCTGGGCCCGGATGTACGACTTGGCCACGGTTGTGATGGACGCCGGCGGCCCAGACGCTGCCCGCCCCCTGATCCGGGCATACCTTGAGCACGGGGCGCTCTCCCCTGACGAAGTCGGCCAAGCTCTGCTTCCGCTGCTGGACTTCCGGTACGCCATCAACACCTTGTTCTACGCCGGACGAATCTTGCGCGACGATCTGACCGGCGTCGCGGACCGCGCGGGCAACGAGGAGCGCATGGAGCAAGCACGGCGGTGGCTTGTCCGCTAAGGGAAGATCCAGTCATCAGCTGATCTTGCCTGTTGGCGTCAGCCGTACGTGTCAAAGACCCCCAACCATGATCGGTTGGGGGTCTTAACGCTGGTGGGGCTAGGAGGACTTGAACCTCTGGCCTCATCCTTATCAGGTCGGTCAACTATGGGTTCCGGTGCTGGCGACTACCCCTTCTACTGCTGGTAGGAGGGTTGTTGACGTCCGGTCGCAGCTGCCGAGATCTGCCTCTGTTGTTGTCAGCTGGTGTTGTCACTGATGTCATCCCGGCCGCGCTGTTCCACGTGGAACCACAGCTTGCGCTAGGGACTCCATGCCTTCTGATCCGTAGCTCTAGCAAGGATGGTCGTGTGCGGTCATTCGGGACATGCGACAGGCCTTGCGGTCTGGGTGCAGCCGCTGACGGTCGGTGCAGTTGCTGTACTTCGCTGCTGTACAGCGAAGAGCCGGAACCCCATAAGGTCCCGGTTGAGTCTTCTCAGCGCGGCCGTGGCTGCGCATGACGGCGGAGTGCGGATCTTTGCGGCGCCTACCGTGCGTAACGGGGGATTGCCGGAACGTGTTTAACAGAGGATCATGCCTTCAGTGACGGTCCAGCCACGCGTCAAAGGAGATGCATGGTTCCAAGTTGGAGCGAAAGTGGCTTCTTGCCGCCGGGCAGGTACAGGTTGGACGCTGACGGCGCAGAACAACTCCTTGTTGCCGATGAGCGGTTCAACGGCTCGGAGACGCGAGAGCGACTTTGGGCTGGACTAGAGACCTACCTGAGTCGTTTTTTTGATCTTGAAGAACAGCATGAGGTGGCCTTAGGTGGCCAAGAGCTGGTCCATGCCATCTGGCTTGGTGGGAGCTTCGTCAGCACCAAGCTGAACCCCAAGAACATAGACCTCACTGTCTTAGTCGATGAGACTGCTGCGGCCTGCATACGAGGTCGTGCCGGAGCGAAGTGGCTACTCAAGGCGTTCAGCCGGCAGGCGAGGCTGGACGAGCTGGGAGTGTCGCCTCTTCGGATTGGGTATCGACCGGTTGTCTCAGTCTTTCGGCCTGCGCTGTTGGCCCCTGAGGACCAGGGGTACCTTCGAGACAGGGGCGCATGGGACGACTGGTGGCAGCGGTGTCGACTCGCGGGGGAAGATGAGGGAGAGCCGACGCCTGAGACTGTAGCGCCGCGGCGAGGCTACTTGGAGGTGACGCTGTGACCACTAGCTGGCGACAGCGTGCCCTGGAGCGGAACCGGGAAGCCAACCGTCGCTTCTTTGCTGATCTAGGCGAAGATTCCCAGGACCCGGTACGTCACGCAGAAGAACTTAGACGACTCTGGCTAGAGGCTGCCCGGCACTACGACCCAAGTGCGAGCCTCGAAGAAGAATTGACTGTTTGCCTCAAGGGGGAATCGGCAGACAGAGGGGCACTAGACTTTAGAATTGGGGATTCCCTCCTCAGACCCCTACGAGATGGTGTAAGTGCGGCGGCCAGAAAGGACGTCGAACTTGAGCTAACGGGGGTATCTTCAGGAAGTACCGTCCTGCATGTGCGACCAAAAGCGCCAGATGTTATCAACACGGATGAACAAGGCGAGTTCGCGCATGTAGACACCTCGGTTGCTGATCCAGCCATTAGAGATCTCTTGAAGCTTATCGACGCAGCAGAGAACGAACGTGATGTGCGTCGCTGGGAACGCATGGTGCCTGGCCTAGACGGCGTAGTAGAGGCGCTTGACAAGTTCGATCTCTCCGTAGAGATGCGCTGGCGAAGCCTGGACGGAGCGGTACGTTCTTCTTCCCTATCGAGCCGCGGCAAAGAATATGTGCGGCGGCTCCGAAACGTTGAAACGCACAAATCCCAAATCGCCGTTACTGGTCGGATCACTGAACTCCGCGAGTCGGGCGTAGTTAAGGTCAAGACTGGTATAAGCAGAAAATCTTCCGCCTATGAAGTAAGGGTGGATTCTGAAACCCTGATCGACATGCATTTGGAACTCGGAATGACGGTCTCGTTCGTGGTGCAGGTCATCAAGAAGAAGGACAAAGTTGGGCGTGAGAGGTCAACCGAGTACCACTTCATCCGGATGGGGGATGGTCAGGAAACCCTGCTCGGTGAGTAAGGCCAGGCGGAGCCTCAATAGGTTCCTGAAGACCGGCCGTCAACGCGATGAGAAGTCGAAGAAGTGATGCGGCAGCTCTGTGAGCTGCGGACGGACGAGAGGCCAACAGCATGACCTGCGGGTTGCTGTTGGCCTCTGTCGTCGCCTGTCACCGTTGCACTACGTCGCACGGGCCAGAGACGGCCCAGGGGCCTGGTTCCAGGATGGCGAACCCTACTGGCGTTGCCGTCAGACTGCCGTCAGCGGAGCAGGTCGTTGCTTGCCCCAGCATAGGACGTCCATTCGTGACTATTGGGGTTCTCGCCGAGTGCCGGGGATTTCGGGAGGCACTTGCACATCAGCACTCACCTGGCCACCCAAGGTCATCACATTCAAGGTCGCAGAGTTCTCGTTGGCGATTGCACTCTCCACCCTGGCGACTAAGGTCGTGAAGGCTTCCCTCTGGGAGAGGCCTAGATAGGGTCCCACCTTGGTCTCGAAGTAGATTCGCTCGTGGCCGAGAATCTGCTCGGTTGACCTGTAGTTCTTCCACTGTTCGCGGTAGCGGTACACGCTCTCTAGCGAGACAGAGCCGAGAACGATCAAGCTTAGGACAGTCGCGGTGAGTCTAGCGAATGGCAGGTCCAGGTTGACTAACACTGGTACCAAGCCACCCCCCACGACGGAAAGCGTCCGCATCCGAAGGTGCATGGCTTTCGTCTTGACGGCCTTTCCGTCGTACCACTTCTGATATTGAAGCAGCCTGCCTTCGACGTAGTGCTGAGCCGTGGCTACGGGCCTAGGCGTAGCGGGGGTCTCCTCGAGCGACTGCTGATCATCCGTCCCTGGCATGCCTGGGAGTACATCGGTGCCAGAAGGTGCAGTCAACTCTGCTGCCCAGACCCTCGGCTGGCGTAGCGTGGGCGTGTCCAACGAACGGTTGATCTGTGGTTGTTGGTTGGTCAGCGGCGGGCTGCGGAGAGCCGGCCTTCGAAGGCGATTTCGAAAGCGTTCAGCGGCGCTTTCCAGCGCATGGTCCAGCGGCGGCGGCCCTTGCCGGTGGGGTCCTGAGACATCAGTGCCATGTAGACGCACTTCAGCGCGGCCTGCTCGTTGGGGAAGTGCCCACGAGCCCTCACCGCCTTGCGGATGCGGGCGTTGACGGACTCGATCGCGTTGGTCGAGCAGATGACCTTGCGGATCTCCACGTCGAAGGCGAGGAAGGGCACGAACTCGGCCCAGGAGTGCTTCCACAACCGGATGATCGCCGGGTACTTCCTCCCCCAGGTTTCGGAGAACTCGCCGAACCGTGCGGTGGCGGCCTCCTCGCTCGGTGCGGTGTAGACGGGCCTGAGCGTCTTGGAGATCTTGTCCCAGTCCGCGCGGGAGGCGTAGCGGAAGCTGTTGCGCAGGAGGTGGATGATGCAGGTCTGTACGATCGTGGCCGGCCAGACGGTCTCCACCGCGTCCGGCAGTCCCTTCAGTCCGTCGCAGACGAGCATCAGGATGTCCTCGACGCCGCGGTTTTTGATCTCGGTGAAGACCTGCAGCCAGTATTTGGCGCCTTCGCCGCCGTCGCCGGCCCAGATGCCGAGGATGTCGCGGTGCCCGTCGACGGTGACGCCCATGGCGAGGTAGATGGGGCGGTTGGCGACCTGGCCTTCGCGGATCTTCACGTGGATGGCGTCCACGAAGACCACCGGGTAGACCGGGTCCAAGGGCCGGTTCTGCCACTCTGACATGCCGTCGATCACCGAGTCGGTGATGGTGGAGATCGTCTGCCGGGACACACTGGCGCCGTAGACCTCGGCCAGGTGGGCCGATATCTCCCCGTGGGTCAGGCCCTTCGCGGACAGCGACAGCACCATCTCATCCACCCCGGACAGGCGACGCTGCCGCTTGCGCACGATGCCCGGCTGGAAACTGCCGTCGGTATCGCGGGGCACACTGATCTCCACGGGACCGACGTCAGTGGTGACCGTCTTCGCCCGGCGCCCGTTGCGGGAGTTGCCTCCGTTCTTCCCGGCCGCATCGTGCTTCTCATAGCCGAGATGGTCGGTCATCTCACCCTCGAGCGAGGACTCCAGCACCCGCTTGGTCAGCTGCTGCAACAGCCCGCCCTCACCGGTCAGCTGCAGCCCCTCAGCATGAGCCCGGTCGACCAGCATCCCGACCAGCTGTTCATCCACCACCCCAGCACCCGCTCCGGCCGCCGGCTCCGACGGCTTGGCGGGCTCCTCGGCGGCCTCGGCCCCGTTCTTCACAACATCAGTCATCCGGTGTCACTCCATGATCGGCAGTTCCACCGTTCGTTGTACACACCCTTCAGCCGATGCGCCCGCGTCGCCGCTACGGGAGGGCTGCCTGATGGCGAAGAAGAGGCGTACGTTCGGCCGCGTCCGCAAGCTCCCGTCCGGTCGCTTCCAAGCCCGGTATCCCGGTCCTGACGGCATTGACCGCCCGGCCCCGGAGACGTTCACGTCGAGACGCGAGGCTGATGACTGGCTGGCCGAGAAGCAGACCGAGGTACGGCGCGGAGAGTGGCAGGATCCGGAGGCCGGGGCGGTCAACTTCGAGAAGTATGCGGTCCAGTGGGTAGGGGAGCGTGCCCTGTCGCCCACGACTGAGGAGCTGTACCGGCGACTGCTTCGGCTCCACGTCCTGCCCACCTTCGGTGGCCTCGACCTCGACGAGATCACCTCTCCGCGCGTCCGGACGTGGCGTACAGAACTGCTGAAGAGCACGGGAGCCACGACCGTCGCAAAGACGTACAGGCTGCTGAAGACCATCATGGGCACCGCCGCAGATGACGAGTTGATCCGTCGTAACCCCTGTCGCATCCGGGGTGCGGGCAAGGAATCCGCCGGCGAACGGCCCGTCGCAAATGTCGACCAGGTCGACGCACTCGCCGACGCCATGGGTCCGCGCTGGCGCCTCATGGTCTACATCGCGGCGTACGGCCCGGCCCGTCCCGAGGAGCAGGCCGAGATGCGGCGGTCAGACGTCGACCTCGATGCGGTCGGTATCTGGGTTCGCCGTGCTGCGCCGGAGCTGACTACCGGACGCCGCGCTGTAGGCGATACCAAGTCCGAGGCGGGGAAGCGGTTCATCGTGCTGCCGGGCTTCCTGCGTAAGGAGCTGAACCGGCACTTGGACTGGTATGCCCAGAAGGGTCCGAACGGATTGCTGTTCGTCGGCGAGAAGGGTGCCCCTTTCCGGCGAAGCTCGTTCGGGCGGAAGTGGCGAAAGGCGCGTGAGAAGGTCGGCATGCCAGAGGGCTTCCGCTTCTACGATCTTCGTCACACCGGGCATACCCTGTCGACGCAGAGCGAGGCGACGCTCAAAGACACGATGGTCCGGGCTGGCCAGTCCTCGGAGAAGGCAGCGCTGATCTATCAGCACTCCACGCTTGAGCGTCAGCGTGAGGTGGCCGCCGGCATCGAGGCCCGTGTCCTGGCCGAGCGGCATGCCGCCGAGCAGGGCAGCACCAGCAAGACCGACGACGGTACGGGCACGCAGCGGGCACGAGACCAATAGGAAGGGCTGAGACAGCCCGCACAACAATAGAGCCCCGGGCTTCTGGCCTGGGGCTTTGTGCTGGAGCGGGTGACGGGAATCGAACCCGCGCTCTGAGCTTGGGAAGCTCATGTTCTACCATTAAACTACACCCGCGAGGAGCCGTTCACTGTTCGGCTTCCATCGGTTCAACGCCGGACACTCTACCTCATCACCGACCCCCGCCGCACAGGCCGAGGGGTCTTTTTGCTGCTCCGGGACGGGGTGAGGGGACGGGGTGGGGGCCTTCGGGGCAAGGGAGTTGGGGCGTAGCGTGGGTCGGGGGGAGGCGCCCGGAGGGCTGTCAGTTTGATCCCCTAATGTGGCTTTCGTCGACCACCTACTTGTCGACCACGTACTTGGGGAGAGGAGAGCGATGGAGGCCACCGTCGTTCAGTGTGCCGAGGGGCACGTGTTCAGTACCTCGATGTTCCCGATGCAGAACCTCCGCAGCGGGCGCATCGGTCCCGGGCGGTTGCTGCGGTGTCCGCGGTGTGCGCGGCTGAGGCAGGCGGTGCCGGTGGGGGATGTCCCGTCAGTGCCGCGTCCCGGCCGCGGCGAGCGGTAGCCGTAGGGGAGGGCCCGTACGGGAAGCCCCCGGTACGGGGAGAGCTCGCGGGGAGCCGGGGAGCCGGGGAGGCAGCGGCGACTGGCGTGGACGGTTCGCCCGCCGCAGTTCGCATTACAGCGCAAACGGACAGCGCCGCACAGTGCCGTGTGACGGTGCCGTGTGGCAGCGGGGCCGGTTCGATTGGGCCGGCCCCTTGCCGTGCGCGTAGTCTCTGGCCGTGCTTCTCTCTGACAAGGACATTCGCGCCGAGATCGACACCGGCCGGGTGCGGATCGACCCGTACGATCCCGCGATGGTGCAGCCTTCCAGCATCGATGTCCGACTGGACCGCTATTTCCGGGTGTTCGAGAATCACCGGTACCCGCACATCGACCCCGCCGTCGAACAGCCCGATCTGACGCGGCTGATCGAGGCGGAGGGCGACGAACCCTTCATTCTGCATCCGGGCGAGTTCGTGCTCGCGTCGTCGTACGAGGTGGTCACGCTGCCCGACGACATCGCGTCCCGTCTCGAGGGGAAGAGCTCGCTGGGACGGCTCGGCCTGCTGACGCATTCCACCGCGGGTTTCATCGACCCGGGCTTCTCGGGTCACGTGACCCTGGAGCTGTCCAACGTGGCGACGCTGCCGATGAAGTTGTGGCCGGGGATGAAGATCGGGCAGTTGTGCATGTTCCGGCTGACGTCGCCGGCCGAGCATCCGTACGGGTCGGCCCTGCACGGTTCGCGCTATCAGGGTCAGCGGGGGCCCACGCCCTCGCGTTCGTACTTGAACTTCCACCGGACGCAGGTCTGATCCGTCCGATCGAGAGGGAGGAGCGCAGGTGGGTGACGAGGGCCGTGACGAGGGCCGGGAGAACCTGACGTATCCCATGTTCGGGGATGCCGTAAGGGAGTTGGCGCAGGCAGTCGCCGACGACGGATACGAGCCGGACATCATTCTGTCGATCGCGCGGGGTGGCCTCTTCGTCGCCGGCGGGCTGGGCTACGCGCTGGACGTGAAGAACCTGCACGTCACGAACGTGGAGTTCTACACGGGAGTGGGCGAGACCCTGGACATGCCCGTCATGCTGCCACCGGTGCCCAACGTCGTGGACCTGAGCCGAAGGAAGGTGCTCATCGCGGACGATGTCGCCGACACGGGCCGGACGTTGAAGCTGGTGCAGGATTTCTGCGCGGAGCACGTCGCCGAGGTGCGGAGCGCGGTGATCTACGAGAAGTCGCAGTCCGAGGTGAAGTGCGAGTACGTGTGGCGGCGTACGGATCGGTGGATCAATTTTCCGTGGAGCGTCCTGCCTCCGGTGCGCAGGCCCGGCGACCCGGTCACGCCTTCACGCGAAGCGCTCTGAGCCGACGTCCGTCTCGCTCTCTCCCGTTCGTCGCGGGCCCTGACTCCGGTCGGCCCGGCAGGCTCCGGAGCCTTTGCCGGCCGCCGCTCGTCGCGTCCCGGTGACGTGTCGCGGGCATCGGTGACGTCGGAGCCCGGCCGGTCACTCCCGGGAGGCCTGCCAGGCGGGGCGGGCGATGCCCGTCGCGACGAGGATCTGCTGCCCTGCCTCCGTGTTGCCGATGTGCGTTGCCATGGTCATCGCGGCATGTGCCTCGTCGACGGTGGCGTCGGGGGCGATGGCCAGGAGTGCGAAGTTGTCGAGGCCCCGGGTGACGACGACCGTGTCGTCCCCGAGGGGGAACCAGTCGATCTCTATGAGCCGGCCCGCGACGAAGAGCGGCTCGCCGAGCCCGTCCCAGACGTCGGCGTCCAGGCCGACGCGTTCTATGGGGCCCAGGTGTTCGCTCAGTACGGTCACCAGTCCCGGCAGCTCCGCGTGAATGTCGCGCGAGTGCGGCCACCAGGCCCCGTCGAACAGCCCGTCGTGGGAGGGCTCCCGCTTCAGGCGAAGCGCCAACAGGCCGGGTTCGACGGGGAGATGGAGTGCGCTCAGCGCGGAGAGATCCACGAGCGGCGTGTTCGGTTCCGTGTCCGCGCTGCCCGCGATGTGGATGCCTGATGTGCCCGGGGCGTCGGAGACGTGCGGTGCCGTGCCCGGGATGCTCGATTCGGCCCTCATGGTGCCCGCCCCCTTTGTCGCCCGGATCCGTCGCCCGGAGAGATCAGGCCGAAGCCGGCAGCCCGACACTTTCGGAGCGGACGGCGGTCTCGGCGGGCGTTTTCTGCCCTTTCGTCCCAGGCTACTACCGGAGGGCCGGTGCCTCAGCGCGGCGCCGACGGCCCTTCTACCTGCGAGAACGCCGGGTCCAGGCTTCGAGTGGCGGGCGGTCGGGCGACGGTGTGATCTTTCCGAGGCTCTCCCAGCCCCACGAGCCGAGCGCCTGGCGGGCCGGGGCATCCTGCTGGTCGATCAGCGTGACGGCGAGGCCGATGCCCGACGGGGACAGCAGGTGCTCCTGGAGGCGCGTCGCGATGCCGCGGCGACGGAAGGACGGCAGCACCATCAGTTCGGTCATCACGAACACCCGCCCCGCGGCGGTGAGTTCGGCCATCTCCGCGGGGAGCCGGCAGTGCAGCCCGTGCCACCACTCGTGGGTGCGTTCCGGGCGGTAGCCGTAGACACTGCCGACCAGCGTTCCGCCCGCGCTCGCGATCACCAGCTCGAAGCCGGCGAGCTGGACGTGCTCGCCGAGGCGGCGCAGATACTCCTCCCGTTCGTGGAACGCTTCACCGGCCGTGCCTCGGTACGCCTCGACGTACAGGTCGGCGACGGCGTCCCGCTCCCGGTCCGCCTGCCACCGGCTGAGCCGCCGCAGGAACACCTCTGCCATCTCTCCGCCCCCTCCCCGTCAGGCCGCCTCTCCCCCCGTCTCGCGACCGGGCTCGACCGGCATTGACCGACGGTGACGGGTCATCCACCGGGGGGAAGCGGAAAATGCTGAGAATACTCCGGTTTCGGGGATTCCGGCCTGCTCCTTCAGGTCCTGAAGTCCCCGCGCTCGGCGCCGAGTTGCCCGGAGCGGCAGGTGCGGCGCGGTCCACGGGGTGTGCGCGGGCGGAACGGGCGCTGTGTTTCGCAGACGAAATGGGCACCCGCGCTCTGGAGAGGTTTCAGCGGGAGAGGTATCCGCGCAGGCAGCACCCGGACATCCCGCCCCGCGCGAGCCGCAGGAGAGGAGCGACCATGCTGGACATCCTCGTCACCGTCGGCGTCATCCTCGTGCTGATCGCGCTGGCAGCTCTGCTGCTGCACCTGATCAACACGCACCGCGACCAGAGAATCGCCGCAGCCCGCTACGAAGACTTCCACCCCGGCAACCCGCCACGGCCCCCTGGGGACAGGGAGGAGAACGCCGGCCGCGGCGAGGCGCGGGAGCAGCGGGACCGGGAGGGGCCGGAGAGGGGCGGGGGCGGACCGCCGCCCCGGGAGGAGTAGCAGCACGGGCGGACCGACGGCGGCACTGTCAGGCGAGGTGCCGGGAGAAGAAGCGCAGCGTGCTGTCCAGCTCGAAGGACGGGACTTCCCGGTGCTTGCCGGGGTTGGCGTGCGGCGTCTTCTCGGCCGAGGAAAAGACGTCGAACAGCGCCGAGCCCGCTTCCCGCGGCACTCGTTCATCGTCCCACTGCACCAGGAACTCCACCGGGACGGTGCTAGAGCGTCCCCAGCTTGATCAGCACCAGCAGCGCCACGAGTTGTACCGCCGAGGCGCCCAGCGCCCGCGGCCATGCGAGGTCGTGGGAGCGGCTGACCATCATGGTGAACAGAGCGCCCGCAGCCACCCACGTGACCCAGCCCAGTACCTGGACGACCGGTGCGGTGCCGCCCATGAAGAGGGCGACGAGCAGCCGGGGAGCGTCCGTGAGCGACATGATCAGCATGGACAGGCCGACCGTCGGAGCCCATGCGCCGTCGCCGCCGAACTGCCGGGCGAGCGTGTGCGTCACCGCGCCGAGGATGAGGCCGGCGAGCACCACCGCGATGCCGGTGCTGAGGACGTACGGGATCGCGCTGGAGAGCGTGGCGTTGATGACCTCCTCGCGGGCCTGGTCGAGACCGAATATGGCCAGCAGCCCGTAGAGGAACGTGACGAGGACAGCCGTGGTCCACACGCTGTGGTCGCGCATCTGCCAGAAGGTCGCGCCGGGGCGCAGCAGGATGCCGCTCAGCAGGTCCTTCCAGTGGAGCCGCGGGCCGGAGGGCGGCGCGGGGCGGCTGTAGTCGTAGCCGTCGTCCTGGCCGTAGCCGCCGGCGTGGGCGTACGGGTCGGGCACGGTGAAGGACCGGGTGTGTCCGGCGGAGTTCGCATGCGGGTCGGAGACGGGGCCGCCCTGCCGCTGCCCGGGGCCCGCCGCGTAGGGGCCGGGGCCGAACTGTGGTCCGCCCTGCCCCTGTCCGGGATGCGGCTGCCCGCCCCGGTCGTCGAAGTACTCGGGCTCGCCGTGGCCGCCGCCCATGCGCGGCCACTGCTGGGCCGGACGCTGTCCGTACGCTCCGGCGCCGGGGGGCGGAGTGCCCACCCCCGGTCCCTGCGGTCCGCTGTACTGCCCTCGCTGCTGCGCGTTCCGGGAACCCCGGCCGCGTCCGATCCTGAAACCAGCCACGCCTTCGAACGTACCTTGTCCGCAGGGGCGCGATGCGGGGCCGGAGAGATTGGGGACGGCATTGTGGCCGATCCGGTACAACCCGTAGGGGTCACCCGCAGGGACGGCTGAGGGCGTCATCGTTCGCGGGTACGAGTCGCGGGTACGAGTCGCGGGCCCGGAGGGCCGTGGACGGGCGGGACGTGGAGAGGCGGGGCCGCCTCCGTGAGCGGGTCGCGGCCCCCGGACCGTACGACCCGGCGGGTGCGGCGTCGTGCTGCGCGGTCCGAGGGGGGGGAGACTCGGCGGTCCGAGCGGGGAGACTCGCGTCCGCACCAGCGCGGGCCTCCGCCTCTCACGCCTGTGACGTTGCCCTTGCGGCTGCGGAGTCGTTTCAGCCGCCCGGCAGTCTCACCGCCAGGGTCACCACCGCGCCGGAGTCCGGGCCCGCCGGTTCGACGCTGAGCCTGTCGGTGACGAGGCGCGCGAGCCACAGGCCGCGGCCCGCGGTGGCTCCCGCGACGCCCGGAGCGAGTTCGGGGATGACGTCCTCGGAGAATCCGGGGCCGGAGTCCTCCACGCGGCACTCCAGCTCGCCCGCGAGGTGACGCATCACCAACCGGCCCGTTCCGCCCGCGTGTTCGACGGCGTTGGTCGCCACGGCGTCGACAGCGACCACGAATTCACCTCTGCGGGGCTCCGCGAGCCCGGCAGAGGCCGCGCACTCCTCGACTTCGATGCGGATGCGCGGGAGGTCGCGCGAGGTGAAATGCAGTCGGCACAGGCGCTCGTTGGTCAGCATGCGCCCATCTCCTCGACGGTGGTCGGTCTACGAACCGGGTCCTCTCCGTGCCTGGACGGTGTGCGGACTCGGTTGCTTGTGCCCAGCACGTTATCGGGCTGTGAGCTCCGAGTGGAGAGGTGTAAGTGCCACTCATCGGCGACAGCGGGCCGCGCCGGGGCGTGACGCGTCTCCCGTCTCGCGGAGACAGGGGGGACAGGGCGGGCCTTCACCGCCACGTCGCCGCCGTCCAGCAACGGGGTCGCCTCCTTCTGTTCGGGATTTCGCAGCCGCTGGTCAGCGAGGCTAGGACGCGGGGTGCCGGTTGGGTATCCCCCGAAGGCGATTGACATGTGAAGAACGTTAAGTGACCGAATAAGAACGGAGGTTGTCGCAAACGAGCGGAGCTTGCCGTTCTGGAAGGCAAGCTCCGCTCGATCACGCGTATTTGTGCCGGGAGGCGGGCCCCGGAGGCCTACTTGGCGGGCTCGGGCTCCGTGCTCTCCTCCTTCTCCGGTTCGTCCGACGGGCCGTCCGACGGTCCGCCGTCGTCACCGGGCGTGCGCACGGAGTCGAGCAGCAGCTGCGCGACGTCGACGACCCGCAGGTCCTCCTTGGCCTGGGCATCGTTCTTCTTGCCGTTGACCGAGTCCGTCAGCATGACGAGGCAGAACGGGCACGCGGTCGAGACGATGTCCGGGTTCAGGGAGAGGGCTTCGTCCACGCGCTCGTTGTTGATGCGCTTCCCGATGCGCTCTTCCATCCACATCCGGGCGCCGCCGGCGCCGCAGCAGAAGCCGCGTTCCTTGTGGCGGTGCATCTCCTCGTTCCGCAGGCCCGGCACCTTGCCGATGATCTCGCGCGGCGGCGTGTAGACCTTGTTGTGCCGGCCCAGGTAGCACGGGTCGTGGTAGGTGATCAGACCCTCGACGGGCGTGACGGGGACCAGTTTGCCCTCGTCGACGAGGTGCTGGAGCAGCTGCGTGTGGTGGATGACCTCGTAGTGTCCGCCCAGCTGCGGGTACTCGTTGGCGAGCGTGTTGAAGCAGTGGGGGCAGGTTGCGACGATCTTCTTCTTCGAGGCCGGGAGCTTGGTGCTCTCGTCCTCGTCGTCTTCTCCGAACGCCGCGTTCAGCGTGGCGACGTTCTCCTCGCCGAGCTGCTGGAAGAGGAACTCGTTGCCGAGGCGGCGGGGCGAGTCACCGGTGCACTTCTCGTCGCCGCCCATGATCGCGAAGTTGACGCCCGCGATGTGCAGCAGCTCGGCGAAGGCCTTGGTGGTCTTCTTCGCCCGGTCCTCCAGGGCGCCGGCGCAGCCAACCCAGTACAGGTAGTCGACCTCGGTCAGGTCCTCGACGGTCTTGCCGACGACGGGCACCTCGAAGCCGGTGGCCTCCGCGAGCTCCTTCGTCCACTCCAGACGCTGCTTCTTGGCCAGGCCCCAGGGGTTGCCCTTCTTCTCCAGGTTCTTCAGCATCGTCCCGGCCTCGCTCGGGAAGGCGCTCTCGATCATCACCTGGTAGCGGCGCATGTCGACGATGTGGTCGACGTGCTCGATGTCGACCGGGCACTGCTCGACGCACGCGCCGCACGTGGTGCACGACCACAGCACGTCCGGGTCGATGACGCCGTTCTCTTCGGCGGTGCCGATCAGCGGACGCTCGGCCTCCTCCAGCGCGGCCTTCGGCACGTCCTTCAGCTGCTCGTCGGTCGCCTTCTCCTCGCCCTCCATCGTCTTGCCGCCGCCGGCGAGCAAGTACGGGGCCTTGGCGTGCGCGTGGTCGCGCAGCGACATGATCAGCAGCTTCGGCGAGAGCGGCTTGCCGGTGTTCCAGGCGGGGCACTGCGACTGGCAGCGGCCGCACTCGGTGCAGGTCGAGAAGTCGAGGATGCCCTTCCAGGAGAAGTCCTCGACCTGGGAGGCGCCGAAGCGGACCTCCTCCTCGTTGTCGTCGTCGAGGGCGGTCTCGAAGTCGATCTCCTTGCCGCCTGAGACCATCGGCCGCAGCTCGCCCAGCGCGGTACCGCCCTGCGCGTCGCGCTTGAACCAGATGTTGGGGAAGGCGAGGAAGCGGTGCCAGGCCACACCCATGTTGGTGTTGAGCCCGACGACGATCATCCACACGAAGGACGTGTCGATCTTGATGAGCGCGACGAGGTACGTCAGGTTCTGGAGCGCGCTCACGCTCAGTCCCTCGAAGGCGGCCACGAGCGGATACGAGACGAAGTACGAGGCCTCGTAGCCGTCGACGCCGTGCAGCGCACCCTCGAGCCCGCGCAGCACCAGGATGGCGACGCCGATGGTGAGGATGACGTACTCGACGAAGTACGCCTGGCCCGCCTTGGAGCCCGCGAAGCGGGACTTGCGGCCCGCGCGCGATGGCAGGCTCAGCAGGCGGACGACGATGAGCGTGATGATGCCCAGCGTCGTCATCAGGCCGATGAACTCCGTGAAGATCTCGTACGGCGCCCACGTGCCGATGAGCGGCAGAGTCCAGTCGGCACGGAAGAGCTGACCCATGGCGTGCACGAGCGTCAGCACGAGCGCGAAGAAGCCCACGGCGACGAACCAGTGCGCGAAGCCGATGACGCCCCAGCGGTTCATCCGGGTGTGGCCGAAGAACTCACGGGCGACGGTGAGCGTGCGCGCTCCCGGGTCGTCGGTGCGAAGGCCCTCCGGCACCGGCTGTCCGAGCCTGACGAAGCGGTAGATCTGCGTGACGGCGCGCGCGAACAGCGCGATGCCGACCGCGGCCAGCACCAGCGAAACGACGATCGCGGCGAGTTGCATGCGGGCTCCTCGGGCGGCCTTCGAGCGAGACCTGATCGATTGGCTTACTAAGCAGTAACTTAACTGATCCGTATGAGATTACCCAGTCCTCCGGCCCTGCTGATACCCGGGCGGGCGGTGATATGCGTCGCGGGGCGCCATGGCACGCGTGTGCGCCGTCCGGTGCGGCCGGTCCCGTTGCTCCGTCCCTGGTGGGAGGCGGGTGCGCATAAAGACTGCATAAGAGTTGAGTGGACCACGCTCAAGCCAGTTGACGTTATCGGGGCGGCCATGCACTCTTGAGTCAGCTTCACTCAAGACATCAGCTGGAGGAAACCGAAATGGCACGTGCGGTCGGCATCGACCTGGGCACGACGAACTCCGTCGTCAGTGTTCTCGAAGGCGGTGAGTCCACCGTCATCACCAACGCCGAGGGCGCCAGGACCACGCCGTCCGTTGTGGCGTTCGCTAAGAACGGCGAGGTGCTCGTCGGCGAGGTGGCCAAGCGTCAGGCCGTCACCAACGTCGACAGGACGGTCCGGTCGGTCAAGCGTCACATGGGCACCGACTGGAAGATCAACCTGGACGGCAAGGACTTCAACCCGCAGCAGATGAGCGCGTTCATCCTGCAGAAGCTGAAGCGCGACGCGGAGTCCTACCTCGGCGAGAAGGTCGAGGACGCCGTCGTGACCGTCCCGGCGTACTTCAACGACGCCGAGCGTCAGGCCACCAAGGAGGCCGGTGAGATCGCGGGCCTCAACGTGCTGCGCATCGTCAACGAGCCGACGGCCGCCGCCCTCGCCTACGGGATGGAGAAGGAAGACCAGACGATCCTGGTCTTCGACCTCGGTGGCGGCACCTTCGACGTCTCGCTGCTGGAGATCGGCGACGGTGTCGTCGAGGTCAAGGCCACCAACGGCGACAACCACCTCGGTGGTGACGACTGGGACCAGCGCATCGTCGACCACCTGGTCAAGCAGTTCCAGTCCGGGCACGGCGTGGACCTGTCCAAGGACAAGATGGCCCTCCAGCGTCTCCGTGAGGCGGCGGAGAAGGCGAAGATCGAGCTGTCCAGCTCGACCGAGACCTCGATCAACCTGCCCTACATCACGGCGTCCGCCGAGGGGCCGCTGCACCTGGACGAGAAGCTGACGCGCTCGCAGTTCCAGCAGCTGACCGAGGACCTGCTGGCGCGCTGCAAGACCCCGTTCCACAACGTGATCAAGGACGCCGGCATCCAGCTGTCCGAGATCGACCACGTGGTGCTGGTCGGTGGCTCGACGCGTATGCCCGCCGTCGCCGACCTGGTCAAGGACCTGACTGCCGGCAAGGACGCCAACAAGGGCGTCAACCCGGACGAGGTCGTCGCCATCGGCGCCAGCCTGCAGGCCGGTGTGCTCAAGGGCGAGGTCAAGGACGTCCTGCTGCTGGACGTCACCCCGCTGTCCCTCGGCATCGAGACCAAGGGCGGCATCATGACCAAGCTGATCGAGCGCAACACCACGATTCCCACGAAGCGTTCGGAGACCTTCACCACGGCCGAGGACAACCAGCCGTCGGTGCAGATCCAGGTCTTCCAGGGCGAGCGCGAGATCGCCGCGTACAACAAGAAGCTCGGCATGTTCGAGCTGACGGGCCTGCCGCCCGCGCCGCGCAACGTGCCGCAGATCGAGGTCAGCTTCGACATCGACGCGAACGGCATCATGCACGTGTCCGCGAAGGACCTCGGCACGGGCAAGGAGCAGCGGATGACCGTCACCGGCGGCTCGGCGCTCCCGAAGGAAGACATCGAGCGCATGATGCGCGACGCCGAGCAGTACGCCGACGAGGACGCCAAGCGCCGCGAGTCGGCGGAGACCCGCAACCAGGCGGAGCAGCTCGTCTACACGACCGAGAAGTTCCTCAAGGACAACGAGGAGAAGGTCCCGGGCGAGATCAAGACCGAGGTCGAGAGCTCTCTCGAGGACCTCAAGGAGAAGCTGAAGGGCGAGGACACCGCGGCGATCCGCGAGGCCAGCGAGAAGGTCGCGTCCACCAGCCAGAAGCTCGGCCAGGCCATGTACGCCGACGCCCAGGGCGCCCAGGGCGCCCAGGACGAGGCCGCAGGTGCGCAGGCCGGTGCCGGGGCTGCCGGTGAGGGCAAGGCCGAGGGTGACGAAGACGTCGTCGACGCCGAGATCGTGGACGACGAGCAGAAGCCGAAGGGTGGTGCCGCGTGACGGAGGAGACTCCGGGTTTCGACCAGAAGCCCGACGTCCCCGCCGACGCCGTACAGCCCGATGACGCTGCGGCGCAGGCCGCCGGACCCGTCCCCGCGGAGGACGCGGGGGGTCCGGCGGAGCCCGCCGGGGACGTGACCGAGAACGAACAGGAAGGCCGGTCCGGAACGGAGGCTTCCTCCGCCTTCGGCGGGGAGACGGGTCAGAATCCTCAGGAAGCGGCGCTGACCGCTCAGCTGGACCAGACCCGTACGGCTCTGCACGAGCGCACGCAGGACCTGCAGCGGCTCCAGGCGGAGTTCCAGAACTACCGCCGCAGGGTCGAGCGCGACCGCGCGGCGGTGAAGGAAGTCGCCGTGGCGAATCTGCTCACGGAGCTGCTTCCGGTGCTCGACGACATCGGCCGGGCCCGTGACCACGGTGAACTCGTCGGCGGCTTCAAGTCGGTGGCGGAGTCGCTGGAGATGGTCGCGGCCAAGATGGGTCTGATGCAGTTCGGCAAGGAGGGCGAGCCCTTCGACCCGACTGTGCACGAGGCGCTGATGCACTCGTACTCGCCCGACGTCACGGAGACGACGTGCGTGCAGATCCTTCAGCCCGGGTACCGAATCGGCGAACGCACCATCCGCCCCGCGAGGGTCGGTGTGGCCGAGCCGCAGCCGGGTGCCCAGGGTCCGGCAGGTGAGGAGTCCGCCGACGAAGAGGAGAACGGTGGCCCCGACCAGGGCTGACCAGACAAGGCAGGACGGCACGCGCGGATACGGCACCGGGGAGGAGGGACGCCGCGGATGAGTACCAAGGACTTCATCGAGAAGGACTACTACAAGGTTCTCGGCGTCCCGAAGGACGCCACCGAGGCCGAGATCAAGAAGGCGTACCGCAAGCTCGCCAGGGAGAACCACCCCGACGCCAACAGGGGCGACGCCAAGGCGGAGGAGCGCTTCAAGAACGCCTCCGAGGCCTACGACGTGCTCGGCGACGCCAAGCGCCGCAAGGAGTACGACGAGGCGCGCGCCCTGTTCGGCAACGGCGGCATCAGGACCGGCGGTCCGGGCGGCCCCGGGGGTGCCGGCGGTTTCAACTTCGACCTGAGCGACCTCTTCGGAGGCGGTCAGCCCGGAGGCACCGGCGGCCCGGGTGGTGCGGGCGGCTTCGGCGGCGGTCTCGGCGACGTGTTCGGCGGCCTGTTCAACCGCGGCGGTGCCGGTACGCGCACCCAGCCGCGGCGTGGCCAGGACATCGAGTCCGAGGTGACGCTCAGTTTCACCGAGGCCGTGGACGGGGCGACGGTCCCGCTGCGGATGTCCTCCTCGGCCGCGTGCAAGGCGTGTGCCGGAACGGGCGACAAGAACGGCTCACCGCGCGTGTGCCCGACCTGTGTGGGCACCGGCCAGGTCTCGCGCGGCGGCGGTGGCGGCTTCTCCCTGACCGATCCCTGCGTCGACTGCAAGGGCCGCGGGCTCATCGCCCAGGACCCCTGTGACACGTGCAAGGGATCGGGACGGGCGACGAGTTCGCGGACCATGCAGGTCCGCATCCCCGCGGGCGTCAGCGACGGGCAGCGCATCAGGCTGCGCGGCAAGGGCGCACCGGGCGAGCGTGGAGGTCCGCACGGCGACCTGTACGTCGTCGTGCACGTCGACAGTCACCCGGTCTTCGGGCGCAGGGGAGACAACCTGACCGTGACCGTGCCCGTCACCTACCCGGAGGCGGCGCTCGGCGGCGAGATCAAGGTGCCCACGCTCGGCGGCCCGCCGGTCACGCTCAAGCTGCCGCCGGGTACGCCCAGCGGCCGCACGATGCGGGCCCGCGGCAAGGGCGCCGTGCGCAAGGACGGGACGAAGGGCGACCTGCTGGTCACCATCGACGTATCGGTTCCGAAGGATTTGAGCGAGAAGGCAAAGGGCATCCTGGAGTCCTACCGCGACGCGACCGCAGCGGAGGACCCGCGGGCCGCTCTGTTCCAGGCCGCGAAGGGAGACTGAGGTGAACGGCCGAGGTGGACGACGCAACCCCTACCAGCTGACCGACGAGTCCCCTGTGTACGTCATCTCGGTCGCCGCTCAGCTCTCGGGTCTTCACCCGCAGACCCTGCGCCAGTACGACCGCCTCGGGCTGGTCTCGCCGGACCGCGCCGCCGGGCGGGGCCGGCGCTACTCGGCGCGCGACATCGAACTCCTGCGGCAGGTACAGGAGTTGAGCCAGGACGAGGGGATCAACCTCGCGGGAATCAAGCGCATCATCGAGCTGGAGAACCAGGTCGCCGCGCTGAAATCCCGGGTCGTGGAGCTCCAGCAGGCGGTCGAGGGCGCGGCCGCGGCCATGCAGCAGCGCGAGGCACAGGTCCACGCCTCCTACCGCCGCGACCTCGTCCCGTACGAGGACGTGCACCCGCAGTCCGGCGCCCTGGTGGTCTGGCGGCCCAAGAAGCAGCGCCGCGACTGAACGAGTCCCGGGCTCCCGGTGGGCAGCGGCCGCTCGGGGGCGCGCTGCTGCCGCTCGGCTCCGAGCCGTTGCGCGGGCCCAGGACGGGCAATCCGTCGCCCTCCGGGTCGGTGAGGACCACCCGCGGATCGTGCTCGCCCCGCCTCGTCCACACCGGCCTGTTCCCATTCGAGGGACATCGGCAGTGAGCGCAGATTCCGCGGCCCGCCCACCGGCCGGGGCCCGGAACCCTCCCCGGTTAACCTGATCAGGTGTGCGCCGTTGGCCGTGGGGACGGCGACGGCGGAGCGTATATGCATGACGTCGACACGTGCGGCGCTCGCCGCCCTCCTGACCTGCACCACTTCGCTGGCTCTGATGGGGGCGAGCGCGCCCGCGCCGTATCCGCCCGCTTCGAAGGGGAGCCCCTGGCCGCAGGGAACGGTGAGTACGGTCGGGAAGCTCGTCGCCGAGCTGCCGGGTCATCAGGCGGAGTCGTGCTCCGCCGCGATCATCGACTCGCCGAGCGGCAGCATCGTCGCCACCGCTGCGCACTGCATCTTCAGCCCGGAGCGTCCGGCCAGGCCGCGGGCGATGTACTTCCAGCCCGCCTACAAGGGCCCGGGCGGCGACAAGAAGGGCAGGCGCGGCGGCACGGGCGACGCCCCGAAGGCGGTGATCGCTCACGGGTGGAGGGTGACGGCGTGGAGGACGGCGCCCGGCTGGAACAGCAAGAAGGACCTGGAGTCCGTGCTCCCGTACGACTGGGCGTTCCTGCGGATGGAGAAGCGGAACGGCCGCACGATTCAGCAGGTGTACGGCGCGAACAAACTCAAGACCGAGCCCCTGCGGGGCGGCACCACCGCGACGCTCGGCTACCCCGCCTCCTCGCCGTTCGACGGGGAGACGCTCAACTACTGCTCGGGCAAGGCACATCGCTACAAGCGCGGTGAGATCGCGGCCAGCAACGTGGGCGCCCTGTCGCTGTCTCCGTGCCGGCTCACGCAGGGGGTCAGCGGCGGCCCGTGGCTGCGCAATCTCGACAAGAAGCGGGGCGCCGGGACGCTGGTGGCCGTGACCTCGGTCGGCTCCAAGAACGAGCTGCTGGGGCGGCCGTATCCCAAGTCGGCCCGGGCGGTGCTGAAGGAGTTCGGGGCCGTGCACGGGCGCTGAGCCGCGCGGCGAGCCGCCGGTCCGCTGAACCCCTGGTCCGCTACCACCCGGCCGGTTGAACCCCTGGCCCGCTGAACCCCTGGTCCGCTACCACCCGGCCGGTTGAACCCCTGGCCCGCTGAACCCCTGGTCCGCTACCACCCGGCCGGTTGAACCCCCGGTCCGCCGAACCCCCTGGTCCGCTGCCCCGGCCCGCTGAACCGCCGGGGCTCCGACGGGGGCTGCGTGCCTGCTCCGTGCGGCCCGTTCGTGTGCGGCGGACGGGAGTTCACGCCTCCCGGCTCATGCCCAGGGTCCGGTCGACGGTGATCTCGATCAGTACGCGTTCGGGGTTGGGGGTGGGCCGCCGCCCGTAGCGCTCCTCGTAGCGGCGCTCGGCGTCGGCGACCGACTCGGCGTCCGTACGGATGCGCGCGCGGCCCTCCAGCGTCGACCAGCGCCCGCCGTCGACCTGGCAGAGGGCGACGCGCATGCCCCCTTCGCCGGCGGCCGCGATGTTGCGCGCCTTCCTGCTGTGGCGGCGGGTGACCACGCGGGCGGTGCCCACCGCTCCGCGGGCCGCGCCCGCGCCCTGCGTCCCGTCCGCCTTCGCGGGGCCGTCCGCCTGTGCCGTCGTGTCCGCCGCGGGTCCGTCCGGCCGTGCGGGCGGGCTGGGTTCGTACGTCACGCTCACGGGCACCACGTGCGGTGTGCCGTCCGGCCGGAGGGTGGTGAGGGTCGCGTAGCGGCGCTCCCTCCAGAAGGCGTCGAGGGGGGACGCGGCGGACGGCTCGGGCGGGTGGGTTTCCATGCTCGTCATGGGAACGAATCTAGTCGCGCGATAGTTGAGTGGAATAGACTCAACTTGCTGGATGCTGAAGCTAGCAGTGAGCAGCAAGCCGCATACGAAGGAGGCACGCACGCCAGTGGACGCGGAGCTGACCAACAAGAGCCGGGAAGCGATCAGCGCGGCCAGCGACAGGGCGGTGACGGACGGGCACCCGGACATCACCGCGGCCCATCTGCTGCTCGCGCTCCTTCAGGGCGAGGACAACGAGAACATCTCCGACCTGATCGCCGCCGTCGACGCCGACCAGGCCGCCCTCCGCTCGGGCGCCGAACGCCAGATCGCGGCGCTGCCCAGCGTCCAGGGGTCGACGGTGAGCAAGCCGCAGCCGGACCGGCCGCTGCTGGCCGTCATCGCGGACGCCACCCAGCGGGCGAAGGAGCTCGGCGACGCCTACGTGTCCACCGAGCACCTGCTCATCGGCATCGCCGCCAAGGGAGGCCAGACGGCCGACCTGCTCAAGGAGCAGGGCGCCACGGACAAGAAGCTGCTGGAGGCGTTCCAGTCCTCGCGCGGCAGCCGCCGGGTCACCAACCCCGACCCGGAGGGCACGTACAAGGCGCTGGAGAAGTTCGGCACGGACCTGACCGCCGCCGCACGCGAAGGCAGGCTCGACCCGGTCATCGGCCGGGACCAGGAGATCCGCCGCGTGGTGCAGGTGCTCTCCCGCCGTACGAAGAACAACCCGGTGCTCATCGGTGAGCCCGGCGTCGGCAAGACGGCGGTCGTGGAGGGCCTGGCCCAGCGCGTCGTCAAGGGCGACGTCCCCGAGTCGCTCCGTGACAAGCGCCTGGTCGCGCTCGACCTCGGAGCGATGGTGGCGGGAGCCAAGTACCGGGGCGAGTTCGAGGAACGGCTGAAGACGGTGCTCTCCGAGATCAAGGAGAGCGACGGTCAGATCATCACCTTCATCGACGAGCTGCACACCGTCGTCGGCGCGGGTGCCGGGGGCGACTCCGCCATGGACGCCGGCAACATGCTCAAGCCGATGCTGGCCCGCGGCGAGCTGCGCATGGTCGGGGCCACGACTCTCGACGAGTACCGCGAACGCATCGAGAAGGACGCCGCGTTGGAGCGCCGCTTCCAGCAGGTGCTGGTGGCCGAGCCGACCGTCGAGGACTCCATCGCGATCCTGCGCGGGCTCAAGGGGCGCTACGAGGCGCACCACAAGGTCCAGATCGCCGACAGCGCGCTCGTGGCCGCCGCGGCGCTCTCCGACCGCTACATCACCTCGCGGTTCCTGCCGGACAAGGCCATCGACCTCGTCGACGAGGCCGCGTCCCGGCTGCGCATGGAGATCGACTCCTCGCCCGTCGAGATCGACGAACTCCAGCGCGCCGTCGACCGGCTGAAGATGGAGGAGATGGCGCTCGCCAACGAGACCGATCCCGGCTCCGTCGAGCGCCTGCAGCGGCTGCGCCGCGAACTGGCCGACCGCGAGGAGGAGTTGCGCGGACTGACCGCCCGCTGGGAGAAGGAGAAGCAGGGCCTCAACCGCGTCGGTGAGCTGAAGGAGCGCCTCGACGAGCTGCACGGCCAGGCCGAACGGGCCCAGCGCGAAGGGGACTTCGAGTCGGCCTCACAGCTGCTGTACGGGGAGATCCCGGACGTGGAGCGCGAGTTGGAGGAGGCCTCCGCCGCGGAGGAGGAGGCCGCGTCCCAGCCTGAGCGCGAGACGATGGTGAAGGAGGAAGTCGGCCGCGACGACATCGCGGACGTCGTCGCCTCCTGGACGGGCATCCCCGCCGGCCGGCTGCTGGAGGGCGAGACGCAGAAGCTGCTGCGCATGGAGGACGAGCTGGGCAGGCGCCTGATCGGTCAGACCGAGGCCGTACGGTCCGTCTCCGACGCCGTCCGGCGCACGCGCGCCGGCGTCGCCGACCCGGACCGCCCCACCGGCTCGTTCCTCTTCCTCGGCCCCACCGGGGTCGGCAAGACCGAACTGGCCAAGGCGCTCGCGGACTTCCTCTTCGACGACGAGCGCGCCATGATCCGCATCGACATGAGCGAGTACGGGGAGAAGCACTCCGTCGCCCGGCTCGTCGGCGCCCCTCCCGGCTACGTCGGATACGAGGAGGGCGGGCAGCTCACCGAGGCGGTGCGCAGGCGCCCGTACTCCGTCGTGCTGCTGGACGAGGTCGAGAAGGCCCATCACGACGTCTTCGACATCCTGCTCCAGGTCCTCGACGACGGGCGCCTCACGGACGGCCAGGGCCGCACGGTCGACTTCCGCAACACCATCCTCGTCCTCACCTCCAACCTGGGCAGCCAGTACCTGATGGACCCCCTGGAAAAGCAGGAGGAGAAGCGCGAGAAGGTGCTCGCGACCGTGCGTTCGTCCTTCCGCCCGGAGTTCCTGAACCGCCTGGACGACGTCGTCGTCTTCTCCGCCCTCAGCGGGGACGAGCTGAGCCGCATCGCACAGCTCCAGATCGAGGCGCTGCGGCGGCGGCTGTCCGACCGGCGGCTGGAGCTGGAGGTCACACCCGACGCGCTGGCCTGGCTGGCCCGCGAGGGCAACGATCCGGCGTACGGGGCAAGGCCGTTGCGGCGTCTGGTGCAGACGGCGATCGGCGACCCGCTCGCCCGCGAGATCCTCTCGGGCGAGGTGCGCGACGGTGACACCGTGCGCGTCGACCACGTCGAGGGCTGGGAGGGCCTGATGGTCGGCAGCACCACACCCGAGGCCGCGGGAGACGCGGACACCGTGAGCGCCTGACCGGCGGTGACGCGGGCCCGTCCCGCGTCGCTTGCCAGGAAGGGCCCGGCATGGTGGAGGATGGCGACATCCGTACGAAGGGAAATACACGGTGAGCATCGATCCGTCCTCGATTCCGAACTTCGGGGGCAAGGAGCCCGGCCCGGAGGAATCCGGCCCGACCGGCCCTGTCATCCCCGACCAGGAGCTGGTCAAGCAGCTGCTGGACCAGATGGAACTGAAGTACGTCGTCGACGAAGAGGGAGACCTCGCGGCGCCGTGGGAAGAGTTCCGCACGTACTTCATGTTCCGGGGCGAGGAGGAGCAGCAGGTCTTCTCGGTCCGTACGTTCTACGACCGGCCCCACCCGATCGAGGACAAGCCGAAGCTGCTGGAGTCCATCGACGACTGGAACCGGCGCACGCTGTGGCCGAAGGTGTACTCCCACACCCACGACGACGGCACCGTCCGTCTGATCGGTGAGGCGCAGCTGCTGATCGGCACCGGGGTCTCGCTCGAGCACTTCGTCTCCAGCGTGGTCAGCTGGGTGCGTGCGTCGATCGAGTTCGACAGGTGGCTCGTCGAGCAGTTCGGCTTGGAGAAGGACGCGGAGTCCGGCGAAGAAGGGCCCGACGGCTCCGCCTGACGCACGAGTACGCCGGGCGGCCGGGCGCCCCCCTTTCCGGGGCGCCGGTCGCTGCGTCAGGCGTTCCGCAGTGCGTTCCTCACCTGCGTGACCATGGGTGTGAGGACGCGGCGGCCGCCGATCTCGTGGAACTCCGGGTCGTGGTCGGCGATGGCCCGCTCGACCGAGCGGCCCCACAGGACCGGGTGGTCGATCTGGGCGGCGAGTTCGCCCGCGATGCCTTCCGCGGAGTGCGGCCGCGCCGTCGTGTTGGCGATGACGGGCACGGACGGCGGCGCCCACGCAGGTGCGGCCCTGTCCAGAACGGCACTGAACTCGCGCGCGGCAGGCCCCATGAGCCGCGAGTGGAAGGGCCCTCCGACGTCGAGCCTGCGCACCGACCGGGCTCCGCTTCCGAGCAGTACGGACGTCAGGTCTTCGAGCTCGTCGTCCGGGCCCGCGAGGGTGTGCAGACGCGGGGCGTTGGCGGCGGCGAGGTCGACCCGCGTCGGGCCACGCTCGTCGAGAACCGCTCGGATCTCCTCCTCCGCAAGGCCGTTGACGGCGATCATTCCGCCGCCGGAGACGCGTGCCATGGCCGCGCCGCGCTCCGCGGCGAGCCGCAGCCCCTCGGTGAACGGGAAGACCCCCGCGGCCTCCAGCGCGTTGTACTCCCCGAGGCTGTGGCCCAGCACCACGGCCGGCCGGTCCCCGTTCTGCTCCCGGTGCTGCCGCAGGGCCAGCGCGTTCACGGTGTAGAGCGCGGGCTGGGTGTACGCGGTGTCCCTGAGCGGGCGCCTCGGGTCTCCGGCGCACAGGTCCGCGACCGAGTACCCGAGGACCTCGTCAGCCTCGGCCGTCAACTCGGGGTAACGGGCGAAGAGTTCGCGTCCCATCCCTTCGAACTGGCTGCCCTGGCCGGGGAAGAGCAGCGCTGAGGGACGGTGCCGGCGGTGCTCACCGCCGGCCGGCGCCGGGACGCGTCCGGGCCTGTCCGCTGCGAGTGCCCGGTCGTAGGCGGCCGCGAGGTCCGGGAGCCGGGGCGCGTCGAACATGCTGAAGTGGTGGCCGGGAACGGCTGTCGCACGCAGCTCTCCGGTGAGCAGATGCTGCCAGCCCTCGATCGTGCAGTCGGCGGGGGGCGCGCCGTCCGCAACGCTCAACAGCTCGTCCGGCACGGGCTGTTGAGCCGTGAAGAGATGGACGGGGCCGCCGTAGCGGCGCGGCCGGTACCCCGCCAGGGCCCGGTCGCACACGCGCCACACCTCGTACATGCCGCGCAGCTCGCGGACGGTGGCCTCGCTCCAGCCCGACGGGCGCACCGACTCGATGGCCTCGTCGGCCGTGCGCGGCGGGTGGCCCGGCTCCGGGGCGGGAAGCCCGAACATCAGCCGCAGCAGCCGGGGATACAGGGCGAGGAACTCCTGCTCGCTCAGCGCCCGGTCGCCCGGCTGCGGCGGCGGGGTGTCCCACATCAGTACCCGCTCGACCTCCTCGCCCGCCTCGGTGAGCAGGTGGGCGGTCTCCAGGGCGACCGCACCGCCCATCGAGTAGCCGCCGACGCGGTACGGGCCGTGTGCCCGCACCCGGCGGATGAGGCGGACATAGTGCTGCGCCATGCGCGGGACGGTGGTCAGGGAGCCGGCCAGCGCGGACGGGTAGCCGATGCCGTACACGGGGCTCGCATCGTTGCTGTGCGCGGCGAGCGCCTGCGCGAAGGAGACGGAGCCGCCCGAGGGGTGGATCAGGAACACCGGCACGTTCCTCTCCGAGCGGTCCGGGCGGCCCTCCTTGACCAGCACGGTGGTGTCGCCGGCGTGGCCGGGGCGGCCGGCGTGGCCCGCACCGTCCTCCTCGTCGTCCTCGTCGTGCCGTCCCGTGGACCACTCGGCCACCCGGCGGGGCGTTCCCAGCGCGGTGAACCGCTCCAGCGTCAGGTCCGCGCCGAGTTGCCCGCGCAGCGCGTCGACGAGGCCGATGGCGTGCAGTGAGTCACCGCCGAGCTCGAAGTAGTCGTCGTCGGGGCCCGCCGACGCGATGCCCAGGTGAGCCCGGAAGAGGGCGGTGGCGGTCTCCACGGGGCCGACGGCGCCGTCCGCTCCGGTGGGTTCCGGTCCCGCGTCATCCGGTCCCGCGGCCTCCGGTCCGGCGTCATCCGGTCCGGCGTCATCCGGTGCGGGGCGTTGGCGCTCCTCACCGCGGCTCTCCGGCTGCCGGTCGCCGGGCTCCGGCTCGATCCAGTGGCGGGTGCGCCGCAGCCGCAGTCCCGGCAGCCGTGTCTTCCGCGCCTCGCCCGCGCCGCCCGCCCGGGGGGAGCCGGCGCCGGAGTGCCCGTGTGCGGCCCGGTCCTCCCGGGCCGCAGCCGCGTCGAACCGGCCTTCGCGCACCTCCCGCAGCCCCGCTCGCGCCTGCTCCATGTCGCCTGCGGTCACAGCGGTGCGGCACGGCAGCGCGAGCCGGCCGCGGGCCAGCGTGTGCGCGAGGTCGTCGAGCCGTGTCCGCGGATTCCGGTCCAGGTGGGCCAGCAGGTCGCCGGCGAGCTCGCGCAGGCGGTCCGTGTCGGGCGCCGACAGCGGCAGCACGTGGCCCACGCCGGAGCCCGGCCGGAACGCCCCACGCGCGGGGGGAGCCGGCGCCCTCTCCAGCACGCAGTGCGCGTTCGTGCCGCCGATGCCGAGGGACGTGACGGCGGCGGCGTCGACGGGCCGCTCCGGCCGGGTCAGCCGTCGGTGGACGACGAAGGGCGTCTCCGACAGGCGCAGTTCGGGGTTGGGCTCGGTGAAGTTGATCTGCGGCGGGAACCTCTGGTGTTGCAGCACCAGTGCCGTCTTGATCAGTCCGGCGATGCCCGCAGCCGCGTCGAGGTGCCCGATGTTCGCCTTGATGCTGCCCAGCGCGCACTCGGCCGGCGGATCGCCGGTGGTCTCGTACGCCTGTTGCAGGGCGGCCACTTCGATGGGGTCGCCGAGGTAGGTGCCCGTGCCGTGCGCCTCGACGAAGCCGACCGCCGAGGCCGGGACGCCGGAGACGTCCAGGCACGCGCGGACGACCTCGTCCTGGCCGGCAGCGCCCGGCGCGCTGTAACCCGCCTTCGCCGAGCCGTCGTTGTTGACGGCCGTACCGGCGACGACGGCATATATGCGGTCCCGGTCGGCGATCGCGTCGTCGAGCCTCTTCAGTACGGCCACTCCGCAGCCGCTTCCGCGCACCATGCCCGAGGCGTCGGCGTCGAACGGACGGCAGTGGCCGTCGCGCGCGAACGTGCCGCCCGCCTGATGGCGGTAGCCCACGGTCTGCGGTGTGAACACGCTGACTCCGCCCGCCACCGCCACGTCGCACCGCCCCGACCGCAGTGCCGCGCACGCCTCGTCGACGGCCACGAGCGAGCTGGAGCAGGCCGACTGCACGGTGACGCTCGGGCCGCGCAGATTCAGCGCGTACGAGACGCGGGTGGCCAGGAAGTCCTTGTCGTTGCCGAGCAGTACGGGATACGTGAACGCCTGGTCGCGGTGTTCCGCCGAGCGCAGGACGTTGTGGAGCAGGTACGAGCTGAGGCTGGTGCTGCCGAAGACGCCGACGCGTCCGCCGTGCGCGGTGGGCGGTGTGCCCGCGTCCTCCAGGCCCTCCCACACGCATTCGAGGAAGATCCGGTGCTGCGGGTCCATGAGCCGGGCCTCGGCCGGGGTGATCCCGAAGAACTCCGCGTCGAACTCGTCGATGCCGGGTAGGTCGGCGCCGAAGGGCACGTAGTCAGGGTCGTCGGACCGGCTCTGCGGGACTCCCGCGGCGCGGAGTTCGGCGTCCGAGAAGCGGCGCACCGCCTCGGTGCCGGAGGACAGCATCGACCAGAGGGCGTCGATGCCGGCCGCGCCGGGGAAGCGGCCCGCCATGCCCACGATCGCCGTTCGCCCGCTTCCCGCGCCGGGCCCCGAAGGGACGCGGGCCGGGGCGCCGGTGGGGGTGCCCGCCGGGGTGCCGGTGTTCAACTCCCCTCACCCGCCTTCTCTTTCATGCACAGCCTGTGGACGTGGGCGGCGTAGGTGCGGACCGTGGGGTGGCTGAACACGTCGACCATGCGCAGGCCCGACAGCCCGAAGCGCTCGGTGACCTGCTGGTGGATGAGCGCGACGTGCAGGGACGCACCGCCGATGTCGAAGAGCCGCTCGTCCGGGTCGAGGGCGTCGACCGTGATGACGTCGCGCCAGATCCCGGTGATCTGCTCCTGAACCGACGCCAGACCGGGCACCGCGGCCTCCGTTTCCGACGCCGCTGCCGCTGACGCCGCCTGAGCCTGCGCGGCCCCCGGTTCCGGTACCGCTGCCGGTCCCGTCGTCGGCTCCGTCCCGCGCGCTGTTCGCGGCTCGCCCTGCTGACCGGCGGCGTCCCGCACACCTCCCGCCGCCGGCGGGACGGGCAGCGCCGCGCGGTCGATCTTGCCGCCCTCGGTGAGAGGGAAGCCTTCCAGCGCCGTGAGTACGCGGGGGACCATGTACGCGGGCAGTCTCGCGGCGGCCACGTCCGTCAGTTCCCGCGAGGTGACCTCCTGCCCGGGAGCGGTCGTGTAGTACCCGGCCAGATACGGGCTGCCGGGCCGGTCCTCGCGCCTGACGACGACCGCGTGCGTGACGTGCGGGTGCGCGCGCAGGGCGGCCTCGATGTCGCCCGGCTCCACGCGGAAGCCGTACAGCTTGATCTGCTCGTCGCCGCGGCCCACGTAGTCGACGGTGCCGTCGGGACGCCACCGGGTCAGGTCGCCGGTCGCATAGAGCCGTTCACCGGGGGGACCGAACGGATCGTCCGTGAAGCGCTCGGCGGTCAGTTCGGGGCTGCCGAGATAGCCGTGGGCGAGTCCGGGCCCGCCGAGGTGGAGTTCGCCCACGACCCCCACCGGCACGAGCTGCCGGTGCGAATCGAGGATGCGGACCCGGGTGTTGGGGGTCGGACGGCCGATCGGCACCGGTGCGGTGACGTCGTCCGGGGAGTTCATGACGTGGTACGTGGCGTAGGTCGTGGCCTCGGTCGGCCCGTAGGCGTTGATCAGACGCATTCCCGGCGCGGCCTCGAGCGCGGCCGCGGCGAGCGCGGGGTTGAGCACCTCGCCGCCGACCACGAGCGTCTCCAGCCCGGCCAGGGAGGACGGGGCCGCCTCCACCTGTCGGTGGAAGAGCGCCGTGGGCATGTCGGCGTGCGTGACCGCGTGCCGTGCCATGTGGGAGGCCAGTCCGTCGGGGGTCAGGGCGCCCGACGGCGGCAGCACGAGCCGCCCGCCGTTGCCCAGCGTGCCCCACATGTCGAAGGTGACGAGGTCGAAGGAGAGCGACGCCACGAGCAGCAGCCGGGTCGCGGTGCCGATTCCGGCCCAGCGGGGCGCGCCGAGGGCGAGGTCGACGACGGCGCCGTGCGGGATGCGGACGCCTTTGGGTTTCCCGGTGGAGCCCGACGTGTAGATGACGTAAGCGATGTCCTCGCCGGTGAGGGCGACGGCGGGCGGGCGGGAGGGGCCGGCGGCGATCGCCGCCCGTTCCTCGTCGAGGAGCTCCTCGGTGAGGGTGACCACGAGGTCCGCGTCGTCGGCCATGAACGAGAGGCGGTGCTCGGGATACGCCGGGTCGAGCGGCACGTACGCGCTGCCGGTCTTGAGGACGGCGAGGAACGCGACGACCGCGTCGCTGCCGCGCGGCAGGCAGACGCCCACCCGCGAGCCGGGCTCGGCACCCCGTTCGGCGAGATAGTGGGCCAACTGATCCGCACGGCACACCAGTTCGCGGTACGTCAGCTCCTCCTCGTCCGACACCACCGCCACGGCGCCCGGCGTGGACTCCGCCCAGTGGTCCACGAGCTGGTGCACGCACACGTCCGCTCCGGCCGTGCCGTGCGGGGCGGCGCCGGGCGGTCCGCCGGCGAACGTGCCGAGGATCTGCGCCTGTTCGGCCGCCGTCAGCATCGTCAGCTCGTGCACGGGCAGGTCCGGCTCCGCCGTCGCCGATTCCAGGACCGCGCGGAAGTGGCCGAGCATCCGCTCGACGGTCGCCGCCCGGAACAGGTCGGTGCTGTACTCCGCCGTGAGGCGCAGTCCGCCGCCGGGGTCCGGGATGAGGTTGACGGTCAGGTCGAACTTGGCGATGCCCGTGTCGTAGTACTCGAAGGACGACTCGATACCGGCGAACGTCATCTCGTGCCGGTAGACGTCCTCGGGGACCAGGCACACCTGGAGATACGGGTTCTCCGCCCCCGACGTGCCGCCCAGCTCCTCCAGCAGCAGCCCGTAGGGGGCCCGTTGACGGGCGTATGCGGCGGTGACCGTCCGCCGGGTGCGGGTCAGGAGCTGGCGGAAGGAGGGCGCGCCGTCCAGGTCGGCGCGCAGCGGCAGCATGTTGAGGTAGTAGCCGACGGCTCCGGCGGTCCGGAGCTGGTCGCGCCCGGAGAAGGGGGCGCCGACGGCCACGTCACCGGTGCCGCAGTACCGGGAGAGCAGTACGTGGAGGGCCGCCAGGAACGCGCTGTAGCGGGTGGCTCCGGCGGACCTGGCCAACTCCTCGACACGGCACACCAGTTCGGGCGACAGGTGGCCGCGCACGAGCGCCCCGTTCCCCGAGGCCGTCTCGGGACGCGGGAAGTCCGTGGGCAGGTCCGTCGTCTCAGGCAGGCCGGCGAGCTCCTCCCGCCAGTACGCCACGTCGTCGTCCATGTGGCCGCCGGTGACCAACTCGTGCTGCCACAGCGCGAATTCGCAGTACTGGCTCTCGGTCGGGCCGAGACCGTGGGGGCTGCCGGTGGTGTACTGCGTGTAGAGCGTGGAGAGTTCGGCGAAGAGGATGTCCGCCGACGCTCCGTCGAACGCGCTGTGGTGCAGGGTCAGCACCAGCAGGTGCTCCTCGTCCCCGCACCTCACCAGATGTGCGCGCAGGTGCGGGCCGCGGGAGAGCTCGAACGGTCGGTGCACCGCGTCCCGTACGGCCTGCCGCAGCGCGGCGTCCCGGTCCCCGGCGGTGCTCACGTCCCCGGTGGTCATCTCCACCGGTTCGGCCGGGCGGACGATCTGCCGCAGAGTGCCGCCGCTCATGACGAGGTCGGTGCGCAGGGCCTCGTGCCGCTCGACGACGGTGTCCAGCGCGTAGGACAGCGCGTCGCGGTCCAGCGGTCCGCGCAGCCGCAGTGCGAGGGGTTCGTTGTATACGGCGCTCCCCGGGTGCAGCGAGTCGTGGAACCAGAGTCCGCGCTGCCCGTACGTCGCGGGAACGGGTTCGCCGGGCTGCGCGGCCCGCATCCGAGGGGGCGCGGCGGGCGCGGGACCTGCCGCGGTGTCCGGCGGCGACGGTTCGGCGAGCGTCCTGCTGACCACTTCCTGAAGGTCGCCGAGGTCGTCCGCCAGCAGGATCTCGAGCACCGGCACCTCTCTGCCCAGGCGCTCGGTGAGGTCGGCCGCCATCCGGCCGGCGGCGAGCGAGTCCCCGCCGTTCGCCAGGAAGGAGAGCCCGGGGTCCGGCGTTCCGCTCGTGCCGGACGTGCTGCCGAGCACCTCGTTCCACAGGCGCAGCAGTTCCGGTTCGACCTCGGTGTCCTGCGGGTGCTCGCCGACGGCCGGGCCGAGTTCCGGGATGTGGGTGTCGGCGGCGAGGGCCGCTCTGTCGATCTTGCCGTGCTCGGTCAGCGGGAACCTCTCCCGCACGACGATCCGGTGGGGCACCGCGTACCAGGGCAGCCGCTCTCGCAGCTGCTTGCGGACACGGGCCACGTCGAGCGACTGGCCGGCGGGGCCGGGCGCCGGCACGACGTACGCGACGAGCTGATCGGCGCCTGAGCCGGCGCCGGCGCCCTCAGCGGGGGCCGTGCTGCCGTCGGCCTTGCCGCCGGTGGGGCCGGCGGGGGCGCCGGGCGCCGGGAGCTTGAGCACGACGGCCTGCGCGAGCCCCGGCTGGTCGAGCAGGGCGTGCTCGACGTCCCCGGGCTCCACCCGGTGACCGCGGATCTTGATCATGTGGTCGACGCGGCCGAGGAAGGTGTACACGCCCTCGCTGTCCACGCGGACGATGTCCCCGGTGCGGTAATACGGCCGAGGCGTGCCGTCCTCGGCAGTACGCGTGTAGAAGGCGGGCCGGTCCCCGTCCTGCGGGTGCATGTAGCGCCCGACTCCCGCACCGCCGATGTGCAGTTCCCCGCGTGTGCCGTCGGCGTGGTCCCGGTCCGCCCCGTCCGCTCCGGCGGCCGCCGTCCCCTCCGGCTCCGTCTCCAGCGGCTCGACGAGCAGGTCCGTGGCGCGGATCGCGGTGCCGATGGGCGTGCGTTCCGGCCCTTCGTCGGCCTCCGTCACCTCGTACATCGACACGCACACGGAAGCCTCGGTGGGTCCGTAACCGTTGATCAGGGTGAGTCCGGGAAGGGCCCGCTTGATCTCGCCGAGCAGGCCGCGGGGAATGGGCTCGACGGCGACGATGATGCGCTCCAGCGAGCGCAGGTCGAGCCCGGACCGCAGCCCCTGCGCCATGGCGGGCAGGAAGGCCGCGGGAACGTACGCGTGCGCGATGTGCTCGTCGGCCAGCCACTGCGCGAACTCCGCGGGGTGCCAGCGGCGGTTGTCCGGCGTGACGACGAGTTCGCCGCCGGTGGTCAGCGACGTCCAGGTCTCCAGCACGGCAGCGTCGAACCCCGGGCTCGCGCATGTGCTGTACCGGCTGCGGGGCGCCAGCCGGCGCCTGGCCACGCACTCGTCAAGGAGGTTCAGGATGCCCTCGTGCCGGATCACGATTCCCTTGGGACTCCCGGTCGACCCCGAGGTGTAGATCACGTAGGCGTCGTCGGAGGTCACCCGGGCGGAGTCCCCGCACGATCCGGCCGATATGTGCTCGTGCGGGTCCGGCCCGCTGATCACGGCGGCGGGCGCGGCGTCGGCGAGGATGCTGTCGATGCGCTGCCGCGGGTAGGACAGATCGACCGGCAGATACGGCTTGCCGCAGCGCATCGCCGCCAGAGCGGCGCACACCTGGTCCGGGCCGGGTTCGATCAGTACGGCGACCGGCCCCGGCCGGTCCGCCACGAGGGGCCCGAGCTGCCGGGCGAGTGCGTGGGAGGAGTCGCGGAGCTCCCGGTAGGTCGCGGCGTGCGTTCCGGACCGTACGGCGACGGCCGACGGGTCACGCTCCGCGGCTGCGTCGAAGCGGCGCAGCAGGGTGTCCGACTGTGTCCTGGGGGTGACTGCCTGCTGTGTCATGGCGGTGCTCGCAGGGTCGGCGTGCATCAGCGTTGCGCCCTGGCCGCGGGCCCCCGGGTCCCTCCGGCCGGTCCCGGCCGGACGTCTCCCGATCCGGGTTCCTGGCGCCAGGTTCCGTGCTCACGTACCTCCAGCATATGCGCCGACGCGGAGGTACCCGATCAACTCCGTTGCGGGGCAAGGAATCCCGTGGTCAGCCGGTGACCGGAAGCTCGAACCAGACCACCTTGCCGGAGGTGACGGACCGCGCCCCCCACTTTCCGGCGAGCTCGTTGACGAGTACCAGCCCCCTTCCCCACTGGCCGTCGGCGGTCAGCTCCGCACGGTGCGGAAGACGCTCGTCCGCGTCGGAGACCTCCACCACCAGGCTCGCGCCCTTGGCCAGCTGGATCCCGACGTCTCCCCGCCCGTGCTGGAACGCGTTCGTGACCAGCTCGTTCGCCAGCAGTCGGGCCGTCTCCCGCAGGGCGTCGAGACCCCAGTCGGTCAGCGTCCGGTCGATGAGCTGCCGGGCCCGGGAGGCCATGGCCGCCTCGGGCGGAAGGGTCCAGCGCACGCTCCTGTACCCCGGCATGGGCGTCGCCCGGGCCATGAGGACCGCGAGGTCGTCGCCCGCCGACCAGGGCGCGAGCTTGCCCACCACGTTGTCGCACCACTGCTGCACCGACAGGACGGACGGCCCCGGAGCGGTCAGCGCCGACTCCAGCGCCTCGATGCCCTCGTCTATGTCCTTGCCCCGCTGTTCGATCAGGCCGTCCGTGTAGAGCACCAGCGTGCCGCCCTCCGGCAGCACCAGGTCGGTGACGGGATAGTCCGGTACGCCGAGCCCGATGCCGAGCGGCACCCCCGGCTCGACGGGGACCGGACCGGTGGAGCTGTCCCGGTGCCGCAGCATCGGCGGCGGGTGGCCGGCGCTCGCGATGCTGCACTCCCGGGTCACGGTGTTGTACACGGCGTACAGGCATGTGGCGTGCTGCATCGCGGGACTGCTCTCCACGATGTTGTCCAGCCGGGTCAGCAGGTCGACCGGCTCCAGGTCGAGCCTCGCGAGCGTGTGCATCGCGGTGCGCAACTGGCCCATACCGGCGGCGGCGTGTATGTCGTGGCCCATCATGTCGCCTACGACCAGCGCGACGCGGTGGCCCGAGAGCGGTATGACGTCGAACCAGTCGCCGCCGACGTCCGCGGAACGGCTCGTGGACCAGTAGTGGTAGCCGATCTCCAGGCCCTGCCGTACGGGTATCTCCTTCTCGCCCGGCAGCATGGTGCGCTGGAGCGCCAGTGCCGTCCGGCGCTCCTCGTCGTACATCCGTGCGTTGTCCAGATTCAGGGCGGTGCGCGCCGTGAGTTCCTCGGCGACCCGCCGGTCGTCCTCGTCGAGGGGTTCGCGTTCCGCGGACCGGCCGAACGTGACGAGCCCGAGGCACAGGCCGCGGGCCACCAGCGGCGCCATCACGACCGAGCCGAGCCCGGCTTCCCGGAGGCAGGGCAGGGCTTCCTCCGAGGCGAGGGCCGCGGCCTGTTCTTCCTCGAGCCTCTCGGCGTGCCAGGAGAGCCCCGAGAACAGGCTCGTGTGCGCGTGAGATCCCACCGGGTGCTCGTGCCGTCGGCCGGAGACCGCGGAGCGCGGCCTGCCCGAGGGACCGTCGGCGGCGGCGCGTCCGGCGAGCAGGATCGTGGCCACCGGGCTGCCGTGGTCGGCGAAGGCGCTGCCGTCGAGGAAGTCGGTGCGCATCTCCACGGTGGCGACGTCGGCGAAGTCGGGCACGACGAATTCGGTCAGCTCCCGCGCGGTCTTCGTCATGTCCAGGGTGGTGCCGACCTTGCTGCCGGCCTGGTTCACCATGTCGAGCCGCTGGCGCACGGCGGAGGCCTCCAGCAGGGCGGTCTCCCGCTGCGTCACGTCGACGATCAGCCCGCCCAGGCCCAGTACGCGGCCGTCCTGTGCGGTCAGCCGGAAGAACGTCACGGACCAGACGTGGTCACGGTCCCGGTGGCCCTCGGTACGGCCGGAGATGAGGACGTTGTGCAGGGGTACGCCGGTCTCCATGACCTTGCGCAGGTGCTTCTCGTACTCGCCCCGGTCCGCGGGCCGCACGACCTCGCTCACGCTGCGCCCGACGTGGTCCTCCGCCGGTATCCCGTTGAAACGGGCGAGCACGTCGTTGACCATCACGTAGCGGAGATCCGTGTCGAGAATCCCCATGCCGTGCGGAGAGGTCTGCACGAAGGCGTCCATGAAGGGCGCGAGGCCCCCGTCAGGGGCGGACGCGGCCCTTCCTTCCCCGGTGCCGCCTCCGCCGTCGTGCTGTGCCGGGTCGCTCACCTCGCACAGCAGCCCGGTGGCGGCCCGTCCCTCCGGTTGTCCCCGCGTTGCGCCCTGCGCGCCGTCCTCCCACAGGGGTGAGCAGATCAGCAGTACGTCCTGCTGCGCCCCGTCACCGAACGTCATGGGCACGACCCGGCTGTAGTCCTCCCCGGCCGCGGCGCGGTCCCTGGCCTCGGCCAGTGCGCTCTGCGCGGTCTCCGCGAACAGCACGCGGCAGTGCCTGCCCAGCACGGCGGCGGCCGGTCGGCCGAACCATGCGGCGGCAGCGGGGCTCCACGACGTCACGTGCGCCGCGTGATCGATGGTGAAGGTGGCTGTAGGCATCTTCTTCCAGGGCTGTGTTGGATGAATTGCCCGTTTTTAGTGTATTTGTCGATTCTCGCTCCTGCCCGGCGGTGCGGGCGACGCCGGACCGCCCGGGCTTCCGCCCCCGGATCATCCGTGCCAGCCACCCCGCGGCCCCGTGTGAACCCCGTGACGAGCAGCTCCGGGGACATGGGTCGGCGCTCTCGGCGGGGCCTCAGCCGGGAGCGCCCTTCAGTCGCGTGACGGCGTCCGCCAGCACCTCCTGCCGCTTGCAGAAGGCGAAGCGGACGAAGGGGGCGCCCGCCGTCTCGTGGTCGTAGAAGACCTGCGTCGGCACCGCCACCACGCCGCAGCGTTCGGGCAGTGCGAGGCAGAAGTCGATGCCGGAGCTCTCGCCCAGGGGGCGGATGTCGGTCGTGACGAAGTAGGTGCCGGGCGCTCGGAAGACGCCGAAGCCCGCCTCGGCGAGGCCCTGGGAGAGCAGGTCACGCTGGGCGCGCAGGTCCTCACGCAGCTGCGTGTAGTAGCTGTCGGGCAGGGCCAGCGCTTCGGCGACCGCGTACTGGAAGGGCCCGGCCGAGACGTACGTGAGGAACTGCTTCGCGGAGCGGACCGCGCTCACCAGCTCCGGCACCGCCGTCACCCAGCCGACCTTCCAGCCCGTGAAGGAGAAGGTCTTGCCGGCCGAGCTGATGGTGACGGTGCGCTCGCGCATGCCGGGGAACGACGCGATCGGGATGTGCTCGCCCTCGTAGACGAGATGCTCGTAGACCTCGTCGGTGACCACCAACAGACCGCGTTCGACGCAGAGTTCGGCGATCGCCGCCAGCTCGTCCCGGCTGAGCACCGTGCCCGTGGGGTTGTGCGGCGTGTTGAGCAGGATCAGCCGCGTGCGGTCGGTGACGGCGTCGCGCAGCTCGTCCAGGTCCAGCCGGAAGGTGCCCTCCCCCTGCGCGCCGCCCTCCGAGGGGGACGGCCGCAGCGTGACGGGAACGCGGGTGCCGCCGGCCATGGCGATGGCGGCGGCGTACGAGTCGTAGTACGGCTCCAGGGCGATGACCTCGTCGCCGGGCTCGACGAGCGCGAGCAGCGCCGCGGTGATGGCCTCGGTCGCGCCGGCGGTGACCAGCACCTCGGTGTCCGGGTCCGGGTCGAGGCCCAACTGCCCGTACCAGCGCCGCTGGTGGGCCGCGACGGCCGTGCGCAGCTCAGGGACGCCGGGGCCGGGCGGGTACTGGTTCCCGCGTCCGTCGCGCAGCGCCCGCACGGCGGCCTCGCGCACTGCTTCGGGGCCGTCGGTGTCCGGGAAGCCCTGGCCCAGGTTGATGGCGCCCGTACGGGCGGCGAGGGCGGACATCTCGGCGAAGATCGTGGTGCCGAACTCCGCGAGGCGCCGGTTGAGCAGCGGGCGTCCCGTGGCTCCCTGATCAGCAGTCATGGCGGTCATCCTGAGGGAAGCGTCCGCGTTCCTCAACTCCCTGACCGCAGCGCACGGAACCCCCGCTGCCACGAACGGTCGCGGCAGCGGGGCCACCTGTCATGAGCCGTCAGAGCTGGCCGCGAACGGCCCCGGCCGGGAACTGCGCGTTGTGGACGTTGGTGTAGAAGAAGAACGGGTTCCGCTTGATGCCCTCGAGCTCCCAGTAGGTCAGCACGGTCGAGGCGTTGGCCTGGGTCTGGGTCCGCTGCGCGCGGATGCAGCCGGAGGACGAGCCGTTCTCGGGCGGCGTGTTCAGGGTGACGATGACCGGGCCTGCCTCGCCGCTCTGTCCGATGTGGATGTGGGCGGCGGTCGGGGGCGCGACGTTGCTGACGCTGAGCTTGTAGCAGAGCTTGCCGTGCGAGATGCGGTACAAGAACCTGCCGGTGCCGTCGGGGTCGCCCGGGCCGGGAACCTCCTGCGCGCCGTCGAGCAGTACGACGTGCGTGCCGTGGCCGCCGACGGCGTCGGCCGGGGCTGCGGTGGCGGTGCCGGCCGTCGAGGCCAGCAGGGCAGCGGCCCCGAGTGCGGCCGTGGCGGCAGCGGTGGATACGCGCATGCGAATGCTCCTCTTCTCTTCCGTGCACGATCAGTGCTGGATCAAGAACGCTCCGTACATGGCGGTCGATGGCGACGCTATGCACGGCACGGGACATCCGCATCCGCAGCGGGCATTCGGCCCACGCGCACGCATTCCGGGGGGATGTGCGCTGCCGCGGTCCCCAACCTCTCCTCTTCCTCAACTGTGCTTTGAGGAACGGGAGTGCGGGGCAGGAGCGCCACACGCCGGCAGGTGGCCGGCGGGTTCGGGCGTCCTGGGGGCGTCCGGGCCCGGGTGCAGAGCGGTGCGAGGCGGCACCGCGCAAGTGATTGGGGGAACCGCCCATGGTCGGTGTCGCTGAAGTGTTCGTGTTCATGGTCTTCGTGGGAATCGTCGTCGGGATCGTCGCGGTCGTCGCGAAGAAGTCCTCCTCGTCCTCCGGGGGCGGCCGCAAGCGCCGTGGCCGGTACTCGGGCGGCGGCGCTGCCGCGGGCGGCGGCTGGTGGGCCGGCGGCGGCCACGACGGCGGTGGTTCCTGCGGCGGCGGTTCGTCCTGTGGTGGCGGCGGCTGCGGTGGGGGCGGCGGTGGTGGTGGTGGCTGCGGAGGCGGCGCCTGACCTTCGCGCCCGGCCTTCCGCGCGGGCACGCGCAGGGGCCCGGACCGCCTTACAGGGAATCCGTCCCTCCGTCGAGAGAGCCCGGCAGTTGAACATCTGAACTGCCTGGCCCCCGGGGGGATGGAAACCCGGAGAATTTGGGCAATAGAGCTGTGGCAGCACACATTTCATGATTCGGTGATTCTGTATCCCCGGAACTGGCGTGGGTACGAGCCGCCGGCGCACGACCCCTTGTCACTCGTCGGGAGAGCGCCCGGTTCACCCCTCCACTGTGTGTCTGCGGAGCCGACCCATGCTCACCACTCTCTCCACCCCGTACACCGACACCCGCGCGGACGACCTCGCGTGGGCCCTCGGCCGCGGGCCGCTGCCCGCGCTCGCCTGCCGAGAACTGGAACTCGACGGCGTCACCGTCCAGTTGAGGCTCCTGGGTGCATCGCACCAGGTGATCCTCGACGAGGACGGACGCACCTGCTCGGAAACCGTCGCCTGCATGCCCGGCAGCACGCCGCTGCCGCTCGCCGTCTCGCGCCGAACCGGCGCGTGGGACTACGACTTCGCGGCGCGCGTCGAAACGCTCACGCCCGCCTCGTTCGCGGGCCGCGCCCAGGAGTTGCTCGAACTCGTCTCCGGCCATCCCGGCGGTCTCACCGGTGTGTTCCCCGGCGCACCGGACGCGTTCACCGCACTGATGGTGCAGCGGTCGGCGGGCCAGGTGCGCTGGCGCACCTGGCACTCCTATCCGCAGGAGCTCCGGCTGGTCTCCACCCGTACATGCGTGGTGCGTTCGGCCGTGCGTACGCGGTGCGCCCCGTCCTCGGCGCTCTCCGGGACCGCCGAACCGTCCGCGACGGTGCGGTAGTTGACCGGCTCGAACTCGTGCGCCCGGACACGGGGTGTCCGCGGCCGCTTCGCCTCGCGCGGTCCGCGGCCGCGGACCGCGCGTGGGTGACCGGGAGCACGGAAGCCGTCACGTAGCGTTCGCGCCATGACCGACCGCCTTCTCGCCCAGCCCCAGGACGCGCAGCTTCCGGTGCCCGCCGGGCTCGGTCGCGGGCTCGTTCTCGCATCGGTCTTCGTCTGTGCGGCCTGCGGTCTCGTCTACGAGCTCGAACTCGTCGCGCTCGCCACCTACTTGGCGGGCGACTCGGTCACACAGGCGTCCGTCGTCCTGTCCGTGATGGTCTTCGCGATGGGCATCGGCTCGCTTCTCGCCAAGAGACTGCGCTGCCGGGCGGCGACGGGATTCGCCGCCGTGGAGGCGCTGCTTGCGGTGGTCGGCGGCGGTTCGGCGATGGCGCTGTACGCGAGCTTCGCCTGGTTCGGCGGCGCGCACGTCGCGCTCGTCGGCTTCTCGCTCGCCATCGGGGTGCTGATCGGCGCCGAGATGCCGCTGCTGATGACCCTCATCCAGCGCATCCGGCACCAGGACGCGGGCGGCGCGGTCGCCGACCTCTTCGCCGCCGACTACGTGGGCGCGCTCGTCGGCGGGCTGACCTTCCCCTTCCTGCTGCTGCCGTTCTTCGGCCAGTTGACGGGGGCTCTGCTGACGGGCGTCGTGAACGCGGGCGCGGGCGGAGTCGTCGTGCTGTGGCTCTTCCGCCACGACGTGAGCACCCGCACACGCTGGGGGCTGCTCGCCGCGAACGGCGCGGTGGTGGTGCTGCTGGTCGCCGCCACGTCCTTCGTCGCCCCGTTCGAACGGGCCGCGCGGCAGGCGGTGTACGGACACGACGTGCGGGTCGCCGTCGGCGACGGCGAACGCGAGGCCGTCCTCACCGGCGATCCGGACCCCACGGCATACCGGCACGGCGCCGAGCCGTTGCGGTTCTTCCTCGACGGGCGGATGCGGGCCTCGTCCGCCGACGGCGACCGCTACCAGGCCTCCCTCGTCAGCCCCGCCATGGCCGCCGGCCGGCACGGGCGGGTGCTGATTCTGGGGGGCGCGGACGGGCTGGCCCTGCGCGAAGTGCTCCGTCACCCGGGCGTGCGCGAGGTGACCGTGCTCGGAGGCGACGAGGCAGCGGTGCGGCTCGCCCGCACGGACCCGGGGCTGCGGCGGCTCAACGAGGACGCCTACGCCGACCCGCGCGTACGTGTCGTCCACGATGCCGGGATCTTCGAATGGCTGCGGGACCGGGCGCGGGATCCGGGGGCAGCGCCGTACGACGTCGTCGTCTCCGACCTTCCCGAACCCGGGGTGCGGGACGTCGCGAAGCTCTACTCGCAGGAGTTCTACGGTCTGGTGGACCGGGCGCTGGCGGCCGACGGACGTCTCGCCGTGCACGCCGGCCCGGCCACCGCCGACCCGCGCACGTACTGGACGGTGGAGGCGACGCTGCGGGCCGCCGGGCTGCGCACCTCTCCGTACGTGGTGCCCCGCTCCCGTGACCGGGGTCCCCGTGACAGGGGTCCCCGCGACAGGGACGCCCGCGACCGGGGTCCCCGCGACTGGGGGTTCGTGCTCGCCTGGCGCGGCGGCCCGGCGAAGCCCCGCACCGAGGCGCCCGCGGGCGCCTCGGAGCTGACGGCCGTGAGCGGCGGCGGCGCCGCGGGCGACGGCGGGGTGTCACCGCCGTACCCGCTGACTGCGCATCAACTGCGTTCGGCCGGGCTGCTGGCGGAGCGGACCCGCGTGCCGGGCCTTCCGCCCTCCACGCTCACGCGCCCTCGCTACTGACCTCCTGCCGCACGGGCCTCCTTCCGCACCGGCTTCCTTCCGCCCCCACGCGGGTGCGCTGCGCGCCGGAACAGCGCAGACCGGTCACATGTACGGGGTCTCGTGGGTAGGCTCCGCCCTATGGAGCACGAGGTGAACGTTCCGTTTTCCGTCGGATCGGTGCGGGCCGCGCTCGCTGAGCCCGGGCGCGTGGCGCACTGCGTGCCCGGTCTGCAACTCGACGGCGACGAGGCCGTCAGGCCTGCGAAGACCGGCAGGAACACCGGAGGCGCGGACGCCAAGAGCACCGGAAGCACCGTCGAGGGACGCCTGCGCGTCCGGGTCGGCGGCTCCACGATCACGTACCGGGGCAGCCTGACGATCACGCCTCGCGGTGAGGAGTTCACCGTCAAGGGCACCGGCACGGAGGCGCGGGGCAGCGGCTCCGTGCGGCTGAACCTCACCGTCGCACCGAGGCGGGCGAAGGACGGCGAGGGCACCCGCCTGGTCTGCTCGGGCACGGTCAAGGCGGACGGACGCCTCAAGGACATCGAGCCGAAGACGGTGACCGCGGCCGGGCACAGGCTGCTGGAACGGTTCGGCGCCGCCCTCGGCGAGAGCATCCAGCAGGACCCGCCGCCGGAACTCGACTCCCCGGACGCGCCTGCGGCGGAACCGGCGGCGACAACCGGGCCCACCGGCGGCATCGGCGAGCCCGGCGACAACGAGCGCGTCATCCCCGGCATCCCCGGCCCCGACAACCGCGAGGCGGCGCAGGAGGAGAAGCACGGCAAGGGCCGGGCGGAGTCCGCCGAGGACAAGGCCGCTGCCGACGGCAGGACCGGTGGCGAGGACCGGGCCGGCGAGCAGGACCGCGACCGGGCGGAGCCCAAGGACACCGACAAGGGCACGGCCAAGGGCACCGACAAGGGCACGGACGCCGGCCGGGACGCGGGCCCCGACGAGAGCAAGCCGGAGTCCCCGGGCCCGTCCGGTGACACCGGTGAGAAGAAGGGTCCTGGCACCGGCGGGAAGAAGGCCGGCGACGAAGCCCAGGGGAAGGAAGCGGACAAGGACCGCACGGCCCCGGAGGGGGAGACCCCGCAGCGCGAGGGCATCTTCGGCACCGAGGTCCCCCCGTCCTCCCTCGACCCCTTCAACGAGGAACCCCTCGACGAGGCCGAGGTGGAGGCCGCGGCCGAGGCCGAGGCGGCGCACGCACGCCGCACCATGATCGGGCGCAGCGCCGAGGAGGTCGACCACGCGCCGCCGCGCGGCCGCTACGCCCCCATCCCGGTGCCGGAGCCGATCGCCAACTCGGCGGCGCTGCGCTGGGTGGCGCCGGCAGCGGCTGCCGTCGTCGCCGGTTTCGTCGTCATCGGGCGCGCCCTGCGCCGCCGCCGCTGAAGGTGCAGGTGCAGGCCAGGGCGTACGGCCGGGTCGTGCTCTGCCGGGAAGTACCGAGGTTTAAGGTCGCGTCATGACTGACACCGCCACCACCGACGCCGATGTCACACTCCGCGCCGGAGACGCCGAGTTGACGGTCGAACCGCACCGGGGCTGCCGGCTCGCCTCGCTGAAGGTCGGCGGTACGGAGCTGCTGCGCCAGGGCAACAGGTACGGATCGTTCGTCATGGTCCCCTGGTGCGGACGCACCGACCAGGGCCGCTTCCGCAGCGGCGGCGAGCTGTACCAACTCCCCCTGGACAGCGGCCCGCACGCGATCCACGGCACCGCGCGCGACGGCGCGTGGCGCACCCTGCGGCACGACGAGCGGTCGGCGGCCTTCACGTGCGACCTGAGCGACCCCTGGCCGTGGGAGGGCCAGGTGACGCAGATCGTCGAGCTCGACGAGGCCGGCAACGGCCTCACGCTCACTCTCGGCGTCGAGGCGGCCGACGCGAGTTTCCCCGCGCAGGCCGGCTGGCACCCGTGGTTCCTGCGCAACCTCGGCGGACGCGGCGGTGACGTGCGCATCGACTTCGACCCGGAGTGGCAGGAGGAGCGCGGTGTCGACCACCTTCCCACCGGCTCGCGCATCGCTCCCCGCCCGGGCCCCTGGGACGACTGCTTCGGCATGCCGCAGGGCGTCGACGTCACCCTGACCTGGCCGGGGCAGCTGGAGTTGAACGTGGCGAGCCGCGCCGAGTGGGTCGTCGTGTACGACGAGCAGCCGGAAGCCGTGTGCGTGGAGCCGCAGACGGGTCCGCCCAACGGTCTCAACTCCCATCCGCAGCTGGTCACTCCGATCCAGCCGCTGGAGATCTCCACGACCTGGACCTGGCGGCCCCTGTCGTAGTGTCCCCGTCCCGCCCGCATAGGCTCCGGGGCATGAGCACTGCAGACGCGCTGCTGCGGCAGATCAAGGAAAAGGCCGTCGTGCACGGCAAGGTCACGCTCTCCTCGGGGCAGGAGGCGGACTTCTACATCGACCTGCGCCGCATCACTCTCGACGGAGAGGCCGCGCCGCTCGCGGGCCAGGTCATGCTCGACCTGACGGACGGGCTCGAATTCGACGCGGTCGGCGGCCTGACGCTGGGCGCCGACCCCGTGGCCTCGGCGATGCTGCACGCGGCCGCGGCCCGGGGCCGGAGGCTGGACGCGTTCGTGGTGCGCAAGGCGGGCAAGGCGCACGGTCTGCAGCGCCGCATCGAGGGGCCGGACATCGCCGGGCGGCGGGTGCTGATCGTCGAGGACACCTCCACCACCGGCAACTCGCCGCTCACCGCCGTCGAGGCGGCGCGGGAGGCCGGCGCGGAGGTCGCCGCGGTGGCCACCATCGTCGAGCGCGGGGCGGCGCGGGCGATCGAGGCGGCGGGGCTGAGGTATCTGCACGCGTACGAGCTGGCGGATCTCGGCCTGGCCTGAGGAAGCCCGCCGCCGAGCGGGCCTGCCCCGGGCGGGGAGCCCGCGGCGGGCGACGTCCGGGGGCGAGCGGCATGACGGCCGGTGGCCGGACACTGTCACCTCCGGTGGCGGCGAGCACCGCGGTCGGTCTGGGAGTATGGGGGTGACGATGACGTCGTTCCGTTGATTTCGTTGATTCCCGTCGATCCGGCCACGGACTCACCGTCGACCCGGATCCGGCCTCCGCAGCAGAGCCGATACACACCCAAGGAGCGGACAGATGCCCATCGCGACCCCCGAGGTCTACAACGAGATGTTCGACCGGGCGAAGGCGGGCAAGTTCGCCTACCCCGCCATCAACGTCACCTCGACGCAGACCCTGCACGCCGCCCTCCGGGGCTTCGCGGAGGCGGAGAGCGACGGGATCGTCCAGATCTCCACCGGCGGTGCCGAGTTCCTCGGCGGGCAGTACAGCAAGGACATGGTGAGCGGTGCCGTGGCGCTGGCCGAGTTCGCGCACATCGTCGCGAAGAAGTACCCGGTCAACGTCGGCCTGCACACGGACCACTGCCCGAAGGACAAGCTCGACGGTTACGTGCGTCCGCTGCTCGCGATCTCGAAGGAGCGTGTGGACGCGGGGCAGAACCCGCTGTTCCAGTCGCACATGTGGGACGGCTCCGCGGAGAACCTGAAGGACAACCTGGAGATCGGCCAGGAGCTGCTCGCCCAGGCCGCCGCCGCGAAGATCATCCTCGAGGTCGAGATCACCCCGACCGGCGGTGAGGAGGACGGCGTCACCCACGAGATCAACGACGAGCTGTACACGACGGTCGACGACGCGCTCCGGACCGCGGAGGCCCTCGGCCTGGGCGAGAAGGGCCGCTACCTGCTGGCCGCCTCGTTCGGCAACGTGCACGGCGTCTACAAGCCGGGCAACGTCGTGCTCCGCCCGGAGCTGCTGCGCGACCTCCAGGAGGGCGTCTCCGCCAAGACCGGCAAGCAGAACCCGTTCGACTTCGTCTTCCACGGCGGCTCCGGCTCCACGGACACCGAGATCGCCACGGCGCTGGAGAACGGCGTGGTGAAGATGAACCTGGACACCGACACCCAGTACGCCTTCTCGCGTCCCGTCGCGGACCACATGTTCCGCAACTACGACGGTGTGCTGAAGGTCGACGGCGAGGTCGGCAACAAGAAGACCTACGACCCGCGCAGCTGGGGCAAGGCCGCCGAGAAGGGCATGGCCGAACGCGTGCAGCAGGCGTGCGCGAACCTGCGCTCGACCGGCACGCGGCTGAAGTAGTACGCAGGGGCGCAGGGAGCCCGGGCAGAACAGAGCCCACCCGTCCCGTTTCGAGGAGGGCCGGACCGCGCCGCGGCGGGGGCCGGCCCTCCCGTGCTGTGCGCCGGGCCCGCCCGTGCCACGGGGGAATGGCGGGTTCGCTCCACCCGGGACCGCGTCCCCCACCGACAAGGCAGACTGGAAAACATGAGCATTCACGAGAACCTGCTCGGGGGCCCGCCCCCGACCCACCTGCCCGACGACCCCGGTCCGCGCGAACTGCTCGCGTCGGGGGCGGCGCCCGTCGAAGTGGCCGCGGAGTATCCCGCGTCCTCGCTGGCGTGGGCGCTGCTCGCGGACGACGCCTTCGAGGCAGGACGGGTCGTCGAGTCCTACGCCTACGCGCGTACCGGCTACCACCGCGGTCTCGACGCGCTGCGCCGCAACGGCTGGAAGGGCCACGGTCCCGTGCCGTTCGAACACGAGCCGAACCGCGGCTTCCTGCGTGCGCTGCACGCCCTCGCGCGGGCCGCGCAGTCGATCGGGGAGCACGAGGAGTACGAGCGCTGCTCGTCGTTCCTCAAGGAGAGCTCGCCCACCGCTGCGGCGACCTTGTCGTAGGCAAGGGACGGCAACCCAGGGCGGGGCAGGCCGAGGCAAGGACCGTCAGGGCGGGGGATTCCGGCCACGGACCGCGTTCAGGGAGTGCGGGTCGCACTCGCGGCGGCGGACGTGGGCGGCCTGACGCAAGCGAGCCCGCCGGGCATATGACCAAGGCGCTGACCAGGTGCTCTTGTCCCGGCGGGCCGCCTCCCCGATGATGAGTGTCAGGCCCGTACGCCCGAGAATCCGGGGGCGGGCCTGAGGGGACCGGGGCTCCATTGCCGATCGAGAGATTGGAGCGGACCGCTACCCGGACACCACGTCGAGGAGAAGCGATGTCGCACGACGTCGAGGACCCAGCGGCCGGTTCGCAGGCCCCCCATCTGGACTTCAAAGGCACCACTCCGTACGAGGACTACGTGCAGGCCGACGTCCTCACCCACCTTCAGCACCCGCTCTCGGAAGACCCCGGCGAGATGGTCTTCCTCGTCACCACGCAGGTCATGGAGCTGTGGTTCACGGTCATCGTGCACGAGTGGGAGACGGCCGCGAAGGCGCTGCGCAAGGACGACCTTCCCGGCGCGCTGGCAGCGCTGAAGCGCTCCACGTACGAACTCCGGTCGCTGAACGCGTCGTGGGAGCCGCTGGCGCACCTGACTCCGGCGCAGTTCAACTCCTACCGTTCCGCGCTCGGCGAGGGCTCCGGCTTCCAGTCCGCGATGTACCGGCGGATGGAGTTCCTGCTCGGTGAGAAGTCCGCGTCGATGCTCGTTCCGCACCGCGGAGCGCCGCGCGTGCACGACGAGTTGGAGAAGGCGCTGCACGAACCGAGCCTGTACGACGAGGTGCTGCACCACCTCGCGCGGCGGGGCGAGCCGGTGCCGCAGGAAGTGCTGACCAGGGACGTCTCCCAGGTGTACCGGCCGCATCCCGAAGTGGAGGCCGTGTGGGCCGACGCGTACGCACGGGAGGCGGACGAGAACGGCGGCGACGGGAACGAGACCGTACGGCTCGGCGAGGCGCTGACCGAGGTCGCCGAACTCGTGTGGCGCTGGCGCAACGACCATCTCGTCGCCACCCGGCGGGCCATGGGCTCGAAGGTCGGCACCGGCGGCTCGGCGGGCGTGGCATGGCTGGAGAAGCGTGCCGCGAAGAACGTCTTCCCGGAGCTGTGGACGGCGCGCAGCCATGTCTGACGCGGCAGGACCGGGGGCGGGCTCTTCCACCGCCGCCGAAGAACTCGACGCGCGCGACGAACTCGCCCACCGGCGGAAGGACTTCGTCCTGGATGACGGCACCGTCTACCTGGACGGCAACTCCCTCGGCGCGCTGCCGCGTTCCGTGCCCGCACGCCTCGCGGAGGTCGTCGAGCAGGAGTGGGGGCGGCTGCGCATCCGCTCCTGGAGCGAGTCCGGATGGTGGAGCGCGCCGGAACGGATCGGTGACCGCATCGCACCGCTCGTGGGAGCGGGCGAGGGGCAGATCGTGGTCGGTGACTCGACCAGCGTCAACGTATTCAAGGCGGTCGTGGGCGCGGTGCGCATCGCCCGCGAGGAGCACGGCGGCGGGTCCTCGTCAGGCTCGTCCGCCTCCTCTTCCTCGTCTTCCTCGCGGGGTTCCGGCGGCCGCGACGAGATCCTCGTCGACGCGGCCACCTTCCCCACCGACGGTTACATCGCCCGCTCGGCGGCGCGGATGACCGGAGCGACGGTGCGGGCGGTTCCCGTTTCGGAGATGGGTGCCGCCGCCGGCGCGAACACCGCCGCCGTGCTCGTCAACCATGTCGACTACCGCACCGGCGAGTTGCACGACCTGCGGTCCCTGACCGCCGACGTGCACCGCGCCGGCGGCCGCGTCGTGTGGGACGTCTGCCACAGCGCCGGCGCGCTCCCCGTCGAACTCGACGCGCACGACGCCGACTTCGCCGTCGGCTGCACGTACAAGTACCTCAACGGCGGTCCCGGGGCGCCCGCGTTCCTGTACGTGCGGCGCGAGTTGCAGCCCCGCTTCGACACGCCGCTGCCCGGCTGGACCTCGCACGCCGACCCGTTCGCCATGTCCGACGGGTACGTGCCGGGCGAAGGCGCGGTGCGCGGGCGCGTCGGAACGCCGGACATCCTCTCCATGCTCGCGCTGGAGGAGTCGCTGAAGCTCTGGGAAGGCGTCGCCGTCTCCGCGGTACGCGCCAAGAGCCTCGCGCTGACCGACTTCTTCCTCCAGCAGCTGCGTGCGTACGTCCCCGGTGGACGGGCCGGGCGCCTCCGGCTGCGCTCCCTGACGCCGGAGTCGCACGAGCAGCGCGGCAGCCAGATCTCGCTGCTGTGCGAGGCGGAGGGTCACGACGGGGCCGACGTCGCGGAGGAGCTGATGGCGAGGCTCCACGAGCGAGGCATCGTCGGCGACTTCCGCCGCCCCGGGGTGCTGCGCTTCGGATTCACGCCGCTCTACACCTCGTTCGGCGACGCCGACCGCGCGGCGAAGGTGCTCGCGGAGCTGGTGCTCGCGCGCGGGGACGGATGAGCGGCGGTGAGGCGTTGACAGCCGACGAGGAACGGGCGCTGCTGGGCCTGAAGCCGGTGCCGCCGGAACGGACGGTCGCCTACGGCGAACACCCGTCCCAGGTCGTGGACTTGTACGGGGCGGGGGCGCCGGGGCCGCGCATCACGGTCCTGCACGGCGGCTTCTGGCGCGAGGCGTACGACCGCACCCACCTCTCCCCCTTCGCCGCCGCGCTGGCGGAACGCGGCATGGCGGTGGAGCTCGTCGAGTACCGGCGTGTGGGCGGCGGTGGCGGCTGGCCGGAGACGGCCCGGGACGTATGCGCGGCCCTCGGTCTGCTCGGGCAGCCGGACGTGCTGCTGGGGCACTCGGCCGGCGGCCAGCTCGCGCTGTGGGCGGCGGCGGAGACCGGCGGTGCGGCGGGCCCGCCGGGCCGGGACCGCGCCGCCGGACGCGTCGTCGCCGTCGCCCCCGTGGCCGACCTCGAGCGTGCGCACCGGCTCCGGCTCAGCGCGGGAGCGGTGAGCGAATTCCTCGGCGGTGAGGCGTCGTTGGCGCAGCGGCTGCCCGAGGCGGACCCGATGCGGCTGCCGCCGCGTGTGCCGGTGGAGGTGCTGCACGGCACAGCCGACGACGTGGTGCCCGTGGAGATGTCGCGCCGCTACACGAACGACTGGGGTGCGCGGCTGAACCTGCTGACGGGCGTGGGCCACTACGCGCCGTTCACGCCGGGCACGCCGGCGTTCGGCGTGCTCGTCGACGCCCTGAGGTGAACGTCCCCCCGGCAACGCCCGGTTGGTCAGGGCAACGCCGGCCCTGTTGATCGGGGCAACGCCGCTCCGGGCTGCGGCACCCCGGGCTGCGGCAGACTGCGGCACTGCGGACTGCGGCGATCCGGGGGTACGCCGCTCAGGGCAGCATGCGGAAGTCGGCGAAGTCGAAGCCCGGCGAGACGACGCAACTGACCAGCGTCTCGGCTTCGCGGTCCACGGGACGGGCCCGCTGCCAGACGCCGGGCGGCACAACCGCCTGCGGCCGCTGGCCGGTTGTGACGTCGGGGCCGAGCGTGAGTGTCTCCGGCTCCTGCCCGGGTGTCTCACCGTCGCCGCCGAGCTGGAGGTGCAGCGGCGAACCGGAGTGCCACAGCCAGATCTCGGCGGACCGCACGACGTGCCAGCGTGACTCGTCCCCCGGCCCCAGGAGGAAGTAGATGGCGGTGGCGCCGGCCCGCTCGCCGTCGTATCCGTCCGGGTGCAGAGTGACGGCGCTGCGCCACGTCTCGCGGAACCAGCCGCCCTCGGGGTGGGGTTGCAGCCCGAGCGCGTCGGCGAGCGGGGGTGCCGAACGGCTCGTCCGGCGGTGGTCCGTCATGAGCGCGTGCTCCTCGTCTCGTCCGTGGCCGGGAGGCGCGGTGCGGCCCGGGAGACGACAGTGCGCCCCGGGCCGCGCACACCCGATCCTGCCTCTACAGGAAGGAGTTGATCTGGATGGTCTCGTCCCGTCCGGGACCGACTCCGATCGCGGAGACGGGCGCCCCCGACATCTCCTCCAGCGCCTTCACGTATCCCTGCGCGTTCTTCGGCAGGTCGGAGAACGACTTGGCCTTGGTGATGTCCTCGGACCAGCCCGGCAGGTACTCGTAGACCGGGGTGGCGTGGTGGAAGTCGCTCTGGCTGAAGGGGAGTTCGTCGAAGCGCTTGCCTTCGACCTGGTAGCCGACGCAGACGGGGATGCGCTCCCAGCCGGTCAGCACGTCGAGCTTGGTGAGGAAGAAGTCGGTCAGACCGTTCACGCGGGTCGCGTAGCGGGCGATGACCGCGTCGAACCATCCGCAGCGCCGGTCGCGGCCGGTGGTGACGCCCCGCTCGCCCCCGATCTCGCGCAGCGCCTCGCCGTCGGCGTCCAGGAGTTCGGTGGGGAAGGGGCCCGCACCGACGCGGGTCGTGTACGCCTTGAGGATGCCGATGACTCGGCTGATCTTCGTCGGTCCGACGCCCGACCCCGTGCAGGCGCCGCCCGCCGTGGGGTTGGAGGAGGTCACGAACGGATACGTGCCGTGGTCGACGTCGAGCAGCGTGCCCTGGCCCCCCTCGAAGAGGACGACCTTCCCCTCGTCCACGGCGTTGTTGAGGATCAGGGTGGTGTCGGCGACGTAGCCGCGCAGCGCGTCGGCGTAGCCCAGCAGTTCCTCGACGATCTGCTCGGTGCGCACGGCACGCCGGTTGTAGAGCTTGGCGAGCACCTGGTTCTTGAAGTCGAGGGCCGCCTCGACCTTCTGCGCCAGGATCGACTCGTCGAAGAGGTCCTGGACGCGGATGCCCACGCGGTTGATCTTGTCCGCGTAGGCAGGGCCGATGCCCCGCCCCGTCGTGCCGATCTTCCGCTTCCCGAGGAACCGTTCCGTCACCTTGTCGACCTCGGTGTGGTACGGCGTGATCAGGTGCGCGTTGCCGCTGACGAGGAGCTTGGAGGTGTCGACGCCGCGATCGTTCAGCCCGCTCAGCTCGGAGAGCAGGACCGAAGGGTCGACGACGACGCCGTTGCCGATGACGGGCACACAGCCCGGCGAGAGGATGCCCGAGGGGAGCAGGTGCAGCGCGTACTTCTGGTCGCCCACGACGACCGTGTGGCCGGCGTTGTTGCCGCCCTGGTAACGCACCACGTAGTCCACCGAACCGCCGAGGAGATCGGTGGCCTTCCCTTTGCCCTCGTCACCCCACTGAGCACCGAGCAGCACAAGTGCGGGCACAGGCGTACACCCCTTCCGGGCGGGGCATGTCCCACGTGCGTGGCGAGTGCCATCGCAAGAGCCGCGGACCGGTGCCCCAGATAGAGGAAGCCCCTGGCGCAACAGCGACAGGGGCTCTTGCACCGAGAGGTTACCTGAGAGAGGAACAAGGTGTCGGCTCCAGACCCCGCGGGGAGCTCGCAGCCCTCGCTGCTCCTGGTCATCGACCCCGTCGCCAAGCTGTGGGACGGAGAGTCCGTGCGCATCGCGCGGGACGTGCTGTGCGCGGGCGCGTCCGGCGTGAAGGTGTGCCTGCCGGAGAGTCCGGAGGAGACCGAGCGGGCCCTGGCCCGCCGGGGAAGCCGGCGTCCGGTGGTCGTGGGTGATGACAGAGCGCTGCTGCGGGCCGTCCGACTGCTGCACCGCGAGCGGGAGTTGGAGGAGGCGACGCTGTCGGTGGTTCCCGTCGGCCCGGAGGAGACCGTGGCGCTGATGCGCGGTCTGGGCGTGCCGCCGGACGCGGTCTCGGCCGCCCGCACCGTTTTCGGCGGCGCCGAGCGGCGGCTGGGTCTGCTGACGGACGACAGCGGCGGTGTTGTGCTCGGCGGCATCCGTATCCCGGGGCCGCCGTGCACGAGTGAACTCCCCGGACGTGGGGGCGCGTTGAGGGCGAAGGCGGCCCTGTCGCGCGCGCGGCGGCCGCGGTCGGCCGGGCAGCGGCTGCGGGTCGAGGCGGACGGTGAACTGCTGGCGGATCTCGACCGACCGGTGACGGAGGTCTCGGTCTTCTCGCCCCGCTCCCCGGGGCGGGGAGCGCCGGGCCCTCGCTCGTCCCGGGAGAACCCGGAGCCCGGCCCGGGCGGTGAGGGCGCGAAGGAGGGTGCGCGGAGCCTGGCGCAGGTGACCGTGCTGCCGCAGGGAGCGGACCGGGTGCAGGCACGGGCGAAAGCGGTGACGGTCTCGGGCCCGGACTTCCGCTACCGGGCGGACGCGCTGGACGGCGGGCCGGTGCGCGTGCGGACGTGGACGGCGCTGGCAGGGGCGTGGAGCCTCATGCTCCCTGCGTGAAGGGGGCTCTGCCGGCCGGTCGCCCAGGTTCTGCCGGGCTTCCCCTCCGCCCGTGGGTCGAGCCGCTTCGCCCGCGCCGGGCGCGCTCACCTGTTGCGCTCAGGACTCCGCCTCGCGGGCCTCGCGGTGCGCGCGCCAGCGCTCCAGGATTCCTGCGAGTTCGCCCTGCATGAACTCCAGGAAGTCGCAGGTGTCCTTCACCCGCCGTCCGGCGGGAGTGCCGGCTCCGAGTGCCCGTTCGCCGGCACGCAGGGTGGTGGTCCAGCGGCCGATGAGCTGGTCCCGGTCCAGGAGCGCCTCGTACCAGACGTTCTCGTGGACGCGGTAGATCTCGCGGCGTGAGCCCGGCTCGCGTTCGCGGCTGACCATGTGGACCTGGGAGAGATAGCGGACGGCGCCCGAGACCGCGGCCGGGCTGATGCGGAGCCGTTCCGCGAGCTGTGCGGAGGTGAGCCATCCGTGCTCGGAGGCCAGCAGGCAGGCGAAGACGCGGGAGGCCATGCGCTGCATGCCCGCCTCCGTCAGGTCGGCGGCGAAGCGCTCGACGAAGGCGGACGCGGCCGGGTCGTATCCGGCGTCGTTCTCCGCGCCGTACGGGACGGTTCCGGACTCGGGTTCCGGTCTGTCGGCAGGCACCGGTTCGGCTCCCTCCATGATCAGCTGCGTACCGCAGATCCTAACGCTTCCTTAACTTCACAAATTTATGAACCAAGCGTAGCTTCCTGTCCATGGACACATCCGCCACCGCGATCTCGGTCAACGGTCTCGAGAAGACCTTCGGCCGGGTACGTGCACTCGACGGGCTCGACCTCGAAGTCCGCACCGGCGAGGTGCACGGCTTCCTCGGGCCCAACGGAGCCGGGAAATCGACCACCATCCGCGTCCTTCTCGGCCTGCTGCGCGCCGACGCCGGAACCGCCCGGCTGCTCGGCCACGACCCGTGGAACGACGCCGTCACCCTGCACCGGCGCCTCGCGTACGTCCCCGGCGACGTCGAGCTGTGGCCCGGCCTCACCGGCGGGGAGGCCATCGACCTGCTCGCCCGCCTGCGGGGCGGCCTCGACCCCGCGCGCCGGGACGAGCTGACCGAACGCTTCGACCTCGACCCGACGAAGAAGGGCCGCACCTACTCCAAGGGCAACAGGCAGAAGGTCGCGATCATCGCCGCCCTCGCCTCGGACGCGGAGCTGCTGCTGCTCGACGAACCCACCGCGGGGCTCGACCCGTTGATGGAGGTCGTCTTCCAGGACGTCATCCTCCAGGCGAAGGCCGCGGGCAAGACCGTGCTGCTCTCCAGCCACATCCTCGCCCAGGTCGAGAAGCTCGCCGACCGCGTGAGCATCATCCGGCTCGGCAGGATCGTCCAGTCCGGGACGCTGAGCGACATGCGGCACCTGACGCGGACCACGATCGAGGCCGAGACCGAGCGGCCCGTGACCGGGCTCGAAGACCTGCCGGGAGTGCACGACGTACGCACCGAGGACGCACGGGTGCGCTTCGCCGTCGACGGCGCGCACCTCGACGGGGCCGTGCGCCACCTCAGCGGGCTCGGCGTCCGCAGCCTCACCAGCCACCCGCCGACGCTCGAAGAGCTGATGCTGCGGCACTACGGCGACGAGCTCGCCGCCAACGGGCACCGGGGCGGCGCCGGGGGAGCGGCACGATGAGCACCGGGACCGGATCGGAAACCACCGGAAGCACCACGCCCCGCTCCGCGGACGGGACCCGCAACAGGCCGGGGGGCACGCTCCCGACGGCGGCGTCCGGTACCGGCGGCCCGCCCGCACCCCACCGGCTTCTGGCGGGCACGGGCACGCTCGTCCGCTTCGCCCTGCGCCGCGACCGCGTCCGCATCCCCGTGTGGATCGCCGCGCTGCTGATGGCCAACCTCTCGACCGTCGCCCAGTTCGAAGGTCTCTACTCCGGTGCGGCCGACCGGGCCTCCGTCGCGAAGACGATGGGCAGCCCCGCCGCGCTCGCCATGACCGGGCCGCGCCACTACCTCGAAGGGGGCTACGGCCTGGGCGCGATGCTCGGGCACCAGGTGATCGGCTTCTACGGCGTGCTCACCGGACTCATGGCGGTGCTGATCGTCGTCCGGCACACACGGGACGAGGAGGAGACCGGCCGCGCGGAACTGCTGCGCTCCGCCGTCGTCGGCCGGCACGCCGCGCTGACCGCCGCCCTCACCGTCGCCGTGACCGCCTCGCTCGCGCTCGGCGGGCTGCTGGCGGCCGGCCTCGGAGCGGCCGGAACACCGGGCGTGACCTGGGGCGGATCGCTGCTGTACGGGGCGGTTTTCGCGGGCCTCGGCATCGTCTTCGCCGGCGTCGCGGCCGTCACCGTGCAGATCACGGAGCACGCCCGCGGCGCCTCCGGGATGGCCCTGGGCGTGATCGGACTCGCGTACGTGCTGCGCGCCGCCGGCGACGTCGGCGACGGCACGCTGTCGTGGCTGTCGCCGATCGGCTGGGCGCAGCGCAGCTATCCGTTCGTGGACGACCTGTGGTGGCCGCTGCTGCTCACGCTCGCAGCCGCGGTCGCGCTGTGCGGCACCGGCTACGCGCTCAGCGTGCGCCGCGACGTCGGCGAGGGCCTGCGCACTCCGCCGGCAGGGCGCCGCACCGCTTCGCCGGTGCTGGTGCGTCCCTTCGGTTTCGCCCTGCGGCTGCACCGCGGCATGCTGGCCGGCTTCGGCGCCGGCGTGTTCCTGCTGGGGACGATGTACGGGTCGATGCTCGGCGAGGTGGAGGAGATGCTGAAGGACGTCGACGTGATGGACCAGGTCCTCGCGAAGGCCGGGGGTTCCTCGCTGGTGGAGTCCTTCGCCTCGGTCGTCATGATCGTCAACTCGGTCGTCGCGGCCGTCTACGTCGTGCTCGCGGCGCTGCGTCCACGGGCCGAGGAGGGCGCCGGGCGGGCCGAACCGCTGCTGGCCACAGGTCTCTCCCGTACGCGGTGGGCCTGGAGCCATCTGTCGGTGACCCTCGTGGGCGGCACGTTCACGCTGCTGCTGGCCGGACTCGGTTTCGGCGTCGCGGGCGCGGCGTCCACCGGCGACCGCGGCCTGGTGTTTTCGCTGACCGGTGCGGCACTGGCGTACGCGCCGGCGCTGTGGGTGACGGCCGGCGTCGCCGCCGTGCTCTTCGGCTGGCTGCCGCGTGCGACGGCGGCGGCGTGGCTCGTGCCGGTGTACGCGTTCCTCGTCGGATACCTCGGCCGGCTCCTGCAGTTCCCCGACTGGATGAACGACCTCTCCCCGTTCGGGCACGTGCCGCAGCTGCCCGCGAAGGAGATGGACTGGACGCCGATGGCGGTGCTCACCGCGGTCGCGGCCGTGCTCCTCGCGGCGGGGCTGGCGGGCTTCCGGCGGAGGGACCTGGAGATGAAGTAGTCCGCGGAAGCAGCCCGCGGGAAGCGGTCCGCGGTCCGCCGGGAGAGACCGTCAACGGGGGGCTGGGAGCGGCCCGTTCACCCGCGCGTTCAGTTCACGCGGGTGTAGGCCAGCTCCTTGGCGTCGGGGAAGGTGCGCACCAGCCCGCCGTTCTCGGTGCGCAGCGTGGAGGAGTCACCGGTGGCGCAGGCGCCGGAGGAGGCCGTCTTGTCCACGGCGGGCGGGCCGATCCGGACGTCTTCCCCGCCGCCGCCCACCGAGAACAGGCCGGCCCTCGCCTCGCAGTGCTCGTTCGTGGCCTCCGACACCATGGAGACGGACCTGCCGCCGGCACCGACCTGCTCGATCGTCATCCGCTGGGTGCCGCCCGCGGGCAACCGGCGCTGCCAGGTGCCGAGATACTCCTCCGGCAGCTTCTCCGGTCCGGCGACGCGGTGGAGGGTGGCGGTGCGGCCCGCCGCCTCCCACCTCAGCGTCGAACCGGAGGCCTTGCTGAGCTTGTGGGAGCCCAGGGCCGAACACCTGCCCTCGGGCACGCTCTTGACGACCTTGGTGTCCAGCTCGACCGAGCCGCCGGCCGAGACGAGCTTGCCGTCGCTCCTGCACTCGTAGTTCTCGCCGAGGCTGACGCTGTTGGCGACCACCTCGCCGATCTTGCCGTGTGAGACCACGAAGCGCCGGTGCTGGCCCGTGGGTTCGCCGTCCCGCTCGACCTGGCCGCTCCACGTGCCCACGTAACTCTCGGGGATGTCGGAGGAATCGCCGGTGCCCGTGTTCTTGTCCGAGTTCAGCAGGGGGAGTTCGGCACCGGATGCGGCGAAGGCGACGCCCGCCACGACGACCGCCGCCAGCGCGCCGATCGCGAGGCGCCTGCGCGGACGGCGCGGGGGAGCCGGGTGCGCAGGCTGCACCGGGTCCTGATGGGCCGGCGGCCGGGGCAGCGCCGACGTGCTCGAGTCCCCGGACCGCTCGCCGCCGGGCACCTCCGGCGCGCCCGAACCCGAGGGCGGGGTGTCTGTGTCCAGCAACTGCACGGCGTGACGGCCCAGTTCGGCGATGAGCGTCGCAGGCAGCCACGGTGCCGAAGCGGTGCCGGACGAGACGGGCTGCACCCTCGCGATGACGTCCTCCGGCGCGGGCCGGTCCGCCGGGTCCTTGGCCAGGCACGAGGCGATCAGTCCGCGCAGCGGCTCCTCGACTCCCTCCAGATCGGGCTCCTCGGACGCGATGCGGAACATCACGGCGTGGATGCCGCCGCCCTCGCTGCCGAAGGGCCTGCGGCCCGTCGCGGCGTACGCGAGCACCGAACCCATGGAGAAGACGTCGCTGGCCGGGGTGACCTGCTGGGCGCGGATCTGTTCCGGCGACATGTAGCTGGGGGAGCCCACGATCACGCCGGTGCCGGTCACCGTCGAGTCGGGAAGCGCGTCCAGGGCGCGCACGATGCCGAAGTCGATGACACGCGGGCCGTCGATCGTGACGAGCACGTTGGACGGCTTGAGGTCGCGGTGGACGACTCCGGCGCCGTGGATGTCGACGAGGGCGCTGGCGAGCCCGTAGGCGAGCACGCGGACGGAGTTCTCGGGGAGCGGGCCGCCCTCCCCGCCGCCCTCGTCCTCGGCGCCGCCGCCGGAACCGGTGGACGTTCCGCGTCGCATCCGGTTCGCCACGACCTGTTCGAGGGAGGGCCCGGCGATGTATCCGGTGGCGACCCACGGGTTCTCGGCCTCGGTGTCGGCGTCCAGTACGGGGGCCGTCCAGCGCTCCCCCACTCGCCGCGCGGCCTCCACCTCCAGGCGGAAGCGCGAACGGAACTCCGTCTCGGCCGCCAGTTCCGATTTGATGAGCTTCACGGCGACCGTGCGTCCGCCCTCGGAGCGCGCCAGATAGACCCGGCCCATTCCTCCGGCGCCGAGCCTGCTCAACAGCCGGTAACGGCCGATCGATTGCGGGTCGTCCGCCGTCAGCTGAGCCATTGCATTCCCCACGTCGGTCTTTTCACTTGGTGCGCCGGAACCCTTTCACCTTCGGCCGCGAAGGTCACAGCCCGGCTGCCAACACGTTCCCGTTTGATGGTCGCGGCCCGATGCGGGGGGCCCGCAGGTCAGTTGAGCCGGCCGGTGAGGCGGTCGTTCTGCATGGAGCTGAGCCGGCCGACGAGGACGAGGGCGAGGATCGTGGCCGGGATGCCGAAGAAGTCGGTGAAGATCGCGACCGCAACGGTCTCCTGGGCCGCCTCGACGCCGGTTTCGCCGTACCAGCTCTCGTAGTCCAGCAGGGAGAAGAAGAAATAGAAGAGCCACATCGTCCACCAGCCGTTGACGATGCCCCGTCGTACGCGGGGTTTCGGCCCGTAGCCCTGCCACTGCGGTGCGGCCGGATCGCTCGCGGACCAGACGTCGTTCATGACCTGTTTGGGCATGAACAGATTGCACACCGGTATGAACCACGAGCCGACCGCCATGGCGGACGAGTAGCGGACGCGGCCGGGAGCGAAGCTCTCCACGTTGACCCGCACGCGCCAGAACCAGACCAGCCAGAGGACGATCACGCTCAGCCCCAGCAGGCCCTCGATCGCCTCGACTCCGACGGTGGCGCCCTGGAGCCGGCCGTAACCGGGGACGCGCTGAAGGTCGTCGGCGAAGACCACGTTCGCCTGCACGCTGTCGAGCTTGTTGACCACGAGACCGTCCACGACGACGGCGATCACACCGATGAGCAGATGGAGGCTGAGGAGCACCGTCAGGGCGTGCGCGATCCGGCGGGGCGGAGCGGCCGGCCGGAGCGGCTGCGCGGGCCGCGCGCCGCCGGGCCCGCCCGGAGCGGGGCCGGGAGCGGGGCCGTGGCCGGGTCCCGGAGCGGGGCCGGGAGCCGGGCCCGGGAAACCGGCCTGCCACGGCTGCTGCGGTGGCGGTTGCGGTGGTGTCTGCCGCGGCGAGTACGGGCCCGGGGCGGGCGGGCCGTAGAGCCCGGGCGGCGGCGGGGTGGACGCCGCGGGCTGTCCCGAGGGCGGCGGTGTCGAGGGCCCTTGGGGAGCAGCGGGAGGCGGTGTCGACGGCGTGAGCGCCGGGGGCGCGGCCGGACCGGACACCGCGGGCGCGGCCGGACCGGACACCGCGGGCGCGGCCGGAACGGACCCCGCGGGCGCGGGCCCGGCGGCGCGCACGGCCTCGGCGCGCGGCTGCTCGATGCTCTCCGGGTCCTCGCTGTCGAGCAGCTGTACGGCGTGCCGGCCCAGCTCGGCGAGCACCTCGCCCGGCAGCCATGTGCCCTTCAGCTCGCCCTCCGTGCGCTGCATCAGCGCCTCCAGCGCCGGCCTGTCGCCCGGCTTCTTGGCGAGGCAGGAGACGACCAGCTCGCGCAACGGTCCCTCCAGCCCGGACAGTTCGGGCTCCTCCTCGGCGATGCGGAACAGCAGCGCGTGCACTCCGCTGTCCGCCGTGCCGAACGGCATCCTCCCCGTCGCCGCGTACGCCAGTACGGCGCCCAGGCAGAAGATGTCGCTGGCGGGCGTCACCTGCGTCCCGCGCACCTGCTCGGGCGACATGAAGCCGGGGGAGCCGACGAGCGCGCCCGTCCGCGTCAGCCCGCCCGCCGACTGCACCGCGGAGTCGAGGGCGCGGGCGATGCCGAAGTCGATGACGCGCGGGCCGTCGATGGTGATGAGGATGTTGGAGGGCTTCAGGTCGCGGTGGACCAGCCCGGCCCGGTGGATGTCGCCCAGCGCGCGGACCAGTCCGGAGGCCAGCCCCGTCACGGTCCGGTGCGGCAGCGGCCCGAACTGGTCGTCCACGACCTCGGAGAGGGAGGGCCCGGCGATGTAACCGGTGGCGACCCACGGCGTCTCGGCCTCGGTGTCCGCGTCCAGCACGGGCGCCGTCCACGCACCGCCGACCTTGCGCGCCGCGGTGATCTCCTGGGCGAACCGGCGCCGGAAGTCGGGCTGCCGGGCGAGTTCGTCCTGCACGGCCTTCACGGCGACGGTGCGGCCGCGCCCCGAACGGGCGAGATAGACCCGGCCCATGCCCCCTTCGCCGAGCCTGCCGAGCAGCCGGTAGTCGCCGATCCAGCGTGGGTCCCCGGCGCTGAGCCGCTTCATCTCCGTACCTCTTCCCCCCGGATGATTCGAGTGCCACGAGAATAGATCGGCGGGCACCGGGGATTGAGCGGAGCCGGGAATCCGATCCCGTAACGCCTCTTGCGCGGGGCACGGGGGCGCATCCGGAGGGCGCCTCAATTGAGATGACAAGCTCTCAATTCGCCCTAATTGATGGGCTGATGAGCGTAGAGCCTTCGTTGTTCACCGGCTGCCTTATTTTCCCGCTATGGACTCGATCAGCCAGATCCTCTTCCATTTCGCGCTGGACCTCGTATCCGTGTGCGTACTGACCTTCGCCGTCTACTATCCGCGGCACCGGCGGCGGGACCTGATTCCGGGGTATCTCGCCCTGAACGTCTCGCTGTTCGCGCTCGCCTCGGCCCTCGGCCGCAGCGGGGACAAGGGCGGCATCGCACTCGGATTCGGGCTGATCGGGGTGTTGTCGATCATCGGTCTGCGTTCGGAGTCCATGCAGAACGAGGAGATCGCCTACTACTTCACGGCGCTCGTCCTCGGTCTCATCTCCGGCCTGCCGAATGTGAGCCTGCTGCTCGCGGCGACGCTGTGCACGCTTCCGCTGGCGGCCGTCTGGATCGGGGGCCACCCGCGGCTGTTCGCCCGTACGCTGCGCGCCCTCGTCACGGTCGACGAGGCCGTCACCGAACCGGCGGCCATCGAGTCCTTCGTGCGGGAACGGCTGGGGGAGCCGCTGTCCTGGAAGATCCAGGAGGTCGACTACGGGCGGGACCTGACCGTCGTCGACGTGCGGTACCGGCGTGCGGGCACCGCACGTCACGGTGGCGGGCCCAGGCTGCGGGCGGTCGTGCGGCCGCCGCGGCCGCGGGAGTCGCCGCGCGAGTCGCCGCGGGAATCCCCGGGGGAGAGCGTGCCGTCGTAGAGCGGGCCCGGCCCCGGCGGTGCGCGCGGCGCCGGAGCAGCCCACCAGGGCGCCGCCAGGGGCCGTGAAAAAGCGGGCCCGGGGCAGCCGTTGGAGCGGTTCCGCGGGCCCGTGGCGGGGAACGGCCCAGGGCATGGCGGTGCAGCGGTGTTGATTGCCCTGCTGGGACACCCCCTAGGCTGTGCCCGTCCCACCCGGCGCCTTCCCCGAGCTGAGGAGCCACCACGTGACAAGCACGAGTACGAACCCGTCGACCCCCGCGGGCCCCGCCGCCGCCGTCCCCGACCCGGCCGCCGGCGAGGCCGTACGGGCCGCGGACCGGGCGCACGTCTTCCACTCCTGGTCCGCGCAGGGGCTGATCGAACCGCTGCCCGTGGCCGGCGGCGAGGGCTCGTACTTCTGGGACTACGACGGCAACCGCTACCTGGACTTCTCCTCCCAGCTGGTCAACACCAACATCGGGCACCAGCATCCGAAGGTCGTCGCCGCCATCCAGGAGCAGGCGGCCCGCATGTGCACCATGGCCCCCGGGTTCGCCGTCGACGTGCGTGCCGAGGCGGCGCGGCTCGTCGCGGAGCGCACCCCCGGCGACCTGGACAAGGTCTTCTGGACGAACGGCGGCGCGGAGGCCGTCGAGAACGCCGTCCGCATGGCCAAGCTGCACACCGGCCGCCCGAAGGTGCTGAGCACGTACCGCTCGTACCACGGCCACACCCAGGCGGCGATCCACATCACCGGTGAACCGCGCCGCTGGGCCAACGACACGGGCTCGGCGGGCGCCGTGCACTTCTTCGGCCCGCACCTGTACCGCTCGCACTTCTACGCCGAGACGCAGGAGCAGGAAGCCGAACGCGCCCTCGCCCACCTCGAGGAGACCATCGTCTACGAGGGCCCGGGCACGATAGCCGCGGTGATCCTCGAGACCGTTCCCGGCACGGCCGGCGTCCTCGTGCCGCCGCCGGGCTACCTTGCCGGGGTCCGCGAACTCTGCGACCGCCACGGCATCGTCTTCATCCTCGACGAGGTCATGGCCGGATTCGGGCGCACCGGCGCATGGTTCGCCGCCGACCACTTCGGCGTCACCCCGGATCTGATCACCTTCGCCAAGGGCGTCAACTCCGGCTACGTACCGCTGGGCGGCGTGGCCATCTCCGCCGAGATCGCGGCCACCTTCGACAAGCGCCCCTACCCGGGCGGCCTCACGTACTCCGGCCATCCGCTTGCGTGCGGTTCCGCCGTGGCGACGATCAACGCGATGGCGGAGGAGGGCATCGTCGAACACGCGGCGCAGATCGGTGAGAACGTCATCGGCCCGTCGCTTCGGGAGATGGCCGAACGTCACCCGTCGGTCGGCGAGGTGCGCGGCATGGGCGTCTTCTGGGCGCTGGATCTCGTACGGGACAAGGAGACCCGCGAGCCTCTCGTGCCCTACAACGCGAGCGGCGCGGACAACGCCCCGATGGCCGAGTTCGCGGCCGCCTGCAAGCGCGGCGGTGTGTGGCCGTTCCTGAACATGAACCGCACCCACGTCGTGCCGCCGTGCACGATCAGCGAGGCGGAGGTCAAGGAGGGGCTCGCCGTCCTCGACGAGGCACTCGGCGCCGCCGACGCCCATGCGACCTCGGGGCGGGACTGAGGCCGGGTCCGGGCGAGTTCGTCTCGCGAGCCGATTCGGGCCGAGCCGATGATCAAGCGAAGTACGCTGCGGGCGCAGCTCGCCGGCGCCCTGCGGGACGAGATCCTGGCCGGGAGGCTCCCGGCCGGGAGCCACTTCACGGTCAAGGAGATCGCCGAGCAGTACGGGGTGTCCGCAACTCCCGTGCGCGAGGCGCTGGTCGATCTGGCCGCGCAGGGGCTGCTGGACGTGGAGCAGCACCGGGGCTTCCGCGTCCACGAGTTCACGGTCGACGACTACCGGTCGATGGTGAAGGCCCGGATGGCGGTGCTGGACGGGCTGTTCCACAGCTACTTCACGGCCGACGGACCGGTGCCGATGCTCACGCTCGACGAGGCGGTCCTCGCGTCGGTGCGGCGCCGGGCGGAGGCCGCGGTGCGGGCGGCCCGCACCGGTGACCTCGATGTGCTGATCGGCTACGACCTGCGCTACTGGCGCGAGTTGGGCGACGTCATCGGTAACCGGTACATCTCGGACTTCCTCGACCGGCTCCGCGTGCAGTGCTGGGTCTGCAGCGTGCCCTGCCTGCGCAGCGACCCGGACCTGGTGAACCGGCTGTGGTCGGGGCACAGGGAACTGGCGGACGCCTTGGAGCGCGAGGACATGGAGGAGACGCGACGGATCATGTCCGATTACCACCGGCACGCGCTGGCGCTGGCGGACAAGGCTCCGGGGTCCGGGCCGTGAGCCCGTCCCGCGCCGCGGCCGGCCCTGAGTCCGGCGGTCGCGCGGCCGGTACCGGATCCGGCGCCCCCGCGGCCGGAACCGGCGCCCCCGCGGCCGGTACCGGCGCTCCCGCGGCCGGAACCGTGACCGGGCTGACCGGTACCGGCGCTCTTCCGCACGTCACCGCCCACGGCACTACGCTGTTGCGACCGAGCCGGGAATCCCCCCGGCGAAGCGAAGGGGAGGGTGGAGAATCCCTTGGCCTGTGATCTCTGGTTGGTTCCTCTCGTCGACGTGCTGTGCCACAGCCCCGACAACCCCTTCGCCGAGGAGATCGCCACGTACGACAAGGCGCTGACGGAAGCAGGACTGCCGCCCGTGCCCGTCTACAACTACATGCCGGGCCTGTCGGGGGACGTGGCGCCCGTCGCCGGGTTCGACTACGACGCGCTCCACTTCCTCCGCCGCGCGCACATCCTGCAGATGTGCAATCTCGAGGTCACGCCCGTCGACGAACTGGGCGGCGGCTACGAGCAGTTGCTGGAGATGTTCGAGACGACGGTGCAGCAGTCCCACCTGGTGTGGCACTACGACCACGCGGGGGCGTACGTCCCGCTCGACTTCCCCGTGCCGCTCGCGAACGACGAACTGATAGACGGCGGCGGGCCACTGGGCTCCAGCCACGGTCTGCTGCGTGAACTGGAGGCCGTCGCACCGTACTTGGGCATCGACCCGGCCGCGCCGCCGCCGGTGCCGGAGGCCCCCACGCGCCCCACGGACCTGGAGGAGCCGGCGGAGACGCCGGTCGCCCAAGGGGACGGGCCGTTCGCGCGGGAGCGGCACGTGTGGCTGGGGCTGCACGCGGCGGCCACGCGGAGCCTGGCCCAGGGGTCGATGATCGTCTTCAGCTGACGCGAAGTGCGCGGCCGCCCCCGGCCCTGAACGGGCCGGGGGCACCGTCACAGGGGCCCCTCGGGCGGACGCTGGCGGGGCATGCTCGGCCGGAACCCCGGCGGGGCGGGGAAGCGGTGCACGTTGTGTCCGGCGGCGCAGACCTCCGCGGGGCGCGCCGCCCGGGTGCCGACCGCCTGCGGGACCGGCGCCGCGGGAGCGGGCCTGAACTCCAGCATCCAGTCGGCGGTTTCACTCCTCACGATCTCCGAGACGTCCTCGGTGAAGCGGCGCAGCAGCGACAGGCCGCGCTCCGCCGCCTCGCTCGCCCCGCCCTCCGTCGGGCCGAGCATCTCGCGCACGGACTCCGACGCCCAGTCGTACTGCAGGGTCTCCAGGCGCCGCTGGATGGCCTGCGCCGTCGCGACGTCGCGGATCCAGCCCGAGGTCAGCCCGAAATACCGGTCGGCGCACACGCACGCCAGGGCACCGAGCAGCGCCAGATAGCCCCACACGGCGTGCCGCGCGGGCAGCGTCCCGGTCAGGGTCAGCAGGGGCAGCACCGCGGCGCCGGCGGCGCCGAGGGACACACCGGTGCGCAGGGCACGCGCGCCCCACTGCTTCCAGGTGCGGTCGGAGAGATACCAGTCTGCGACGAACAGCGCGCGCTGCTCCACCCATACGTACAGCTCGTCGAGGCGCTCCCCCGGCTCACCCCAGTCACCGAGCGGGAACGCCCGTCCAGCCCCGGGCCGCATCTTCGGCTTGCTCACCGCCACACCCCACAACACACGCGCCACGACGACGACTTTTCGAAGGGCCCTTCCTACCGCCATAAGTGGGGGCGCAACGCCAGTTTGAGGATGAAGTACCACCGAAATGCGCACTGTTCAGGTATAGGACGGATTCCGCTCTCACTCGAAAGAGTGCCCCGTGAAGGACGCGCAGGCCGACGTCTAGGCTGCTCCCGTGAGGATTCTGGTCATCGGCGGCGGCGCCCGCGAACACGCCCTGTGCCGCTCTCTTTCGCTCGACCCCGAGGTCACCGCGCTGCACTGTGCACCCGGCAACGCGGGCATCGCCGAGGTCGCCACGCTGCACGCCGTGGACGCGACGGACGGCTCCGCGGTCGGGGCGCTCGCGGAGACGCCGCAAGTGAGGGCGGACCTCGTCGTCATCGGACCGGAGGCGCCGCTCGTCGCCGGTGTCGCGGACGCCGTACGGGCGCGCGGCATCGCCGTGTTCGGGCCCTCGGCGCGGGCGGCGCAGCTGGAGGGTTCCAAGGCGTTCGCCAAGGAGGTCATGGCGGCGGCGGGCGTGCCGACGGCCCGCAGCCGCCTGTGCACCACGCCGCAGGAGGCCGACGAGGCGCTGGACGCCTTCGGTCCTCCGTACGTGGTGAAGGACGACGGGCTCGCCGCCGGCAAGGGCGTCGTCGTGACCGGCGACATCGAGGAGGCCCGCGCCCATGCCCGCGCCTGTGAGCGGGTGGTCATCGAGGAGTTCCTGGACGGGCCCGAGGTCTCACTCTTCGCGGTGACGGACGGCGAGACCGTGGTGCCGCTTCAGCCCGCGCAGGACTTCAAGCGCGCCTACGACGGCGACGAGGGCCCGAACACCGGTGGAATGGGCGCCTATTCGCCGCTGCCGTGGGCCGACCCGAAGCTCGTGCGGGAGGTCGAGCAGACGGTGCTCAAGCCGACCGTCGACGAACTGCGGCGCCGCGGAACGCCGTTCTCCGGGCTGCTCTACGCGGGGCTCGCGATCACCTCGCGCGGTGTGCGCGTCATCGAGTTCAACGCCCGCTTCGGCGACCCGGAGACCCAGGCCGTACTGGCGCGGCTGCGGACGCCGCTGGCCGGGCTGCTGCACGCCTCGGCCACCGGAGGGCTGGCCGGCTTCCCGCCGCTGAGCTGGAGCGAGGAGGCCGCTGTCACCGTCGTCGTCGCGGCGCGCGACTATCCGGCGACTCCCCGCACCGGTGACGTGATCGAGGGGCTGGACGCGGTGGCGCAGCAGGACGCACCCGAGGCCTACGTGCTGCACGCGGGCACCAAGCGGGACACGAAGGGGCGCGTGGTCAGCGCGGGGGGCCGGGTGCTGTCCGTCACCGCGACGGGGCCGGGGCTCTCCGGAGCACGCGAACGGGCCTACCGGGCGCTCGCGCGCATCCGGCTCGACGGCTCGCACCACCGGACGGACATCGCGGCCCGGGCGGCGGAGCAGTAGGCGACGCCGAGGGCCGCCCCCGGGCCGCCCCCGGGCCGCCCCGGAGCCAGGGCAGCGGGGCCGCGGAGCGGGGCCGCGGAAGCGCCGGCCGGTCCGGGCGGTGGCCGCCCGCCCTGGAGTGACGGCGCCGACGGCCCGCGCGCCACGGGCGGGGCGGCCCGTCTGCCCATACCGGACTGCACGCCCATAGTCGACCGATCTCCCCATAAAGGGCAGACAGGGGCAGGGTGGGCACCCCGCTCACCCCCCGATGACGCAAGAGCTCTGCCCAAAGCCATTCCATCGAGTGACCGGACACCGGAGCGGCTGACGGCTGAAAGGCCCCCCAACTAGGGTTCCGCGCAAGCCGTATGGGCGTTCGCGGCCCTGTTCCCGGCTGTGTCCCGAGTGGCCCTGCGCACGTTGCGGTGTCGGCGCGCGGTGCCACAGTGGGACCACCGAAACCCGGGAAACCGGACACGTCGTGATGGGGGTGAGCAGTTCGTGGTGGGCCGCCAGGCAGGGACGCGCTCCGCGCGCTCGCACGCTCTCTCCGTGCTCCGCATCCGCGGCACGGCGCTCGCTCTCGCGCTGCTGCCCGCGGCCGCCGCGGTGATACTTCTCGCCGCCGAGACGACGGGCCGCATCGGCCCCGGCTGGGCGGGCGTCCGGCTCGCCGTGAGCGGCCTGGCGGCCCTGGCCCTGGCGGTGGCCGGGGGCGTCGCGGCCGTGATCGCACGGTCGCGTCCGGCCGTCTCCCCCACCGTCCCCGTGGAGGAGGGCTCCGCCGCCGACCTGTACGACCTGGTGCGGGACCTGGCCGAGCGGCTGGAGGTCCCGGTTCCCTCCGCCGTGGCGCTCACCCCGGACTGCGACAGCTGGCTGGAGGACCGCTCACACCGCACACGGGGGCGCGTGGCCCCCGTCCTGGTCATCGGCTCGCCGTTCCTGTGGTGGATGAGGGTGGCGGAGCTGCGTGCCCTGCTGGCGCCCGTGGTCGCGGGCACGGGGCCTTCCCTGCACCCCGACATAGCCGCCGCCCGCCGCTTCGTGCGAGGGCTGGACGCGGCCGTCGCCGTCGCCGACAAGGTGCACGCCGGGCGCTCCGGCGCGGGCGGGCCCGGCGCCGCGGCCCGCCGCGCGTGGCTCCGCTTCGCGGGCGGCTGCGCCCGGTTGATGCTGAGGGCCTGCGCGCAGCACGCGGCCGAGATGGAGCGCGGGGTCGCCGCAGCGGCCGCCGCCCGTGCACAGGGTGTGGATCAGGCGCTGCGCACGGCGGCGCAGGAGCAGGTCGGCCTCGCCTACGCGGGCTGGGACAGGCTGCTGACGCGGGTCGCCCTTCCCGCCTGGCGCATCGGCCGGTGGCCGGCCCGCCTCGACGCGGGAGTTGTCTCGGCGCTGACCGACCTCTCCCACCGCGACAGGCTCGCCGAGGGCTTCACCTCGCGTCTCGGCGAGCGACCCGCCTGCGATCTGCTCGACGAGCCGGGTGCCGTCGACGAGGCGGTCTCGCTGCTCGCCGCCCGCCTCTTCCACGGCGGCCCGCCGGAGCCGGGCCCGGACTGGGCGCCCGTCGACTGGCAGCAGTATCCGGAGGAGGTCGTCGACCGCATCTGGCGCACCCGCGCGTCCCGCCTCTTCACGCACCTGACGGCGCTGGACCGGCCGGGCGGCGGCGCAGTCGACGGTGGAGCGACGCCGGCCCGGATCATGGAGTGGCTGGCGGGCGGCGCGGAGGCCCGCACGGAGGAGCTGGCCGCCCGCATAGGCGCCGCCGTCGCGCGCGAGTCGTCGCACGAGTCGTGGGAGGACGCTCTCGTGGCGCCGCTGATAGCGGGCTCGGGCGACGGCGCCGGCGTCTCGCCCATGGGCCTCCCGCTCCATGAGCCCCGCAGCGGGCGGGAGTTGATGACGGAGCACGTCACCGCGCTGATCTGCTGCGCGGCTGTGGACACCGCGGGTGCCGCCCCCGGTCTCGACTGGCTCGACGGCCCGGCGCTGATCGTCGACGGTGTGCGCACGGCCGACCTCACGGGCCCCGTGCTCGAACTCGTCGAGGGCGGCGACGCCGAGCTGCTGCGGGAGTGGATGGCACTCGTGGGTGTCAGGCCGGACAAGCCCGTACGCCTCGTATGATGCCGGGCGGTGACGTGCCGCTCGCGTAATGTGACGGTGCGGCTCTGTCGGGGGCGTCGACGAGCAGGGGGGTTGGGGCAGAGGTGGGCAAGGCAGACATCCGGCGATGGGAGTCCGGGGCGCTTGCGCACGCGGTCACGGATCCGTTCGGGCAGGGGCCGCTTCCCTGGCTGCGCTTCGGTGAGCAGTACTTCGACAACGGCCGCATGGTCCCCTGGTACGTGGACCACACCGGCCTCGAGGACGTGCTCGCCGGCGAGCGGATCCGGCGCAGCCCGGGCGTCGGCCGCCCCCGCACCGCGGATGACCTGCACTGCCAGATCAAGGGCTTCGCGGGCAGCGACGGCGGCACGGCCCCCGGCGAGTCGCTCGACTTCCGGATCACCGTCGACCCGCCCCAGTCCTTCGGCGTCGACATCTACCGCATCGGCCACTACGCGGGCGACGGCGCCAGGAAGATCACCACCAGCCCGCGGCTGTCGGGCATCCGCCAGCCCGACCCGCTCGCCGCCGGGAAGACGGTCTCATGCCACCACTGGTGGCTCTCCTGGCGGCTGCAGATTCCCGAGGACTGGTCCACCGGCGCCTACGTGGCGGTCCTCACCACCGCCGACGGGTGCCACCGCTCGCACATCCCCTTCACCGTCCGCGACCGCACCCCCGCGGATCTTCTCCTCGTCATGCCGGACATCACGTGGCAGGCCTACAACCTCTTCCCCGAGGACGGCCGCACCGGCGCCAGCCTCTACCACGCATGGGACGAGGAGGGCCGGCTGCTGGGCGAGGCGGACGCCGCCGTCACGGTCTCCTTCGACCGCCCGTACGCCGGGGCCGGCCTGCCCCTGCACGTGGGTCACGCCTACGACTTCATCCGCTGGGCCGAGCGCCACGGCTACGACCTCGCATACGCGGACGCCCGCGATCTGCACGCGGGCCGCGTCGATCCGTCCCGCTGCCGGGGCGTCGTCTTCCCCGGCCACGACGAGTACTGGACGGTGCCCATGCGTCGTGCGGTGGAGCGGGCGCGTGACGCGGGCACCTCCCTGGTCTTCCTCTCCGCCAACACCATGTTCTGGCAGGTGCAGTTGGACCCGCTGCCCGGCGGCGCCCCCGACCGGCTGCTGACGTGCCGCAAGCGCCGCGGCCCCGGCCGAGCCGCCCAGTGGCGCACCATGGGCGAACCCGAACAGCTCGTGCTGGGCATCCAGTACACCGGCCAGGTGCCCCGTCCGTACCCGCTGGTGGTGCGCAACGGCGACCACTGGCTGTGGGAGTCGACCGGGGCCGCCGAGGGAGACGAACTGCCCGGCCTGGTCGCGGGGGAGGCCGACTGCTACTTCCCCCGTACGAGCCTGCCGGAGCACTCCGAGCGCGCGCTGCTCGCGCACTCCCCGTACCGCGACGTGCGGGGCGTCCGCCGTCACCAGGAGACGTCGCTCTACCGCGCCCCTTCCGGCGCGCTGGTCTTCTGTTCCGGCACCTTCGCCTGGTCGCCGGCGCTGGACCGGCCCGGTCATGTCGATCCCCGCATCCAGCGCGCGACGGCCAACCTGCTCGACCGGGTGAGCAAGCGGAACTGAGGGACGGGGCCGCAACCGGGCCGGGCACGGGGGCCCGGCATCGGGGCGGGCATCGGCACCGAGCAACCGGGGCCGGGCGTCGGGGCCGGGCATCGAAACGCCCACGGGGAGCCGACCGGCGCCGGAAGCGGTCCCGGGGGCCGCCCCGGACCGGCGGCCCCCCGGGAGGTGTGCGAACCCCTCGTACGGGACAATCGGGAGCTGAACCGCTTCCTCCGGTGTCTCCCGCCGTGCTCCTCCCCGGCTTCTCACCCTGGCTTCTCCTCGCTGGGAGGGACCCCCGGGGAGGTGCCCTCGGGACACCGGGGAAGATCCTCAGCCGACCCCGGAGGACCCGTGTCCGGATTCGTGGAGAAGCCCGACCCCGTGCAGGTCCCGGGCCTGCTGCATCTGCACACCGGCAAGGTGCGCGACCTGTACCGCAACGAGGCGGGTGACCTCGTGATGGTGGCCAGCGACCGCATCTCGGCGTACGACTGGGTGCTGCCGACCGAGATCCCCGACAAGGGCAGGATCCTCACCCAGTTGTCGCTGTGGTGGTTCGAGCAGCTCGCGGACCTCGTCCCCAACCACGTCCTCGGCACCGACGTGCCCGAGGGCGCCCCGGCCGACTGGGAGGGGCGCACCATGGTGTGCCGTTCGCTGCGGATGATCCCGGTGGAGTGCGTCGCGCGCGGCTATCTGACGGGTTCGGGTCTCGCGGAGTACGAGCAGACCCGCACGGTCTGCGGGCTCGCACTGCCCGAAGGGCTCACCGACGGCTCCGAGTTGCCGGGCCCGATCTTCACGCCCGCCACGAAGGCGGCGGTCGGCGACCACGACGAGAACGTCAGCTACGAGGAGGTCGCGCGCGAGGTCGGCGCGGAGACCGCCGCCCAGCTGCGGCAGTTGACGCTCGCGGTCTATCAGCGCGCCCGTGACGTCGCCCTCGACCGGGGCATCATCCTCGCCGACACGAAGTTCGAGTTCGGGTACGCGAACGGAGCGGGCGGCGGAGACGGCATCGGTGTGCAGGCCGAGTCGGACGTCGGCCTGGTACTGGGTGACGAGGTGCTCACCCCCGACTCCTCCCGCTTCTGGCCCGCGGACAAGTGGCAGCCCGGCCAGGCGCAGGAGTCGTTCGACAAGCAGTTCGTCCGCGACTGGCTGTCAGGCCCTGAGTCCGGGTGGGACAGGAGCGGGGAGGAGCCTCCGCCGCCGCTCCCGGAGAGCGTCGTGGAACAGACCCGCGCGAAGTACGCGGAGGCTTACCGGATGCTCACGGGGCTCGGCTGGGCCTAAGACGTGTCCGACTATCCGTCGCGGTGAGGCGCCTGCGCATGCCGGTGTGATCCACGAGCTGAACGCACGGCGCTTCACCTGGAGTTGAATCGTGCGTCCGGGAGGGTGCATACGGGGGCAGATGCGCAGTTAATGAAGGGCCCTTTCGAAAAGGTATCCCTCCGAGGGGTGTTCGGCGCCTTCGTTTTTTCTATGCTCGGTGTTCTGTTCCGCATGTGGGTGCTCAACTTCTGACCACCGCCCACGTGCACGGGTCCAGGCGGGGCGGCCGGGCAGGGGGAATTCACCGTGGGTACGAACGAGATGTCCTATCTGGGTCTCACCGAGGAGCAGGAACACATGTACCGGCTCTGTCTGAGGGAGCCCGGCATAGGACTCGACGGCCTGATCGACCAGCTCCGTCTGCCTCCGAACACGGCACGCAGGGAGCTTCGAAGGCTGCGTGAACTGGGCCTGCTGCGATGTGTGGGCGCCACCCGCGGGCGAGGCCAGGCGGGAGAGGAAGGGCTCGCCGCGGCGGATCCGGACGTGGCTGTGGCCAGGCTGCTCGATCTGCGCCTGCACGAACTGCACGAGAAGCTTCAACGTGTCACGCAGCTCCAGCCGTTGGTGGCGTCGCTCCGTGCGGAGCGGGGCGAGGTGCGAGAGCCCGCCGTCGTCGGCATCGAGCAGGTCACCGACCCGACGAAGATCCGCGACCGCATCGACGACCTGGCCTTCTTCGCCCGTGAGGAGGTCGCCCTCGTGGAGCCCGGGGTCGCGCTGCGCCAGGACGAGATCGACGAGGCTCGCCCACGCGTGCTGCGTTGCCTGCGAAGAGGGCTGACGGTGCGCACCGTTCTCGTCCGCAAGGCCCTCGACCACGAGCCGACGGTGGCATATCTGCGGGAGCTGGAGTCGTACGGGGCGCGGGTGCGGCTGGTCACCCACACCACGGCGAAGATACAGATGTACGACCGCCGCACGGCCGTCGTCCCCGTCGACCCCGAAGACACCGCCCCGGGCGCGTTGTTCGCGCAGGAGAGCGGACTCGTCTCCAACATCCTCGCCCTCTTCGAGTCCATCTGGGCCGAGTCGGAGGATCTGGCGTCGCTGCTCGGGGAGTGGAGATCCGACGCGGACACTCCTTCGGAACTGGAACGGATGGTGCTGCGCGCGATGTGTTCCGGAGGCAAGGACGAGGCGGGAGCGCGCGATCTGGGTGTGTCCGTACGTACGTACCGGCGCTACATCGCGGACCTGATGCAGCTGCTCGGTGCCGGCAACCGGCCGCAGGCGGCGCTGCTGGCGCGGGAGCGCGGCTGGATCTGACCGGCGGAGCGGTCGCCCGTGACCCACGGGCGGGAACCGGCGCCGGGCCGGCGGAACAGGAACCGGCGCCGGGCCGGCGGGCAGGGCCAACGGCCGGGAGGCGGAGGCCGGTTGGCCCGGCCGGACGGATGCGGGAGTGGGCCCCCGGCGCGGTCCGGGCGAGGCTCAGATCCGCGTGCGCTCGGCCCGCGTGCGCTCAGGCCCGCGTGCGCTCAGGCCCGCGTGCGCTCAGGCCCGCGTGGGGGCTCAGGCCCGGGCGCCCGACGCGGCCGGTCCCAGGGACGGCGCCAGCGACGGCGCCTCACGCACCCCGAAGCGGTGCCGCAGTGCCGAGAGCGCCGCGAGATGGCCGCACATGCCGTGCACGCCGGGCCCGGGCGGCGTCGAGGCGGAGCAGAGGAAGACGCCGGGCAGCGGCGTGCGCCAGGGGTCGAGCCTGGGGACCGGCCGTGCCAGCGACTGGTACAGCGTCATCGCGCCGGACCCGATGTCCCCGCCCACATAGTTGGGGTTGTACGTCTCGTAGTCACGGGCGGAGACGCCGCGCGCCGCGATCACGGTGTCGCCGAAGCCGGGCGCGTACCTCTCGATGCGTGAGCGCACGAGGGCCACCGGGTCGCGCGGATCGCCGTTCGGCACGTGCGCGTACGCCCACACGGGGCGCCTGCCCTTGTGCGCCCGCCCGGGGTCGGTGGCCGCCGGGTCCACGAGCAGCACGAACGGCTCGTCGGTGGCCTCGCCCCGCACCGCCAGCCGCTCCTGGCGGGCGATCGCGGTGTGGCTTCCGCCCAGATGGACGGTGCCGGCGCGGCCCACGTCCGGGTTGGTCCACGGGACGGGCTCCGAGACGAGGAAGTCGGCCTTCGCCGCGCCCGGCCCGTATCGGAAACGCCTCAACTGCCGTGCGTAGCCGGCCGGGAGACGGCCGTCGGCGAGAGCGAGCAGCTGGGCCGGAGTCGTGTCGAGCAGGACGGCACGCGCGTGGCCGAGTTCGCGCAGGCTGTTGATGCGCGAGCCGGTGTGGATGGTCCCGCCGTGCGCGCGGACGTCGTCCGCCATGACCCGGGCGATGCGTTCGCTGCCGCCGCGTGGCAGCGGCCAGCCGGTCGCGTGGGCGAGGTGCCCCAGCAGCATCGCGACGGCGTCCGCGGAGAGGGACGGCAGCTTGCCCACCGCGTGCGCGGCGACTCCCGTCAGCAGCGCCGGCGCGATGTCCCCGCGGAAGCCGCTCAGCAGCCGCCGGGGCAGCAGCCGCGCCGCGAGGAGCAGCGGTGCGACGGGGTCCGACGGCAGGGCACGCTGGCCGCTCATGATGAAGTCCACCAGGCCCGTGCTGTGTTCGACCAGCGGCTCCATCAACTGCCGCCAGCGCCCGCCGTCCTCGCCCAGGCCCTCGCACGTGGCGTCCAGGTCGGGGTGGGCAAGGCCGGCGCGTCCGTCGTCCAGCGGATGCGCGTAGCCGATCCGGGGGGCGAGGAGTTCCACGCCGCGCACCGTGAGGTCGAACTCGCGGAAGAACGGCGAGGCGGCGGCCATGGGATGGACGGCGGAGCACACGTCGTGCAGGACGTCGCTGTCGAAGTACGCCTCGCCGCGCAGACCGCCGCCGATGGACTCCCCGGCCTCGTGGAGCTCGACGCGCATGCCTGCCCGCGCGAGTGTCACCGCCGCGGCGAGCCCGTTCGGGCCGGTGCCGACGATCGCCGCGTCGACGGCCTGTGTCACCGCGGCCCGCCGACGGGCGTGCCGTTCGCCACGGGCGTCCCGTTCCGGCTCGCGGTGTCCGCGGACACCGCCGTCCCGGACGGGTCCATGGGCCACGAGGCGGCGGAAGTGGCGGCCTGCAGCTGGGAGTTGGCGAGCCGGTGGTAGAGCGCGTCCCGCTTCATCAGCTCGTCGTGCCGGCCCGTGGCCTGCACACGGCCTTCGTTCATCACCACGATCTTGTCGGCGTCGATGACGGTGGAGATGCGGTGTGCGATCGCGATCACGGCGCAGCGGGCGGAGACCTTGCGCAGCGTCTCGCGGAACTCCCGTTCGGAGTCGGAGTCCAGGTGGGAGGTGGCCTCGTCGAGGAGGAGCACCGCCGGCTTCTGCAGCAGCGCACGCGCGATGCACAGGCGCTGCCGCTGCCCGCCGGAGAGTCCGCTGCCCTGGTCGCCCAATTCGGTGTCCAGCCCCTGGGGCAGATCGTTGACGACCTTGGTGAGACCGGCCAGTTCGATGACTTCGCGGATGTCCTCGTCGCGGGCGTCGGGCTTCGCGTACACGACGTTGTCGCGCACGGTGCCGCGCATGGCCGCGGTGTCCTGCTGCACGTAGCCGACGAGGCCGCGGAGCGTGGCCAGCGGCATGGTCTCGATGTCCTTGCCGCCGACCGTGATGCTTCCGGAGTCGAGAGCGTGGAAACGCTCGATCAGCTGGAAGAGCGTGGTCTTGCCCGCACCGGACGGTCCGACGACCGCGGTCATCCCGCGGGCGGCCACGGAGAAGGTGATGTCGGTGAGGGTCTCGGCCGGCTGCTCGTCGGTGGTCTCGCCCGCCGCTCCGCCGCCGTTCTTCCCGTTCTTCGCGGCCTTCGCGGCGCCGGCGTCCTTGCCGCCGTAGGTGAAGTGCACGGAGCGGAATTCGACGGCGTCCTGGTCCTCCGAGAGCGACGCGCTGGACGGCGGCTTCGCCCGGTGCCGCATCCTGTCGAGAACGCCGCCCTCCTGCGGGAGCGTGGTGAGCTCGTCGACCCTCCGGATCGCGGCGCGCCCCTGCTGGAACTGGCCGATGGCCAGGAAGAACAGCACCAGGGGGGAGACCATGTAGAAGAGATACATCACGAAGGCGGTGAGGTCCGCCATCGACATCGTCCCCCGGGTCACACGGGTCATGCCGACACCGACGACGACGGCGAGCGCCGCCTGCGTACCGACGTTCATGGCAGGCATGAACAGCGCGTTGAGTCCGTTGACCCGCACCCCGGAGTTGCGTGCCCGCCAGGCCAGCAGGCCGATGCGGTGCGTCTCGCGGTTCTCGGCGCGGGACGCCTTGACCGTGGGCAGCGCCGACAGCGCGCGCTGCACGTCCGAGCCGTAGGCGCTGGTGTCCTCGCGGTTGACGACCGCGGCCCTGCGCACGCTGCGTGCCAGCATCAGCGAGACGCCGCTGGCTATGCCGAGGCAGGCCAGCGTGATCAGCATCATCCACACGTCGATCAGGAACATCACGACGACGCCGCCCGCCACCGTGAAGCCGTTGATGACGAGCTGCGCCAGGCTCTGCGACAGCGCGATCTTCGCGAGCGAGGTGTCGGCGACGGTGCGTGTGAGGACGTCTCCCTGCTGCTGCTTGCTGTAGGCGGCGAGGTCCACGTGGAGCAGGCGCCTGGTGAGGAGCATGCGCACGTCGTAGACGACGTTCTCCCCGGCCCGCCCGATCAGGTACGACTGGAGCGCGGAGAACGCGCCGTCCACGCAGAACAGTCCCACGAGGATGAGGACCGCCATGGTGAGCGGCTTGTTCGCCGCCGCCTGCTTGATCAGTTCCCCGATCGCGTACGGCTGCGCGAGCTGCGCCGTCACACCGACCAGGCCGATGACGATGCCCGCGGCGAGCAGCCCGCGGTGGCGACGCGCCAGGTACCAGACGGCGGCCGGACCGGTGCCGCCCCGCCGTCTGCGCGCGTGAGCCGGGCCCAGGTGCTCCGGCGGTTCCTCCGCCCGGGGGGCCTCGGTTTCCGTCGTGTCCTTCGCCTCCACGGTGCTGCTCATGCCGGGGTCACCTCGTCGTGTAGGTGCTGACGAACATGGGGGAGTTCTCCGCGTAGGGCGTCTCCTCCCAGTCCGCCCAGCGGTCGACCGGCTTCAGGCCGGCGGCTGCCGCGTACTCGTCCACCTCCTCCGGCGTGGTGAGCCGGGCCAGTTCGGAGCCGACGGAGGACTTGCCGTCCTCGAACCAGATGTGCGAGGCGTGCCAGAGGCTGCGGTCCTCGAAGACGGTGGAGTACGTGAGCAGCCCCGTGTTCGGCTCCGGGTAGGGGATGAAGTACGAGGTGCGCTGCTGCCCCTCGTGGAGGGCCCGCAGGCCGCCCGGGTTCGACGTCTCCACGACGAGGACGCCGCCGGGAGCGAGCCGGTCGGCCGCGTGCTGCATGACGGCCCGCTGGTCGTCGGCTTCGAGGACCATGGAGATGGTCGCGCAGACGCAGTAGACGAGCTTGTACTCGGCGTCGTCGGTGTACTTGCGGATGTCGCCGTGCACCGCTTCGACGTCGGCGTCGGCCTCCTTCGCCTTCGCTGTCAGCTGCTGAAGCATCTCGGGCGAGGAGTCGACTCCGGTGACGGGAAAGGCCCGTTGGGCCAGGGGTATCGCCACCCGGCCGGTGCCCACGCCCAGTTCCAGGGCGCGTTCACCGGGGCTGGGGTGCAGGGAGGCGAGCTTGCGCACGGTCGGCTCGGTGTAGGCGCCGCTCGGAAAGATCCGGTCGTAGAAGTCTCCGAACTGCCGCCCGTAGCCTATGTCGTCCACAGAGCTCATCAGGGGCCCCCTCTCGGTCTTGTGGTGCGGGTCTTCCGCTGTGCTCCGCCGGGGCTTTCGGGTTCCCCGGCGGTTCGGGTCGTCCGGCTTGCCGTGTGTTCTCGGGGCCGGGGGCGCCTACTTCTTCTTCTTCGAGACGTTCAGCGCGATGGCGGCGACGACGATGATGGCGATGACGAAGATGACGATCGAGCCCATGCTCATGTGCTTCGACCCCTTTCGGAATCCGGTGGTGGTTCACCCGCCGACGCAGGCGCGCAGGCGGACACTTGTGCGTACTGCTGCTCAGGCGGGCTGTGCGGGTACCTCCCCGCGTGAGTCGTCCCTTATGTGCGATTCGTAGGACGGGCTCCAGCCGGAGGTGCCGCCGGCCGCCGTCTCGTCCGGACCCTTCATCTGGGTGTACGGGGAGACGAAGACGACCTCCGGCTCGGTCTCCTCGTACCCGGTCGCCCGCACGAGCGTGAACTGGAAGCCCTTCACGCCCTCCGCGTTGCCGTCCTCACGGATGCGGTGGCGCAGATAGGCGCAGAGCATCCGGTAGGAGGGCAGCTTCATCATCCCGCTGAAGCCCTTGTCGAGCTGGGTGATGAGTTCGGTGACGATGTCGAAGATGGCTTTCTCGGGGCGGCGTCCCGGGAACCAGAACATCTGCGGGAGCTTGCGGCCGACGATGACCTCCACCATCCGCCAGGGGGAGGTCTCCCCTTCGTGATTCAGCGTCCGGTAGAGGATGTGGTAGTCGTGCTGCGCCGGAGTGGGCGCGAAGAAGCGCCAGTTGGGGAACATGGCCGAGAAGATGTCCATCTTCTGGGCCTTGTTGAACAGCGGGTTGGGGTGCTGCGCCGACAGCGTGCCCAGCAGCAGCGCCGCCCCCGCCGCCCGCGTCAGGCCGCCCGGCCCGGTGAACGCGGTGGAGAGACCGGAGCGGGCCCCGCGGGCCGCGCGCACCAGGGTCCCCGTGAGTGAACCGGGAACAGCCGGGGTTCGGGTGCTGGTCATCGTGCCTCCTTGGACTGGTTCCCGTTGGAGCTGTGCTTGCCCCCGGCCCGGCCGCCGTTCCCGTCGTCGCCCTCGGCCTCACGCAGGAACTCCAGGATCCGGCGGCCCACCTCCCCGCCGAGGCGTGCGTCGGTGAGCATCGTGTCGTGATCGGCCGCCTCGATGACGGAGTTGCGGACGATGCGACCCTCGCCCCGGTGGGCCGCGCCGAGTTCGTTGTGCATCAGCAGCTGTTCGGGGTCGCGGTCGACGGTCCGCTGCGCCGAGAGCACCAGCGCGTGCGAAGCGATCGGCGGCAGATCGCCGCTGAACCGGTGGAAGTCGGCCTCGGTGGCGTCCCATTCGCGCAGCCCGGCCCGCCACAGCCTGCTGTCCGCGTACTGAGCGAAGGCGCGGCTGCGCACCTCGGTGGGCAGGTCGTGGACCCAGCGCGGACGGACCAGCGTGGCCCCGAGCCCGGCCCGCAGGCTGCCGCTCAGCATGTTCAGGCCTTCCTTGAGCCGGTCGGCGGACTCCTTCTGCTGCTTGGAGCGGGACAGCTCGTCCGGGTGCGAGCTGTCGAGGTAGATCACGCCCCGTACGCGGTCGCCGAGTTCGGCCGCCGCCCGCCGGCCGATCTCGCCGCCCAGCGAGTGGCCGACCAGATACACGGGCCGTCCCTTCGCCACGGCGCCCCCGACCAGGTCGACCAGGTCGTCCACCGACTCCTGGAGGGTGAAGGGGCTGCTGCTGCGGCGCTTGCTCGGTCCGTAGCCGGCGCGGCTGTAGGTGATGATCCCGTAGTCGCTCTCCTCGACCAGCTTGTCGGTGATCCAGCCGAAGTGCTCCATCGTGGAGATCATGCCGGTGCCGAATACCAGCACCGGAGAGCTGTCGTCCTCGGAGATCCGCTCGTTGTAGTGGAGTTCGTTGCCGTGGCGGGTGGTGAGCACCCGGCCGTGGGGCCAGGGGTCCGTGGCCCGCATGCGCCGCATCGCCGCGAGGAAACCGGCGACGGTCACGCCGATCGCCGCCATGGAGGCCGTGGCCTTCAGCATCCGGTCGTCGCGCCCCGCCACGGCGGGGTGGCTCCTGGGGGTGCTGGTGTACGCGACCATCGGGTGCATCGCCTCGAAGGCGGTGATGAAGCGGCCGAGCCCCATGAAGTATCCGTTGGCCACGTGGAACGCTGCGGCGCTCGCCATGACGGGCCGTGCCAGCATGCCGCCCTTGAGGTACGCCACGGGGAAGAGGCACTCCAGTGCCAGCACGCCGTGAGCGAGGTAACGGGCCGGCACGGGGTAGCGGTTGGTGAGGTTCCACAGCCCCTCGTGCCCGTATGTGCGGGTGCGCATGATGCCGTTGAGCGCGGAGCCGTCACGCCAGGGCTGCCCCAGCAGCTTCACCCAGCCCGACACCAGGTACGAGAGGTTCGCCTGGAGCGCCACGTACCACAACAGGGCGTCCTGCACGGCGGGTTGTGTCGACAGACGGGCCAGGCCGGCGGCCGTCTGCACGAACGAGGAGACCTGGTCCGAGCCGTCGGTGCCGTAGCGGTGGCGCGGATAGAGGGCCGCGTTGCTCAGCCCCAGGAAGATGTTGGCGGCCCCGCGCCAGCGCGCGTTTCCGGGCGCCAGCAGGGCGGCGCTCGCGGCAATGCGTGCGACGTGCAGCGCCCGCGTCGTCCCGGGATTTCCGACCGCGTCCAGAATGCGCCGGGTTGGCCGGGTGGACGAGGCGTGCATTCCGCGGGCGATGGTCCAGTCGTTCAGTCCGCCCTTGCGTATCTGCCGCTGGTGGGTGATGTATTCGAGGCTCGATGTGAGCGACGTCACTGCCGTCAGCCGCTCCGAAATGGCGAGCGCGCGGCCGCGGGAGACCGGAACAGGTCCGAGAAATGTCGAGGTCAGCTTTTTGGCAAGCGATTTCACGTCGGTCTCCTCGGTTCCCGTGTTCCCGAGAGGGGGGTGGCGAGTGTGGGTCGGAGTGGGGGGTGGCGTCTGAATCGCGTCAACGGCGGACGGCGCGGTGCGAAGTCGGTTGCTGCGACGAGTGCAAAGAATCAGGAAGGAGTGGGGAAATCCCCGGCCAAGACCAATTCGGCGTCTTGAAAGAAATCTTCATCGGTGATGGTGTGACCCGGTCGGCCGGTGTCAGGACCGGCCGACCGGGCGGAGCCCCCGATCTCACAAGGCCCTGCAGAAGGGGGTACTGCGGGGCCGTGCGACTAGCGGGTGCGAGCCGGGATCAGTCCTGGCCCGCTTCGAAGGCCGCAACCGTCGCCGAGGCGATGGCGACGCCGCCGAGGAAGGCGCCGGGGGTGCCCATCACCGGGGTGTAGTCGGTGAAGACGACACCCTCGGCGTCGGCGATGTCGACAGAGGCGAGTTCCGCCGACTCGTTGATCTGCGAAGTCACATCCTTCATGTGCGCACTCCTGTTCTGTTCTGGATCCTCCGGATTCCCCGGGCCCTGAGCCCCTGGGGGGAGGAAGTGGTCGACGGCCGGACCGAGTTGGCCGGCCGGGGTAACGCCCTTGGTCAGCCGACGGCCTTGCCGGCCGCGTACGCGCCGGTCACGACGGCCGCGCCGCCGACGAAGGCGCCCGCGAGTGCGGGGGTGGCGAGAACCGGAGCGGCTTCCTCGGCGATCTCGCCCTCGTGGTCCTCGTGCAGCTGGTCCTGAATTTGCAGATTCAGCTTCTCTTCCAGCATGGGTTTCCTCCGAGCCTGTGGGACATGACTGGCTGTTTTCTCGCGAAAGTGGTCGAAGCCAGGTAGCTCAGGGTGGTCATCGGGCGCGGAGCCCCCGTCGATTGAGCTTTCGGTCGTCACCGTAAACTGCAGCGAAGCGGGTCTAGCGCACGCTTGCCTCCCCGTGAATGCCCAGGTTCGCTTCCGCAGGGATGAAGATGCCAGCACGGAGTGCGCGGCAGAAGGGGAATCCGTGACAGTTTGCTGCAACGCGGAGCGTCAGCTTCATGCCACGCAGGAAAAAGGCCTGGACCATCTTGCGGTCGGTCGAAGCCTGTTTACGGTTTGCCGCTGAACAAGCTCAAGTAAACCTCAATCTTTGAGAATTGGCATGAGGGTAAGCAGAGGATAGCCAAAGATATCCGCCTCGGGAATGCTTGTCCCGTCATGGTGCACCGCTGCTGAATGGTCCGAATTCGTCCGCGTGTGAGCCTGGTTGACGCATCGGGGCGCATCCCGGAGCACCGCCGCCCGGCCCCGATACGCACGCGGACGCGGTCGGGGGACGCGGGACCCGGGCCCCGCGTCAGAGCCAGCCGCGCTCGCGTGCCATACGCGCCGCCGCGTGTCTGTTCTCCGCGCCCAGCTTCGCGGTCGCGGCGGAGAGATAGTTCCTCACCGTCCCGGGCGTGAGCGAGACACGCTCCGCGATGTCCGCGACGGGAGCTCCGTTCGCCGCGAGGCCCAGCAGCTGGGTCTCGCGGGCCGTCAGCGGCGAGTCACCGGTGCTGATGGCGTCCGCCGCCAACTCCGGGTCCACATAGCGGCTTCCGCCGTGCACGGCGCGGATGATCTCCGCGAGCTGCTGCGCGGAAGCGGTCTTCGGTACGAAGCCCCGCACGCCTGCCGCGAGCGCGCGCTTGAGATGGCCGGGACGGGCGTGACTCGTCACGATCATCGTCCGGCACGCGGGCAGTTCGTCGCGCAGCTGTGTCGCGACCTGGACGCCGTCGGCGCCGGGCATCTGAAGATCCAGCACGGCCACGTCCGGCGTGTGTGCGCGGGCCATGGCGATCGCCTCGGGCCCGGAGGCAGCCTCCGCGACGATCGTGAGGTCCTCCTCCAGGGCGAGGAGTGCGGTCAGGGCGCCGCGGATCAGATGCTCGTCGTCGGCGAGCAGCACGCGGATGCCGCCGTCCGGGCCGCCGCCGTCGTTGCCCCCGTCTCGCCCGCCGCTCACTCCGCCATGTCCTTCCCGTGCGTGCCGGTGTCGTGGGTGCCGGTGCCGCAAGTGCTGCAAGCGCCGGTGGTGCCGGCCCGGTCCGTGCCTGCCGGGCTCGTGACGGTCTCTGCGCGGACCCCGTACCGGTCCGCTGTCCCGTTCCCGTCGGTCCCGTCCCGGCCCTCGGTTCCGTTCCGGCCGTCGGTCCCGTCCGCGGTCCCGTCCCGGCCCTCGGTTCCGTTCCCGGCCGCCAGCGGGACCTCGGCCGTCAGCCGGAATGTACCGCGCTCGCCGTCACCTGCCACGCGCAGCGTGCCGCCGACCCCGTCGAGACGTTCGCGCAGGCCCGCGAGGCCCGAGCCCGCGCGCCCGCCGGGCGACCGGCCGCGCGTGCCGTCGTTCTCCATGACCAGCAGGCCGCTGCCGCCCGCCGGGTCCGTACCCACCCACACCGTGCACCATGTCGCGTCCGCGTGCCGCAGCACATTCGTCGCACCCTCCCGCACGACCCAGCCGAGGGCGGCCTGGACCGGGGCCGGAAGCAGTGAACCGCCGTTGTCCGTACGGCAGTCGACGCCGGCGGCGCGCAGAATCCCGCGGGCGCCCGCGAGTTCGGTGGAAAGGTCGGCTTCGCGGTAGCCGCGGACGACCGCCCGCACCTCCGACTGCGACTCGCGGGCGATGCGCTGCACCTCGGTCATCTGCTCGACGGAGGCCCCGGCGTCGGCCCCGCGCTGCGCCAGCTGCGCCGCCAGTTCGCTCTTGAGCGCGATGGCCGACAGGTTCCGCCCCATCACGTCGTGCAGGTCGCGGCTGAAGCGCAGCCGCTCCTCGGCGACGGCCAGCCTCGCCTGCACGCCGCGCGCCTCCTCCAGTTCCCTGATGACGGCGATGTACCAGGCGGAGGAGCGGCCGGTGAAGACGGACAGAAGGCCGCCGAGGCCCGCCACCGCGAGTGCCGCGAGCACGCCCGCCCCCGGCATTCCCGCCGCGGCGAGCGCGGCCGCCGTGGCGGTGAGGTAGCCGCAGAGCGCCAGCGCCGCCGTCCGCCTCGGCACAGCCACACCGAAGGTGACGGCGAACGGCGCCAGCGTCCCGTGCAGCCCGAGGCCCACACTCAGTCCGCCCTCGACCGCGCCGATCGCGACGAGCGCGACCGTCAGCGCGGTCGTCGCACCCACCAGAGCCGCCGGCACCGCGAGCCGGGCGCCGGTGACGCTGCTCGTGCCCAGATAGCTGTCGACGGCCTGGTGCAGCAGGCCCGTGCACAGCAGGCACTGCACCAGGCCCAGCGCGAGGACGGTCCAGGCGAGGGTGAGGGGAAGAGCACCGGGGCCCACATCCGGTACGAGCTGCACGACGAAGCCGACGAGCGTCATCCAGGCGTACGCGACGAGCATCCACCGCGTGGACGCCTCCACCTGTTCGTGGCTGCTGCGTTCCTGCCAGCGGCGGTACTTCGGGGCGACCCCCCACCAGCCGATCACGTGCCCGTGCTCCTCATCCCTCTAGCGTCGCGGCTCCCAGCGGAACCAGCGCCGCACGGCCACGGTCCCGAGGACGATCCACACCACCAGGACCGTCAGCGCCTTCACCGTGTCCATGCCGCTCAGTGTGCCGACCCAGCCGTTGCGTACCAGCTCCATCGTCGGTGACAGCGGAAGCAGTGAACACACATTGGCGAGCGCGTCCGGCATGACGTCCAGAGGGACCACGACCCCGGACCCCACGAAGGAGACCGCCATGAACGGGAATGTGGTGATCTGCGAGGCTTCCGTGGTCCGCGTGAACGCGGCGGACACCGCGGCCATCAGCACCATCAGCACCAGCCCCAGCAGCACGCCGGCCGCGACGAGCTCCGGCCGCTCCGGCGCCGCGAGGTCGAGCAGGACCGCACCGCCTCCGAGCAGCAGTACACACTGCCCGAGCGAGAGCACGAGCGACGGCAGGGCGCTGCCCATGAGGATCTCCCCGTCGCTCGTCTCACCGGTGCGCAGCCGCTTGAGCACCAACTCCTCGCGTCGCGTGACGTAGATGCCGGTCAGGTTGGCGTAGACGGCGAAGACCAGCACGTAGCCGATCGAGCCGGGGATCAGCACCGTCCCCATCGAGAGACCGGTGCCCTTGAGGCTCATGCCGCTGGCGGTCTGGCGCATCAGGACCGTCAGCAGGGCCGGGGTCGCGAGCGCGACGAAGAGCATGGCCTTGTTGCGCATGAGGAGCGTCAGTTCGGCACGTCCGAGGGCGCGCAGCCGGCGCCACACCGCCGAAGTGTCCATCCCGCCCGGCGCCTTCACCGTGGCGGCGTCCGTGCTGCTCATACGCGCTCCACCTCCATGTCGCCGGCTGCCGCACCGGCGCTGTGCTTGCCGCCTTCCGCGGCCTGGCCGTCCTCGTCCGTCTCGTCGGGCAGTTGCGCGATCTCCAGGAACACCTCTTCGAGGGTTGCGGTGCGGGCGTGCAGTCCGGGCAGTTCGACTCCCGTCTGCCGCGCCCACAGCAGCAGATCGGTCAGCGCCGCCTGGAGCTGCGGCGTACGGATCTCCACGCGCCGGTCCCGCAGCGTGGCCGGGGGCAGCGACGGCGGCAGATGCTGCGGCGAGAGCCCGTCCGGCAGCGTGAAGCGGATGCTGGACGGCCGCTCCGCGACGACCTGTTCGGGGGTGCCGGCGGTGACGATCCGGCCCGCTCGCATGATGGCCAGCCGGTCGGCCAGCTCTTCGGCCTCCTCCAGGTAGTGCGTGGTGAGCAGGACGGTCGTGCCGGCCCTGCGCAGCTCACGCACCAACTCCCAGGTGTCCCGGCGCCCTTCGGGGTCCATGCCGGTGGTCGGCTCGTCCAGGAAGAGCACTTCCGGGTGCCCGACCAGCGCCATCGCCAGGTCCAGGCGCCTTCGTTCACCACCGGAGAGCTGCTTCACGCGGACGTTCGAGCGCCGGTCGGAGAGCCCCACCTGGGCCAGCACCTCGCCGATAGGACGGGCGTCGCTGGTGCAGCCGGCCCACATCCGTATGGTCTCGGTGACCGTGAGCTCGGAGGGAAATCCGCCTTCCTGGAGCATCACGCCGGTGCGGGGCCGCACCGCGGCGCGCTCCGAGTACGGGTCGAAGCCGAGCACCTTCACGGTGCCGCCGCTGGGCCGTGCCAGGCCCTCCAGCAGCTCGACCGTGGAGGTCTTGCCCGCTCCGTTCGTGCCCAGCAGCGCGAAGATCTCGCCCTCCCGCACGGAGAACGAGACACCGCGCACGGCTTCGAAGCCCTTCGCGTATCGCCGTTTGAGTCCGTTGACCTCGATCGCATCCATGTACTCAGTCTTCCGCGGGGACCGGCGGTCACCTGGTGCGTGCTGTCACGAGTGCGTATGACGAACCTCATGCGCGGGCAGGGAGGTCCGCACACGTGGGGGCGCACGCGTGGGAAGGCGGTCCGCAGACGCAGACGCGAGCGCCGGAGGGAAGGGCCGCTGGAGGAGACCGGGGAGGAGAACTGTGCGCGGGGAACTGTGCGCGGGTAACCGGTGTTTCGGACCGCGGATACGGGGAGCCGCGGATTGCGGTTCCGGAAACGGAACGAGCCCCGGTCCGAAGACCGGGGCTCTCTCATTCGCGAATCGTCGTTCCGGTGGAACCGGAAGATCCCGATGAGCCTGGAGCGGACGACGAGGCTCGAACTCGCGACCTCAACCTTGGCAAGGTTGCGCTCTACCAACTGAGCTACGTCCGCCTGCTTCCACCCTGCTTTCTTTCCCGGCTTCCCGGGAGGTCCTGCTGAGTGGTGCGCCCCCACTGTACCTGATCGTTACCGATGCCGGTCCTGCGAGAACGAGAGCGGGTGACAGGAATCGCACACTGCGCCTCCCCCTTGGAAAGGGGGCGCTCTACTACTGAGCTACACCCGCGCGCTCCGTGAGGTTTCCCTCGCGGCGACGGGCCCGACTCTAGCGGATCAACCGGGGTCCGTGGCAAGTCGGGCCGCCCGGCCCGCGGTACGGGTGCGCCGCGCGCGCCGCATGCGTGCCACGGGGGCCGGGCGCGGAGGTCAACGGGAGGCGTTGAAGGCGTCGTAGACCTTCTTCGGGATGCGGCCGCGGGCGGGCACCTCGAAGCCGTTGGACTCGGCCCAGGCGCGGACGGCGCGCGGGTCGGGGGCGACGGAAGTGCGGTGGTAGGCCTTGCCGGACTTGGCCCGCTTGCGGCCGGCTTCGACGAAGCGTGCGAGGTCCTCGCGCAGCTTCTTCGCGTTCTCGATGTTGAGATCCACCTCGTACGACTTCCCGTCGAGTCCGAAGGAGACCGTTTCCGATGCTTCTCCGCCGTCAAGATCGTCGGAGAGGGTGACCACTACACGTTGTGCCACGGATATCGGACCTTCCATCAGGCTCGCGAATCGGATCACAGGATTCCCGCGCTGACGTGGGAGGACCAGGGGGAGGTGCGAGTGATCCGCATGATTGAGGTGGGACATTTCTTTTGTACAGCTGCGGGCTTTGCAATGTGAAGCGAGAGTATTTCGACTCGCGTGTCAGACCGCAATCGGGACCATACTTTTTTCACGGCATTTTTCCCAGAGCTCCGGGCGGTGCCGGTGCCGTGGGACGGCGGTGGAAAGCGGGTGCGGTGAGTGTCCGAGGAAGATATCCACGCGCGTAGATTTTCGTGGCCGGTAGGCTGGCCGGGCGCGTCGCTTCGCTGGCAGCACGCACCAACGCTCAGCAAAACCACCATCACCGGGAGTACCTGTGGCTCGCGTCGTAGTCGACGTCATGCTGAAGCCGGAGATCCTCGACCCGCAGGGACAGGCGGTGCAGCGAGCACTGCCGCGTCTCGGCTTCGAGGGCATCGAGGGCGTACGCCAGGGCAAGCGCTTCGAACTGGAGGTGGCGGAGCCCGTCACCGACGAGGCGCTGGCCCGCATCCACGAACTGGCGGGGACGTTCCTCGCGAACACAGTGATCGAGAACTACACGGTGCGCGTCGAAGAGGGGGCCGCTGCGTGACCGGCGGTTCCGATACGCGCCTCGGACGCATCGGCGTCGTCACCTTCCCCGGGTCGCTCGACGACAGCGACGCCCGCCGCGCCGTGCGGCTCGCGGGCGGCGAGCCCGTCGAACTGTGGCACCGCGACAAGGACCTGCGGCAGGTGGACGCGGTCGTGCTGCCGGGCGGCTTCTCCTACGGCGACTATCTGCGCTGCGGCGCCATCGCCCGCTTCTCGCCCGTCATGGAGCCGCTGTTGGAGCAGGCACGCGCCGGCATGCCGGTGCTCGGCATCTGCAACGGGTTCCAGGTGCTGTGCGAGTCGCATCTGCTTCCCGGCGCGCTCACCCGCAACGACCATCTGCACTTCGTCTGCCGCGACCAGAAGCTGCGCGTCGAGCGCACGGACACCGCCTGGACGTCGGACTACTCCGAAGGCCAGGAGATCACCGTCCCGTTGAAGAACGGCGAGGGCGGCTACGTCGCCGACGAGCGCACCCTGGACGCGCTGGAGGCCGAGGGCCGTGTCGTCTTCCGGTACCTGAACGGCAACCCCAACGGCTCCCGCCGCGACATCGCGGGCATCTCCAACGAGGCCGGGAACGTGGTCGGTCTCATGCCGCACCCCGAGCACGCCGTCGAGACCCTCACCGGGCCGACGACCGACGGGCTGGGCTTCTTCACCTCGGTACTCAAGAGGCTGGTCACCGCATGACTCCGTCCACGCAGCCCGCACACCGCACGGCTCTCGACACCGTCAAGCACGCCACGGACACCCCCGGCACCGAGCAGCCGTGGGCCGAACTCGGCCTCAAGCAGGACGAGTACGAGCGCATCCGCGAGATCCTCGGCCGGCGCCCCACCGGGGCCGAGCTGGCCATGTACTCGGTGATGTGGTCGGAGCACTGCTCGTACAAGAGCAGCAAGGTGCATCTGAAGCAGTTCGGCGAGAAGGCCCCCGAGAGTGACGCGATGCTCGTGGGCATCGGCGAGAACGCCGGCGTCGTCGACATCGGCCAGAACTACGCCGTCACCTTCAAGGTCGAGTCGCACAACCACCCCAGCTACGTCGAGCCCTACCAGGGCGCGGCCACCGGCATCGGCGGCATCGTCCGCGACATCCTGGCGATGGGCGCCCGTCCCGTGGCCGTGATGGACCCGCTGCGCTTCGGCGCCGCGGACCACCCCGACACCAGGCGCGTGCTGCCCGGTGTCGTCGCGGGCGTCGGCGGCTACGGAAACTGCCTGGGGCTGCCCAACATCGGCGGCGAGGTGGTCTTCGACGACTGCTATCAGGGAAACCCGCTGGTCAACGCCTTGTGCGTCGGTGTGATGAAGCACGAGGACATCCACCTCGCGCAGGCCTCCGGCACCGGCAACAAGGTCATCCTCTACGGCGCGCGCACCGGCGGCGACGGCATCGGCGGCGTCTCGGTGCTCGCCTCGGAGACCTTCGAGGAGGAGGGGCCCGCCAAGCGGCCCGCCGTCCAGGTCGGCGACCCCTTCCAGGAGAAGCTGCTCATCGAGTGCACCCTGGAGATCTTCAAGGAGAACCTGGTCGCCGGCATCCAGGACCTGGGCGGCGCCGGACTGTCCTGCGCCACCTCCGAGCTGGCCAGCGCCGGCAGCGGCGGCATGCGCGTCGAGCTGGACACCGTCCCGCTGCGCGACTCCTCGCTCTCCCCCGAGGAGATCCTCATGAGCGAGTCGCAGGAGCGGATGTGTGCGGTGGTGGAGCCGGACAAGGTGGACCGCTTCCTGGAGATCTGTGAGAAGTGGGACGTCATCGCCACGGTCATCGGCGAGGTCACACCGGGCGAGCGGCTGGAGATCTACTGGCACGGCGAGCAGATCGTCGACGTGCCGCCGCGCACCGTCGCTCACGAAGGCCCCGTCTACCAGCGGCCGTACGAGCGTCCGCCCTGGCAGGACCAGCTTCAGGCCGACGACGCGGCCGCGCTGCCCCGCCCCGCCACGGGTGACGAACTGCGGGCCGCCGCACTGGCGTTGGTCTCCTCCCCCAACCAGGCCGCCAAGTCCTGGATCACGGACCAGTACGACCGCTACGTACTGGGCAACACCGTCCTGGCGCAGCCGGAGGACGGAGGCATGATCCGCGTCGACGACACCACGGGTCTGGGGGTCGCGGTCGCCACCGACGGCAACGGCCGCTACGCCAAGCTCGACCCGTACGCGGGCGCCCAGCTTGCGCTGGCCGAGTCGTACCGCAACGTCGCGGCCACGGGCGCGCGCCCGCTGGCGGTCACCGACTGCCTCAACTTCGGCTCGCCGGAGGACCCTTCGGCCATGTGGCAGTTCGCCGAGGCGTGCCGCGGGCTCGCCGACGCCTGCCGCGAGCTGGGCACTCCGGTGACCGGCGGCAACGTCTCCCTCTACAACCAGACGGGCGACGCCGCGATCCACCCGACGCCGGTCGTGGGCGTTCTCGGCGTCATCGACGACGTGACCCGCCGTACGCCGATCGCCTTCGCGGAGGAGGGGCAGCTGCTCTACCTGCTGGGTGAGACGCGCGAGGAACTCGGCGGCTCCGCCTGGTCCCAGGTCGCACACGGGCACCTGGGCGGGCTGCCGCCGGCCGTCGACCTGGAACGGGAGCGTCTGCTCGCGGAGATCCTCATCGCCGCCTCCCGTGACGGGATGATCGACGCCGCGCACGACCTGAGCGACGGCGGCCTGATCCAGGCGCTCACCGAGTCCTGCCTGAAGGGCGGCAACGGTGCGCGTGTGGTCGTGCCGGACGGGATCTCGCCGTTCGTCTTTCTCTTCTCGGAGTCGCAGGGACGCGCGCTGGTCGCGGTCCCGCGCAGCGAAGAGGTCCGCTTCAACGACATGTGCGGTGCACGGGGCCTTCCGGCCGCGCGGATCGGTGTCGTGGACGGAGAAGAGATCGAGGTCCAGGGCCAGTTCAGCGTGTCGCTGCGTGAGCTGCGCGAAGCGCACGAGGGCACGCTGCCGGCTCTGTTCGGGTAGGTCCGGGCAGGCCCAGTGGGCGTCCCGCCCGGGGCGCCGGCGGGGAAGAATGTGAAACAGGGCGCCAACGGCCGGTCGCAACACGGCCGTTGGCGCCCTGCTTCACTTCAGCCCGAGCGGCCTCAGGGCTTTGAGACCCCGAGCCGGATCAGGCTCCACGAGACCGGCGGCAGCACCGCCTCGAGTTGGCCCTCCGCGCTCACCGCCGTCTCCTGTACGGGGCGCGGCGTGACGCGCTCCGGTTCGGCCTGCGTGTTGACCGCGTCCGGGTCGTCGTCGGCGATCACGAGGTGCTCGATGACGCGGTACTGCTTGCCCAGGCCGCGCAGCGCCGCCCGCAGACCGAGGTGCTGCTCCTGGTCGCGGTTGACGGCCAGCACGGTCAGCTCGCCGGTCTCCTCGTCCAGCGTCGCGGCCGTGTCGATCGCGGAGACGGCCCCGTACCGCGGCGTCTCGACGACGGGCCCGGACACCTCGGTCCGCAGCACGGTGCCCCGGGCGTACCGGGCCGTCAGCGCGAAGGGGTGGAAGGTGGTCTGCCGCCAGCTGGGGCCGCCGGGCTCGCTGCGGATCGGCCCGATGACGTTGACGAGCTGCGCGAGGCAGGCGACCGGGACCCGGTCGGCATGGCGCAGGAGCGTCATCAGCAGCGAGCCGACGACGGCCGCGTCCGTGACGCTGTACGTGTCCTCGATGAGCCGCGGCTGCTCCTCCAGCGGCAGTGCGCGCTCGCCGGGGAAGCGGGACTGGTACCAGACGTTCCACTCGTCGAAGGAGAGCATCATCCGCTTCTTCGAGCGCCGCACCGCACGCACGTGGTCGGCGGTGGCGATGATGTCGGAGATGTAGGCGTCCATCTCGGCGCCGCTGGCGAGGAAGCTGGCGCGGTCGCCGTCGGTCTCCTCGTAGTAGGCGTGCAGGGAGAGGTAGTCGACCTCGTCGTACGTCTCGTGCAGGACCTGCCGTTCCCACTCGCCGAACGTGGGCATCCGCGCGTTAGAACTGCCGCACGCCACAAGCTCGATGGACGGGTCGACCTGGTGCATCGCCTTGCCGGCTGTGGCCGCGAGGCGCCCGTACTCGGTGGCCGTCTTGTGGCCGGTCTGCCAGGGGCCGTCCATCTCGTTGCCCAGGCACCACAGCTTCACGCCGTGCGGTTCGCGTACGCCGTTCTTCACCCGCAGGTCCGACCAGGCGGTGCCGCCGGGGATGTTGCAGTACTCGACGAGGGCGCGGGCCGCGTCGATGCCGCGGGTGCCGAGGTTGACGGCCATCATCGGTTCGAGGCCCTGACGGCGGGTCCAGCCGAGGAACTCGTCGGTGCCGACCTGGTTCGACTCGAGGCTCCTCCAGGCCAGGTCGAGGCGGCGCGGACGCTCCTCGGCCGGGCCGATGCCGTCCTCCCACCGGTAGCCGGAGACGAAGTTGCCGCCGGGGTAGCGGACGAGGCCCGTGCCGAGTTCACTCACGAGCCCGGCCACGTCGCCGCGGAAGCCGTGTTCGTCGGCGGTCTCGTGCTCCGGTTCGTAGATGCCCGTGTAGACGCAGCGGCCCATGTGCTCGACGAACGTCCCGTACACACGGGGGTCCACGGTTCCGAGGGTGAAATCGGGGTCGATGGTGATGCGGGCGGTGCCGGCGGGCTGTTCGGTCATGCGGTGGGTGCCTCTCTCGGTGCTGTTCCTGGTCCGGGCTCGCTCATGAACGGGCGCTGTGCCGCTGTCACTTCAGGCCGGTGCCCGCGATTCCTTCGACGATCCGCCGCTGGAAGAAGAGGAAGACGGTCAGCAGCGGCAGGGCACCGAGCACCGCCGAGGCCATCAGCTGGGCCTGCGGCAGCCCGAAGGCGTCCTGTACGGAGTTGAGGCCGACCGGCAGCGTCATCATCTGCGGGTCCGTGACGGCCAGCAGCGGCCAGAGGAAGTTGTTCCAGGACCACACGAAGACGAAGATTGTCACGGCGGAGATGGCGGGGCGGGCCAGCGGCATCACGATCTGCCAGTAGATCCGCAGCCAGCTCGCGCCGTCCGCGCGCGCCGCGTCCGTCAGTTCGACGGGAATGCCGTCGAAGAACTGCTTGAAGACGAAGACGGAGACGACGTTGGGAACCTGCGGCAGGATCACGGCCCAGTACGTGTTGAGCATCCCCGTGGCCTGAAGGGTCAGGAACTGCGGAATCATCAGCAGCTGCGGCGGGATCATGACGCCGGCGAGGATGACCAGGAAGACCGGCCGCCGGTACCGGAACTTCAGCCGGGACAGCGCGAAGGCGGCCAGGGACGTGGTGCACACCGCGAGCACCGTCGTCAGCGTCGAGGTGATGAAGCTGTTCAGGTACCAGTACTGGATGCGCCCGGCCGACAGCAGCTCCTGGTACGAGGAGAGCGTCGGGTTGTCCGACAGCCACGAAGTCGGCTCCGTCGCGACGTCGTTGGGCGACCGCAGGGACGTGGCCAGAGCCCACGCGATGGGGACCAGCCACAGCAGCGCGAGGGCGATCAGCACGCCCAGTGTCACGCGGCTGAAGAGCCGCTCCGAGTCGGTGCGCCGACGGCGGGTCCCGGAGGGTTCCGCTTCCGTGCTGCGGGGCGCTGCCGGGGTGAGGGTCGTCATCGTGCTCAGACCTCCTTCTCGGTGCGCCGGATCAGCGCGAACCAGACGAGCGAGATCAGCAGGATGATGACGAACAGCAGCAGCGCGACCGTCGAGGCGTAGCCGGCACGGCCGTCGGTGAAGCCGGTCTGGAAGATGTACAGCAGCGACGGCCGGGTGGCGTCGTCCGGGCCGCCGTTCGTCATCATGTAGATCTGGTCGAAGACCTTGAGCGACGCGACGAGTTGGAGCACCGCGACGAGCGTGGTCGCACGTCCCAGCATCGGGACGACCACCAGCCGGATGCGCTGCCACGGCCCGGCGCCGTCGATCGCGGCGGCCTCGTGCACGTCCCGCGGGATCTCCTGGAGCGCGGCCAGGTAGATGACGAAGTTGAAGCCGATCGTCCACCAGATCGTCGCGGCGGCTATCGAGATCATCGCCCAGTCCGGGTCGCCCAGCCAGGAGGGCGCCTCCACGCCGAACCACGTGACCACGTTCTGCGCCAGCCCGATCTCGTCCGCGTAGATCCACATGAACAGCAGCGCGATCACCGAGGAGGGCAGCATGAACGGGGCGAAGAACGCCAGCCTGAAGAACCATCTGCCGCGTGAGAACCGGTCCGTCATGAGGGCCAGCGTCAGCGAGAAAACGATCAGCGGCACCGTCGTGAGCACGGTGAACCAGAGCGTGTGGCCGAGGCTGGACCAGAACTCCGCAGATGTGAGGGCCTCCGCGTAGTTCGCCGTCCCGACCCACTTCCCGGGTCCGTCCTTGACGAGGCTGTCGTTGAAGAACCCCGCGACCGCCGTGTAGAGGAGCGGGCCCAGGAGGAACAGGACGTAGAACACGCCGAAGGGGAGCAGCATCCCGGACGCCGTCCACCGGACGCCCCCGGTCCCGCGCCCGGACGTGGGCACGCCCGCCCCGGCGCCCAGGTGCACGCTCGTGCCCGCGCTCATACGGGTGCCTCCGTTGCTGCCAGGTCCTTCACGGCCGCCAGCATGCGTGCCGCGCCGGGGCCCGGGCGGGTGTGGCCGCCCACGACGGAGGCGACGACGTCGCCGAAGCGCCGGTAGAGGTTGCTGTCGGCGCCGGAGTACCAGGCGGCCGGGTCGTAGGCCGCCCCGTCCGCCGCGTCGGCGTAGTGCGCCTGCGGCACCAGCTCTCGGTAGGCGCCGGAGTCCGCCGTCGGCTGCCAGGCCGGTATGTGGCCGCCCTTGGCCCAGTCGAGGCTCGCCTCCAGCATGGAGTGAGTGAAGTCGAGTGCCTTGTCCGTCCGTTGGGCCTTCTCGGACGGCGCCTTCGGAAGGATGAAGGCGTGCGAGTCGGCGGCGCACGCGTACGGGGCGTCGCGGAAGATCCGAGGGAAGGTGCGGATGTCGAACTTGTCCTTCACCGCGCCCTGTACGGCCAGGAGCTGCCACTCCCCGTCCATGAGAAACCCGGCCTTGCCCGAGGTGAGCAGTGTGATCGCGCCGCCGTCGCCGTCCGCGCCGGGCGGGATGAGCTTCTCGGCCGACATGCGCCGGATGTAGGCGAGCGTCTCCTCGGCCGCACCCACGTCCATGACGACCTTCCGGCCGCCGTCGGTGATCAGGTCCGCGCCGAGCTGCCGATAGAGGGACCAGAACAGCCGCCAGCAGGTGGCGGGGTCCTTGACGGTGGCGATGGAGCCGCCCCAGACGCCGGTGACCTCCTTGGCGGCCCGCATCGCGTCGAGGAACTTGTCGGGCCCGTCGACGTCCGTCAACTTGCCCTTGCCGTCGAGCAGTCCGGCCTTCTTCGCGACGTCGGTGCGGTAGTAGAGCACGAAGGGGTGGGTGTCCAGCGGCAGCGCGTAGAGCTTGCCGTCGTGGTGCGCCGACTTGAAGGCGGCCTTGGCGAACCGTTCCGGCCGCAGCCCGTGTTCCTCCAGCTCGGAGCGGGATATCTCCCGCAGCAGCCCGGACGCGGCGAGCGTCGGCAGCCGTGAGACGTGGGTGATCGCGACCTGCGGGGGCCGGCCGCCGAGCGTCGCCAGGGTGAGCTTCGTGTAGTACGGGGCGCCCCAGACCAGCGTGGTCGACTTGAGGTCGACGTCGGGGTTGGCCTTGCGGTAGCCGCTCTGCATCGTCACCAGCTGGGCGCCGTCACCACCGGTGAACGGATGCCAGAAGTTGAGCAGCGACGGCGGGCCCGCGGAGCCCGTGAACGCCTGCCCCACCGGAGTGCCGCACCCCGAGAGCGCCCCGGCGGCCGTGAGGGAGCCCACGGTGCCGAGGAACCTCCTCCTGCCCTGCACACGCACCACGTCCGTCCATTCGACGTTGGGAGTCGCGGGAGACGACCGGCCGGGAACCGCCCGTCGGGACCAGCCCTGGCCAACCGGCCGGACCCAGCGGAATTCCGCTGTTCCAACGTTGTACGCAGGGCGTAATCTGACGTCAACACGTCGGACGGATCTTTCCGTCCGGACATACGGGGCCGGCGGGAGCAAGGGCGGGCACACCAGCCCGTACGAGGGGAGCGCAATGGGCGGGACGAGACTCAAGGACGTCGCGGAGCGGGCAGGCGTGTCCATCAAGACCGTCTCCAACGTCGTACGCGGCAGTGTCCGAGTCGCCGAGCCCACCCGCCAGCGCGTGCTGAGCGCCATCCAGGAGCTCGACTACCGCCCCAACGTCTCGGCCCGCCACCTGCGCACCGGCCGCAGCGGCGTCATCGCCCTCGCCGTTCCGGAACTGGTGCAGCCCTACTTCGCGGAACTCGCGAAGGCCGTCATCGACGCCGCGCGCGAGCACGACGTCTCCGTCCTCATAGAGGACACCGGCGGCGACCCCTCGGCCGAACTGCGCGTCGCCTGCGGGCTGTCCGACCCGCTCATCGACGGCGTGCTCCTCTCCCCGCAGCGGCTCGACCAGTCCACCCTCGCCCGCCGCGAGCGCCGCGTGCCGCTCGTCCTGCTCGGCGAGCGCGACTACGAAGTGCCCGCGGACCACGTCCTCATCGACAACGTCCTCGCCGCGCAGGAGGCCACCGCCCATCTGATCGCGAGCGGACGGCGCCGCGTCGCGGCCGTCGGCTTCCAGGCCGACCCGCTCTTCACCACCTCGCAGCAGCGGGCACGCGGCTACCTCAAGGCCCTGGAGTCCGCCGGCCTGCCGCACGATCCCGGACTGACGCCGCTCGTACCGGCCTTCACCCGCACCGACGGCATGACCGCGATGCGCGAACTGCTCGCCCTCCCGGAGCCGCCGGACGCCGTCTTCTGCTTCTCCGACCTGCTCGCCTCCGGGGCCGTGCGGGCTGTGTACGACGCGGGCCGCACCGTGCCGCACGACGTCGCGGTGATCGGCTTCGACGACATCGAGGAGACCCGGTTCAGCGTCCCCTCCCTCAGCACCGTGGCACCGGACAAGCACCAGGTGGCCGCGCTCGCCGTCGAGGCCCTGCTCGCCCGCATCGCCGGGGACCCGGAGGCGCCGCACACGACGCTGTACGCGGAGCACCGCCTGGTCGCGAGGGAGAGCACGGCCTGACCCGCGGGGACGCGTGACCGGCCGGGAGCCGGGGCTGTGAGCCGTGAGCCCTGGGCCGGTGGACGCCGAGCCGGCGGGGGAGCGGGAACGGGGCCCTGCCGAGCCGGCCGCGAGTGGGCGTCGGCGGCCACGGAACCGGTTGTGAGCTGGGCCGGTCGGCCACGGAACCGGTTGTGAGCGGGGCCGGTCGGCCACCGAGCCGGCCGCGAGGGAACCGGCGCGGAGCGGAACCGGGCCTGCCGAGCCGGCCGCGAGCGGGAACCGGCGCGGAGCGGAACCGGGCCTGCCGAGCCGGCCGCGATGGAACCGGCGCGGAGCGGAACCGGGCCTGCCGAGCCGGCCGCGAGCGGGAACCGGCGCGGAGCGGAACCGGGCCTGCCGAGCCGGCCGCGAGCGGGAACCGGCGGCTGCGGAACCGGCCCGGACCGGCCGCGCGCAGCCGCCGCCCGCCGCGACCGGCCGGGTCCCGGGTGACCTGGCACGCTCCGCGCACCGGCCGTCCGTCCAGCGCCTAATCTCTTGACCATGCCGCCCGTCAAACGAAGCAAGGCCCCCGCAAGGCGCAATTACGACCCCGCCCGTGTCCGTCAGGCGCTCATCGGCCAGGTCGAGGCCGTCGCCGCCGCCGCGCACGCACTGACCGACGAGCAGCGCGCACGCCCCTCAGGTCTGCCCGGCTGGGACGTGCACCGTCTCCTCGTCCACATCGCGCTGCAGATCGACTCGGTGCCCCGCTTCCTCGCCGGGCCGGAGTCGCAGGCCGCGGCCCCCGAGCTGGATCTGCCGACCTGGGCGCTGTCCACCGCCGGCGCCGCCGCCGAACTGGACCTGGAGACCCGCGAGGAGGCCGACCGCGCGGCCGCCGGCGGCGCCGCCCGCATCGACGAGGCCGTCGCACAGCTGGAGCCCGTGCTGGAGTCGGCGGTACGCGACGACCTGCTCATCCCGCACGGTGCCGGCGCGATGCGGATGCTCGACTTCACCGTGACGAGGCTCGTCGAACTCGTCGTCCACAGCGACGATCTGGCCCGTGCCACCGGGAGCGCCGTCACCTTCGACCGGCAGGCGCTCGCCGCCACGGTACGGCTGCTCACCGACACCCTCGCCGTGAAGGCGCCCGGGGCCTCGGTCGAGGTGCGGGTGCCGCCGTTCGCTGTCGTCCAGTGCGTCGAGGGCCCGCGGCACACTCGCGGCACCCCGCCCAATGTCGTCGAGACCGACCCGCTCACCTGGATCAGACTCGCCACCGGACGGGTCGGCTGGGAGGAGGCCCGCAAGGCGGCCGTGGTCTCCGCGAGCGGCGAACGGGCCGACCTCAGCGGCCAGTTGCCCCTGCTGGGCTGAGCGCGGAGAGCCGTACCGAATCCGGCCGGCGCACCTCGCGGAACAAGGCGGAGGACCCGCCTCCGCCCGCCCCGCGGCCTCGTCACCACAGGTAGTGGCCGTGTCACCCGATTCCCCCTCTGGGTCCGGAGGTGTCCCCGATTCGGAGCAACGCGCCTCCTGTCCTAGACTCGGTGCCGTGCCACGTGGTGACGGACGACTAAGTCACGATCTTCTTCCCTCCGAGAAGGGCCCCCAGGACGCTTGCGGCGTCTTCGGTGTGTGGGCTCCCGGGGAAGAGGTCGCGAAGCTCACGTATTTCGGTCTGTACGCGCTGCAGCACCGCGGTCAGGAGTCCGCGGGCATCGCAGTCAGCAACGGCTCACAGATCCTGGTCTTCAAGGACATGGGCCTTGTCTCCCAGGTCTTCGACGAGACCTCCCTCGGCTCCCTCCGCGGTCACATCGCGGTCGGGCACGCCCGCTACTCGACGACGGGCGCGTCCGTGTGGGAGAACGCCCAGCCCACCTTCCGTGCCACCGGGCACGGTTCGATCGCGCTGGGCCACAACGGCAACCTGGTCAACACCGCCGAACTCGCGGAACTGGTGGCCGCGCAGTCGACGGAGAGCAGCGGCCGGGCCACGCGCGTCGCGGCCACCAACGACACCGACCTGGTGACCGCCCTCCTCGCCGGGCAGACCGACGAGGACGGCAGCCCGCTCACCGTCGAGCAGGCGGCCCCCGTCGTGCTGCCCCAGGTGAAGGGCGCCTTCTCCTTCGTCTTCATGGACGAGCACACGCTCTACGCGGCCCGCGACGCGCAGGGTGTGCGCCCCCTCGTCCTCGGGCGGCTGGAGCGCGGCTGGGTCGTCGCGAGCGAGACGTCGGCGCTGGACATCGTGGGCGCGAGCTTCATCCGGGAGGTCGAGCCGGGCGAGATGATCGCCGTGGACGAGGACGGCCTCCGCTCCACCCGGTTCGCGGAAGCGAAACCCAAGGGCTGCGTCTTCGAATACGTCTACCTGGCCCGCCCGGACACCGACATCGCCGGGAGGAACGTTTACCTCTCCCGAGTCGAGATGGGCCGCAAGCTCGCGGCCGAGGCACCCGCCGACGCCGATCTGGTCATAGCGACACCGGAGTCCGGCACTCCCGCCGCGATCGGCTACGCCGAGGCGAGCGGCATCCCGTACGGCAGCGGCCTGGTCAAGAACAGTTACGTTGGCCGCACGTTCATCCAGCCGAGCCAGACGATCCGGCAGCTCGGCATCCGTCTGAAGCTCAACCCGCTGAAGGAGGTCATCAGCGGCAAGCGCCTCGTGGTCGTGGACGACTCGATCGTCCGCGGCAACACTCAGCGCGCCCTGGTGCGGATGCTGCGCGAGGCCGGTGCGGCCGAGGTCCACGTGCGGATCTCCTCCCCGCCCATCAAGTGGCCGTGCTTCTTCGGCATCGACTTCGCCACCCGTGCCGAGCTGATCGCGAACGGCCTCACTGTCGACGAGATCGGCAAGTCCCTCGGCGCGGACTCCCTGGCCTACATCTCCATCGACGGCATGACCGAGGCGACGACGATCCCCAAGTCGCAGCTGTGCCGGGCCTGCTTCGACGGCGAGTACCCGATGCCGCTTCCCGACCCCGAGCTGCTGGGCAAACACCTGCGTGAACCGGACGCGGCCGGCGGTCGGCACGGCACCGAGCAGCCCTCCGTTCCCGACGTCGACGGCGTGGGCACCCTCACCGCGGGAGTCGGCGGCACCGACGCCCTGCGGCGCCCGTAGCCACGCAGCCCGTCCCGGCCCGTAGGCCCGCGGACGCCCGCCCGCCTTTCCCACGACCCGAAAGAGCCGATCCGATGCCTGCCGAGTCTGCCGAGCCCGCTGGGTCCGCCGGCGCCACCTACGCCGCCGCCGGCGTGGACATCGAGGCGGGCGACCGCGCCGTCCAGTTGATGAAGGAATGGGTCAAGAAGGCCCAGCGCCCCGAGTCCGTGGGCACGCTCGGCGGCTTCGCCGGCCTCTTCGACGCCTCCGTCCTCAAGCGGTACGAGCGTCCCCTGCTGGCCTCGGCCACCGACGGCGTCGGCACGAAGGTCGCCATCGCACAGCGCATGGACCAGCACGACAGCATCGGCCACGACCTGGTGGCGATGGTCGTGGACGACCTGGTCGTCTGCGGCGCCGAGCCGCTCTTCATGACCGACTACATCTGCGTCGGGAAGGTCGTCCCCGAACGGGTCGCCCAGATCGTCAAGGGCATCGCCGAGGGCTGCGTCCTGGCGGGCTGCGCGCTGGTGGGCGGCGAGACCGCCGAGCACCCGGGCCTCCTCGGACCGGACGAGTACGACGTCGCGGGCGCCGGAACGGGCGTCGTCGAGGCCGATGCGGTGCTGGGCGCGGATCGTATCCGTACGGGGGACGCCGTGATCGCCATGGCCTCCTCCGGCCTTCACTCGAACGGGTACTCGCTGGTGAGGCACGTGCTCTTCGAGCGCGCGGGCTGGGCCCTGGAGAGGCGGGTGCCGGAGTTCGGCCGCACCCTCGGCGAGGAACTGCTGGAGCCCACCAAGATCTACTCGCTGGACTGCCTCGCCCTGACCCGCACCACGCCGGTGCACGCCTTCTCGCACATCACCGGCGGCGGACTGGCCGGCAACCTCGCACGGGTCGTGCCCGAGGAACTGCAAGCCCGCGTCGACCGCGCGACGTGGACGCCGGGCCCGGTGTTCGACCTGGTCGGCCGCGCGGGGAACATCGCGCGGGGCGAACTGGAGAGCGCCCTGAACATGGGCGTCGGCATGGTCGCCGTCGTACCGCAGGAATCTGCCGAAGCCGCGCTCACCACTCTTGCCGACCGCGGAGTGGAGGCCTGGGTGGCGGGAGAGATCACCGAGCGCCCGGCGGGCGGCGAAGCCGTGACGCTCACCGGTGACTATGCGGCGTGACCCGGGCGATCCCCGTGAGCCGGGTGGGCGCTGCGATCACGCCTGCGTTCGCGGCCTGTCACGAGCGGCGATGCGAGCCCCACGCGCACGCCCCGGAACAGCACAGAACCCGGTCCGGCTGATGCCGGACCGGGCAGGGATCTGTGGACGTCAGCTCCGGCGCCGTTGCGCCGAAGAATCGGAGGACTCGCCCTCGTCCTCCTCGTCGTTGTACACGTCCGCGTACTGTGCGTACGGGTCGTCGTCACGCTCATCGTCCGCGAAGCGGTCGCCGTTCGGCGGCTCGTTCGACGTCGATGCGCCCAGCTCCTCAGCCAGGCGCGAGAGGTCCGTCCCACCGCTGTTGTACTTCAGCTGGCGGGCGACCTTCGTCTGCTTGGCCTTGGCCCGGCCGCGCCCCATGGCTCGACCCCCTCAACGACGGGGCTCGACGGCCCCAGAGTCTTGACACGCGTTCACAATTCAGAGCGGACCCTCGAAGGAGAGACCGGCCCGTAGGGCTTCAACGGTACCTGCTTCCGCCGCCGTACGGTACGCCGCCCGCACGACACGGCCGCCGGCAGACGCGTCCGGTGGCTCTCTCTTCGCTGGTCAGCCCTCATTTTACCGTGCGTCCGAGTGTCGACCCGCCGAGGGGTCGTGAGAAGACCCCCGGCAGCCTCAGCTCCCGGATTCCCCGGGACCTTCACCACCCGGCCCGCCGCTCGCCATACGCATCTCCGCGATGCGGTCCGCAGCCGCGGCCGGTGGTACGCCGTCCGCGGCGGCACGCTCGAAGATCGAAAGCGTGGTGTCGAAGATCTTTGCAGCCTTTGCTTTGGCACGTGCGAAGTCGAAGCCGAGGAGCTCGTCCGCGACCTGGATCACGCCGCCGGCGTTCACGACGTAGTCCGGCGCGTAGAGGGTCCCGCGGTCGGCGAGGTCCTTCTCCACGCCCGGGTGGGCCAGCTGGTTGTTGGCGGCCCCGCACACGACCTTGGCGGTCAGGACCGGAACGGACTCGTCGTCGAGTGCTCCGCCGAGGGCACAGGGCGAGTAGACGTCGAGCCCGTCGAAGCGGACCAGTGCCGCGGCGTCCGCGACGGCCTCGACATCCGGGTGCGAGGAGCGCACCCGCTCGACCGCCTCGGACCGCACATCCGTGACGACCACGCGGGCACCGTCCTCGAGCAGGTGCTCAACCAGGTGATGGCCGACCTTGCCGACGCCCGCGATGCCGACGGTGCGGCCGCGGAGCGTAGGAGCCCCCCACAGGTGCTGGGCGCCGGCGCGCATGCCCTGGAAGACGCCGAAGGCCGTGAGCACCGAGGAGTCGCCCGCTCCGCCCCGCTCGGGGGAGCGTCCCGTCGTCCAGGGGCACTCGCGGGCGATCACATCCATGTCCTGCACGTACGTGCCCACGTCGCAGGCCGTGACGTAGCGGCCGCCCAGCGAGGCCACGAAGCGGCCGTAGGCGAGGAGCAGCTCCTCCGTCTTGATCTTCTCCGGATCGCCGATGATCACGGCCTTGCCGCCACCGTGGGGGAGGCCGGCCATCGCGTTCTTGTACGACATGCCGCGGGCGAGGTTCAGCGCGTCCATGAGGGCGGCTTCCTCGGGCTGCTCCTCTCCCGGGTAGGCGTGGAACCGCGTCCCGCCCAGGCCGGGGCCGAGAGCGGTGGAGTGGAGGGCGATGACGGCCTTCAGGCCGCTGGCCCGGTCCTGGCACAGCACGACTTGCTCGTGCCCGCCGAGCTCGGACCGGAAGAGGGTCCGCAGAATCCCTGTGCCGCTCGCTCCGTCGGCGCTGATGGTGGGCGCCGGGGCGGGCCGCGGGGAGGGACGTACGTCAGCCACGGTGGTGACTCCTGATGTCGGGTTGTACGCCCTCTTGGTCGCCGTCCGGGCTTGTGACGCGCACGGCGGGGAGGGCCGGTCGAGAGCAGGGTACGACCTGCGCGCGGCCCGATCGTTGCGGTGCCACGATCGGTGGTAGTCAACTGTCTTCGGGGCCCGCCCGGCAAGGCGCGGGCCGGGGCTCCTGACGGAGCCCGATTTCGCGAATTCTGGAGGAGAACGCGTGGGTCAGCAGGCGTCGGTCATCGTCCCGTACGCGGCGTATCTGCGGGTGTACGAGCCACTGGCCGCGTTCCCCGAGCCGGAGCGTGCCCACTGGGTGCGGTACGCGAAGCGCGACCGGGTGCCCACCGCCCAGGACGAGTTGAGGCGTTCGCTTGCCGATCTGCTTCCGGTGCCGCCGGTCGCCGTGCCGGTACGGGAGAGCGCGGACGCCTTCGTGGCGGAGGTGGACGGTGTGGTCTGCGTGTGCCCCTGGCGGACGCGGCTGCGCGGTTGGCAGGCGCTTGCGGCGCTCTCGCAGGCGGCGGGTGAACAGGAGGTTGCGATGCCGCAGACGGTGCTGGACGCGGCGGTTCCGCCCGTCGTGCGCCGGCAGGCCGCAGCGGACTATGAGCGCTGGTTGACGCGCAATCCGGATGCCCGCCCGTGGATCCGCACGGCGCTTTGGCACGTGCCCGTGCGCTGGTTCGTTCTTTTTTCTTCGGAAGAGAAAGAGTTTGCGAAGCCCGGAAGCGGTGAGGAGAGCGTTCAGCAGTTCGTCCTCCGCTATCGCACCCCGATGGTCGAGGCGAGGCGTCGCCTCGCCCGCGGTCTGAAGGTTCTCCGCGAGGAGTTGGAGGAGGGGCCGCTCGTCGACGGCCTGGTCGACGTGGGCAGATGGCTGGAGGAATTCCATCCGCGGTCCCTCGTCGAACTGGACTACGGCGGTCTGGCGCACGCGATCTCTGAGGAGCAGCTTGCCGACGACGACTCCGCTGCTGATGTGGCGGAGGGAATCGCGGCACTGCGCGCAGGGGACGGGGAGCGGGCCGGCGTCGCCTACGAGCGGCTCACGGACCGCTGGCGGGCTGTGAGAGAACTGCAGTTCGCCAACTGACTACGCGGGTTCGGTCCGTGAGGTTCATGTGCACGGTTGTGTTCGTGAACTGAACGCGGACGGGGGCCTACGGGGTGGTGCACGTCACGGACCTCCAGGACCAAGGTCCCGAAAGGGGCCAAAGCCTCAAGCGTGACGGACAGCACTTTCTTGGGCCTTGCTCTCAGAGCCGTCCCTCGTGTCAAAATAGGACAAGGAGTTCGACGGGGGCTCCATCCATCCAACTGTGGTCGGAAAGATCGGTATTGCCCACCTTGGTGGGGCTGGTGCCAGTTGGTCACACTGTGACTGTTCGTCACGGTGGTGTGACTGTCCGCTATGGGCTGGTCCATCGGCTTCCGTCGAGGTTCACCACCTCAGAGGGCAATTCCATCGGTTTGGCCGCCGTGGCTGGACAGATGGTGTAGTTGTAGTGCCGAGGACAAGCCGTTCGTCCTATAACCGACTCGGCTCGCGTAGGTCCATATCGGGCAACGCGGGCCAAGGTGCAGAATTTTGGGAAAGAACCGTATGGTTCGGTTCCTTCGAGGAGGCCGCTCATGACCGCTCGCACCCCTGATGCCGAGCCGCTGTTGACCCCGGCGGAGGTTGCCACGATGTTCCGCGTGGACCCGAAGACGGTCACACGCTGGGCAAAGGCAGGCAAGCTCACGTCGATCCGCACGCTCGGTGGTCATCGCCGATACCGCGAGGCGGAGGTGCGCGCACTGCTGGCGGGCATCCCGCAGCAGCGCAGTGAGGTTTGATCAGACGAAATAACTGCATATCCGGGCGTATTCGGGGCCCTCATCCCCGATCGGCGCCCGAGGCAACAGACATCAGGCAGCTGTCCCCAACGGTGCTTGATCGTTGATCGCGCTGGACTCCGCCGGGTCCGGCGCGATCTTTTTGTGTCCGGATCTGCCGTGCCCGGACTGGTCGTGCCCGGTCTCCGCATCCTGGACCGGCGCCGGCGGGTGGGAAACCGCATGGTCGGCAGGGGTCCGACTGGTGTGCCGCGAGGGCGAGTTGGCAAGCCGGCCTGGACTGCTTCGGACAGCCGGGGGCGCCGATGGACCCTGGTGCAATTGCACATATTAAATTGGCTGGTGGCGAGAAGGGTGTAAGTTCCCGTGCATCCGGAACCGGAGCGGTGACTCCTGTCACACTTGATGCCGGTTGTGGAGAACGATCATTCTCCTATATCGGGACGGACTCGTCGCCCGGTTCTTCGCAGTTTCACAGTCCACCACCGAACGCCCTTATGCGGAACGGGCGTTGAGTAGTTGGACGCGGCCGGCGGTGCGCGCCGGCCCCCTGGGGAGCCCGGGGGGCGGTCCTTCCGCTCACTCCGCGGGCCTGCCCGCAGGCTCCTCGGCCGCGTGCTCCATCGCCAGACGCAGCAGTCGGTGGCAGACGGGGCAGTGGTGTGTCACGTGCCGGTAGCGGGTGGCCGCCGCCAGGTGTGCACGCAGCAGCGCCCTGGTCTCATGTCGCCGAGCCCTGCGCGGAGTTGTCCCCATTGATGCCCCACCTCCCTTTTACGAGAAGTACCGGCCGGGCGGTTGGCCGTCAAGGAGTGCTGAGCGGGGCGCACGCAGCACCGGGCACGGCGCACGGACGGCCGCGGACGTCGCTGAGAGCGCCTGTGACGGCTCGGCGCGGGCCTGACGAGGTGTCACGTCGTCGCGCACCCCGGGGCCCGTATGCCGCTCCACGGCGCCGCACCGGGGCTTCCGGCCCCCACGCCGCACCACAGCGCCGCAGCCCGCCCCCTGCGTACGGGGACGGGCTGCGGCGCTGCGGTGTGCTTGTTCTGTTCTTCTGCGGTCCTGACGGGATTTGAACCCGCGGCCTCCACCTTGACAGGGTGGCGAGCACTCCAAACTGCTCCACAGGACCTTGTCCACGCCCGTCGTCCAGGCGCGAGCGAGACTCTACAGCAGCCCGACGAGCGGCGCGAACTCACCTTGTGCGACGGGTTCGTCACCCTCACGGCGCTGCCGCATCCACCGCCTTCATGATGCGTTTGTCCGAGACCGAGTAGGCGGTGCCCAGGGCGTGGGCGTAGTAGCTGACACGCAGTTCCTCGATCATCCAGCGGATCTCAAGCGCCGCCTGCGGCACGGGACGTCCGCGGGGGAACTGCTCCAGCAGCCAGAGGTATTCGTCCTGCATCTCCTGAACCTTCGCCATCCGCGTGCGGTCGCGTTCGGCGTTGTTCGGCATCTGCTGGAGACGGCGGTCGGCGGCGACGAGATAGCGCAGCAGGTCCGGCAGCCGGGCCGCGCCGTGCCGGGTGACGAAGCCGGGGCAGACCAGGTCGGCGAGCTGCCGGCGGACGTCCTCGGCGGACTCCGCGAGGGCGGGGCTCGTGACGCCGCGCAGACGCTGCTCGCAGGAGTGCCAGGCGGCAAGCACCTCCTGAACCTGCTTGACCGTCTTGAGCGTGGCGTCGACCAGATCCGTACGTACGGCGTCGAAAAGCTTCCGGAAAGCCTCCTCGTCCCACGCCGGGCCGCCGTGCCCTGCGATGAGACGGTCGGCGGCCGCCGTGACGCAGTCCTCGAAGAGCGCCTGCACGCTGCCGTGGGGAGACCGCGAGAGGGCGAGCTTCTGGGGGTTGGACAGCTTCGAGGCGGCGAACTTGGCAGGGTCGGAAGGGATGTTGAGCAGGATCAGCCGGCGCGTCCCGCGCCACATGGCCTGCTGCTGCTCGGCCTCGGTGTCGAAGAGGTGAACGGAGACGGAGTCGCCGTCGTCCACCAGCGCCGGGTAGGCCTTCACGGGCTGGCTGCCGACCACGCCCTTCCCGCTCGACGCCCGGGGACGCGTCCCGAAGACGCGGGGCAGGGAGCCGATCGTCCACTCGGTCAGACCCTTGCGTGAGGAGAGGGCAGGTGCCGCGTCCCCCGGGCCGGGTGCGGGCGCCTGCGCGGACGGTGACTCCGGGCCCCGCTCCCGCTCCTCCTTCCGTTGCGCGCGTGCGGACGACTCGAAGGCGCGCGCGATGGCGGCCTGTGTCTTGTCCCGCAGCCGGTGCTGCAGTTCCTCCAGGTCCTTGGACTCGGCAAGGGTGCGTCGCCGTTCGTCCGTGACCCGGAAGGTGACCTTGAGGTGGTCGGGGACCTTCGCCGGGTCGAAGTCGCCGGCCTCGAAGGGCACTCCGACCATGCCCCGCAGCTCGCGGGCCATCGCGGCGGTCAGCGGCTCCTGCCCCGGCGTCGCGACGCGCAGGAAGCGCGCGGCGAAGTCCGGAGCGGGGACGTAATGCCGCCGGACGGCCTTGGGCAGCGAGCGGATGAGCTCGGTGACGAGGCTTTCGCGCAGGCCGGGGATCTGCCAGTCGAATCCCCCAGGCGTGATCTGGTTGAGGACCTGGAGCGGGACGTGCACCGTCACGCCGTCCGCGTCCGTGCCGGGCTCGAACTGGTAGGTGACGCGCAGCGTGAGGTCACCCTGCTGCCACACGTCCGGATAGTCGCTGCGGCTGATCTCCTCCGCCTGCTCGTTGATGAGCATCGACTTCTCGAAGTTGAGCAGGTCGGCGTCCTCACGACGCTGCTTCTTCCACCAGGAGTCGAAGTGGGCGCCGGAGACCACGTGTTCGGGCACGCGCTCGTCGTAGAAGTCGTACAGGGTCTCGTCGTCGACGAGGATGTCGCGGCGGCGCGCGCGGTGCTCCAACTCCTCGACCTCGTCGAGGAGTTTGCGATTGTCATGGAAGAAACGGTGGTGCGTGCGCCACTCGCCCTCGACCAGGGCGTGCCGGATGAACAGGTCCCGGCACGTCTCCGGGTCGATGCGGCCGTAGTTGACCTTGCGCTGGGCAACGAGAGGCACCCCGTAGAGCGTCACGCGCTCGTACGCCATCACGGCCGCCTGCTTCTGCTCCCAGTGCGGCTCGCTGTAGGTGCGCTTCACCAGGTGCTCGGCGAGCGGTTCGATCCACTCGGGCTCGACCTTGGCGTTGACGCGGGCCCACAGCCGGGAGGTCTCCACGAGTTCGGCGGACATCAGCCAGCGCGGCTGCTTCTTGAAGAGCGACGAGCCGGGGAAGACGGCGAACTTGGCGCTGCGCGCGCCGAGATACTCGTTCTTGTCGGTGTCCTTGAGCCCGATGTGCGAGAGGAGGCCGGCCAGCAGCGACTGGTGCACGGCGTCGGCCGGCGCCTCCCGGTCGGAACGGGCCGGCAGAATGTCCATCGCCCTGGCCACCTGGCGCAGTTGCGCGTAGATGTCCTGCCACTCCCGTATACGCAGGTAGTTGAGGAACTCCGCCTTGCACATGCGGCGGAAGGCGGACGAGGACAGCGCCTTCTGCTGCTCGCGCACATAGCGCCACAGATTGAGGAACGCGAGGAAGTCGCTGCCCTCTTCGCGGAAGCGCGCGTGCTGCTGGTCCGCCTGCTGCTGCTTGTCCGAGGGGCGCTCGCGAGGGTCCTGGATGGACAGGGCCGCGACGATCACCATCACCTCGCGCACGCAGCCGTTCCGCTCCGCCTCCAGCACCATGCGGGCGAGCCGCGGGTCGACGGGGAGCTGCGCGAGCTTGCGGCCGGTGCCGGTGAGGCGCTTGCCGCCGTCCTTCGAGGTGCGGGAGGCGGGGGTGGTGCCGAACGCGTGCAGTTCCTCGAGGAGTTGGACGCCCGCCTTGATGCTGCGGTGGTCGGGCGGGTCGATGAAGGGGAACTTCTCGATGTCCCCGAGGCCGGCCGCGGTCATCTGCAGGATGACGGAGGCGAGGTTCGTGCGCAGGATCTCGGCGTCCGTGAACTCGGGCCGGGAGAGGAAGTCCTCCTCGGAGTAGAGCCGGATGCAGATGCCGTCGGACGTACGGCCGCAGCGGCCCTTTCGCTGGTTGGCGCTGGCCTGGCTGACCGGTTCGATGGGCAGCCGCTGGACCTTCGTGCGGTGGCTGTAACGGGAGATGCGGGCGGTGCCCGGGTCCACGACGTACTTGATGCCGGGCACCGTGAGGGAAGTCTCCGCGACGTTCGTGGCCAGGACGACGCGGCGGCCCTGGTGGCTCTGGAAGACGCGGTGCTGTTCGGCGTGGGAGAGCCGGGCGTAGAGGGGAAGGATCTCCGTGCCGCCGGCGGCGCCCGCGGCGCCCGCGGCGCCCGCCTTGCGGCCCCTGCCGGAGATGCGTTTCTCCAGCGCGTCCGCCGTGTCCCGGATCTCGCGCTCGCCGGAGAGGAAGACGAGGATGTCGCCCGGGCCCTCGGCCTGCAGCTCGTCGACCGCGTCGCAGATCGCCGTGGTCTGGTCGCGGTCCTTTTCCCCGGGGGCACCTCCCTGGCCGTCGGGCTCAGGGGGACCCTCTTCGAGGAGCGGCCTGTAGCGCACCTCCACGGGGTACGTACGTCCGCTGACCTCGACGATCGGCGCGTCGCCGAAGTGCCGTGAGAAGCGCTCCGGGTCGATCGTCGCCGAGGTGATGACGACCTTCAACTCGGGACGTCTGGGCAGCAGTTGGGCGAGATAGCCCAGCAGGAAGTCGATGTTGAGGCTGCGCTCGTGCGCCTCGTCGATGATGATCGTGTCGTACTGGAGAAGATCGCGGTCCTGCTGGATCTCGGCGAGCAGGATGCCGTCCGTCATCAGCTTGACCAGGGTGTTCTCCCCGACCTGGTCCGTGAAACGGACCTTCCAGCCGACGGCTTCGCCCAGCGGCGACCTCAGCTCGTGGGCGACACGCTCGGCGACAGTACGTGCCGCGAGCCGGCGTGGCTGGGTGTGGCCGATGACGCCGTGGATGCCGCGGCCCAGCTCCATGCAGATCTTCGGGATCTGCGTCGTCTTGCCCGAACCGGTCTCACCCGCGACGATCACGACCTGGTGGTCCCGTACCGCCTCGAGGATCTCGTCCTTCTTGCGGCTGACCGGAAGCTGCTCCGGATACGAGATCGCGGGCCGCGACTCACGGCGGGCCGCGATCTTCAGCTCCGAGTCGTCCATGGCCGCGGAGATCTCCGCGAGGACCTTCTCGCGCGCCTCCGGCTTGCGGATCCTGCGCGCGCCGTCGAGGCGCCGCCCCAGCCGCCGGCGGTCGCGCAGCATCAGCTCGGGCAGGCGCTCGCGCAGAGCGTCGAAGGACGGGGAGGGGGACGTGGATGTCGGCATACCGGATCCAGGATCGCACTTCACCGAATCCACCGGCCAGCCAATTCCCCCCGGCGCCCGCCTCTGCGCGTCCTCCCGCCTCGCGGGTGCGGGCGTGGGCGACTGCGGGCGGGGGTGCGGAAGGGCACGCGACGGGTCCGGGCGACCGTACGGAGACACCGGAAGAGGCGCCGCAAAGCCCGTGAAAGGCACAAAACGCTCCTAGGGTTGCGCACATGAGCGAACCGCGCGAGCCGGAACCGGACGATCCGCGTGATCCGCACGACGAGCGTGATCCGCGGGACCCGCGAACACCGGGCGGTCCGGGCGGGCGCGGCGGTCACGGCGGTCCGGGTGGTCCGGGCGCCTCCGGCTCGGGCGGTTCGCGCGCCTCCGGCGGCCCGGACGGATCGCCGGACCAGGACCGCACGGAGAGCCTGCCCGTCCGGCCCGCCGGGCACGGTGCCCGGGGTGTGCAGCGCCCGCCGACGGATCTGCGTTCCGGATGGCGGACCTTCAGGCACACACCTTTCTTCCCCGCGGCCGTACTCGCGCTCATCGTCGCCGCGGCCGCCGGGCTCTTCGCGGGCTCCTACACCTATGCCATGGCCGACCCCACACCCCGGACCATCCCGGCGGCCGTCGTGGTGCAACCCGCGGGCGAGCACAGCGCCCGCGCCTTCGTCGACGGCCTGGAGAAGGCGCTCGGATCGTCGCTCCAGGTCCACCGCTACCGGCCGTTCTCCCAGGCCAGGGATGCCGTCGACGACCAGAAGGTGTTCGCGGTGCTGCGGGCGGACAGCCGCGACCGCGTCGAGCTCAACCTCTCCAGCGCCGCCGGCGCCTCGGTGGCCGAGGTGCTGCAAAAGGCCGCGCCGAAGGTCGCGAAGCAGGTGGGCGTGAGCGTGACCGTCAAGGACCTGAAACCGCTCGGGAAGGGAGACCCGCGGGGGCTGACGATCTTCTACATGACGCTCGCCGCCGACGTCATCGGCTTCATCGGCGCGATCCAGCTCACCATCAACGTGCCGGACCTGTCCCCGGCGGCCCGGCTCTCCTTCATCGCCGCGTACGCGCTGATCGGCGGTTTCGTCATCGCCGCGACGGTGGGCTGGGTCCTGGACGCCGTGCATCTGCCGTTCGTGCACTCCTGGATGATCCTCGCGCTGACCATGTTCGCCTCCGGCATGGTCTACGTGATGTTCAACGCCCTCATCGGACGCTGGGCGATGATCCCCACCTGGCTGGTGATGGTGCTCCTCGGCAACCCGTCGTCCGGCGGCGCGGTCTCCTGGCCGCTGCTCCCCTCGGTGCTGGGCGCGGTCGGCCGCTGGCTCCCTCCGGGAGCGTCCGTCAACGCCCAGCACACGGCCGTCTACTTCCCGGACAACGTGCACGTGATGCCGTACTTGGTGCTGGCCGCGTGGGCGGCGGCGGGCATGGCTCTCTTCCTCGCCATCGACGCCCGGCGGAAGCGCCGCGAGACGTGACGGGGCCGCCCCGACTGCTGTACCGCGGCGGCGTGTTCGGTGGGGAAAACCGCTGTCACCGCGCGGCACCGAGCTGACACCCTGTCACCGGAGACCTCACAGCGGACGAAGGGAGGCGATGGCGATGGAACCGCTCGATCTCGTGAACGCGCTCAGCGCCGTCGTCAGCGCCGTGGCCGCCGTCGTGAGCGCCGCCGTGTCGGTGAAGTCGTCGAACGGACGGCGGCGGTCCGCGGAAGCGCACCAGCTCCGACGTGAGGAGGGCATGCCGCCGAGCCTGATCCTGCCGGGCGGCAAGCTTTCCGCATCCGCATCCGCATCCGCATCCGCATCCGCATCCGGCGCCCGGCGACTCGTCCCGGCCTGAGGCCGGCGCGGACCGGCACGGCGTCCGGGGCGCCGGGGGCCCTCAGCCGCGCGGACCCGAACGGATACGGGGGACCCCCGGCCCGGCTGACGCACCCGCCGCGGCCCGGGCCCCCGCTCTGCTCGTCCCGCTCTGCTCGTCCCGCTCTGCGGGCCCCGCTCTACGAGGCCGGGCCGCCGATCACCGGATAGTGGTCGGAGAGGTTGGTGAAGGTGCCCTCGGAGGTCTCCCAGGGCGCGCACTCCTCCTTGACGACCTCGTTCTGCCAGCCCGCGGGACGGACGTGGCCGTTGCGGTGCAGCACGTAGTCCAGGTCCGAGCGGCCGCCGTCGGGGTTGCGTCCCTTCGCGATCGAGTTCTCCTGGTGGTCCGAGGAGTAGGGGTGACCCGTGCGGGCGTCCGCGGGAGCGAGGTCGGCGTTGGCGAGCATGGACGCGTACTCGTCGCTCCGCGAGTCGGTGTTGAAATCGCCCGCGACCATGACCTCCTCGTCCGCGGGGATCTTCTTCTCGTCGAGGAAGGAGTCGATCGCCCGGAACTGTTCGGCTCGTATCTCCTTCGCCTCGCCGTCCCCGCAGGCCGAGTCGCCCGCCTGCACGTGAGTGCCGACGACGTGCACCCTGGTGCCGCCGACGTCGAGCACGGCGTAGACGAATCCCTTGTTGGAGAGGTAGTCGGCGCCGCAGCCGTGGTCGTAGACGAACTGTTCCTTGTGGACGACGGGCCACTTGCTGAGGATCGTGACGCCGCCGTCCTCGAGCGCGATGTCCGACCACGAACCGCCCGTCGCGTCCCAGCCCTTCTTGCTGCGGCCGAGTACCGGCGTCTGGTGCGGGTACTGGCCGGCGGCCTTCTCCTGGAGCTTGTCGGAGACGGAGTTCTCGAACGCCTCCTGGAGGACGACGACGTCGTTGCCCTGGAAGAAGTCCGCGTCAGGGATCGCCTCCCCCCTGTGGTCCTGGCCCCAGTCGGGATAGATCAGCTTGCTGAACAGGAACGCGTTGTAGCTGAGGACCTTCAGGCCCGGGGCTTCGGCGGCGGCCTGCTGCCCGGCCTGCCCGGTCGCCTCGGGGGCGGCCGTCGCCGAGGAGCCCGTCGCCACGAGCGCCGTGGCGGCGAGGGCGCCGGCGGCGACGAGGCTCTTGAGGCGGCGCACTCTCCCCGGCCTGCGGGACGGGGGCGTCGGTACGGGGCCGGCGGATGCTGAGGGTGGCATGTTCGTCTCCCGTGGGGGGTGAGGGATCCGTACGCCCCATATCCAAGCAAGCGAGCTTGATTTCTGTAACCGTGCTCGCACGCCAAAGTTGCTTCGCCGGGGGCGAGTCGGGGCGGCGCGGGGCCGGCGGGCGCCCGACGCGGAGGTCAGTCGGGCGGCTTGGGACGTTGCTCCCGACACAGGGCGAATCATCTTCGGTGCAACTTTTCGGACGGGCGGTGCGTCTTGTTCGTATCGGCGCCACCAGGCGCATCGGGGGACTTGCCGGGGGATCGGGAGGGGCAATGCGCGTTCGCACGCTGTGCGCGGTCGTGGCGGGGCTGGCCGTCGCGCTCACGGGAGGAGCGGCATCGGCGGCCGGCCAGGCCGGGACCACTGGGAAGGCCGGGACCACTGGGAAGGCCGGGACCGCCGGGACCGCCGGGAAGGCGGGAACGGCGGGAACGGTGGCGACGGCGGGTAAGGCGCCGAACCGGGCCTCCGTCCACGAGGACTTCAACGGGGACGGATTCCAGGACGTCGCCACCGCGGCGCCCGGCGCCACGATCGCCGGGCAGACCAGGGCCGGGTACGTCGTCGTCACGTACGGCTCCGCGTCCGGGCTGTCCGCCGGCAGCAGCACCTACATCAGCCAGAACACCGCAGGAGTCCCGGGAACGGCCGAGACCAACGACTTCTTCGGCGCCAGGCTGATCGCCCGCGACCTCGACGGCGACGGCCTCACCGACCTCGCCGTGCGGTCCTCGAGCGAACAGGTCACCAACGGCTATGGCTCGGTGACCGTGCTCTGGGGCCGTCAGGGCGCGATCAGCGGGCAGGACTCGACGCTCATCGAGGCCCCCTCGGACCCCTATTGGGAGATGGGCGCCAACCTGACCGCCGGCGACTTCGACGGCGACGGCGACACGGACCTCTTCATGCAGCACGGTGGCGACTGGGAGTCCCGCTCGGTGCTCTTCGGCCCGTTCACCCGCGACGGCAAGGCGGCGGACGAGCAGCAGATCGGCATGTTCACCAGCGACAACGACATCTACGTCACCACCGCGGGCGACATGACGGGCGACGGCATCGACGACCTGGCCACGTTCTACGTCTACCAGAACCACGCCGAGGGGGGCCGGTTCTGGCCGGGCACCGCGTCCGGCCTCTCGACGCAGGCGACGCACCTGAACTCCGCGGCAGCGGCGGCCGTCGGCGACTTCGACAAGGACGGCAAGGGCGACCTGGCGACCCGCACCGTCCCGAGCGGCATCACGGAAGACCTGCCGTTCGACTCCGGCACCGTGAAGATCTACTACGGCACCGCGGACGGCCCCAGCGCCACCCGCACCAGGACGATCACGCAGAACAGCGCGGGCGTCCCCGGCACCAGCGAGAACGGTGACCAGTTCGGCGCCCGGCTCGACGCGAACGACGTCAACGGCGACGGCTACGCCGACCTCGCCGCAGGCGTGCCCTTCGAAGCCATCGGCACGAAGAAGGCGGCGGGCGCCGTCGTCCTGCTCAAGGGCAGCTCCGGCGGCCTCAGCGGCACCGGCGCGCAGGCCTTCCACCAGGACACCTCCGGCATTCCCGGCGTGGCCGAGGCCGGCGACCGCTTCGGCGGGGCTGTGCGCCTGCTCGACGTCACGAAGGACGGCAGGGCCGAACTCGCCGTCTCCGCACCGGAGGAGAACAAGACGGGAGCGGTCTGGTCGCTGCGCGGCACCTCCGGTGGCCTGACGGCAACCGGCTCGCTCGCCTTCAACCCCGTGGACCTGGGCACCCCGTCCGCCGGCGCCGGCTTCGGCTACGTCTTCTCCAACGAGCCCGGCACATTCCTCTACGCGCCCTACTGACAGGGCCGCGAGGCGGGCCCCCGGCGGGAGTGCCGGGGACCCGCCGTGCGGAACGCGAGCCTCACACCCGGTCGGCGGCGATCAGCAGGTACTGGAAGCTGCCGTTGCGGTACGCGTCCAGGAAGGTCTCCTCGATGCCCGTCACCAGGTGGTCTGCCTGCCGGCGCAGCTCCCAGTACGGAATGGTCTCGGCCGTCAGATCCTGGACGTGTACCGGTACGAGCCTGTTGCGGGCCATGGCGCGGAAGTACGCCGAGCGGGGATGGATGTCGCAGATGTAGTGGGCGTTGATGAGCGACACCTCTCGGGAGGCCTGCCCGTAGGTGTCGTTGTAGCAGCCCGTGATCACCACGTACCGGCCGCCGCGTCGCAGCAGCCGCGCATGCTCGGCGAACAGCAGGTCCAGCTCGACGTACATGGTCGACTCGTTGTTCCAGGACGCCGCGTACGCACCCGAGGTGAACCCGGTGTCGAGCATGTTGCGGTGGTGGTAGCGGACCTTGCCGTCGATGCCCCGCGTGCGCGCCTGCTCGTTGGCGAACTCGGCCTGCTTGGCGGAGAGGGTGACCCCGTCGGCGTGACAGCCGTACCGCTGGTGCGCCACCACGCTGCCTCCGCCGCGACCGCAGCCGGCGTCGAAGACGCGGTCGTCGGGGGAGAGTTCACCGAGGTGGGAGGCGAGGAGTTCCGCCTGGGCGTGCTCCAGCCGGTGCAGTTCGCGCGTGATGCGCTCGGCCCGCTTGTCGCCGTCGGGTTCGTCCAGCACCGACAGGTCGGCCGCCCCCACCCCGTAGTGATGGTGGTAGAGGTCGTCGATCTTTCCGAGTTCGAGGTTGACCGGGTTCTCTTCGGTGTTCCAGTAGTCCGCGACCCGGGACTGGTACGTGGACTGGTTCGGCACCTTCGCGTAGGCGGTGCCGGTGTGAGACGTGGCCAACGATGGCTCCTTGCCGTAGTGCGTCTGCGTTCTGCGTCGCTGCGTCCGGTCGGTCGACCGGCCCTTGATCACCAGTAGTTGGGCAGGCTGTAGCGGTCGGTGTTGGTGGCGTGCCACTCGTGGTTGCCCGACACCCAGGCGGCCAGGCCGCGGGCGTATCTCTCGATGAGGGGCGAAGCGGCGGAGGCCAGCGCCGCCTCCGTCTCGAACGCGTCCATGACCTGGTTGTGGATCTCGACGCTCTTCAGATAGGCGGCCTTGAGGCCGCGTTTGTCGTTCGCGGCCACCACTTGGGGCAGGTTCAGGTGGTCGGGGTCGCTCGCCAGCTCCTTGGTGAAGGAGTACAGATCGTTGACGATCGTCGTCGCGTTGCAGGCGAGGGCGGTGATCCGCTGCGTCTCGGGACGGGCGTAGAGCGCCTCGGGCAGTTCGTAGCCGTCCACGGCGTCGACGACGGACAGGCAGGGCCGGAAGTTGTTGAACTGCCGCATCACCAAGTACTCCCAGATCTGCGGCGTATGCCGCGTCTCCGCCCAGGAGGCCTCGGCGAGGTAGCCCAGGTGCAGCCGCGCGACGTCGTGCACGAACCGGTCGGTCTGGCTCGGCGTGGCGATGGCGGCGTAGTCGTGCAAGGCGCAGTGGTACGAGCGCAGCGGACCGTCGGCCTGCACTCCTCGTCGCCACTCCTCCTCCAGCGCGGGGGTTCCGTGGAACGGGTCGAGGGCCGACTGGGCCACGACGAGCCGGCCGCCCAGGCCGCGCCGCGCGCCACCCCTGCCTTCGTCCTCCTCGCAGTAGCAGCTGTCGACGATGTTCTCGGCCAGCAGCAACTTGCCGGCGACGGTGAGGCGTTCCAGGTCCGCCGCGCCCGGATGCTGGAGCGTCACGGCATGGCCGAAGCGGAACTGTGCGAAGTCTCCGGTCCATTCGGGAGGGAACAGCTCCAGCCGGCGTGCCCACTCCTCCAGCCTCCGGTCGATCTCGGCGGCCTTCTCCGGGTCGGCCGGTGCGGCGGGCCTGTACCTCAGTCCGGGAACGGCTCCCGTGCGCCGGCCCCGCCCGGCGCCGGCGGGCCGGGGCGGGCCGGGCGGTGAGAACGGTGAGGAACCGGCGGTGACGTTCGTGGGCGTGCTCATGGTGCGTACTCCACACGGTCGGTCCGCAGCCCGGCCGAGCTGGACGTTCTCCAGGACTCCGGCTGCTGCGTCGGGGCTGCTGCGTCGGTACGGGGTCAGCGGGCGGTGAGCGGGGACGAAGGGGTTGCTGGCGTCGGCCCCGTCGGGGGCTGTGAACCGGGCGGCGCGCAGAAAGATCTAAACAAGCGGGACGCGCACCCCGGTAGGGCGTGACGGGGCGCCCCCACGCGCGGAGCGCATAAACCGGCGCGAGGATTCAGACGGCGCACGCCACCCCTTGTCGTCCGCGGCGAACTGCGCCCGGCCCTCTGCCGGCAGCCCTGCTCCTCGGGGCCGGGGCCGCACCGAGTCGCACGCCTGCGCCCCTTTGCTGGGCCACGCCCTGTCCCACCACACGGCGAAGCCCCCGCCGGGAGCCCTGGACTTCACCGTCCCGGCGGGGGCTTCGTGCTGCTCGCGTGCCTAGATGCTGCGCTTCACTTGCCGGCCTTGACGTCGGCCGCGGGCGGGAGCTTGGCCGAGGTCGGCGGAACGACCGTGCCGGTGGGGTTGGAGCATCCCGGGACGCTGCCCTCGGGTGCGCAGTTGTCCGGGCTGTTGCGGACGACCCTGCTGGCGGTGAGCGTGACCTGGCCGCCACCCTCGTTGAGGATGCCGCCGCCGGTGCTGATGGCCGTGTTGCGCGTGACCGTGCTCCGGACCAGCGAGACGGTGCTGTTGGAGCCGAAGTTCGAGATGCCCGCGCCGTTCACGGCGATGTTCTCCCTGACCGTGGTCGACTTCAGGCGCACGGTGGAGCCGTTCACGTTGCGGATGCCGCCGCCCAGCGTGGAGACGTTGCCTCTGACCGAGACGTCCTCCATGGACGCGGTACCAATGCGGTTCTCCAGGCCGCCGCCGAGGCTGCCGGACCGGTTCTCGCGCAGGGACCCGCCCTTCATCGTCAGGGTGCCGCTGCCGTCGTTCGTGATCCCGCCGCCCCAGGTGGACGCGGTGTTCCGCTCCACGGTGCTGCGGTGGAGGTCGAGTCGCCCGCCCAGGTTGGCGAGGCCACCGCCGAAGCCGGCCTCGTTGCCCCTGACGACCGTACGGTTCAGCTTCAGCGTGCCTCCCTGCTGGTTCGCGATGCCGCCGCCAGAGCCGGAGGGCAGGCTTCCGTCCCTGACCGTGAGCGAGTTCAGGGTGAGATTGCCGCCGTTGACCACGTGGAAGATGCGGAAGTCCTGCGTCGCTGTGGGGGCGCGCCGGATGGTGGTGTCGCGGCCGGAGATGGTCACGTCGCTTCCGGTGATCTCCGGAAGCCCGTCGTCGGCGTTGTCGGCCGATGTCAGGGTGTAGGTGCAGTGGGACGCCAGGGTGATGGGACCGGTGTTGGGGTGGGTGTTGGCGAAGTTGATCGCCTTCTTCAGGGCGGTGATGTCGTTGCACCGCACGTGGGTCCCACCGGCGGCGTTCGCCGGCACGGCCGGCAGGACCGCGACGGACAGACCCACACCGACCGCAGCCGTGACGGCACCGGACCGCAGAACGAGCTTCATCGTGCGACTCCCTCGACGCTGGATAGTGGAACGGCACATCGCCGTCCCCCAACGGCCACGCAGGTCGGCCGGGATGACGGAATGCCGGGATGACGTGTCACTCGTAGCCACAGGGGAGCGTGGCCCCACTTGGCTCACCGCCGAACGGCCCCGCTTTCGGCGGCCCCGGCCCCATGCCGTTCGGGGCGCCCTCCTCCTGCAAAGGCAGGGGCCTGTGGCCGAGACGGTTCCCGTGGCGTCTATCGTCACCCGGTGCGAACAATCGTGGTGCCTGTCCGCGGAGCGGAGGGCTGGTCATGGTGACGCGGCGGCTGCGCATCGGGCATCCGGCGCAAGCGGTCGTGGCCGGCTTCGGTACGGCTATCGCCGCTGGGACCGGCCTGCTCATGCTGCCGGTGGCCAAGGCGGGTCCGGGTGGCGCAGGTGCACTGGAGGCGTTGTTCACCTCCACCTCAGCGGTGTGTGTGACCGGCCTGATCACAGTGGACACACCCGGCTACTGGAGCGGATTCGGGCAGGCGGTGATCCTGGCGCTGATCCAGGTGGGCGGTTTCGGCATCATGACCTTCGCCTCCGTGCTGGTTCTGCTGATCTCCAATCGCATCGGACTCAAGGCGCGCCTGACGGCCGCCGCGGAGACCAAAACACTGGGGCTGGGCGATGTCCGCGCGGTGGTGACCGGTGTGGTCAAGGTCAGCCTGCTGCTGGAGGCAGTCACAGCGCTGGTGCTGACGCTGCGGTTCGGGACCGCCTACGACGAGTCCTGGCCGCGGGCGGTGTGGCTGGGCGTCTTCCACGCCGTTTCTGCCTTCAACAACGCCGGCTTCGCCCTGTATTCGGACAGCCTGATCGGGTTCGCCACCGACCCCTGGATCTGCCTGCCCATAGCAGTGGCGGTCATCGCCGGCGGACTGGGTTTCCCCGTTCTGTTCGAGCTTCGCCGTCGGCTCCGCAAGCCGCGCGGCTGGTCCCTGCACACCAAGATCGTGCTGTGGGCCACGGGGGTGTTCCTGGTCGGCGGCAGCGCCTTCATCACCGCGATCGAATGGTCCAACCCCGCCACCCTGGGCAATCTGGACGTGCCCGGGAAACTGCTGGCCGGGTTCTTCCAGGGCGTCATGCCGCGTACCGCGGGATTCAACAGCATCGACACCTCCCAGATGAACCCTGCCAGCTGGCTGGGAACGGACGTGCTGATGTTCATCGGCGGCGCCAGCGCCGGCACCGCCGGCGGAATCAAGGTCACCACCTTCGCCGTGCTGTTCTTCGTCATTTACGCCGAGATCCGTGGTGAGAGCGCCGTCAACATCTTCCACCGCCGCCTGCACGGCGACCTTCAGCGCCAGGCCCTGACCGTGGTCCTGCTGTCGGTGGCCGCCGTCGCAGCATCCACCGTGATCTTCATGGTCTCCACCGACTACAGCCTGGACAAGTCATTGTTCGAAGTGACGTCCGCCTTCGGCACCGTCGGACTGTCCACCGGCATCACCGCAGACCTGCCTTCCGGCTTGCAACTCCTGCTGATCGTCTTGATGTTCATCGGCCGGCTCGGCCCCATCACCTTCGCCTCCGCGCTCGCCCTGCGCCAGCGCGTCCGCCTGTACGAACTCCCTGAGGAGCGACCCGTCATTGGCTAGGAAGACCGTCCCGAAGAAGCAGCGCACGGGCACGGGGGGCTCCGTCGTCGTCCTCGGCCTGGGCCGATTCGGCCGCGCCCTCGCCCTGGAGCTCGTCGACGAGGACACCGAAGTCCTCGGAATCGACGAAGACGCCGAAGTCGTCCAAGCCCTCTCAGGCTCCCTCACCCACACCGTGCGGGCCGACTCCACCAAAGAAGACGCCCTGCGCCAACTGGGTGTCCACGAGTTCGACCGGGCCGTCGTCGCCATCGGTACCGATCTGGAAGCCAGCATTCTCACCGCCTCGCTGCTGATCTCCTTCGGCGTCGAGAACGTCTGGGCCAAGGCCATCAGCGAAGCCCACGGCCGCATCCTCACTCAGCTCGGCGTCCACCACGTCGTCTACCCGGAGCACGACATGGGCCAGCGCGTCGCCCACCTCGTACGTGGCCGCATGCTCGACTACATCGAATTCGAGGACGACTTCGCCATGGTCAAAACCAAACCCCCCGCCGAAATCGTCGGCCTTCCCCTGTCGAACAGCGCCGTCCGCTCCCGCTACGGCATTACCGTCGTCGCCATCAAACGCCCCGGCGAAGGCTTCACCTACGCCACCCCGCAAACCGTCGTGGAAGTCGACGACACGATCATCGTCGCCGGACGCACCCGGGCAACTGAACGGTTCAGCGAACTCTCGTAAGGCTGCTGCTGCCGCCGCTGGCGCTGCCGCTGGCACCGTCGGCGTCATCCGGCACAGCGAAGCCCCCGCCAAGCGATCTTGACGGGGGCTTTTCGCTGTTCAGCGACTGTGGCTGGGGCCGGGGTCGAACCGGCGACCTTCCGCTTTTCAGGCGGACGCTCGTACCAACTGAGCTACCCAGCCCGGTGTCTGAGGCGAAGCCTCAGTCCGGTTGCCCTCAGGAGGTGCAGCATCCTGAGGTAAGCGGTCCTGACGGGATTTGAACCCGCGGCCTCCACCTTGACAGGGTGGCGAGCACTCCAAACTGCTCCACAGGACCAAGCATCGCGCGAGCACCAGTCTCGCACAGGGTGGTGCGTGCCCCCAACGGGATTCGAACCCGTGCTACCGCCTTGAAAGGGCGGCGTCCTGGGCCACTAGACGATGAGGGCTGATGGCCCACCTGCGCGCTTCACTCAGTCAGCGCGTCGGGGACGTGAGAAGCATATGGGATAGCGGAGCGTTCGCCAAAACGGTTACGGGGAGTCCGCCGGGGAGGCCGGGGGCGTGGGCCCGGGGGAGCTGAAGGCCGGCCCCGGGCCGGGCGAACCCGAGGAGGAACCGGAAGCCGGACTCGAACCGGTGCCGGGCGAGCCCGACCCCGGTGATGGCGAGTCCGACCCAGGTGAGGGCGAGGGCGAGCGGGGGGAGGGGGCCTTGTCGTCCGCCAGATGGCGGGTGACCTCGGCGGTGGTCAGGCCCAGCCCGCCCAGTGTGATCTCGTCCCACGCCTGGAGCCTGCCCTCGTCCCGGCCCAGGTAGAGGACCGACGCGGAGACCTTCTGGGGCTCCTCCTTCTCCACCGCGCGCAGACCGCCGCCGCCGGTGGAGCCTTCTATCATCAGCCGGGTCTTCCGCGGCAGCCGCTCGTGGGCGCGCTGGTGGGTGTGGCCGGCGAGGGCGAGCGGCACGAGCCCGTCGGCCTCCTTGACCAGCACGGGGTTGTGGGCGACGGCGATGTCGACCGGTGTGTCCGCGGCCTTCTGGGCGCGCAGCGCGAGGGCCAGGCGCCGGCCTTCCTTGCGTTCCCGCGGGTCGCCCTGGGGCTTGATGGAGCGGTCGGGTGTGAACTGAGGGTCGCCCCAGCCGGCGAGGCGCAGCCCGGCGACGTTGAGCGGGACACCGTCGTCGAGGACGTGGACGCTGCTGCCCTTCTTCTCCGCGAGCTTCTCGAACGCCTTCTGCGTCTCGTCGGAGTCGTGGTTGCCGCGCACCCAGACGTACGGGGCGCCCAGATCGGTCACGGGTTCGAGGAAGCCGTTCTCGGCGGAGGTGCCGTGGTCCATCGTGTCGCCCGTGTCGATGATCGCGTCGATCTCGTACTGCTCGACGAGCGACTTGATGATCTGCCAGGCGGCCGGGTTGAGATGGATGTCCGAGACGTGGAGGAGGCGGGTCGTGGACGGGTCCGGCTGGTACGCGGGGAGGGTGGAGGTCGCCTCGTAGAGCTTGGTCACGTTGGTGACGAGGCGGGCCAACTCCCGCTGGTAGATGTCGAAGTCGGCGACGATGCTGCGCGCGTTGCCGACGACGGAGGGCGCGCTGGCCAGCAGCCCGGAGAACTTCGGTTCGAACACGGATTTCGGGTTCCACGTCGCGTACGCCGCCGTCCCCGAGGCCCCCAGCACCGCGAGTGCGAGACCGCTCGCGACGAGGGCGCGTCCGGGGCGCCGGTACACGGCGAGCCCCAGCACCCCGGCGCCGACGACCACGGCGACGGCGGAGCGGAGCGCGAGGTCGCCCGTGCCCGCCTGCACGTCGGAAGTGATCTCGCTCTCGAGGCCTTCGAGGCGTTCCGGATGGTCGACGAGCGCGGAGGCCCGCTGCTGGTCGAGCTGGTCGACATCGACGTCGAGGCGGAGCGGAGCGGCGTGGCTGCGCAGTTCCAGGGCGCCGAGCGGCGAGACGTTGACCTCGGTGCCGCCCGTGAGGGACGGGCGCAGCGCCATCTTCGTGTCCATGGGGCCCACGGGCGCCTCGATCCCGCCGACGACGAGCAGGCCCAGCCAGGCGCCGACGAGGGTGGTCGCGGCGAGTCCCAGGGCACGTACGTACGGGCGCGGGGCCGGGCCGAGGCCGAGGCCGGGGGCTTCCGGGGTGGCGGCCCCGGGGCCTTGAGCGCTCCGGCCGCCCGGGGTGCCCCGACGGGGCGGAAGGCGGTTGCGCAGGGCGGATGCGAGGTCCGTGACGGACGCTTTGCGTAACCATTGCGGCAGAGCGAGCGGTTTACGGGGCTTCCTGGCATCACGGCCCATGAGGCCCCCTATGCCCGTCCGGCCGGGCACCTATGCGGGGCTCCCGGGACCGGCCGTGCACGGCGGAGCGGCGTTGGCCGACAATGGCGGGGTGCTGGAGATGACGCGTGAGGACTTCGAGGAGCTGGTGGCCGAGGCGCTCGACCGCATTCCGCCCGAGCTGACGCGGCTCATGGACAACGTCGCGGTCTTCGTCGAGGACGAGCCGCCGGCCGAGGACCCGGAGCTGCTCGGTCTCTACGAGGGCACGCCGCTGACCGAGCGGGGCGAGTGGTACGCGGGCGTGCTGCCGGACCGGATCACGGTCTACAGGGGACCGACGCTGCGCATGGTGGACGGCGAGGACGGCGGCCGCGCGGGCGTCGTCTCCGAGGTCGAGGTGACCGTCGTCCACGAGATCGCGCACCACTTCGGCATCGACGACGAGCGGCTGCACGAGCTGGGGTACGGGTGAACGCGGACAGCGGGTCGGGCGGGGAACCGGACGGGGAACCGGGCGGCGAATCGGACGGCGGACCGGACCGGAACCCGGGGGGAAGGCCGTTCGGCCCCGACGGGACCGGCCGGCACCTCGCCGGCGGACCGGGCAGCCCGGCCGGTCCCGGCGGCCGGCCGTCGTGGCAGGAGGCCGTCGACCCCGACGTCGACCTGCACGTTCCTGCTCAGCGGACCGAGACGGCCGGCCGGCACGGGCTGGTGGTGCTCGCCGTCATCGGCGCGGGCGGTGCGCTGGGCTCGCTCGCCCGTCATGCGCTGTCGCTGTGGCTCCCCGCCCGCGGCGCCGCGGGGTTCCCGTGGGGGATATTCGTCGTCAACGTCTCGGGCTGCGTGCTGATCGGTGTGCTGATGGCGCTGGTCGCCGAGAGCGGCCGCGACGCCCGTGCGCCCGCCCTGCTGAGGCCGTTCCTGGGGGTGGGCGTGCTGGGGGGCTTCACCACATTCTCGACGTACGCGGTCGACGCCGCGCATCTCTTCCGTGCGGGGCCGGAGGCGGCGCCGACCGCGGTCGCGTACGTCGCCGGGACGCTGCTGGGCGCGCTGGCCGCGGTGGGCGCCGGTGCGGCGGCCACGCGTGCGCTGCTGGAGGTGCGTCGACGGTGACGTGGGTGCTGCTGGAGGTGCTTGGACTGTGACGTGGGTGCTGGTGGCCGTGGGCGGCATGGTGGGTGCCCCGCTGCGGTATCTGACGGACCGCGCCGTGCAGGCACGGCACGAATCCGTCTTTCCCTGGGGGACGTTCACGGTCAACGTCGTCGGCTGTCTGCTGCTGGGCCTGCTGACGGGGGCGGCCACTTCGGGAGCGGCGGGTTCGCGGCTCGTGGCGCTGCTGGGCACGGGGCTGTGCGGGGCGCTGTCGACGTACTCGACGTTCTCGTACGAGACGCTCAGGCTGGCAGAACGGGGCCGTTGGGGGCCGGCGTCGGCGAACGCGGTGCTTTCCGTGCTGGTCGGACTGGGTGCCGCGTTCGCCGGACTCGCCCTGGCCCGCGGCGTGTTGGCCTGACATCGGCGTGACCTGTTGCGCGGGGCGGCAGTTGAGCAGAGGGCTTGCCGTTCCCGCTTCCGGTGCCTGGAGGTTCCCCGTGGGCTCGTCGCGTTCCTCGTTCCGCTCCCGGGCCGTCCCTCCCGGCCCGTCTCCCGTGCGTCCCCGGAGCGTTGGCAGGTGGGCCGTCCGTGCGGCCGCCGGTGCGGTGCTGCTCGCACTGCTCCAGGGATGCATGAGCGTTCAGGGTGATCCGAGCGGCGACGGTGCCGGGCGGGGAGACGGGTCGTCCTCCACCGGTGCGGCGGACGAGGTGCCGGACGGCGGCTTCAAGGGCGGCGTGCGGCGACACGGAGAGGACGCCCGCAACGGCGACGGAGCCGGGAGCGAGGGCGGCTCCCGCCGGGCGCGCCACGGCCGCGACGCCGGGGCGAAGGACGGCGCCCGGAAGCGCCGGACGGACGGCGGCGAGAAGCGGCAGCGCAAGCAGAGGACTGCCAACTCCTCCGCAGAACAGGACAGTTCGCGGAACGCCCCGAAGGTTCCGGACTCCTCCGTGCCGCCCCGGCCTCCGCGTCCCGAGCCGCCCGCACCGCCGAGGCCGAGTGTGCCGAAGCCCACTCCCAGCCGGCCGAAGCCCCCGTCGGAGGCCCCGACGTCGCCCACCAGGGGATAGTCCCCCGCGGGGCGTCCTCCGGGGCCTGTGCGCACCCTCCGGAGCTCATTTGCGCGGTGCCCCGCGGGGTGCGTATGCTGGGTGATCGTTTGATCCCATTTGCCCGGCGCCCTTGCAGAGCGCGCCGCGTGGCGCGTTTCTCTCAGCCGTGGCTGACCGCATTGAGGCGGTCTTTTGCGAATTCACGGAGTCTGAGCGCGTGCTGCTGAACTCCGGAAGGTTCGCATTTCGCATGTCTGTTGCCTCGATCGACGCTGTCCTCCCGCAGGACGAGGACACCGTCACCTTCGCCGATCTCGGGCTCCCCGAGCCCGTCGTGCGCAAGCTCGCGCAGAACGGCGTGACCATCCCCTTCCCCATCCAGGCCGCGACCATCCCGGACGCGCTGCGGGGGAAGGACATCCTCGGCCGTGGCCGCACCGGCTCCGGCAAGACGCTCTCCTTCGGGCTGCCGCTGCTGCACGGTCTGGCCGGCGGCCGCACGGAGCGCAAGCGCCCGCGCGCAGTGATCCTCACGCCCACGCGCGAGCTGGCGATGCAGGTCTCCGACGCGCTCCAGCCCTACGGTGACGTGCTCGGCCTGAAGCTCAAGGTCGTCTGCGGCGGCACGTCCATGGCGAACCAGATCACGGCTCTGGAGCGGGGCGTGGACATCCTCGTCGCCACTCCGGGCCGCCTGCGAGACCTGATCGGACGCGGCTCGTGCTCCCTCGAGGACGTCGAGGTGGCCGTCCTCGACGAGGCCGACCAGATGTCCGACCTGGGCTTCATGCCCGAGGTCACCGAGCTGATGGACCAACTGCCCCAGGGCGGCCAGCGGATGCTCTTCTCCGCCACCATGGAGAAGGAGATCGACACGCTCGTCAAGCGGTACCTGGACGCTCCCGTGGTGCACGAGGTCGACGCGGCACAGGGCGCGGTCACGACCATGAGCCACCACGTGCTCGTGGTGAAGCCGCGTGACAAGGCGCCCGTGACCAGCGCGATCGCCTCCCGCAAGGGCCGCACGATCATCTTCGTGCGGACGCAGCTCGGCGCCGACCGCGTCGCCGAGCAGCTGCGCGAGGTCGGCGTGGGCGCGGACGCGCTGCACGGCGGCATGACGCAGGGCGCGCGGACGCGCACCATGGCGGACTTCAAGGACGGCAAGGTCAACGTGCTGGTCGCCACGGACGTGGCAGCCCGCGGCATCCACGTCGACAACATCGACCTGGTGCTCAACGTCGACCCGGCCGGCGACCACAAGGACTATCTGCACCGGTCCGGACGGACCGCGAGGGCGGGGCTGTCCGGCACCGTCGTCTCGCTGGCGCTGCCGCACCAGCGGCGGCAGATCTTCCGGCTGATGGAGGACGCGGGCGTCGACGCCTCGCGGCACATCATCGGGCGGGGCGACGTCTTCGACGAGGAAGTGACGCGGATCACGGGCGCGCGTTCCCTCACCGAGGTCCAGGCCGACTCGACGGCGAACGCCGCCAAGCAGGCCGAGCGCGAGGTCGCCAAGCTCACCCGGCAGCTGGAGCGTGCGCAGCGGCGTGCGACCGAACTCCGCGAGGAGTCCGAGCGGTTGACGGCGCGCGCGGCGCGCGAGCGCGGGGACGACCCGGAGGCCGCCGTCGCGGAGGCCTCGGCCGCTCTGACCGCGGAGGTCGAGGCAGAGGTGCAGCGCGAGCTGCGCCGGGAGCAGCGCCGTGAGGAGCGCGAGCAGCGCGACCGCGACCGCGACCAGCGGGACCAGCGCGAGCAGCGTGACCAGCGCAAGGACGGGAAGCGCGACGAGCGCGGCGGCGACCGGCGTGACGGCGGGCGTCCGGCGTACAACCGCGACCGGGACCGCCCCCGTGACCGGGACCGCCGCGAGGGACGCCCCGCGTACAACCGTGAGGGCCGCGACGGCGACCGGGGCGGCTTCCGCCGCGACGACCGCCGCCCCTCGTCCTCGTACGGGTCCTCCTCGTACGGGCGGGACGCCCGCGGCCACGACGACAGGCGCCCGTACGGCCGCCGTGACGATCACCGCGGGGGCGGCCGCCAGTTCGACCGCCGTGCAGACAAGCCGCGCTGGAAGCGCAACGGATGACGGTCCTCTGACACCTCCCCAGCACGAAGGCCAATGCCTTCGAAGCCCGGCGGTCCGCCGGGCTATGCTGCGGGGGCGGGCCGTTAGCTCAATTGGCAGAGCAGTGGACTTTTAATCCATTGGTTGAGGGTTCGAGTCCCTCACGGCCTACCGAGACGGGAGGCCAGTACACCTGGCTGAACTGCGAGGGAGTGCCCGGACCAAGGTGATCGGTCCGGGCACTTCGTCGTTCGGAAACCCTCTGCGTGAGCGACGCGTAAGCGGACGGGCCCTGACCGGGTGGCAGGAGAGTGCATGCACGCGGCTTCAGCCAGCTGCTGCACCTTGAGGTCGAACTGGCGCAGCCATTCCGGGTCTTCGTCTCCAACGGTGGCAACCAAGCGTCCGCTCAACAGAAGCATGTACAGAACGAAGGTCATTCCGCCGTTCTCGTCGCCGCCGTAGTGTTCCACCCCTCGTTGAGGGTCACGCCGGGATCGGCGTCGGGGTGACCGATGAGACCTGCTGCATACACGAGATCTTCGTGGGCGATCCCGAGGGAGTCGGAGACCCAGCCGACGGCCTCACACGCCTGGGACTGATGCACGGTTGGTGACAGTCGGTTTTCATGCCGCGAGGGCTGCGGCGGGCTTCATGGTGATCTCGGTGTCCGTGACCGGTTGGCGCAGCCACTTCGACAGCGTCATCTCATGGACGCCGAAGTCCTTCGCGATCTGCGCAAGGGTCACGCCCTTCTCGCGGTTGCGGGCTACGCGGACGCCGTCGTCATGAAACTGCGGATAGGGCAACAGGCACAGCAACATCCTTCCAGGCCGCCCCACGGGCAAGCCAGGTCAAGACGTCACCAGACCCTGCATCAGTCCGCCGTCTCCCGCTCCTCCACCAGACCCATCACCGACGTCGCCGCTCAACTCCACATCGCCGAGAACGAATTCACCGTCCCGGCCTTCCCCCAGCGACGAAGAAACCATGCCTGAACAGCGGAAACCCCCGCGGCTCTCGGACTGCCCGTCGAACGGGTGCGGGCACTGTGCACCCGGGGCACGGCGACGGTCCTCAGCCGTGAGAGGGCACGCGGGTGGCCGCCGCCGGGATGCCGGACGAACTGAACCGTCGGCTCGGGCTCTCCGATGCCGTGGTGATCGGTCTGGGGTCGATGATCGGCGCGGGGATACAACGGCTTCTGAGCCCATTGGCGGCGTGTTTGCACAGCTCGGTCCGGGCTGGGGCAGCTCACACCTCTTTCCTCACGCGCCACTTGTTGAACTCTGCCAGTCACTAAGTCGTCCGATGAGCCAGACGAACGGCTGTGTATGGCCGGCGAGCACGCAGGTGCCCGCGATCACACTCTCCAGCAGGCTTCCCACGTTCCGTGAGCACAGTGCGGCTGTTGCCTCATCGTCGACCAGGCGAAGCGAACAGGCAGGCGTCGCGGCGGTGCTGTCGGGTTCTCGGGTGACCCCGTGTTCGTTGATCCGGACTACAAGATCCTCTTCCCCTCCTGGCAGCACGATCGTGACCACGAGATGTGGCGCCGGAGCGGGAAGCCCGGCCAAGATGGATTCCAGATAGGTGGTGAACGCGTCAGCCCAGTTCGTCACGTCGAATCGTGTGGACTCCTCGTCCCTTTCCTTTCGCAGGTCCATGGCATCGTGCGACGTGGGAAATGTCGCGGCTTCCGTATCTGCGTCGATCAGGGCCTGCAGCGTCTCGTCGACGTCCGCTCGGGTGTGGGACGCCGAGCAGATGAACCTCAGGCGGCCTCGCCCGCGCTCGACAATGGGGTAGGTCACGGCAGCGGCATGGACACCCCGCCGGAAAAGCCCTCGGGCTATCGCATGTAGCTTCTCGCCGTCGGAGAAGAAGGGGGTGATGATAAGCCCCTCCCCGGTGCCGAGTTCGTAGCCGGCGTCCGAGAAGCGCTTCCGCATGTACTGGGCGGTATCCCACAGCCTGGCCCGCAGCGCGTCGCCCGCAGCGACCCTGCGGAGGGCGGCAAGGGCCGCCGCCACGTCGGCAGGTGAGATGTTTGCCTGGAAGACATACGACCTCGCCGACGCCCTCAGCAAGGCGATGTGCTGCTCCCGGGCGGCGACCACTCCGCCGATGCTCCCGAGGGCCTTGCTCAGCGTCGTGAGGACGAAGTCGACGTCCTCGGTGACGCCTTCCGCGGCGCACAGGCCGGCACCTCGCACTCCGTAGAGCCCGAACGAGTGGGCCTCGTCCACGAGGACGAGCGCGCCGGACTCCTTCGCGGCGGACACGATCTCCCGCAGCGGCGCCGCCCCCTCACCCATGCTGTACACGCTCTCGAGTACCACCAGCGTCGTACGGTAGGGCGAGGTCTCCGCTTCAAGGATCGCCCGCAGGTCGGTGGCGTCGTTGTGCCGGAAGGTCCGCACCCTCGCGCCGCTCAGGCGGGCCCCGTCCACCAGGGAGGCGTGGCAGAGCTGGTCCATGACCACGACGTCCTGATCGCCCACGATTCCGGCGACGGCTCCCAGGCTCGCGGTGAACCCGGTGGGGAACAGGCAGGCGGCCGGCTTGCCCACCATGGCGGCGAATTCCTGCTCGAACTCAGTGTGGAGGCCGGTCTGCCCCGAGCCCGCCGCTGATATCCCCATCCCGGTACCGAACCGGCCCAGCGCACTGCGTGCCTCCTCGATGACCTCCTCGTCGCGGTTGAGTCCGAGGTAGAGGTTGGTGGTCCAGATGAGCGCCTCATGCTCCTCGCCCGTACTGGGGTCGGCGACGACGCCTCGCTCGGCGCTTCCGGTGCGGACGACCTTTCCGTACGGGTCCAGCCCCGAGCGCGCCAGGAGACGCCGGAAATGCTGTACGAGCGCGCCCCGGTCGGTCGCAGACCAGGCCGGCGCCTTGGCGGCGAAGGCCGGCGGGTGCCCGGACCGGACCTGCTCCTGGAACACATCGAGCCGATCCGCGGCCCCGACGCCCTGCGGTCGCCCGCGCACCTCGCCGCCGCCGGAAGCACGGCCCAGCACCGCCAGCAGCCCGTCGACGGCCTCCTTGGGAGTCATCTGCTCCACCAGGGTGGATGAAGGCAGGTCAGTGGCCAGCCCTCGCGACAGGCGCACCGTGAGCTCCGCGATGTCCAGCGAATCGAGCCCCAGCGCAGCCAGCGGCTCGTCCGGCCGGACCGCATCGGGGCCGGGAGCGCCGAGGAGCAGCGCCGCCTCTTCCAGCACCCTGGCGAGCAGTACCGAGCGCTGCTGCCCGTGCGGAGAGGGCAGCGCCCCGGGTCCGGTCCGGGAGGCGGCCGGGCCGTCGCCGCCTGCCTTCTCTTGGGGAGCCGCCTCGTCGCCCTGGTGCGCGGGGGTGGGGAGCCGAAGCCGGTCGACCTTGCCGTTGGGCAGTTTCGGTATCTCGGACGGCAGCATGACGTGGTGCGGGATCATGTATTTCGGCAGGCGGTCGGCCAGCCGGGAGCGCACGGTCGATGCAGTCACCGACTCCTGCCGGCTCACCGCGTACGCCGTCAGGAAGCTCTTGCCTTCGCCTGTGGTGGCAACGACTGCAGCCTCGTCCACTCCGGGCATCGAGGCCAGCACGGCCTCGATCTCGTCGAGTTCGATCCGGTGGCCCCGGATCTTGACCTGCCGGTCGGCGCGGCCGAGGAACTCGAGCTCCCCTGTTTCCGTCCACCGGCACAGGTCGCCGGTCCGATAGATCCGCTGCTCCGGGACCGGGCCGTCCGGGGCGGGGGCCGGGAAGCTCTGCCGGGTGCGCTCGTCGTCATGGAGGTACCCCCTGGCCAGCTGGTCACCGGCGAGAGCCAGCTCTCCCGCCTTGCCGGCCGGCACCGGCTGCAGGGACTCGTCCAGCACGTACGCTCGCGTGTTCAGGGCCGGGCTGCCGATGGTGATCGGCCCGCTTCCCACTTCGACGGCGGTGACGAACACGGTGGCCTCGGTCGGGCCGTAGACGTTCACGACCCGCGGCGCACAAGGATCAGCGTGCAACCGCTCCGCCTGAGAACGGGACAAGACCTCACCACCGAGCACCACACACCGCAAACCACCGGGCAGCGGCCCGGTCGCGAGCAGCGCCTTCATCGCGGACGGCACCATGATGGCCGTGCGTACGCGGTGCGCTGCGGGCAGCTCGCGCAGGGCGAGCACGTTCTCGGACAGGACGACCGTGCCGCCGAGGACGAGCGTCCCCAGAATCTCCATCACCGAGGGGTCGAAGCAGACCGAGGCCGCGGCCAGGACGCCCGCAAGGTCCTCGTCGCCCAGCAGCTCACGCATCGAGGCGGTCATCGCGACCACGCTGCGGTGCTCGACCGCCACGCCCTTCGGCTTCCCGGTAGACCCTGAGGTGTAGATGACGTACGCGAGATCACCGGCCGAGCAGGCCGCCGGCGATGCCGCCGGGCGGTCCGGCACAGCGTCGAGGCGCACGCGATCGGGGGCCGCCGAGCACAGCGCCGCTGTACCGGCGTCGACGACCACCGACGCCGCCCGGGAATGCTCGATCATGTAGCGCACCCGTTCGGCCGGGTAGGCGGGGTCCATGGGCACGTAGGCGCAGCCTGCCCGCAGTACGCCCAGCAGGGTTGCGACGAGCTCCCACGTCCGGCCGAGGCACACGCCGACGAGCGCCCCCGGCGCCACGCCCCGGGCTGCCAGCTCCCCGGCGATTGCCTCCGCCCGGGCCCGCAGCCGCTCGTAATCGATGTCGACCGCCCCGTCCACGACGGCGATCCGACTGCCCTGGCGCGACGCCCGGGCCTCGAACAGCCCCCAGACGGTCTCGTCCGGACCACCGCCTGCAGCGGGTGTGCGCGCGTCCCAGCGGTCCGGGGCGCCCGCTCTGCCGTGGGCGGCCTCGTGTTGTGCGTGATGCATCTCCTGCTCCCAAAGACTAGATGTCAATTCCAAGGGATGGGCTGCGCGCATGAGGTGAGGGAGCCCAAAGTCCGGTCGTGACGCCAGACTTGGGCTCCCTCGCGATCGCACTGTACGTGAAGACGGACAATCTGCTGAAGGACTCGCCGCGGCTGGCTCCGTGCCGGCTGGCAGTGGCATCGCCCCGCAGCGCAGTACGAGCCGAGCAGCCGTCCCGAGCACGATCTGTTCGTCCAGCAGAGCGAGTTGAAGAACATGCCCCGCCGCCTCATCGGGGAAGAGCAGCTCCGCCCCGGGAGTTGAGCGCGCCCGGAGCTGATTCGTCCCCGGGAGCCTCAAATGACTGTCACCTGCCGTGCTCACGACCGGGCAGCGGCTTGCTCCCACCTTCTTCGCAGCCCTGGTCGGTGGTCCTCCGCCGACCAGGGCCTTTTTGTGTCTGCTGTTCCTGCGTCGCTGCGTCGCTGCGTCGCTGCGTCGCTGCGGGACTGCGGGACTGCGGGACTGCGGGACTGCGGGGCCGGGGGCGCGTGGTCCGTGACGGTGGCGCAGGGGGCCGGTGCGGGCTGCCCGGGAGAGGGGGCAGGTGAAGATCGTTCGCGGGCGGGGGCGGGAGGCTGTGAAGACCCGGCCGGACGGTCAGCCCGGGCTGATAGATAATCATTCCGACGAGCGTCACCTTCCGACCCTCGTGATCCTCTCGCCCCGAACGGAGCCCGACTCATGCCCAAGCCCCGCTTTTCCGCCGTTACTTGGGGCGTCGCCGCCGCAGCCGCCGGAGCGCTGCTGGTCGGCTGTTCGTCGGAGGAGGCCAAGCTGCCCAAGGACAAGGTGGCGAACACGGTGGCCGAGAAGCTCGCCGCGCAGACGGGCCAGCCGAAGCCGGACGTGACCTGCCCCAAGGACCTCGTCGGAAAGGTCGGCACCACGATGCGCTGCAAGCTCACCGCGAGCGACGGCAGCAGCCTCGGCGTGACAGTCAAGGTCACCTCCGTCGACGGCGACGACATCAAGTACGACATCAAGGCCGACGGGTAATTCCTCCTGGGACAGGCCAGGGCCCCCGATCGCCGGACGTTCCGCCGGTGTTCGGGGGCCGTTGGCTACTGCCAGGCGCGTGCCGGTGCGTGGTCGACCACCCGGGACAGGTAATCGAGCTTGCGCAGCACGTCCTGCGGACGAAGCCGCTCCTCCTGCCAGGTGAGGACCTCGCCGTTCTCGAACCGCAGCGGCCGGTCCTTCAACGCGGGCTCCTGTGCGAGGTGGCGTATGAACCCGGGCGCCGCGAGCCGCTTCGCCGCCGCCGGCTCCTCGGCGATCACCTTGTTGTCGGCGTCGAACTCCGCGTCCCCGGTGGCGACGATCTCCCCGCCGCCGAACACCGAGTCCAGGAAGCCCTCTTCACGGATGACGGTCCGGGGCACCTCCCCGGGCGTCGAGACGGCGAACACCGCGAAGTACTCCGACTGCTCCCTGCCGTTGACCCGCGTGCCCGTTGATTCGTCCTCGTACTCGAAGTAGCGGAACTCCCGCCCCTTGTACCGGCCGTGCGTGTAGTCCGACACCTGCAGCCCGGTGCTCACATCGGGGAACGGCTCCACGCCCTCCAGCCGGTCCACGACCCCCGACCTGCTCGGCTCGTGCGACCAGCCGTGCTCGCGGGCCAGTTCCGCCAGCCCGGCCTCCTCGCCCGCACTGCGCGTGTCCTCCTGCTTCCCCCAGTAGATGAGCCCGAGCACGCCGGCGAAGAACCCGCCCATCACCAGCACCACTCCGCCCATGACGAGCGCCGCGACCCGCCGCGGGTACTCCTTGTTGCCGACGACGAGCGTGAACTTCTTCTTGCTCAGCCCGTGTTCGGCAATGCTCCGGCCGCTCGTCCACTTCCCGCTCACGACATCCCCCTCCGGTGGTGTGACGCCCCCTCGCCTGCCCGCAAGGCCTCGCGCGGGCCGGGGAGTCCGGCTCGGCACAGCGTAGGGAACCCGGAGTGGCTGCGCGATGTGGGAACGGGGCCCGGTGCACCGCGCGTGCAATTGACGTGTGAGGCTGAGGTACAGGTTGTATCGGAGTGCGCGGGGGCTGGGACAACCGGCCCGCAGGGAGGCATGCTGACGGCATGGAAGCCTTGTTGTACGTGTTGTTTTTCGTCGCGCTGGGGACCTTGCTCACTTGGTCCAAGAAGCGCTCTGCTCGGAATGTGCAGGCGGCGACGGCGGGCCGTGCCGAGTTGAGAGCGCTGGCGGAGGGCCGTGGCTGGACCCACCAGTCCAGTGCTCCCGGGCTCATCGACGAGTTCTCCGGCGCCGGGCCGCTGCCGGTCGCGAAGGGGGTGCCGGGCGGCAACGCCGTCACCGGAACGCACCGCGGATTCGCCTTCCGGGCCTTCGAGTACCAGAGCACCCTCGCCATCGGGTCCGGGGTGGACGACCACATGAAGCAGCAGATCCACTACTTTCCCGTGTGGGCCCTGAAGCTGACCGCGCCCGTTCCCGAAATCCGTATTCTGCACCGGCATTGGCACAGCAAGCTCACTTCGGGCACTCCGCTCGCCACGGGGATCCCTCAGGTCGACGAGCAGTTCCACATCGTCGCCGAGGACGAGGAGCATGCCCGGGCGTTGCTGCACGGCGGGCTGGCCCAGTTCCTGATCTCCGACCCGCGCGCCGGCGAGTGGCCGCTCGAGGTGCGCTACGGACACCTGCTCACCTGGCGTCGGGAGGAGAAGCTCTCGACCGAGAACCTCGACGTGATGCTGGACTTCCTCGCGGACGCCGTCGGGAGGCTTCCGGCCCAGACGTCGTAGCGGAGCCGTCCCGGCCACCGTCAGCCGGTGGCCGGGACGCCGTTCTCCCGTTCCTCTCTCGCTCCCGGATGCCGGTCCCGTGGCCGTCGGCGACACAACAGCCGTCGTGTGAATGTCTCTTGCAGAGGCTGTGGTCTTGCCCGCTGCCGGTGTCATCGGCACGGGAGGATGCTTGACTGGGCGTCAACCAACGGGGCAGTGATCGCAGTTCACCCCCGGGCACCGAGTTGAGACGGGGGTTCGCATGGCTGACGTGCGAGTGGAACCGAGCGAACTTCGCTCGGCATCGGGAAAGATCAAGAAGGCAGTGGGCAAGGGCGACGACGCCAAGCTCGGTGAGATCGCAAATGGTGCGGACTTCGGCCACGGCGACGCGGCCAAGGCATTCGCAGAGCTGATGGCCACCTGGGACGTGGCCGTCACCAAGACGCTCAAGGACGACGGGGAGTCCTCCGCGGACAAACTCAACGACAACGCCGCGTCGTACGAGCGCTCCGAGCATCAGTCACAGAACCACTTCACCGGGCCGGCGGCCGGCGTGCCGGGCCCGATCTACTAACGGGGAATCAATGGCGGCACAACTCGGTGAGACCCGCGATCCGCGCCAGCTGATACCGGGCAACTCCGAAGACCTCAACGACCGGGCCGACAAGCTCCGCGCGAGGTCCAAGACGCTCGAAGGCATCGGCGACGACCTGGGTGCCATCCGCATACCCAGCTGGGAGGGCAAGGCCAGCGATGCCTTCTGGAAGGACTTCTCACCCCAGAAGGCGCGCTGGCACCGCGGCTCCGACTCGATGACGGAAGCCGAGAAGGCTCTGCGCGACTACGCCAGAACCCTCAGCTGGGCCCAGTCCCAGGCGGAGCGGGCGATCCGGCAGCACGAGAGCGGGGACGAGGCCGGGGCCGAGACGACGCTCAACAACGCGCGCACCCAACTGGAGACGGCGGGCAACACCGCGGCGAAGAAGTTCGAGGCCCAGGGCGGCAAGGCCGACGGCGCCCCGGACTGGCTGTTCTTCTCGGCGGAGGCGGCCGACAGCGACGTCGGCAAGACGAGCAGGGACATCGGCAAACCCCGCGAGTTCACCGATCGGATGAACCCGCTGACGAACCCCAGGGCTTGGGGCGACTACAAGGACCTGTCGCCTGAGGACCGGGAGGCACTGCGCCAGGGGACCTCAGGGAAGGGTCCCGGCATCGTCGTGGCGGGCCCCTCCGTCTCCGGCGGCGCCAGTGTGTGGGGGGCGGAGGCCCAGGGCCGCAGCGACTTCGCGGGCGGCGAGGTCTCCGGCAAGGCGGGCGTGAACCTTCTCGGCGTCGAGGGCCAGGCAGGCGTCGGTCTGCAGGACGGCAACGCCACCGCCTCTGCCTCTGGAAAGGCATACCTGGCCCAGGCTTCGGCCGAAGGCAAGTACGAGGCCGGCCACTTCGAGACCTCCGGCAAGGCTTCGGCCTTCGCCGGCGCCCAGGCGGAGGCCAAGGGCTCTGTCGGCATGGACGGCGTCCACGGCGAAGCCGGAGCCTTCGCAGGGGCCAAGGCCGAAGCGGAGGGGCACGCCTCGGTGGCGGGTATCGGAGCCGGTGGTACTGCCGAGGGCTGGGCCGGAGTCGGGGCCGAGGCCAAGTTCGACGCCGGCTTCAAGGACGACGGAACGTTCGTCATCGGCGGCGAGGCCGGGGTCGGCCTCGGCCTCGGCGGCAAACTCGGTGCCCAGGTCGAGATCGACCCGGGCAAGGTCACCGACGCCGCCGGCGACGCGGTGGACGCGGTCGGGGACTGGGGCGCGAGTGCCAAGGACACGGTCGGCGGCTGGTTCGACTGATCCGACGCGGAGGAGCCCTTACCGGGGCTCCTCGCCATCGGCCCCTTCCCCTTGCTTCCCGTACCGTCGGAAGCCGTACTTCAAGGAGTTGATCCACCATGGCGGGCACACTTCCGGTGCCGCTCCACGTCGAGCTTCCGCAGGGCTGGGAGTCGGCACCCCCGGACAAGGTCGGCGCCCCGCACGCCGCCTTCGTCGGACTGCACAAGGCCTCCCAGGGCCAGGGCTTCACGCCCAACATCACGGTCACCGGCCGCACCCACGAGGGCTCGGCGAGCCTGCACGGCCTCGCCGAGGAGTCGGTGCAGCGGCTGCGTGAGAACGTCGGCTCCGTCGACATCGCCAAGCGCACCGAGGTGGGCACCTCGACGGCGCCGGGCCTCGTCGACGCCCCGGGAATCGTGCAGAACCTGCGCATCCAGGCCGACGTCAACGGGCAGCCGATGGAGCTCGCGCAGAGCCAGTTCATCCTGCTGATCCAGAACGAGCAGCAGCGCGGTGAACTCGTCGAGATCGAGGTCGCGTTGACGGCGAAGACGAGCCAACTCGACGCTGTGCTGGGGGACTTCCAGGACTTCCTCGCGGCTCTCCGCCCGGCTGATCCCACCCAGGAGGGCTGAAACCGGCCTGACGCCGCGGCACGATCCAACCGCTTGCGTCGTTGCTGTCCCTTGGCAGGGACCGACTGGCAGGGACCGACGGGGCGGCCCCGGCGTCACCCGCGGGCGCCGGACAGCACCGGCCGCCGCCCAGCCGGTCCCTCCCGCCTCGGGCGGGACGCCGGCTCTTCGGGCACCTCGATCGAGTAGCCGCGCAGGGGCCGCGCGAAGCGCCAGCCTCCGCAGCCCAGTTGGAGCTGGAGGTCCCAGGTGCCGGGAGCCAGTGGCTTGCCGTTGTCGGCCGTGGAGGGGTCGACGGTGAACTCGGTCTCGAAGCTCAAGGAGTGGGAGTCCGGGTTCTCCTGCATCCGTTTCTCCTGCGTACGTCCGGCGCCGGGCAGGCGGGAGGTGAGCCGGGCCGGCAGCCTCATCCGGTGCGCGGCCCTGGCCACCGTTTCCGCCGCGGTGCCGCCGTCCCGCGCGGGCACTTCGACGACGCGGTGGTCGAGGGGCACGCTCAGCACCGTCCCGCCTTCGCGGTGGCGGAGCAGTCCGCGCACGTTGCTGCGCTGCACCGCTTTGGTGAAGTCGGCCGCTTCCGAGGCCCCCGCCACGGCGGCGACGCGGGACGGCAGCCGCAGCAGACGGCGACCGCCCGCGCGGGAGAAGACCAGGGGGGCGGTGGAGGTGCCCTTGCCCTTTCTGCGGACCAGCCGCGTTTCGCACTTGACGGTGAGTCGCCCGTCCTTCCGTGCGGCCGAGCGGACGCGGGGCCGGTGGTCCACTCCGGCTTCGAACTCCGCGTATTCCACGAGCGGTTGGAGCTCTCGGTGCCTGGCCAGCGCCGCGACGATACGCAGCCGGGTCGTCAGTGCCGCGTCCGCCTTCGGAGGCATCTCGGCGGCCAGAGCGCCGACGGCGTCGAGCCATTCGGCCCTGCGCGGCCCGGGCTGGTCCAGGAAGCGCTGCCCGCTGAGCCGGGCGAGCGCCTTCTTGCCGTACCAGTTGGCCGCCAGCCGGTAGCGGTGCCTGCCCGGGGCTACGCGGGTGTCGGGGGCGTCCAGGATGGCGAGGACCCTTCGGACGCTGTCCACGTAGGGGCCCGGCTCGATCGTCCCGTAACTGATGTTGTGATCCTCGCCGGGATGGCGCACCCAGTGGTAGCAGGTGTAGTCGTGCACGGTGGCGACCTTGCTGGTGAGCAGGTAGGCGCGCAGGGTGAACATGTGGTCCTCGAGCCGCACTTGCCCTTCCGCGAAGCGCAACTCGTTCTCCCGCAGGAAGGACCTGCGGAAGAGCTTGTGCACGGTCATGGAGGCGAGCAGTTCGGTGCCGGAGCGCAAGTCCGCGGCTTCGACCGGCTTCTCGAACAGTGCGCGTGGCGCTCGCCGTCCGTGTCCGGCCATCCGTCCCACGACGATGTCGGCACCGGTCTCCTGGGCCCGCGCCCAGGTGCGTTCCAGGGCTTGGGGTGCGAGCCAGTCGTCGTCGTCGACGAAGTGGACGAACTCGCCCCGGGCGGCGTCCATGCCGACGTTGCGCGGCTTGCCGGGCCAGCCGGAGTTCGCGATGCGCATCACGCGGACGACCGATTCGGCTCCCTGGGCGGCGACTTCGGCCTCCAGCAGCGCGACCGTGTCGTCGGTGGAGCCGTCGTCGACGTAGAGGACCTCGAAGTCCGTGCGCGGCATGGTCTGGCCGAGGAAGGAGCGCAGCCCGGTCAGGACGGTCGGGCCGGTGTTGTGGGTCGGAACGACGACGCTCACCTTCACCGGTGACGGGCGGACCGTGGGCGAGGTGTTTCGCACTGCTGCCTTTCGAGTGGATTACGGCTTATCTGTATGCCTGCCCGCAACGAATGAAGCGAGGGTGAACGGCAATTCACAGGCAGGCAGGAATGCAGTGACCGCCGCGTCCAGGTCCCTCGGGCAGTGCCGGGTCCCACGGATGCCGTGAAAGATGCCGTGGGGGATCTCACCCGCTGCGCGTCGGCGGGAGCGCCGCCGGACGGGAACGGACCGACGTGCCGTGCGGTCGCCCGCCGCACGGCACGTCGTCCGATTCACCGCGGGTTCACGCCGGTTGGGCCGGAGCTGCCGCCGCTCGGGCCAGCACGCAGTCGAATTCGACGACCCGCCCTGTGGCTCCTTCGCGCGTGACGGGATACATGCCGGTGATCTCGAAGCCCGCGTCCTCGTACGCGGCGATGGCCTCGGACATGTGCGGGCTCCCCTCGTAGAGCTGAAGCGCCGCGACCTCCGACTGCATCCCGACGAACTCGCCTATGCGCTCCCCGGCGCCGGCGAACACCTCCATGTCGAAGCCCTGGGTGTCCATCTTCAGATAGGGCCTCGGGCAGTCGAGTCCGGCGACGGCCTCGTCCATGACCGCGTCGAGCCGCCGCACCGCCACCTCGGTGGTGGTGGCGGTGTCGGCGAACCGCTTGTAGCGCTGCTGTCCGTACGCGCTCGGCTCCAGCAGCGAGTTCATGGTCTTCCACCCCAGGTGCATGTGCTCGACCGACTCGCTGCGCCCCAGCGCGAAGGGGTGGACCTGCCAGTCCGGGTCGCGTTCGGCGGCCTTCCGCAGCTTGGCCAGGGCGTCCGGTACGGGCTCGAAGGAGACGATTCTGCCCCGGTAGCCGAACTCGCGAAGCTGCTTGCCGTACTGGCCCTTGTTGGCTCCGACGTCGAAGACGCAGTTGACGTCGTAGTTGGCCAGCAGGTCGGCGACGTGACGGGCGCACAGGCCGCTCGCGGCCGCCTTGTGCAGGCCCCAGCCGCCGGCGGGCGTGCGGGTGAGCGACCGCTTGCCGCCGACCATCCAGGCGTCGTCGCTCATCTTCGTGGCGGTGTAGCCGCCGCGCCGGGAGACGACTGCGGCGCCCGGCCCGAGGTCGAGCACCTGAACTCCCAGGCGCGGCAGCGCACCGAGCGCCTTTCTGAACACAGTTGTCATCTTGCGAGGCTAGGCGCGGGTCCTCCTGCCGTGTCAAACACGAGGTGAGGCCCTCGGGGAGATCTGCCGGCCCTGCTCGCGGACCGGGGGCACCACTCGGGAACCCTGTTCCGGGCGTGCTCGCGGACGGGCTTTTTCAGGCGGCGTCGGCCGACGGCAGCTTCGGTACCGGCGCCGGCGGCACGGGTCCGGTGTAGCGCGCGGAAGGCCGAATGATCTTCGAATCCCCGGCCTGCTCAAGGATGTTGGCGCCCCAGCCCACCACGCGTGCCGCGCAGAACGTCGGCGTGAACATCGAACGCGGCAGGCCGCACAGCTCCATGACGACACCCGCGTAGAACTCCACGTTGATGTGCAGCTCGCGGCCCGGCTTGAGTTCGGCCAGCACGGCCTCGACGCGTTCCTCGACCTGCGTCGCGAAGTCGACCAGCGGGCCGCCGAATTCCTGGGCGATCCCCTTCAGCATGCGCGAACGCGGATCCTCCGTCCGGTAGACGGGGTGCCCGAAGCCCATGATCCGCTCGCCCGCCCGTACGCGCTCCCGGACCCAGGCGTCGGCGCGGTCCGGAGTGCCGATGGCGTCCAGGGCGTCCAGCGCGCGGCTGGGCGAACCGCCGTGCAGCGGCCCGGACAGGGCGCCGATCGCACCGGTGAGGCAGGCGGCGACGTCGGCCCCGGTCGAGGCGATCACGCGTCCGGTGAAGGTCGAGGCGTTGAAGCCGTGGTCGACGGTGGAGATGAGGTAGCGCTCCACCGCCCGGGCCTCGCGCGGCGCGGGCTCCTCGCCGGTGAGCATGTACAGGTAGTTGGCCGCATGCGGCAGGTCGTCGCGCGGCTCGACGGGTTCCAGCCCATGGCCCAGCCGGTGCAGCGCCGTCAGCAGCGTCGGTACGAGCGCGCACGCGGCGAGGGCGTCGTCGCGGCGCTCGTCCGGTGTGAGGTCGTAGACCGGACGGAACCCCGCCGCCGCCCCGGCCAGCGAGAGCGCGGTGCGCAGCCCGGCCAGGGGCCCGGACGCGGCGGTGGCCCGGGATACGGCGGGCAGTGCCGCGCGTACGGGGGCGGGGAGGTGGCGCAGTGCGGCGGTGCGCTTCGTGAACTCCTCGCGGGTGGCGCGGTCGGGGAGTTCCCCGTGGAACAGCAGATGCCAGACGTCCTCGAACGTGCGGTGCTCGGCCAGCTCCACGGCCGAGTACTGCCGGTAGTGGTAGAAGCCCTCGCGTCCCCGTACGTCGCCGAGTGCGGTGTCCGTGACGACGACTCCGGACAGTCCGCGCGGGACCTCGATGCACTGTTGCTCCATGTCGGATCTCCGTTTCCGTCCCCGTCCCCCTTACTTGATCCGACTGTCCATGCTTTACTCATTTGCGTCAATATTGATTCAATCAATGCACAGGGTCTACGCAGGTCTGGTGGATGAGCGTGAGCGAGCGGAACGGCAGCGACGGCCCCGGGGAGCGGCCCCGGCTCACGACCCGGCAGGCCGCGGAGCGGCTCGGGGTGAAACCCGAGACCGTCTACGCGTACGTCAGCCGGGGCCTGCTGAGCAGCCGCCGCTCGGCGGGCGGCCGCGGCAGCACGTTCGACGCCGCCGAAGTCGACGCACTGGCCGACGCCGCCCGCAGGCCCGCCGCCGCGGCGCGGGAAGCAGCGCCCGGGGCCATGTCCGTACGGACCGGGATCACGCTGATCGAGCCGGACGGATGCTGGTTCCGCGGCGTCGACGCCCGTGAACTGGCCGCCGCGCACACCTTCGAGGAGGCGGCCGACTGGCTGTGGACGGGACGGCTCACACGGGGGGTGCGGTTCGCCGCTCCGCCCCCGCTGCTGGACGCCGCCCGTACGGCAGCCGGCGCGCTGCCCGGCCACTGCGCCGCCACCGACCGGCTCCGCGCCGCCGTCGTCGCGGCGGCCGTAGCCGATCCGCTGCGATTCGACCTCACGGAGGAGGCGGTGATCGCGCGGGCGCGCGGGCTGCTGCCCGTCATGGTGGGTGCGCTGCCGCCGTCGGGGAGCGCTTCGGACGAGGAGGACGCCGCGGACGCCGCGGGGGTTGCGGCAGGCGGGCTCGCCCGCGCGCTGTGGCCGCGGCTGACCGGCCGCCGTCCCACGGAGGCGTTCGTACGCACCCTGGAGCGGGCGATGATCCTGCTCCTCGACCACGACCTCGCGGCGTCGACTCTCGCCGCGCGGGTCGCCGCTTCCGCACGCGCCCACCCGTACGCCGTCGTCTCCGCCGCCCTCGGCGCACTCGACGCCCCGCTGCACGGGGCCGCGGGCGCGGGGGCGCACCGCATGCTGGCCGAGGCCGTGGAACGCGGCAGCGCCACGGCCGTGGTGGCCGGCACCCTCCGGGCCGGGCGTCCGGTTCCGGGCGTCGGGCACCGCATCTATCCCGGTGAGGACCCGCGCGCCCGCGCCCTGTTCACATGGCTGGAAGAGGTTCCGGCCTGCGCCCGTGCCCTCGCGGCGGCCCACGAGATCGCGGCGACGGCCGGGCGCCCGGCCAACATCGACCTCGCCCTGGCGGTGCTCACCCTCGGCGCCGGCATGAGCCCAGAGGCGAGCGAGGCGGTCTTCGCCCTCGCGCGCACGGCCGGCTGGATCGCCCACGCCCTCGAGGAGTACGGCGAACCCCCGCTGCGCCTGCGGCCCAGCGGCCACTACACCGGTCCGCGGCCGCCCCGCCCGCTGCCCCCGCCGGACGAGTAGGCAGCGGGGCCCGGTACGGGAGTGGACGCGGCCGGGGGCGGGGCCCCTCACCCGGCTGCCGTCCCTGACGGCTGCCCGATGCACAGGCGCGGCCGGAGAAATTCCGCTTGCACCTCACGCCGCGTGAGGGCTCATCGTGAGGTGCGTACGAGAGAGGAGCGGAGATGAGCTACTCCGTGGGGAAGGTCGCCGGACTCGCCGGGGTGACCGTGCGCACGTTGCACCACTACGACGAGATCGGCCTGCTGGTGCCGAGCGAACGCAGCCACGCCGGCCACCGCCTCTACGGCGACGCCGACCTGGACCGGCTCCAGCAGATCCTTTTCTACCGGGAGCTCGGCTTTCCGCTCGAAGAGGTGGCGGTCCTGCTCGACGACCCGGACGCCGACCCGCGGGAACACCTGCGGCGACAGCACGAGCTGCTGCGTTCGAGGATCCGGAGACTGCAGAAGATGGCCGCCGCCGTCGAACACGCGATGGAGGCACGGAAGATGGGCATCAACCTCACGCCCGAGGAGAAGTTCGAGGTCTTCGGCGACAACGACCCCGACCAGTACGCGGAGGAGACCGAGCAGCGCTGGGGCAACACGGAGGCCTACCGCGAGTCGCAGCGCAGAACGGCGTCCTACACCAAGGAGGACTGGCTGCGGATCAAGGAGGAGGGCGAGGAGTGGAGCCGGCGCTTCACCGCCCAGATGGACAGCGGTGAAGGCCCGGAGTCCGAGGCGGCGATGGACCTCGCCGAGGAGCACAGGCAGCAGATCGGCCGCAATTTCTACGAGTGTCCGTACGAGCTCCACACCTGCCTCGGCGAGATGTACGTCGCGGACGAGCGCTTCACCGCGTACTACGAGGCGATCAAGCCGGGGATGGCCGGGCACCTGCGGGACGCGATCGTCGCGAACGCCGCGCGCCACGCCTGAACCCCGGGGGAACCGTAACCCTGACCGGGGCCGGTTCCCCGGCCCCGGCCCCGGCCCCGGCCCCGACCCCGACCGCGACCGCGACCGGGATCGGCTCCGGGACCGCGACCCCGGCCCCGGTGCAGTCATCTGATCCGGGAGCCGGCCGTGCGGACGGCCCGCCCGGACCGCCCGGGCGGACGGCCCGCCCGGGCTGCCCGCGCTGAGGTGCGAGGTACGGCCGCGGCAACGCGGCCGTACCGCCGCCAACTCCTGTCCGCCGCTCGCCCGTTCTTAGTCCACGTGGGTCAACATCCCCTCCCCAGGTCCCCCCGTTCGGTGCGCCCCGTAGGAGGCGGCACCGCCCCGCACGATGTTGGAGCGGTCATGCCGAGAACGGGGGCGACGAGCACCACGGGCGAGTGAGGGGCTTCGCGATGGCCGAGCTGTACATCGACGGTGAATGGACCGGAGGAGTCTCGGGCCGATCGCGCGACGTGATCAATCCCTTCGACGCCTCCGTCATCACCACCGTCTCCGAGGGCGACGAGACGGACGTCGACATCGCAGTACGGGCCGCCAAGCGGGCCTTCGAACGCGCCGACTGGGCATGGGCGCCGGCCCGCCGGCGCGCGGACGTCCTCTACCGCGTGCACGAGCTGCTCCTGCGTGACCTGGAGCAACTGGCCCGTATGGAAACCCTGGACACCGGAAAGACGCTGGCCGAGTCGCGTCTCGACATCGAGGACATCGCGAGTGCCTTCCGCTACTACTCCGAGATCGTGGGGAAGGAGGCGGGACGCGTCGTCGACGTCGGGCCGGACGTGCTGAGCAGGGTCGTGTACCAGCCCGTCGGCGTGTGCGCGCTGATCGCGCCGTGGAACTACCCGCTGCTCCAGACCTCGTGGAAGGTCGCACCGGCGCTCGCCGCGGGCAACACGTTCGTTCTCAAGCCGAGCGAGGTCACGCCGCTCACGACGATCGCGCTGATGGGCCTCCTGGAGGAGGCGGGCACGCCGCCGGGCGTCGCCAACCTCGTGCTGGGCGCGGGCGGCACCGTGGGAGCGGCCATGACCTCGCACCCGGAGGTCGACATGGTCTCCTTCACAGGCGGCCTGGCGACCGGACGGAAGATCATGGAGAGCGCCGCGTCCGGCGTGAAGAACATCGCCCTGGAGCTGGGCGGCAAGAACCCCAACATCGTCTTCGACGACTGCGACTTCGAAGCCGCCCTCGACTACGCCCTGGACGCGGCCTTCCTGCACTCCGGCCAGGTCTGCTCGGCCGGCTCGCGCCTCATCGTCCAGTACGGCATCCATGATCGCTTCCTGTCCGAACTCGCCTCCAGGGCGGAGGCGATCCGCCTCGGCAACGGTCTGGAGCCGATGACGGAGAGCGGCCCCCTCGTCTCCGCCGAGCACCGCGCGAAGGTGGAGAGCTATCTGGAGATCGCGCGCATGGACGGCGCCCGGCTCGTCACCGGCGGGCGGCGGCCCGACGATCCCGAACTGGCCCGCGGATTCTTCCTGTTGCCCACCGTGTACGCGGACTGCAAGTCGACGATGCGCATCGTGCAGGAGGAAGTCTTCGGGCCCGTCGTGACGGTGGAGCGCTTCTACACCGAGGAGGAGGCGCTGGAGCTGGCCAACGACACGCGTTACGGGCTGGCCGGCGGCGTGTGGACCAACGACGCGGGACGCGCGCAACGGGTGGCCGACAGGCTTCGTCACGGCACCGTCTGGATCAACGACTTCCATCCGTACCTGCCGCAGGCCGAGTGGGGCGGCTTCGGCAGGTCCGGCATCGGACGGGAGCTCGGGCCGACCGGGCTGCGGGAGTACCAGGAGGCCAAGCACATCTACCACAACCTCTCGCCGGCGCCGTCGGGTTGGTTCAAGGGCTGAGTGCCGGGACGCGGTCGGCCGGAAGGCGGAGGAGAGAGCGCGGATGGCAGACACGCCGGCAGCGAGCGGGTCCGGCAGGGACGAGGCCGTCTACGACTACGTGATCGTCGGCGGCGGCACCGCCGGCTGTGTGCTGGCCTCGCGGCTGAGCGAGGACCCGCTGTCGCGGGTGTGTGTCATCGAGGGCGGCCCCAGCGACGTCGGCGACGAGAACGTGCTGAGGCTGCGGAACTGGATCAATCTCATCGACACCGACTACGACTACCGCTATCCCACCGTCGAACAGCCACGCGGAAACTCGCACATCCTGCACTCGCGGGCACGTGTGCTGGGCGGCTGCTCCTCCCACAACACCCTCATCAGCTTCCTGCCCTTCCCCCACGAACTGGAACAGTGGGTGCGCGACGGCGCGGCCGGCTGGGACGCCGCGACGCTGCTTCCGTACCGGCACCGGCTGCGCAACTCGATCCGCCCCGTGGCCGACAAGGACCGCAACCCCATCGCGCACGACTTCGTCACCGCTGCCGTCGACACCCTCGACGTCCCCGTCGTCGACGACTTCAACGCCCACCCCTTCACCGAGGGCGCCGGGTTCTTCTCCGTCGCCTACGACCCGGCCACCGGGTGCCGCTCGTCCGCGTCCGTCGCCTACCTCCACTCGGTGATGGGCCGCTCCAACCTCACGCTGAAGCTGGAGAGTTGGGCGTACCGCCTGCTGCGGGACGAGGAGGGCCGGCTGACCCGCGTACAGGTGCGGTACGCGGACGGGTCGGAGGGCACCGTGCGCGCCGAGCGTGAAGTGGTGGTGTGCGCGGGGGCGATCGACACCCCGAGGCTGCTGATGCTCTCCGGCATCGGTCCCGCGGACGAGCTGCGCGAGCTGGGCATCGACGTCCTGACGGACCTGCCCGGCGTGGGGGAGAACCTGCTCGACCACCCGGAGTCGGTCATCGTCTGGGAGACGGCGGGTCCGCTGCCCCCGAACTCCGCGATGGATTCCGACGCGGGTCTGTTCGTGCGGCGTGACGCCGGTGAGCCCGGCCCGGACCTGATGCTCCACTTCTACCAGGTGCCGTTCACCCTCAACACCGAACGCCTCGGCCTGCCCACACCCCCTCACGGGGTGAGCATGACGCCGAACGTGCCCAAGTCCCGCTCCCGGGGGAAGATCTGGCTGCGCAGCGCCGACCCCGCGGAGAAACCCGCCCTGGATTTCCGCTACTTCACCGATCCCGAGGGCTACGACGAGCGGACGATCGTCGACGGCCTGCGCGTCGCACGCGAGGTGGCCGCCACCGGGCCGCTGCGCGACTGGCTGGTGCGCGAGACCGCTCCCGGCCCCGGTGCGACCACCGACGCGGAGCTGTCGGAGTACGGGCGGCGGGCCGCGCACACCGTGTACCACCCGGCAGGCACGTGCCGCATGGGCGGAGACGGCGACGCCGGCGCGGTCCTCGATCCGCTGCTGCGGCTGCGCGGCGAAGAAGGTGTGCGGGTGGTCGACGCGTCCGTCTTCCCGAGCCTGCCGCTCGTCAACCCGATGGTCACCGTGCTGCTCGTCGCCGAACGCGCGGTGGACCTGATCACGGGCCGCGCCGGTCCGGCACACGGGCCGGTGCCGGCGAGCGGCAGCGACATGATGGGAGAGCGGCGATGACGGACGCCGGAGGTTCCGCAGCGGCAGGTGGAGCAGGGGGAGGCGGCGGCGCCGGCGAAAGCGCCGAGCACGGCTCCGAGTTCCGCAAGGAGATGGGGCCCTGGGCGAACTTCGCGCTCGGCTTCACCTACCTCTCTCCCGTGGTGAGCACCTACACCCTCTTCGCCACGGCCCTGGCCACCGGCGGCCCGCCGATGATCTGGGCGTTCGTGCTCGCCGGTGCCGGGCAGTTCCTCGTGGCGCTCGTCTTCGGCGAGACCGTCGCGCAGTACCCCATCGCGGGCGGCGTCTACCCGTGGGCGCGCCGCCTGTGGGGCATCCGCTGGGCGTGGATGACCGGTTGGGTCTACATGTGGGCGCTGCTGGTCACCATCACCGCCGTCGCCTACGGGGCCGGCCCGTACATCGCGATCCTCTTCGGCTTCGAACCGTCCGTGCACACCACCGTGTTGTGCACCGTCGCTCTCATCGTCGTCGCCGCGCTCATCAACTACGCGGGAACGAAGGCCCTTTCGAAGGCCGCGGTCATCGGCTTCACCGCGGAGCTGGTCGGCGCCGTCGTCGTCGGGGTCTGGCTGCTGAGCACGCACCGGTTCCACGGGCTCGGCGTCATCTTCGACAACTTCGGTGCGACGGAGGGCGGTTCGTATCTGCCGGCGTTCCTCGCCGCCGCCATCATCGGCTTCTACCAGTACTACGGCTTCGAGGCGTGCGGCGACCTCGCCGAGGAGGTCGCACGCCCGGGCGTGGTCATCCCCAAGGCGATGCGCCGGACGGTCTACGTCGGCGGGGCGGCGGCGACGTTCACGTGCCTGACGCTGCTGCTCGCCGTCTCCGACTACAAGGCGGTGATCGCCGGCGAGGACACCAACCCCGTCGTGCGGGTGCTCTTCGACGCGCTGGGCGAGGTGGGCGCCCGCATGGTCATGGGTGTCGTGCTCATCTCGTTCCTGTCCTGCACGGTCAGCCTCCAGGCCGCCGCGGGGCGTCTCATCTACTCGTACGCGCGGGACAAGATGGTCGTCGGGCACAGGGTCCTGCGCTCCTTCTCCTACGCGCGCGCCGTGCCGCACAACGCGTTGCTGGTGGCCGCCGTCGTCCCGACGGTCATCGCCTTCGGTTCGCTGATCTCGGAGGACGCCCTCACCAAGATCGTCTCGTTCGCGATCCTCGGGATCTACGGCTCGTTCCAGATGGTCGTACTCGCCGCCCTGCGCGCACGGTTGAAGGGGTGGCGGCCCTCGGGGGAGTTCCAGCTCGGGCGCTGGGGTCTGCTCATCAACGCCGGCGCGCTCGCGTACGGCATCTTCGCGATCATCAACATCTCCTGGGCGCGCACTCCCGACCAGCCCTGGTACGAGAACTGGATCGTGCTGCTGTGCGGCGGCGTGGTCGTGGGCGTGGGCCTGCTGTACATGTTCACCACGCACCACTACGGGCGCAGCGACACCCCTGCGGGCGACGCGATTCCGCCGCGCTCCAAGGTGTGAACGGGGCAGCCCGCGCGGGGTCCGCGGGGTCCGCACCCCGGTCCACAGCGGCGACGTCCGTGCCGAGACCGCGCGCGTTCGCCGCGGGCGGCGGTCCCGCGCAGGTCTGCTGCTGCGTGCCCGACTCGTGTACGGTCCCGTTCGTGCAGCAGCAACGTGCCGCCGCCCGCTGAGAGTTCACGGGCGGGGCGGTGGCCCGTGCCCCTTGTGCTGCCGGTGACAGGAACCGTTCTGCCTTGCGGCAGGCGCTGCTTCATCGGCTCCCCTTCCTCCTGGTCGCCGGGCCCCTGGGCCGGTGCACGCACATGAACTGATGTGCGGGGACGGTTCGGTGCAACCAAACCGGGCGCAGCACTGTCCTTGGGACAACGGACCTTTGTTCACGGGCCGCCACCCGCACGCACGCATGTGTGCCGGTGCCGGCCCCGCCACTGACGATGGAGCTTCGAGTTGATGCGTGTATCCAAGAGGGCCCGCCGGGCCGGCGCTGTGGCGGTGGCGGCCGGAGCCCTGCTGGCCGCGGGACCCTTCGTCTTCCCGGCGCAGGCGGCCGGGCCCTCCGGCGTCAAGGCCAAGGGCGCCTTCCTGCTGGACAACTCGTCCGGTGAGGAGCTGTGGGGCAAGGGCTCCGACACCAAGCGCCAGATGGCCAGCACCACGAAGGTCATGACGGCCGCGGTGGTCGTCAGCTCGGGCGTCGACCTGGACCGCCGGGTCACGGTCAAGAAGGCCTACCGCGACTACGTCGCCAAGTGGGGCGGCAGCACCGCGGACCTGAGGACCGGCGACAAGCTGAAGCTGCGGCAGCTCCTGTACGGCCTGCTGCTCCCCTCCGGCTGCGACGCCGCGTACGCGCTGGCCGACGCCGTCGGCAAGGGCGGCTCCACGAGCGCCCGCGTCAGCTCCTTCATCGGGAAGATGAACGCGAAGGCACGCCAACTCGGCATGAAGAACACCGAGTTCGACTCCTTCGACGGCATCTCGAAGAAGGGGCGCAACCACTCCACGGCACGCGACATGGCCAAGCTCGGCAAGTACGCCCTCGGCAGCACGAACATCCGCAAGGTCGCGAAGTCCACGTCGACGAAGCAGAAGGCGACCAACGGCCGCACCTACACCTGGTACAACACCAACCGGCTGCTCGGCTCGTACCAGGGCGTCATCGGCATCAAGACCGGCACCGGCACCAAGGCCGGGCCGTGCCTCGTCTTCGCCGCCGAGCGCAACGGCCGCTCGATCACGGGCGTGCTCCTCAACAGCAGCGCCCGCTACACGGACGCGAAGAAGATGCTCGACTGGTCGCTCCAGCAGAAGACCCCGAAGCTCGACCTGCGCTCGCTCCCGGTGGGCGCGGAGCGCGACTGACACGACCGGAGCGCAGGCCGCTCCCCGCGCGGACGAGAGACCGTGCGGGGAGCGGCCCCGCTCCCGCGCCGGCCCTGCATCCCGTGCGCACCCGCGTCCCGCTCCCGCCGCTCCCGCGCCCGCCGTTCCGCGCGGCCCGCAGTGCCGCAGCGGTCCGCACCGCCCGGGGGTCGTCACCGTACGGCCGCCCCCGGCCCGCGTTCCGGGTTGCCCGCCGGCTCACCGCGCCGAGGCCGCGTGCGTGGTCGTGTGCGTGGCCGCGTCCTGCTGGAGGACGACGATCACCAGATCGTCGTTGATCGACTCGGCCCACCGCGTGACGTCCTTGTGGACGAAGGAGACCACCTCCGACGGGTCGACCCTTTCGGGCCGGCCCCCGCCCCGGTGATGCCCGCCGACTGCGACCCTCCCCGTCCTCGAAAGGCCCGAATAGCGTTCCTCGAGTCGCCGCTCCAGCGGGTAGAACCTGCCGCCGCGGCTCCGCGCCTCAGTGACCCCGTCCGAGCAGGCGATCAGTGCCTCGCCCTCGGCCAGCCGGTACGTCGTCTCCCTCACCGGCCCGCCCGGCGAGAGATCGCCGAATCCCAGCGGCAGCGCGGGCTCGGGAGTCAGCGGTACGACGCCCTCCGGGCCGCCGAGCCGGAACACCGGCGGATGGCCACGGCTGAGAATCCGCACGCACCCCCCTTCCTCGGGGAACTCCAGCAGCACCGCCGTTGCGAACATCTCCTGCGCCCAGCCGCGCGGCGTGCCCATGACGGGGACGGCCAGCGAGCCGCCCACCTCCATGTCCTCCCGGTCCATGGCCATCGCCCCCTCGATGCGCTGGGCCACCTCGGACAACGTCGGGCAGGACATGGCCGCCTCACGGAACGACGACGTGATCGTCGCGACCCCCTCCGTCGCCCCGATGCCCTTGCCGCGTACGTCGCCGATCACCGCTCGCACCCCGTACGGCGTCGGCCGGACGCTGTAGAGGTCGCCGCCGATGAGAGCGGCCTCGTCGGCGGCGCGGTAGACGCCCGCGATGCGGACGTGACGCAGCCGTTCCGGCAGCGGCCGCAGCAGCGCCCGCTGAGTCGCCTCGGCGACCGCCTGCACCTGTACGAGCTGAAGCGTGGTGCGTTCCAGGATCATGGACAGCAGTGTGGAGAAGCCGGTGACCAGGACGAGAGTGATGACCGGACCGGTGACGTTCTCCGGGTACACGTCCGTCAGGGCAACGTGCAGCCCGATCAGCAGTCCGACCGAGAGCAGTCCGATCAGAAGCGTCACCGCGGGCTGCGACAGCAGCGCCGCCAGGACGACGGCGGCGGTGAGGAACGAGGCGAACGAGTAGCGGCTCGGCGTCAGCAGCTCCAGGACGAGCGCCAGCAGCACCAGCGTCGGCGGGAGGGCCTTCACCCATGGCGGCAGCAGGTCCGTGCGCCGTCCCGCCGACGCGTGCCTGGCCAGCACACCGGCCGGAAGCCTCAGGCGTTCCAGCAGGTGCCTGGTGGTGCCCGTGCCTCCCGCGTCCACGTCTGTCGTTCCCTTCTGCGGGTGCGCCGCTGTCGCTGCCGTCCAGCCCCTCGCTCGGTCTTCGCCCGTCTCTGCCACAGGTGCCGATGCGGCTTGGGGCTGTCCGTCGGACAGGCCCAGGCGTCCCGTGCGGGTGATCGACGGGACGGTGACGCACCAGCGGTTCAGGCGAGGCGCGCCTCAACCAGTCCGTCCACGTGCCGCGTCTCGAAGACGGGCTGGGGGGACGTCGCGGGTCCGCTCACGTTCCAGCCGTCCGAGAGCCGGAAGACGCTGCCGTGCCAGGGGCAGCGGACACACCCGTCGACGAGTTCTCCCTGCGAGAGCGGTCCCGCCATGTGGCTGCACCGGTCGGCCAGGACGTGCACCGTGTTGCCGGTCGCCCGCACCACCAGAACCGGCGTCTCTCCGACGATCCGCCGCACCGCCTTCCCGACGGGGAAGTCCGCGACCGCGCCCAGCGCGTGCCAGCCGGGCTCCGTACGCACCGGGATGTCCTCGGCGTGGTTGACGGCCGCCGCCTGCCGGTAGGCCAGGTGACCGCCGAGCGCGCCGCCGACCGCCACGGCCGTGAGCCCGGCGTAACCGAAGGCCCGCCCGCGCACGGTGTGGCCCCGCACGCGCGCACCCAGCGAGTAGGCGTAGAGGATCACCCCGGCGGAATTGGCGACCGCGTGCAGCAGACCGACGCGCATCTGCGGTTTGCGCAGCTCAGCCCAGTCGACCCACCCGGTTACGGCGGCGGGCACGGCGGCGACGAGCCCCGTGGCGATCAGCACCGCCGGCGCGTAATGCCGGCGCTTGCCCGGAATCAGGTCCAGGACGGCGGCCGAGAACCAGGTGCCGAGCGGGACCTGGACGAGCGCCGGATGAAGGGGGTGGCCGAGCCAGTGGCCGTGCAGTACGTCGCGGTCCTCGTCACTGAGGGGGAGTGCGTGCACGGCCCGCTGGAGTCCCTGGACCGGGGGGTCCAGCCGGGTGTCCTGCTCGGTTCTCTCGATGGCGGCGAGTACGCGTCCCTGCCGCTCGGAGTCGGGCAGCACGGCGCGCAGGGCGCTGGCGCAGGCAAGCAGCTTCTGTGAATAGGACATACAGCCCGGTTCCCGTCAGCAAGCCGAACAAACCGTGACATCCAGGGCGTGGCTGGTGGCCGGTCCGTCCGATGGGCCGGTCGGGCGGGCCCCCTCCGCCGGGTCGGCACGCCGCGCTCGCAGAGCGATGCCGTCGGTGCCTCCGTGGCCGTGCGGCGCCTCGCTCTGTCGCTGCCGCTCCTGCTGAGGCGTTCCGTCGGTCGTTCCGCTCGATGCTCTCCCCCCTTGAGGGGGCGGGGGCACTGCCCCGTCACGATTGGTTCACCGGTCACGCACAGCGACCACACGCGCGGTGCAGAGTGAGCAAGTGCCCCAATTAGCCCTTACTGTCCAGGAATCCGCATGTCATGGAGCTACAAATCTCACTGGAACCGCTTGGAATCTCAGCGGCGGCTCTATTAACGTTCCATAACGCAGCGCGGTCGTCACTGCCGTCACGAGAGACGGCTCCGTGCGCCGTCGCCGAATCCTGAAAGTGCACCACCCCGAGCCACAACTCGATATCGCTGCACCAAGGGAACCGGGGAACCACCCCCTGCCACACGGCAGGGACTGGGGTGAATCGGCAAGTTCCGCCCACGGGCGGGCAGTTCGTAGGAGACCTTCCTGCTCCGAACCCGTCAGCTAACCCGGTAGGCGAGAAGGAAGGAAAGGAGAACGGCCCCCGTGGCGTCCAACAGGCATGCCCCCGAGGGCACGTACGACCCGTACCTGGACGACGAAGAGTCCGACAGACACGGCGAATACGGCCCCTACGGCAACGATGGCCCGCACCAACAGCCCGGTAGCTTCGACTTCTTCGAGCAGACCGGCAGCTACGGCCAGTACGACTCGTACGCATCACAGCCGGCTGACACCTACGGCGCGTACGACAGCTACGGCACGTACGGTTACGGGACCGACGGGGCATACGCCACACAGGAGTTCGCGGCGCCCGAGAGCGCACCGAAAGGCTGTGGACCGATGACCGGCGGCGAAGAACGCCCCGCCCTCGCGGAGCTCGAACGGCAGCACCTGACCCGCAGGTGCTGCGTCACCCTGACGATCCCGCTCCTCGCGGAGCCTGAAGCTCTCTCGCCCGTACGCCACCGCATCGGCGCCTACTTCGAGCTGTGGGGCCTTCCCGAACTCGCCGACACAGCCCGACTGTGCGTCAGCGAACTCCTCACCAACGCCATCGTCCACGTCGGCCCGGGCACCCCGGTCACCCTTCACGCCTCCATGGCCGGCCCACGCCCGCGTCTCAGCCTTACGGATCCGGCACCGGGTGCGCCTCCGGTCCTCCAACGGGCTCCGGACGAAGCCGAGTCGGGCCGGGGGCTCGCTCTCCTCGACGCGCTGACGCACGGGTGGGGCGTGGAGCGAAGGGCGGACAGCAAGACGGTGTGGTGTGAGCTGGGCACATGAACTGAAGCTGCTCACCATGAAGCAGTAGGTTCCGAGCATGGACAAGGCAGAAGCACCGCGAGTGGTGGTCGGGGGCGCCGTGTGCGACCAGGGGAAGTTGCTCGGCGCCAGACGAACTGCTCCGCCGTCCCTCGCAGGACGCTGGGAACTGCCAGGTGGCAAGGTCGAGCACGGCGAGACACCGGCTCAGGCACTGGTCCGGGAACTACGCGAGGAATTGGGGATTGAGGTCGAACCTCTGGAGCGCCTGCCCGGAGAATGGCCTCTTCAGCCGGGACTTGTCCTGCACGTCTGGCGTGTGCGCTTGTTGAAGGGCGAACCCCGGCCGCTCCAGGACCATGACGAAGTGCGGTGGCTAACGGCCGCGGCGGCCTTCGAAGTTGACTGGCTGGACCAGGACCGACCGGCAGTTACGGCTGTCGTGCAGTCACTCACTCGCTCCACAAGCCAGTGAGAGCGGCGCCCTGGTCGGAATCATTTACGCGCAGCGTGCCTGGAGCCTAGCCGCCTGTGCTGAACCGGGCCTGCCACAGGTCGCGGAGCAACGCGATCTCGGCCATATGGTGAATGAACTCAAGGTTGGCGCCCGACAGAACACTGATGTATGGCTCGTCGGAGTCGGAGCCGTATGGGTATTGCGAGAAGCCGACCGTGTTGAGCTGTTCGTCGGAGACGGCTGCGACGCTCTCACGCCAGCGGTCGATCAGTGCCCAGAACCGCTCGAGTGCCAAGGACGCGGAGGGGGCGAAGTCGACCAGCAGCTTTGGCTCCTGCTGCCGCTCGCCGAATGTCCACTCCCAACTGCCTGCGAAACAGAAGTGCAAGTGCCCCAGCCGCCACGCGATGGTCGTGACCGGCGCTTCGTCAGGCTCCGGTGTGCCGGTGTGGGCGAGGACCTGCTCGACTCGCTCGACACTCACACTCCAGTCCTCTGCGATCTTGGCGACCGACATGCCGCTGGCGGCCTGTCGGCCCACCTCGGCGTACTCACTTGCCGGGATGTCCGGGGCGCCCAAGTCGAGCACCCACTCTCCAGGCCCGAACGCCCTGGGCGTCGTCGCCTCGCCCCGGGGCCGGATGGACCAGCACTCGGGTACCGGCTCCCACAGGTACTCCTCGTCGCTGAGCCCCCTCAGCCGCACCTGGGCCATTTCCCTGGCGTGGTCGAACTGGTCGAGCAGCAATGCCAAACGATCGGCCTGCACTGACTCAGTCTCCACGTCTGCCCCCTTCGCGGCCGTGCCCCACCTCGCCGTCCTCAGATGGAAGTTAACGCTCACCTCGCGGGCGTGCGACTGATTTCTTCACCCCACCAACCACCCCCAGCCCCCAGTACCTTTCGCCTCACCGCAGTCGTCCAGGCCGTCGACCTCTCCCTTGATGTGGCCTGCGCGAGCTGCGGTTGAGAAGAGGCTCAGTGGCACATGGCGCCTCTGCCTACTCGGCGATAGGTCAACTTGCCTGCACGGCCCATGAGTTGATGTGGCGTTAGCCAAGCGTGATTGTCCTGTGTGCTGCAGTCAATGTGGCATTGACAGCGTTGGTGGATGGTCAACTCTTCCAAGCCTGTTTCGTTCGGTGAGCCCGAAGGTGTTACTGAGGGTGACTGGTTTCCGAGTCATGCAGCGTTGTACGAGCACGGACTGCACAGGAGGCCGGGGCGCGGAATATCCGGTTCGGCAGAAAAAGGAACCGACTCCATAGTGCTTTCGGGTGGCTACGTCGATGACGTCGACGAGGGTGAGGTCATCCTGTACACCGGCGAGGGAAAGCAGGAGGACAATGAACTTGTAGAAGATCAATCCTGGGACTCGCCCGGGAATGCAGGCCTGGTGCTTACAGCTGCCCTGGGGAAGCCGGTGCGAGTGATCGAAGGGCTTGAGATTCGCGGAGGTCGCCGTAAGAGAGTGACTGGCGGCTACGAATACCGTGGTCTCTACCGAGTCGCTGATTTCTGGACCGACATAGGTAGGGCCGGGCTTCAGATTTGCCGGTTTGAGCTTCGTAAGGTCACCCCCGGTGAGCAGATTCCTCGAATCCCGGCATCGCCGAAGGTTGAGGGCGATACTGACCTTGAAGCACAAGCCCGTCGTTACATTACAAGGCAAGGACTTGCCCGGGACTCCGCAGTCGTCCGACAGGTCAAAGACATGTATGAGGGCACGTGTCAGATCTGCTCGGCCCAAATCGTTGTGTCGCCTTCAGGTAAAACGTATAGCGAGGCGGCGCATATCCAGGCCTTGGGTAAGCCGCACGAGGGACCGGATGAACTGGGTAACGTACTTTGCCTATGCCCGACTTGTCACGTTCGCTTTGACCGGGGTGTTTTGCAGATTCAGGACGACTGGTCGGTCCTCGACACGATTCAGGGTGAGGTCGTGGCGGTTCTTCGCCGCGAGGAGGGGCACGCGATTCGGCTGACCTATGTTCGACAGCACCGCTCTCGATGGTCAGATCGCCGCTCGACCGAGCGGGCTTGAAAAGGCCCATGAGCAGTTGGGCGTGGAGGCGGCGTGCTTCAGGGTGACTCCATGCCCACCCTCGTCGCCTTCCATGCCCACTGCGCTACGGCCCCGAGTTGGCGAGCGGGATCTACTGTTCCCCTCGGAAATCACTCACGCGATCGACGTACGGCGGTGTGCCCGCCGGAAACAAGCGGCGCCTGCCCGGCGGCAGGTGCGCACCGCGCGCGGCAGTCAGGTGGAGGGCACGGGCAGGATCGCGCCGGTGATGCGGGCCCTCGTGCGGCTGCCGGCGCCGGGGTTCGAGTTGCTGCTCGGACGCGAGTGGTTCGTCGAGGCGGGTCAGGCGGGGTCAGGGCAGCGAGGTGGCCGTCGCCCCCGTACGGGCCGTAGGCCGAGGCTCTGCGCACCAAGCCCCTGGAAGAAGCCCCTCAACGACGCCTGCCGCGGCCTCCGTTGGCGGCGTACGCCTCCGTCGTCGCGCTGTCCGGGACGACGCCCGCCACTGGCGGCAGCACCTTGCCGTCGCCGGTGCCGGCGTCGAGTGCGACGCCGCATGGCCGGCCGGCCGCGGGTACTACGAAGTCCAGGAGCTTCCAGCCCATGACCTTGCGGTGGTCCCAGGTCTGCTTGCCGTCCGTCTCGGAGGTGCCGGGCTGCCGCATGCCGATGTCGGCGTCGCTTCCGTTCTTCGCGAAGGCGGCCAGGACCTTCTCGTCGGAGAAGGCGAGAAGCCAGCGGATTCCTTCGACGTCGGCGGACCAGATGCCGCCTTGGTCGTCCATCGGTACGAGCAGAGTGCGCAGGCGGATGCCCCGGAGGAAGGCGGCGAACTCGGGCCCTCCGGCGGCGGCTTCCTCACGGACCTGCTTCTGGGCGGCCACCAAGTCGGTCAGTTGCACGACCGCCCCCAACCCTCTGCTGCCACTCCCGTACCAATGGGGGCATGCTGGCAGCGATACGAGGTCCCCGCAAGTATGTGCTAGTCGATGCAACGGGTGTATGAATGGGCGAACTTGGACAACTTGAGCCGGGTTTGTCCGCCGTCCCTTTGCCGGTCCCATGCCGAACTACGCTGTCGGCGCCGTCCGTTCACACGGCCCTCGTTACGGGACCTGCCCTCGGCCCCTCCGTGCAGTTGAAGCCCGAAGGCAGTCGCCGGCCCGGCAAACGAGCCCCGGCACCGACCCCCGTCAACGGGCCGGGAACTGGAGCGGCCCGTGCGGCGCCGTACCGCCGCCCCCGGGCGGGCGGCCAGGCGCACCCGCGGGCGGTCCTCCCCAACCCGGGGGCCGGGGCGGACGGTAGCGGTTGAGGTTGATCGCGGCCGAGGCCGTCGCAGGCCCGGCGACGCCGTGCCGGTGCCAGAGGTGGTGCAGGAGTTCCTGCTCGCGTGCGTGGAAGTCGGGTGCGGGCGTCCCGTGGTGGGCGCGGGCCCGCAGCAGCGCCAGCGACGTCGCGAAGTGCTGGTATTCGGCGACGGTGCGGGCGCCCGTCGGCCCGTGCCTTCGCCGGGCGAGCGTACGGGCCATCGTGCGCGCCCGCATGGAGGCCAGGCCCCACGGTTCCGGTGCCTCGAACCAGCCGGCCGCGGCGTACGCGGGAAGGGTGTCGCGCACGGTGCGCAGCTCCAGCCGCCGCGACCAGATGGCCAGCCATGTGAGCGCCGTGAAGACCGGAATCATGAAGAGGGCGTAGACGAACAGGAACGTGAAGTCGGGCAGGGACGCGGAGCCGTTCCAGATCGCGTGCAGCAGCGACGCGGTCAGCAGCCCGAGGACCGGGATGAGGATGCGCAGTGTCCGTCGGAGGCTCGGCAGCGCTGCGACGATGCCGAAGGCGATGCCGGTCAGAGTGGTGAAGAGCGGGTGCGCGAACGGGGCGACGATGATGCGGATGAAGAACGTCATGGCGGTCACAGACTCGTGCAGCGCGTCGGGGCCCAGGAGTTGGTCCTCGCCGAAGGCGGTGCCCAGGTAGAGCACGTTCTCGGTGAAGGCGAAGCCGGTTGCGGTGATGCCGGCGAGGGCGATGCCGGATATGACGCCGTTGAAGTGCCGTCTGCGGAAGAGGAAGAGCAGCAGGATGGCCGCACCCTTGGCGGTCTCCTCGACGACCGGGGCGATGACGGCGGAACCCAGTACATCCGCACGGGACTGCGCGTCGGCGTCGGCGAAGGACGTGATGAGCCAGTTGGCGGCGAGGCTGTTGGCGAGGAGCGCGACCAGGGTCGCGGCGAACGCTCCCCATGCGAAGGCGAAGAGATGGTTGCGCCAGGGCGTCGGCTCGACGCCGTCGATCCAGCGGAAAGCGGAGACGAGCAGAGGCACCGGCAGGACGGCCAGACCGAGGCCGACGAGGAGCCCGAGCGTGCCTGTCTGCTGCCGAACGATGCCGAGGATGATCAGGCCGCAGAGCGCGAGCAGCGCGACGAGCGCGAGAGCGCGCAGCGTGCGGCGGTGACGGCTCCACCACGAGGGCGTCGCCGGCACGCGGTAGCGCCACTCGGCGGGGGAGGCGGGCATCGCCGGGAACTGGGGCTGCCGGTCCCAGGCCGGGACGGGGTGCGTGTGGGGCTGTGGCTGGAGCTGCGGTTGCGGCTGCTGCGTGGGCGGTTGGGACGGCGGATGCGGCTGGGGCGGGCCGTACGGGTGCGCGTACGGCTGGTGCTGCGGGGCCGCATGCGGGGGCGGGCCGCCGTACGGCTGTGCTTGCGTCTGTGGCTGCGGCGTCGAGGGCGGGGCGGGCTGCGAGGCGGGAGGTTGTGCCTGTGCCGGTGCCTGTGCCTGTGCCTGTGCCTGTGCCTGTGCCTGTGCCGGGGGTTGCTGTGGTGGGACGGGGCCCGGGGTGTACGGGCTGCCTGCCGGGCGGGAGTCCGCCGCGTCCGTCCCCTGTGCCGCTGCCGTTCCGGCTGAGGGTTCCGGCGTCTGCGCGGAGCCCTGCGCCTCTCTCGCGTCGGCCGACCGCGCCGCGTCCTGGCCCGTGGCGCCGCGGTCCTGCGTGGGCGGGTCCGTGCCTGCCGCGTCGTGCCGCTCTGCGGAGGGGGCCTGCGCATGCGGGGGCGCGTCGCGCGCGCCGGAGGGTTCGTCGTCCACCACTCGACAGTAACGAGGCAGGCGACGGCCTGTAGCTGAGTGCCCCGGATTGACGGACAGGGCCTGTGAACAGGGCTGTCGGCAACGGAAGGGAGGCCGCTCGTTCACCCGTTTGGCCTGATTTGCCCCTGGATGTTCTGGTACGGGTGTGCACGCGACTGCGGGCCGAGTTTGGCTGGAAGTGGAGCCATACGCCATTGGGAGTAGGAGGCCTTCATGATCTCCCAGGAGCAGATCCCGGCAGTGGTGGATCACATGATCTACGACCCCGACGGAAAGAAGATCGGCGAAGCACGTCACGTGTTCCTGGACGAACGCACGGGCGAGCCGGAGTGGGCCACGGTCCGTACGGGTCTCTTCGGCACTCAGGAGACGTTCGTACCGATCCATGAGGGCCGCGTCGTCGGGGACAACATCGAGGTGCCCTTCCGCAGGACGAAGGTGAAGGAAGCGCCCCACATGGACGTCTCCAGGGGCCGTCTCACGGAGCAGCAGGAGCGCGAGCTCTACAGCTTCTACGGCCTGGCATGGGACGGGTCGCAGGCGGCACCCGAAGCAGGAGGAGAGGCCCAGGGCACGGCCGCAGGCGCCGGTACCCGGACGGCCGAGGCTCCTGAGGCCGGTGCGGCCGCCGGCGCGGCGGGCGCAGCCGGAGTCGCGGGAGCCACCGGGGCGGCAGGAGAGGCTTCCACCGGTGCGACGCCCTACGCGGGCGAAGCGGCAGGTGCCGGTGCGGCGCCGACGTCCGCCTATGCGACCGAGCAGGATGCCATGACGCGCTCCGAGGAGCATCTGCACGTCGGCACCCAGCGGTACGAGACGGGCCGTGCGCGCCTGCTGAAGTACGTCGTCACGGAGGAGGTGGAGCAGGCCGTTCCGGTGCGCCACGAAGAGGTGCGTCTCGAGCGTGAGCCCATCACGGACGCCAACCGGGAAGCCGCGATGAGCGGGCCCGAGATCTCGGAGGACAGCTACGAGGTCATCCTCCACGACGAGCGTCCCGTCACGGAGGTCGAGGCGGTGCCCGTCGAGCGGATCCGCCTGGTCACCGAGGAGCACGTCCGCCAGGAGACCGTCCGCGGGACGGTCCGCAAGGAGCGCATCGAGGTCGAGGGAATCGACGATTCGACGGCCTACGGCTCCGGCGGGGCGGCCGCCTGACGAGCGACCCCAACGACCTGGCAAGGACCTGATCCGGGCCCGGCAAGGGACCGGCATGGACCCGGCAAGGACCGGAATGGAGCCGGCAAGTCCCGTGCAGGGAACGGCGACAACAGGAACGGAAGGTGCAGGGCAGGGCAGCACGTGCCCTGCCCTGCACCGTGTCCCGGGCTGGTTCAGACGCGCCGGAAGAGCAGGTCGCGCACCTTGTGACCCTTCTCCAGGCCCTGGCCCTCGAAGCGCGTACGGGGGCGGATCGCCGGACGTGGCGCGAAACCGCCGTCGAGCTGGGTGTTCTCGTACGAGGGGTGACCGGAGAAGACGTCGAGCATCTGCTCGGCGTACGGCTCCCAGTCCGTCGCGCAGTGCACGAGCGCGCCCGAACGCAGGGGACCCGCCGCGAGATCGAGGAACTCGTGCTGGATCAGGCGCCGTTTGTGGTGGCGCTTCTTGGGCCACGGGTCGGGGAAGTAGACGCGGAGGCCGGAGAGGCACTCGGGCGCGAGCATCTCGCGGAGCAGGATGATCGCATCGCCGTTCCCGACGCGGATGTTGGTCAGCCCGCGCTCCTCGGCGAGGCGCAGCAGGTTGCCCTGGCCGGGGGTGTGCACGTCCACGGCGAGGAGGTCGGTGTCCGGTTCCGCGGCGGCCATCTCGGCCGTCGCCTCACCCATGCCGAAGCCGATCTCCAGGACGACGGGACGCTCTTCACGCCGCTGCTGACCGGGCAGCTCCGCGGAGGTCTCCGGTGTTCCCGGCCTCGCCGGTGTCTCCGGTGTCTCCGAGCCGGCGGCGTCGGAGAACAGCTCGGCCAGGTCGATGCGGTGCCGACCGTCGATGTCGAAGCCCCACTTCGGCCAGAGCCGGCGCAGCGCCGCTCGCTGCCCCGCCGTGACGCGGCTGCGGCGGGGCTGGAAACTCCGGATGCGGCGCTCGTGATGCGACCCGGCCGGGTCGGCCGAAGGGCCGCTGCCGTCCGGGAACATGGCAGGTTTCTCAGGCTTCTCAGGCACAGTACGTCCACTGTAAGGGCGTGGCGCACGGCCCTGAGCTGGGCTCCCGTTCTTCCCGTCCCGGGCCGCCGTCCCGCAACCCCCGGGCTGCCGCCCTCTGGCCCCGGGCCGTCCCCCGGGCTGCCGTCCTCTGGCCCCCGCCCCCGGCCACCGGGAGCGCGGCACTTCCGCGTCACCCGCTCCCCGCCACAGGGCTCGGGGCTCCGGCTGCTCGCGTCCGCGCGTCCCGCCGTGCCGACCCGGTCGGGGGGCTCAGCGGGCCGCCGCCTCCAGTGCCTTCAGGGCGCTGAGCGCGCGTGCGGCCACCTCGCGGCCGATGGGCAGCGATGCCGTCGCCGCCGGGGAGGGGGCGTTGAGGACGTGCACCGCGTGCGGGCCCTCGGTGATCAGGAAGTCGTCGACGAGGGTCCCGTCGTGCAGCACCGCCTGCGCCCGCACTCCGGCGGGTGCCCGGACCAGGTCGCTCTCGGAAACCTCGGGGAGCAGCCGCTGCACCGCTCTCGTGAATGCGCGCTTGGAGAGGGAGCGGCGCAACTCCCCGGCGCCGTAACGCCAGTGGCGACGCGCCATGTGCCACGTGCCGGGGTGGGTGAGGACGCCGGCGAGCTCGCGTGGGCGGACCGTGCCCCAGTCGTAGCCCTCCAGCGCCAGGGCGGGCACGGCGTTCGGGCCGAGATGGACGCCACCGTGGACGCCGCGCGTGAGGTGGACGCCCAGGAAGGGGAAGGCCGGGTCGGGCACGGGGTACACCAGGCCGCGCACCAAGTCCTCGCGTGCACGCTCCAGTTCGAAGTACTCGCCGCGGAAGGGCACGATGCGCGCCGCCGGTTCGTCACCGGTCAGCTGCGCGACCGCCGCGCAGTGCAGGCCCGCGCAGTTGACCATGGCGCGGGCCCGTACGACGGAGGAGGCCGGTGGGCGCCCCGCGGAGCCGGCGGCGGCGCCTTGGGCTTCCACCCGGAGGGCCACGCCGGCGCCGGGGCGCCGCTGTACGGCCGTGACCTGCGAGCCGTAGCGGATCTCGGCGCCGCCGTCGCGCGCGAGGCGTGCCAGCTGCGCGGCCACCGCGCCGAAGTCGCACACGCCGGTCGTGCCGACGTGGATCGCGGCCAGGCCGCGCACGTGCGGCTCCCGCTCGGTGATCTGCGCGGGGCCCAACTCTCGTACGGGGATGCCGTGTTGTCTGCCGCGCTGGATCAGCGCGTGCAGCCGGGGCAGCTCCTCGCGCTCCGTGGCGACGATGAGCTTGCCCGTCACCTCGTGCGGAATGCCGTACTCGGCGCAGAAGGCGACCATCTCCGCCGCGCCCTCCACGGCGAACCGGGCCTTGAGCGAACCGGGTCTGTAGTAGATCCCGCTGTGGATGACGCCGCTGTTCCGCCCCGTCTGATGCCGGGCCGGTCCGGGCTCCTTCTCCAGGACGACGACGCGCGTGCCCGGCGAGGCGCGGGTGATCGCGTAGGCGGTGGAGAGGCCGACGATGCCGCCGCCGACGATCACGACGTCGCAGTCGTAGCCGGGGCGGGAGCCGCCCCGGCGTGAACGGGCACGGCGGGAGCCGCCGGGCGTCGCGGGCGCCGGCTTCTGCATGGCTCTCCCCGGGGTGGTGCTGGAGACGCTGGACGTGTCGTGCGGGTGCGGTTTGCTCATCGGGGACGTGTGGGCGGGCACGTCATCCATCATGAACCGCACCACTGACAACGTGCTGCGACGCAGGTCACGATGTCATCGCGCCCCGCCGGGCGCCACCCCCGCTCAGGCAGTACCCGCACCCGGGGCCCGTTCTCACGCCGGTGCGGCCAGCAGCGGACGCGCCTGCTCCCTCAGCTCCGCCACGCGTGGCTCGTCCCCGTACGGTTCGAGCCGGTTCAGCAAGTCGCGTACGTACTCGGTGGTGCGCGCCGACGAGATGCGGCCCGCCACCTCGACCGCGCGGGCTCCGGCCGCGCACGCCGCGTCCAGATTGCCCGACTCCAGCTCGGCGACCGCCGATACGACCAGGCGCAGGCCGTGCGACCGTACGAACTCCTCCGTCGGCTTCGAGAGGGCCTTCTCCGTGAAGCGGCGCACCTGACGCGGTGCCTTCAGGTCGCGGTAGCACTCGGCGGCGTCGGCGGCGAGGCGGTCGTAGGAGTAGAAGTCCAGCCAGGAGGGGTCGGCGTCGCCTTCGCGCGCCCGTTCCAGCCAGCTCTCCGCCGCGGACAGGGCGGCACCGCAGGCGTGCGAGTCGTCGGCCTTGGCGTGGGCGCGGGCCTCGACGAGGCGGAAGAAGCTCATGGTGCGTGCGGTGGCAAGGCCGCGGTTGCGTTCCACGGCTGCCTGCGCGAGGTCGACGCCCTCGTCGGCGAAGCCTCGGTAGGTCGCCTGGAGGGACATGGAGGCCAGTACGTAACCGCCGAGGGGGACGTCGGCGGCGGCCCGGGCGAGCCGCAGGGCCTGGATGTAGTACCGCTGTGCCGCCTCCTGCTGCCCGGTGTCGAAGGCCATCCAGCCTGCGAGGCGCGTGAGTTCGGACGTCGCGCCGAAGAGGGAACGGCCGACCTCGTCGGTGTACGCGCCGAGGAGTAATGGTGCCGCGTCCACGCGCAGGCACTCCGGCACCATCGACGAACGCCAGTCGCCGCCGCCGTATTTGGAGTCCCAGCGGCGGGCCTCGTCGGCGGCCTCGCGCAGCTTCGCGACATCGGTGTGCCCGACGCGCAGCGGCGACGCGGGTTCCGAATCACCGGCACTGTCAGGGCCGTTGGCGGCGCCGTCGGCTCCGGCGCCGCCTCCCGTTCCCGACGCGGCGGCGGTCTCCGGGTCGCGGGCGACCGAGCTGTCGGCCGGGGTTATCAGCCAGCGGGACGCGGGCGTCGCGTACGCGCTGACCGCGAAGGACCCCGCGAGCGACTGCCAGATGCCGCCTCCGCCGCGGCGGCCGCCGTGCAGATCCAGACGGTAGAGGTCGGTGGCGGCCTTCACGGCCGCCCGTACGTCGCGCGGGAAGGCGAGACCGACCTCAGGCGCGGGGTCGGCGTCGGCGAGACCGATCTCGTGCAGCGGCACCGGGCGGCCGAGCTTGCTCCCGATCGCCGCGGCGATCAGGTGCGGCGCGGCACCCTGCGGGACCATCCCCTTGGAGACCCAGCGGGCGACGGACGTCTTGTCGTAGCGGAGCGTCAGACCGCGCTGGGCACCCAAGTCGTTGACCCTGCGGGCGAGTCCGGCGTTGCTGATTCCTGCGAGGGCGAGAACGGTGCCGAGTTTCTCATTCGGCCCGCGTGGCTCCCTGGACATGCGCGCACACCCCTGACACACACCGACGGCCGCCCCGCCGGCCGGTGCGAACCGGCGGCAAGACACCTGCTACCCGCGCGAGAGGCGCGGGATGCGTCCCTCGACCGCCGGACCTGACCTGTGCGGCAGGCACGACGCTGGAACGCACTGAAGACTTAGCGTAGTTCGCCGGATCCCTACCGTTAAGAGGCGCCCGGTGGGATGGCGGGATTCGTGTCCGTGCGCAGGGCGGCACGGGGCGGCGTGGACCGGCGCGCGGTTGTGTACTGCCTGTCGCCGGATACGGCGGCGGCAACTGCCGGCGGGCGGGCGGATGTCCGGTCGGCGGCGTTCGGCCCGACGGGGCGTGCAGGGGCCCGTGGACGGCGGACGGGCGGAGCGCGTGCGGCCGCCGAATCCGTGGGAGTGTCTTCGTGCGGCCGGGTGTGTCACCGCTTGTCCCGATGTGCATGCGTGCGCCTGCCGTTGGGCGCGTACGTGCGTGCGGCACGTGCCAGCGTTCTTGCGGCGCGCAGGAGCCGTCCGAAATCCATGTGGAGAAGTCGTCGGACAACGGTGGTTCCGGGGGTTTGCCCGTGCTCCGGGTGTGTGGTCGTGCGCCCGCTCATGCGCCTGTGAGGACGGGCGGGCGGGAGGTTCCATGAGAAATGCGTGGGTCGGCCCGCTGAACTGGACCAGCGGGCTGGGGGAAACCGTCGCCCCATTCCCCGCGGGCGGCGGTCCGGCCCGGGAAGTTGGAGAAGCCTTCCCGGGCCGGCGGACCCCGCCGGAGGCTCTCACCGCGTGCACGGCGCGCGCCCGCAGGCCTGTTGCCCGTGCCTTCCGGGCTTCTCCCGCCGTCCTGCTGCGCTGCCCGTGCCTGCCGTGACCTTCGAGATGTGGCGACTCCGTGTGCGCGTCATCGACGATCTCGGTCGCCTCGCAGGGAAGTCGGCGCGGCCCTCCGGAACGCCGTCGCTCGCGCCGGCGCCTCACTTCCTCTCGACTTGCTCATGGAGACGCTGTGACCGCGTCTGAGAGGGTCTCCCCATCGTCCGCGCCGGTACCGGTTCCGCACGTTCGTACGAGCGCGGTGAACACGGGGCGTAGGAATCCAGGGGCACCCGAACCCGCTCCGGGGCCCCGTCAACGGGCAACCCCGCTCTCATACTTGGCCGAATAACATCGGTCAGCCGTGCGGTGCCGCAAGCCGACGCCAGCGGTATATGCCTGCCCTCCGCCCGTGCCGGGATGCCCGGCCGCCTTCCACCGGAACCGCCCCGCGACCCGGCGCACGAACCTTGCAACCCACTTTCACAGGCGGCGCGTTGAGGGCAGATATGCGCCCCTTTCGCGCCTCTCGTGCACCCTTCTCGTGGCAACATGGCCGCAGGGCAGCAATGGGGCATCCCTGTCGGAGGCAGGGGAAGGGCCCTCCCCGCCGGAGGAGGCAGGGAGGGCGCGCACACCCCGACGGCGTCACTCAGGCAGCGGAGGCGGGCGGCGATGCGGTGGTTGGTGGGATGGAGCAGCGCCGCTCCTGGACGCGGACGGTACGCGCCCGGCTCGCTGGAGCCGGTGGGCGCACAGTTGCTGTGGAGTGACCCCGACCCCCTCTGGGCCGTGGGGGACTGGCGTCCGGACGAGGTCCGCGTCATCGAGGCCGACGCCGCCAACCGCATTGCCGTCTTCGGGTGTTGCGGCGCCAGCGACGAAGAACTGCGCCTGGGCCTGTCCGCCGCACGCGGCGGTGCGTACCGCCATCTGACTGCCTGGCCCGGCAGTTACACAGCCGTCGCCTACGTCGGCCGCCGGCTCACCATCGCCGCCGATCTCGCGGGAGCCCGGCCCGTCTTCCACACTCCGTGGGACGGCGGCACCGCCTACGCCACCGCGGCCCTGCCGCTCGCCGACCTCACCGAGGCACAGCTCGACGTCGGGCACCTCGGCGCGCTGCTCGCCTGCCCCGACGCTCCCGAGGCGCTCGGGGACGGCACCCCCTACGAAGGGGTGCGGCGCGTACCACCGGGACATGCGCTGATCCTGCGCGAGGGCAGCCGCGAGATCACGAGCTACGAACCCGCGTCGTCGCTCGTCGTCTCCGCCCCTCCGCCCGTCGACCCGGAGACCGCCGTGGCGCGGGTGCGCGACGCGCTGGTCGAAGCGGTACGTGCCCGGCTGGCGGCCCCGCGGCACGCGTCGGAGAGCGACATGGGCTACGGCTACGGAGCCGGCGGCGGCGGCACGTACGGGAGTTACGGCACGTACGGCAGCGATGTGATGCCCGGCAGCCGCGGCGCGTACGGCGACGGCGCCGTGTTCGGCGGCGGCGACAGCTACGGGAACAGCGACACGTACGGCAACGGGTACGGGAACGGCGGTGCGTACCCCGGCGGTTCCTACCCGGGGGCTGCCTACGCGGACGAGGGGTACGGCGAACGGGCTTACGCCGAGGGGGCGTTGAGCGACAACGCCCGCCCCGGCGGCGTCCACGGGCACGACGACGAGTACCTGCACGATGCCTACGGAAGCGACACGCATCCCCACCCGCGCCCCCATCCCCATGAACGCGCCGCTTACGGCAACTCCGGTGCCGGGCACGGCGGTTCGTCGCGAGGCGCCTCCGGTACCCGCAACGGCCGGACCGCGAACGGCACGGACGGCCGCGACCCCGGCCCGGTTCCCGGCATGGGCCCGGCCGACAGGCGCGCGGCACGCGGTGGCCCCGCCCCCGGCGTGGGTGCCGACCTGTCCGGCGGACCGGCCTCCGGCACCCTCGCGCTCCTGGCCGCGGGGCTGCCCGGCGTGCCGGGCACCGTCCACGGCACGCTGGACGGCTCGGAAGGAGGCGCGCGGCTGCTCGCGGTGACCTTCAACGACCTTGCCACCAGCACCGGTTCGGACGGCTCGGCCGCCGCCGAGCTCGAGCGTGCGCGCAGCATCGCGGAGAATCCGCGGCTGCACCATGTCGTCGTCGCGGCAGGTGAAGAGGCCCTGCCGTACGCCGACCTGGACGGGCCCCTCACGGACGAGCCCGGACCGTCTCTGGTGGTCGCGGGACGGCACCGTCAGCGGCTGGCCGTCGGCAGTTCTGACCACTTCGTCGGATACGGCGCCCGCCAGGTCATCGACGCCCACCCCGCGCGCCTCGCCGACCTGCTGATGGACCGCCGCCGACGTCATCTCCTGCGGCCCGTCGCGGCGTTGGCACGGGCGGAGGACGTACCGCCGGGGCGGTCGGTGCTGGTGCCGTGGACGGTCTACAGAGCGGCCCGCAAGCTTGCGCGTACCCAGTACCGGGACGGCGTCATCAGCACCGCCGAGCGGCTGCGTGCCGGCGGCTCGTCCCGGAACGGAACCGGGCGCAACAGCGCCGGACGGAACGGCACCGGTCAGGGGCGTGGCGCCGGAAGCGGCTCAGGAGCGGGCTCCGGAAATGACGCGGCCGCGGACACGGGGAAAGGTTTTGCCGATCTCGGCGTCTTCGGCGGCGCCGGCGGCTACGGCAGCGAGGGCGCCGTCGGATCCTCCGTCGCCGCTCTCACGTGGTGCCGTCCAGGTCCGGCCGCCCGATGGCTGACGGGGGAGGCGCTCGCCGAGGTCTCCGCGCGGCTCGAGGCCGCGGCCCGGCTCCGGCCGACCGTCGAGCGCCCCGGCGAGCGCCGCGCCCGCGCCGCCCTCGCGCGCCAGGCCTCGGACCACCGCGTCCTCGAACAGGCCGCCGAGATCCGCAACCAGCGGCTCCACGCGCCCTTCTACGACAACCAGGTCGTCAGGGCCTGCCGGGACCTCCCCGAGGCGCTGCGCGTCAAACCGGGCGCCCGGGCGTCGGTGCTGCGTGCGGTGCTCGCGGGAGCCGGCGTGCACGACGTGCCACCGGGCTGGGGCACCCCGTCCCACGCTTACCAGGCAGCCTCTGTGCGCGCGGGCCTGCGTACCGCCGCTGGCGAACTCATCGACCTCTTCGACTCCCCGCTGCTTGCCGACGCCGGGCTCATCGAGGCCAGAGTCGTACGGAAGGCCATCCGCGCCGCTTCCCAGGGCGAACCCCTGCCGCTCGACGGACTTGCCGACCTCGTCTCGACGGAGCTGTGGCTGCGTCGGCTCATCTCGCGCCGCGGTACATGCTGGACGGGTTCCGCCGCGCCCCGGCAACGTGCCGTGGCCTCGGGCGTGCTCCCCGCCGCCCAGAAGCGGCCCGCGCTGTGACGCCGCCGGCGGCTCGTCCAGCTGAACTGCCGACCTGCTGAGCCCCAGGTGAGGCACCTGTCCCGTTGAGCCGTCCATCGTGTTGAGCCGTCCATGGTGTTGTTCCGCCCACCCGCTGAGGCGCACGGCGTCATGCCTGCGGAGAGGTCTGTGATGCCTCCGGCGCGGAGGGCGTCCGGGGCGGAGGCCGAACGGCGGACGCGCCTGCCGCACGTTCCTGATGCACCGCTACTCCGGCTACGACCAGTGCGACACCGGTCAGTTCGAGCCACGTCGGCACCTGCGTCAGCACGACGAAGCCGATCAGGCACGCCGTCGCCGGCAGCAGCGAGAGCATGAGCGCGAACGTCGCACGGGGCAGACGTGACATGGCGAGCTGATCGCAGACGTAGGGGATTACCGAGGAGCACACGCCCACCCCGAACGCGCTCGCCAGCAGCACCGGCGACGTGATCGCGACCGCCGCCTCACTCACGCCGACGGGAGCTACGACGGCCATCGCCACGAGCATCGCCGCACCGAGACGGTCGATGCCCGAAGCGCCTCCGTCAGCGGCCAGCCGGTGACCGAGCACCACGTAGAGCACGAACAGCGCACAGTTGCCGAACGCGAAGGCCAGGCCGAGTGGTTCGGCCGCGAGATGCACGTCCGTGAGCAGCCAGACACCGCCGACGGCCATCAGCAGCGCACACGCGTTGCGTGCCGAGCGAAGCCCGGACACGGCGAGCACCACCGGCCCGAGGAACTCGATCGCTCCCACCGTCCCCAACGGCAGCCGCTCCAGGGCCAGATAGAACGAGCTGTTCATCAGCCCCAGCACGGTCCCCAGCGCCAGCAGCAGCCGCCGTTGCCGCCACGAGGATGCGACCCACACCCGCCACGGCCTACGCCAGAGGGCGAAGACGACCGCGGCGGAGGCGCAGCGGAGCCAGGCGACTCCCAGCACCTCGATGCGGGCGAACAGCAGCACCGCGAAAGCCGGCCCGAGGTAGTGGAAGACGGCGCTGGTCACGAAGTACGCGGATGGCGGCAGACGGTCGGCCGCCCTTACCGCCGCGGAACGGTTCCCGGACCGAGGCGCACCCTTTCCGGCGGCGGCCCCGGCACTCACCGCAGCTCGACGAAAGCGCGAGACATTGACCATGCCTGACACGATCGCAAGCATGAATGCGCGAATCCATGCCGAAAATGCAAGCCTGGGCCTGAAGCGGTTTCTGATCCGCGCTGAAAATCACCCCTCACTTTGGCGATGATGAAGATGGACGCTGTGGACAGGGCAATCCTGACCGAGCTCGACGCCGACCCACGCCTGCCGACCGCCGAGCTGGCCCGCCGGATCGAGGTCTCGGTGCCGACCGCCCGCGACCGCCTGCGAAGGCTGCAGGAGGACGGCGTGATCCGCGGCTACCGCCTGGACGTGGACCCGGCGGCGCTCGGATACCCGGTCGCAGCCTTCGTGCGCGTACGGCCCGGGCCCGGACAGCTGCCTAAGATCGCCGAACTCGCACAGAGCCTGCCGCAGGTCAGCGAGTGCCACCGCATCACCGGCGAGGACTGCTTTCTGATCAAGGTCCATGCGGCGGACGTCGGCTCTTTCGAGGAAGTCCTCGACCGGTTCCTTCTGCACGGGCAGACCACGACCTCGATCGTCCAGTCCACCCCCGTCCGGCCCCGGACACCCGGACTCGGTTGAGCCGGTGCTGATGCACGGCACCGGACGAAGGAGGCCGGGCCGCCGATTGGGAGATCCGACCGCCCACCGGCAGGCGCGCCTGCCGACCGGTGACTGCGGAGCACACTGGAGCCCGGCGCGCACACACCCGACCAAGCCGCCCTCGAGAACCATGAGGCCCTCGAGACCCGGGCCGCTCGTCGAGAGTCAGCCGGCCGTTAGACCTCTGAACGGACCCTGAACGGACGAAGCCTTCGGCGTGCGCGGCCGGCCTTCCGTCCCCGCGATCGTGCCTACGGCCGTGCGTGTTACGGCCGCGGGCGCAGCCCTTCCAGCAGTATGTCGAGCAACCGCCTCGAGGCCGCCGCCTGCTGCGCCGCATCCGGCAGCGAGGGGGCCGCGGTGGCTATCACCAGCAGCACATCGCCGACCGTCACATCGCCGCGCAACTCCCCGGCATCCCGGGTGCGTTGAACCATCTGGCCGACCACGCTGAGCAACTCCGCACAGCCGGAGTCGTCCTCGAAGCCGTCGAGGCCGTCACCGCCCTGCCCCGCCTGCCCCTGAGGTGCGGGGCCCGCGGATGTGCCGTCCCCGACCAGCCTCAGTCCGGACTGCCCCTCCTGCCCGTACGCCGGCTGCCGCTGCTGCGGCAACCGCGCCGAAGTGCCTTCTGTGACAGCCCCGTCGCCGCCCCAGCCATCCGCGCGCAGTATCTGCGGCGGCAGCAGACGGCCGGCCCCGGAGGCGACCGACGTGCGCAGGAAGCGCGAAAGGGCCGACCACGGTTCGTGCTCCTGGCCCAGAGCCGTGCGCGCCTGCTCGGTGAGCCGGGAGGTCTCCTCCGCTGCGATCCGCCGGACCAGTACCTCCTTGCTCGGGAAGCGTCGATAGACGGTTCCCACGCCGACCCGGGCCCGCCGGGCGACGTCCTCCATGGGTGCGCCGTAGCCCAGCTCACCGAAGACCTCACGGGCTGCCCGCAGCACGTGTTCCAGATTTCTCTGTGCGTCCACCCTCAGCGGAGTGGGGCGCGGGGCGGCCACAGACTGCGGCGCCCCGCCGGCCGTGCTCGCGCTGGTCGTCCCTTCGACCCGGCCGAACCCCTCGCTGCCCTTGCCTGCCCCCTGGCTCCCGTTCTCCGGAGCCGCCGCCATGGCAGCAGCAACGGAAGCAGAGCCGTGAATACCCTGAATACGCATCAATGTTCCCCCGGTCATCAAGTCTCCCCCCGGAGACCCTCACGCTGTCGCGGTCGGTGACGCCGACACCGTGGTCCTCAAGTACCGCGCCTCCGACGACCACGAACATAGTTGAGCTGTGGTCAAGAGAGAAGAGGGCGTTGTCGCGGACGGCCTGGGGTGGCCGGAAGTGCTCCAGCACCCACCCTCTCGCACCCCTCGGCGCCGCCCCTCCTTCCACGTCTGACCTGCTATGACGGCATCGCGAGGAGACCTCCGAGTGAAGCGGACGCGCACTCTCCGTCAGTCACACAATTCTTTGAGCCTGTGGACAAACCCCCGGTCGCGGGTGCGTCATGGACTGGTGACGAAGGCGATGAACGGACCCGCGCGCATTCTCGTGATCGGCGGCGGATATGTGGGCATGTACACGGCCCTGCGACTTCAGCAGAAGCTGAAACACCACCTCGGGCGAACGGCGAACGGCTCCAACGGCTCCTCCGCCCCCGCCACGAGCTCCAAGACCCCCGGATCCGCCGGCGCCGACGGCGTCGAGATCGTCGTGGTCGACCCCGAGCCCTACATGACCTACCAGCCCTTCCTTCCGGAAGCCGCCGCCGGCTCGATCTCGCCCCGTCATGTGGTCGTGCCTCTGCGCAGAGTCCTGCGTGACTGCCGGCTCGTCGTCGGCGAGGCCGTCTCCATCGACCACGAACGGCGCGTCGCCCACGTCAAGACCCTCGCCACCGAGGAAGAGGGCACCGGTGCCGTCGAGATCCCCTACACCGAACTCGTACTGGCGCCCGGCTCCGTCTCGCGCACCCTTCCCGTCCCCGGCCTCGCGGAGCACGGCATCGGTTTCAAGACCGTCGAGGAAGCCATCGGCCTCCGCAACCACGTGCTCGAACAGCTCGACATCGCCTCGTCCACCCGCAACCCCGAAGTCCGCGACGCCGCCCTCACCTTCGTCTTCGTCGGCGGCGGCTACGCCGGCGTCGAGGCCCTGGGCGAACTGGAGGACATGGCCCGCTATGCGTGCCGCTACTACCACAACGTTCGCGCCGAGGAGATGAAGTTCCTGCTCGTCGAGGCCTCCGGAAAGATCCTCCCCGAGGTCGGCGAGGAGATGGGCACATACGCACTGCGCGAACTGCGCTCCCGGAACATCGACGTACGCCTCGACACCCGCCTGGACTCCTGCGAGAACCGGGTCGTCGTACTCAGCGACGGCTCCCGCCACCCCACACGCACCCTCGTGTGGACCGCGGGCGTCAAGCCGAATCCCGTGATCGCCGCTGCCGGCATGCCGCTCAACGGGCGCGGCAGGCTCAAGTGCACCGCTCAGCTGCGCATCGACGGCGTCGACAACGCATGGGCCGCCGGCGACGCGGCCGCCGTCCCCGACCTCCTCGCCGAAGAGAAGGGCGAGAAGGGCGCCCTGTGCGCCCCCAACGCCCAGCACGCCGTACGTCAGGCCAGACGGCTCGCGGACAACATCGCGGCGACCCTGCGCGGCGCGCCCGCCACCGACTACCGTCACGCCTACGCGGGCTCCGTCGCTTCACTCGGGCTGCACAAGGGCGTCGCGCACGTCTACGGACGCAAGCTGAAGGGCTACCCGGCGTGGTTCATGCACCGCGCCTACCACCTCAGCCGCGTTCCAACGATCAACAGAAAGGCACGGGTTCTCGCCGAATGGACCTTGGCGGGACTCTTCAAGCGCGAGATCGTCTCACTCGGTTCACTCGAACATCCCCGCGCCGAGTTCGAACTCGCGGCGGGCGGCACACGTCGCCACGAGGACGACTGAGGGCACGAAAGCGTGCTCTTTCCGGGACGGCTCGGGGTAGCCGACTCCCGGGGGACGCCGGGTGAACCGACGGGCCGCCGGTGCGTGATCCAATGTCTGCGCCGCGCACCCTGCGGAGCGTGTGACCATGAGTGGGCTCGCATCCGCACACAGTGACCAGCACGACGGCCGAGCGGGGAGCCGTCTTTCCGAACGACACGAGGAATCGGACGACCGTGATTTTCACGCGCTGGAGCGCCCGACTGCCCGGCACACAGCGACGCAACTCGGCAGCGCAGGCAGCGAGGGCAACAGCAGCGCAGGCGCCTGAGACGTCGGAGAGCGCCGCGGGAGGTGCCGGGGGTGACAGCGACGATTCCGCCCCAGCCGCCGACGACGCCGTATCGGGGAGCTCCGGCGGCGTCCCGGCGGCGCGGGCCGAACGCCGCGACGCCGCGACCGTCGACGGAGCGGATCCCGCCCGCCCGGCCACCCGGGCGGCCCCGTCCGCTGCGTCCACTTCCTCCACCGGCGCCCGTACGAGCAGCGAAACACCCGGAGCCGGAGCCACAGGGGCCTCCAGCGCACACGTCACCCGCAGCATCGACGCCCTGTCCGTGCACGACCTGCTCGGCCAGGTCCCCGCTCTGGCTGCCGTCGTACACGGCGCCGATCACCGCATCGCATACGTCAACGACGCCTACATCGCCGTCTTCGGCCCCCGGACGCAGGGCGACACAGCCCGCGACGCCCTTCCCGAACTCGTCGAACTCGGTCTCCTCCCTCTGATGGACCAGGTGCTGCGCAGCGGCAAGCCCCGCACCGTCAAGTCGCGCCGCGTTCCCCGCTCGGCCGACGCACGTGACAGCCGGGACGCCTTCTACACCTTCACCTGCACGCCGATCACGGCCGACGGCGAGAACGGTGTGCTGATCTTCGCCGCGGAAGTCACCGACCAGGTCGAGGCCGCCGAGCGGCTGCGCGCCAGCGAACGCCGTCAGCGTGAGGCCGCGGTCACGCTTCAGCGGAGCCTGCTGCCCCAGGAACTGGAACAGCCGGACGATCTGCGGGTCGCCGCCACATACCAGCCGGGCGGTACGGAAGCAGCAGTCGGCGGCGACTGGTACGACGTCATCACCCTCGGTGCCGGCCGCACGGCCCTCGTCATCGGCGATGTCATGGGCCGCGGCGTACGCGCCGCCGCCGTCATGGGCCAACTCCGCACCGCCGTACGCGCATACGCCCGCCTCGATCTGCCACCGCACGAGGTCCTGCAGCTGCTGGACGGGCTGGCCGCCGAGATCGACCCCAGCCAGATCGCCACCTGCGTCTACGCCGTGCACGATCCCAACGAGGGGCTACTGCACTATGCCTCGGCGGGTCATCCACCGATCATCGTGCGCGACGCGGACGGTACGGTTGAGCGCGCTCCCGAGCCGACCGGGCCCCCGCTGGGCACGGGCGGCTGGGTGCACGCCTCCAGCTCACTGCCGCTCCCGCCCGGAGGCTCGGCCGTCCTCTACACCGACGGCCTCGTAGAACGGCGCGACGCCGACATCGACGCCGGAGTCTCCAAGCTGGAACGAGCCTTCGCGGGCGCCACCGGCTCGCCCGACATCGTCTGCGACCGCCTGTTGCGCTCACTCGGCATCACGGCCGAACACGATGACGACGTCGCAGTCCTCGTACTCCATCACCCCGCCCGCACGGGCCACGACGCCGAGCTCTTCCACAACGCTGCCCTCGACCTGCTCGGCGGCACCGAAGCAGCCCCCCGCGCCCGGGCTTTCGCCTCCGGTGTGCTCACCTCGTGGCGCTTCCCCACCGAACTGCACGACCTCGGCGTACTGGCCGCCAGCGAACTCGTCGCCAACTCGCTCCAGCACGGCATTCCGCCGATGCGTCTGCGTCTGCGACGCACGGACCGGCGTCTCATCGTCGAGGTCACCGACGGCGACGAGCACCTGCCCCAAAGGCGTTCTGCCGATGCCGTGGACGAGGCGGGACGCGGCATCTCCATCGTCGCCACCATCGCCTCGGCATGGGGTTCGAGAAGGACCCCCGGAGGAGGCAAGTCGGTGTGGTGCGAGTTCACCCTCCCCACGGCGTGACGCAGCCGTGAAAGCGGGGTGCTGAGAGGCCGGCCTCCCGATCACCTCCTCAGGAGTTGTTCGCGTTCACCTGCTTCGCATGTACTTGCGGAGTGTGCTGCCGGGCATGCCCTTCAGCCCACGCCGATCGAAACCGATGCCGCCCGCTCCACGGTTGTGGACTCTGCGGCAACGTCCTTCCCTGCATCGGACGTGTGCGGCTGGGGGCTGCTGCCCGCCACCACGACGGACCGGTACGGCCGGTCCTCCGCGGCGGACAAGTGCCGGCCCAGCCACAGCGCCAGCACGCTCACCAACAGCGAGCACCCCACCAGCATCACGATGTAGACCCCGTACGCACCCGTGGCGGCCAGCAGCCCGCCAACCGCGGGGCCCACAGCGAGTGCCAGCTGCTTCACCAGCGCGAACGCCGAGTTGTACTGGCCCACGAGCCGCCTCGGCGCCAAGTCGGCCACCAGAGGTGCAACCGTCGGCGAAAGCATCGTCTCGCCGACCCCGAAGAGCGCATACGTCGTGATGAGCAGCGCGGTCGCGGTCGCCTGCGTCGCGTGAACAAGGCCGGAGGCACCGGCGGCCACCCAGGCCACGGCCCATATGAACCCCACCAGAGCGATGACCCGGCTGCGCCGGCGCCGCTCGACCAGCCGCAGCACCACGAACTGTGTCAGGACGATCACCGCGGTGTTCGCCGCGAGGGCGACACCCAGCGTCGCCGTCGATATTCGCGTGACCTCCACCGCGTATGCCGACAACCCCGACTCGAACTGGCCGTAGCAGGCGAAGAACAGCACGAAGCCGAGCACGCACAGAAGCACCATCGACCGGTCGCGCAGCAGTACCGACCATCCGCCACCCGCCGACTCGCTTGCCGCTGCACCGTGGACGCGCGTCTCACCCGTCCGTGGACGCGGGAGCCGGACAGTCGCCAGCACCGTCGCAAGTACGACGAACATGGCGGCCTCTATGACGAACAGCAACGTGAACGTTGCAGGCCGCTGCTCGTCGACCAGCAGCCCTCCGAGAAGTCCGCCGACACCCAGGCCCAGGTTGTTCAGGAAGAACTGAGTGGCGAAGGCACGCGACCGAGTCACGGTCGTCGAACACGAGACGATCATGGTCGCGAGTGCGGGCTGCAGGACGGCCACTCCCGCGCCCATGAGTGCCGACGAGGCCAGTGCGGACGCAGCGCTCTCCGATATGCCGAACCCCAGTGCGCCGACCATGCCGAAGCCGGAGCCAATGAGGGCCACAGGCATCGGGCCCCGTCGGTCGATCACCCGCCCGGTGAACGGCAGCACGACGAGCGCGACGACCGCGAAGACCGCCAGAACAGCACCGGCAGCCCCGTCGCCCAGGCCTCGCACCCGTGACGCGTACACAAACAGGAACGGCGCGGTGAAGCCGTTGCCGAACGCCGCGAGGGCGTTCCCGAACTGGATCCGGCGCAGCACAGCGCCCATCGCCCTGGTCACACTCACCTACCTCTGATCAAGTCCTCTACCAGCGAGGAGACTTCAATGCTAAAGTTCGAAGTTAAAGACTACACAGGGCAAGGCTTCATGTCGAACGACTTCACATGGAATACTCCCGGCCCATGCCCCCAGTGCCGGAGCGACAGCCCACCCTCGACGAACAGATCGCCATCTACCAGCGCGAGTACCGTGACTTGGACCCGCAGGTGGAGAAGGTGGTCAACGCGCTCAGCCGCCTGGACCGGCGGATGAACGTCGCGTACGGGCGCCAACTCGGCACACTCGGCCTCGGCCACGCCGAGTGGGAAGTCCTCAAGGAACTTGTGATGGCGGGCACGCCGTACCAGTTGTCACCCGGCACCATCGCCAAACGCCTGGGCCTGACGCCCGCTGCCATGACGCACCGGATCGACCGCATGCTCGCTCAGGGACTCGTGACCAGGGAGCGGGACCCGGAGAACCGCGTGCGGGTCATCATCGGGATCACCGACGAGGGTCGTGAGAAGTGGATCCAAGTGATGCGCAAGGCCTCGGTGTTCGAGGAGGAGCTGCTCCAGGACCTGACCAAGGTCGAACGGACCCTCCTGGGCGAGTTGCTCACGCGCCTCCTGCGCCGCGTGGAGGACGCGCAGCCGGATGCCGGCGGCCGGCTCACCGACCTGGACTGATGGCCGGTGAGCCGGCAGCGGCAGCAAGTTGACAGAGGTCGCGCCGGTCCGTAGTGTTCTCCGGGTTGCCACGGAGCCCTTCGGCTTCTGAGGCGACGCTCTTGCCTTCCGAAGGCAGTCTCTACTGAAGTGTTCTCCCCGCCCTGCGGGGCTGTTTTTCGTGCGTCTGTGTGCGGAAATCAGTTCGGTGCGGGTTGTATGGCGTCTCGATTTTGAGGTGCTGGGGGAGTTCCTCTAATGTGGCGGCCGCGTCGGAAGACGGCCCCTCCCGGCAGGGGATTCAGGGATGGAAATCCGGTCCGTTCGGATCGGGAATTCGGATCTGATAGTGTCGGGTTTACCGAGAGGGAAGCGCCCGGAGCGGCCTGTGAGGGTCGTGATGGAAGCGTCCGTTCTTTGAGAACTCAACAGCGTGCCAAAAGTCAACGCCAGATATGTTGATACCCTCGTGTCTTCACATTTGTTTGTGGAGGCGTGGGATTTCTTTGATTGACAGCGAGGATGCTGTGCACGCCGGGATTATTCCTCCTGGTTGTGCCGCTCTTTCGTGGTGTCTAGTGCATTCACGGAGAGTTTGATCCTGGCTCAGGACGAACGCTGGCGGCGTGCTTAACACATGCAAGTCGAACGATGAAGCCCTTTCGGGGGTGGATTAGTGGCGAACGGGTGAGTAACACGTGGGCAATCTGCCCTGCACTTCGGGACAAGCCCTGGAAACGGGGTCTAATACCGGATACGACTCGGGGAGGCATCTCTACCGGGTGGAAAGCTTCGGCGGTGCAGGATGAGCCCGCGGCCTATCAGCTTGTTGGTGGGGTGATGGCCTACCAAGGCGACGACGGGTAGCCGGCCTGAGAGGGCGACCGGCCACACTGGGACTGAGACACGGCCCAGACTCCTACGGGAGGCAGCAGTGGGGAATATTGCACAATGGGCGGAAGCCTGATGCAGCGACGCCGCGTGAGGGATGACGGCCTTCGGGTTGTAAACCTCTTTCAGCAGGGAAGAAGCTTTTGTGACGGTACCTGCAGAAGAAGCACCGGCTAACTACGTGCCAGCAGCCGCGGTAATACGTAGGGTGCGAGCGTTGTCCGGAATTATTGGGCGTAAAGAGCTCGTAGGCGGCCTGTCACGTCGGATGTGAAAGCCCGGGGCTTAACCCTGGGTCTGCATTCGATACGGGCAGGCTAGAGTTCGGTAGGGGAGATCGGAATTCCTGGTGTAGCGGTGAAATGCGCAGATATCAGGAGGAACACCGGTGGCGAAGGCGGATCTCTGGGCCGATACTGACGCTGAGGAGCGAAAGCATGGGGAGCGAACAGGATTAGATACCCTGGTAGTCCATGCCGTAAACGTTGGGCACTAGGTGTGGGCGACATTCCACGTTGTCCGTGCCGCAGCTAACGCATTAAGTGCCCCGCCTGGGGAGTACGGCCGCAAGGCTAAAACTCAAAGGAATTGACGGGGGCCCGCACAAGCGGCGGAGCATGTGGCTTAATTCGACGCAACGCGAAGAACCTTACCAAGGCTTGACATACACCAGAAAGCTGTGGAGACACAGCCTCCCTTGTGGCTGGTGTACAGGTGGTGCATGGCTGTCGTCAGCTCGTGTCGTGAGATGTTGGGTTAAGTCCCGCAACGAGCGCAACCCTTGTCTCGTGTTGCCAGCAGGCCCTTGTGGTGCTGGGGACTCACGGGAGACTGCCGGGGTCAACTCGGAGGAAGGTGGGGACGACGTCAAGTCATCATGCCCCTTATGTCTTGGGCTGCACACGTGCTACAATGGCCGGTACAATGAGTTGCGATGCCGTGAGGTGGAGCGAATCTCAAAAAGCCGGTCTCAGTTCGGATTGGGGTCTGCAACTCGACCCCATGAAGTCGGAGTCGCTAGTAATCGCAGATCAGCATTGCTGCGGTGAATACGTTCCCGGGCCTTGTACACACCGCCCGTCACGTCACGAAAGTCGGTAACACCCGAAGCCGGTGGCCCAACCCCCTTGCGGGGAGGGAGCCGTCGAAGGTGGGACTGGCGATTGGGACGAAGTCGTAACAAGGTAGCCGTACCGGAAGGTGCGGCTGGATCACCTCCTTTCTAAGGAGCATCTTCAGTTGTCACTCTCCACCGTTGGTGGTGCGGGAGGGCGGCTGCAGAGGCCAGTACACCGGCGGATGTCCGGTGCTGGTTGCTCATGGGTGGAACGTTGACTATTCAGCCTGCTGTTGTGGGTCTGCTTTCTAGTACTGCCTTGTCTCTCCTCCTTTTTGGAGGTGGGGGCGAGGTGTGGAACGGGCAGGCGAGCAGTGGGGGTTGGGCGCGCTGTTGGGTGTCTGAGAGTGCGGGCGGCTGCTGCTGTTGTGGTGGTGGTTGTGTGTCTCTTGGTTGCCGGCCCTGGTGAACTCTGTCCCGTTGGTGGGGTGGGGGTGGTGGGTGGCTGGTTGTTGTTTGAGAACTGCACAGTGGACGCGAGCATCTGTGGCCAAGTTTTTAAGGGCGCACGGTGGATGCCTTGGCACCAGGAACCGATGAAGGACGTGGGAGGCCGCGATAGGCCCCGGGGAGTTGTCAACCGAGCTGTGATCCGGGGGTGTCCGAATGGGGAAACCCGGCAGTCGTCATGGGCTGTCACCCGCATCTGAATGTATAGGGTGTGTGGAGGGAACGCGGGGAAGTGAAACATCTCAGTACCCGCAGGAAGAGAAAACAACCGTGATTCCGGGAGTAGTGGCGAGCGAAACTGGATGAGGCTAAACCGTATGTGTGTGAGACCCGGCAGGGGTTGCATGTACGGGGTTGTGGGATGGGACTTCAGTCGTCTGCCGGCGGCTGGGTGAGTTAGAAACCATTGCGGTAGGCGAAGGGTATGCGAAAGGCCCGGCGTAGAGGGTAAGACCCCCGTAGCTGAAATTGTGATGGCTCACTTGTCTTTTTCCCGAGTAGCATGGGGCCCGAGAAATCCTGTGTGAATCTGGCGGGACCACCCGTCAAGCCTAAATATTCCCTGGTGACCGATAGCGGATAGTACCGTGAGGGAATGGTGAAAAGTACCGCGGGAGCGGAGTGAAAGAGTACCTGAAACCGTGTGCCTACAAGCCGTGGGAGCGTCGCACGTCAAGCTTGCTTGGCGTGTCGTGACTGCGTGCCTTTTGAAGAATGAGCCTGCGAGTTTGCGGCATGTTGCGAGGTTAACCCGTGTGGGGGAGCCGTAGCGAAAGCGAGTCCGAAGAGGGCGTTTGAGTAGCGTGTTCAAGACCCGAAGCGGAGTGATCTAGCCATGGGCAGGGTGAAGCGGAGGTAAGACTTCGTGGAGGCCCGAACCCACCAGGGTTGAAAACCTGGGGGATGACCTGTGGTTAGGGGTGAAAGGCCAATCAAACTCCGTGATAGCTGGTTCTCCCCGAAATGCATTTAGGTGCAGCGTCGTGTGTTTCTTGCCGGAGGTAGAGCACTGGATAGGCGATGGGCCCTACCGGGTTACTGACCTTAGCCAAACTCCGAATGCCGGTAAGTGAGAGCGCGGCAGTGAGACTGTGGGGGATAAGCTCCATGGTCGAGAGGGAAACAGCCCAGAGCATCGACTAAGGCCCCTAAGCGTGTGCTAAGTGGGAAAGGATGTGGAGTCGCAGAGACAACCAGGAGGTTGGCTTAGAAGCAGCCATCCTTGAAAGAGTGCGTAATAGCTCACTGGTCAAGTGATTCCGCGCCGACAATGTAGCGGGGCTCAAGCACACCGCCGACGTCGTGTCACTCACATATGTGCCTTAACGGGTGTGTGGGTGGGTAGGGGAGCGTCGTGTGCCGGGTGAAGCAGCCGTGGAAACGAGTTGTGGACGGTATGCGAGTGAGAATGCAGGCATGAGTAGCGATACATACGTGAGAAACGTGTGCGCCGATTGACTAAGGGTTCCTGGGTCAAGCTGATCTGCCCAGGGTAAGTCGGGTCCTAAGGCGAGGCCGACAGGCGTAGTCGATGGATAACCGGTTGATATTCCGGTACCCGTGGCAGTGCGCCAGCGCTGAATCAGGTGATGCTAAGCCCGTGAAGCCCCCCGTGGTGTGTCTTCGGATGCCCGTGGGTGTGGTGGAGCCGGCGGTCCGATCCTGTAGTAGGTGAGTGATGGGGTGACGCAGGAAGGTAGTCCAGCCCGGGCGGTGGTTGTCCCGGGGTAAGGGTGTAGCCCGGGGAGTAGGTAAATCCGCTCCCTGTTGAGGGTGAGACCTGATGCCGAGCCGATTGTGGTGAAGTGGATGATCCTATGCTGTCGAGAAAAGCCTCTAGCGAGTGCTGTTGCGGCCCGTACCCTAAACCGACTCAGGTGGTCTGGTAGAGAATACCGAGGCGTTCGGGTGAACTATGGTTAAGGAACTCGGCAAAATGCCCCCGTAACTTCGGGAGAAGGGGGGCCACGGCTGGTGATCCCACGTGCTGGGGGAGCTGGTGGTGGCCGCAGAGACCAGCGAGAAGCGACTGTTTACTAAAAACACAGGTCCGTGCGAAGCCGTAAGGCGATGTATACGGACTGACGCCTGCCCGGTGCTGGAACGTTAAGGGGACCGGTTAGTCACATTTCGGTGTGGCGAAGCTGAGAACTTAAGCGCCAGTAAACGGCGGTGGTAACTATAACCATCCTAAGGTAGCGAAATTCCTTGTCGGGTAAGTTCCGACCTGCACGAATGGCGTAACGACTTCTTGACTGTCTCAACCATAGGCCCGGTGAAATTGCACTACGAGTAAAGATGCTCGTTTCGCGCAGCAGGACGGAAAGACCCCGGGACCTTTACTACAGCTTGATATTGGTGTTCGGTTCGGTTTGTGTAGGATAGGTGGGAGACTGTGATACTCGCACGCCAGTGTGGGTGGAGTCGTTGTTGAAATACCACTCTGATCGTGCTGGATGTCTAACCTGGGTCCGTGATCCGGATCAGGGACAGTGTCTGGTGGGTAGTTTAACTGGGGCGGTTGCCTCCTAAAATGTAACGGAGGCGCCCAAAGGTTCCCTCAGCCTGGTTGGTCATCAGGTGGTGAGTGTAAGTGCACAAGGGAGCTTGACTGTGAGACTGACGGGTCGAGCAGGGACGAAAGTCGGGACTAGTGATCCGGCGGTGGCTTGTGGAAGCGCCGTCGCTCAACGGATAAAAGGTACCCCGGGGATAACAGGCTGATCTTCCCCAAGAGTCCATATCGACGGGATGGTTTGGCACCTCGATGTCGGCTCGTCGCATCCTGGGGCTGGAGTCGGTCCCAAGGGTTGGGCTGTTCGCCCATTAAAGCGGTACGCGAGCTGGGTTTAGAACGTCGTGAGACAGTTCGGTCCCTATCCGCTGCGCGCGTAGGAGTCTTGAGAAGGGCTGTCCCTAGTACGAGAGGACCGGGACGGACGGACCTCTGGTGTGCCAGTTGTCCTGCCAAGGGCATGGCTGGTTGGCTACGTTCGGGAGGGATAACCGCTGAAAGCATCTAAGCGGGAAGCCTGCTTCGAGATGAGGACTCCCACCCCCTGTGTGGGGTTAAGGCTCCCGGGAGATGACCGGGTTGATAGGCCGGATATGGAAGACCCGTGAGGGTTGGAGTTGACCGGTACTAATAAGCCGAGGGCTTGACCACAGATTCTTTTTGCTCGCGTCCACTGTGCGGTATCTGAAACAACAACCATAGTTGTTTGAGAATCCTGAATTGAACAGTGTGTACTGGTACACAGGTTTCCCCCACTGTGGTGGGGGGTGTGTTTCGGTGGTCATAGCGTGAGGGAAACGCCCGGTTACTTTCCGAACCCGGAAGCTAAGCCTTACTGCGCCGATGGTACTGCATGCGGGAGCGTGTGGGAGAGTAGGACACCGCCGAACTCTTTGTAGGGGAAGCCCCGTTGGAGGGTGGCACAGCCACCACACCAACGGGGCTTCTTCATGCCCACATGACGGACGATCAGCGGGGGCGTGCATGTGAGGCCCACGTAGGGGAATGCGAAGAGTCTGGGAGTGCAAAGGCGGGGTCGGCGTGGGGCGCCGGCCCCGCCGCTTCGTACTCCGGGAGCAGCGGTAATCAGTACTGGTGCATGAGTTGCTGCGGCAGTATCGGGGGATGGCGTACAAGATCCGGGCGGTGCTGGCGGAAGACTGGGCGTTGCTGCGTGAGTTGCGGCTCGCCGCACTCGCCGACCCTGTGGCGTCAGTGGCCTTCAACGAAACGTACGAGCTGAGTTCCCTGCGGGGCGACGACTTCTGGCGTCGTCGCGCAGCGCAGGGGACTCAGGGTGCGCTGGCGGAGACCTTCGTCGGAGAGGACGAGGAGGAGGACGGGCGTTGGGTCGGGAGTGCAACTGTGCTGGACGAGGGCGAGAGTGCGCACGTTGTGGGTGTCTACGTGCGACCGGCGCACAGGGGGTCGGGACTGGCGGCGCAGTTGTTCCAGGCGGTGGAGAACTGGGCGTGTGAACGGCCCTGTGTGAAGCGGATGTTGCTGCACGTCCATGAACACAATCCGAGGGCCGAGGGTTTCTACCGGAGGATCTGGTATGTGCGCACGGGCGGGTTCGTGAGTGATCCGAAGGCGCCCGGGCTGAAGGAATTCGAGATGGTGCGGGAGTTGCCGCCTCGCTCCTCCCGGAGAAGTCGCGTGCGGCCGTCTGATGAGTGATCTTCGAATGCTGGGCACAACAACTCAGTGCTGAAAGGCCCATGCCATCGTCCAGGAAGCTTATGGACCATGGCCGGATGGCGAGACTCCATGACATCGCCTTCGGCTGTGCTCACCCTCGGAGGGCAAGAGCGTGAAGAATCGGGCGCAACTGGGCCTGCTCGCTGAAGAGCCGGAGGGGGAGATACAGCGCCCGACCGACCTCGGTGCGATCGTTCAGGTCCGGTACTTCCGGACAAGATTGTGCTCGTGACCCCGAGGGCAACGAGTTCTGCCTGGTGCTGACGGAATGACGGCCACTGGGACCACGGGATCGGCAATGATCCATGGCTGGTGTGATCACGGCGTCAGCTGTCCTGCCCGGCGCAGTTCACCTGGCTGAGTTCGCGGCAGTTGGGCAGGTGGTCACCGCCGGCGCCGCGTGAGTAAGCGAATCGGGTGCGCAAGGGCCAACCGTTGGCCGGCCGCGGGCAACTGCGACGTTGGCGGGCCTTGGGAGTCACAGCACTAGACGGGGAGTTGGAGGACCGTCGTGAGTGGTGGGCCGAGCCGACCGGAGGATGACCGTGCGGCCATGCGCCGGCCGTGCTCGGCCACGCTCTGGGCGAGTGCGTTGAGGATGGGCATCAACTCGGGGTCGTCGCCCACCACATAGAGCGTTCCCGTCTCGTCGATGAACGATTCCAGCGCGATCCGGTCAGCTCTTGAGGCCGTGCACGCGTTGCGGATGTGGAGCTGGGAGAGCGGGGAGAGGGCCCGGCGCACCAGCTCCGTGGCGTGTTTGCGACGTTCGGGGTGGCCGGTGAGGGTGGCTTCGAGTTCGCCGGCGGCCCCGGGCGACGCCTTGGGGTGGGTGCGGAGTGTCCGAACGGGATCGGTCGGCGCAGTCTTGGCGTGGGCCCAGCGGTGTACTTCGCGGAACGGCCGGTCGTCTAGGGCGGCGGCATGGAGCCATGAGCGCAGGAGGGTCTCGGCCGCGGAGTGCATCTCGGCGTCGATGGGACGCGAGGAGCGCAGCGGTGCGAGGAGCGCTGTGGCGCGTGCCGCCGCGGTGGCCCGGTCGGAGCAGCCGTGATGCGGGGACCAGCGCAGGCGGTCAGGGGTGTCGCAGAGCTGGCCCGGGTCGAAGAGGTGGACGGGGCCGAGCTTTGCTCGGGAGTCCTTGGTCGCCCGCCACAGAGCGGTGTCTGCTGTGGCGACGAGGACGGCTCCCGGAGCGTCCTGTACCCGGGTGTGGGTCGCTGTCAGGCCGTCGCGGTCGTCGGAATCGGTGTCACCGGCGTGGTCCTGCATCGACTTGCTGAGCCTTGGGGCGAGCGGTGCGGGAGTGGGGGTGGGCTGCGTGGCCGCTGCCTCCACGGGCGCTGTGAACTCCCCCGGAGGGACCGGTTCCTGGGACGTTCGGGTCCGTACGTCCGTGTCGGGCTCGGCGGTTTCCGGGGGCCGTGCGAAGCGGGGCCGGGCTCGACGGGCGGCGCGTACCGCGCGGGCGCGGGTGACAGTGCCGACGGCGAAGACGGTGAGGACGGCCAGTATCAGCAGCTGCCCGATGAGCAGCCCCCAGAAGAGCCCGTAGCCGGACAGCTGCGACGGGTTCACGTGCGGCCAGGCGCCGGCCAGGTTTTTCGGATCTGCCGCCAGGTCGCGCACGGCCATGGGGGTACGGGTGAAGGAGACGCCCTCGGGCCAGGAGCCGTGGGCGAGGAGGCCCGCGATGCCGGTCGTGGTCCAGGTGAGAACAGTGGTGCCGAGGAGCAGCGCGAGCACACTGAGCAGAAGGCCGTCCGGGATGCCGCCTCCGCTCGCCCCGCCGCGGGACGGGCCGCGGCGAGGGGAGGGCGTGGGGCCGGGCGGATGGCGTGGACCGTCCTCGAACCGTTCGCCGTGCGGGTCCCCGTTGCCGTATCCGCGGTCGTCGTTGTACGGCATGGCTAGGCGACGGTCGAGTTGGAGGACGGCGACTGCTCGATGGCGAGGGCGCGGGCCTCCGCCTCTGCCTCCAGGTCGGCCTCCAGCGACGTGTCGAAGTTCTCAGGGGCGGACGACGCCTCCGTCATGGCACGGTCGGTGAACACCAGCGGCCGTTCCGCTTCCGTCACCAGGTGCTTTACGACCTGCACGTTGCCGTTGACGTCCCACACGGCGATGCCGGGCGAGAGGGTGGGGATGATCTCGACGGCCCATCTCGGCAGGCCGAGGACCTTGCCAGTGGCCCGCGCCTCGTCGGCCTTCTGAGCGTAAATGGTCCGTGTAGAGGCCATCTTGAGGATCGCGGCGGCCTCTCGTGCCGCGGCACCGTCGACCACGTCGGAGAGATGGTGCACCACCGCCACGAAGGACAGCCCCAGTCGGCGGCCGAACTTCAGGAGCCGCTGGAAGAGCTGTGCCACGAACGGGCTGTTGATGATGTGCCAGGCCTCTTCCACCAAGAAGATGCGCTTCTTCCGGTCCGGCCTGATCCAGGTGTGCTCCAGCCAGACGCCGACGATGGCCATCAGGATCGGCATGGCGATCGAGTTGCGGTCGATGTGGGAGAGGTCGAAGACGATCAGCGGAGCGTCGAGGTCGATGCCGACCGTCGTCGGGCCGTCGAACATGCCGCGCAGGTCGCCGTCGACCAGCCGGTCCAGGACGAGGGCGACGTCCAGGCCCCAGGCCCGTACGTCGTCGAGGGCGACGTTCATCGCTTCCGCCGACTCCGGTTTGGGGTGGCGGAGCCGCTCGACGATGTCGGTGAGGACGGGCTGGCGGCCGGCCGTTGTCTCGTTGACGTAACTGTGAGCCACCTTCAACGCGAAGCCCGAGCGCTCGTCCAGGCCGTGGCCCAGGGCGACTTCGATGATCGTACGGAGAAGGGCCAGCTGCCCGGTGGTGGTGATGGACGGGTCGAGCGGGTTGAGACGGATGCCCTGGTTGAGGGCTGCCGTGGGGTCGAGGCGGATGGGGGTGATGCCCATTTCCTCGGCGATGAGGTTCCATTCGCCGACGCCGTCCTCACCCTGCGCGTCGAGCACCACCACCTGGCGGTCGCGGAAGCGGAGCTGACGCAGCACGTACGTCTTCTCCAGCGCCGACTTGCCGTTTCCCGACTCGCCCAGCACCAGCCAGTGCGGGGCGGGGAGTTGCTGGCCGTAGAGCTGGAAGGGGTCGTATATGTATCCCTTCCCGCTGTAGACCTCGCGGCCGATGATGACGCCGGAGTCGCCCAGGCCGGGAGCGGCCGTGGGCAGGTACACGGCCTGGGCCTGGCCCGTGGAGGTGCGCACGGGCAGCCTCGTCGTCTCCGTCTTGCCGAAGAGGAAACTGGTGAAGGCGTCGGTGATTGCTGTGAGCGGATCGAGCGCGGCCATGGGAGATCGTTCAGCCCCTTCCGCGGCGCATGCCGGTCGGAGACGTCGCGGATGCCGCGGTCCGGACGAAGTGCGGTGCACCGGCGGGCCTGCGGCGGTCCGGGACCCACCGTCGCGGCCGTGCCGGACAACTGCCGTGCGGGCAGCGGCCGTTGATCATGTTGCGCGTCCTCCTCAGCGGCGGATACCGGTCGCGAACGGCAGTGTGTTGACGAATGCCCGGTGATGCTCCCTGTCGCACCACTCGAGCTTCAAGTAGCTCTTTCCGGCCGAGGCGCGGATCGTGCGCTTGTCACGGGCCAGCGAATCCGCCGAGCGCGAGGAGACGGTGATGTAACCGACGAGGTTGACGCCCGCAGCGCCCGACGCCAGGTCCTCGCCCCGCTGGTCGACGCGGCCGTGCGCGGCGACGTCGCGAGGGTCGATGGTGCGGTTCATCTTCGCCTGGCGGCTGGCCTCGGCGTCGTCGTTGGTCTTCTCGGTGAGCATCCGCTCGATGGCCAGCTCCGTCGGCTCGAGATCCATCGCCACCGAAACCGTGCGGATCACGTCCGGGGTGTGAACGAGCAGCGGGGCAAGGAAGTTGACGCCGACGGGTGTCATCGGCCACTCCTTCACCCAAGCCGTCGAATGGCACCACGGTGCGCGGGTCGTGGACTCGCGTGTCTTGGCCTGGAGGTACGTCGGCTCCATCGCGTCCAGCTCGGCCGGCCAGGCATTGCGCTTCGACATGGCCTGGAGGTGGTCGATGGGGTGGTCCGGGTCGTACATGGAGTGGATCAGCGACGCCAGACGTGCCTGCCCCAGCGGCTGACGCACGCGGATGTCGGCCTCCGTCAACCGGGCGCAGATGTCGGTCAGTTCGCGGGCCATGATGATCGCCAGGCCCTCGTCCTTCGTCAGCTTCCTGCCGGAACGGCCCACGGAGCGCTGTGCCGCCTTGGCGATCGTGGCTCCCTCCGCAGCGAGTTCACGCCCGTAGTGCATGCACGCCACGAGATAGGCGCGGTGCTGTTCGCTGGAGGTGGAGACCATCGACTGGAGCTGGTCGTAGGAGTCGCGCAGCCAGGGGGCGGAGCGGTCGTCTCCGCGCTGCTCGACGTCCTTGGCGTGTGCGTCCGGATCGGCGGGCAGCGTACGGGCCAGCATCTGCAGGCGCGTGACGAAGCCGTCGCCGTTGGCCACGTGCTTCAGGAGGGTGCCGAAGCGGTCGACGAGGGCCTCCTGGTCCTCGCTGTCGCGGAGCCCCACGCCCGGCCCCTCGATCTCGATGCACGCCGTGACCGTACGGCGGTCGGCGTGCAGCAGCACCGCCAGCTCGTCCGGACCGAAGGGCGCCGTCAGCCAGTTGATGCGCCCGACGCCGGGCGGCGGGCCGACCTCCACTTCGCGCCCGTCCAGGCGCGTGCCCGCCTCGGCCACGTCCGAGCGGTACACGGCGCCGCCGCTGCGCAGCAGCCTGCGGTACGAGCGGTTGATCTCGAACCACTTGTAGAAGGTGCGGCCCTTGAACGGCACGTAGATCGCAGCCAGGGCCAGCATCGGGAAGCCGACGAGCGCGGGGATGCGGAAGGCGAGCACGGGAATGAGCAGGCCGCTCATCATGCCCAGGAACGCGCCCGTGATGATCAGGCCGATCTCGCCGGTCTCCCGGTTCTTGCCGATCACCGCGTTGGGCCGGGCCCGGCCGATCATGTACGTGCGGCGGGGAGCGGCGGCAGTGTGGGATGCCGTCGTCACCTGCGGTCACCTCCGGTGCGGTTGCCGCCGCCGTTTCGGGCCGGGCGGTTCGGTGCGGAACGGTCGTACGTGCGGGGGGCGGGCGGTGCCTGCGGTCGGGGGGCCTCGCCGCTGCTGCCGCCTCCCCCGCCGCGTGTGCTGTGCGCGGCCACCCCGCCGGAGACCTGGCCCGCGGTCTGCTGGTTCGGGCCGCCCGGCCCACCGCCGGACTGGCCGCCTCCACCGCGGGCGCTGTGCGTGTTGATGCCCTGCCGTACGAGCGCGGCCGGCGAGGAGACGACAGCTGCGGCGGAGCGGGACGCCGGATCGCGGGAGGAGTTGCGGTGGTTGACGATCTCGTCGCCGAAGCCGGGGACGAAGCGGTAGATCATGGCGCTGGCGAAGATCGCCAGGACGATGATGGCGAGTCCGGAGACGATCGCCGAGAACGCGTCCGGACCGTCCGACGACGACAGAGCCCCGGCCAGCCCGAGGACGATCACGATCACCGGTTTGACGAGGATGACCGCGATCATGATTCCCGCCCAGCGGCGGACGTGGCCCCACATGTTCTTGTCGACCAGGCCCGCGTAGACGGCCGTACCGAGCAGCGCGCCCACGTACAACAGGGCCGCCCTGACGACCAGTTCGAGATAGAGGACGCCCGCAGCGAGCACGGAGATGAGTGAGACGACGATCAGCATGATCGGACCGCCGCCGATGTCGTCGCCGTTCTTGAGCGCTTCGGAGAACGTTCCGAAGAACTTGTCCGTCTGATCGGACGTGCCGGCCGCGACGACGTCCGTGACCGCGTCCGTCGCCGACACGACCGTGTAGAGGATGAGCGGCGTGAACGCCGACGCGATGACGGTCAGCCAGAGGAAACCGATGGCTTCGGTCATGGCCTCCACGAACGGAACGCCACGGATGGCGCGCTTGGCGACGGCGAGCAGCCAGATCGTGAGCGTGAGGATCGTCGACGCGGCGAAGACGACTGCGTACTGGCGCAGGAACTCGGGATTGGTGAAGTCGACGTTCGTTGTCTTGTTGACGAGTTCGGAGAGCTTGTCGACGGTCCAGGCGGCGGCTTTGGCGCAGCCCTTGGCGAGCGACGACAGCGGGTCGAGCGTGCTGGCGGGGTCGGGGGCGCCGCCCCCGCCTCCCCCTCCGTCGTCGCCTTTTTCGCAGTACTCCTTGGCGGGGCCGACGATGAGGTCACAGTCCTCGTCGGGCTTCGGCTCGGCGGAAACACGGGTCGCCAGCAGCAGAGCGAGCGTCTGTGTCCCGGCCAGCAGCGTGGCGACGCTCGCGGCACGACGGCGGATCTCAGCGACCATAGGTGAAGCCTCCGTACTGGCCGACCGCATCTGCGATCTCCTCCGCACCGGATGCCCTGTTGTCACCCTCCACCGGTGCGGGACCGTCCTTCTGCTTGAACGTCTTGACCTTCCAGTCGCCGTTCACCCACTCCAGTCCCAGTCGCATGGTGAACCAGTCGCTGGTCACCGGATTCTTCGACCCTTGCCCAGCCATGCCGTAGAGACCTGTGCACCAGACGTCCATCTGGGCACTGTTCTCATCAAAGCTCACAGACTTGGTGCCGACCGGAGTGGTGCGCGAAATGTAGGTCATGTCTTCCTCGGGATTGCCCTCCGCGTCGAGCCCAAGCTTTTTCAGGAAGCTCTCCGAGTAGGCCTTGTCCATTTTGGACCGCATCGTTTCCGTCTCGTCCGGCACGAAGATCTGCTCGACGAGCCCGTCGCGCTTGCCCGGCTTGATGATGTCCGAAGAGACAAGCGCCACCGCGTAGTTCGCCGCGGCGCTTTCCGCGCCCTGCTGCGACTGCGGGAAGCCGGACGCGATGCCGCCCTTTCCGCCCTTGACCGGTTTCTGTCCCGTGGGGGCCGTCGCTTGCGCCTCGCCGGGCTTCTTGCCGTCCGAGTCGCCGCCTCCCTCGTCGCCGCCCTGGTTGGCGAAGGCGATCGCCGCGATCAGCAGGACGACGACTCCGACGATCGTGACGATGCTGCGCCCCGGCCGCGTGGGGGGTCTCCCGCCGCCCTCGCCGCCCGGAAGCCGTGTCCGGGTCGTGGTGAGGCCGGCCGGGCCGCGGCCGTATCCTCCGGCCGTGCCCTCGTCGCCCGTACGGTCGCGCTCGCCGTACCCCTCGCCGCCGATGCTCATCCCGGACGTGCCCCCTCGAACCTCATACTCAGTCAACTGTCGTCAGTGCATTGTCTCCTCAAACGAAGGTAGCTGTGTCACTGGCCGTACGGGGCGCCTGTGGACAACCGGTGACGCAGCGTCTTGCCATGCGGTACGCCTGCTGCCCCCGCGTCTCACTGGGCACTTCCCGCCTCGCAGGCGTCACGGCTGCCACAGGGGCGCGCACAGGGGCGTACGGGGGCTCCGGGGTCCCCAAAGACACGCACGGGAACCGAGTAGCTGTACTCAGGTGCGCCGACGCGCCGCCCGGCATGCTTCTGCCATGACTACGCCATCGGTTCAACGGCCCACGACTGCGGTCTTCTTCGCCCAGTCGGCCATTGCCTTCGGTCTGTCCTTGACGGCTGTTCTCGCAGGAATCGCGAAGCTTCCCGTCGGGGCCTGGGAGCGAGCCTTCCTCGGGCTCGGTCTCGTCTTCGTCGTCTCGTCGGCCTTCACGCTCGCCAAGTGCGTCCGCGACAGGCAGGAGGCGGAGGAGATGACGAGCAAGGTCGACAGGGCCCGTGTCGACAGACTGCTCACCGAGCAGGACCCGTTCGACCCGAATCGTGTCTGACGGGCCCGGACCGTGTCCGACCGCCTGACGCCTGACTCCTGACGCCTGACCGTCTGGACGTCCGACCGCCTGAACGTCCGTTACTCCGCGGCGCCGAGGCGGACGCGGCCCGAATCGTCCACGGACCAGCCGGGGTTGTAGCAGATCTCCCAGATCACGCCGTTGGGGTCGGCGACATGGCCGTGGTAGCCGTTGAAGACCGGGACTGGCCGCGGGGACTTGACCAGGCGTGCGCCGGCAGCGACGGCAGCGTTCACCACGCTGTCCACCGCTTCCGGACTGTCGACGTTGTGGGCCAGCGTCACGCCCGAAGTGCTGGTGTCGGGCACCGCGTCGGCGATGTCCTCGCGGAACTTCTCCGCGTCGAAGAACCCGAGCACGAGCCCGGGGCCGGTCTGGAAGAAGATGATCTCCTCCGGCACGTCGGCGAGTGGTTCCCAGCCGAGTCCGTCGCGGTAGAAGCGGCGAGCTGCTTCCAGATCCCGCGTCGCGAGCGTGATGAAGTGGGTGCGCTGGTCCATGCGGTGAGTTTGGCATGGTTGTGCATGTGACCCGACGATATCGTCCCGTCCGTCCTGCGGTGAGGCGTGAACGCGCTGAGCGGTGGGGCTCGAACCGGCCGTGTTTTCCCGCGAGTTCATCGCCTCGGAAAGGACGGGCAAGGGCCGGCAGGGGCGAGCTTCATCCACAGGCTGTGGATACCGCGGCACGGTCACTCACGCGCTTCCGGCCCCGCCCTCGTCACCGCTTCCGCACAAGCGTGACTCCGTCGCGCAGGGGGAGCATCACCGACTGGACGCGGCTGTCGGCCGTGATCGCGTCGTTGACCTGGCGGATGGCCCGGTCGGCGGCGTCCTGCGCCGAGGGGTCGACGACGCGACCGCCGCGCAGCACGTTGTCCAGGACGATCAGACCGCCCCGCCGCATCCGCGGGACCAACTCCTCGTAGTACGCCGGGTATCCGGTCTTGTCGGCGTCGATGAAGGCGAAGTCGACGGCCTGGTCCGTGGGCAGCGTCCGCAGCGTCTGGTCGGCGGGCGCCAGGCGCAGGTCGATGCGGTCCGTCAGCCCGGCGCGCTCCCAGTACCGGCGGGCCACGGATGTCCACTCCTCGGAGACGTCGCACGCCAGCAGGCGCCCGCCCTCGCTGAGGCCGCGGGCGATGCAGATGGATGAGTAGCCGGTGAAGACGCCCACCTCCACCGCGAAGGAAACCCCGGTCAGTTGGGCCAGCATCGTGAGGAACTCGCCCTCGTCGTGCGAGATCTGCATCGTCGTGCCCGGAACCAGCTGGTGCGTCTCCTCGACGAGGTCACGGAGTACGTCGTCGGCGGGGGAGGCGTGGGCGAGCAGGTAGTCCTCGAGGGCGGGATTGACGATGTCCATGCGTCTCCGGAGTGTTCGTGACGTGGTGTGGCGTGCCGTCGGCCCCAGCGAGGCGCTGAAGCGGCACGGAGGATGGGCTGGAACCGGCGGCGGCTGAGGGGATTGACTGAGGTTCGGGCGGGCCAGGACCCCACCAGTACGGACGCCAAGTGGTGCTGCGCCAAGGGGCGCTGCCAGGTGATCGGGTTCTGCTGAATCAAGGCGCGGGAAAGGAAACGGTAGTTGCGGCGGCGCGGAGCTTCCGGGGTGACCGAAATCACCGTCAGTGCGGTCGGCGTGGAGAGGCGGGGCCCGCCGCCCGGCGCCCGCACGGGCGCAGCAGCGGAAGGCATGAACTCAGCGTGCCCCGGCGCCCGTTCGCCGTCAGGAGCCGGCGCAGACCAGTGAGGTCAAACGGCCATTCCGTAGACGATCGTGAAGAGTGTGCCGAGCGACCCGATGATGAAGACGCCCGTCAGGCCCGCGACGATGAGGCCCTTGCCCTGCTCGGCGCTGAAGGTGTCGCGGAGGGCGGTGGCTCCGATGCGCTGCTTCGCCGCGCCCCAGATGGCGATGCCGAGGCACAGCAGGATGGCTATGGCCATCACCACCTCGATCATCACCCGGGCCTCGTTGCCGAGCGATCCGAACGGGCCCCAGTCGGGAGCGATTCCGCCGATGATGGTGGTGATGTCGCCCTTGTCGGCCGCCAGAAACATGGTGAACTCACCGCCCCATGTCGGAGATTGAACCTGCAGTAAGGGAATGAAGGTTGAGTGAGGATACGGCGCGCGTGTTCGCTACGCCCAATCGGATTCTGTCATGAGTCGGACGGGATGGGCAGTGAACCACGCTGGCATGAGGGATGGTTGAGTAGTGCGGGTGCGTGGTGGTGCGGGTCGCAGGAAGGTCTGGCTGCTGGGAGTCGGCGGCGGGTTAGGGCTGTTCGCCGCCTTCATGGCGCTCCTCGTCGTCGGTACGTATGTGGCGGCGGCCCATCTGGGCGGCGCCGGACGGGCAGTGGGGCTGGCCAAGGGCGCTGTTCCGTCGGCGTATCAGGGACTGGTGCAGAAGTGGGGCGGGCTGTGCCCGGCGCTGAACCCGGCGCTGCTGGCCGCGCAGCTCTACCAGGAGAGCGGCTGGCGGGCGAACGCGCAGAGCGGGGCGCAGGCACAGGGCATCGCCCAGTTCATTCCCGGGACTTGGGCCACGCACGGGATCGACGGGGACGGCGACGGCGACCGTGACGTGTGGGACCCGGCGGACGCGATCCCCTCCGCCGCCAGTTACGACTGCAAGCTGGCCTCGTACGTGAAGGACGCGCCCGGCGACCCGACGGAGAACATGCTGGCCGCCTACAACGCCGGCGCGTACGCGGTGATCAAGTACGGGGGTGTGCCGCCGTACCGTGAGACGAAGAACTACGTGTCGACCATCCGGAAGATGGAGCAGAGCTTCGCCTCCACCAAGGGCCGCGTCGATCCGTCCCGGCGCGCGGCGGGAGCCATCTACTACGCGCAGAAGAAGCTGGGCACGCCCTACCTGTGGGGCGGCAACGGGACTCCGGAGCAGGACGGCCGGTTCGACTGCTCGGGCCTGACGCTGGCCGCGTACCGAAGCGTGGGTGTGCAGCTGCCGCGCGTGGCCAACGACCAGTGGAACAGCGGGCCGCACCCGAAGCGCAACGAACTCCTCCCCGGCGACCTGGTCTTCTTCGGCACCGACTTGAACAACTCGCGCTCCATCGACCACGTCGGGATCTACGTCGGCGGGGGCCACATGATCAATGCGCCCTACACCGGGGCGACGATCCGCTTCGATCCGATCGACACCCCGAACTACTTCGGAGCCACGAGGCCGAGCGGCGACGGGTGAACCGACCGGGCTGATGTCACGTCACATCACCGCACAAGTGTGCTGCGGGTGGCTGCCGTTGGAGCCGTGAGGGTGGTGTGCGGAATCGTGTAATCATGACAGGACGCTGCGTGAGGGGTGCTTCCTGAGCAGGGAAGACCGATCACCCTTCGGTAACGTCCGGGTGATCGTTCGGTAGACCCGGAACGAGCAGCGCGCCAACTGGCGTTCCCTTGGCAGCGGAAGACACTTCCAAATCAGGGCCACGGGGGTACGGGGCAACGGGGGTCGACGGCGGCACGAGACCACGAGCACAGCAGAGTGAGGTCAGCATCACGATGGCAGTTTGGGACGACCCGGATGTCGATCTGCTCTACGAGATCAACGGCGTGGCCGAGTCCGCCCCCGCTTGGGCGGACCGTGCGATGGGATTCGTCGGTGAATACGGCGTCATCGCCGGGCTCGTGCTGCTGGGGCTCCTCGCGTGGTGGCGCGTGGCGCGCCGCAGGGAAACGCGCGAGGAGGCAGTGTCCGCATTCGCGGGCCTGATGTGGACGCCGCTCGCCGCCGGAATCGCGCTGTTGGTGAACGTCCCGATCAGGGAGTTCGTGGAGCGGCCCCGTCCGTTCATCGAACACAAGGGCCTCGAAGTGCTCGTGCAGGGCAAGGACGACTACTCGTTCGTCAGCGACCACTCCACGCTGGCCATGGCTCTGGCCGTGGGAATCTTCATGGTCCACCGCCGCTACGGGCTGCTGGGGATCGTGCTGGCCGTGCTGGCCGGCTTCACCCGCGTCTACATGGGGGTTCACTATCCGACCGACGTGGTCGGCGGGCTCGCTCTCGGCGCGGCGGTGACGCTGCTGCTGGCCCCGGCCGCGAACTGGGCGCTGACGCCGCTCGCGCGCTCGCTCGCCGGTTCGCCGCGTACGGGCGCGATCGTGTGGGTGGGGCCGAGGCGTCGCGCCGAGGACGTGACCTCGGTACTGCGGGAGGAGCCGGTGGAGAAGCCGGCTGAAGCCTCCTCAGCGGAGAGGCCGGCCGGCGGTTCCGGTGCCGAGGCGGCGAAGCGCTGCCACGGCGGCCCCGATGACAGCGACTTGGCCGCCTAGCCTTCGAAAACAGCCGCAACCTGCCCCTGCCCCTGCCCCTGCCCCTGGGCCTGCCCCTGGGCCTGCTCCTGGGCCCGTCCGGACCGGGCGGGAGCGCCCCGCGTCAGCGGGGGCCGAGCGTGCCTGCTGCTCCGGCGCCCCCGCTCCCCGTGACGCCCTGGCCCGGGTCGCCTCCGGGTGACCCGCTGTGCGCTTCCGCATCGGCGCGGGAGGTGTCTCTCGCGCGGCGGGCCGGACCGAGCCAGCCGCACGAACAGCGGGCGTGGCAGAAGGCGCCCCGCTCGGCCGTCGAGGTGCGGTGTCCCTCCTGTCCACGGCCCTCGTCCGGCTCGGTTCGCTCTCGCACGTGCCAACCGTATCCGTCCCCCGTGACGGTCGGCCCCGGCCTGTCGTTAACGGATCGAATCCCGCGGACAGGATGCTTGTTGGGGGCCGGCAGACGATGGTTGCGCAGTGGCTGGGGGGCCGCAGGCACGCGTGGGTCACTCTCGTCGCGGCGGTCGCCGCGGGGTCTTCGCTGCTCCTGGCCACCGGGTGCACGGACGACGGCACGGCCGTCGCCAGTGACAGGAACCCGCGGGGTTCGTCCGGTGAACGGGTTCCGTCCGGCCACCCCTCCGGGGCGCGCTCGGTGCACGGGAAGGCCGGGTTGCCCCGCCGTCCCGTCCCGTCCGACCCCCGCGAGGCCGTGCGGGAGGCCGCCGAGGCGCTGTCCGAGCACGGCACCTCACGGACCCGCACATCCATGTCGATGGCGAGCGGCGGCACCCGTATCGCCGTCGAGGGAGAGGGCGGATTCGACTACGGAAAGGGTGCGGGCAGGCTCACGGTGCGGCTGCCGGAGGGCACTTCCGGGGCGCGGCCCGGTGAGCGCCGTACCGTCACGGAAATCGTCGTTCCCGGAGCGCTCTACATGAAGAACCGGGGTGCGGGCGTGCCTGCGGGGAAGTGGGTGCGTGTGGACACGGACTCGCTCGCCGACGGGAACCTGATCACGGCCGGTGCGACCGACCCTGTGAGCGCGGCCGAACTGCTGCGCGGCGCACGGCAGGTGACGTATGACGGAAAGACGCGCACGGCCGGCGGCACGGTGGTGCGGCGCTACCGCGGCACGCTCGACCTGGCAGCCGCCGCGCGGGCGGCGTCCGGTCACAGGCGGGGCCAACTGGAAGCGGCGGCGCACGGATTCCCGGAGAGAGTCGTCCCGTTTGACGCGCAGATCGATGGGCAGGGGCGCCTCCGGAAGGTTCGGCACCTGTTCACCTTCGCGGGCGGTGCGCCGGGCGGCCGGGACGGGACGAAGCCCGGCTCCGGGGCGGATGCCGCAAGCGGCGCCGGCGGTGGAGTCGCGGTCTCGTCGACCACGTGGTTCTACGGCTACGGCGTTCCCGTGAAGGTCGTGATGCCGGAGCCGGACGATATCTATGCGGGAAAGATCGCGCCGTTCTAGGTGTCCTGGACCGGTTCGCACGGCACGCTCAGGCTGCGGTGACGGGTGCGAAATGGTTCGGAATTGCCATGTGCGGAGGGTGCGTCCGTCCCTACTGTGGGGATGCATGAGGAGGTGGTGCGTGTGCCTGGAGGCGTTCCCGGTGTGCCCGGTCGTGGTTCGCGGGGTTCTGTGGTCCAGGATCACGTGGCCCTCGCCGAGATCGAGCTGTGCGGCGAGCTGATGATCGCTGCCTCCGCGGCGGAGGCCGCCGGCGAGGAGCGGCTGAGCCTCGCGCGCATCGACGAGGTGCTCGGCACAGTGCCGGGCGAGGCGGACGACGGTGTGTGGAAGGCGGCATCGCGTCCGGCGCCGCGCTGCTCGGCGCCCTCCAGGTCCGCGCAGCCGGGACGGTCCGCCCAGTCGTCGGGTCAGCGAGGCTGACAGCCGCGTCGGCCGTGCCTGAGCGCGAATTGAGCTCCGCCGCGATTGTTCCCTGTGTGATCCGTCACTGAGAGCCGTGAGCGCGCGTGCCCTTATCGGCCCCGCGACTCGGAATCAGCTTTGTCGCCTTTGCCCCGCCCCGGTGGCCCGGCTGCCTCTCGTCCGGTTCCGTCCTGTGCCCGTGCCTGTGCCTGTGCCTGTGCCTGTGCCCGTACCTGCGCCTGCCCGTACCTGCGCCTGCCCGTACCTGCGCCTGCCCGTACCTGCGCCTGCCCGTGCCTGCGCCCATGCCCGGTGACCGGCGCCGTGCTCAGGTGCGCAGCAGGCGCGCTATGGCGGCAGTGGCTTCTTCCACCTTGGCGTCCATCTCCGTGCCGCCCTCCTTCGCCGCGTGCGCGACGCAGTGGCGCAGGTGCTCCTCGAGCAGCTGAAGGGCGAAGGACTGCAGCGCCTTGGTCGACGCGGAGACCTGGGTGAGGACGTCGATGCAGTAGACGTCCTCGTCGACCATGCGCTGCAGGCCGCGTACTTGGCCCTCGATGCGGCGGAGCCGCTTGAGGTGGGCGTCCTTGTCCTTGCTGTAGCCGTGTTCGCCGGTGGCGGCGTGCGCGGAGCACTGGGTGTCCGGGCCGGTGCCGCCGAGTGCGTCGGCGGCGCCCGGCAGTCCGGAGGCGCCTGATGTGGTCATGGGTCCTCCGATGGTCGTCGGGCGGCCCCGGAAGGGGGTCCGTGAAGGGTGCCGATGGCCGGAAATGTGTGGCCCCTGGGAGTCGGAGCGGGGTGGGGCAACTGCCTCGGTACCCGGGGAAAACATACCCCTCATGGGTATATCGTAGCGGATTCGGGGAGGGCGCTTCAGGGCACAGGCAGCTATGGGCGACACTGTCTGAGGCCGCCTCGCGGTGGCCGGATGATGTGCTTAGCATCAGCCACACCGTTTCCGATGCACCCGAGGACCTCCAGTGCGCTTTCGTCTGACCCCCAGGGAGACGAGCTTCTACGACATGTTCGCGGCGTCCGCGGACAACATCGTCACGGGCTCGAAGCTCCTCATGGAACTGCTCGGGGCGGAGTCCTCCGCTCGCGCAGAGATCGCCGAACGTATGCGGGCGGCGGAACACGCGGGCGACGATGCGACGCACGCGATCTTCCACCAGCTCAACTCATCCTTCATCACGCCGTTCGACCGGGAGGACATCTACAAGCTGGCCTCCTCGCTCGACGACATCATGGATTACATGGAGGAGGCAGTCGATCTTGTCGTGCTCTACGAGATCGAGGATCTGCCCAAGGGCATCGAGCAGCAGATCGAGGTGCTCGCGCGGGCCGCGGAGCTGACCGCCGAAGCGATGCCGCACCTGCGCACGATGGACCACCTGACCGAGTACTGGATCGAGGTCAACCGGCTGGAGAACCAGGCCGACCAGATCCACCGCAAGCTGCTCGCGTACCTCTTCAACGGCAAGTACGACGCGATGGAAGTCATGAAGCTCAAGCAGGTCGTGGACGTGCTCGAGGAGGCGGCGGACGCGTTCGAGCACGTCGCGAACACGGTCGAGACCATCGCGGTCAAGGAGTCCTGACCCCCTGTGGACACGTTCGCTCTGGTCGTGACCATCGGGGTCGCGCTCTTCTTCACGTACACCAACGGTTTCCACGACTCGGCGAACGCCATCGCCACGTCCGTCTCCACCCGTGCTCTGACGCCGCGCGCCGCGCTGGCCATGGCGGCGGTGATGAACCTGGCGGGAGCCTTCCTGGGCAGCGGCGTCGCGGAGACCGTGAGCAAGGGGCTGATCGAGACCCCGCACGGCTCGAACGGGATGGCCATTCTCTTCGCCGGGCTCGCCGGCGCGATCGTATGGAACCTGATCACCTGGTACTTCGGGCTGCCGTCCTCGTCCTCGCACGCCCTGTTCGGCGGGCTGGTCGGTGCGGCTCTGGCGGGTGGTACGGCCGTCATCTGGACGGGCGTGGTCGAGAAGATCGTGCTCCCGATGTTCATCTCGCCGATCGTCGGGATGCTCCTCGGCTACCTGGTGATGGTCGCCATCCTGTGGTTCTTCCGGCGGGCCAACCCGCACCGCGCGAAGCAGGGATTCCGCATAGCGCAGACGGTCTCCGCCGCGGGCATGGCGCTCGGGCACGGTCTGCAGGACGCGCAGAAGACGATGGGTGTCGTGGTTATGGCGCTGACCATCGCCGATGTGCAGGAGGGCAAGGGCATTCCGCTGTGGGTCAAGTTCGCCTGCGCGGGGATGCTTTCGCTCGGTACGTACGCCGGTGGCTGGCGCATCATGCGGACGCTGGGGCGCCGGATCATCGAACTCGACCCGCCGCAGGGCTTCGCCGGTGAGACGACGGCGGCGTCCGTGATGTACACGGCGTCCTTCATCTTCGACGCGCCGATCTCCACGACGCACGTCATCACCTCCGCGATCATGGGCGTCGGGGCGACGAAACGTGTCTCCGCGGTCCGTTGGGGCGTGGCGAAGAACATCGTCATGGGCTGGTTCATCACGATGCCCGCGGCGGCACTCGCCGCGGGCCTCTGTTACGGGCTCATCCTGCTGTTCTTCGGCTGAGGCGGCGCGGCCCGGGAGGCGCCGCCGCGGAGCTGCCGGTTCCGTCCGGGAGCTCCGCCCGGTGCCCGGTCGCTGTCGCCGAACGTGTGCGGGCTCGCCCCCGGTGGTGTCGGGGACGAGCCCGCCGCCTTGCGGTGGCACCGCCATGCAGCACCGCGAGGCCGTATACGCGCCGGACGCGCCGGACGTGCCGGACGCGCCGGACGCACCGGACGGCGCCGGACGGACCGGGCGGGTCCGGCGCGGACCCGCCCGGCCGGTGCCTCCCGGCGGTTCAGCCGAAGCGGCCGGAGATGTAGTCCTCCGTGGCCTGGACCGAGGGGTTGGAGAAGATCCGCTCGGTGTCGTCGATCTCGACGAGCTTGCCCGGTTCACCGACGGCGGCGAGGTTGAAGAAGGCCGTGCGGTCCGAGACGCGCGCCGCCTGCTGCATGTTGTGCGTGACGATGACGATCGTGAACTCGGCCTTCAGATCCGCGATGAGGTCCTCGATCGCCAGCGTCGAGATGGGGTCGAGCGCCGAGCAGGGCTCGTCCATCAGCAGCACCTGCGGCTGCACGGCGATGGCGCGGGCGATGCACAGGCGCTGCTGCTGACCGCCCGAGAGGCCCGAACCGGGCTTGTTGAGGCGGTCCTTGACCTCGTTCCAGAGGTTGGCTCCCTTGAGGGAGCGCTCGACGGTCTCGTCCAGGTCCCGCTTCCTCTTCTGGCCGTTCAGCCGAAGGCCCGCCGCCACGTTGTCGTAGATGGACATCGTCGGGAACGGGTTGGGGCGCTGGAAGACCATGCCGATGGTGCGGCGGACCGCGACGGGGTCGACCTGCGAGCCGTACAGGTCCTCGTCGTCCAGCATCACCTTGCCGTCGACGCGGCCGCCGGGCGTGACCTCGTGCATGCGGTTGAGCGTGCGCAGGAAGGTGGACTTGCCGCAGCCGGAGGGCCCGATGAAGGCGGTGACGGAGCGGGGTTCCACGCTCATGGATATGTCGTCGATGGCCCGGTGCGAGCCGTAGAAGGCTGTCAGGCCGCTGACGTCGATGCGCTTGGCCATGGTGTCAGTCACTTTCTGAGTGCGGGGAGTACGAGAGTCCGGGGCGCTCCGCGCGTACGGGCGCGGGCGCGGGTACGGGCGCGGAGGCGGAAGCGGGAGCGGGCATCAGCGGCCCCCCGCCTTCGGCGCCTTCCAGCGGGCGACGCCGCGGGCCACCAGGTTGAGCAGCATCACGAAGGCGATGAGCGCGAGCGCTCCGGCCCACGCACGGTCGATGCTCGCCGCGTTGCCGAGCTTGTACTGGTTCCAGACGTAGAGCGGCAGGGACTCCTGCGCGCCCGAGAACGGGTTGGGGTTGATCAGCGTGTTGCCGAAGACCAGCAGCATCACGGGCGCCGTTTCGCCGGTGATGCGGGCGACCGCGAGCATCACGCCCGTGGCGATGCCGCCGATCGACGTGGGCAGCACGACCTTGAGGATCGTGCGCCACTTCGGCACGCCCAACGCAAGGGAAGCCTCACGCAGTTCGTTCGGTACGAGCTTGAGCATCTCCTCGGTGGAGCGGACCACGACCGGCATCATCAGGATTGCCAGCGCCATCGAGCCGGCGAACCCGGACGGGCCGAAGCCGAGCCCCAGGTTCCAGAACGCGAGGACGAACAGGCCCGCGACGATGGACGGGATGCCCGTCATGACGTCCACGAAGAAGGTGACCGCGCGGGCGAGCCGGCCGCGCCCGTACTCGACGAGGTAGATCGCGGTGAGAAGGCCCACGGGAGCGGCGATCAGGGTGGCCAGACCGACCTGTTCGAGGGTTCCCAGCAGTGCGTGGTAGACACCGCCGCCCTCCTCGAGGTTGGTCATGCCGCCCATGGAGTGGGAGAGGAAGTAGCCGTCCAGGAGCTTCGCGCCGCGGCTGATCGTCGTCCACGAGAGGGAGACGAGCGGGACGAGGGCGAGGACGAAGCAGACCCAGATAACGCTGGTGGCGACCCGGTCGCGTGCCTGACGGCGGTCCTCGACCACGGTGGTCAGCACGTAGGTGATCAAGACGAACAACAGGGCTGCGATCAGGCCCCACTGGGTGCGGCTCTGCCACCCGGCCAGGTTGCCGAGGCCGACGGCGAGCCCCACCGAGACGAGGGCGACCACGATCGGGGACCACCGCGGCAGACGCCGGCGTGCCAGCGGCGCGGAGGACGGTGGCGGGTCGGTGACCTGCGGCTTCTCGAGAACGGCGTTACTCATGCCCGTCCCCTTTCTCCGCTCGCACAAGTCAGCGGTGCGGGTGTGGTGTTGGCGTGCGGCTGGGTGGTTGTGCGCGCGTCGCTCACGCGGTGCCGGGTGCGTACGTCGCTCATGCGTTGGCCCCCGAGTACTCCTTGCGGCGCGCGATGATCCAGCGGGCCGCGCCGTTGACCAGCAGGGTGATGACGAAGAGGACGAGGCCGGAGGCGATCAGCGCGTCCCGGCCGAAGTCGTCCGCCTCGTTGAACTTCGCGGCGATGTTCTGCGCGAAGGTGCCGCTGCCCGGGTCGAGGACGTGCCAGCTGAAGAGGAAGCCGGGCGAGAGGACCGTGGCAACCGCCATGGTCTCGCCGAGCGCACGCCCCAGGCCGAGCATCGAGGCGGAGATGATGCCCGAGCGGCCGAAGGGGAGGACGGAGGTGCGGATCGTCTCCCAGCGGGTCGCGCCGAGCGCGAGCGCCGCTTCCTCGTACATCTTCGGTGCCTGGAGGAAGACTTCGCGGGAGACGTTGGTGATGATCGGCAGGATCATGATGGCCAGCAGGATGCCGACCGTGAAGATCGAGCGGGCCGGACTGCCGGGGTTCGACATCTCGAACACCGTTGTCCAGCCGAAGAATTGATCGAGCCAGCGGGTCAGCCCGTCGAGGTACGGGACGAGGAAGAGCGCGCCCCAGAGGCCGTAGATGATCGAGGGCACCGCGGCGAGCAGGTCGATCACGTACGCGAGCGGGGCGGCGAGCCGCCGAGGCGCGTAGTGCGAGACGAACAGGGCGATGCCGACGGCGACGGGTACGGCCACGATCATCGCGATGAGCGAGCTGACCAGGGTGCCGAAGGCGAGGATGCCGATGCCGAACGCCGGCGGGTCACCCTGCGGGTTCCACTCGAAGGCGGTCAGGAAGTTGACCGAGTTCTTGGACACGGCGATGGAGGCGCGGTAGGCGAGGAACCCGGCTATCGCGGCCATGATCACGAGCAGTGTGATGCCTGAGCCGCGGGAGAGGCCGAGGAATACCTTGTCGCCCCGGCGTACGGAGGCGCCCTTGATGTGGGCGGCCGAACCGGGGGCGGCGGGGCCGTCGGCCCCGGGGTCGACGGGCGGCGGTGCTTTCTCGGAAGTGCTGGTGGTGTCCATGGTGTCTCCGGTCTGGTCGGGGAGGTGTCCCCTGGCGGCGGTGCACCGGATGGGTTGCTGGTGTCGGTCGGTGGATTCGGAGGGCGGCTCGGAGGCGAGCCGGTGGGGACGTGGCGTGGGGCCGGCCCGGAGGCCGGGCCGGCCGTTCACGCGTCGTGCGGTGCGGCCTTCGGTTCGTCCGAGGCCCCGGCCGGAGCGGCGGTCAGGAGAGCTCCGGGACTGTGCTGCGGACCTTCTCCGCGATCTCGTCCGGCAGAGGCGCGTAGCCGAGCTCGGCCAGTTCGCCCTGCCCGTCCTTGCTGGCCGTGTAGGTCAGGAAGGACTTGGTGGCCTCGAGGGAGCTCTTCTTGTTGCCCTTGTCGCAGGCGATCTCGTACGTGACGAGCATCAGCGGGTAGGCACCCTCGGCCTTGGTGGCGTAGTTCAGGTCGAGCGCGAGGTCCTTGCCCTTGCCGACGACCTCGGCGTCGGCGATGGCCTTGGAGGCGTTCGACGTGGTGGCCTCGACGGGCTTGCTGGCGCCGGTGTCGAGCTTGACGGTGTCGAGGTTGTTCGCGGAGGCGTAGGACAGTTCGAAGTAGCCGATGGCGCCGTCCGTCTGCTTCACCTGCTGTGCGACGCCGGCCGAGCCGGAGGCGGACTGTCCGCCCTTGGCGGGCCAGGACTTCTCGTCCGGGTACTTCCAGTCGTCCTCGGCGGCGGCGCCCAGGTACTTGCCGAGGTTCTGGGTGGTGCCCGACTCGTCGGAGCGGTGGAACGGCTGGATGTCGGTGCTCGGCAGCTTCGCCTTGGGGTTGAGCTTCTTGATCGCCGGGTCGTTCCACTTCTTGATCTTCGAGTCGAAGATCTTGGCGATGGTGGGTGCGTCCAGGACCAGGTCGTCGACACCGGGCACGTTGTACGAGACCGCGACCGGGCCGCCGACCATGGGCAGGTTGATGCCCTGGCCGCCCTTGCAGATCTTCTTGGACTTGGCGACCTCCTCCGGCTTCAGCGCGGAGTCGGAACCGGCGAAGGCGGTGGTGCCCTGCAGCCACTCCTGGATGCCGCCACCGGAGCCGATGTCCTTGTAGTTGATCTGGGTTTCCTTGCAGGCCGTCTGGTAGTTCTTCACCCATGCGTCCACGGCGTTCTTCTGCGCGGTGGAGCCGGACGCGAGCAGCTTGCCCTTGCCGTCGCACTTGATCTTCGCGGCGGCCTTCTGGGCGTCCTTGCTGGTGTTGGTGTCCGAGCCGCAGGCGGTGAGTACCAGGGCGCCGGAGACCGCGACGGCGCCGAGAGCGAGGGCGCGCAGTCGGTTCGTGCGCTGAAGCATCACTTCGTTCGGTTCCTTCCAGGAGCCCGCCGGTGGGGGCGGCGCGCGAGCCGTTTCGGTTCTTGTGGGTTCGGGGAGTGCGTGCGTTCGCGCTCCGTAAGGCTGAAATTAGACAGATCAGGTGAAGCGGCCCACGAAGCTGAATGAACGCACGGTGAACCTCGGCGGTCGGCCCAGTGGCCCGGTGGACGGCCGCGCCGCCGGCTTGCGGAGGCGCTTATCCGCCGGTACGGGCGGGTGTGCGGTCCGCGCGTGACGTGCGGAGACACCGCCCGGAACCACTGGTTCCGGCCCAGGGTGCGGGCGCTGCGGAGCGGCGGCCGCCCTGTCGGATTCCGTGCGTGCGTGGCAACATCCGGCGAGTCGGGGGTGGTTGACCGGAGCCGGCGGTGGAAGAGGTAGGCCAGGGGCCGGTCCTGCCGGGCCGCCGTGGCGCCCCGCCCGAGAGGCGACGGCGCGACGGATGCGACGGCGCGAACGGGACCACGGCCACGAGCACGAGCACGAGCACGACCGGAACGAGGAAGACGCGCAGCGACGTACTACGGCGAGGGGGCCAGGTGGGCGGGACGGGGAAGCGCCGGATGCTGGTGGCGGTCTGCACGCTGGGGCTGCTGGCGGGGCCCGCGGCCGGAAGCGCGTATGCGGCCGCGCCCGGCCCGGACGACGGCGGTGCACGGAGCCTTGAGGAGATCAGCAAGAAGATCGACCGCCTCCACGCGGCGGCCGAGTCGGCCACGGACGCATACAACGGCGCCCAGGAGCGCGTCGAGAAGCAGCAGAAGGCCGTCGACAAGCTCACCGAGAAGATCGACTCGCTCCGTGAGACGCGCGGGAAGTACAAGAAGACGGCCGGAGCGCTGGCCCGTGCCCAGTACCGAAGCGGCGGAATGCCCGACGAGGCTCATCTGATCCTGCGCAGGAGCCCCGAGGAGTTCATGCACGACGCGATGATCCTGCGCAAGGGGCAGCAGGCCGCGAAGGGCGTCCTCAGCACGCTCGCGGACACCGAGTCCCGGCTGGACGAGTACGCCGGGGAGGCCTCGGAGAAGCTTCGGAAGCTGGAGGCCGAGAAGAAGCGCAAGGCGGCCGCGAAGAAGAAGATCGAGAAGGATCTGAAGGCGGCCGAGCAGATCGAATCCCAGCTGGCGGCCGAGGAGTTGGAGCGCCTCATCAAGCTGGAGGACGAGGCGGCGCGGGCGCGTCAGTCGAAATGGCTGGAGTCCGGTGTCCTCGACGAGATATCCGGCAAGGCTTCGAAGGCCGGCAAGAAGGCGATCGCCTACGCCACGAACCAGATCGGCAAGGACTACGAGTGGGGCGCGGAGGGCCCCCGGACCTTCGACTGCTCGGGGCTGACGCTCCGGGCCTGGCAGGCGGCGGGCGAGGAGATCCCGCGGACCTCGCAGGAGCAGTGGAAGCAGCTGAAGCGCGTGCCGATCAGGAAGATGCGCCCCGGCGACTTGATCATCTACAAGCGTGACGCCAGCCACGTCGGCATGTACGTGGGCGGCGGCGAGATGGTCCACGCGCCGCGGACCGGCCGGCAGATCACCGTCGCCGGAGCGGGCTCCCTCGTGATCAAGGGCGTCGTCCGTCCGGACAAATGAGCACGGAGCCACCGAAGGCCGTGGGCATATGACAGTGGTGGATTGCCTCCAGCCATTCCGTACGTGCGCGGGGGAGCGTTAAGGTCCCCTGGACAGTCCGGTCGTGGCAGGCGCGCAGAAGTCGGCGCTGCCGCCGCACCGGGCCTGGTGGTGTGCCGGCTGGCTCACGACCGCGCCCTCGGGGGGAGGGAAGGAACCACGTATGCCCGTAGGCGTGCCACGTGAGGACGCTGTCTCCGCACCCCCTCGCGCGTCGGTACCACAGCAGAGCGACGGATCCCACGAGAGAGCCGGGGGGAGCGCGAAGGCGGCCCTGACGCTCCTCGTCATCGAGGACAGCCGCGCCGGCGGCCGGAGCGTGCTCGAGATCCTCGACGCCGGAGGCGGCTATCTGCCCGGCGACGTGCACTCCGAGGCCTCCGGCCGGCGCATGAGGGTGCGTACGGCCCGCAATCTCACCGAGGCCGAGCGGCTGCTGACCGACGACGTGCAGTGCATCCTGCTCGACCTGGCCCTGACCGGCACCGGCGGTACGCAGGCCGCGGGAGGAACCGGCACGGCCGGTTCCCCGTCGGCTCCTGTCGCAGCCGCGCAGGAACCCGGCGGGCCGGGCGGCACGGCCTCCGGTGCGGGGTCCTCCGGTGCGGGGCCCCAGGGGGCCGGGAGCTCCGGGCACGCGGCGGGCGGCGCGGACCCTTCCGACGGCAGCGGCGCCGCCACCGGCGAGCTGGAGATCCTGCGCCATGTGCTGCGGCTCGCGCCCCGGCACGCGGTGCTCGCGCTCACGGACGGTACGGACGCGGAGCGTGCAGCCGAGGCCGTGCGCGTCGGGGCGCAGGACTACCTCTTCCGCGACGAACTCGACGGACGCCTGCTCAACCGGGCGATCCGGTACGCCGTCGAACGCAAGCGCTCCGACCTCGCCCAGCGGCAGCTCACCGAGTCACGGCTGCGGGCCCAGGAGAACTCCCGTCTGGAGCGCGGGCTGCTCCCGACGCCCCTGCTGTCCGGCAGCGAACTCCGCTTCGCCGCCCGGTACCGCCCGGGCCGCTCCCGAGCCCTGCTCGGCGGCGACTTCTACGACACGGTCCGCACCGCCGACGGCACCGTCCACGCGATGATCGGCGACGTGTGCGGGCACGGCCCGGACGAGGCGGCGCTGGGCGTCGAGCTGCGCATCGCGTGGCGTGCGCTGACCTTCGCGGGCCTCTGCGGCGACGAACTCCTCGGGACGCTGCAGAAGGTCCTCGACAACGAGCGGGCGAACGATGAGATCTTCGCCACACTCTGCACCGTCGACATCGCCCCCGACGGGCGCCGGGCCGGGGTCTGCCTGGCCGGACACCCCTCGCCACTCGTCGCCGGAGCGGGCGGTTCGGCGCCGCGGCTGCTCCCGTACGACTACAGCGGTCCGGCGCTCGGTGTGGTCCCGAATGCGCGCTGGCCCCGCCGTCAGGTCGAACTCGGCCGCTCCTGGAGCCTGTTGATGTACACCGACGGCCTCATCGAGGGCCATGTCGGGGAGGGCCGTCAGCGTCTCGGCCAGGACGGGATGATCGAGATCGTGACCGAGCGCATGGCGCAGGGAGCCCACGGCGAGCGGCTGCTGGACGCCACGATGGAGGACGTGCGGCGGCTCAACGGCGGCGAACTCACCGACGATGTCGCGGTGTTGCTGCTCGACCGCAGATGACCGGGCGCGCCCGGCGGGAGGCGTGCGGACTCGCCCGCTGGGCGCAGCGCGCGTGCTGTTCAGTACGTCTCAAGGGCGCGGTCGGAGTCTCAAGGGCCCGGTCGGACGGGTGCCGTCGCGGGGCCACCGCGGGCCCTGGACGGCCCCGCGTTCAGCGGCCGTTGAACGGCCCGTAGGGACCGTCGCTGCTGCTGCCGCCCCATCGAGGACCGTTGCCCATGACCTGCTTGAGCGCGGGACGGACGTCGACGATGTAGACGATCGTGGCGATCAGACCGGCGATCTGCAGAAAGACGATCGGGTAGATGTTCACGGCGATCGTGAGGCCGAGAATGATCAGCCAGAACGGCTTGGTCTGCTTGCCGGCGGCGGGGTAGGCGTCGGTCCTGCGCATTGCGCCGTCGATGAACGCGAACACCGCCATCGCCAGCAGGACCAGGGAAATCACCCACAGCAGTCCTTGGAACCCCTGCATCATGTCGTCCACATCCCTGCGAGTCCGTAATCCGTGAGCGACCTGGCCGGCGGCCTGCTGTGGCGCCGCTCGTCATGCCACCGTACCCGTTCGCCGGACCGGGAGTCCGGCCCGGCGAACGGCTCGGTCACGAAGGGGCGGGCGCGGGCTCAGGAACCGGACTGCGGGGGCGTCTTCTTGCTCCCGTTGGCGCTCCCGTTGGCCTTCGGCGTCCCCGGCTTCGACGTGGTGCTCTTGCCGGTGGTGGTCTTACCGGCAGCGCCGCTCTTCCCGGCGGCGGAGGCCGCTCCGGTGGAAGCCTTGCCGTTCTTCGTGCCGCCGGTGGTGCCGGCCGTACCGGGCTTGGCGGCGGTGCCGGTCGTGCCGGTCGTGCGCGCCGTGCCGCTCGCCCCGGACTTCGTACCGCCCCGCGGCGTGGCCGGCGGCTCGGCGACCTTGACCGGCTCGCGCTCGACGGTCACCTCGGCCGTGCCGGTCTCCTCGTTCCGCCAGTTCTTCACGGCGCCGCGGCCCCGGTCGGCCAGCTCGTCGTAAGCCTCGCGGGCCTTGACCGCGTACTCCGCGGCGATGCCCACGCTCTGCAGGGCAAAGTGCTGTGCCTGTTCGCGCAGCTTCTTGATGTCCGTGTCGATGCTGCCCAGGGTCTGGCTGACCTTCGCCTGCGTCTCCTTGGCCTGCTTCGAGAAGCGCGCCTGCACTTCCTTGGGGTCGGTCGCACGCACGGCCGCGATGCGCTCCGGAGCCTCCTCGCGGATCTTGTCGATGACTCCGGCGGCGAAGTAGAGGGGCTTGGGGTCGGTGAGGGTGTTGCGGATGTCGTTCGTGCTGGGCATGAGAGGTCTCTCCCTGTGGACTGACTTCTATCGGGCGTCGGCCCCTGTGGCCTCGGCTTCGTCTTCCCCGGCGTTCCCTGCCTTCTCGGCCTGTTCGCCCTCCTCGGCCGTTCCGGTCGTTCCGGCCGTCTCGGCATCCCCGGTGCCCTTGCCGCGGCCGCGGCCGGCGCGCTCGCCGTTATGGGCGTCCCGGCCGGCGCCGTTCTGCTGCGCGGAGAGGTTCTCCTTGCGGAAGGACTCGTAGATCTGCAGCAGCGCCTGCTTCTGGCCCTCGTTGATCGACGGATCCGCGAGGATCGCTGCCGGGACCTGCAGCAGATCGTCCCGTTCCCGCTCGTCGAGGATTCCGGCCTGCACGTACAGCGTCTCGGCCGAGATCCGCAGGGCCTTGGCCAGCTGCTGGAGGATGTCGGCGCTCGGCTTGCGCAGGCCGCGCTCGATCTGGCTCAGGTACGGGTTGGACACCCCGGCGGCGTCGGCGAGCTGCCGCAGCGAGAGCTTGGCGTTGCGCCGCTGCTCGCGCAGGAACTCGCCCACATTGCCGACGTTCAGGGAAGCCATGGCTCCCACCATGCCCGGAGTTGCTAACTTTTGCAAGCACCCTGCTTGCAAGTGTGTCTGTTGCAACATCCGCCGGCCAGCTGGTGTCCCGTCTCTGCGAAGTTGAGGCAGTCCCGGTCTTCGTGAGGCATCCGGTCGCTCGTCTCGCTCAACTTCGGGCATCTGCTGCTGTGTCTCGATCAATCTGAGGTGCGGGCTTCCTCCTGCTTCTACGTTCGTTCCGCCAGGTCAGCACTGAGTTGGGGGTAGCTGGTGGAGGCGGAGGACTTCTGGCTGGAGTACGCGGACGCCCGGGGAGAACTTCGCGGCGGGCCGCTTGAGGTGATGTGGCCAGTTCGTTTCGAGGTGGCCGGACAGGTGCGCTCGTTCACTTCGTACCGGGGACAGCGCAACTTCCCGGGCTGGTACTGGGCTGCGACCTGCGCCGACCTGGTGGGTTACGAGTCGTGGGTCGAGCTCGCCCACTTGATGCGGCTGGATGCCGAGCCGGAGGTGTGCGGGTTGGCCTCGCAGCCGTTCCGGCTCTCGTGGCGGTACACCGGCCGGAGCCGGTGGATCAGGCACTCGCCGGACTTCTTCGTGCGCCGCCGGGACGGCACTGGCGTGGTGTTGGACGTGCGGCCGGATGAGCGGATCGAGCCCGAGGATGCCGCGAAGTTCGCGGTCACGGCCGCAGCCTGCGCCCGGGTGGGCTGGGGCTACGCGCGGGTCGGGGTGCTCGATCCGGTATTCGCTGCGAATCTGCGCTGGCTGTCGGGCTACCGGCACCCGCGAGTGCGGCATGAGGCGGCGGCCGAAGCTCTGCGGGCGGTGTTCACCGAGCCGCACGGCCTGGTGGCCGGGGCTCGATCGGTCGGCGATCCGGTCGCCATCCTGCCGGTGCTCTATCACCTCATCTGGCGCGGCGAGTTGGCCGTGGAACTTGAGGGCGAGCGGTTGTCGGCGGCGACGATGGTGCGGCTGGCGTCCGTGGCCGTGAAGGAGGTGGTCCGCGATGCCGGCGCGTCCGCAGCTGCTGTCGCTGGGTGATCGGGTCCGCTATGACGGGCGTGAGCACACCGTCGCTGCCCTGCACGGCACGTCTGTCCGCCTGGTCGACGACGCCCAGGCCGCAGGCGTCGTGCTCTTGGGGCACCTGCTGGCCTCCGACGGATTTGCAGTGCTCAGCACCGGCCCGGCCCGTCCGCCGCTGCCCGCGGAAGGGGTGCTGGACGGTCTGCCCGAGGAAGCCGCCGAGCGGGCACGGTGGTGGCAGCGGCATCTGACAGAGCTGACGACGGGCCGCCCGGACGCTGATCCGGGCACGCCAGTGAGGCCCGAGTACGACCCCAACGTGCACTCGGTGCGCCAGCGGGAGCTGAACAAGCTCGCCGAACTGCGCTCGGTAGGCGAGGAAGTGGCCTTGAGTACCCTGCAGCGGCTGCGCACCCGGTTCGAGCGGGAAGGGGTTGTGGGGCTGGTGGACCGGCGGCTGATCAAGCCCTCGACCGGCACCAGCCGGGCCGATCCGCGGGTAGTGGCCGCGATCGAGCAGGTCGTCAGCAGTCGGACGGACGAGCCGACGGTGTCCGCCCAGGTATTGCGCCGCCAGGTCGCACGGCTCTTGGCCGCGGAGCACGGCACCGGAGCGGTCCCGATGCCCTCCAGGGCGACGTTCTACCGGCTGCTGGACGCAGTTTCGCGGGGGCAACACCTTCTGGGGTCCGCCCGCACCCGCCGTTCGCTGGGCAAGCAGCCGAAGCGGATGTTCGGACAACTGACGGCGGCCCGTCCGGGCGAGGTGATGGAGATCGATTCCACACCTCTCGACGTGATGGTTGTCCACGACGACGGAACGGTGGACCGCTGCGAGATGACGGGGCTGGTGGACGTGGCCACCAGGACGCTGGCGGCGGTCGTGCTGCGGCCGTCGACGAAGGCGGTGGACGCCGCACTGCTGCTCGCGCGGGCGATGACGCCGGAGCCAATGCGGCCGGGTTGGCCGGACGCGCTGCGCATGTCGCGGTCGGTGCTGCCCTACGTCTCACTGCTGCCTCTCGACGAGCGGGTGGACAAGGCCGCCGCGAAGCCGGTGATCGTCCCGGAGACAGTGGTCAGCGACCACGGCAAGGCATACATCTCGGACAACTTCCGCAACGCTTGTCGCCACTTGGGGATCTCGTTCCAGCCCGCGCACCCGGACACCCCAACCGACAAACCGCACGTCGAGCGGACGTTGAGTTCAGTGGCGACGATGTTCGCCCAGTACGTAGCCGGCTATACCGGCCGCAGCGCGGAGATGCGCGGGAAGGACCCTGCCGCGCAGGCGGCCTGGTCCATCCACGAACTCCAGGAACTACTCCAGGAATGGTGCGTCGCCGTCTGGCAGACCAGGCCGCACGACGGGCTGCGGGACCCGCTGATGCCGAACCGGCCGCTGAGCCCGAACGAGAAGTACGCCGCGCTGGTGGCGGCAGCAGGATACGTGCCCATCGCGCTCAGTCCGGAGGAGTACATCCAGCTCATGCCCCGCGAGCGACGAGTCATCGGCACCAGCGGAGTGCAGATCAACAACCGCACCTACGACACCCGCGAACTGAGCCCCTACCGGCGCCAACCCTCAGGAGCCGGACCGGACGGCAAGCTCTGGGAGGTCCACTACGACCCCTACGACATCTCCTGCATCTGGGTACGCAACCACCGCGGACAGGGATGGATCACCGCGACCTGGCGCCACCTGCGCACCTCGCCCGTTCCGATGGGCGAGCTGGTCTTCGACCGTGCCCACCAAGTGCTGACCGAACGCGCTCAGCGCAAGCCACAGGAGGCCGAAGTCGCCCAGGCTGCCGCCGAACTGCTCGACCGGGCCACGGACGGCCCCGAAGAGCGCCCCACCCGCCGGAACCGAAAACGAGGCCGGACGGACGAGCGCCGCGACCGCAAGGTGGCCGCCCGCACCAAGGCCACCAGCGCACCAGCCTGGCCCCGTCCCGAACCACCGGCAGGAGAAGAAAGACCACCGATCGCACCGGGACCGGAGCCCGAAGCCGCAGACGAGGACGAGGAGGTGGCTGAGGTGGTGCCACTGGGCATCTTCGACGCCCGTGAGGAGGCGAAACGATGGGTGTGAACACCGCCGATGAACCTGTGCCGGACGACGAGCGGGTCGACCCGGCCTCGTCCCTGGGCGGGTGGCGTCGCTTCGTCGAGACGGACCACGTGCCCTTCGATCTCGTCCCGCTTGAGCAACTGGAGGCCATGGGCGACGACGAGCGCGACGTCTACAACGAGGCCCGTATGGACTATCACTCCGAATTCCAGGTCGTGCGCACTTCCACCGTCAAGGAGGTGGCTCACCAGGGCAGGCTGCTGACTTTGCTGAACCGGCGCGAACAGGGTGCTCGACGCGGCTTGATCATCTCCGGCGAGCGCACCACAGGGAAGACCACCGCTCTCAAGCAGCTCGGGCGCCTGCACGAACTGCGCATCCGGCAGCGCTATCCCAACAGCCGACGCATCCCGGTCGTCTACGTCACCGCCCCGCCCAAGGGATCGCCCCGAAAACTCGCCATGGAGTTCGCCCGCTTCCTCGGCCTGCCCTCGATCACTCCGCGCACCAATACCGCGGACGTCACCAACGCCGTCTGCGAAGTCCTCATCGAGGCCCGAACCGACCTTGTCCTCGTCGACGAGATCCACCTGTTGAACCTGGCCACCACCGCCGGGGAGGAGCTGTCAGACCATCTGAAGTACTTCACCGAGCACTTGCCGGCCACGTTCATCTATGCAGGGATCGCAGTCGAGAACTCCGGGTTGTTCACCGGTATCCGGGGTGACCAGATCGCGGGGCGGTGCACGCTCCTGCACACCGGCCCCTTCCCCAAGGGCCCCGAGTGGCAGGGCCTGGTGGCGCAGATGGAGGCCACCTTGCAGCTATACCGCCATAAAGACGGCACTCTGGCTGCGTTGGCAGACTACCTCCACCAGCGCACCAGCGGCATGATCGGCAGCCTCTCCCACCTGATCCGCCTCGCTGCGATCACCGCGATCCTCGACGGCAGCGAACGCATCACCCGCCGCCAGCTGCATGCGATCCACGTTGACCACGCGAGTGAGCGTGTCTACCGGAAGTCGGCATGAACGCCCCCACAGACCTCTTCGGGCAAGCGCGACGGCTTCCACTCACGACGCCGCCGTTCCCGAACGAGACCGTGAAGTCCTACACATCCCGTCTTGCCCTGCTCAACAAGATGGCTCACACATTTCGACCCGGCAGGTACGTACTTCGCCGCTTCTACCGAGCAGAAGCCCCTATGGATGAGCTGAACCTGCTGGCGGCCCGGAGCGGACAAGACACGAGGGCATTGCAGCGAGCGCTGCCCGAACTGGCGACCCCGGGCCTGCAACTCGAGGACGGCTTCACGCGCCTTGTTCGATCCTGGGCCTGCCAGCTCTGCGTTGCCGCCCGAACAGGCCGCATGAACTGGAGGGTGGAAGTCTGGGGCGTTCGCGACCATCAGCACTTGTGCGTCAAGCATCGTCACTGGACCGGCAACAACACCGCCCTCTTCGAGAACAGCTTCGACAGCCCTGCCGGCGGGCAGTACAGCCTCCTCAGAACTCCCGAGGTCGTCCACGCACAACGCGTTCTCAACCGTCTCTGCCGTAAGGGGCGGTATCGCAGGACTCTCCCTGTCTACGCAGAGTGCGCGGAGTTCCATCGCGAATTAGCCAAGCACGGATACTCGGCCGATCGAGTGCAACGTCGCGCCCACCTCATCACCGCCCACAAATCCGAGTGGCATCGCCGATACATGGGCCGGGAGGCTGCCGTCTTCCCGGATGTCGTCGAGGTCACCAGGCTCTTCGCATCCCGCTACTGGCGTTGCCAGGCCCTCGGTGACAAGCGCCAAGCACAACTCTTCCGCGAAGAGTTCGAACGGCGCCTTCCCCCTGAGCGGCCCCTGAGAACCACTGCAATCCCATGGTTCGAAGCTGAGCTTGTCCAATTGGCGCAAAGGATCAACGAGCGCGTCGAGCAACAGATCGTCGCCTTGGCGCGGTACACGGAGGCCCACCCCGAGGAACCTTCCCCCTTGCACGTCGCACGCGAGATCCTTCGGCGCACACCGTCCCACGGGCGATAACAACGACATCCAGTCTGAATCGTCAGGCGGGGTCGGCGCGTGAACTAAGAGCCTGTTCTTGAACCCACGGGGCCATTCAGTGGGGCAGCACTCGTGGGCTTCCTGAACTGCTGCAACCACGAGCGCCCGCATCTACGCTCGGGCCGCGACCGATCAACTGGACCTCTGGCTCGGAGGCTCGTGTGACGGCGCCAAGAGGTCGAAGAGGAGCTGTGCGGCTGCTCGGATCTGGTCGTCTGGATAGTCCTCGGTCATCCGTGTCAGAGTCTCAACAAAGATTTCTGTCCGCATCCCTTGGGCCTCCTCCGACGGTCCGAAAATGGATCGGTGGAGGATTGCGCCGACCGCAGTTGGAACGGCTGATGAGCCATGAGCCCCCGTGAGTCCTTCTCGAAGTACCTTTTCGACGATCCTTTCCTCGATCATGCGGGTCGCTTCCGTTGGATCACGTTTGTTGAAGCGGTCGGTTGAGGGCGAGATGGGGTAGCCGGGTAGGTAGCCGAGATCTCGCGCGCGTACGAGCCAACGGCTGGCTGTAACCTCGCTGACTCCCCACTGATCTGCGATGACCTGCCGTGGTGCTTGATCGCTCAACTCCGCGTCGATGCAGAACCAGGCGACCTGCATGAAGTGCTCGGCCGGCCAAGATCGGCCGTTCTTGATCGACTGGATGCGGGCCTGACGGTTGAGATCGGTGACCTTGTTGCTCCACTTCTCCCTCAAGGCGCTCTTGACTCGTCCGAGGATGGTTCCCGTCGGTGCACGGCGAACGGTGTCGCGCGTGATCGCCTCAGGATTGTCGGCGTCTCGCGGCGCGATGGTCAGGCTGGTGATTGCCGGCCTTCCGTGCACCATCCGCCCCGTGACGTGGTAGGTCCAGGGCCCCGGGACGTCTGAGTAGGTGACGTCAACCAGTTCCTCGCCACTGGCGAAGCCGTATACCCATCCCGAAGTGCCATCTCCGACGAACGATCGGGCAGCAATGGGTTGCTCTTCCGTGGGTTGCTCTTCCGCCAAAGTGATAACCCCCCTCCCATGTTGTCGGCTTCAAAGCCTAGAGTTCGGCGCCTCGAAGCGGAAGGCTGAACAGCAAAGGACGCCTCCCGGGCCAGCTTCGGGAGGCGTCGAGGTCGCCTTTGAGAGTGGGCAACAGCGTGAGCGCAGGTGAGGACGGACCCGAGGGCGAAGGCCTGTCACTTCGTTGGGTCGTCATCCTTCTGGTCAGCGGGAGTGCCGGCGTGTTGGTCGGACAGAAGGAGGGGTTGGGCGCCGGGATAACCGTGGCGATCGCCTTCGCCGGTTTCCTGCACGTCGTCGTCCGTCGGTGACTCTCTTCGGCTTCGGCAGAACCGAGCTGATCAGCCAAGCGATCTCCCCGGTCCGGTACGCGATGGACTTCGCTGAGTAAATGGGATGACGCTCGCGGACTCCCTCTCAAGTCCTGGCTGCTGAAGCCGTAACCCTCAGAGTCGCCGCCTGGTCTGAACCTCGACGACCGTGTTTCTCTCGTGGCGAGGAGGCATATAGCAGTCCTTCGTCCACGTTGCAGTTCCTGCCAACCCGCTCCATCAGCTCGTCTGGCATCTCGGACTCAGCGAGGTTTCTCCAACGAGTTGATGTCCAGGCGTTGTTGTGGATGGGCGCTGCGCGGGTGATGTCGCCAATGCAGCGGGCGCCCGTCGGCGTCGGTGTCCAGCTCTACGGCGCGCAGGTTCTTGAAGGACTCGGAGCAGCGGGAGTGTCGGCGGGCGGCTCGACGAACTTTGGGCCGTGGCCCCTAATCTCCCATCGGAGGCGGAGGGTGTAGGTCTCGAAGATCTGCAGGGCCTGGCCAAGAGTCTCGAGCTCTGCTTCCCAGGCGCCGGGGGAGACGCTCGGCGCTAGGGACTCCATGAGGTTGCTGCACTGCACCTCGGCGTCGATGCAGGCGTCTATCTGCTCTTTGCCGTGCGCAGTCGGCTCGGCGGACATGCGGACCTCGGCGGCTTGAGCGATGGTCTCGTCACGGCGCTTGCGCAGCTCGACAGCGTCGACCCCCGAGATGTTCGGCGCCATCTTGTGCTGCGTGACTGCGGACCGGAATGCGTGGACAGCGGCGACGTACGCGGTGGCTGCCTTGCCGACTTCCTGTTGCCGGTCGTGCGCCCGCTCCTTCTCTTTCTCCGTCCGGTCGAACTTCTCCCGGCGGCGGGCGAGCAGAACGGTAACGAGCGCTGCAACGAGGGCGCCGACGAGGGACGCAACAGCGACCGAAGTGATCCATTCGGAAGACAGGAAACCCGAGGCTTTGGGTGCGGCGGGCCTGGGCGCTTTGGCGAGGGCCGCAACGGCGGTTGCCCAATCGGACGTCATGACACCAGGGTCGACGGAGACCGGGCCAGGCACGGGTGTTTTGAGGAAAGCCAGAGCTGCGGCAGTCGCACCCATCGCGCCTTGCCCGTGGACCGCGACCCCGCGCGCCCTCACGAAAGCCTGGCTACGCCAAGGACTTGGCGTCTTGGTGGAAGCTGTCGCCGAGTGCCTCACCTCGACTGAGACGGCCGAACCTGAGCCGTCTCGCTCAACCTGAGGCACTCCAGGTCAGGGCCTCAGCATGCCTCATCTTTAGCGAGACTGGTCAGCTGGCAGTGGCATCTGTTCCGTCTCGCTGAAGGTGGACCAGTCTCGGTCTACCTGAACCATCTGGCCGTCCGTCTCAGTCAACTTTGGCCATCTGCTGATCGGTCTCGCTCTTTCTGACCCGCCGCTGTGCTCGGCTTCCTACGGTCGTTCCACTCTCTACCCAGAGACCGTTGAGATCACCAAGCTCTTCGCGTCATCGTTCTGGCGTAAGCGTGCCCTTGGCGGCGAGCGCGAGTCCCGGCTCTTTCGCGAGGAGTTCGAAAGACGGCTCCCGGCCGAACGATCCCTGAGAACAACCGCGATCCCATGGTTCAAGGACGAGATCACGCGGCTCGCCCATAGGGTCAGTGAGGCCATTGACCAGGAAATCGTGATGCTGGGGAACCTGGCGGACATTCATCCGCGTGATCGGTTCCCGCCAAAACTGATGCGAGGGATGCTCCGCCGTGCTCCATCCCACGCACGGTAAGTGCTGGGACGTTTGACTTCCCTGCCCGCTACCGTCGGCCCATGGCTGACGAAGGCTTCCGACATCCGCGGCTGGCGGCGCTCTACGATCCGCTCGATCCCGATCGCAGGGATCTGGATGCTTACCTCGACCTCGCGGAAGAATTCGAGGCGGGGCACGTCCTGGACATCGGCTGCGGCACAGGCGTCTTCGCCCTCCTCCTAGCTGATCGCGGGATCAAGGTCGTTGGTGTCGACCCCGCCCAGGCGTCCATCAACGTTGCCCTGTCCAAGCCGGGCAGCGATCGGGTCCAGTGGGTCTGCGGTGACGCCGCCTCACTTCCCCCTCTCCAAGTCGACCTCGCGACGATGACTGCCAACGTCGCCCAAGCGATCGTCGACCCCGAGTCGTGGCAGGCGACCCTGCGCGGCGCTTACGAAGCGCTACGGCCAGGTGGGCGTCTGGTCTTCGAGACACGGGACCCGGCCCAGCGCGCCTGGGAGGGATGGAACCGTGAGGCCACCCACAGGGTGATGAACGTTCCCGGAGCCGGCGCCGTGGAAAGCTGGCTGGACGTGACGGAGGTCGACGGACCTCTCGTGACCTTCCGCGGGACCTATGTCTTCTCCACGGACGGGCAGGTGCTGACGTCGGATTCGACACTGCGGTTCCGTGACCGGCAGGAAGTCGAACGGGACCTGGTCGCGCAAGGGTATGTAGTGGAGGACGTGCGCGACGCCCCCGATCGGCCCGGCAAGGAGTTCGTCTTCCTCGCCTCCCGTCCAGCAGTAGCTCAACCTTCGATTGACGTTGGCTAGATGTTCTATGTCAGGACATTAGCTACGAAGCCCTCATGTCAAAGTTGATGAGGGAAAGCGTCGAATGGTTCAACACAGCTAGGCGTTCGCTCGGCGGAGACGTTCGGCTGCCTGTGCGCGGACGGCGTCACCGGAGACGAAGGGTGCGTCGTGCAGGGCCTCCCAGCGGGCGTTGTGCGCCGCCGGCCACAGGCTGGCCGCCCACGCGATCTCCTGCTCCTCCACGGTGAACCGGCGTCCCCGGAGATTCTGATAAGCCGCCAGGAACGCGGAAGAGCTCTCAATGGAGGCCAGGGTCGGCGGCGAGGCGCTGGCGAACGCTCCGCTTGCCGCACCTACCAGCGCCGCCTCCGGCTGCCACGCCAGGCTGTCCCAGTCGTGTACGGCCCACACGGTCCCGTCGTGCCAGCGAAGGTTCTGTGCTTCGAAGTCTGCGTGGCCCAGCACGCACGGCAGGTCAGCGGTCAACATCCGCTTGCGGGCCCTGGCGGCTGTGTCGACCACGTACGCGGGCACGGCGCTCTGGTCTCGCCCATCGAGGAACTCAATCGTCGGCCACAGCCCGGAATCCCCGTGGTCCCAACGCACCCAGCGCGGGTTTGGCAGCGGCGGGTCAACCGTCACGTCAGCCAATTCGACCATCAGTTGGGCGAACACCTCCGCGTAGCGCACGGCGACGTCCGGCGTATCGCCACCCAGCAGCTCACCGCCGGACCGAGACTCCTCGGCGTGCACAGCCAGCGCACCGACGCCGACCGCGGGCGTGAGCGGTCGGGCACACGGAAATCCTCGCTCCGCCAAACGGGCCTGCGCGGCAACACACGACGCAACACGCCCGTCGTCCTCCCGCGCCTTCACCACGACGTCCCGTCCACCGGCCAGACGCAGCCCGAACACCGCCGAGATCGACCGCAACTCAAACAGCAGGCTGACGGGCTCACTCCCCAACTGGTCCACGCACCAGGCCGGTAGCCAGTCCGGCACATCAGACAACGACATGGAGAGGACTGTGCCATACACAGAGAAATCGATCTGGACAGCCGCAACGAATGCACAAGCCACCGCGAAGGACACAGATCGAATCCGCAGACGACACCGCGCGTCACGGCCATCGGACGCCCGGGAGCAAGACCGCGAGCGCCGCCAGAGCAGCTGCGTGTGCTCGCAGACCGCGCTCATATTGCCCGTGGTGCCGTCAGCTCAGATTGAGTGAGACGCACATGTCTGGTGCGTCTCACTCAATCTGAGCCACCCCAGGTCAGCGCATCGTGGTGTCCCAGCTCTATCGAGACGGGACAGCATCTCACGGAGCTGATGACGGGCCGCCCGGTTGCTGATCCGCCGCCGGAAGCAGGACGGCCGCCCGGATCGGTCCGAAAGATCCTCCGCCGGATGGTGCCCAGGGTGACCGGCCGGTCACCGGGACATCCAGCCTCCGGCGGGGCGCCGGACCGCCCCGGCCTGCGGCGACGCCGCCCGGCTGCGGGGTGCACCCGGGCGGCCTAGCGTCGGGAGGGACGAACCATCCGAGCAGTGAGGGGAGTGGTCCCGATGACTGTCACCTCTACCAAGCACACGGCGTACCTGGCAGTACACAACGACCTCAAGGTGAAAATAGCCAACGTAATACTCGTGCATGTGCGCGGCATCAAGGACGATCCCCCTCCCACAAGGGAGGAGAAGAGCTGGTCGGCGATCGCGGCAGGCACGCACACCGCGGATAGCCTCGAGGCCCACTACATGGAGCCCACCGTGGGTGACCAGTGGGTGATCACGTTCGATGTGCCGGGAGTCGGGAGCTTCCATTCCGACCCCGCACACTGGGACCTGCTCAAGAAGGACGACGGCAGCAAGTCGGACTACGTGCGGATCTACGAGGACAAGGCCGGTGCCAGGGTGATGGCCGTCCACCGGAGTGATCCCGGCGCCCACAACGAGTACGACTCGCCCTCCGTCCCCATCCACAAGAAGTGACCCCCCGGGCGGGCCCCGGCCCGGGGCCCGCCCGGGCCCTGTCCACCGGGGCGGGCGGGCGCCCGGAACCGGTCACGCGGCCCGCAGCGCCTTCAGGTCCGACATCGCGGCCGCGGCCGGCACCGGGCCCGGCGCGCGCCCCGGGCACAAACGCCAGTGCCACCAGCCCAGGTCAGGGCCTCAACATGCCTCATCTCCAGCGAGACTGGTCAGCCTGCCCAGCCGCTTCTGATCCGTGGCCCGCCGCCGAGCCCGGTTCGGTCCTGCCGAACTGTGCGCTGGGCGACCCGAGTCGGGATGAGGGGCGAGTCCGCTGGCTTCCAGGCCGGACAACCGGGGAGGTGAAGTCCGAGGCCGACGAGTGGCCCGGACGGGACTCTGCGGACACGCCCCGGCCGTGACCGGCTCGTGATCGCGGACTGCCCGTGATGTGCGGCAACGGCCTCTTCAGCGCACGGTGATGATGCGGTGCTGGCCGTGGGCGGACAGGGGCCGGGCGTCGCGGATGCTGGTGACCCAGGTGATTGCCGCGTACCGCCCGGTGGTGAGGGGCGGGGTGAGGGCTCTCCCCCGGCCGGGGGAGAGGGGTGGAGTGCCCAGTTGCCGGCCGATGTCGAACGGTGGGGTGCCTCCGGGGTCGTCGAAGAACGCCTGGATGTCCTCTTCGGTGACGGAGTCGTCGGGCACGGGGTAGAGGACCAGTTCGTCGACCTGGTCGCGCATGCGGTTGACGTAGCGCAGCGGCCGACCGGGACGGACCTGGCCGTGCAGGGCGAACCGGGGTCCGCGGCCGGGGATGTCCACGGCGGTGAGCGTGGCGCAGGGCGGAGCGGGCGAGGTGTCGGTGCGCGGTGGGTGGACGGTGAGGGGGCGGAGGTATTCCTGGCCCGGTGCGGGGTTGCGGCCCCGGTCGCCCTCGAAGTCCAGGAACTCCAGCAGCAGATACCGTCCGGCATCGAGCTGTGCGGTGAAGCCGGTGTCCGTGCCGACGTGGGTGAAGCCGCCGCCGTGCAGTTCGGCGGCGGCCATGAGGGCCCTGGCCGCCTCGATGTTCTCCTGCCCCTCGGTGGCGAAGACGCGTCGCAGCCGGGTGCGGAAGTCCGCCTCGCTCACGCCTTCCCGCAGCCGGGCGAGGCCCACGGCGCCGGTCAGCGGGCTGGTGGTGCGTAACCGGAAGGCCACCGCTCCCTCGGGGGCCCTCTCCGGGGCGGAGAAGCCGTCCTCCCCGGTGACCACGCACAGGGGCGGGTCCTGCGGGTGCGGGCTGAGCGGAGATCGCGCGTACGCCGTACCGCCTGCGATCACCGATGCGCCCAGTGCCGCAAGGCCCACGACGGTGCTGCGTCTGTTCGGCCGGTTCATGGGAGTGCCTTCTCTGGCGGAGCCGTTGTCACCGCGGCGACTCATGACCGAGTCGCGCGCCTGGCCGGGGCGGCAGCGGTACGGACCGGAGCCCAGGCGATGCGCGGCGTACGGCCCCGCGCATCAGCGGGGTCGCAGTACGGGCGGTGGTGGCAGTCGCCGCCGCGGCATCGCGCGCATTGCCGTCGGATTCATCAGCCCGGCCGGATCGAAGACGGCCCCGACGACAGTGATGACGCCGCGTGGAGCGAGGGGGTTGACGCCGCAGCCGGGGGCGTCGAGCGTCGAAAGGTGAGTGTGCGCCGGGCGGTGTGGCGGATATCTGCCGTAAGCCATTACGGAGATGGCCGAAAAAGCCGAACGAGATGTGAGCTATTGCGGCCGCCTGGAAACGAAAGTCGCCAGGGTCGCCAATGTGACCAGAGCCCCCATCCCAATGAATGTGACGGGCATGAGCAAGCTCGTCTCCACGATTCGCGCGGACCGTGGGTCGGACTTGAGATACGAGACCTGGACACTGGCGCCCACATCCGGTCGCGCGCTGCGATATTCGGATTCAGCGACCGACACCTTCCGGCCGTTCGGAGTGGTGAAAGTGAAAATCCGCCCGTACGTCACCCCGTCCGAGCTGACATCCCGTTTCACCCCGGTCACCGTGCCGGTCGCGGAAATTCCGTTCTCATACGGCCGGTGCTGCCGGTGTGCGTAAATACCTACTACGATGGACGCGACTCCCACTGTGAATACCAGTAAGAGGCGGAACGCTCCGACCCGCCTGCGGTTCCTCATCGGTTCCATGCTGAATCACCCAGAGATTTTCGCGTGACTGTTCCTGCCGGACAGCGAGCTGTTTTCCCCCGCGCCACCTCGTGCTGCGGTTGTGGGCCTTTCTCGTGTGCGCCCCTCCTTGCGGGTGTGGTATTGCGATGTCCAATTCATGGTGCTGAGGATTTGTTCAGATCTCTTCGTCGAATTGCATCAGCCGTGTCACGGCAGCGCGCTGTCAGTCATTCAGCACTCGGCCGCTCCGCGTCGGAGGTGCGCGGGCTGCGAGCACTCAGCCTGCGAGCGCTGAGAAGGGACCGGCGCGATGTGGACCTCCCCGCGTCCTTGGTACGGCGGAGCGCTGCACGGTCACACCCGGAAGGGACCGGCCCGGCGGGAACGCGTGGCCTCCCGCCGGGACTTCGCTCCGACGTGCACGCCAGACGCAGTGCGCATCCTCATTGCCGGAACGGCTTGGTATGCGTCTGAGGCGTCGCGTCCTCATCCTGTGGTCCCCGCTCCGTCGGAACCTTCTCGGTGTGGCGGGGGCCCCGGCGCCTGGTGCCGCGTACGAGCACGGATGCGGCTGCAACCGAGGCCACGCCGGCTGCGGCCAGGAGCAGTGCGCGGTCGGAGACGGCGGTGCCGAGGCGGGAGAGGCGTTCCTCGATGACGAACTCGGTGTCGGTGCCCAAGGGGGAGGGGAGGGCGGAGGTGCCGTCGAAGAGGAGGAACAGTGCGCCGAGCACGATGAACATGGCTCCTCCGGCGAGTGAGGTGCTGTGAAGTCTCAGCGGCCCGGCGTTGATCGCACGTCCGCGGAGCCAGCCACGGTGGCCCAGGTCGAAGCGGTCCCACAGCAGCGCGAGGACGAACAGGGGCAGGGCCATGCCCATCGCGTAGGTGGCGAGGAGCGTGCTTCCGTACCAGGGACTGCCGCCGAGAGCGGCCACGGTGAGGATGCCGCCGAGGACGGGACCTGCACAGAACCCGGCCAGCCCGTATACGGCACCCAGGGCGAAGACCGAGGCGAGCGAGACCGGCCGCAGCGCGGTGGCGGCCTGCTGCAGGCGGCGGGAGCCGAAGCCCAGGCCGAGGATCTGTGCGGCGCCGAAGGCGATGACGGTCCAGCCGCCGGCGGCGACGAGGATGTCGCGGTGTCCGTAGAAGGCGCGGCTGGCATACGAACCGGCCGCTCCGAGCGGGACGAGAGTCGCGCAGAGACCGGCGTAGAACAGCGCTGTTCGTACGGCGAGGCGCGTGGGCGTGGTGAAGGAGTAGGCGAAGAAGGCCGGCAGGAGGAGGGCGCTGCAGGGGCTGAGCAGGGTGAGCAGACCGCCGAGCAGAGCCGCCAGGTAGCCGATGTCGTTCACCGTGCGGTCTCCTTTCCCGCTTGCCGGGCGGCCTTCTCGACGGCGTCCTCGAAGGTCCGGGTCGACTGGGCTCCGAGGATGGGGGTGTTGTTCACCAGGAAGGCCGGGGTGCTGGTGACGCCCAGGCCGTAGCCTTCCTCCCTGTCCCGGGCCAGTGCCTTGCGGGCGGAGGAACTGTCCATGTCGAGGCGGAACTTCTTCAGGTCCGGGACTCCGGCGCGCCGGGCGAAGCCGACGAGGGCGTCACTGGTGTAGGTGCCGGAGTTCCGCTCACGTGGTTGCGAGTACAGGAGCTTGTGGAAGTCCCAGAACTTCTTCTGCCGGCCGGCAGCCCAGGCCGCGAGGGCGGCCTGTTCCGACTCCTGGCCGAAGACCGGGAAGTTGCGCCACTCGATGCGCAGCGTGCCTTTGCGGACGTATTCGCGGACGAGTTCCGGTTCGGTCTCGCGTGCGAAGCGTCCGCAGAAGGGGCACTGGAAGTCGGCGTACTCGATGAGGACGACCGGCGCGTCACGCCTGCCTTTCGCCATGGAGTCGTGGGCTTCCCGGCGGGCCAGACGACGCAGATCGGGGTCTTGGCCGGCGGGGGCGTCGGGGCCGGTGCTCGGAGTGCTGTGGGCGCGTGGGGGCTGCTTCGCCCCGCTGGTCCGGCTGTCTTGGTCAGTGGTCAGGAGCACGGCGGAGGCGGTGAGTGCGGAGGCGAGTACGGCGGTGGCCAGGATGATGCGCCGACGGCGCACCGGCTCAAGGGTGATGGGCATGAGAGAGCTCCGGAGAAGTGTGGAGTGGTGGGGGCGCAGGCTCAGGCCGGGGACGTCGTGCTGGGGCACGCGTCCATCGCGGCAAGGCGGCGCAGAGCCGCTTCGGCCAGCAGGACGACCGATGCCACCGCGATCAGCGGCTGCAGCGGTGCCCAGTAGGTGAGCGCGCCGGAGGTGCCGAGCAGGAGCAGCACGAGCTTGTTGCAGACCGGGCAGCCCACCGCGAAAAAGGACAGAACGCCCCCGGCCGTCAAGCGGCCGCCGCCGGTGGGCACGCCCCCGGAGGCCGGTTCACGGACGTAGGTGGCCAGCACCACGCCGGCGAGCACAGCGGTCACTGCGAGCGTGGGGTAGTTCCACCACTGCACCGGTACGGACCGGGAGAACAGCGGGTTGGGCAGGACGTCCGTCGGCAGGCCGACCAGCAGCGTGGTGCAGAAGCCGCCGCCGGCGGCGGCTCCCCATCGGGTCGGTGACCAGCCGGCCAGAGCTCTGACAGCCCGGCGAGGGGACCTGGGAGCAGCCCGGCGAGGGGACCTGGGAGAGAAAGGCATGCGGAATGACTCCGTTCGCGAGATGTGTCAGTGCGCGCGGGATGGAGTCCGCGGCCTACACCCGCAGAACGGAAAGGGCCTCAAGTGACGGGACTGACGGCGGTGCGGGGCCGCCCCGCCCGGGGACGGAATCTGCGCCCGGACGGCCCGAGGGGGAGGGAGCGTCCGCAGCGACGGTGACGAGGACGTGGGGTGGTGCTTCCTGCTGAGCCTGCCTGGGCGCCGGGGCCTCGGCGTCGACGGCGTGCTTCTTGCTGCAGCCGCGCTTCCCGGCGGTGGCTCCGTCGGTTGTCCCCGAACCGTCGTCGATCCGCACGGTGGGAACAGATTCACGCCCGGGACCGGCCGCCGAGTCGTTGCCGGCCGCCTCCGCCACGGCGCGTGGGCCGGCATCCGGTGACACGGGGATCCCGGCGCAGCTCAGGCCGACGGTGAGCAGGAGGAGAGCGAGGACGGCACGCAGCACGGGATGTGCGGTGTTCACGCGACGTCCGGAAGCACTCACGGCTGCTCCTCTCCTCTCGTGCGGCAGCCTAGCCGACCGGACGACGCCGCCAGGGAGCCCCGTCCGCCGACCGGCCGTGGCGGGATTCGTACCGGTTCGAATGGTCGGAGCAGAGGGAACGGGGGTTGCGGTGGTGGCCACCCCGCAGCGACGGCCGGGACGGTGTACGCGAACCGCCGACGGACGGTTGCGGCGGGAGGACGGGGCGAGACGGGCCGCTCCCCTCCTGCCGGTCCCCTCCCGTCGGTCTACTCCGGCCGGTCCCCTCCGGCCGCGGACTGTGCACCGGCCCCGGTCCGAGTCCTCGCCGGACTGTGCGTTGGACGTCCCGAGCCGGGGTGCGGGGCCGCCGGAACAGCGCGCTCGAGGGCAGGTGGTCCGCGGCCCGGACCGGCAAGCCCGCCCTCGCGCAGCCGCGCCGCGCTAGCGTGGCCTCTCATGATCGTATGGCTGAACGGCACCCACGGTGCGGGCAAGACGACGACCAGCGCACTCGTGCAGCAACTGATTCCGGATTCGCGGGTGTTCGACGCCGAGAAGGTCGGCCAGACGCTCATGGACATCACGCCTGCGCTGCCCGAGACGGGGAACTTCCAGCACTGGCCGCCGTGGCGGCAGCTCGTGGTGGAGACCGCCCGCCGCGTACTGGACTACACCGGCGGCGCTCTGGTGATGCCCATGACCGTCCTGGTCGAGGAGTACTGGCGAGAGATCAGCACGGGCCTCGCCCGACATGACATCCCGGTACGGCACTTCGTCCTCCACGCCGACCAGGAGATTCTCCTCGGGCGCATCGCGGGCGACACTGTCGTCGGCCCCAACTCCCCGTTCCGTCTCGAGTACCTCGAGCCATACGCCGAGGCGGCCCGCACATGGCTGCACGGCGAGGCCGAGGTCGTCGACACCACGCACATCACACCGGCCCAGGCCGCCAAGCAGATCGCCGAGGCCGTCAAGAGCTGAGGTCGGCCCGCCGCGCGAGAACAGGTTCAGGTGGCGACCACCCCCGGTGCAGGCGGGCAGGGCCGCCGCGTGGCGGAGCCCCGGCGGGGGTGTGGAGCGCGCGCTCAGTAGAGTGCGGCTCGGTCCCCCGCTCAGCGCGCCTCCAGTTCGGAGGCCCCCGTCAGCCCTAGGAATCAGGCAGTGACCAGTGCATCCCCGGCAGCGCCGGCCGTGACCGTCGTCGGGATCGGGGCGGACGGCTGGGACGGGCTTCCCGGCACCTCGCGGGCGGCGCTCGGCGAGGCCGGCGTACTGATCGGCGGCCGGCGCCAGTTGGCGTTGCTGCCGCCCGAGTGCGAGGGGGAGCGGGTGACTTGGCCCTCGCCGCTGCGCCCCGCCGTGCCCGGCCTGATCGCGGCGCACGCCGGCCGCCGAGTCGCCGTCCTGGCCAGCGGCGACCCCTTCTTCTACGGGATCGGGAGGCTGCTGGCCGAGGAGCTCGGCCCCGGGCGGCTGAGAGTGCTGCCGCACCCTTCGTCCGTCTCGTACGCGTGCGCCCGGCTGGGCTGGCCGCTGGAGGACACGGAGGTCGTCACCCTCGTGGGGCGTCCCGCCGCCCGGCTCGCCGCCGTCCTGCACGAGGGACGGCGGCTCCTGGTGCTCAGCGCGGGCACGGAGACTCCCGGCGAGGTGGCCGAGCTGCTGCGGGAGCGCGGGTTCGGGCCGAGCCGCATGCGCGTGCTGGAACAGCTCGGAGGCGGGGGAGAACGCGTCACGCCGTCCGCGGCGGCGGACGAGTGGCCCGGCACGCCCGTCGACGCCCTGAACATCGTCGCCGTCGAGTGCCGCCGCACACCCGGCAAGCCGCGGCTCGGCGCCGCTCCCGGACTCCCGGACGAGGCGTACGAGCACGACGGGCAGCTCACCAAGCGGCACGTGCGCGCCGCCACGCTCTGCGCGCTGGCTCCCGCTCCCGGTGAGCTGCTGTGGGACGTCGGGTCCGGCTCCGGCTCGGTGGCCGTCGAGTGGATGCGCACGCACCCCTCGTGCGAGGCCGTGGCGGTGGAGCGTGACCCCGTACGCGCGGAACGCATCGTGCGCAACGCGGACCGCCTCGGCGTGCCCGGGCTGCGGGTGGTGACGGGCGCCGCACCGGAAGGCCTGGCTGGACTGCCCACCCCCGACGCGGTGTTCATCGGCGGCGGACTGACCGCGCCCGGCCTGCTGGAAGCCTGCTGGGACGGGCTCCGCTCCGGCGGGCGGCTCGTCGCCAACACCGTGACGCTGGAGTCGGAGGCCCTGCTCGTCCAGTGGCACAAGCGGCACGGCGGGGACCTCGTGCGGCTGTCCGTCGCACACGCCGCGCCAGTGGGCGGCTTCACCGGGTGGCGGCAGGCGATGCCGGTCACCCAGTGGGCTGTCGAGAAGCCCCCTGGCATCGCCGCTGACCCGACCTGACCTGATGCGACCCGCCATGACCTGCCCTGACCCGCTCGAAGAGACCACGCACACGCACACGACAGCACCGGGAGCAGACAAGTGACCGTGTACTTCATCGGCGCCGGACCCGGCGCCGCGGACCTGATCACGGTGCGCGGCGCCCGTACGCTCGCTGCCTGCCAGGTCTGCCTGTACGCCGGCAGCCTTGTGCCGCCCGAACTGCTCGCCGAATGCCCGCCGGACGCACACCTGGTGGACACCGCGCAGCTCAACCTGGACGAGATCACCAGCAACCTGGTCGGCGCCCACGAGGACGGACACGACGTGGCGAGGCTGCACTCCGGGGACCCGTCCGTCTTCAGCGCCGTCGCCGAACAGATGCGACGGCTCGACGCGGCGGACGTGCCCTACGAAATCGTTCCGGGAGTGCCGGCCTTCGCCGCGGCCGCCGCCTCCCTGAAGCGGGAGCTCACGGTCCCCACGGTGGGCCAGACCGTCATCCTGACCCGGGTCGCGAACCGTGCCACGGCGATGCCCGAGAAGGAGGACCTGGCAACCCTCGGCCGCAGCGGGGCGCTGATCGTCCTGCACCTGGCGGCCAGGTACGTCGACCGCGTCGTGGACGAGCTGCTGCCGCACTACGGCTCCGGCTGCCCGGCCGCCGTCGTCGCCTACGCCAGCCGCCCCGACGAGGTGGTGCTGCGCGGAACCCTCGGTGACATCGCGGAGAAGGTGCACGCGGAGGAAGTCGTACGCACCGCGGTCATCATGGTCGGACGGACGCTCGGCGCGGAGGAGTTCGGCGACAGCCACCTGTACTCCGCGGAGCGCGAGCGGCACGTCTGCTGAGCGGCCCCGCAGGCCGGCAGACCTCAGACCGGCCTGCTGCGGCCGACGACGGTTCCGGCGCGGTCGACGCAGATCACGTCCACCTCGACGGGCGCTCCGCGCAGCACGGACAGGGCCTGATCGCGGGCGGCACCCGCCACCAGATCCCCGAGCGGCACTCCTGCCGCCGCGCACGACTCCAGCGCCGCCAGTCCGGTGTTGGCGTGCGCGACCTCGCCGCACAGTGCCTCGTCGGCGCCGCCCTCCCGCGCGAGGCGGGCCAGGAAGGCCTTGTCGACCTGGGAGCGTCCCGAGTGCAGGTCCAGATGCCCCGCCGCGAGCTTCGAGAGCTTGGCGAAACCGCCGCAGAGCGTCAGCCGGTCCACCGGGTGGCGCCGCAGGTACTTCAGTACGGCCCCGGCGAAGTCGCCCATGTCGAGCAGGGCGTCCTCCGGCAGCCGGTACTCGGAGACGACGGTCTTCTCCGACGTGGAGCCGGTGCATCCGGCAACGTGGGTGCGCCCGGCAGCGCGTGCCACGTCCACTCCCCGCCGGATCGAGTCGATCCACGCGGAGCAGGAGTACGGCACCACGACGCCGGTCGTGCCGAGTATCGACAGCCCGCCCAGGATGCCCAGCCGCGGGTTCCAGGTGGAGCGGGCGATCTCCTCGCCGTGGTCCACGGACAGGGTCACTTCCACATCGCAGGCGGCTCCGTGCCTGTCCGAGACGAGCGCCAGGTGGTCGCGGATGAGCTGCCGCGGTACGGGGTTGATCGCGGGTTCCCCCACGGGCAGGGGCAGCCCGGGACGGGTGACCGTGCCGACGCCCGGGCCGGCCTTGAAGGTCACGCCCCGGCCGGGCGGCAGCCGCCGCACCGTGGCCCGCACCAGCGCCCCGTGCGTGACATCGGGGTCGTCCCCGGCGTCCTTCACGATCCCCGCCATGGCGTGCGCCCCGGTCAGCTCCTCCGCCGCCAGCGCGAACGACGGTGTGTGCCCCTTGGGCAGCGTGATCGTCACCGGGTCGGGGAAGTCGCCCGTCAGCAGGGCGGTCCAGGCTGCGGTGGCGGCGGCGGTCGCGCAGGCACCGGTCGTCCATCCCGGCCGCAGGCCCGTGTGCTTGAGTTGTGCACCGCGTCCACCCTTCGCCTCACTCATGATTGGACCCGGACTCCGTGCACGTGCTCCTCCTCGGGGGAACGACCGAGGCCCGACGCCTGGCCGAGTTGCTGGACGCCGGGTCGCCGGACCTGCGGGTGACGTCCTCGCTGGCCGGCAGGGTCGCCTCCCCCCGCAGTCTGCCGGGGCAGGTGCGCGTCGGCGGTTTCGGCGGCGTGGACGGGCTCGCACGGTGGCTGCGCCAGCACGACGTGGACGCACTCATCGACGCCACCCATCCCTTCGCCGAGACGATCAGTTTCAACGCGGCGCATGCCGCGGCCCTCACCCATACTCCGCTGCTGGCTCTGCGCCGACCGGGCTGGGTCCCCGTCGAGGGTGACGACTGGCGTCCTGCCGGTTCTCTGGAGGAAGCCGCGGCGCTGCTGCCGACGCTCGGCAGGCGGGTCTTTCTCACCACCGGACGCACCGGACTGGCCGCCTTCGCCGGCCTGGACGAGCTGTGGTTCCTCGTCCGCACGGTCGACCCGCCCGGGGCGCCTCACCCACGCAGCATGGAAGTGCTGCTGGAGCGCGGACCTTTCGAGCTCGCCCGTGAGCGCGAACTGCTGCGCCGCTTCCGCGTCGACGTCGTCGTCACCAAGGACAGCGGCGGAGCGGGCACCGAGCCGAAACTCGTCGCGGCCCGTGAGGCGGGTGTGCCGGTGGTGGTGGTGCGCAGGCCGCCGGTGCCCGAGGGAGTCCCCGTCGCGGCCGAACCCGCGCAGGCCCTCGCCTGGCTGGCCGGACATATCGACGTGCGTGTGCCGGAGGGCAGTTGAAACCCCGCGGTAGCCGCTGACGACCCGGTTCCGTCCGTGGTCCGCCCGGCGCTGCCTAAGCTTCCGCCGTGAACGACATCTCGCACCGCATACGCATCAGACCGGGCGGCCCCGCCGACGTGCCGGCCATCGTGGACATGCTCGACTCCGCGGTGGTCTGGATGAACTCGCGCGGAAACACCGAACAGTGGGGCACCGAACCGTGGTCGCGGAGGCCCGGCGGCGTGGACCGGATCGAGCGGTACACGACCGAGATGGCCCCGTACATCGCGGAGTCGGACGGCGCACCCGCCGGCGTGCTGGTGCTGCACTCCGGGCCCAGCCCGCAGATGCCGATCGCGCAGGCCGAGGAACCCGAGCGGTATGTGCGGCTGCTGGTCTCCCACCGGCGGTACGCCGGGCTGGGGATCGGAGCGGCGCTGCTGGACCGTGCCGCGGAGGAGGCCGGGCGGAGCGGCGTCGGACTGCTGCGGGTCGACTGCTGGGCGGGCGGCGGGGGCGAGTTGGTGGCGTTCTACGAGCGCAACGGCTTCACCCGCACCGACCCTTTCCGGTACGGGAGTTGGCCCGGGCAGGTGCTGGCCAGGCGGGTCACCGCCCGCGCGGAGCCGCCCGCCACTCCGTAGCGGTCACCGTTCGCGTCCGTAGCCGGTCACCGTTCGCGCTGAGCCCTGCCCGGCACTCACCGACCGGATCGCGGCGCGGCCCACACGGTCCGCCCCGCGCTCACCGGCCGGCTTCTCCCGGCGAATACCGGCGCGGGGTCCACACGACTTCCTGACCGTTGCCGCGCCGGACAGTCCGGCTCTGCGACGAGCCGACGAGGAGGATCGTCCGCATGCCGATCTCATCCGGCTCCAGATCGGCGAGCCGCACGGTCCGTACGGTCTCGCCGGGGCCGCCGACGTCCGTGGCCACGACGACGGGGGTGTCCGGCGCCCGGTGTTGCAGCAGCAGCTCCCGGGCCTTGCCCACCTGCCAAGTGCGGCTCTGTGAACCGGGGTTGTAGAGGGCGAGCACCAGGTCGGCGGCAGCGGCGGCGTGCAGGCGCTGGGCGATGACGTCCCACGGCTTGAGCCGGTCGGAGAGCGAGATGGTCGCGTAGTCGTGCCCGAGGGGCGCGCCCGCGCGGGCCGCCGCGGCGTTGGCGGCGGTGACGCCCGGCAGGACGCGCACCGGAATGTGCGTGTACCGGTCCTGCGACGCCGCTTCCAGCACCGCGGTGGCCATCGCGAACACCCCCGGGTCGCCTCCGGAGACGACGGCCACGCGTCGGCCGCGTGCCGCCAACTCCAGTGCGAACTCGGCGCGTTCGGACTCCACGCGGTTGCCCGAGCTGTGGCGGTTCTGACCGGGACGCAGGGGGACGCGGTCGAGGTAGGTCGTGTAGCCGATGAGGTCGTCGGCCGTGGCCAGAGCACCTCGCGTCTCCGGGGTCAGCCACAGTGGGCCTGCCGGGCCGGTGCCCACGACGACGACCTCGCCCGGCTGCCGCTCCGGCGCCCCTTCCCGCTCCCGCTCCCGTTCCTGTTCCCGTTCCTGTGCCCGCTCCCGTTCCTGTGCCCGCTCCCGTTCCTGTGCCCGCTCTCCGTCCGGCGTCTTCGCGCCCGCCCGGCTCGGCAGCACCGCCACCGAGAAGTACGGCACCGAGCCGGCTTCGACGTCGGCCAGCCTCCCGGTGCGCTCCCCGGGCATGGTCGCCCGCTCCACGTACCGTGCCTCGGCCAGACGTCCCGAACTCTCCAGCGCCTGACGGGTCTTGGTGAAGGTACGGCCGAGCTTCATCACGACCGCCGGGTCGGCCGAGGCCATGCGTGCCGTGAGTTCCTCCTCCGGCAGGGTGCCGGGCAGGATCGTCAGCACCTCCTCGCCCTCGGCCAGCGGGGTACCCAGCCGGGCCGACGCGGCGCTGACGGAGGTCACGCCCGGGACGACCTCGGTGGGGTAGCGATCGGCGAGCCGCTTGTGCATGTGCATGTACGAGCCGTAGAAGAGCGGGTCGCCTTCCGCGAGCACCGCGACCGTCCGTCCCGCGTCGAGGTGTGCGGCCAGACGGCCCGACGCCTCGGCGTAGAACTCCTCCAACGCCCCCCGGTAGCCCCCGGGGTGATCGGTTCCCTCGGTGGTCACCGGGTAGACGAGGGCCTCTTCGACGTGGTCGTCCCGGATGTGGCGGGCGGCGATCGACCGGGCGATGGACCTTCCGTGCCGGGCGCTGTGGTAGGCGATCACGTCGGCCTCGGCGATGACTTCGACGGCCCGTACGGTCATCAGCGACGGATCGCCCGGGCCGAGCCCGACACCGTAGAGCCTGCCGGCGGTCTGCGTGGTCTCGGTCACTCTTCTTCGCTCGCAATCGCGTTGAGCGCCGCGGCGGCGATGGCGCTGCCTCCGCGCCGCCCGCGCACGACCAGGTGTTCAAGACGGGACGGGTGGCAGACGAGTGCGTCCTTCGACTCGGCGGCGCCGACGAAGCCGACGGGGACGCCGATGACGGCGGCCGGCCGGGGGGCGCCCTCCTCGATCATCTCCAGGAGCCGGAAGAGTGCCGTGGGCGCGTTGCCGAAGGCCACGACCGCTCCTCCCATGCGGTCGCGCCACAGTTCGAGGGCGGCTGCGGTGCGGGTGGTGCCCGTCTTCGCGGCGAGTCCCGGCACGGACGGGTCGGAGAGGGTGCACACCACCTCGTTGTCCGCGGGGAGCCGTTTGCGGGTGACGCCGCTGGCGACCATGGCGGTGTCGCAGAGGACGGGCGCTCCCGCCCTCAGGGCTTCGCGGCCCCGGGCCACGACCTCGGGGGTGTGGACGATGTCACGTACGAGATCGACCATGCCGCAGGCGTGGATCATTCGGACGGCGACCTGGCTGACGTCCGGCGGCAGTCCTGCGAGGTCCGCCTCGGCCCGGATGGTGGCGAAGGACTGCCGGTAGATGGCGGCGCCGTCCTTCTCGTAGTCGAACACTGTGCTCTCACTCATCACTTGACGGGGTCGGGGCTTCACTTCACGGGGTCCGGTCTTCGGGACTGCTCGTACGCGCTGCCGCGACGTCGGCGGCGACTGCGGCCCGGCTGGTCGTGGTCGCGGAACGGGTGCGGCCGTCGAGGACGACCGACACCCGGTAGCCCTCCGGGACCGCCACCGCCTCCACGCGGTCGCCGCGCGGGTGGCCGCACCGGCGCTCGCAGCCGGACCAGTACACGGGCAGAGGCCCGGGGCCCGTGAGCGTCGCGGCGTCGGAGCGCACGTCGGTCAGCGACTTCGCGCATCCGGGCCGGCCGATGCAGGAGCCCACCCCGGCGCGGGGCGAGGCGGGGTCGGTGATCAGACCGGCGGAGGCGAGGGAGCGCATGTGCTCCCCGGCCTCACCCGCGGGGACGCCGGGCAGGACGAGGCCACGCCAAGGTGTCAGCCGCAGCTCCCGGTACGCGGTGCCCGCGGCGAGGCTGACGAGCGTCCGCCACTGGGCGGCTTCGATGCGGCCCATCGGGGCGAGCACCGACAGCGCCACGTCGCCGTGCGGCCCGTGGACCGCACCGGGCGGTGGGGGGCCGGACGTGCGCGGTCCGGGCGGTTCCGGCGACGTGGTGGCGGCGATGCCGCTCCCGTCGAGACGGCGGAGGACCGCGTCCGTCAACTCGCGGCCGCCGTCAGGTAGTTCGCCGATCCGCCAGGCCCGCCCGGCCCTCGCGGCCGGGGTCTGAAGAAACGCTTCGGCTGCGAGGAGCGCCGCCAGCGGCGCAGCAGACGACGGGACTTGGACGGCGGGCGAGTGCCCGGGACCGGCCCGCAGCCATGCCGCGCCGTTCTCACCGGCGGTCAGCGTGACGTCCGCTTTGAGGTCCGTCATGTCCCCGCGGCCGTCGTCGAGAGCGAAGAGGAACCGTCCGGACAGAGCGTGAGCGGATTCACTCGCGCACAGCATTCCGTCCAAGGCGCGCAGCCACGCCCGTACATCGCCGTGCCCGTGGCCGTCGAGACCGGCCAGCGGCGACGCGACGACGTTGCGCACCCGCTCGTGGAGGTGCGAGGGAAGCAGACCGGCCGCACCGAGGAGCCGGGCCAACTCCCCTCCGCAGCCCGCCTCCAGCGCCCGCAGCTGGACATTGCCGCGGGAGGTGAGATGCAGGTCCCCGTCACCGAACCGCCGCGCGGCGGCCGCAAGCGCCTCGGCCTGCGGGACGGAGAGAATCCCGCCGGGCACGCGCACCCGGGCGAGTGCCCCGTCGTCCGCCTCGTGCAGGCGCAAAGCACCTGGGCAGGCGTCGCCGCGGTCCCGAATCGGCTTCGTGTCCTGGGCAAATGACCGGACCGGGGCGCTGCACATGGCGGCGAGCATACCCACCGCCGTACCGGGCCGTATGTCCCGCATTCCGAGTGTGACCCTTACTATGCCTTGAGGTGGGCCCGCAGGTCCGCCGCCGCCAAAGACGGCGACATGGGAGGAAGCCCGGTGCGAATCCGGCGCGGTCCCGCCACTGTGAGCCCGGCCACCACGGCCGGGTGAGCCAGGAACTCCCGCCGTCCGACACCACCCGGGGCGCGGACACCCCGAGGAAGGCCAGACGCCGCGTGATTCTTCTGCTGTCGACCTCCGACACCGATCTGCTCAGTGCCCGCGCCTCGGACGGGCCCGTGTCCTACCGGTTCGCCAATCCGTCCCGGCTGCCGCTCGACGAACTGCCCGCTCTGCTCGACGGCGTGGACCTCGTCGTCGTACGGCTCCTGGGCGGCATCCGGGCCTGGGAGGACGGACTCGGCCAACTCCTCGGCGACGGGCGCCCGGTTGTCGTTCTCACCGGTGAACAGGCGCCCGACGCACAGCTGATGGCCTCCTCCACCGTCCCCGTGGGCATCGCCGCCGAGGCCCACGCATATCTGGCTCACGGCGGGCCCGCCAACCTCGAACAGCTCGCCCGCTTCCTCTCCGACACCGTGCTCCTGACCGGTCACGGCTTCGAGTCCCCTTCTCCCGCCCCCAGTTGGGGACCGCTCGTCAAGGAGGCGAAGACCGCCGAGGGCACGGACGGCGCGGACGGCCCCACCGTCGCCGTGCTCTACTACCGCGCCCACCACATGAGCGGCAACACCGGCTTCGTGCAGGCCTTCTGCGACGCCGTCGAAGAGGCCGGCGGCCGTCCGCTGCCGCTGTACGTGGCCTCGCTCCGCGCGCCCGAGCCGGAACTGATCGACGAACTCCGCGCCGCGGACGTCATCGTCACCACCGTGCTGGCGGCGGGCGGCACCCGGCCCGCGGAGGCCTCCGCCGGTGAGGACGACGAGTCGTGGGACGCGGGAGCCCTCACCGGCCTGGACGTGCCGATCCTCCAGGCCCTGTGCCTGACGGGCTCACGGGCGGCCTGGGAGGACAACGACGAGGGCGTCTCCCCGATGGACGCCGCGAGCCAGATAGCGGTGCCCGAGTTCGACGGGCGGCTCATCACCGTGCCGTTCTCCTTCAAGGAGGTCGACGAGGACGGGCTGCCCTCCTACGTCGCCGATCCCGAACGCGCCGCCAGGGCCGCGGGAATCGCCGTACGTCACGCGCGCCTGCGCCGAACACCCGCCGCCCGCAAGCGACTTGCGTTGGTGCTGTCCGCCTACCCCACCAAGCACTCCAGGATCGGCAACGCCGTCGGACTGGACACGCCCGCGAGCGCGGTGGCCCTGCTTCGCCGCCTCCGCGACGAGGGCTACGACCTCGGCCCGGACGAGGACATCCCCGGCCTCGTCTCCGGCGACGGCGACGAACTGATCCGGGCCCTCATCGAAGCCGGCGGGCACGACCAGGAGTGGCTCACCGAGGAGCAACTGGCCCGCAACCCCGTGCGCATCCCGGCCGCCGACTACCGGCGCTGGTACGCCACTCTCCCCGAGGAGCTGCGCACGTCCGTCGAGGAGCACTGGGGCCCGCCGCCCGGCGAGATGTTCGTCGACCGCAGCCGCAACCCCGAGGGCGACATCGTCCTCGCCGCGCTGCGACGGGGGAATCTCCTCATCCTCATCCAGCCGCCCCGCGGCTTCGGGGAGAACCCGATCGCGATCTACCACGACCCCGACCTGCCGCCCTCGCACCACTACCTGGCGGCCTACCGCTGGATCGCCGCGTCCGAGGAGGACGGGGGCTTCGGCGCAGACGCGATGATCCACCTCGGCAAGCACGGCAACCTGGAGTGGCTGCCCGGCAAGAACGCCGGGCTGTCCGCGGCCTGCGCACCGGACGCCGCGCTCGGCGACCTGCCCCTGATCTACCCGTTCCTCGTCAACGACCCCGGCGAGGGGACCCAGGCCAAGCGCCGCGTCCACGCCACGCTCGTCGACCATCTCGTACCGCCCATGGCGCGCGCCGACTCCTACGGCGACATCGCACGCCTGGAGCAACTCCTCGACGAATACGCGCAGATCGCTTCGATGGACCCCCCGAAGCTCCCCGCCATCCGCGCACAGATCTGGACCCTCATCCAGGCCGCCCGGCTCGACCACGACCTCGGCCTCGAAGAGCGCCCCGACGACGACGGCTTCGACGACTTCCTCCTCCACGTCGACGGATGGCTGTGCGAGGTCAAGGACGCCCAGATCCGCGACGGCCTGCACGTGCTGGGCCAGGCACCCACCGGAAGCGTCCGCGTCGACCTGGTTCTCGCCATCCTTCGCGCACGCCAGATCTGGGGCGGCTCGGCGACACTGCCCGGTCTGCGGGAGGCGCTCGGCCTCGACGAGTCGGCCGCGACCCGCACCACCGCCGACGAGGCGGAGGAGACCGCGCGGGCGCTGGTCCAGGCGTTGGAGGACGCCGGCTGGGACCCGGCCGCCATACCCTCCGGCCACGGCGAACAGGTCTCGCAGATCCTCTCGTTCGCGGCCCGGGAGGTCGTGCCGCGCCTGGCCGCCACCACCGCCGAACTCGACAACGCCGTCCACGCCCTCGCCGGCGGCTTCGTCCCCGCGGGCCCGTCCGGTTCGCCGCTGCGGGGTCTCGTCAACGTCCTGCCGACAGGCCGCAACTTCTACTCCGTGGACCCCAAGGCGGTTCCGTCGCGTCTGGCATGGGAGACCGGCCAGGCCCTCGCCGACTCGCTGCTGACGCGCTACCGCGACGACAACGGCCGCTGGCCCGCCTCCGTGGGACTCTCCCTGTGGGGCACGAGCGCGATGCGCACCGCCGGTGACGACATCGCCGAGGCGCTGGCCCTGCTGGGCGTCCGTCCCGTCTGGGACGACGCCTCCCGCCGCGTCACCGGCCTGGAACCGGTACCTCTCGACGAGCTGAACCGTCCCCGCATCGACGTCACCCTCCGCATCTCTGGCTTCTTCCGGGACGCCTTCCCGCACGCCGTCGGCCTGCTCGACGACGCGGTGCGCCTGGCCGCCTCGCTCGACGAACCGCACGAGCACAACCACGTACGTGCCCACGCCCAGGAGGAGTTGGCCGTCCACGGCGACGAACGGCGCGCCACCACCCGCATCTTCGGCTCCCGCCCAGGTACGTACGGAGCCGGACTGCTCCAGCTGATCGACTCCCGCGACTGGCGCACCGACGCCGACCTCGCGGAGGTCTACACGGTGTGGGGCGGCTACGCCTACGGGCGGGACCTCGACGGACGTCCCGCCCGCGCGGAGATGGAGACCGCCTACCGGCGCATCGCCGTGGCCGCCAAGAACACCGACACCCGCGAACACGACATCGCCGACTCCGACGACTACTTCCAGTACCACGGCGGAATGGTCGCCACGGTACGGGCGTTGCGCGGCACCGCACCCGAGGCCTACATCGGCGACTCGACCCGTCCCGAGACGGTGCGCACCCGAAGCCTCCTCGAAGAGACCTCGCGCGTCTTCCGCTCCCGCGTGGTCAACCCCAAGTGGATCGAGGCGATGCGACGCCACGGCTACAAGGGGGCCTTCGAACTCGCCGCCACCGTCGACTATCTCTTCGGCTACGACGCCACCACCGACGTCGTAGCCGACTGGATGTACGACAAGCTCACCGAGACCTATGTGCTGGACCCGGTAAACCGCGAATTCCTCGAACAGGCCAACCCCTGGGCGCTGCACGGCATCGCGGAACGCCTGCTGGAAGCCCAGTCACGCGGCATGTGGGCCAAGCCCGACCCCAAGATGCTCCAAGCGCTGCGCGAGGTCTACCTGGAGGCGGAAGGGAACCTGGAGAGCGACGAGTGAGCCTGCCGTGCGGACGGCCGGAGGGCACGCCGCGAGGGCGGTTCAGTGAACGGAGCCGTCAGTCGGGCCACTCCGGGCGGCGCTTCTCCAGGAAGGCCGCCATGCCCTCACGGGCACCGGGGAGCTGCGACGCCGCGGCCATCACCTCGAGTGCCACCTGGTAGGCGTCGGCCTCCGGCCGGTCGAGCTGGGCGTACAGGGTCTGCTTGCCGAGCGCCTTGCCCGCCCGGCTGCCGCGGGTCGCCCGCGCCAGCAACTCCGCGACGGCGTCGTCGAGTTCGGCGTCGGGCACGACCCGGTTCACCAGGCCCCACCGCTCGGCGGTGGCCGCGTCGACGGCGTCGCCCGTCAGGGCCATCTCCATCAGGCGCTTCCTGCCGATGGAGCGCGCCACCGGCACGGCCGGCGTGTGGCAGAACCAGCCGCCCTTCCCTCCGGGCAGCGCGAAACCGGCGGACTCCGCGGCCACCGCCAAGTCGCAGGAGGCGACGAGCTGGCAGCCGGCGGCGGTGGCCAGCCCGTGCACGCGGGCGACGACCACCTGCGGCACCGACTGGATCGTCCTCATCAACTCGGTGCACAGCTGGAGCAGTTCGCGCACGCCCGGCAGGTCCCTGGACGCGACGTCGCCGAAGTCGTGGCCCGCGGAGAAGACCGGGCCGTCCGCGGCCAGCACGATTCCGGTCGCGTCGCTCTCGCCGGTCCCGGCGAACGCGTCCCGCAGCTCGGCGAGGTGTTCCGCCGTCAGTGAGTTCCGGCGCGCCGCGCGGTTCATCGTGATGGTCACGGTGTCGCCGTCGCGCTTGACCAGGATGTGTTCGTAGTCCGCCACGGGCCCACCGTAACCCGCGGTTCCCCCGCAGCGGCCGGTCCGCGACCGGGTTCCGGCGGCCGTGAGCGGCGTTCCTCCCGCGGCGCCCGCCGGAACGCGACGGGTCACTCGGCGGGCGCGGCGTCCCGGCCGGGGGCGGTCCTGCGGCCGGGGGCGGTCTTGCGGTCGTTGCCGGTCTTGCGGTCGTGGATGTAGAGCTGCCGCCGGTCGCCGACGTCGAGGCGCTGCGGCATGGGCAGTTCGTAGTGGACGGGCCTGTAGTGGTCGGTGAGCTGCCGCTCGGGGTTGTAGACGGTGTTGAAGCGCCACAGCATGCGGGCGAAGTTGGTCTGTCCGCGCAGCAGGTTGGCGCCGAGCACCCGCAGCGCGCCGAACGCGGTGCGCAGGCCGAGGTGTTTGCGGTTGATGACGGCCTGTGTGCGGACGAGTTCGCGGTAGAAGACGTCGAGCGGCAGGGTCGTCGGCACGACGGCGTGCTGGATGTCGAACAGCCGGTAGTCGCGCGTGGTCAGCCGCCGCGACTCGGTGTGCCACACCTCGGTGCCGGGGTACGGGGTCATGACCGTGAGGTGCACGATCTCGGGCACCGACATCGCGAACTCCCGGACGACACGGAAGCGTTCCTCGTCCCATGCGGGGTCGACGATCAGATTGATGGCGACGTTGATGCCCATCTTCCTGGCCAGTTCGAGGGCCTTGAAGTTGTCGTCGGGGGTGACGCGCTTGCGGTACAGGTCGAGCCCTTCGGCGTCGATCGCCTCCATCCCGAGGAACATGTACTGCAGCCCCAGCCGCGTCCACCGCTCGAAGATCTCCGGGTGGCGCAGCAGGACGTCGGCGCGGGTCTCCAGGTAGTAGCGCTTGCGGATGCGGCGGCGCTCGATCTCGGCGGCGATGGCGTCACCGTGCTCGGGGCGGATGAAGGCCACGTCGTCGACGATGAAGACGCTGCTCTCACGGATGCTCGCCATCTCCTCGCCGGCCGCCTCGGGGGAGGCCTTGCGGTAGCTGCGTCCGTAGAAGGTCCATGCCGAGCAGAACGAGCAGTCCCAGGGGCATCCCCGCGTGAACTCGATCGACGCGCACGGGTCGAGTTCGCCGATGAAGTAGCGGCGGCGGTGTGCGAGCAGGTCGCGGGCCGGGCGGGGGGTGTCGATGCTGTGCAGCATCTTCGGTCCGGGGCCGCGGCCCTCGGATGTGACGATGCCGGGGACGCCGTCGACGCCGCCCTGTGCCAGCCCTTCAAGGAGCGGAGCGACGGCGGGTTCGCCCTCGCCGCGGATGACCGAGTCGACGGCGCCCTCCGCCTGCTCGAGCACTTCCTCGGCGACGAAGGACACGCTGTGCCCGCCGAAGAAGACGTGGGCGGCGGGCACGATCTGCTTGGCGCGGTGTGCGAGATCGATCGCCTCGGGGACGTTCGCGAGGTAGTTGAGCGAGAAGCCGATCGCCTGGGGTTCGAACTCGGCCATCGCCCGCTCCAGGTCGGAATGCCTGGAGACCTGGAGGTCGATCACGCGTACGTCGTGCCCGGCTTCCCGGGCCGCGCCCGCGACGCGCTCCAGGCCGAGGGGTTCGAGCCGAAGGAAGATCTCCGAGTACATGAGGGCACTGGGATGGACGAGGAGCAGACGCACCGTTGCCTCCGGGAGTCGCGGGCCGCTTCCGTCCACCCGTTGTCCGGGAGGGGCGGCGTCAAACGGTGCACGAACCGGCGTCCCCCGTTCGGCGGGCCGGGCCGGGGGTTCACCATCCGGGCCGCGGGGCCCAGGGGGAGCGGGCCGCCCGGGCCGTACGTACTCGAACCGTCCCCTGTGCAGGTGCGGGCGGGTCCGTCATCATGGGCGGCTGGCCACGATCACCGGGAACCTTTGATGACAACGTGCCAGGAACGCCAGGATCCGCCCGAGACGCACCACCTCACCGGGCCCCCGCGGGCCTTGTCGGTCGCGACGTTCGTGAGCAGCTTCGACCGGTTTGTGATCAGTCCCATGCTGGTGCTGATCGCCCACGGACTGGGGGTGCCGCTCGCGACGGCGGTCGTCACGGCCAGCGGCTACTTCCTGGCGTACGGCCTGTCGCAGCCCGTGTGGGGGCTGCTCTCCGACCGCTTCGGGCGCGTGCGGATCATGCGCGCGACGCTGCTGGCCGCGGCGCTGGCCGGGGTGGTCTCCGCCGTGGCGCCGGGCATGGGCGTACTCGCGGCGGCGCGCATCGCGGCCGGGGCGTTCTTCGGCGCGGTCGTGCCGACGTCCCTCACGTACGTGGGTGACACCGTGAGCACGGCGTGGCGCCAGCGCGCGTTGTCGGACCTGATGGCGGCGATGGCCCTCGGCACCGCGCTGGCCACGGCCTTCGGCGGTGTGCTGGGCCATCTGCTGCACTGGCGCGCGGTGTTCGCGACCTCCGCCGCGTGCGCGCTGCTGTGCTCCCTCGCCCTGCGGAAGCTGCGGGAGCCGTCGCGCGCACCGGTCACCGGGGTGGGCGAGCCGCTGCGTGCGGTGCTGCGCAACGGCTGGGCCCTGCTGGTGTTCGGGCTGGCGTTCGTCGAGGGCGCAGTGCTGCTCGGCACGATGACCCTGCTCGCCGCGGCGCTGCAGGCGAACGGCGTGAGCGCGGCAGTCGCAGGGCCGGCCACGGCGGCGTTCGGCATCGGCGTGCTGGTGTTCTCGCGCCTGGTGAAGGCCCTGTCCGGACGGACACCGGTGTGGGCGCTGATGGCCGTGGGCGGTGCGCAGATATGCCTCGGCTACGGCCTGGTCGCCGCCCGCATCGATCTGCCCTCCGTCGTGATCACGGCCCTGCTGCTCGGTGGCGGATGGTCGTTCATGCACTCGTCGCTGCAGACCTGGGCCACTTCGGTCGTGCCGGAGGCGCGGGGCACGGCCGTCGCCTTCTTCGCGGCGTCGTTGTTCATCGGCAGCTCGGTCGCGGTGACCGCCGCCGGGCCCCTGGCACAGAACGGCCGGTACGCGCTGCTGTTCGGCATCGCCTGCGTGACGGCGGTGCCGTTGACCGTGACGGCAGTGCTGTGCCGCCGCCGGCGGTCGGGGGCCTGACGGCGTTCCGGCGGCGGGTCCTGCCGCCGGTCCTGGCGGAAGGGGGCCGGAGCCGGCTTCGGGTATCGGGCCCGGCCCCGTGGGCGGATGCCCGGCCTGCTTCGATGGGTGACGTGAACACTCAGCACGCGGGCACCACGTTCGTCGTCGAGCCGCTGACGGAGGCACACGCCGAGGAGGTCCTGGCGATCTACCAGGCGGGCATCGACGAGGGGAACGCGACCTTCGAGACGGCCGCGCCCACCTGGAAGGCCTTCGACGCCGCAAAGCTTCCCGGGCACCGGTTCGTGGCCGTGGAGCGGGGCGCCGGTGTCGCACGGACCGGGACCGGCAGCACAGTCGTCGGTGACGACGGGACCGGCACTGGCGGCAGCGCTGCCGGCGACAGTCGCGGCAGCACCGACGTCAGCTCTGCTGACACCGGCCCCCGCACAGGCGCTGACGCCGGCCCCCGCACCAGCGCTGACGCCGGCCCTGACACAGGCGCTGACGCCGGCCCCCGCACCAGCGCTGACGCCGGCCCTGACACTCGCAACGACCGTGGCAGGGTGCTGGGCTGGATCGCGGTCGCTCCCGTCTCGGCCCGTGCCGTCTACGCGGGCGTGGTCGAGCACTCGGTCTACGTGCACCCGCGGGCGCGCGGCCGGGGAGTGGCCCGGGTCCTGCTCGACTCGCTGATCGCCTCGACCGAGGCCGCAGGGATCTGGACCGTCCAGGCGGGGATCTTCCCGGAGAACACGGCGAGCATCGCGCTGCACCTGCGCGCCGGGTTCCGCGTCGTCGGCACCAGCGAACGCCTGGCCCGCCACCACGGCGTCTGGCGCGACGTCCGGCTTCTCGAACGGCGCAGCCCCGTCGTCGACTGATCCCGCTCGGGCGTCCGCGCCCGGGCAGCCGCGGCCGGGGTCAGAGAGCCCGTGCCTCGATGGTCATGCCCGTCGCGCGGAGGCGGCCGACGAGAGCGTCGCCGAGGGCTGTCGCCGGTGTGAGCACCCCGCCGTCGACTTCCGGCAGGGCGTCACGGTCCAGGACGAGCGCGAGCGCGGACTCGCCGAGCATGACTGCGGTGGCCTGGTAGCCGGGGTCGCCCTGTGCCTTGAACCGGGCGGCGTAGCGGGCCCCCGTCGTGGTGACGGCGAAGGTGTCCAGGGTGAAGTGGCCCTTCTCGCGGGTGCTCGCACTCGGCCCCTCGCCCGGGTCGGGCAGGACCTTGTCCAGCAGGCGACGCGTGGGCGGCAGCGTCAGCCCGGCGACGAGGCCGCCCACGACTCCGGTCACCGCCGCCGCGACGAGCGGGGAGAGCAGTGGCGGGCCGAGGCGCATCGCCTCGCGGTAGCGGAAGCGCGAGCCGTAGGCATGACCGCGCAGCGCCGCGCTGCGGCGGACGATCCGGGTGTTGAAGGGCGCCATGAAGAAGGGCGCGAGGACTCCGCGCAGCGGAGTTCCGGCCTTGGACGCGCGGGCCGTGAACAGATCGCTCTGGCGGCCCAGTTCGGGCTCTGAGGCGCGGTCGGGACTGAGGGTGTACGGATCGGCGGCGAGCCGGCGGGCCTTGCGGTCCTTCTTCATGAGGTCGATCTGCCGGCGCACCGAATCGATGGTCCCGCCGCTGACGCCGCCGCTGACCGCGGTGAGGACGGCGGTGGTGTCGGTGAGTTCGCCGCCGCCGTCGGCACCGGCCTTCTGGTGGAGGAGGTGCACGTTGATGTCGGACGGGATCGAGTCGAAGCCGCATGCATGGACGATGCGGGCGCCGGTCGAGGTGGCCGTCCCGTGGTGGGCGTCGATGCTTTCCCGTACGAAGAGCGCCTCACCGCACAGGTCGACGTAGTCGGTGCCGGCCTGTGCGCATACGCCGACCAGGTCGCGGCCGTACTTCGCGTACGGGCCGACGGTGGTGACGACCACATGTGACGCACCGGCCATCTTCTCCAGTGCCGGGCGGTCGGCGGCGTCGGCGACGAACAGGGGCCAGTCGCGGGCGCGTTCGCCCAGCTCCTTCCGTACGGCGGTGAGTTTCTCCTCGCTGCGTCCTGCCAGGGCGATCCGGGTCCCCTCGGGGGCGGCCTCGGCCAGGTGGCGTGCGACGAGCGCGCCGACGAAGCCGGTCGCACCGTAGACGGTGATGTCGACGTCGCGTGCGCCGCGCTGGGGGCTGGTGCCGGTCATGGTCGTGTCCTTCCGTGCCGGGCGGTGGTCGAGCGCCGGTACAGGCTCGAGCGTGCCGTTGCGCAGGTCCGGTGCGCAGTCCGGTGAGCGGCCGGTACCGCCGCTTCCGGGCCGGCCGGTGCGGACGGTGCGCCTGCCGCCAGTCCATCTTCCGCGCGTGCGGAACCGTGGGTACCTCGTCCGTATCCGGGCCCCGCGGTGCGGACTTGCTCGCTTGCCAACGTATCCGGCCCGCGGTCCGGCCGCGTCACCGGCATTGCCCGCCCCGGCGGCCGGAAGGGCCCACGCCGGGACGGGTCATGCGCCCGCGCCCGCCCCGGCTCAGTGCCTGCCGACCGGCCTCTGTGCTGTCGCGCCGTCCGCCGCGGGCGCCGCAACGGCAGGGGAGGAGCTTGTTCCGCGGAGCGTGAGCGCGACGAGGGCGGAGGCGCCGCACCCGGCAGCGAGATAGGCCGCGACCCAGTACCAGTTGCCGCCGCCGAACGCGACGAGCGCCGTCGCGATGAACGGCGTGAAGCCTCCACCCACCGCACTGGCCACCTGATAGCCCACCCCGGCGCCGCTGTAGCGGTACTCGGCGCCGAACAGCTCGGTGAACAGCGGCTGTTGGACGCTGACGATCATGTCGTGGGAGACGTTGACGAGCAGGACGGAGGTGACTGCCAGGAGTACCGCGGACCCGGACTCCATCGACAGGAAGTACGGAACGGCACCCAGCACCCCGATGACGGCGCCGGTCATGAAGACCGGTTTGCGTCCGTACCGGTCGGAGAGCCACGCGAACGCGGGGATCGTCACGATGCCGACGGCGCCGACGAGCAGCCCGATGTTCAGCATCAGGCCCGAGTCGAAGCCGTGCTCGTCGGTGGCGTACGAGAGCGCGAAGGTCGTGACGACGTACATCGTCACCAGTTCACCGAGACGCATGCCGATGATCTGGAAGAAGGCACCCGGGTGCCTGCGCAGCGCCGTCACCACGGGGAGCTTCGTGCGCTTGTGTCCCTGCCGCGCCTCGACCTCCTCCTGGAAGACCTCGCTCTCGGGGACACCTGCCCGTATCCACAGGGCGAGCACGACGAGCAGCGCGCTGATGAGGAACGGGACACGCCAGCCCCATTCCTGGAAGTCCCGCTCCCCGAGGGCGTTCTCCATCAGTGCCACCGCGCCGGTCGCAAGGATCAGGCCCACCGAGTACCCGACCTGCACGCCGGAGCTGTAGAGGGCCTTGAGCCTGGACGGGGCGGACTCGACCGCCATGAGTGCGGCTCCGCCCCACTCGCCCCCGACGGCAAAGCCCTGGAGCGCGCGCAGGATCACCAGGAGCAGCGGCGCCCACCAGCCGATGCTGCCGTAGGTCGGCAGCACTCCGATGAGCGCGGTGGAGACCCCCATCAGCAGGACCGTCCACACCAGCATCCGCTTGCGTCCGAGCTTGTCCCCGAAGTGCCCGAAGACGAGCCCGCCCAGCGGGCGGCACACGAATCCGATGCCGAACGTGGCGAAGGCGGCGAGCGTGCCGGCGAGTGGGCTGACGCCGGGGAAGAAGGCCTTGTTGAAGACGATCGCGGCGACGATGCCGTAGAGGAGGAAGTCGTACCACTCCACGACGGCCCCGATGGAGCTGCCGACCGCGGCACGCGTCTGCTTGCGGGGCGTTGAGTGCTCTGATGTGAATGACATTGCCAACCTCTGTGCGCTCTGTGCACAAGTGTGCGTGACTTGCACGGCATCGTGTACTCGCCGACTTGCCCGGGTCAAGGGTCTGTTCCGGGTGGATGTGCGGCAGGCGAGGTTCCGTGCGGCTTTCCTCTGAGTGAATCCCCTGTCCTCTGCAGTGCTTCCGGCTTCCGGGCCCCGGCTGCACGCCTTCGTGTCGCTGTCACTGTCGATTCCGCTACGCTGTCGCCATGCGTACGTTAGTGCGTATAGCGCACAGACTTTGAGAGGTGTCGACCCACATGAAGGCAGCAGCACTGACCGCGCCCGGCCGCGTCGAGACGGTCGACCTCCCCACTCCCGGCCACGGGCCGTACGACGTACTCGTTCGCATGACGGCCGTCGGCCTGTGCGGCACCGACCTCGCCGTGGTCCGGGGCGCACGCCCGGCGCCGCGACTGCCATGGGTGCTGGGGCACGAGGGCATCGGGGAGATCGCGGCGGTGGGCAGTGCCGTCCGGCACCTCTCCGAGGGCGAGACGGTGGCCATCGAGCCGAACTACTGCTGCGGGCGGTGCGCGCAGTGCGCCGGCGGATTCACCTCGGGGTGCGCGAAGCGGGTGGCCGTCGGGCTGGACACGCCGGGAGTTCTCGCCGAATACGTGAGCGTGCCGGCCGAGTTCGTGCACGCGGCGGGGAACGCCGGCACGCGAGACCTCGTCTGCGCCGAACCGCTCGCCGTGGCACGCACGGCCGTACGCCGTTCGGGAGTGCGCGAGGGTGAGGCATGCCTGGTCGTCGGGGCGGGATCCCAGGGGCTCCTGGTGTGCCTGTGTCTCGCTGCCTCCGGGATCACCCCGTACGTGCACGAGCCGCACCAGGGACGCCGTGCTCTGGCTGCCTCGCTCGGTGCCGTGCCGGTGGAGTCCGCGGGGGACGGAACGGGCGCGGAGGCCGAGCCCGCCGACCACGTCTTCGAGACCGCCGGAGTGCCGGAGGCGGCGGCCTGGGCGCTGCGGCACGCAGCTCCCGGCGGAACGGTGACCTTCATAGGGATGAGCGGCGCACCGCTGGAGTTGACTTCGCACGAACTGGTCCGGCGGCAACTCTCACTGAGGGGATCGCTGATCTACGACCATCCACGGGACTTCGCGGAGACCGTAGCCCTGATCGAGAAGGGCACGCTCGCTCCCCACCGCGTACTGCGGGCCGGGTTCGGCCTGACGGACGCCGCCGCGGCGTTCGACGCCGTGAGTTCGACGCCGGGCAAGTGCTGGATCAGCCTCGACGGCAGGGACCGTGCGGAATGACGGTCGATGCGCCCGGCGAACTGCGTGAGCGCCCCTGAACCGTCCGGCATGCGCGACCGCTCCGGGGGCCCTGGCTCCGACGGTCCTCGGCGGGCGCGTCCGGTGCGTCGGGGCGTTGCGCGGTCAGCGCGTGATCCCGCTGACCAGGTCGGCTTCGATGAGCCGGACGGTGCGCAGGATCGCCGGGACGTAGTCGCGTTCGACCAGTTCCGGCGTCGTACGCCCCGCGTGCACCGAGACGTTCGCGGCGGCGACCACCTGCCCCGCGCGGTCGCGCACGGGTGCGGCCGCGCCCCGCAGTCCTTCCTCCAGCTCCGAGTCGACGAGCGCCCAGCCCTGCTTGCGCACTTTGTCGATCTCCTCGCGCAGGGTCCGCGGACTTCGGATCGTGTGGTCGGTCTTCTTCTCCAGCTTCAGCCGCCCGAAGCGCTCGTCCAGTTCGGCGTCCGGGAGCCCTGCCAGCAGCACCCGGCCCATCGACGTCGTGTAGATGTCGAAGCGCGTGCCGATGCCGATCTTCACCGCCATCAGGCGGGTGCTCTGCACGAGCGCGATGTAGACGATCTCCTCGCCGTCCAGGACCGCGAGGGCCGCCGTCTCGTTGAGCTCGCGGGCCAGCGACTGAAGATGCGGCTGGGCGATCTCGGGCAGCGACATGCTGGAGAGGTAGGCGTAGCCCAACTCAAGGGTGCGCGGGGTGAGTTCGAAGGAGCGTCCGTCGCTGGTGACGTAGCCGAGGTCGGCGAGGGTGAGAAGGAGCCGGCGGGCCGTCGCCCGGTCGAGTCCGGTCTCGCGCGCGACTTCCGTGAGTGTCTGCGAGCGGCGCTCCGCGGTGAACGAGCGCATCACCGACAGGGCCCGTGCGACGGACTGCACGAAGTGGGGACCGTACTCCTCGCGTCCCTTCGTCACCGTTTCCGACAAGCCTCACTACCTCCCGTACGGGGCCGACCTGCTGTGCCGCGCCGCTGTGCGCATTACGCACAGGCTACCGCGCCGGGCCCGCCGGAGGCCAAGCGGACCGGATCCGGCCGGGAGGGGTCCGAAGTCCTGCGCCGCGCCCGCCTTGCTGCCCACCGATTGACGTCCCCGGGGACGCACTCCTACTGTGCGCCATGTGCATTTCAGTGCGGCATACGAACATCCCTGCTCGACCCGGGAGCCGAGCCACACACCGGCACCGCACGCAGCCGGCACCGAGGAGTCTCAATGATTGAGTCAAGCCGCGTGCGTGACCGGCGGGGTGGGGGTGAAGACTCGGTTGTCGCGCAGGAGTGCCCACAGGACGCTGGCGCGTCGGCGGGCCAGGGCGATGACGGCCTGGACGTGTTTGCAGCCCTCGCTGCGTTTCTTGAGGTAGAAGTCCCGGTTCGGCCCTTCGCGCATCATGCTCGACTGCGCGGAGAGGTAGAAGATCCGTCGCAGGCGGCGGTTGTAGCGCTTGGGGCGGTGGAGGTTGCCGGTGCGGCGGCCGGAATCGCGGGGGACGGCCACTCCTTGGCAGCCACTGAAGGCAAGCACACATCAGCCACATCCGGCCCTCCCGGGCCGCCCAACAACTCACGGAGCACGCATGAAGCCGTCCAGGTCCTCTTCGCCCGCCACATCGCCCGTCGCAACCTCCGTCACATCGCCCGTCGCACCGGAGTGGCCGTCACCGTCGCCACGACCTCACGCCCGCAAGGGGATCGCGACCGTGTGCCTCTCCGGCATGCTGGAGGACAAGCTGCGGGCGGCGGCCGCGGCGGGCTTCGAGGGCGTCGAGATCTTCGAGAACGACCTCGTCGTCTCGGCGATGTCACCGGAGAGCGTCGGCGCCCTCTGCGCGGACCTCGGGCTGACCGTCGATCTCTACCAGCCCTTCCGCGACTTCGAGGCCGTGCCGGACGCCCTGCACTCCGCCAACCTCCGCCGCGCTGAACGGAAGTTCGACCTGATGGAGCGGCTGGGCGCGGACACGGTGCTCGTGTGCTCCACGCTCTCGCCGCACGCCACGGACGACGACGGCCTCGCCGCCGCACAACTGCGCGCGCTGGCCGACCGCGCCGCGGCGCGCGGGATGCGCGTCGCCTACGAGGCCCTGGCCTGGGGCCGCTTCGTCAACAGCTGGGAACACTCCTGGCAGATCGTTCGCCGGGCGGACCACCCGAACCTCGGGCTGTGCCTGGACAGCTTCCACGTGCTCTCCCGCGATCCCGCACCGGTGGGCATCGACACCGTCGACGCGGACAAGCTCTTCTTCCTCCAGCTCGCCGACGCCCCGCGTCTCGACATGGATGTACTGCAGTGGAGCAGGCACCACCGCCTCTTCCCCGGCCAGGGCTCCTTCGACCTGCCGGGCTTCGTCGCCCAGGTGCTCGCCGCCGGGTACGAGGGGCCGTTGTCGCTGGAGGTGTTCAACGACGTCTTCCGGCAGACCGACCCCGGGCCCGCCGCCGTCGACGGGATGCGGTCGCTGGTCGCGCTCGAAGAGGCCGTCGCCGGGAGCCGGTACGAGCCCTCGGACGGCCGGACTCGGCGACGGACCGGCCTCGCCGCGCCGCCCTCCGCGCCCGGACTCCTCGGGCACGCCTTCGTCGAACTGGCCGTGGACGACCGGTCCGCTCCGCAGGTCTCCGGCGCGCTGGCCGCGCTGGGCTTCGTCCACACCGGGCGCCACCGCTCCAAGCCCGTCGACCTGTGGCAGCAGGGCGGCAGCAACGTCGTACTCAACAGGCAGGAAAGCGCCGGGGGTCCGGACGGAACGGGAGCGGCCGGGGCCGGGCCCGTTGCCGGTACCGGAGCGGCCGGTACCGGAGCGGCCGGTACCGGAGCGGCCGGGGCAGCCGGAGACCCGCCCGGCAGGGCAGAGCTCGTGGCCCTCGCGGTCGAGAGCCGCGACCCGGAGCAGTCCGCACGCCGGGCCGAGGCCCTCCTCGCCACACCCCTGCCCCGCAGGCGCGGCCCCGAGGAGGCCGAACTCACCGCGGTCGCCGCCCCGGACGGCACCCAGCTGTTCTTCTGCCCCGGCGGGGAGGCGGCCGGCCCGGACTGGCGGGCGGACTTCGCCCCCACCGGCCTCGCCCCGACCGGCCTCGCCCCCACCGACCCGGAGCAGGACCGTCCCGCCGCAGAGGACTTCGCCGGACCCGGAACCCTCGGACGCATCGACCACGTCGCGCTGGCACAGCCGAACGACCAGTTCACCGGTTCGATGACCTTCTACCAGTCCGTACTCGACCTGCGGGAGCGGGACTCCGCCGAGTACGGGGCACCCTTCGGCCTGGTCCGCAGCCGCACCGTCGGCAACGCGTCCGGCGAGGTGCGGATAGCCATGCACGGCGCACTGCTGCGCCGCGGAGGCTGGGCGCCTTCGGTGCCGGACCCGGAACACGTCGCGTTCACGACCGACGACGTCTTCGCCGCCGCACGGAACGCCCGCGACCGGGGCCTGGAGATCCTGCCCGTCACCGGCAACTACTACGACGACCTGGACGCCCGCTACGCGCCGGACCCCGTGCTGCTGCGCGACATGCGGGAGCTGAACATCCTCTACGACCGGGACGAGCACGGGGAGTTCTTCCACTTCTGCACCGGCATCCTCGGCTCGCGCGTCTTCTTCGAAGTGGTGCAGCGGGTGGGTGGCTACCGCGGTGACGGCGCCGCCAACGCGCCCGTACGGATGGCGGCGCACCGGCAGGCACGCAACCCGGCGGAGTGACCGCGCCCCAGGTCCTCCGGTCCGCTTGCAGCAAGGTGGCACTTCCGCACAGGCCGAAGCGGGCGCAGTCTTGAGCAATGCAGAACATCCGGAGCGCCGGCGACCCGGCGGACAGGTCCGAGGGGCGATCCCGTCTCGCACTCGCACAGGCGGAGTTCGACCCCGATGTCGTCTACCTCAACACCGCTTCCATAGGTCTGCCGCCACGGAGCTCCCTGCACGCCTTGCGGGAGGCGGAAGAGGACTGGCGCAAGGGGACCGCCGACCCGGTGGCCTACGACATCCCGGTCGAGGCCGCCCGCGCGGGCTACGCCTCGCTCGTCGGCGTCGAACCCTCATGGGTGTCGGTGGGCAGCCAGGTCAGCGCCTTCGTCGGGCTGATCGCCGCGTCCCTGCCTGAGGGCAGCGAAGTCCTCACCGCCGCCGGGGAGTTCACCAGCGTCGTCTTCCCCTTCCACGCGCAGGCCCCTCGCGGCGTCGACGTACGCGAAGTGCCCCTGGAGTCCATCCCCGGGGAGGTGACGTCCCGCACATCGCTGGTGGCCGTCGCGGCCGTGCAGTCCGCGGACGGCCGTCTCGCGGATCTCGACGCCCTCACCGCGGCCTGCGACGCGGTGGGCGCGCGCGTGCTGCTGGACACGACGCAGGCCGCCGGCTGGCTGCCCGTCGACGCGAGCCGGTTCGCCTACACCGTGGGCGGCGGCTACAAGTGGCTGCTGGCCCCGAGGGGCACCTGCTTCCTCACCGTCCGGCCCGAACACGTCGACGATCTCGTTCCGCACTCCGCCGGATGGTTCGCCGGCGAGGAGCGCTGGGAGAGCCTCTACGGCGCACCCCTGCGGCTCGCGAAGGACGCACGGCGCTTCGACGTCTCCCCGGTGTGGCAGGCCTGGATCGGCCAGGAGAAGAGCCTGGATCTGCTCAACGGCATCGGTACGGACGCACTCCACGAGCACGCCCTCGCGCTCGCGAACCGCTTCCGCGCCGCCGTCGGCCTCCCGCCGGGCGACTCCGCGATCGTCAGCGCGGCCGTCGACTCCGGCACACCCGCCGAGCTGCGGCGTGCGGGAGTCGTCGCCAGTACCCGGGCCGGACGGATGCGGCTCGCCTTCCACCTCTACAACACCGACGCCGACGCCGACCGGGCCGCCGAGGTCGTCGCGGGCCGCCTGGCCGAGGCCTGAGTCAGCCGGCCTTCTTGACGCGGATGGAGCCGTTCGTCGTCGTCAGGTCGAGGGTGTTGCGGCCGGACGGGTCGTCGCGCAGACCGAGCTTCTTGCTGCCGTTGCTCGTCTTCGCCGAAACCTTGTAGCGGTTCTCCGGCGCGGTCACGGAGATCGCGCCGTTGGACGTCTTCGCCCGCACGTCCTGCGGCGTGCTCAGCCTGAGGTCGATCGCGCCGTTGGACGTCTCGGCCCGCACCCCGTCGCCCTTCAGGCCGCGGCCGTTGATGCGTCCGTTGGTGGTGCTCACCGCGACGCGGCCGTCGACGTCGTCGAGGTCGACCGCGCCGGAACGGGTGGTCACATCCACCTTGCCCACGCCGGTGAGGCTGATCCCGCCGGACGAGGTGCTGCCGCTCACCCGGACCCTCGGCGGCAGGTCGACCGTGTAGCTCACCTGGCAGTCGTCGCCACAGCCGCGCAGCACGAGGACGCCGTCCTCGACGTGGAACGTGCGCTTCTTCGGCTCGTCCCCGTCGAACTCGATCGTCCGCTTCACGGTGACCTTCGTGACGGTCTGCTTGCTGCGGAGCCGGATGGCGCCCGAGTCGGTGTCCAGACGTACGGCACCGACTTTCTGCGACAACGTCGCGCTGTCCTCCGACGTCTCCCCGGGGATCAGCCCGCATGCCCCGAGCGTGCTCGCTCCGACTCCGGCCGCCGCGACCGCCCCGAGGAGGCGGATGTGCCTGCGCATGATGTTCTCCCCGTTTCCGTCGAAGGCGGAGGCTGCTGCTGTCAGCCTTTCCCGCTCCCGTCGCCCGCCGACGCTATGGCACCCGCCCGGGCGCGGCGATGAGGCAAACCCCCGCATCGCCCGCAGGGTTGCCCCGAGAGCGCTGACGGAAGAGGCGCCGGGAGTTCAGCCCGCAGCGATTCCCCCGTCGCCGGACGCCCGCCCGGGCAGGGTGTGCGCATGGGACTCGGATTCGGTGGTGACGTGGCGAGGTACTACGCCCAATTCCGGCGCGGTTATCCGCCCGAGGTGTTCGAAGCGCTGGACGAGACCTTCGCGTTGACCCCGCAGGACACCGTCCTCGACCTGGGATGCGGCACGGGGCAGCTCACCCTTCCGCTCTCCCGCCGCGTCCGTGCCGTGATCGGCATGGATCCGGAACCCGACATGCTCCGCATGGCCAGGGAGGCCGCACTGGCCGCCGGCGCCACCGACGTCACCTGGGTACTGGGTGCCGACGCCGACGTCCCCGCACTCGGTGCGCTGCTCGGCGAACGCCGCCTCGCCGCAACGGTGATCGGCCAGGCCCTGCACTGGATGCGGCACGAAGACCTGTTCGCCGCGCTCCTCCCGCTCATCCGTCCGGGCGGAGGAGTCGCCGTCCTGGCCAACGGGACACCGGCATGGCTGCAGGACAGCGACTGGTCGCGCGCCATGCGCGGGTTCCTCGAGGAGTACTTCGGTACGAAACTGAAGGACTCCTGCGGCACCGCGCGCAAGGACCGCGAGCGCTATGCTCCGGCCCTCGAGGCCGCCGGGTTCACCGACGTCCGGCACCGCGTCGTCTCCTACACGGAGGAGGTGACATGCGAAGAACTCGTCGGCGGGATCTACTCCGCCGTCCCCGAACGGCAGCTGCCCGCGCCTGCGGACCGGCCCGCCTTCGCGCAGCGCGTCCGGCAGGCGCTGCCACGCAGGGATACCTTCGCGGAGCGGGTCGATGTCTCCGTGCTGACCGGCAGGAAGACCGGCGAGACGACCGGCAGGAAGACCGGCGGGTTGCCGGGCGGGGCTGCCCCGACCGGCCGTCCTTGACCTTGTCCTTGGGGGAGGCCGCAGCATCGGCGTGCCGGGCGACGGGCCCGGCGTGGGGAGGAGCGGCATGGGTGAGAGCAGGGGCACTCCGTCGGATGCGGGCGCTCAGCGAGGCATGGGTATCGCAGGGCGCACAGGGGAGGGCGCGGGGTGCCTGCTGACGATCGGGGCGTTCGCGAAGGCGTCCCGGCTGTCGCCGAAGGCACTGCGCCTCTACGACGAGCTGGGTCTTCTGCTCCCTGCCCGGGTCGATCCGGTCACGGGCTACCGCCTCTACGCGCCCGGCCAGCTGGAGCAGGCCCGGCTCGTCGCCTGGTTGCGCCGCCTCGGGATGCCCCTGGCCCGTATCCGTGAGCTGGACGGGCTGGACGGGCCCGCCGCCGCGCGCGAGGTGCGGGCCTACTGGGCCCAGGTCGAGGACGACCTGGCCGCCCGGCGCGACCTGGCCGCCTTCCTCATCGACCAACTGTCACGGAAGGACACCGCCATGCCGCACACCGAGAGACCACTCGCCATCCGGTACGCCGCACTGACCGACGCCGGCCTCGAAAGGGAGAGCAACCAGGACGCGGCGTACGCCGGTTCCCGGCTGCTCGCCGTCGCCGACGGATTCGGCGGCAGCGGCGGCCCCGCGGGCGCGGCCGCCATAGACGCGCTCAAGCAGCTCGAACAGGGCAACCCTCCGGCGGCTGACCTGCTCAACGCCCTCGACGAGACGCTCGCGTCCGTCGACCGCGCGGTCGGCGAGGCCGTGGCTCCGCAGAGGGGCGGGGACACGAACACCGGCACGGACGGGGACGCGGAGGCCGGCACCACCCTCACCGCGATGCTGTGGACGGGTTCGCAGCTCGCGCTCGTGCACATCGGGGACAGCCGGGCCTATCTGCTGCGCGACGGTGACTTCTTCCAGATCACCCACGACCACACCCTCGTACGGTCCATGGTCGACGAGGGCCGCATCAGTGAGGAGGAAGCGGCGTCGCACCCGCAGCGTGCGCTGCTGATGAGGGCGTTGACGGGACGGCCCGGAGACCGTCCGGACGTACGGCTCCAGGACGTACGGGCCGGCGACCGCTACCTGCTCTGCTCGGACGGGCTGACGTCGGTCGTCCCGGAGGAGCAGGTGCGGCGGACCGTCGCGGGGACGGCGGACCCGGAGACGACCGTCCGCGAGCTGGTCGCTCTGGCGAACCGGTCGGGCGGGCCCGACAACGTCAGCTGCGTCGTGGCGGATGTGGCGGATATGACGGACACGGCGAACGCTGCCGACGTGGCGGACGCAGCCGACGGGGCGGAGCGGGCGCGGTAGACCCGGGTCCGCGAACGGGAGCCGGACCGGTACGGATTCTCTGTGCCGGCCCGGCTCCGACGGCCTCCGCTACGCGCTCTCGCCGAAGAGCTCCAGCAGCTCCTTCTTCTCGAACATCCGCGCAGTCTCGACCGCGGACGGCTCGCCCGCGCGCGGGTCCGCGCCGCCCTCCAGGAGCATGCGCACGACCTCGTCCTCGCCCTTGAAGACCGCCCCTGCGATCGGCATCTGGCCCCTGTCGTTGGGCTTGTCGGGGTCGGCGCCCCGGTCCAGGAGAGCGCGCACGGCGGCGGCGTGACCGTGGTAGGCGGCGAGCATGAGCAGGGAATCGCCCTTGTCGTTGGTGAGGTTCACCGGGACACCCGCGTCGACGTAGGCGGCGACGGTGTCCGTGTCGCCGTGCCGCGCCAGCCCGAAGATCTTCTGGGCGAGCTCCAGCACCTCGGGGTCGTGCGCCGGCTCGTTGCTCTGGGGCATGGGGGCGTCGCTCATCGCGTCCAGTCCTCCTCGTGCGCTGCGCCGGTGCCGGCCGCGTCGCCGGACCCGGCAGGCCGGGTACCCGGAAAGCGGAGGCCGTGCGCCCGGCACTGCCTCTGCCTCCCACCTTACGTACGCCTCACCGCGTGCCCACTTCCGCGCAGCGCACCCTCCCGGCGGACAGTCACACGTGCGCGCGGGGGTCCACGGTCAGCAGGACCTCCCGCAGCGAGCCGACCACGTGCTCGGCGCCGGCCGCCCGCAGCTCCTGCTCCTTGTGTTCGTTGCGCGCGTAACCGAGGAAGGCGACTCCGGCGGCACGCGCCGCTTCCAGGTCCCGGGGCGCGTCCCCGATCATCAGCGCTTCCTGCGCCGGCGTCTTGGTGGATTCCAGGGCACGCAGCAGACAGTCCGGGTCCGGCTTGAGGCGCAGCGCGCCCTCGGCGCTCCGGCCGTGGATGCGGCCCGCGAACAGCTCGTGCGTCGTACGGGTCTCCAGGTAACGCTCCACCGCCTGCTGCGAGTTGTTCGTCGTGACGGCCAGCTCCCGGCCGGTGGCGACGAGCGTGCGGATGAGCGCGTCGGCGTACGCGGTGGGGAAGGCACCCGGCGCCGCCTGCACCTCCTCCTCGGTCAGCGCCCGCTCGATGTCCCGCGCGACGCCGCTCTCGACGAGGCCGGGCTGCTCGAAGACGGCGCGCAGTATCTCCAGCGGATCACCGGTCTCCGGCAGCCAGGCGGCGCTGCCGTTCTTGTCTCCGTCGGCAGCCGCCTGCCGCAGCCGATCAGCGATGGCCGAGGACGGCCGCTGACGGAAGAGGTGGCAAACGGGCCCGTCGAAGTCGAAGAGAACAGCTTTCGCGGCTTCGATGAGATCGCGCATTTCGCTCCTCGTGCCAGGTCGGCGGCGTTGGTCGGCCCCAACTATCTCCCGTGCGGGCCGAGGCGTACAGCGCGCACACCACGCGGCGGCACCGACTGCTCCCGGTGCCAAGAGCGCAGAGCGTGCTTCACCGCCGATTGCTCGGGGAGGCGGGCCTTCTGGGGCTAGCCGACAGCACAGAAGGCCGCGAAGGCGGATTCGATCGCGGACGGATCGGGTGCATTCGGCAGCCCTGCGCTCTGTGCGGCACGGCTGAGTACACCGTCGATGGTCTTGGCCGTGCGATGCAGCTGCTCCTCCCGTTCATGAGGAGTGCGGCAGTTCCGGACGGCGATGGCCTGACGCACGACGTCGGTGTACACCGACTGAACGCGCTTGTACGCCTGGTAGCGAGGCAGATCGGCCTGGAGCCCGGCCACAGCGGCGGGGAGCACTTCGGACATGGTCTGCCGCCACTGCTCCGTCACCCTCCTTTCCTGGTCGGCCGGGTAGCGCATGAGGTAGAGATGCGTGGCGAGTTCGTAGACGGGGTCGCCGACCGTGGCCAGTTCCCAGTCGATCGTCCACAGGTTGTTCATGGGGTCCACGATGAAGTTGGCGCGGTGCAGGTCTCCGTGGAGCAAACAGAAAGGACGAGGCGTCAATTGCCTCGCCTCGGAAACGAGCGGCGACTCGGGGGCGAGTGCGTCGGCGGAGATGCCGAGTGCCTCGAAGAGAGCTCCGAACTCCGGGAGCCTCGCCGCATAGACCTCATCACGGGTGAAGTTGATCAGGCTCTGGAGGAACTGCGCGCTGTTTTCCGGGACTTCCTCGTCGCCGATGTCGATTCCCCACGTTGCGACGGTTTCCGGCCGTACACGTGCCAGCGCGCCGAAGACGGACATGACCTGGTCGACGAAGACCGTTGCGACGGACGTTCCGGCGGGTGCCAGTCGGTTGAGCGGTTCACCTTCGATGAAGCCGTGGATCACCGGTCCGGGGGAGTCGAGACGGCGCACGGGGGGAACACGCGGTACGCCGAGCCGGGGAAGCCGAAGCAGCAGCTCTTCCTCGGAGGCGAAGGAACGCCTGTCGAACCAGGGAATGCCTTCACGGGGCTCCCCGACCTTCACTCTTCCCATGTAGGCGAGTTCGCCGGCCGGTTGCACCACGTACCACTCACGGTGGTACCCCTGCAGGGGGCCGTCGACGACTCCGGTACGTGCGGCCTGCGCGAACGCATGGGACGTCATCGGCTGGGCTTTCCTGTGCGCACACTCGGATCTGATGAGAGCGAACCTTACAACCCGCTGCCCGGCCCTTCTCCCCGGGCGACGGCTGGTCACCCGTTCGCCTGCGAAAGCTCTCGCGCGGGCGGTCGATCACCCCAGGGTCATCACCCGGGCCGTTCGATCAGTCCGGCATCTGAGGTGTGGACAGGTTCTGCCACAGCGAGTCGAACCAGGCCTGTGAGTGGGCCAGGAATGCGTCGTCCTGCTTGTCGTGACCGTCCGGGCCGCTGGAGAAGCGGAAGAGGGGGCTTTCGAGTCCGAGGACGTCGAAGATCTCCAGTTCCTCGTCCCGATAGGGCACCCGGTCGCGAACGACTGTGTAATAGCCCATCAGCGCCTCGGTCCCGTTGAGGATGTAGAGCTTGTGCAGCGGCGTCGCGGCCACGGTCCGTATTTCGCACGAGACCTCGGGCACCTCGTACCTGCCTCGGAACGTACCGAAGGTGTTGCGCAGCGCCGTGGCCCACGTCCGCTGGATCTCGTGGAGGCGGTCCAAGGGGCGCCGGTCGTCCGGGTCGTCGACCAGACGGGGCAGGGCGAGGTCGGCCTGAGGGCTCGGAACGATGGCGCGGACCTTGATCGAGCGAGGGGAGATCGTCCCGTCCACGATCGAACGGTGGGGCCGCGCAAGTGCGTTGTTCAGTGTCTCCGTCGTCAGCGAGTACGTGTCGATCGTGACGTGTTCCGCGCGGAAGGCCTCGTAGAGGCGTTCGGCCAGTTCCGTGCCGGCCGGCTTGGGTTCCTCCTGCGAGGGGCCCGGCCTGGCGACGGTCGGCGGGGCTCCGCGGCCGGGGTCCGTGAGGAGCCCCTGGCGTTGGAGGTCCTGGACGGCCTGGCGGACGGCGGCGCGGTTGACGCCGAACTCCTCGGCCAGGTCCTTCTGCGTGGGGATGCGGGCTTCCGGCGGCAGCTCGCCGGAGTCGATTCGCTCACGTAGCGCGGCGGCGACCGCTTCGTGCGGGGACCGTGCGCCTTTCGCGGGGCTCGTCCTGTTCACACCCTGACCGTACAACTTCGCACCAACACACGGGAGTTGTCGGTCAACTGTTTTCAATCTCCGGTCAAGTGGGCAGACTTCGAATAAGTTGGCGGACAACTTCGCAAGGATGGTAACCAAGTCAAATCAAGTGTCGCCAAGTAGGCGCAGATGCTCGCCAACACAGAGCGCTCCGGTTCCCGCCTGTCCAACGACGTACGGGCCCGTTGTCGAACGAAGGGGGATGCCATGCCTGTGTTCGCTCTCGCTCTCGCGGCGGCCGCTATCGGATTCGAGCAACTTGTGGAGTGGCAGTTCGGCGCCGTCGGGGTCATCGGCTTCGTGCTGCTGAGCGTCGGTGTCAAGGCGAAGAACGTCACGTGCAGCTGCATCGGCGCCGTCGTACTGACGATGCTGATCGTCTGACCACGCGGCGCGCGGTACCGACCCACGCCTTCCGCGCGCCGCGTGCCGGTCCGGGGTGGCGCCGCCCCGCGCAGAGGGTGGCGCCACCCCGCGAACGAGGCCGCGCAAGCGGCAAGCCGAGTCAGAAGATGTCCGGGCACCAGGCGCGGCGCGGCGTACGGAAGAGGGTGTCCGCCGACAGGGCGGCACCCTCACGGCGTTCCTCGACGCGGCCCAGCGAGGCGAGCCGCACGGCGGACTCGTCGCCGAGGTACAGGGTGCCCAACTCGGCGACGTCCAGGGTGAGATCGGGGTCCTCGTCCGTGGCCTTGCAGGTCGCGCCGTCCGGGCCGGCCTCCAGCAGGTAGCAGCCGCCGGCCAGCCCTGCCTCGTCGTGGAGATCCAGGACGAGCCTGCCCTGGACGGGGTAGCTGCGGGCCTCCAGCATGCGCGGCACGTCGAGGGGGCGCAGCCACAGGAAGTCGGCGTGGGTGTCCAGCCGGGCCGCCCGCGGGTCGGGCAGCAGCAGCGGCAGCACGTCGTCGGGGGCGCGGTATCCGGAACGTACGCGCGTGATCCAGTCGACGGAGAGCACGAAGAGCCACAGCGCGCGCTCCGCGGCCGGAGTGAGGGCGGTGAGGCACTGCACCTCGGCGGTGTTGTGCGGGAGCTTGTTGTCCCAGCGTTCGCGCACGGTCCACGAGACGAAGCCCTGCGGCTCGCCCTGCGCGTTGCGGTGCACGGCGTGGAAGGGAGCGGTGAACTCGTCGGCGGGAAAGCGCAGTTGACCGGTGTGCCGCGCCCACCAGCGGTCGGGCCGGTCGATCACGCCCTGGCGGTGCTCCTGGGTGCGGAAACGCTCGTGCATGGCGGGCCCGACACGGCGGATCTCCTCGCCGTCGGCGAGGTCCAGCCTGCTGCCGTCGTCCGGGCCGGAGTGCCGCGGGTCGACCCCCGAGCGGGAGACGTCGACCTCCCACTTGGAGGTCCAGGAGGCCGGGCCGAAGCCGTACCGGCCGTAGATCGGGTATTCCGCCGAGATGAGCGAGGCGAACGCGTCGCCGCGCTCCTTCGCGGCGCCCAGTGCGCTGCCCATCATGCGCGTGAGCAGACCGCGGCGCCGGTGGGTGGGGGAGACGGTGACGTTGGTGACGGCACAGGACGGCAGGGCGGTGCCGCCGGGGACCGTCAGCTCCTGGGAGAACGTACGGAAGGTGCCCACGCACCGGCCTCTGTCGAAGGCGCCCTGCGTGCGGTCCGGATCCACGTGGCGGCCGAGTGCCGCCGCCTCCTCCTCGGGCGCCGAGCCGCCGCGGAGAAAGCCGACGGCGAGTGCGCGGTACCACTCGGGCAGTTCGTCACGGGAGGCGAGGGTGCGGATCTCCAAGCTCATGGGCGTCACGGTATGGCGGTGCGGCGGCTGCCGCACCTGGATTACGGGCCGGCCCGGCCACAGCCGGACCACGGCCGCATCCCGGCTCACGAGCTCCCCCGCGAACGCGCCGCGGCCCGTCCCGCCGCCACGCGCAGAAGCGCCACCCGCGGAAGCGCCACCCGCGGAAGCGCCACCCGCGGAAGCGTCATCCGCGGAAGCGCCACCCGCGGAACCGCCCCCGTCAGAACGCGGCGCGCACCTCGCCGACCCGCCGGCCGCCGCCCAGCAGCGGTGAGTCCGCGATGCGCTCCAGTACGGGGGAGTCCACGCCGAGCAGGGCGAGCGTGCGGGCCAGCACGGGGCCCACCGCGCGGTTGCCGCCGTCGTAGATCTTGAAGGCGAGGGCGCGTCCGTCGGGCAAAGCCGCCGCCTGCACGGACTCCGCCCCCACCTTCGCGACGGCCCCGGGCACCTCGCTCATCAGCCAGGTGTCGATCCGCTGCGTGCCCGCCACGTACTCGGGGTGTGCACGCATCGCTTCGGCGACCCGGCCCTCGGGGCTCTCGGCGGGCGCGAGCGCGAGGTTGCGGAAGACTCGCGCCAGCCCGGCCGGTGTGATCGCCATGAGGGGGGCGCCGCAGCCGTCCGTGCCGACGTGCGAGACGCGGTCGCCGGAGAGGGATTCGAGCGTTTCCGCGATCAACTCCTGGAGCGGATGGGCCGGTTCGAGGTAGGTCTCCAGGGGCCAGCCGTTCGCCGAGCAAGTGGCGAGCATCGCGGCGTGTTTGCCGGAGCAGTTCATCGCGAGGCGGCTGCGCGCCGCCTCCTCCGAACCCGCGGAGACGATGGCCCGCGTCATCTCACCCTGATCGAGGGCGAGTTCGGGCGGGCACTGCAAAAGGTCCTCGGTCAGGCCGTGTTCGGCGAGCATCTTGCCCACGAGCTCCAGATGGAACGGTTCTCCCGAGTGGCTCGCGGTGGCCAGCGCCAGCCGCGGCCCGCGGAGTTCGAGCCCTGCCCGCAGCATCGCGGCGGCCTGCACGGGCTTGTTGGACGACCGCGGGAAGAAGGGGGCGCCGGGGTCGCCCATGGACAGCTCGACGCTGCCGTCGGCCGCGAGGACGATCAGCGAGCCGCGGTGGTGTCCCTCGACGAAACCGGAGCGTACGACCTCGGCGAGTACGGGGGGCATCTCGGACGGCATGGGCGGGAGCCTTTCAGTTCACCGACCCGCTCCCCGGCTTCGTCCTCCGGCAGCTCCGGGCACCCCCGGGCAGCTCCGGGTTTCTCCGGGCCTCTCCGGTCTCCTCCCGGGCACTTCGCCCCGGCCCGCCCGGGATCGGGCCGGCACGCGGGCGCCCGGGCGCCCGGGCGGGCGGGGGCGCGGTGCGTGCGGGGACGCGCGGGCCGTCGGCCGGGGATCCGGGTGGGTCAGGAGGCGGGGACTGCTGGGAGTGCAGGGGACTCAGGGGAGCAGGTCGTCCACTTGCGCTTCGCCCTCACGGTACCTGCGTGCGATCTCCTTGCTGCATCCGTCCGCCGTGCGCTGCATCACCTGCCGCCGCTGCGAGACGTGCTGCTCGTAGCCGGCGAGGCGGGCCATCGCGTCGTGCAGCTCCTGGTCGGTACGGGCGGAGAGGTCGCTCAGCTCGACCTGCGCCAGCATCTCCTCGGCCAGGGAGCGGTATTCGTCGCTCTGCGGTGTGCTCAGCGTCACGTGCCGTGCGGAGCTGCGGTGGCTGGACGGGCCGTCCGCCAGGATCTGCGGCAGCAGGTCCAGCAGCGGCGAGCCGGGGGCGCTGCGCCGGGTGAGCTCGGCCCGGAGGATGTCGATGCGCCCCTGGAGGAGCCGTCGTACGTAACTGAGCTCGCCTTCCTCCTGTTTGGCGTCCCGCAGGAGGGCGCGCAGCTGGGGCAGTTGCATCCCGGGCAGATCGGGCACCTCGGCGGGGCCGGCCGGGCCGGGGGTGGTGGCCGGGCCGGGGGTGCGGGCGGCGCCGGTTGCGCTCATGGAAGGTGTCCCCTTCGTCCTTATTGCCCCAATAGCGATGAGAGCAGCGGTACGTACCGCGTGTACGCATCGTGCCACTGCGGGGTGCTTCGGTGCAGCGATCTCACACCCATCCGGACCATACGAACGGATCACCGAGCCGCAGTGCATGATGGCTGCCATGCGAGCTGTGGTGCAGAGAGTGGACGGCGCAAGTGTCGTCGTGGACGGACGGACGACCGGGGAGATCGCCGGCGAGGGACTGTGCGTTCTGGTCGGCGTGACCCACGACGACACGACGGCCAAGGCGGCTCAACTGGCCCGGAAGCTCTGGTCGTTGAGGATCCTGGAGGGCGAGAAGTCCTGCTCGGACGTGGGTGCGCCGCTCCTCGTCGTCAGTCAGTTCACGCTCTACGGCGACGCGCGCAAGGGCCGCCGGCCCACGTGGAACGCGGCGGCCCCCGGTCCCGTCGCGGAGCCCCTGGTGGACGAAGTGGTGGAGCGGCTGCGGGAACTGGGAGCCGAGGTGGCCACGGGCAGCTTCGGCGCCAAGATGAGGGTGTCGCTGACGAACGACGGCCCCTTCACGGTGCTGCTCGAGGTCTGAACCGCCCCGGTGCCGCTCGAGAGCCGATCCCTCGGCTCCGCCGGCCCTGCGCCCGCCCTCCGTCAGGGTGCGACCACGACCTCCTGCGCCGCTGCCGTCGCGTCCTCGCCGACCTCCAGCGTCGCGTCCACGGGCACGTTGCGCTTGACCAACGCCAGTGCGATGGGCCCGAGTTCGTGGTGCCGGGCGGAGGTGGTGACGAAGCCGAGCTTGCGCCCGTCCGGTCCGTCGCCGGCGAGCCGCACGGCGTCACCGTGCACGGGGAGGCGCACCTCGCTGCCGTCGAGGTGGAGGAAGACGAGCCGGCGGGGAGGCTTGCCGAGGTTGTTCACGCGGGCGACGGTCTCCTGGCCGCGGTAGCAGCCCTTCTCGAGATGCACGGCCGTGCCCAGCCATCCCAGCTCGTGCGGGATCGTGCGGTGATCGGTCTCCATGCCCAGCCGCGGGCGGCGGGCCTCGACGCGGAGCGCCTCGTACGCGAGAAGGCCGATCGCCGAAGGGCCGGACTCCGCGAAGGACTTCAGGGAGGAGCGGGGCAGGAACAGGTCACGGCCGTGCGCCGTCTCCCGCACGACGGTCCCCTCCGGCGTCTCCGTGATGGAGCCGGCCGGCAGGTGCACGACGGCGAACTCTTCGGTCCGGTCGGCGATTTCGACGCGGTAGAAGAAGCGCATGCTCTCCAGGTACGCGATCAGCGCGCCCTGTGTGCCGGGCTCGGTGTGCATCCACACCGTCTCCCCGTCGTCGACGAGGTAGAGCGCGTGCTCGATGTGCCCGTGCGCCGAGAGGATCAGGGCCTCCGTGGCGTGCCCCGCCGGGAGTTCGCTGACGTGCTGCGTCAGCAGCAGATGCAGCCAGGAGAGCCGGTCCGCGCCGGAGACGGTGACGACTCCGCGGTGGGAGAGGTCGACGAAGCCCTCGCCCTCGGCCAGGGACCGCTGTTCCCGGAAGAGGTCGCCGTAGTGCGCGGCGACACCTTCGTCCTGGCCTTCGGCGGCGACGGCGCCGGGCAACGACAGCAGGGGGGAGTTCATGCGGCATCACCGGACAGCACGAGGAAGCAGCGGATGGGGGTACCCCCAGGGCCGCAAGGCCCAAGGGGGAGGTTGAAGGACATACGACCAGACTACGACGGCCCGCGGCCGCCCTTGCAGGAGCGTTCCCCGGCCTCCGCGTCCCGGGGCCCGGGCGCCGGTTTCCCTCCCGGCCCGGAGCCCGAGTCCGACGGTTCCGCGGTCCCGGAGGTCTGCGCGGAGCACTTCGCGCAGCGGCCGAAGATGGCGAAGTGCTTCATGTCGGTGTCGAAGCCGAAGGTGGCGAGCAGGCGTTCCGCGAACGGCTCGGCCACCGACAGATCAGCCTCGATGACCTCCGTGCAGTCCCGGCAGACCAGGTGCATGTGGTGGTGCCGGTCGGCGAGGTGGTACGTCGGGGCGCCGTGGCCGAGGTGCGCGTGCGAGACGAGACCGAGTTCCTCGAGGAGCTCGAGGGTCCGGTAGACGGTGGAGATGTTCACGCCGCCCGCGGTGCGGCGCACCTCGGCGAGGATGTCGTCGGGCGTGGAGTGCTCCAGCTTGTCGACGGCTTCCAGCACGAGCTGGCGCTGCGGAGTGAGGCGGTATCCGCGCGCCCTCAGGTCGCTCTGCCAGTCGGTCGTCACCACATCGACAGTGTAGAACCGCCGCTCACTTGAAGAAGGCGATGCCGTCGTCGGGCAGATCGCCCTCCTTCTCACTCAGGTCCTTGGCGATCTCACGCAGGTCGACGGCCTTCTTCAGCTGGGCGGACATGTACGGCTGGAGCGGCACTCCGGGGGCGGCGCGCTCCCCGACCCACATCAGGTCGCCGTTCACGTAGCCGTAGAGGCGCTTGCCTCCGCTGTACTCGGCGGATGACGGCGTGCGGGCGATCGCGTCGGTGGCGAGGTCGATCTGGGGCTTCTGGTCGGCCAGTTCCCCGTACCAGACCTCGGCGATCCCCTGGTCGCGGATCATCACGACCTCGACCTTGTGCTCGGAGTCGATGCGCCAGTAGCCGCTCTCGGTCTCCAGGGGGCGGACCTTCTCGCCCTCCTCGTCGAGCTGCCAGCTGTGCGAGACGTACTCGAGGAAGTCACGGCCGTCGTGGCTGAAGGTGACTTCCTGCCCGAAGTTGCACTTGTCGGTGCCGGGGCCGTCCTCTCCCCCAGCTACCGCTGGGAGGTGCCCCCAGCCGAGGGCGGCGACGCCCGCGCCCTGCCAGTTGCCGAGCAGGAAGGCGAGGGGGACGAGGTCCGGGTGCAGGTCGGACGGGATCTCGATCATGGGAACTCAGACGGTCGGTGCGGACGGTGGCCGGTGGGGGTGCAACCCGGGCCGATGGGCCCGGGGGGCTTCTGCGCTGGGGTACCTCTCGGGCCGCCAGGCCCAGGGGTGGGGGTACCTCCCGGGCCGCCAGGCCCAGGGGTGGGGGTACCTCCCGGGCCGCCAGGCCCAGGGGGAGGGCGCCTAGCGCTGGCCCTGGTAGAGCTTCTTGAACGCGAGACCGGCGAAGGCCACGGTGCCGACGCAGACCAGGACCATCAGCGCGGTGAAGAATGCCTCAAGCACGGGGTGTGCTCCTCGGATCGTTCGTCGTGGGTGTTCCTCTGCGTACGGGCCGCCCCGCGGGGGACGTGGGACGCCGTACGGGCCCGAGTCTAATCGGCGTCGCGGAAGGCCCCGTACACGGCCTGTCCGGGAGACGGCAGGCCCACGGGACGTACCGGACGTACCCGATGTACCGGAATGAACGGACGCAGTGGATGCGCCGGACGCGGCGGACGCCCGGGCGGGAAAAGAGCGACGGGACGGGAAAAGAGCGACGGGACGGGAAAAGAGCGAAGGGCGCGTCAGTAGACGAGCGCCTGCACGCCCTCACCCATGATCTCGCTGACGAAGACCTGGGCGCCCGCGATGCGGACACCCTCCAGCACGTCCTTCTCCTCGATGCCGCGGCGGGCGGCGCACTGCGTGCACAGCGTGATCCGGCCCCCGGCCTGCACCCCGGAGATCAGCTCCGGCAGCGGCGCCGCGTGCGGCAGTTCGAACTCCTCGGCCCGTCCGGGCAGTGCGAACCACGCCGACTCCCCGGTCAGCCAGAGCGACACCTCGACTCCGCTGGCCGCCGCGACCGCGGCGACGGTGAAGGCCTGTGAGCAGCGTTCCGGCGCGTCCGCGCCCGCCGTCACCTTGATCACGAGCTTCTTGCCTGCTGATGCTGCTGCCATGCGGCAAGCCTATGCCGCGGACGGGCCCGGCCGTGCGCGCACGAAGGGCCGCGCACCGGGCGTACCCGGGCGCGGCCCTTCCTCCCTGGGCCTTGCGGTCCTGGGGGGAGGTACCCGCTGGTCACACGGCGATGGCGACCTCCGACAGACCGCCGTCCTGCGCGACGACCGTACGGTCCGCGGTGCCGCCCGGCACCAGTGCGCGGACCGTCCAGGTGCCCTCGGCCGCGTAGAAGCGGAACTGGCCGGTGGCGGACGTGGGAACCTCCGCCGTGAACTCGCCGCCGGCGTCCAGCAGCCGCACGTACCCGGTGACGGGCTCGCCGTCGCGTGTCACGCTGCCCTGGATCGTGGTCTCACCGGGCTTGATGGTGGAGGCGTCGGGACCGCCTGCCTTGGCTCCGCACATGGAAGTTCCCTTCGGTTCTGATCGGATCGGGTCCGGCTGGGGGTGCCCCCAGGGCCGCAAGGGCCGGGGGGAGGCCGGTCAGTCTTCGGTGCCGACGGCGACGGGGACGCCGACCAGCGAGCCGTACTCGGTCCAGGAGCCGTCGTAGTTCTTGACGTTCTGCTGGCCCAGCAGCTCGTGCAGGACGAACCAGCTGTGAGCGGAACGCTCACCGATGCGGCAGTAGGCGATGGTGTCCTTGCCCAGGTCGACGCCCTCGCCCTCATACAGCTCCTTCAGTTCCTCGTCGGACTTGAAGGTGCCGTCGTCGTTGGCCGACTTCGACCACGGGATGTTGCGGGCGCTCGGCACGTGGCCCGGGCGCTGGGACTGCTCCTGCGGCAGGTGGGCCGGGGCGAGCAGCTTGCCGCTGAACTCGTCGGGGGAGCGCACGTCGACCAGGTTCTTGGTGCCGATCGCGTCGACGACCTCGTCGCGGAAGGCGCGGATGGAGGTGTCCTGCGGCTTGGCCTTGTAGTCGGTCTTCGCGCGGGTGGGCACCTCGGCGACCAGGTCGCGGGAGTCCAGCTCCCACTTCTTGCGGCCGCCGTCGAGCAGCTTCACGTCCTGGTGGCCGTAGAGCTTGAAGTACCAGTAGGCGTATGCGGCGAACCAGTTGTTGTTGCCGCCGTAGAGGACGACCGTGTCGTCGTTGGAGATGCCCTTCTCGGACAGGAGCTTCTCGAAGCCCGCCTGGTCGACGAAGTCGCGGCGGACCGGGTCCTGGAGGTCCTGCTTCCAGTCGATGCGCACTGCGTTCTTGATGTGGTTCTTGTCGTAGGCCGAGGTGTCCTCGTCGACCTCGACGATGACCGTCTTCGGGTCGTCGACGCGGTCCTGGACCCAGTCGGCGTCGACGAGGACGTCACTGCGGCTCATGGTTTCTCCTCCGAGGCAGATAGCGGATGACGGGTACCTCCCACGCGGAGCTGTGGGAGGGGGTACCTCCCACGCGGAGCTGTGGGGGAGTACGGGTGCGGAATCGGATGCGGTATCGGGACGGCGATGCGGACGCGCACGTACGTCGGGGGCGTGGGCCGCGCGGCACCGAAGACCGTGCGGTGGCCGGGGAACCGGCGGGGCGGGACGAACGGCTGGAGGTGCCTTCCGGGCCTCCACCTGGGCCTTCGGCCTGGGTGGTACCCCCAGGCCCAGGGCGAGGACAGCGCACTCGCGCTCGGCATTCGACCGGGTTCGGGCGAACTCCGGCGGGCCGGCAGCCGTCAGGAGGAAATGCGACAGAGCATGGCGGCGACGCGGCAGAGGTCGACTGCACGCCGCTTCGTGAGGTCCGCCTGTCGCTTCATGGGGACGATCGTAAGGACGGCGGAGGGTCCGTGTCACCGCGAATCCACATCGTGAGACGTGATCGACCGCTTTTTGGGACGCTTGTTCGCCCCGCCGCCTCCGCGGAGGGGCCCGCGTGCTCGCGCGGCAGTCCGGGAGCCGCTGCCGCGGACGCTGCTGTCTCGTGAAGTGGGACGGCTCCAGGGACGCGGCCAGGGGGCCGCGGCCGCGGCGGCAACCGCCCCGCCCGTGCCCGCCGGACCGCCCGTGAACGGGGCCGCGGTCAGCCGTGATCAGTCAGCGGCCGTGGCCGGTCTGCGGCCGGTCCCGGCCGGGACCACGTCAGCGGCCGAGCTTCACGTCCTTGCCGCCGACGGTCAGCTCGATGCCCTCGACCGTGGGTTCGACCTTCTTCAGTTCGAGCCCGTCGGGGAGCCCCGCGATCTTCCGTTCGAAGTCGATCCTGCCGCGGATCGCGTTCTCGACACCGGGGATGTCCGCACCCGGCACCTTGTCGGCCCGCAGCCTCAGCGTGTCACCGCCCGCGACGCTGACCGTGCTCGTCACGCTGCGCTGGAAGCTCTGGCCGAGCACCGTGACACCGGCACTCACCTTGACCCTGCCCTGGCCGCTGCCGTCCTTGCCGCCCCAGCCCACCTTCACGCCGTCGAGGGCGGCCTTGGTCAGTTCTCCGTACGAGACGAACGCCGTGCCGTCCGCCCGGCCGGCGACCGCCGAGGAGAAGTCGCCGCTGAAGCGGATGTCCTGAAGCTTCGCGTCGATGCGGTTGACCTTCAGCCGGCCGCCGGAGGCCTCGGCCTTCAGGCCGCTCATCTCGGCGTCGACCTCGCCGAGTTCCTGCGCCGCGACCTGGGTGAGGAAGGGGAAGCCCTTGATGTCGACCGAGGTCTTCCCGGCGGACGCGATGCCGGGGGAGGTCTTGATCTTCTCGGCGGCCTTGTCCTCGGCGAAATTGACCGCCAGCCGGTCGGCGGCCACGAACAGCACCGCGAGGACGAAGAGGACGATGAGCCCTCTGCGTAGTGCGCGCATCTGCGTTCTCTCCCTGCTCCCGGGCGGCTTTCCGTGCTTGATGAGGGTCCCGCCCGGGCCCCGAGGGGCCGAGGGGAAGGGCTGTCGGCCCCGGAGAAAGCCGGGACGGCCTCACGCGGCCTCACAGCCTCCGGGACAGCAGCGAGCCTAACCCGGCAGCACTCAGACGAACGCTCTGCCGAACAGATAGACGACCGGCGCTGCCAGGGTCAGTGGCAGTGCCACACCTGCCGTCATGTGCACGAAGCGCGACGGGTAGTCGTAGCTCGCCACCCGCAGGCCCAGCAGCGCGCATCCGCCCGTCACCAGCCCCAGCACGCCGCCCGCCGCCGCCGGAGCGGTCGCCGCGCCGTCACCGCCGAGCACGGTCAGCTGCCCGGCTGCGACTCCCGCTCCCGCGGCCGCCAACAGGGCGACGGCGGGTGAGACGAACGGCGGCAGCGGCAGTGCGCGGGCCAGCGCGGCGACTGCCACGGCGGCCGCACCGGCCGTCACGGCGTCGGCCGTCGCCGCGTCGAGGGAGGCGAGGAAACCGGCCGCGATCACCGTGAGGGCGGTCGCCGTGAACGCCGCGGTCAGCGCGTAGAGCCGCTCGTCCGGCCCGGACAGGTTGCGCAGATGCAGCACGAGCGTCAGCACACACCACAGGCCGAGCGTCCCGATGATCACGGCGGGCGCGTGGCCGCTGTCGGCGAGCAGCAGGGAGACGTCCGTCGCCACTCCCGCCAGGAAGGCGAGCGCGATGCCCTGGCGGGCCGGCCACATCCCGTTCAGGCGGAACCAGCCGGCCGCCGTCACGGCCTGGAGCAGCGCGACGGCGACGGCGAGCGCGGCCCCGCCGATCTGCGCGGCACCGGCGACGAGGAGGGCGAGCGCCGTGGTCACGGCTGCGGGCAGCAGCCCGGGAGCGATGAGCGGCGATCCGGTGGAGCGGGCCGGCGGAGCGTCCGCCCGCGCACTGCCGCCACTGCCAGTGCCGGCAGTGCTGGCACCGGTGCCAGTGCCCCCGCCGGTGCCGGTGGCGGTGATGGCGGACGGCAGCGGCTGGGACTGCCCGTACACGCCGGAACGCGACTGCGACGGCGACTGCGGCTGGTGCTGGTGCTGGTGCTGCCTGCCAGGACGGGAGCGGGAGTTCTCGGTCATGCGGCACCCCCGGCGAACGGCGGGAGGACTTCGACCGTGCCGCCCTCGCTGAGCCGCACCGCGTCGTGCTCGCGCTTGCCGACGGGGTCGCCGTCCACGAGGAAGGAGCAGCGCAGCAGCACACGCGCGAAGTCCGGACGTTCGGTGTGACGCTCGCGGGCGCCGTCCAGCGCGTCGGCGAGCGTCGCTGCCTCGTAGTGCTCCTCGGCCGTACCGGCGGCGGCTTTCGCCGCCGCCCAGTAACGGATCGTGCCACTCGCCATCGTGGGTCCTGCCCTCTCAGCCTGTCCGTCCCGCGGGACCGCGCCGTCCTGCCGTGCCGCCGCTCCGCCGGCTGCGGTCCGCCTCACGGTCCTGCTGCCGGCAGCACGGGACGGGTCCGTACGTACGGATCGCGCGTCGTTGCGCGACCCATCATGCCGGGCCCGTGGCGGGGTCCGGCCACTGACGGCCGACCCAACTGCCGATCCGGTGCAGGAGTTCCAGCTCCGCCGCGTTCTCGGCATGACCGAAGCCCTCGATCAGCCACAGCTCGGTGCAGTCCGGATCGGCCGCCGCCGCAAGGGAGTCGGGGTGGTCGACGGGGAAGTACGGGTCCTGGTCGCCGTGGACGACGAGCAAGGGGGTCGGCGCCAGCAGCGGTGCGGCGGCCACCGGTGACAGCGGTACAGGGTCCCAGTCGTGGGGGTGGATGCGGGTGCGCAGGCCGTAGCGGCAGACCAGCCGTCCCACCGGTCGCTGGATCGCCCAGTGCAGCCGCCGCATGGGAGCGGTCCCGCGGTAGTACCAGCGGGCGGGTGCGCTCACGGCCACCACGGCGTCCGAGTGCTCGGCGGCCCCCGGGAGGCCGGGCGCGGAGTGCTTCGTGCCGGGTCGTGCGACCGTGCGCCCCTCGTGCGCCTCGGGACGGTGCAGCGCGCCGTGCCGGACGACGACGGAGCCGCCCATCGAGAAGCCCACCGTCGCGACCCGGGCATGGCCCAGGGAGCGGGCCCAGCCCACCGCCGCGGCCAGATCGAGGACTTCGAGATCGCCGACCGTCGAGTGACCGCCGGAGCCGCCGTGTCCACGGAACGAGAAGGTGATCACGGCTCCGTACTGCGCGAACACCCGCACGGCCCGGCGCAGCGCCGGCCGGTCCACGGAACCGCTGAAGCCGTGTGCGAGCACGATCGCACCCGGGGCCTCCGCGCTCCCGCCGGGGCCCTCGTACGGGTCGTGGGCGGCCTCGATCCGCACCCCGTCGGAGGTCCGTAGGACCGCTCTTTCCTTGGGCCTGGTGGTACCCCCGGCCGACCCGTCTCGGCCGCCTGCCTCCCGGGCGCCGGCACGGGAGCGAGCGAACTCACACTCCGCATCGTCACCCATGTCCGCTATTCTGCTCTGAGTGAAGGATCCGGGCAGCGCCGCCCCCGGGTCCTTTTGTGCTTTCAGGAGCCTGTGCCTTCAGGAGCGCATACGTACGAAGCAGTGCCGAGCCGTACCGAGGTCCCGCGCGGGACCGAGGAAGGATCTGACGTGAGTTCGCTACTCCTGCTGACGAACGCCCTCCAGCCCTCCACCGAAGTGCTCCCAGCCCTCGGTCTGCTGCTGCACAACGTGCGCGTGGCACCGGCCGAAGGGGCGGCTCTCGTGAACACCCCCGGAGCCGACGCCATCCTCGTCGACGGGCGCCGAGACCTGCCCCAGGTGCGCTCGCTGTGCCAGCTGCTGCACCAGACGGGCCCCGGATGCCCGCTGATCCTCATCGTCACGGAGGGCGGTCTCGCCGCCGTCACCGCGGAGTGGGGCGTCGACGACGTGCTGCTGGAGAGCGCGGGTCCCGCCGAGGTCGAGGCGCGGCTGCGTCTCGCCCTGGGCCGGATGCAGGGCGGCGCGGAGGACGAGCCGACCGAGATCCGCAACGGCGACCTGTCCGTCGACGAGGCCACCTACAGCGCGAAGCTGAAGGGACGGGTCCTGGACCTGACCTTCAAGGAGTTCGAGCTGCTGAAGTACCTGGCGCAGCACCCGGGCCGCGTCTTCACCCGCGCCCAGCTGCTTCAGGAGGTGTGGGGCTACGACTACTTCGGCGGCACCCGCACCGTGGACGTGCACGTACGGCGCCTGCGCGCGAAGCTCGGCCCCGAGCACGAGTCGCTGATCGGCACCGTACGCAACGTCGGATACCGCTTCGTCTCCCCGGAGAAGGAGGGGAAGACGCCGCAGGAGAAGCAGGCGAAGGCCGACGCGCGTGCCGTGACCGACGAGGCCACCCGCCTGGTGCGGGAGGCCGCGGGCGAGGGTGCCGGGTGACCTGAGCGGTTGCTGTGACAGGTGGCCCTGTCAGGTTGCTGGGTCAGGTGCCCTGACAGGTTCATCTGCGACTGACACGGCCTGCTCGGCGCGGGCGGAGAGGTGCCGAGGGCGCGGGGCCAGGATGTGCGCGGGGCCGGGATGTGCGCGGGGCCGGCGTCCGCGCAGTCAGCCCGCGCAGTCCGCCGCGGAGCCCGCGAGTCCGCTCGCGGAGCGGCCGGTGGGCGGGCGCCCGGAGCGCCCCGGGCCGGAACGCAGAGGCCCCTGAACGGCCGGATGCTCCACGCGTAGACTGCCCGGGTGGCCAGGGTGACGCGGGACGATGTGGCAAGACTTGCGGGTACGTCGACCGCGGTCGTCAGCTATGTGATCAACAACGGGCCGAGGCCCGTCGCTCCGGCCACGCGTGAGCGCGTGCTGGCGGCCATCAAGGAGCTGGGCTACCGGCCGGACAGGGTCGCGCAGGCGATGGCCTCGCGCCGCACGGACCTCATAGGTCTCATCGTCCCCGACGCCCGGCAGCCCTTCTTCGCGGAGCTCGCCCACGCCGTCGAGCAGGCCGCCGCCGAGCGCGGGAAGATGGTCCTCGTCGGCAATTCCGATTACCTCGACGAGCGCGAGGTGCACTACCTGCGGGCCTTCCTGGGGATGCGCGTCTCGGGTCTGATCCTCATCAGCCAGGGCCCCAGCGAGCACGCCGCGGTGGAGATAGACGCCTGGGACGCCCGCGTCGTGCTGCTGCACCGCCGCCCCGAGGCCATCGACGACGTGGCGGTCGTGCTCGACGACGTCGGCGGTGCGCAACTGGCCACCCGCCACCTGCTGGAGCACGGCCACGAGTACGTCGCCTGCCTCGGCGGCATCGACTCCACTCCCGAGTCGGGGGACCCGGTCACCGACCACGTCGAAGGCTGGTCCCGTGCGATGGCGGAGGCCGGGTGCTCCGTGGACGGCCGCCTCTACCAGGCCCCGTACAACCGGTACGGCACCTATCAACTGGCGCTCGACCTGCTGAGCCGCCCGGACCGTCCCACCGCCGTCTTCTGCGCCACCGACGACCAGGCGTTCGGCGTGCTGCGCGCGGCGCGCGAACTCGGCCTGGACGTCCCGCAGGACCTGGCTGTCGCCGGCTTCGACGACGTGAAGGAGGCGGGACTGACGGACCCGCCGCTCACCACGGTCGGCTCCGACCGCGAGGGCATGGCGAAGGCGGCCGTCGATCTGGTCCTGGACGACGGGCTGCGGGTCGCCGGTTCCCAGCGGCAACGGGTGCGGCAGTTCCCGGCCGGGCTCGTCGTGCGGCGCTCGTGCGGGTGCGGGGAACCTCCGCGCCGCTGACGTCTCGGCCCACCTCCGCGCCGCTGAAGCCTCGGCCCACCCCCGCGCCACCTGCTGTTTCCGGCTCCCTGCCGCCTCTCCGGACCGCCCGCGCCCCGGCCGCACGCCTGCCCTGTGACACGACTGACACGCGGCCCACGCGTGCACGGTGCGAGGCTTGGGTTCATGGTGGCCATGAAGGTGCTGATCGTCGACGACGAGCCCGCCGTGCGGGACGCGCTGCGCCGCAGCCTCGCCTTCGAGGGCTACGGCACCGAACTCGCCGGGGACGGCCTGGAGGCTCTGGAGAAGGCGGCGTCGTACGGACCGGACCTGATCCTGCTCGACGTGCTGATGCCGCGCATGGACGGGCTGTCCGTCGCGCGCCGCCTGCGCGGCACGGGCAGGCGCACGCCCATCCTGATGCTGACGGCGCGCGACACGGTCGGCGACCGCGTCACGGGCCTCGACGCCGGGGCGGACGACTATCTCGTCAAGCCGTTCGAGCTGGACGAGCTGCTGGCGCGCATACGGGCACTGCTGCGGCGCACCTCGTACGCACGGGAGCAGGCGGGCGCCGACGGGGACGGAGGAGCACGCGTGGGCGGCGCTCCCGCAGGCCGCGGTGCCGGCACCGAATCCCTCGCCTTCGGCGATCTGCGGATGGACCTCGGAACGATGGAGGTGACCAGGGGCCCGCGCACGGTGGAGCTGAGCCGCACCGAGTACATGCTGCTGGAGATGTTCCTCTCGCACCCGCGCCAGGTGCTCACGCGGGAGCAGATCCTCAAGTCTGTCTGGGGATTCGACTTCGAGCCGTCGTCCAACTCCCTGGACGTGTACGTGATGTATCTGCGCCGCAAGACCGAGGCCGGGGGTGAGCCGCGCCTGGTGCACACCGTGCGGGGCGTCGGCTACGTGCTCAGGGACGACGGAGCGTGAGGCTGCCGCGTGCGGCGGGCGCGAGACGCCGGTTCCGGCTGCCGGCTCCGGCGCTGCGTTCCCGGCTGGCGATGCTCGCGGCGGTGACGGTCGCGCTCGCGGTGGCGGCGTGCGCGACGGCCTGCTGGTTCCTCGTACGGGCACAGCTGATCGGTTCGCTGGACGAGTCGCTGCGCAGCAACAGCCGTGTCGACCCCAGCTTCGTCGTCGGTCAGCTCAGCTCCGGGCAGTGCTCGCCGGCCGACGAGCGGGCCCCCAACCCCTTCGACGCGACCGTCCAGGTCGTCGACCGGCACGGCAGGAGCTGCGTGATCGTCGGCAGCAGGGTCGAGGTCTCGCAGGGCGACGAGCGCGTGGCGGAACACCGGCAGGACGAGTCGGTTCACACCGCCCGCAGCGAGGGCGGCTCCGGGCCCGACTACCGGGTGCTGACCACGCCCGTCGAGGGCACCGACGTGGCGGTGTCGGTGGCGCGGCCGCTGACGGAGACCGACAGGTCCCTGCGGAACCTCGCGCTGATCCTCGCGCTCGTCGGAGGCACCGGTGTGTTCGCCGCCGCCGGGGCGGGAGTCGTGCTGGCGCGGGCGGGGCTGCGGCCCGTGGACCGGCTCACCGGCGCCGTCGAGCACATCGCCCGTACGGAGGACCTCGGCGTGAGCATTCCCGCCAAGGGCGACGACGAGATCGCCCGCCTCTCCCGCTCGTTCAACTCGATGACGGAGGCGCTGGCCTCCTCGCGCGAGTTGCAGCAGCAGCTCATCGCCGACGCGGGGCACGAGCTGCGCACTCCGCTGACCTCGCTCCGTACCAACATCGAACTCCTCGTGCGGAGCGAGGAGACGGGTCGTTCGCTGCCCGCGGAGGACCGCCGGGCGCTGCTGGAGTCGGTCAGGGCGCAGATGAGTGAACTCGGGGCGCTCGTCGGGGACTTGCAGGAACTCTCCCGCGAGATGCCGCCGTTCGGCGGCCCGGTCGCGGGCATCGCGCTGCACGACATCACCGAACGGGCCGCGGAACGCGTGCGGTTGCGCAGCGCCGGCATCGCGGTCACGGTGCGGACGGAGCCGTGGTTCGTGCACGGGGAGCCGGCGGCGCTGGAGCGTTCCGTCGTCAACCTTCTCGACAACGCGGTGAAGTTCAGCCCGGAGGGCGGCACCGTCGAGGCCGTGCTGAGCGGGGGCACGCTGTGGGTGCGCGACCGCGGTCCGGGCGTCGCGGACGACGAACTCCCTTATGTCTTCGACCGGTTCTGGCGCTCGCCGTCGGCGCGGAGTCTGCCGGGCTCGGGGCTCGGGCTGTCCATCGTGGCCCGTACGGCGCGGCAGTCGGGTGGTGAGGTCTCCCTGGAGCCGGCGGAGGGCGGCGGCACGGTGGCCGTGCTGGACCTGCCGGGATCGCCGGAGCCGGAACCGGAGGCGGAGCCGGAGCCGGAGGCCGGGGGCGGTGCGGTGCCCGGCGGCGGGCTGGTGCCCGGCCCCGGGACGGTGCCCGGGGCGGGCCCGGAGCCGGAGACCGACGGCGGCGCGCGGCGCGGCGGCCGGAGCGGCAAAGCTTGACTTCAACTGAACTTCATGTCTGAGCCTGGCTCGGTCACTCGCGGCAGCCGCACGTCACGGCGTGCGCACCGGAAGCCGCATCCCGGAGACCGAATAGAGGGAGCAGACCCATGACAGGCACATCGGACACGGCAGGTACGGCGGGCACCGCAGGAACGGCGGCCTCCGCCGCGGCGGGCACCGCAGGCGCGGCGGAGACCGGGGAAGGGACGGCGACAACCACCGGAGGGCCGGAGGGGCCCGGCGGGCGGCTGCGGCTGGCCGTCATCGTCGGCAGCGTCAGGGCGGGCCGGTTCGGCCCGGTCGTCTCGGCCTGGTTCGCCGACGAGGCGCGCAAGTACGGCTCATACGACGTCGACGTGATCGACCTTGCGGAGGCGGAACACGAACTGCCCGTCGCCTTCCCGGAGTTCGGCAAGCCGCTGCCGCCCCGGGTGGAGGCCGTGCACAGCGGGCTGTCCCGGCGGCTCGGCGCCGCGGACGCCTTCGTGATCGTCACTCCCGAGTACAACCACAGCTTCCCGGCGCCGCTGAAGAACACCGTCGACTGGTTCCGTGACGAGTGGCAGGCCAAGCCCGCCGGGTTCGTTTCGTACGGCGGGATGGCCGGCGGCCAGCGCGCGGTGGAGCATCTGCGGCAGGTCTTCGCCGAACTGCACGCTGTCACCGTCCGCGAGACGCTCAGCTTCCACATGGCGTGGGAACGCTTCGACGAGGACGGCCGCCCCCGCGACGAGGAGGGCAGCGCGGCCGCCGCGAAGGGGATGCTGCGCCAACTGGAGTGGTGGGGGAACGCGCTGCGTGATGCGCGCGCCAAGTCCCCGTACGGTTCCGCTGCTTGACCTCGGCCGTGGCCGTCCGTCACGGACCGGGGCGGGACCTCGGCGTTGCCGCCGCGTTCGTGACGGACGGGAGGCGGGCGGGCGATGGAGTGTCGTCCGCGTCTCGTAAGGTCGTGTTCATGAGCGACGTGGTGGTAGTGGACGAGGCGTCGGCCGACGTCGTGCGGGATGCGCAGTCGCTGATCGACGAGTCGGCCCGTACGGACGGTCAGTCCCCCCTCTCCGAGCAGGGCCGGCTCCAGCTGCGCGGCGGACCGCGCGCCGGGGTGCGGCATCTCCTGCTGCGGCAGGACGGCGAACTCGTCGGCTACGCACAGCTAGAGGACACCGACCCCGTCGAACCGCCGACCGGCGAGTTCGCGGTTCACCCCGCGCACCGCGGACGCGGCTACGGGCGTCAGCTCGGGCAGGCACTGCTGAAGGAGTCCGGCAAGCGGCTGCGGGTCTGGGCGCACGGCGGCCACCCCGCCGCACGGCATCTGGCGCAGGTGCTCGGGCTCAGCCTGTTCCGCGAACTGCGCCAGATGCGGCGCCCGTTGACCGCGTCCGCGGGCGGAGCTCCCGTTCCCGAACTGCCGGAGCCGGTGTTCCCACAGGGGGTTACGCTCCGCACCTTCCGTCCCGGTGAGGACGACGCGGCATGGCTGGCCCTGAACGCCTCGTCGTTCGCGCACCACCCCGAGCAGGGCAGCCTCACCCAGCGCGACCTGGACGACAGGAAGGCGCAGCCCTGGTTCGACCCGTCGGGTTTCTTCCTCGCGGAGCGGGAGGGCACGCTGGTCGGCTTCCACTGGACGAAGGTGCACAGCGCGGAGCAGCTCGGCGAGGTCTACGTGCTGGGCGTGGCTCCCGGGGAGCAGGGCAGCGGCCTCGGCAAGGCGCTCACGGCGGTCGGGCTGCGCCACCTGGAGCGTGACAGGGGGCTGCCCACCGCGATGCTCTACGTGGACGCGGACAATTTCGCGGCCGTCAGCGTCTACGAACGGCTGGGTTTCACGACGTACGAGACGGACCTGATGTACCGCACGGAGAGCTGAGCGCACCCACGGTCGCTGCGCGGACGCCCCCGCGGCTGCACCCACGGGGGATGCTCGCGAGGCGGCCGGAATGCCGTACCGTCCCCTGCGGCGCGGCTCCGTGCCCGGCTCCCTCCGGCGTGCGGCTGCGTGCTGACCCCGGTCCGGGGCCGCGGGCCGCTCGCGAGGATTTCCCGCGGCGTGTGCCGGTGGTGTGGCGCTCGCCCGGTGGCCATGTGCGCGTAACCGCTGATTAAGACGGGCTTGTGAGCATCACGGAATGCAGCTCCCCGCCCGTCGCCTCCGTGCCCCTGCCGCAGCCGCCGGCGCGCGGAACAATGGAGTGATGAGCGAGCCCACCTCGCGAGCCGCATCCGAGTCCCCCTCCTCCGTCGAATCTCGTCCCGGAAGCCTTCAGGGCCCCGACGACGACAACCGTGACGGCGTCGCGTACGCCGTCCCGCCCGCCCTGCCCACCGGCCGCAACGGCGGCGGCACCGTCCCCGACCTCGCCCCGGATCTCGACTCCGACCCGGACATCTACCCGGCGGACGCCCCGGCCGGGCAGGCGGACGGCGGCGCGGACGACCTGCCCCACGACCGGTTCCTCGACCGTGAACGCAGCTGGCTGGCGTTCAACGAAAGAGTGCTGGAGCTCGCCGAGGACGAGGAGGTGCCGCTCCTGGAGCGCGCCAACTTCCTCGCGATCTTCGCCAGCAACCTGGACGAGTTCTTCATGGTCCGCGTGGCCGGTCTCAAGCGCCGCATCGCGACAGGCGTCGCCACCCGCTCCGCGTCCGGACTCCAGCCACGCGAGGTCCTGGACCAGATCTGGACGCGCTCGCGCGAGCTGATGGCACGGCACGCCGGCTGCTACCAGCGGGTCATCGCACCGGCCCTCGCCGAGGAGGGCCTGCACCTGATCCGCTGGGACGGGCTGACGGAGAAGGAACAGGCCCGCCTCTTCACCCTCTTCCGGCAGCGGATCTACCCGGTGCTCACACCGCTCGCCGTCGACCCCGTGCATCCCTTCCCGTACATCTCCGGGCTCTCGCTCAACCTCGCCGTCGTCGTGCGCAATCCGGTCAGCGGGCACCAGCACTTCGCGCGCGTGAAGGTTCCGCCGCTGCTCTCGCGCTTCCTGGAGGCCTCGCCGCACCGGTACGTGCCCGTCGAGGACGTCATCGCCGCGCACCTGGAGGAGCTGTTCCCCGGCATGGAGGTGCTGGGGCACCACATGTTCCGGGTGACGCGCAACGAGGACCTGGAGGTGGAGGAGGACGACGTCGAGAACCTCCTCCATGCGCTGGAGAAGGAGCTGCTGCGCCGCCGCTTCGGCCCTCCGGTGCGTCTGGAGGTCGAGGAGTCGATCGACCCGTACGTGCTGGAGCTGCTCGTGCGGGAGCTCAACGTCTCCGAGGCGGAGGTCTGTCCGCTGCCGGGGCCGTTGGATCTGACGGGGCTGTCCGGGATAGTCCACGACCTGGACCGGCCGGACCTGAAGTACCCGAAGTTCGTGGCGGGCACGCAGCGCGATCTGGCGCAGGTGGAGTCCGCGCAGCCGCCGGACGTCTTCGCCGCGCTGCGCGAGCGTGACGTGCTGCTGCACCACCCATACGACTCCTTCTCCACCTCCGTCCAGGCCTTCCTGGAGCAGGCGGCGGCGGACCCGGACGTACTGGCGATCAAGCAGACCCTCTACCGCACCTCCGGCGACTCGCCGATCGTCGACGCCCTGATAGACGCCGCCGAGTCCGGGAAGCAGGTGCTGGTGCTCGTCGAGATCAAGGCACGCTTCGACGAGCAGGCCAACATCAAGTGGGCGCGGAAGCTGGAGGAGTCCGGGTGCCACGTCGTGCACGGCCTGGTCGGGCTCAAGACGCACGGCAAGCTGTCGCTGGTGGTGCGGCAGGAGGGGGAGACCCTGCGCCGCTACGCCCACGTCGGCACCGGCAACTACCACCCCAAGACGGCACGCCTCTACGAGGACCTTGGGCTGCTCACCGCGGACCAGGAGGTCGGCGCGGACCTGTCCGACCTGTTCAACCGGCTGTCCGGCTACTCGCGGCGCGAGTCCTACCGGAGGCTGCTCGTCGCGCCCACCTCGCTGCGGGACGGACTGATCGCGCGCATCCAGCGGGAGATCCACCAGCACCGCGCGGGAGAGCCGGCGTACGTGCGCCTCAAGGTCAACTCGATCGTCGACGAGGCGGTCATCGACGCGCTCTACCGCGCCTCCCGCGCGGGCGTGCCCGTGGACCTGTGGGTGCGCGGCATCTGCGCGCTGCGCCCCGGCGTCCCGGGCCTGAGCGAGACGGTGCGGGTGCGCAGCGTCCTCGGCCGGTTCCTGGAGCACTCGCGGATATTCGCCTTCGGGAACGGCGGCGACCCGGAAGTGTGGCTCGGCAGCGCCGACATGATGCACCGCAACCTCGACCGCCGTATCGAGGCGCTCGTGCGCGTACCCGATCCCGCGCACCGGGTGGCGCTGACGAAGCTGCTGGAGACCGGGATGTCCGACGACACCAGTTCGTGGCACCTCGGTCCCGACGGGGAGTGGACGCGGCACGCGCACGACGCGGAGGGCCGCCCGCTGCGCAACATCCAGGAATCGATGATCGAGCGCCGCAGGCGCCGGCGCGGACCGGCGCCCGGCTGAGGGACACGGAGTTCGCAACGACGGGGGTGAGGGGGTGACGCAGCCGTGACGGGACAAGCGGGCGGTCTCGCCGTGCCCGCGGCGCTGGAGAGCGCTGATCCGGCCGGAGTGCTCAGCGAGAGTCTGCACGCGTGGGCGGCCGGCTTCATGCGCAGCCTGCGCATGCACCGGGAGAACGCGGGCAGCGCGCAGACGGCCGCCGCGGCGGAGGAAGCGGTGCGTCAGCTGCGGCGTGCGTCCAGGCGCATAGGCTCCGCGCTCCTCACGTACCGTCCGCTCGTCGACGCCGCCTGGGCGGACGAACTGAGCGGTGAGCTGCGCCATGTCTCGGGCACGCTCGCCCGCGAGCACCGCTGTGCCGCACGTCAGACACGGCTGCTCACCGCGCTGCACCGGCTGGCGGTCGAGGGAGCCGGCGGGGACCGGGCGGCGGCGCTGCTGGAGCGGCAGCACACCCTGGCCCGCAACCGCGCCCACTCGGCCGCGCTGGAGACCCTGGTCTCCTCCCGCTTCCACGCGGTCGCGGACGCGGTGGCCGTGCTGGCGTACGAGGTGCCGCTGGCGGCGGGCGCGGAGGAGGGCAGTGCGGGTGCCGTGCTCGTGCCGATGGCGGAACGCGCGAGGACGCGTCTCGTCCGCGCGGTCGAGGCTCTGCCGCCGTCGGCGCGGGCGTCGGCGCGGCCGCCGGACGGGCAGGAGGCGCGCGACGGGCGGAAAGGCCCCGGGGTCCCGCAGGCGCGGGGCGGCTCCGACCTGCAGAGCAGGCAGGACGCCGCTTTGCTCGACGTGCGGACCCTGCTGCGGCACCACCGTTACGCGCAGGAGGTGCTGCACGCGGCCGGTGCCCCTTCCGATGCCACCGCCGGTGTCCCCGCCGATGTCACGTCCGGTGCCACGTCCGGTGCCACGTCCGGTGCCACGTCCGGTGCCACTGCCGGTGCCACTGCCGGTGCCACCCGCCGCGGCGGCGAGGGACGCGGGGCGGCGGGCTCGGACGGTCCGGACCCGCTGCTCAGGCAGGCGAGCGCCGCGCTCGACCGGTACCGCGACTCGGTGGAGGCGGCCGAGGCGGCGGCCGCCGCCGCCCGCACGCCCCGCATCGCACCCGCCACCGCGTACGCGCTCGGCGTGCTCCACGCGGGCCAGCGTCAGGAGGCCGAGGCGGCTCGGCGCGAGTTCGGCGTGCTGTGGCACCGGGCGATGAAGGGCGAGCGGTCGGCGTCGCAGCGGGAAGCCGCACAGCAGGCCGTCTGACCTGGTCAAGGGCACTGGTTGAGTCTCCAGTTGTCAACTTTCCTTGGGTTGGTGTATATAACAAGACACATGGCATCGCACGACGTGCAATCCACGGAAGGAGATGACCAGTGATGCTCATGCGTACCGACCCGTTCCGGGAGTTCGACCGCCTCACCCAGCAGGTTTTCGGAACCCAGTCGCGCCCCGCGGGGATGCCGATGGAGGCCTACCGTTCCGGCGACGAGTTCGTGATCCACTTCGACCTCCCCGGCGTCGCCCCCGAGACCATCGATCTCGACGTCGAGCGGAACGTCCTCACCGTCCACGCCGAACGCCGCTCGCCCGCCCCCGAGGACGCGGAGCTGATCGCCGCGGAGCGCCCCTCCGGCCGCTTCAGCCGCCAGCTCTTCCTGGGCGACACCCTCGACTCCGAGCGCATCGACGCCTCCTACGACTCCGGTGTGCTGACTCTCCGGATCCCGGTCGCCGAGCAGGCGAAACCCCGCAAGATCGAGATCAGCGGAGGCACTTCGGGCGCCAAGCAGCTCTCCGGGTGAGACCTGGCTCTCATGTGATCTCCGACTCTGCTGCACATTGGAGGCCGCTCTCCTGGGCACGACGGAGAGCGGCCTCCAAGGTCGAACGAATGAGAAAGGGAAAGGGACAAACAGGTATGCAGTGGAGCGAACTAGTGGCCCGGGTCCGTGAGCACGGCCGGTACACGTCGGACGAGCAGACCAAGCAGGTCGTCCGGTTAATACTGTCGGCGCTCGGCGGTCACCTGAGCGACGAGGTCCGTGAGCTGGTCGCAGCGCAGCTGCCCGCCACGGCCGCAGAGTCGCTGAGGTACCAGCTGCCGGCGACGAAGCCGCTCACCGGCCCGGAGTTCGTCGAGTCGGTCCAGGGGCGCTTGCAGGGCGCGACGTCCGCGACGGCCCGCTGGGACGCCGGCTCGGTGCTGTCGGTGCTGGCGGAAGTGTGCGGCGACGCCCTCACCGGCCAGGTGCTCGACGACCTGCCTCCGGGATACGCCCTGCTCTTCGGGCGTGCCGAACTGGCGAGCGCCGCCTGAAGTGCGGCATCCGCGGTCTCTCCGCGCAGAGTTCTGAAGTTGTCAGCCGCCGCGCGGGGCGAGGGCCCACCACTCGACGGTGACCTCGCCCTGCCGCCACCGGCGCGGCCCGTCCGTCACGGGCCACTCCCCGGCCACCGCCCCGACCGCCCGTATCCAGCGCTGCCGGGCGCTCAGCGCGCCGTAGGGGGCGGCAGCCGCCCAGGCACGGTCGAAGTCGCGCAGGAACGCGTGCACCGGTTCCCCCGGAACGTTGCGGTGGATCAGCGCTTTGGGCAGCCGCTCCGCCAGGTCGGACGGCGTCGTCAGCGACGCGAGCCGCGCCGCGAAGGTGACCGTGCGCGGCCCCTCGGGCCCCAGCGCCACCCATACGTGCCGGCGTCCGATCTCGTCGCAGGTGCCGTCCACCAGCAGCCCGCCGGGTCTCGCCAGGCGCCCGCACAGCCGGTCCCACACCGGCGCGACCTCGGCTTCCTCGTACTGGCGCAGCACGTTCGCGGCGCGGATCAGCACGGGGCGCGCCCCGTCCGGGAGCGGCACCTCGAAGCCGCCGCGCACGAAGGTGAGCCCGTCACGTTCGTACGGCCGCGCCGTGGCGACCCGCTCGGGGTCGATCTCGACCCCGACGACGTGCACTCCCGGGCGCACCTTGCGCAGCCGGTGCAGCAGTTCGACGGCGGTCCACGGGGCGGCCCCGAATCCCAGGTCGACCGCGACCGGCTGCCGGGCGCCGGGCAGCGTGCCGTCCGGGAGCGGGCGGCGAAGCTGCGGGGCGTGGACGGCGGCGATCCACCGGTCCATGCGGCGCAGCCGGTTGGGGCCGGTGGTTCCCCGCGTCACGTTCCCGATGGAACGGGTCGTGGGGCGGGCTGTCATGCCAATGAGCGTACGGGGACGGCACGCATGCGGCGGACCGGCGGCCACGGCCCGGCCCCCTCGCCCGGAGCAGAACGCTCCGGGCGGACCGAGGCCGGACGACGCCGGGCCGTGCCGCCTCGCGACGGCCGTCGCGAGGCGATGCGGTCACCACGCGGCGGGGCCCGGCGTCACGATCCGGCGGAACCGCGTTGCCGTGATCCGGAAAGCCGTGGTGTCACGATTCGGCACAGCCGGAATGGGAAGCAGCAACTCCGGTGTTCTCGCGTGGAGGGCCGGAAGCTCCGCGTACGCACGCCTGCCGCATGCCGGCCCGGCCTGGCGTGCCGCAGAGTCCGCGGCTCCGCCGGTGTCCGCAGCGCAGGCACTCCACACGAGGAGGCATCGCCCGTGAGCCAGTACATGGCGCGGCTCGGTCAGCTCCGCACCCTCCCCCGGGCCCGTCGGCCCGCCCAGCCGCAGCAGCAGCGCCCGCGGCTGCGGCTCGGGTCCGGCAGGCGGCCCCGCAGGGTCGCCATGCTGAGCGTGCACACCTCCCCTCTGCACCAGCCGGGGACGGGAGACGCGGGCGGCATGAACGTCTACATCGTCGAACTCGCCAAGCAGCTCGCGGCCCACGGCACCCAGGTGGAGATATTCACGCGTTCGACGGCGGCCGCCCTGCCGCCCAGCGTCGAACTGGCCCCCGGAGTCCTCGTCCGGCACATCGACGCGGGCCCGTACGAGGGCCTGGCCAAGGAGGAACTGCCCGCGCAGCTCTGCGCGTTCACGCACGGCGTGATGCAGGCGTGGGCGGGCCACCGGCCAGGGCACTACGACCTGGTGCACTCCCACTACTGGCTCTCGGGCCACGTCGGCTGGCTCGCCGCGCAGCGCTGGGGCGTTCCGCTCGTCAACGCCATGCACACCATGGCCAAGGTGAAGAACGCGGCACTGGCCGAGGGCGACGCCCCGGAGCCGGCCGCCCGCGTCATCGGCGAGACGCAGATCGTGCGTGCCGCCGACAGGCTCATCGCCAACACGGCCGAGGAGGCCGGCGAACTGGTCCGGCACTACGAGGCCGATCCCGCGCGCACCGCCGTCGTACACCCGGGCGTCAACCTGGAACGCTTCAGCCCCGCCGACGGACGCGCCGCCGCCCGTGCCCGCCTGGGGCTGCCGCAGGACGCGGTGATCCCGCTCTTCGCCGGACGGATACAGCCGCTGAAGGCCCCCGAGATCCTGCTGCGTGCCGCCGCGCTGCTCGTCCAGGACGAGCCCTCACTGCGCCGGCGGCTGCTCGTCCCGGTCGTCGGCGGGCCGAGCGGCAGCGGACTGGCCAAGCCGGAGTGGCTGCACAAGCTCGCCGCGAAGCTCGGCATCTCGGACATCGTGCGGTTCCGTCCGCCGGTTGGCCAGGAGGAGCTCGCGGACTGGTACCGGGCCGCCAGCGTCCTGGTGATGCCGTCCTACAGCGAGTCCTTCGGGCTGGTGGCGGTCGAGGCACAGGCCTGCGGGACGCCCGTGATCGCGGCGGCGGTGGGCGGGCTGCCGGTCGCCGTGCGGGACGAGGTGAGCGGCTTCCTCGTCGACGGCCACGACCCGCGGGACTACGCGCGGGCCTTGCGGCGCTTCGTCACGGGCGGGCCGGACAGCCCCGTCGAGCGCATGGGCGAGGCCGCGGCCCGGCACGCCGCCGGGTTCGGCTGGGACGCGGCAGCGGCAGGCACCCTCGAGGTCTATGCCGACGCGATGCACGACCGTCGCCGTCACCTACGATCGGCCCATGGCTGACGCGGCTGATGCGAAGGGCGCCCGTGGCACCGAGAGTGCCGGGCCCGCCGGGGAAACGAACGGCGCCGGCGCCGCGAGGGCCCGCGGCGACGCGCCGAGCCGGGCCCGCGGCGCCGTCGAACAGGCATTGCGCGAGGCCGGGTTGGAGTGGGAAAGCCCCGCCGACGGCACCTACGTCGTCACGCTTCCGGGCACGCGCAAGCTCTCCACGACCTGCTCGCTCGCCGTCGGACGGCATTCGCTCTCCGTCAACGCCTTCGTCGTGCGCTGCCCCGACGAGAACCACGCGGCCGTGCACCGCTGGCTGCTGGAACGCAACACCCGCTTGTACGGGGTGAGTTACGCACTGGACAAGCTCGGCGACATCTATCTGGCGGGCCGGCTGCCGCTGAGCGCCGTCACCCCGGAAGAGGTGGACCGGCTGCTGGGGGCGGTGCTGGAGAACGCCGACGGTTCCTTCAACACCCTGCTGGAGATGGGCTTCGCGTCGGCGATCCGCCGCGAGTACGAGTGGCGCACCTCGCGCGGCGAGTCGACGCGCAACCTGGACGCCTTCACGCATCTGACGGGAGGCACACCGGACGGCAGGAGCGGCTGACGACGGCAGGGGCCGGGCGAGGTCCCGGCCCGGTCCGTGGTCCGCCGCCCGGAGTGCGACCCGGGGTTCGAGGCGCGGCCGGTGAGGGTCCGCACGCGCGGTCGATCTCGGACGGTGCGCGACAGGTGCGCAGTGATCGAGGGTCCGGTGAACCGGTGAGCCGGAGAACCAGGGAGACCGGTGAACCGGTGAACCGGTGAACCAGGGAGACCGGAGAACCGGTGACCAGGGAGACCGGAGGAAGAGAGGCCGGGGGACGTTCAGGACACCACGGCGGTCTCCGGCTTCGAATCCTCCATCTCGCAGGTGAGGGGACTGCCGGTCGGCTCCCCGCCGGCCTGTGCCAGGAGGCGGCCCGCGTCGGCGGGCTCGTTGTGGGCTTGGGCCTGGGCTTGGGCCTGGGCTTGGGCCTGGGCCGCGGCACGGGCCACGGTCCTTCCCGCTTCCCTCACGACGGCCGAGGCCGAGGGTACGGCGACGAGTGAGACAGCGAGTGCGACACCGGCAGTGGTTATCGCGCGTGCGAGGTTGATCATCTGCTTCCCTTCCGCGGTTGCCTGCACGTGGATGGCGCCCGCACGGCGCGGGCGCCGGGTCCATCGTGCGAGGTGCGCAACCGCCGTGCCCGCTCGGGAAGCTCCGCGACCCCTGTGCGCACCTGCCGCCGAAGGCGCGGACAAGCCACAACAGGGGTGTACGGACTCGGAGATGCGTGCTCCCCCAGAGGTGTGAGCGGGCCGGCGCGCACGGGTGCCGGGAGCCGGAGCGCGCCTTGGCACCTCCGGGGGAGCAGCCGGGAACGGGGAGGGACCTGGCGTCAGCCTCCCAGCCCCCAGTCCGCGGTGATGTGCTTGGTCGAGCAGATCTTGTCGAGGAAGTGCTGGCCTGCCTTGCCGCAGTCCTCGTCCGGTTTCACGGGCGTGCCGTGCGGCATCCCGTCCACCAGGTAGCTGCGGACGACGACGTCGCCGTCCGCGTTCTCGTAGTCGGAGCGGGCGGTGCCGCCCTGCAACTCCTCGGTCGCGTCGGCCTCCTGGTCGGCGCCGAGCACGTCCGTCCACTGCTTGACGGACTCCTCGGCGTTCTTCGGTGCCACGGTCGTGTCACCCGTGCCGTGCCAGACCGACACCTTCGGCCGGGCCCCCGAGTGGTCCGGGGCGGCGTTCCTGACCAGGTCGCCCCATGCCGAGGCCGACTTGGAGACACCCGGATTCATGCAGGTGAAGGCCTCGACGACGCTGTTCGCGCACCCGTGCGGCAGGCCCGCGACGACCGCGCCGCCCTTGAAGACGTCCGGGTAGGCGGCCAGCATCGAGGCGGTCATGGCGCCGCCCGCCGAGAGGCCTGTGACGAAGACGCGTGAGGGGTCGGCGTCCAGATCCGCGACCGTCCGGTCCACCATCTGCTTGATCGACAGCGCTTCCCCCTTGCCGCGGCCGGTGTCGGCAGACTGGAACCAGTTGAAGCACTTGTTGGCGTTGTTGGCCTGTTCCTGCTGCGGTGCGACGACGGAGAAGCCTCCGTCGTCCGCGGCCTTCTGCCAGCCGGCCCCCTCGAAGTACGTCGCCGCGTCCTGCGTGCAGCCGTGCAGCGCGAGGACGACGGGAGCCTTCGCGGGCAGTCCGTCCGGGGTGTAGCGGTACATGCCGAGCGCTCCTGGATTGGAGCCGAAGCCGTCGACCTTCTCCAGGCCGGCCGCCGCGGCCTTCCCGGCCGCCGGGCCCGCGGAGCGCGAGGCTCCGGCGGGGTCCGCCGCGAACGAGGTGCCTCCGCCGACCGCGGCGGCGAGGCCCGTGGTGGCGAGTGCGGTCAGTGCGGTCAGCAGCAGAGCGGCTCTCGAGCGGATTGCTTTCATGGCGCTCCTTCCGTGGGGGGCGTCCCCTGGGGACCAGTCGACGGTAGGGGCGCGGCAACCGGCACCCGAACGTGTCGTGCGTCCAGTGGTGACGGGGCGTGAGTGTGGCGCCACCACATTGGGCGGCCGCTGCACACGCACCTAGCGTTGCCGCATGACCGAGCAGCTGACTCCCGGCCCCCACTCCGTCGCCCTCGACCTGACCGGCCGCACCGCGCTGGTCACAGGTGCCGCGAGCGGCATCGGACGGGCGTGCGCCCTCAGACTGGCTGCGGCGGGCGCGAAGGTCCGGGTCGTGGACCGTGACGCCGACGGGCTGCGGGCCCTTCAGGACGAGGACGGCGGCGGCTCGCTCCAGCCCCATCCCCTCGACCTGACCGACGCGGAAGGGCTCGACGCCGCCGAGCGCCTCGCTGCCGGCACGGACATCCTCGTCAACAACGCGGGCGCCCAACTGGTGCGCCCCATTGAGGAGTTCCCGCCCGAGGACTTCCGCAGGCTGCTCACGCTGATGCTGGAGGCCCCCTTCCGCTTCGTGCGCGGAGCGCTCCCGCAGATGTACGAGCAGGGCTGGGGCCGGATAGTGAACATCTCCTCCGTGCACGGGCTGCGCGCCTCTGCGTACAAGTCGGCCTACGTCTCCGCCAAGCACGGCCTGGAGGGCCTGTCGAAGGTCACCGCGCTGGAGGGCGCCGAGCACGGCGTCACGTCCAACTGCGTCTGCCCCGCCTACGTCCGTACGCCGCTGGTGGAGCGGCAGATCGCCGACCAGGCGGCGGCGCACGGCATCTCGGAGGACCGGGTCGTCTCGGAGATCCTGCTCGCCGACTCCGCGCTGAAGCGGCTGCTCGAACCGGAGGAGGTCGCCGAGTCCGTCGCCTATCTGTGCACCCGGGAGGCGTCCTTCGTCACCGGCACCTCGCTGCCCCTCGACGGCGCGTGGACCGCTCACTGACGCGCGCACCGACGCGCGCGCTGACGGCGGTCTCGACGTGCGGCCTGGGGCCCGGCCCGGGCCTCCCCCTGGGCCTTCGGCCGGGTCGTACCCCCAGGCCCCGGGGGAGGGTGGGCAGTCCGCCTGTCAGCCCGCCTGTCAGTCCGCCCGGCAGTCCCGCTTCCGGGCGTGCCGGCGGTCGGACAGGCCGCCCCGGCAGCGCCCGCACCTCGCCGGCTCACCGGCCTCCGGCGTCCCGGGCGGGACCGGCGGCCACTGGCGTCCCGCCACGCGCCACGGTAAGCCTGTGACCATGCCCGAAGCCCGGCCTTCCGACGCCGCCTACCTGGAACTCCTCTCCCGCCATGCGCCCGTCGAGGCGTACGACGAACCTCTCGCGCGCGCCCGTGAGGCCGGCGCGCCGGCCGCCGAGCTGGCCGCCCTGGAGAACGGCAAGCTGCTGGCGTTGCGCATCCGCGCGGAACTGGAGGGACGGCGGCGCCGCGAGGCCGAGCTGACCGCGCTCATCGAGACCGTGCACGACCTGGCGGGACTGCGCGACCTGGACGACGTGCTCCGCGCGATCGTGCAGCGTGCCCGCTCGCTGCTGGGCACAGAGGTCGCGTACATGTCCCTCACCGACCACGAGCGCGGCGACACGTACATGCGCGTCACCGAGGGGTCCGTCTCGGCCCGCTTCCAGCAGGTGCGCCTCGGCATGGGGGAGGGGCTCGGCGGGCTCGTCGCGCAGACGGCGCGCCCGTACGTCACCGACAACTATCCGACGGATACGCGCTTCCGGCACACCGGTCCCATCGACGCGGCCGTCGGCGAGGAGGGCCTGATCGCCATCCTCGGTGTGCCGCTGCTGCTCGGCGGACGCGACGTCATCGGCGTCCTCTACGCGGCCGACCGCCGCGCGCGTGTCTTCGAACGTGAACAGATCGCTCTGCTCGGCTCGTTCGCCGCCCACGCCGCCGTCGCGATCGACAACGCACGGCTGCTCTCCGAGACCCGCGACGCGATGGCCGAACTGGAGAGCGCCAACGAGACGATCGAGCGCGCCAGCGACGTGCACGACAGGCTCACCGAACTCGTGCTGCGCGGCGGCGACGTGACGGACGTGGCCGCCGCGGTCTCCGAAGTCCTGGAGGGACGCGTCGAGTTCGTCGAGCCGTCCGCCGCCTCCGCCCACCCCTCGGTGGAACGGTCCCGAAGCGCCGGACACGCCATGCGGGACGGAGACACCTGGGTCACCGCCGTCACCGCCGGCGGCGAACTCCTGGGCGCGCTGGTCCTGCACGGCCATCCCCTGCTCGACCCCGTCGACCAGCGCACCTTCGAACGCGCCGCCATGGTCACGTCCCTGCTGCTGCTGGCACGCCGATCGGCGGGCGAGGCCGAGCAGCGCGTACGCGGCGAACTCCTCGACGACCTCCTCGACTCCACGCGCCACGACCCGCGTCTGCTGCGCGACCGCGCGGCACGGCTGCACGCGGACCTCGACACGCCGCACGTACTCCTCAGCGCCCGCCTCGAAGGTCATTCCGGAGGCCCCTCCGGACGGGCGGCCCCGGCGGAGCAGGAGGAGAGCCTCGGCAGGCAGCGTCTGTGGGCCGCCGCCTCCCACCTGGCCGCCACCCGGCACGGGCTGGCCGCCGCAAGGGACGGCGGGATCGTGCTGCTGCTGCCGCTGCGCGCCGACGGCACGCCGTCCCGCACCGCCGGCGAGATCGCCGCCGAACTCGGGCACTCCGCGGGCGCACCCGTCACCGTCGGCGCCTCGGCGCCCGTGGCCGCGCCCGCCGCCGAGTCCGGAGCCGTCGCCGCGGCCTACCCGGAGGCGCGGCGCTGCGTGGACGCGCTGCGGCTGCTCGGGCGCACCGGAGAGGGCGCGGCCGCCGAGGACTTCGGCTTCATCGGCATGCTGCTCACCGACAGCCGCGACGTGGGCAGCTTCGTACGCCGCACACTCGGGCCCGTACTGGACTACGACGCACGCCGCGGCACCGACCTGGTGGCCACCATGGACGCCTACTTCGCGTGCGGGATGAGCCCGGCACGCGCGAAGGACGAACTCCACGTCCACGTGAACACCGTCGCCCAGCGCCTGGAGCGTGTGGCCAGGCTGCTGGGCGACGACTGGCAGTCCCCGGAGCGCGCCCTCGAGACGCAGCTCGCGCTACGGCTGCACAGGCTCGCGGGAGCGGTCGGAGGATGACCCGTCCGCGGACGCGGGGCTGGAGGCGCCGCCGTCGCCGACGGCGTCGTCCTGACCGATCTTCGTCAGGTCCAGTCGGCTGGTCTCCTTCGCACACGCGATCGCGATGACGGTGAGCACCGCGGCACCGATCACGTACAGTGCGATCGGCGTCGAGCTGCCGTAGTCCGCCAGCAGCGCGGTGGCGATCAGCGGCGCCGGCGCACCCGCCGCCAGCGACGAGAACTGCGCGCCGATCGACGCACCGGAGTAGCGCACCCTCGTGGCGAACAGCTCCGAGAAGAAGGCCGCCTGCGGCGCGTACATCGCACCGTGCAGGACCAGCCCGACCATCACCGCGAGCACCATCGAACCGAAGCTCTTGGTGTTGAGCAGCTCGAAGAACGGGAAGACCCACAGGCCGATGCCGACCGCTCCGATCAGATAGACCGGTCGGCGTCCGAGCTTGTCGGAGAGCGCACCCCAGGCGGGGATCACGGCGAAGTGCACCGCGGAGGCGATCAGCACGGCGTTCAGCGCCGTCTGCTGGGAGAGCCCGAGCTCCTTGGTTGCGTAGACGAGGATGAACGCGGTGATGACGTAGAAGGAGATGTTCTCCGCCATCCGCGCGCCCATGGCGATGAGCACGTCCTTCCAGTGGTAGCGCAGCACCGCGACCAGCGGCATCTTCTCTGCCTGCTCGTCCCCGCCGGTCATCGCGGACTCGGCCTTGCGCGCCTCGGCGCGGGCCCGGGCCTCCTTGAAGACCGGCGTCTCGTCGACGGCGAGCCGGATCCACATGCCGACGCCGACCAGCACGGCCGAGAGCAGGAACGGCACCCGCCAGCCCCAGCTCAGGAACGCCTCTTCCGACAGCAGCGCCGTCAGCACCGCCAGCACGGCCACGCCCAGCAACTGGCCCGCGGGCGCGCCCGTCTGCGGCCAGGAGGCCCAGAAGCCGCGGCGCTTGGCGTCCCCGTGCTCGGAGACCAGCAGCACCGCGCCGCCCCATTCGCCGCCCAGGGCGAAGCCCTGGATGAGGCGCAGCACCGTCAGCAGTACGGGTGCGAGCGATCCGATCGCGGCATGCGTGGGCAGCAGCCCGATCGCGAACGTCGCCCCGCCCATCATCATCAGGCTGAGCACGAGCAGCTTCTTGCGGCCGATCCGGTCGCCGTAGTGCCCGAAGACGAGCGCTCCGATGGGCCGGGCCGCGAAGCCGACGGCGAGAGTGAGGAAGGCCAGCAGCGTGCCGACCAGCGGGTCGGAGCTGGGGAAGAAGAGCTTGTCGAAGACCAGGGCTGCGGCCGAACCGTAGAGAAAGAAGTCGTACCACTCGATCGTCGTGCCGACGAGGCTGGCGGCGACGACGCGCCGCAGCGACGACGAGGGCGGCGTGGACGATGAGGACGACGGTGCCGGCGACGCCGGCGACGGGGACGCCTGGGGTGGCGTCGGACTCTTGTCAGCTGCGGGGTTCTCGGGGTTCATGGCGTGACCGTAGGGACGAACCGGCCGCTGCCACATGTGCGCGGGAGCCACACCGCAGCCAGCGGATATCTCCTCCGAACACACCACCGGACACACCCAGTAGGGTGCTCCGCATGGCCGACGCACCGTACAAGCTGATCCTCCTCCGGCACGGAGAGAGCGAGTGGAACGCGAAGAACCTGTTCACCGGCTGGGTGGACGTGAACCTTACCGAGAAGGGCGAGAAGGAGGCGGTCCGCGGCGGCGAGTTGATCAAGGACGCCGGGCTGCTCCCCGACGTGCTGCACACCTCCGTGCAGAAGCGGGCCATCCGCACCGCACAGCTCGCACTGGAGTCCGCCGACCGGCTCTGGATCCCGGTCCGCCGCTCCTGGCGGCTCAACGAGCGGCACTACGGCGCCCTCCAGGGCAAGGACAAGGCGCAGGTTCGTGAGGAGTTCGGCGAGGAGCAGTTCATGCTCTGGCGCCGCTCGTACGACACCCCGCCGCCCGAACTGCCCGACGGCGCCGAGTACTCGCAGAGCGACGACCCGCGCTACGCCGGCGTCCCGAGCGAACTGCGGCCGCGCACCGAATGCCTCAAGGACGTCGTCGGACGGATGCTGCCGTACTGGTTCGACGGCATCATCCCGGACCTCCTCGCGGGCCACACCGTCCTGGTCGCCGCGCACGGCAACTCCCTGCGCGCCCTCGTGAAGCACCTCGACGGCATCTCCGACGAGGAGATCGCGGGCCTGAACATCCCCACGGGCATCCCGCTCAGCTACGAGCTGGACGCCGACTTCCACCCGGTGAAGCGTGGAGGCACGTATCTCGACCCGGACGCGGCGAAGGCCGCGATCGAGGCCGTGAAGAACCAGGGCAAGAAGTAGCCGCACAGCGCGAGAAAGCCCCCTGCCCGCGGCTTTGCTGCGGGCAGGGGCTTTTTCACCTGTGTCCTGTCAGGCTGCCGTCCGCCCGGGAAGCCGCGCGAGCCGATTCGGGCGGGAGCACTGCCCGAACCTCGCCCCTGCCTTCGGCCGCCGCGTCGCCGGGCCTCTTGACGGCAAGTCCGGGAGGCCTTGCCCGAAGCATCGGACGGGGCACCTGGACGCCTCACAACCCGGTCGTCACAGGGCATCACGACCGCTACGGTCTGCCGGATGTGCGACCTCCAGCCTGTTGTATGGCTACTCACCGGACTGCCGGGATCGGGTAAGACCACGTTCGCCAAGGCATTGGCACGAGGAGGCATCGTCCGCCTGTCCGTGGATGACGAAATGACGGCCCGCCACGGACGGATCGGAAAGGACTACGCAGAACACGAACACCTCGCGCTTCAGATGCCTGTGATCGAAGATGTCCGGCGGCAGCTTGTCGAGGTCCTTCGGGAAGGTCGTTCGGTCGTCTTGGATCACGGCCTGGGTACGCGTTCTGCGAGGGAGGACTTCAAGCAGTTGGTGACGGGCCACGGTGCCAAGTGGCGGCTGGTCCATTTCCAGGCACGACCCGACGAGTTGCTACGGCGACTGGCCAAGCGCAACGACGACCCGCAACAGGGCGTGATTTCGTCCGAGACCCTGGCCTGGATCGCTGAGCACTCCGAGCCCCCGGAGGGCGAGGACGAAGAGCCCCCGGTACTTCCAACTCCAGGTTGAGGCAGGTCCGTCGAGACTGCTGCCACCATCTCGAGTCCGGGCAGGCTGGTACAAGAACGGGCAAGCAAGCACAAGAAGCAGCACTGCGGCGCAACGAAGGCCCTGCTCGCGCTTCTTGCGCGGGCTGGTGCCCTTTCGACTCCGGGCCGCGATGCGCCGAGCGATGAGTCCGGACGGCGGATCGGGTCTGCCTTGGCATGACTCGAATCGTTGCCGACATCTCCGTCTCCCTCGACGGCTTCGTCACCGGGCCCGGCCCCGGCCCGGACAACGGTCTGGGCGACGGCGGCGAGGCCCTGCACACCTGGGCGTTCTCCGACGACCCCGAGGACCGCCGGATCCTGCGCGAGGCGACCGCCCGCTCGGGCGCCGTCGTCCTCGGCCGCCGGCTCTTCGACGTGGTCGACGGGCCGCACGGGTGGGACGACACGTCCGGCTACGGCGCCGGCGAGGTCGGCAGGCCCGCGTTCGTGGTCGTGACGAGTTCGCCGCCGGAGTCGGTGCGGCTCACCGACCTCGACTGGACGTTCGTCACCACCGGACTGCCCGACGCCGTGAGTGCCGCCCGCGAGCGCGCCGAGGCGGCGTCGTCGGAGACCGGCAAGGACCTCGACGTCTTTCTCATGGGCGGCGGCGCCACGGTCGGATCGGCCCTCGACGCCGGACTGGTGGACGTGTTGTCGCTGCACCTCGCGCCCGTCGTGCTGGGTGCCGGGACGCCGCTGTTCACCGGCGGAGCGCAGCGCACGCTGGTGCAGCGGAGCGTGACCCCGACATCGACCGCGACCCACCTGACCTACGACGTCGTCTGACCACGCGGTTGCGGAACCTCATGTCGCGGTGCACGTACGGAACTTCACATCAGGCGGTCAATGGCGCCCCGGCCGGGCGCCGTTCGTCCCGCGCTCCCGTTTCCGGGCGGCCGTCCGGAAACGCTGAGTACCCGGACCGCAACGGCCGCCGTACGAGCGGCATCGGCCCGTTGCGCGCGCTGCGCCCGGTCAGGCCGCGCCGCCCGGTCCGCCACCCGCGGCCAAAGCGCGTCGCCGGGCCCGGTAGGCGGCGGCCTTGACGCGGTTGCCGCATGCCTCCATCCCGCACCAGGTGCGACGGGCGCCGCGCGAGCGGTCGAGGTAGAGACGTGTGCAGCCGGCGCGGCCGCACTCCTTGAGGCAGGCGTCGGGGTCGGCGAGCAGAGCGATGCCGCTCCTGGCCAGGTAGGAGAGCACGGCAGGAAGGTCCCCCGAGATGCGCAGCCCGGCGTCGCCGAGTTCGACGGTGGGCACCGGCCCGGCGGCCGCGCGGTTGACGAGCTCCAGGCTGCCCGGGTCGAAGCGCCGGCCGTGGATGCGGTCGAGAGCGAGGCGGTAGAGCGCCTCCCGCAAGGACAGCGCGGATTCGAAGCCCGCACGGCCGGCTCGCACGCCGTCGGGCAGTTCGTCGCACTCCCCGATCCACTGTTCGAGGTCCGGGGGTCCTGAGAGGGCGTCGACGGGTTCGTCGCGCCGGTAGCCCACGGTGCCGGCCAGGTCGAGTGCCGGGTTGCCGCTCACGAACGCGAATTTCACGTCACCATCTTGACCGGTGACGAAGGCGGTGACAAGGTCGTCACCTGTCTGACTGGTGACGCAACGCGAACGGGAGTGCCCATGGCCGGAATTCGCGACATCGAGGTCGTCGTCTTCGACGTCCTCGGCACACTGATCGACGAGGAAAGCGGGCTCAGGGCGGAGATCCGCGCCGCGACGGGCAGTTCCGGCGACGTACCGGGCGGGGAATCCGGCCGCACCTCCGGCGAGACGCCCGGCGGCACGTCTCTCGATACCTCCGTCGCTGCATCCGGTACATCCGTCGACGAGCTGCTCGCCCTCTGGCTGCGCCACCGTGACGCCGAGCAGCAGCGCATCGTGCAGGGGCTACGGCCGTACGCGGACAGCGAGTCGATCGACGCGGAGGCCGCACGACGGGTGGCCGGAAAGGCCGGAATCGATGATCCGGCGGCCGTGGCGCGGCTGGCCACCGCAAGCCGGCGCCTGCCTCCCTGGAGCGACTCCGTCGACGGACTCGGGCGGATAGCGCGCAGCTTCCCCGTGCTCGCGCTCTCCAACGCCGCCCGTACCGCCCTGCTCCGGCTCGACGCGCACGCCGGGCTGCGCTGGCACCAGGCCGTCTCCGGCGAAGCCGTCCCGGCCTACAAGCCGGCGCCGGAGGTCTACCGGCTCGCCCTCGACACCGCCGGGTGCCCGCCGGAGCGCGTCCTCATGGTGGCCGCCCACGCCTGGGACCTCCGCGGCGCACAAGCCGGCGGCATGCGTACCGCCTACGTCCGACGGCCGTACGGAGAACCGCCGGCGAGCTCGGACGTCTTCGACTGGAGGTTCAGCGGCCTGGACGAACTGGCCACGGCGCTGACGACGGGTTAGGGCCTGTCCGGCGGATCTTCGCGGGCTCGCGACTCCCCCTGGACTTCGTCCGGGGGTGCCCCCAGGCACCGCACCTCGCCACGTTGTCGGGATGGCCCGAATACTCCCCAGCCCTTCGGCATGGGGAACCCCAGCCCTTCGGCATGGGGACCCCGGTATGAGGACGACCCTCCGCCTTGCAATGCGTCCTCTCGCTTTCGCGGGGGAGGCCCCATGCGCCGGACGCCGCTCGCTGACCCACGAAGATCCGCCGGACAGCCCATAGCCGCGACGACCCTCCCGTCCGCGATCCCCGGTCGCCGGCCCCCGGCCCCCGACGCCCGGCCCGTTCCCCGAAACTTTCGCGCCCGGTGACGGCAAGCACCGCCCCGGAGCGCAAGCTGAGGGCCCTGCCCCGTCGAACCGGGCAGGGCCCTCAGCGGCTCGGACCGCGCCGGCTGCGGTGCAGCCGCCTGCGGCAGACCCCTGTCAGCCGCAGCAACCGCCGCACTGACACGGACCGCCGGACTGACATCCGCACCCGCATCCCGGACCGCAACCGCACGCCCCCAGTACGTGCAGGGACGGCCTCTCCTCCGCCCGCGCGGTTGGCTGGGCCGGATCGCTGTGATCAGCCACGACTTCCCTCCTTCTCCTCCCCGGTCTACTCCCCACCCTCCGGCCCGGCCCACGGGCGCACAAAGGGCGCGTAGTTGCACGAGAAGGGTGACGGCGGCCCGTCGGCGGCGTCCCTGTCCTGGCGCCGGTGGCGGCACCGCCGTCGTGCGGGACGTTCGGGCGGAGGACGCGCGAACCTCGCGCGGCCGTCGCCGGTCCCGCTGCGGTCCCGCGCTCAGGCGCCCTCGACCGGGGCGGTGCCGTCACCGGCGGCAGCGGCCGCCGGGTCGAGCTCGTGCGCGTAGTCGCCGGTGACCAGATAGACCACGCGACGGGCCACGGATACCGCGTGGTCCGCGAACCGCTCGTAGTAGCGGCCGAGCAGTGTCACGTCGACGGCCGTCTCGATCCCGTGCTGCCAGCGGTCGTCCATCAGGTGCTGGAAGAGCGTGCGGTGCAGGTCGTCCATCGCGTCGTCGTCGTGCTCCAGCTGCAGAGCCAGGTCGACGTCCTTCGTGATGATCACCTCCGCGGCCTTCGCCATCAGCCGCTGCGCCAGCTGCCCCATCTCCAGCAGCGTCGCCTGCAGATCGCTCGGCACGGGGGAGTCGGGGAACCGCAGGCGGGTCACCTTCGCCACGTGCTGCGCCAGGTCGCCGGCGCGTTCCAGGTCGGCGCTCATCCGCAGCGAGGTGACGACTATCCGCAGGTCCGTCGCGACGGGCTGCTGCCGCGCCAGCAGCTGGATGGCTCGGTTCTCCAGGTCGTGCTGGATGGCGTCGACCTTCTCGTCCCCGGCGATGACGCTCTCGGCCAGCTTCAGATCGGCGTCCAGCATCGCCGTCGTGGCGCGGCCGATCGCAGAGCCGACGAACCGGGCCATGTCGACCAGGCTGTCGCTGATCGAGTCCAGCTCCTCGTGGTACGCGTCACGCATGGCTGTCCTTCCCTCGCATGTTCTCTCGACAGAGGGGCCCGCAGGGCCGGCCTCAGGTTCCCACGCTCCGTCCGGAATGCGTCCGTCGCCGACCTCCGCGGTGAACCGGTCACGACCCCAAGGTGAACTCTGGGAGACGAGTGTTCGAGGTCTCCCGCTTCCCCTGGGGCGGTGCCGACGAGCGCGCATAGCCTTGAGGCATGAACGTGAACGCGGCGGTCGCCGCAGCGGCGGCGATCGCCGGAGTAATGACCGGCGTGATCGCGATGCTGGCGTTCCGCTGGAGCGAGCGCGACCAGGCCCGTCCCACGCGCTCCTCGCTGCACACCGAGGCCGTTCTGCCGCCCGGTGTGGACACCGTGCTCTCCGTGCTGCGCTCCTCCGCCGTCGTGCTGGACGAGTCGGACGAGGTGGTCAAGGCGAGCTCCGCGGCGTATGCCCTGGGGCTCGTGCGGGGCGGCCGGCTGGCCGTCGAGCCGATGCTGAAGATGGCGCACGAGACAAGGCGGGACGGCGAGATACGGCAGGTCGACCTGGACCTCCCCCGTCGCGGTACGGGCCGGGGCGAGGCCCTCGCCGTGTCCGCCCGCGTGGCTCCGCTCGGCTCCCGGCTCGTCATGCTGCTGGTCGAGGACATGACGGAGGCCCGCCGCATAGAGGCCGTGCGCCGCGACTTCGTGGCGAACGTCAGCCATGAGCTGAAGACCCCGGTCGGCGCTCTGTCCCTGCTCTCCGAGGCGGTACTGGACGCGGCGGACGACCCCGAGGCGGTCGAGCGCTTCGCCGGGCGCATGCAGTACGAGGCGACGCGGCTGACGAGCCTCGTCCAGGAACTCATCGACCTCTCCCGCGTGCAGAACGACGACCCGCTGGGCGATTCCGAGCAGGTCGGCGTCGACGAACTGGTGGACGAGGCGATCGACCGCTGCCGCCAGTCGGCGAGCAGCAAGCAGATCGCCCTCGTCGCGGGCCGGTCGGGCGGCGGCGGAGCGGGCACCGCCGCGAGCGGCAACGCCGGGGACGGGCTCCACGTGTGGGGCAACCGCAGCCAGCTCGCGGCCGCCCTCGGCAACCTCGTCGAGAACGCGGTGAACTACTCGCCCGCCCGCACCCGCGTCGGCATCGCGGGCCGCCGGGTGGCGGCGCCCGGCGGGGACTTCGTCGAGATATCGGTCAGCGACCAGGGCATCGGCATCTCCGAGCGGGACAAGGAGCGGGTCTTCGAGCGGTTCTACCGGGTGGACCCGGCCCGCTCACGCGCCACCGGCGGCACCGGCCTGGGGCTGGCCATCGTCAAGCATGTGGCCGCGTCGCACGGCGGCGAGGTCACCGTGTGGAGCGCCGAAGGCCAGGGCTCCACGTTCACGCTCCGGCTTCCGGAGGGCGGCCCCGGACGGAGCCGCGCGGAGTCGCAGAAGAGCGGCAGCGCCCGTCCGCCGGAGGACATCGACGAGGAGCCGGACGACTTCGGCGACGCGGAGGACCCCCTGGACGAGGGCGGTCAGCCCGGCCAGGCCGGCCAGGCCGGTCGGGCGGGGCAGCCGGGCCCGAGCGCCCCGAGCGCCCCGAGCGCCCCGAACGCCCCGAGCGCCCCGAGCGCCCCGAACGGCCGAGCCGCCCCGTACGGGTCCGCGGACGGAGCGGATCCCGCCGCTCCCGCCGACCCGACGCCCCCGATGAGCCTGCCGAGCCCGACGAGCCTGCCGAGCCCTCCGAGTCCGCGGCCCGGAGGGGCCCCGGCACCTCCGCGGCTCCTCCGGTCCCGCCGGCGCCGGTCCCGCGGGTCTTCGGAGCGAGTCACCGCCGACTCCCTCCGCGGCCCGCGCGGCTGCTTCCGCTTCCTCCTCTTCCCCCACTTCCTCCCCGTCCCCGTCCCGTTCCCCTTCTTCTTCCTCCCGTCCCTCCCCATCTCCGTTCACAACGCCGCGCGGGCTGCCGCGCGCCCCTGAAACCGCCCCGGAGGTCCTCCCGTGACCCGAGTGCTCGTCGTCGAGGACGAGGAATCGTTCAGCGACGCACTGTCGTACATGCTGCGCAAGGAAGGTTTCGAAGTCGCCGTCGCCTCCACCGGCCCCGACGGGCTGGACGAGTTCGAACGCAACGGAGCCGACCTGGTTCTGCTCGACCTGATGCTGCCGGGCCTGCCCGGCACCGAGGTGTGCCGCCAGCTCCGCGGCCGCTCGAACGTCCCGGTGATCATGGTCACCGCGAAGGACAGCGAGATCGACAAGGTCGTCGGCCTGGAGATAGGAGCCGACGACTACGTCACCAAACCCTTCTCGTCCCGCGAACTCGTCGCGCGCGTACGGGCCGTGCTGCGCCGTCAGGGCGAACCTGAGGAGGTCACGCCCGCGGCCCTGGAGGCCGGCCCGGTGCGCATGGACGTGGACAGGCACGTCGTCACCGTCGACGGCAGCAAGATCGATCTGCCGCTGAAGGAGTTCGACCTCCTCGAGATGCTGCTGCGCAACGCCGGCAGGGTGCTCACGCGGATGCAGCTGATCGACCGGGTCTGGGGCGCCGACTACGTGGGGGACACCAAGACCCTCGACGTCCACGTCAAGCGCCTCCGCGCCAAGATCGAGCCCGATCCCGGCGCCCCCCGCTTCCTGGTGACCGTGCGGGGCCTGGGCTACAAGTTCGAGCCGTAGACACCCGGGAGACCGCCATGCGCGAGGCCCCGCCCGTACGATCACCGGTACGGGCGGGGCCTCGCGCATGGTGTGCGGCGGCGTGCGGCGCGGGCGCTCAGTGCCCCTCGGGCTCGGCTCCGGCCGCGTCGTCGCCGGCGGCCGGGGACTCGGACTGCCCGGCCTCCTCCGAGGCGCCCGCGGACGGCGAGGACTCCGACCCGGGCGCCGAAGGCGAACCGGAAGGCGTGCCCGAGGAGGTGCTGGGCGACGGTGCGACCGTCGGGCCGAACTTCGCGTAGTCGCCGTGAGCCGGCACGACCGTCGCACGCAGCGAGATCTTGCCCGTACGGCTCAGGTCGAACGACACCGGCTGTGCGTTGCCGTCCCGCACGGCACTCGAACCGGAGGCGGGCAGCACGGCCGAGGCGTTGTCCTTGCCGCCGAGTGCGAGCGAACCGCCTGCCGGCACCGTGAGCTTCCTCTCGCCCTTCGCCGGCTCCAGCTTCACGCGGACACCCGCGCCCTGGACGGTGATGGCCGCGAGGGTCTCGTCCTTGGAGCCCTGGTTGAAGATGCGGCCCGTCACGGCAGAGGGGCCCTCTCCCTTGTCGGGCGTGATGATGTTGACGTTCTGGATCTTGATGGAGCCCTGGGAGGTCGCGGCGTTGTCCGGCTTGACCTCCAGCGTCTGAGCGTCGTTCCCCGCGGCGCATGCGGACAGTGTCACGACGGCGAGCGCGAGGGCTGTGGCGGCAAGGGTGCCGCGTCGAATGCTGCTGCTCACGGCGGCGGCAACTCCTGGGCGAGCTCTGGCGGCCGAACTACGGGACGGTCGCGGGCGGATACGTTGATCTGTGGCGCGGCTCAGATTACCGAGGCCTTCCCGCGGCCCCGCACCCGGCCCTCGTGCCGCGCGCCGTTCGGGCCCCTGCGTACGCGGGAGCGCGCGGCGTCCGCACGCCCGGTGAGGACCTTTCCGGGGAAAGAATGCGAACGCCCTGTGAATTGATCAGCGGAACTGCTGATCAATTCTTGGGAAAGTCCGGGAAGAGGTGAAGAGAGCCGAACGGGCGACGACTTACAGTCGGACAAAACGGACGGCTGACACTTTCTGAAGCACCCTCTTCAGAGGTGTCCGTTGTGTTTCGGTGTGCGTTCAGAAGTGCCCCGACCTGCGAATACCTGTTCCAGATGGCTGGCCGCAGCACGTAACAGGGCCGCTTGTCAAGCCCCGAGATGCGTCCTGACCTGCGAAAACGCCATTCAGAAGAGCCCGATTCCGTGTTACTCTGGATAGCCACGGAAGGGGTACCTGACACATGACGTTCAAGGTTGGCGACACCGTGGTCTATCCCCATCACGGGGCCGCGCTGATCGAGGCTATCGAAACTCGGCAGATCAAAGGCGTGGACAAGACCTACTTGGTTCTGAAGGTTGCGCAGGGCGACTTGACGGTTCGTGTGCCAGCGGACAATGCGGAGTTCGTGGGCGTACGAGATGTGGTCGGTTCGGACGGGCTGGACAGGGTCTTCGAGGTGCTCCGCGCACCGTATGCCGAGGAGCCGACCAACTGGTCCCGGCGCTACAAGGCGAATCTCGAGAAGCTTGCGTCCGGCGACGTGATCAAGGTGGCGGAGGTCGTCCGCGACCTGTGGCGCCGCGAGCGTGAGCGTGGACTCTCCGCCGGTGAGAAGAGGATGCTCGCCAAGGCCCGCCAGATCCTGGTGAGCGAGCTCGCCCTCGCGGAGAACACGAACGAGGACAAGGCAGAGGCGCTGCTCGACGAGGTTCTCGCTTCCTGACCGCGCGAGCGACGGCGGAGCGGGCGGGGCGACCGACCGACCTGCCGGCCGGTGAGCAAGGCGAAGGTCAGTGGCGAGAGCCCAGCGTGAGCGAGCAGCAATGAGCAAGTCTGAGCAGTAGTAGAGCAAGGCTGTGCCGCAGTGCCCGAGTGACGACGTCAGTCGCCGGGCGCTGCGGCATGTCCACGCTGCGGCATGTCCACGCTGCGGCATGTCCACGCTGCGGCATGTTCAGGCACTGCAAGCGACCACCGGCAGCGTTCAGTAACCTCACTACTGCTCGCCGTGCCGGAGTCCGGCGCGGACTCGACGTCTGCCAAAGGCGTGCCGGGCCCGGGCAGTCGCCTCGACCGGAGTTCACGGAAGGGCCGGTCAAGGCTTCGCGCCCGGCACGCCCCCGACCTGCGTCGGGGGTACGCCCAGGCCATACCCACACCGGCTGAGGACACAAACCTGAACGTGGAACCGATGTCAATCCAATCCGCGGGCGAGTCGCATTCCGGCCGCCCGGACGGAGCAGGCAGCAACGCCGGGCGGGCCGGGCAGGCCCGGCAGGCCGGAAAGTCTCCGGCCGCCCGGCCCGCGTCCGGCTCCGCCACCGCCCCGGCCACCGATCCCGGGACCGACCGTTCCGGACACCGCACCGCCGCCGTCATTCCGGCCGCCGGGCGCGGCGTCCGCCTCGGCCCCGGCGCCCCCAAGGCGCTGCGTGCGCTGAGCGGTACGCCGATGCTGGTGCACGCTGTGCGAGCGATGGCCCGCTCCCGTGCCGTCTCCCTCGTCGTGGTTGTGGCACCCCCCGACGGTGCCGACGAGGTACGTCGTCTCCTGGACGAGCACCTCGCAGCCGCGGAGACCCTGACCGACGTCGTGGTCGTCCCCGGAGGCGAGACGCGTCAGGACTCGGTACGGCTCGGCCTCGAGGCGCTCCCCGCCGATGTCGACTCCGTGCTGGTGCACGACGCGGCCCGTCCCCTGGTGCCGGTCGAGACCGTGGACGCCGTGGCGGCGGCCGTACGGGAGGGGGCGCCCGCCGTCGTGCCGGCGCTGCCAGTCCCCGACACCGTCAAGGAGGTCCGGGTCCGCCCGGCCGGCGAGCCCGAGCCGGTGACGGGCACTCCGGAGCGTTCACGGCTGAGGGCGGTGCAGACGCCGCAGGGCTTCGAGTTGAAGGTGCTGGCCGCGGCGCACGCCCAGGTGGCCCGCGAGGGCGACGGGGCGACGGACGACGCCGGCATGGTGGAGCGCCTCGGCGTCGAGGTCGTGGTCGTCCCGGGCCACGACGAGGCGTTCAAGGTGACGAGACCGCTGGACCTGGTGCTCGCCGAGGCCGTCCTGGCGAGGAGGCGGGCGACCGATGGCTTCTGACCGGCAGGCCCGGGAGCTGCCCCTGGTGGGCATCGGCACGGACGTGCACGCCTTCGAGGAGGGGCGCGAGTTGTGGTGCGCCGGCTTGCTCTGGGAGGGGGAGCGCTGCGGCCTGGCCGGGCACTCCGACGGCGACGTCGCGGCGCACGCCGCATGCGATGCCCTCTTCTCCGCGGCCGGCCTCGGCGACCTCGGCGCGCATTTCGGCACGGACCGCCCGGAGTGGGCCGGTGCGTCCGGGGTGGCTCTGCTCACGGAGGCCGCGCGCATCCTGCGGGCGGAAGGCTTCACCGTCGGCAACGTCGCGGTCCAGGTCATCGGCGTCCGGCCCAAGATCGGCAAGCGGCGGGACGAGGCCCGGCGGGTCCTGTCCGACGCCGTCGGCGCCCCGGTCTCCGTCTCCGGTACGACGACCGACGGCCTGGGCCTGACCGGCCGCGGCGAGGGCCTCGCGGCCGTGGCGACGGCACTGGTGCTGCCACCTTCGGAAGCTGCCGCTGGGCCGCGGGTGTGACAACTCGGCGGGGCCCGGAACACCGTGCCCCGCAAGCCGGTTGACGGAATGACACGGCATGGCACGGCCTGACACGCGCATGCCGCGGACACCGACGACGCTCCGAGAGAAGGCGATCCCAGTGGCAGCAGCACAGCTCTCCGACGACCTCAAGCAGGTTCTGGACTCCCCCGTCTTCGTCCACCTGGCGACGATCCAGCCCGACGGAAGTCCCCAGGTGTCACCGGTGTGGGTGAAGCGCGACGGGGACGAACTGCTCATCTCCACCACGACCGACCGCCGCAAGACCCTGAACCTCCGGCGCGATCCGCGCGTCAGTGTCGTGGTGCAGCCCGCTGACAGCCCGTACACCTACGCGGAGATCCGCGGCACCGCGACGCTCACCACCGAGGGCGGCCCGGAACTGATCGACGAACTGGCGCAGAAGTACGTGGGCAAGAACTACGCGGAGTTCAACCCGAGTTCGGCCCAGGATGCCGAGAGGGTCGTCGTGCGCATCACACCCCGGAAGGTCGCCGGGCGCCTCTGACAGACCTGACACCCGCCCCCTGGACTGCGTGGCGCATGCCGGGAAGCCGACGCACGCCCGGTGTGCGGGACACCCGGCCTCACGGGCCCACTACCCTGGTCGCGTGAGCATTCGCCTGTACGACACCAGCAGCCGGCAGATCCGCGACTTCGTCCCCCGGACGCCGGGCCATGTCTCGATCTACCTGTGTGGTGCCACGGTGCAGGCAGCCCCGCACATCGGGCACATCAGGTCCGGCCTGAACTTCGACATCATGCGCCGCTGGTTCACCCACCGCGGCCACGAGGTCACGTTCGTGCGGAACGTGACGGACATCGAGGACAAGATCATCGTTAAGGCGGCGGAACAGGGCCGCCCCTGGTGGGCCATCGGCTACGACAACGAGCGCGCGTTCAACGCCGCCTACGAGGGCCTCGGCTGCCTCCCGCCCACCTACGAGCCGCGGGCCACGGGCCACGTCCCCGAGATGATCGAGATGATGCGCGTCCTCATCGACAGCGGCCACGCCTACGCGGCGGACGGGAACGTCTACTTCGACGTGCACTCCTACGACGGCTACCTCCAGCTGTCCAACCAGGAACTGGACAACCTGCTCCAGCCCGAGGGCGAGGGCGAGACCGGCAAGCGCGACCCGCGCGACTTCGCCATGTGGAAGGCGGCCAAGCCCGGCGAGCCGAGCTGGGAGACACCGTGGGGCCGCGGCCGTCCCGGCTGGCACCTGGAGTGCTCGGCCATGGCGCACAAGTACCTCGGACCGACCTTCGACCTGCACGGCGGGGGAGTCGACCTCGTCTTCCCGCACCACGAGAACGAGATCGCGCAGTCGAAGGCGTTCGGCGACGGGTTCGCGCGCTACTGGGCGCACAACGCCTGGGTCACCATGAGCGGCGAGAAGATGAGCAAGTCGCTCGGCAACTCGGTGCTCGTGAGCGAGATGGTCAAGCACTGGCGCCCCATCGTGCTGCGCTACTACCTGGCTTCGCCGCACTACCGATCCACCATCGAGTACAGCGAAGAGTCGCTGCGCGAGGCGGAGGCCGCCTTCGGCCGCATCGAGGGCTTCCTGCAGCGGGCGGGCGAGGCCGTCGGCGAGGTGGCTCCGGCGGGCGACGTCCCGTCGGCCTTCGCGGAGGCGATGGACGACGACTTCGGCGTTCCGCAGGCGCTGGCCGTCCTCCATACGACCGTCCGGCACGGGAACGCCGCCATGAGCGGGGACGACAAGGAAGCAACGGTGAAGGCCCTCGCGGACGTACGGGCGATGCTCGGCGTCCTCGGCCTCGATCCGCTCGACCCGCACTGGCAGTCGACGGCGACGGACGCCGGGCGGGGCGGCGAGCTGCGCGAGGCCGTGGACTCACTGGTCCGTCTCGTGCTCGACCAGCGGCAGGCGGCGCGACAGCGCAAGGACTACGCCACGGCGGACGCCATCCGCGACGAGCTGAAGCAGGCGGGCCTGGTCATCGAGGACACTCCGTCGGGGCCGCGCTGGGAGCTCGGCGGCAGCGGCAGCCACTGAGCCGTGCCCGCGGCCGCCCGCGGGGAGGGCCGGCACTGATCCACTTCTTCGGTGGGCCCTGTCCTCCGGAATAATGGCGGCAGCCGGCGATTACCCGCGCGCCGCGAGCGTGCGAACGCCCGCCGGCACGGCAGCCCGTCGGCAGCCGGGCACCAGGGCCCAACGCCCCGCCCGGTGACCCGGCAGACGAATCAGCAAGTGACCAGCAGAGAAGCAGGTGCCCGATGGCCGGGAACAGCCAGCGCCCCAACCGGCGTACGTCCAACAAGAAGGGCGCGCAGGTCGGCAGCGGCGGCAAGCGGCGCCGCGGGCTCGAGGGCAAGGGCCCCACGCCGCCCGCCGAGATGCGCAAGGGACATGCCAAGCAGCGCGCCGCGCAGGCCAAGGCCCGGCGCTCGCAGGGGCGTGCGCGCAAGGTCAGCGGCAAGAGCGCCTCGGAACTGGTCGTCGGCCGCAACTCGGTCGTCGAGGCGCTGCGCGAGCGCGTACCGGCGTCGACGCTGTACGTGCAGCAGTTCATCGAGAACGACGACCGGGTGCGCGAGGCGGTGCGTCTCGCCGGCGAGGCCGGCAGCATCAACCTGATGGAGGCGCCCAGGCCCGAGCTGGACCGCATGACGAAGGGCCTGCACCACCAGGGTCTTGTGCTCCAGGTCCCGGAGTACGAGTACGCGCACCCGGACGATCTGGCGGCCGCCGCCTACGACGAGGGCGAGGACCCGCTGATCGTCGCGCTCGACGGGATCACCGATCCGCGCAATCTCGGCGCGGTCGTCCGCTCCGTCTCGGCCTTCGGCGGGCACGGTGTCGTCGTCCCGGAGCGGCGGGCCGCGGGAATGACGGCGGGGGCGTGGAAGACCTCCGCGGGTACGGCGGCGCACACTCCGGTCGCCCGTGCCGCCAACCTCACGCGTGCGCTGGAGAGTTACCAGAAGGCCGGGATCATGGTCGTCGGTCTCGCTGCCGACGGCGACGTCGAACTCCCGGAGCTGGACGCCCTGGACGGGCCGGTGGTGGTGGTCGTCGGGAGTGAGGGCAAGGGCCTGTCCCGGCTGGTGGGCGAGACCTGCGACGTACGCGCACGGATCCCGATGCCGGGCGGCGCGGAGTCGCTGAACGCGGGTGTGGCCGCAGGCGTGGTGCTCTACGAGGCGGCGCGGCGCAGGAGTTGACGGCCGCGAGGCGGAACTTGGGACCGGGTCCGGGGCCCGCCTCGCGCCGCGGGCCCGGCATCGCCGTCGGCTCGACCGCCTTGACGGGCCTCGGACAGATCGGGGCGGTCGAGGCAGTGTCTTAAGCGTCCGTCACTCGGTTAGTGGAGTGTGGACACCAGAACACCCCGCACGCCCGACCCCTCGGGCCGGCGTCCTGGGGACACCCAACAGGGCGGCCCGAGCGGTTTCTTCGACGACGAGCCCGGGCTGAGCACGGTCAAGGTCCCCTCCGACCCGGCAGAGGTCGTCGTCACTCACGCGAGCTTCCGTGTGCAACTCGCGCCGCCCGCCGCCGAGTCCGTCACCACCGGTCCCGTTCCTGCCATGTCCGGCATCAGCACCTCGGGAACGTTCCCGGGTGCGGCGCCCGGACCGTTCCCCGCCAACGGTCCCGAAACAGCGGGGTCTTCGCCCGGCACGACGACCGGCACCTCCGTCGCATGGGGCGCGGGTGCCGACGCCGACGACACCGGGGCGACTGGGCTGTACCAGGCGGCGCGCCCCGGTCACCGGGGGACCACGGAGTCCGCCGCCTCCACGACCCAGGTGCTGCCGCGGATCGACGAGGACACTCTCGCCCCGCCGACGGTCGTCGGCCAGCGCGGTGCGCGCTCCGTCGAGGCGACGCAGCCGCAGTCCCTGCTGCACGGGGTGCGTCCCACGCACGGAGCCTTCGACGGCCCGGAGCCCGGCGCCTACGACCCGTACGGCGAGTACGGCGAGATCGGCGACGTCCGCGAGCGCCGCGACTTCGGCGACACCGGCGACTTCGGCGAGTACGCCGACTTCGCCGAGTACGGGGAAAGCGGCGCGTACCGCCGCCGTGGGCGGCAGCCCCTCGCGCCCGGGGACCCCGAGGAGGCCGAGGGCCGCTCCGGCTCCCCGGTCCCGGCAGCCGCAGGAACGCGCCGTCAGGCGTACTACCCGGGCCGCCGGATGAACCTCGGCGTCGTGCTGCTGCCCATGCGGATCTTCCTCGGCTTCATCTCGGTCTACGCCGGGATGGGCAAGCTGTGCGACCCGGTCTACTTCGACGGCGACGCACGCGGCTCCATGGTGACGTGGCTGCGTTCGCTCGAACCGTGGCCCATCGCGTCCCCGCTGCGGGACTTCGCCCTGGCGCACCCCGTCGGCTCCGGGCTGACGGTGGCCTTCCTCCAGATCATCATCGGCGTGCTGACGGTGTGCGGCCTCTGGCAGCGGGTCGCCGCCGCCGTCGGCGCGCTGCTGTCGGCGGCGCTGCTGATGACGGTGAGCTGGAGTTCGGGCCCGGCCTACGAGGCGCCGGACATCATCCTGCTCGCCGCGTGGAGCCCGCTGCTCATCGCGGGTGCGCCCGTCTACTCCGTCGACGGCAGGCTCGCCGCCGACGCGTGGCGCAAGCTCGGCCCGCGAGCCGAACTGCGGGACCTGCGCCTCCGGGTGCTGCGCCGCGGCGCCGTGATCGCGTCCGTCGTCACCGGGATCGCGATGCTGACAGGTTCGGTGCTGGGCGGTGCCGTACGGTCCGCGCACACGGCCAAGGTGCCCGAGCCCGGTGGCCCGCCCGTCAACCAGCTGCCCGGCTCGCCCCTCCCCAAGGACCCGGACGACCGCACCGACAGCGGGAATCCGGCCGGCGGGCATACACGCGGCGCGGACGCGGACGAGGGCCGCTCCGGCGGCCCGTCCTCGTCGGCCACGCCCGGCGACCGGCACGGGGGCACGTCAAGTCCCAGCCAGCGCGAGACCGTGCAGGTGCCGCGGGAGGCCGCCCCCGGTGCGCAGCCACCGCGGCAGTCGGCGCCCGGCGCCCAGGCCACGCAGGGCGGCGGCGCCAGTTCGGGCAGCAGCGCCGGCGGTTCGGACGGCGGCTCCAACTCCGGTGGCGGCGGCGGGGGTTCGTCGTCCGACGATGGCGGCGGCAGCTCGTACTCGGGTGGCAGCGGTGGAGGCCTGGGCGGCCTCCTGGGCTGACTTGCGCAACCACCGGCCCTGTGCCGGAGGACGCGGGAGAAGTGCCGGAGAAAACGCGGGAGAACCGGCGCCGCGTGACGACGGCGGGCATCGCAGGGAGCCCTCACGGCCTCTGGGGGACTCCCTGCGCCTCCCTCAACTCCTTTGCCGCCTCCTCCAGATCCTTGGCGGTGTCGATGGCCCGCCAGTAGGCCCCCTGCGGCAGCTGGAAGCCCGCGAGCAGGCGCTCGCGGGCGAGCCGCGGGAACGTCGTGCGCTCGTGGTCGCCACGCTCCGGCAGCATCCCGGCGAAGGACGAAGAGAACACGTACACACCGGCGTTGACGAGGTACGGGGACGGCGGAGCCTCGATGAAGTCGAGGACGTGACCGAAGGGATCGGTCTCCACCGCCCCCCACGGGATGCGCGGACGGGCCAGCGCGAGCGTCGCGACGGCGTCCCGTTCCCCGTGGAACGCGGCCATCTCCCGCAGCGCGAAACGCGTCCAGATGTCCCCGTTGGTCGCGTACCAGGTCTCGTCGGGCCGGGGCAGCGAGGCGGCCGCGTACTTGAGCCCGCCGCCGCGGCCCAGGGGCTTGTCCTCCACAACGACCTGGGTCCGAGGCGGAGTTCGCCCCGCGGGCACCGGAATCTCGGCCTTGGCAAGCCAGTCGCTCAGCACATCGGCCAAGTGGCCGCAGGAGACGACGACATCGGTGACACCCTCGGCGGCCAGCCAGGCCAACTGGTGCCCGATGATGGGGAGTCCGGTGCCCGGGATCTCGACCATCGGCTTGGGGCGGTCGTCGGTGTACGGACGCAGCCGCGTCCCCTGGCCACCGGCCAGGATCACGGCTTGCGTGGGGAGCTGCATCATGCAGCGCACCCTATGCGGGACGCCCGCCCTGCCTCCGTCGGCAGGGCGGGCCGTCAGCACATCAGAGGTTCGGTGCCGGTGGCATGCCCGTCTCAGTGGATCCGGGACACGCCGGTGGCGAAGGACGTGTCGCAGACGGGACGCGAGTAGCGGTTGGCGCGCTGCACACTGCCGTACTTCTGCACGGCCGCACGGCCCAGCGCCCGCGCGATCGACGCGCAGTGCCTGGCCAGGGAGGGGCGTTCCGCCATCTCCGCCTGGAGGCCGGTCAGCGCCACTCCCGGGTCCTTCTCCTGCAGTTCGGCGACGAGGCGGTCGCGCAGCACGTCCTGAGGAGCACGCGAGGTCGCCTTCGTGGACGCCTTGTGCTCGGAGGCCGTGAGCATCTGCGTGCCGGAGGACGAACTCCACGGGACGCGGGCCACGGCAAGCGTCCCGGACAGGACGAGGACGACAGGGAGGACGAGAGCTAGAGATCGGCCGATTCGGCGTGCTGCGTGGTTCACGGCAGCGATCGTAGCGAAGAGTGGTGATTTGGCGACATTCGGTCACCCTGCCGAGCGACGGCGCACGGGCGCGTTCCGCGCGGGTGTTGACGTGTGGAGCGAAAATGCCCGGAAAAACGCCAAAAGGAGCCGTACGCCCGCCTGTTGCGGAGATGTACGGCCCCTTCGGCTGCGTCAGGTACGTGTGTGCGTCAGTCGCTGAGACGCTCACCGCTGGAGCTCGAGAAGACGTGCGTCTCGCCACCGCGCGGCACCACGTTCACGACGGCACCCTTCTCGGGCACCTGCCGGCCGGAGACACGGACGACCAGGTCGCAGTCCTCGCCGCCGACGCTGGCCGTGCCGTAGATGTAGCCGTCCGCGCCGAGTTCCTCGACGACGTTGACCGTGACCGCGACACCGGCGGGCTCGTCCTTGGAGACGGCCGTCGCGGAGCCGTCGCCGTTGACGAGGTCGAAGTGCTCGGGACGGACGCCGACCGTGACGGTCTTGTCGCCCTTGTCGACGGCGGCCGTCAGCGCCTCACGCTCGACGGGCACCACGCTGTTGCCGAACTTCACGCCGCCGTCGGTGATCGGCACCTCGACGAGGTTCATGGCGGGGGAGCCGATGAAGCCGGCGACGAAGAGGTTCGCGGGACGGTCGTACATGTGCCGCGGAGTGTCGACCTGCTGCAGCAGCCCGTCCTTCAGGACGGCCACCCGGTCGCCCATGGTCATGGCCTCGACCTGGTCGTGGGTGACGTACACGGTCGTGATGCCCAGGCGGCGCTGGAGGCCGGCGATCTGCGTACGGGTCTGCACGCGGAGCTTCGCGTCGAGGTTCGACAGCGGCTCGTCCATGAGGAACACCTGCGGCTCACGCACGATCGCGCGGCCCATCGCCACACGCTGACGTTGACCGCCGGAGAGCGCCTTGGGCTTGCGGTGCAGGTAGTCGGTGAGGTCGAGTATCTTCGCCGCGTCCTCGACCTTCTTGCGGATCTCGGACTTGTTCACGCCCGCGATCTTGAGCGCGAAGCCCATGTTGTCCGCGACGGACATGTGCGGGTAGAGCGCGTAGTTCTGGAACACCATGGCGATGTCCCGGTCCTTGGGCGGCAGGTGCGTGACGTCGCGGTCGCCGATGCGTATGGAACCCTCGTTGACGTCCTCGAGACCCGCGAGCATGCGCAGAGAGGTGGACTTGCCGCAGCCGGAGGGGCCGACCAGCACGAGGAACTCGCCGTCCTCGATGTCGATGTTGAGCTTGTCGACCGCGGGCTTGTCGCCGCCGGGGTAGATCCGGGTAGCCGAGTCGTACGTGACCGTAGCCATGATGCTGTCTCCTTCACCGGCAGGTACGTGCCGGACGATCCGTCGTAAAGGGAGTACGTTTCACTCATGTGAACGTGCGGTGACGCTAACCCGCCGGTGTGCGTCTTGTCAGCACTCCAGCAGCAACGAAACCGCATCGCGGCCGCCCGTCACGGGGTGGGTACACTGCTCGGTGCGCGCAGCCCGCCGCCTTAGCTCAGCTGGTTAGAGCATCTGTCTTGTAAACAGAAGGTCGTCGGTTCGAATCCGACAGGCGGCTCCAGAGAAGTACAGCTCAGGGGCCGGTTCCGATCACGGAACCGGCCTCTTTGATGTTGGTTGCTAATTGTCTTGCTAATTCGGGGGTCCGGGGCACGTGATGCGGAGGCCCGGGTTGGGACCCACCGGGGGCACGGTCAGATACAGAGCGTGACGACTTGTGGTGCCTGCTAAGCACTGCCCCCGGAGCCGAGCCTGGCTCCGGGGGCAGTTTCGGAACAGCAGGTGACTGAGACCTCGCAGGCGGAGCGGTGGGAGGTCCCGTTCTGCCCCTCGTGATCACTGGAGTGGAACGGGAAGACGACACAGGTGCCTTTATGCCGCCTGCTCCGCCGTGCGTCGCTCCTGACGACGGGTGGCTGGGCGCCATTTCGCCTCTCGCAGGCGCATGCCCACGATGGTGCAGAGGACGATCACGACGCCCGCACGAGCTCCTTACCTCCTCCGCCCACGGGGAAGGCAGCTGTGGCAGCCGTGGCCAGTCCCGCGAGGCCCAGCCAGACCATGGCGCCAAGACGGGCACGTGGTGGGCGCATCGCGCCCGAGTCCAATGGCCGTACCGGCGGGCAGGACTCGGGGCTGATCGCTCCCAGGCGCCGTCCCTGGGCGACAGGCCAGTCCGGTTCCCGCGGCATCCAGCCGCGTACGTACCGTGCCTCGTCGCCGCTGCCGACCACCAGGACGGCGGGCAGCATCTCGCCCTTCCGCCCGGGGCGTCCGCGTGGGGGCTCGCCGTCGGGTCGAGCCCAGTACAGCCATGCGCTGCGGCCGTAGAGGAGATCGGCGAGATGTTCGGTGTCGACGAACCGGCCGACGTACAGCTGGCGTTCCCCGTCCTCGGCATGCAGGCGCAGGCCCACTCCCACCTCGCGTTTGCCTTCCTCCGCCGTGCCTCTCAGCGTCACGCCGAGGGCCTGCACTCCACTTGTGCGAAGCGTCTCTGCTACGGATTCCTCGTCCTGAGACGGCTTCACCCTGCGCCGCAGCAACAGGAGCAGGCCACCTGTGGCAGCGGCCGCACAGATACCGAGCAGCATGCCGGACGGGCGGGTGCCGCCGTCCCGCAGCGCTTCCAGCTCGCCCCGTGTCTCCGTCAGTTGGGCTGCCTCATTGCCGGCACCGGGGGTGTAGAGGGCCCACAGCTTGGCGGTGGGCCGGACCGAGTCGGACGTCTTGATGCTGCCGTGCAGCAGTCTGTCGCTGGTGCTGCTCCTGGTGGCTTTGACCGAGAGCTCGGAGGTGTAGGTCGTACCGCCACCGCGGACAGGTGTGGAACGCTGCGCGGTCACCTCCACGACGGTCACCGGGATGATGCGCGCGGATCCGCTACGGGCGTCGGCCAGTTGGGGCGTGACGTGCTGGGCCGAGCCGAACAGCAGCAGGGCGACGGACAGCAGAATGAGCAGGACGCCGAGTTGCTGCCGCTGGGTGCGAGCCGGCCGCCAGCCGCCGACGAGGCGGAACCCCGCGGGTTCTGCCGGAGCGGGTGACGGTGGGACGTCCTTCACCGGCGCAGCCCCGCGCCGTGCTCCTGCCCAGGCCAGCATCAGACCGAGCAGGGATATCCCGAGACAGACCAGGACGTCCCACCGGGGAGCCGGTTCGACATACCGGAGCAGCAGGCACGCCGCGACACACGCGAGACCGCCCCAGCCTAGGGTTTTGCCAACGTCAGACAGCCTGATGGTCATAGCCTCCGCCCGGTTTCGGGAACGACTTCACTGCGTTCAGGTTTCCGTCCAGCACCGCGCCCCCTGCGCCGAAGGTGGCATTGACGGTCGCGTAGAGCGCTGACAGGGCATCGATGAGCTTCGACCATTCACTGATCATCTTCGCTGCCTGACGAGCGATCATCGCAGCTGCCCCACCTGTCACGATCAAACCGACCCCGGTAGTCGCAGCGCCCGTGCCCACGGCGATCTCGACACTGATCGCGATGGCCATGTCGCTGATGAGGATCAGTCCCGCCTTGAGGCCGTCGGCGAACTGCTGGATCTGGCCGGCGACGTCTTCGTATGCGGCTTTGAGATTGTCGAAGGCGTCGTCCGTGTCGTTCATTTTCGAGGTGAGCCTGTCGAAGTAATCCCAGCCTGTGTCTGCTGCGTTGCCGCGCCAGGTTTCGCTCAGGAGGTTGTTCCCCCTGTCGACGTTGGTGGCCATACTGCTGAAGAAGTTGCCCAGAGAGCCCCACGCGTTGGCGCAATCCCCGTAGCTTTCCCAGTCACCGGACAGCATCTTCGCCGCTTCGCCGAAGATGTCGAAGTTGAAGACGAACTTGATGGCCTCGTTGACGAGAGTCGACGGGCTCAGCAGGTCGAGACCGATACCGAGGAGTCCCAACGCAGGGTTCTTTCCTTCACCGGTGACGGAGTCCACTCGGGACCAGACAAGCCCGTCCATCCGTTCCGAGGCACCTTGCTGGATCTGCTCCCAGACACTGAGCTTGGGCTCGGAGAAGACGCTGGTCGCATCTGTGGTGTCTGAGAACCCTCCGGAGACGTGCGGCGTACCGGCGGGCAGGCCGCCACCCTTCGGGTAGGTAGCGTCGACCTTGGCGGCCTGGTCCCGGTCCGTCTTGCCGTAATAGCCCGCAGTACGGGACAGCTCCCGCTGGCACGCGTCAAGAGTGGATTCGAACGATGCAATGGCGGACTTCGCCTTCCCCAGGACGTCCTTGTGATGACCGACGATCAGTTGCCACAGTTGGCTCTCCCCTTCTTCGTCCACCGTGGCCTTGCGATCCAGGAAGCTTCGCGCCTCCGCCATATCCTTGTGCGCACGCTCGATCAAGGGCCCTGCTTGGCCACCAACGAACCCTGACGGGGGGAGAGTTATACGTGACTGAGTACTGCTACTCAGTCACATGTCCTCCGCTACTCGCACAGCGGCTACCGGGTGGAAGGTTGCGAACCTCACTGTCCGGGGGGCTCCCTGTGGCGCAAAAAAGGCACCGAGGGGATTTGCCTTCGTCGTGTCTGGTGTTCTACAAGACGTCATCCCGAGCGGGCTGGCCTGGGCCCGAGGCCGTAGCCTCCCCGACTGCGAGGGTCCGCGCGAAGGTCTCGGCGACATTGGTGTTGGGGCCACTGATGACGTGCGCGTAAACCCGGAGGGTGACCGAGGGGTCGCGATGTCCGAGACGTGCGGCCACCACGTGAACCGGGACGCCTGCAAGTAGGAGCATTGTGGCGTGCAGATGCCGGAGATCGTGGAGTCTCGCTCTCGGCAGCGGCGCGTTCGGCGGCGTTCCATCCCCCGGCTTGCTGTGGCTGGCGATTAGTTTGGTCATGAGCGAGGACACGGTGTCGGGGTGGATCTGCTCGCCGACTTCGTTCGCGAAGACGTTGGTCATCGGTGCCGACGGGAGCCATGCCGAACTTGGCGCGCTCGGCGTCCTGCATGGCGCGGTGCCGCTTCAGGACTTCGGCCGTCGTCTGGTCGATGCTGATGATGCGGCTGTGCCCCGTCTTTGTGGTTCCTTCGATGCGCTCACCGCTGACGTAACCGGTGGAGCCGCGGACGGTGATCTCATGGCCGTCCAGGTTGACCGCCTTCCAGCGGAGGAACAGCAGCTCGCCGCGGCGGGCCCCGGTGTATGCCGCAAGGTGAAAAAAGGCTCCGAGTCTGTGATGCGAGGCGTGCCGTAGGAACGCCCGGAGCTGAGCTTTCGTCCAGACCTCACCGGGCTCCAGGTCGTCGCGTCGCGGTCGCTTGGCACGTTCGACGGGATTTCGCGACAGCAGTTCTTCGACATCGACGGCGTCCCGGAAGGCCTTGCGGAGCACTGTGTGGACGTGGTTGATGGTGCCAGGCGAGAGCGGCCCGCCGTTCCTGCCTCCGTGCTCCCGCAGCTTCGTGTAGAGGCGCGTGATCGTCGCAGGGCGTACGTCCTGAATCGGCACGCCCCCTATATTCGGTACGACGTACTGCTTGATGATCCAGCGATAGCCGCTAAGCGTTCGCGGCTTGACCTCCACTGCGTGCAGATCAATCCACGTACCAGTGCGGCCCCTCCGCGCACGGGAGTTCGCGCAACGGCCAGAGGGTTCAGGGGGTTCGAGCACCGGCCAGGCAGGTTCGCGTACCGGCCGGGGCCGCGCAACGCCCGTCGGCCGGCGGCGGGTTCAGCGCCCCGCGTTCTCGCGGGGCGGCGCGATCGACTCGCGGGCGACGACGGGCATCGGCAGCAGCACCTCGGCCGACGGCGCCCTGCTCAGTAGGAGTTCGACCGCGCGGCGGCCCATGGCCTCGTGCGGCAGGGCGACGGTGGTGAGGCCCGGACGCAGGTAGGTGGCGATCTCGTCGTTGTCGAAGGAGACGACCGAGACGTCCCCGGGAACGCTCAGTCCCAGCTCGGCGAGGGCCTGGTACGCACCGAAGGCGAGGCGGTCGTTCAGGCAGAGCAGTGCCCGGACGTCGGGGCGCCGGCCGAGCAGTGCCAGGGTGGTCTCGTAACCGTGCTGCGGCTCCCATTCCCAGATGGACTCCTCGGCCACGAACTTCAGGTCGTGGTCCGCCATGGCGCCCCGGATGCCTGCGATCCGCCGGGCGACGGTGCTGGAGCGGAACAGGCCGCGCTCCGCCTCGTCGCTCTGGCCGATCAGCGCGATGCCCTTCGTGTGTCCCGCCTCGGCCAGGAGCTCCACAGCGGCCCGGCCGCCCGCCGCCTCGTCGGGGAGTACCGCCGTCGGGTACCGGGAGTTGGTGGCGTTGAGCATGACCGCGTCGGTTCCGTCGGGCAGTTCGGGCACGAACAGCTCACGTGCGCGCATGGTGGCGAAGATGATCCCGTCGACCTGGCGGTCGAGGAGCGCGCCGATCGCCTCGGTCTCGCGCCGGGTGTCGCCGCCGGTCTCCGTCACCAGCAGGACGTGCCTGGCCTGCTGTGCGGCGTCCAGCGCGCCCTGGATGAGCCCGCCGGCGAAGCGGGTGGTGGTGACCAGGTCGGAGACGAAGCCGATGTTGAGCGTCTTGTCGGTGCGCAGGCCCCGGGCCGCGACGTTCGGCCGGTAGCCCAGCTCGGCCGCCGCCGCGTGGACCCGCTGGTGGGCGTCTTCTGAGAGGCGGGTGTCCGGCCGTCCGTTGAGGATCATCGAGGCCGCTGTGGTGGACAGGCCTGCCCGGCGCGCAACGTCGGCGAGAGTGACTCGTTTCCGTGGCATCGCGCTCCTCCCCGCTCCTCTTCCCGTCCCCCGGAACGAGTGCGTCACGACTCTTGACAGGACGCCGTTCGCGCCGTGAGCCTAACACGCAGGCTAAAACCTTTTAGCAGTGGAGCGACGCGGACCGTCGCAGTCGGTCGCCGTGGTGTGGACGCCGCAGGACGGCCGTCTCCCACCCCGCGACAGCCCACCGCTCCGCGGAAGGAGTCGACATGGCAGACAGAGGCGGGCGACGCCGCCGCGCACGGTGCGCCCCGGCCGCGATCGCGGCGGCCGTCACCACGGGACTGGTCCTCGCGGCCTGCGCCCCCGGCGGAGGCGATGGTTCGTCGGACACGCCCGACGCCTCCGATGTCAGCACCGAGTTGACCAAGAAGAAGGTCAAGCTCACCATCGCCGACGAGACCGGGTTCCCGCTCACGGACAAGCTGACGAAGGAGTTCACGCGTCAGCACCCGAACATCACGTTCGACATCAACCGGGACACCTTCCAGAACCTCACGGCCAACGCCCCCCGGCTGCTGGCCAGTGACGACCCGCCGGACCTGATACGCCTGCCGACCATGGGCGAGACCGTGAAGGACGGCCTGCTCGCCAACCTCGACCCCTACTACAAGGCCTACGGCTGGGACTCCTGGCCCGAGGCCCAGCTCGAACCGCTCCGGATGAACAAGGACGGCGTCCGCGGTTCCGGCCCGCTCTACCAGCTCGGCCTGGGCTACAGCGTCACCGGCGTCCTGATGAACCTGAAGCTCGCGAAGAAGCTCGGCATCGACGAACCGCCCGCGACCCTCGCCGAACTGGAGAAGGACATGGCGACCGCCAAGGCGAAGGGCGTGCCCCCGCTCGTCGCCGGCGACAAGGACGGAGTGGTCAACTTCGTCGTCCAGGCGGCGATGAACCAGTACGCCGACAAGGACGAGTTCCTCTCCTGGATGTACAACAAGCCCGGCGCGAGCTACGACACCCCCGGCAACCGGAAGGGCGCGGAGCTGATCCGCAAGTGGGCGGACGCCGGGTACTTCCCGAAGGACGTCAACTCCGTCGACTACTTCACCTTCGTCAGCCGATTCTCCGACGGCAAGGGCCTGTTCACCTTCAACGGCAACTGGGAGGCCGCCAAGTACCAGAAGGCGCTCGGCGACGACGTGGCGTTCTTCCTGGTGCCGCCCGTGAAGAAGGGGGACAAGCACGTGGCCATGGGCGCCGCCAACTCCTTCTCCGTGGCCGCGAAGTCCCCGCACAAGGACGAGATGGTCCACTTCCTCAACTGGGTGCACACCGACAAGAGGGCCCGTCAGACAGTCCTCGACGTCTCGGGTGCCTCGGCCGGCGGCGACCCCTCCCTGCCCGAGCCCAAGGCCGAGGCGGGTTCGCTCGCCGAGTCGGCGCTGGAGATGTCGGGGCGGATCGTCGAGGAGAACGGGCAGGTGGACTTCATGGCGAACACCACCGCCGGGATCTACTCCGGCTCGATCATCCCGGAGTCCCAGCTCCTGGTGACGGGCAAGATCAGCGGCAACGAGTTCGTACGCCGCGTGCAGACCTTCTACGAGAAGGAGGTCGGCAAGCGATGACAACGGGCACCGCCCGCCGCCCCGTTCCGCGGCCGGCCGCGCCGGGGCCGACGAGGCCCTCCGCGCGGGGAGGGCCGGAGTGACCGGCGGGCCGGGCCCCGTGCGGGACGCCGGCCGGGCACGGCCCCGCCGGGCAGTGCCCCGCACGGGCCCCCGGTCCGGGGCGGCGCGCGGGTGGCTGCTGCTCCTTCCCGCCCTCGGCGCCTATATCGGCTTCGTCGTCTGGCCGCTGGTGATGGGCGTGCAGTACTCGTTCTACGACTGGAACGGCGTCGGCCGCGCCACCTGGGTGGGCCTCGGCAACTACGCCACGGTGTTCACCGACCCGGAGTTGCTGGGCGCGATCGGCAACGCGTTCGTGCTGCTCGTCTTCTTCACGGTGATCCCCGTCGGGGCCGGTCTGGCCCTGGCGACCCTCATCCGGTCACAGCGTTCGGGCGCGTTCGCGCGGGCGTCCCAGACGATCCTCTTCCTCCCGCAGGTCATCCCGCTGGCCGCGGCCGGTATCGCCTGGTCCTGGATGTACGCGCAGACCGGTGCGGTCAACGTGATCCTCCGGGCCTTCGGCCTGGACTGGATCGCCCGCCCCTGGCTGTCCGGCTACAGCACCGCGCTGCCCGCGGTGGGGCTGATCGGGTCCTGGGTGCTGACCGGTCTGTGCACCGTTCTCCTGCTGACCGGGATCGGGAAGATCGACCGCTCGCTCTACGAGGCCGCCCGCATCGACGGAGCCGGCTGGTGGCGGGAGTTCTTCACCATCACGCTGCCCGGGCTGCGCCAGGAGATCGCCGTCCTCGTCACCCTCAGCGTGATCGCCGCGCTGAGCACATTCGACATCATCTACACCTCGACCCAGGGCGGCCCCGGACGCTCGACGCTCGTCCCCGGCATCTCGATCTACCGGATCGGGTTCACCCAGAGCGACGTGGGACTCGCTTCGGCCTTCGGCATCGTGCTCATGATCCTCGTGGTGGCCTGTGTGCTGCCGGTCCAGCGCCTCGCCCGGGCGGACGACCGGTGAACACCAGCCGCACCGAGGCCCTGACCGGCCGCGTACTCCTCGTCCTCGCCCTGGTGCTGACGCTGCTGCCGCTGCTCAACATGGCCTCGGCGGCGCTCCAGCCGGCGGACGTCAACCCGACCGGGCTCGCCTGGCCCACCGACCCGCAGTGGGGCAACTTCGCCGTCGCCTTCGAGACCGGCCACGTCGGCAGGCTCATGAGGTCGAGCCTGCTGATCGTGGCCGGAGTGGTGCCCGTGAGCCTGCTCGCCGCCACCCTCGCCGGTTACGCCCTCGGCTCGCTGCGGGTCCGGGGCGGCGGAGCCGTGCTGATCTTCCTCGTCCTCGGGCTCACCATCCCGTTCGAGTCCCTGATCATCCCGCTCTACTACCAGTCGCAGGCCCTGGGGACGCTCAACACCCGGTGGGCGGTCATCCTGCCGCTGATCGGCCTGTTCATGCCGTTCGGCGTCTTCTGGATGCGCGCGCACTTCGTCAACGTCCCGAGGGAGCTGTCGGAGGCCGCCCGCGTCGACGGCGCGGGAATCTGGCAGGAGTTCCGCCGGATACAGCTGCCGCTCGCGGCGCCCGCCCTGTCCGCGCTGGCGATCCTCTACTTCCTGTGGACGTGGAACCAGTTCCTGCTGCCGGTGGTGCTCGTCGACAACCCGCTCGACCGGACGGCGGCGGGAGCGCTGACGTTCTTCCAGGGCCAGTACTCGCTGAGCATTCCGCTGCTGAACGCGGGTGCGCTGATCGTCATCACACCCGTGATCATCGTGTTCCTGATCTTCCAGCGCCAGTTCGTCAAAGCGCTGCTCTCCGGCGCCGTCAAGAGCTGACCGCTCAAGACCCCCGCGCTACCGCGACCACCCCCGCGACCACCGAAACGAGCACACGTGACCTTCGCCCTCGACGACCACTGGGTCTGGGACTTCTGGCTCGCCGACAGCGGCGGCCTCCACCACCTCTACTATCTCCACGCTCCGCGTTCCCTCGGCGACCAGCACCTCCGGCACCGCAACGCCACCATCGGCCACGCGGTCTCCACCGATCTGCGTCACTGGGACGATCTCGGGCCGGTGCTCGGGCCGGGCGGCCCCGGCGACCACGACGAGACGGCCACCTGGACCGGCAGCGTCGTCCGGGGCCCGGACGGGCTGTGGCGGATGTTCTACACGGGCGCCCGCTTCCCGGAGGCCGGTTCCGACGCGAACATCGAGTCCATCGGCGTCGCCACCTCCGCCGACCTGCACACCTGGACCAAGGACCCCGCGGCCCTCCTCACCGCCGACCCGCACCGGTACGAGACCCTGCCGGACGGGGCCTGGCGCGAGGAAGCCTGGCGCGACCCCTGGGTCTTCGCCGACCCCGGCGGTGACGGCTGGCACATGCTGATCACCGCCCGCGCCGGGCACGGCGACCCGCTCGACCGCGGCGTCCTCGGGCACGCCGTCTCCCCGGACCTGGAGAAATGGACCGTCCGGGAGCCGCTCAGCTCCCCGGGAGCGGGCTTCGCCCACCTGGAGGTCCCGCAGACCGTCACCGTCGACGGCCGGCACGCGGTGCTCTTCTCCTGCGACACCCGGCACGTCGTGGGCGAACGCCGCGCCCGCGGGGAACGCGGGGGGATCTGGGCGGTTCAGGTCGACGATCCGGCGGGTCCCGTGCCCGTCCGGCGCGCGGTCCTCCTCACCGGCGAGGACCTCTACAGCGGGCGCGCCGTGCGCACCCACGACGGGCGGTGGGTCCTGCTCGCGTTCGAGAACACCGGCCCGGACACCGACTTCGCCGGCCGGATAGCGGACCCCCTTCCCCTCGGCTGGTCGCCCGACGGGCAACTGACCGTCGCACGCCCCCAGGAGCCCCGATGACCTCTGTGATCCGCGGCCGGACGGCCCCCGGCTACGAGCCCCTACGCCGCGCCTTCGAGCGGGCATTCGACGGCAACCCGAGCATGGGGGCGGCGCTGGCGGTCCGTCACCACGGGGAGTTGGTGGCCGACCTGTGGGGAGGCGTCGCGGACCCCCGCACCGGACGCCCCTGGGAGCGGGACACGGCGAGCGTGATCTTCTCCATCACGAAGGGGCTGACGTCCCTCGTCGCCGCGCAGCTCGTGGAGCAGGGCCGGCTCGACTACCAAGCCCCCGTCGCCGCTTACTGGCCGGAGTTCGCCAAGGCCGGCAAGGGGGACATCCGGGTGCGGGACATACTCGCCCACCGCTCCGGGCTCTCCGCGCCCCGCCGCGACTTCTCACCGTCCGACGTGCTCGACTGGCACACCGTCACCGCGGCCCTGGCGGAGCAGAAGCCGCTCTGGGAGCCGGGCACCGGGTACGCCTACCACGCGCTGACCCACGGCTGGCTGATCGGCGAGGTCGTACGGCGGATCACCGGCCTGTCGGTCGGGGAGGCGTTCGCCCGGTCCGTCGCCGGACCGCTCGGCGCCGACGCCTGGATCGGACTGCCGGAACGGCTGAACGGGCGCGTGGCCCACCTCTGGGCGGGAGCCGGCCTGATCGAGCATCTTGCCGGGCAGGCGGACGCCCGCACCCCGGACGATCCGGACTGGCCGGGCCGGGCGATGACACTCGGCGGCGCTTTCCCCGCCGAACTGGTCACGCCGGACGGGGGTTTCAACGACCCCTCCGTCCGCGCCGCCGAGATACCCGGCGCCGGAGGGGTGGCGACCGCACGGGCGTTGGCCACCATCTGGTCGGCGACGGTCACCGAGACGGAGGGCGTCCGCCTTCTGGACGGGACGACCCTGGAGAGCGCGCTGGAAGTGCAGACCGAGGGAGCCCCCGTCTTCGATGTGCCGGGGCCGTGGCCGCGCTGGGCCATGGGCTTCCAACTCGACTCGGAGGCCAGGCGCTACCTCACCCCCGGCGGCTTCGGCCACGACGGGGCCGGCGGTCAGGTCGCCTTCGCCGAGCCCGGTGCCGGTGTCGGCTTCGCCTTCCTCACCAACCAGATGGAGGCGGTGGACGACCACCGGGCCACCGGTGTCGTGGACGCGCTGCGCGAGACCCTGGGGTGCTGAGGCCCGTGGTGCGGGAGCCCGTGGTGCCGAGGCCAGTGGTGCCGAGGCCCGTGATGCGGGGGCCCGCCCCGGCCGTCACCGTCCGTCCGCCGCCCGGTCGTCCGCGCGCAGACTGTGCCAGAGGGCTCGGCCGTCGCCGAAGAACGGCAGCAGGAACACGATGTGCGCGAGGTACCACCAGGACAGGGAGCGGTCGAGGCCGGAGAGCCACAGCACTGCGCCCACCGCGAAGCAGGCGCACGGCCCGGACAGGGCCACCGCCGCCGCCTGCCGCGCGGTCATGGTCCCTTCCGGGACCACCGACGTGCGCAACGCCGTGCGCTCGATCGCGATGTGAGTGACCGTGCGGATCCGCTTGAGGACGACGACGTGCGCCGACTCGTGCAGAGCGAACGCGGCCGCCAAGCCCAGGGCGGCCGGTTTCACCAGCAGCACCCACGCCATCGTCGCCGGCACGGAGTCGCCGGAGCGCGCCATCCAGACCAGGGCCGCGGCCAGGAGGACGCCGACGAACGCCAGCAGGGGCCACACCTGCGCGGCCACTGCCCAGGCGACGGTGCGGACCTTCAGGTCATCTGCCGGACGCGTTGAGGAGCTGCTCACGGCGCTGCTTCAACCCCCGGTAAACAGCGTGGGTCACCGTCAGAAAGGCGGTCAGCACCAGGAACAGGACGATGAGCGGGACAGGGTTGTCGACGCCCGTGGTGATGCCCAGCGCCCCGTTGTCCTTCTTCGCCGTCTCGAAGACCATCGACCCGAAGAACGCCTTCCGTTCGACGATCTGGTCAGGGCCCGTTGAGAACATAAGGCTGAGCAGGGTCACCACTGCGGTGACCAGCGTCAGCAGCGCGGCCCCTATGGCGGACTTCACTACCGACATGGCCTTGATCATTCCTTCTCCTCGACTCGCTTGTGTGGATTCCTTGGATCGCGTACCAGACGAACGCGACGGCGCCCCCCGCAAGGCAGACGATCACCGCCCAGGGCGGGAGACTGAGCAGCCCCAGCCCGATGACTGACAGGCCGAGAACGACGATGAAGACGGACAGCCCCAGGAACACCGAGAACGGGTTGTCCTTCTCCGCCGGGAACACGATGCTGATGCACGTGGTCACCCCCGCTCCGCCCACGCAGGACGCCAGCGCCACCGCGCCGGAGAGGAACCGGTGCGGGAAGACCGCGACTGTGAGCGCGAGAGCGGGCACCGCGAACACGGTGAGCAGGACCAGTTGCGCCCTGATGAGCCGCACATAGACCCGCCAGGCCGGTTCCTGCGCGCCGGGCAGCGCCCTCAACTGCCGTGTGGCCGTGAACTGGTAGAGGCCGCCGAAGGACAGGGCGGCGAGACCCCACAGGGGGTGCACCGAGGATCCGGTCGTCAGCAGGTAGGCGAACACGGCCAGCGCCATCGCGGCGGCGGCCACTGTCTGGGCGCTGCGCAGCAGGCACCAGTCGTAGGGCCCGAGAACTCCTCGCAGCCGCACGCTTCCGGGGAGCTTCAAGTAACGGGCCTGACGTACATGCTGGTTCGGGGCGAGCGCGAAGACCAGCGCCACGAGCACGGACGACAGCGCCGCCGCGGCGGCCAGCGTCAGCCAGGGCCCGTGTTCGTTCCACGCCCAGGACACCGAGGTGACCCACGTGTATTCGGTCCGCTTGCGGAGGTACGCGCCGGAGACGTCCCGGATCATCGGCGTCATCTGCGCGAAGTAGTAAGCGAGCACCGCGAACAGGGCCAGCACGTTGAGGATGCCCGCCATCCTGCTGAGCCCCAGCAGCATCCACAGCCGGGTCAGCAGCTGGTAGAGGACGGACAGGCCCAGGTAGGCCAGGACGACGGGCAGAACGACCGACGCGGTGATGTATCCGCTCGCGGACGGCCCGAGGATGATCAGGGCGCTCACGGAGAGGGAGACCAGGCCGGCGGCGGCCACCACGGCCGTCATCACCGCCTCGTAGAGGAGGAACGCCGCTGAGCGTTCCCGGTTGGTGACCGGCAGCTGGTAGCTGAGCTGGAGCATTCCTTCGGCGTTGATGAACAGCACCTTCACCAGGAGGAAGGCGATCTGCACCCACAGAAGGATGGACACCGTCGCGGTGTCGAACAGCAGCCGCCACACGGCCGCTTCGCCGGCCATGGGCCGCAGGAAGTAGTAGGAGGCGGTGCACATGGCGCCCAGGAGCAGAACCGCCGCCACCACGACGAACACTCTGACCGGGGTGGACTTGAGGAATCCGGCTCGCAGCACCCGGCGGAGGAAGAACACGAGCAGCATCCGGGCCAGGACAGCCGAGTGCTTCAGCCGCACGCCGGTCACCGTTCCGACGTCTCGAGGTAGTCGAACACCATGGCGGCGACCGATCCGTGTTCTTCGACCAGGTCCTTCGTCTGCTCGTCACGCACCACGAAGCCCAGGTCGAGGAAGAGGGTCTTGTCGGCGAGGCGCTCCAGCACGGCGAAGTCGTGCGTGCACAGCAGGATCGAGCCGCCCTCGTCGCGGACCCTCCTGAACTCCTTCTCGGCGAGGTGCAGCGCCTCGATGTCGATGCCGTTGAGGGTCTCGTCGACGACGATCAGCGGCGGGCGGACGACGAGCGCGGACACCAGCTGCGTCTTCTTGCGCATGCCGTGCGAGTAGTCCTCGATGAGGTCGTCGTAGCGGCCTTCCATGGCGAACTTGCGGAACAGGCCGAGGGCTTCACCGTGGTCGACGTCGAGGCCGAACAGTTTGCCCATCATGGAGATGTACTCGCGTGCGGTGAGGAACTCGGGAAGGTAGTCGTTGCTGGAAAGGTAGATGGCCAGCTTCTTCGCCTCGGGCCGTGCGTGCTCGTGGCCGCCGATCCGGATGGACCCCGACTGAAGACGTACGAGGTCGAAGATGTTCTTGATCAGCGTGGACTTGCCGGAACCGTTGGGCCCGACGAGGCCGACGATCGTGCCTTCCTCGACCGTGAGGGAAACGTCCAGGAGGACGTTGACAATGCCGTCGTAGGAGTAACTGACGTCGTTGACATTCAGGAGAGACACTGTCGCGGGGATCCTTTACCGAGTCCGTCAACCGGGGTGGTGTCCAGGAAGCCCGGGTGCTGCCTGGGCTTCCTGGACACCTTGCAATCAGCCGTCAGGCGGCTACACGCATTCGGCGCTGACCTTCAGGCCGAAGTCCTTGAAGGACCAGCTGCCGGTGAAGCTCTTGTCCTGGTACACCACGCACCAGATGACCAGCCCGGCGTAGATGGTGGCGCCCAGTCCGAGGATGACGGCGGTGAAGATCAGGAACCAGGCGTCGTAGCGGAGAAGCCCCTTGTCGACCTTGGCTCTGATCGACGCGAGGGCGCGCTCGGGCGCGGTGGTCGCAGCCACGTACGCAGCGATCGATGCGGACGTGCGCGCGCTTCCGGACTTCGACTTCACCGGCTCGGTGGTACCGGGTTCCCGTACGAGAGTTGACGCAGACACAGTTCTTCTCCTCTGGGGTTGATGTTGACCCGGTGAAAAATGTCATGCTCATGACCGATGGGGCTAGTGTCCTGAAGGGCACCGCTCGATGCATTTCCGGTAGTTCGCGATGACGGCCGCCTGCGCGCGAGAGGAGATCTCCAACTTGGTGAAGACGCCGGCGACATGCTTCTTGACCGTTCGCTCGGCCACGTGCCAGCGGCCCGCTATGACGGAGTTCGAGAGGCAGTCGCCCAACGCGACGAGGACTTCGCGCTCACGGGCGGTCAGAAGGGACAGGTCCGCGTCGCGCACCCATGGCGGAAAGCTGATCCCTCCGCAGCAGACGTGGTGCCCCGCGTGATCATCGCGTCTGTCCGATGGCAGTTCCAATTCCCGATCCCCCGTGGCTGCGGTCACGCGCCTGTGCGTCCGGCCGCGTATGACCTGGTCGGCATGGTCAGAACCCCTTGCGCAGCGCTTACCGTAAGTGCGGCCTGAACGGCGGGCAATGGAGCCAAGTGAGCTGGCGCTTATTCGACTACGAGGGATCAGTCGCCGGAATCATGACTGGACTGTGAATCTGCAAGGACATCGTGTGAAGATCCATGAAAGCGGAATGACCGGGTGCGGATGTGCCCGTTCCGGAAGTGGCTGATACCTGTCGGGTGGCGTGACTGCTTTTCGGCTCAGGTGGCCACTTTCAGCCGTCTTCTTGGTCCGTTGACCGGGCCTGGCTCCTCGACCGGCCTGGCGCCTTGGCCGGGGGCGAACGAGCCACGGTCGATGCGGGGGCCGCCGGGCGGCAGCGGGCGCTGAACCCGCTTGCCTTTCTTCGTGGTTGAGGCTTGCAACCGGGCGGCCGGAGTCCCGTCTCCGGGACCGTTCAGGCGCCCGCGAGGCGGGCGGCGAAGTGGTGGAAGACTGTGTGGAATTCCTCGGGTTCCTCGATGGTGACGTCGGCGTCGAGGAAGGCGAGGGCCGGCAGCAGCCACTGCCAGGAGTCCAGCATGAGAACGGCGCGGGTGCGGCCGCCCTCCGCCGTGGTGAGGTCGACGTCCTGGCGGTTGAACGCGTCGGCCACCGCTGTCATGGGGGCGTCGAGGGTCAGGACCACGCGCCGGCGGTAGCGGTTCATGCCCTCCCGCAGGTAGTCGAGGCCGGTGCCGGCCGGCAGCGGGCGCGGCGTGAACGTGCGGCTGTGCACCCGCAGTTCGGTGACGCGGTCGAGACGGAAGACCCGCCAGTCCTGCCTGTCCGTGTCCCAGCCCAGCAGGTACCAGCGCTGGTGCAGGTGGATGTGGCGGTGCGGCTCGACCCAACGGGTGGTGGCCTTCCCGTGGGCCCCCACGTAGTGGAACGTCACGGCCTGCTTGTGCGCGATCGCCTCGGCGAGTCTGCTGAGGGTCTCCGCGCTGGTGCTGGGCGCGGGCGTCGGCATCGTCTCCAGGCTGGCGCGCAGGGCGGCCGCCCGGGGGCGCAGCCGTTTGGGCAGGTACTGGTCCAACTTGCCGTAGGCGCGGACCGCGGCCTCGTCGATGCTGCCCTCGCTCGCGCTGCCGGTCGCGCCGAGCGCGGCCAGCCCCAGGAGGGTGGCGATGGCCTCTTCGTCGTCGAGCACCAGCGGAGGCATGGTCTGCCCGGCCGCGAGCCGGTAGTGGCCGCCCGGCCCCGGCTGGGTCTCGACCGGATATCCGTAGCCGCGCAGCCGGCCGATGTCGCGGCGCAGGGTGCGCGGGGGAATGTCCAGCCGGGTCGCCAGCTCCTCGCCCGTGAACCGCCTTCCCGACTGCAGCAGCACGAGCAGCGCGAGGGTCCTTTGCGTCACGTCAGCCACGAGGGCATCGTAATTGCGGCCATTTTCCGGCCGCATCGTGTCCTAGGGTCCTGGTCATGGCGCAGCAGAGCATCCGGATTCGCGGGGCGTGCACTCACAACCTGCGGCACCTGGACGTCGACGTGCCCCGCGGCCGGATCGTGGTCTTCGTCGGTGTCTCCGGTTCGGGGAAGTCGTCGCTGGTCTTCGACACGATCGCCGCCGAGGCCGGCAGCCAGCTCAACGAGACCTATCCGCCCTGGGTCCGCAACCGCCTGCCGAAGTGGGCCCGTCCCGAGACCGCCCACATCGAAGGGCTCTCCCCGGTGGTGGTGATCGACCAGCGGCGGCTGGGCGGCAGTGCCCGGTCCACGGTCGGCACCGTCACCGACATCTGGACGTATCTGCGGCTTCTGTTCTCCCGGGTGGGCACTCCGCACGTCGGCGAGGCCACCTGCTTCTCCTTCAACGACCCGGCCGGCATGTGCCCCACCTGCTCGGGCCTCGGCGAGGTCGTGGCCGGCGCCGTCGACCGCTTCCTCGACCCGGGAAGGTCGCTCCGCGAGGGCGCCGTGCGGCTGCCCGGGTTCGGCGTCGGCGGGTACTGGTACTCCAACTTCGCCGACATCGGGGTCTTCCCGCTCGACAAGCCGCTGCGCGAGTGGAGCCGGGAGGAGCGGGACGCGCTGCTGTACGGAGCCCGGGCCGCCGGAGCGGTGGCGAAGAGGCTCCCCGGGGACCACGAGGGCCTGGTCGGGCGGTTCGAGCGCATCTACCTGCGCGGCTCCGGCGACATGTCGCAGCGCAAGAAGGAGACGCTCACCGAGTTCACCCGCTCCGAGGTGTGCCCGGACTGCCGCGGGGACCGTCTGCGCAAGGAGAGCCGGAGCGCCACGGTGCTCGGCCACACCATCGGTGAGATGGCGCGGATGGAGGCCGGCGAACTCGCGGAGCGGATCAAGGGGGTGACCGGGGCGAGCGTCGCGCCGGTCGTGGAGGCGCTGGCAGACCGGCTTCGTGCGATGGTCGCCATCGGGCTCGGATACCTCCACCTCGGCCGTCCCACCGCGACGCTCTCCGGGGGCGAGTCGCAGCGGATCAAGACCCTCCGGCACCTGGGCAGCAGCCTCACCGAGATGATCTACGTGTTCGACGAGCCCACCGTGGGGCTCCACCCCCACGACGTCTCCGCCATGGCCGAGCTGCTGGTGCAGCTGCGTGACAAGGGCAACTGCGTCCTGGTCGTCGAGCACGACCCGGCGGTCATGGCCGTCGCGGACCAGGTCATCGAGGTCGGGCCGGGCGCTGGCGAAGACGGGGGCACGCTGGTCTACCAGGGCACCTTCGACGGGCTGCGCCGGGGCGGGAGCACCACGGCGGCCGCGCTGAGACGGCAGCGGAGCATCAAGGACGATCCGCGCACGCCGCGGGGGCACATCACCGTTTCCGGCGCGACGCGCAACAACCTCAAGAACGTGACGGCGGACATCCCCACCGGCGTGATGACCGTCCTCACCGGCGTGGCCGGTTCCGGGAAGAGCAGTCTGGCGGGCGAACTGACCGACCGGCACGATGCCTTCGTCATCGACCAGAGGCCGGTCAGCACCAACCGCCGCTCGACGCCCGTCACTTACACCGGGATCGCCGGCCCCGTCCGCAGGCTCTTCGCCCGCCGCAACCACGTCGCCGCGGGCCTGTTCAGCGCCAACTCGCAGGGCGCCTGCCCGGACTGCAAGGGGCTCGGGGTCATCCGTACCGACCTCGCCTTCATGGAGGAGCAGGAAACGGTCTGCGAGACCTGCCGGGGACGCCGCTTCTCGCCCGAGGTTCTGCGGTACACGGTGGACGGGTTGTCCATCGCCGACATCGACGACCTCACCGTCAGCGAGGCCGTCCACCGGCTCCCGGACCCCGCGATCGTCATCGCGCTGCGCCACCTCGACGAGGTCGGACTGGGGTATCTCCGCCTCGGGCAGCCGCTGACGGCTCTCTCCGGAGGCGAGTGCCAGCGCGTGAAGATCGCGAAGGAGCTGCGCGACTCGACCGCCCCGGCCCTCTACGTCCTCGACGAGCCCACCACCGGCCTGCACCTGCGGGACATCGACACCCTGCTCGGTCTCCTCGACGGGCTTGTCGACCAGGGGCACACCGTCGTGGTGATCGAGCACAACCTCGACGTCGTCCGGCGGGCCGACTGGATGCTCGACCTGGGCCCAGGCCCCGGCAGGCACGGCGGGCGGATCCTCTACCAGGGGCCCGTCGCCGGCATCACCGGGACGGCCACCGCCCGGGCGCTGCGCGAGCACGGCCCCGCGGCCCCGGCCGGCGGCTGACACCTTGACCGGGGCCGCTTTCCCGGAGGACGGAGCGCTTCAGCGGGACAGGCGGTACGCGCGGCGCGGGAGGGTGCCGAAGAGGCGCTGGGGGAGCGGAGTCCTCAGGCACGGAACCCGGGCGGCCGCGCCGGCGCCGTAGCGTGCCCTCAGCGCGGGAGCGTGGGCGGTCTTCAGGATCGGCGACGTGGCCTCTGCGGTGGGCAGGGCCGGCGGTCAGTGGGCCCGGGGCGCGTACATGATCACGGCCACGCCGGCGAGGCAGACGAGTGCGCCGGTCACGTCCCAGCGGTCCGGGCGGAAGCCGTCCGCGACCATGCCCCAGGCGAGCGAGCCGGCGACGAAGACACCGCCGTAGGCGGCCAGGATGCGGCCGAAGTCGGCGTCGGGCTGAAGTGTGGCGACGAAGCCGTAGAGGCCGAGGGCGATCACTCCGGCGCCGATCCAGACCCATCCCCTGTGCTCACGGACGCCCTGCCAGACCAGCCAGGCCCCTCCGATCTCGAAGAGTGCGGCGAGGGCGAAGAGGGCTACGGAACGGGCGACGAGCACAGCGGTCCTCCTGTGGCAGGGAAGAGAGCGGACGGTGAGGTCGGGCGTGAGGGGCCGGACAGTTCGGTGAGCAGGCGGGGGTCCTCAGCAGCGGCCCGGGCCTCCGAGTGGAGTCGCGGCCCGCCGAGATGAAGGCGGAGTTCGACGAACGGGCAGCACTGCTGCCCGGACGCGGCGAGCGGGGCGATGTCCCCGACCGCAGGGTGGCCGCCGGGACGACGGAGCGTTCGGCGAGCTGGGAGATCCGCCTCGTGCTCACAGTGAGGACGCTAGACCGTCGCCCCGGACCTAAGGCCGGGCCGGGTCGTTGCGGCCGCCCGTCCGCAGGCCCTCACGGTCGGCCGGTTCGGGCGCGCGGATGTCAACGGCCCCTTTGTCAGGGCAACTTCGGGTGGCAGGCGTCGCAGGGTTCCACGCGCCGGCCCTGTTTTCGCCGCTGGGCCTGGACGGTCCGGGCGTCGAGGGGTTCGCCGGTGGCGAGCATGCAGTCCGCGCGGTGCAGGATGCCGACACGGATCTCACCGACGCGGGCGCGGCGCCACTGGATGGACCAGCCGGCGCGGGGAGGGGAGGGTTCGGGCGTGCCGTTCTCCGCTCGTTCGATGGCGCGCTGCACGGCGGCGAGCTGGGTGAGCAGGTACCGCTCGATGATGCGGAGGCGTGGCACATCGCGCGGGTACTCGGACATGCGTTCGATCGTAGCGGGGTCGATCTGCCGGGCCCACCAGCGCCCGCCCGGACCGCTGCTCCGACCACCCCGGCCAGGAGGCCGGCTCTTCCCCCCGGGGTCTGCCCGCGCTTCGGTGTTGCTGATTGGATCGACGGCAGCGGCAGGCGGCGTTGCGGCGTCGGCGGCCGCGGAGGAGAGGGCGCTGTTTCTGCGGAGTCGACGGGGAGTCCGCAGGGGTGCCGCACCTGGAGCGGTGCCCGGGTGCCGTCCCGGAAGCGCGCCCGCCGAGAACCGAAAGAGGCATGCCCGTGACACTGCACGACCCACAGCAGCAATCCGACGCCCCCGACAGCCGAGGGTCCGCCGCAGCGGTGCGGGTGAGGGGGCTGTGGAAGCGCTTCGGCGGGCAGGTCGCCGTCGAGGGGATCGACCTCGACCTTCCGGCGGGGAGATTCGTGGGTCTGGTCGGTCCCAACGGCGCAGGCAAGACCACCACGCTCTCCATGATCACGGGCCTGCTGCGTCCCGACTCCGGCACCGTCGAGGTGAGCGGGCGCGACGTGTGGCGTGATCCCGTCGACGTCAAGTCCCGGATCGGGGTGTTGCCCGAAGGGCTGCGCCTGTTCGAGAGGCTGTCCGGGCGCGAGATCCTGACCCATCTCGGCGCCCTGCGCGGCTTCCCCCGCGAGGAGGTGGACCGGCGCACGACGCAGCTGCTCGAGACGCTCGACCTCGTGGGCGCACAGCACAAGCTGATCATCGACTACTCCACCGGCATGCGGAAGAAGATCGGGCTGGCCGCCGCTCTGCTGCACAACCCCGAAGTGCTCTTCCTGGACGAGCCGTTCGAGGGCGTCGACCCGGTTTCCGCCGAAACCATCCGGGGTGTGCTCGAGCGCTACACCGGCTCCGGTGCGACGGTCGTCTTCTCCAGCCACGTCATGGAACTGGTGGAGTCGCTGTGCGACTGGGTCGCCGTGATGGCCGTGGGCAGCATCCGGGCGCACGGGCCGCTCGCGGAGGTACGGGGCCCGGCGGGCTCGCTGCACGAGGCGTTCCTGCACCTCGTCGGGGCACACGAGCGTGCCGCCGCCGGGGACGGCCTCGACTGGCTGGGTGGCGGAAGCGGCCGCAGGGACGGTGCCGAGTGAGCGCCCAGCAGCCCGCCGCCCGGCAGTTCGCCGCCCCGCCGCCCGCCCCGCCCTCCGCCGCGTCGCAGTCCGCCGCTCCGCCGTCCGTCACATGGACGTTCACGCGCCTGAAGCTGTCCCTGCTGCGGAACGGGCTGCGCGGGTCATCGGGCCGCACGGTCGCCTTCGTTCTCTCCCTCGTGCTCGTACTGCTGCTCGGCACGGGGCAGTTGCTGGGAATGGTCCTGCTGCGCGGCAGCGAGCACGCCGCGGCGGCTGTCGTGCCGCTGGCCGCCCTGATGGCGCTCGGCTGGGCGGTGATGCCGGTCTTCTTCCCCGGCGGCGACGAGACCCTCGACCCGACGCGGCTGGTGATGCTGCCGCTGCGGGCCCGCCGTCTCATGCCGGGCCTGCTCGTCGCCTCCCTGGTAGGGATCGGCCCGCTGTTCACGGTCCTTGTCGTGGCCGGCACGGTCGTCGCCCTCGCGCACGGTGTCGCGGGGACGGTGGCCGCGGTGCTCGCCCTTCCGCTGGCCGTCCTCGTGTGCCTGGCGCTGGCACGGGCCGTGGCAGGCGTGCTCGCCTGGGTTCCGCCCGCCTCGGCCGTGGCGGCCGTCCAGTCGGCGAGCGAGGGTGCGTACGGCTCCGCGTCGGCCCAAGTCGCCCTGTCCGCCGCCGCGTTGGCGGTGCTGCTGTGGTGGTGGTACCGCAGCCTGGAACGGCTGATGACCTCGCCGGACGCCTCGACCGTCCAGGCCGCCACGGCACCGGAGAAGACCCGCGGACGCGCCGGCGGCAAGGGGCTCGCGGGCCTCCTGCCCCCGGGCCGCACCGGCGCGGTGATGCTGCGCAGCCTGCGCTACGCCTGGCGGGACCCGAAGACGAAAGTGGGCTGGGCGTCGTCGCTCGGTGTGGGTGCACTGCTACCGGTGGTCTTCGCGGCCCAGGGCAACGGAAGCGCGTACAACGCCTGTTGGGTGGCGGGGCTGCTCGGCGTCCAGATGTACAACCAGTTCGGGCAGGACTACTCGGGCTTCTGGCTCGTGGCCTCGACGATCTCCTCCGCGCGCGAAGCGTACGTCGAGATGCGCGGCCGGATGCTGGCCATCGCGCTCATCGCGGTGCCCTACGTCGCGGCTGTCGCGGTGGTCTGCTCCGCGTTCCTGGGGGAGTGGCGGAAGATCCCCGAAGTGCTCGGTCTGGCGCTGGGGTTGCTCGGCGTCCTGCTCGCGACCGGTGTCTTCACCTCGTACCGCTTCCCGTACTCCATTCCGCAGGACAGCGGCTACAAGAACGTCGCGCCCGGTCAGGGGTCCCTCGCCTACCTCAGCATCTTCGGCGGGATGATCATCGGTGTCCTGCTGTGCTCGCCGCTGGTCGCGCTGACGATCTGGCTGCACCTGTCCGGGGGGCACGCGTGGCTGTGGACCGTGCTGCCCGCGGGACTTCTCTACGGGATCGCCGCGCCCGCCCTCGTCCTGCGGGCCGCGGCACCGCGGGTGGCATCCCGTCTCCCGGAGATCCTCACGGCCGTCAGCCGGGGCTGAGCCACCGGTCGACGTCCCGGGGCCGGGGCCCGGATCGGGTCCCGGCCCCGGGTACGTCCCGGCCGTTTCGGCTGCCTCGGCCGGGCAGGCAGGTCCGGCTGTCCCCGCCGGGCAGGCAGGTCCGGGGCCCGGACCTGCCCGCACCCGGCGGGGGACGCCCTCAGCGCAGGAAGCTGCCGAAGCGCGCCTTGGTCACGGGCCCTCCGACGTCGCCGGGGCCGAACGCCGCCGCGCCCTCGGTCGTCAGACCCTCGCCGGTGCCGTGCAGCGACCAGTCGGCTCCGGCCGAGGCGTTCTCCTTGGTCGAGGAGACGTTCAGGTCGCGGTGGCCGTCGCCGTCGACGTCCTTGAGGGTGCACGCCGCCCCGAACTCGTCGCCCGTCTCGGCGACCCCGGGCACGCCCGCGGTGTTCTGGTGCACGACCTGGCTGCCGGTGCCGGTGACACCGGAGGAACTGCCGTGCAGCAGCGCGACCGACCCGGCGCCGTTCAGCCCGCCGAAGTCCTCCCCGCTGATGCCGAGGGCGACCTCCGCACGGCCGTCACCCGTGACGTCGGCAACGGCGACGCAGGAGCCGACGCGGTCGCCGTCCTCCTGCGCGCCGTAGAAGCCGGGCAGGCTCTGGTCGAAGGACTGCGTGCGGTCGCCGGACGGGCCCGAGGGCGAGCCGAAGACGACGGTGACCTTCTGGTCCGTGCCGTTGCTGCCGAGCACGACGTCGTCGTGCCCGTCGCCGTCCACGTCTCCGACGTCTGCGTCGCTCTCGTCGCCGACGGACCCGATCCCGCCCACTGCGCCCGTCGTGAAGCCGGCCTCGCCGCCGAGCAGGATGTGGTTCCCCCACACACCGTCGCCCTCGTACTGCCAGATCACGATGTCCTGACGGTCGTCGCCGTTGACGTCGCCGACGGCCTTGGCCGTGACGGGGCCGCTGATGGAGGAGGGCCCGTCCACGCACGAGTCGTCCTCAGCGCAGCCCGGGCCGTCGTCGCCGTAGCCCCACCACTCGGACCTGTCCATGAAGTCGAGCCGTTCGGCCGGTGAACCGTCGCGGGATATCGGGCCCTTGAACAGCGCACCCGGCTGCGTCACCGGGTCGTCGCCCTCGACGTCGGCGTCGCCGAACAGCGCCAGGTCGGTCTTGCCGTCGCCGTCGAAGTCGCCGGTCTTCGGCGTCCATCCGTACCCGTCCAGCGCGGTGCCCCCGCTCGGGCCGGAGGGCGAGCCCCACAGGATCACGCCGCCGGAGGAGGCGTCGTCGGAGCCGATGACGAGGTCGCCGTAGCCGTCGCCGTCCAGGTCACCCGTGGCGAAGGTCTTGCCGAACTGCTGCCCGGCGGCGGCCGACCCGGGTACTCCGCTCGTGGAACGGCTCACCAGCTTCTTGCGGGACGGGTCGAGCCCGGCCGCCGAGCCGTACGTCACGGCCACGTAGCCCGCCTGGGCCTTGCCGGAGACCGTGCCTCCCGGGGCGCCGGTGACCAGGTCCGCGTGACCGTCGCCGTTGAGGTCGTCCGCGGGGGACGCGGCCTCGGCCGGTGCGGCGTGCGCTTCCCCCGGGGTGAGCGTCCAGGCCGTCAGGCCCCCCGCCGCCAGCAGCGCGGCGGCCAGCGGGGCGGCGGCGCGCGCCGCCCGTCTTCCACGGGTGCCGGTGACGTCGGGGCGTCTCAAGGGTGTCATTCGGAAGTCCTCCAATTGTCCAGTCCATTCGCATCAGGAGACACCCGGGGCTCCGGGACGGTTGCACGCGACGGCTACCGAGTGCGGACGGCCGGACTGCGGGCGTGCCGCGCGCCGCCGTCCCGTCGCATGCGGGGGCGGGCGTGCGAGAAAGCTCTACGAAAGGTTTCCTAGCGTCTCGGTTAGGGTGACGGCGAGCAGAAGCATCGGGGTCACAGGAGGTCCGTAACGTGGCCGCACCGCACACGGCAGGCGAGCGCGCGGAACGGGGACGCGGCCGCGGGGAACGCGTCACCATCAGCGACATCGCCCGCGAAGCAGGGGTCTCCGTGCCCACCGTCTCCAAGGTGCTCAACGGGCACGCGCACGTGGCCGCCGGGACGCGCAGCAAGGTCGAACGGCTGCTCGCCAAGCACCAGTACGCGCGCCGCACCAAGCGCCGCGAGGGTCAGGCGCGGCTCGTCGACCTCGTCTTCAACAACCTCGACAGCGAATGGTCGGTGGAGATCATCCGCGGTGTCGAGGGGGTGGCGCACGAGTCCGGACTCGGCACCGTCGTCTCCGCCATCCACGGGGAGACCACCGAGGAACGGCGGTGGCTGGACAACCTCACCGCGCGCTGGTCGGACGGGATCATCCTCGCCGTCACCGCACTCGGGCCCGCCCACGCCGAGCAGATCCGCGCGCTCGGCATCCCCATGGTCATCATCGACCCGGTCGGCCAGCCGGACCCCCACGTGGCCTCCGTCGGCGCGACCAACTGGAACGGCGCGCTCACCGCCACCGAGCATCTGATCTCGCTGGGCCACGAGCGCATCGGACTCATCGGCGGCAGGCCGGAGTTGCAGTGCAGCCGTGCCCGGCTGGACGGCTACCGCTCGGCCCTGCAGGCGGCGGGCCTCCCCGTGGACGACGCGCTCGTCGCGGAGGGCGACTTCTACGCGCCGCGCGGCGAGCAGGCGGCACGCGAACTGCTCTCCCTTCCGGATCCGCCCACCGCCATCTTCGCGGGCAACGACCAGCAGGCGCTGGGCGTGTACCGCACGGCCGGACGCCTCGGGCTGCGCGTTCCGGAGGACCTGAGCGTGGTCGGGTTCGACGACCTGCCCGCGGCCGGGCTGTCCTCACCGCCGCTGACGACCATCCGGCAGCCCGTGGCGCAGATGGCGGCGCAGGCGATGCGGATGCTGCTGCGCTACCTGGAGACGGGTTCCTTCGACACGCGCCGTCTGGAGCTGGCCACGGAGCTGGTCGTGCGCGACAGCACGGCTCCTCCCCGGCAGAACTGACGGACGGGCGACGACCGGCCGCCGGACGGGTCGGCCGGCCGACCGGCCGAGAGGGCCGCCCGGCTCCGGGTCAGCGGCACTTCGTCACACGTGCGGAGGTCCGCAGCACGCGGTCGCGACCGGTCGCGCGCGGTTCCGTGCCGGTGATGCGGAAGGCGCCCTCCAGCGGCGTGTCGGTGCTCGACCGGCCGATCCGCACTTCGACGACGCCCGGCTCCACCACCCGCCGCCCGTCCCGCCCGGTGAACGCGGTGCGGTCCGTGTGCAGGCCGAAGGTGACGCGGCGGCTCTCGCCCGGAGCGAGTTCCAGCCGCGCGAACCCGGCCAACTCCCGCCATGGCCGGACCACTTGGGCGACAGGGTCGGTGAGGTAGAGCTGCACGACCTCCGTGCCGGCCCGTTCGCCCGTGTTGGTCACGGTGCAGGAGATCTCCAACTCGCCGTCGGCCGGCACCTCTTCGCTGCTCAGCGTCAACTCCCCGTAGCCGAACCGCGTGTAGGACAGCCCGTGCCCGAAGGGGAACAGCGGCGTCGGGTCGTGCGCGCTCACCTCACTGGCGCGCCCCAACGGTGCCGTCAAATAGGTGGAGGGCTGCCCGCCGGGCGTGCGCGGCACACCGACCGGCAGTCGGCCCGAGGGGTCCGCAAGGCCGGTCAGCACGTCCGTCAGCGCTGCCGCGCCCTCCTCGCCGGGGAAGAAGGTCTGCACGATCGCCGCCGCGCGTCCGGCTGCCGCGCCCAGCGCGTACGGACGCCCGCTGACCACGATCAGCACCACCGGTGTGCCGGTGTCGAGCAGTTCCTCCAGCAGTTCGGACTGCACCCCGGGCAGCGACAGGTCGGGTACGTCACAGCCTTCACCTGAGGTGCCGCGTCCGAAGAGCCCCGCCCGGTCGCCCAGCACTGCCAGACAGATGTCGGCCTCCCGTGCGGCAGTCACCGCCGCGTAGAACCCGGACCGGTCCGACTCCTGGACGGGGCAGCCCTGTTCGTGGGTGAGCTGACGCGCGCCCAGCCCTTCCCGCAGGCCTTCGAGCACGCTCGGCACGGCGACGCCCATGTCCCACTCCGGATGACGCACGCCCACATGCGCGGGGAACGAGTAACAGCCCTGTAGTCCGAGGGCGTCGTCGGCGAGCGGCCCGACGACCGCGACCCGTCCGGGGGTCATCAGCGGCAGCTGCCCGGCGTCGTCGGCCAGCAGTACGACGGACTCCCGGGCCAACTGCCGGGCGATCCGCCGGTGTTCGGGCGGGTCGAGATCGGGTTCGCGCACCGGCGGACCCGCGCTCCAGTCCGGGTCGAGCAGGCCGAGTTCGCACTTCTGCCGCAGGACGCGCGTCAGCGCACGGTCCACCAGCGACTCGTCCGCCATGCCCTCGCGCACCTGCTCGGCCAGCGGCCGCCCGTAGCAGCGCGCGGTGGGGAGTTCGACGTCCACGCCGGCCGTCAGCGCCTGGACGGCGGCCTCACCGGGGCTGCCCGCGGTGCGGTGCAGCAGTTCGAGGAACGACACCCCGAAGTAGTCGGCGACGACGGTCCCTTCGAAGCCCCACTCCTCGCGCAGCACTTCCGTCAGCAGGCGTTCGTCGGCGGCCGCGGGCACGCCGTCGGTGTCCGTGTAGGCGTGCATCACCGAGCGGGCGCCCGCTTCGCGCAGCGCGGTCTCGAAGGGCGGCAGTATCACGTCGGCCAGTTCGCGCGGCCCCATGCTCACCGGCGCCAGGTTGCGCCCGGCCCGGCTTGCCGAGTAGCCCGCGAAGTGCTTGAGCGTGGCGATGATCCCTGTGGATTCGAGCCCGGAGACATATGCGGAGCCGATCTCGCCGACGAGATACGGGTCTTCACCGATGGTCTCCTCGACCCGGCCCCAGCGCGCGTCCCGTACGACGTCCAGCACCGGCGCCAGCCCCTGGTGCACGCCGACCGCGCGCATGCTCTGCCCGACGGCCTGTGCCATGCGCCGCACCAGCGCCGTGTCGAAGCTGGCTCCCCAGGCCAGCGGTACGGGAAAGACCGTCGCGCCCCACGTGGTGAAACCGGCGAGGCACTCCTCGTGGGCCACCGCGGGGATGCCGAACCGGTTGGCCGCCATGACCTCGCGCTGACTCGCGGCGAGTGCCTTCGCGCCGGCGGCCGGTGTCACGGGTCGCGTGCCGAAGACGCGGGTGAGCTGCCCGAGTCCGTCCCTGATCAGCTCCTCCCAGGACGGCGACTCCCCGGCGAGGTCGTCCTGGTGCGGGGCGACTCCCCGCCCGTCGTGCGTGGCGCCGACCCACACTCCGACCAGTTGGGCCAGCTTCTCGTCGAGGGTCATCCGGGAGATCAGGTCGGCGACGCGGACGTCGGCCGTCAGCCGCGTGTCGCGCCACGGCGCCGTGCCGCCGTGGTCGTCCGGGCTGCCCGAGTGGTGCGCTTTCTGTTCCATCGTCACCTCGTCGAGTGGAGCGGATGCAGCGGATGCTACTCGATGATTTCGGAAACTTTCTATGCCAGGAGCTTCCCGCTCTGCCGCAGGCCGAAGTCACGCCGTCCAACTCCTGCACGGCTATTGACGGCCCTGCGGTGCCCGCTCTAGGTTCCACGCCAACCTCTTGATTTCGGGATTCACCGAAAGTTTCTGAGCGGAGGCGTCATGGCAGACACGGCGACGCGACCGGCCCACAGCCGGCGTCGCTTCCTGACCGGCCTCGCCGGCATCGGAGCCGCCGGCATGGGCGCGGCCCCCCTCACCGGCTGCTCGGCCCTGGGCCTCGGCACCGGAAGAGAAGCCCGCGGTCTGGACGTGTGGACCCTCACCGACCCCGTGCAGAACAAGATCCAGCGCGCCGCCCTCGCCCGCCTCCGGCGCAGCCACCCCGTGCCCGCCAAGCTCACGCCGTTCCCCAACACCGGCTACACGCAGAAGCTCCGCATCGCCATGGGCACTTCGGACGGGCCGGACGTGTTCTGGAGCTGGGGCGGCGAGTCGCTGCGCCCCTACCATGACGCCGGACTCGTGGTCGACCTGGCGGACCGCTTCGGCAAGGACACCCGGTGGCGCGACGCGTTCCTCCCCGCGGCCCTCCAGGCCGCCCGAGTCGACGGACGCGAACCGCTCGGGCTGCCCGTGCGCGGCATGCAGCCGGTCATCCTCTTCTGCAACCAGACCCTCTTCGACGAGCACGACCTGCGCCCGCCCCGGACCTGGGACGAACTGCTCGACGTCGTGGACGCCTTCGTCGACGCGGACGTCCTGCCCGTCTCGCTCGCCGGGGCGGAAAGCTGGTGCGAGCTGATGTGGCTCGAATGCATCACCATGCGGCTCACCGGCTCCGGCCCGCTGCGGAAGATATTCGCGGGAGAGCGCGACAGTTGGCGGCACCCCGCCATCGAGGAAGCCCTCGACCGGATACAGAAGCTGGTCCGCCGCGGCGCCTTCGGCCAGGCATTCGGATCCGTCAGCTACGGCTCGGGCGGGGCCAGCGCACTCTTCGCGAAGGGCCGTGCCGCCATGCATCTGATGGGTTCATGGGAGTACTCCAACCTGCGCAACGACCACACTCGTTTCACCGAGGAGGGTCTGAGCTGGGTGTCCTTTCCGGAGATCCCCGGCGGCACGGGCGATCCCCGCGCCCTGGTCGGAAACAACACCAACTACCTGTCCGTCAACGCCAGAAGCTCCGACATCGACGCGGGTATCGACCTGGTCGGCACCCAACTCGCCGCGCGCCCCTTCATCGACGCCCTCATCAAGGCGGGTGACGTTCCCGCCGCCGTCGGCCTCGAGGACCGGCTGCGCGACCTCGCCCCCGACCCGGACTTCGCGCTGTACGTCTACCGCATCGTCTCCGACGCCCCCGACTTCACCCTCTCCTGGGACCAGGCGATGCTCCCCGCCGTGAAGGAGGCGATGCTCTCCAGCCTCCAGCAGATCTTCCTGGAGAAGCTCTCCCCGCGGCAGTTCGTCGACGCGATGGAGCTGATCCAGTGACCGCCCCGGCACCGGCGCCCGCCCGCCCCGCGCTCCGCGGCCGCACACGCGCCGCCTCGCACACCGACAACGCCGCACGGCCCGGCGCGCTCTACGCCGTTCCGGCCGTGCTCGTCTTCGGAGTCTTCGCGCTCGTACCGCTCGTCCTCGTCTGCTGGCTCTCCTTCACGACCTGGAACGGCCTCGGCGATCCCCGCTGGACGGGACTCGCCAACTGGCGTGAACTCATCACCGATCCCGGCCTCCTGCACTCCCTGCGGATCACCGTCGTGCTCACGCTCGCCGGCTGGGCGGTGCAGACGCCGCTCGCGATGCTCCTCGGCGTGTGGGCGGCCGGCGCACAGCGCGGGCGTGCGGTCGCCTCCGCGCTCGCCTTCCTGCCGCTGCTGCTCTCCGGCGCGGCGACCGCCCTGGTCTGGAAGGCGCTGCTCGACCCCAACTTCGGCCTCGCCCGCACCATCGGCCCGTGGATCGGCGTGCCCAGCGGCAACATGCTCGGCACTTCCGGCGGCGCCCTGCTGGCCATCGTCGCCGTGGGCGCCTGGCAGTTCGTGCCGTTCCACATGCTGATGTACCAGGCCGCCGCCCGTAACGTCCCCGCACACCTCTACGAGGCCGCCACCATCGACGGCGCCGGACGTCTGCGGCAGTTCTGGTCCGTGACGCTGCCGCAGCTGCGGAACACCGTCGTCACCTCGTCGACCCTGATGATCGTCGGCACGATGACGACCTTCGAGACCATCCTGATCCTCACCGACGGAGGTCCCGGCGCGGCCACCCAGTCGATGCCGTTCCGGATGTACCAACAGGCCTTCAAGAGCTTCGAGATGGGGCCCGCCTCCGCGCTGGCCACCGTCCTCGTCCTGTTCGGCACGGCGCTGTCCCTGCTGATCGTCCGGTTCAGCGGCTTCGGCAGGATGCGCTCCACCCTGGAGGGGATCTGATGGCCACCGCCCCGGCAGCCACGTCCGGCGAGACCCGCACCCCGTCCGGCCAGGGGCCCGGCCCCGGGACGGGAAGCAGCGGCGGGAGCGCCCAACGGGCCGGCGCCCTCCGCTCGTTGCTCCACCGCGCCAACATCCCCGGGGGCGCCGCGTCGCTGGTCTGGCTGGCGATCGTCCTGGTCCCGCTGTGGTGCATGCTGAGCTGGAGCGTGCAGAGCCGTGACGGGTTCCTCGACAACGGGCCGCTCGGCCTGCCCCGTCAGCTGACACCCGAGAACCTGACGACGGTCCTGGAAGGCGGTTTCACCAGGGCGTTCGTCAACACCGTGATCGTCACGGTCGTCAGTGTCGTGCTGACCCTCGTGTGCGCCGTGCCCGCCGCGTACGCGGTGGTCCGTTCCACCAGCCGCTTCGTCGCCGGAGCGTTCTCCGTCTTCCTGCTGGGGCTCGCCATCCCCGCCCAAGCGGTCATCATCCCCGTCTACTTGATGATCGTCCGGATGGGCCTGTACGACACCAAGCCCGCGATCATCCTGCCCACCGTCGCCTTCGGACTGCCCTTCGCCGTCCTCATCCTGGCCGGTTCGCTGCGCGACGTGCCCGCCGAGAACTACGAGGCCATGACGCTCGACGGCGCCGGCCCGATGCGCACGCTGTGGTCCCTCGTCATCCCGATGTCCCGCGGCAGCATCGTCGCCGTCGGCATCTACGCGGCGCTCCAGGCGTGGAACGGCTTCCTGTTCCCGCTGATCCTCACCCAGTCCGAGGAGCAGCAGATCCTCACCCTCAACCTCTGGAACTTCCAGACCGAGTACGGCGTGAACATCCCCGGGCTGATGACGGCCGTCCTGCTGTCCGCCGCCCCGGTCTTCATCGCGTACGTCCTCGCCCGGCGCTGGATCGTCGCCGGCCTTGCCGGGCTGGGCGGCAAGTAGCCGCCCGGCCCGGTCACTTGCTCACGTACGCCGCGAGGTGCTCGCCGGTGAGTGTGGAGCGGGCGGCGACGAGACCGGCGGGCGTGCCCTCGAAGACGACCCGGCCGCCGTCGTGGCCCGCGCCGGGACCGAGGTCGATGATCCAGTCGGCGTGCGCCATGACGGCCTGGTGGTGCTCGATGACGATGACCGACTTGCCGGAGTCGACGAGCCGGTCGAGCAGGCCCAGCAGCTGCTCGACGTCGGCGAGATGGAGGCCGGTGGTGGGCTCGTCGAGGATGTAGACGCCGCCCTCCTGTCCCATGTGCGTGGCCAGCTTGAGCCGCTGCCGCTCGCCGCCGGAGAGCGTGGTGAGCGGCTGCCCGAGGGTGAGGTAGCCGAGGCCGACGTCGGCGAGCCGGCCGAGGATCTTGTGCGCGGCCGGGAGCCTCGCCTCGCCCGCGCCGAAGAACTCCTCGGCGTCGGCCACCGACATCGTGAGCACCTCGCTGATGTCGCGGCCTCCGAACTTGTAGTCGAGCACCGCCGCCTGGAACCGCTTCCCGTCGCACACCTCGCAGGGGACGGCGACTCCGGCCATCATCGCCAGGTCCGTATAGACCACCCCCGCCCCCTTGCAGTTGGGGCAGGCGCCCTCCGAATTGGCGCTGAACAGCCCCGGCTTGACGCCGTTGGCCTTCGCGAAGGCCTTGCGGACCGGGTCGAGCAGGCCCGTGTACGTCGCCGGGTTGCTGCGCCGCGAGCCGCGGATCGCGGTCTGGTCGACGGCAACCACCCCCTCCAGCCCGGCAACCGAGCCGTGGATCAGCGAGCTCTTGCCCGAGCCCGCCACGCCGGTCAGCACGGTCAGCACGCCGAGCGGGATGTCGACGTCCACGTCCCGCAGGTTGTGGGTGGCGGCGCCGCGCACCTCCAGCGCCCCGGACGCCTTCCGCACCGACGGCTTGAGGGAGGCCCGGTCGTCCAGGTGCCGCCCGGTGAGGGTGTCGCTGCCCCGCAGCTCCTCCACAGTGCCCTCGAAGACGACCTGCCCGCCCTCCGCGCCGGCGCCCGGTCCGAGGTCGACGACGTGGTCGGCGACCGCGATGGCCTCCGGCTTGTGTTCGACGACCAGCACCGTGTTGCCCTTGTCCCGCAGCTGCCGCAGCAGGTCGTTCATGCGCTGGATGTCGTGGGGGTGCAGACCGATCGTCGGTTCGTCGAAGACGTAGGTGACGTCGGTGAGCGACGACCCCAGGTGCCGGATCATCTTCGTGCGCTGCGCCTCGCCGCCCGAGAGCGTGCCCGACGGCCTGTCCAGCGACAGGTAGCCGAGCCCGATCTCGACGAACGAGTCGAGGGTGCGCCCCAGCGTCGTCAGCAGCGGCGCCACCGCGGCGTATCCCCCGCTCGAAGAGCCCGGCGAAGGCTCGCGCAGGCCCCGCACCCACTGCGCGAGATCGCTGATCTGCATCGCGCAGGCGTCGGCGATGCTCACCCCCTCGATCTTCGACGACCGCGCCTCCGCGCTCAGCCGTGTGCCGTCGCACTCGGGGCAGGCGGTGAAGGTGACCGCCCGTTCCACGAAGGCCCGGATGTGCGGCTGCATCGCCTCCTTGTCCTTGGACAGGAACGACTTCTGGATCTTGGGGATCAGCCCCTCGTACGTGAGGTTGACCCCGTTGACCTTCACCTTGGTGGGCTCACGGTGGAGGAAGTCCCGCATCTCCTGCTCGGTGAACTCGCGGATGGGCTTGTGCGGGTCGAGGAAGCCCGATTCCGCGTAGACGCCCACGGTCCACCAGCTGTCCGACTTCCAGCCGGGGATGGTGAACGCGCCCTCCGCGATCGACTTGGAGTCGTCGTAGAGCTGGGTCAGGTCGATGTCGCTGACCGAACCCCGGCCCTCGCAGCGCGAGCACATGCCGCCGGTGACGCTGAAGCTGCGGCGCTCCTTCACCGTCTTCCCGGCACGCTCCATGGTGACGGCGCCCGCCCCGCTGACGGACGCGACGTTGAAGGAGAACGCCTGCGGCGAGCCGATGTGCGGCTTCCCGAGGCGGCTGAAGAGTATCCGCAGCATCGCGTTGGCGTCGGTGGCGGTGCCGACCGTGGAGCGGGGGTCGGCGCCCATCCGCTCCTGGTCGACGATGATCGCGGTGGTCAGCCCGTCCAGTACGTCGACCTCGGGCCGGGCAAGCGTCGGCATGAAGCCCTGCACGAAGGCGCTGTAGGTCTCGTTGATCAGCCGCTGCGACTCCGCCGCGACGGTGCCGAACACGAGCGAGCTCTTGCCCGAGCCGGAGACTCCGGTGAACACCGTCAGCCGGCGCTTCGGGAGTTCGACGCTGACGTCCTTCAGGTTGTTCACGCGCGCACCGTGCACGCGGATCAGATCGTGGGTGTCCGCGGCGTGCGGCGTGGGCGACTGCGAGTCGGTCCTCGAGTCCGTGGTCATCGTGTCTCCATCTGTGAGGTGCCTGTGACGCGGACGTCTTCCGCGGACGTCTTCCGCGGACGTCTTCCGGGGAGGGCTTCTCGGGACGTCTTCTCGCGGTCGCCGACGCGTCCTTCTCGCGGTGGCCGGGGCGGGCGCCGGCGGGACGGCAGGATCCGCTTCGAGCAGCTCGTCCGGCTGTCCGTATGGTTCTACTTCGTCCGTGCTGCCGCGGCAACGGTCCGATGGCGGCCGGCCCGTGCGGCAGGGTCGCGGCCGTCTGCCCGGTGGCGGCGGCTGCCGCGCTCGTGGCCGCGTGGCCGACGGTCGTGCGGGTCAGGACCGTGCACGGGTCACGGCCGGTCACGGTGAGCGGGTGGAAGGTGCCTGTTCCGGTGGCAGAGGAAGCGCAAGACAGGAAGCGCAAGAACGGTGACGTCCATGCCGGTCAGGCTAGGCGGGGCTCCGTCGTCCGCGCTTCTCGATTCCTGACCGGCCTGGTCACCTGCTTCGCCACACACGACGGCATCCCCGCCGTCGCCTGCGCCGCCTCCCGGCGGTAGGTGCTCGGCGGCATCCCGACGAGTTCGGTGAAGCGGGTGCTGAAGGTGCCCAGCGACGAACAGCCGACCGTGAAGCAGACCTCGGTGACGCTCATGTCGCCGCGGCGCAGCAGGGCCATCGCGCGCTCGATGCGCCTCGTCATCAGGTATCCGTACGGGGACTCGCCGTAGGCGCGGCGGAACTCGCGGCTGAGGTGCCCGGCCGACATGTGCGCGCCGCGTGCGAGCGCCTCGACGTCCAGCGGCTGCGCGTACTCCCGGTCGATCCGGTCGCGGACACCGCGCAGCCGCGCGAGGTCGCGCAAGTGCTGTGCCGTTCGGGGCTCTCCCGTTCGGCCGCCCGGGGAAGCCCCCGCCCACGGCTGCGGGGCCGCGGCGGAAGGTGTGCTGGTCACCTGTAGAAGCGTGCCACCTCACGGACCGGGGGTCGAGTGCCGGGGTGTGCCAGGCGTGCGGGCGCCGACGGGGCAGCGGGCCCTGGCGCTGCGCCGTCTCCCGATCAAGGCGGGCGGGGCGGCGGGGCGCTGCCCGGGAGCTGCGAACCCGCTGTCGTTTCCGTCCAAGACGGCCGCGGCGGCCGCGATCTAGCGTGGGCGCAGCAGCTCCCTCGATCAGGAGGAGCCGGCACATGAGGAGACAGCACGATGCGTGATCTGGTCTACACAGGCTTCATGTCGCTCGACGGCGTCGTGGACTCGCCCGGCGGCGGGCCGGAGGAGGAACACCGCAGCGGTGGCTGGGTGGTCGAGGACCTCGACTTCGTCCCGGAAGCCTGGTCGCTGAAGGGCGAGGAGCTCGCCGGCACGACGGCGCTGATGTTCGGCCGCCGCAGCTACGAGGCGTTCGCGCCGGTCTGGCCCGGCTCGGAGGACCACGCCGACTACAAGGAGCTTCCCAAGTACGTGGTGTCGTCCACGCTCTCCGAGGACGCCCTCGTCGACGGATGGGGGCCGACCACGATCCTCCGCTCGGCCGAGGACGTCGCCGCGCTCAAGGAGAGCGAGGGCGGCGCGATCTTCATCCACGGGAGCGCGGAGCTGGCCCGGCGGCTGTCGGAAGCGGGCCTGATCGACCAGTACAACCTGCTCGTCTTCCCCGTGCTGCTCGGTGCGGGGAAGAGCCTGTTCGACCGGGCCGACCGCGCCAAGAAGATGCTGACGCTGCGGGAGTCGGAGAGCTACTCGAACGGGATCCTGAAGCTGGTCTACAGCGTCAGGCGCTGATCCAGGTCGAGGGCTATGACGCCACCGGTGCCCTCGCGAAGCTGCCGGGCGGTGCGTCCGACGTAGGAGCGCAGCGCCCGGGCCAGGTGCGGCTCGTCGAAGTAGCCGAGCACGGCGACGACATCGGCGGCCGGGTCGCCGGCCGCCAGCAGTTCGGCCGCCTTGCGGGCCCGTTCGATCTGCCGGACGGCGCCCCGCGTCAGCCCGGTCGCGGCGCGGAAGCGGCGTTCGACCGTGCGCCCGGAGACGGCCGGGTGGTGGCCCCGCAGCACCTCGGCGACGAGCGGGTCACGGACCACGGTCCCGGCCCGGACGAGACGCTCGACGAGGGCCTCGGCGTCGTCGGGGCCGGGCGTCTCCCAGCGCTCGCCGTTCAGCCGGAACGTCCGGCGCGTGGTGTCGGGAAGCTCCACACCGCCGTCGACCAGCGCCGGCGTGGGCACGGCCCGCAACGAGGTGCCGACGGTGAACTCGATGCCCGTGAAGGTCGCGCCCTCGGGCACCGGCGCACTGCCGGTCCGGGTCTCGGGGCCGGTGACACCCGCGTACGCCCGGCCGTCCTGCTCCCAGAACACCAGACCCCAACTCACCCCTGCGACGGACGTCATCGCCGTGACCTGCTCGCTCGTGCAGGTCCACACGGTGTCGACCCACGGCGAACCGGACCGGCGTGTCTCGAAGCGCAGTGCCACGGGGCGAAGGATACGCCGCGTCGTGGCGGGCGAACCCGCCCGTCGGACAGGCCGTTGACCGTGAAAGCAGACCGGAGGGCCAGGACGGCCCGGATCAGGACGAGGAGTCCTTGCCCGCTTCCGGATCGCCGGCCTCCGCCGGATCCAGCAGGTGCGGGTTGTTGTTGCGGACGTTGTTGACCGCGGTGGAGACCGGACGTGCGTCCAGCTCCCCTCCGGCGGGCGAGGTGAGGAGCGCGCGGAGCTCGTCCGGGTCCTCGTGTGCGGGGTCGAGCCATGCGGCCTGGTCGGCGGGGTCGAGGGCCAGCGGCATCCGCGGGTGGACCCTTCCGGCCGCGTCGGTGGCCTCGGTGGTGAGGATGGTGCACGTCCGCCACCAGGCCTGCGGGTCGTCCTTGTCGCGGTCGGGATCCCGCCAGACCTCGTACAGGCCCGCCAGCGCCATCACCTGGCCGTCGTGGGGATGGATGAAGTAGGGCTGCTTGTACGCCTTGTGGGTCTCGGTCGCCGGGACGGACTGCCACTCGTAGAAGCCGTCGGCAGGCAGCAGGCAGCGGCGCTTGGCGAACGCGCGGCGGTAGGCCCGCTTTTCGTGGGCCGTTTCCATGCGGGCGTTGATCATTTTCGCTCCGACCGCCGGACTCTTCGCCCAGAACGGGACCAAGCCCCAGCGCAGCGGCCGCAGTTGGCGCTCCACCGCCCCCGTCTCACGGTCGGCCTTCTCCAGAACCGCCCACACCTGGTCGGTCGGAGCGACGTTGTAGTTCGGACCCAGGGCCGCCTCCCGGTCCCACTGGTCGACGTCGAAGAGGCCGGCCAGGTCTTCCGGGCTGCGGGTCGAGGCGTATCTGCCGCACATGCGTCCACCCTGCCACGCCGGTACGACAGTGACGGCCCGGTCGGCCGGTGTGCGCACCGCGCACCGCGTACCGTGCATCGCGCATCGCGCATCGGCCCCCGGCTCCCGGCGCGTTCAGCCTCCGGCTCCCGGCGCGTTCAGCCGGGCGCGTTCAGGCCGAGGCCTGCACGACCTGCCAGATCCTGGTCGCGACATGCAGGTTGAGACGTGTGTCGGGCTGCGACAGGTCGTGGCCGCTGACCTCCCGTATGCGCCCGAGCCGGTAGCGCAGGGTGCTGCGGTGGATCGTCAGCACGGAGGCGGCGGTGTCGTAGTTGCCGCCGCAGTCGAAGTAGAGGGCCAGGGTCCTCACCAGGTCGGTGTGGTGCCCGGCGTCGTAATCCTGAAGCGGGCCCAGCCATTCCCGTACGAACTCCTCGGCCTTCCGCTGGTCCTGGCCGGAGGCGAGGATGCGGCAGAAGCCCAGATCGTCGTATGCGGTGGCACCGGCGGGGTTGCCCGAATGGCGCCGGAACTCCGAGGCGCGCACCGCTTCCTCGTAGGAGCGGGGGAAGTCGGCCGGTGCGTCGGCCCGTCCGCCGATCCCGACACTTCCGTCCGCGGAGCCCAGTTCCTCCGCCACGGCTTCGTGCAGCGCGTGCGGCGCGGCGGCGCCCCGCACGGCGAGCACCGTGGCCCCCGGGCGGCGGCCGAGCAGGAAGCGGAGGCCCAGGTTTGCCGCCGAGCGGCCGACGGCCTCGGCGACGGTGTCCGCCGGTCTGTCCTGCCACCGCACGACGACGAGGCGGTGCGTGCCGTGCAGATCGTGGCCGACGGCTTCGGAGCGTGCGCAGGCCCCGGCGTCGTCGGTTCCGGTGACGAGGTCCTCGACGAGTTCGCGGCGCAGCCGGAGCTCGGTCTCCGCCAGGCGCCGCTGGTGGGACAGCTCCAGGGCCAGCGCGACGCAGGCGTGGTCGAGCACGAACTCCTCGTGGGCCCCGGCCGTTCTGCCGGGGTCGATCAGCGAGATCGTGCCGAACACCTTGCCGCGGTGCTGGGCGATGCAGGTGAGGCGGCTTCCCGCACGTACGGGGCCGGCGCGCCGCATGCCGCTGTGCACCTCCTGCTCGCGCCGCACGAGCCCCCGTTCCGGGTACGGTTCGGGGCGGCCGGGCCCCGACCACACCCGCAGATTCCCGAAGGGGTCTTCGACGGCGACAGGGAGACCGGTGAACGCGCGGACCATGTCCGCGATGCCTTCCTCGCTCTCGGCCGAAGCCTGGCTGAGGCACTCGTGGACGGACTTCTGGAATTCGAGCTCCGCCACCGACTCGCGGAGGCGGGCGATCGCCCGGCCGCGATCGCGGTGGGCGCGGCGCAGCGCCGCGGCGTGTTCGCGCTCCGCCCTGCGCCCCGCGGCGTTGCTCAGGGCCGCCGAAGTCTGCTGCGCCAGCGCCCCGATCAGGAACTGCTCCTCCTCGGACATCCGGGTGGCGGCGCTGACCACCAGGTATCCGACCGTGGCCCCGGCCGAGCGCAGCGCAACGGCCTCGCACCAGTTCCGCCCGGGGACCCGCACGATCCCGTCGTCCCCGCCGAGAGCGGCGACCTGGTCGTCCAGGTCCGTACCCGGGGCGCCGTCCCGTTCGTCGGGCGCGCGTATCCATCCGCCGCTGCCGTTTTCACCGGCGTCTCCGGCACGGCCTCCGCTTTCACCGGCGTCTCCGGCACCGCTTTCGCCGGCGCCTCCGGCACCGCGGCCGTCGCCGGGGCCACCGCCGTCGCGGCGCAGATATCCGGCCTCCGCCGTGCAGCGTGCGAGGGAGGCCACGGCACCCATGGCCAGGTGCAGGACGTCCTCCTCGTCGCATCCGTCGAACATCGCGATGGAGAGCAGGACGAGGTCCCGAAGGCCGTCCGGGCCCTCCGTGCCCCACGTGGCGGGGGCGGGAAGGCTCTGCCGCTGTTCTGTGGGGTTGACGCCCATGTTCTGACCCCCGCGTCTCCTCGTACCGCGTCCCCTTCCCCTTTTTTCAGGCTAGCGACGGCCGGAGGCGTTCGCCTGTCCGTGGCCGGGCGCTGCGCTGCCCCCGGGAGCGCGACCCTCCGGCCGTCCCTCTGCCCCGGGAGGCCCATGCGCCTGCTCCCCGCGTCGCGCACCGTGGATCACGTGCGCCGGCAACGCGCGCAGGCCGAAGGCGGCGGCGGGCTCCGCCGCAGGGAATCAGGGGGACCGGGCGAATCCGGGGGACCGGGCGAACCCGGAACCAGGGCGAGCCCCCGCAGGTGTCGTCGCGTGAGCGACCGCTTCCGGCCGGTAGGTGAGCGCTGGAGGAGGAGGCACCTCATGGGCAGGGCAGTGGGCATAGACCTCGGCACCACGAATTCGGTCATCGCCTATTGGGAGGGCGGCGAGTCGACGGTCGTCCCCAACGCGGAAGGCACCCGTACGACACCGTCCGTGGTCGCCTTCACCGACACCGGGGAGCGGCTGGTCGGCCAGCTGGCGCGACGCCAGGCGATCCTCAATCCCAAGGGCACGATCTACTCCGCCAAGCGCTTCATCGGCCGCAACTACGACGAGGTCCCGGACGAGGCGAAGGCCGTGGCCTACGACGTGGTCGAGGGGGAGGGCGGTGTCGCCCGCTTCGAGGTACGGGGGAAGCAGTACGCGCCGGAGGAGATCAGCGCACAGGTCCTGCGGAAACTCGCGGACGACGCGGGCAAGGCCTTCGGCGAGAAGGTGACCGAAGCGGTGATCACCGTTCCCGCGTACTTCAACGACTCGCAGCGCACGGCGACGAAGGACGCGGGCCGCATCGCCGGGCTGGAAGTCCTGCGAATCATCAATGAGCCCACCGCCGCCGCGCTCGCCTACGGACTGGACAAGAAGGAGCACGAGAGCGTGCTCGTCTTCGACCTCGGCGGCGGGACGTTCGACGTAAGCATTCTGGACGTCGGTGACGGGGTCGTGGAGGTCCGCTCGACCGCCGGCGACGGCCACCTGGGCGGCGACGACTTCGACCGGCGGCTCGTCGACCACCTCGCGGACGCGTTCCAGCGGGAGAACGGCATCGACCTCCGCAGCGACCCGCAGGCCCTGCAGCGGCTCTTCGAGGCGGCGGAGAAGGCCAAGACGGAGCTCAGCTCGGTCACGCAGACGCAGGTCAGCCTGCCGTTCATCACCGCGGACGCCGCCGGGCCGAAACACCTGACGGAGACGGTGAGGCGCTCCACCTTCGAGCAGATCACCGCCGACCTGGTCGAACGCTGCCTGGCCCCGGTCAGGCAGGCCATGGCCGACGCGAAGATCACCGACAGCGACATCGACGAGGTCATCCTCGTGGGCGGCTCCACGCGGATTCCCGCGGTGCAGGCCCTCGTCCGCCGGCTCACCGGCGGCATGGAGCCGAACATGAGCGTCAATCCCGACGAGGTCGTCGCGGTGGGCGCCGGCATCCAGGCAGGTGTGCTGAAGGGCGAGGTCAAGGACGTCCTGCTGCTTGACGTCACGCCGCTCTCGCTGGGCGTGGAGACACGCGGCGGCGTCATGACGAAGATCATCGAGCGGAACACGACCATCCCCGTCCGGCGTTCGGAGACCTTCTCGACGGCCGAGGACAACCAGCCGGCCGTGGACGTCGTGGTGCTCCAGGGCGAGCGCGAGAACGCCGCCGACAACAGGGTGCTCGGGCGGTTCCAGCTCACCGACATCAGGCCGGCGCCGCGCGGCGAGCCCCAGATCGAGGTCGTCTTCGACATCGACGCCAACGGCATCCTCAACGTCACCGCACGCGACCGGGACACCGGCGCCGAGCAGGGCATCACGATCAGCGAGAGCTCGAACCTCGACCGCAGCGAGGTCGAGAAGATGGTCGCCGAGGCCGAGCGCAACCGCAGCGAGGACCAGGCTCTCCGCCAGGCCGTGGACGCCCGGAACGAACTGGACACCGTCGCCTACCAGGTGGAACGCCGGCTCTCGGAGCTGGGCGACGACGCGCCGCAGCACGAGAAGGCCCGCGCGGAGATGCTCGTCGCCGACGCCCGGATGGCCGTGGAGCAGGGGGAGGAGCTCGAGGGCGTCCGCTCGCTCACCTCCGAGCTTCAGCAGCTCTTCCACGCCCTGGGCGCCCGCGGGGCGGCACCCGGCCCCGAAGCGGCCCCGGCCGGCGCAGCGTCCTCCGAGGGCGGGAGCGGTGAGGGCCCCTCGGGTGGTGACGACGTCGTGGACGCAGAGTTCGACAAGGGCTGAGGCGGTGCCATGCCGAAGAAGAACGAACCCACGGAAGCGGAGTTCCCGCTCGAGGAGGGGGACGAGGTACAGGAGCCCGGCGCCTCCGGGGAGGGCGCTTCGCGCGAGCGGCCGGCCGCCGGGAAGCCGGCGGTGACGGCCGAGCCCGGGCCACCGACGGAGCCCGGGGCAAGGGCCGAGCCCGGGCCACCGACGGAGCCCGGAGACCAAGCCGGGCCCCGGGCGCGCACGGAGACCGTGGAGGACCTGCGCGACCGCTGGCACAGGGCCCTGGCCGACGCGGACAACCTGCGCAAGCGCCACGCCCGCGAACTCGAGCAGGCACGTTCGGCGGAACGTGCCCGTACGGCGGCGGCGCTGCTGCCCGTCATCGACCACCTGGAGCTGGCGCTCGAACACGCCGGGTCCGACCCGTCCTCCGTGATCGAAGGTGTGAGGGCGGTGCGGGACCAGGCCGTCGGCACCTTCGAGAAGCTGGGCTTCGCCCGGCACGAGGAGACCGGGGTGCCCTTCGACCCCGCTCGTCACGAGGCGGTGAGCACCGTCGAGGACGACGGGTCCGGGCCCGGCGTCGTCAGCGACGTTCTGCGCCCCGGCTACGGCGACGGCCCCGGCCAGCTGCGTCCCGCGGCCGTCACCGTCACCGCGCGGCGGGAGTGACCTGCCGTGGCCCGTGACTACTACGAGGTCCTCGGCGTGGCCCGCGACGCCGACGCGGACGAGATCCAGCAGGCCTACCGGCAACTGGCCCGGAACTACCACCCCGACGTCAACACCGAGCCGGCGGCGGAGGAGCGCTTCAAGGAGCTCAACGAGGCCTACAGCGTGCTCTCCGACCCCAGGAGCCGCAGACGGTACGACCGCTACGGCCCCGCGTTCCGCCAGATCCCCGAGGACTACGACGAACGTGTGGCCGCCGGCGCGGGCAGGGCGGGCGGACCGCGGGGCCGGGGCCCGCGTGTGCGGGTGTCGGAGGACCTCGGCGAGGGTTTCGGACCCTTCCAGGACGTCGGAGTCGACCTCGACGACCTCTTCGGGTCGATGTTCGGAGCGGGCGGTGCCCGCGGCCCGGTTCGCGGCGCGGACCAGGAGGCGGAGATACCGCTCAGCGTCGAGGAGGCCTACCGAGGGGGCCGCCGCAGCTTCACCCTCAGCGGGATGCAAGGCGCCCGTACGTACGAGGTGAACATTCCCCGCGGCGTCGTCGACGGCCGGCGCATCCGGCTCGCGGGCGAGGGCGGCCGGGGCAGTCAGGGCGCCCCCGCCGGCGACCTGTTCCTGCGGGTGCGGATCACGCCGCACCCCCGCTTCCGACTCGATGGCCGCGACATCCACGTGCAGCTTCCCGTCACCCCGTGGGAGGCGGCGCTCGGCGCGACCGTTCCGGTGCCCACTCCCGACAGGCCGGCGAAGGTGAGCGTTCCCGGCGGGTCCTCCAGCGGCAGGCGGCTGCGGCTGCGCGGCGAAGGCATGCCCGACCCCGGCGGGAGGCCCGGCGACCTCTACGCCGAGCTGCGCGTGATGGTGCCGCCCGCGCCGGCAGGCCGTGAACGCGAGCTGTTCGAAGAGCTCGCCGCCGCCTCCGACTTCGATCCGAGGAGGCAGTCATGACGACCTCGCGGTCGAGGCTCTCCGGCCCCCGCGCCGGCGGCGGGGCGGCCCGTCCGTCCCACGTGCTGGCGCCCGCGCACCGGCTGAGCCTGGAGACCGTCGCGCGCCGGTCGGGGCTGCACCCGGAGCTGGTACGGCGATTCGTCGCCCTCGGTCTCCTCGAAGACGTCCACCGCGACGCCGAGGGACGTCTGTGGTTCCCCTCGTCGGCACCCATGATCCTGGCCCGCATCCAGCGGCTGCGAGCCGGGTTCTGTCTGAACTACGCGTCGCTGGGGCTGGTCCTGGACCTGCTCGACCGCATCGCCGTGCTGGAGGCGCGGCTGCGCCGCAGCGGTGTGAGGAGCTGATGACTCGTCATGGATATGAACCGTCTGACCCAGAAGTCGCAGGAAGCGCTCCAGGAGGCCCAGTCCACCGCGGCACGGCTGGGCCGGGCCGAGGTCGACGGCGAGCACCTGCTGTCCGCCCTGCTCGGCCGGAGCGACGGCCTCATACCGCGCCTCGTGGAACAGGCAGGCGCCGACGTCCCGGCGCTGCGGGAGGACGTGGAGCGTCAACTGGCCCTCAAACCACGGCAGACCGGCGCCGGAGCCGCGTCGGGCCAGGTGTATGTGACGCGGGGGCTGGCGAACCTGCTGGAGACCGCCGACCAGGAGGCCCGCAGGCTCAAGGACGAGTACGTCTCCGTGGAGCATCTGCTGCTCGCGATGGCCGACGAGGGCTCCGCGACCGCGGCGGGGCGCACGCTCGAGGAGCACGGCGTCACCCGTGACGCCTTCCTCAGCAGCCTCAGCCGTGTTCGCGGCAGTCAGCGCGTCACCTCCGCCACTCCCGAAGGGGCGTACGAGGCGCTGGAGAAGTACGGCCGCGACCTCGTCGACGAGGCACGGGGCGGGACTCTCGACCCGGTCATCGGACGGGACGCCGAGATCCGCCGGGTGACGCAGATCCTCAGCCGGAAGACGAAGAACAACCCGGTGCTGATCGGTGACCCGGGCGTCGGCAAGACCGCGGTCGTGGAGGGGCTCGCGCAGCGCATCGTCAGCGGTGACGTTCCCGAGGGGCTGCGGGACAAGACGATCTTCTCCCTGGACATCAGCGCGCTCGTCGCCGGAGCCAAGTACCGCGGCGAGTTCGAGGAACGGCTCCAGGCGGTGCTCGCCGAGGTGAAGGCCGCCGAGGGCAGGATCCTGCTGTTCGTCGACGAGCTGCACAACGTCGTCGGGGCGGGCGGCGGTCCCGAGGGCGCGATGGACGCGGGCAACATGCTGAAGCCGATGCTGGCACGCGGCGAGCTCCACATGATCGGCGCGACGACGCTGGCCGAGTACCGGAAACGTGTCGAGTCGGACGCCGCCCTGGAGCGCAGGTTCCAGCAGGTCATGGTGGACGAGCCGTCCGTCGAGGACACCGTGTCGATCCTGCGCGGGCTGCGGGAGCGGCTGGAGATCTTCCACGGCGTCAGCATCCAGGACACGGCGCTTGTCGCCGCGTCCACGCTCAGCCACCGCTACATCTCCGACAGGTTCCTCCCCGACAAGGCCATCGATCTCGTCGACGAGGCGTGCGCCCGCCTGCGTACGGAGATGGACTCGATGCCCGCCGAGCTGGACGAGCTGACCCGCCGTGTCACGCGCCTGGAGATAGAGGAGGCGGCGCTCTCCAAGGAGTCGGACCCGGCCGGCACCGCGAGGCTTGAGGAACTGCGGCGGGAGCTCGCCGACCTGCGGGCGGAGACGGATGCGAAGCAGGCCCAGTGGGAGGCCGAGCGCCAGGCGATCCGCAGGGTGCAGGAGCTTCGGGAGGAACTGGAGCGGATGCGTCTGGAGGCCGAGGAGGCCGAGCGCTCCTACGACCTGAACCGCGCGGCCGAACTGCGCTACGGCAAGATCACCGACCTCGAACGCAGGCTGGGCGCGGAGGAGGAGCAAGTGGCCGCCAAGCAGGGCGAGTCACGGCTGCTGCGCGAGGTGGTCACCCAGGACGAGATCGCCGGGATCGTCGCGGCGTGGACCGGTATCCCGGTGACACGTCTCCAGGAGGGCGAGCGGGAGAAGCTGCTGCGGCTCGACGACATTCTGCGGGAGCGGGTCGTCGGACAGGACGAGGCCGTCGGCCTGGTCGCCGACGCGGTCATCCGGTCCCGGTCCGGCATCCGCGCGGGTCCTTCGTCTTCCTGGGGCCGACGGGCGTCGGGAAGACGGAACTGGCGAAGGCTCTCGCGGCAGCGCTCTTCGACTCCGAGGAGAGCATCGTCCGGCTCGACATGAGCGAGTACCAGGAGCGGCACACGGTCAGCAGGCTCGTCGGCGCACCTCCCGGATACGTCGGTCACGAGGAAGGCGGACAGCTGACGGAGGCGGTGCGGCGCAAGCCCTATTCCGTCGTGCTCTTCGACGAGATCGAGAAGGCGCACGCCGATGTCTTCAACACCCTCCTCCAGGTGCTCGACGACGGGAGGATCACGGACGCGCAGGGCCGTACCGTCGACTTCCGCAACACCGTGATCATCCTGACGTCCAACATCGGTTCGGTGCACCTGCTGGACGGCGTGACCGCGGAGGGAGAGATCAGGGCCGACGCCCGCAGCCGCGTCATGGACGAACTGCGCGCCCACTTCAGGCCCGAGTTCCTCAACCGCGTCGACGACGTGGTGCTCTTCAGCCCGCTCGGCGAGGAGCAGATCGAGCAGATCGTGGATCTTCAGTTCGACGAACTGCGCTCCCGGCTCGCGGAACGCAGGATCACCGTCGAACTGACCGAGCCGGCACGCCGGCTGATCGCACGCCAGGGCTACGACCCCGTGTACGGCGCCCGGCCCCTGCGCCGCTACATCTCGCACGAGGTCGAGACGGCCGTCGGGCGTGCCCTGCTGCGGGGCGACGTCGAGGACGGCGCGTCGGTGCTCGTCGAGGCCGCCGACGGGGAACCGGCCGTCACCTACCGGTCGCCGGCGGCCGGAGCCCGGCCCCGCGACGACTCCCTCGCCAGGGCAGCGTGACCGCGGTCCCGTGCGGGACGGCGACGGGTCACAGCCGGTCGTAGACGAGGAGGCCGTCGTCGCGCAGCCGTGCGCCCTGCGCCGGCGGGTGCTCCGTGAGCCGACCGTCGTGCGCCAGGTGCAGAACGGGCGTGCCTCGTGCCAGGACGGCGAAGTCCGCGATGATCCGCCTGTGGCAGCGCCACCAGAGGGACTCGGCGCACATCACCGCCGTGCGTTCCGTCCTGGACGAGGCCTGCCCGAGCAACTCGTCCATGGCCGCGAGGAACGCGGGGGCGCGCGTGTAGCCCGCGTAGCCGCGGAACTGGGCGTGCTCCCAGAAGACGTCCTCCGAGTCGGGCGCCGCCTTGCGGAAGCCGCCCAGCCGCTTCTCCCAGCGGTACTCCAGTCCCGCGTCGGGCATCCACTCCGCCATCAGCTCCCGCCGGGCGTCCGGATTGCGGCGGCTTCCAGGTGCCGTCCGGACGTCGACGACGGCGGCGACGCCCGCGTCCCGGAGGAGAGCGGTGATCTCATCGCGGGTCGCGAGGCCGTGTCCGAAGGTCACGAGCGGGGCGGTCGCCGTCACCGGGCGCGGACGGGCGTCGACGGTACGGCGTGGGTGGCGGTGTCACGCAAGAGGTGTTCCCGTGGGCGCGTGTCCGACGAGAGCATTCGCATGGGACCGAGTGTGCCAGCGAGTCGTGGACCTCCGCCCGACGGAGAGCCGAAAGATCGGCGAAGGCCGGCCGAAGACGAGCCGATGAGCCGCGAAACCGGTTGATGTGACGGGGCGGGGTAACCGGCGGAGGAGCGCGCCGAGGACGGGCCCGGGCCGGGAAGCCGGCCGGCCGGGGAGACCGGCCGAGGACAGCGACAGCGGACAGCAAAGGAGGACCGGCCGGGGAGCCGGTGGAGAAACCGGCAGAGGAGAACCAGGACCGGCCGAGGAGAGCGTGATGTCGGCGTCGTCGGATTCCGCACGGCCCGAGGAAGCCCCCGGCTTCCCCGCGGCCGCGGCGCCTCGCGCTGCGAGCACCGCCGAACTCGACGCGGCTGTCCCGGCCTGCCGTGCCTGCCCGCGGCTGGTCGCCTGGCGCGAGGAAGCGGCCCGTACGAAGCGGAAAGCCTTCCTCGAATGGGAGTACTGGGCCCGTCCGGTCCCCGGATTCGGCCCACCGGACGCCCCCTTGGCGCTCGTCGGACTGGCGCCGGCGGCACACGGCGGCAACCGCACCGGCCGGGTCTTCACCGGTGACCCTTCCGGGGACGCGCTCTTCGCCGCCCTTCACGACATCGGCCTCGCCTCGCAGCCCACGGCCACGCACCGCGGCGACGGCATGGAACTGCACGGGGTACGGATCACCATGCCCGTGCACTGCGCCCCGCCCGCCAACCGGCCCACCACCGCCGAGCGCGACACGTGCCGCCCCTGGCTCGCCCGCGAGCTGGAGCTGCTGCGTCCCGCTCTGCGCACCGTCGTCGTGCTCGGCGGCTTCGCCTGGCAGGCGCTGCTTCCGGTGCTCGCCGACGCGGGGTGGTGGCTGCCGCGTCCGCGCCCGGCGTTCGGGCACGGCACGGAGGTACTGCTCAGCGACGCGCAGGGCGAGGCGGAGCTGCGTCTCGTCGGCTGCTACCACCCCAGCCGGCGCAACATGTTCACGCGCACCGTGACCCCCGGGATGCTGCGCGAAGCCCTGCGCCGCGGGGCGGAGACGGCCGGTCTGCCGACGCGCTGACGGTACGGGCCGCCGGGGGCCGGCGCCGGCGGCGGGTGCTCGTGGCATGGAGTCCCGCTGCCCGGCGGGCCTCCCGGCGGACTCGCGGAATCCCGGTCTCCGCCGTACCGCGGAGGACGGGGCCGTCCGTCCCGGCACGCGCCTCCCTGTTCGGCGAGGCAACCATTTAATACGTTTTTGTCCGGATACATTCATGGCTGCTGCTCCGCGACTCATCGACATCTACGGAGGCACGCATGCCCCAGCCCAGGTCCGGCCCGTCGCGCCGTGCCGCCACCGGCTCGGCGAGGACGCCCGCCGTTCTGCTCACCGCCCTCACCCTGCTCTTCGCACTGCCCGGGATCGCCGCGGCGCAAGGTGACGATGAACGACTGGCTCACCCAGAGAAGGACTGGATGGGTTCCACCCTCAGGGCCAACGAAGGCCATGCACCGGCATCCCCGGCCTCGTCACGGAACCTCGCCGCGTCCGTCGAAGGCGTAGACGTCTCCAGCCACAACGGCAACGTCCCGTGGGCCACGTTGTGGAAAGCCGGTTCGCGTTTCGCGTACGTCAAGGCCACGGAGGGCACCAGCTACAAGAACCCCTACTTCGCCCAGCAGTACAACGGCTCGTACAAGAGCGGCATGATCCGGGGTTCCTACCACTTCGCCCTGCCCTCGAACTCCAGCGGCGCCGCTCAGGCCAACTACTTCGCCTCGAACGGCGGCGGCTGGTCGCGGGACGGGAAGACGCTCCCCGGCGCGCTCGACGTGGAGTACAACCCGTACGGCTCGGCCTGCTACGGCAAGTCACAGAAGGGCATGGTCGACTGGATCAGCGACTTCGTGAAGACCTACAAGGCGCGCACCGGCCGTGACGCGATCATCTACACCTCGGCGACCTGGTGGAAGACGTGCACCGGGAACTCCACGAAGTTCAGCAAGACCAACCCGCTGTGGATCCCCAGCTGGGGCAAGTCGGTCGGCACGCTCCCGGGAGGCTGGCCGTTCCACACGTTCTGGCAGTACACCTCGACGGGGAAGACCGTCGGTGACCACGACCGCTTCAACGGTTCCCTCGCGCGGCTCAAGGTGCTCGCAACGGGGTGAGCGCCCGCTCACCTCGGCCGGCGGCCCCCCGGAAGCGACCGGGGGGCCGCTGCTTTTTCCGCCGCGCCCGCCGTGCCCGGGGGTTCCGCTGTTCCCCGCTGCGCTCGCCGTGCCCGCCGCTTCCGCCCGCCCGTCGTGTCCGCCGGGCGGCGGCCCCGCGCCCCGTGCCACGGCGGCCCTGGGAAATCGGCTCCTCAGGACGTTCGCCGCTCCCGCTGCCGCGGTCGCACCATGGAATGAGCAGGGGGGTGATTGGAGTGAAACCTCATGATCGAAGTCAAGACGGTCGACAAGGCAGACGAACGGCGTGACTTCCCGCGCGGGCACATCGAAGCCCTGCACCTCACCGGCCTGGATTTCGCCGTGGCCACGTTCGAGCCCGGCTGGCGCTGGACGGATTCGCTCCGTCCGATAGCGGGCACGGAGACCTGCCAGGTGCACCACAACGGATTCATGGTGCAGGGGCGGATGCGCGTGAGGATGGACGACGACGGCACCGAGACCGAGGTCGGTCCCGGCGACGTGTTCGTCGCCCCGCCCGGTCACGATGCGTGGGTCGTGGGCGACGAGCCGGTCATCCTGTACGACTTCGCAGGTCAGATGGCGATCGATTACGCGAAGCACTGACCGGACGGGACCGGGCCCCGGAGCTTTCCGGGACTGCGGGCCCTGACCGGAACGACCGCTGAACAACCGGGACGGTGGCCGCGGGCGACGCGGAAGCCGGGACATGGGCGTCGTCCGCGGCCGCCCCTGTGCGGCGGTTGATGCGCGGCGGTGTCAGTGGCGCGGTGCACGATGCCGGGATGGCGAGCACGAGGACGACGAAACAGTCCGGGGGAACGGTCAGAGGGCCGCGCAGGCCGGAGGTGAACCTTCCGGAGCTGCGTGCCCACGAGGGTGCGCTCTCCCCGGACGGGGACTACGACGGGGTGGAGTTCGAGGGTGCGGATCTCAGCCGCACCGACGCCTCCGGGGCACGGTTCCTGGAGTGCGGCATCCGCAACTGCACGCTGAACGACGCAGGATGGGAACGTGCGCGGCTGCTCGACAGCGTTCTCGAGGCCGTGACGGGAGCGGGCACGGACCTCGCCGGCTCGGAGCTGCGTGACGTCGAACTCCTGGACGCCCGGCTGGGCGGCGTTCAGGTGCACGGGGCGCGGCTGTCCAGGGTGCTGGTGCGCGGAGGCAAGATCGACTTCCTCAATCTCCGCCAGAGCCGGCTGCTCGACGTCACCTTCGAGAACTGCGTGCTGGTGGAGCCCGACTTCGGCGGAGCCACGCTCGAACGGGTCGCGTTCCCCGGATGCGTGCTGCGCGGTGTCGAATTCAGCGGGGCGGCACTCACGGACGTCGACCTGCGGGGCGCCGCGGAGCTGGACATCGCAGGCGGCATCGGACAGTTGGGAGGGGCGGTCATCGGCTCCGCCCAACTGATGGATCTCGCACCGGCGTTCGCGGCGCAGCTCGGAGTGCGGGTCGAGGGCTGAACTCTCCCGGCAGGCGCTCCCGTACCGACTCCTGGCCGGCCCCGGGAGACGTCACACGCGGGGAAAGCGTGCGCGCAGCGTCCACACGACCGGGTTGTGCGCCAGCCCTTCGTGCATGTCGGTGAGGTCCGCGAGGAGATCGTGGAGGAAGTCGCGGGCCTCGCGACGCAGCTCCGTGTGCTGGAAGGTGAGCGGGGGATCGCCCCGCACGGACCAGTCGGCGGTGATGTCCACCCAGCCGAACCGCCGCTCGAAGCGCATCCGGTCGGTGCTCTCGGTGAAGTCCACCTCAGCGTGCTGCGGCCCGGCTGCGCGCCTGCCTGGGGGCACTTCCCCTGGCTTCTCCCCCTGGCTTCGCCGGGGTGGGGCCTCCCCGGCGAAGCCAGGGGAAGTGCCCCCAGGGGAGACCCCACCCCTGCCGGAGGCCGGGGGAGGATCGGCGTCGAGCAGCTCCACCGTGTCGCACAGCGCCCAGGCGAAGTCGAGGACCGGCAACCATCCCCAGGCTGTGGACAGTTCGCGGTCCGTCTCCGTGTCCGCGAGGTAGACGTCCCCGCTGAACAGATCGTGGCGCAGCGCCCGTACGTCCGCCGTCCGGTAGTCCGTCTGCGGCGGGTCGGGGAAGCGGCGGGAGAGCGAGTAACCGATGTCGAGCACGGGAGCGATCGTGTCACGCCGCGGGCGTCGCGCCCGCGGCGCGGGCCGGAGGCCGGGAACACGGCGAGGGCGGCGCCCCCCTCATGGGGAGGCGCCGCCCTCGCTCCGTACTCCCCGCGTCGGGGAGCACGCACTCGGCGACCGCGTCAGACGTTGACGCCGAAGTCCTGCGCGATGCCGACCAGCCCGGACGCGTAGCCCTGGCCGACGGCACGGAACTTCCACTCCGCGCCGTTGCGGTACAGCTCGCCGAAGACCATGGCGGTCTCCGTGGCCGCGTCCTCGCTCAGGTCGTAGCGCGCGATCTCGGACTGGTTGGCCTGGTTGACGATGCGGATGAAGGCGTTCCGCACCTGGCCGAAGTTCTGGCTGCGGCTTTCGGCGTCGTAGATCGAGACCGGGAAGACGATCTTTTCGACGTCGCCGGGCAGGCCGGCCAGGTTGACGTTGATCTGCTCGTCGTCGCCCTCGCCCTCTCCCGTGACGTTGTCACCGGTGTGCACGATGCTCTGGTCCGGCGTCGCCTTGTTGTTGAAGAAGACGAAGTGCTGGTCGGAGTAGACCTTGCCGGCCGTGTTCACCGCGATGGCGCTCGCGTCCAGGTCGAAGTCGGTACCGGTGGTGGTGCGGACGTCCCAGCCGAGGCCGACCGTGACGGCGGTCAGGCCCGGTGCCTCCTTGGTGAGGGAGACGTTGCCGCCCTTGGACAGGCTTACAGCCATGGGGATGCCCTTCCGTTGGTGAGATCCGATGTGGAACCGGCCTGCGGCCGGTGGAAGTCGCTCGGGAGCTCGTTCCTACCCCTGCACAACGCACCTCGTGCATGGCGGGGTTCCAGGTCCCCGGTGGAAAAAGCCGGTGGCTCGGACAAGAGCTGGGAGCGACCATGGGAGACATGTCCTCGTCCCCTTTTGTCATCCGCGGATCGGTTTCGTTGCCCGAGGCCGAGCTGGTGTGGCGCTTCACGCGCTCGTCGGGGCCGGGCGGGCAGCACGTCAACACGAGCGACACCCAGGTCGAGCTGCGGTTCGACCTCGCGGGCAGCGACGCGCTGCCCGCGGTGTGGAAGGAGCGCGCCCTGGAGCGGCTCGCGGGCACGGGCAGCCTCGTCGGCGGCGGTGTCGTGGTCGTACGGGCGAGCGAGCACCGGTCCCAGTGGCGGAACCGAGAGGCGGCGGGACGGCGGATGGCGGCGCTTCTCGCGGAGGCGACGGCGCCCCCGCCGCGCCCGCGCCGCAAGAGGAAGGTGCCGCGAGGGGTGAACGAGCGCCGGCTTCGTCAGAAGAAGCAGCGCGGCGACATCAAGCGCGGGCGCTCGGGACGGGACTGGTCGTGAACTGCCTTTCCCACGCGGTCCGTCGGGGCTCTCGCGGCCATTCCTGGCCCGGCACCCCCGGCCGGGGCGCAGGCGGGGTAACGACGCCGGGACCGACGCGGGGGGACCAACGCAGGGGTCAGGAACCGCCGTTGCTCAGTGAGCGGTAATGGCCCCGGAAGTACAGGAGCGGTCCCGTGTCCGCGACGTGCGGCAGTCCGGTGCTCAGCACCCTCCCGATGACGAGGGTGTGATCGCCCGCCCGCACGCGCTGCTCGGTGCGGCACTCGACCGTGGCCAGCGCCCCGTCCACCAGTGGTGCCCCGGAGGCCTCACCGCGGGTGTGCGGGAGTTCGCGGAAGAGGAGCCTGTCGCTGAGCCGGCCCTTCATCGCGAAGCGGCCGGCGGTCTGGCGCTGGCTCTCGGTGAGCAGGGAGGTGGCCCAGAAGGGGCGGCGCTCCAGCAGTTCGTCCATGCGTGATCCGTCGCGGACGCTGACCATGACCAGCGGCGGTTCGAGCGAGACGGACATGAAGGCGCTGGCGGTCATGCCGACGTCCGCGCCCTCGGGGCCGTCGTCGGGGTCGAATGCCGTCACCAGCACCACCCCGGCCGCCAGTCTCGCCATGGCCGCCCGGAACTCGTCCTCGCTCACCCCCTCAGCATGGGGCATCGGGTGGTCCGGCGCCGGGGTCGTCTGCTGCTGAACTGCGTGTGACACGTCAAAAACGCTAACTGCTGCCCTAGGGCGGGTGCATCGGCCCCCGGGACCAGGACTTCAGACCCATGATCGACAATCGCGGTCGGGCCCGGATCTGTGACCATACTGTGCTCTTTGTGTGTACGTTGAGGGTCTGTGCAGTGACAGGACCGTGACCAGGGGTGGGAGCCCGCCGGGCGTCCGGACCCCTGTGCGTGCGGATGTTGGGGCGCGCGAAGGTTGCACAGAGGGGGCGTGAAAGGGGGCGCTTTTCAGGCTCTACGCTCCGGTAAGGCCGTACTGTCTGTGGACCGGTCATTCGGTCGAGAGCGTCGGCCGAGGGCCGGGTGCGCCGCGGAAGCACACGGAGAGGAGTCAACAGGCTGCGTACAGTTGTGACTTGAGTCACAGCGGGCAATAATTGTTGACCCTGTGTACCTGGAGAACAGCTCGCTGTGATTCAGTGGCCGTGGCAGTCGGACAATGACGTCCCGTGAACACCTGGAGTTGACGAACGAGGCTCAGGGGGAGGGCGATGGAAACCGAGTCGGAGCCCTACGTCCGCCTTGCCAGCCTGCGTGAGCTGCACCTCGTCGTGTCCCGGCTGAGCACCGCCCGCAGCCTTGCCGACACCTTGCAGACCGTCGCCGACGGCGTGGTCGAGGGGCTGGGCTTCGAGATAGCGGCGGTCAATCTCGTACGTCCCGAGGGCGACCTCGTCGTCGCCGCCGTCGCCGGCAGCCAGGCAGCCGAGGCGATGATGGCGGGCCGGACCGGCTCGCGAGCCTCCTGGGACCGCCGGCTGTCGATGGGGGAGGCGTGGGGCAACCTGCGGTTCGTCCCCTACACGGAGGGCTGGGTCCTCGACCACGACGATGTACCGCAGTGGCACTCCACCGGCCCCGCCCCCCAGTCGCCCGACGACTGGCACCCCATGGACCGCCTCTTCGCCCCGCTGTACGCCTCCGACAGCGAACTGCTCGGCGTCCTCTCCGTCGACAGACCCCGCAACGGACGGCGGCCCGGCCCCTGGGGCCGCGAGGCGCTTCAGCTCTACTCGTCCCAGGCTGCGATAGCCCTCAGCAACGCACGGCTGCGCTCCAACATGCAGCGCGCCCTCGTCCGTCTGGAGCGGGAACAGTCGGCGCTGCGCGCGAGCGAGGAGAGCTTCCGGCAGGCCTTCGAGTACGCACCGAGCGGGATGGCCGTCGCCGAGATGGGCGGGGACCAGCACGGCCGCCTCATCCGCATCAACGACGCGCTGTGCAGGCTGCTCGGGCGGCCCGCCTCCGCCATGCGGCGCTACTCCTTCTCCGACATCGTCCATCCCGAGGACATCGGCACGCTGCTGCGCACGTCCGCGGAAGGCGGCCGTGCGGAGCTGCGGCTGGCCCGGCGCGACGGCTCGTACGTATGGGTCTCGCTGCGCAACTCCGTGGTGGCCGACACCGCGGACGGGCCGCGTTTCCTGCTGACCCACGTCGAGGACATCGAGGACCGCAAGCGGCACGAGCTCCAGCTGGCCCACCGCGCGAGCCACGACTCCCTCACCGGCCTGCCCAACAGCGCCGAGCTGCGCACCCGCCTGAACGGCCGGCTGTGCGCCCGGCCGGGGCCCGCCGTCTCCGGGGTGATGCAGACCGGCCGGAACGGGGACGCCGGCAACGGGCCCGGCTCCGTGACTCCTTTCGACGACGCGGGCTCGGGCGTGATCGCGTCCACGGGCATGTACGACCCGCATCACACGCACGCGGTGCCGCCGACCGGCACGGTTCAGGGTGAGAAAGGTCTCGCGGTCCTGTTCTGCGACCTGGACGGCTTCAAGTCGATCAACGACCGCTTCGGGCACAACTGCGGGGACGCCGTACTCGTCGAGGTCGCGCGCCGGCTCTCCGCCGGTGTGCGGGACAACGACACGGTGGCCCGTATGGGCGGCGACGAGTTCGTGGTGCTCACGGACGGGGTGGGTCCGGCCGAGGCGCAGGATCTGGCCGTCCGCCTGCGGAACGCGATCATCCCGCCGATCCGCGTCGACGGACGGGCGGTGCGCGTCGGCGCCAGCTTCGGCATCGGCTGGGCGGGGTGCGGGATGACCGCGGAGGAAGTCCTGCAGTCGGCGGACCAGCGGATGTACGTGGAGAAGCGCTCCCGCTCCAAGGGGCAGCGCCGGGCCGGCTAGGACGGGGCCCGGGGCAGCGCCGGACCGGAGGGCAGCGCCGGACCGGAAGGCAGCGGACGGGCCCGTTCCGAGTACGGGCTTGATCCACCCCTTCCGGCCATTGCGCGATCATCCGCCGTTGGCGTAGCCATCACTCCGGAGAGGTAGGCTCGGCCGGATACGTGACGCAGTTGGGAGTGACAGGGGATGACCGCCGAGAACGACGGCACCGGTGCGACGCCGGAAGGCGACGACCCGTTCGCCTACCTTTACCGCCAGGAAGGCGGTGAGGGCTCTCCGGCGCCTCAGAGCGGTGCTCCCAGGCGCTCGTACAACCAGGTCCGCGCGGTCGGCGAGCGCCAGTACGGCGGCTACGGCGGCCAGTACGGCGGTGGTGCGGGCACCCAGCAGACCGCCGCGTACGGCCAGCAGCCGAACGCGCACTACGCCGCCCCGGAGACGATGCCCGGCGGCCGCGCGGCCGCCGGGCAGCCCCCCGGCGGCCACGGCGGGGGCAACGGACACGGTGCCCCGGGCGGGCGCAGCCGCAACGGCCTTCTCATAGGGGCTCTTTCCGTCGTCGCAGCGGTCGTCATCGGTATCGGCGCGGCCATCTACTTCAACTCGGGCGCCGAGGAGGGCCAGGACGCCGGCGCCACCGCCGGTGCCGGTGCGGGCGACGGGGGCAAGGGCCAGGGCCAGGACCAGGACACCGGTGCCGACAAGCCGAGCAAGGGCGAGCTGATCGGTGAGAAGCAGGACGCCTCGGGGTTCCAGCTGGCCGGCGGCGCGGCCGCGGCCAGCGACATTCCGGGCGCGGCGAGCAAGGACGGTTCGTACGTCGGGTCGATGAACGTCACCGGTGCTTCGGCGACGTGGACCGCGGACGTCCCGAAGGGCGGCACCTACACCCTCTTCGTGCGGTACGGCGTTCCCGGCAAGGACGCGAACTCGACGCTCTCGGTCAACGGACAGCCGACCTCGCAGCCGCTGAACATGTCGAACTTCGGCAAGGCCGAGGAGGGCGACTGGGAGCACGGCTGGACCCGGACGTGGGCCTGGATCGCCCTGAAGCCGGGCAGCAACACCTTCAAGCTCTCCTGCGAGCAGGGCAACAACTGCGACTTCAACCTCGACCAGGCCTGGCTGAAGGCCGGCAAGGTGAAGCGCTGAGCTCACACTCCGGCGCCGGAACGCGCGGCCCCATCCGATCGCGGGGCCCATCCGATCGCAGGGCCCCATCCGTTCGCAGGCCCTCATCCGTTCGCAGGCCCTCATCCGCCTGCGGGTGCGCTGCTCTCCTCGACCGTCACCTCTGACAGCAGGTCCGCGTGGACCTGCTCGTCGAACTCCCCCGCTGTGGGGGCCCGTACCGTCGCCGCCGACAGCGCGACCGCGCGTGCCAGCCGCTCGGGCCACGGCAGCTCCTCGACCATCCCGGACAGCAGCCCCGCAACCGCGGAGTCGCCCGCTCCGGTGGGGTTCCCCACGAAGGACCGGGGCGGTCCGGCCTGCCATGTGCCGTCCGGGGTCACCAGCAGCATGCCGTCGGGGCCGAGGGACGCCGCCACCGAGTGCGCCCCGCGTCGTTGCGCCGCCCGCGCCGCGCGCAGCGGCTCGGTCGTGCCGGTGATCCCGGCGAGTTCCACGGCGTTGGGCTTGACGAGGTCGGGGCGTGCGGCGAGGCCGCGGCGCAGCGGTTCGCCGCTGGTGTCGAGGACGACGGGAACGCCGGCCGCGTGCGCGTCCCGCGTCAGCTGTGCGTAGGCGCCCACCGGCACTCCCGGCGGCAGGCTCCCGCACAGCGCGACCGCCTCGACGCCGCCGTCCTCGTGCAGCAGCCGTCCGTACGTCTCCTGGAACGCGGACCACTCGTCCGGGGAGATGTGCGGGCCCGGCTCGTTGAACTGCGTGGAGCCGCCGCCCGATTCGTCCACGACGCCGACGGTGCGACGCGTGCTGCCCCTCGTCGGAACGAGCCGGTCCGTGATGTTCCGTTCCCCGGCCAGCAGTTCGCGCAGCTCCGAGCCGGTGAGTCCGCCGGCGAAGCCGGTGACGACCGACGCGTGGCCGAGTGCTGCGAGCACGCGCGCCACGTTGAGCCCCTTTCCGCCGGGGCGCTGCACCACCTCCCGCACCTGGTGCGAGTCGTGCGCGTGGAGACGCGGCACCCGGTAGGTGAGGTCGAGGGCGGTGTTGAGCGTGACCGTCAGGATCACGGAAGACAACTCCAGGGGGACGGGGCGGGGACGGCAACCGCCCGAGCGATCATGCCATTTGGCTTCCGGCGCCGCGACCCCCGCGGGCCGGGACGGCGGCATGTGACGGTTCGTCGGACGTACCGGAGGTCATCGCACGTCAGGCCGCAGCGTCCACTCGCCCCGGCGCATCACGCCCGCCACTTCGAACGCCTCGTCGAGTACCACCAGGTCGGCGTACTTGCCCTCTTCCAGGGAGCCCGTGCGGTCCCCGACGCCGAGCAGTCGCGCCGGATTGGCCGACAGGGCTCGCACCGCTTCCTCCACCGCGATCCCGTCGACCGTGACGGCCCTGCGGAACGCCGCGTCCAGGGTGAGGGTCGAGCCCGCGATCGAGCCGCCCTCCGTCAGCCGTGCCACCCCGTCGCGCACCTCCACCTCGAGCGGTCCGAGGGGGTAGCGCCCGTCGCCCATGCCGGCGGCCCCCATCGCGTCGGTGATGAAGGCGACGCGGCCGGCGCCGGCGCGGTGGAACGCCAACTCCAGGGCGGCGGGGTGGAGATGGGTGCCGTCGTTGATCAGTTCGACGGTGACGCGCTCGTCCTCCAGCAGCGCCGCGACGGGCCCGGGGGCCCGGTGGCCGAGTGCGGGCATGGCGTTGAAGAGGTGGGTGGCGACGGTCGCGCCGGCCTCGACGGCCTCCACGGTCGCCTCGTACGTCGAGTCGGTGTGGCCGACGGCGGCGATGACGCCGCTGTCCGCGAGCATCCTCACCGAGTGCATGCCGCCCGGGAGTTCGGGAGCGAGGGTCATCATCCTCGCCGTGCCGCGTGCGGCGTCGACGAGCTTGCGCACCTCCGCCGGGTCGGGGTCGCGCAGCAGCGCTGGGTCGTGGGCGCCGCAGCGTCCTGGGGAGATGAACGGGCCCTCGAAGTGGATGCCGGCCAGCTCGCCCTGTTCGACCAACTCGCTGAGCGCGCCCGCCTGCTGGGCCAGATCGCCGAGTTCGCCCGTGACGGTCGAGGCGACCATGGTGGTCGTGCCGTGCCGCTGGTGGGTGCCGATGACCTTCAGCGCCTCCTCGGCCGTTCCCGCGGAGAAGGACGCACCGCCGCCGCCGTGCACGTGCATGTCGACGAAACCGGGCACGATCCAGTGGCCGGCCAGGTCGAGCGTGGGCCTCTCCCCGTCCGCGTTCGCGGCGATCAGCGCTCCCTCGACGGTGAGGGTGGCGTGCTCCGCCACGCCGTCCGGCAGCACCACCCGGGCACCGGTCAGGACGGTGCGCTCACTCTTCGGGCTCGTGGGGCTCATCGGCTCGCAACCTCCGCGGAGAGTAGGTCCCGGGCGAGGAGTCCCGCGCCCAGGCAGCCCGCGGCGTCCCCCAGCGCCGCCGGGACGATGGTGGGCAGCTGCTGGAAGGTGACGCGTGCGCGTACCGCTTCCCGCAACGGTACGAAGAGGATGTCGCCGGCCTCGGCCAGCCCGCCGCCGACGATCACCGTGCGGGGGTCGAGGAGCGTCAGGGCGGTGACGAGGCCCGCGGCGAGGGCGTCCACGGCGTCCCGCCACACGGCGACGGCCCGGTCGTCCCCGGACTCGACCGCCCGTGCCGCGTCCGCGGCGGTGGCCGAGGCGTCGCCGCACGCCGCGGCCCAGGCACGTCCCACGGCGGACGCCGAAGCGAGAGCCTCGAGGCAGCCGCGCTGTCCGCATCCGCACTCCGGCCCGTCCGGCCGCACCACGATGTGCCCGATCTCGCCCGCGCCCCCGTGCGCGCCCGGCTCGACCCGTCCGTCCGTTCCGACGGCGCCCGCGATGCCCGTGCCGAGGGCGACGAAGAAGAATCTGTCGACGCCTTCGCCGGCGCCGATACGGCCCTCGGCGAGGCCTCCCGTGCGCACGTCGTGGCCGAGCGCGACGGGGACGCCGCCGAGCCGTTCGGTCAGCAGCGCGCGCAGCGGCACGTCGCGCCAGCCGAGGTTGGCGGCGTAGACGGCGGTGCCGCTGGCCTGGTCGAGGACGCCCGGTACCGCGACGCCTGCGGCCAGCGGCTCCGTGCCGAACTGCTCGACGCCGTGGGCCCGCAGCGCCGCCGCGAGGTCCAGGATGTTCGCGACGACGGCGTCCGGGCCGTCCTCGCGGCCGGTGGCCCGGCGCGTCTCGTACAGCAGCTCGCTACCGCCGCCTCCGGGGCCGATGAGGGCGGCCTTCATGCCGGTTCCGCCCACGTCGAGGGCGATGACGTAGTCCGGGTCGTGGGGGCTCGTGCTCACGGGGCCAGTCTCCCGTGACACCCGGCAACAGGTCTAGTCCACTCCTGTCATTTCGTTCGGGTTTCCCTCGGTGGAGCCGCGGCGGAGTGTCCCGTTCTGGTACGGAGAACTGCCACGTCACCACTTTTCGCTCCACGTACGGGATGAAACGGGAGAGGCTGTTGCGAAAGTGATATCGCCGCTGGCGTAGACCTCCGGCGGCGGGCGTTGGACACTCCCGTCCGTACACGTCCGGCCGGGCCGGACGCGGGGGGTGGGAGGGGAGCACGGCATGTGCCGTGCTCGTGGGTTGAGGGGTAGATGCTGTGGAGCGTCGCAGGTTCCTCGGTCTGGCGGCCGCGACGGGCGCGGCGGCAGGCGGGGCCTTCACGGCCGCCGGGTGCGGCACAGGGACGGGAACGCAGAGCGCGGCCTTGAAGGTGGTCGCGGCGGACTACGGCGAACCGGGCCGTGGCGACAGCTCCCAGGGGTACTGGGACAGTATCGTCCGCACCTTCCGCAAGAGGCATCCCGGCATCGCGGTCGACGTCGAGGTCCACCGCTGGAAGGACGTCGACAGGAAAGTCGCCGCGATGGTGGACGCGGGCCGCCCGCCGGACATCGCGCAGACCGGCTCGTACGCCGGCTTCGCCGAGAGGGACATGCTCTACAGGGCCGGCGAACTGCTCTCCATACCCGTGCAGGCCGACTTCCTGCCGTCGCTCGCCGAGGCGGGCGAGGTACGGCGGGTGCAGTACGGGATGCCGTTCATCGCCAGCACCCGGCTGCTGTTCGTCAACCGGACCCTCTTCGAGCGGGCCGGGCTCGACCCGGACTCACCGCCCAGGACCTGGGAGCAACTGGCCCGCGCCGCCAAGAAGTTGAAGGCCGCGGGTGTGAAGGTCCCGTACGGGCTGCCGCTCGGGCCGGAAGAGGCACCCGCCGAGGCCCTGATGTGGATGCTCGGCGGCGGCGGCGCGTACACCGACAAGGTCGGCAACTACACGATCGACGCCGCGGCGAACATCAAGACCTTCAACTGGCTGCGGGACAGCCTCGTACGGCCGAAGCTGACGAACGACGACCCGGGCGGCACCGACCGCAAGGAGCTCTTCGACGCCTTCGTACGAGGCGAGGTGGGCATGCTCAACGGCCACCCGACGCTGCTGAAGCGGGTGCGGTACAGCGGCGTGAAGTTCGCGACCGCGGTGCCGCCGGGGTCCGACGGCCCGTCGGCCTCCACTCTCGGCGTGGCGGACTGGGTGATGGCCTTCAAGAAGAACGGCAGGCGCCAAGAGGCGGGCCGCTTCCTCGACTTCCTCTTCGAGGTGAAGAACCACTACGCGTTCGCCGACCGTTACGACCTGCTGCCGGTGACCACCTCCGCGAACGAGAAGATGCGCGAGCGCCGCGAGCACAAGCCCATGCGGCATTTCCAGGACGAGCTCTCAACCGCCGAGTTCTACCCCGTCGGCAAGGTCTCGTGGACGAAGGTGAGCGGGGAGATCAAGCGGAGCATCGGCAAGGCGGTCGCCGCGGACACCGACCCGGTGGGCGTGCTCGGCGCCCTCCAGCGCCGCGCGGAGGAGCAGGACTCGGCGGCACGGGCACGCTGAGTGCCGGCCCCCGGCGCTGGTGCCGCGTCAGCCGTGGATCGCCCGGTAGCGAGGTGCCCTTGCGCTGTCAGCTGCAAGGCGCCGGATCGGCCTCGTAGTGGGCCTGCTCGGGCGATCGGGCAACGCAGCAGATGGCTGTGCCAGGGTGGTGAGCGGGGTGAACCTTGGCTGATGCGGCGCTAGGTTGGACGCATGAGCCACGAGGCCGGGGACGAGGAGCGGACCGGAGACGAAGTGCGGGCCGAAGGCGGCGAGCGGGCAGGGGCGGGCGAGCCGACCGGGGACGGCGGCTCGCGTATTCCGGCGCAGGTGCCGCGGGCCGCGGCGGAGGGGGGCGAGGCCGTGGGGGAGGAGCGCCGGCGGTCCGGTCTCTCCGAGCGCGACCTGTCCGTGCTCGCCGTGGAACGCCGCGGCTGGTCCGGGCCCGGCATGAAGGAACGCGCCATACGCGAGCAGCTGGAGATGTCGCCCACGCGCTACTACCAGCTCCTCAACGCGCTGTTGGACGACCCGCGCGCCCTCGCCCACGACCCGGTCACCGTCAACCGGCTGCGCCGCCGCCGCGAAGCCCAACGGGCCCGCCGCTGATGGGAGTCGACGTCATGACGGGAGCACGCACCCCACGGGGCCCGGCGCCGTGACGGCTCCGGAGCCGACCATCCTGGCCACCTCCGGCGGGCACCGCACCGGCGCCCGCAGCCGGGTGCTCTTCGACGCGCTGGTGCACCACGCGGTGGACCTGTCCGGCGCGCACGGCCGCCGCCCCCGCGTCCTGTACATCGGGACGGCGATCGGCGACTCCGAGCACTTCGCGGCGCGCATGGCCGAGGCCGCGCGGGTGGCCGGATTCGACCTCACCCCGCTGAACCTCTTCCCCATGCCCAACGTCGAGGACGTCGAGGGCACGGTCCTCGCTCAGGACGTCGTATGGGTCATGGGCGGCTCGGTGGCGAACCTGCTGGCCGTCTGGCGCGTGCACGGCCTCGACCGCGTCCTGCGCCGCGCGTGGGAGGCGGGCGTGGTGCTCAGCGGAGTGAGCGCCGGGTCGATCTGCTGGTTCCAGGGCGGTGTCACCGACTCGTTCGGCCCCGAACTGCGCCCGCTCACCGACGCGTTGGGCTTCCTGCCATACGGCAACGGGGTGCACTACGACAGCGACCCGGGCCGCCGCCCCCTCATACACCGGCTCGTCGCCGACGGCACCCTTCCCACCTCGCACTGCACGGACGACGGAGTGGGGCTCGTCTACCGCGGCACGCGGCTGGACGGGGCCGTCACCGAGATCCCGGGCAAGGCCGCCTACGCCGTCGTGCGGGAGGGAGGCTCGGCCGTCGAGGAGCGCATCGAGCCGCGCGGGCTGCCGCCCGTCGACGGGTAGGCTCGCGGCATGGCCGACGTTCCGACTCCCCGTACCGACGCAGGCCGGGAGGGGCTCGCCGCGATCCTCTCGGAGCCCCGGCGTGCCCTCGTGGCCTTCGACTTCGACGGCACCATCTCCCCGATCGTCGCCGACCCCGCCGACGCCCGCGCACATCCCGGCGCCGTTCCGGTGCTCTCCCGACTCGCTCCGCGCCTGTGCGCGGTCGCCGTCGTGACGGGACGCCCGGCCGAGGCCGCGGTCCGCCAGGGCGGCCTCGGCGGCGCCGAAGGTCTGGAACACCTCACCGTGCTCGGCGCGTACGGGGCGGAGCGCTGGGACGCCGCCACGGGCAGGCTGAGCACCGCGCCGCCGCCTCCCGGTGTCGAGGCCGTACGGGCCGAACTGCCCGCGCTCCTGGACGTCTTGGGCGCCCCACCGGGCACCTGGACGGAGGACAAGGGCCGCGCCGTGGCGGTGCATACGCGGCGCACGGACGATCCCGTGGCCGCCTTCGAGCTGCTGCGCGCCCCGCTCCACGAACTGGCCGACCGGCACGGTCTCGTCGTCGAACCGGGCCGCATGGTCCTGGAGTTGCGCGCCCCCGGCGTCGACAAGGGCGCGGCGCTGACCGAGCACCTGCGGGAGGTGGGCGCCGGGTCCGTGCTCTACGCGGGCGACGACCTCGGCGATTTGGCCGCGTTCGCGGCCGTGGAGAAGCTGCGCGGCGAAGGCGTGCCCGGTCTGCTGGTGTGCAGCGGCGGCGGCGACACCGGCGAGTCCGTTCCAGAGGTCGCCGACCGGGCCGACATCGTCGTCGACGGGCCGGCCGGTCTCGTGGGGCTGCTGGGCGGACTGGCCGACTCCCTCACGGAGCGGAGCGGTTAGGGCCCGTCCGGCGGTGTCCGCCCGGAGACCGCCTGGCCGGTCCCGCGGTGTCCCGTGCCCGGATATCCGGTTGCCGGGCCGCGAGCAGGGCCGTACGGTCCCGGAATGTCCCTGCGTGTTCGTATGCGTCAAGCCCTGCCGGAGGCGATGCGCGCCCGCGACAAGGCCGCGGTGAGCGCCCTGCGCGCCACGCTCGCCGCCGTCGACAACGCGGAAGCGGTGCCTGTGGACGAAGCCGGGACGCGCGGCCCGGCCCTCGAACAGTCACCGGTCGGCGTCGGTGTCACCGAGGCGGTACGGCGTGAGCTGAGCGAGCGCAAGGTGGCGGACATCGTGCGGGCCGAGGCCACCGAACGGCTGGAAGCCGCAGCGCAGTTGACGGTGCCCGCCCACGCGGACCGCGTCGCCCGGCTCCATGCGGAGGCAGCTGTGCTGCTCCGCATCCTCGACGGCACCCCGTAGGACCCGTAGGACCCGCAGGACACCGGCGGCACCCGGAGTACTACGCGTCGCGCAGCGCGTGCAACTGGTCGAGGAACCAGCGGGTCGGGGGGGTCGCCGTCGCGGCCGCCGCCAGCCTCTTGGTGCGCTCCGCCCGGCGGCCGTGCTCCAGGGTCAGCGCCTCGTGCAGCGCCCGGGCCGTGTCCCCGATGTCGTACGGGTTGACCACGAAGGAGTCCTCGCCGAGTTCCGCGTAAGCACCCGCCTCGCGCGAGAGGACCAGGGCGCAGCCGTCGTCGGAGACGACCGGGACCTCCTTGGCGACCAGGTTCATCCCGTCGCGGATCGGGTTGACCAGTGCCACGTCGGCCAGGCGGTACGCCGCCAGCGAGCGCGCGAAGTCGTCCTTGAGGAAGAGCACGACCGGCGTCCACTCCGGCGTCCCGTACGTGGAGTTGATCTCGTCCGCGACGCGCGAGACCTCGCTCATGTAGTCGCGGTAGACCGCGAGGTCCTGCCGTGAGGGGTAGGCCAGAGCGAGGTGCACGACGCGCCCGCGCCACTCGGGCCGGTCCGCGAGCAGACGCTTGTACGCGTGCAGCCCGCGCACGATGTTCTTGGACAGCTCGGTGCGGTCGACCCGCACGATGGTGCGCCGCGGCCGCCCGTCGCCGTCGCTGCCGACCTCCTCGCGCAGCAAGGCGATCCGCTCCTCGACGTCGTCCCGCCCGGCGCGCTCCCTCAGGAACTCCGCGTCCGCGCCCAGCCCGTGCACTCCGAGGCGCGTGGTCCGGCCGTCGCAGCTGATCTCCAGCTCGCCGGTCGACTCGTCCTCGGCGACGGTCGCCCCCAGCACGTCCGCGCAGCAGTCGGCGAATGCGCGCGCCCAGCGCCGCGTGAGGAACGCGGCGCGGTCGGTGCCCAGGATTCCGCGCAGGACCTCACGCGCGACGGCGCCGGGCAGCATCCGGTAGTAGTCCGGCGGCGCCCACGGCGTGTGCGAGAAGTGCCCGATGCGCAGATCGGGGCGGCGCTCGCGGAGCAGCCCGGGCACCAGCGTCAGGTGGTAGTCCTGGACCAGTACCGTCGCACCCTCCGCCGCCTCCTCGTCCAGCGCCTGCGCGAAGGCCGCGTTGTAGCGCTCGTACGACGCCCACTGCCGCTCGAACTCCGCGTCGAAGGACGGTTCCAGAGGCGTCTGGTAGAGCATGTGGTGGACGAACCAGAGCACGGAGTTGGCGATGCCGTTGTAGGCGTCGGCGAAGGTCTCCTCGGGGATGTCCAGCATCCGTACCGACTGGCCGCCGGTGTCGGCCGGGTCCGGCTTGCCGCCCGTGCGGCGCACCGCCTCCCGGTCGCCCTCACCGAGAGCGGCGCACACCCACACCGCGTTGCCGCCGCCGGCACCGTCCCCTGCCTGCGGCGGGGAGGCCCCATTCGCGATGGCCGAGAGCCCCGAGACGAGGCCACCGCCGCCGCGCTTCGCGGAGAGCGATCCTCCCCCAGAGCCTCCGGCCTGGGAGGTGCCCCCAGAGACGGAGTACGAGACGGGGCCCCGGTTCGACGCGACCAGTACGTCCGCCAGGGTCTGCTGGGATGCGCGTTCGACGGCCATGGCCCGAGCTTAGCCGCGCCCGGATCCACGCAAACGTGACGCGCGTGACCCCGCTCAGGCCGCCCGGCGGTCCGCGTACTCCGCCATCTCACGCATCGGTGGTCGCTCCACGGTGTCGACGGCGTGGCTGCGGGCCGCGAACCCGCCGGGGCCGGCGCCCCGTTCGAACTGGGTGAGCGTCGGCCTGACGAGGTGGCTGCCCCGCGCCAGGCGGAGCTGTGCCGTGTGGTGGATCGCGGCGGCCATCCGGCCGAGCGCCTGCCCGTCCTGGTGCCGGTGCCGCCGCACGCCGACGTCGGCCTGCGCGAGGGCGTCGAGGCCCGCGGTGTGCAACGAGTCGACGAGCAGCCCCAGTTCGACGCCGTAACCGACGGGGAAGGGCAGCTGCTCGAGCAGCGTGCGCCGCGCCGCGTACTCCCCGCCGAGCGGCTGCACGAACCCGGCGAGCCGCGGCCAGTGGAGGTTGAGCAGGGGCCGTGCGACGAGTTCCGTGACCCGCCCGCCGCCGGCCGGGTCGTCCCCGAGCGGCCTGTCGTACATCGCCTTGACCAGCCGCAGCCGCGGATCGGTGAGCAGGGGCCCGACGACGCCGGAGACGAAGCGGGCGGAGAAGTCTTCCAGGTCGGCGTCCGCGAAGCAGACGATGTCGCCGCTCGTCACCAGCAACGATCGCCACAGCACCTCACCCTTGCCGGGCAGCGCGGGCAGTCTCGGGAGCACCTCGTCACGGTGCACGACCCTCGCGCCCGCGGCGGCGGCGACCTCGGCCGTACGGTCCGTGGACCCGGAGTCCATCACCACCAGCTCGTCCACGAGGGCGGGAGCGCCGGCCATCAGCTCGCGCCGGATCACCGACACGATGCCGCCGACGGTCCGCTCCTCGTTCAGCGCGGGCAGCACGACGCTCACCCGGGACCCGGTGTGCCGCTTCGCCGCCAGCAGCTCGGGCAGAGGCCGGCCGGCCGACGAGTACGACCGGTGCCTCAGCCACTGCCCGACTTCCTCCAGCACGCGGCCCCCCTTGTGATCCATCTCGCGGTACGGACGCCTGTCTCGATGCGCAGGCCTGTCGGTTACAGTCTTGAACAACGCGGACGGCGATCGCATGCCGGGCCCGGCCCGGCGCGCTCGACCACCCCGCCTCACAACTTCACACCGCTCATCCAGAGGGGCAGAGGGAACGGCCCGTTGAAGCCCCGGCAACCCTCCGGCCGGTCTCGCGCAGTACGTCGTGAAGCGAGGCTCCCGGCTCGGGAAGGTGCCAATTCCGTCTCGTGGCGAGATACGTCACGAGGAAGATGAGGAGAAAGGGCCTCGCCGAATCATGGCTGTTCAAGCTGCCGCCAGCACGCTCGCCGACTCCACCGGAGCAGGCGCCGCGCTCGGCCCCGCCGCAGCGCTCTCCTGCCGCGAGTGCGGGGAGCGCATCCCCCTCGGTCCGGTCTTCGCCTGTGAGGCGTGTTTCGGGCCGCTGGAGATCGCGTACGAGTTCCCCGGCGGCGGCACTTCAGGGTCAGCGGCGCTCCGTGAACGCATCGAGGCCGGTCCGGACAACATCTGGCGCTACGCGCCGCTGCTGCCGGTTCCCGCTGACGTGGCCACGAAGCCCAACACCAATCCCGGCTTCACCAAGCTCGTCCGGGCCGACCGGCTTGCGCGTGAGCTCGGCGTCACGGGCTCCCTGCACATCAAGGACGACTCCGGCAACCCGACGCACTCCTTCAAGGACCGTGTCGTGGCCATCGCCGTGGAGGCGGCCCGCGCCTTCGGCTTCACGACCCTCTCCTGCTCCTCGACGGGCAACCTCGCGGGCGCCGTCGGCGCCGCGGCCGCCCGGGCGGGGATGCGCTCCTGCGTGTTCATCCCGCACGACCTGGAGCAGGGCAAGGTCGTCATGGCGGCCGTCTACGGCGGCGAACTGGTCGGCATCGAGGGCAACTACGACGACGTGAACCGTTTCTGCTCCGAGCTGATCGGCGACCCCGCGGGCGAGGGATGGGGCTTCGTCAACGTCAATCTGCGCCCGTACTACGCCGAGGGCTCCAAGACCCTCGCGTACGAGATCTGTGAACAGCTGGGCTGGCGGCTGCCGGACCAGCTCGTGGTGCCCATCGCCTCCGGCTCCCAGCTCACGAAGATCGACAAGGGGCTGAAGGAGCTGATCGCCCTCGGCCTGGTCGAGGACAAGCCGTACAGGATTTTCGGTGCGCAGGCGGAGGGCTGCTCGCCGGTCTCCCGCGCCTTCAAGGACGGGCACGACGTCGTGCGTCCGGTCCGCCCGGCGACGATCGCCAAGTCGCTGGCCATCGGCAACCCCGCCGACGGGCCGTACGTGCTGGACATCGCGCGCCGTACGGGCGGCGCCGTGGAGGACGTCGACGACCAGCAGATCGTCGACGCGATCAAGCTGCTGGCGCGGACCGAGGGGATCTTCGCCGAGACCGCCGGCGGAGTGACCGTCGGCGTCACGAGGAAACTGATCGAGGAGGGGAAGCTCGACCCGTCCCTCACCACCGTCGTCCTCAACACGGGCGACGGCCTGAAGACCCTGGACGCGGTGGCCCCGACCACCGGACCGTCCGCCGTCATCCGTCCCAACCTGGACTCCTTCCGAGAGGCTGGTCTCGCATCATGAGCGTGAACGTCCGTATCCCGACCATCCTGCGTACCTACACCGGCGGGCAGGCAGAGGTGAGCGCCGAGGGGGCGACCCTCTCCGAGGTGCTGACCGATCTGGAGAAGAACCACACCGGAATCGGCGCCCGGGTGCTCGACGACGCGGGCAACCTGCGCCGTTTCGTCAACGTCTACGTGAACGACGACGACGTCCGCTTCGAGCAGGGTCTCCAGACGCCGACGCCGGACGGTGCCGGCGTCTCGATCATTCCCGCGGTCGCCGGGGGCTGCTGAGGTCTCGTGAGAGGTCGGTGAAGGCCCCTTGCCGGGGCCTGCCGTCCCCTACTGTCGAACCGCCTTCTCCGGGAACAAGTGAGCGAAACGGAGGGGGCGGTTCCGCGTGTGGGGACGCGATAGGGTTGCGGCCAATCCCCCCCCCGACGACTCACCCGGCGTATGCCGGCAGCATATGAGAACGCGACAAGTTGTGCCCGAATTCGGGGCGGCAATTGTCGTGTTGGCGCGCTATGCCCGGCCTTGCTTGCCCCGCTTCCTCGGGGATTGCGGGCTTTTGGGCCCTCCGTCGGTGCTCAGATTTCTCGCCCTCGTGACCTGTTGCAGAGGGCGTCCGTGCAGATACATTCAGCCGCGGTCGACGCCTTCCGGTGTACGACTCCGCACGCCTGCGGGGTTGTTCAGGAGGTGAGGTCTGACCCGGGCTCGCGAAGTGCGGGCCCGTGCAAGGGCCAGTAATAGGGGAGTTAGGGATGGCTCAGGGCACCGTCAAGTGGTTCAACGCGGAGAAGGGATACGGCTTCATCGCGGTCGACGGTGGTGCGGACGTGTTCGTCCACTACAGCGCGATCCAGATGGACGGCTACCGCACCCTGGACGAAGGACAGCGGGTCGAGTTCGAGATCTCGCAGGGTCAGAAGGGGCCGCAGGCGGACATGGTCCGTGTGACTGCCTGAGCACCCGCAACACTGCGCAGAGCTGCAACAGCCGTAACCACAGCCGTAAGTAGGGCCGTGCCCCGTGAGGGGTACGGCCCTTCTGTGCTGCCCGCCCTTCCGCTTCCGTCGCGGATCCGGCCGCGCGGCGCGCCCGGACCGGCGGGACCACTCCCCGGACCGATCGGTTGCGCCCTCCCCGGCTCGGTGTGATGTCCTGGGGGCGCTTGCACTCGCAGGGGTCGAGTGCTAATCATTGCGTTAGCACTCTCCGAGTGAGAGTGACAGTCAAGGACCGGGTCGGTGAGGCCCGCTCGCCGGGTGGAGCAAGGAACCACGCGGCCGAGGGCCGTCCGTCGCGGGCGCCAGCGCGGTCCGGTATATCCGTCCCCTGGTTGTGCAGGGGGATCCCCAGTCCGGGAGGGACCACTTCACATGGCCAAGATCATCGCGTTCGACGAGGAGGCACGGCGCGGCCTCGAGCGCGGGATGAACCAGCTCGCCGACGCCGTCAAGGTCACGCTCGGCCCCAAGGGCCGGAACGTCGTGCTGGAGAAGAAGTGGGGCGCCCCCACGATCACCAACGACGGTGTCTCCATCGCCAAGGAGATCGAGCTCGAGGACTCCTACGAGAAGATCGGCGCCGAGCTGGTCAAGGAGGTCGCGAAGAAGACGGACGACGTCGCCGGTGACGGCACGACGACCGCGACCGTCCTCGCCCAGGCGCTCGTCAAGGAAGGCCTGCGCAACGTGGCCGCCGGCGCCAACCCGATGGCGCTCAAGCGCGGCATCGAGCGCGCCACCGAGGCCGTCTCCGCCGCCCTGCTGGAGCAGGCCAAGGACGTGGAGACCAAGGAGCAGATCGCTTCCACGGCCTCCATCTCCGCCGGCGACCCGCAGATCGGTGAGCTCATCGCCGAGGCGATGGACAAGGTCGGCAAGGAAGGCGTCATCACCGTCGAGGAGTCGCAGACCTTCGGGCTCGAGCTGGAGCTCACCGAGGGCATGCGCTTCGACAAGGGCTACATCTCCGCGTACTTCGCCACCGACATGGAGCGCATGGAGGCGGAGCTCGAGGACCCGTACATCCTCATCGTCAACTCCAAGGTCAGCAACGTGAAGGACCTCCTTCCGCTGCTGGAGAAGGTCATGCAGTCGGGCAAGCCGCTGCTGATCATCGCCGAGGACGTCGAGGGCGAGGCCCTCTCCACGCTCGTCGTCAACAAGATCCGCGGCACCTTCAAGTCCGTCGCCGTGAAGGCTCCGGGCTTCGGTGACCGCCGCAAGGCGATGCTCGGTGACATCGCCATCCTCACCGGCGGCACGGTCATCTCCGAAGAGGTCGGCCTCAAGCTTGAGAACGCCGGTCTGGAGCTGCTGGGCCGCGCCCGCAAGGTCGTCATCACCAAGGACGAGACCACGATCGTCGACGGCGCGGGTGAGAGCGACCAGGTCGCCGGCCGCGTCGCGCAGATCCGTGCCGAGATCGAGAACTCGGACTCGGACTACGACCGCGAGAAGCTCCAGGAGCGTCTGGCCAAGCTCGCCGGCGGCGTCGCCGTCATCAAGGCCGGTGCCGCCACCGAGGTGGAGCTGAAGGAGCGCAAGCACCGCATCGAGGACGCGGTGCGCAACGCCAAGGCCGCCGTCGAGGAGGGCATCGTCGCCGGTGGTGGCGTGGCTCTGCTCCAGGCTTCCAGCGTCTTCGAGAAGCTGGAGCTGGAAGGCGACGAGGCGACCGGCGCGCAGGCCGTCAAGCTCGCGCTGGAGGCCCCGCTCAAGCAGATCGCGATCAACGCCGGTCTCGAGGGCGGCGTCGTGACGGAGAAGGTGCGCAACCTCAAGCCCGGTCACGGCCTGAACGCCGCCACCGGGGAGTACGTCGACATGCTCGCCGAGGGCATCAACGACCCCGCGAAGGTGACGCGTTCCGCGCTGCAGAACGCCGCCTCCATCGCGGCGCTCTTCCTGACGACGGAAGCCGTCATCGCCGACAAGCCGGAGAAGGCCGCCGCGGGTGCCGGCGACCCGACCGGTGGCATGGGCGGTGGCATGGACTTCTGATCGCGCAGCGATCGGAGTCCGCTCCACGAGGAGGACGGCTGCCTCCCGGCACGGAACGGACCGAGGGCGGCATCCCGGAAGGGGTGCCGCCCTCGGCGTGCGTGCGGCGTCTGTTCGGCGCCGAGGGGAGCGCCTTCTCAGACGCGCGCTCCGTTGTCGTGTGCTGCGCGGCGGGTTCTCGATGGCGCGGGCCCGGGCCCGTTACCTCCGGGCCGGGGCGGAGTGTGCGCGCGGGCCTCGAGTTCGACGGCGAGCGGCGCACCGACGAACAGCGACGAGTACGAGCCCACGACGATGCCGATCAGCAGTGCCAGGGCGAAGTCGCCGAGCGAGTCTCCGCCGAGCACCGCGAGCGCGGCGATGATGAACAGCGCGCCCATGCCGGTGTTGAGGGTGCGCGGCACCGTCTGGACGACCGCGTTGTTGACCACGCTCCGGAAGGATGGCTTCAGCGTCGGCCTCCGCACGCCGTTTCCGGGCCCGTGGCCCTGCTCCTTCCCCCGGCCGGTCCCCTGCCCGTGCCATTCGGAGCGGACCCTGTCGAAGATGACGACGGAGTCGTTCACCGAGTAGCCGATCACGGTCAGCAGCGCGGCCAGGAACACTCCGTCGACGGGCTTCCCGAGCCATGCGAAGGCGCCGACGAGGATCACCGCGTCATGGGCGAGTGTGAGAACGGCCGACGCACCGAACGTCCACCGGAACCTGAAGGCCAGATAGAGCAGCTGGGCGCCCAGCGCGACTCCGAGGGCGATCAGTGCGTGCCGCCGCAGCTCGTCGCCGAGGCTCGGCCCGAACAGTTCGTCGCGCACCTTCTCGGCGTCGCCTCCCAGGCCGTCCAGCGTCGAACGGACCGTCTCCGCCTGGTCGTTGGTGAGCTGTTCGGACCGGACGGTGATCTCGTGACCGCCGCTCTCACCGCCCGACCCGGAGCTCTGCACGACGGTGTCCGGCAGGCCCGCGTCCGTGAGCGCCGCGCGAGCGGCCTCCGGATCGACCGCGCGGCTCGTCGAGTACTCCACGAGCCGCCCGCCGGTGAACTCGACGCCGAAGTCCAGCCCGCGCAGCACGATTCCCCCCACCGCGAGGACGACGGCCGCGGCCGACACCGCGAGCAGCCTTCTGCCGTGCCGCATCCAGTCCGGATTCCGTTTCGTCAGACGGGTCCGTACTTGTCCCAGCCCGGCCAGGCCCGAGATCCGCGGATGGGCGCGGACGGCACGGCGGTTGACGGCGAAGTCCACCAGCACTCTCGTGACGACGAGCGCGCTGATCATCGAGGCGAGCACCCCGATGGAGAGCGTCACGCCGAAGCCGCGCACCGGCCCCGAGGCGAGTGTGAACAGCAGCAGGGCGGCGAGAAGGGTGGTGACGTTGGAGTCGGCGATCGCGCCGAACGCACCGCGGAACCCCTTCGCCGAGGCGGTGCGCAGGCTTCTGCCGCGTCCGTACGCGTACTCCTCGCGGGCCCGTTCGAAGACGAGCACGTTCGCGTCGACGGCCATGCCGATCGCGAGGACGAAGCCGGCGAGGCCCGGCAGCGTGAGGGTGGCGCCGAACGCCAGCAGCGCGGAGTAGGCGGTCAGCCCGTAGCACAGCAGGCCCACGGCCGTGAGCGCGCCGAACAGCCGGTAGACGCAGACGACGAACCCGGACGTGAGCAGCACTCCGATCGCGGCGGCCCAGGCGCTGTCCTCGATCGCCTCGGCACCCAGCGTGGGGCCGACGGTGTGGTGTTCGATCACCTCGACCGGCAGGGGGAGGGCGCCGCCCTCGATCAGCGTGGCCAGCTCCTTCGCTTCGTCCTCGCTGAAGTCCCCTGTGATCTGCGTGTTCCCACCGGCGATGCCGTGTCCGCAGGAGACCGACGGGTCGATCTGCGGTGACGAGATGACTTTCTTGTCGAGCACGATCGCGACGCGGCGCTGCGGGTCCCCGACCGGATTGCACGCGGCCTTGCCCGTCAGGTCCGCCCAGCGTTCCTTGCCCTTGTCGCGGAAGCCGAGGTCGATGAACCAGCCGGAGCCGCGCTGCGGATCGACGGCGGCTCGGGCGGACTTCACCTCGTCACCCGTGATGGCGGTGGCGCCCAGCCGCACCGGCCTGCCCGACTCGTCGGTGAGCGCGTCACCGCCACCGGTCCTGGAGCCGTTTCCCTGCGGAGCGCCCGTGACGGGGCGGAAGGTCAGCTGCGCGGTGCGCCCGAGGACCTCGGTCGCCTCCTTCGCGTCCTGAAGGCCGGGGAGTTCGACGATGATGCGGTTGTCGCCGGAGCGTACGAGGCTGGGTTCGGCGACTCCGAGCGCGTCGACGCGCCGTCGCAGGACCTCCATCGTGTCGTCGGTGCCGGCGGGTGTCGCTTTCGCTGTCGCGGAGTCACGGGACTCCAGGACGATCTGGGTTCCGCCTCGCAGGTCGATGCCGAGGCGGGGTTGCTGGGTCAGGGCGAGGACCGCGGAGAGAGCCATCACGGCAAGCGCGATCACCGCCCGCACCTTGTGGGCGCGAGTCATGGGGTTCTGCCTCCTGCACAGGCACACCGGGTCGCTTCAGGGACCGCGGTGGTGAGGATGACGGCACCGGCGTGCGCAGGAATGCGGCTGCCGGGTGCCGTTTCGGTCGGAGCTCAGATGCCTGTGCGGGCCGGGGGAGCGCGTCCTTGGCGCGGCGAGCGGTGCGTGAGGTCGGCGGTGGAGAGCTGCGGGCGCTCCGGCAGTACATGGCCGGGCTGCTTCTGCGAGCCGTCGTGTCCGACCGCGGGAAGCAGCGGGAGGGGAGCCTGAGTGGCGGCGTGCGCCGGATGCGCGACCGCCGTCCGGAGATGCTGCGGCGGGTCCTGGTGGTGCGTACCGACCGACTGGCCGGCGGACCGGAAGTCGTGGGCGCCCGGCTGGTGCTGCACCGCCGCGGAGCCGCCGAACAGGGCGAGCAGCACCGCGAGCAGGACGCCGGGCACGCTCGCCGGCAGACCCGCCTGCCGGCGCGGGCGGGGCCGTGCGCCGGCCGGTGAGGAGGGCGAGCGGCGGTGCACGGGGGCCGGACGGTGTACGCGGTCCGCGCTGTGTGCCACCTCGCCCTCCTCGCCTCGCTCGACGTCCGTGGCCGGGAGGCGCGGACGCCTCACAGCCTGCCCGAGAAGCGTCCCGGGTTCAACGTCGGCCCGGGCCGCCCCGGTGGTCTCGCCTGTGCCCCGGTGCCCGACCGAACCGGCCTTCGCGGGGCGGGTCACGCCGTGGGACGGGATGGCTGACCGGCCGGGTCTCTCCACCAGACGAACGCTTCGGTGCTCGGCCGGCGTTCGCAGAACCGTTCCGAGGGCGACGCCGCCCGAAGCAGGCGGCGCAGGTCCGCCTCGAAGTCGTCGCGGCGCGCGCCGAAGAGATGTGGAGCGGAGAACGACATGGAGAACACCTCCGCGACGACGTCGTCGGAGGTGCGTTCCAGCGCCTGCCCGCCGGGAACGACGAGGCGCCGCGGGCCGGAGAATCCCGCCCTGGTGAACACGGCGGCCTCGTTGCCGGGTGTTCCCTGCGGCAGCAGGCCCCGGCCGGCTCGCCGGACCGGTCCCAGGTAGTCCCTGACCAGTTCCTCGACGGCGGACCGGGGAACCGCCGGGTGCGCAAGGCCCTCGACGCTCCGGGTCTCCGTCTTCAGGTCGGAGATGTGCACCAGCGCCCCGCCCGGCCGGAGCATGCCCTTGACGGTGGCCGCCACGGCATCACGGTCCATCCAGTGGAAGGACTGGCCGAACGTCGCGACGGTGAACGTGCCCAGTCCCGCGGGCAGTTCCTCGGCCCGGGCCCGTACCCACCGGACCTTCGCGGACAGTCCGCGCCCGGCGGCGTTCCGCGCGGCTTCGGCGATCATCCCGCTGTCCGGGTCGACGCCGACGGTTTCGCCGAACAGGTGCGCCAGGAGGAGAGCGAGGGTGCCCGGCCCGCACCCCACGTCGATGAGCCGGCCGCGTCCGTCGAGGTTCAGGGCATCGGCGAGAGCGTCCGCCAGCCCGGGCGCGTAGGGCAGCCTTCCCCGCTGGTAGTGGGCGGCCGTGCCGGAGAACAGCATCTCGTCCCACTCATGGTCGGTGGCCATGGCACCTGCCGTTCTTCCTCGTGTTCACATGCCGGCGCACGGTGCGTCCAGGTCCGTCAGGCCCTTCGAGGGGCGAGCCCGCTCCGGTGCGGCGGTGCGCCGAGCGTCAGCGAGAAGCGCTTCGCGGCACCGGCAACGGCCTGCCCGCACCGGGCGAGTGACGTCTCGTCGGTGAAGCTGCTCAGCGTGACGGCGCTCATGCCGCCGACGGCCGCTCCCGAGTGGTCGAAGACGGGAGCTCCGACGGCGACGACGCCCGTCTCGTTCTCCTCACGGTCCTCCGCGTAACCGCGTTCCCGCACGGCGGACAGTTCGCCGAGGAGCTTTTCCGGATCGGTGTGCGTGCGTTCCGTGCGCGCGGGCATCCCGGTGCGCTTGAGCAGGGTGAGCACCGTCTCGTCGGGCAGCGTGGCGAGCACGGATTTGCCCACGGAGGTGGAGTGCAGCGCGAGGCTCATGCCGACGCGCGAGGCCAGCCGGTAGGGCTTGTCGGCCTCCAACTTGGCCGCGTAGAGCGCCTCGTCGCCGCTGAGCAGCGCGAAGTGGACGGTCCAGTCCGTCTCCTCGCGCAGCGCCTCCAGCACCGGCCGGGCCTGGTCCGGCAGGTCGCCCTCGCGCTGGTGGCTGCCGACGAGGGCCAGGACGCGGGGCCCGCTCGCGTAGCTGCCGCGGCCGAGGGAGCGGGCGAAGCCGCGTTCGACGAGCGTCTGGAGGATGCGGTGGACGGTGGGCTTGGGCAGCGATGTGGCCTCGGAGATCTCCGCGACGCTCCGGTGATCGGCCAGGGCCTCCAGCACGTCGAGTGTCTTGTCCGCCGCTGTGCGGTGCCGGTCGCTGGCCATCGGCCCAGTCTAGGCAGCGGTGCGGTGCGGGGTTGTGCCTCGCGGAGCGGGCCCGGTGCTGCGAGGCGCCGGCCACCGGACGCACCGGTGAGCGCGGCGAGTTCGCCTTCGACGGGCCCGTGCGGGTTCACAGTCATGGAGGGCTGTGGCAGCATCACGGAACCCCGGGCCGGTTTCCGGAACACGATTCCGCCACGCAGAACGATGGCGTGGTGGTCTGCCGGTGTGCCGGTCCGTGGCGGCCAAGGCGGCAGGGACGGATGAATCGAGACGGCCATGTCCGAGGAACCACCACCCCCCACGACCACGAACCCCACCACACCCGCGTCCGGTCCCGCGGCCGGCTCCGCACCCGTGCCGGCGTCCAGAAGCATGCGGACCGACCGCGAGCTGCGGCGCGTCGTCAGCGCGTCGGTCATCGGCACCGCGCTCGAGTGGTACGACTTCTTCATCTACGGCACGGCCGTCGTGCTGGTCTTCAACGACCTGTTCTTCGTCCAGGACGACCCGGCCGCAGGAACGCTGATCGGTCTGGCGACCTTCGGAGTCGGCTTCGTCTTCCGCCCCGTGGGGGGCTTCCTCTTCGGAGCACTCGGCGACCGCATCGGAAGGCGCTCCACTCTCGTCCTGACCACGCTGGTCATGGGCCTGTCCACCGGATTCATCGGACTTCTGCCCCCGTACGCCTCGATCGGTGTGGCGGCGCCCGTGCTGCTCACGCTGATGCGGGTGTGCCAAGGGCTCGGCGCGGGCGCCGAGTTCGGCGGTGCCTCGACGCTGCTCGCCGAGCACGCCCCGGCCGGTAAGCGGGGGTTCTACGCCTCGTTCGCTCAGATGGGTGTGCAGGCAGGGCTCGTACTGGGGATGGTCGTCTTCCTGTTCGTCGGGATGCTTCCGGAAGCGAGCCGGCTGAGCTGGGGATGGCGGCTGCCGTTCCTGTTCAGCTTCGTACTGATCGGCGTCTCGCTCTACTTGCGGCTGCGCGTGGCCGAATCCCCTGTGTTCCAGCGGATGAAGGAGGACCGCAGCGTCGTGAAACTGCCGGTGCGGGAGGCGTTGCGCCGCTATCCGCGCAGCTTCCTGGTGGGCGTCGGCGCGCACATCTGCGACACCTCGGTCGTCTACATCTACGCCACCTTCTCCGTCTCCTATCTGACGGTGCAGGTCGAGCAGCCCAAGTGGGTCGCCCTGACCGGGGTGATCTCCTTCGGGCTGGTCGTGATCGCGCTTCAGCCGGTGTACGGCGCGCTGTCGGACCGGATCGGACGCAGGCCGCTCAACCTGTTCAGCGTCGTCTTCACCGGCCTGTTCGCGTACCCGTTCTTCCTGCTGCTCGACACCGGCGTGCCCGTCGTCATCTGGCTGGCGATGATCGTGGCCACCTCGCTTGGGCTGGCGCCGATGATCGCCGTCCAACCGGTCTTCTACGCCGAGCTGTTCGGGGCCCGCGTGCGCTACACCGGCTTCGCGGCCTCACGCGAGACGGGTGCCGCGCTCGCCGGGTTCTCGCCGTTCATCGCGGCGGCGCTGCTGGGATACGCGGACGGTGACCCGTGGCTCGTCGCGCTCTACATGGCGGCGACGGCGGCGATCTCCCTCGTGGCGTTCCTGTACTCCAAGGAGTCCCGGCTGACGGACGTCTCACTGGCCGAGCATGCTCCCGCGAGCCCTGGTGGAGCGGAGCCGAGCGCGCCGCCGTCCTGAACCGGAGGCCGGTCCTCGCAACAGCCGCTGAGGGAGCGTCAGGAGGCGCGGGCGCGCCGTCCCGCGCGCAGCAGCGCCGCCAGTACGGACCCCGCGAGCACCGCGACGAGCACACTGAACGCGATGCCCGCCGCCTGCAGCCCGACCAGATCGACCGCCAGGCCCACGCCGATCACGGGCAGGGACAGGGCGACATAGAGGACGACGAAGTACGTCGAGGCCACATTGGCGCGCCGGGCGACCGGAGCCTCGGCGTTGACGGCCGCCAGTCCGGCACGGAAGCTCATGCCCTGACCGAGCCCCGCGACGACGCCTCCGGCCACGAGAAGCGCGAACGACCGCGTGGCGAACCCCGCCGTCAGCAGTCCCATGCCGAGGACGAGCCCCGCACAGCCCAGCTGCTGGGACGCCCGGCCGAACCGTGGCACCAGCACGATCTGGCCGACCGCGGACGCAGCGAAAACCGTGAAGATCACCCCGCCTTCCAGTGCGAGGTCGTCCATCCCCAGCAGCTTCCCCATGAAGGACGGGGAGACGGCCGTGAAGAGTCCCAGCACCGCGAACCCCGCGAACCCCGCGATGCCCGCCCGTACGAAGGTGCCGCGCATCTCCTGCGGAACCCCGGGCTTCGTCACCCTCATCCGTGGACGCCGCACCACGCCTTCGACCGGTTCCGGCATGAACCACACTCCGGCGGCCACCAGCAGGAGCAGCACCAGGTGGACGGCGTACGGCAGCCGCAGCGGCTCCGGCGCGAACTCGGCGAGCACACCTGCCAGCAGCGGTCCGCTGCCCAGACCGCCCATCTGCACGACGGTTGCCACCAGGGTGCCCCGTCCGGTGTTCCTGCTGTCGGCCAGGTCGACGAGGGCAGCGGTGGCCGTACCGGTGAAGACACCCGCCGACAGGCCGGACAGCAGCCGTCCCACGAACAGGAGGCTCAGGTCCTCCGCGGCGAGGAAGACGACGGCGCTGAGCATCGCGAGGGCGAGCCCCGGCAGAAGCGTCCGGCGGCGCCCGATCTCGTCCGAGACATGGCCGACGAGCAGAAGTGCCGCCAGCACCCCGGCCGCGTACGTCGCGAAGACGACGGTGACCATCAGCGTGGAGAAGTGGAGCTCCCGCTGATAGAGCACGTACAGCGGGGTGGGCAGGGTCGTCCCCAGCATCGTCACCGTGAAGGCGGCCGCCACCAGCCAGAAGGCCACGGCGCGTGGCGCCGTGGGACGTTCGCGTGCTCCGCGTTCGTTGGTCTGTGCATCCATGCCGCTCATGTGCCCCTGCCACGACTCATGGATCCATGATCCGCTCCGGCGCCGGCGGAATCCGGAGTTTGCGGCAGGTCGGTGCGGCTACCCGGGCTCGAACTGACCGCCACAAGACGGGAACTCGGGGTGGGAACATCGTGTCCACGGTTGTGATCATCGTCCTTGCAGTGGCCCTCGCCGTAGTCGTCGCCGGTGTGCTCTTCACGAGCGCACGCAGACGCGGACTCGGCGGCGGCCTCCGGAATCGCTTCGGGCCCGAGTACGACCGCGTGCTCGCCCGCCACAACGGCGACACCAGGGCCGCGGACCGCGAGCTCGGCCAACGCGTACGCGAATACGGTTCGTTGGCCCCTCAGCCGCTCTCCCCTGAGCTGCGTGAGCACTACCTCGGCCGCTGGTCGGCAGCGCAGGAACGCTTCGTGGAGTCTCCGCAGCAGGCCCTCGCCGAGGTGCACGAACTGCTCGGCGGTCTGGCCCAGGCCCGGGGGTTCCCCGGGCCGGAACGCCGTGAGGCGCACGTCGACGCGCTGTCCGTCCATCACGCGTCCCACCTCGACGGCTACCGGCGGCTGAGCGCCGCCGCGACGAGCGGCACCGCCGGCACGGAGGAGATGCGGGAGGCGATGCTGCAAAGCCGCGCGTTCTTCGACGCGTTGGTGACCGAAAGGCCCGTGTACGCGGGGCACACCGGGCGCGGCGCACGCAGGCCGCGTGCACGCCGCCCGCTGACTGCCGGGGGCCCTGCCGGGGCACCTCGCGGATCGCTGTTCTCCACCCGTCGGCACACCAAGGGAAGTGAGGCCTCGTGACCTCTCACGAATTCACCGACCGTGGCTCTCGGGAGGGCGTGTCCGCCTCCGCTAGTCCCCCGCCTCCCCCGCCTGCCGCGCCTGCTCCGCCGGTTCGGCCGGATGTGGCCGCTGATCCGGGGTCGCGGGAGGGGACGCCGTCGTCGGCGAATCCGGCTGCGCCTCCGGTTCCGCCGGACGCGCCCGCGGACGCGGCGGCCGCGGGCGCGGGGCCGGGCCACGATTTCGTGCCGCCGAGGTCGGCGGAGCCTCACCGGCAGGCGCGGCCCGAGGAGCGGTGGGCGACGGAGGACGGCACGGTGCCGCTGCTGGACCGTGACGAGCGCGACCGCCTAACCGCCCGTCTGCACCATGCGGTCAGCGGGTTCGTGGAGGGGCCACGCCGCGCCGTGGAGGATGCCGACGGCGTCTTCGAAGAGGCCGCCCGTCACCTCGAGAACGCGCTGACGCATCGCCGACGCGTGCTGCGTGAGCCATGGCAGGGCGCGTCGCGTGCCGCCGGCCCCGAATCGGGAGCGGAGACCGAGGAACTGCGCCTCGCCCTGCGCCAGTACAAGGAGGCGACGGAGCGTCTGCTGCGGCTGTGAGCGAAGGCCCACATCGGGCCTCTGCCGTCGGGGCTTCTGCTGAATTCCGCTGCGGGCGCAGGGAGTTGAGAGCCGCTGGAGGCGGTGCACTCAAGGGCGCGGAGCTCGTCGCGCGCGGGACTCGCAAGACCGCGACTCGCAAAAAATGGGGGACTCGCGAGTGCGGAGGCCGGCTTTGCCGTCGGCCTCCGCACTCGTCCGACCGTCGGCCTCCGCGCTCGTCCTGCATGTGGTCCGCGAGCCGCGGCCTTCTCCGACCGCGTCAGCGGTTCGGCGCCTGCACTTCCGAGAGATCGATGTCGACGGGGAACGGGACCGTGACCTTGAGTTCGTCGTGGTACACGCCGGAGGGCGCGTAGGTGAGGGTGGCGGGTTCCAGCTCGAAGGTGTACACGACGGCGCGGCCCCCGTCGTTCTCCACGCGCCAGAAGTGGCGGATCCCCGCCGCGGCGTACTTGCGGTGCTTGGTCTCACGGTCCCGGTCCACCGAGTCCGGGGAGACGACCTCGGCGGCGAGGATCACGTCCTCGGGCCGGTAGGAAGTCTGCTCGGGTCCTGTAACGGCTTCTGCGTGCACCAGCATGATGTCCGGCTCCGGACGGTTGGCGCGGCCCAGCGTCACCGTCATCTCCCGGATCACTTCCACCTCCGGCGGAGCGCAGCGGAGAAAGTGCTTCTCCAGTACTCGGATCGCGCGCATGTGAAAGTAAGCTTGCGGACTCACGAAAACGAGGCTCCCGTCGATCAGCTCCGTGTGAGGAGGCAGATTCGGCAGCCGGTCGAGGTCTTCGGCCGTGTAACCCCCCTCCGGGGGACGGGGCCATTCGTACTCGGGCTCGGCACTCATCACTGCTCCCATGAGCCGCATCGTCGTCGACGTCTTCAGCGTACTCGCACGAATCGTGCGTGCTTCATGCGAAAGGGTGACGTCATCGCTGGTCGGAGGCGGTGACCCGGCCCAGCGCGCCCGATTCCAGGGCTGTCCAGGCCGCGCCGTCGGGGCCGACGGTGAGGCCGTGCGGTTCGCCGGCAGGGGTGGGAAATCCGGCCTCGGTGAGGGAGCCGTCGGGCGCGATTCGGCCGACGCGGTTGGCGCCCCACTCCGTGAACCAGCATGCTCCCGCCGCGTCCACGGCGACCGCGTGCGGGCGTGAGGACGCGTCCGGCAGCGGGAATTCCGTGAGGTCGCCCGAGACCGTGATCCGGCCGATCGCACCCGCTCCGATCTCCGCGAACCAGACCGTGCCACGCCGCGCGTCGGCGGCGATTCCCACCGGGGCCGCGCCCTTCGTCGGCAGCCGGAACGACGTGATCTCGCCTGCCGTGGTGATGCGGGCGACGGAGTCGGCCTGGTTCTGCGTGAACCAGAGTGCGCCGTCCGGTCCCGCGGTGATGACGGACGGGAAGGCCCCGGGCACGGGCAGCGGGAAGCCGGTCACTTCGCCGTCGACGGTGACGCGGCCGATCCGGTTCGCCGTGGTCTCGGTGAACCACAGCGCGCCGTCGGGGCCGGCGGTGATGCCGTACGGGCCCGACTCCGGTTCGGGCAGGGCGAATTGACGCAGACCGCCGTCCGTGCCGATACGGCCGATGCTGTGGTCCCGCGTGCGGCAGAACCACAGCGCGCCGTCGGGGCCGGGGGCGATGACGGTCGGGCCGCTGCCCGGGGCGCCCAGGTCGTGGAAGCTGAACTCGCGTGCGGGCAACTCCAGTCGGCCGATCGAGCCCGCGTGGACGAGGGTGAACCACAGCGCGCCGTCGGGGCCCGTGGTGATGCCGTACGGGCCCGCCCCCGCGTCCGCGCCGGCGGCAGGGAGGCCGATCTCCTCGACGGTGAGTCTCGTTCCGCTCATGCCGGTTCACTCCGTCCGTCGAGGGGTTTCAGTGCTGTCGGCGACTTCGCCGGTTCCGGTTCGTCCGGTGGCCGGCGCATCGGCTGACTTCTTCGGCGCCGGTTCTTCCGGGTGCTCACGTAGGCGGTGAGCAGGTCGCCGTACTCGGCCATCCGTTCCTCGGCGAGGTCCGACTCCAGCTCGCGCAGGCGTCGTTCCATGCGGCGCAGTCCGGCGAGCGCCTCGTCGATGAACTGCTGGACGGTGCGCGCCCCGGGCGGTACCGGGGTCTGCCCGAGGTGGCCGACGCCGCCGTGCGCACCGGCCGAGACGGTCACGGTGCCCTCGTCCGGCGGCTCCTGGCCGGCGATCAGCCGCAGCAGCGTGGACTTGCCGGAACCGTTGTCACCGACGACGGCCACGTGTTCGCCCGGGCTCACCGTGAGGGAGATTCCGTCGAGGACGGTGCGCCCGGCGTAGGAGTTCGTGACGTCCTTGAGCGTGAGCTGTGCGGTCAAGGCGGTGGACCTCCGGGGCGCGGTGCGGGGGACAGGGCGAGTGCGTCGGGGCGGTGTACGGCGCCCGGGCCTGGACTCGGTCCATCTCTGCTGCGCTCCTTCGGAGTTCTGCGGCGTGCCCGCGTCCGCGGATGCGGTGCGGGCACGGTGCGGTCGCGGTGCAGCCCCGGTACGGGCCGCGGTCCGTCCCCGGCCGTCCTTGGCGAATCGTTAACGCGACAATGTTGCGTTAGTGTGGAGCGTGGCACAGGGGGCCCGACGGTGCAACGCAATTCCAGGAGCAGGAGCCGCACTTGACGCGCGACGCCCGTGGCGAGGAAGAACGTCACCGCGTGCCGGGGAGCACGCGTCCCGGCGGACGCACGGCCCGGACCCGGGAAGCCGTGCGTGAGGCAACGCTCGCCGAGATCGCGGAGCGCGGCTACGACGCGCTGACGGTCGAGGGTGTGGCCGCCCGCGCGGGCGTGCACAGGGCCACCGTCCACCGCCGCTGGAGGAACGCCGCGGGGCTCGCCGCCGACGTCCTGGACCTCGCCTCGGCGGAAGGCTGGCCCGTCCCCGACACGGGGAGCATCAGAGGCGATCTGCGGGAGCTCACCTCGCTCGTGGTCACCCACTTCGAGGACCCCCGCGCCGGGTCGGTGTCGCGCGCCCTCGTCTCCGCCGCCGTCCACGACCCCGTGACCGCCCGGGCCCTGCACGGCTTCCTGACGGGCCGTCACCGCCAGGCGGCGCCGATCGTCGTGCGTGCGGTGGAGCGCGGGGAACTGCCCGAGGGCACGGACGCGGAAGAGGTCGTGCGCGCCGCGGTCGCCCCCCTGTACTACCGCCTGTTCATCTCGGGCGAGACGGCCGGCGCGGAGACGGCGGAGCGGGCCGCGGACGCCGCGCTGGCCGCGGCCGGTGCCGGGGTGTTCGTGCGGAGCGCGGGCGGATCCCCCGCCCGGGGCACCTCCGCGGGCTGACGAGGCTGACAAGGCTGACGAACGGGCTGACCGGCGGGCGGGCGGGCCGGCGGGCGGCCTGACGGGCGTTCACCGAGGGGAACCGCCCTGGTCGGAGTCGGAGGACCGTAGGGACGCCGGCAGATAGACGGCGTAGCCGTGGAAGCGGGAGGCGGAAGAGTCCGGTGCGAGCGGCTCCCGGCGCCATTCGCGGGCCACGGGATGCGGCCTGCCACCCCGCGGCACGACGACTGTCACCGCCGAACTGCGCGCCGCGGCCCGTACTCCGGCCGCCGTGATGCTGGCGTCGGGCCCGCCGGTCTGCCGCGACGAGCAGCGGGTGTAGAAGGACAGCTGCACGGAGTGGTCCCCGGAGATCACGCACGGCGGCCGCACACCCAGCTGGTGCAGCCGGGCCGCCGCGCGCGTGAAGTCCCGGTGCGAGGCGCGGACTTCGGCCGTGTTGTTCGACAGGACGGCGTACTGGACTGCCAGGTGCCCCGCGAGGGCCAGCGCGACGAGGCTCGTCGCGGCCGTGCGCAGCCGCCCGTGCCGGTCGGCCGCCAGCCACCACAGGAACCGGGCGACGGGCAGGGCGAGCAGCGCGTAGCTGGGCAGAAGGAAGCGCGGTGCCGCGTAGTCGATCAGGAAGAGATAGGGCACGGCGACGATCGCGGCCGTCGCGGCCGGCACCACGGCGGTGGCACGCCGGCGGCCCCAGGGCGTCACGAGGGTGCCTGCCACTGCCAGCAGCGGCAGGGCGAACCACCACAGTGCGGTGGCGGGATGCTGCCACGGGATGTCACAGGGACGGCAGAGCGTGCGCCCCGCCAGGCTGCGTACCTGATCGTCCGCTGCCATGTGCCAGCCCATTCCGCCCTGTATCTCGCTGGCGCGGTGCAGCCGCGCGGTCAGACCGCCGTACCGCACGTACGCCTCCACGATCCACTCCGCGGACCCCAGCGCGAACCCGGCGGCGAGGAGCGCGAGCAGTCCTGGCCTGCGCCACCGTCGTACGCAGAGAGCCGCGGCGCCGAGGGCGAGGCCGAGCCAGAGCCCGTCCGGCGGCCGCATGAGCGCCACGACCGCGACGGAGAGGACCAGGCCGACTCCCGCTCGGCGGTCGCCGCCGTCCCGGGCGAGGCGCACGAAGAAGCCCGTCGCGGCCAGTGCTCCGAAGGCGCTCCACAGGTTGGGCATCACCGACGGCCCGTAGTACAGCGTGATCCAAAGGCTCGCGAACAGGGCGCCCGCGGTGGCCAGGACGCGAGCCGGGAGCATGTCCCGCCACACCCACAGCGACGCGGAGAGCCCCGCCCCGGAGAGCAGCGCGAGATAGACCCGCAGGGCCGTGATGGAGGGGGTGAACGCCGCGACCGGTGCGGCGAGGAAGGAGATCCCGCGGGCGCGGGGCGCGCTGAAGAACGCCGCGGGCGCATGCCCGCTGACCTGGCTCGTGTAGACGGACTCGTCCCACCCCATCCCCGACCCGGGGACCACCAGCAGCAGCTGGGCGAGGACGAACGCCGCACCGACGCCGGCCAGCCACGGCAGCGGGCGCCCGCCCGGCACGGACCTTCGCAGGGGTATCGGGACGGTACGGGGGGCAAGGGCTTCGTGCATGTGGGACCTCGCGATCGGGCCGAGTCCCCCCTGCTGGCACCGGCCGCTCCGGCGGCCGTTCCCGCTTCCACCGGCTCCGGGACCGGCTCCGGCACCGGGCCCGGGAGTGGCAGTGCGCCCCGTGGGACGGCACGTGCCCGACGTCCCTCCCGGACCGGGCCGGGCCGATGCGGAGACGGTCCTCAACAGTGGCTAGACGCCCACCGGTTGCTTCGGCTCTCCGCCGCCCCCGCCGAGACCGCCGCCGCCGAGACCGTCGCCCTCGGCGCCGTCACCGTCGTCGTCCTCGCCCCGGTCGCGGTGCTCCTGCGGGACGCGGGACGCGGGAGCGGGCGTGCCCCTGGCGACCACCGTGCCGCCGGCGCCCGCCGCCTCGGGTGCGACGTTCAGTTCCGTCAGCATCTGCTTGCTGAAGCCGAAGAAGTACGTTGCGACGAAGCCCGCCAGATAGCCCGTCCCCATCCCGAGCGCGTACACGATCGCGATGGCGCCCAGCCCCTGATTGCCCTTGAGCAGGGGGAAGAGGGCCCAGCCGGACGGGCCGATGGCCGTGGACCCGACGGACGTGCCGAGCTGGTGGAAGAGCCCGACCGCGCCGCCGCCGACGGCGCCGCCGACACATGCGGTGATGAACGGCCGCCCCAGAGGCAGCGACACCCCGTAGATCAGGGGCTCGCCCACGCCCATCACACCTGCGGGAAGCGCGGACTTGATGGTCTTGCGGATGGAGGTGTTGCGACGCAGCCGCACGTAGACGGCGACCGCGGCCCCGACCTGACCCGCGCCCGCCATGGCCAGGACGGGAAGCAGGACCGTGAATCCGTCCTGCTCGATCAGCGTCGTGTGGATCGGGATGAGGGCCTGGTGCAGGCCGAGCATCACCAGCGGCAGGAAGAGCCCGCCGAGCACGAAGCCCGCGAGGGCTCCGCCGTGCAGGAGCAGCCAGTTGGCGAAGTGGCCGATGCCGGCGGAGACCAGGCCGCACACGTACATCAGCCCGAACAGCGTGACCAGCCCGGAGACGAGCACCGTGACGGTCGGAGTGACCAGCACGTCGACGGCCTCCGGCACGCGGCGCCGGCACCACTTCTCGACGTACACGGCGACCAGGGCCGCGAACAGCGCGCCCAGCACGCCGCCCTGGCCCGGTGCGAGCTTCGCCCCGAACGCCGAGACCTTCGCGACGTCCGCGAAGACGATCACGGCCGCGGCCGCGCCGCCGAGGACGGGCGTCCCGCCGAACTCCGCGGCCGTGTTGATGCCGACGAAGACCGCGATGAGTGACATGAAGCCGGTCGAGATCGCGGTCAGGGCGGGAACGATGCCGGCCGCCCACTGGGCGCTGCCGCTGCTGACCAGGTTCGTCAGGATGCCGTTGATGCCGGCGACGATGCCGCAGCCGATGAGCGCCGGGATGAGCGGGACGAAGATGTTGGCCACCCGGCGCAGCATCTGCTTCACCGGTGTGGCGTTCTTCCGTCTGCGGGCGGCCCGGATGGCAGAGCCCCGCTCGGCCAGCCCCTCGGCGGTGACGGCGGACTGCCCGCCGGCTGCCGCGTCGGCAGCGGCGGTGGCAGGCACCTCACCCGCCGCGTCGACGGCAGTGGCAGTCTCCTGACGGGCGATGGCCTGGAGTTCGGTGGTGACCCGGGCGACCTTCCCCGGGCCGAGCACGATCTGGTACGTGTCGTCGTCCTCGACGACCCCCACCACGTCCGGAAGCGCGCGCAGCGCGGAGTTCTGGACCAGTGAGCGGTCGGCCAGGCCGAGCCGCAGCCGGGTCATGCAGTGGGTGATGGAGACGACGTTCCGCGAGCCGCCCACGAGGGGCAGCAGCGCTTCGGCGATCTGGCGGTTCTTGTCTCTGCTCATCGGCGCGGTCGCTCTCTGGCTGTCCGGGGGGCCCGGAACGCGGTGCGGTCCAGCGCCCCGGCCGCTGCGGGCGGCGGCCGGACGCTTGGCACCACTGTCAGCCCTGGCCGCCCGCCGCGCGGAGCGCAGCTCGCAGGTGACCACCCGCGTTGTCGAGCAACCGGGCCGCCGTACGGCCGTCGACGCCCGCGAGAATGATCAGAATCGCGTTCTTCACCTCGTCGCCCGCTTGGGTGAGAGCGGCCTCGATGGCCTCGTCGCCGGCGCCGGTCGCGAGAGAGACGATGCGCCGCGAGCGTGCGCGCAGCTTCTCGTTGGAGGCGCGCAGGTCGACCATCAGGTTCCCGTAGGTCTTGCCCAGACGGATCATGGTGATCGTCGACAGCATGTTCAGGACGAGTTTCTGAGCCGTGCCGGCCTTCAGCCGGGTCGAGCCCGTCAGCAGTTCCGGCCCCACCACGACCTCGATGCGCAGATCGGCCGCGTCCCCGAGCGGCGAGTCCGCGTTGCAGGAGAAGCCGACCGTGAGCGCACCGTGCTTGCGCGCGTGCTCGACGGCGCCGACCGCATAGGGGGTGCGCCCCGACGCGGAGATGCCGACCACCGTGTCGTCGGCCGTCAGCCGCAGCGCGTCGAGGTCGGAGGCGGCGAGTTCCTTGCTGTCCTCGGCCCCTTCGACCGACCTGTTCAACGCGCCGGGCCCGCCGGCGATCAGCCCGACGACGTCGGACGGATCGGTGTTGAAGGTGGGCGGGCACTCGCTGGCGTCCAGTACGCCCATGCGGCCCGCGGTGCCGGCGCCGGCGTAGATGAGGCGGCCGCCGCGTGCCATCCGTTCGGCGGTGGCGTCGATCGCGGCCGCGATCCTCGGCAGCTGCTCGGCGACGGCTCCGGGCACGGTGGCGTCCTCACCCTGCATGATCCGGGCGATCTCCAGGGTGGGCAGCTGGTCGATCTCGGACAGGTCGCTGCGGAACGCCTCCGTGGTCAGCGTGTCCAGTTGTGCGCGCAGCTCGCTGTAGGAGGGGGGATTGTCGGCGGTGGAGGTCATGGGGAGGTGGCGCTCTCTCTGTGCTCGCGCGGACGGGGCGGACTGGGGTGCGGGTCGGGCTCGGGACTCGGCTCGGGCTAGGGCTTCGGCTAGGGCTTCGGCTCGGGTTGTGACTACGGCTGGGACCAAGACTCGGACCGGGACGCGGACAACGGGGGACGGACCCGGTTCGGACACGGAATCGGACCCGGAATCGGACCCGGACGGCGGGACCGTCGCGGGCCCGGACGGCCGCGCGCCCTCGCCGCTCGCGGCCGCTGCGGCGGGTGGGGCCGGAGACGCCGGCCCCGCCCGTTCGTACGTGTAGGCCCGCTCCGTGCGGGGACGGAACCAGCCCGGGCCGGGTCCGGGACTGGAACACGCGTGCCGTGTGCCGTACGGGTGCTGCGCACGTGCCCTCGCCGGACGGGGTCAGCGGGGCCGCGGCGAGTGCCGGTGCGCCAGCGCCTCGTACGAGGCGGAGAGCGCGGGGGCCGCGGTCTCGTACGTACGTTGCGCCACACCGATGAACAAGCAGTCGACGACGAGGAGTTGGCTCGTGCGGCTCGACATCGCGGCCGGCCTCAGCTCGCTCTCACGGGCCGTCGACGTGGCCAGCACGTGGTCCGCGTACTGCGCGATCTCGCCGTCCGAACGCCCGGTGACGGCGATCGTCGTCGCGCCCTGGTCGAAGGCGGCGCGGAGCGGTTCGATGACGTCGACCGTGCGACCGGAGTGGGTGATGGCTATCGCCACGTCGCCCGCCCCCAGCTGCACGGCCGTCGTCACGGCCAGGTGCGGGTCCGCCTCCGCGTGCGCGACGTGACCGATGCGCAGCAGCTTCTGCGCGAGGTCCTTGCCGACGAGCGCCGAGGCCCCCACCCCGTACACGTCCACGCGGCGCGCGGCGACGAGGGCGTTGACGGCGGCCTCCAGCTGCACGGTGTCGAGGCCTGCCGCTGTGTCGGCCAGGGTCTGCCGCTCGTCGTGGGCGAGCTTGGCGACGACGTCGGCGATCGGATCGTCGACGGCGATGTCGGCGGTCACCGACGGCGCGGCGCCGGACTCCTGCTGCGCGGCGAGACCCGCGAGCGCGAGACGCAGATCGCGGTATCCCGGGAAGCCGAGCAGACGGGAGGTCCGCACGACGGTGGCTTCGCTCGTGCCGGTCCGTTCGGCGAGGCCGGTGACGGTGAGCTGCGCGCACCCCGCGGGATCTGCGGCGACGGTCTCGGCGACGCGCTGCATGGAGCGCGTCATGGACGGAGCCATGGTGCGGACCTTGGCTGCGAGAGCGCCCGGTCCGGGCGGTCCGGGCCTGCCGGTGGGCGCGGGCCGGGCGGCGGGCTGGCCCGTGGCGCCGGAACCGGCCCCCCGCGGGCCGGCGGCGTGGTGGGCGCCCCCTGCGGAGCTGCCGCCGCTGGGTCTGCCGTGCGGTCTGCCGCCTCTGGCGAAACTTTCTTTCAGGTAGGTGGTCATCGGTGGAAGGTATTTTCCCGTCATGCCCAAGTCAAGGGTTGTGCACATCGGTTCACCACGCTTCCGTTGCCGCATCTTCGCGGGACCTCCGCCGGACCCCGCGTGATCATCACGGGCCGTGGACGAGGCCGGTCCTGGGCTCCCGCGAGAGCCCCCGGACCGGCCTCGGCGACGGCCGAGACCGTCGCACGGGCCTCCGCGTCTTTGGTGCAATGGAGACATGGACCAGCTTGAGCAGACACTTCACGCGGCCCGTGCCCTCGTACTCGCCGACCTCGAGGCGGGCAAGGTCGCTCAGGCGGATGTGGTCTCGCTCGTCGAGGAAGCGGTCTCCCACCGCAGGTGGTGGGTCGAGCAGTGGCCGGAGGGCATCGGGTTCGTGAACGGGCTGATAGCCCAGGACGTGCAGGACGCGTTGCTCGACCGGTACGGGCGCTGGCCGCTGTGCCCCGTGTGTCTCGGCTCCGACCCGCATGCGCTGGAGGTCGAACCGCCGCTTGGAGAGGACCCCCACTGGGTCTGCACCGAGACCGAGACCTCCGTCGCCAGGGTGGGAGCGCTGAACAAGTGGCTCTGAGCGGACGGACGTTCCCGCACGAGCCCGCTGCGTGCGAACCGGCCTCTCCGCGGCGCGGAACGCGGAACCGGCCCGCTCCCCGCAGGCGCGGGCAGGCGGTGACGCGGTGACCGTATACATAGATCCGCCCGTCTGGCCGGGCGGCGGGCGGCTGTGGTCGCACCTGGTCAGCGACGTCTCCTACGACGAACTGCACACCTTCGCGGCCGTCATCGGCTGCCCGCGCCAGGCCTTCGACCGCGACCACTACGACGTGCCGAGCGCCCGCTACACGGCGGCCGTGGCGGCCGGCGCCGTCGAGGTCGGCAGCAAGGAACTGGTGCGCCGGCTGACCGACGCGGGCCTCAGGCGCCCCAAGAGCCGGGGGCCGTCGAGGGGCACGTGACGCCGGGCCGCCGGCGGGACCGCCGCCGCAGCGTGAGCGAGGCGAGAGCCGTGGTGGCCACGGCCGCGGCCGCGAGTACGGCGCCCGTCCATGCCACTGCCTGGTAGCCCCATCCGGCGCTGATGACCAGGCCGCCCAGCCACGGGCCGAGGGTGTTGCCGATGTTGAAGGACGACGTCGTGGTGGCCCCCGCCAGCGTCGGCGCGGCATCGGCGACTTCGAACATGCGGGCGTTCAGTGCCGGAGCGGCCGTGAACGCCGCCACTCCCAGCAGTACCGCCAGCGCGACCGCCGCCACCGGGCTGCGGGCCAGGACCGCGAGCAGCGCCAGCGTGACGGCCGAGGCGGCGATGCCGCCGTACATCGTGCCGAACAGATGACCGTCGGCGATCCGCCCGCCGATGGCGGTGCCTATGAGCCCGCCGAGCCCGAAGAGGGCCAGCACGGTGGGGAGCCGGTTCTCGTCCATGCCGGCCACGTCCGTCAGGAGCGGGCCGAGGTACGAGAAGACGGCGAAGACTGCGGCGGCGTTGAGCGCGATCGTGACGACATTGAGCCATACCTGCCTGTCCGCGTAGATGCGCAGTTCGCGGCGGAGCCGCGGCTTCTGCGCACCCCTCCCGGGCTCCGTCCGCGGAACGAGCGCGACCACCCCGGCCAGGGCGATCGCCGACATCGCCGCCACCGCCCAGAACGCCGAGCGCCACCCCGCGTGCTGTCCGAGCAGCGAACCGGCGGGCACGCCGAGGATGTTGGCGATGCTGAGCCCGCCGATCATGACTGCCATGGCGCGGGCCCGGGCGTCCACCGGCACCAGCGACATCGCGACCGCGGCACCCACCGCCCAGAAGCCCGCGCAGGCGAGGGCGCTGACAACGCGGGAGGCGAAGAGCACCCCGTACGTGGGCGCGAGAGCACCGGCGACCTGGCCGAGGCCGAACGCTGTCAGCAGCGCGACCAGCGTCAGGCGGCGCGGAAGCCGCAGCGTGACGGCCGCGAGGAGCGGGGCACCCACGACCATCCCGACCGCGAAGGCGGACACCAGGAGCCCGGCCCTGGGAATGGAGACGTTCAGATCACGGGCGAGTGGCTGGAGCAGCCCGGCGAGCATGAACTCGGAGGTGCCCAGCGCGAAGACCGACAGCCCCAGAACGTGGACGCCCAGCGGCATGCGGCGCCGTGGCGCACGGGGGCCGGAGCGGCCGCGCGCGGGACGGGACGGACCGCGGCCGGACGCACTCGACGACGCGGAGCCGGGCGCACCGGATGGCGCGGTGGCGGGCGCGCCGGATGGCGCGGTGGCGGACGGCCCCGCGGGGCCCGGCCCGGCGTGGCCCGATCCGGGGTGGCCCGGTCCCTCGTGCGCCGGCTCGGCGTGTGCGGGGCCGGAACGGGGGTCCGTCACCTGTCGCGTCTCCGGCCCTGCCTGGGCACCGGCTGATTCGGGGGGCATGCCAGGCACGAACCACCGCGCGCCGCCTCGCATTCCGGGCCGGGGCGGGGCGGCGCACTTCAGGGGCACTGTTCTTCGGGCGTACGAGGGCGAGGCTTTCGGACGTACGGGGCGAGGAGCGGCGGGTTCTCGGGACGGGGTCGCAGGACGGGGCGGGCACCGCCCCGGCTCGCCTCGGAGGCCCGGACGCCCCGCACGCCCCCATGCCTCAGGGGGAGTCGGAAGGCATCAGGGGTGCCGGCCGAGGAGCGCCACCAGCCGGTCCTGCGGCACCGCGTCGTCCGGGACCGGTACGGGCGGGTCGAAGATCCCGCTCTCGTGCCAGCTCTCGGCCTGCGGTGCGACGTGCTCGTAGACCGCGTCGGCGAGTTCGTCCGGCATCCGCGACCGCACGCCGATGCCCTGCGCCAGGTCCCAGCCGTGCACGGCGAGGTCCGTCGTCATCTGCCAGCCGTACTCGCTCGCCGGTGTCTTGCCGCCGGTGACGTGCACACTCCCGCGGAGCGCCCCCTTCCGGTGGAACGCCGAGCGTGACGCGCTGCCGGCCTGCTCCCACATCGCCACCGGGGCGTCGCCGACCACGTCGCCGTCGAAGCGGTCGCCGACCTCGGCGAGCGTCTCGCCGTTCAGTAGGTGCGGGGCCCAAAGATGCTCGCCGACAAGGTGGTTGACCAGCTCCCGCACATTCCACTCGCTGCACGGGGTGGGGTCCTCCCACTGCCGTTCCCCGACCTCGTGGACGAGCCGGTCCCATTCCTTGAAGGCCGTCTCGAAGGCGTCGATCAGTTCCATGCGTCAATCGTGCGCCCGTTGCCCGGTTCGGCATCCCGGGTCACCCGTACGAGGGCGCGGCCGGGTGACGGCGGGCATTCCCGTGACGGGCAGGCGGAACGGCCTGACACGAGCCGGTGTGACGCAGATCTCACTGACAAATGTCATACGTGCGGATCCGCACGCACGTGTAGCGGGTGCCCTGCCCCACCGTGGCAGGACGCAACGCGCGGTCCACGGGCCGCGCGTGCTCGGGGGAGTGCCGGGGCGCCCGAGACGGGTGACATGGCCTGCCGTCATGCCGGCCGCGTCGCTGCCGGACACGACAGCCACGTGTCACCCGTCCGGCGTCCCGGCACCGCGTCCCGTGGTGCCGGGCACGTCCGCCCGTCCCACGTCCGCCCGTCCCACGTCGGCCGCACCGGCGCGTGCTGCCGCGCGGGCTCGACTTCCGGCTCAGCTCCCCTGCTTTCCCTGCTTCCCCTGCTTCTCGGGCTTCCCGGGCTTCTCGGCGCCCGAGCAGAGCCGGACCTCGGTCGAGTTCCTGGTACGCACCCCCGGCAGCCAGCCCTCGAACCGCTTGCCTCCGCCGCCCCGGCTGCCTTCTCGAAGCCGTCCAGGTCCACCAGCACGACGACACCGGCCTGCCGCACGGTCAACTGCCGCAGCAGACGCACCGTTTCGAGTTCCGCCGTCCGCCGTTCCACACCTCCGTCGTCCCACTGCGCGCCCGGCGGCGGCATCCCCGCTCTCGCCGCGCCGTTCCCGCCGCCGGTCCCGCCCCCGCTCTCGCCGGTGAACTCGACGTCCGCGACGAGCACTTGGCGCTTCTCCTTGCGCCAGGCGTCGCGGATCACGCTGAGGAGGCAGGAGAAGGCGTATGCCTAGGGCTCGGGGTGCGCGAGGAACTTCCCGGGTCTGGCGGCCAGTTTGAGATACACCTCGTGCACGGCGTCCTCCGCCGACTGCCGCGACCCTGCGAGCATGGCGGCACGCCGGTAGAGCCGGTGGAGCAGTCCGCAGAAGACGTCGTCGAACGACGGGTCGGGAGAGTGGGCGTCCTCGCCGGTGGCGGTGGAAGAAGTGACCACGTGGCCTGCGATTCTCTGTGAGTGGTCTCTTGGCGGATGTGAAGTCTGTCGACGTGCGGGCGCGGGTGCGGTGCCGGTGGTGGCGGGCGGTGCCGCCGGTGTGCCGCGCGTGGGCGGCCAGGGCCCGCAGCGCGCGGGCTCGGGCACGCGGATCTGCCGACTGCGCGCCATACGCCCGTACTTCGTTCCCGGCCGCGGGGGTTCGGCGTCCACCCGGGGCCGGGCCGGCAGCAAGGGTGCTGGCAACCCGGGTTCGCCGCAAGTGGGTTCTTGAGTCAATCCCCCCTGACGAGCAACTCCATCTCCGTCCGCAGATTGCGGCGCGCCACATGTTCCCACCGACCCTGTGCGTACGGGGTGCGGAACAGGTGCGGCAGGCCCAGGAGTTGACGCAGCACCTCCGCGCGGCCCTCCAGGAACGCGCTGTCCGGCACGAAGCCGTACTCCCTGCGCACCGCTGCCGCGTACCGCGCGTAGTCGCCGGGCGATCCGGCCAGCACGGCGAGGTCGGCGTCGCACAGCAACTCGCCGTTGGTGTCGCCCGGTTCAGGGTCGTGGCTGACGGTCAGGCGCACCAGCCGGACGACTTCTTCCGTACGGGTCCGGGACACCCCGGCCTCGGGAAGCGCCCGTCCGGCGAGTGCGGCGCTGCGTTCCTCGTTCTCGCTGCGGTCGGGGCGGTAGACGGCGTCGTGGAACCAGGCCGCGAGCAGCACGGCGTCGACGTCCGCTCCCCGGGTGTGCGGGGCGAGTTCGTCGACCCGGTCGAGGACGTCCAGCAGATGGTCCGTGGTGTGGTAGTGGCGCTGGGGCTCCGACCAGCGGTCGATCAGGTTCCGCCCGTACGGGACTGGGTCCGGCTCCTCCTCGCCGTCCCTGGCGCTGACGAGCAGCGCGTTCCAGCGTGAGAGCAGCCGGTCGCGGATGCCGCGGCCGGGAGGCTCGGCGGTCCCGGACGTCTCCGATGTCCCGGCGGTCTCCGACGTCCCGGCGGTCTCCGATGCGTCGCCCGGCCCGGGCGTCCTGGGGGTCTCGGGCGCCCGGCCGGGGTGGCGTGCGGGTGCGGGGCGGGCGGCCCCGGCTCCGGAATCGTCGTGTGTCGCCATGGAGGCGATTGTGCCCGCCGGCCGGCGGCGCCCACGAGAACCGGTCGAGCCCGAGGCCGGACGGCGTCGGGCGGCAGGCTCTGTCGCGGGACGGGGCGGCGGGTGACCCGGAAGGGATCACCCGGGAGACGTGATCGCCCAGCGGTCGTGATCGCGCCACTGGCCGCCGACGAGCTGGAAGGCCGGTGAGCGGCCTTCCAGCCGGAACCCCAGACGCTCCACGAGCCTGGACGAACGGACGTTCCCGGGCTGGATGTTGGCCTCGAGGCGGTGGAGGCCCAGCTCCTCGAAGGCGTGACGGATCACGAGCCCCAGCCCTTCGGTCATATAGCCGCGGCCGGTGGTGGACGCGTACGCGACGTAGCCCAGGGCGCCGCTTTGAAGGGAGCCCCGCACGATGTTGTTGATGTTGACGGCTCCCACGATCCGGTGGCCGTGTGCGGAACAGCCCGCCCGGTCGCCGGTTTCCGCGGTGCCGCCACCCGTTGCGCAGAGGCAGATCACGAAGCCTTCATGGGTCGGCAGGCCGCAGCGGGCGATGTAGTCGGCGAACGCCTCGGGGGTCGTCTCCCGCCGGGGCACCCACGGCCGGTGCAGCTCGGCGCTCTCCCGGAGCCTGGCGGTGATTTCCGCGTAGTCGTCGTGTCCGACGTGCCTGATCGCCACGCGAGGTCCGCGGAGAAGCCAGGGTGCTTGTGGGGTCGGCATCGCTCGAAGTCGTCCGTTGGAACTCGAAGTCGTCGGCAGGGCAGGGGAGTCGGGAATTCTACGGCCCCCGCTGCCACGGGTGTCCGAGCCGGTCCGGCGGCCGCACACGCCCCGCCTCCGGCCCCGGCCCGACTGCTTGGTCGCGGGCGGAGCCGGCGGTCCGGGGCGGGGCGAAGCGGGGCGGCGGCAGGTTCCCGTGCGGTCGGGGCCGGGCTGAACCGGGCCGGGCTCAACCCGGGTCGCGGCGGGGTCACATGGACGGCTTGAGGACGACGAAGTCCGCGCCGAAGGGGTCGAGACAGACGGCCATGCGGCCGACGCCCTCCGCGTCCTCCGGGCCCATGACGATGTTGCCGCCGAGCTGGGTGACCTTCGCGATGGTCGCGTCGCAGTCGGTGGTGTGGAAGACGGGGTGCCAGAACGGGCTGCCGCCGGCCAGGGCGAGGGCCTCCTGCGGGACCTCCATCAGGCCGCCGTGCATCCGCTCCTGCGGCGCGCCGGAAGGGCCGATGATCGTGTACGTGCCGGCCTCGTCGCCGGGCATCGGCATGTCGGTGAACTCCCAGCCGTACAGGCCCCGGTAGAAATCCTTCGCCGCGGCGGCCTCGGTCGTGTACAGCTCGACCCACATCAGGGAGCCGGGCTCGTCCACGACATCCACGCCTTCCGTCTTGCCCGGCTGCCAGGCGGCGAACTGCGCGCCCTGCGGATCGGTGAACTGGGCCATGCGGCCTTGGTCGTTGACGTCGAACGGCTCGACCCTGACCGTGCCTCCGGACTCCCGGACCTTCGACACCGCAGCATCCACGTCGGGCGTGCTGAAGTAGATCATCCAGGCCGGGCGCGCCCCCTCGTCGAGGGGCCCGAGAGCGGCGACGGTCCTGCCCTCGGACTTGAAGAGGCCGAACTCTTCCTCGCCCGACCCGAACGGCTGGAACGTCCAGCCGAAGACCCCGCCGTAGAAGGTCTTCGCGGCGGCGGAATCCCTCACACCGAGATCGAGCCAGCAGGGGGAGCCAACGGAAAAATCAGTGGTGATCATGGCGATTCCCTTCGGGAGGTCCCTGACACGAATCAGGCTCCCACCGCCCACCGACACTCGCTCGCCGAGCGGATGCCCGTGCACCGGAGCCGGCGCAAACCCGCTGCTCACAGGTCCGGTGGTGGCTCCGAGGGTCCCGGAGTCCGCCGGCTCCGGGACAGCCGGCACCGCCGACTACCGCACTGCGGCGGGTCGTGCGAGCCGGACCGGCGCGGCCCGGTCCGGCCCCCGCGTCCTCGACCCCGTGTGCGCCGGTGGTGCCGTCCCCGGTCCGGCCGCCAGGACGGCCCTCCGACACCGGCGCCCGTCAGTCCGGCCGCGTGAGCAGACCTTCCGTGACGAGGGCGTTCACGGCTTCCTCGATCGCTTCGAGCGCCGTGTGGCGGGGCCGGTGGCCGAGCAGCCGGCGGGCCTTCTCCATGCTCCGGTGCGGGCTGTGCGCGATGTGGCTGTACGTCGCCCCGGCGTCCTCGGCGGAGACCGTCTCCCGCCACCGCTCCCACGGCACGAACTCCAGGCGGGGCTCCTGCCCGAACCATCCGGCGACGGCCTCCGCGTAACCGCGCAGCGTCACGGCGGTGGACGCGACGGAGTGGAAGCTCTCCCCGAGCGCCGCCGAGCGGCTGGCGATCGCGTCCATGAAGACCTGCGCGACGTCGTCGGCGTGGACGTGGTGGAGCGTCTCCATGCCGAGGTTCGGGAGCGTCACCGTCTCGCCGTCGGCGAGCGCCTGGAAGGTGCCCGGGTTCAGATTCCCCGCGGGATTCACGGGCACCCACCCCGGCCCCGTGATGTGGCCGGGGTGCACGACTGTGGCGGGGAAGCCGTTCAGCTGCGCCTCCGCCAGGAGGTACGCCTCGATGGCCGCCTTGTTTCGCCCGTACTCCTCCAGCGGGCGCCGCGGCTCGGACTCCGGCGAGGGGACCTGCCCGCTCGGCCCGTACACCCAGATCGTCCCGCAGTGCAGGAAGTGCCGTACCCGTCCGGCAAGCGCCTCCACCAAGTGGCGTGCGCTCTCCTCACGGAAGCAGATCATGTCGATGACGACGTCGGCCTCCAGCTCCGCGACGGAGGCGCCGAACGTCCCGTCCGCCTCGGCCGCCTCCCGGTCGGTCACCACCGTCCGCACGTGCCGCCAGGCACCGTGCGGTTGGTAGGGCTCCCGCTGCCCGCGGCTGACCACGACGACGTCGTGGCCCGCGCCGACCAGGCGCGGGACGAGGAAGGAACCGACATGCCCGCTGCCACCGAGTACCGCGACCTTCATGTGCCTGATCGTAGGTGCGGGCGCGCTCCCGTCCCAGGGGGCCGGCCTCACCGGTGGCCTCACCGGTCGGGCCACCGGTGAGGTCGTCGCTGAGGGGGCGCCTGTGAACTTCCCGGGCGGGTGCTGTCCGTGCATGCCTGGCCCAGGGGACCCCCTCTCGCGATGAGTTCCGGCCGGGGCGCGTGTCTGTTCCGGTGACCGTCGTAGCAGGCCGCGCGACGCCGCCCGGCACGAGACCACGGAGGACACCATGACGAGCACGCCGGACGAGACGACCACCGGGCTGCCCGGCCGCCCGCCCGTCGTCGACCTGGCCACCTGGCAGGCCGCGCGTGACGAGCTTCTGGTCCGCGAGAAGGCCCACACCCGCGACGGCGACGCGCTCGCCGCGGCCCGCCGCCGGCTGCCGATGGTGGAGTTCGACGGGACGGTCGAGGTCGTCGGACCCGACGGCCCGGTCCCGTTCCTTGACCTGTTCCAGGACCGCGACGAGCTCCTGGTCTACAAGCACATGTGGCACGACGGCGCGCCGCACCAGGGCCAGTGCGAAGGCTGCACCACAGCCACCTGGCATCTGAAGGACGCCGTCTACCTCAACGCCCGCGGCGTCTCGTTCGCCGTCCTGACCACGGGCCGATGGGACGAGGTGGCCTCCTTCGTCGAGTTCATGGGCTACACCCAGCCCTGGTACTCGGTGCGTGACGTGGAGGAGCCGGTCGGCGGCAGCATGGGTTACCTCGCCTGCTTCCTTCGCGACGGCGACCGTGCCTTCCTCACCTACTCCACGACGGGCCGCGGCAACGAGCCGGCCAGCGGGTTCTTCGCCCTGCTCGACATGACGCCCTACGGCCGCGGCGAGTCGTGGCAGGACAGCCCCGAGGGCTGGCCCGAGGGGCACGACCCGTGCTGGTACTGGCGCTCCGACGCGGACGGGAACGCCACCTGGGGCCCGACCAGCCGCCCCGTGCCGCAGTGGACCCGCCCCGGAGCGACCGCCGTGGAGAGCCTCGGCCGGCACGACCACAACCACTGACGCGCGACGCCGGCGGAGCCGGCAGAGGTGCCGGGCAGAGCCCTGACGCGGTCTGCCACCCGGTCTGCCGCCCGGCTGCGGACAGGTCTGCCGCCCGGCCCGCCGGCAGGTCACCGGCGAGGGGTCACCACCACGCCTCACCCCGCACCACCGGGTGCCGGGAGCGGCCCGAGAGCGCGTCCCTCAGCACGTCCTCCGCACCGCGACGGGAGCGTGCGAACCTGCCGCTGCGCCGCGAGCGCGAGCCCGCCGAGACGAGAGTGTCGTCTCCCTTCCCGACGTGCACGAACTCGCCGGTCACCACGGCCAGTACGCTTTCGTCGAGCACCTCCAGCAGGTCGTCCGACCCGCTGTCGCAGGCGTCGCACCCGCAGTCCGGCAGCGACTCCAGCAGCACCGCGGGCTCCCCGGCACCGACGTGCACCGCCACATCGGGTATGCCGCCCACGGCCCCGAACTCCAGCAGCAGCGGGACGGTCCGGGAACGTACAGGCCGCAGCCGCATGGTGCCGTTGGCCTCGGGGCCGGACGGCGGCTCGTCCCGCCACACGCCGGCGGCGTCCGCGGCTTCCTCGGCCACCGCCAGACCGGCCCCGGTGAGGGCCTGCCGCCAAGCCTCGGCCCGTGCCCGGAGAATCCGGTACTTGCCCGGCTCCAGGCAGCGCGAGTACTCCTCGTCGGCGGGGCTCTCCCCGCCCGGACGAGGGTCCGGCCACGGCGGCGTCTCCGCCCCCGTCACGGCGAACGCCTCGTCCGCGGCCTCACGAAGTCTCGTCGCGTCCATTCCACGAAGCTACGACGGCAACGGACGCCCGCTCACCTGGTTTTCGCGTGCGGAGAGCGGCGAGCCGGCAGGCGTGCGTTCCTCGTGCGGTGTCAACTCCGCGGTGCTGGTGCCCACTTCGGCCGCGACGGTCCGTCCCGGGCATCCGGGTCAGGTCAGCACGGCGGGCAGCGGCCGCGCGTGCAGCACCGCGAGGCCGGAGACGGCGCGGGTGAGGGAGACGTAGAGGCGGCGCAGCCCTGTGCGGATGTCGGGTTCGGCGGCGATGATCGCGGCGGGTTCGTCCAGGACGACGTAGTCGTACTCCAGGCCCTTGGCCAGCGTCGCAGGCACCAGCGTGAGCCGGGATCCTTCGTCGGTCCCGGAGCCCGGAGCCAGGTGCGGCATGCCCGCGGCCTCCAGGGCACCCGCCAGCGCGGGCACCCGTGCGTCCGCGGCGATCACGCCCACCGATCCTTCGTTCCGCAGCGCCGCCCGGCACGCCTCGACGACCTCGGCGTCCAACTCCCCCGCGGGGCAGGCCCGTACGGAGAAGTCCCCCGGCGACTCCCGGACGGAGGTGGCCTCCCGCAGACCCGGCGCGATCTCGGGCAGCAGCCGGGACGCGTACGCGATGACCTGACGCGGCACACGGAAGCCGAGCGTCAACTCCTCGACGGCGGCGGCCGGTTTGCCCAGATGGCGCAGGGCCTCCTCCCAACTGGCCGTCGCCCAAGGGGTCGTGCCCTGCGCGATGTCGCCGAGCACGGTCACGGAGCCCGTGGAGCAGCGGCGGCCGACCGCCCTGTACTGCATGGGTGAGAGGTCCTGCGCCTCGTCGAGGACGACATGGCCCAGCGAGGGGGTGCGCCGCACGAGGTCGTCGACCTCGTCGACGAGGACGGCGTCGGCCGCCGACCACGGCGCCGACTTGACCCCCCGGGCGGGCTTCGGCCACAGCACGGCCCGCTGCTCGGCCTCCGTGAGGATGCCCTCGGCCTGCTCGGCGAGGAACTCCGCGTCCGACAGCAGGCGCAGCACCAGCTTCGCCGGGTCCACCGCCGGCCAGCATGCCTTGACCACCGCCTTCACCGCCGCGTTCCGTGCCACCGCGTCCTGCACGCGATCGTCCGGAGCCTCGCCCGCCTGCTCCATGCGCACCAGCACCGCGTGCGCGATGCGTTGCGGCAGCGCTTCCCGCGCCGCCCCGTACCGCATGTCGCGGGCCAGCAACTCCTCGATCAGGGCGGCCAGTTCGTGCGCCGGGACCCGCCAGCGCCGCGAGCCCCGCACCACCACGCACGGCTCCTGCGGCATGCTCACCCCGGAGCGCACCGCCCTGCGCAGCACGCGCGCCATGCGTGCGTCGCCCTTGACGGCCGCCGCCTCCGCGCCGTCCTCGCGGCGTACGGGGACGTGCGCCACCAGTTCGGTGACCGTCGCCTGGCGCACCGACATCTCGCCGAGCGCCGGCAGTACCTGCTCGATGTAGCGCAGGAACGAGGAGTTGGGCCCGACGACGAGCGTGCCGGAGCGGGAGAGGCGTTCGCGGTGCGTGTAGAGCAGATACGCGACGCGGTGCAGGCCCACGGCCGTCTTCCCGGTGCCGGGCGCACCCTGCACGCACAGGGAGCCCTCGATCCCGGCCCGCACGATCTCGTCCTGCTCGGGCTGGATCGTGGCGACGATGTCCCGCATCGGGCCGACGCGCGGACGCTCGATCTCCGCCTGGAGCAGGCGCGACGTCGTCCCCTCGTCGCCCGGCTCGGTCAGGTGCTCGTCCTCGTACGCGGTCAGCTCGCCGGCGGCGTATCCGAACCGGCGGCGCAGCGCGACGTCCTGCGGGTCCTTCTTCGACGCCCGGTAGAAGGGCTGCGACACCGGCGCGCGCCAGTCGATCACCATCGGATCGCCCTCGGCGTCGTGGACGTGACGGCGGCCGATGTAGAAGGTCCGGGCGGGCACGTAGTCGAGGCGGCCGAAGAAGAGCGGCGTGTGCGCGAGATCGGCGAGCGACCTGATGCGCTCGTCGAGGCCGGCGCGCAGCACTTCGGCGTTGACCCAGTTCGTCGTGACGTCGGTGATGTCGAGGGATTCCGCGTCCTCGCGCATGGCACGGAGCGCGGCTCGGGAGGCCGCCAGATGGGCGCGTTCGTCGTCGAGGGGATTGCGGGCGTGGCCGGGGACGGAATGGGCAGGGGCGGACACTGTTTTGCCTCCGGGCGGAATGCGCGGTACGCGTACGGAACGGAAGGCCGACCGGTTTCCGAGCGGTCGGGGTCCTCCCCGGACCGGGAGGCGGCAGACGCGGAATCCTAGTGGCGCCGCGGCCGGCCGGGCCAACGGATTTCCCCCGTACGGGGCTGAGCCTCATCGGAAGGGAGAGACGGCGCAGGTGACACGGCGGCCGGACACACGCGGCGGGAGCGCCGGCAAGGGCAGGAGCACCACCGCCGACGACGGCAGCAGCGCCGGCACCGGCAGGAGCACCAACGGCACCGGCAGCACCATTGCCGACGGCAGGAGCACCGACTGCGGCGGCAGCATCGCCGACGGCAGGAGCACCGACTGCGGCGGCAGCATCGCCGACGGCAGGAGCACCGACGGCGGCAGTAACACCGCCGACGGCAGTGGGACGCCGGCCGCCGCCGCACTGCTCCTGCTCTCGCTGGGCGCGCTCGCGGCGCTGTTCGCGGTGCGGCGCTTCCCGGTGGCGGACCTGCTGGTCTACCGCGCCGAGGGTGCCGCCGTCGTCAACGGCGGGGACCTGTACGGCTTCACAGTCACGGCATGGGACCTCCCCGCGACCTATCCGCCGTTCGCGGCGCTGCTGTTCGTGCCCACCGTTTGGCTCTCACCCGCGGTTGCGAAGGCCGCGTTCGTCGCCGGAAACGCCGCCCTCGCCGCGTTCCTCGTCCACCTCTCCCTGCGTCTGGCGGACGGGCTGCCGGGCGGAAGCGGAAGCGGTCTTCGTCCGGGGCGGTGGAGCCGCCGGGCCGTGGTGCTGGCGGCGACCGCGGCCGCGCTCTGGCTGGAGCCGGTCTTCCAGACGCTGGTCTTCGGCCAGATCAATCTGCTGCTCGTGTGCCTCGTGCTGTGGGATCTGGGACGTCCCGACGGCGCACGCGGCAAAGGCCTCGCCATCGGCATCGCCACGGGCATCAAGCTCACGCCCGCGGTCTTCGCCGTCCATCTGCTGCTGACCGGACGCGTACGTGCGGGACTCACGGCCCTCGCGGGCTTCGCCGGTACGGTCGCCGCGGGCGCGCTCGTACTGCCGTCCGCCAGCTGGGAGTTCTTCACGCACCGGGTCTTCGAGACGGCCCGCGTCGGCAAGGTGTGGATCGTCGACAACCAGTCGCTCCAGGGCCTGATCGCACGTGTCGCGCACACGTCGGAGCCGGGTGTGCTGTGGCTGGTTCCCGCGGCCGCGCTCGGGGTGGCCGGGCTGGCGCTGGCCCGTCGTCTGCACGTGCGGCACGGGCAGGCCGCGTGGGCCGTCATGGCCGCCGCGTTCACCGCGCTGCTGGTGTCCCCGATCAGCTGGTCCCACCACTGGGTGTGGTGCGTGCCGCTGCTCGCCCTCCTCGCGGCCGAGCGGGCGCGGTCCGGCGCCGGGCTCGGCGCGGTGGCGGCCGTCGCGGCGGTGTTCGCGGCGCGCACGCTGTGGCTCGTGCCGAAGCGCGGCGCCGCGGACCTGAGGCTGGAGTGGTGGCTGCAGCCGTTCGCCTCGCCGTACGCGCTGCTGACGCTGGGCCTGCTGGCGACCGCCGCCCTGCGCTGCTACTCGGTGTCGCTCTCGGGAGCGGCCTCCGGCTGGGCCGTCAGCAGGTCCTGGGAGTCGACGATGCGGTAGGCGTAGCCCTGCTCGGCCAGGAAGCGCTGCCGGTGGGCGGCGAAGTCCTGGTCGATGGTGTCGCGGGCGACCACGGAGTAGAAGCGCGCCTCGTGGCCGTCGGCCTTCGGGCGCAGGATGCGTCCCAGCCGCTGCGCCTCCTCCTGCCGTGAGCCGAAGGTGCCGGAGACCTGGATGGCGACGGTCGCCTCCGGCAGGTCGACGGAGAAGTTGGCGACCTTGGAGACGACCAGCGTGCTCAACTCGCCCTCGCGGAAGGCGTTGAAGAGCTTCTCCCGCTGCTTGTTCGTGGTGTCGCCCTTGATGACGGGCGCGCCGATGTGTTCGCCGAGTTCGTCGAGCTGGTCGATGTACTGGCCGATGACGAGTGTCTGCTGGCCCTCGTGCCGCTTCACCAGCGCCTCGGTCACGCGCCGCTTGCTCTCGGTGGTCGCGCAGAAGCGGTACTTCTCCTCGGTCTCGGCGGTCGCGTACGCGAGCCGTTCCGCGTCGGTGAGGCTCACCCGCACCTCGACGCAGTCGGCGGGCGCGATGTAGCCCTGCGACTCGATCTCCTTCCACGGCGCGTCGAACCGCTTGGGCCCGATGAGGGAGAAGACGTCCGACTCGCGGCCGTCCTCCCGCACGAGCGTCGCGGTCAGGCCGAGGCGCCGGCGGGCCTGGAGGTCCGCGGTGAACTTGAAGACGGGCGCGGGCAGAAGATGCACCTCGTCGTAGATGATCAGGCCCCAGTCGCGCGAGTCGAAGAGCTCCAGATGCGGATGGATGCCCTTCCGCTTCACCGTCACCACCTGGTACGTGGCGATCGTGACCGGCCGGATCTCCTTGCGCGTGCCGCTGTACTCGCCGATCTCGTCCTCCGTGAGCGAAGTGCGGCGCACCAGCTCGTTCTTCCACTGGCGGGCGGCGACGGTGTTGGTGACGAGGATCAGGGTCGTCGCCTGAGCCTGGGCCATCGCACCGGCGCCCACCAGGGTCTTGCCCGCGCCGCAGGGCAGCACGACGACGCCGGAGCCTCCGTGCCAGAAGCCTTCGACGGCCTGCTGCTGGTACGGGCGCAGCGACCAGCCGTCCTCGACCAGGCCGACGGGGTGCGCCTCGCCGTCCACGTAGCCGGCGAGGTCCTCGGCGGGCCAGCCCAGCTTCAGCAGCACCTGCTTGATCTGACCGCGCTCGGAGGGGTGCACGGCGACGGTGTCCGTGTCGATGCGCTCGCCGGTGAGCGGCTGGATCTTCTTCGACCGCAGTACCTCTTCCAGCACCGGCCGGTCGCTGCTCTCCAGTACCAGGCCGTGCGTGGGGTGCTTGAGGAGCCGGAGCCGGCCGTAGCGGGCCATCGTCTCGGCGACGTCGACGAGGAGGGCGTGCGGCACGGGGTACCGGGCGTGGGCGACGAGGGCGTCGACGACCTGCTCGGCGTCGTGCCCTGCGGCACGAGCGTTCCACAGGCCGAGCGGGGTGAGGCGGTAGGTGTGGATGTGCTCCGGTGCCCGCTCCAGCTCGGCGAAGGGAGCGATGGCACGGCGGCATTCGTCGGCCTGCTCGTGGTCGACCTCCAGGAGCAGCGTCTTGTCGCTCTGGACGATCAGGGGGCCACCGTTCACGCGTGCTTCCTCCGTCTCGCGGTGCTGTGCGGGTGCGTCCGGGTCAATCGTCCAGTGTGCCGCATGCGTCCGAATGCGGGCTGTGGAGCTGCTGTGGAGAGGGCGCGCACGGCCACACGGGGGCGCCCTCGCCCGCCCGCACCCGGTGCCACGGGTGGGCGGGCGCAGGCGGCGCTCGCGTTCCGACCCGTACGTGATCTCGTACGTGTTGCCGGCCTCGCGTCCGCCTACAGCAGGGCCGAGGCCAGAACGGGCAGCAGGACGATGATGAGCAGTGCGCCGATGATGTCGAAGGAGAAGCCGGAGCGGATCATCCAGGTGATCGGCACGGTGCCGGAGCCGTAGACGATGGCGTTCTGCGGCGTGGACACCGGGAGCATGAAGCCGAACGACGCGGCGAACGTGGCCGCGATCGCCGGTATGAGCGGGTCGACCCCGGCGGCGGCCGCCAGCGGGATGACGATCGGAACCACGACCGCCGCTGACGCGGTGTTCGAGGTGGTCTCGGAGACCACGATCGCGAGCAGGGCGGCGAAGATCGTGATGGCGACGGCGCTGCCGATGTTCAGGGCGCCGAATGCTCCTTTGCCGATGGTCTCCGCCAGGCCTGTCTCCTCCAGCAGCGTGCCGAACACCACTCCGGAGCCGAACAGCACGATCGTGCCCCAGTCGATCCTCGCGGCGTCGCTCCAGCGCAGCGTGAACTCGCGTGACTTCCAGTCCGTGGGGAGTACGAAGAGCAGGCCCGCACCGAGCACCGCTGCGACGCCTTCGTCCAGGTTGTTCGACGCGGTCTCGTAGGCGGTGGAGCCGGTGCCGGCGACCAGGCCGACCACGGCCGGGAAGGTCCACAGGACGACCGTCACCGCGAACGCGAGCAGCGTGTTCTTCTCGGCACGGCTCATCGGGCCGAGCGCCGCCCGCTCCCGGTGGACGTAGTCCTCGACGCCCGTGAGGTGCCGGATCTCGGGGCGGTTGAGCAGAAGCAGTACGACGGCCAGACCCGCGAACATCAGCGCGCAGATCGGGAACGCCATGGCGATCCACGTCCCGAAGGGGATGGGCTTGTCGGTGGCCTTCTCGATCAGCTCGCGGCCGATGAGATTGGGTGGGCTGCCGACGGGGGTCAGCAGGCCGCCGACGCTGGCGCCGTAAGCCAGCATCAGCATCATCGCGAAGCCGACACGCATCCGGGTGGGGTCGAAGCGGTGCATGGTGCCGTTGGCCTCGTGCTTGTCCTGGACGAGATTGCCGATCACGCCGAGGATGCCGACCGCTGTCGGCATGAGGATCGCGACGGTCGCGGTGTTGGAGATCCACGCGGAGAGGAGGCAGGTGATGAGGCCGAACGCGATGACGATGCGGAAGGAGCTGCGGGCGACGCCGGGTATCGACAGGACGCGGAAGGCGAAACGCCTGGCCAGTCCGTGTACGAGCATGGACTGGGCCAGGATGAAGGCGCCGATGAAGGTGAAGACCGTCCCCGAACCGAACGGGGCCAGCACACCGTCGGCGCCCTCGTCGCCACCGACGCCGAGCAGCACCAGCAACGAGGCGCCGATGAGCCCCGACACCGGGATGGGGATCGGCTCGGTCACCCAGGCGACGATCACCCCCGCCAGAACGGCGGCGACATTGTGCTGGGTCTGCGGAAGGTCCAGGGGCAGGAGGAACACGATGATCGTGGCCAACGGCGCCAGGACGAATCCGGCTGTACGCCGGGCCTTCTCGAACCGCTCCTCTGCCGGGGACAGCTTCTGCTCGGCGAGGCCCCGGTAGGTGGACCCGCCCAGCAGTGCCTTCTCGACGTCGACACGCTCTGGTTTGCTGCTGGGTTTCGACTGATCGCCGGTGATGGCCATGTCATCTCCTTCGAGTTCGGTTCCCCCAGGGTTTTCGTGATGCGGCAACAGGCTGCGAGCGGGCTCCGCCTCGGTGCCGGCCGGCTGGTCGACTGAGTTCCGGCCGGTGAGACTGTCATCTCGCAGATCTCTTCGGAATGGGGCGGTCAGCCGTTGTCCAGATGGCCGATGACGGCCTGCGTGACCTCTTCGGAGGTCGCGGTGCCCCCGACGTCGCGGGTACGGATCCCGCTGCCCGTGGTCGCCTCGATCGCACGGCGGACGGTCTTCGCCTCGTCGCCGAGACCGAAGTGCTCAAGCATGAGGGCCGCGCTGCCGATCGCCCCGACGGGGTTGCAGAGCCCCTGACCGGCGATGTCCGGAGCCGATCCGTGCACCGGCTCGAACATCGAGGGGAAGCGCCGCTCGGGATTCAGGTTCGCGCTGGCCGCGAGACCGAGGCTCCCTGTGATGGCGCTGCCGAGGTCGGAGAGGATGTCGGCGTGCAGGTTGGTGGCGACGACCACCGAGAGATCCTCGGGCTGAAGGACGAACTTGGCGGCCATGGCGTCGACGAGGACGCTTTCGGTCTCGACGTCGGGGTAGTCGGCGGCGACCCTCGCGAAGACCTCGTCCCACAGAACCATGCCGTACTGCTGGGCGTTGCTCTTGGTGACGCTGGAGACCTTCTTGCGTGCGCGGGTCCGCGCGAGGTCGAAGGCGAAGCGCATGATGCGCTCGCACCCGGCCTCCGTGAAGAGCGCGGACTGGACGGCCACCTCCGCGCCGGCACCCCGGCTGGAGAGATTGCGCCCTCCGAGCCCGGCGTATTCACCCTCGGAGTTCTCGCGTACGACCACCCAGCCGAGGTCCTCGCGGTCAGCGGTGCGGAGCGAACTCGGTATGCCCGGCAGGAATTCGACCGGACGCACATTTGCCCACTGGTCGAAGTTCTGGCAGATCCGCAGGCGCAGCCCCCAGAGGCTCACGTGGTCGGGGACTGTCGGCCACCCCACGGCCCCGAAGTAGACGGCGTCGAAGTCCTTGAGCTGTTCGAGACCGTCGTCGGCCATCATCTTCCCGTGCTCGGCGTAGTAGGCCGAGCCCCACGGGAATTCGCTCCAGTCGAAAGCGAAGCGGCCGTTCGAGCGGGCAGCGAGTGCGTCCAGGACTGCTCGTCCTGACTCGACGACTTCGATGCCGACACCGTCTGCGGGGACGGCGGCGATCCGGAAGGTTTGCTCAGCGGTCACTGGTGATCCTCCAGCGTGTCGGCGTCGCGTGGCTCACGGGGGAGTGAACCGTGTGGGTTCCCGCGGCGTCCAAGACGGGCTGTTGATCCCGGTGATAGGCCCTGCCTATGGGTTACGTTCCATGGTCACGGGTGCCGTCGGGCAGCTGTGCGGCGTACCGCTCCACGCACACTGCGAAGGCCTGAGCCGCCGGGGTCAGCGCCGCCGTACGGGCCACGAAGAAGATCCGGAGCAGGGAGACCGGCTCGATGTGGCGGACGAGAGCACCCGCCCTCTCGGCCAGCTGGGTCCAGGACGAAGGCATCACAGCGTGGCCCACGCCTGCCAGGACCATGGGCAGGATCGACGTGCGGTGCTCGACCTCGACCACGATCTGGGCCCGCACACCGCTGGAGAGTATGTCGTCGACCAGTTGACGCATGAGACTCCCCGGCTTGCTGACGACGAGCCGCATCGCGTCGAGTTGCCGGCGCTGGATGGTTGCGGCAGGCCGTGTCACCGGCTGCGTCTGCTCGTGCCGCTCGCGCCGCGGCTCCCCCTCGTCTGCGTCGGGGGGCGAAATGAGCACCAGGGGTTGATCCTCGACGTGCAGGACCTTCAACCCTTCGGTCAAGGGCGTTGACGCCGCACCCAGCAGACCCAGTTCCGCTCGCCCCGTCTTGACCGAGTGAATGACCTCTTCCGGCGTGAATGCCGCTTCCACCGTCACCGAGACGTCGGGATGGGTGCCGGTGAAGTTGCTCGTGATCGTGGCCAGGGGCTCCATGCCAGGGCTCGGCATGGACACCAGCTCGACGCGCCCTCTTTGCAGGCCCCGGACGGACTGGACGGCGGCCTTGGCCGAGTCCAGGTCCCGCAGCACCTGACGGGCCGGCTCGACCAGCTGCGAACCCGCATCGCTCAGCACGATGCCCCGGCCGACACGGTGGAACAGCGGAACGCCGAGTTCGCGCTCCAGCGTTCTCATCGCCTGCGACAGCGACGGCTGCGCGATATGGAGCTGCTCGGCGGCGCGGCCGAAATGCTGGTGCTGGACGACGGCCAGGAAGTAGGCCAGCTGCCGTGCGTCCATGTGCCACCTCCGAAAGACGGACAGGCGCAGCCTACTGACGGGCCGGGGCCCGACCTCGTGCGCTTCCTTCCTCCCGCGCCTCCCGCGGTCGCCGAGCAGCGCGGACGGCTGCCGGGCCCGCCCTGTGTGCGGACTTGTTCGCCGCGCACGGCCACACGGGCGCCTGCCGTGCGTGTGGCCACGAACCAGGTGAAAGCGCCTATACGGTTATACGTCTGGGCACAAGGTGTAGTGGTCCGTATGAGATGCGTGACCGTATCCGAGGGCGCGTTGAACGGAACTGACGAAGGAGAGCGACCGGGATGGCGACGAAAGTTGCGGTAACCGGGCACATGGAGCTGTCCGAGGAAACGGTGCCGCTCGTACGGGCGGAGCTGGAGCGGCTGCTGCGCATGTTCGAGCCCTCCGGGCTCGTGGGCCTCTCGTGCGTGGCGGCCGGAGCCGACTCACTCTTCGCGGAGTCGGTGCTGGCTGCGGGCGGACGGCTGGTGGCGGTGCTGCCAAGCCGCGACTACCGGCAGGCCACGGTGAAACCGGAACATGCCGAGACCTATGACCGGCTCACCGCCGCGGCCGACGAGGTGCTCGTGCTGCCGTACGCGAACGCCGACCGCAAGGCGTACGAGGCGGCCAACGCGGTGCTGCTGGAACGCGCCGACCGGCTCGTGGCCATCTGGGACGGCCAGCCGGGATCGGAGGAGAAGGGCGGCACGACCGCGGACATCGTCGTGAACGCGCGGAACGCCGGTCTCGCCGTCGACGTGGTGTGGCCGGCGGGTGCGTCCCGGGGCTGACCGGTGAAGGGGCCGGGCCCGCGGCCGCACCGCCGGGCCCGGCCCTCGTCCGTGAGTTCGGGCGGGACCTCTGCGCGTGGAGAGCGGGGACTCCGCCCGGTCAGGGCCCGGCCAGTTCGGCGGCGCCCGTGATGCGGTGCAGCGGATAGGTGCGGATCTCGTCCGCGGTGTGGTCGTACGCCGTCACGAATCCGCCCTCCACGCGCACCGGCGCGATGACCCGCTGGCTGGCGGCCCCGTCGGCGTTGACGTAGCCGATCCACACCGCGTCTCCCGACTTCGCCGCCGACCGCATCGTGGCGATGGTGTCCGCCGACGTCGTGCGCGGCAGGGCGCCGCCCCCGGCGGCCGGGGGCTTCGGCACCCGTCCGGACGGCTTCGGTGCCCTGTGCTTCGCCGTCGCCGCGTGGTCGCCCGCCCGGATCGCCCGTACGGCGGCGGTGAGCAGCGCCGCGTCCGGCACCGGGGGGCCGTCGGGCACCGGGTCCGGAGGGGTGCGCGGCGGTGTGCGGCGGGCGTCCGCGCGGGCGATGACCACATCCCCCTCGGCGGACTCGGCGGCCGGTGCGTAGCCCATCTCCCGGAGCTTCGCGAGCAGTTGGTCGGGCGGAAGGGACGAGGCGAGCACCGTCGGCGCCAGCAGCCGCAGTTGCAGCGGCGCGGAGCGCCTGTCCGCGGTGATCTCCGTCAAGAGCGCGTCGTCGTCGCAGCGTACGTACGAGGACGCGGCTCCCACGCGCAGCCTGCCGTGCCTGCGTGCGACGTCGTCGACGAGGTAACTCAGCGGCTGCGGAACGGGAGTTCGCGAGTGCGCGGCCAGGAAGGCGTGGATGTCGCTCGCGGTGCGCCCGGCGTCGAGTGCCCGCCGGACGGACGCCGGAGTGAAGCGGTAGACGGTGGCTCCGCCCTTGGACTCCACGTCGGCGAGCACGCCGAGCATGGCCGCCAGCGGCCGCTGGAGCGGACCTGGCGCCACGGCCGTCAGGTCGGCCTGGAGCAGCATGTGGTCGAGCGGCTCGGGCAGGTGCGGCGCCAGTCCGGCCGCGGCCCGTGCCGCCGCGCTCTCCAGTTCACCCGCGGTGGAGGTGCCTCCCCCAGCTGCCGCTGGGGGTGCCCCCAGCTCGGGCAGGACCAGTTCACGCGCGTACGAGGCGAGGGCGCCGCGACCGGTCAGACCGATCGACTCGGCCTCGTGCAGGGCCCATTCGGCAAGCTGCGTGCGCAGGTCCCCCGCGGACTCGCCGGCTGCGCGCCCGGCGCCGCGCAGCGGGCGCTCCCACCGCAGCCGCGCCAGGACGGAGTGCTGCGCGGGTGCCGAACCCGGGTCGAGGGAGGCGAGCAGTTCGAGGGTGCGGCGGCGCACGTCGGCCGCGAGGCCGCGGTCCAGGCCCTGGCCGAGTGCGGCGAGGGTGCGGCCCTTGGTGTCGCGCGTGCCGACCAGTCCGGGCACGCGGGTGCCGGTGAGCCAGCTCAGCACGATGCGGGACCAGCGTTCGTGTGCCGGGCGGCGCAGCCACTCGTCGTACGCGGGCGTGGGCGCGTAGCCCTCGTCCGGTTCGCCGTCCGGGGCCAGCAGGCCCGCCGCGTAGGCGAGTTCGATCCAGAAGGCGGCCGTCGGCTCGGGCACGTCGAGGAAGGTGGCGGTGCGCTTGAGGTCCCGCACGCCGAGGCCGCCGGCGCGCAGTACGGACGGCGGGTCGGTCTCCCAGTCGGAGAGCAGGTCCTCCAGCGTGTCCAGAGCGGCGAGGGCCTGGCCCGCCGCCGTCTCGTCGGTGGCCTGCCGGGGATACTCCCGCCGGACCTCCAGTGGCGGAGCCAGCGGTTCGACGTCGCGGTGGGCGCGGCCCGCCCGGAGGCCGAGCGCCACCTCGCGGGGGAGTACGACGGTGCGGGGCGCGGTCCTCACCAGCAGGGCGCGGTCGAGCAGCCATCTCACGGGCGCCGAGGGCGAGTCGGTGTGCACGGAACCGTACGGCGGGCCCCACCGCAGCTTGTCGAGCATCGCGAGCGACTCGGGCGGTGCTCCGTCGAGAAGCGCGTCGGTGCGCTCGCGGTCCGCGAAGAGCGAGGTGAGCCCGGCAAGGGCGCTCACCGGGTCGTGCGTCGCGGGCAGGCCGGTCGCGGCGAGGATGTCCTGGAGCCGCCCGGGCGACATTCCGGACGTGGCCTCCGCGAGTGTCGGGCCGAGGCCGGTGGGCGACGGAACGGAGGGGGAGGGAGTGAGCAACTCCCGTGCGGTGCGCACGAGATGGAGCCGGTCGTCGCCGCCCCACAGCAGGGCCTGCTCGCGGAGCGTGCGCAGGGCGCGCGGCAGTTCGGCGGCGATGTCCTCCGGGTCGGCGTCCGCTTCGCCGGTGGCGGCGGGGTCTCCCGTGAGGAGGGCCTTGAGCGTGGCGTACGAGCACGGGTCGGGCGCCACGGCGATGGCCTCGGCGGTCTGCAGGGCGAAACGGTCCAGCCGCTCCACGGCCCGTACGACGGACGCCCTGGTGCCCGCGCGGGTCGCGAGCTGGGTGAGGTCGTTGGGGACGGGCGAGAGAAGGTCCGGGCGGCTGCGGAGCAACTCTGCGAGTGCCGCGTCGTCGCGGGCTCGCAGATCGTCGGCGAGCGTACGGGGTGCGGCGCCGCCGGCGCCGCTGTGCTCGGTGCTCATCCAGCCCACGTTAGCGCGGGCGGCGCAGGGTACCGTCGTGGGCAAGCCTGGCAAACGGCAGGGCAGGCGCCAAGGGCAAGCAGTCGTTGGGGAATTGGTGGGAATCGAGAGCGACAAGCTCGTATTCGATTATCTGAGCCGGATCGGCGACCTGGCCCACAGCACGTCGATGACGGCCGCCGAACGGGCGCGCCTCGTCAGCGGTCTGCGCGGCGAGATCGACCGGCTGCGGGCCGCCGAGGGCGGCGCCGAGAGCAAGGCCGCCGTGAAGAAGATCCTCGCGCGGCTGGGGCGGCCGGAGGAGGTCGTCGCGGCGCGCGGCTCGGCCACGGGCGGCTCGGCGGGCGGTTCCGCCGGAGCTCTGGGCGCTTCCACCGGAGGCGGAGGCGAGGGCGGCGACGAGGGCCCGAAGGTGCCGCTCGGCAAGGGCCGTTCCGGGCCGTCGGCGCCCACCGCCTCCTACGGCGCCTCCGCGCCGCATCTTGCGGGCATGGACGAGCTGGGGCCCGAGGAGTCCGACCCGGACTGGTGGCGTGTCGACCCCAGCCCTTACGGGGACGGGGGCGGCAGCCGCACGTTCGGCGAGCCGGTGCCCGGCTTCGTCGGCGGCATCGAGCTGCCGGAGCTGTTCAACCCGCCGCCCGGCGGCGAGGAGGACGGGGCCCGTCCGGGAAGCGGCCTGACGAAGGCTCCCGTTCCGGCGGCCCGCAAGGCTCCCGACGACGAGGCGGGCGGCGCCGGGGACGCCGAGGCCGGCGTGGCCCTGGCGGGCGGCCGCCGGCGGCTGTGGCCCGGGCGCTCGCGCCTCGTGGCGGCCGGGCCGCGGGCGGGCGGCATCGTGGAGTGGGCGGCGGCGGCGCTGCTGGTGGCGGGAGCCCTCATCGGCTCGCTGATCCCGCTCGGCGCGGGCTGGCTGGCCGCCTGGTGGTCGCCGCGCCTGAGCCGTACCGAGGCCAAGTGGGCAGCCGGCGGGATGCCGGGCCTCGTCGCGGCGGGCACCCTGGTGTGGCTGTGGGGACGTGTGGACGGACGGTGGGGCGAGCCCATCGCGGAGGGCGGCAAGGAACTCGGACGGGCCCTGACGGACTCGGCCCCTGTGGCGCTGCGTGTCGCAGCGGTCGCCAGCGCGCTGTTCCTCGTCTGGCGTGCCCGCAGGCCCCGGGTCTGAGTACGGGAACACGACAGCACAGGGAAGGGTCGATGGCCAGGCTGACGGTGGCGACCTGCCAGTTCCCGGTCGACGCCCGCATCGAGCGCAACTGCCGTTACGTCATGCGCCAGATGAGGTCCGCGAAGGACCGGGGCGCGGACCTCGCGCACTTCCCCGAGGCGGCCCTCTCCGGTTACGCGGGCACGGACTTCGCGGACCACCGGGGATTCGACTGGGAGTCGCTCGAATCCGCGATGCTGCGCGTGATGGGGCTCGCCGCGGAACTGCGGCTGTGGGTGGTGCTGGGTTCGGCGCACCGCCTCACCTGGGGGTCCCCCCAGGCCCGTCAGGGCCGAGGGGGAGGGCACAAGCCGCACAACAGCCTGTATGTCATCGACGACACCGGTGCTCTCGTCGACCGCTACGACAAGCGTTTCTGCTCCGGCGACCCCGACGGCCGCACCGGCGACCTCGCCCACTACACACCGGGCGACCACCCCGTCGTCTTCACCGTGGGCGGCGTCCGTTGCGGAACGCTGATCTGCTATGACTTCCGCTTTCCGGAGCTGTACCGCGAATACGGGCGGCAGGGCGTGCAGTTGGTGCTGCACTCCTTCCACGCGGGGCACGTGCCGCCGGGGAGGATGGCCGCGATCCGCGAGGCCATCGGCGAGGACGTGCTGCACCTCAACACCGCCGACACCTACCCGGGCATCGTGATGCCCGCGACCATGACCGCCGCGGCCGGGGCGAACCACGTCTGGATCAGCTGCCCCAACTCCTCGGCCCGGGAAAGCTGTTGGGGCGCGTTCTTCGTACGCGCGGACGGCGTCACCACCGGCCGCCTGCCGCGCAACCGTGCGGGCGTGCTGATCTCGACCGTCGACACGGACGCGCCGATTTACGACTCCACCGCGCACTGGCGCGGCAGGGCGATGGACGGCGTTCTCAACTCCGGTACTCCCGTGGAAGATCCACGCTCCGCCGACCGAACGTCGCTGTGACCGTCCCAGTTTCGCGGCCCCGTGCCGCCGCCCCGCGTGTGGTGAACGCGCCGCCGCGGGGCAGGATGGCCGGCATGGCACCGCACGACCAGGAAGACCCCGCGGCCGCGCCCGTACCGGCCCCCACCGTCGGCTTCGACCTGGACATGACGCTCATCGACTCGCGGCCCGGCATCAGGGCGGCCTACGAGGCGCTGTCCGCGGAGACGGGCGTCCACATCGACGCCGCCCTGACCGTGACCCGCCTCGGGCCGCCGCTGGAACAGGAGTTGGCCCACTGGTTCCCCGACGAGCAGATCCCCGAGGCCGCCGAGCGCTACCGCGAGCTGTATCCGCGGTACGCGATCGAGCCGTCCACCGCCATGCCCAACGCACGCGAGGCGGTCGCGGCCGTACGGGCGGCCGGCGGAAGAGCCGTCGTCGTCACCGCGAAGCACGAGCCGAACGCCAAGCTGCACCTGGAGCACCTCGGCATCGAACCGGACGCGGTGGCCGGCTGGCTGTGGGCGGAGGCCAAGGCCGAGGCGCTGCTCGAGTTCGGGGCGAGCGTGTACGTGGGCGACCACACCGGCGACGTACGCGGAGCCGCGACGGCCGGCGCCCTCTCCGTCGCCGTGCCGACGGTGCCCTGCGATGCGGAGGAGTTGCGGCGAGCCGGTGCGGATGTCGTGCTGGCCGGAGGGCTCGGCGAGTTCCCCGGCTGGTTCGGCGACTACTGCTCGCGGCGCTGACCCAGGGCCGACCTCACCAGGCCCGCGGCGGCCATCGCGAAGCCGACGCCCATGAGCATGCACACGAAGTAGGCGGGCGCGGGGAATGGCTCGGTGCCGAGGAAGAGCGGGGCCACAGTGATCAGTGTGGCGAGGGCGCCGATGAGGAAGACGACGCCCCCGGATCGTACGAGAAGATCACCGGGCCGGGACGTTTCAGTGTTCACGCGCCCAGGGTAGATCGGTGGGCAACTGTACGGAGAACCGCTCGGCGGCACCTTGTAAGCAGCCGCCGGGCACCGGGGGATTAGCCTTGGTGATGAGCGGGTCAATCGGCCCGCTCAACTTGCTCTCCGGAGCAAGATTCAGGACGAGACGCAGCTTTCAGGACGCAGCCGAGGCTGCCCGGCAGTACGAGGACGAGGACAGACGTGCCTACCGGCAAGGTCAAGTGGTTCAACAGCGAGAAGGGCTTCGGCTTCCTCTCCCGCGACGACGGCGGCGATGTCTTCGTGCATTCGTCCGTGCTGCCCAGCGGAGTGGACGCCCTGAAGCCGGGCCAGAAGGTCGAGTTCGGCGTCGTCGCCGGGCAGCGCGGCGACCAGGCCCTCTCGGTGAGCGTGCTGGACCCGGCCCCGTCGGTCGCCGCGGCGCAGCGCCGCAAGCCCGACGAGCTGGCCTCCATCGTCCAGGACCTCACCACGCTCCTCGACGGTGTGGCACAGGGCCTTGAGCGCGGCCGGTACCCGGACAGGCAGCACGGCCACAAGATCGCCGGGATGCTGCGGGCCGTCGCCGACCAGCTCGACGTCTAGACCGGCCAAGGCCTCTGGCTCCCCGTCGCCCCTCCGGCCGTCACCGTCCGGCGCGGCCGGGCGGCGGGAAGACGAGAGCGTCGTCGGGGATGGGCGGCACCAGGCCCTCCGCGGCGGCGCGGGTGAGCAGCCCGCGCACCGCGGCGATGCCGTCCTCGCCGAGGTCCGCGGTGAACTCGTTGACGTAGAGCCCGATGTGCTGGTCCGCGACGGCGGGGTCCATCTCCTGCGCGTGTTCCATCACATACGGGCGTGACGCCTCCGGGTCCTCCCACGCCATCCGCACCGACTCGCGTGCCGACTCCGCGAGGCGGTTCAGCATCCGCGTGCCCAGCGAACGGCGGGCGATGATGGCGCCGAGCGGGATGGGCAGGCCCGTGGTGTGCTCCCAGTGCTCGCCCATGTCCGCGAGCTTGTGCAGCCCGTACTCCTGGTACGTGAAGCGCGCCTCGTGGATCACCAGGCCGGCGTCGACCCGGCCGTCGCGCACGGCCGGCATGATCTCGTGGAACGGCAGCACGACCACCTCGCCGACCCCGCCCGACGGCACTTCGTCGGCCGCCCAGAGGCGGAAGAGCAGATACGCGGTCGACCGCTCGCTCGGCACGGCCACGGTGGCGCCCTTCAGCGACTCCCCCTGGGCCCGGGGGGAATCGCTGAAGAGACCCCCGCCCTGGGGCCCGTCGACCGGTTCGCGGGTGAGGACCAGCGGTCCGCATCCGCGGCCGAGCGCGCCTCCGCAGGGCAGCAGCGCGTACTCGTCCAGGACCCACGGCAGCATCGCGTACGAGACCTTCAGCAGGTCGCCCTCGCCGCGCTCCGCCATGCCGTTGGTGACGTCGATGTCCGCGAACGTGACGTCGAGCGGCGGCGCGTCCGGTACACGGCCGTGCGCCCAGGCGTCGAAGACGAAGGTGTCGTTCGGACACGGTGAGAAGGCGATGCTCAGTGCGGAAGCCGCGCTGCCGGTGCCGCCGTTGCCGTCGTTGCTCATGCCTCCCATGCTCGCAGCACCGGAAGCACCGTCGCGCATCCGGCCCCGAGAGCCTCCAGCGCCTCGGGAATCCGCCACGCCGCGCGGTCCCGCGGGCCGACGGCGTTGGAGACGGTGCGCAGCTCCAGCACCGGTACGCCGTGCGCGGCGGCCGCCTCGGCGACCCCGAAGCCCTCCATCGCCTCGGCCACCGCTCCGGGATGCCGGGCGGCCAACTCCCGGGCACGGGCGTGCGTTCCGGTCACCGTCGAGACCGTGAGCACCGGTCCTCGCGCTGCCCGCGCCGCCTCGGCCGCCGCCCGTACGAGATCCGGGGGCGGGCGGTGCTCGGCCTTGCCGAAACCGAGTTCCTCGACGGAGGCGAAGCCTGCCGGGCCGTCCCCGTCCGGCTCGGATGTGACGGCGCCCAGATCGGCCGCGACGATCGACGTCGCGACGACCGCGCCGCCCAGCGGCTGCCCGAAACCGCCGGCGATGCCCGCCGAGACGACCACGCCGAACGGCGCCCCGCCGAGGGCGGCCGAGGTGAGCGCGGTGGCGGTGGCCGACGCGGCGGCGGCAGGGCCGACGCCGGCGGCGAGCACCTCGGCTCCGGACGTCGCACCGCCGCGCTCCAGTCCGGAGAGCACCGCCTCCCGCTCTGCGGCGACGGCGGTGACGATCAGGATGCGCGGTGAAGGCATGGCCGAAGGCTAGGCCCTGTCTGACAAATCTCGCCTTGCTCGCGGCGGATGGCACGCACATCCGCTGCGTTGTCGCATCGACCGAGTAGCCCACTACGAGGGCGATCCTCCGCCTTGCGGCTGCACGCACCATCCGCCGCGAGCACCGCCTGGGGCGGACGGCGCCATTGTCAGACAGGCCCTAGCTGTATTGATCATGAGCGTTGTTGACGCCCGCAGGTCTTGATCATGGCGAAGACCTCCGGTGTGGTGGAGGTGTCTAGGCTTCACCGCACAACGGAGGTCTTCGTGTCCCACCGTAATGCCCGGCTGACCGTGCACGGCAGGCGGTTGCTGGTCGAACGTGTCCGCTCGGGGTTTCCGGTAGCGCATGTGGCTGCCCAGATGGGCGTCTCGCGCACCACCGCGCACAAGTGGATACGCCGGTTCGCTGCAGAGGGCGATACCGGCCTGGCCGACCGCTCCAGCCGCCCGCACCACCTGCCGAACCGCACACCGCCGGGCGTTGAGGCCCGCATCTGCGCCTTGCGGGCCGAGCGCAAACTCGGGCCTGCTCGCATCGGCCCGATCCTGGGTATGCCGCCCTCCACCGTCCACCGGGTCCTGACCCGCCATGGCCTGCACCGTCTGTCCTGGCTGGACCGGCCCACCGGCCGGCTCATCCGCCGCTACGAACGCAGCCGGCCCGGCGAACTTGTCCACGTCGATGTGAAGAAGCTCGGGCGCATCCCCGACGGCGGTGGCTGGCGCATCCACGGCCGGGAGGCGGCCCGGGCGGCCCGGCCGCAAAGCCGTCGCCGCACCGGCTACGACTACATTCACTCCGCCGTCGATGACCACACCCGCCTCGCCTACAGCGAGATCCATCCCGATGAGAAGGCCACCACGTGCGCTGCCTTCCTGCGCAGGGCGGCAGCCCACTTCGCCACGCTGGGCATCGACCGCATCGAACGGGTGCTGACCGACAACGCCTGGTCCTACCGCAAGAGCGACCTGTGGAAGCAAGCCCTGACCGATCTCGGCGCGGTCGGCAAGCGCACCCGCATCTACCGGCCGCAGACCAACGGGAAAGTGGAGCGCTTCAACCGCACCTTGCTCGATGAATGGGCCTACCTGCGGCCCTACGCCACCAACGACCAACGCGCCACAGCGCTGACAGACTTCCTCCACAGCTACAACCACCATCGCTGCCACACCGCACTCGAAGGCAAGCCACCGATCAGCCGTGTGAACAACGCATCAGGTCAATACACCTAGCCCTGCGCCACGTCAGGCGGCCCGGGGGTGCGGCGTGCCATGTCTGGCGGCGCGCAGCAGATTCCGTACGGAGAACACGGCGCCCGCGGTGATCACGACCGCCCCGACGCCCATCCCCAGCGGGCCGATCAGCGGCAGAGAGATGCCGAGCCCGCCGCCCACGACCCACGACATCTGCATCAGCGTCTCGGAACGCGCGAAGGCGGACGTACGGACCTCCTCCGGCACGTCCCGCTGGATCAGCGCGTCCAGTGACAGCTTGCCGAGGGCCTGGGAGATTCCCGCGGTCATCGCGACCAGCGCGACCGTGACCGTCCCGTAGACCACCCCTGCCGTGACGACCGCGCCCAGCGCGCAGGCCAGCACCCCCGCGATGATCACCTCGGGGGCCCTGGCCCTGAGCCACGCGCCGATCGCGGTGCCCAGCGCGTTGCCGCCGCCGGCGGCGACGGCAACGAGGCCCAGCGAGAACGCGCCGGACAGACCGGTCAGCGGCTGGTCGCGCAGGAGGAAGGCGAGGAAGAAGGTGAGGAAGCCGGACAGGCCGCGCAGCGCCGAGTTCGCCACCAGGGCACTGCGCACGGACGCGCCCACGGTCCGCAGCCCCGGCCGTCTCTCGCCCCGTCCGCGGCCCTCCCCCTGCCCGTCGCGCCCGTCCCGGCGGTCCCGGTCCGTCCGGCCGGGGTCCCGGAGCCGTGCCGGGGCGAGCCTCGCCTTGCGCTCACCCTTCGCCGAGTCGACCTTGCCGGGCAGGGAGAAGGACAGGAACGTGCCCAGCGCGAAGACGGCGAACGCCGCGTAGAGCGGCAGGGGCGACCCCAGCTGGTGCAGCCCCGCACCGATCGGCGCCGCCACACCCGTCGCCACGAGGCCCGCGAGGGTCACCCGGGAATTCGCCTTCACCAGCGAGAACGTCTGCGGCAGCAGCCTCGGCACCACCGCCGAACGCACCACCCCGTACGCCTTGGAAGACACCAGCACGGCCAGCGCGGCCGGATACAGCTCCAGGCGTCCCGACTCCACCGCGCCGGACATCGCGAGCGCGAGCAGCGCACGGGCCAGCATCGACGCGGCCATCGCGGCTCGGCGTCCGTGCGGCACCTTGTCCAGGAGCGGCCCGATCACCGGAGCGAGAAGGGCGAACGGCGCCATGGTGACGAGGAGATACAGCGCGACCCGGCCGCGCGCCTCCCCGGTGGGTACGGAGAAGAAGATCGTGGAGGCGAGGGCGACCGTGATCAGCATGTCGCCCGCGGAGTTGACCGCGTGCAGTTCGATGAGTTTGCCGAGGCCCGACTCGCCCGCGCCCTCCCCGTGCGTGAAACGCCGGAGTCGACGGGCCACAGCCGCGGGTGGCCGTCGCACGGCACGCGCGGCCCCGCGAAGCAGACGACGTCCGCGCCCAGGCTCGGCAGCCACGAGCTTCAGTCTGCCCCAACGGCGGTGACGGATGCGGACACTCCACGCCGGACGGACATCCGTGCACCCGCGGCTGAGGAATCCCTCCGGAACGGGTCACCGATTCCGTGGGGTAGCGTGGGCGGCGGTGCGTTCCGCACGGCCCCGAGCGGGGCGCGGACGTTCGCAGCGGCTCCCCGGTTCCGCTCCGTCCGCAAACCAAGGGGCGCCCCCGCCGACGGTATGGGGTCTCCCCGCCGCAGGCAGGGGAACCGTCCCTTCGCGGCCGCCTGCGGGAGTGCACGCCGACACCGGCGCTATGGCGTAGGAGAGACGATTCTTGTGAGTGCTGCATGACCGCCGCGACGCGAAGCGGCCGTACCCGTCGCGCCTCAGCCCCCGACCGGCTCTGCGCCGAAGCCGTCGAGCTCGCGCGCGAAGCGGCTCAGACCGCCGCGGGGCCCGGTCAAGTCGGCGATCACATCGAGGTCGTGGCCGACGCGGACCGCGTCGTCACGCACTTCTTCGAATGCCGGGAGTCGGCGTACCGAGGCTGGCGCTGGGCGGTGACCCTGACCCGGGCGTCCCGGGCGAAGGCGGTCACGCTGGACGAGACCGTTCTCCTTCCCGGCCCCGACGCACTGCTCGCCCCCGAGTGGGTTCCGTGGAACGAGCGGCTGCGCCCCGGTGACCTCGGGCCCGGCGATCTGCTGCCCACCGAGGCGGACGACTTGCGCCTGGTGCCGGGCTACGCGGAAGGCGCCGGAAGCGCGGCGGGCACCGGTGACGTGACCGGCGATACGGACGAGGAGGCGGGCGCTGCCGGTGCTGCCGGCGCGGAGGCCCGTACCGCCGAGGCCGACGCTGCCGCCCGTGCCGGGGGAGCCGCCGCCGAGGAGGTCCCCGCCGAGGAGGTCCCCGCCGAGGAGGCGGACTCCGAGCGCGACGAGGCAGAGCCGCAGGCGGAGATCCTCCCGCCTCCGGAGCGCGCCAGGATCGAGGCGGTCGCCGAGGAACTGGGCATGGGCCGCCCGCGCGTGCTGTCCCGCTACGGGCTGGAGACGGCGGCCGACCGCTGGGAGGACGAGTACGGGCCGGACACGGCCATGGCACAGTCCGCGCCGGCGAGCTGCGTCTCGTGCGGCTTCCTGCTGCCGCTGGCGGGCTCGCTGCGTCAGGCCTTCGGGGTCTGCGCGAACGAGTACAGCACTGCGGACGGCCACGTGGTCTCCCTGGCCTACGGGTGCGGCGGCCACTCGGAGGCGGCCGTCATGCCGAAGACTCCGCAGCCGCGGCCCCCGGTGATCGACGAGACGCAGGCGGACGAACTCTCCTGAGCGGCACGGGTTTCGCCTCCGGCGCGTGACGCGCACCGGAGGCGGCCGTGGCCGCCGTCGCCGCGAACCCGGCCTCGAACGGGCCCGGTTCTCCGCGCCGGAGGCGCCAGGCTCCGTCCGGATGCCGGTCGCCCCCCCGGCCTCGGGCCGCCCGCACCTGACCGCCCGCACCTGACCGTCCGGGCGGGACCCGGCGGGCGGGACTCGCACCTGACGGCCCGGGCGGCCTTTCGACAGGCCCTCCACCTCCGGCTCCAGCCCCGGTCCCAACCCCGCCCCGCCGCACCGCACACCGGCCGACGCGAACCGGCGTACGGGCCGACGTGAACCGGCGGGGGAGGAGCCGCCGGAGCGATGCCGTACCGTCACCGGCGGGGCGAGGGTGCCGGTTGCGCGACGAAGGAGACGGCGATGGGGCAGGAAGAACCGCTGGACACATTCGGCACGGCGCGGCTGCGGCGGGGTGTGCTGGACGCCTGGACGGCCTCTCCCGCGCGGTTCCGCGAGGACGCCAACGCCGAACAGCAACTGGCGCTCGGCGGCTACCGGGACCGGCTCGTCGTCGAGTTGGCCCAGAACGCCTCGGACGCGGCCGCCCGCGCACACACCCCGGGAAGGCTGAGGCTCACCCTCCGCGACGATGTTCTCGTCGTCGCCAACAGCGGCGCGCCGCTGGACGCCGAGGGCGTCGAGTCGCTGTCGACGCTGCGCGCGTCGGCGAAGCGCGACGACGAGGACGCGGCCGCCGTGGGCCGGTTCGGTGTGGGTTTCTCGGCGGTGCTCGCGGTCAGCGACGAGCCCGCCGTCGTCGGTACCACGGGCGGCGTGCGGTGGTCGCTGGCCGAGGCGCGGGAGATGGTCGGCGAAGCGGCGCTCGGCACGCCCGCCCTCGGGGAGGAGTTGCGCCGCCGCGAGGGCCACGCGCCGCTGCTGCGGCTGCCGTTGCCCGCGGAGGGCAGCGCACCCGAGGGGTACGACACGGCAGTGGTGCTGCCCCTGCGGGACGTGGGCGCACGGGAGTTGACGGAGCGGCTGCTCGCGGAGACCGACGACTCGCTGCTGCTGACGCTGCCCGGCCTGTGCGAGGTCGTCGTCGAGACCGGCGACGGTGTGCGCACCCTGACGCGCCACGTGGACGGCCCGTTCGTCGAGGTGCGCCGCGACGACGGCGACGGCCGAGGCGGCGCGCGGCGCTGGCGCGTGGCGCAGGAGAGCGGCGTCGTGGAGGGCGCCCTGCTGGAGGACCGTCCCGTCGAGGAACGGATGCGTCCCGCCTGGTCGGTGACGTGGGCGGTGCCGGTGGAGGACGGCTCTCCCGTACGGCCTCACACGGCCCCCTGCGTCCATGCTCCGACGCCGACGGACGAACCGCTGGGCCTGCCGGCGCTGTTGATCGCGAGCTTCCCGCTGGAACCGACGCGCCGCCACGTCGCGCCCGGCCCGCTGAGGGACTTCCTGCTGGAGCGCGCCGCCGACGTCTATGTGCGGCTGCTTCGCGAGTGGCGGCCGGTGACGGCGGATCTGGTGGATCTGGTGCCGGGCCCGCTGGGGAAGGGCGAACTCGACGGAGAGCTGCGGCAGTTGCTGCTGTCGAGGCTTCCGGGGGTGCCGTTCCTCGCAGGTGCCGGCAAGGACGAGGACGGCGAGGCCGTCGTGTTGCGGCCGCGTGAGGCGGAGATCGCGGAGGGGGCCGGCGCCGGCACCGTCGGTGTGCTGGCGGAGCTGTTCCCCAGCCTGCTGCCCGCCGGAATGGAGCGGCGGGCGGAGCTGCGTGCGCTGGACGTCGCGAGGGTGCCGCTCGGCGAAGTGATCGACCGGCTCGCGGGTGTGGTACGGCCCCCGGAGTGGTGGCGTCGGCTCTACGACTCGCTCGCCGGTGTGGAGCCGGACCGGCTCACCGGGCTTCCCGTGCCGCTGGCCGGAGGAACGGCGCGGACGACGATCGGACCACGCCAGGTGCTGCTGCCGCTGCCCGGCCCGTCGGCAGATGCGGGCAGGGCCGGGCAGTTGGCCCGTCTCGGGCTGAAGGTCGCGCACGAGGACGCCGTCCATCCGCTGCTGGAGAAGCTCGGCGCGACGAGCGCGACACCGCGCGCGGTGCTCACCACCCCGCAGGTGCGGGCTGCCGTCGCGGCGTCGCTGGACGAGGACGGCGTCCCCCTTCCCCTGCCTTCGGCGGGGAGGCCCCATGCCTTCGACGGGGAGGCCCCGTGGGAGGCAGGCCCCGGTGCGGAGAACGAAGGGCCCCTGGATGCGGAGGAGTTGGCGGAAGTCGTGCTGGGGCTCGTACGTGACGCGCGGCTGGGGCCGGGTGACGAGCCGTGGCTCGGCGCGCTGGCGCTGCCCGACGAGGACGGGGAGATCGCACCGGCCGGCGAACTCGTCTTCCCCGGCAGTGCCTTCGAGCGCGTCATCCGTGAAGGTGAACTCGCCGCTTGCGACGCCGAGTTGGCGGAGCGGTGGGGCGAGCAGCCGCTCACCGCGGTCGGTGTGCAGGCGGACTTCGCGCTCGTACGGGCCACGGACGTCGTCCTCGACCCGGACGAACTGGAGCCCCGCGAGGGCGACTTCGCGGAACCCGACGACGTGGGCCTGCTGGACGCGGTCGACGTGTGGTGCGAGGACGTGCTCGACCAGCTCCCCGAGTCGGAGGTGGCGGTGCCGCCCGTCGCCTCCGAACTCGTCGCGGTGCGCGATCTGGACCTCGTCGACGACGACAGCTGGCCCGAGGCCCTGGCGATGCTCGCCAGGCCGCCGCTGCGTGACGCGCTGACCGCGCCCGTGCGGATTCTGCTGCCGGACGGCGTGACGGAGACGGTCCGCCCGTACACCGCGTGGTGGCTGCGCGGCCACCCGGTGCTGGACGGGCGTCGCCCCGCGGGCCTGCGCGCGGCAGGCGGGGACCCGCTGCTGGACGGGCTCTACGAGGAGGCCGACGCTTCCCTTCCCCTGCCTTCGGCGGGGAGGCCCCATACCTACGGCGGCGACACCCCGACGCCCTCCGCCGGCGAGGCCGCCTCCGCCGGGGAGCCTGCCTCCGGCGGAACCTCGTGGTTCGGCGATGCGCAGGTGCTGCGGGCGCTGGGAATCCGCACGACCGCGGCGGCGCTGCTGGAGGAACCGGGAGGCGCGGCGGAGCTGCTGGGACGGCTCGCGGACCCGGACTCCGAGGTCTCCCACGCCCAACTGCACGGCCTCTACGGGCTGCTGGCCGGGTTGGACCCCGAAGAGGTCACGCTGCCCGAGGAGTTGCGCACCGTACGCGGCGGGCAGGGCGCCGTCGAGATCACTCCGAGAAGCGAGGCGCTGATCGCGGACGCGCCCGACCTGATGCCGCTGGCGGAGGGCCGGGCGCTGCTGCCGGTGGCCCCCCGGGACGCCGCGGCCCTGGCAGTGGTGCTGGACGTGCCGAGGCTGAGCGAGGAGGTCCCTGGCAGGATCGACACGGCCGAGTCCGGGGAGGGCACCGAGCGGGACGTGCCGGAGGCGGTGCGTGTGCTGCTGCCCGGGGCGCCCCGCACCTACCGCGAGCACGACGAGCTGATCGTCGACGGCACGGACGTGGAGTGGCGCCGCACCCCCGACGGCGTGCTGCACGCGGCGACGTTGGAGGGCGTGGCGGCAGGTCTGGCCTGGGCGGCGGGCCGCTGGGGGCGCCGCTTCGAGGTGGCGGCCCTGCTGGAGGACCCGGAGCGGGTGGCCGAGCTGGAGAGGGCACGCTGGTTCGACTGACCGGTGTGCGGCCGCGGCCGGGCGAGGCCCGGCCGCGCGGTGCGGAGGCAGATGAGTTCCGCCTCGCCGGCCGGTCGGAAGAGCATGACCACTCTCTCGCTCACCACATTCGTGTCCCTGGACGGCGTCATGCAGGCGCCCGGCGGCCCGGCCGAGGACCCCAGCGGCGGCTTCGAGCAGGGCGGCTGGGTCGTCCCCCACATCGACGACGGCATGGGTGCCTTCATCGCCAAGACGTTCGCCGAGGCGGGCGGCTTCGTGCTCGGGCGCCGCACGTACGAGATCTTCGCCTCGTACTGGCCGGGCGTCACCGACCCCGACGACCCGGTGGCCGCCAAGCTCAACAGCTGCCCGAAGTACGTGGCTTCCACGACGCTGAAGTCCGCCGACTGGTACAACACCACGCTGCTGCGCGAGAACGTCCCCGAGCAGGTGGCGGCGCTGAAGCAGCAGCATCAGGGGGGCGGAGAACTCCAGGTCCACGGAAGCGGCGTGCTCGCGCGGTCCCTGATGGCGAACGACCTCGTCGACGTGTTCAGGCTGCTGACCTTCCCCGTGGTCCTCGGCAACGGACGACGGCTGTTCGCGGAGGGGTCGAGGCCGATGGCGATGAGGCTGACGGAGTCCATGACCACCGGAACCGGAATCGCCATCCACACCTACGAGCGCACCGGACCGCCGGAGTACGGCGACTTCGCGCTGCCGGACGAGGACGACGCTCACGACAAGTGACAGGCCACGGCGGGGAATCCGGGCTCCGGCCACCGCCTACGCTGCCGGGATGGATGACGGCACGGAGAAGCAACGGCCGGCGACGGCGGACCGGCCGGTGGCGGGGCCGTTCACCGAGGCGCGGGCGCGGGACGTGCTCGCGTCCGCCGGTGAGCCGGCCGGGGACGCCCGGCTCCTGGCGCTCGGCGAGAACGCGGTCTTCGCGCTGGACGCTCCCGAACCCGTCGTCGTACGCGTCGGCCGCGACCCCTCGCTGCGGGAGCGCGCCGAGCGTGAACTGCGCGTCGCCGGCTGGCTGGAGGAGCATGAGGTGCCCGCCGTGCGTGCCGCGCGGTCCGGCGTCACCGTCGTCGACGGCCATCCCCTCACCTTCTGGCGGCGTCTGGACGAAGCCCGACGGGAGTCCGTGCCCGCGGACCTGGCGGAACTGCTCCGGCTCGTACACGCCCTGCCCGCCCCGCCGTTCGAGCTGCCGCGCCGGGACCTGCTCTCCGGCGTGGAGCGCTGGCTGCGGCTGGCCGGGGACGCGGTGCCCCCGGCGGACGCGGCCTATCTGCGGGCCCGGCGCGACGAGTTCGAGTCCGCCGCCGCCGGACTGACACCCGTCCTGCAGCCGGGTCCGCTGCACGGCGACGCCCTCCCGCGCAACGTCCACGTCGGTCCCGACGGCCCGCTGCTGCTGGACCTGGAGACCTTCTCCGACGATCTGCGCGAACACGACCTGGTGGTACTGGCGTTGAGCCTCGACCGCTACGGCCTGGACGAGGAGTCCTACTCGGGCTTCGTGCGGGTCTACGGCTGGGACGTGCGGGAGTGGCCCGGCTGCGCGGTGCTGCGCGGCGCCCGGGAGACGGCGGCCTGTGCGTGGGTCGCGCAGCACGCACCCGGAAACCCGGCGGCGCGCCGGGAGTTCGCACGACGCGTCGCCTCGCTGCGGCAGGAGGACACGGCCGTGCGCTGGTACGCGTTCTAGGGGCCGTCCGACGGATCTTCGTGGATCAGCGAGCGGCGCCGGCGGGCTCCCACCGGCGCCGCAGGGTGCACCAGGCGACCTCCAGCGTCACGACGGCCGCCGCCGCGACGGCCACCGCGGTCAGCGGCATCGCCCAGCCGACCAGTTCCAGGGCGAAGAAACGCTGAAGGGCGGGCGTGACCAGCACGGTCACGAAGGCGAGCCCCATCGTGGCCACGAGTGCGACCCGCCACCAGCTGTAGGGCCGCGCGACGACCGCGAGCACCCACATCGCGACCAGGAAGAGCGTCAGCGTCGCCACGCTCGTCTCGGCCGTCAGCGCCCCGCGCCCCGCGTAGTGGCCACGGGCCAGCAGATACGTCGCGAATGTCGCCGCCCCCGCGACGAGCCCCGCCGGCACCGAGTACCGCAGGACTCTCCGCACGAAGTGGGGCCGGGCCCGCTCCCGGTTGGGCGCGAGAGCGAGGAAGAAGGCGGGAATGCCGATGGTCAGGGACGACAGCAGCGTCAGATGGCGCGGCAGGAACGGGTAGGGCACCTGCCAGAGGATCACGAGCAGGGCCAGCAGCACCGAGTAGACGGTCTTGGTGAGGAAGAGGTGGGCGACACGTTCGATGTTGCCGATGACCCGGCGGCCCTCCGCCACGACGGAGGGGAGCGTGGCGAAGCTGTCGTCGAGGAGCACGATCTGGGCCACGGCCCGCGTGGCCTCGGAGCCGGTGCCCATCGCGACGCCGATGTCGGCGTCCTTCAGCGCGAGCACATCGTTGACCCCGTCGCCCGTCATCGCGACGTGGTGCCCGTGTTCCTGAAGGGCGTCGACAATCCTCTGCTTCTGCCGCGGTGAGACCCTGCCGAAGACGGTGCCGCTCTCCAGCGCGCGGACGATTCCCGCCGGATCCTCGGGGAGCCGGGCCGCGTCGACGGGGTTCTGCGCGCCCCGCAGCCGCAGCTTGCCCGCCACCGCGCCCACGGAGACCGCGTTGTCACCCGAGAGGACCTTGGCGGTGACGTCCTGCTCCGCGAAGTAGCGGAGGGTTTCCCCGGCTTCGGGCCGCAGCCGCTGCTCCAGCACGACGAGGGCCGCCGGGACGGCTCCGTCGACGGCGTCGGGGGCGTCCGCCACGCGGTCGGTGCGGGTCAGCAGCAGCACCCGCAGCCCCTCGCGGCTGAGCTCGTCGACGTCCGCGAGTGCGGGATGGCCGGGCGGCAGCAGGATGTCGGGGGCGCCCAGCAGCCAGGTGCGGCGGGTGCCGTCGTGCTCGACGAAGGTGGCTCCGCTGTACTTGCGGGCCGAGGAGAAGGGCAGCGACTGCGCGGTCCGCCAGGCCGTGCCGTCGCGCCCGTCGAGGGGGTAGGCGTCGACGATGGCCCGCATGCTCGCGTTCGGGCGGGGATCGGCCGATCCCAGGGCCGCGAGCGCCCGCTCCACGTAGGCCGTGTCCGCGGCCCCGCGACCGCCGGCACCGGGGTGGCCGTCCCCGTCCCGGTCCCCGGCGCTGTCACCGTCGCCGCTCCCGGGGCCGCTCCCGGCGCCGTCCCCGGAGGCCGCGTCGCCTGTGCCGTTCTCGAAAACGCGCACCTCCGCGACGTCCATTCCGCCCTCCGTCAGGGTGCCCGTCTTGTCCAGGCAGACGATGTCCACGCGCGCGAGTCCTTCGATCGCCGGCAGCTCCTGCACGAGGCACTTCCGGCGCCCCAGCCGCACGACGCCGATGGCGAAGGCGATCGAGGTCAGCAGTACCAGGCCCTCGGGCACCATCGGCGCGATGCCGCCGACCATGCGGCGCACGGAACTGTGCAGGTCGTCGTGCTCGACGACGAGCTGGCTGAACACGAGCCCCAGCCCGGTCGGCACGATCACCCAGCTCACGTACTTGAGCAGATCGTTGATGCCGCTGCGCAGCTCGGAGTGGACGAGGGTGAAGCGAGAGGCCTCCTCGGCGAGCTGGGCGGCGTACGCGGCACGCCCCACCCGCGTCGCGGTGAACGCGCCGCTGCCCGCGACGACGAAGCTTCCGGACATGACCGGGTCGCCGGGCTGCTTCGCGACGGGGTCTGCTTCACCGGTCAGCAGGGACTCGTCGATCTCGAGGCCGTCGGCCTCGGTCACCTCGCCGTCCACGACGCACTTGTCGCCCGGCCGGAGCTCCACGAGGTCGTCCAGCACGATCTGCGAGGCGCTGAGACGGACGGATGCGCCGTCCCGTCTGACGACGGGTTTCACCTCGCCGATGACGGCGAGGTTGTCGAGGGTCCTCTTCGCCCGCAGCTCCTGCACGATGCCGATGAGGGTGTTGGCGACGATCACGAACCCGAAGAGGCTGTCCTGCACGGGCCCGACGAAGAGGATGATCAGGAAGAGGGCGCCGATGACGGCGTTGACGCGCGTGAAGACGTTGGCGCGGACGATCTCCGTGAGCGAGCGGCTGCTGCGCACGGGTACGTCGTTGATCTCGCCGCGAGCGGTCCTCGCCTCCACGTCCGCGGCACTGAGCCCGCGCTGCCGGCCGTCTCCGGGAGCCGTCCCGGCGGCGGCGCCCGTCCGCTCCGTCATGCATCAGACGTTACGGGCGTTTCATACGCCTTGCCCTGGTTGATCCCGGGATGCGGTTTTCAGCGCCGTCCTCAGTGCGGTGCTCAGGTGGCCGGGGAGGTCCTTGCCCTGTGTCGTCTCCACCAGCGCCGCGGCCACATGGTGGAGCTTGGTGTTCGTGTGCTGGGAGACGGTGACGAGGACGTGCCACGCCGAGTCGGGCGTGCAACGGTAGGCCGCCATCAGGACACCGTGTGCCTGGTCGATGACCGGGCGCGTCGCCATGGCGCGGCGAAGCTGCTCCAGCTCGGCATGCGGATTCTCCGCGTCGCCCATTCCTGCCCCTATTCAGCTCAGGGTGACCCGTGACGCACCGCCGACACAGCGGGGCTGATGGGCATATGCCCTACCGCGTGATCATACGCATAGCGGTGCTGTGAACGGGAGTTAAGCGGACGACGGCGGACGGCGTCGGCGGAGCGACAGCGGTGCCACGTCCGGGCGGGCCCGGAGTCCGGCGCGGACGGAGGGTGCCGGCTCGCACCCCCGGCAGGGGAAGGGGCGCGGGGTGACGGGAGCAGGGCCGCGGGGTCGGTTCCGTCAGGCGGAGTCGCGAGCGTCCCGCTGCAGGGCCCGCTCCCGCACATGTACGTACCAGAGGCCGATCAGGCCGAGTCCGGCCCCCGCGGCACAGGTCCAGATGAACCAGGTGTGCCCGTGGTCCTCGTACCAGCCGTAGAAGGGGAGCTGCGCGAGAAAGAGGACGAACCAGATGCCGGTGCCGACCAGGACCGTGCCCCTGACCGGGCCTTCGAGCGGCTCGGGGGCCTCGCGCTGGCCGTCGGTCCACCGGTTCATGAGGCCCATCGCCGCAGCTTCCTCTCACGTTCGCTCGGCCGGCGCCGCTCATCCCGCGCCGTCGGCAGGGCACAGCCTATCGAGGGCCGGGAAAGTGCGGGAGGGCGGTGGTTCTACGCGCGGAGATGGAATTCCGCGGAGCTATTTGTTCATACTGCAACCAATTGGAGCTGGCCGGGCTCGGTCAGGGCGGGCAGCTCCAGGGCTGGCCCGTGCTGGTCTTCGTGCTCGGGGTGGCGCTGATGTTCGTGCTGATGGTCCGCAGGGTCAGGGGCGCGATCCTGATCGGCATCGTCACCATGACCGTCGTCGCGATCACCGTCAACGCGGTGGCGGACGTCCCTGCCGCGGCCTGGGGCCTGGATGTGCCGAAGGTGCCGGAATCGCTGGTGAGCACCCCCGACTTCGGACTGATAGGCCAGGTCAGCCTGTTCGGCGGCTTCCAGGAGGTCGCGCTGCTGACCGGCTGCCTCTTCGTCTTCACCGTGCTGCTGTCCGGCTTCTTCGACGCGATGGGCACGATCATCGGCGTCGGCGAGGAGTCGGGGCTCACCGACGAGAACGGCCAACTGCCCCGGATGGGCCGGATTCTGATGGTGGACGGCGTGGGCGTCGCGGGCGGGGGATTCGGCTCGTGCTCGGCGAACACCTGCTTCGTGGAGTCCACCGCCGGAGTCGGCGAGGGCGCCCGCACCGGCCTCGCCAACGTCGTGACCGGCGGCCTCTTCCTGCTCGCCCTCGTGTTCACCCCGCTCGCGACGATCGTGCCGTCGCAGGCGGCCACTCCTGCGCGGGTCGTCGTCGGCTTCCTGATCATGGCGTCGAACGTCGGCTCCATCGACTGGGGCGACTTCACGATCGCCGTTCCCGCCTTCCTGACGGTGGTGGCGATGCCGTTCACCTACAGCATCACCAACGGGATCGGCCTCGGCGTGCTGGCCTTCATCCTGCTCAAGGGTGTGACGGGGCAGATACGTCAGGTGCCGTGGCTGCTGCATGTCGTCGGAGCCTGCTTCCTCGTCTACTTCATGCTCGACCCGATCGAGCAGGCCCTGGGCGTTTAGCGAGCCGGCGCCGCACGCCGGCCGAGCCGAAGAAGCGCTCGGCCTCCTCGACGGATGTCTGGAGCCGTTCGTCGAAGTCGTCGCGCACGAGCGCACGGACCACGTAGTCCTGAACGCTCATGCCGCGCTTGGCGGCGTGGGTGTGCAGCCGGTCGAACAGTTCACCGTCCATCCGCAGGCTGAGCACCTTCGAGGTCGTCGGATTCATGCCTCAACGGTCCCGGGCGGGCCGGGGGTGATGTGTCAGATTTCCGTGCGATGTCACTCGTATGTGTGAGCTGGTGGACGGACGGTGACCAGGCCCCCGGCCTGTTCTTTAGGGCAAGTAATGAGTTACGCTAACAACATGCCGGAAACACCCGAGCGCCGCACCGGCGGCGCGGGCACAGCGAGCGAGCTCGACATGGCAGCGGTGAACTCGCTGCGCACCGCCGTCATGCGCCTCTCGCGGCGCCTGAAGCACCAGCGGGTCGACGAGTCGCTGAGCCCGACGGAGATGTCCGTACTGGGCACACTCGCCCGCTGTGGCTCCGCGACGCCCAGCGAGCTGGCCCGCAAGGAGCACGTCCAGCCCCCCTCGATGACCCGGATCGTCGCCATGCTGGAGGCGAAGGGGCTGGTCCGGCTGGAGCCGCACCCCGACGACCGCCGCCAGAAGACGGTCACGCAGACCGGGCGCGCGGAGTCCATGCTCGCCGCCAGCCGCGAGAAGCGGAACGCCTGGCTGGCCGAACTGGCCGGTCGCCTCGACGATGACGAATGGGAGCGGCTGCGCGCCGCGGCACCCGTGCTGGAGAAGCTGGCGCACTCGTAGCCGGGGAGCCCTGAGGGGGAGCTCTCGGAGCACCTGCGGCACACCCGTAAGGAGTAAAGGAGTAGGGGAGCAGTACGGCAAGACGGAGACGAACGACGCGGACGAATGAGGAGGCGAAGGCGATTTGAGTACGGGCCACGGAACAGATTCCGCACCCGCACCAGATGACAAGCCACAGCACGACCCACAGAACCCACAGCACGACCCACTGAACGGCGCACGGAACGAGCCGCGGGACGCGGCGATCGCCGCGGGCGGGAAGCGGCACCGGCACACGCCGGGCACGGAGGGAAAGCCCGCTCCCAGGCCCTCGATGTTCTCGTCGCTGCGCATCCGCAACTACCGGCTCTTCGCCGCCGGCCAGGCCGTCTCCAACACCGGCACCTGGATGCAGCGCATCGCCCAGGACTGGCTGGTGCTCAGCCTCACCGGCTCGGCCACCGCCGTCGGCATCACCACGGCGCTGCAGTTCCTGCCCATGCTGCTCTTCGGGCTCTACGGCGGCGTCATCGCCGACCGGTGCGACAAGCGCAAGCTGCTCCTGATCACGCAGTCCGTCATGGGGCTGACGGGCCTGGCGCTCGCGGCCCTGACCCTCAGCGGCCAGGTGCACGTCTGGCACGTCTACGCGCTGGCGTTCGTGCTCGGTCTGGCGACGGTGCTCGACAACCCCACCCGGCAGACGTTCGTCTCCGAGATGGTCGGCCCGGAACAGATAGGCAACGCGGTCTCGCTCAACTCCGCGAACTTCCAGAGCGCCCGCCTCGTCGGGCCCGCCATCGCCGGCGTGATGATCTCCGCCGTCGGCAGCGGCTGGGCCTTCCTCTTCAACGGCCTGTCCTTCGTCGCTCCGCTCGCCGGCCTGCTGCTGATGCGCACCGGCGAGCTGCACCGCATCGAGCGCGTGCCCCGCAGCAAGGGCCAGCTGCGGGAAGGGCTGAGCTATGTCCGCAGCCATCCCGAGCTGATCTGGCCGATCGTCCTCGTCGGCTTCGTCGGCACCTTCGGCTTCAACTTCCCGATCTGGCTCACCGCCTTCACCGACCGGGTCTTCGAGGAGGGCGCCGGGACGTACGGGCTGCTCAACACCCTCATGGCCGTGGGTTCCGTGGCGGGGGCGCTGCTGTCCGCGCGGCGGCGCGTGACCCGCATGCGGCTGATGGCCGGGGCGGCGCTGGTCTTCGGCCTGCTGGAGACGGCGGCGGCGCTCTCCCCGTCGTTCTGGCTCTTCGCCGCCCTGATGGCGCCGATCGGGATCATGGGGCTGACCTTCAACGTCACCGCCAACTCGGGCGTGCAGATGGCCTCCGACCCGGCGATGAGGGGCCGGGTGATGAGCCTCTACATGATGGTCTTCATGGGAGGCACGCCGATCGGCGGGCCGCTCATGGGCTGGGTCACCGACACCTTCGGTCCCCGGATCGGCTTCCTCTCCGGCGGCATCATCTCGGCGGTGGTCGCCGTCGGCGTCGGCCTGGCGCTGGCACGGGCCGGAGGGCTCCGGCTCCGCGTGGACCTGCGGCGCGGCCACCGGCACGTGAGGTTCGTGCCGCGGGAGGCGAGGGGCGCCGAGCGGGAGAAGGTGACCTCCGCCGCGTAGGGGCGGCCGGGCGTCGCGCCCGGCACGGGGCCCACGGCACCGGCGCCGGCCGCCGAACGGAACGGCCCCGCCGGCGGCCGGCGCCCGACCCCGGTACCCCGCGCGGCGGCGGCATGCTGGAGACATGAGACTCTTCACGGCTCTGCTGCCCCCGGACCACGTACTCGACGCATCCGGTCAACTGGCCGACAAGGTCGCGGAGTTGCGTTCCATGGACGATGGCGGGCACCTGCGCTGGACCGAGCGGGCCAACTGGCACATCACGCTCGCCTTCTACGGCGAGGTCGGCGGAGGGCAGCTGGACGAGCTGCACGAACGCCTTTCGCGCGCGGCCCGGCGCGGCCGGCCGCTGGGGCTGCGCATCGCGGGAGGGGGCCACTTCGGGCACCGGGCGCTGTGGGCCGCCGTCACGGGCGCACCCTCCGGCGCGGAGCCTCCCGCGGCGTACGAGGGCGCGGGCCACCGGCCCGGCGGCGAGGGCGTGCGGATGCTCGCCACGGCCACCGCCGCCGCCGGGCGCCGCGTGGGACTCGGCACGGACGATCCCCGCAGGTTCCGGGCCCACCTGACGCTGGCCCGCGCCCGGTCGCGCCCGTTCGATCTGCGGGCCTACACCGCGGCTCTCGACGAGTTCGCGGGTGAGCCCTGGACCGCCGGCGAACTCGCGCTCGTACGCAGCAACTTGCCGGAGAGCGGTGTGCAGGGAGAGCAGCCCCGCTACGAGCAGATCGCGGCCTGGCCGCTGGGCGGGTGACGGACTTGGTTACGGTTGGGGGCGTGAATACCAAGACGAGGACGCGCATCGTCAGCGGTGTGCTCGTGCTGATGCTCATCGTGGTGGCCGTCGCAGCTGCGGTCGGCGCCTAGAGTCCTGTGGTCGGCGCCCAGGGTCCACCCTCCCCCGGGGAAACGGATTGCCCCCGGGGCGGGAGCTCGCGTTGGCTGGGCACCATGACGGAACTGCACACCGATCGCCTCACCCTGCGCCGATGGCGCGACTGCGACCTTGAACCGTGGGCGGCGATGAACGCCGATCCGGAGGTCCGCCGGCACCTGGGCGGCCTGCTCACCCGTGAACAGAGCGATGCCTCCGTGGCGCGGTTCGAGGCCGACTGGGACCGGCGCGGCTACGGGTGGTGGGCACTCGAGATCCGGGCCACGGGCGAGTTCATCGGCTTCGCCGGCCTGGATCAGGTGGACGACGGCATGCCCTTCACCGGAGTGGAGATCGGCTGGAGGCTAGCCCGGTCGGCGTGGGGCCACGGCTACGCGACGGAGGCCGCGCGGACAGTCCTGGCCCATGGCTTCGAGACGCTCGAACTGCCGGAGATTCTCGCCGTGACGACTGCCGCCAACCTCCGTTCCCAGGCGGTGATGCGCAGGATCGGCATGACCCGGGACAGGGGAGCCGACTTCGACGACACGTCCGCACCGGAAGGACCGCTCCGTCCGAATGTGCTGTTCCGCATCTCCCGCGGTGACGCGCGCCGCCCGTGACGGACGCTCGCCGGACAGCTCGCCGTGCGGTGGCCGTGCGGTCACCGCACCGGCTCCCCGCGGAGGGGAGCGGCCCCGTGCCTGCCCTCGGGGCACGGGGCCGCGGCTGTCGGACGTCTACCAGGCGAACGCCTCCGGTGACGGCCCCGGGCCCGGGAAGATCTCGTCGAGCGCGGCGAGCAGTCCGTCGTCGAGCTTCAGTTCCACCGCACGCAGCGCGGATTCCAGCTGCTCCGGGACGCGCGGGCCGACGATCGGGCCCGTCACGCCGGGACGGGTGAGCAGCCAGGCCAGGGCCGTCTCACCCGGGTCGAGGCCGTGCTCGGCGAGCAGATCCTCGTACCGCTGGACCTGTTCGCGGAGCTCGGCCCTCCTCGCCAGGGCGTCCGCGGAGCGGCCCTTGCCGGCTCCTCCCGTACCGCCGGCGCCGCCCGCCTTGCGGATCGCGCCGCTGAGCAGGCCGCCGTAGAGCGGGGACCAGGGGATCACGCCCAGGCCGTAGCTCTGCGCCGCCGGGATCACCTCCATCTCGGCGCGGCGTTCGGCGAGGTTGTACAGGCACTGCTCGCTGACGAGCCCGTACATCCCGCGTCGCGCCGCCGTCTCGTTGGCCTGCGCGATGTGCCAGCCCGCGTGGTTGGAGGAACCCGCATAGAGGATCTTGCCCTGCTGGATCAGGACCTCGATGGCCTGCCAGATCTCCTCCCAGGGCGTCATGCGGTCGACGTGGTGGAACTGGTAGAGGTCGATGTGGTCGGTGCGGAGCCGCTTGAGGCTCGCGTCGACGGCCCGCCGGATGTTGAGCGCGGAGAGCCGGTCCTGGTTGGGTGTGCTGTCGCCCTCCGCGGCCATGCTTCCGAACACCTTCGTGGCCAGGACGGTCCGCTCCCGGCGGTCGCCGCCCTTGGCGAACCAGCTGCCGATGATCTCCTCGGTGCGGCCCTTGTCGGGGCCCCAGCCGTACACGTTGGCGGTGTCGAAGAAGTTGATGCCCGCACTCTGCGCAGAGTCCATGATGGCGTGACTGCCGGCCTCGTCGGTCTGCGGTCCGAAGTTCATCGTCCCCAGAACGATCCGGCTGACCTTGAGGCCGGTGCGGCCGAGCTGCGTGAATTCCATGGCTGTAGAGCCAAGCCCTTGGAGCGAGCTCGAAGCAAGGCCGCACGCCGGGCGGGAGGTCGTCCACGGCTCCCGGACTGGAGGCGCCGACAGGCTCCCGTACGCGAGACTGTGTCCATGTCTGTGCTTTGGCGCCGCGCCGCAGCGGCAGTGGGGGTCGGGGGAGCAGCTGGACTGCTCGCACTGGGGCCGGCGGCGGGGGCCTCCGCGGCGGCGCCCGTAGCGCCCGGTGCGAGGGCCGGGGGTGAGGAGGGCAGGGGCGCGTTCCGCATCAAGGACCCCCGCATCACGGAGTCGAGCGGGCTGGCGGCGAGCCGTACGCACAAGGGCATCTACTGGACGCACAACGACTCCGACGACGGGCCCTACATCTACGCCGTGGACTCCTCCACCGGCAGGACCGTCGCCACCGTGACCCTCGAGGGCGTCGAACCGCGTGATGTGGAGGCGATCTCCGCGGGGCCCGGCGGCGATCTGTTCGTCGGAGACATCGGGGACAACCTGGGCGGCGGCTGGAGCGAGGTGTGGATCTACCGCTTCCGCGAGCCGGAGAAGCTGCGCGATGTGACGGTGACGCCGACCCGCTACACGGTGCGCTACGCCGACGGTCCGCGCGACGCCGAGTCGCTGATGGTCCACCCGAAGACCGGACGCGTCTACATCGCCAGCAAGAGCCAGAACAAGAAGGGCGGCGTCTACGCCGGGCCGGCACAGCTGTCGGCGTCGGGCGTGAACGTCTTCCGCCGCGTCGCCCGTACCGAGGTCTGGGCGACGGACGGCGCCTTCTCGCCGGACGGGACGCGGCTGGTGCTGCGCGGCTACTTCGGCGGCGAGATGTTCCGCTGGCGGAACGGGAAGCCCGAGGCGCTGGACACCCCCGTCAGCGTGCCCATGGCCGGGCAGGGCGAGTCGGTGACCTTCACCGCCGACGGGCGCACCCTGATGTGCGGTTCGGAGGGCAGGGCCAGCACCGTCGACCCGCTGGAACTGGAGGGGGAGCTGCTTCCGGAGAGCGTCGCGGCCGGAGAGCGGGGGCCGGACGGCGGCGCGAATGGCGGCGGCGCCGCGAGCGGCGGTGACGACGTGAAGGTCGACGAGAAGACGGTCGTCGTGGGCGGGGCGGCGGTCGCGGCGGCCGTCGTGCTGTGGACGCTGCTGCGGCGCCTGTTCCGGCGGCGCGGCTGACTCGACGTCACCCGGCGCCGGGCATCCGGGCCGGAGCAGCGCCCGCCACGGGCTCGCCGAGGACCTGCCGGCCGCGGGGGACTCAGCTTTCCCTGCTCTCGATGAGCTTCTGGAAGCCGTCCAGCAGGGAGCGGAGCCCGTACCGCATCACGTCCTCGCCGCTCATCGAGAAGGCGTCCTCGGGCAGTGCGGCGATGTGCGGGTACTCGCCGGTCTCCATGGCCCGCTCCAGATAGGGCACTTGGGCCGTCCAGAACTCCTCGTCCGAGAGACCGGTCTGTGCCGCGGCCTCCTTCTGGAGCACGTGCGTGCGTGCCGCGCCCACGATGTATGCGTCGAGCGCGACGAGCAGGCCGATCTTCTCCTGGCCCGTCAGCGGCACGTCCTCCAGCGCCGACAGCGCGAACTCGAGACCGGCCATGGACTTGGGTCCGAGGACGGGACGCACCTGGCTGACCTGGAGCAGCCAGGGACAGGAGACGGCGGGCAACCTCTTCGCCGTGGCGTTCCCGTTCGGGATGGTCTCCAGCGTCTTCACCCCGCCCGCGTTCATGCCGGACTGGCTGGGAGCCGTCGCCATGTGGAACCCGGTCTCCTCCACCTCGAACGCCGTACGCGAGCTGTACGGCAACCCGCTGCCCACGGGAGGCAGCTGGATCGAGCAGCACTCCGCGCTGATGGCCGTTCTCTGGCCGGTGCTCATCACGGCGGTCTTCCTGCCGCTCGCGGTACGGAAGTTCCAGCGCCTCTCGACCTGACGCCGGCGGCAAGCGTGAGGCGGGCCCGGATGCCGTTCGTCCGGCTTCCGGGCCCGCCTCCCGACTCGCTTCGGTCAGCTACAGGTTCTCGATCACGTAGTCCACGCAGCGCGTGAGCGCCTCGACGTCCGAGGGCTCGATCGCGGGGAACATCGCGACGCGCAGCTGGTTGCGCCCCAGCTTCCGGTAGGGCTCGGTGTCGACCACGCCGTTGGCGCGCAGCACCTTCGCGACCGCGGCGGCGTCGATGTCGTCGTTGAAGTCGATCGTGCCGATGACCTGCGAACGCTGCTCCGGGTCGGAGACGAACGGCGAGGCGAACTTGGCGTCCTCGGCCCATCCGTAGAGCGTCCGCGACGACTGGGCGGTGCGGCGCACGGCCCAGTCCAGACCGCCCTGGCCGTTGAGCCACTCCAGCTGGTCGCCCAGCAGGAAGAGGGTGGCGACGGAGGGGGTGTTGTACGTCTGGTTCTTGCGCGAGTTGTCGATCGCGGTCTTCAGGTCGAGGAACGCGGGGATGTGCCGGTCGGATGCGGCGATGCGCTCGGCGCGTTCGATGGCCGCCGGGGAGAAGACGGCGATCCACAGGCCGCCGTCGGAGGCGAAGGACTTCTGCGGGGCGAAGTAGTAGACGTCGCTCTCGCGCACGTCGACGGGGAGCCCGCCCGCTCCGGAGGTGGCGTCGACGAGCACCAGGGAGCCGTCGTCGGCACCGGGGACGCGCGCGATGGGCATCGCCACGCCCGTCGAGGTCTCGTTGTGGGTGAGGGCGTAGACGTCGGTCCCGGCCTCGGCCCGTGGGACCGGGTGGGTGCCGGGTTCCGACTCGATCACCGTGGGCTCGCCGAGCCACGGGGCCTGCTTGGAGGCCTTGGCGAACTTGCTGGAGAACTCACCGAACGAGAGGTGCTGCGACCTGGACTCGATCAGGCCGTGCGTCGCGATGTCCCAGAAGGCGGTCGTGCCGCCGTTGCCGAGGACGACCTCGTAGTCCTCCGGCAGCCGGAACAGCTCCTTGACGCCTTCACGCACCCGGCCGACCAGGTTCTTCACCGGGGCCTGGCGGTGTGAGGTTCCGAGAAGCGAGGTGCCGGTGGCAGCCAGCGCGCTCAGCGCCTCCGTGCGTACCTTGGACGGGCCCGAGCCGAACCGGCCGTCGGCGGGCTTGATGTCTGCGGGAATCTGGAGATCAGCCACAGGGGCAGGGTAGTGCGTCCCTTCACACGGCACGGCATGAGGTCCAGCCGGTGAGACGGGCCCGGGGCCCGTGGAGGAGTGCGAGCCCCTCCACGGGAGGCATGTGCCCCCGTGGAGGGCGGTGACGGAGCTGTCTTCTCAACTGTCGCCACCTCATCGCGCACAGCGCTGCGGGATGTACTGGTGCGGGTCTCCGTTCATGCCGTGTTCAATCGTCCGTGGGGCGACCTGTGCGTGCGGGATGGAGCACCGGTCCTGCGGCCCGGCCGGGAGATCCGCTCACCGCCGTCCTGGAGCGATCACGAAGCGGCCATCGGCGGGGTGGCTCTCGTTGGCCGGAGCTGGGACGCCGCGCAGCTCCTGCCGGACCAGCCGGTGCAGCCGTGCCGCGCTCAGGCGGTAGAAGCGGCGCTGTGTGCGGCGGCCGAACAGCGCGAAGCCGAGGCGGATCACCGGGTTGCGGATGGGTGCCCGCCGCGAGTAGCCCGTGATGACGAAGGAGACCTCACCGGTGTGCAGGTGTTTGACGACCTCGTAGCGCAGCTCGCCCTGTTCGAGGTGTCCCTGGAGGGTCTGATAGCCCCACCCCCACACCCTGCGCGCCCGCTTTCCCGTGCCCAGGGTCTCGTCGGTGACGGAGCCGACGCGCACCCCCATGTCGAAGCGCAGGCCGCAGAAGCGCGCTTCGAGCAGCATGTCGCGGCCCGACAGGGGGGCGTCGGCGCGGAAGAGGGAGCGCAGGATGCGGGGCTCCGCGAAGCGGTAGTCCCGGACCAGCCGGCAGGCGGTCTCCCACGTGCCGCCGGACGTGGGGGCGCCGGGGGGCTCCGCGGGAAGCGACCGTACGAGCGAGTCGATGAACCAGCCGGTGCCGGGGGCGGGGGCCCGGCGGGCGGTGGGCGCACGGCGGTAGTTGACGTCAAGGCCCTCGAGGGCCCGCAGTGACGCGAGGGCACGGTCGCCGTGCAGGCGTCGCTCACGGATCATCCGGGCCCGGCTTTCGGGGTCAGTCGAACTCCCTCAGGGACTGGCTCATCAACCACAGAGTCGGCGCCCACATGGACACGAACAGCGCTCGCCGCTCCGCGTTGCCCCGGTCGTCCTGGTCGACGCTCGCCGCCCGCGACCACAGCGCGATGCACAGTCCGATCGAGCCCAGGGACGCGGCTTCCAGGTGCCAGCTGCGCAGGCCCAGCTTTCGCAACAGCAGTCCGGTGTGCATCTCGGCCTCCCGTCCTGTCGTCCTGGCAGACGACCTCAGATGTGGTCGAACCACTCATATGTTGTCATGAAGCACATGACCGCACCGGACCGGGACTCCCGCCCGCGCGTGACTCTCAGGCGGCGGGCGGGCGTCCTGCTGCGCCTTCCCGCGGGGCTCCTGCTCGTCTCCTGGCAGTACTTCTGGCGCATCACGGCCCTGCACCGCAGCGAAACCCCGGGGGACGCCGGTGACCTGCCGGGGCCGCTGCCGCCGGAGGTCGTGGACGAGCGCACCAAGCCGCTCTCCGAGGGGGTCGGCCCGATGTTCCACCGCCGATTCAGGGTGCGCATCGTGGACGCGAGGATGAGCGCGAGGGCACTGATCGCCACCGTCGCCGCGAACCTGAACAGGGCCGCCCCGTGGACCGTCGCGGTCTTCGTCAAGACCCGCGGCCGGGAGGGGGAGCTGCGCGTCGGTGACGAGTACCGCGTTCAGATGCCCGGCCCCTGGGACGGACCGGTACGCGTGGTCGGCCGGGACTCCACCTCGTTCACGCTCGGCACCCTGCAAGGGCATCTGGAGGCGGGACAGATCCGCTTCGGCGTCCGGGACGTCGACGGGGCGCTCGAGTTCGAGGCCGAGGCATGGGCGCGTGCGGGCGACCGGCTGGCGGACCTGCTCTACAGCCGGCTGAGGGTCGCCAAGGAGATCCAGTTCAACATGTGGGTGCACTTCTGCCTCAACGCGGCGGCCTTCTCCGGCGGGCGCCCCTCGGGTGGCGTCGTCATCGAGACCCGCGGAATCCCCGGGGAGCTGTGCCGCGACACCGGCGGGCGCTGACCGCACGCCGGGGCCCCGCAGCAGAACCCCGCAGCAGAACCCCGCAGCTGAACCCGCAGCTGAACCCGCCCGAGGTATTCGCCGGGGAGGGTGCCGTTCGGGCGCCGTCACCGTGCACGCTTGAGCCATGGCACAGGCACATGCACACACGCGGGCGGCGGCAGACGGACGGGCACAGCAGACGGAGCGGATGCGCGACGTCGAGGCGGCGCTGCGCGAAGCGGTACGGGGCGGCGAGGTCGAGTTCGACACGAGCACACGCTCGCTGTTCACGATGGACGCCTCGAATTACAGGCGCGTACCGCTGGGAGTCGTCGCGCCCCGGGACCGCGACGACGTGGAGGCGGTGCTGGCCGTCTGCCGTGAGCGGAGCGTGCCCGTGCTGGCGCGCGGAGCCGGCACGTCCATCGCGGGGCAGGCCACCGGAACCGGAGTGGTGCTCGACTTCACACGGCACATGGACCGCATCGAGTCCGTCGACCCCGGGTCGCGGACCGCGCTCGTTCAGCCCGGAGTGATCCTGGACCGGCTGCGCGACGCTGCGGCACCGCACGGCCTGACCTTCGGCCCCGACCCGTCGACGCACAGCCGCTGCACCCTCGGCGGGATGATCGGCAACAACTCGTGCGGCTCGCATTCGGTCGCCTGGGGCACGACGGCCGACAACGTGCGGGAGCTGGAGGTCACCGGCTACGGCGGGCAGCGCATGCGTCTCGCCCGCGGCGGCGAAGGCGTCCCGGACAGGCTGCGCGAGGACGTACGGGCCCTGGTCGGCGGGGAGTTGTCGCTGCTTCGCACCGGTTTCCCCGAGCTGCCGCGGCGCATCTCCGGCTACGCGCTGGACGAACTCCTGCCGGAGAAGGGCGAGGACTGGGCGCGGGCCTTCACCGGCAGCGAGGGCACGCTCGGCGTGCTGACCCGCGCGAGGGTCGCCCTCGTGCCGACGCCCGGGGCGCGGGTGCTGGCGGTGCTCGGCTACGCCGACGAGAGCGCCGCCGCGGAGGCGGCCGCGGGACTGCTCCCGCACGGCCCGCTCACGGTCGAGGGCATGGCGAACGACCTGGTCTCCCCGGCGGCGAGGGCCGGACTCCCGCGCGGCGGCGCATGGTTGTTCGTCGAGGTCGGCGGGGACGACGAGGCGCACGCGCGCGCACGGGCCGGAGAGCTGTGCCGGGCCGCCGCCGCGGACGGCACGACCGACCACCGGCTCGTGGTGCCCGCCGCGGAGCAGCGGGCGCTGTGGCGCATCCGCGAGGACGCCTCCGGCACGGCGACGCGCCTGCCGGACAGTTCCTCCGGAGGGGCCGGGACCGGGGTGACCAGGGAGGCGTGGCCGGGCTGGGAGGACTGCGCGGTGCCGCCGGCCCGGCTCGGGGCGTATCTGCGGGACTTCCGGGCACTGCTGCGCGAACACGGCCTGCACGGGCTGCCGTACGGGCACTTCGGCGACGGCTGCATCCATGTGCGCATCGACTTCGACCTGATGAGCGACGAGGGCATCCGGCGCTTCCGCGACTTCTCGTCGGACCTGGCGGACACCGTCGTCGCGCACGGCGGCTCCCTTTCCGGGGAGCACGGCGACGGGCAGGCCCGCGCCGAACTGCTGCCGAGGATGTACGGGGAGGAGATGGTCGGCCTCTTCGGGCGGTTCAAGGACCTGTGGGACCCGGCCGGGGGGCTCAACCCGGGCATGCTGGTGCGGCCCGCGCGCATCGACGAGAACCTGCGTTTCGCGCCGCTGCCGCGCAACCCCGTGCCGGTGGAGTTCGGCTACCCCCACGACGCGGGTGACTTCTCGGCGGCCGTACGGCGGTGCGTCGGTGTCGCGAAGTGCCGTAACACGGACGCCGGTTCGGGCGTGATGTGCCCGTCGTTCCGCGCGACAGGCGAGGAGCAGCACTCCACGCGCGGGCGTGCCCGGCTGCTGCACGAGATGCTGGCCGGCGAAGTGGTCACGGACGGCTGGCAGTCGGAGGAGGTGCGCGAGGCCCTCGACCTGTGCCTGTCGTGCAAGGGCTGCCGCAGCGACTGCCCCGTCGGCGTCGACATGGCCACGTACAAGGCCGAGTTCATGCACCACCACTACGAGGGCCGGCGCCGTCCGATGGCGCACTACTCGATGGGCAGGCTGCCGCAGTGGCTGCGCCTCGCCGCGGCGAGCCGTCTCGTGCCGCTGCTCAACGCGGCAGCGCGCGTACGGCCGTTGGCGGCTCTGGCGAAGCGGCTCGGCGGCATCGCGCCGGAACGCGACATCCCCGCTCTGCCGCGCGAGCCCTTCACTCGGTGGTGGCGCAGGCGGGCACGCGGCGGCGGGAGCAGCGCGGAGGGAGCGGGTGCGTCTCCCGCGACCGGGACGCAGACGGTGCTGTGGCCCGACACCTTCACCAACTACCTCTCCCCGGAGGCCGGTTCAGCCGCGGTGCGGGTGCTGGAGGACGCCGGGCTGCGGGTGAGCGTGCCGGACAAGCAGGTCTGCTGCGGGCTCACGTACGTCTCGACCGGCCAGCTCGACCAGGCCCGTGCCGTCATGCGCCGCACGCTCGACCGCATCGAACCGGCACTGGACGCCGGGCTGCCGGTCACGGTGCTGGAGCCGCCGTGCGCCGCGGCGCTGCGCACCGACGTCCCCGAACTGCTGGGCGACGACCCGCGTGCGCACCGGCTGGCCCGCTCCGTGCGCACCTTCGCGCAGACCCTGGAGGAGTTCGCGCCGGAGTGGGAGCCGCCGCGCGTCGACCGGCCCGTCGCCGGCCAGACCCACTGCCACCAGCACGCCGTCATCGGCGACGCGGAGGACCGGCGGTTGCGTGAACGTGCCGGGCTGACGGGTGAGTTGAGCAAGGGCTGCTGCGGCCTGGCGGGCAACTTCGGCTTCGAGAAGGGGCATTACGAGGTGTCCGCCGCGTGTGCGGAGGACCAGTTGCTGCCCGCCGTGCGCAGGGCCGGGCCGGACGCGGAGCTGCTGGCCGACGGCTACTCGTGCCGCACGCAGCTTGAGCAGCTGGGCGGACACAGCAGCCGTCATCTGGCCGAGGTGCTCGCCGAGGGGCTGGACGCCGCACGGAAGCGGGAGGGTTCACCGGCCAAGAAGTAATGCAAGCACGCTTGCTTGTTTTTCGCCGCGCTGTCACGCTCGTGGAAAGCCGCACGAGGTGTGACGGCGGGCTGCCGGCGGAAAGGGGCGGGGCGCTCGATGGACGACGCCGGAAACGTGACGGGAGCCGTCCTCGTGGACCTGCGGGACGAAGGACGGGCGCTGGACGGGCTGGTGGCGGGGCTCGAAGCGAAGGCGTGGGCCCTGCCGACGCCCGCGCCGCGCTGGACGGTCGCGCACCAGATCGCCCATCTCGCCTGGACCGACGAGCAGTCGCTGCTGGCCGTCACGGACGAGTCGGGCTTCCATGACGCCTCACAGGCGGCGCTCGCCTCGCCGGAGGCCTTCGTCGACGAGGGCGCGGAGGCCGGTGCCGCGCAGCCGCCGGAGCGGCTGCTGAAGCGGTGGCGTGCCGGCCGGGACGAACTGCTGCGTGTCCTGGGCGAGTTGCCCAAAGGGCGCCGCATCCCCTGGTACGGCCCGCCGATGAGCGCCGCCGGCATGGCGACCGCGCGGATCATGGAGACGTGGGCGCACGGTGAGGACGTCGCGGAGGCCCTCGGGGTGTCGCGGGAGCCGACGCCCCGGCTGCGTCACGTCGTCCGGATCGGTGTGCGCGCACGGGACTTCGCCTACGCCGTGCGCGGCCTCGACCCGCCGTCCGAACCCTTCCGCGTCGAACTGGAGGCCCCGGACGGCGAGTTGTGGGTCCATGGGCCGGAGGACGCCGCACAGCGCGTGACCGGCGACGCCGAGGGGTTCTGCCGGCTCGTGACGCAGCGGACGCACCTGGACGACGCGTGCGTACGGGCCGAAGGACCCGACGCGCAGCGGTGGCTGGAGATCGCACAGGCCTTCGCCGGGCCGCCCGGAGAGGGCCGCGCACCCCGCGAGGAGCGGCGGTGAGCGGGGCGGCGGACGTGCTGCGCGTCGGCAACTGCTCCGGCTTCTACGGCGACCGCTTCCGCGCCATGGAGGAGATGCTCACCGGCGGCGAACTCGACGTGCTGACCGGGGACTACCTCGCCGAACTGACCATGCTGATCCTCGGCCGCGACCGGCTGAAGGACCCCTCACGGGGATACGCGAAGACCTTTCTGCGGCAGCTGGAGACGGGGCTCGGCCTCGCGAAGGACCGCGGAGTGCGGATCGTCGTGAACGCCGGCGGACTCAACCCCGCCGGACTCGCCGACGCCGTACGGGAGTTGAGCGAGCGCACCGGTGTGCCGGCGGCGGTCGCGCACGTCGAGGGCGACGACGTGATGCACCGCGCGCCCGAGGGCGGCTGGGGTGAGGGCGTCCTGACGGCCAACGCCTACCTGGGCGGCGGCGGCATCGCGGCGTGTCTGCGCGCCGGAGCCGACGTCGTCGTGACCGGCCGGGTGACCGACGCCGCGCTCGTGAGCGGGGCGGCCGCCGCGCACTTCGGCTGGGCGGCCGACGACTGGGACGCCCTCGCCGGAGCCGTGGTCGCCGGCCACGTGCTGGAGTGCGGCACCCAGGCCACCGGCGGCAACTACGCCTTCTTCGCACGGGAGAACATCGACGTGACCCACCCCGGCTTCCCCGTCGCGGAGGTCGCGCGGGACGGAAGCGCCGTCGTCACCAAGCACCCCGGCACCGGCGGCGCGGTCACGCCCGGCACGGTCACGGCGCAGCTGCTGTACGAGACGGCGGGCGCCCGCTACGCCGGGCCGGACGTCACGGCGCGGCTGGACTCGGTGCGGCTGGCACAGGAGGGCCCGGACCGGGTGCGGATCGAGGGCGTGCGGGGCGAAGCGCCGCCGCCGCGGCTCAAGGTCGGTCTGACCAGGATCGGCGGCTGGCGCAACGAGATGACGTTCGTGCTGACCGGCCTCGACATCGAGGCCAAGGCCGCGCTCGTGCGCCGGCAGATGGAGGCCGGACTGGACGCGGGCGGACGCCGCCCGGCGGAGGTGACCTGGAGCCTCGCTCGCACCGACACCCCGGACGCGCCGGTGCAGGAAGAGGCGAGCGCCATGCTGCGGATGGTTGTCCGTGACCCCTCGGAGGAGGCCGTGGGGAGGGCGGTGAGCGGGGCCGCCGTCGAACTGGCGCTCGCGAGCTTCCCCGGCTTCCACGTCACGGCACCGCCCGGGAAGGGCTCCCCGTACGGCGTGTTCGAGGCGGAGTGGGAGGACGCGGCACAGGTGCCGCACGTCGCCGTGCTGCCCGACGGGAGGCGCAGGGAGGTCCGGGCCCCGCAGAAGACGAAGGCTCTCGAGCCCGTCGAGGAGCCCCGGCTGCCCGAACCGCTCCCTGATTCGTACGGGCCCTCCCGCAACGTCCCGCTCGGCGCCGTCGCGGGAGCACGCAGCGGCGACAAGGGCGGCAGCGCGAACGTGGGCGTGTGGGTGCGCGGGGACCTCGGGGAGGACGCGTGGCGCTGGCTGGCGCACGCCCTGACCGTGGACGAACTGCGGCGGCTTCTGCCCGAGGTGCGCGGCCTGCCGGTCACCCGGCACGTGCTGCCGAACCTGCGCGCGCTCAACTTCGTCATCGACGGGCTGCTCGGCGAAGGCGTCGCCTCGCAGGCGCGCTTCGACCCGCAGGCCAAGGCCCTTGGCGAATGGCTGCGTTCACGGCATACGGACATACCGGAAGGACTTCTCCCGTGAGTGTGCTGAACTCGGCACTGGACGTATCGGGCCCCGAATACGCCGGACACCGGCGGCAGATGCTGGAGCGGATCGCCGAACTCGACGCGGAGCTGGCCAAGTCGGTCGCCGGCGGCGGTGAGAAGTACACCGAGCGCCACCGCGAACGGGGCAAGCTGCTCGCCCGTGAACGCATCGAGCTGCTGCTCGACCCGGACACGCCGTTCCTGGAGCTCTCGCCCCTGGCCGGCTGGGGGAGCGACTACACGGTGGGCGCCTCGCTGGTGACCGGCATCGGCGTCGTCGAGGGCGTGGAGTGCCTGATCACGGCGAACGACCCGACCGTGCGCGGCGGCGCCAGCAACCCGTGGACGCTGAAGAAGGCGCTGCGCGCGAACGAGATCGCCTACGCGAACCGGCTTCCCTGCATCAGCCTCGTCGAGTCGGGCGGCGCGGACCTGCCCAGCCAGAAGGAGATCTTCATCCCGGGCGGCGCGCTCTTCCGCGATCTCACCCGGCTCTCCGAGGCGGGAATCCCCACCGTGGCCGTCGTGTTCGGCAACTCGACCGCCGGAGGCGCGTACGTCCCCGGCATGTCCGACCACGTGATCATGGTCAAGGAGCGGTCGAAGGTGTTCCTCGGCGGTCCGCCGCTGGTGAAGATGGCGACGGGCGAGGAAGCCGGCGACGAGGAGCTCGGCGGCGCCGACATGCACACCCGTGTCTCCGGCCTCGGTGACTACTTCGCGGTGGACGAGCCGGACGCGCTGCGCCAGGCCCGGCGCGTCGTCGCCCGCCTCAACTGGCGCAAGGCGCATGAGACTTCGGCGGCTTTCCCTGCACCCCCGAAGTACGACGAGGACGAACTTCTCGGCGTGGTCCCCGGCGACCTCAGGACGCCCTTCGATCCGCGCGAGGTCGTCGCGCGGATCGTGGACGGTTCCGACTTCGACGAGTTCAAGCCCCGCTACGGCACGAGCCTCGTGACGGGCTGGGCGCGGCTGCACGGCTATCCGCTGGGCATCCTCGCCAACGCGCGCGGCGTGCTCTTCAGCGAGGAGTCGCAGAAGGCCACGCAGTTCATCCAGCTCGCCAACCAGCGCGACATCCCGCTGCTGTTCCTGCACAACACGACCGGCTACATGGTCGGCAAGGAGTACGAGCAGGGCGGCATCATCAAGCACGGCGCGATGATGATCAACGCCGTCTCCAACTCCAAGGTGCCACATCTGTCGGTGCTGATGGGCGCCAGCTACGGCGCCGGCCACTACGGCATGTGCGGACGGGCCTACGACCCCCGGTTCCTGTTCGCCTGGCCCAGCGCCAAGTCGGCGGTCATGGGCCCGCAGCAGCTCGCGGGCGTGATGTCGATCGTCATGCGGGAGTCGGCGGCGGCGAAGGGAAAGCCGTTCGACGAGGAGGCCGACGCCGGGCTGCGGGCGATGGTCGAGCAGCAGATCGAGGCGGAGTCGCTGCCGATGTTCCTCTCCGGGCGGCTCTACGACGACGGCGTGATCGACCCGCGGGACACCCGCACGGTTCTCGGGCTGTGCCTCTCCGCGATCCACACGGCGCCGGTCGAGGGCGCGCGTGGCGGCTTCGGCGTCTTCCGGATGTGACGCGTGACGACTGCGACGGCAAGCGGAACGGCGACTGCGACGGGGACCGGGACGACTGCGACGGTGAGGCTGCGAGGGGCGGAGTGGAGCGGAAAATGATCACATCGGTGCTGGTCGCGAACCGCGGCGAGATCGCGCGGCGTGTCTTCCGCACGTGCGAGGAAATGGGCATCGCCACGGTCGCCGTCCACTCGGACGCCGACGCACACGCGCGGCACGTGCGGGACGCGGACGCGGCGGTACGGCTTCCGGGCGACTCTCCCGCGGAGACCTATCTGCGCGGTGACCTGATCGTCCGGGCGGCACTGGATGCCGGCGCCGACGCGGTGCACCCCGGCTACGGCTTCCTCTCCGAGAACGCCTCGTTCGCGCGTGCCGTGCTCGACGCGGGCCTTGTGTGGATCGGGCCGCCGCCGGAGGCGATCGAGGCGATGGCGTCCAAGACCCGCGCGAAGAAGCTGATGCGTGAGGCGGGCGTGCCGCTGCTGGAGCCCGTCGCCGACGGGGAGGCCACCGAACGCGACCTCCCGCTGCTTGTGAAGGCCGCGGCGGGCGGCGGCGGACGCGGTATGCGCATCGTGCGTGAACTCGCCGCGCTGGAAGGGGAGATCGCCGCGGCGGCGGCCGAGGCCGCGTCCGCGTTCGGGGACGGCGAGGTCTTCGTCGAGCCGTACGTCGAGGACGGGCGGCACGTGGAGGTGCAGATCCTGGCCGACGGGCACGGGACGGTGTGGGTGCTGGGCAGCCGCGACTGCTCGCTCCAGCGCCGGCACCAGAAGGTCATCGAGGAGGCCCCCGCACCGGGACTGAGCGGTGAACTGCGCGACGTGCTGCACCGGTCGGCCGCGGACGCGGCACGTGCCGTGGACTACCGCGGCGCCGGCACGGTGGAGTTCCTCGTCGCGGGCGGCGGCACGGGCGCGGGCGACGGCGACGGTGACGGCGGCAGCAACGGTGTGGGCGAGGGTGCCCGCGCCCACTTCCTGGAGATGAACACCAGGCTCCAGGTCGAGCACCCGGTCACCGAGTGCGTGCACGGAGTGGATCTCGTCGCGCTGCAGATCCGCGTGGCCGAGGGCGAGCCGCTGGACCCGGACGGCCCGCCGGTCCCGCGCGGCCACGCCGTCGAGGCCCGCCTCTACGCGGAGGACCCGGCCCGCGACTGGCAGCCCCAGACGGGCACGTTGCACCGCCTGGACGTACCGGCCGCCCACGAGGGCGGCGGCGTACGGCTGGACAGCGGCATCGCGGACGGCGACGTGATCGGCGTGCACTACGACCCCATGCTGGCCAAGGTCATCGCATGGGCGCCGACGCGACGCGAGGCCGTGCGCAAGCTGGCCTCCGCGCTGGAACGCGCGCGCGTGCACGGGCCGGTGACGAACCGCGATCTGCTCGTACGGTCCCTGCGCCACCGGGACTTCGCCGCGGCCCGCCTCGGCACGGGCTTCTACGACCGGAACCTTGAAGCGCTCAACTCGCCCCAGGACAAAGCTGATCGGGAGACGTCGCGCCGACTGGCCGCCGTCGCCGCCGCGCTGGCCGACGCGGAGCGCGCGAAGGCGGCCGGCGCCACCCTGTCCGCGCGGCTCGGCGGCTGGCGCAACGTGCCCGCACATCCCCAGTCGAAGACGTTCCGCTCGGAACCCTCGCAGGAGGAGATCGAGGTCCGCTACCGCCTCACACGGGACGGACCGGTCCTGGAGTACGACGGTTCTCCGGGGCCGGACGTGCGAGTGCTGGAGTCCGCCCCGGACCGGGTCCGTCTCGAAGTCGACGGTGTACGCCGGGACTTCGAGGTCGCCCGCTACGGGGACGACGGCGCACACGTGTACGTCGACTCCGCGCCGCCCCACGGCTCCCACGCCTTCACCGCACTGCCCCGGCTGCGCGAACCCGGCACGGCGAACGAGCCCGGTTCGCTGCTGGCGCCCATGCCGGGCGCAGTCGCCCGCGTCGTGCCCGGACTCGCCGTCGGCGCCGCCGTCAAGGCGGGAGAGCCGCTGCTGTGGCTGGAGGCGATGAAGATGGAGCACAAGGTCGTCGCACCCGCGTCCGGCACGCTCACCGCGCTGCACGCCGAACCCGGCCGCCAGGTGGAGGTCGGCGAACTGCTCGCCGTCGTCACCGAGGACGCGGACGGGAGCGGCGGTCCGGGCGACGCGGACGGGACCGGCCGGACACACCAGCAGGAAACCGCGGACCCGGCGGGGCGGCCGTCACCCCCGGAGCCCGCACAGCCAGGTCAGCCCGCACGACCCGATCAGCCCGCACAGCCTGAACAGTCCGCATCCGTCCCGCCCGCCGCGAAGGAGCCGTCATGACCAATGCGCTGCTGGAGACCGAGGAACAGCGTGACCTGCGAGCGGCCGTCGCTGCCCTCGGCAAGCGATTCGGACGCGAGTACTTCACCGGCGTCGTGGCCGAGGGCAAGCACACCGACGAGCTGTGGGCCGAGGCCGCGTCGCTCGGCTACCTCGGCGTCAACCTCCCCGAGGAGTACGGCGGCGGTGGCTCCGGCATGGCCGAACTGGCCATCGTGCTGGAGGAGTTGGGCGCGGCAGGCTGCCCGCTGCTGATGATGGTGGTCTCGCCCGCGATCTGCGGGACGGTCATCGCGCGCTTCGGCACCGAGGAGCAGAAGCGCGAGTGGCTGCCCGGCCTGGCCGACGGCAGCCGCAAGATGGCCTTCGGCATCACCGAACCCGACGCCGGTTCCAACTCCCACCGCATCACCACCACCGCGCGACGTGACGAGTGGGGGTCCCCCCGGACGGAGTCTGGGGGAGACTGGCTGCTCACCGGGCGCAAGGTCTTCATCTCCGGCGTCGACATCGCCGACGCGACGCTCATAGTCGGCCGCACCGAGGACGCCCGCACCGGCAAGCTCAAGCCCTGCCTGTTCATCGTCCCGCGTGACACGCCCGGCTTTACGCGGAGCCCCATCGAGATGGAACTGGCCGCACCGGAGAAGCAGTTCGAGCTGGTGCTGGACGACGTGCGGCTGCCCGCGGACGCGCTCGTCGGCGGTGGCGCCGGTGAGGACGCGGGGCTCCTCCAGCTCTTCGCGGGTCTCAACCCCGAGCGCATCATGACGGCCGCGTTCGCCATCGGCATGGGCCGCCACGCCGTCGACCGGGCGCTGGACTACGCCCGTACGCGCCAGGTGTGGAAGGAGCCCATCGGCAGCCACCAGGCCATCGCCCACCCGCTGGCGCAGGCCCACATCGAGCTGGAACTCGCCCGGCTGATGATGACCAAGGCGGCCGCCCTCTACGACGCCGGGGACGACATGGGCGCGGGCGAGGCGGCCAACATGGCCAAGTACGCGGCCGGGGAGGCCTGTGTGAGGGCCGTCGACCAGGCCGTGCACACCCTCGGCGGCAACGGGCTCACCCGTGAGTACGGCATCGCCTCCATGATCACGGCGGCGCGGGTCGCCCGCATCGCCCCGGTCAGCCGCGAGATGGTGCTCAACTTCGTCTCGCACCAGACGCTCGGCCTGCCCAAGTCGTACTGAGCGGGTGCGAGGAGTGCTCCCGAGGTCTTCTGAGGAGGGACGTAAGGCAGGAGACTGTGGGGCATCTCCGGTCATTTCGCGGGCGCCGCACCGTACGGCACGGGCGGCGCCGCACCGTCGGAGACCACGCCGCCCCGGGAGGACATCATGATTTTCCGCAGCGAGTACGCCGACGTACCCGTCGTCGACGAGCCCATCCACGACGCCGTGCTGGGCCGCTCCGCCGCCGAGCACGGCAGCCGCACCGCGCTGGTCGACGGCCTCGACGGCAGCACGCTCACCTACGCACAGCTCGACGCGTTCACCCGCCGCATCGCCGCGGCCCTGGCGGAGGCAGGGCTGCGCAAGGGCGACGTGCTCGCCCTGCACTCTCCCAACACCCTCGCCTTCCCCGCCGTCTTCTACGGCGCGACCCGTGCGGGCGCCGCGGTGAGCACCGTCCACCCGCTGGCGACGGCGAAGGAGCTGGCCCGGCAGCTCCGCGACTCCGGCGCGCGCTGGATCGTGACCGTCTCGCCGCTGCTGGAGACGGCCCGGCAGGCGGCGGAGTGGGCAGGCGGCGTAGAGGAGATATTCGTCTGCGACCGCGCGGAGGGGCACCGCAGCGTCCTCGACATGCGCGAGTGCACCGCGCCGGAGCCGCAGCCGTCCATCGACCCCGGGCAGGACCTGGCCGCGCTGCCGTACTCGTCGGGCACCACGTCCATGCCGAAGGGCGTGATGCTCACCCACCGCAACATCGCCACCAACCTCACCCAGCTCAACCCGCTGATGCCGGCGGGCCCCGACGACCGGCTGCTCGCGGTCCTGCCCTTCTTCCACATCTACGGACTGACCGCGCTTCTCAACGCCCCGCTCAGGCACGGCGCCTCCGTCGTCGTGCTGCCGCGCTTCGAACTCGGCCAGTTCCTCGCGGCGATCGAGCAGCACCGGGTCAACGTCCTCTATGTCGCACCGCCGATCGTGCTCGCCCTGGCCAAGCACCCCGACGTGGACAAGTACGACCTGTCCTCGCTGGAGTTCGTGCTCAGCGCGGCCGCACCGCTGGACGCCGAACTCGCCGTCGCCTGCGGGAAACGCCTCGACGTGCCCGTGGTCAAGCAGGCGTACGGGATGACCGAGCTGTCGCCGGGCACGCACGTAGTGCCCCGGAACGTCTCCGCGCCGGCGGGAGCGGTCGGCAAGCTGCTGCCGTCGACCGAGATGCGCGTGGTGTCGCTGGACGATCCCGACCGGGACGCCGCCCCCGGCGAGGAGGGCGAACTGCTCTTCCGGGGACCGCAGGTGATGAAGGGCTACCTGGGGCGCACCGGCGAGACGGACGCGATGATCGACTCGGACGGATGGCTGCGCACCGGCGACATCGGACGCGTCGACGACGACGGATGGCTGTACATCGTCGACCGCGTCAAGGAGCTCATCAAGTACAAGGGCTACCAGGTCGCCCCGGCCGAACTGGAGGCCGTGCTCCTCACCCACCCGGCGATCGCGGACGCCGCGGTGATCGGCGTGAGCGACGAGGAGGGCAACGAGGTGCCGAAGGCCTTCGTCGTCCGGCAGCAGAACGAGGCGGGTGCCGGGCTGACGGAGGAGGACGTGCTGGCCTACGTGGCGGAACGCGTCTCCCCGTACAAGAAGGTGCGGCGGCTGGAGTTCACGGCGGGCGTGCCGCGGGCGGTCAGCGGCAAGATCCTCCGGCGCGAACTGCGCGCGGCGGAGGCGGCGAAGGCGTAGGCAGGCAACGACAGCCCCGACCGGAGCTCCGGTCACTGGGTGGACGAGCGCACGAACACGCGCGGACGAGTGGACGAGCACGCGCGCACGAGCGGACGAGCACGCGCGCACGAGAGCGGAAGGACGAGCCAGAAGTGACCGGAACCGCCGAAGAGGCAAAGCCCGAAGGGCAGTTGGTGCGCACCGCGCACGAGCGCGGCATCACCACCCTCACGCTCGACTCTCCGCGCAACCGCAACGCGCTCTCCAAGGGCCTCGTCTCCCAGCTGTACGCGGGCCTGGAGCGGGCCGCGGGCGATCCGCGGGTGCGGGCGGTGCTGCTGACCCACACCGGCGGCACCTTCTGCGCGGGCGCCGATCTGCGGGAGGGCAGCGGCAGCCCGGGCGATCTCGCGGCGCTGCTGCGCACGATCGTGGAGCTGCCCAAGCCCGTGGTCGCACGCGTCGACGGGCACGTGCGGGCCGGCGGCACGGGCCTGCTGGGCGCGTGCGACATCTCGGTGGCCGGGCCCTCCTCGACCTTCGCCTTCACCGAGGCGCGCATCGGGGTGGCTCCGGCGGTGATCTCGATGCCGCTCCTGCCCCGCCTCGACGCCCGTGCCGCCGCCCGCTACTACCTGACCGGCGAGCGGTTCGGCGCGGCCGAGGCGGCCCGCATCGGGCTGGTGACGCTGGCGGCGGGCGACGGGGGAGAAGGGAGTGGCACAGAAGGGAACGGCGCGGACGGTACGGCCGCCGAAGACAGCGTGAACGCCGCGCTGCAACCCGTGCTCGACGGCCTCCGGAAGGGCTCACCGCAGGGCCTCGCGGAGTCGAAGCGGCTGGTCACGGCGGAGGTGCTGCGCACCTTCGACCGGGACACCGATAGCCTCGCGGAACTGTCCGCGCGGCTGTTCGCCTCCGGCGAGGCCCGCGAGGGCATGACCGCTTTCCTCGAACGACGGGAGCCCGCATGGGTGGAGCAGTGAACACCCGCGGTGCCGCGCCGAAGCAGGACCGCAGCCGGGCGACGCGGCAGCGGCTGCTGGAGTCGGCCGTCACCTGCCTCGCCGAGCACGGCTGGACGGGCAGCACCGTCACGGTCGTCGCCGAGCACGCCGGCGTCTCGCGGGGAGCGGCCCAGCACCATTTCCCCACCCGCGAGGACCTGTTCACCGCGGCCGTGGAGTACGTCGCCGAGGAGCGCTCCAAGGCGCTGCGGTCCCCCGTGAACGGCGAAGGACGGCCGGCCGGTACGCGGTCGGCCGTGGAGATGCTGGTCGCGCTCTACACCGGCCCGCTCTTCCGTGCCGCGCTGCAACTGTGGGTCGCGGCGTCGAACGAGCCCCAACTGGGGCCGCGCGTCACCGCGTTGGAGGCGCGGATCGGCCGCGAGACCCACCGCATGGCGGTCGAGCTGCTCGGCGCCGACGAGTCGGTGCCGGGTGTGCGGGAGACCGTGCAGGGTCTGCTCGACATGGCACGTGGCCTGGGGCTCGCCAACCTGCTGACGGACGACAGCGCGCGCCGTGAACGGGTCGTCGCGCAGTGGGAGTTGATCGTCCGGGACGCGCTCGCGCGGTAACGCCCCTCCGCCCCCGGAATCCGACTCCCACCACCCGACTCCCCTTCACACCCTTGTGGTTGGCATTCACCGATGTGGATGCGAGCCGCAAGGGTGTTGTGCGTTCCGGAACTTGGTGCGATCGCCGCCGAGTGTCTGTGCGCGGTATTGACGGTCCACGAGGCCACTTCTAGGGTGACGCTCGATTCATGGACCTGGCGAATGTTCAAGTTCATGAACAGGTCGACGGGTTGGCCGGAGCGCCGACGGGCCACCGCACGCTGAATGCCGAGGAGTCGTGATGTCCGCACTGGACTGGATCGTGGTCGGCGCCTACTTCTTCGTCATGCTGGCGATCGGCGTGTGGTCCAAGACCCGTGTCGAGAACGTGGCGGACTTCTTCACCGCCCGCGGCCGCGTCCCCTGGTGGCTCTCCGGCATCTCCCACCACATGTCGGGCTACAGCGCGATCATGTTCGTCACCTTCGCCGCCGTCGCCTACGACCACGGCGTCACCGTCTACTTCTGGTGGGCGCTGACCATCGGCATGGGCATCGGCATCGGCGCCTTCCTCTTCGCGCCCCGCTGGAACCGGCTGCGCGCCAAGCACGGCGTCAACTCGCCGCTGGCGTACCTCGCCGTCCGCTACAACCTGCCCACGCAGCAGGTGCTCGCATACAGCGGCGCGGCGCTGAAGGTCGTGGACATCGCGGCCAAGTGGGTGGCCATCGCCGTGCTGTTGCAGGGCTTCGCCGACATCCCGCTGGTCTGGGGCATCGGACTGACCGGCGTCTGCACCATGTTCTACGTGACCTTCGGCGGACTGTGGGCCGATGTCCTCACCGACTTCGGGCAGTTCGTCATCCAGGCCGTGGCCGGATTCGCGATGCTCTTCGCCGTCCTGGCGCACCTCGGCGGCGTCTCGTCGCTGTGGACGATGTGGGCAGACCTGCCGGAGGGCCACGGCGACCCCGTCGCGGGCGACGTCACCACGGGACTGCTGCTCGCGTTCCTGCTGGTGAAGACCTTCGAGTACAACGGCGGCATGTGGAACCTGGCGCAGCGGTACATGTCCGCGCCCAGCGGCTCCCGGGCCCGCAGGTCGGCTCTGCTGTCCAGCGCGCTGTGGCTGGTCTGGCCGTTCGTCCTCTTCGTGCCGATGATCGCGGCGCCCCTCGTCGTGCCCGGCCTGGACAACGCCGAGGAGTCCTACATCCGCCTCGCACAGGAACTGCTGCCGTCGGGCTTCATCGGGCTGCTGCTCGCCGGGTTCTTCTCGCACACCATGGCCATGGTCGCCTCCGACTCCAACGTCATCACGGCCGTCATCACCCGCGACCTCGCACCGGTCCTCGTACCGCGGATCAGGCGCATGACCCAGCGCGGCCAGCTGCTCTTCGCCCGCGTGACGACCGTGGCGTTCGTGACGGCCAGCATGGCCCTGGCGCTCCTCAGCGACCCGGACGGCTTCATCATGACCGTCGTCGTGAGCATCGTGGCGGCGACCATGGGGCCGATCTCGATTCCGCTGATGCTCGGGCTGCTGCCCTGGTTCAAGCGGACCGGGCCGCTGGCGGCGATCACCTCGTGGGCGGGCGGGCTCGCGGTGTGGTCGTACCTCTACTGGGGTGCCGGTGACGCCTCCGAGGCCGTCACCGTCGGCTTCCCGGTCCTCACCTCTCTGGTGCTCTACGTAGGCATCGGCCTGCTGCGGCCGGAGACGGACGACGAACGGGACGCTCTCGTCGACTCGCTCGGCAGCGACCCGACCGGCGAGGAACGGATCGCGCTGGAGCGCGAGTTCCTCGCCGAACCCGACAAGGGCGGCGAGCCGGGCGAGCCGGAACGGACGACGGCGTCGCGGTAGCGCCACCTGTCCGGAGGGCCGACCCACGAGAGCCTCGCCCCTTCGCTCCTGAGGAAGCAGACGTGGGGGGCGGCCGGGGTCAGGTCCAGGTCAGGCGTTGGCCGTCAGGCCCGACTGCACGCTGTACGTGGCGATTACGCGGCCGTACGGGATGCCCTCCTGGCCCCCTCGCGAGGACCTGTTCACCGCAGCCGTGGAGATGCTGGTCGCCCTCTGCACCGGCCCGCTCTTCCGTGCCGCGCTCGAACTCCAGACCTGACCGGCGTCCCGGGGTCTCGCGGTTCCAACACCCTACGTACGCAGTACGCATGCCGGGCCCGGACGGAAGGAAGGGAAGGAACCGGGCCCGGCACGAAGTGACTCGGCGGTCAGAGGTTGTTCTTGAACAGCAGCCTGTTGGGGGTGCCCGCAGGGTTGTTCTTGATCACGCCGCTGGTCGCGTTGCCGGTGATCCAGTTGTTGACGGTGGAGGAGGCGGCGTCGCCGTTCGCGCCCTTGTAGAGCGCGCCGACACCCGCGACGTGCGGGCTGGCCATGGACGTGCCGCTGATGGTGTCGGTGCCGCCGAGGAGCCAGGCGGAGGTGATGCCCACACCCGGTGCGTAGGTCTCAACGCAGGAGCCGTGGTTGGTGAAGGAGGCAGCGTTGTCGTTCATGTCGGAGGCTGCCACCGTCGTCACACCGGAGGCGCCGGCGGGCGACGAATTGCACGCGTCCTCGCTGTCGTTCCCGGCCGCGACGGCGAGGAAGACACCGGAGTCGCTCAGCTTGGTCGCCGCTTCGTTGACCGTGGCGGAGAAGCCGCCGCCGAGGGACATGTTTGCGACGGCAGGCTTGGCTGCGTGGGTGCGGACCCAGTCCATGCCCTCGATCACATCGGCGTTGGTTCCGACGCCGGCGCAGTTGAGGACCTTCACTCCGCGGAGCTGCACGCCCTTGGCCACGCCGTAGGTGGACCCGCCGACGGTGCCGGCGACGTGTGTTCCGTGGCCGTTGCAGTCCCGGCCACTGAGGCTGCTGAGGGCACTGAGGCCCCCACCGACGCCAGGGAGAGTGGCGTCGTAGGCGATCGCGGCCCGGTTGCCGAACTCGGGGTGATCGGGCTCGATGCCGGTGTCGATGATGTACGCCGTCACATCGGAGGCGGTGGTGTTGTAGTTGTAATCGTCGGACAGCGGCAGGTTGCGCTGATCGATGCGGTCCAGGCCCCAGGTGGCGTTTTCCTGGGTGGTGGAGGCGCGGACCTGCTGGTCCTCCTCGATACGCGAGACCTCGGGATTGGCGCGCAGCGCGTCGAGCTGGCCGGTGGTCAGCCTGGCCGCGAATCCGTCGACTACGGAGTCATAGGTGTGGGTCGGCTTTACGCCTGCGGCGCGAGCCAGGCTGCCGGGCTTCGCGCCTGCCTTGAGGGTGACGATGTACTGACCGGGGACTGCCGTTCCAGTGGCTTCGGAGACCTTGACCAGGGGGGCGTCCGGCGTGGCGGCGCTTGCTGGAGCGGGCAGGGCAGTCAGGGCCAGGGGGATTGCCACAAGGACGGGAACGCGCATCTTCATGGGGCCTTCTTCCTGTCGACACACACGGTGTCCGCCACGGCGCCCGGTGGCACGCCACAGCGGCTGATCCACGGGGGGTGGCAGGCGGGTTCCTGTCTGCTCTACGGGGACGGGCGGCCGGTCCGTCGCCGGAAGTACCACGAATCGCGGGAAGAACCACGAACCTTGTGCACGTGGGCAGGACTCTGAACGCGCCTCTCCCTCGGATGAAAGCAGGCGTGGGGCCGGCCCCCGAGCCTTCGGACAGGTCTTCCGGGGAGGGACCGAGTCCTCACAGGTAGAGCTGCACACCACAACTCGCGCAACAGATCTTGCCGTTGATCTCCTTGATGCCGGGATGGGTGCATTTGAGGGGCTTGGGCATCGTGCCTCGCGGCGGGGGATCGTCGCGTTTCCGCCGGGGCGGTGAGGTCATCGCTCCCACCTCCACCAGCGGCCGGATGAACGTCCCGCCGCGCTGCATGCTCCCGAACAGTCCTTGCGGCACGACTGCTGGTGGGCCATGTGGTCCAGCTCAGCTATGCACTGTCCGCAGCCGTACATCTGCCCCGTGGCGCCGGCTGCGTGCACGGGACCGAGCCACAACACTCCGCAGCGGTGGACTGGACACCTGAGGCCGGGGAACGCCCCGTCCGTTCCGCCCCGGTCGCGGTTCGCGGTTGCGGCACCGGGGTACCGCCATGCCCGCAGCGCATCAATTCCGCTGCGGGGCCTGTGCGTTCAGGCCGTGGCCTCGTCCACTGGCCCCGCGCAGCCGCCGTCAGTGCCGCACTTCGCCGTAACCGTCGATCTCACTCGGATCGCGCGAAGGCGGCCCCACGTACCGCGCCGAGGGCCGCACCAGCCGTCCCGTGCGCTTCTGTTCGAGGATGTGAGCCGCCCACCCTGCCGTGCGCGCGCACGTGAACATCGACGTGAACATGCTTGCGGGCACTTCGGCGAAGTCCAGGACGATCGCGGCCCAGAACTCGACGTTCGTGGAGAGCACCCGGTCGGGACGGCGGTTGTGCAGCTCCGTCAGAGCCGCTCGCTCCAGCGCCTCCGCCACCTCGTAGCGCGGCGCGTCCAGCTCCTTGGCTGTCCGCCGCAGCACACGCGCACGCGGGTCCTCCGCCCGGTACACGCGGTGCCCGAAGCCCATCAGGCGTTCGCCGCGGTCGAGTTGACGCTTCACGTACGCCTCCGCGTCGCCCGTCCGCTCGATCTCCTCGATCATGCCGAGCACACGCGAGGGAGCACCGCCGTGCAGCGGCCCCGACATCGCACCCACCGCGCCGGACAGCGCTGCCGAGACGTCGGCGCCGGTCGAGGCGATGACGCGAGCGGTGAACGTGGAGGCGTTCATGCCGTGTTCGGCGGCCGACGTCCAGTAGGCGTCGACGGCCTGGACGTGCTTCGGGTCGGGCTCGCCGCGCCAGCGCCGCATGAAGCGCTCCACGATCGTCTCCGCCTTGTCGATCTCCTGCTGCGGCACCATCGGCATCCCCGGCCCGCGCGCCGACTGCGCGACGTACGACAGCGCCATCACCGCGGCGCGCGCCAGGTCGTCACGTGCCTGCCGCTCGTCTATGTCGAGCAGCGGTTTGAGACCCCAGACCGGCGCGAGCATCGCCAGCGCCGACTGCACGTCCACGCGGATGTCCCCGGAGTGGACGGGGATGGGGAACGGCTCGGCCGGCGGCAGCCCGGGGTTGAAGCTTCCGTCGACCAGCAGCCCCCACACGTTCCCGAACGAGACGTGCCCCACGAGGTCTTCGATGTCCACGCCGCGATAGCGCAGGGCGCCGCCCTCCTTGTCGGGTTCGGCGATCTCCGTCTCGAACGCGACGACTCCTTCGAGTCCTGGTACGAACTCGGACATCAGGCGGCTCCTCATGCAGTTGGCCGGCGCCGGGCGCCCAGGGGCGCGGCCGGGTTCGCCGGTGTTCGGTCGGGTTGGGCGTGGCGGTTCCACCGCCGGTGAACGGCTGGCGGACCGCGACGTCGTCACCCTGGGGCCTGCCCCGTGCGGAGCGTGCTCACCCGCCGGTCTCCGGACGGTCGTGACGGAAGGCCGGCAGCTGACTCCTCGGGGCAGAGGCCGCGCGGTGACTCGGCAGAGGGTTCTGCCGCGCGGTGGCGCGGCAGACGATTCTGCGGCCTGCACGGGGTGCGCGGACATCCGTGGGCGGGGTGAGATCAGGCACACGTCCGCGGCCGGCGGACGGTGTTGCAAGATGAACGCGTGCCCGACGCTGACGAAGACGCCGCCCGCAACTTTCCCTTGACCGTTCTCGACCCCGCCGCGATGCGCGCCCGGTACCGCGCTCAGGGCCTCGCGGAGACGGAGCTCGCGCCCGATCCGTACGGCCAGTTCGCCCGCTGGTTCGCCGACGCCGCGGCGAGCGGGCTGCACGAGCCGAACGCGATGATCGTCTCGACGGCCGACGCGGACGGACGGCCCAGCTCCCGCACGGTGCTGATGAAGCAGTACGACGAGCGCGGCTTCGTCTTCTTCACCAACTACGGCTCACGCAAGGGCCGCGAGCTCGAGGCGAACCCGCACACCTCGCTCCTCTTCCCCTGGCACCCCATCGCCCGCCAGGTCATCGTCTCCGGCGTCGCGGAGCGGACCGGCCGGGAGGAGACCGCCGCCTACTTCCGCACCCGCCCGCACGGATCCCAGCTCGGCGCGTGGGCGAGTGAACAGTCCTCCACGGTGGCTTCCAGGGCGGAACTCGACCGCATGTACGCCGAGCTGGCCGAGCGCTACCCGGAGGGCGAGGACGTGCCGGCGCCGCCGGGCTGGGGCGGCTTCCGCGTGCGCGCGGACTCCGTCGAGTTCTGGCAGGGCCGGGAGAACCGGCTCCACGACCGGCTGCGCTACGTGCGTACGGAAGGCGGAGCCCCCGCCGCCGCGGGCTGGAGGGTCGAGCGGCTCTGCCCCTGACTGCCCAGACCGTCCCTGACTGTCCCTGAGCGTCTCTGACGGTCGCCGACTGTCCCGGACAGCTTCCCAGGGAGGACACAGGCACTGGCGCGCGAACGCAGACAGCCCGTGGGCTGCTCCGCTCGCCTGGGCGAACGGCGCCGGTCGGACGAGTCCGACGAGCCCACGGGCCGGGTGACTGCATTGAGATTGGCCGGCGATACCGGCGTCACACTGTGGCGTCGGCTCTAGGCCGCAGCCACCTCACGCGTCCGGGTAAGCATCATTTACCGGATCACCTCCTTTCTCGTGTACCCAGCACGCTAGGCAGTGCCGGAGGCACCTGCAAGCGATTTCGGGGCGGCAACGATTTCGCCGAAGGGCGTGTGCGCTGCGTCACGTTCGAGTTGAATGATCCGTGCGCGCAGCGGCAAGCGGCAGTCAATCGGCGCGTTCAGCTGGGGGTGCTTAGGTGTCCGCTCGATCCAGGACCCACGCTGCTTCGTCGTCCGACGGCGACGACAGGCACGGGCCCGACGACGAACTGCTCCTCGCCGCGCTGCTCGACGGAATGGACGCGGCACTGTGCGCCTTCGACGCCGACGGCGTCGTCACCCACTGGAACCGCGAAGCGGAACGGCTTCTGGGCTGGACCGCGGAAGAGGCCGTCGGGCGGCAGGGCCTGGCGGGGTGGGCGCTGCGCGAGGCCGACGCGGAGCAGGTGCAGGCGCGGCTGTTCGCCGCGATGCACACTGCCGGACGGCATGTGCACGAGTTCGCGCTGCTGACGAAGGACGGCCGGCGGCTGCTCGTACGCACCCAGGCGTCCGGCGTCGGCGCGGCGGACGGCAGCCCCATGGGCGTCTACTGCGCCTTCAGCGAAGTCCACGCGCAGATCGATCTGGAGCGCTCCATCGCGCTCAGCGAATGCCTCTTCGAGGACGCGACGTGGGGCGTCGTCCTCGTCGACGCCGATCTGCGCCCCGCCGTGGTGAACGCCTCGGCCGCGAGCGCCTTCCGCGTCTCCCGCGCGACGATGCTCGGACGCCCCCTGGGCGAACTCGTCGACCAGGGCGTCGAGGAACTGGAGGGCGCCCTGCAGCACGTGCTGGCCGACGGCCCGCCCGTCGCTCCGGCCGAGATCTGGGTGACGCTGCGCTCCGGACGCCGCACGGAGGAGTCCCGGGGCGCGTCCGGCGAGGCCAGCGGCACGCGCAGGTGCTGGCGCAGCGGCTTCCTCCGGCTGTCCTCGCCGATGGCGGAGGCACCGGTGCCGCTGGGCGTGGCCTGGCTCTTCCAGGACGTGACGGAGTCCAAGCGGCTGGAGCAGGAGGCCGACCGGCTGCGCTTCCGCGACAGCCAGCTGCATCGCGCGGCCCGTGCCGCCGCCGAGTGCGAGAACCCGATGGAGGCCGCCGGTGTCCATCTCGACTTCGCCCTCGCCGGCTTCGCCGACCACGCCCTGCTCGACCTCGTCATTCCGGACGGGGACGGCGGTGACGGGCCGGCGGCGGAAGCCGGTCAGGGGCTCGACGCGGACGGTCACGGCGCGAGCCCGCGCCTGGTGCGCGTCGCCGCCACGCCCGCCGCGGGCCCGGGCCCCGTCCCGCCGTTGCAGCAGGGCTTTCTCGGCGGGCAGGGCGGCCGGGGCGGCCTGGGGGCGCCCGGTGCCATTCCCGTCAGCTATGCCGAGGGGCACCCCGCACACCAGGCGTACGTGCGCTGCGGTTCGGTGCGGGCGAGCGTCGGCGGGGTCGCGGCGGCCGGAACCGGGGGCAGCAGCGTTCTCGAGGGGTGGGCCGCTGCCCGCAAGTGGCCGGACGGCACGGTCCACGGGCTGTGCACGGTGCTGCGCAGCCGGGGCCGCACGCTCGGTGTGGTCACGTTCCTGCGGGGCGCGAGCCGCCGTTCCTTCGACCGTTCCGACGCCGCCTACGCGGAGGACATAGCGGTACGCATCGCGGCGGCCGTAGACATGGCGCAGCTGACGCGGGCGGCGGACGGCTCCCAGCCGTAGGGCAGCCCCCGGGCCCCGGGGCCTACGCCTCGACGGCGGTGTCAGCGGTAGAAGATCCGGTCCGCGTAGCGCTCCATGACGGTGTCGTTCCACGCGAGGCCGCCGTCGACGTTGCCGGAGCGGAGCAGCGGCGGTTCGACGCCGCGGGAGACGAGCTCGCCCGCGGCGGTGGCGACCACGGCCTGCATCAGTGCGCTGGTGACGACGGTGGAGGCCGGGGCGAACGGCGCGGGGACGCCGTCGGTGGTCAACTCCGCGTCACCGACGGGGATGCGGCTGTCGAGGACGATGTCGCAGTGGTCCTTGAGGAAGGTCCCGCTGGAGTGCCGCGAGGTCGTCCCGTGCGCGTAGGCGACGGAGGTCACGCCGACGACCTTGATCCCGAGTTCGCGTGCGTGCGACGCCATCTCCACGGGCAGCGTGTTGCGGCCCGAGAGTGAGATCACGAACAGCAGGTCTCCGGCGCGTGCGGGCCCGGTCTCGAGCACGGCGGACGCGAGCCCCTCCACACGCTCCAGGGCGCTCCCGAGCGTGGCAGGGCGCACGTCGACGCCGACCGCGCCCGGTACGGGAAGCAGATTCATCACGGCGAGGCCGCCGGCGCGGTAGACGACGTCCTGGGCCGGGAGCGAGGAGTGGCCCGCGCCGAAGGCGAAGACGCGGCCGCCCTCCTCGACGGTGCGGGCGAGCAGCGACCCGGCGGCGGCGATTTCTTCTCCGTCGTGGTCCCTGACCTGCTGGAGCAGTGATATCGCGGCGTCGAAGAAGCCGTCCGCCAGCGTGTGGTCGCTCATCCCGCAGGTCCCCCCGGGTCTCGTGGTGCCCGTCGCCGCGGCGTTCGCCGCCGGCCGCCGGTTTCCCGTCCGTGCCCGGACCCGGCCGCGATCACGGTAGAGGTCTGGACCAGTGCTCTGTCAAGAGAGCAGCCCGTCCAGGGAGGGACGGTTGTCCGTGCGATGCGTCAGAATTGGAGCAGGGCCAGGGATGCACGTTCAGGGCCACAGATGCACTACTGACCGAGGGGCACGCATGTCCGGACTGATCGACACCACGGAGATGTATCTCCGCACCATTCTGGAGCTGGAGGAGGAAGGCGTCGTTCCCATGCGTGCCCGTATTGCCGAGCGCCTCGACCAGAGCGGGCCCACGGTCAGCCAGACCGTGGCGCGCATGGAGCGGGACGGGCTGGTGAAGGTCGCGGGGGACCGGCATCTGGAGCTGACCAGTGAGGGCCGCCGCCTCGCCACCCGCGTGATGCGCAAGCACAGGCTGGCCGAGTGCCTGCTGGTCGACGTGATCGGTCTGGAGTGGGAGCAGGTGCACGCGGAGGCGTGCCGCTGGGAGCACGTGATGAGCGAGGCGGTGGAGCGCCGCGTCCTCGAACTGCTGCGCCACCCCACGGAGTCGCCGTACGGCAATCCCATCCCCGGCCTGGAGGAGCTGGGTGAGGAAGCGGAGGCCGAGTCCTTCCTCGACGAGGGAATGGTCAGCCTCACGGATCTGGACGCGAGCGGCGATGCGAAGACCGTCGTCGTGCGCCGCATCGGCGAGCCGATCCAGATGGACTCGCAGCTGATGTACACGCTGCGGCGCGCGGGTGTGCAGCCGGGCGCGGTCGTGAGCGTCAACGCGGGTGCGACGGGCGGGGTGCAGGTCGGCAGCAGCGGCGAGGCTGCCGAGCTGGATTCGGACATCGCGGCTCACGTGTTCGTCGCCCGGCGCTGACCTGCGGCGGGCCGCCACCGCCTCCCGGAGCACCGCGCCTCACGCGCCTCAAGGGCACGGCCCCTCGCGGAGGCGGTGTTGTGATGCCCGGCGATTTTTGCTTTTCTGACGCTCTGTCAGCAGGTCATCGCATCTGCGCCGGGCAAGTGCGCCCGGACCGAAAGCGGAACATCTTCTCAAAAAGCCCTGCCGGTACGAAAGTTACGGTAAACCGAGTGCCCGGCCATGCGGCGTGCGACGCTGAGGCCACGCATGTACGGGTGGAGGGAGGCGTCGATGTATCGCGCTGAGCGGGCCGGCGGAGCGGGAAGAGCGAGGCGCCGCAGATCCCGGCGGTCCGGCAGACTCGAACCGCCGTGCGGCGCACCGGCCTTCGGGTCCCCGCCCCGTGTCCGGCCCGCAGGTTCCGGGCCCCTCTCGCGCAATGACAAGGGCCCCGGCGCTGTCCGCGGCCGGGGCCCCGCCTCCCCTTCTCCCCCAGAGGCGACCCAGAGCCCCGAGCTCCCGGGGTCGACCCTGCTCCCGGTAGCTGTCTTTCCACGCCCCCGGAGATCATTCCTTGAGTGCAGTCACTCGAAAGTAGGGGTTTCCTGCGGGCCGCGGCGCGTTCGAATAGAAGTTCGATAGCGTGGGGGAGCGGCCAGAAGGAATGGGGGTGCCCGAGCGGATGGTGCGACGGCTCGACGTGACTGGTTCAAGGGGAGTCCGGCTCGCGGCCTGGGAGTTCTCCGACATGCCCAAGTGCGGCCCGGAGACGGAGCCCGGTGCCGGTGCCGGCGGGAGCAAGGCGTTACAGCGTTCGAAGGGCGTTCTGCTGCTGCACGGCCTGATGGGGCGTGCGGCGCACTGGGCCGACACCGGCCGCTGGCTCTCGGGCCGCTACCGCGCCGTGGGGCTCGACCAGCGCGGCCACGGCCGCAGCGACAAGCCGGTCAGCGACGAGGGCCATTTCCCTTACGGCCGCGACGAGTTCGTCGCGGACGCCGAGGCCGCGATCGAACAGCTCGGTATGGGGCCCGTCGCGCTCATCGGTCACTCCATGGGCGCCCTCACCGCCTGGCAGCTCGCCGCGAAGCGGCCCGACCTCGTGCACGCGCTGATCATCTGCGACATGAAGGCGTCGGCACTGGGGGAGCAGTCGCAGCGCGAGTGGGAGGAGTGGTTCAAGTCCTGGCCCGTTCCGTTCGCGACGCTCGCCGACGTCCGCCGGTGGTTCGGGGAGGAGGACCCGTCGCTGGAGCGTCCGCAGCCGGCGAGAGGTGACTTCTTCGCCGAGGTCATGACCGAGAGGGACGACGGCTGGTGGCCCGTCTTCTCCCGGCGGCAGATGCTCGAGGTGAGGGAGGCCTGGGTGCATGACGCGCACTGGGACGAACTGGCACGCGTGGTCTGTCCCACGCTCGTCGTACGCGGCATCGACGGGGAACTCGGCCGCGCCGAGGCGCAGGAGATGGTGCGCGTGCTGCCCCGCGGCATCTACGCGGAGGTGCCGGAGGCAGGGCACCTCATGCATCTCGACCAGCCCGCCGACTGGCGTCGCGTGGTGGAACCGTTTCTTCAGGCGGTACTTCCCGCCGATGGCTGAGCCCGGTCCCCCTCCCGGCCGTGCCGGCTGCCCGGCAATCCGCGGCCGCGACCGTACGGACCCGCCGAGGGCGCATGGGGGCAGGCCAGGGGGCGCATGCGTAACCGCCCGGGCGTGACGGGTAATTGCACACTGTGCCGCGGTGTCCGGTCGGCGGTGGATGGCCCGGGACACGGGCATATGTCCTGGGCAGTGGTCATTTCGTTGTCGTCCTGAGGGGGATACATGACCGCCCGGCCTCTGGTCGCCAGGCAGCCCAACGAAAAGCTGCAGGCGCTCATCCAGGAAGCCAACTGCTCCAACTCGGGGCTCGCTCGGCGGGTCAACGTGTGCGGCAGGGAGCACGGACTGGACCTTCGCTACGACAAGACGTCCGTCGCGCGCTGGCTGCGCGGTCAGCAGCCGCGAGGACGTGCGCCGGCCATCATCTCGGAGGCGCTCGGCCGCAAGCTGGGGCGCACCGTCACGCCCGACGAGATCGGCATGGCCGAACCCCACAGCCAGTCCTCCGCCGTGGGCCTGCACTTCGCGCCGACCGTTGTGGGCGCCGTCGAGCAGGCATGCGAGCTGTGGCGCATCGACGTCGGCGGGCGCGGTGCCGTCGGCGCCTCGGCCGTCGCCACGTCGGTGCTGGTCGAGCCCAGCCGGGACTGGCTGATCACCGCCCCCGACGACCAGGTCGCGCGCACTGCGGGTGCCCGCGTGGGGCCCTCCGACGTGGCCGCCGTGCGCGCGACCATGAACTCCCTCGCCGAGCTGGACCACCGCTTCGGCGGCGGGCATGTGCGGCCCGTCGTCGTGCATTACCTCAACAGCGTCGTGTCCGGGCTGCTCGTGGGCTCGTACAAGGAGACGGTCGGCCGCGCGCTGTTCGGCTCCGCCGCGCGGCTCACCGAACTTGCCGGCTACATGGCCGTCGACACGGACCGGACCGGCCTGGCGCAACGGCACTACGTCCAGGCGCTGCGGCTCGCCCAGGCGGCCGGCGACCGTGCCTACGGGGGGTACGTGCTGGCCGCGGGCATGAGCCATCTGACGGCCTTCGTCGGAAATCCGCACGAGGGCGTCCAGTTGGCGCGCGCGGCGCAGGAGGGCGCCCGCGGGCAGGCCTCGCCGCGCACCGAGGCGATGTTCTGCGCGGCCGAGGCACGCGGACACGCACAGCTGGGAGACATGCGGGCGTTCCAGGAGGCCGCCGGCAGGGCGCAGTCGGCGATGGAGCGGGCGGGCGGAGGCGATCCGGAGGAGGACCCGGTGTGGATCTCCCACTTCGACCACGCCTATCTCGCCGACGAGTTGGCCCACTGCCACCGCGATCTCCAGCGGCCGGACGCCGCGGCGGAGAAGGCCCGCGAATCGCTCGCGGGTCATCCCGAGAGCCGCGTGCGGCGGCGGGCGATCGGAACCTTTCTCCTGGCGTCCGCCCAGTTGCAGAAACGTGAGCTTGAACACGCCTGCCACACCGGGATGAAAGGGGTGGAAATTCTCACAACTCTCCGCTCGGGGCGCGGCGTCGAGTACCTCGACGACTTCCGGCGCCGACTTGCGCCGTTTGTGAAGGAGCCGGTCGTGCGAGATTTCAGCGCACAGCTCAAGGGGGCGGCAGTCGGGTAAGTGCGTCTATCCACCGGTTTGATCCATATCTGAGGTGAAGGGTTGGTGTCGCCCCATCAGGTGCGTGGTCGCACCTCCTGGGCAGCCGGTACCGTGACCCGTCGGTTCGGATAGGCAGTTGATCGATCTAGGAGCCCCGGTGACAGCGCACAGCGGACGTGGACAGGGCGACCCGCCCCTCTACGAGGGTGTCGTGCTGCCGGCGAACGGTGACCCCTGGACCCCTGAACAGCAGCGCCAGGTCGACCGCGCGCACACTCAGCCGTCCGCGGGGCAGCCGTGGGGCCAGCCCTGGGGGCCCGAGTCGCAGGCTGCCCAGCCCTGGGGGCCCGAGTCGCAGGCCGTCATGACGCCGGGGGACCAGCCGGGTGCGTCCCTGCCTCCACCGCCGCAGTCACCGCCACCTCCGCCGCCCCAACAGCCGCCGTACATACCCCCGCAGCAGCACTCGCCCGGGGCGAACGCGGAGGAGGCGCTGCCCGGCGCCGGCGGGAGACACGGCGGCGGCCAGCAACCGCCGCCGCCCGGCTTCCCGCCCGCTGATCTCCCTCCGGCGTCCGTCCCGCCGCCTCAGCCGGCGGGCGCGGACCTGCCTCCGGCTCAGCCGCAGCAGCAGGGCCCGCAGGCACCGCAGGCGTCGTTCCTGCCCGAACGGCACAACGCCCAGGCGTTCGGCGGGGGTGCGCAGTTGCCGCCGCAGCAGGCGCCGCAACCGCAGCCCTCGCAGCAGCAACCGCAGCCGCAGCCCTCGCAGCAGCTCCAACAGCCGCCCACCGGCCAGCAGTTCGCACAGGGCCCCGGGCCGGTGCAGGCATTCCCCCAGCAGGGCGTCTCCTCGGCCATGCCCGCGGCCGCGCCGTCCGCGGCAGCCACCACTGCCGAATCGGACGCCACACAGTTCATCCCGCCCGTCGTCGGAGACCCCGGCCCCACGCAGCCCGGTCAGTACCAGGCCGCGCAGACGCCGCCGGCGATGGACGCCGACGCCACGCAGATGCTTCCCCCGCAGGCCGGCCAGGCCTCGGCCCGGGACCCGGAGGCGACGGCGCGGCTGCGCACGCCGCTCCCCCCGGAGGCACCCGCTCCCGGGCAGGGCGCCGGCGGCGGTCCCGGCGGTCGGCAGCAGCCGCCTGCCGGGTTCGAGAACCTCTTCCGTTCCGAGCCCGCCCCGGCCCCGGGGGGCTCCGGCGCTCCCGGCGATCCGGGCGCCACGCAGCGGCTGCCTCTCTTCGACCAGGCGGCGGCCCGCCAGCGCAACGGCGGCGGAGCGGGCCGCTTCGGCAAGTCGGGCGGTCCGGGCGGGCCGGCCGCCGCGTACGGACAGGGCCAGGGTGCAGGGCGGGACGCCGGGCAGGGCGGGCAGACCGGCCAGTGGGAGCCGCAGGGACGTGCCGCCCGTCGCAACGCCGAGCGGAGCACGCTCTCCCGGATGTCGCCCGCCATCCTGATCGCGGTCGGTGTCGCGGTCGTCGCCGGTGTGGGCATGGCGGCGGGTGCGGCGCTGAGTGGTGGAGGCGAGGAGGACGGCAAGAAGGAGAGCAAGTCCTCCGCCGCACGGGCCGGTGAGAAGTCCGCGGGGCCCGATCCCGTCGAGGCGCAGGCCAAGGAGCTCGACAAGCTCCTCGCCGACAGCAACAACAGCCGTGCGGCGGTGATCCGCTCGGTGGAGAACATCAAGAACTGCAAGAAGCTGGGCCAGGCTGCCGCTGATCTGCGGGCCGCCGCCGATCAGCGCAACGGCCTGGTCACCCGTCTCGGCAAGCTCGAAACGGACAGGATTCCCGCCGACGCGGAGCTCAGGTCCTCGCTCATCCGGGCCTGGAAGGCCTCCGCCTCCGCCGACAGTCACTACGCGGCCTGGGCCGACCAGGCCGCCGACAAGAAGGGCTGCCGCAAGGGCAAGGCCCGCGCGACCGCGCACACCGGGCAGGGCGCCCGCTCCAGCGGCGAGGCGACGGCCGCGAAGAAGAAGGCGGCGGGGCTGTGGAATCCGACGGCGAAGAAGTACGGGCTGAAGGAGCGCCAGGTCGTCCAGCTGTGAGCCGGCACGCGACGACGACGGGCACACGCCCCTTCTGGCACCGGGCCGGACCTATGCCCGGGCCGGACCTATGCCCGGGCCGGACCTATGCCCGGGCCGGGCCTACGCCCGGGGCCGGACCCATGCCCGGGCCGTCCTGACACCGGGCCGTAAGCACCCGCGGTGAGGGTGCTGGGGGCGCGAGCGCGTCAGACCGAGGGGCCGCTCTCCAGCGTCTTCTGTACGTCGACGAAGCCCCGGTGCACCGTCGTCAGCCGTCCGTCGCGCACTCGCTGATAGGTCACCTTCGTGTTCACGATGCGCGGGAAGTCGCGTGCGGCGAGCATGTTGCCGTAGGTCCAGTTCAGCTTCGGCGTCAGCCCTCCGGTGTCGACGGCGCCGCGCGTGTCCAGCGTGCGCCGCACGGACTTGGCCGTGACCTCTTCGTCGCCGAGGGACTTCAGCACTCGTTGCAGCACGGTGTAGGCGATCCATGTGGTCTGCACGCCGGGGTCGGTGGCGTCCACGCGGTTGTCGCCGAAGGCGTGGTCGTCTATCACCTTCTTCATCGGCTTCCAGCGCGGGTTGTCCGCGGCCGGGTACCAGCCCGTCGCGTACGCGCCCTCCAGAGGGCTGCGCTGTCCGCCCGACCTGTCGACCAGGGACTGCTGGAGGCTTCCCAGCACCGACGCCGTGCGCACTTGCGGACTGTCCTTCTGCAGCCGCCTGAACGAGTCGAAGAAGGTGCCGGTACGTCCGCCCAGCACCGCGGTGACGCACGGCCCGCCCTTCCGGTCCTCCGCCGCCGTGCCGAGCGGCGTGGCACCCCGGGTGTTCGCGCTGTCGAGGGCCTTGCGTGCGGGACGTGCGTACGCGAAGGCGTCCTCGGGAGCCCGTACGTCCGTGACCGGGCCCGTGCCGCTGTGTGCGAGACCGGCGTTGATGAGCCTGGGCAGCTTGTCGCCGACGCTGGTGTCGGGCCGCACCAGCGAGACGTGCGAGCAGCCACCGGCGGCCAGTTGACGGCCGTTCCCCGCGACGAGGGCGGGAAGGCCGCCGTTGACGGGGTAGGACAGCGGGCTGCTGAACTCCTGGTCCGCCACTCCGTAGCCCCCGATGTACGGGATGCCGGCCCGCTCGAGCGCGGACATGTACGAGCGGCCGTACTGGCTGTACGAGCCCACGACCGCGACCACGCCCTCCTTCAGCGCGCGCGACGCGCAGTGTGCGGCACGCACGGTGTCGTTGTGGTCGTTGCAGGTGAGCACCCGCAGACGGTGACCGTTGACGCCGCCACGGGAGTTGACCCAGCGCGCGTAGGCCTGAGCCATCGCCGGCATGCCCGGCATGTTCGTCGCCTCGGTGCCCTGCGGCGCCCACGTCATGACGGTGACGGTGTCGTCGGTGCTGCCCGGCATCACCCCGCAGCCGCCGAGCAGCAGCGCGCATGCTCCGGCGGAGGCGACAGTGGCGGACAGGGCGGGACGACGACGCCGTGCAGTCATGTGGCGCACGCTGCCGTCCGCCGCCCAACACCCGGGCCCCGGAACGTCGACGTCAGGTGACGCGGGGGTGAAGACCGCGTTCATGTCGGCCCATGTGATCGGAACTTCTCGCGGGCCGACCGCAAGTGGGCGGGGATTGCGCAACTGTGTCCGAAAGTGTTCTCTGCCGCAAGATTCCGTGAGGGCTTCCCGTCGCGGCCCCCCGTCCACCACCATGGGCACCATGCCCGTCCATGACATGCCCTGGTGGCGCTGGCGCAGCAACGTGCGCTCCGCGCTGCACATGCTCTCCGATCCCGCCTTCCAGCAGGAGTGCTGGGCGACGGGCCGGCCCGGTTACGGCGACGTCACCGACGCCGTGTACCGCCTCGTCGAGGACACCTGGCTGGACAACTGGTCGGCCGAGAAGTACGTCGGCACGATCTTCCGTGACTCGCAGGAGGCCGCCCTGGTCGACACCGCCGTGCTCCGGGTGCTGCGCATCATGCACCAGGTCGGCGCCGACGCCCCCGTCGTCTCCTACATGGAGCACCACGGCTGGCCCGAGGCTGTACGGGCGGCACGCGACGCGCACGTACGGATGGCGACGAACGACGGCGAGGACCCGGACGAGCCGCCCCGCTCCCTCGACGTTCTGGCGATCATGCTGCACTCGGTCTGAGGAACGCGGGCCGGGAACGCGGCCGGGCAGGCGGGCCGGGAACGCCGGACTCGATCAGCTCCCTCGTCTCCCTCGTCTCCAGAGCCTGTGGCCCGCAGGAGCGGCCGTACGCGAGGGCCTGCGGTCCTGAGGGCACGTCGGGCTGTGCAAGGCTTGACCCATGAGCGAGCCGCACGCCGATGCCGACAGCACACAGCACCACTCCGCCCGCCTCCCCGGAGGCGGAGCCGGCGGTGCGCGCAAGGGCGGAGAGGCCGCCGTGCGGGAGGAGTACATCCTCACGCTGTCCTGCCCGGACAAGAAGGGCATCGTGCACGCCGTCTCCAGTTATCTCTTCATGACCGGCTGCAACATCGAGGACAGCCAGCAGTTCGGCGACCACGACACCGGGCTGTTCTTCATGCGCGTCCACTTCTCCGCGGACCCGGGCGTGACGGTGGAGAAGCTGCGCGCGAGCTTCTCGGCGGTCGGCGACTCCTTCCAGATGGACTGGCAGGTGCATCCGGCGGCGGAGCGCATGCGTGTCGTGCTGATGGTCAGCCGTTTCGGCCACTGCCTCAACGACCTGCTCTTCCGCTCCCGCAGCGGGGCCCTGCCGGTCGACATCGCGGCGGTCGTCTCCAACCACACCGACTTCGAAGGGCTCGCGGGCTCCTACGGCGTCCCCTTCCATCACATCCCCGTCGCGAAGGGGAGCGAAGAGAGCAAGCAGGAGGGCGAGGCGGCGCTGCTGCGCCTGATCGAGGAGGAGAACGTCGAACTGGTCGTGCTGGCCCGCTACATGCAGGTGCTCTCCGACAACCTGTGCAAGCAACTGCCCGGCCGGATCATCAACATCCACCACTCCTTCCTGCCGAGCTTCAAGGGCGCACGGCCCTACCACCAGGCGCACGACCGCGGCGTCAAGCTGATCGGCGCCACGGCGCACTACGTGACGGCAGAGCTCGACGAAGGCCCGATCATCGAGCAGGAGGTCGAGCGGGTGGGCCACGAGGCCTCGCCGCAGCAACTGGTGGCGGTGGGACGCGACGTCGAATGCCAGGCGCTCGCGCGGGCGGTCAAGTGGCACAGCGAGCACCGGGTGCTGCTGAACGGGCACCGCACCGTCGTCTTCGCCTGAGGCGCGGCGGCGGATTCCCGCGGGTCCTTCCCGCACCCTGCACCCCCCGCGGCCGCCCCGGGCTCTTCCGCCCCCGCGGCGGCGCGGCCTACATCCGGGAGAGCGAAGCCGCCGCGAACAGGACGTCGCGCACCGCCTCGCGGTCGCCGTCCTGGCCTGCGGCCGTCTCCAGCGGCGGTACGTGGCCGGCGACGAGCTGGCAGAACTCGTAGCGGTCCAGCGCCACATGGGCCACCGCGTCGCCCGGACCGACCGAAGCCACGGGCGAGTCCAGCGGGATGTACCAGTCGCCTCCTCCGTCGCCCTCCACCTCCAGGTGCAGGGCGCGCCCGGGAGCGCCCGCGGCGGTCAGGCGCCGCGGCGCGGCGGACAGCCCGGCACGGCGGCGCCACGCGATCGTCCCGGGCAGCAGCCGTGCCGCCAGGTCCACCATGTGGTGCATGTGTCTGCCCTGCGGCGGCGCGTACGGGTAGTCGATCGCGTCGGCGATGTCCTCGGCGTGCATCCAGCACTCGAAGGCGCGGTCGAGCAGGGCGTCACGGACCGGGAGCGTGAAGTCGCCGTAGAGGACGTCGAGTCCGGCGACGTCGTCGCCGGCGAACGACGCGGAACGGACCAGGGCGTGACCCTGGTCCCGCCACGGTTCGCGGGCGCCCGGCGTGCGCAGCACGTCGGTGTCCGCGCGCCAGAACTCCTCCGTGCGGGCGGCGGGGCCCGCCGTGGCACGCGACGCGGCCTCCTCGGGCGCGGTGCTCCCGGTGCCGGTGTCCAGCGGGTCGGGCAGGCCCAGTGCGGTGGCCACCAGGCCGTCGACGGCGAACAGATGGCCGATGACGCCGCCGACGGTCGTCTCCCGCCGCGCATGCTCCTGCCCGTCGAACCAGCGCAGCAGGACCGGCGCGAGCCATTCGGCGTCCGCCATGTCCCGCAGCAGCGCGTCGAGCCGTGAGCTCTCCGCGTCGTACGGAGCCGCCCATTCGGGGACGGGCACGCGCGGCGCGCGCCGGCCCATGCAGCCCTCGAGCACCTGCGAGCGCAGCGTCGGGTCGAGGTCCAGACTGTCCTCGGGGTGCAGCAGCCCGACGGCGTCCCGCAACCGCAACGCCTCGTCCGCGCACGCCCCGCAGTCGCTCAGATGCCCCTCGACGGCGGCGGTCTCCTCGACGGAACAGGCGGAGAGCGCCCAGGCACCGAGCAGCGACTTCAGCACACGGTGGTCGAGCTGTGCGGGCAACTGCCCCGCCTGCGCGGCCTGTTCGGCGTCCGGGTGCGGGTGCGGGTGCGGCTCCGGCGACGGGACCGCCGGCTCCGGCGACGGCTCCGGACGCGGGGCGGCCGGTTCGCGTGGTTCATCCGGCCCGTACTGCCGTGGCACTTCCGGGAGTTCGGCCGGTGCGCCCGGCAGCGGGGCCTCGGGCAGGTCCGCGCGGAACGGCGAGTCCTCCGCGGGGCTGCGGGCAGGCGGTATGCGGTGCGCGGCTCCGTCCGGGCCCTCGCCGGGGCCACCGCTCCCGCTCGCGCGCCCGTCGCCGGGTCCGCTGCCGGTGCCGCCCGGGCCGCCGGCGCCCGGACCGCCGCCTCCGGGGCCGCTGTTGTCGTCCGGCTCCTCGTGCCCGCCGGAGAACTGTCCGTACGGCCCGTTCACCGGGGACGCCCGGGGCCGTTCGAGTGCGCCGGCATGGGATGGCTCGTGGCCGACGACAGCAGCTGGAGCCCCAGCCGCAGCCGCCGCCGTGCCTCGTCCTCCGTCACGCCCAACTGCCGTGCCGTCTGGCGGTAGTCACGGCGCTGGAAGTACGTCAACTCGAGCGCGGCGCGCAGCGAGGACGGCATGGACGTGACGATGTAGTCCGCGCGCGCCGCCGTGGAGGCGGCGCGTACCTTCTCCTCGATCTGCTCCCACCGCTCCGGGGAATCGGGGTACTGCGGTCCTTTCTCGCGGTGTTGCCTGCGCAGCCGTCCCGTCGCGATCTCCTGTGTGACTCCCGCTATCCAGGAACGCATCGGGCCCTGCTTCGGGTCGTAGGCGTGCGGGTTCTCCCAGATGTAGCCGAACACGTCGCGCGTGGCGCGGTCAGCCGCGGTCTCGTCCTCGAGCACGCGGTGGGACAAGCTGTGCACGAGCGAAGCGAAACGGTCGTACAACTCGCCCAGCGCAGCGGCTTCACCTCGCGCGAGACGCTGCTGCATCTTCCGGTCCCAGCGCGGTGGTGTCTCGTTCGCCATCGTGACTCCCAGCCGAAATCCGTGCCTCCCCCAGAGCCTTCGGCCTGGGTGGGGGTCCCCCTGGGGCACCTCCCGGCCAAGCCAGGGGGAGGAGCGAGGGGGAGTGCCCCTATTGCCGTGCCCGCCGCGGTCCTGTCGCAGGGCGGCACCTCGAATGTAGTGCGAGGGGCTGACAACGCACGGCCCTTTGCGGCAATGTGCTGCCAGTGCTGATCGCTGATGGTGTCGATCTCGTCACGTTGCGATATTGCTCAGGATGTACCGACCCGCGATCACACTCGAAAATGCCAGGGAGTTATGCGGGTATGACTGCGACCATTGCGGGGGAGAACGGCCATCGAGCGCACAGGCTCTGGTCACTGACTCGTTTTGACCGTGGGGGGTCGGGCAGCCGCACAAGGAAGGGAGCGTTCCGGTAAGTGCGAAGGGCCCGGGCAGGTGCAGTCGAGCGAAGGGGATACGAGGACGTGTCGTTGAAGGTGTCTGAGGAGGAACGGGGGGAGTGGGCCGTTCTCCGGGTCTCCGGGGAGATGGATCTGGTCACCTCACCCGCCGTGCGGCAGCACGTGCACGACGCGGTCGCCGACGGTCGGCGGAGCCTCGTCCTCGATCTTTCGGAAGTGCTCTTCTGTGATTCCAGCGGTGTGGGTGTCCTGATCGCCTCGCGTCGGCTGATGCGCTCCTGCGCAGGCCAGTTGCGGCTGATTCTCCCCGCACGGGGCGCCGAGGACGGATCGCATGTGAACCGTGTGCTGGCGGCGCTCGGCGTGCGCCGTCTCTTCGACTGCTACCCGGACCTCTCCACCGCGACCCAGGAGACGGCGGCCGGTCCCCTCTCTGCCTGAACTCGGTGTGAGCTCGCCCTGAGCACCCGTACGCCGGGCCTGTGTTCGCGCCCTTCCGCCCCGGTGCCCGCGCCCCGCCCAAGGGCCGATGCGATGCGATGCGCTCCGATGCGCCTCACGGCGTACCGCCTGCTTCTCGCGCCGATCCGGGCCCTCCCCGGATGCACTTCGGCGTGCGGCGTCCGCTCCGGCATGCCCGCTGAGGGTCGCCTTAGTCGCCTTACGTCACGTACCTCCCCGTAACACCCCTCCGAGTGGTGCCGCACAGTATGCAGTACCACTACTCCTTTGCGCCGGAATATGCCTGAAGCGCTTGTTGCCCCAACTATGCGTCAATCATGCTGTTCTCGAGGGGTCACGGTCCGTGATCTCCCGAGTGCTCGGCAGTTTCGGACGGAGTCAGCGGTGCGGGTGCTTCAGCTGCAGTTGGAGATCGGGGCGGACCCGGCGGAGGTGGGGCGCGCACGCAGGTGGGCGAGGTCGAGGCTGGCCTGCTGCGGCATCGGCATTGACGACGCGCTCGCCGAGACGCTGCTCCTGCTGGTCTCGGAGCTGGTGACCAACGCCGTTGTGCACGCGGGCACTCCGTCGGTGCTGCGCATGCTGCTGCCCGGCTGTCAGGCCGCGGGGGCCGTCCGCGTCGAGGTGGCGGATCTGAGCAACTGCCCGCCCCGGCAGCGTCACGCCGAGGGCGACGACACCAACGGCCGTGGCCTGGAGCTCGTTTCGGGCCTTGCGGACCGCTGGGGCTGGCAGCGCGAGGGTTTCGGCAAGTGCATCTGGTGCGAACTCGACCGGTCGGCGGGGGGTCACGGTGCCGCCCCCGCGCTCTCCGGCCTGCCCGTACGTCAGTTGACCGCGGGCGCGGTGGGCGGCGCGGACGCGGGCTTATCCGGTTAGGGCTGCGGCAGGGAAGGCCTGCCGGGCGTCGCGAGCCGGTGAACCTTTCCGGTCACAGCACTACTAGGTCCGCGGGCGGGGGCTCATCCCATCAGGTCGAGGGCCGCGGTCCCCTCCGCGCCCCCGCTGTCGCCGAGAACGTCGCGCCCCGTACCGGCGCCCCGGACCCTGAACGTGCGCCTGTAGGCGCTGGGTGAGACCCCGAGCGCCGCCTGGAAGTGCAGCCGCAGCGACGACGCGGAGCCGAAACCCGCCTCCCGCGCGACCTTCTCCACCGGCAGGGGGCCGCTCTCCAGCAGATGCCGTGCCCGCTCGACACGCTGGCGCGTGAGCCACACCTGCGGACTCATACCGGTCTCCTCGCGGAAGCGCCGCGTGAACGTACGTACGCTCATGGACTCCTGCTCCGCCAGTTCGCGCAGCCCGACCGGCCTGTCGAGGTGCCGCAGCGCCCACGCGCGGGCCGTGCCCGTGGTGTGCACACCCGGCTGCGGCACCGGACGCTCAATGAACTGGGCCTGGCCGCCGTCCCGGTGGGGCGGCACCACGGTGCGCCGCGCGACGGAGTTGGCGACCGCGGCGCCGAAGTCCTCGCGCACCATGTGCAGGCACAGGTCGATGCCCGAGGCGACGCCCGCAGAGGTCAACACGTTCCCGTCCGCGACGTAGAGCACGTCCGGGTCGACCTCGACGCCGGGATGCAGCCGCTGGAGACGCTCGCAGGAGGCCCAGTGCGTGGTCGCGCGCCTCCCGTTCAGCATCCCGGCCGCGGCGAGCACGAACGCCCCCGTGCAGATCGACGCGACCCGCGTGCCGGGCCGGATCGTGGCCATGGCGTCGGCCAGTTCCGGTCCGAGCCGGCCGCCGGCGTAAGGCTCGTCCAACTCGTGCGAGGCGGGCACGATCACCGTGTCCGCCTCGCCCAGCGCTTCCGGGCCGTGTGCGACGTGGACGGTGAAGTCCGCGTCCGTGCGGACGGGACCGGGCGTCACGGCGCAGGTGACGACCTCGTACAGCGGCTCGCCGTCCTCCTCCCAGGAGCGGCCGAAGATCCGGTGCGGTATGCCGAGTTCGATCGGCAGCAGGCCGTGCCGCACGAGCACGGCGACACGGTGACGCCCTTGGTGGCGGAAGGCGCTCGCATTCATGGCCCGATCCTCGCACAACGTGGCCTCCGGGCCACTCGTGCGCCGGGCGCCGCCGGCGGAGGCTGTTTCCGTGACCGAACGAGTGACCGGACCGGCGACGAACCCGGCGACGAAGCCGACCACGAACCCGCCGACGAAGCCGACCACGAAGCCGACCACGAACCCGACCACGAAGCCGACCACGAACCCGACGACGGACCTTGCGACCGGACGGGAAACCGGACCGACCACCGGACGGGAAACCGGACCGGTGACGGGGCAGGCGCCCCACCACCCGGGCCCGGCGACCGGACGGGAGGGCGACCCCCCTCCCCCTGTGGACGAGCTCGACGCCGGGGGCGGCAGCCGCACACCGCCGGGCCCGCGACGCGTCCCGCGCGTGCACCGCGCCTGGTGGGTGGCGGCCGTGTCGTTCGTGGCGCTCGTCGGCGCGGCCGGATTCCGTGCCACGCCGAGCGTGTTCATCGATCCGCTGCACGAGGAGTTCGGCTGGTCGCACAGCACCATCTCCGCCGCCGTGTCGGTCAACGTCCTGCTCTACGGCCTCACTTCGCCCTTCGCCGCAGCCCTCATGGAGCGCTACGGCATCCGCCGCGTCGTCTCGGGGGCGCTGCTGCTGATCGCGGCCGGAAGCGGACTGACCGTCTTCATGGACGCCACCTGGCAGCTCATCCTGTGCTGGGGCTTCCTCGTCGGGCTCGGCACCGGCTCGATGGCGCTGGCCTTCGCCGCGACGGTCTCCGGCAGGTGGTTCGTCGAGCGCCGCGGCCTGGTGAGCGGCATCCTCACCGCGGGCGGCGCCGCCGGGCAGCTGGTGTTCCTGCCGCTCGTGGCGCTGCTGGCCGAGGGCCCGGGCTGGCGCACGGCTTCGCTCACCGTCGCCGTGGCCGCGCTGGCGGTGGTGCCGCTCGTGCTGCTCGTGCTGCGCGACCGGCCGGAGGACGCCGGCCTGCTGCCGTACGGGGCCGGCCCCGGGTACGTCACGCCGCCGCCCCCGCCTCCCGGAGCCGCGAAACGGGCGCTGCGAGCCCTGTACGACGCGGCCCGCACCAAGGTCTTCTGGCTGCTGGCAGGGACCTTCGCCGTGTGCGGTGCGTCGACGAACGGGCTGGTCGGCGTGCACTTCGTGCCCGCCGCGCACGACCACGGCATGGCCGTGCCCGCCGCGGCCTCCCTGCTCGCCGTGATCGGCGTCTTCGACCTGGTGGGCACGGTCGCCTCCGGCTGGTTCACCGACCGCTTCGACGCGCGCAGGCTGCTGGCCGTCTATTACGCGCTGCGCGGTCTGTCGCTGCTCTTCCTCCCGATGCTCTTCGCGCAGAGCGTGCGGCCGCCGATGCTGTTCTTCATCGTCTTCTACGGCCTCGACTGGGTCGCCACCGTGCCGCCCACGATCGCCCTGTGCCACCGGCACTTCGGCGCGGACGGTCCGATCGTCTTCGGCTGGGTTCTCGCCTCCCACCAGGTCGGCGCCGCCGTCGTGGCGTTCCTGACGGGCCTGGTGCGGGACACGTTCGGCAGCTACGACGTGGCCTGGATCGCCTCGGGCGCCCTGTGCGGCACCGCGGCGCTGATGGCGCTGGTGATACAGGGACGGGACCGGCCGGGGGCGGAAACGGCGCGCCCCGGGGCGGTCCAGGAGGCGCAGGCGGCCGGCGCGGGGGCCGCCCGGGACATGCCCGACGGCTCAGGGCGCTGACCGTCCCGGGGCAGGGCCGGCCGCAGCCGTGCCGGTTCCCGCTCGGTGTCCGGTCACACGACGACCGGGCGTACGGGGACCAGCCGTAACCCCTGAGGCCGGGCCCGGCCCGGCCTCAGGTGGCACCTCCCCGGAACGTGACGCGATAGGCCCGTGGCGAGACGCCCAGCGCCGCGTGCATGTGCTGCCGCAGCGAAGCCCCCGTGCCGAAGCCCGACCGCGACGCGACGGCGTCCACGGGCATGTCGGTCTCCTCCAGCAACTGCCGTGCCCGTCCGATGCGTTGCCGCGTAAGCCACTGCACCGGCGTGAGCCCCGTCTCCTCGCGGAAGCGCCGCGTGAAGGTCCGTACGCTCATGGACTCCTGATCGGCCAGCTCGCGCAGCGACAAGGGGCGGTGGAGGTGGCGCAGCGCCCAGGCACGCGCGGCTCCCGTGGAGGCGCGCACCGTGGGCTCCGCGACCGGGCGCGGCACGAACTGGGCCTGGCCGCCCTCCCGGTGGGGAGGTACGACGGTCGCCCTGGCCACGTCGTTGGCGACCGCGGCGCCGTGGTCGCCGCGGATCATGTGCAGGCACAGGTCGATGCCCGCGGCCTCGCCGGCCGCCGTGAGCACCTCGCCCTCGTGGGTGTAGAGGACGTCCGGGTCGAGGTCGACGTGCGGGAAGAGGCGGCGGAAGTCCTCGGCCGACTTCCAGTGCGTCGTGGCCCGCTTGCCGTCCAGCCACCCGGCGGCGGCCAGTACGAACGCGCCCGTACAGATCGAGGCGATGCGCGTGCCGGGGCGGCGGATGCGGCGGAGGGCTCCGGCGAGAGGGGCGCCGAGGCGCCCGGTCGTCTCCGGGGCGTCCTCCTCGTGGGTGGCCGGGAAGATCACGGTGTCGGCCTCGGCCAGGGCCTCCGGGCCGTGTGCGACGTGGACGGTGAAGTCCGCGTTCGTACGGAGCGGGCCGGGTGCGACGGCGCAGGTGACCACCTCGTACAGCGGGGCGCCGCCGCCCGGGGTGTGTCCTTCAGGGGTCTGCACGTCCCCTTCCGTGCTTCCCGCACCGCGTTCCGGGCTCTTCGCGGCGCCGAACATCTGGTGCACCAGCCCCAGTTCGAGCGGCATCACCCCCGGGCGCACCAGCACGGCGACGCGGTGCCGTCCGTCGTCGTGGAACGCCGCGTCCGTGTGCGGGGAGGCGGAGGGCGAGCCGGATGGCGAGGGGGCCGCGGTGTTCATGGCCAGATTCTTCCACATGCTGACCATCTGGCCACTCGTTCGGCATCGGCCGCCGCCGCAGCATCGGGGCATGAAGGTTCTGTGGATTTTCGCCCACCCCGAGCAGCGCTCACTGAACGCGTCCCTCATGCGCGAGGGAGTGCGGGAGCTGACCGGGTCCGGCCATGAGGTCCGGATCTCCGACCTGTACGCCATGCGATGGAAGGCGGTCCTGGACGCGGCCGACGTGCGCCCCGCAGGGTCCGGCACGAGCGACGCACCCCGGCTGACCGTCGGCGCGGAGCAGGAGCGCGCCTACACCGCTGACGAGCAGAGCGAGGACATCCGGGCCGAGCAGCGCAAGATCGCTTGGGCCGACACCTTGGTCTTCCACTTCCCGATGTGGTGGTTCGGGCCGCCCGCCATCATGAAGGGCTGGTTCGACCGCGTACTCGTCCAGGGTTTCGCCTTCGGGCTTCGGGGGCCGGACGGGCGCACGCTGCGCTACGGCGAGGGCGGCCTGGCGGGCAAGCGCGCGCTGGTGATCACCTCGGTCGGCGGCCGCGAGCCGGGCTTCGCTCCGCGCGGCATACACGGATACGTCAACGACGTGCTGTGGCCGATGCTGCACGGCACTTTCTGGTACACGGGCATGGCCCCCCACCGGCCGTTCGTCGTGTACGGCGCGGACCGCCTCACCGACGAGGACCGGCGGGAGTACGCCGCCGCCCTGCGCGAGCGGCTGCGCACGCTGCCGGAGGCGGAGCCGCTCGCCTTCCGCAGCGAGAACGGCGGCGACTACGACGAGACCCTGACGCTTCAGCCGTGGATCGAACCCGGCGCCACCGGCCCCGCGGTCCACGAGGTGTGCGCGTGAGCCGCGGCCGCGCCGGCACCGGCGGGGTGCCGCCGACTCATGCCACCGCGCGCGTGACCGCCTTCGCGATCCGGCGCGCGTCGAGCGAAAGCTCCCGGAGCATTCCGCTGAGCGGGTTCGTGTAGCCGATGAAGTACAGCCCCGGGGCCTCCGGGTGGGTGCGGCGGCCGTGCGCCAGCGGACGTCCGGACTCGTCCAGAACGCCGAGGTGCCCGACGAGGTCCTCCAGGCCGCGCCGGTAGCCGGTCGCCGCTATGACGACGTCGGGGGCGACGGAGGAGCCGTCGGCGAGGCGGACCTTCGACCCGTCGAAGGACTCCACCGCGGCTACGGGCTCGACCGTTCCCTTCCGGACGGCGGCGATCAGGCCCACGTCCTGCACGGGGATCGCCCCTTGCCGGGCCCGGGTGTACAGCCCCGTGTCGGGACGCGGCAGCCCGCGCGCGGACAGGTCGGGGACGGCGATCTTCGCCATGCGGGCGGCGAGACGGTCCACCAGCCGCGTCGGCAGGCGGCGGCAGAGGATGCCGTTGGCCTGCGCGGGCCAGCCCAGCGTGGAGCGCCGCACGATGTGCGGGACGGTGCGTATCGACAGCCGCACGTGCGCGGCCCCGCCGGCGGCGAGGTCGGCGGCTATCTCCGCTCCCGTGTTTCCCGCGCCGGCGACGAGAACGTCCTTCCCTTCGTACGGCGCGGCGTTGCGGTACCGGGAGGCGTGCAGCACGTCGCCCTCGTAGCTCTCGCGCCCCGGCCAGGCCGGGATGTGAGCGGTGTGGTTGTAGCCCGTGGCCACGACGACGACGGGCGTGGTCAGCCGCCGTCCGCCGTTCGCGTGCAGCACCCAGTCCGGTCCGCTGCGCTCGACCGTGTCGACCTCGACGCCGGTGGCCACTTCGATCCCGTGGTGCTCGGTGTAGCTCTCCAGGTAGCGGACGAAGTCGTCGCGCGCGACCCAGCGTCCGTACGAGCGGGGTATCTCCAGCCCCGGCAGCGCCGACCAGCGGCGCGTGGTGTGCAGCCGCAGCCGGTCGTAGTGGGCGCGCCAGGAGGCGGCGACCGACGGGGCCTTCTCCAGTACGACGGTGCTGACGCCCTGTTCGTGCAGAGCGGCGGCGGTGGCCAGGCCGCCTGGACCGGCGCCGATTATGTGAACGGGAGTCCCCTCGTCGGTCATGGGCATGGCGGGGAGTTTAGTGCTGGTGACGCGGTGTTCCCGTCACGGGAACATCACGGGAAGAGCACGTGGGGGCCGCCGACCGCGAAGGGCGGGGGTGATTTCGGGAGATCGCGGAGAAGGCGCGGAGACGGAGGCTGAGAAGCGTCCCCAGGCGGAGGGGGAGAAACGTTTTTCGGAGTGTTCAGGGAAAACGGTTCATCTCGTGGGCTTGCGACCCGTCACACCGAGGTGGACCAGCAGCGCCAGATTCGGCTTCAGCTCCGCCTGCTTGACGCCCCAGGTCTGGAAGCCCTTCTGATGGCTCGCCACGGAGGCCAGCATCATCACGAGGGCACCCGCGGTGGCCGCCGGATTGACATCCTTGTCGACCCGGCCCTTGGCCTGGAGCTCCTTGATGGACTCCGTCAGCGGCTGGTTGACGGAGTTCAGGACCTTCATGCGGATCTTGTAGAAGCGCTTGTCGCCCTCGGCGGCACCCAGGTCGACGACCCGCAGGATCGCGTCGTTCTTGCGCCAGAACGCGAGGAACCCGTCGACGAACTCCTCGGCCGTGCGCCAGCCGGACTTGCCCGCCCACGAACGGTCGGCCACCAGATCGCTGAGCGCGGCGCCGTCCTTCGCCATGGACTCGGCCAGTTCGAGGACGGCGCCCTCGACGTCCGGGAAGTACTGGTAGAAGGTCGCCGGGGACGTGCCCGCCCGCCGTGCGACATCAATGACCTTGACATCGCGATACGGCGACGAGCTGAGCATCTCGCCGAGGCAGTCGAGCAGCTTCTGCCGCGTCGCCTGCCCGCGGCGACCCGCCACTCGCCCGTCGACGGTTCGAACTTGTCCTGTCATGCCGTTCAGCTTATCGACGGCGAACGAGCGCGCGATTCGGCCGCATCCAATGGGATGGCACCCGCCGTGATCCGGGGTGGGCCGGGCTCCGCGAGCGGGCAGACGCACATGACGCGGGACGGGGCGGGAAGCGGGACGGGAAGCGGGACGGGAGGGCGGGACGAGGAAGCGCACAGGAAGCGCGTTGAAGGGCGGAACGGGAAGCGGGACGAGAGGAGCGGCGTGAAAGGACGCACAGGCGGGCGCACCGGGACAGAACCCCGCGCGTTCGAATCATCGGCCTGCGGAGAGTCACGAACGCGGCTAGCGTGCCGTACGAGCGGAAAGGTCCGCGCACGCCGGGGGGCGGAGCAGAAGCACAGGCAGGGGCGAGGCAGGGGAGGCTGACGCGCCATGGCCGCAGCGGCAGAGGCATCCGCGGGGTGCGGACGGCGGCATCGCCGGGGAGCGCCGGTGACCTGCGTACCCGCTTCAGCGGGTACGGCGTGAGGGGCGAGCGGCCGCGCGGCGAACACCGGGCCGGTCCCGCACCGGCCTGCGCGCGGACCGGAATGAAGCCTCGCGCCTCACTGTTTGGCCTGCGCGGACCCGCAGGGGTGGCCCCCGGGTTCGCAACCACCGCGTTGGGCAGGAAGAATCAGCCTGTGGACCGTGTGGCCGGTACGGCAGTGAGAAGCTGCACTGGGGCGGGATTCGAGTGGCCCCGACGGGGAGGTGGCAGGTAAGTGGTGGAGCAGCTGACGCAGCACGATCCGCGACGGATCGGCCAGTTCGAGGTGCTCGGCCGACTCGGTGCCGGGGGCATGGGGCTGGTCTATCTCGCGCGTTCGGCGTCGGGCCGTCGTGTGGCGATCAAGACGGTGCGGACCGAGCTCGCCGAGGACCAGCTGTTCCGGGTGCGCTTCACGCGTGAGGTCGAGGCCGCGCGCGCCGTCAGCGGCTTCTACACCGCGGCCGTCGTGGACGCCGACCCGAGGGCCGCCGTGCCGTGGCTCGCGACGGCGTTCGTGCCGGCGCCCTCCCTCGAGGAGATAGTCAACGAGTGCGGGCCCCTGCCGGTGCAGGCCGTCCGCTGGCTCGCGGCCGGGATCGCCGAGGCGCTCCAGTCCATTCACGGTGCCGGGCTCGTCCACCGCGACCTGAAGCCGTCCAACGTCCTCGTGGTCGAGGACGGGCCCCGCGTCATCGACTTCGGCATCGCCTCCGGTGTGTCGAACACCCGCCTGACCATGACGAACGTTGCCGTCGGCACGCCCGCGTACATGTCCCCCGAGCAGGCACGCGACTCCCGCAGCGTCACGGGCGCGAGTGACATCTTCTCCCTCGCCTCCACCCTCGTCTTCGCCGCCACCGGGCACGCGCCCTTCCACGGCGCGAACCCCGTGGAGACGGTCTTCATGCTGCTGCGCGACGGCCCGGACCTGGAGGGGCTGAACGATGAGCTGCGCCCCCTCATCGACCCCTGTATGCGCATGGCGGCCGAGGAACGCCCCAGCCCTGCGGACATCCAGTCCCAGCTCGCCCCGCACCTCTTCTCGGCCGGAGGCGACGACAGCGGCACGGCTTCGGCCTGGCTGCCGGCGGGCGCCGTGGCCCTCATCGAGCGCAAGCGCGGGGCACGGCCCGCGCCGAGGCGGCCCTCGCACCGTCAGGACGGTCCGCCGGGGGGTGCCCCCGACGCGGGTGCCGCACCGTCCGCCGCTTCCGCTCCTCCTGCAGTCCCGGACGCGGCGCCTGCGCACGCCGCCGGCGGAGGCCGCCGCGGCGGCCCCAGGCACGCCATTCCGGCCGGTCCGGGAGGCCCGTCCGCCGTGGGTTCGCTCGCGTCGCACCCCGCCCCTTCGGCACGCGGCGGCCGTGCCGACGGCTCCGCACACGCCGCTGCACCCCTTCCTCCCGCCGAGGCACCTTCGCCGACCGGTGCGGCAGACGGTGCTTCCGTGCGGCTGCCCGGTTCGCAGGTGCCCATCGGGCCCGGGCCGCGCCGTTCCGAGGAGGCGCGCGCCGAGGCCGCGGGTGCCGCGACGGGATGGGTGCGGCCCCCGAACGGTGCACCGGTCTCCGCAGCGGGAGCGCCGGGGCCCGCCCCCGGCTCGGGCGGTGAGGCGTCTCCGCCTCCGCTCGCCGGACCGACCGGAGCGGTCCCGCCGCCCGGTGCCGTCGGCGAGGCCCCCGCGGGCCCGTCGCAGCCTCAGCGCTGGCGCCCGTGGCGGTTCCGCATGTCGAACGACGTGTGGGGCACCCCGGTCGTCGCCGACGATCTCGTCTACGTCACCTCCTTCGAGGTGCACGCGCTCGACGTCACCAGCGGCCGCCGGCAGTTCAGGACGCGCGAGGTGGCCTGGTCCATGGCCGTCTCCGACGGGCGTGTGCACGCCTCCGACGGACCCAGCCTCTACGCGCTGGACGCACGCGACGGCTCCGAGCTGTGGCGGCTGGCCACCGACGGCTGGGTGTTCTCGCTCCAGGTCGACTCCGGCACCGTCGTCACGGGTACGCGTGGCGGCGGCGTACAGGTGTGGGACGCGGCCGGCGGCGAGAAGCTGTGGGAACTCGGCGGCGCGCAGACCGAGTTCGAGACCCCCGAGGGCGGTCCCTCGGTGCACGACGGCACCGTCTACACGTGGGGCGAGGGCCGTCTGTTCGCGCTGGAGGCCCGCACGGGCGCCGAGCGCTGGTCGTACCCGGTGGGCGAAGCCGCAGCCACGGGCGGCGTTCCGCTGCGGCTGACCGCGGCCGAGGACGGCGTGGTCTACGTGTGCGCGGGTGCGCGCGTCCACGCTCTGGACGGCGTCAGCGGCGCGGAGCGGTGGCGCTTCGAGGCCCCGGCGGCCTTCCTCAGCCCTCCGGCCTTCGTGCCGGGCCCGGCCGTCGCGGGCGGCGGCGTGTACCTCGCCGACTACCTCGGCACGGTCTACGCCCTCGACGCCGTCACGGGCCAGGACAGATGGCGGATCGCGACGGAGGCCCGGCACTCGACGGAGCCGGTCGTGGTCTCCGACGGGCTCGTCCATCTGGGCAGCGGCGGCGCGCTCTACACCCTGGACGCGGTCAGCGGCACGCCGCGGTGGCGGTTCGCCGCCGGCGGCGACCTGGTGGGCGCGCCGGTCGTGGCGGACGGACGTGTCCACTTCGGTTCGGCGGACCACTGCCTCTACACGGTCGACGCCGTGGGCGGGCAGCTCCGCTGGAAGCTGGCCACGGGCGGCGAGATCACCGGGTCCCCGGTGGCCGACCGCGGTGTCGTCTACGCGTGCAGCAAGGACCGCTGCGTCTACGCACTGGACGCGGAGAAGGGCACGGGACAGGCCCGTCAGGCCTGAACACATCGGCCGCTGGTCCGGGACGGGTCACGGTCCCGGGAGCGACCACCGGCTTCGGGACGGACCACCGGCTTCGGGACGAGGAGGCGCCGTGAGTGGCGGACCGCGGACAAGGCTCTCCGGCATCGTGCTCGGCACACCCGATCCGCGTGCGCCGGCGGACTTCTACCGGCACCTGATGGGCTGGCGGGTGAAGTGGGACGAGCCGGACTGGGTGATGCTCGAGGCGCCGGACGGCGGGCCCGGGCTCTCCTTCCAGACGGAGCCGGAGCACGTGAGGCCGGCCTGGCCGGCGGGGCCCGGCGAGCAGCAGATGATGATCCATCTGGACATCGAGGTCGACGATCTCGACGTCGCTTCGGCGCACGCCGCCGGGGGAGCGGTCGTCGCGGATTTCCAGCCGCAGGACGGCGTGCGCGTCCTGTTCGACCCGGCGGGGCACCCGTTCTTCCTCTTCCTGCCGGGGCACTGACACCCAGCGGGGCCAGGAGTCATTCCTGCGTGCCGCCGCGGCGTGGGTCGGGTCTTCGTCGCGGGAGGCGCCGGGTGCCCTCGGAATTGCGCTCGTCCTGCTCGTCCTGCTCGTCCTGCCCGTCCTGCCCGTCCTGCCCGTCCTGCGCGTCCTGCCCGTCGGCCCCGGGGGCCCGAGGCTGCCGCTGCGGACCCTGCGGCGCCTGGTCGGCCGGTTCGTCCGACGCCTGGCCGGGCCGCTCGGCGGGGGGCTCCGCCTCCTCGGGCGGGCGGATGTAAGGGGGCCGGACGGTGGGCGGACGGTCGGGACGTCCCGCCGCCCACGGGTCCCACTCCTCCGCCGGGGTGGAGTCGTCGTCGAAGTACGGGTCGTGACCCCGCCCGTGGGCCTGCCAATCGTCTGCCCGGTATGCGCCATGCGGCCCCGGTGCCGGTTCGAACGGGCCGCCGGGCTGCGGCAGTCCGGAGTAGTCGTGGTTCTCGTGCGGGACCGCCGGGGAGGCGGCTGCGCTGTTGTCGTCCACGCGGGCACGGCGTCCACGGCTCTTGCGGCGGCGTCCCGTGGGACGGCGTCCCCGCATCACCAGCGCGGCGAGGAGCATCAGCACGCCTCCGGCAACCGCGTAGCCGACCCCTTCGGCCAGTCCGCCGGCGCCGACGGTGAGCGTGCCGGCCTCCTGCCCCTGGCGGACCATCCAAAGGACGGTGAAGCCGAGCACGATCGCTCCGGCAAGGGTCACCAGCAGGCGGGAACGCAGCAGCGCCGCGAGGAGGGCGATCAAGGCTGCGACCAGCATGGGAAGGAACAGGCCGGTCCACAGACCGGCCTGGGTGCCTGTGATGCCGGTGGGTGTGAACAGCTCACCGACCCGGTAGTCGCGGCCGAGCCGACCGCCGTACCAGGTGAGGAAGGGACTCCACGCCGCCGCGGCCGCCCCCACGAGCGCGATCAGCATGCCGAGCAGATTCCGGACCATCGGCCACGCCTCGCTTCCGGCGCCGGGTCACTCCTCCCCGCGGGTGCTCGCCCGTCGGGAAGCAGGCGGACGTCGCAGGCGTGCGTCGTCCCGCAGAAAACGGTACGCCGGGCGGAACCCTTCGGCCACCGCACGGCGTCCCCTCACGGGGCACCAGCCCTCAATGGCCATGCCAAGAATCGGGGGTATCAACCATGTCGCGCCATCTCAAGCTCATCGCGGCCGTGGCAGTCGTACTCGTCGCGCTGAGCGGATTCAGTCCCGGCCGCAAGGGAGGGGGCGGTCACCGCAGCGGCGGCAAGTCCGGCGGCTGCAGCAGTTCGACCTCCAGCAGCCACAACAGCAGCGGGAGCGGTCACGACAGCGTGAGCAAGGAAAGGCACGGATCGGGCGGCGGCTCCTACAGCGGTTCGCGGCGCTACAACAGCACTACGGGGACGACGGGTTCGAGCAGCGGAAGCGCCGCCGACCGGTCACCCGCCTCGGGGACCGTGACGCAGTGCGCGGCGCGGAGCGGCAGCGAAGCGAAGGCCGTGGTGGAGGTCCGTAACCCGAAGAGCTACACCAAGACCTACCGGGTGAAGGTCAAGTTCGTCGACACGTCCGGGCTCGGCGTCGACTCCGGCGAGGCGCGCGTGAGGGTCGGCAGCAGGGACACCGAGTCCGTGGACGTACCGATGGCGCACCCGAAGCGCATCGGCGACGTCTCCGAATGCCTTGTCGAATCGGTGAGTTGACGTCCGAGCGCGGCGGGGCGGGGTGCCGGTGGGCTGACTGCCTGTCTTCCGGACCCTGATGCCGAGGACGAGAACGACATGGAGGTGGCGGGCCGCGATCGCGGCCCGCCACCTCCGGTGAAGCGTCGGACGTCAGGGCGCGTGCTCCTCCTCGGTCCCGTTGATGTGGACGCCGTGCGCGCTCGTCGCGTGGGACGGCGCAGCTGCGGCGGCCACTGCTGGAGAGGCTGCTCCGACTACGAGTAACGAGCAAACGACGAGCGTTCTCAGGGCTTTGAGCATTTCTCTCCTCGGAGTTCCGTGGTCGTGCGGGCAGCGAACGACGGGCAACTTCAGGATTCCCCCTGGGCCGGCGCTCAAGCAGCGGGCGTGGCGTCAGCGGCGCCCCCTCCGCGCCGCTGACGCCACGCCCGCTGTGTCCCCCGTGGAACGGGCCTACTGGCCCGGGCTTTCCGCCTTCACCGACTCGGCACTGATGGGCGCGTGCTCGTCCGTCGCCGATTCGGCGCCGATCGGCGCGTGCTCGTCCGTCGCCGACATGGCGCCGATGGGCGCGTGTTCATCCGTCGCCGATTCGACGCCGATGGGTGCGTGCTCGTCCTTCACCTCTACGCCGCCGTCGGTGCCGACGGTCTGCAATTCCTTCTCGAGGTCCTCGACAGTGGACTGCGTTGTCTCGCTCATGGCCGAACTCCTGTGGCTCAGTGGCCGATTGTGCTTACGTGCCCGCCCAGCGACTCCCCCGTGGGCCGCCGGGCGGGCTTTGGGCCGCTCACCATAGCCGGAGCGCGGCCTCCCCCCAGACTGATCCGCCTGCCCCCCGACGCGACGGATCGATGCGATAACCATGCCGAGCCGCGATAAACGATCGATGAACGCCCGATAAGTGCGCCTGAGGTGGGCGTTTACGCGGCAGGAGCAGCGGTGAGCAGTCCGCGGACCTCGTCGGCGTCGGAGGCTCCCATGTCCTCGAAGACTGCCAGTGCGTCTTTCCAGCACACGCGTCCTCGGTCGTGCTGACCCAGCGCCACCAGCGCACGGCCCAAAACGGTCAGCATCCTGCCGCGCATCCACTCGCCGCCGATACCGCGCAGTGCCAGGGCCTGTTCGGCATGCCCGGCTGCCTGGTCCGGACGGCCCGCCGCCAAGTGCGCCTCGGCAATGCGGAAATGAGAGGTCCCCTCCCACAACGGCTGCCGGGTCTCACGGAAGAGCGCCACGGCCTTGGCCAGTTGCTCGAGCCCTTCGGGAATGCGGTCGGCTCCCGCGAGAGCCCGCCCGAGCGCGTATCTCCCGTTGGCCATGCGCATTCTGTGGTCGAGGCTCTCGTAGATCTCCAGGCCCTGCTGCGTCAACCGGATCGCCCGGTCCACGTCGCCCGACGCCAGGCTGACCGCCGACAGATTGCACAGGGCGCTCGCTTCGCTGGGGCGATTGCCGTCCACCCGGAAGGCGTCGATCGCCCGGAGCAGGAAAACCTCGCTGTCGGCGTAGCGGCGCTGGCAGATGGCGATGATGCCGCGCTGATTCAGTGACCAGCAGGTCGTCAGCGTGTCGTCGGCGGCTTCGGCGAGACGGCTGGCCTGTCGTGCTGTCTCGTCCGCCTGGTCGAAGCGGCCCGAGACGATGTGCGCGTGCGTCAGCATCGACTGGACCCGGGCTTCGGCCAGAGCGTCGTCTGCGGCGCGGGAGGCGTCCCGTACAGCGGCGGCGGCCCGTTCGTACCGCAGGGAGTGCACGCCGGAATCGGCGCAGTCCTTGACGGCGATCAGCAGATCGGCGGCGTGGCGCAGCATGCCGCGGTCCGCCGCCTGCTGCACGCACGAGAGGACGCAGTCGGCCTCGGAGAAGAGCCAGCCGAGTGCGTCGTCCCGGTCCGCGAAGTACATGCCCTTGGAGCTGGGCTGCATGAGGTGGTCCAGAGCCCGTTCACCCGGCCGTTCGAGGGCGAAGACCTTCGAGGCCGTGGCGAGGTAGAAGTCCAGCAGCCGGGCGAAGGCATCCTCCCTCAGGGCGGGGGGCTGTTCGTCGCGCTCGGCGCAGGCACGGGCGAACAGCCGCACCAGATCGTGGAACCGGTAACGGCCCGGCGCCGCCGATTCCAGCAGGGACGCGTCGACCAGCGACTCCAGCAGGGACTCCGTCGTCGCGACGGTGCGGTCCAGGAGTGCCGCAGCCGCCTGAAGGGAGATGTCGGGGCCGTCGGCGAGGCCCAACAGACGGAAAGCGCGGGCCTGTTCGGAATCGAGTTGCCCGTAGCCCAGTTCGAACGTTGCCTTCACCGCCTGGTCGCCGATGCGGAGTTCGTCGAGGCGACGGCGCTCGTCGGCGAGCTTCTCGGCGAGCGTGGCGACCGTCCAGGTGCGCCGTGAGGCCAGCCTGGACGCGGCGATACGGATGGCCAGCGGCAGGAATCCGCAGGCACCGACCACGGCCATCGACGCCTGGCGCTCCGTGGTGACACGCTCCTTGCCGACGATGCGGGTGAACAGCGTCAGCGCTTCCTCGGGGCTCATCACATCGAGGTCGATGAGGTGCGCGCCGGCCAGATCGACCATGCGTACACGGCTGGTGACCAGTGCCGCGCAGCCCGCCGCCCCGGCCAGCAGCGGACGGACCTGCGCCGCGTCGCGCGCGTTGTCCAGGAACGTCAGCACCCGGCGGCCCGAGAGAAGCGACCGGAACAGCCCGGCCCGTTCGTCGACGCCCTCCGGAATCTGCTTGTCCTGCACACCGAGCGCCCGCAGGAACGCTCCCAGGACCGCTTCGGGTTCGCACGCCGAGGGGCCCGCTCCCTGGAGGTCGACGTAGAGCTGGCCGTCCGGGAAGTACTCCGCAGCGGCGTGCGCGACGTGCACGGCGAGAGTGGTCTTGCCGACGCCGCCGATACCCGCGACCGCCGACACCGCCATCACCGTGCCCTCCGCCTGGGCGAGTTGCTCCTTGAGCTCCGCGACGAACGCCTCGCGGCCGGTGAAGTCCGGAACTGTTGCGGGCAGTTGAGCGGGCTGGGCGGGCCTGGGAGTGGCAGGGCCCGCCGGCTCGTCCGGAGCGAGGGCGAGGCTCTCGTCGCCCTCCAGGATCCGCTGGTGGAGATCGATGAGCTCGGCGCAGGGGTCCACGCCCAGTTCGTCCGCGAGCATCCGTCGCGTATCGGCGAAGACCGCCAGTGCCTCGGCCTGCCTGCCGCTGCGGTACAGCGCCAGCATCAGCAGCTCCCGCAGCCGCTCGCGCAAGGGGTGCGCTGCCGTCAGTGCCGTCAGTTCACTGACTGCCTCGGTGTGACAGCCCAGTTGGAGACTCAGATCGATGCTGTGTTCCTGAAGGGAGAGCTGCCATTCCGTAAGACGGCTGCGCTGCCGCTCCGCGAAGGGCCCTGGTACGTGCGCCAGCGCCTCCCCGCTCCACTGCGCGAGCGCTGCGGCGTAACTCTGCCGGGCACCCGGACGGTCGCCGCTCCCGGCTGCCTTCTCCGCTTCCGAGGCGTGCGCGTTGGCCGCGTCCACGTCGAGGACGACGTCCGAGGGCGCACGCCCCGGGCGGATCGCGTACCCGCCGGACTCGCTGACCATCAGCTCCGCGTCGCCGCCGAGCGCCTTGCGGATGCGGGACGCGTACGTGCGCAGCGCGGCCTTCGCCTGGTCGGGGGGCTCCTCGCCCCAGATGGCGTCGATCAGCTCCTCGGCCGTCGCGGTGTGACCGCCCCGCAGCAGGAGGGCGGCGAGCAGGGCACGCTGCTGCGGCGAGCCCATGGGGATCTCGTGGTCACCGCGGTGGGCACGGACCGGTCCGAGCACGGTGAAGCACAACCGGTGCTCCTGCCGCTCGTTCACGCGGCCGATTTTCCCCTCGGCGCCCATGATTTGGCCCCCTGCGCTCCTTATCCCACTCCCGCAGGGGTCAGTCTGCCTTGCTTGTCAGCTATACGTCATCAGGGCCCCAGGTCCTCCACGGGTCCTTCGAACTTCCCGCGGAACAGGGGCGATTGGTGTGGTACCGGGCGAGGCGCGACAGCGTCCGGCGCCGACCGGCCGACCGGCAGACCGGCCGACCGGTCGACCGGTCGACGGACCGGCCGGCCGGACGGCGCCGGCGCCGGCACCGTCCGAGCCGAATCCGATGTCAGCGCCGCCCGTGAAGCAGGACCGGCAGCGTGCGGTAGCCGTGTGCGATGAAGGATTCCACCTGCTCCAGCTCCTGCGGCGGTACCGCCAGGCGCAGTGCCGGGAATCGCTCGAAGAGCGCGGGAAGCGCGGTGCGGGCTTCCATGCGCGCGAGGGGGGCGCCCAGACAGAAGTGCACGCCGTGCCCGAACGACAGGTGCTCCACATCGGTGCGCCGGACGTCGAACTCCCCCGCGGTGGCGCCATGTCTGCCAGGGTCGCGGCCGGCGGCGGCGTAGGTGGCGAGAATGGCATCGCCCTGACGGATCGTCGCGCCCCCGGGCAGCTCGATGTCCTCGACCGCGTAACGCAGCGGCAGCGACGCGATGCTGGGCGCCCAGCGCAGCGTCTCCTCGATGACGCCGTTCCACGACACCTCTTCGTTCAGGACGAGTTCGAGCTGCGCGGGGTGTGTGAGCAGGGCGTGCACCGCGTTGCCGATGAGGTTGACCGTGGTCTCGTGTCCGGCGCCCACGACGAGCAGGAGAGTGTCGAGCAGTTCCACCTCGGAGAGCTTCGAGCCGGTCTCGTCGTCGCGGGCGGAGACCAGCACGCTGGTCAGGTCCTCACCGGGCTGCTCCCGCTTGAGCGCGACGAGCGCGCCGAAGGTGCTCTGCACCTCCTGCGCCGTGCGCGCCGCCTCCTCCGGCGATGCGGAGGTGTCCATGATCTGTTCGACGAGGCGGGCCACACCGGGGCGCTGCTCCTCGGGAATGCCGAAGAGTTCGCAGATCACACCCATCGGCAGCGGATGCGCGTAGGCGGCACGCAGGTCGACCGGCTCGCCCTCCGGTAACGCGGCCATCGCGTCGAGCAGTTCGCCGGTGATCCGCTCGACGCGGGGGAGCATCGCCTCCGTGCGGCGGCCCGTGAAGGCCGGGGCGACGAGCTTGCGGAGGCGGCGGTGTTCGGCCCCGTACGAGCTGAACATGTTGGTCACGCCGACCCAGGAACGTATCCAGGAGTCGTGGAACTCGCCGCGCTGCCAGGCGGGCCAGTGCTGACGGGGGTCCTTGGAGACGCGGTCGTCGGTCAGCAGGCGCTTGAGCAGGTCGAAGCTGCTGATGGACCAGGCGGGGATCCCCGCGGGGAGCTCCACGAGGACGGCGGGGCCGGATACGCGGAGCCTGTCGGCCTCCCCGTGGATGTCACGTCCGGCCGGGTCGATGGGGACCGGGCGGGTGTGGACGGGGTCTACGGGGCCTGCGTCTACGGAACCTGCGTCTACGGGGCCTGCGTCTAGGGGAACTTGGCCGGCGGGACCTGGGCCGGCGACGCGGGTCGGGGAGCTTCCGGGGCCGTGGGTGGTCGACCGCTGCCCCCGCTGCTGCCCGGGTCCCTGCTCCCCGTCGTGTGCCTGCTGTCCCTGCTGTCCCATGGAGTGGCTCCTGCCTGGTCGGGGCTGATCGGAGTGAATCGGGCGGGCAGTTGTACGAGTGCGCGGTGGAACGGCCCCGGCCGGTAGTCGAGTTCGTCGTGCGGGACGGCCAGCTCGATGTCGGAGAGCCAGGCCGTGAGCCGTTCGATGGCGGTGGTCGCGATGAGCAGTGCGTGGCGGGGAACGGGGCAGGAGTGCGGGCCGGCCGACCAGGCCAGATGGGCCCCGCCGCCGGAACCGCTCACTCCGCTGCCGCTGCCGCCGGTTGCGGTTCCGGCGGCGGCGCGGCCGTGTGCGGCGCCGGCGGCCGCGTAGGAAACCATGACGAGCTGCCCGGTACGGACCCATGTGCCGTGGAAGTACACGTCCCGTCTCGGGAAGTGCGCCGAGTAGTTGGAGATCGGGGGCTCGTTCAGCAGCACGTCCTGGATCGCGTCGCGCGGGGTCAGGGCGCCGCCGGAGAGCGTGCTGTAGTAGCGCTCGTCGGTGAGCATCCGGGACAGGGCGTTGCCGATCAGGTTGGTCGTGGGCTCGTGGCCCGCGCCCATCGTGAGGACGATCTGGTGGGTGACCTCCTCGTCGCTGAGTTCCGCGGGATGATCCAGGAACCACGACGTCAGGTCCCGGCCCCGGGCACTCTTCTTGGTGGCGATCAGCTCACCGATGTAGCCCTGGAACTCGGCGTTCGCCGCCGCCGCCTCCGCCGGATCGCCCTCCATCATTCCCGCGAGCGAGGAGATGAGCCGGCCGCTGTAGGAATCGGGCAGCCCGAAGAGCCGGTTGAAGAGTTTCAGCGGCAGCACCCGGGCGAATTGGCCCATCAGGTCGGCACGGCCGTCCGCGCCGAAGCCGGCGATGAGCGAGTCGGCGATGCTCACCACCGTGCTCCGCAGGTCGTGCGGCGGGACCCGGTCGAAACCGTCGGTGATCACCTGCCGGTAACGGGCGTGCTCGTCCCCGTCGTTGAACATGACGTTCGGGCGCCAGCCCAGCATGGGGAGGATCGGCGAATCCTCCGGCAGCGCCTCCTGCCAGAGCCGTGAGTCCTTCGACCAGGTCACGGGATCGTGCAGCAGATCGAGGGCGGCCCGGTAGCCGGTGACCAGCAGCGCCGGCACCCCGGGCGAGATCTCGACGGGCGCGAGCGGGCCGTACCGACGAAGCCGGTCGTACACCGCCTGCGGATCGGCGGCGAACTCCGGCCCGTAGAGCCGTACGACGTCGTTGTCCGGCTCGCTGCCCGGCGGCATGGCCCGGACGGATGCGCCGGGGCCGGGTTCGGCTTGTTCGGCCGCGGCACGGTCGGTGGTGCCCGGTTCGGTGGTGCCCGGTTCGGTGATGCCTGGCTCGGTGGTGACCGCCTCGGGTGGCCGGGGGGTGCCGGGTTCGGTCGTCTCTCGTGCCGATGGTTCCGGGGCGTCCGGTTCGGGGGCGGAGGTCACGCGGTCTCCTGGGGTGTGTAGGCGAGCACGTGGCCCACGAGTCCGATGAGCGCGTCCGTGGCCTGGTCGCGGTCGCGCGCGTCGCACAGCACGAGCGGGGTGTCGGGCAGCAGGTCGAGGTGGTCGCGGAGCGTGGAGGGATGGTGCGAGGGCGAGTCGGGGAAGGCGTTGACCGCGACCGCGTACCGCAGCCCCGCGTCCTCGATCATGTCCATGACCTCGAAGGAGTCGGACAGCCGGCGGGTGTCGGCCAGCACGAGTGCTCCCAGCGCTCCGCGCGAGATGTCCTGCCACAGCGGCGAGAAGCGACGCTGCCCGGGCGTGCCGAACATGTAGAGAACGAGGTCGCCGGGCAGCGTCAGCCGGCCGAAGTCGATCGCGACGGTCGTCGTGGACTTCTCGCGGATACCGGAGAGGTCGTCGACCAGCGCACTGCCGCTGGTCAGCACCTCCTCCGTGTGCAGCGTTTCCGTCTCGGACAGGGAACGTATGAACGTGGTCTTGCCCACCCCGAACGGCCCGGCCACCAGCAGCTTCACCAGGGTCTGGGGCCGTTCGGCGTCGAGGTAGATGCCCCTCTCCGGCGGCGGAACCGCGCCGTTGCGCCCCGCCTCCCCGTTGCGGCCGGCGGCCGGACGTACCTCACCTTCGTCCGCGGGGGAGTTGCCGGGACCGCCGCCGGGGTCGTCACCCTTGTCGTCACCGGGGTTGTCATCGCGAGGACTTGAGAGTGCGGAGTCCATCCAGAACCTTCTCCAGAATCTGCCGCTCGGGCAGTTCGGCTTCGGGTACGGGGGCGCGGGCCGCCAGCCGGCCCGCGTCGACGAGATCGGCCACCATGACCTTCACGACGCTGACCGGCAGCCGCAGATGCGCCGCCGTTTCGGCCAGGGACAGCGGACCGGGCTGAAGCAGCTCCAGCAGGCGCCGCTGCTCGGGCCGCAGCCCGCTGCCCTGCGGGTCGCCCGGGGCGTGCAGCACCGTGAGCCGGTCGAGCGTGTTGCGGCTGGGCCGCGCGCGTCCGGTCGTGGCCAGATACGCGGGCACGAGCCGTCGGTGGTCACGCGGCGGCGGATTCATGCCGGGCTGTCGCTCCGTGTCGGACGGCTCATGGCCTTGGAGCCGAGGGTGGCCACCTGGACCTGCATCTGATGCGTGACGACCCCCATGTTGACCTCCGGCCCGGCGAAGACGGCAAGGCAGGTGTTCTCCCCGGCGGGTATCGCGAAGACCCAGCCGAGATCGGACTCGATCACGGTCTGCCGCAGCTTGACGTCGTACCGGCCGGCGAAGGCCGCGGTCGTGGTGCGGGCGGCGCCCTGCAGCGCGGAGATCATCGCTGCGACGCCCTCGGCGGAGTCACGCCCCAGTTCGGGCGAGCGGCCCTCGATGAGGCCGTCGCCCGAGATCACGGCCGCGTGGATCACGTGGGGCAGTTCGAGGAGCGGAGCGAGCACCCAGGAGGTGTCCTCTCGGACGGAACGGTGCGCGGGAGTGGTCATGTCGGCTGGTCCCCTTCGGATGCACCGGAGCCTGGGTCGCCGGCATCGCCGGCCCTGTCGGTCTCGTTCGTCTTGCCCGAGCTGCCTGTGTTGCCTGCGGGGCCTGCGGTGCCTGAGCTGTCCGTGGCGCCCGGTGTGCCGGGCGCATCCGTTCCTGCGGCTGCTCGTCCGGACGCGGTGCCCTTCTGGAAAGCGGACCAGCGCTCGGCGCTCTCCTCGGGTGTCGAGGGCGGAGCGGGGCCCGTGCCCGTCCGCGGGCCCCGCAACAGATCACTCCCGCCGGCCTCTTCCGCTCCCGTACCCCCTGCGCTCTTGCCGCTTGCTCCTGTATCTCCTGTTGCTCGTGCATCTACTGCTTCCGTGCCGCGGCCGTCCGGGGCGTCCGCCTCCTCCTCGGCGTCGGCAGGGCGCCGCCTGCGCCGGCGTGGCAGCTCCGCTCCCGTTGTCGGGGCCGCCGTCGGTGCCGTCGTCGCGGGGGTACGTGCGTCCGTTGCGGGCCGCCCCGGCAGCACGGGCAGGCTGTGCGGCTGTGAGGGGGCCATCACCGACATCGGGTGCTCTGCCTCGTCGAGCAGGGTGAGCAGGGGCTCGCCGGGGATGTGCACGATGGCACGCACGCCTCCGTACGGCGACGCCTCCACGTGCGCGCTGAACCCGTACTGACGGACGAGCTGTCCGACGGCGGCGAAGCCGTTGCGCGGAGGGTCGCCGAGCTCGGTGACGAGGAGCGCCTCGGCGCCCGACATCAGCCGTTTGGCGCGGGCGAGTTCCTCGGCGTTCATGCCGACTCCCGCGTCGTCGATGATCACGGACGCTCCGCGGTTGCCCTGCTGGAGAGTGACGGTGACGGGCAGTTCGGGGTGGGAGTGGTGGAGGGCGTTCGCCATCAGCTCCGTGAGGGTCACGGCGACCGGCTCGACCGCGCGGGCGATCACGCCGACAGGGTCGCGCAGCAGGTTGGTGACCTGCACGCGCTCGTATCCGCTGAGCCTGGACGAGGCGCCGACGACGATGTCCGCGAGGTGCGAGTTCTCCCGCGTCAGGCCCGGCCAGGCCCCGCACACCACGGCGGTCGACTGGATGCGGCGCAGCGCCTGTTCGTTGAGGAAGTCGGCGGCGAGCAGGTCTTCGGCGACGAGCGGGTCCTCGTACTTCTCCTGCATCCGCTGGAGGAGAGTCTGGAGCTGGTAGAGCAGCGCCTGGATGGTCGTGGTTGCGCCCCGCATGGCTGCCTGGGCGGCGGCGTCGACGCGGATGCGTTCCTTGGCGACCTCTTCGCGGACCTGGACCAGCACGGCGTCGATGGAACGGTCCAGCTCCGGGCTGAGCGTCGCGGTCCCGAGCGGGCCGGGGACGGGGACGTGGGAGTGGGCGAGGGAGGTCGCCAGGTCGGGGATGCGGGATTCGACGAGATGTCTGAGTTCGGCCTCGGCGGCCCTGAGTCTGGCCCCGAGGTCGGCGGAGTACCGTGACGCGCGCTCGAGTTGCGTCCCGGCCGCCTCGACGTGCAGCTGCGATCTGCTCAGCTCTTGCCGCGAGCGGACGAGAAGGAGAGCCAGAACGACGGCGACCGTACCCAGGGCGAGGAATACGATCAGCACCACCGGAGTGTCGGTCATCGGCGTCCTTGGTCAACTGGGTTTCTGTGATCGATGGTTCGGACGAGCGCGGGGGAGCGAACCGTGCCCATGGGTACCGGCCCATCGGTACTCGTCGCCCGGGGGTCCCCACATGCTGCCGCAGACCAATCGCGTGCACACCCGTAACGGGAACATCCGTACACATCGACTGAGCGCATTCCGCCTCCAACGGGGGCGTTCGGACACGGCGTGCCGTAGCCCCGTTCGTGAGTGACAAGTTCTGTTTGTGACAACCCTTGCGGCGGCCTTCGAGACCGGCCTTCGAGACCGGCCTTCGAGACCGGCCTTCGAGACCGGCCTTCGAGACCGGGGGTCTTGTGACGTCTGGCAGTCGGCCCTTCCACAACCGCCGGGAGACGCCGCGCCGGGCCCGGCAGGCGCGGTACGTGGAGGCGTCGCCGGGGGCGGACCCTGCGTCGGCTGTCGCCTCGCATCCGTGCCTCAGCCGTCGTCGCGTCCGAGCCGCACCGGGTTGGTCATCGCGGCCATGGCGCCGGGCAGTTCGGCGGGCGAACCGACAGGCGGACGGTGACGTATCTCGGCGCGCACGTACGCGGCCAGCGAGGCCGTCGTGCGCCACTCCAGAGGTTCCGCGGAGACCGGCCCCGCGAACATCTCGCCCTGGTCGGTGAGGAACCTCGCCGTCGCGCCCTCAGGAGCGCCCGAGACCTCCAGCCGGACGGTGACCTCCGCGTCTCCGTCCACCCTCAACCGCTCGCCCATGCCTGCGTGTTCACCGTGCGGGCCGGAGGCGGAGAACTTCACGGAGACCACCGAGGACTCCGCGATGTAGCTGCGGCCCTTGCGCATGCCCTCCAGCAGGGCCTGTCGGGAGAGATCGTCCGCGAGGACGACCGTATGCGGCAGCCCCACCTTCTGCGGCTCGGCATGCGCGTCACTGTTGCCGATGGCGGGGAGCGGCCCCCGGCCGGTCGGCGGAGCCATCAGCATGTTGTCCCAGGCGGCGACCGCGAGTTCGTCGTCCACCGTCCACGGCCCGTTCCACACCTCCACGGCGTCGGCGTCCTCGTAGCCGAACTTCCACTGGCAGCCCACGAAGGGGCAGTCGGGATGGGCCGGGACGACCAGGCCGCCGGCGCGGCGAATGCGGCGGGCGAAGCGGGAGAAGTGACCGTCCCTCGCCCTGTAGCGCCAGTCGACGAACGTGCCCGCGTCCGTGCCGAGGGCCAGAACGTGGCCGTTGCGCGTGGTGATCTCCTCGCCGCACAGAATCAGGAAGTCCTCGTCCCACAACCCCGCCCAGGCGCCGTGCCCCGACGTGGTGTTGTGCTCGGTGGTGGCGATGAAGTCGAGCCCCGCCTCGCGTGCGGCCCCTGCGGTCTCCTGCGGGGTGCGCTTGCCGTCCGAGTGCACCGTGTGGAGATGGCAGTCGCCCCGGTACCAGGCGCGGCCGCGGCCCCGTGCACGCTCCGGCGGGTGGACTGGCCGCGGCGTGGTGCCCGGACTTCCGTGCCGGAGGGTGACGGTCACCTCGTAGTCCAGCCCCTGCGGGGCGACGGTGTACGGGCCGAGGACGACATGCCACGTGCCTTCGCGCACCGGGCCGGCCAGATAGCCCGGTGTCGCCTTCTCGGCGCTGATCGAGAACCGGTCGCGTGCGCCGCCCGACCAGCCGCGGAACCCCCGGCCGCCGAGCGCTGTGCCGCGCTCGTCGAAGATGCCGATGTCCAGGGCGTTGCCCTTCGTGCCCTCGGGCACGGACGGCTTGTCGTAGGTGTACGCCACCTCGATCTCGCGGACGCCGGACGGGATCTCGACCGGCAGGTACACGAAATCGGGTGCACCCGTGGGCAGGTGGCCCTTCACGGTCCTGGACCTCTCGGAGCCGTCGGCGGCGGCGGCGAAGCTCACTCCGCCGAGAGTGAGTACGCCCGTGGCGCCCGCCACCGCCGACAGCCGCAGCACGTCACGTCTTTCCACGCCCGACATATGTGCCTCCCCCTGCGAGCGGCTCGCTGCCGCAATCCCCGCACCCGTAGTCCCGCGGCGCCTGTGTGACGCCACGAGTCACTGTTGTACGCGCGGGAGACGGGCGGGGAAACCCCTGTGGAAAACTCCGCCCGCACCCGCGACGGGGGGTGGCACCGGGCGGGGAGCGTACGGCCGGACGAGGCGGCCCGCGGGGGCGCGAACCGCCCGGGCGCGACAGTCGGGAGCGGCGCCCGGACGCGACGGTCGGGAGCGGCGCGCCCGGACGCGACGGTCAGGAACGGCGCCGGGACGCGATCACGAGGACGAGTGCCACCACCGCGATCACGACGATGAGCAGCGGCACCAGCAGCCACAGCCACCAGCGGCTGCTGCTCTTCTTCGTGTGCGCCGGCCCGGGGCTGCCGTGACCGCCGGAGCCGGTCGTGGTGGTCGTCGCGCCGCCGAGGCTCGACGTGCCCTTCGAGGCGCCGCCCGAACTGGTCTTGCTGACGCCGCCGCTGGTGCTGACGGTGCCGCCCGTGCTGCCGGAGCTGCTTGTACTGCTGCCCCCACCGGTGCTGCCGAGGCTTCCGCCCGTGCTGCTGGTACCGCTGCTGCTCTTACTGCCGCCCGTGGTGCTGCTCGTGCTCGAACCGGAGGAGCCGCTGGTCGTGCCGCCCCTGCTGCCTCCGCCGGATATCCGGCCCGGCGCAGCCCGCGTTTCTACCTCGTCGCCGCCCCCGCCGGCAGGCGCCGCCGACGTCCCGCCGGAGGCCGCCGCGGAGATCCCGCCCGAAGCCCCGCCGGCCGGCCCGCTCTGCGCCGCGTGCGCCGCGACCGAGCCCCCGCCCAGTACGGCGAGGACCAGCGCGGCGGTGGTCGTGACAAAGCGAACTCGCATGAATTCCCCCGTAGTTGCCGAAACGGCCGCCCTGGTGCGCGGCCGTGTGTCACGCAGCACCGTAGACGATGTGACATTGGCCGCAGCGTCCGCTTCCGGAGAGCCGACGGCCCCGCTCGTATGCTCGGTTCATGACTTCGAACGCGCAGGCAGCCCCCACCGCCAACGCCATGCGGCGAGCTCTCCGGCGCGCCCGCGACGGCGTGACCCTCGACGCCGCCGAAGCCGTCGTCCTGCTCCAGGCACGCGGAGACGACCTCACCGAACTCGCCCGCTCCGCGGCCCGCGTCCGGGACGCCGGACTCGAAGCCGCCGGCCGTCCCGGGGTGATCACGTACTCGCGCGGAGTCTTCATACCGCTCACCCGGCTCTGCCGGGACAAGTGCCACTACTGCACGTTCGTCACCGTCCCGGGCAAGCTGCGCCGCGACGGTCACGGCATGTTCCTCTCGCCGGACGAGGTTCTCGAGATCGCCCGCCGAGGTGCCGAGACAGGCTGCAAGGAGGCCCTCTTCACGCTCGGCGACAAGCCCGAGGACCGCTGGCCCGAGGCACGCGAGTGGCTCGAGGCGCACGGCTACGACGACACGCTCTCGTACGTACGGGCCATGGCCATCCGCGTCCTGGAGGAGACGGGCCTGCTGCCGCACCTCAATCCCGGGGTGCTCACGTGGTCCGACTTCCAGCGCCTCAAGCCCGTCTCGCCGTCCATGGGGATGATGCTGGAGACCACCGCCGAGCGGCTGTGGAGCGAGCCCGGGGGCCCGCACCACGGCTCCCCGGACAAGGAGCCGGCGGTGCGGCTTCGCGTCCTGGAGGACGCCGGGCGCTCCAACGTCCCCTTCACCACGGGGCTGTTGATCGGCATCGGCGAGACGTACGAGGAGCGCGCCGAGTCCCTCTTCTCGCTGCGCCGCGTGCAGCGGGCATACCACGGCATCCAGGAACTCATCATGCAGAACTTCCGCGCCAAGCCGGACACGGCGATGCGCGGAATGCCGGACGCCGAACTCGAGGAACTGGCCGCGACGATCGCCGTCGCGCGGCACATCATGGGGCCCTCGGCACGCATCCAGGCGCCGCCGAACCTCGTCGACGGAGAGTACGCGATGCTCATCGACGCGGGCATCGACGACTGGGGAGGCGTCTCACCGCTCACACGGGACCACGTCAACCCCGAGCGTCCCTGGCCGCAGATCGACGACCTGGCGGAGCGCACCGCGGCGTCCGGCTTCGTACTGCGTGAACGGCTCCCGGTCTACCCGGAGTTCATCAAGCGCGGCGAACCGTGGCTCGACCCGCGGCTGCTGCCGCACGTGAACGCACTCGTCGAACCGGAGACGGGCCTGGCCCGCGAGGACGCGCCCGTCGAGGGCCGGCCCTGGCAGGAGCCCGACGAGGGACACCTCGCTCCGTCGGGCCGCACCGACCTGCACCGCACCATCGACACCGACGGGCGAACCGCCGACAGGCGCGACGACTTCGACGAGGTCTACGGCGACTGGGAGTCGCTGCGCGAGGCCGCACGGCCGGGCATGGCGCCCGAGCGGATCGACACCGACGTCCGTGCGGCCCTGTCCACGGCGGCCGACGACCCGACCCGTCTCACCGACGACGAGGCCCTCGCGCTGATGCACGCCGACGGGCCGGCCCTGGACGCGCTGTGCGGCATCGCCGACGAGGTGCGTCACGACGTCGTCGGCGATGACGTGACGTACATCGTCACGCGCAACATCAACTTCACCAATGTCTGCTACACGGGCTGCCGTTTCTGCGCCTTCGCCCAGCGCCGCACCGACGCCGACGCCTACACGCTCTCCCTCGACCAGGTCGCCGACCGTGCCCAACAGGCCTGGGACGTGGGCGCGGTGGAGGTGTGCATGCAGGGCGGCATCCACCCGGACCTGCCCGGCACCGCGTACTTCGACATCGCCCGCGCGGTGAAGGAGCGCGTGCCGGAGATGCATGTGCACGCCTTCTCACCCATGGAGGTCGTCAACGGCGCCAGCCGCACCGGCCTTTCGATCCGCGAGTGGCTGCTGCGGGCACGCGAGGCGGGCCTCGGCTCCGTTCCCGGCACCGCGGCCGAGATCCTCGACGACGAGGTCCGCTGGATCCTCACCAAGGGCAAGCTGCCCGCCGACACGTGGGCCGAAGTCATCGGAACGGCACACGAGTTGGGCATCCGCTCGTCCTCGACGATGATGTACGGGCACGTGGACCAGCCCCGTCACTGGGTCGGCCATCTGCGCAGGCTCGCGGCGATCCAGCAGTCGGCGCTCGCCAAGGGGGCCGAGGGGTTCACCGAGTTCGTCACGCTGCCCTTCATCCACACCAACGCGCCGGTCTACCTGGCGGGCATCGCCCGGCCGGGCCCCACGGCACGCGACAACCGTGCCGTGACCGCCATGGCGAGGCTCCTGCTGCACCCGTACATCCCCAACATCCAGACGAGCTGGGTCAAGCTCGGCACGGAGGGCGCGGCGCAGATGCTCCGCTCCGGCGCCAACGACCTGGGCGGCACGCTGATGGAGGAGACGATCTCCCGGATGGCCGGCTCCTCCTACGGCTCGTACCGCTCCATCCAGGACCTCGTCGCGATCGCCGAGGCCGCGGGCCGTCCGGCGCGTGCCCGTACGACGCTGTACGGTCAGGTGCCGGCGGAACGCGTGGAGGCCGCTCACCGTTCCGACGGGCACCTTCCGGAGCTCCTCCCGGTGTTGGAAAACTGAACCGGCGTTCTAGAGTGCTGAGCTGCCGAGGGGCCGACCTCCCCCGGCAGCCCTGACCCGTCAGCCGTACCAGTTGGAGAGAGACGTGGCCGCTTCCGGCGGTGATGCCATGTGGGGCCGCACCGAGCAGCAGGATTTCCGCAGCAGGGTGCGAGGCTGCCTCCTGGGCGGTGCGATCGGGGACGCGCTCGGGGCCGGCATCGAGTCCGACTCGCTGAGCGCGATCCGGCAGGCCCACGGGGAGGCCGGAGTGACCGATTTCGTGCCCGCCTACGGCCGGCGCGGGTCCATCACGGACGACACTCAGATGACGCTCTTCACCATGGACGGCCTCATCCGCGCGCACGTACGCCGGGACACCGGCGCCTGGCACCCGCCCACGGACGTGCACGCCGCCTATCTCAGGTGGGCCGCGACGCAGCGGGACTGGGGCCCGGACGAGCGCAAGACGGAGGACGGCTGGCTCGCGCGCGAGGAGTGGCTGTACGCCCAGCGCTCCCCGGGCAAGACGTGCCTCAGCGGACTCGCGGACGAGCGCATGGGCACTCTGGAGAGGCCCAAGAATCCCGAGTCGAAGGGCTGCGGCACCGTCATGCGCTCGGCGCCCTTCGGGCTTCTGGTGGGCTGGGAGCCGCAGTTGGTCTTCCAGCTCGCCGTGGAGTGCGCCGCCCAGACGCACGGGCACCCCACGGGATATCTGGCGGCGGGCGCGTTCTCCGCGATCATTCACTCCCTGGCCCGCAAGGACACCCTCGACCACGCCGTGCAGAAGACGCTGGCCCAGCTCGCCACGCGGCCGGGCCACGAGGAGACGACGAACGCCCTGAAGAGGGCGCTCGGCGCGGTCCGCCAGGGCATGCCGTCGGCTGAACGAGTGGAGGCGCTCGGTCAGGGCTGGACCGCCGAGGAGGCGCTCTCGATCGGCGTCTACTGCGCACTGGTCGCCGAGGACGTACGGCACGGGCTGCTGCTCGCCGTGAACCACAGCGGTGACAGCGACTCCACCGGATCGGTCTGCGGCAACCTTCTGGGCACCATGCACGGGGAGACGGCGCTTCCGCCCGCGTGGGTCGCGGAGCTGGAGGGGCGTTCGACAGTGCTCGAACTGGCCGACGACTTCGCCATGGAGATGACCCAGGGGCCTGCGCTGCACGCCCCGGGCGCGGCCTCGCAGGCGTGGCTGACCCGCTACCCGCGGGCCTGACCGCGCCCCTTCGCGGACCACTGAACTGCACCTGCGCAGAAGGGACTCGAGTCCTCACGGGACAAGTCGCCCGCTTCCGCGTGCGCCTGTCTCCCGGACATGGAAAGAGCCCCCTCGGCAGGGACGGCGGACCGGTCGAGAGGGCTCTTGGCTGGACGCCGGCGGTGCTTCAGCCGGTGCGGACGGAATCTCCGTCGCACACACCGGTCACGAAGCCCGTCCAGACCCGCGGTGGGAAGTCCAGCAACGGCCCGTCCGGAACCTTCGAGTCACGTACGGCCACCGCGCCCCGGGTAGGGGATTTCACCTCGACACACGCACCGTTCGCCGAGTAGCTCGATTTGACCCAGTCGCTTGTGTTTCCCTGCTGAATTGCCATGTCTGCTCCGGTTGTTCGACTCCGTGGGCGACCGTACGCCTCGATTTCCCGAAGCGAAGAGGCCGTTCACTCGACCGGATGGCATATTCACTACGACTCTTCACGCCCTCCTGTGCAGGGTGTACGCTCCCCGCCGCTCAGCCACGGGCATAGTCCTTTGCCACATTCTCGATGAACTCACGCGTCTGGTCCGGGTTGAGAGCTTCGGCGCGCAAATGCTCGTACATGACGCTGTAGCTCTGCACGTCGTGCGACTTCTCCAGATACAGGTCGCTCGTCACGCCCTCCAGATACACGACGGAGGAGTCCGAGGCGTCGGGGAACTCGAGAATCGCGTACTGCCCGTTGACGCCGGGATGCGCGCCCATCGAGAACGGCATCACCTGAACCGTCACATGCGGCAGCTGCGAGACCTCGTTGAGCCGTTCCAACTGCTCGATCATGGTCTGCCGGCCGCCCACCTGGCGGCGCAGCGCCGACTCGTCGAGCACCGCCCACAGCCGCAGCGGATGGCGCGATTCGCTGATCCGCTCCTGGCGGCGCATGCGCACCTGCACGCGCTTCTCGATGTCCGCGGGGGACGCCTCGGGCTGCGCGCCCTCGCACACGGCCTCCGCGTACGCCCGTGTCTGCAACAGGCCCGGCACGACCTGGGGTTCGTAGACCCGCAGGGAGGCCGCGTCCGTCTCCAGGCCGATGTAGACGCTGTAGGGGATGTCCCCGAACGCGTGCCACCAGCCCTGCTGGCGGGACTCCTTGGCCATCTGCATCAGCGACTCGACTATGCGCTTGTCCTCGACCTCGTAGACACCGCACAGGTCCCTCACGTCGCGCTGGCTGATGCTGCGGCGCCCGTTCTCCAGACGGCTGATCTTCGACTGGGAGACCAGCAGGCGGTCCGCGACCTCCTCGGCCGTCATGTTCTTCAACTCGCGGAGACGACGCAGCTCCTGGCCCAGGCGGCGGCGCCGGACGGTGGGGTTGACGTTTGACGCCACTGGGGGTGCACCTCCGCGTAAGTACGACTACTTTCAAGTAGATTGCCACTACCGTGAGCGATCTCGCTGGCGATTGGCAACAGAGGGTGCGGAGCCGGGCACACGGGCGCATCGGGTTACGGCCAAGAAGTCACGAAGGGAAGCCCGCGCATCCTCCGGCCCGGCTCGCGGGACCGTGCCGGCGCGGAAAACGGTGCGCGTCGCGCAGCGGGCGCACACCGCATTGCCCACATCCGCCCGTGCGCGCCCCTTGCCGCCAACGCCGTTGCAGATCAGGGTGGTTGTCACGCCGCCCGGTGCAGGGCGGAGCGCTTGCCCTCCCGCCTCCCCGGCCCGGTCCGTACGCGCTCGTCCGCCCCGTACGCATGCGCGCGGGGTGGTGGTCCGGCCGTCCTCCTGGACAGCCGGACCACCACCCCGCGCGTCATCGCGGCCCCGGCACGCGCGTTGAGGCGGTGCCGGTTGTGCCAGGTGCGCTCACGCGCACCCTGTGATCAGCGTGCGCCGGCGCGGACCATCCCGCCGATGCTCGGCCGTGCCTTCTCGGGCACCTGCCTGGACTGGACGTGCCCGGAGGGTACGCCCGCGCGCGCTGCCGCGGGACGACCGTTCTGGGTGGCCGGCGGTGCCGGAGCCCCGGCCGCGCCGTTGCCCGCCGCACGCCGGGGCTGCGCCCCTGCGCCGTTCTGCACATCCATCACGGCGTGCGCGACGAGACCGCCCATCGGGTCGTGCCTTATCAGGTCCCGGAGCCGGGAGCGGCACGAGCGCCCCTCGTTGCCGGGATAGAGGTGCTTGCCGAGCCCGACCGCGTGGGCCAGCGCTGCGAGCGCTGCCGTCCGCGGGTCCGGTGGTACGCCGGTACGGATCGCGGCATCCAGCCGGGTTCGGATCTCCCGGCTGATCGTCGTCTCCGTCGCCTGGTAGCGCGTTGTCGGCAACACCCCGCACATCTGGCTTGATACGGCATGCACCATGCCGCACCGCTCCAGGTGTGTGAGATAGGTTTGGCGAAGCCCCAACCGGGGTCCGCCGATCCAGTGGACGGCGCGCACCGGACTGCCACGCCTTCGCAGCAACTCCAGTGCGGAGTCCAGAGTTGGATCTCCGGTCGGCCGTGGCAGCACCACGGCGATACGGTCCCCGTCAGGGGCTATACGTCCTGCGAGAGCCAGCTCGACGAGCTGGGCCCCGGCCAGGCCGAGGTCAAGCGACTGCGGCTGTGCCGTGGTGCCCGTGGCCGGGTCCAAAGCCAGCAGCAGAAGCTCCTCCGGAATAGTTCTGCGGCTCCTGCCCATCCATGCCTCCCCGCGTGGATGTCTGACAGGGTGACCCCTCTCACAATGGTCTGTCGAGAGTGCCTGGGCGTTATGGACGGAACCAGTAGGTATGTCGTTCTCGTCTTCACGGTCGGAGAGACCTGTCCGTGACCTTGCCGGAGCCCCCGCGCGATATGGGGGGCGAGGCGCGCAGGACACTGTTAACTGTTACGGCGAGCGGCGAGCATTCATCAGCAGGAGGCATCGGTGGCGGGCGAGTCCCCCGACAAGGTGGAGCGCAAGGAGTCGTCGGGGGAGACGGCGGCAGGTGGTCGGGTGGTTGCGCCCGCGGACGGGAAGAAGTCCGGGAAGAAGCGCGAACGGAAGAGTGTCGGGGAGCCGGACGCCGCCCGTGCCGACTCCGCCCACGTGCCGGGCCAAGCCCGTGAGGAAGCCGTGGACGACGCCTCCGGTACGTCTGCCGAGGATGTCGCCGGCACCTCGGGCGGCACGGAAGCGGAAGCCGCCGACAGCGCCGGCGCCGGCGATGACGCCGCGGACGCCGACGCCGGCGATGCCGCGGAGGCGGCGAGCGGGTCCGGTGGTGCCGGGCGCAACGACGCGCGCTTGAGGGCCGCTGTCGCGGCGTGGGTCGCGGGCGCCGACGACGAGCCGGACGACGCCGGCGACGAGGCGGTCCGGGACGGTGAGAGCACCGGGAGTGCCGGAGACGGAACGGGGAAGTCCGGCGCGGGGGAGAAGAATTCAAGCCAAATCCCGGCGGACGAGGCGTCCGTGCGTCCGAAGTCCGCCGACGCCCCGGAGGCATCAGCCGCCTCAACGGCCTCTGGACGCTCAGACGGCGCTGAGGGCTCCGCGGAGCCCTCGGACGAGGCCGACCACCCCACGGCGATGTTCAGGACCGTACGGCCCGGCTCTGACGATTCCGCGGCCGCGACGGACAGCGAGGAGGCCGCGAGGCGGGCCGAGCGCATGACCGCGGCCTTCTTCGGCTCGGGCAAAACCCCGCAAACCGGGGAAGCGGGCGGAGAAGCCGAAGAGCAGGCCGAAGGCAAGCCGGCAGAGGCCGAGGGGAAGCCGGCAGAGGCCGAGGGGAAGCCGGTGGAGAACCCGGAAGCGGAGGAAGCGGATGCCGCCGCGGACTCCGGTGAGGCCCGGGAGCCGCTGACGGCCGACGAGGGTGAGGCCCGGGAGTCGCTGACGGCCGACGACGGCGAGGGCGGGTCCGCAGCGCCGCCGGATGCGAGGAAACCCGAGCCGGAGCCGACCGGCGACGGGTCGGGGGCGGACAACGAGCCGGCCGCCGAGCAGGGCAAACAGGGCAAGGAAACCGCAAAGGCCGAGAAGGCCGGGAAAACCGAGAAGGCCGGGAAAACCGAGAAGGCAGGGCAGCCCGACGGGCCCGACCAGCCCGGCGAAGCCAACGAGCCGGACAAGGCCGGCGATTCCGGGCGGGCAAGCGAGGGTGCGGGCAGGGTCGACCAGCCCACGACCGCCTTGCGCGCCCTGGAGCCGGACGCCGCGGGTGCCGACAGCTCCTCGAAGGACTCCGCCGAGGACGACGGTGACCGAACCGGTCACGTCGACCAGCCGACGACCGCCTTCCGCACCGTCGAGCCCCGCGAGCGCAGTGAGCGCAGTGAGCGCAGTGAGGCGGACGACGCGGACGGGACCGCCCGTTCCGAGTCGTCGGGAGACGGCAAGGAAGACGAGGACGGCAGCGAAGGCAAGGACGGCAGCGAAGGCAAGGACGGCAAGAAGGGTGCGGGCGCAAAGCAAGCAAAGCCTGCCGAGCCCGTGGACCCGCGGGTCGCTCCTCTCCCGAAGTCCGGCGCCGAGTCGGATTCGGAGCGCACGAGCCAGTTCGTGCCGCTGCGTTCGGCCGACGCGCCCCCGCGCCCGAAGCGTGAGCCCGGCCCTGCCGTGCCGCCGAAGCCAGAAGACAAGCCCGCTGCGGGTGCGTTGCCGCCGGAGGTCGAGCAGCCGGAGCTCACCGAGGCCGAACTGACCCGGCAGCAGGTGCGGCCGGACCAGGCGCCGATCGACCTGCTCGCCCAGCTGACCAACACCCCTCCGAAGCCGGAGACTCCGCTGCGCACCGCCGTGCGCCGGGTCAAGATCTGGACGCCGCTGGTGGTGCTGCTGGCGATCGTCTTCGCCATCGCACAGGCCGTACGGCCGCTTCCCGACCCGGAGTTGTCGCTGTCGGCCTCGCCGACCCACAGCTTCCAGGGGGCGAAGCCGACCGTGCCCTGGCCGTCCGAGGGGCAGGCCGCGCTCGAGGTGCAGGGCCTCGGTTCGTTCGGCACGTCCGGGAAGCAGAAGCCGGTGCCCATCGCGAGCGTGGCGAAGGTGATGACCGCGTACGTCATCCTCCGGGACCACCCCGTGAAGAAGGGCTCGGGCGGCGCGAAGATCACCGTCGACAAGAAGGCCGAGGACGAGGCGGGACTGAGCGCCCAGAACGAGTCGACCGTCGAGGTGAAGAAGGGGGACACGCTCTCCCAACGGGAGGCCGTCCAGGCGGTGATGATCGCGTCCGCCAACAACGTGGCACGTCTGCTGGCTCGTTGGGACGCGGGTTCGGAGAAGGCGTTCGTGAAGAAGATGAACGCGGCCGCCAAGCAGCTCGGGATGAAGAACACCAAGTACACCGACCCCAGCGGCCTGACGTCCTCCACCGTGAGCACCGCCACGGACCAGGTGAAGCTCGCGAAGAAGGCGATGGGGATCGACCTGTTCCGCGAGACCGTGCGGATGCCCGGCTACACCGACACCAAGGGCGACGAGCACGGCAACTGGAACAAGCTCGTACCGCTCGACGGGGTCGTCGGCATCAAGACCGGTACCACGACGAAGGCGGGCGGCAATCTGCTCTTCGCCGCGGAGAAGAACGTCGGCGGGACGCAGCAGCTGATCGTCGGTGCCGTGCTCGGGCAGTACGAGCCGTCGATACTCGACACGGTGCTCGCCGAGAGCAAGAAGCTCATCGACGCCGCGCAGGACTCGCTGCGGGCGCAGAAGGTGGTGCGGAAGGGCGAGGTCGTCGGTTACGTGGACGATCAACTCGGCGGCAGGACACCCGTGGTCGCGTCCAGGGACGTCTCGGCCGTCGGCTGGTCCGGCCTGAAGGTCGAGCTCGGACTCACGGACGGCGGCAGGGCGCTGCCCCACGAGGGGAAGGCGGGCGACAGGGCCGGCACGCTGACCATCGGCGACGGGCCGGGCCAGGTGAGGGTGCCCGTGACGCTGAAGGAAGACATGACGGAGCCGGGCTTCGGGGCGAAGTTGACCAGAATCCTGTGACCCGGGTGTCCTGACCCGGTGAGAGGGGCCCGGCTCACAAAGGGGTGAGGCCGGCCGAGCCGTACGGGGAGAGAGCGCAGTGCCGACTGTGCAGGAGCCGCAGATGCCGGAAGGCGACGACGCCGGTATAAGTCCCGGGGACGGGTTGCCCGTTCCCGCCACGGGGACGGACCCCGGCACCGTGCCCGGACCCAGGCGGGAGCCGGACGCCGGCGCCCGCGAGGGCACGGCCACCCGGCCCCGCAGGCGGGCCCCGTCACGGCGCCCGCACCCCGGCCCTGACAGCCGCGAACGTGACGCGACCTCCGAAGCGGAGACCGGCGCCGCCCCGGTGACCGGTACCGCCGTGACCTCCGCCCCGGAGACCGGTACCGCCCAGGAGACCGGCGCCGCCGTGACCTCCGCCCCGGAGACCGGCGCCGCCTCGGAGACCGGCGCCGCCGTGACCTCCGCCCCGGAGACCGGCACCGCCGCAGACCAGCACGCGCGGGCCGACGCCGGCACAGGCGCGGACGCCCTCGCACGCGGGCGCGAGACGGGTCACCCCGACCCCGAGCGTGACCCCGAGCGCGTCCGTGACCCCGAGCGTGACCCCGAGCTCGTCCGTGACCCCGAGCGTGACCCCGAGCGCGTCCGTGACCCCGAGCGTGACCCCGAGCTCGTCCGTGACCCCGAGCGTGACCCCGAGCGCGTCCGTGACCCCGAGCGCGACCCCGAGCGCGTCCGTGACCCCGAGCGCGACCCCGAGCGCGTCCGTGACCCCGACCCCGAGCGCGTCCGCGACGGGGACCGGACCCGTGACCCCGCCCGGCGGCGCCCCCGTTCGCCAGTGCTGCGGCACGCGGGGGAGCTGCTGCGTCATCCCGTCGCCTCACCCGTACTGCTCGCGACCGTCCTGCATCTGGTGTGGCTGTGGCTGCTCGCCAGCGGCGGCGGCGACCTGGCGGCTCAGGACGCGTGGGCGGAGTTCGTCGGGGAGCACCCGGACTCCGCCTACAACCTCGCCTGGTACGGCGGGCTGCATCCCTTCTCGTACAGCGTGCTCTCGCCCTATCTCATGGCCTGGCTCGGAGTGCGAAGCACCCTGATACTGGCCGGGGTTCTCTCCTCCGGGCTGCTGGCGCTGATCCTCCGGCGGGTTCTGCGCAGGCCGCTCGTGCCCGCTCTGTGGGGCGCCTTCTCCTTCACGTGCAACGCCGCCTCGGGACGCGTGACCTTCGCTCTCGGGGTGCTCTTCGCGCTCGGCGCCGTCGCCATGGTGTGGGCCTGGCCGCGACGCTGGTGGCGCAGCGCCGGCAAGGGACGGCTGGCGCGGGGCGCCGCCGCGGCCCTGCTGTCGGCGCTCGCGACGACGGGCAGTCCCGTCGCCGGGCTCTTCCTCGAAGTGGTGGCCGCCGCCCTCTTCCTCGACCGGCGCCGCCAGGCCGCCTATTCGCTCGCGGTCGCACCACCCGTCGTGGTCGCGCTCTCGGCGGTCCTCTTCCCGTTCCAGGGAGTGCAGCCGATCCCGTGGTGGTCGGTGCTCTTCCCGCTCGCCGGAGCCGTCTCCGCGTACCTGCTCGTGCCCCGTTCCTGGCGCACCGTCCGGCTCGGTGCGCTGGTGTACGCGGCCGGTGCCGTTCTCACGTGGCTGATCCCCTCGCAGGTCGGGTCGAACGTGGAGCGCCTGAGCCTGCTGTTCGGCGTGGTGATCCTGCTCGCGGCCGCTCCACTGATCGTCCGCGACTGGCGGTCGCGTCGCGGCGTGGCGATGACCGTCGCGCTCGTGGTCGCGGCCGGCTGGCAGATCGGCAAGCCCTCCTACGACGTCTTCGCCACGACTCCGGACGATGCCTGGACCGCTGAACTGCGCCCGCTCGTCAAGCAGTTGAAGAGCGTCGATGCGACACGCGGACGGGTGGAGGTGGTGCCCGTACGCAGCCACCGCGAGGCGTCGGCGCTCGCTCCGTACGTGAATCTCGCCCGCGGCTGGAACAGGCAGGCCGACACCGACCGCAACCCGCTCTTCTACGAGAACGGCAACCTGACGGCGGAGAGTTACCACAAGTGGCTGCGGCGGTGGGCGGTGCACTACGTGGTGCTGCCCTCCTCGCCCCCGGACGGGGCCGGCAAGGAGGAGGCCGAGATCGTCCGCAGGGGGCAGCCCTATCTGAAGGAGATCTGGAGCGGCGTGCACTGGCGGCTCTTCCGCGTCGCCGATCCGCAGCCGATGGCGGAGCCGCCGGCGAGCGTGACGCACGCGGGCGCGGGCGAGGTGAGCGTGCGGGTGCCGCATCGCGGAGCCGTGCTGGTGCGGATTCCGTGGTCACCGTGGCTGGGCCTGGTCGACGCGAAGGGCCGCCGCATCGAGGCTCCCGGGCCGGGGGAGCCGAACCGCGACGGGTGTGTGCGGAAGGCCAGGCCGCAGGTGGGCGGGCCGCCGCCGCCCGGCAAGGAGGAGCCGGTGACGGACACCTGGACCCTGCTGGAGGCGCCGCGCCCCGGCACGTACCGGCTGGCGGCGCCCTACAAACTGCCCCGCGGTACGACCTGTCCGAGCGGGGGCGCCAGGATCGGTCCGGCGGCGGGGACCGGCGGGGACGGCGGGCAGGCGCCGCCGGCCGACGCGGATGACCGCTGACGGGGAAGAGGGCCGCCCGGAGGGGCCGCCGACCGGAACAGGCCACTGAGCGGAACAGGCCGCTGACCGGAACAGGCCACTGAGCGGCGGCAGTTCACGCGGTGCCGACACTGGCGGGGGAGGAGCGGCGGGGTGCCGGGGGCCTCGCCGCTGTCAGTCACCGCTGTCAGCGACTGCTGTCAGCTGCCGCTGCCGTAGGGGCGGGTGAGGATCTCCATGGAGTGCCCGTCCGGGTCGGCCCAGTAGACGCCGCGGCCGCCGTCGTTGTGGTTGATCTCGCCGGGGTGCTGACGGAACGGGTCCGCCCAGTAGGTCAGCCCGGCGTCCTCGATGCGGCCGAAGATGGCGTCGAACTCGTCCTCGGAGACCAGGAACGCGTAGTGCTGCGGCGTGACGCCGCCTTCGCCGGCGTCCGCGAAGTCGAGGGTGACGTCGTTGGCGGCGACCACCGGCAGGAACGGGCCGAACTGTGGCTGCACTTCCAGCCCCAGCAGGCCGGCGAGGAACTCGGCGGACGCCTTCTTGTCGGTGGCGTGGACGATCGTGTGGTTGAGCTGGACGGCCATGTCTCTCCCCATTCCCTCGGTCCGTGGCAGCGTGCCGGAAGCCACGAGCGCCGGCTCCGTCGGCGTCCGTCCTGCCCGCACCCGGTTCCAACGGAGGCCGGTCGCGGTTGATTTCGCGTCCGCTTTCGGTCTTTCGTCGTAGGCCCCGCGGCGGGGGACGCGTTTCCCTCCAGCGAGGCCGCGGAGTCCGGGTCACGGAGCCGCGAAGCCCGTCGCGCAGACAGCGGGAGCGCGGTCAGCCACGACACCGCGCGAGGCCTGTCACGAAGGTGCGCGCATGCCGGTGCTCGGAAGCAGCGGCACGAGGGCGTCCCAGCGCTTCATCTCGCACCCGTTCTCGCGGTTGAAGTGGGCGTCGACGCGCTTTCCGGCCCAGACGCCGCGCACGTGTGCGCTGGCCGCACCGCCGTACTGCAAGGTGCAGTGGGTGCCGGAGGGTACGGGGGCGAAGGGGTCCTTGCCCCAGACGGTCATCTCGTCCAGCCTGTCGCACGCTTCCTCGGCGTCCCGGTGGTCGCCGGCAGTGGGATGGCAGTACAGCTCGTAGGTGCCGTCAGCGGTGGCACCGCCGGATTCGGCGACGGTGACGGTGAGGTGGTCGACCTGACCGTGGCGTGCGTCGGCGAACGCGCCGGGGCTCACGGTGAGGGCGGAGGTCAGTGCGGTGACGGTGAGGGCGAGGCGGCGGATCAGCATCGTGAACTCCTGGACTCCTGGACGCCGGTGGGGGACGCGGGGAACGCGAACGGGCCGGGCGGCGCGAACGGGCCGCGAGAATACGGCGGGTGGACCGCCCGGCCCTGCGGTCCTCTTGGTCCGGCAACGCGCCGGAGGGGGCGCGCGTCGCGCTCGGCGCCGCACGTTGACCGGAACGAGTTACGCCGGGCCGCATACGGACGGACGGGACGAGCAACCGGCGGCCGGCGTACGGACGTGCTGACCGGCGCCCGGACCGCCGACGGAACGGCGGAACGACGGGCCGACGGGATGAGGGCCGGCCTGGTGAGGGATGCGGGAAGGGGCGGGCCCTGTCAGCGCTTCAGTCCCAGGTCGCGCTCCCGCGCCCGTGCGGGTCGCCGTCCCTCACTCGTTGGTGACCGGGCCGTGGGGTGCCGGGCGGCTGCCGTCGAGGGCGCCGGGAAGCGGGCCGTGCGGGCGGAGCACCTCGTGCTGCGGGCGGGGCCCCTGCCGTCCCTGGACGCTGTCCGCTGCGTGCGGCTCGTCGCCGGTGTCCGGTCCGTCCGGGCCGCAGGAGCCGTCGGGCAGCACCCGCCGGTGTTCCCGCGGAGCTCCCGGGACGGTTCTGCCCTGGCGGTTCCATTCGTTCGCGAGCCCGGCGTAGATCGGTTCCAGCCAGTAGGCGCCGGTCAGTTCCGCGAACTGTGTACGGGGTTCGCCCGGTTCGCCCGGCCCGAGCGCGTCGCCCCGCGCGGTCCTCAGAACGATGAATGACGTGTTTCCCATGCCGGGGCAACACCGGGTGGCCGTGCGGAGACACCGTCCGCGTGGTCGCTTCACTGCCACGAGAGCCCTCGTTCGATCACACGTTGGTCACGGAACGTCAAGAACAGGTGTCAATGCCCGAGTCTGTACGGAAGCGCGGCCGGTCCGTACGTTCGGCAACGGCGCCGTCGAGAGCCGGTACAGCCGGACGCGGTGAGCGCCGCCCCGAACCGCACCGCCCCGGAAACCGCGCCGCCCCCGAACCGCACCCCTGCGCGGGCGGGTCAGCTGATCTGGCGGCGGACCAGCTCGTGGAACTCCCCGGAGGTGTCGGCGAGGAGTTCCGCGGGCGACCCCTGCTGGACGATCCGTCCCCGCGACATCACGAGTACACGGTCGGCGTCCATGACGGTGGAGAGCCGGTGCGCGATCACGATGCGTGTGGCCTGAAGTTTGCGGGTGCTCTCGATGACGGTGCGCTGCGTCTCGTTGTCCAGCGCGCTCGTCGCCTCGTCGAAGTAGAGGATGCGCGGTCGCCGGATGAGGGCCTGGGCGATCATCAGACGCTGCCGTTGTCCGCCGGAGACGGCGGCGCCGCCGTCGGAGAGGATCGTGTGCATCCCCATGGGCATGCGCTTGATGTCCTCGGCGAGGCCCGCCATCTCCGCGGCCTCCCACGCCTCGTCGTGGGAGTAGATCTCCGCGCCGCAGATCGAGTCGAGGATCGAGCCGACGAACGGCTGTGCGTTCTGGAGCACGACGCCGCACTGCCGGCGCACCGCCGCCTGGTCGAGGGCGGCGAGGTCCTGCCCGTCGTAGAGCACGCTGCCCGAGACCGGCTTCTCGAAGCCGATGAGCAGCCTCAGCAGCGTCGACTTGCCGCAGCCGCTGGGGCCGACGATCGCCACGAACTCGCCGGGCTCCACGCGCAGTGAGACGTCGTCGAGCGTCAGCGGGCCGTCCTCGCTGTAACGGAAGGACAGCTGCCGGGCCTCGATCTCGCCGGTGAGTTCGCCGGGCTGTGCGCTGCCGCCGCGCACCTCGGTGGGTTCGTGCAGCACGGGTTTGACCTTCTCGAACATCGGCAGCGCGGCGGCGGCGGATATCAGCGAGTTGGTCAGCTGGGTCACCGACGTCAGCATCATCGTGACGGCGGTGTTGAAGGTGAGGAACCCGCTGGAGGACAGGCTGCCCCGGGCCGGTCCCGCCAGCAGCATGAAAAGGACGAGCGAAGTGACGGGGAGATACACCGAGTTGAGGACCGTCGTGAGGTTCTTGATCCGGCCGACGCGCTGCTGGAGCTCACGGCTGCGAGCGAACTCCCGCGCCCACGCCGCGTACGCGAAGCTCTCGGCGGCGGCCACGCGGAGCTTCGGCAGCCCGCGCAGCGTCTGGAACGACATGTTGTTGAGCTTGTTGTTGAGGTCGACCAGCTTGCTCTGCCAGCGCAGCTGCCAGACCCCCATCGCGACGAACGCCCCCGCGATGACGACGAGCAGGCCCACCGCCATCAGAGCCAGGGGGACGCTGTAGAAGAGCAGCAGCGCCAGGTTCATGGTTCCGACGGTGCACGCCTGCACGGCCACCGGGCCCACCCCGGACAGCACGCGCCGCATGGTGCTGATCCCCATGGCCGCGCTGGCCAGTTCGCCTGTGGAGCGTTCCGCGAAGAACTTCGTCGGGAGCCGCAGCAGCCGGTCCCACACCGCTGGTTGCAGCGCCGCCTCCACGCGTCCCTCCATGCGCAGGATGGAGGTGTTCTGCAGCAGCATGAACGCGGCGGAGACGAAGCTGCTGAGCACGATCGCCAGCGAGACCTGGGTGATGAGGCTCGTCTCGGCGTTCGGCACGTACACACCGAGCACCTGCCCCGTCGCGATCGGCACCAGCGCGCCCAGGCCGACGGCGACGAGCCCGCCGAGGAGCAAATTCCGCAGGTCCATGCGGGTGCCGCCGAGGCAGAAGCGCAGCAACTGCCAGGCGTTCAGGGGCTGTTCGGGCAGCGGCCGGTAGAACATCACGGCCCGCGGCTCGAACTCGCCGGCGCGTGACTTGCGGATCCTGGTGCGGGCGCCGTCCGCGTCGACCGCCTCGTACCGGCCGCGGCGCCACAGCAGCGCAACGGGCGCCCCGGAAGCGGCCTTGTGGCCCACGAGCGGTCCGGTGTTCTCCCGCCACCAGCGGCCCCGGAGCTTCACGACCCGGGTGCGCACGCGTGAGCTGAGGGCGATGCGTTCGACGGGATTCGTACGGTCGCCCGCCGCGCGGCCCTGCGCGGGAGCCGAGAGCTCGATGCCTGCGGCGCCCGCGGCCTTGCGGGCGACGACGAGGGTCGCGTCGTCGTTCGCGGAGGTGGAGGCGGAGGAGCCCTTGACGGTGGTGTTGATGGAGGCCAGCAGCGCCTGGTCGGCCTGGGCGCGCACTGCCTCACCGGCCTCGATGCCCGCGGCCGTGCGGTCCTCGTGCGCGCGCTCGAGCCGTTCGATCCAGCGGTCGAGGGCGGAGAGCAGCCGGAACTGCTGGTCGACCATGCGCTGCCACACAGCGCCGTCGACGAGCAGCTGGGACGCCGCCCCCTGGCTGAACTCGGCTCCGTACTGGACGCTTCGGGGATCGACGTGCATCCAGAGGATCTCGTCGTCGTCCTGGCCGTGGCCGGTGCCCGGGTGGACGGCGCCGGGAGTCACCTCGCCGTCGAGCGGTGCCTCGAAGAGGACGCGGAGGCTGCGTCCGATGCCCAGTGCGAAGGCGGTGTCGAGCGGGGTGTGGGGCAGGGCCGCGATGCCCTCGGCCGGGGTCTGGTTCGCGTCCCAGGCCGCGTGGTTCTGGAAGTGGGCGGAGACGCTGCTGTAGTCGGGCCTCTGCAGTTCGCGGAGTTCGATGCGGCGCAGCCCGCACTCCCGCAGCGGCCTGCCGACCAGCGTGTGCTGGGTTCCCTCGATCGGACCGAGGACGAGGGTGCCCGGCTCCAGCCTGCCGAGGAAGTGCCAGTGGCCCTGCTGCACCGCGTCGACGGCGAAGAGGTCCATTACTCCGGCGGTCACCAGCCACAGCACATGGGGGCCTTCGAGGGGGAGACTGCGCACGCCGGTGCAGTCGACGCCCTCGCCGAGCATGCCGAAGGCGGCGATGACGGGGTCCTGGGGGTGGGGCGCGGCCACGGCGGCGCCGTGCTCGCCGGAGCCGTGCGCGGGCGGGCGCTGCCGTCCCATGTCGTGTGCGGGGACGGGGTGTTCGCCCGTCTCGTGCATCGGGGCGGGGTGTTCGCCGGTGTCGTACGACGGGACCCGGTACTCGCCCGTGTCGTACGAATTCGTCCCGTACGCGGGGGTGTTGTGGCCCCCGGCGTCGTTCGGGCCCGACTCGTGCGTGCCCGTGTCATAGGGGCCGCCGTACGAGCCGCCCCCCTGGCCCACCGCCTCCTGCGCACCGGTTTCGTGAGCGCCGTGCTGCGGGTCCGCGGTGCCGTACGGCGGGGTGTGCCCGCCCTGAGCGGCCGTGCCGTACGAGCCTGTGTCCCACTGTCCCGTGTCCCACTGCCCCGTCTGCCACGAGCCGGTGTCCTGCCCGGCCGTGCGGGGGTCCCTTGCGGAGCCGTCGCCGGATGCCACGTCAGTGCTCCTTGACCAGTTCGGCGTACGGGCCGCCGCGGGCGACCAGTTCCTCGTGGCGTCCGCGTTCCACGACGCTCCCGTGGTCCAGCATGACGATCTCGTCGCTGTCGCGGACGGTGCTCAGCCGGTGCGCGATGACGACGCAGGCACAGCCGCGCCGCCGCAGGTTGTCGATGATGAGCTGCTCGGTCTGGGCGTCCAGTGCGCTCGTCACCTCGTCCAGCACGAGGATGCTCGGCCGGCGCACGAGTGCCCGGGCGATCTCGAGGCGCTGCCGCTGCCCGCCCGAGAGGTTGCGGCCGTCCTGCTCGACGCGGCTGTGGATGCCGCCGGGCCGCCGCGTGAAGTCGTCGAGCACGGCGGCGTCCCGCAGCGCGGCGGAGACGGCCTCGTCGGATATGGACGGGTCCCACAGCGCCACGTTGTCCCGCACCGTTCCCTCGAAGAGGAAGACGTCCTGGTCCACGAAGGAGACGGAGGCGGCCAGCGCGCTGCGGGAGATGTCCTCCAGGCGCTGCCCGTCGATGCGGATCACTCCCTCCCAGGGGCTGTAGAGGCCGGATATCAGCCGGGAGACGGTGGACTTGCCGCTGCCGGAGCCGCCGACGAGCGCGACCTGACGGCCCGGGCCGACCGACAGGGAGAACTCCGTGAGCAGCGGCTTGTCGAGCGGGCTGTAGCCGAAGGTGATGTTCTCCAGCGACACATGGCCCTTGAGGCGGCGGGTGTCCGCGACGGGCTCGCGCCGTGAGTAGAGCGAGTCGACGGGGAAGTTCTCCACGTCCTTCAGCCTGGCCATGTCGGCGGCGAAGTCCTGGATGCGCCCGGCGACGCCGTTGAGCCGCGTGATGGGAGCGGTGAAGCGCGTCACGAGCGCCTGGAAGGCGACCAGCAGACCGATCGAGATGTGGCCCTCCACGGCCCGCATGCCGCCGATGAGCAGGATCATCGCGCTGTTGAGCGTCGCGAGCGTGGGTGCGACGACGGCCAGCCAGGCCGTGGGGACCCCGAGCTTCTGCTGCTCCTCCAGGGTGGTGGCGTGCTGCCCGGACCAGCGGCGGAAGTACCCGTTCTCACCGCCGGTGGCCTTCATCGTCTCGATCAACTGCAGGCCGGTGTAGGAGGTGTTGGTGAGGCGGGCGGTGTCCGCGCGGAGCTTCTGCGTGCCGGTGGCGCGCATGCGGATCACCACGCGCATCGCGATGAGGTTCAGCAGTGCGATGCCCACGCCGATGACGGTTAGCTGCGGGTCGTACGTCCACAGCAGCACCGCGTAGAGGATGACGACGACGGCGTCCACGCCAGCTGCGGCCAGGTCGCGGGAGAGGGTTTCGGCGACGGTGTCGTTGGACTGGAGGCGCTGCACGAGGTCGGCGGGGCTGCGCTGCGCGAAGAACGTGACGGGCAGCCTCAGCAGGTGCCGGAAGAAGCGTGCGCTGCTGAGCGTCGAGGAGATGATGCGCCCGCGCAGCAGGTTCGCCTGTTGCAGCGCGGTCAGTACGGCCGTGAGCAGCACCATGGCGCCCATCGAGGCGAACAGCACGCCCAGTAGCGAAGTCTGTTCCCCGATGAGGAACATGTCGATGTACGTGCGGCTCAGTGCGGGCACTGCCGCGCCCACGCCGACGAGCAGAAGGCTGGCGAGCAGCGCGGCCAGCATCGTGCCGGTGGTGCGGCGCAGCCTCGCCGGCATGGCGCTCATGGCGCTGGGGCGCTTGCCGCCGCGGCGGAAGTCCTCTCCGGGTTCGAAGGTGAGGACGACGCCGGTGAAGCTGGTGTCGAACTCCTCGAGCGGGACGAAACGGCGGCCCTTGTCGGGGTCGTTGATGTGCACGCCGCGCTTGCCGAGGCGGCGTCCCATCCCCTCGTAGACGACGTAGTGGTTGAACTCCCAGAACAGGACGGCGGGTCCGGGGACCTCTGCGAGCGCCGCGGGCTCCATCTGCATGCCCTTGGCGGTCAGGCCGTAACTGCGGGCTGCCTTGAGGAGGTTGCTGGCGCGCGAGCCGTCGCGCGAGACGCCGCAGGCGATGCGCAGCTGTTCGAGGGGGACGTGCCGGCCGAAGTAGCCGAGGACCATGGACAGCGCGGCGGCGCCGCACTCCACGGCCTCCATCTGGAGCACGGTCGGTGTGCGGACGGCCTTGTACTGGGCCTTCGGTATCTGCGCCGGCTTACGGCCCGTCCCAGCCGTGCGGTGTCTGCCGCTGTTCCGGGCCGCGGACCTGCCGCTCCTGCCGGTCTCGGGGCGGTGCTTCCTCCTGCCCGGGGGCGGCAGCCGGTTCTGGCCGGTCTCCTCGGCCTCCGGCGGGCGTGCGTCCTCGGTGCCCGCCTTCCGGGAACGGGGCGCTTGGGTACGGGACTTGCCGCTGCGGGCCGTCTCGGCACGGGACTTGCCGGGGCGGGGCGCTTCGGTACGGGCCGCTCTCGTACGCGAAGCGCTCGTGCGCGCCTCCTTCTTGGAAGTCCGCTTCCGCGGGCTCACGGGAGCAGCCAATCGACGGGGCGCTGCGAGGGCTGGTGTATCGCGCCGTCGGCGATCGTCATGGACTCGAGCTTGTAGGGCGGGCCCTTCTCCGAGGACCACTCGTAACCGGACTTGGTCGTGGCCGACTTGTCCAGCTCGACCATGACCGCGACGGGCTGGCCCTCCTTGGTGAACTCGGCGCCGAGCTCGGCGTTGCCGAGGAAGCTGGAGACCTGCTGGCGGGTCTGGGCGCCCCTGCCGACCGCCTTGACACGGCCGCGCAGCACGCCGTACTCGTCCGGCGGGGCGGACTGCACGGTCAGGTCGACGGCGGCGCCCGGCGAGACGGTGGCACCGCTGCTGCCCGGCACGTACAGCATGGCGACGAGCGGCTCGTCGGGGCGTTCCACGCGCTCGACGGTCGCGATGTCCTTGCCGGGTGTGATCACGGAGCCGATCTTCGCCGTCAGCGACGTCATGCGGCCCGCGGAGACGGTACGAACTGCCTGGTATCCCTGGTCCGTTCGCACTTTCAGCACCGGCGTGCGGGCCGGCAGCATGCGGCCTTCCTCGGCCAGCACCTGCACGACCTGGCCCGAGACGGGGCTCTGCAGCACGTAGCTGCCCTTGGCGTGGGTGAGGACACCGGGCGCGTCCAGCTTCCCGGAGACCTTTCCGGTGACAGCCCAGTAGCCCGCTCCCGCCATGACGAGAACGGTCACGAGCAGCACGAGCCAGCCCTGCGGGCGCGCGTAGCGCACGGGCAGGTCGAGTTCCTCGGGGGACTGCAGCTTGGAAAACGCCTTCTGGCGGAACTGCACGGGGCTATTCCCTCAACTGCGTTCGTCGCTTTCAGGCATGACGCTTCCTTCGGGGCGGCGGGTGGGACGCCGGCTTCACCGGTGGAGCGGTCGGGCGCTCGGTACGGCGGCCGCCGACGTCAATTCGGGGACAGGGGTCACGAGTGTTCCACAACTGTCCGCGGACGCATCCGTGAGCCCCGGAACAGGCGGTTCCGGGGCTCACGATCACCCCACTCGGGTTCGGATGCTCCGAGCGGGACAGGCCGTGCGCACACGGCCCGGCCGCTCGGTCGCGACCTTCGCCTCAGAGACCGGCGAGGCCCGTCACCTGGGAGGTGTCGACACCGGTCAGGCCGGAGGCAACGCCGTTCACGGCGTCGGTGGTCTCGGAAACCGGGGCGACGGAGTCGGCGGTGCTCACGGCGGTGCCGACGACCGAGCCCAGGACGCCGCCCGAGACGTTGTCGAGGTCGTTGTCGGAAATCTCGCGGGTCTCGATGAAGTCCATGGGAGCTTCCCTTCGCTTCCTTTGTGTTCTCAATAACATCGGCCGGCTCGGGGAAAAAACCGTCCGGCCGTACGAGCGGTCGTCTGATGCCCGACGTCGGGAACCATTCGTTCAACTTCCGCGTCAGGGGCCGATCAAAGCATGCGTGCATGCCGCCCGGCCACTCACCCGTGCGCTCGTCCGGCGCCTATATGGCCGTTCAACTTCCTTGCGGTGCAGCCGCGTCCACGAATTCGTGGCGATCCCTTCACTTGTCACTCCTGCGGTGTCCGCACCTTCGGGCCGCCGGTGGAGCCCCAAGTGGACATTCCCGCATCAAGCTCACCGGGGTCCGTGTGCCCTGTCGCACATACGGGGAGGTGTGTGCCGTCCTTACGGACCAGTTGTGCAGGTTCGCTGAATTCCGTTTCAGGGAACGGCAGTTGCCATGGCCTGCACGGGTCTGACCTGCGGATGCGGGCTCTGTGGAGCGGATCCAGGGAAGGTGTGACTCGTGGTAATGGAAGAAATCCGCACCGGAGTCCTCCCGTAATACGAGCACCTAAGGAGGGGTAAGGGCGAAATGACGCGTTCAAATACTGAGACATGTGCGTGGGGTGCGCACGCGAATCACCGCCGGCTCCGCACACCCCTCCTGTCCTGGAATCCACAAGTGTCCCGGGATATCCACAACATGAGGCCTCGTCAGCCAAGTCTTCTGTCCGTACGGAAATGGTGCTGTTCGGTGTGCGGGGCGAGGTGCTCGTGTCCGGACCGTGAACGCGCCGTGCGGGTCGGACGTGGAGGACCGGAGCGGTGAGCCGTGGGACGCGTCAGAGCCGTGCGCATCCGGTGGCCTCGGTGCCGGCCGCCCGGGCGCCGGCCCCCGCGTCGGCCTCTGGAAGGTGCGGCCCGGGCAGGCCCGGTGGCGTGGGCGTGGTCCGCTGTGCGTGTGCCCGCGTGCACGCGGTGGTGAAGGAGCTGCCGACCCTATATCCCGCCGAGAGGACAAAGTCCAGGAAATCGGAAAGCCGTGCAGAACCGTGACGAATCCCGACCGCCTTCGTTGAACGTGTGCAGGTTGGTTGTGGGCTTCCCCCCACGTTGGCGACCGAGGCCTCGGGTTCATCCCCGGGGCCTCGGTCATTTTCACAGCGCCGTCTTTCACAACACCGTCGCCGGGCAGGATCGTTGAGGTGCGTCCCCGGGGAGCCGGGGAGTATCAGTGAGTGCCGTCCTGGAAGCGGAGCAGCTCCTTGCGACCGACCAGTCCTCCGACGCCGCCGCCGGCGCTGCGCCGGGCACGTGCCGCCGTCTCGGCCGTCTTCTTCGTGCACGGGGCCGTGTTCGCCTCGTGGGCCGCCCGTGTGCCCGCCGTCCAGGATCAACTCCACCTGTCGGCAGGCATGCTGGGGCTGGTGATGGCCGGGCCCGGCCTGGGGGCGCTGGCAGGCAGCCAGGTGGGCGGGCTGCTGGTGCACCGGCTGGGCAGCCGCGCGGTCAGTGCGTCGGCGCCGGTGTCGCTGTGCGTGCCGCTGGCCCTCGTTCCGGCCGCACCGTCGGAGTGGACGCTCATGGTCGTGCTGATGCTCCTCGGTGCCGCCGACGGATGCACGTCCGTGGCCATGAACGCTCAGGCCGTCGTCGTGCAGCGGCGGTACGGGCGCACCGTGCTCAACTCGATGCACGCCATCCGCAGTATCGGTGCCGTCGCGGGAGGGCTGGCCGGAGTGGCGACCTTCGCCCTCGGCCTGTCACTCGTCGCGCAGTTCGCCCTCATGGCCGCCGTCCTCGCCGTGCTCTCCGCGGTGGCTGCGTGCGGTCTGCTGCCGGACCGCGGAGCGGTCGACGCGGCGGACGCGGCGAGCGCGACGGACGGCGGTCCTGGCGCGGCCGGCGGTGCGGGCCCCGGCAGCGGTACCGGTGCGGGCGGCGGGTCCACGGCTCCGGCGGCGTCCGACGGGGAGCGGGAGCCGGGGCTGTCGAAGTCCGCGGGCGTGCGGCGCAGGTCGACCACGGTGCTGCTGCTCGCGCTGATGACGTTTCTGGCCGCGCTGGTGGAGGACGCCCCGGCGGCCTGGAGCGGTGTGTATCTGCGTCACATCGGTGCCGACGCGGCCACGGCCGCCGCCGGGTACGCCGCCTTCAGCGCGGGCAGCGTCGTGACGCGGCTCCTCAACGACCGCATCGTGAACCGCCTCGGGTGGGCGCGGCTGATACGTGCGGGCACGCTGTGCTGTGCCGCCGTACTGGCCGCGGCGCTGATGCTGGGGATTCCGGCGGCGGCGCTCGTGGCGCTCGTCGTCGCGGGCGCGGGGATCAGCGCGGTCTTCCCCGGTGCGTTCACCGCGGCGGGTGCGTTGCGCGATCCGGCGCCGGCGATGGGGCAGATCGGGTTCGCCGGCAACCTCGGCTGGCTGCTCGTCTCGCCGTTGATCGGCGGGCTGGCGACGCTCGTCGGGCTTCCCGGCGCTCTCGGTGTGCTGGTGCCGGCGTCCCTCGCAATCGCCGCGCTCGCATCGGTGGTGCGCCCCGGCACCGTCCGTACCACAGCCCCCACAGGTGCTCCCAGCGAGTTGCGGTGAACCGAAGAATCCTGCGCACGCGGCTATTTGACAAGCGCTTGTTCTGTCATGCTCATGGCTTCAACTGTTTCCGATGTTGCTCCACCTCTCCCCCCACGGAGGTATGAAATGCGTCGAAGACTTGCCGCGGGCGTCTTCGTTTCGTCCGCGAGTCTCCTCGCCGTCATCGGCACCGCCACAACCGCTGTCGCGGACCCGGCCGACAAGCCGCAGGTCCTCGCCAGCTGGACCCAGACCGACGCCGGGAGCCAGAACGCCTTCCTTGCCGCCAGGGCCGACCAGGGTTCATGGGCGGCCTACAACTTCGACTGGTCGACCGACGTCTGCTCCTCGTCACCTGACAACCCGTTCGGCTTCCCCTTCGAGAACGGCTGCATCCGGCACGACTTCGGCTACCGCAACTACAAGGCCCAGGGCACTTTCGAGGCCAACAAGGCCCGCGTCGACAGCGCCTTCTACGAAGACCTCAAGCGCGCCTGCGCCGGATACGACGGCGCGACGAAGGATTCCTGCAACGCCCTCGCATGGACCTACTACCAGGCGGTCGTGATCCTGGGCGTCAAGAAGGGCAGCCCGGTCGGCTGACCCGCCGCGCGACGAGGTCCGGCACCCGACAAGGCACGGCCGCCGGGCACAACGACGGGCCACAGCGACGGGCCACAGCGACGGGCACGGCAACGAGGAGAGCCAGCAGAACAGCGAGGCGAGGCGACGAGGCACGGCGCAACAGTGCGCGGGACGCCGCTCGGTAACGGCGGCGTCCCGCGCACTTCGTCATCTCGTCCTCACGTCACTGCCCGCACATCCGGCGGGGCAGCCGTGAGCGTCCCACTGCCGGACGGGTCAGACGCTGTCCGCCAGTTCCATGCGCCCCTGCATGCGTGCGCAGTTGGCGCAGCAGAAGAACCGCCCCTCGGCCTGCAGGCCGTGGCCAAGGATGCGGCACCCGCAGTTCTCGCAGATCGGGGCCATCCTCTGCGCGGCACATTCGATGCTGTCGAAGGTGTGCACCGCGCCTGCCGCCCGGACTTCGAAGGCGGCCTCGTAGTCGTTCCCGCAGACCTCACATACGGCCATGGCATGGCTCCTCGGGTGATGTGGTCGGTTTGACGGTCGGGAGAAGCGGAGGGACCGCTCCGAGGCGGAGACCGTCGGCCGTTGGCGGCCGGGCGGCCTCCGCGCCTGTGCGGGTCCTGTGAACAGCGGTCCTGGTGCCGGGCTGTCAGTCGGCGGACAGGGCCTCGACCAGTTCGCCGGTCGTGGCGTTCGGAAGGGACCGGGCCACGTCCGCGACGGCGACCATGCCGACGAGGCGGTTTCCGTCGATCACCGGCAGCCGGCGCACCTTGTGGCGCGTCATCGTGGCCAGGATCTCCTCACCGTCGTCGTCCGCGCCGATCGTGACGGCCTCTTCCTGATTGAGGCTGCCCGCCGGGAAGGAACCGGGGTCGCGTCCCTGGCCGAGCACCTTCACGACGATGTCCCGGTCCGTGACAACACCCTTGATCTTGTCGTCCGGACCGCAGATCGGCAGGGCGCCGACACCGTCCCGGGTCATTATTCGGGCGGCGTCGGCGGCCGACTGGTCCGACTGGACGCAGTCGGCGCCGGGGGTCATCAGTTCTCGTGCCGTAGTCATGTGAAAACTCCTGGACGACTGAATTCGTGCCGCGGCGCGGGCCCCTGGTGTCCGGTCTTCACGGACCGCGGGAACCGCGCCGCCGCCGGATCGGGTAGCACGTCCCCGCGGACTCAAACCCCGGCGGAAGTGGTGTGTCGGGGAGGCGGGGGCGAGTCCGGTACTCCGGAAGCCCCGGCCGGCGACGGATGCGGACCCGGCCCCGGACGCCCTTGCCCCACCGGCCCGGTCCCGGCTCCCGCACCGGACCCTGCCCGGCCCCGGACGCCCGCCGTGGGCCCGCCCCGGAAAACAGGAGACGCCCTGCCCGGCGGTGTGACCCGCCGGGCAGGGCGTCCGGGTGCTGCGCGCGTCCTGCGCCCGTCCCGCTCCGCGCTGCTACTGGACGACCTTGATGCGGTCCGCCTTCGGCGGGGCAAGCGGGTCGGACTCGGATGAGTGCTTGCCGAAGTACGCCTCCAGCGCCTCCAGGTCCGACTTGCCGACGAGCTTGTCCTTGCCCTCCTTGAAGACCGGGAAGCCGTCGTTGCCGCCCGCCAGGAACTCGTTCATCGCGACGCGGTAGGTCTTGTCCGGGTCGAGGGCCTCGCCGTCCAGCTTCACCGAGTCGGTCACGATGCGGTCCTTGCCGGACTTCGTCATGTCGAGCGTGTAGCTGAAGCCCTCGGAGACCTGGAGGATCTTCGGCGACTCCTCGTTGTTCCCGCTGACCTGCTGCTGGAGTGCGGTGATCAGCTGTTCGCCCGTCAGGTCGATCGCCGTCATCATGTTGGTGAAGGGCTGCACCGTGAAGCCCTCGCCGTACGTCACGACACCGTCGCCCTCGTCCTCCGACGCCTTGTAGACGAGGTCGGAGCGGATGCCGCCGGGGTTCATCAGGGCGAGCTGCGCCCCGCCCTTGTCCTCCGGAGCCATGAACTCCAGCTGCGCGTCGCCGATCACGTCGCCCAGCGGCGACTCTGGTGACTCGGCGCCGCGGCCGTCGATGTCATCGGAGATGTAGCCGATGGGCTTGTCGGCGATGGGGTCGGCCAGCTTGCCCCAGCGCTTGATGAGGGAGGTCATGTCCTCGGCCTTGGCCTGCTCGCGGCTCACCACGTGGTTGGCGGACTTCACGCCCGTACGGACGATGTCGCCGCTGCGGCGGTCGTACGTCAGCGTGGTGTCCGTGTAGAGCTTGCCGAAGGAGGAGGCGGAGGTGACGGTGCGGGGGTTGCCGGAGGGGTCCGGGACCGTGCACGCGTACGCCTGGTGGGTGTGGCCGGTGACCAGCGCGTCGACCTTCGGGCTGATGCCCTTGGCGATGTCGGTGATCGGGCCGGAGATGCCGTCGCCCGGGCCGGGGCTGTCGCAGTCGTAGTTGTACTCGGGCTTCTCCGGCGTGCCGCCCTCGTGGATGAGCGCGACGATGGACTTCACGCCCATCTTGTCGAGCTTCTTGGCGTACTTGTCGACGGTCTCGATCTCGTCGTGGAACTTCAGGCCCCTGATGCCCTCTTCACTGACGATGTCCGGCGTGCCTTCCAATGTGACGCCGATGAAGCCGATCTTCACGCCCTTCTTCTTCCACACCGAGTAGGGCTTGAGAATCGGGCGTCCGGTCTTCTCGTCCGTCACGTTCGCCGCGAGATAGGGGAAGTCGGAGCCCTGGAAGACCTTGCCCTCCTCGGAGCAGCCGTCCTTGGGATGGCAGCCGCCCTCCTGGAGACGTTCGAGCTCCGCGCGGCCCTCGTCGAACTCGTGGTTGCCGACGCCCGCGACGTCGAGGTCCATCTTGTTGAACGCCTCGATGCTGGGCTCGTCGTGGAAGAGGCCGGAGATCAGCGGGCTCGCTCCCACCAGGTCGCCCGCCGCGGCGGTGACGCTGTACGGGTTGCCCTTGCGGGCCTTGCGCAGGGACGTCGCCAGATACTCGGCGCCGCCCGCGGACACCTTCTCGGTGGAACCGTCGGGCTTCTGGTGGGAGACCTCACCGGAGGAGCCGGGGGGCGGTTCGATGTTGCCGTGGAAGTCGTTGAACGAGAGCAACTGCACGTCGACCGTGCGTCCTTGGCCGTGCCCGCGGTCGCTGCTCTCCGCGCCCGCGGGCATCGCCGCCGAGAGCACGCCGGCGGCTGCCGCGAGCGCCGCGGCGCATGCGGTCAGCCGGCTGAGGCGTCTGCGCCGTTGAGGTTTCACGGTCATCGAGGTTCCCCTTCCCCTTCTCTGGTCTGCCCGAGCGCTCGCAGCCTACGGTCAACGCGCGTAGTCCGTCAGGAGGGTTGCGGTAACGACAGGGTTGCGGGCGGTGGAGCGGCTCATGTCACCCCTTCGTCCGGACGCGTCCGGCAGGACCGCCGGCGATGTCCGCCGGCGGGGGAGCCGGTGTCCGTTTCAGGCGTTAACCTCTGCATCATCCGCGCGGACGGTACGAGCAACAGCCCCCAGCGGGGCGGAACTTGTGGCGTCCTTCCACGAGGGGGCACAGTTGAGCAGCGAAGGGCCGGGGCACCGTACGTCCGAGGACGTACGGGACAGGATCGACACGAGCATCACGCACACCGCCCGCGTGTGGAACTACTGGCTGGGCGGCAAGGACCACTACGAGGTCGACCGCGAGACCGGCGACCAGATACGCAGGCTCCACCCGGGCATCGGCGAATACGCCCGGGCCGACCGGCGCTTCCTGGGGCACGCCGTGTCGCATCTGGCGGGGGAGCTCGGCATCAGGCAGTTCCTGGACATCGGCACGGGCCTGCCGACGGCCGACAACACCCACGAGGTGGCGCAGCGGGTCGCGCCCGACAGCCGCGTCGTGTACGTGGACAACGACCCGATCGTGCTCGTGCACGCGCAGGCGCTGCTCACCAGCACCCCTGAGGGGAGGACGTCCTACCTCGACTGCGACCTGCGGGACGTCGACACCATCCTCGAACAGGCCGCGCAAACACTGGACTTGAGCCGTCCCGTGGCGCTCATCCTGCTCGGCGTGGTCATCTTCATCGAGGACGACGAGGAGTCGTACGCCATCGTGCGGCGGCTGATGGACGCGCTGCCGGCGGGCAGTCACCTCGTCCTCTCGCACACCATCACCTCACCGGAGATGCCGGACGTGGATGCGGCCGTCGCGTTCTGGAACGCGAACGGGACGCCGAAGCTGACCCAGCGCACTCCCTCGCAGGTGGAGCGCTACTTCGACGGGCTGGAGCTGCTGGAGCCCGGCGTCGTCGCCTGCTCCCGCTGGCTTCCGGGGACGAGGCTCGACGCGGAGGACGTGGCGATGTACGGGGGCGTCGGCCGGAAGCCGTAACCGCCCGTCCGGAGTGTGCCGCGCCTCCGCTGCGCGACGCCCCGACCGGCCCCGCAGCCCTGGGAATCCACTCGGTGGCCGCGGGGCCGACGCGTGTCCGGGGCGTGCGCAATGCGGCCTGGCTGCGCGGGGAGTCCGCGGGCGGGGCCGGGCGCTCACGGGCGCGGCCCCGCCCGAGAGCGCGAGTACGTTCCGTGTGCCTTTCCCCATGACCGGACGCACGTTCCGGGGAGCGGGACACGGGCGGGCGCCCGTGTTGCGCCGTATGGCGGCGCGGCCGCGCGGGCACCTCCGCACCCCCATATATGTGGGTTTGTCGACTTTCTCTGAGAAAGCGAGAGCCCGCCATGAGCACGTACATACGTCACGCCACTCTGGTCACCGCCACGACTGTGCTGCTGGGGGTCGTCGCCGGCTGCGGCAGCCAGCACGGCCACCGGCAGGGGGAGGGCCGCGGGGACGATGCCGCGGCGAAGAGCGAGGCGTCCGCGACGGCCTCGCAGCGGCCGTTCACGCTGGTCGCCACCGGGGACATCCTGGCCCACGACTCCGTCATACGTCAGGCCCGCACGGACGCCGCCGGCTCCGGATACGACTTCCGCACGATGCTCGCGGGCGCCAAGCCTGTGGCGTCGAAGGCCGACTTGGCGATATGCCACATGGAAACCGTCTACGGCCCCCGAGGCGGCCCGTTCACCGGATACCCCGCATTCAAGACGCCCCCGGACGTGGCCGAGGCGATCAAGGAAACCGGCTACGAGAGCTGCTCGTCGGCCTCGAACCACACCATGGACGACGGCATGGACGGCGTCCGCCGCACCGTCACCGAGATGGACAAGGCGGGCCTGAAGCACGCCGGTTCGGCGGCGTCGGCCCGCGGACGCAGCCACATCACGATGATGAAGGCGGGCGGCGCGAAGGTCGCCCAACTCGCGTACACCTACGGAACAAACGGCCTCCCCGTACCGAAGAACAAGCCGTGGGCCGTGAACCTCATGGAGCCGAAGCGGATCATCGCCGACGCCCGCGCCGCCCGCCGGGCCGGTGCCGACGTCGTCGTGACGAGCATGCACTGGGGCACCGAGTGGCAGCAGGAGCCCGACAGCCGCCAGAAGAAGCTGGCCAAGCAGCTCACGGCCTCCCGCGACGCCGCCGGCCGCAAGGACATCGACCTCATCATCGGCACCCACGCCCATGTGCCGCAGCCGTACGAGAAGGTCAACGGCACGTGGGTCGTCTACGGGATGGGCGACCAGCTCGCGGGCAAGATGAACGACCCGCGCGGATCGATGAGTTCGGCCGCCCGCTTCACGTTCGTGCCGCCCAAGGCGGGCAGGCCGGCGGCCCACGCGGACGGGGCCCGGGACGCGAAGGGCCACAAGGATCACAAGGGCCGGAAGGGTTCCAAGTCCGGAAAGGACGCGGCGAGTCAGGGGCGCGCGGGCGAATGGTCGGTCAGGAAGGCCGAGTACATCCCCTTCTTCGTCCAGAACTCGCCCCGCATCAGCGTCGTCGACCTGAGCCAGGCGAACGCCCGCGACGCGGGCACGGGCCGGGCGGAGGCGTTCCGCACGATACGCAAGGCGGTGCTCAGCAGGGGTGCCGACAAGCAGGGCCTGCGGATGGGGCATTGACCCGCACAGGCCGTTGAAGCCCGCGCGGCATTGACGCGCGCGGGCCGTCGCCCGTGGCGGCTGCGGGCCCCGAACGTACCGGGGCCCGCACGCCTGTTCAGGACTGCGGGGACGGGAGGCGAGACCGACTCGTGCGCCGAGCCGAGCCGGGCGGGGCCGGTTGCCGTCCCCCCGAGGAACCGAGGAACCTCCGGAGCGGCTGCCGGGATTCCCGAACGGCCGGCCGGATTCAGCGGGCGAACTCGGGTACACGTCGCCATGACAGGTGTGAGACCGCGGGAAAGCCCCGTCCGACGGGCCGGATCGGTTCAGCAGACGGTCTTCCCGCGGGCGATGCACGCCTGTTGCACCGATCCGACCCGAGTACGGGCCGTTCCAACGGGTTTTCCGTTGTTTCTCTCGTGTTCCTCTTGTTTTTGTTGTTTCTCTCATTTCTGTTGTTTTTCTCGCTGATCCGCTCTCATGATGCTGGCGAGAATTGTTCCTGTTGGTGGGCGATCGGTCGGGGTTGCCGCGCGCATTCGCCGGGGCGGCCGCGCACGGAGGCATTGCCCGGCGTCACCCGTGCGTTCCGCTCACCAGCGGCGAAAGGAATGCGGGGGGAGAAGTACAGGCGCGGAACCAGCCCTGCGCCCACTGCGGTGCCTGCGCCTCCGTTTGACGGCACAACGGAATCGCCCGGCCTCCGCGCCTGGAGAAATCGCAAGTCACAGGCTTATTGAATGAGCGCCGATGGCTGTTGCCGCGGCGATTGAAACAGGCTCTCAACTTCCTTCTGCCCGAGCTTCCCACTCAGGGTGACGGCATCTACACTGACGCCGCGTCAGCCCGCTCCACTTGTCATCGATAACTGAAAGTTGCGGTCAACCTATTGAGTACCGAATCTTTAACAGACCGGACAGGGTTCAGACGCCAGACCGTGTGGCCGGCCGCGCTTTTGCTCGCGGCTGTCGCGGTCATCGCGCAGATGGTCAGCTGGTGGACGAGGTCCCCCGCGGTAATGGCGAGCGGATCCGTCGCGGCCGTGGGACTTCTGGCGTGCCTGCCGCACCTCTGGCGGATGCACCGTGAGGACATACGCCATGCAGACCGCTGCACGGAGCAGGCCGAGCAGGTGCAGCGCGCCGCCGACCTCCAGGTCGGCTCGGAGAGGGCGCGCCTGACGGAACAGTGGCAGACCTGGTCGCAGTCCCAGTTCGAAGCCTTCCACGAGTCCCTCGAGACGTGGTGCCGCGATCTGCACGTCGTGCTCACGGAGCGGCGCAAGCCCGACTCCCCCCTCCCCAACCTGAGCCCCCAGACGGCGAAGCTGCTCAGCGGCGCGCTCGACGAGGTCGACGAGGAGCTCGTCGACATCCAGGACGCCTGTGAGCACGCGATCGTCTTCCTCGCCCAGCGGCTCCAGACGGGCGGTCTCCAGATCCAGGAGAAGGCCGGCGCGCTGATCGACCGGCCGGAACCGGGACTGCCCGAACTCGGCATCGAAATCGACCACTTGGCGACGACCTTCGCCCACCACGCGCAGAGCCTGCGCATCCTCGGCGGTTCGTGGACCGGGCAGCAGTGGCAGGAGACGGTCCCCCTCACGGACATCGTCCGCGCCGCCGGCGGCCAGATCACCGACTACCAGCGCGTGGTCATCGGCGGCGATCCCGACCTGGGCGTCAAGGACTTCGCGGCCGAATGGCTCATCCACCTCGTCGCGGAGATCCTGGGGAACGCGACTACCTACAGCCCCAGCAGCAAGGAGGTCACCGCGCAGCTGGAGGCCGTTCCGTCCGGAGCCGTCATCCAGATCGACGACCGCGGTACGGGCATGACGGAGGCCCGCCTCCAGAAGGCCCTCGAACTCGTCGCCGGCCCGCGCGACGTGAGCATCCGCGACCTCCAGACCCCGCAGGTGGGCCTGGCGGTGGTCGGCAACATCGCACGCCGGCTCAAGATCAGGGTGAGCCTGGGGCGTTCACCGTACGGAGGCATCCGCGCCGTCGTACTCGTTCCCATGGACCTCCTCGAAGCGATCGACCCGGTGTACACGATGCCCGTGCCCGAAGGCACCGCCGGCCGGGAGGCCGAAGAACCGGTGGCGGAGCAGACCGAACACGCCGAGCGGAGGGAGAACCCCCTCCCGGTGCGCCCCCGTCCGCAGGAGGCCGCGCCGGTCCGTACGCCGGCGCCCGCTCCCGAGCCCGCCCCCGAGCCCGCTTCCGCGTTCACCCGGGAGCGGACCGAGAGCTCCGCGGACCCCTCGGGTCCGGAAGCTCCCGCCGTGGGCCTGCCGCGCAGGCGCTCGCCGCGCAATTCACGCCCCGCCGCTCCCGTCGAGACAGAGCAGACCAGTGTCGGCAGCGACGAGGACCCGGAAGCCGCCGCTTCCTTCATGAGCTCCTTCGTGCTGGGAGGCCGGACCTCTTCGACCGATGATGAAACCGATTCGCCCCAGGGGGACGACCACCGATGAGTCACGAAGCAGCCGCGCACGACCAGTCCTGGATGCTCAGTGACGTAGCTGATGTCCCCGGCGTCCAGCACGCGGTGGTCCTCAGCGCCGACGGGCTGGTCCGCGCCCGTACGAACGACCTCGGCGTCGACGAGGCCGACACGCTCGCCGCGGCGGCGGCCGGGCTCCAGTCGCTGGGCGTCAGCCTGGCGGGGCGCTTCGGCGAAGGCGGACTGAAACAGCACATGGTCGAGTGGAAAGGCGGCTTCCTCTTCCTGCGCGGAGCAGGGGACGGGTCGCGCCTCGCGGTGATCACCAGCAACAAGGTCGACCCGGGAGTGATCGCCTCGCAGATGGTGCTCCAGGTGCAGCGGTTCGGCGACCACCAGGGCAGCCCGCCGAGGAGGCACTCAGCGACGTGACCCGACCGAGAGGACCGAGAAGGGGACCTGTGCGCCCCTACGTGCTGACCGGCGGGCGCGCTCGCCCTCGTCAACGGCTGGCGGTCGAGACGCTGCTGGAGTCCGTCGACCCCGACGGCACCGAACTCCCGGTGACCGCCAGCCGGCAGGAACGGATGCTGTGGCAGATGTGCCGCAACAGGCTCTCCGTGGCGGAGTCCGCGGCGCACCTGGGCCTGTCGGTCAGCGTCGTCACGATCCTCGCCTGCGACCTGATCGACGCCGGTTACCTGACCACTCGTTCCCAGGTCCCCAAGGCGCAGCTTCCCGACGTGCACATACTCCAAGAGGTACTGGATGGACTCCGCAGACAACTCAGCGCCTGAGAGGCGCTACCTGGCACCCACTGTCGACCAGGCGCTGAAGATCCTCGTCGTCGGCTCGTTCGGGGTGGGCAAGACGACGCTCGTGGGGAGCGTCAGCGAGATCGATCCGCTGCGCACCGAGGAGACCATCACCCAGGCCAGCACCGGCGTGGACGACCTCACCGGACTGTCGGGGAAGACCGCCACGACCGTGGCCATGGACTTCGGGCGGATCACGCTCAGCTCCCGGATGGTGCTCTACCTCTTCGGCACGCCCGGCCAGCGCCGCTTCTGGGACCTGTGGGAGGGGCTGGTCATCGGGTCGATCGGGCTGCTGGTGCTCGTCGACACGAGAAGGATCGAGGACAGCTTCGAGATTCTCGACCAACTCGACGTGCGGAGCCTCCCGTTCGCCGTCGCCATCAACCAGTTCCCGGATTCGGCTCACTACAGCGAGGCGGATCTGCGCGAGGCGCTCGACCTGCTTCCGGAGACTCCGCTCGTCCACGTCGACGCCCGCGACCGTCATTCCTCGACGCAGGCACTGATCTCCCTCGTCGAGTACGCCGCCCGCATCAAAGCTCAGGAGAAGGTTGCGTGACCACACCGGCACCGACGCGTCCCTTCGACTCCGGGACGCTCGTCTCGCTCACGGACATCACCCAGTCCAGAGACCCGCACCGCATCTACCACCAACTCCGTCTCCAGTACGGCCCGGTGGCCCCCGTCGAGCTGGAGCCCGGGGTGCCCGGGTGGCTCGTGATGGGTCTCGAACAGCTGCGCATCATCACCGAACGCGAGGCGCTCTTCTCGCGTGACGCGCGCAACTGGCGGGACCTCAACGACGGCATCGTGTCCCCCGACTCGGGGCTGCTGCCGATGATGGCCTACCGGCCCAACGTCATCGGCGCCGACCAGCAGGAGCACCGGCGCCTGCGGCAGCCCCTGGACGACGGAGTCGGACGCATCAACCACCGCGCGCTGCGCCGTCAGGTGCAGGGCATCTGCAAGGAACTCATCAACACCTTCGCCCAGTTCGGCAAAGCCGACCTGGTCGCCGACTACGCGGCGTACGTGCCGATGCTGGCCGTCGCGAGACTCTTCGGGCTCGACACCCGTCAGGGCCACGAGCTGCGCGCCGCCCTGATCGCGCTGTTCAGCAGCCAGACCGACTCCCAGGTCGGCAACCGCAGCTTCGAGCAGATCCTCTTCGACACCCTGCGTGAGCGGCAGGCGAACCCGACCGACGATCTGACGACCGCCCTGATGAACCACCCGAACCTTCAGGACGATCCCGAAGTCCTCCAGTCCATGGTGGTGATGATCTCCGCCGGGAACGAGACCACGACCTGCTGGATCGCGCACACCCTCTACCGGATGATCACGGACACCTCGTTCGACGACCGTCTGCGCAGCGGCCAGCTCGGCGTGGACGACGCCCTCGACGAGGTGTTGTGGCGCGAACCGCCCATGACGCACATGCCCGCGCGCTACGCGCTGCGCGACATCGAACTGGGCGGCCAGTTCATCCGCCACGGCGACGTGCTCATCCTCGGGCTCTCCGCCGCCAACTCGGACCCGGCTCTCGCGCCGGGCGGACACCGTCCGGCCAACAACCGTGCGCACGTGGCCTATTCGGCCGGACCGCACATGTGCCCCGCGCAGGACACCTCCCGCGTGATCACCCGTACCGCCGTGGACACCGCGCTGCACCTGCTGCCCGGCCTGCGGCTGACCGTCACGCCCGGCGAGGTCACCTGGAACCCGTCGCCGTGGACCCGCTGCCCGACCCGACTGCCCGTCGCCTTCGCCGTACCCCACGAGATCCGCACCGCGCCGGCATCCGCCGCCCGTCCCATTGGAGAGACCGTATGACGGCCGACCAGGCATCATCCGCACCGGGCGTACCCGTCCTGGAACTGGACCCCCACGGCCGCGACCACCAGGGGGAGGCCGCGAGACTGCGCGGGCTCGGCCCGGTGGTGCGCGTGAAACTGCCGGGGGACGTGGAGGCGTGGAGCGTCACGCGCCACAACCTCCTCAACGACCTGGTGATGGACCCGCGCATCTCCAAGGACTGGCACAACTGGGGCGCCATGCAGCGGGGCGAGATCCCCGACGACTGGCCGCTGATCGGCATGGTCAAGGTCACCAACATGGTGACGGCGGACGGCGCCGAGCACCGCCGGCTGCGCAAGCTCGTCAGCCAGACCTTCACGGCACGCCGCGTGGAGGATCTGCGGCCCCGCACCTCCGAGATCGTCGAGAACCTCCTTCAGGCGCTGCCGTCGCACGCGGACCCGGACGGCACCGTCGACCTGCGCAAGCACTTTGCCTACCCGGTGCCCATGCAGGTCATCAGCGATCTCTTCGGCATCCCGGACCACGAACGTCCGGAGCTGCGCGAGGCGGTTGACAAGATCTTCCGCTCCGACCTGTCCCCGGAGGTCGTCGGCGCGAACCAGATCGCCGTCTACCAGTTGCTGGCCCGCGTCGTCGAACTGCGCGGCAGGGAACGGGGGGACGACCTCACCAGCGCCCTCATCTCCGCACGGGAGGCCGAGCCGGACGCGCTGACGCCGGAGGAACTCGTCGGCACGCTCCTCGTGATGCTCTCGGCCGGGCACGAGACCACGCTCAGCCTGATCGTGAACGCCGTGCGCGCGCTGCTGACGCACCCGGACCAACTGGCCCTCACCAAGGGCGAGGAGGACATGTGGCCCGCGGTGGTCGAGGAGACGCTGCGGTGGGAGGCGCCCATCGGCAACTTCCCCTTCCGGTACTCGACGGAGGACATCGAGATCGCCGGTGTCACCATCCCGGCGGGCGAGCCGATCATGGCCCCGTACAGCGCGGTCGGCAGGGACCCGCAGCAGCACGGCCCCGACGCGGACACCTTCGACATCAGCCGCGAACAGGCACGGCACCTCTCGTTCGGGCACGGCGTGCACGCCTGTCTCGGTGCACCCCTCGCGCGGCTGGAGGCGACCATCGCGCTGCGTGAACTCTTCGCGCGCTTCCCGGACATGATCCTCGGAGCCGTACCGGGGACCCTCGACCCGGTGCCCTCGATGTTCTCCAACAGCGTCACCACGCTGCCCGTACGGCTCGGCCGGCCGGCGGGTTAGCCCCTCTCCGGCCGGTCTTGGGCGGCGGCGGGGGCGGCGGGCGGTGAGCCCGGCCGTCCCTCCCGCGGCCCCGGCCGGGGGGACTCGACCATGGGCCGCTCCAGCCGGCCCGGACCGTACGGGGAGGGGGAGCAGGGGCACGTCGCGCGTCTGCCCACGTACGGACCGAACTCGCACGTCCGCACGCAGCAGCTGCCAGAAGCACCACCGAGGTTCTTCACGGAAGGCGCGACGACCATGCTCGACGGACAGGAGTACCCGGACGCGGAGGCATCCCCCGGAGGCGAGCCGGGTGGGGGCCCGGCGGCTCGCATCGGAGCCCCGCGCATCACCAGGACCGGGAGCGGTCCGAAGACCCGGGCGGCGGCCCGGACCCGGCCCCGTCCCCCGTCCCGGATCCGGGCCTGGCCCCGGCCCCGGGCCTGGGCGGAGAACGGGACCGGGAACGGGACCCCGGCGGTCGGGAAGCCGGCAGGGGAGAAGGCGGCAGGGGAGAAGGCGGCGGGCGACGCGGCGCCCGGGAACCAGCGGGGCCTCGTGGCGGCGCTGAGCCGGCTGCCCGCCCACCTGTGGCGCGAGATCTTCATCAGCTACCGCTTCAACAGCAACGACCTGTGGTCGACCGTCGTACCCGCGTCCTGCTTCGTCGTCGCGGCCGTACGGAACGCGGGGCTCGGGCCGTTCGCCGCCGCCGTCACCCTGGCGGGGGCCGTGCTGTACTTCTGGCTCTTCATCTACGGGTCGAGCCTCATCAACCAGATAACAGGCGTGGAGGAGGACAGGCTCAACAAGCCCTTCCGTCCCCTGGTCACCGGGGACAGCACCATGCGCGGGGCGAAACGCCGCCTGGCCGCCGTCCACGTGCTCTTTCCCGCAGTCGGCCTGCTCCTGGGCGTGGTGGAGTGGGCTCTGCTGTGGCAGCTGCTGTTCATGCTCCACTACGCGTGGGGAGGCCACCGGCACTGGTTCGTCAAGAACCTCCTGATCGCCCTCGGCGTCGTCTCCCAGCTCGCCCCCGCCTGGCAGATGGTCACGCCCCTCACGACGACCGTGTGGCACTGGATCCTCACCATGGCCGCGATGACGTTCCTGATCATCGGCGTCCAGGATCTGCGGGACGTGGAGGGCGACCTGACCCTGGGACGGCGCACGATGCCCGTCGTCCTCGGCGACCTTCCCTGCCGCCTCTACTTCGCCGGCAGCTTCGCGGTGCTGCTTCCCGTCACGCACTTCGTGATGGTGGAGCCCGCCGGGTTCCACTGGTGGACGGCCGCCATCGACGCGGCACTGGCCGGCCTGAGCCTGCTGCTCGCCGCCCGCGTCCTGCTGCTGCGCACACCGGCGCAGGACCACCGCACGCAGCGGTTCGTGGAGTGGTGGTACACCTTCGTCCTCGCCACCGCCGTCGTGCTGCTGTGAACGCCCGCCCTGCCGGTGCCCGGACGTGGGTCTCCGGGTACGCGGCCGTGCCTCCGGGTACGCGGCTACGCGTCACAACGGAAACGCAGCAGCAGACACGACAGCCGAGGAGTCCGCCCATGTCGAAACCGCCGCTTCCCGACGAGGCCGTGGCCGTGCTGGAGAAGGCCAACCCGGCCGTCATCACGACGCTGCGGTCCGACGGCCAGCCGGTGTCCACGGCCACCTGGTACCTGTGGGAGCGGGGCCGGGTCCTGGTCAACATGGACGAGGGCCGCAAGCGGCTGGCACACATGCGCAACGATCCCCGCGTCACCCTCACCGTCCTCGACGAGGGCAACTGGTACACCCACGTGAGTCTCATCGGCCGGGTCACCGAATTCCGTGACGACGAGGGGCTGACCGACATCGACCGGCTCGCGAACCACTATCTGGGCAAGCGGTATCCGCAGCGCGCCCGCGGCAGGGTCAGTGCGTGGATCGAGATCGACCGGTGGCACGGCTGGGGCTCACTGAAGGACAGCGGCCAGGCGGGATGACGGACCGCGCCCCGGCCCGGCACGACCGCCCCGCTCCCCGTCACTCCTCCGTGAGGGAGAGCGCCTGGCTGGGACATGTTCCGACCGCCTCCCGCACGCCGTCCAGTGCGGCCTCCGCGGGCCGTTCGGCCAGGACGAGGACGGTGCCGTCCTCCTCGTCCTGGTCGAACACCGAGGGCTCGCTGAGCACGCACTGGCCCGCGCCGACGCAAAGCGTGGTGTCCGCGACGATGCGCATCGGTTCTCCTTCTCCTGTGCCGTCTTCGGGTGTCGGGGCGGGCGCTGCCACGGCTACCAGGTGACCGGCAGTTCGTGGAGTCCGTAGACGGTGCTGTCGTCCTTGAAGGGCAGTTCGTCCACGGGCGCGGCGAGGCGCAGTCCCGGAACGCGCCGGAACAAGGTCTCGAAGACCAGCTGAAGCTCCATCCGCGCCAGGTTCTGGCCGAGGCACTGATGGGCGCCGTACCCGAAGGCCACGTGGTGCCGGTCGCCGCGCCCGACGTCGAGTTCGCCGGGGCGGGGGAAGACGGCGGGGTCGTGGTTCGCGGAGCTGCCGAGCCCGAGCACGCCTTCACCGGCCCGGATGAGCGCTCCGCCGATCTCGACGTCCTCCGTGGCCACCCGGGAGGTGACGGCGTCGACGATGCTGAAGTAGCGCAGCAGTTCCTCGACGGCGTCCGGCACGGCGTCCGGGTCCTCGCCGAGCCGTGCCCGCTCGCCGGGGTGCTCCAGGAGGGCGAGCGTGCCCAGTGAGATCATGTTCGCCGTCGTCTCGTGTCCCGCGATGAGCAGCAGCACGGCGAGACTCACCAGGTCCGCGTGGTCGCCCCTGCCCGTCTCCCGCTGCTTGAGCACCTGCCTGCCGAGCAGGTCGTCGGTGGGGTCCTGCTCCTTCGCCGTGATCAACTCGTCGAGGTACGTGCGGAGTTCGTCGCGGGCCTGCTCGCGTCCGGCCATCGGCTCGGTCCGGCGCAGCAGCCGCGCCGAGCGTGACTGGAAGAACTCGTGGTCGGCGTACGGCACTCCCAGCAGCTCGCAGATGACCAGGGACGGGACCGGCAGCGACAGCGTGCGGACGAGGTCGGCCGGACGGGGGCCGGCCAGCAGGGCGTCCACGTGCTCGTCCACGATCTGCTGGATGCGCGGCCGCAGCGCCGCCATCCGCTTGACGGTGAACTCGCCGACCACCGCCCGGCGGGCCTGGCCGTGTTCGGGCGGGTCCATCGAGATCAGCGACAGCCGGAACCGTGCGGCCAGTTGCTGCTGCCCCTCGACGAGCACGGGGAAGCCTGGCCGGGTGCGGTCGGAGCTGAAGCGCGGGTCGGCCAGCATCGCCCGTACGTCCTCGTGCCGGGTCAGCGCCCAGGCGGTGCGGCCGCCGGGCAGGGCGACGCGGGAGACCGGTTCTCTCTCGCGCATCCGCTCGTACTCCGCGGGCGGTGAGAACGGGCACGTACGCGGGACGGGGAGCGTCACCGTGGGCTGATCGCTCGTCATGGAACCCCAATCAGGGACATGGACTTCACGTGGCGGATCTTCAACAGGGCGCCGTTTCACGGTAGTTAAGTGGATGATTTTCGTCCACATGGCGAGGTGAAAGAATCAGCCAACTTCCGTGGAAAGGCGGGGACATGGCGGCCGGCTCCAGCTCCAGCGCAAGCTCCGGGTCCGTGACGGACTCGGAGACCGATGCAGTGACGGGCTACGTGACGGACGCGGGGTCCTGCTCGGAGACGCAAGCGGCGTCCGCGGTGTCCGGCACCGCGTCCGCTTCGGCGACCGGTACCGGCACCGGCTCCGGAACGCCGCTGAGGGCGGACGCGCTGCGCAACCGGCGGAAGATCCTCGCGGCCGCCAAGGAGATGTTCACCCTCCGCGGGCCCGACGTACCGATGGAGGACGTCGCCCGCCGGGCCTCCGTCGGAGTCGCCACGCTCTACCGGCGTTTCCCCGACCGGGAGGCCCTGATCCGCGCCGTCGCCCGGGACACCTTCGCCCGCGTGCTGGAGGAGTCCCGCGCGGCGGTCGCCGAGGAGCCGGGCGCGTGGGAGGCGCTCGTACGGATGCTGTGCAGCTCCCAGGAGCTTCAGCTGAGCGTCCAGCTCGCCGTCCACTCCCGGCTGGTCCGCGAAACCGTCCGGGACGACCCCGGGACGGGCCGGTTCCGCGACGAGCTGCTCGGCGTCCTCGACCGGGTGGTGAAGGCGGCCCAGGAGGAGGGGACGTTGCGCCGCGACATCGGCACCGGCGACGTCGCCGCCCTGCTCTCGCTCCTGCTGCGCCGCGCTCCCGACCCGCCCGACGGCTCGGCCGGTGCCGCCGCGGAACGCGCCATGGGGCTCATGCTCGACGGCCTGCGGGCCCGCCCGGGCAACACGTCCCTGCCCGGAGACCCGCTGTCCGTGGGCGACTTCGACGAACAGCGCAAGCGCGACCTCCGCCGCTGACGAATCCCTGGGAAGGCGCCGGCGCCGCTCCCTTCCGGAGGGTTCTCGGGTGCCGGTTCCGGACTCCGTGATTTCCCCCGCACGTACAACACCGTCCCGCCGGGTAGCCGAAGGCGAGCACCGGAGCACACCACAGCAGGAGGGAGCCCCGCCATGGCCGGCGCGGACGAGGAGGCGCTCACGACGGTCACGGGCCGCGCCGCCCGGGGAACCGTGACGCAGCGCCTCATCGACGGCCACCTGGTCGAAGGCGAGGCGCGGCCCGACGAGGAGATCGGTCTGCGCATCGACCAGACCCTCACCCAGGACGCCACCGGGACGCTGGTGATGCAGGAGCTGGAATCGCTCGGCCTGGACCGGGTCCGTACCGAGGTCAGCGTCCAGTACGTGGACCACAACATCCTCCAGGCCGACGAGCGCAACGCCGAGGACCACGCGTTCCTGCGTTCCGCCGCCCGCCGCTTCGGCCTCTGGTACTCCAAGCCGGGCAACGGCGTCTCGCACCCCACCCACATGCAGCGCTTCGGCGTTCCCGGCAAGACCCTCGCGGGCTCCGACTCCCATACGTGTGCGGCCGGTTCGCTCGGCATGCTGGCCATCGGCGTCGGCGGGCTGGAGGTGGCGCTGGCCATGGCCGGCCGCCCCCTGTACGTGCGTATGCCACGGATCTGGGGCATCCGCCTGACGGGAGAGCTGCCGCCGTGGGTGAGCGCCAAGGACGTCATCCTGGAGCTGCTGCGCCGCCACGGAGTCAAGGGCGCCGTCAACCGCGTCCTCGAATACCACGGCCCGGGCCTGGCTTCCCTGTCCGCGATGGACCGGCACGTCATCGCCGGCATGGGCGCCGAACTGGGCGCCACCGCGAGCGTCTTCCCCTCCGACGACGCCGTGCGGGGCTTCCTGCGGTCCGAGGGCCGCGAGGAGGACTTCGTCCCGCTCACCGCGGAGCCCGGCGCCGTCTACGACCTCGACGAGGAGATCGACCTCTCGTCCCTCGAACCCCTCATCGCCCGGCCCTCCTCGCCGGGCGACGTGGTGTCCGTACGCGAGGTCGCGGGCCGGCCCGTCGACCAGGCCGTGATCGGCTCCTCCGCCAATCCCGGGCTGCGGGACTTCGCCGTCTCCGCGGCCATGGTCGCGGGGCGCCGCACCGCCGACGGCGTGAGCCTCGACGTCAACCCGACGTCGCGCGAGATCCTCCAGGACCTCACCCGTTCCGGCGGCACCCTCGACCTCGTCTCCGCCGGTGCCCGGCTGCACCAGAGCGGCTGCCTCGGCTGCATCGGCATGGGGCAGGCGCCGGCCGTGGGAAGCAACTCGCTGCGCACGTTCCCCCGCAACTTTCCCGGGCGTTCGGGGACGGAGGAGGACTCCGTGTGGCTGTGCTCCCCGGAGACGGCCGTCGCCTCCGCGCTGACCGGCGTCATCACCGACCCGCGCGACTGGGCCGCCGACGCGGGGATGGAGGCGCCGAACATCGAACTGCCGGAGCCGGCCGCCGTGAACACGCAGATGCTGGAGGCGCCGCTTCCCGTCGGCGACGCGGCCTGCGTGGAACTCGAACGCGGACCGAACGTCTCCGAGCTGCCCGAATTCGACCCGCTGCCGGAGACCCTGGAGGGCCCGGTGCTGCTGAAGGCGGGCGACGATGTCTCCACGGACGAGATCTCCCCGGCCGGCGCTCGGGCGCTGCCGTACCGGTCGAACATTCCGAAGCTCGCCGAGTTCACCTTCGCCCGCCTCGACCCGGACTATCCGCGGAGGGCTGCGGAGGCGGCCGGGCAGGGGAGCGGCAACGGGCACTTCGTCGTCGGCGGTGACAACTACGGCCAGGGTTCCTCGCGGGAGCATGCCGCGATCACGCCGCGCCATCTCGGGCTGCGTGCCGTCGTCGCCAAGTCCTTCGCGCGCATCCACTGGCAGAACCTCGTCAACTTCGGTGTGCTGCCGCTGGAGTTCGAGGACTGCGGCGACGGCGAGCGCATCAGCAGAGGCGACGTGCTCCGCCTCGACGGCCTGCGCGACGCCCTCGGGGAGGAGGCGGACGCGGCAGGAGGAACGTTGCGGCTGCGGAACGTCACCCGCGACGAGGCGTACGCGGTGAGGCACCGTCTCTCCGCCCGGCAGCGGGAGGTCGTACGGGCGGGCGGCGTCATTCCGGCCCTGGCGGCGGGCACGGCCGAGTCGGCGGACACGGCGGACACGGCCGAGTCGGCGGGCACGGCGGACACGGCCGAGTCGGCGGGCACGGCGGACACGGCCGAGTCGGCGGGCACGGCCGGCACGGCCGGCACCGCCCGGTAGCGGGCGGGTCGGTTCACCGCCCCGGCGGGTGCTTGCGCGATCTGCCCGGGACGGGGAGGCGGACGCGCTCGGCGGCCTTCGTCAGCCGCGGGTGCCGGTCGACCATCTCGCGCGTGTAGCGGTCGAGCTCCTCCGCGAGCCGCACCGACCGCTTCTCCACGTCGAGTTCGTCGAGCATCCGGTCGATCTCGGCGAGCAGGGCGCCGTGCAGCTGCCACTGCCGCGGATGGTTCTGCACGCCGGTGAGCAGCAGGTCCGCAACGCGGTCCCGGGCCTCACGGGCCGCGGAGAGTTCCTCCAGCAGCCGGGCCTCCGCCGTGTCCGCGTCCGCGGTGACGTCACTGGTGATGAGGACGGTGAACGCCTTGACCGCTCCGGCCAGATGGGCGAACAACTCCTCCAGCGCGGCGGCCTCCTGGGGCGGGAAGAGCGGTTCGTGCTCCCGGTTCGCGGCGAGGTCGGTCAGGGTCCGGGCGGTGACGCGCAGCACCACGACGCAGATCTCCAGGGTGTCGAGACCGGTCCGCAGCACGACTCGGGAGAGCAGCGCTTCCTTGACCCGCGGGTTGAGCTTCAGGCTCTCCTCGGCCTGCGCCAGCGACGCGTCCACCTGCACGATGTCGTGGTCGAGGCGCCGCGCTTCCCGAAGCCGTTCCGCGGCGTCCTCCACCGGGGTGTGGCGGCCGAGTTCCTCGCCGACGCGGCGGAGCAGGCGGCGCAGACGGCCGGCCAGATCCTCGATGGCTTCGCTCGCGGACTGCGTCCACACCGGCGGTACGAAGACCACGTTGAACAGCAGGCCGACCACGGCGCCGATGAGGGTCTCCACCACACGGTCCAGCGCCGTCTCGGCGACCCGGGTCACGCTGACACCCAGGACGAGCATGGCGCTGATGGCGACTTCCGGCACGAACTCGTTGACGCGTACGAGGTGTCCCACCGTCAGCGAGGCGAGGATCAGCACCCCCAGCGACCACCAGCTCAGGCCGACGAGATTGCTGAACCCGACGGCGACCAGCACCCCCGCCACCACGGCGTTCACCCTGCGGATGCCCCGGGTGAGGGTGGCGTAGAGGGTGACCTGGACGACGAGAAGCGTGGTCAGCGGAGCGAGCAGCGGCACCTGGGCGTTGCTGAGCCAGAGGGCCGCCAGGTAGCTGAGCACGGCCGCTGCCGTCGACCGCAGAGTCTGGGCGACCGCGGGTGCGTTGCGGCGCCGGACCAGGTCGGTGAGGGATTCGGGGACAGCCGGCACGCGGTGCCCTTTCCCGCTCCTGCGCGGAAGCGGGCGTGCGGCCGGTGCCTGCCACCCGAGTGGGCTTCGTGGCAGGTCGCGCGGGGGGGCCGCGGGAGCGTCACGCGCGGCGCGGATGCTCGGGCGCCGGGCGGCGGCGGACCGGCCCCGGATGCTCGGGCGCCGGGCGGCGGCGGACCCGCAACCGGGGGCCGCAACCGGCCCTCCGGTGGCGGGCCTCGGATTCGGTCCCCGGATGCGGGCCCGGCTCACGGTCGCAGCAGCGCGAGCAGTTGACGTACGAGTTCGTCCACGACCTCGTCGAGAGTCGCGTCGACCCATCCCGCGGACCAGTCGTGCACGAGGCCGTTGACGCTGCCGATGAAGGCGGCCGCCGTGAGGCGGTAGTCGCGGTCGGCGGCCTCGCCGCGCGCCGCGGCGGATGCCGCCTCGGCCCGGATCAGCTCGACCCAGCGGGCGCGCCGTGAGAGCCGCTGCTCGTCGATGCGAGGGCTGATGCCCACGATCTCGGTGAAGGCGATCCGTATGCGGCGCGGGTCCGAGGCGAGGTTCGCCGCGTACGCACGGAAGACGAAGCCGTAGCGTTCCGCGAAGGGCAGGTCCCCGGTCCTCTCGAGAGCGTCGAGGACCGCGGCCTCGGCCCAGTCGTTGACCTGGAGGTGCAGGACGGCGAGCACGTCTTCGAGGGTGCGGAACTCCTCGTAGAACTGACGGGTCGACAGCCCGGCGGCCTCGCAGAGCGCCGTGACGGTCGTCGACCGGTAGCCGGGGGAGTTGCCGAAGAGCTCAAGCGCGGCGTCGAGGAATCTCCGGCGCCGCTCCGCCTGCCGCTCGCTCGCCGGCTTGCCCGCGTAACGGCCGGTCGGCCGCCTGAGCCGTTGCTCCACCGCTCTCCTTCGCCCGCTCTCTCGCTCGCCTTCCGGCGGTCGTCTTCCCACAGGGGGGTTGAAGAACCCGGGGGCCGTCGTTACCTTCGGTAGTACCCAATGTGAACAGAGGGCTTTTCACATTGTGCCGCCCGGCATGCCACATGAGAAGTGCCTGGTCGGACGGCATGTGACGCCGAGTCACGCTCGCAGCGGAAGCCACCCCCAGCTGCCTGCTCTCCCCGCAGAGCCCCGCCGATCCCTGCGGGGAGAGCCAGGCATCCTCACGCTCGCCCCCGGTACGGCCGCAGGCCCGGCGGGCGCCGAGACGCTACGCGAAGGAGTGCCATGCCCAGACCCAGGACGAAGGCCGACGCGGACTCGCCGGGCCTCCCGCTCTCGCGCACCCGCCCTCGCCGGCGCCTGCTGCCGCTCGCCTTCGCCACGGCGCTCGTGGCCGTGGCCTCCACGACGGGCATGGCGGCCGCCGCACCCGCACCCGGCCCGGACAGCCGGAAGGCCCAGGGCGGCGAGAAGGCCGCGGGCCTCCAGGAAGTGATGTTCGTCGGCAACAACTGGGACGGCACCGCCGACGTGATCAAGTCCAGCGGCGGCTTCGAGAAGCTGGGCCGCATCAACGTCATCCCCGACAAGCAGGAGCGCCTGACCGAGATCTACACCAACCCGGTCAAGCTCGCCTACTTCCTGGGCATCCGCAACGGACCGGGTGAGGGGCACGACCAGTTCGTCGACGACATGTACTCCACGCCCGACGGGAAGGCCATGGTCGTCTCGCGTCCGAGCTTCGCCGACGTCGTCTCCGTCGACGTGGCGACCGGGAAGATCAACTGGCGCTTCCCCGTCTCCGGTTACCGCTCCGACCACATGGCCGTCTCGCCGGACGGCGAGCGCGTCGCCGTCTCCGCGTCCACCTCCAACACCGTCCACGTCCTCGACATCGGAACGGGGGAGGAGGCGGGCTCGTTCAAGGCCGGCGACAAGCCGCACGAGAACGTCTTCACCGACGGCGGCGAGTACTTGTGGAACATGTCGATCGGCGAGGTCAACACCGCCGCCGACGACCCCTGGCTGGACTGGACGAAGGGCGACCGCAGGATCACCGTCGTCGACGCGGAGACCTTCGAGGAGGTCAAGGTCATCGACATGCGCGACAGGCTCGACGCCTTCGGCCGCGAGGACCTCTCCGACGCCGTTCGGCCCGTGGCCTTCACGCCCGACGAGTCCACGCTCTACTTCCAGGTCTCCTTCTTCAACGGCTTCCTCGAGTACGACGTCGCCGACGACAAGATCACCCGCGTCAAGACGCTCCCCAAGAACCCCGGCACCAGCGAGGACCGCACCACCTGGGTCAACGACTCCCGCCACCACGGAATGTCGATGAGCCCGGACGGCGGCAAGCTCTGCGTCGCGGGGACCATGGACGACTACGTGACCGTCGTCGACCGTGACACCTTGCAGGAAGGGCCGCTGGTGCCCGCCTCCAAGCCGTACTGGGCGACGGTCAGCGGCGACGGCAAGTCCTGCGTCATCTCCGAGAGCGGAAGCGACCGGGTCACCGCCATCGACTTCGCCACCGGGGAGAAGACGGCATCGGTGCCCGTCGGGGACCACCCCCAGCGCGTCCGCGTCGCCCATGTGCCGGACGACTGGACCGGTCCGGCCGGGACCGGCGCCGCCCGCCGGTGAGCGCCGCCGTCCACACCACGCACGGGTGGACTTGGACGGCGGGCGCACACCGATCAGGCCGCTGAGGCCCCGCGCACGTGCCCGTGTCTGCGCCCTTGCCGTCGGCCGGCACGGGCACGGTGCCCGACGCGCCCGACGCAGCGGTCCCGCCCCCGGCGGACACGTGAGCCGGCATGTGAACCGGACACGTCCGCCGGGGGCACGCCGCGCCTCCGCACCGGCTGGCGCCCGCTGCCGACCGGCCCTCGCCTGCTCCCCAACGGGCCGGAAGCGGGGGCCGGTTGGAGAGCACATGCGTACCGCGCGGCCCGGCCGCCGCTCTTGCCCGCGCCACGTCCTCGCGGCGGCGCCGCCCGGCGAGTCCGGCGTCCATGTCATCGGAGACCGGCGCCCCCAAGGCCCGGCTGCCCGGGCCGGGCAGCGCGAACGAGGTCATGGCCCAGCTCTGGTGCCCACGCAGCGAACGCGTCCGTTCATGCCCACTTTTTTGCCCGGACATGTTTACGTCCCGGAGACTCCCGCGTACTGTGCCCCGGAAAGCAACAAGGTCGGGCATGGAACGGACGTAAATCCACATGTACGCAGCGGAGCGCCAGCAGGAGATCCTGCGGCTGGCCCGGGAGGGCGGGCGGGTCGACGTGCTGTCCCTCGCCGACGAGTTCGGGGTCACGGCCGAGACGGTCCGGCGCGATCTGAAGGCCCTGGGCAGGGCCGGGCTGGTGCACCGGGTGCACGGCGGCGCCATCCCCGCCGGGCGGCTCGACTTCGAACTCGACCTGTCCGAGCGGGACACCGTCGCCGCGGAGGAGAAGGACCGCATCGCCCAGGCCGCCCTGGCTGAACTGCCCGCCGACCGGAGCGTGATCATCGACGCGGGCACCACGTCGGCCCGTCTCGCCGCCGCCATCCCCGTGGATTCCACCGTCACCGTCGTCACCCACGCCCTGCCGGTGGCCGCGCGCCTCGCCGACCATCCGGGCATCGCGCTCCACCTCGTCGGCGGACGCGTGCGGCACCGAACACGTGCCGCAGTCGACGCGTGGGCGCTGCGCGCCTACGGCGAGATCAACGCCGACGTCGTCTTCCTCGCGGCCAACGGCTTCTCCCTCGGCGGCGGCCTCACCACCCCCGACCTGGCCGAGGCCGCCGTCAAGCACGCCATGATGGCGGCCGCGCGCCGGGTCGTACTCCTCGCCGACTCCAGCAAGTTCGGCAAGGAGCACTTCGGCCGCTTCGGCGACCTCAGCCACGTCGACCTGCTCATCACGGACACCGGGCTCGACGCCGACGACGCACGCTCCATCGAGGAGCAGGGTCCGGAAGTGGTGCGCGCATGATCCTCACCGTCACCCCGAACCCGAGCCTGGACCGCACCTACGAACTGCCGTCGCTGGACAGGGGCTCCGTCCTGCGGGCGGTCACGGACCGGGTCGACCCCGGCGGCAAGGGCGTCAACGTCTCCCGTGCCGTGGCCGCCGCCGGTCACCGCACGGTCGCGGTCCTGCCGCTGGGCGGTCCGGAAGGCGCGCTGCTCGCGCAGCTGCTCGGCGACCTGGGCATCGCGGTGTCCGGCGTCCCCCTGACCGGCTCGACGCGGGTCAACGCCACGCTCGTCGAAGCCGACGGCACCCTGACCAAGGTCAACGCGGCCGGTCCCGAGATCTCCGAGGCCGAGGCGGAGACGCTGCTGGAGGCGGTGCGCGCGCTGTCGGCGGACCCCGACTGGATCGCCTGCTGCGGGAGCCTGCCGCGCGGGCTGCCGCCCAACTGGTACGCCGAACTGGTCGCCCGCATCCACCGGGTGGGAGCGCGGATCGCCCTCGACACCTCCGGTGCGGCCCTGGCCGCCGCGCTCACGGAACGTCCGGACGTGGTGAAGCCGAACACCGGGGAACTCGCCGAGGCCGTCGGGCGTCCCCTGGCCACGCTCGGCGACGCGGTGAAGGCGGCGGAGGAGCTGCACGCACGCGGCGCCCAGGCTGTCCTGGCCAGCCTCGGGGCGGACGGTCAGCTCCTGCTCGACGCGTCCGGAACGTACTTCGGCAGCGCGCCGGTAGGTGCCGTCCGCAGCAACGTGGGCGCGGGCGACGCCTCGCTGGCGGGATTCCTGGCCGCCGGCGGCACCGGCCCCGCCGCGCTGGCGGCGGCAGTCGGCCACGGTGCCGCCGCCGTGCAGCTGCCCGGCAGCGCCATGCCCACACCGGCCGATCTCGACCTGTCCGCGGTGTCGGTCACCGAGGACCTGCCGCTGGACCGTGCACTCACGGAGCCGGCGCCTTGAACCCCCACGTGAACGCCCGAACCCTCACGTCCCCGACGCCGTCCGGCAGGGCGGCCACCGAGCAAGGAGAGCCGCGCCATGAGTGAGTTGATCACCGCGGAGCTGGTCGATCTCGACCTGTCCGCCGAGACGAAGGAACCAGCCGTACGCGCGCTGGCCGAGCGGTTGGTGAGCGCCGGACGCGTCACCGACCTCGACGGGTTTCTCGCCGACGTCGCCGCCCGCGAGGCCCAGATGCCGACCGGTCTGGAAGGCGGCATCGGCATCCCCCACTGCCGCAGCGAACACGTCACCGCACCGGCGCTGGCGTTCGGACGCAGCGCGCGGGGCATCGACTTCGGCGCGGACGACGGTCCGGCCGACCTGATCTTCCTGATAGCCGCCCCGGCCGGAGCCGACAACGATCACCTGTCCATCCTGTCGAGCCTGGCCCGCCGCCTCACGGACACGGAGTTCACGACCGCGCTGCGCGGCGAGCAGTCCCCGGACGCCGTCGCCGCCCTGATCCGCGGGGAGGAGCCGTCGCCGTCGCCGGCGACGGCGCCCGCGCCTGAGCCGACATCGGGGTCCGCGCCCGCGCCCGCGTCTGCGCCCAGGTCAGGGGCAGGGGCGAAGTCCGCGCCCGCGGGGCAGTCGCCGGAACCCTTCCGCATCGTCGCCGTCACCTCGTGCCCCACCGGGATCGCCCACACCTACATGGCTGCCGAGTCCCTCCAGAAGGCCGGTGAGGCCGAGGGCGTCGAGGTCGTGGTGGAGACACAGGGCTCCGGCGGGTTCACGCGACTGGACCCGGCCGTCGTCGCCGCCGCGGACGGCGTGATCCTCGCGCACGACGTGGGAGTGCGCGAGCAGGAAAGGTTCGCCGGGAAGCCCGTCGTCGACGTCGGCGTGAAGGCCGCCGTCAACCGGCCCGCCGAACTCATCGCCGAAGTACGGGAAAAGGCACGGCGCGGCGAGGTCAGCGCGCCCGCCGGGGAAGCGCCGACCACCGACGAACCGGACACCGCCGGGGAGCACTTCGGCACGCGGCTGCGCAAGTGGCTGATGACCGGCGTGAGTTACATGGTGCCGTTCGTCGCGGCGGGCGGGCTTCTGATGGCCATCGCCTTCGCCGTCGGCGGCTACGAGATCAACAAGGCGCCGTCGGTCGGGGAGCACTTCGTCTGGACCGAGGTGGCGAGCTGGGCCGCGTTGCTCTTCCAGACCGGCGGCGCCGCCTTCGAGTTCCTCATTCCGGTCCTCGCCGGTTACATCGCGTACGGGATGGTCGACAGGCCCGGGCTGGTTCCGGGCATCGTCGGCGGCTCCATCGCGATGACCATCAACGCCGGATTCCTCGGCGGACTGGTCGCCGGCCTGATCGCCGGTGCGGTGGTGATGGCGATTCAGCGGGTGAGCATCCCGCCGGTGCTGCGGGGCATCATGCCGGTGGTCGTGATCCCGCTGCTCTCGTCCCTCGCCGTCGGCTTCCTGATGTTCGTCGTCGTCGGCAAGCCGATCGCCGCGGCGCAGAAGGGCATGACGGACTGGCTGGGCGGGCTCTCGGGCGGCAACGCCGTACTGCTCGGCGTGCTGCTCGGCCTGATGATGTGCTTCGACCTGGGCGGCCCGGTCAACAAGGTCGCGTACACCTTCGCGGTCGGCGGCCTGACCCACCCGTCCGACGGGAGCCTCACGGTGATGGCCGCCGTGATGGCCGCGGGCATGGTGCCGCCGCTCGGCATGGCCCTGGCGACCACGGTGCGGGGGAAGCTGTTCACCAAGGCGGAGCGGGAGAACGGCAAGGCCGCCTGGGTGCTGGGGGCGTCCTTCATCAGTGAGGGTGCCATTCCGTTCGCCGCTGCCGACCCGCTGCGGGTGATTCCCGCCTCCATGGCCGGGGGTGCCGTCACCGGTGCGCTGACCACCGCGTTCGGCTCCACGCTGCGCGCGCCGCACGGCGGTGTCTTCGTCGTGCCGCTGATCGGCCAGCCGCTGCTGTACCTGGTGGCCGTCGCGGCCGGCACGTGCGTCACCGGCGGACTCGTCATCCTCCTCAAGCGCCGCCGGAACACGACCGGTGCGGCGACGGAGAGTTCGTCCGCCGCGGCTCCGGCCGGCTCCGGCCGCGAATCCCGGGAGTCGGTCCCGGCCTGAGTCGGGGCCCGGTCCCCGGGCCCGTTCCGGCTCCCGGCCTGAACGACCCGCTCGCGAGGGGCCCCGGCCCGCGGGGCTCCTCGCACCCTCAACACCCTCTCCGAACCATGCCGGAGGAGATCCACATGGCTCTGCCGACCGCAGCCCCCCGTGCGCGCATCGGGCCGCGCGCCTGCACCGCCCCGCCGCCCGTACAAGCCACCGCCCGCACCGAAGACACCGAGGAGCAGACGTGACGAGTGCCATGTTGACGGGGATCGGAGTCAGTGCGGGAAGCGCGGCCGGTGAGGTCGCCCGCATGGCACCGACGCCCGCCCTGCCGGAACCCCGCGCCCTCACCGAGGCGGACGTGCCGGCCGAGGTCGCCGCCGCCCGCGACGCGCTGCGGCAGGTCGCCGCCGACCTGGAGCGGCGCGCCGCCGCTGTCACGGGTGAGGCCGCCGATGTGCTGTCCGCGCAGGCGCTGATGGTCGCGGACCCCGCACTGAGCGACCAGGTCGAGGCCCGGATACGGTCCGGCGCCGACGGGGCGCACGCGATCACCGACGCCTTCGGCGAGTTCCGCGCCGCGCTGCAGAACGCGGGCGGCTACTTCGCGGAGCGGGTGGCCGATCTCGACGATCTGCGTGACCGCTCCGTGGCCTCGCTGCTGGACCTGCCGATGCCGGGGCTGCCGGACCCCGGACGCCCCTACGTCCTGGTCGCCGCGGACCTCGCCCCCGCCGACACCGCACTGCTCGACCCCGCGCAGGTGCTGGCCCTGGTCACCGAGCGCGGCGGGCCCACAAGCCACACCGCCATCCTCGCCAAGACCCTGGGCCTGCCCGCCGTCGTCGGCTGTGACGGCGCCGCCGCGCTCACGGACGGCAGTTCCGTTCTGGTGGACGGCACGGCGGGGGCGATCCACGTCGATCCGTCGCCGCAGGCCGTCACGGAGGCCGCCGAACGCGAGGAGCACCGCCGCCGCCGGGCGGGGTCGCTGCACGGGCCGGGCCGTACTTCCGACGGTCACCCGGTGAAGCTGCTGGTCAACCTCGGAGCGTCGCACGAACTGGCGGCGGCGGCAGCGGCGGACAGCGAGGGCGTGGGTCTCTTCCGCACCGAGTTCCTCTATCTCGACCGGGACCGGGCCCCCTCCGCCGAGGAGCAGATCGCCGCGTACCGGGAGGTGTTCACCGCCTTCGCCGGACGCCGTGTCGTCGTCCGCACGCTGGATGCGGGCGCCGACAAGCCGCTGCCGTTCGCCACCGCGGCGGACGAGCAGAACCCGGCGCTGGGCGTACGGGGTCTGCGCACCGCCACCCGCGACCCGGAACTGCTGGAGACCCAACTCGCCGCCATCGCGGACGCGTCGGCGGGCAGCGGTGCCGAGGTGTGGGTGATGGCCCCCATGGTCTCGGTGCCCCGCGAAGCCGCGGAATTCGCCGAGCGGGTACGCGCACACGGCCTGCGGTCGGCCGGCGCCATGGTGGAGGTACCGGCGGCCGCGCTGCGTGCCGAAGGGCTGGCGAGGGTCTGCGACTTCCTCAGCATCGGCACCAACGACCTTGCGCAGTACGCGTTCGCCGCCGACCGCACACTCGGCGGCCTGGCCGAGTTCCTGGACCCGTGGCAGCCCGCCCTGCTGGACCTGATCCGCATGGCGGCCGAAGCCGGCGCGCGGCACGACCGGCCCGTCGGCGTGTGCGGAGAGGCCGCCGCAGACCCGGCGTTGGCGGTGGTGCTCGTCGGTCTCGGGGTGACCAGCCTGTCGGCGGCGCCGAGTTGCCTGAGCGACGTACGAACAGCTCTCGCAGAGCGGACGCTTGAGGACTGCCGGAATCTGGCCGGCGTCGCCCTCGCGGCGCCCGACGCCACGACCGCGCGCTTGAAGGTGCTGGCGGAGATCGCCTCGTAGCCGTCGTCGCGGCGCCGCGCGACGCTCGCTGCCACGGGGCGGGGCGCGGTGGCGTGCCGCGAACGGCCGGTGTGTGACGGGAGCGTGCACGCCCCGGAGCAGGACCGGACGCGCCGGTCCGCAAAGGTGGCGGGGAAGCGAGGGGAAGCGCGGGGAAGGACGGGGAGAAGCGAGGGGAAGCGAGGGGAAGCGAGGGGAAGGACGGGGAGAAGCGCGGGGGAAGCTCCGGAGCGACGTGCACACGGGGCGGGCGCCCGTCGGGCCCGCACCGTCGGGCCCGACCGCCGGACGCGAACGACACGTGCCCGCCGTGCAGTTGAGGCACCGGCACCCCCGCAGCAGGCAGGCCCGGCCGGTGCTCTCCCACCGGGCCCGGGCGCTGCGGGTCCCCGGGGCGCGGCGGGGGCCTCCCGCGCGTGGACTGCGCGTGGGAGGCCCCTCCGGTCCCCGCCTCAGAGCAGCCCGGCGTGCTCCAGGTCGGCGACGTACTTGGCGGCGAGCGACGGCCGCAGCACGGGGACTTCGCCGTCCCCGCCGACACCGGCGTCCCGCACGGCCGCGCCGAACCGGTCCGCGGCGACACCCGGCGCCGGAACGGGGCGCTGCGGCTCGCGGAAGGCGTCCATCAGCGGGAGCAGCGAGTGCCGCCGCTGTTCCTGCGGCAGACCGCGCAGAGCGGTCCCGAAGCGCGCGAACCACTCGTCGTAGTCGTCGATGCGGTGGATGCGCCGTCCGCATTCCGTCAGCCAGTCGACGAAGACGTCGAGGCAGACGCCGTGGTCGTGTGCGTTGACGACGTTGTAGGTGTGGAACCCGTCCACCGCGCGTTCGCCGATCGTCGTGACCGCCTCCGCGGTGAAGTCGGCGGGCAGCCCATGGAATCGGGCTCGCGGACGGCCGTCCCCGGCGCCCGTGCGGTAGAAGGAACGCGGAGCGATCCCCGTCGCGGCGACGCTGAGGAGCAGGCGGGTGAACAGGTCCGGCACGTTCAACTGCCCCCGGTACTCGCTGTGCGCGAGGATCATGTCCGAGCGGAAGACCGCGCACGGAAGGCCGCACCGGTCGTGGGCCTCGCGAAGCAGAACCTCGCCCGCCCACTTGCTCGTTCCGTAGCCGCCCGCGTACGCCCCGTCGAGCCGGCGGACGGGGACGGCCGTGCGGATGTCGGCGTCCTCGGCGAGAGGCGTATCCGCGAGCTGTGTCCCCACGGCAAGGCTGGAGAGGAACACGAAGCGCTTGACCCGTGTGGTGACCGCAAGCCGGACCAGCTCGGCCGTGCCCGTCACATTGGGGCCGAACAGCTGCTCGTAGGGCAGGACATGGTTGACGAGGGCGGCCGGATGGACGATGAGATCGACGTCGGCCGCGAGCCCGGTCCACGTGTCCTCGTCCAGGCCCAGGTTCCGCTCGGCGATGTCGCCGGCGAGCACCCGCAGACGCCCGGCGGCCGACTTCCGGTAGCGGGCGCGGAGTTCGGTGTCTCCGCTGTCGAAGGCCGCGTCGAGCCTGCGGCGGGCCGCCTCGGCGCTGCTGCCGCGGACGACGCAGACCAGGGTCCCGCCGGACTTTGCGAGCCGCTCCAGCCACTCGAGGCACAGGAACCGGCCCAGGTAGCCGTTGGCCCCGGTCAGCAGGACCGTCCGCACGGACTCGCCGGGACCCTGCCGCGGCAACGACTTTGCCGCGTCGATCACTTCGGCGTCCACCAGCGCCGAAAGGTTCAGGTCGCCGGCCCGCACTTCGTCGGCGTCCGCACCGTGCACGGCAGCGAACGAGGGCCGGTCCTGGCCGGAGCCGAGGCGCTGCTCGATGTACTGCGCGAGCTGCCGGAGACCGTTCGCCGGGCTGGTGACGACCGCCACCGGAACGTCCATGTCGTAGATCTCGCCGAGGAGACGGCAGAAGGAGAGCGCGGAGAGCGAGTCGCCGCCCAGGTCGCTGAAGTGCGCTCCGGGACCGAGGTCGCTGGAGGAGCAGCCGAGCAGGCACTTGGCGGCCCGGCCGACGGTCTCCGGCACCGGCCGGTGCCGGCCCTCGCGGCGCAGGGCGCCCAGTTCGCGCGTCTGCTCCGCGGCGAGATCGGCGTACATCTGCTCCAGGCGCGCACCGTAGCGCTCCTTGACCCTCGGTCGTGCCAGTTTGCCGGCGTCACCGAGAAGGCCGTTGGCGGTGGTGAAGGGTTCGGTCTCCACGATGAAGTCCCTGGGGATTTCGTACGAGTTGAGCCCTGCCTCCTTCGCGGTCCGCCGAATCGCGGCGCCCAGCGACGACTTGAGCGCCGACTCGCTTCCCTGCGCGGCATCGATCGCTTCCGGCGTGGGCACGACGGTGGCGAGGAGGTAGGAGCGTTCGCTGTTTCCGTGGACGAAGATCTGCCGGATCAGCGGGTCGGCGGCGAAGGCGGTCTCCAGCCGGGAGACGGCCACCAGCTCACCCTGCGAAAGCTTCAGCACGTTCTTGGTGCGGTCGACGTAGACGAACTCGTCCGGACCGGTCTGCGCCATGATGTCGCCGGTCCGGTAGAAGCCCTCCTCGTCGAAGGCCTCCGCGGTGGCTTCGGGCCGCTTGTGGTAACCGGCCATGATCATTTCTGTCTTTATCCTCAACTCGCCCCGCGGATAGGGCGAGTCGGTCCCGAAGTAGCCCAGTTCGGGCACGTCCGCGAGCTTGTGGGCCGTCACCGGTGGAGCCAGCTTGTGGCCCGTCGTGATCATCCCGGCCTCTGTCGCGCCGTAGCCGTCGAGCGGCTTCAGCTCCAGGCACGCCTCCAGGAACGCCGCCGTCCCGGAGTCCAGCGGAGCGCTGCCGGACATGACCCGCACGATCCGGCCGCCGAGTGTCTTCTCCCGCATCTCCCTGAGCAACTCCGCCTCGACGACGGTGGGTTCGCCACCGGCGCCCACGCGCCGGTCGGCCTCGCTCCGGTACTCCTGGAAGAGCATCTCGGAGACGCGCGGGACCAGCATCAGGTCGGTGGGCCGTGCGAGCGACATGTCCTCGAAGAGCGCCGACAGGTCGCTCCTCGCCGTGAAGCAGTGCACGCCTCCCGCGCTGAGGGTGCTGAACAGCGTGTAGCGCCCGGCGAGATGGCTCATGGGCAGGAAGTTGAGGCTGATCACGGGGGTGTCGGTGGTGCGCCACGAAGCGCCCCACAGATAGGTGGCCAGCCGCTGTGTGTACATGGCGCCCTTGGGTGCGCCGGTGCTTCCCGAGGTGTAGAGCAGCGAGGTCAGTGACTGCTCGTCCACGGTGGTGCACAGCGGCGCCGGCGGCAGGGTACGGCCCCGTTCGAGCACGGCTGCCAGCGTGTCGACAGCCACCCGCGAACCGGCGGCGGCCAGTCGTGACCTTGCCGCCTCGAAGCGTTCGCGGTGGTCGTCCACGTCCAAGTCGCAGTCGAAGACGACCAGGCGCCGTAACGACTCGCTGCCCAGCGCCAGTTCGACGGCCGTGTCCAGGAGTTCGGCGCTCGTCGCGAGGATTCGCGGGGCCGACTCGGCGACGACCGGTGCGAGACCGCCGAGCGTCGCGCTGGTGTGAAGCGGTACGGAGACGAGCCCCAGGTAGACGCACGCCAGGTCGACGGTGGCGTAGTCGCCGCTGGTGAAGCCCAGAGTGCAGACGAAGTCCCCGGCGTCTGCCGGGGACTTCGGGTGGCTCGTCAGCTCGCTCGCGAGGGCCTGGATTCTGAGCCACACCTCGCGGTAGGTGAGGGTCCTGAACTCCGGCAGCAGTACGGATTCGGTGCGGCCCGTCCGAGGTTCCTTCGTATGCTCCCTCACGCGCTCGCCGAAGGCGGGCCGGTCTGCGTAGCCCTCCATCACGGTCGCCATGATCCGCGGCAGCCCCATGCCCGGTGCCCGTATCGCCGCGGTCACCTCGTCGAGCGGCTTCGCCTCCCGGAACTGCCGGTCCGTTGCGTACAGTTCGGCGACGCGACGCTCCGCGGGCGAGGGCGGCGCCCCCTCGTCACCGTCGCTGCCGGACTGCGCGTTGACTGCCATTCCGTCTCCTGTTCGCCGCTGCACGGGTATCGGTCGGACGGCGACCCTACGCACACAGCCGCGCACCGTGGCCGAACCGGTAACGGTCGTGCGCAGTCGATCAGCGGGACGGGCCCGGGGGCTCCGTCCGGGCAGGGAGGTGGTGTGACCCGGGCTGGGGAGGCGCCCGCCGCCGGGGGAGAGGCCCGGCGGCGGTGGCACTGGCGGTGGCGGTGGCAGTGGCAGTGGCAGTGGCGGCAGTTCAGTTCAGCTTCGCGACCGCGGTCCTCGTCGTCCGCTTGAAGTCCACGAGCGGAGCGTCTCCGAGATCGCCCATCTGGCCCCAGCGGACCACGGTCACGGCCTTGCCGTCCCGCCCGACACCGAAGAGGTGCACATTGGTCTCGGACTCGGGGACGGAGACGCTCACCCCGTAGACGTGCGCGCCGTCGCCGGCGGCCTGCCCGCCGTAGTCGTCCCAGGAGGCGGTGCCGCCGGGCGTCTCGCGAAGCCAGTCCGCGGCGCAGGCGGCGACGCTCTTCTTGAGCGACGCGGCCAGCTTCTTCGCCGCGCCCGTGCTCGCGGCGACGACACCGACCTGGGTGGCGTTGGTGTCCAAGTCCGTGTGGAACTCGCGGTGATGGCTCCGGGAGGCGGGCAGCTCACCTTCCACGCAGAAGGGCTCGGGGTCCGGCAGCCCGGCCGTCACCTTGCCCGCGAACCAGGGCGAGGACGGGTGCGGCGGCAGGTCCGCGGGAGACAGGAAGCCCGGCGCCCGGTTCTTCTTCGCGGCGCCCGCGGCGACGCCCGGGCTGCTCGCGGCGAGCGTGAGGCCCAGGGCCGAGAGCGCCGCGAGAGTGCCGAACGCGGCGGAACGGAAGGTCTGTGCACGCATATCCGGGACCTTTCCCCCGTATCGGTACTGACGCCACAACAGACCATCAAGCGCGCGGAAGGGTTGTACGCGTGAGGGCCGCAAGGTGCTGTCGTTGTCGTCCGGCGACCGCCGGCCGGTGCCGGCCTCCTTGCCCGGCGACGGCCCGGCCGAAAGCCTTCCCGGCCGCGCTCACTCCGAGGCGAGTCTGCCATGGGGCGACGGGTGGCCTGGCCGGACGCCCGCCGAGCGGGCCGGCGACCACGCGGACCGGCTTCCGCGGACGTCGTTCCTTCAGGTCGGGGCCGGGGGCGGGGACACCCGCCCGGGCGTCCTTTTTGTACCAAGCTCACGATTTCCGCATGTGCGACCCCAAAATGTTCACATGCCGGAATGCGCCCCTCCGGGGAGGGGTGGCGCGGAGGTGCGGCGGTGGCGCCGCTCCGGGCTCCGGCTCTCGACACCGTCAACTCCTCTGATTCGCCGCATTGCTGCAGGTGAGGGTCCTGGTGGAAGGGTGCACAAGGGGCTTGGGGAAGGGGCGGGCATTCGATGGCGGACCGGCACATTCCGGATGCTTCGGCCCCGTACCCGTGTACGAGGCGGCCCTGCTGACCTGCGTCGATACCCGTGTCGTAGTGCGGCACCCCGTCGCTGTGACGAGAATTCGACCATCGCGCTGACCAGTGTGTGCCGGTCGAAGTGCGCGGTCATCTGACCTGCACCTTCGTCGGGGCGTCAACTCCGAGCGCTGTCGGCGGTGTTGGCGGAACCTTTTCCTCCCGGCCCGATGTGGCCGGATTTAACGGGTGTTGAGTCGTCGGGTATTCCCGATATGAATGTCGATGCACTCGGGCATCAGGAGTCGCGCCACAGGACGGTGTGCCCCGCACGTACCGCATGAGTACGGGGCGCCCTGGTCGGCGGCGAGGCACGGGGGGAAGCTCGCGAGTGCGTCGTCGCGTGCGCCCAGGCCGCCGTACCACCACGGACCTGTGTCCCCCTTTCCCACTGAATGCCGTTGTCCAGGCGCTCGTAGGGATTGGAGGGGGAATGCCGACGAAGCCGACCTATCCCGGTGTTTACGTCGAAGAGATTCCCAGCAGCGTCCGCACCATCACCCAGGTCACCACAGCGGCCACCGCCTTCGTGGGCCACACCCGCCGCGGGCCTCTCAACAAGCCGGTCAGGGTTACCAGTTACGCGGAGTTCGAACGCCGCTTCGGGGGCCTGACCTCGCAGAGCGCCGTCGCTTACGCCGTGCACCAGTTCTTCAGCAACGGCGGCTCCATCGCCGTCATCGTGCGCGTGGCGAAGGCCGGTTCGGGCAAGGCGGCCTCGGCGACCCTCGAATCGACCGAGGGCCGCAGCGAATGCCCCGTGCTGGAGATCACCGCCCGTGAGCCGGGCGTGTGGGGCTGCGGGCTGCGCGTGTCCGTCGACTACGACACCCCGGCACCCGAGGAGACCTTCAACCTGCGCGTCTTCGACGCCAGGGGCGAGGCCCGCGAGTTCTTCGGCGGTCTGTCCATGGACCCCTGCCACAGCCGCTACGTCCAGACCGTCGTCAACTCCGGCTCCACGCTCGTGCGCGCCGAGGTCGTCGGCGAGGGACGCCCCGACCCGTCCGGCACGGTCTCCAAGCCCTTCTCCGGGGACCTGCCCGACCTCGGTGTCGAACTGACCGTGAAGATCGGTGAGGTCGAGCGGGAGTTCGTTCTCCACGACCGGGACGAGGACGGCGAGGCTCCCTGCAGCGTCGCCGAACTCGCCCTGCTCCTGGAGCGGAAGCTGCGGGCCCTGCCGGACGCGCCGGGCCGCCACGACTTCGCCGCCGCGGAAGTCACCGCCTTCGGCAACCGGCTCCAGACCGTCGCCGGCAGCAACGACCCGGAGGCCGTCGTCCGCTTCGTCGGCGAATGCGCCAACGACCTGGGCCTGGAGGCCTCCGTCAACCCGCCCGTGTTCGCCCTCGATGGCGGCGAGGACGGCGAGGCGCCCGGTCCGCGCGACCTGATCGGCAGCGAGGCCCGCAAGTCCGGGCTCCACGCGCTGCGCGACGTCGACGACGTCAACCTGCTCGCGCTGCCCGAACTCGCGGCGTACGAATCGACCGAGGACATGATCAGTGTCCTGGCCGCGGCCCAGCGGCTGTGCCGCGAGGAACGCATCTACCTCCTCGTCGACGCGCCCGCTGCCTGGTCCGGAGTGGACGCCGCCCGCACGGGCATCGCCGCATTCGAACCCGTACGCGGCAGCCACGCGGGTCTGTACTTCCCGCACCTGCAGATGACGGACCCGCTCACCGGACGGCTGCGTTCCTTCCCGCCCTCCGGCGCCGTCGCCGGCGTCATCGCCCGTACCGACGGGGAACGCGGCGTGTGGAAGGCACCGGCGGGCACGGAAGCGCGCCTCGCCGAGGTGCACTCGCTGTCCGTGCGGCTCACCGACCGCGAGAACGGGCTGCTCAACCCGCTCGGCGTCAACTGCCTGCGGACGTTCCCGCTGGTGGGCCCCGTGGTCTGGGGCGCCCGCACGCTGGAGGGCTCCGACGCACGCGAGAGCGAATGGAAGTACACCCCGGTACGGCGGCTCGCACTGCACGTCGAGGAGAGCCTCCACCGCGGCCTGCGCTGGGCGGTCTTCGAGCCCAACAACGAGCAGCTGTGGCAGCAGATCCGGATGAACGTCTCCTCGTATCTGCACACGCTCTTCCAGCAGGGCGCCTTCACGGGCGGCACCCCGCGGGAGGCGTACTTCGTCAAGTGCGACCACGACACCACGACGGACGAGGACGTGGAGAACGGCGTCGTCAACGTCGTCGTGGGCATCGCGCCGGTGCGCCCGGCCGAGTTCGTGATCGTCAAGGTCCAGCAGATGGCAGGGCAGTTCACGTCCTGACGGGCCGGCCGCCGTCCGGGAGGCCGGCGGCCGGGTGACCGATCACCCGAGGAACCGAAGGAATCCGATGGCAGAGTTCCAGATAAACGCCCATCGCTTCGACCCGTACAAGAACTTCAAGTTCCTCGTCCTGTGGGACGGACGTACGGTCGCGGGCATCAGCAAGATCAGCCCGCTGAAGCGGACCACCGAGGTCGTCAAGCACCGCCACGGCGGCGACCCCAGCACCCCGCGCAAGTCGCCCGGACGCTCCGAGTTCGAGGGCGTCACCCTGGAGCGCGGAGTCACGCACGACCCGGAGTTCGACCGCTGGGCCAACAAGGTGTGGCAGGTCGGCGCCGGGCTCGGCTCGGAGGTGTCACTGGCCGACTTCCGCAAGGACATCGTCATCCAGGTCCTGAACGAAGCGGGCCAGGTCGCCGTCTCGCACAAGCTCTACCGCTCCTGGCCGAGCGAGTACCAGGTGCTGGGCGAGATGGACGCCAACGCCAACGCGGTCGCGATCCAGAGCCTCAAGCTGGAGTGCGAAGGCTGGGAGCGGGACTACGAGGTCCCGGAGCCCGCCGAGCCCTCCTTCACCCACCCGGCCTGAACGCCGGACAGGGGGGAGCGACGGCGATGGCGCACTCGGAAGCCGCACGCCTGCTGGCGGTCTGGGAGGAAGCACTCACCCGGACCGGCGCGGAGCGTGCGCGGATCCTGCACCGGGCGGCACGCCCGCAGGCCGGCCCCGGCGAACTGCCGCGGGTCCCGGTCGGCGAGCGCGAAGCCGACCTGTACGCGCTGCGGCGCGCGCTGTTCGGCGACCTGATGCAGGTACTCATCGAGTGCGCCTCGTGCGGCGAGGCCATGGAATTCGACCTCGACGCGGGCGAGTTGGCGGCCCGGCCGCCTCAACGGCCGGAGCCCTTGCGGGTGACGGCGGACGGCTGGGAGATCGACTTCCGGCTGCCCGCCGTCGCCGACCTCGAAGCGGCGGCCGAGGGGGCGGCCGGCGCCGACGACCCGAGGGCCGCGGCGAGTGCCCTGCTCGTCGCGTCCTGCACCGTCAAGGTCCGCAGGGACGGTACGGAGGTGCCCGCGGAACGCCTCGCGGAAGTGCTGCCCGAGCAGGTGCGGGACCGGATCGCCGAGGCCGCCGAACGGGCAGATCCGGCAGCCGAGATCACGCTCGACATCTCCTGCCCGGAGTGCGGAGCCGGCACCCCCGCCGAGCTCGACATCACCTCCTACCTGTGGACCGAGCTGGACGCCTGGGCACGCGACTTGCTCCTCGACGTCCACCTCCTCGCCACCGCCTACGGATGGCGGGAGCCGGACATCCTGGCGCTCAGCCCGGCGCGGCGCCGCTACTACCTGGAGCTGTGCGCTGATGTCTGACTACTTCGACCGGCTGCTGGCGCGGCACGCGTCCCTGCCGCGCGCCTCGGGCCCGGCCGGGAAGCCCGGTGCCGGAGAAGGCGCCCGGGACGGCCGGACCGCGCCGGGAGATGCGGCAGGAGACATGCGGCGGGTGCGCGTGAGGCCGCGGCTGCCCGGTCCGTTCGAGCGCGTCGAAGCGCTCCGCGACCGTGAGGACGGGGACGACGGACTCTCCCCGGCGGGCCCGCAGGCCCCGGTGCCGCGCCCGCGCACGGACGAGGGCCCGGCGTCCCGCGGCGTACGGGAGATACACACGGAACGGCACACCGTCGTACGCGAGACGTCGGCGCCCACCGAGCGGGCGGAGCCGCAACAGGGTCGACCCCGGCCGGGGAGCGCCCCGTTGAGGCCCGTCCCCTCCCGTGCGCCACGGCCCGCCGCGAGCGTGCCCGTGCAGCGGGCGGGGCGGGGCGCGTCCCGCGACGCCGGCCCGGCCGACCCCGGCGCACCGCAGACGGGCGCCGCGCCCGCGCTCGTCGCCCGCAGCGGGGAGGTCGTTGCCCGCTCCGCCGCCGCACGCCCGGGAAGCGGTGACCTCTCGGCGGCGCGGAGCGCCCGGCAGCAGGCGGCGGCAGGGCGGCGAGGCGGCGCCCGGCCGGCCGAACGCGTCGTCCACGTCCAGATCGGCCGGCTCGAAGTGAGCGCCGCCACCCCGCCGGGCGCAGGCCGCGGCGGAGCAGGCGAACCGGGGCGGCAGCAGACCGGCCGTACGGCGCCCACGGTGAGCCTCGAGACCTACCTCGCACGCGGCCGGAACGGGGAGAGGAGCAACTGAGCCCATGAGCAACGCACTTGCGGTCGCGCACGTGACGCAGGCGCTGGCGCTGCTGATCGAGAGCAACCTGCGTCCCGAGATCGACATGGCCGTATCCGTCGAGACTCGCAAGCCGCCGGCCGAGCCGTCGCTCGAACCGACGATCACCGTCTTCCTGTACCAGGTCACGCACAACCCGTCGATGCGCAACTACGACCTGCCCACCCGCGCGTCCGACGGCAGGCTGCTCAACAAGGCGGTCGCGGCGCTCGATCTGCACTACGTGATCAGCGCGTACGGGGAGGAGAACGAGCTGGTCGGCCAGCGGCTCATCGGCTGTGTGGCCCGGATCCTGCGCGAGTTCCCCGTCCTGCCCGCCGACGTGATCCGGGAGGCGGGCGAGCTCCCGTACTTGGCGGGCAGCGATCTGGCCGAGGCGGAGCAGAAGGTGCGCTTCACGCCGCTCCAGATGGACATCGACGAGACCTCGAAACTGTGGGGGATGCTCCACCAGACGCCTTACGCGCTGTCGATGACGTATCAGGGGTCGCTGGTCCTGGTCGAGGGACGGGAGGAGCCTCGGCCGAGCCGCCCGGTGGAGAGGACCGTGGTGACGGTCGGCGCCTCGGGCACGCCGTACGACAACACCGCTGCGCCGGGGAGCGGTTCGGGCGGTGGCCCGGGTGCGGCGGGTACGCCCGGCGCGCCGGGCGTACCCGCCGCCGCGGACGGAGCCGAGGGGGAGGAAGGCGACGCCGGGGCGAGTGCGACGGCGGAGAAACCCGCGGTGAGGCCCGCGGTGAAGGAAGCGGCGGCGAAGGCCCCGGCCCGGAAGACGGCTGCGAGGACGGCGGGCTCGAAGACGGCGGGCCGGAAGACGGCTTCGAAGAGCACGGCGGCCAAGAAGACGGCCGCCAAGAGCACGGCCGCAAAGAAGACCGCAGCCAAGAACACGGCCGCCAAGAACACCGCAGCCAAGAAGGCGACCGCGGCCAAGCAGGCCGCCGCCAAGAAGGCCTCGGCGCAGAAGAGCGCCGCCAAGAAGCAGGCAGGCGGAAGCCGTTCGGCACGTGGGGCAGCCGGCGGCGGCACGCCGACCAGCCGCACGGACAACACATCCGACGGCAAGGAGAGCTGAGGCGCGGTGCACGGAACGGGGGCCGACCAGGAGAAGACGCGCCATGTGGCGGAACTGTCCGCCGCCGTCGCGGGCGTGCTCGCACGCGTCGACGCGCACGCCGGCCGTGCCCGTACCCCGAGGGAGGACGGCAGCGACCGCGTCACCGACGACAAGGGGCACGACGGCAAGGGCACCGGCGCCCGTACCCCGGATCGGCGGCACGAGACGCAGGACCAGCAGCAGGCGCCCGTTCCCGCTCCGCTCGCGAAGCTCCAATCCGCCTTTGGTCTCAGCTCGTTCGAGCGCGACATCGTTCTCCTCTGCGCCGCCGCGGAACTCGACCCCACCACCGCCGCCCGCTGCGCCGCGGGCTCCGGCGACCCCGAACGCGCCCACCCCACGTTCTCCCTCGCCCTGGCCGCGTTCGAGGACGCCCACTGGAGTGCCCTCACTCCCGTCGCGCCGCTGCGCCGCTGGCGCCTCGTCGAACTCGCCGACGAGACCCGGCTGACCACGTCCCGGCTTCGGCTCGACGAGCGCATCCTGCACTTCCTCACCGGTTCCGCCTACCTCGATCCCCGGCTGCACGGCATGCTCCGTCCGGCCTCCGCAACCGACGAACTGCCCACGCCGCACGAGGCGGCGGCGGAGCGCGTCGCGGCGGGCTGGAGCGTCCGGCGTCCCGACGCGCCGTTCCGCGTCGAGCTGATCGGCGGTGACCTGCGCACCCGCGAGGACATCGCCGCAACTGCCGCCGCCCGGGCCGGACTCGGGCTCTACGCGATGTCCGCCGAGGACGTCCCCACCGAGCCCGCGGCCCGCGACGCCTTCGCCCGTCTCTGGCAGCGGGAGGCCGTGCTGCTGCCCGCCGCGCTGCTGCTGGAGACGGGAGAGCTGGACCGCGAACACGCCGCCGCCACCGAAGCGTTCATCGCGTCCGCCGCCGTGCCGATCGCCGTCGCGGGAGCGGAGCCGCGCCGTACGGACCGGCCGCGCGGCGAGCGCGTCGCCGTTCCCCAACTGGACGACGCGGAGCAGCAGCGGCTCTGGAGGGACGCGTTCGACAGCGTACCCGGCCTGGAAGCGGGCCAACTGCACTCGCTCGCGGCGCAGTTCCAGCTTCCACCGCACACCGTGCGGTCCGCGGCCGTCTCCGTGCGCCGGGACCTGCCGGACGCTCCTGCCGGGACCGGAGCGGCCCACGGCCTTGCCTGGCAGGCGGGGCTCTCCGAGGCCCGCATCGGCCTGGAGGGACTCGGCCGCCGCATCGAACCGGAGGCGGGCTGGGACGATCTCGTCCTCGCCGAGCGGCAGTTGAAGATCCTCCGCGAGATCGTCGCCCACGTGCGCCAGCGGGCCCGCGTGCACCAGGAGTGGGGCTTCGCGCGGACGCTGCGACGCGGCCTGGGCGTCACCGCGCTCTTCGCCGGCGGCTCCGGCACCGGGAAGACCCTCGCGGCCGAGGTCATGGCGAAGGAACTCGGGCTCGACCTGTTCATCATCGATCTGTCCCAGGTGGTCAGCAAGTACATCGGTGAGACCGAGAAGAACCTGCGGAAGGTCTTCGACGCGGCCGAACTCGGCGGCGCACTCCTGCTGTTCGACGAGGCCGACGCCCTCTTCGGCAAACGCAGCGAGGTCAAGGACAGCCACGACCGTTACGCCAACCTCGAAGTCAGCTATCTGCTCATGCGCATGGAGGCGTACCGCGGCCTGGCCGTACTCACCACCAACATGAAGAAGGCCCTCGACACGGCCTTCATGCGGCGCATCCGCTTCGTCGCCGACTTCCCGTTCCCGGGGCACGAGGAGCGCGCCGAGATCTGGCGGCGCGTGCTGCCCTCGCAGGCCCCGATGAAGGACATCGAGCCGGACGCGCTGGCCCAGCTCACCGTCGCCGGCGGCTCCATCCGCAACATCGCGCTCTCCGGCGCGTTCCTCGCGGCCGAAGAGGGCGACGCGCTTCAGATGCGGCACATGCTCGCGGCGGCACGCACCGAATACCAGAAGCTGGAACGCTCCTTGACGCCCTCGGAGGTCCGCGGATGGGTCTGAACGGAGTGCATGGAGGCAACGGCTCGGGCGCCGCAGGTGACGCTCCGCGCGAAATCCACGTCGAGATAGGCGAGTTGGCCCTCGACGGCTTCCGCGGAGACCCCGGCCTCGTCGTCGCCGCGTTCGAGAACGAACTCGCGCGCCTCGTACGGGAACACGGCGTGCCCCTCGCCGCCGACGGCGAACCGCACACCCTCGACGCCCTCACCGGTCTGCCGCCGCTGCCCGCGACCGTCTCCGCGGGCCGTCTCGGCGAAGCCCTCGCCCGTTCCGTCCACGCGGGTCTCGCCGGCGACGGCGAGGACCCCGAGCAGACGCGGCGGACGCGCGGCCCGGACGGGAGGCGGCGATGAGCAGCACACACGCCTCCGCCGACCAGCAGCAGGCCGCGAACGAAGCACGGCGGCGCAAGCGCAAGGAACGTGCCGCCAAGTCCCGCACGCCCGAGCCGAAGGACATCGTCAGCGGCGCCGGACAGCCCCTGGACGTGGGCGTGCGGCGGGAGTTGGAGGAACAGCTCGGCCACGACCTCGGCAGCGTCCGCCTCCACACCGACCGCGACGCCGGCACCCTCACGGACATGCTCGGCGCGGACGCCGTCGCCGTCGGCCAGGACATCTTCTTCCGCGAGGGCGCCTACGCACCCGGCACCGCCGACGGCTACCGGCTGCTGGCGCACGAGTTGCTGCACACCGTGCAGAACCCTTACGGAGCGGGCCCGTTGACGGCCGGCCGCGACCTGGGTTCCGTCAGCCTGCCGCAGGAGGCCGCAGAGCAGGAGGCGGAGTCGACGGCGCAGCGCCTGATGCGCGAGGAGACCTCGGGCGAGGTCGCGGCGGAGTCCTCACAGGCTGTGGACGTCGAACAGGGCGAAGTCACCCCCGCCTGGATGCGCTACGCCACCGTCGACGCGGACCGCATGCGCACGGAGAAGCTGGACCCGGCGGGGCTGGTGGAGCGGCTGGCGAACTCGGTGGTGCGCTCGCTGCGCAGCGACCCGGAGGACCGCTCGAAGCGCACCCGCCGCCAACTGGCGCGGCTTCCCGAAGGGTTGCAGGTCGACGTCCTGGAACGCCTGGAGGCCAGGCTGCTCAGCTCCGAGCACGACCGGGTCCTGGACCTGATGGAGGAGTTCGAGCAGAGCGGCGAGGCGGAGACCGGCGGCCTGGCGTGGCAGGGATCTCTCGACGCCCCGGCCCTCGTCCCGGACCCGGTCGAGGAGCTGAAGCTCGACCGGGAGGCTGAGCAGCGTGCGGCCGAGGAGAAGCAGGAGCGGGAGGAGAAGCCCGCTGCCGCGCCAGGTCCGGAGAAGGCCCGGTCCGGTGACGGCGGAGCCGCGGGCAGCACCCCCGAGAACGGCGGCCCGGGCCAGGGCGGCGCCAGCCAACAGGGCGCGCAGGAGGGCGAGAAGGAGCCCGGCACCGACAACGGCGGTGACGCTTCCAGCCCCGCCGCCACCGGCGAGCAGCCGACGGCTCCCGCTTCCCGCTCCGACGCCGGCCAGGAGCAGCAGGCCCAGCAACAGGACGCCGCATCGGGCGCCACGTCCGAGGAGAAGGCCGGCGAGAAGTCGGGGGAGCGGCAGGGCCAGGAGAGGTCCGGCGAGAAGGACGGCGGCTCCGGGGAGAAAGGCGAGAAGAAGGACGGCGCCAAGGACGGGGACAAGGCGCAGGAGAACACCGAACAGGAGGGCGCCCCGGCCGAGAGTGAGGAGGCGTCGGCAGCCAGGAACCGTCCGGGCGCGGCCGATCAGCTGGTGGCAGGCCGGCAGCGCCGGCAGGACGAGAAGGACGGGCAGGGTGAGGGCTCGCCCGCCCCCGCCGGTCAGGGCAAGGAGCTGCCCGGCCCGTCGAGTCGGCTCGACGGCGTACGCAACCAGGATCTGGAAGGCCCGGAGGAGAAGGCCGACGACGACCCGTTCGGTTCGGACAGCCAGTCCGAAGTCGACGTCGGTGGCGGCGAGAAGAGCGCGTGGGACGTCAAGCTCCAGCCGGAGGACTTCCTGCCGGAGAAGGACCTCGACGTCTCCGCCGTACCGACCGCCGACAAGGTGGACCCCTCCTCGTCCGCCGCGCCCCCGATGCCGTCCTTCCCGGCGCCGCCGGTGACGAAGGCCGACAAGGTCCAGGCCGAACGGGACGCGGAGGACGCCGAGGACGAGGCGGCGGAGGAAGAGCCCGAAGCGCAGGACGAGTCCGCGTCCGCTGAACCGTCGCCATCGGTCGAGACGGAGGGCGGGCCTTCTCAACTGGCGGATGGGCTCGGCCTGGAGGAGGCGCTCGGCCCCAAGCCGAGCACAGCCACGAAGGACCCGAAGAGCGGCGACGACCCCAAGGAGGGTCCGGCCACGGCTCAGGCGACGGTGCAGGAGGCACCGGGCAAGGCCGAGGCAGACAAGGACGTCAAGGAGCAGGCCGGCAAGGAGGAGAAGGGCACGGCCGCCGGCGGGGACAAGGACTCGGGCGGGCAGGAGAAGGAGTCTCAGAAGGCGGCGGGCAGCGGCTCCGCCCAGTCCGAGGCCAAGGGCGGGGAGCAGGCGAAAGCGTCGTCCGACTCCGCGGAGAAGGGTGGCGCCCAGGCAGACGGCAAGGGCGCGGACAAGGGCACGCCGTCGGGGGACAAGGGCGTACAGGCGGAGGACAAGGAGGGCGGCCCCGCCTCGGACGCCAAGTCCCCGTCGGCCGCCGGCGACACCCACGTATCGGGCCAGTCCGGCACGGACACCTCAAGCGGCGCGGGCGGGACGGACAGCGAGCCGTCGGCAGGTTCCTCGTCCGGCGATTCGGGTGGCGCATCGGGCGGGGTCTCCGCGCAGAGCGAGGGGACGCCCGTCACGGAGAGCCCCCGCACGGGCGGCTCGGCGGAGAAGAAGTCCGCGCCTGCCGGGTCGGCGCCGTCGGCCGCTTCCGCCAAGTCGGCCTCTGCCGCGCCGACGGCCGCGAAGCCCTCGTCCGAACCGAAGGCCGCCCCGGAGCCCAAGTCCGCAGCGGCGCCCAAGTCTTCACCGGCGAAGTCGGCTCCCGCGTCCAGGAGCCGCGGCGGAGCCGGTGGAGGGGGCGGCGGTGGCGGCAAGGGCGCGGGCCCGGCCAAGGGCGGCAAGAAGAAGGCCTCCAAGGCGGCGCCCAACCTGTCGGGCATGTCCCCGGAAGCGGGTCTGTCCACCGCGTCAAGTCTCAAGCCGCACCAGGCGATCGAGGCCATGGGCGGCGTCAGCAGTTCGGTGGACCGCACGGTCGGCGACGAGCACAAGCAGCTCGCCGGCTCGCCCCCGTCGATGCAGCGCCCGGCAGGCGCCCCGCAGACGCTGCACGGCAAGCCCAAGACGGACGCACCGGCGCAGTACTCCCAGGACCCGGCCCACAAGGCCGACGCCCCGAAGGACGAGAAGGCCGAGGTCAAGGGCGAGAAGAAGCCCGAGGGCGAGATCGAGGCGGAGAAGGCGGAGGAGCCCGGCGGCTGGGACACCTTCAAGATGGCCCTCGGCTTCGGCATCGGCAAGGTCCTCAGCTGGGTCGGATTCGAGGTCGACGCATCGGAGCTGGCCGCCAAGTTCGCCGGCCTGCCCACCAAGGACGAGGCCCTCAAGCAGGCCCAGGCGGGCAACGCCCCGGGCGTCGAGATGAAGGGCGCGGCCAACGACAAGGCCGACGAGCAGGGCGGGCACGTCGACGACAAGGGCCAGGAGTCCGTCGACACGGGCCGCGACGACGCCGGCCGCAACATGGGCGAGAACCAGGTCTACCCCGACGCTCCCAAGGAGGAGATGAAGGGCAAGGTCCCCGGACGGCAGGGGGGCAAGGGCGGCAAGGGCCAGGCCGGCGGCGCCAAGACGGGGGCCGTGCCGCCCGAGGCCGCCTCGGAGGTGGCCGAGCACGACCGCGGGCCGCAGTTCCGGAAGGCCTTCAGCGAAGGCCGGAAGGGCATGGCGAAGGAGCGGGAGACCAAGGAGAAGGACTCCCGCAAGTCCAAGGAGAAGCACAAGAGCAGCGTCGGCAAAGAGGTCACGTCCAACACCAGGAGCCAGGCCGGCGAACGGGAGAAGGCGCTCAAGGACGTCGACGGTCAGCGCGAGGACTGGCGCAAGGAGCAGGACGGCGAGCTGAGGAAGCTCGGCACGAAGAAGTCCGACCGCCACGACAAGATCCGCAAGGACGTCAAGGAGAAGGAGGAGAAGACCGACAAGGACGTCGGCAAGGAGAAGGACGGCAGCGACAAGAAGATCAAGGACGAGGGCACCAAGGCCGAGGAGAAGGCCGAGAAGAAGAAGACCGACAGCGCGAACGAGTCCGGCAACTGGGTCACGAAAGCCTTCGACTGGATCAAAGAGAAGGTCATCGAGATCAAGAACGCGATCGTCAAGGTCATCAAGGACGCTCGCGACGCGGTCATCGGCTTCATCAAGAACTTCAAGGAGACGGTCGAGCGCTGGATCAACGACGCCCGCAAGGCCATCGTCGACGCGATCAAGAACTTCATCGACGACCTGATCGAGTTCGCCAAGGCGATGGTGCGCGCCGTCATCGAACTCGCCAACCGCATACGGAAGTTCATCACCTCCCTGATCGCGGCGGCCATCGCTCTCGTCAACAAGCTCGCCCGGATGCTCAAGCAGATCGTCAAGGACCTGCTGGACGCCCTCGCCAAGCTGCTGAGCGACATCCTGAACATCCTCAAGAAGATGCTCCAGGACGTCGTCAAGGCCGTCATCGACGCGGTGAAGACGGTCCTCGAGTACGCCTCCAAGATCCTCGGTGCGCTGGGCGAGTTCATGCTCATCGCCGTCGACTTCCTCTCAGACCCCGGCGGTTGGCTGAGCGGCGCGAAGAACTCTGCGGTCGACGGCGCGAAGAACCACCTCTTCCGCGAGGTCAAGGCGGCCGTCAAGGCGTGGTTCCAGTCCAAGATCGAGGAGATCATCGGGATTCCGAAGGCGATCCTCGACAAGCTGCTCAAGGGCGGCTGGACCCTGGAGCGGATCGTCAAGGAGACGTGGGACGCGATCGTCCCCCAACTCCCCTTCATCATCGGCGAGATCGTCATCACCAAGGTCGTCGCCAAGCTCATCCCCGGCGCCGGCTGGGTGATGGCCGTCATCGACGCCATCCGCACGGCCATCGGCGCGCTCGGCGAGATCCTCAAGGCGATGGGCGCGGTCATCAGCTGGCTGAAGGCAGTGCGCCAGAGCGGCGCGGGCATCCTCTTCGCCAAGGCCGTCGCCGCGGGCATCGTCGCCCTTCTGGAGCTGGCCTACGAGGCCCTGCTGAGTGGCATCGGCAAGTACGTCTCGAAGGTCGGCCGCCGTCTCAAGGGCATCGCCGCCAAACTCGGCGGCAAGAAGGACAAGCCCGGCGGCGGCAAGGGCGGGGGCGCCGACGGCTCGGACGGCAGGGGCGCCCCGAAGAAGGACCAGGAGCAAGACCCCGCCTCCGGCAAGGGGGACGCCCCGCACACGACGGGCGCGCCTGGGGTGCGGCCGGTCGGTACGAAGCCGAAGCCGGACGGGAAGCCGGGCGGCAAGGCTGAGTCCGGCGGGAAGCCGGGCACCAAGGCTGATGGGAAGCCCGACGGGAAGCCGGATTCGAAGCCCGGCACCAAACCGGACGGGAAACCTGGCACGAAGCCTGACGGCAAGCCGGACCTGGACAAGCCCGGCCACAAGGGCGGGGACAAGGGCCACCAGGGCAAGGACGGCGACAAGGCCGACGCCCCGGTCAAGCCGAAGCCCCGGCCCGACAAGGACGCCGACGGCAAGCCGAGCACGTCCAAGGACAAGGACGGCAAGCCCAAGCCCAAGGACGACAAGCCGGACACCCGCCCCACGCCGGCCGCCAAGCCCAAGCCCAAGCCGGAACCCAAGCCGAAGCCGAAGGACGACCCGGACACGAAGCCCAAGCCGAAGGACGACAAGGGCGACAAGGACTCGACGAAGCCCAAGGACGACGACAAGGGCCCGGGCAAGGGCAAGGACAAGGACGCCGACCCGAACAAGCCCAAGGGCAAGGACGACAAGGACGGCGACTCGAACAAACCGAAGGGCAAGGACGACAAGGACGGCGACAGGACCAAGCCGAAGCCGGACAAGGACGGCCCGGGCAGGCGCAGGCCGAGGCCGGAGAAGAAGGGCCCCGGCAAGTCCAAGCCGCGGCCCGACAAGAAGGGCCCGGGCAGGCCCAAGTCAAAGGCGGAGAAGGACAAGCGGAAGAAGGACGAGGAGTCCGAGACAGCAAAGCAGGCACGACTTGCGCTGATCGTCGCCAGGATCCGCCCGATCATCGAGGGAGAGCTCGACCCCGGGGTTCACCGCCAGACGTTCTCGGCGCTGCTGGCCCGTCTGCGTCGCCAGCACCGGCTCACCAGGCTTTACACGCAGGGTGGGGAGCGGTTCAGCGTCAGGGCAGTTCTGAACCCCGGAGTCACGGTCACCCGGGGGTACCTCAAGCAGGTCATGCGGTACCTGGAACAGCAGCAGCTGCCGGATCCGGGAATCACTCCTGCGCCACAGGACTACGGCAGGCCAGGAAAGGTCACAGAAGCAAAGTACGTTAACCCGGTCTGGGCGGCCCGCAGTGGGCAAAAGCCCAACAATCTTAGCCACACTGAAGGCTGGGAATACCTGGAAAGGTACAACCTTACAAAGACTCCCGACCAATGGGATCGAATGCATCTGATCCCACGGGAGCTGGGAGGTCCGGCCAAGGGGTCCAATTTCATCCCGGCCCTGAACTCCATAAACCGCCCGTTCTACAGTGGTTTCGAGAAGGCTCCTTCCCAGGAATTCGGATCAGCCCCATCGTCGACTCCGAAGTCACCGGAACCGGGCTGGTACAGGGTGAGCCTGACGCGCTACGAGGGCAGGAGTACCCGCAGCTATCCCAACGGCCCAAAATATCCGAAGGGGTTCCCCAAGGAGATCACCGCTGAGTGGGGCAGGTATGACAAGGTGAGGGGAACCGGCAGGAAGCGGTCCGACTGGAAAAAGCGCCCGTCGAGTAATCGGACCACGCTGAGCACCTTCATCGAACCTCCGTTGCCGAACCCGAACCACACTCCCGGCGCGGCGGTCCCCATCAACACCGCGAGTCGGACCGCTGTTGAATTGGCATTCAGGTTCCGAAGGACGTCTGCCGCCAAGAAGGCCCGGAACAAGGCATTCATGAATGCCTTCATGGAGGTGCGTAACAGTGCCGCGCCCGGAACGAAGGCATTCAAGAGCTTCAGTGACCTGAGCCGTGAGATGCGGAGCTATAGAAACATGGCAGGGAAGCCGTTGATCGGGGTGCCCGAACTACTGGCAACACTGAGGCTGCGCCTCAAGAACGGATACTTCACGTTCAAGTGATCCATCCACTCATGCAACCGGGAGAAAGACAGGATGTCCCACTTCACCGCGAACGAGGAGCGGCACCTCGCCTCTTTGCGAGAGCTGACGAACTGCCCATACATGGACGTCGAACACGAGGAAGTGGACCAGCTCCCCCCCTCCGTCGAGGATCTGCCCCCTCTGTCGGACTTCAACGAAAAATGGAGCGCCGTCCAGCTGGACGGTGACATGGTTTCGTCCGCACTGAGGTTCACCGAATTCGGTGCCAGTTGGTCGACCCTGTCCGGAGATGAATACGACGATGTGAGCGAGGGTGAAGAGTCCGACGACCCCACTGACTTTGAACTCCCCGAGATCCACGGCGAATTCTTTCTTCGTCCGATCCGCGACATTCTTGGTCAACCAGCAGGCCCCGCTGATCCGGTCGAGACCGAGTTCCAGAGAACGTTTCTGTCTGAACTGCGCGTCATGGATCAGACCCCCCGTTCCGGGGCCGGTATGCTCACGTATCTGCGACTCAGTCCAGGCTCTGGTCCACTGGAGGTCTGGTACAGCGATATTGCAGCCATCGGCGTGCCCCCATACCCTCCGGGATTCGTCAGGATGGACCTCACATACAGCGAATACCTGGACGCGCTGCTTCTCACCAAGGGGACGTATGGGTGGCAGTACCTGTACACGGATATCTCACTCGCCGATGGATTCTCGGAAACAGTCGAGTATCTCGAAGGGATGCTGAGCCTTTTCCCTGAACTCTTCCCCGACCACGACTACTCCGACCTGCGTGCCCGCCTGGAGGCCCGGCTGTGACCTACGCAGACATCCCCCGCCCCATCCGCTCCGGCATCGTCATTCTCGATCCGGAACGCGGCACGCCCCAGCGCGTCATCGTGCTGCAGTTCAATCCGGACACTCTGGAGCGGTCGCTGCAGCCGCAGTCCGCCGGCGGTGACAGCGAAGGTGGGGGCGGGGGCGACAAGAACGAAGCCTTGCGCCTCAAGGGCCCGGCCCAGGAGAGCTGGAAGTTCACCGCGGAGCTGGACTCCACAGATCAGCTGGAGGTGGCCTCGCCCAACGGCATCCATCCCCAACTGGCCGCGCTGGAAATGCTCGTGCACCCCACCACGGCGCAGATTCGGGAGCACAGCCGGCTGTCGAAGAAGGGCGCGATCGAGATCAGCCCCATCGAAAAGCCGTTGACGCTGTTCACGTGGGGGAGCAAGCGTGTGATGCCGGTGCGGCTGACGGAACTGTCCGTCAACGAGTCGGCGTTCGACGTGAATCTGAACCCGATGCGGGCGGCGCTGAGCATCGGGATGAAGGTGCTGACGGTCAGCGATCTGCCGGCCGGTCACCGGGGGGCCGAGCTGTACATGGCGCACCTGGCGCAGAAGGAGCGGCTGGCGGGCGTCGCCACGCCCCTCGGGGGCGCGGGCGGAATCGGTGCGCTGGGCCTGGGCGGTGCGGGCGGACTGGGCGGCGGCCCGGGCGGCGGTGGCGCGTTCGCCGCGAGCGGGCCGGTCAGGGGCTAGGGCAAGCAGGGGCCAGGGGACAAGGGCCCAACGGAAACTGAGGGGGGACCACATGGCAGGCATCGAGCCGTACGAGAGCGCGCTGGACCGGATTCCGGGCGCGCACCCGTATGCGAGCGACAGCCGGTACCACGACGCGGAGATCGGCGTGCACCGCATGCCCGACGGCACCGAAGTGCGGTACACCAAGCGGCGGTTACTGCCTCCGCTGCCGGACCAGGGGGACGAGGACGACCTCGCGACGCACACCGTCGGCGCGGGGGAGCGGCCCGATCTCCTGGCCCAGCGCTACTTCGGCGACCCGGGCCAGTGGTGGCGCATCGCCGACGCCAACCCGGTGTTCGATCCTGCCGAGTTGACGGAGGAGCCGGGCACCGAGATAGACATCCCGCTCGCCGGCGGCTTCCCGGGAAGCGGCGGAAGCGGGGGACGGCGTGTCTGAACAGCCCGTCGGCCGCGGCCCCGTCCATCTGGGGCTGCTGATGGGGCCGAAGCTGAGTAAGCCGGTGCCGCCGGAGGTGACCGAGGCGCTGCTGTCCGCGCAGATCACCATGACGTCGGGTGAACGCAGTGGTTTCCAGATGGCGTTCGACCTGACCAAGGGCGGCGCCATCATCCAGCGGCTGCTGCCCGAGGGGTTCTTCAGCCCCCGTACGCGCGTGATCGTCACCGTTACGGTGAAGGGCACGCCCACGGTGCTGCTGGACGGGCTGATCGTGCGGCACGAGGTCGGCGCGAGCAATCAGCCGGGCCAGTCGACGCTGACGGTCACCGGCGAGGACCTGACGCTGCTGATGGACCTGGAGGAGCGCACCGACCGATTCCCCAACCTGGCGCCGTCGCAGCGCGTGGCCCGCATCCTCGGCAGCTATGCCGACTACGGCATCGAACCGCGCATCATCCGGGAGCAGATTCCGCAGCAGCCTCGCCGCGAGGTGCGGGTCGACTACCAGACCGGCACGGACCTGGCGTACGTCAACGACCTTGCCCGCGCGAACGGTTACACCTTCTACCTCGACCCCGGCCCCCGTCCCGGGCGCTCCACCGCCTACTGGGGTCCTGAACAGCGTCTCGGCCGGCGGCAGCACGCGCTGACCGTCAACATGGACACCGAATCGACCGTCGAGCAGCTGACGTTCGCCTACGACGGCACCGCGCGCGAGGAGCCGCAGGCCCGCGTGCAGGACCCGCGCAGCCGGGAGTCGCGGCTGCTGCCGCAGCGGCCCATCGACCCGTTGCGTCCGCCGCTCGGGCTTCAGCCGACGCCGGCGCTGAAGCGCAGGACCCTCACCGGCACGGCGAAGAAGGACCCCGCGCAGGCGGAGGCCGAGGCGCTCGCCCGCGCGGCCACGTCCGCCGACGCGATCTCCGGTTCGGGGCAGCTCGACGTGACCCGTCACGGCTATGTGCTGCGTCCCCGCGAACTGGTCGGGGTGCGCGGCGCGGGGCGTACGTACGACGGCGACTACTACGTCAAGAGCGTCACCCACCAGCTCAGACCCGGTTCGTTCCGGCAGAACTTCACCCTCTCCCGCGAGGGCCTGATCGCCCGCAGCGACCGCGTCCGTCCCTAGCCACCGACCCGCCAGCAGCTCAAGCAGCCCAAGGAGCCCGCCGCATGGCACCCGCACAGAACAACCGCTTCCTCGGCAAGTACCGAGGCAGGGTCGTCGACAACGAGGACCCGCTGCGCATCGGCCGCATCACCGCGCAGGTGCCGGACGTGCTCGGGGACGAGGCTTCGACATGGGCGCTGCCGTGCCTTCCGTTCACGGGCCCCGCGGCCGGGCAGTTCGTGCTGCCGGCGGTGGGCGCGGGCGTGTGGGTGGAGTTCGAGCAGGGCGATCCCAGCTTCCCCATCTGGACGGGCTGTTGGTACGGCGAGGCGGCGGAGCTGCCGGTGGACGTCGTCAAGGAGCTGCCGGGCAGCCATCCGGTCGTCATCGAGACCGAGGGCAAACACAAGATCGTCATGTCGGACGTGCCGGGCGGCACCGGGATTCTGCTGAAGGCTCCCGGCGGGGCGTACGTGCAGATCGACGAGAAGGGCGTCGTCATCAACAGCGGTCACGGGGCGTCCATTTCGGTATCCGGCCGGGACGTCGACATCAACGAGGGCGGACTGACCGTGCGACGGGACGGCTAGGCGCGTACGGCGCACGGCGCCCAGCAGGCCGACACAGCGCCGCCCGCCGAGCAGAGAAAACCAGGGGCCGGGAGAACCGGGGCCGAGGAAAACCAGGGGGAGTTAACACCGTGTCCGACAACGCGGGGACCGTCTCGAGTCCCCTCACCACCGCAAGCGCTCTGCGCTGCCCGCACGGCGGCACCGTGAGGCCCGCGCAGGGCGCGCCGGGACGGGTGCGCATCGCCGGGGTGCCGGTCGCCAAGGCGGGCGACGCCTTCGTCGTCACCGGCTGCCCGCACACCGTCGGCGGCCGGCCCCGCCCCTGCGTCACCGTCCGGTTCAGTCCCGGCAGCGGCGCCCGTCCACTGACGGACGGGCGTCCGGTGCTGCTCGACACCACGGCCGCGCAGTGTTTCTCCGCCGATCTCTCGCCGCAGGGTCCGCCCCTCGTCGGCCGCGCACAGCAGGGAGTGAGCTGCCGGTGAGTACCCGCAAACCGCGCACCGACATCGCGTTCCCGTTCCGCATCGACCGCAGGGGCCGCACCGCGCACGCCCGCTACGAGGAGCATGTGCGGGACCTGATCGAGCAGTTGCTGTTCACCAGCCCCGGGGAGCGCGTGATGCGGCCCGACTTCGGCTGCGGGCTGCTGGACCTCGCGTTCGCGCCGAACAGTCCCGAACTAGCCGCCACCGTCGAGATGTCCGTGCAGGGCGCGCTTCAGCGCTGGCTCGGTGACCTCGTCGAGGTGGAGGGCGTCGATGTCTCCGGCGAGGAGGAGACCGTGCGCGTCCGGCTCCGCTACGTCATCCGGCACGGCGCGGGCGTCGTCCGCCGCGACGACCTCTTCGAAGGGAGGACTGCCGCGTGAACAGCTCACGGCAGCAGTTGGTCTGCCGCTCCGACACCCGGCGCGGGAGGATCCGCGCCGCACGCCTCGGCGGAGTGGACGGGGTCGAGGTCGGCGACGACGGCCGAACCCTCACCGTCACCTTTCTCGGCAAGGCCCCGCACGGCATACGTCCCGGCAACGTCCGCATCGACGGCGGGCGCCGCATCAGGGGCCTGACGGTGGAGAGCGTCAGCGTCGAGCGGGAGGAGGACCCGGAGCTGGACGACCGGCTGCTGGTCGTTCTCGACCGCACCGGCGACAGGTCCCGCTACCGGCTCTCCCTCGTCGCGGAGGGCCCCGGAGGGCGGCCGGGCAGCGAGCCCTACCCGGGTTTCGACCAGCGCTACTTCAGCGCCGAGTTCCGCTTCGGTACCGACTGCCCGTCCCCTTTCGACTGCGCGGACGACGGGGAGGAGTGCCCACCGGAGGACTCGCGTGAAGGTGACGCCCCGGCCCCCGCCCCTGTCATCGACTACACGGCCCGCGACTTCGACACGCTGCGCCAAGTGGTCCTGGACCGGCTCGCGTTGACCGCGCCCGACTGGCGTGAGCGGCACCCGGCGGACCTCGGCGTCACCCTCGTGGAGCTGCTGGCTCACACGGCCGACCGGATCAGCTACCAGCAGGACGCCGTCGCCACCGAGGCCTACCTGGAAACGGCCCGCCGCCGCGTGTCGGTGCGCCGGCACGTGCGGCTCATCGACTATCCGATGCACGACGGCTGCAACGCGCGGGCCTTCGTCTCGCTGGAGGTCGCCGCGCCGCTGGTCCTGCACCCCGGCAGCTACCGCTTCGCCTCGATCGACCTTCGTACGCCCGGACTTCACGAGCCGCCGGCTCCGGGCACCGTTCTCGACGAGGAGGAACTCGCCGGTCTCGACGAACGCGGCGCCGCCGAGATCTTCGAACCCCTCGACGGCCGGCCGCTGCGCCTGCACCCTGCGCACAACGCCATCCGGCTGTGGACGTGGGGCGACGAGCAGTGCTTCCTGCCCGGGGGCGCCACCGCGGCGACGCTGCGCGACGAGTGGGGCGACGACGAACACACTTGCCGCACCCTCCAGTTGAGGCCGGGCGACCTGCTGATCCTGGAAGAGGTGCGCGGCCCGCGCACCGGCACCCCGGGGGACGCGGACCCGGCGCACCGGCAGCCCGTGCGGCTCACCTCCGTCACCGAGTCCGTCGACGAACTGATGGGCCAGCCCGTGCTGGAGGTGACGTGGGCGGACGAGGACGCGCTCCGCTTCCCGCTGGTGCTCTCCACCCTCGGCGGGCCCGACTGCGAACACGTCACCGACGTCAGCGTGGCCCGCGGCAACATCGTCCTCGCCGACCACGGCCGCTCCCTCACCTGGAACGGGGCGGAGCCGGAGACGGTGGTGCTGCCACCGGAGCCCGCCGTGCTGCCGTCCTGCGAACCGGAGTCCGGCTGCGCCGACCGGCAGTCCGGCAATCCGCCCGCCCGGCTGGTCAACTCCCTTCTGCGCAAGGCGGGTCACGGCCGGCAGCTCACCCCGGACGGCGTGCGCGAACTGCACGCGCTGCTGGGCGTCGAGGCCACCACACGCGCCGGCATCGGCCTGGAGAACGCAGGGCTGCGCGGCGTGGGGGCATCCCCGGCCGGGGGCGGGGGGAGTGTTTACCCGGCGACCGTGCACGGACAGGCCGCGGCTCTGCGGACCCTGCTCGCCCAGTCGGTCTACCCGGGCATCGCGCCGCGTCCCCGTCCCGTGCTGGAGAACCCGTCCGTCGTGCAGGCCGTGCCCTACCCGGAGCCGCGGCACGTCGCCGCCGGGCAGGCCGAGCGGCTCGCCGCCCTGCCGGAGGCCGTACGGCTGCGGCTGACCGGACTGTGGCGTTCGGCCCGCGACCGCGACGGACTCTCCGACGACGAAATCGCCGAGCTGACAGTCCTGTTCGGCCTGCGGTTGCTGGAGCGGCTGGCTCTGCGCGAGCATCCCGTCGCAGCCCTGCGGGAGTTGCTGCACCGCCGGGAGCACCATCTCGGGGCGAAGCTGCGGCGGCTGGCCGTGCTGACGGCACGGGCCCGCGCGGGCACCGTGCTGGACGGCCGCATCTTCTGGGAGATCACCCGCACTTGGGGCCCCGTGTATGCAGCCGGGCTGCACCCGGACGATCCCGTCCTGCACGGAGCGGCGGCCGCCGCCGTGCAGGACCCGCGTTCGGCGCTCCCCGCCGTCATCGCCGTCAGCGACAGTGACAGTGACGTCAGCGACAGCGACAGTGACAGTGACGTCAGCGACGGCAGTGGGGAAGGCGGGCGCAGCCGCGTGTGGCAGCCGCGCCGCGACCTGCTCGAAAGCGGCCCGTACGACCGGCACTTCACCGGTGAGCTGGAGGACGACGGCCGCCTGGCCCTCCGCTTCGGCGACGGCCTTTACGGGGCCGTGCCCGAACCGGCCGGCAGGCTCGCCCTCCACTACCGCACGGGCGGCGGCACCGCGGGCAACGTCGGCGCCGAGGCGATCGGCCACCTCGTCCTGCGCCGCGACCCGGACGCGGTGGACGCCGGCGAGCCGATGCCCGTCGCCGGGGTGCGCAACCCGCTGCCCGCGACAGGCGGTACCGCTCCCGAACCGGTCGATCAGGTGAAGCAGTTGGCGCCGCTCGGCCTCAAACGCGACCGGCTCCGTGCCGTCACCGCCGACGACTACGCGCACCTGGCGGCGCGGGTTCCGGGCGTGCAGCGCGCGGCGGCGGAGATCCGCTGGACGGGCAGCGTCTCGGAGGTGCACGTCGCGGTCGACGCATGCGGCTCGGACGAGCCCTCCGCCCAACTGCTGGCCGCTGTCGAGCAAGCGCTGGAGGGCTGCCGCAGGATCGGCCACGACCTGATCGTCCGCCCCGCGCAAGTCGTTCCGCTCGACATCGCCCTGAGGGTGTGCGCGGCTCCCGGCCATCAGCACGGCCAGATCATCGCGGAGCTGCACCGCGTGCTCGGCCCTCGCCGGCTGCCCGGCGGACGAGGGCTCGGCTTCTTCCACCCGGACGCCCTTACCTTCGGCGAACCGGTCAGGCTCTCCCGCCTGGTCGCCGCGGGAGCGGCGGTGGCGGGGGTGGAGAGCATCCAAGTGACAAGGCTGCGCAGGCAGTTCCACGAGGACCGAGGAGAACTGGAGGACGGGGTGCTGCGTCTCGGACCGCTGGAGATCGCGCAGTGCGACAACGACCCGGTGCTGCCGGAGAACGGCAGGCTGGAGATCACGCTCGCGGGTGGGGGTACCCCCGGCGACGCCTGGGGGAGTGACGCCCGATGAGCACCACATCGCACAACACCGCGCCATGCGCAGGGAGTTCGCCCGGATCCGGCTCCCGCTTAGACTGCGGTTGCGGCTGCGGTCGGCACGACGAGAACCGCGCACCCGCCGCTCTCTACAACCCTCCCGGGCGCACCGCACTGGAGCTGAGGACCGGCACCCACGCGTCGTTCCTCGCCGCCATGCTCGACCGGCTCGCCTCACCCGCCTATCCGGCGCTGCGCGGCCTCACGGCGCGCTCCACCGACGACCCGGCCGTCGCGCTGCTCGACGCGTGGGCCGTCCTCGGTGATCTGCTCACCTTCCACTCCGAACGCATCGCGGACGAGGGCTACTTGCGCACGGCGGACGAGCACCGCTCGCTCGCGATGCTGGCCCGCCTCGTCGGCCACCGGCCGCGTCCCGGTGTCGCCGCGGGCACGTACCTCGCGTACACGGTCGACCGCGACCCGCGGGCGGACGGGAACGCCGAGGTGCTCATCCCGCGCGGTTCCCGCAGCCACAGCGTGCCGGCGGCCACGAGCGACGAGGCGCAGACGTACGAGACCGACGAGGACCTGCAGGCGCGCGCGGAGTGGAACCGGCTGAAGGTGCGCCGCCGTCGTCCTTCGCTGATCGTCCCCGGCGACCTGAAGAGGCGCTCCGAGATCTTCGTGGCGGGCACGGACGTACCCCTGAGGAAGGGGGACGACCTGCTCTTCGTCTTCGGCGGCGGCAAGCCCGAGCTGCTGTCCGTCGCGGACACCCGCATCGACCGCGACGACGACGTCACCGCGATCCGACTGCCGGACTCCGCCCCGCCGACCCTGCAAGAGCTGGTGGAACTCCTCCGTTCGTGGATCACCGTGCCCGAACCGGAGGAGCCCGGCGCGGAGGACGCGGCGGACGCGGCGGACGCGGCGGACCACGAGCCGGACGAGCCGGAGGCGACGGACGCGACGGCGGAGACCGGGGCGGAGAAGACCGGGACGGCGGCCACCGCGGACAACGCGAAGAAGGCGGATGCGGCGGCGGAGACCCCGTCCGCGGCCCGCCCCGCGCCGAATCCCCGCCCCGTCAGCAGGCTGATCGAGGACTTCGACGAGCAGGTCCTCGCCCCGCTCCGCGAGGACCTCGAACGCCTCGTCACCGCACGGGAGTTCGTGCACCGTCTGGCCCAGCCCCGCGAGCGGCTCGCCGAGGCGCAGGCCCTGGCCGCGCCGTACGAGGAGCCTGCCGCCTGGTTCGCGGAGCTCGCCGCCATGCTCGGCGAACTCGCGGAACGAGCGGCCGAGTTGGGCTCCGTCGGGCAGCCCGCACCGTCCTCACCGGCACCCGGGGCCGGCACGTCCGCGCTGCGCGTGCTGGACACGTTGCTGCCCGCGTTCCGCACGTCCGGACGGACCTCGCCGCCCACCGGCCGGTCCGGAGCCGGGCACGGCCAGGGCCTTGGCACCGGTCCGGGCTCGGGCCTCGCCGCCGGGCTGCTGGGCGCGCTGGAACCCGCCACGGGCCGGGAGCTGTACGGCGCCTGGCAGCGGGCGAAGCCCGCGGGTGCGGCCGCCCCGTCGGCGCCGGACGCGCTGCGGGAGCTGCTGGCGATGGGGGTCACCGCCGCCCCGTTCGGCTCCACCGCTCCGCTCAAGCCCGTACAGGACTCGACGGGCCGCGTCGTGCAGACGACGGACTGGCCGCTGAGCGGCGCCGAACTCACCGGCATCCGCATCGAGTTCGACCCGGCCGGAAAGGTGCCGCAGCGCGCCGAGTTCGGCTACGCCCGCTACGACCTGTCCCGGCAGCGCACCGAGGCGCTGCCCGCGGACACCTCGTTCACGCTCGGCCCCGGCCGTGTCGAACTGCACTCCCGCACCGGGCAGGACCACGGCCTGGGCTGGCTCAACCGGCGGCCCGAGACGTCGCAGGAGCCCGGAGTCACCGTCCGGCTGCATCCGGGCCTGCCCGAGCGCACGGTGTTCATCTCACGTCCCGGCGAGGAGGGCGCCGTCCAGGTGGCCGTGCACAACGGCGACACCGCCGGATGGCTGCTGAAGCCCGGGGAGGAGCAGCGGGCGCGTCAGGGCGACATCGAGATCACCGCCCGCTACACCACCCGCAGCGAACCGGCGTCCGTCGAGGTCGTCCTCGCCACGGTGCCCGACCCCGAAGGCCGCAGCATCCTCCGGCTGGACGGCGTGTACGAGAACATCGAGGTGGGCAGCCGGGTCGTCGTCAGCAGGCCCCGCAAGGGCGCCGACGGGGGAGTGCCCGGCGACAAGGACCTCGCGTTCGTCAGCACCCGCGTCACGGCCGTGCGCACCGCCTCCTACGCGGACTACGGCATCACCGGACGCGGCACGGAACTCACCCTCGCCGACCCCTGGCTCGACGAGCGCGACGTGCTGCTCTCCCATATCCGGGACACGACCGTGTACGCGGCGGGCACCGAACTGCGCCTCGCCGACGAGCCGTTGGACGACGACGTGCACGGCAACGAGATCGTCCTCGACCGGCTGTACGAAGGCATCCGCCCGGGCCGCACGATCGCCGTCAGCGGCGAACGCACCGACGTGCCTCACACGTCCGGCGTCCACGCCACCGAACTCGCCGTCGTCGCCCGCGCCGAGCAGTACCTCGACCCGCGGCTGCCCGGCGATCACGTGCACACCGTCCTCACCCTCACGGGGGACCTGGAGCACCGGTACCGCCGCGAGACCGTCGTCGTCCAGGGCAACGTCGTCTCCGCCACCCACGGCGAGAGCCGCGAGGAGGCCATCGGCAGCGGCGACGCCGGCCGCACGCACCAGACGTTCACGCTCTGGCAGGCGCCGCTGACATGGCTGCCGGACGCCGGTCCGCTGGGCGCGCGTCCCACCCTGGAGATCCGCGTCGACGGGCTGCTGTGGCATTCGGTCGACAGCCTCGCCGGCCGTGGCCCCACCGAGCGCGTGTACGTCACCGGCACGGCGGGCGACGGCCGCACCACGGTCACCTTCGGCGACGGGGTGCACGGTGCGCGCCTGCCGTCCGGCGCCGAGAACGTCAGGGCCCGCTACCGGTTCGGCACCGGCGCCGAGGCGAACGTCGCGGCACGGCGCATCACTCAGCCCGTCACCCGCCCGCTCGGCGTCACCGGGGTCACCAACCCCGTGCCCGCCACGGGCGGCGCCGACCCCGACGGGCCGGCGCACGCCGCCGCGTCCCGCAGGCCCGGACGCCTTCCCGCGGGCCGGCGCCGCATCCCGCTCGCCGTCTCCGCACTCGACCGGCTCGTCTCCGCGCAGGACTACGAGGACTTCGCCCGCTCCCGCGCCGGGATCGGCAGGGCCGCGGCCCGTGAAGTCACCGACGGCAGGCGGCGGTTGCTGCATCTGACCGTCGCCGGGGACGACGACATCCCGCTGGAGCCGGACTCGCGGACCCTGCGGGCGCTGCGCACGGCGCTCGCCCAGTACGGCGACGCGCGCCTGCCCGTGCGCGTCGAGACCCGCGAACTCGTGGTGCTCGTCGTCGCCGCGAAGGTGAAGGTCGCCCGCGACCACTCCTGGCAGTACGTGGAGCCGCGGCTGCGCCAGGCCCTTGAGGCCGAACTAGGCTTCGCCGGGCGCGACCTGGCCGTGCCCGCCCGGCCTTCGGACGCGCTCGCGGCAGCGCACACGGTTCCCGGCGTCGACTGGGTGGACCTCGACGTCTTCACCGGAATCCCCGAAGGCACCCCGCCGCAGCAGATCGTGGACCGGCTGACGTTTCCCGGCGCGCCGGGAAACGTCCCGGCCCGCCCGGCCGGGTACGACGAACAGTTCCACCGCGTCACCGCGCCCGAAGGCGAAACCCTGAGCCACATCGCCGGCCTGCGGGGGATCTCCCTGGAGGAACTGCTGCGGCTCAACCCCGACATCACCGACACACGACCGCTGGCGCGTGGCCGCTCCGTGTGTGTCTTCCGCGGCGTCCGAGCGGCCCAGTTCGTGCTGCTGCCGCAGAACAACGCCGACTCGCTCGTCCTGACGGAGGTCGAACAGTGACCAGGCAGCCGGACCACCTCGCAGACCTGCTCCCGCAGTGGCACCGCCTGCGGGACGCCGAACAGGGGGAGCCGCTGCGCGCCCTGCTCGCCGTCGTCGCGGAACAGTCCGACCGGATACGCACCCAGGTCGAACAGGGTTACGACGACTGGTTCGTGGAGACCGCCGCCGAGTGGGCGCTGCCCTACCTCGGCGACCTCGTGGGCCACCGTCCGCTCCCCGGATACGAGCGGGTGCTCGCCTCCGGCGGCCCGGACGGACCGGCCGGCGCCTCGCGACGGCGCCTCGCCGAAGTCCTCTCGCCGCGCCGGGACGTCGCCGCCACCGTCGCCAACCGGCGCCGCAAGGGCACACTTCCGCTGCTGGAGGAACTCGCGGAGAGCGTCGCCGGGTGGCCTTCCCGGGCCGTCGAGCTCTCCCGGGGGCTCGCCCATCACCAGCCGGTGCGGCTCTACGGCGCGGCCACCCCCGCCGCCGACGTGCGCAGGGCAGGCCGGGGCAGACTCGCCGATCTGCGCGAGCGCGACCAACTCGACCTGGCGGCAGGCCCGTTCGGCACCCTCGCGAGGACCGCCGACGTGCGGCGTGCGGACTCCCGGCGACGGCAGGGCGGCCACACCCCGGCGGGCGTCGGCCTGTACGTGTGGCGGCTGCGCCCGTACTCCGTCACCCGTGCACCGGCCTACTGCATCGACCGGGCCCGCAACCTGTACACCTTCTCCGTACTCGGCAACGACACCCCGCTCGTGACGAAGCCCGAACCCGAGCCGCACGCCGCGCACATCGCCACGGCGGACAACCTGCCCGACGCCATCGGGCGCCGACGTCTCGCGGACCGTCTCGCGGACTACTACGGGCCCGGCAAGAGCTTCACCGTCTGGCGGGACGGACAGGACGAGCCGGTGCCGATGGAGGACATCGTCGTCGCCGACCTGACCGACTGGCGCTACCGTCCGCGGCGCGGCCAGATCGCCGTCGACCCGGAGCTGGGACGCATGGCCTTCGGCTCCCGCTCGGCGCCCCGGCAGGGCGTATGGGTCACCTACCACTACGCCTTCTCCGACGAGACGGGCGGCGGCGAGTACGTCCGCGAACGTCCGGTGACGCCGGGCGCGACCGTCTACCGGGTCGGTCCCGGCGAGGCACATGAGCGGATCATGGACGCCTACGCCCAGTGGCGCGAGGACCGGGGCAACGGCCGCTGCCCCGGCGAGGGCATCATCGAACTCGCCCACAGCGGAACCTGGCAGGAGCAGCTCGACTTCGACCTGGAGGCCGGCGACCGCCTCCAGATCCGCGCCGCCGAGGGCACCCGCCCCGTCGTCCGCCTCCTGGACTGGTACAGCAACCGCCCCGACGCGCTCAACATCCGTGCCGCCGAAGGGGACTTCGCCTCCGGCGAGGAGCCGCGGGCCGTCCTCGACGGGCTGCTGATCACCGGCCGCGGCATCCACGTCTCCGGGCCCGTCGGGGCCGTCGTGCTGCGGCACTGCACCCTCGTGCCGGGCTGGAGCCTGGAGGAGGACTGCGGCCCGCACTCCCCGCAGGAACCCAGCCTCGTCCTCGAATCCACCACGGCCTGCGTGGAGATCGACCGCAGCATCCTCGGCACGATCGAGGTCATCGGCGACGAGGCCGGCACCGACCCGCTGCCGCTGCATCTGCGGGACAGCATCCTCGACGCCACGGGCCACGACCGGGAGGCGCTCTCCGCGCCCGACTGCCGGCACGCGCACGCCGTCCTCCACGCCCACCGCACCACCGTCATCGGTGAAGTGCACACGCACGCCGTGCAGATCGCGGAGAACAGCATCTTCACCGGGCGGGTCGAGGTGGCACGCAAACAGGTCGGCTGCATGCGCTTCAGCCATGTCCCGCAGGGTTCGCGCACACCGCGCCGCTTCCGCTGCGTCCCCGACCGGGAACGTCCGCAGACCCGGACGGTGCGGCCCGTCTTCACCAGCGAGCGCTACGGCACACCCGCCTACGCGCAACTGGCCGCGGGCTGCCCCGACGCCATCGGCCGCGGCGCCGACGACGGCGGTGAACTCGGCGCGTTCCACGACCTGTACCAGCCGCAGCGCACGGACGGCCTCCGGGCACGTCTCGCCGAATACGCCCCGGCCGGCACGGACGCCGGGATCTTCTTCGTCACGTGAACCACGTGAAACACGTGAACGGACGGTTCCGGCAGGCCCGTTGACCGGAACCGTCCGAGCCCGGCCCGCAAGCTTCCGTACGCACGCACCGCCCGCTCAGCACGGCGGGCACCACCGAGGGGGATTCCTTCCATGCACGCAGATCTGTCCCGCAGCACCTTCCGGCCGCAGCGGCACTACTCCGCCGTCCTGGCCCAGCAGGGCCGCGTCCAGCTGGACGCCGACGCCAACGAGCAGGCCGCCATCCAGCTGCATCACGCCCGCACCACCACCGCCGACCTGATCGGGCAGCACGGCGGGCCCACCGGCGCCGCGGGGTTCCGCATCCAGTTCGTGGGGAGCAGCGGCGAGCTGGACGACCTGGAGATCGGCGCCGGCCGGTACTACGTCGACGGCATCCTGTGCGAAGCGGACCGCCCCGACCCGGGCGTGCCCGTGCCGGACGAGAAGGACCGGGACGGCAAGGCCGAGGACGAAGGAGACGGCGGCAAGAAGCCGCAGCAGCCGGGGAGTTGGACGTACTGGGACCAGCCCTGCGCCCACCTGGACCCGGAGCGCCCCGGCGACCGGCTTCCCGCGCAGCGCCCCTACCTGGCTTACCTGAAGGTGTGGGAGCGCGCCGTCACCGCGGCCGAGGACCCCTACCTGAGGGAGACGGCCCTCGGCGCCGCCACCACCGACACCGCCGCCCGGCGCAAGGTGATCTGGCAGGTGCGGACCCTGCCCGGCGACGAGCTCGACCTGGACGACGACAAGCCGGACAAGGACGCCCTCCGCGAGGCGTTCACCAAGTGGACCCGGGCGAGGGACACTTCGGCACGGAAGCTGGCGGCCCGCAGCGAACGCCCCGACGGTGCCGACGACGAACCCTGCCTCGTCCGTCCCGACGCCCGCTACCGCGGCCCGGAGAACCAGCTCTACCGCGTGGAGATCCACCGGGGCGGCGACGCGGAGACGGCCGGCTTCAAGTGGTCCCGCGAGAACGGCTCCGTCACCTTCCCCGTCGATGAACTCGACGGCACCTGGGCGTCGTTGGGCACTCTCGGCGACGACAAGGCACTCGGCCTGGACGTCGGCGACCTCGTCGAGTTCACCGACACGGCGACCTCGGACCGCCAGGACGCGACACCGCTGCTGCGCATCGAGGAGGTCGACATGCCCGGCCGGCAGGTGCGGCTGTCCGCCGAACCGGAGACGTACCGGCCCGGCAAGAACCCGTTCCTGCGCCGCTGGGACCACCGTGCCCACGGCCACGGCCAGGGCGGCGGGCACGGGGACGAGGGACGGCTGCGCGACGGTGCCCTCCCGGTCGAGGAGGGACGCTGGCTCGCCCTCGAGGACGGCGTCGAGGTCTACTTCGCCGAGGGCGGCACTTACCGCACGGGCGACTACTGGCTGATCCCCGCCCGCACGGCGAACGGCGAGGTCGAGTGGCCGGTGGACGCCGCCCGCCGCCCGCTGCTCCAGGACCCGGCGGGAATCGCCGTCCACTACGCGCCGCTGGCTTGGGTGATGGGCGAGGGCACCGCGTCCGACCTCCGGTACGTCTTCAAGCCCCTGGCCTCCGCCGTTCCCGCGGCGAGCGAGGAGGAGCTGGCGCTGGAGGTCCGGGCGGCCGAGGAGGAGAACCTCGCACAGCAGCAGGCCGAGGACGACGCGGCTCCGCTGTACCCCGGGACGGGCGGCCAGTGACCGGGTCCGGGGCGGTGCGGGAGAGCGGCACGGAGAGAGCGAGCAGGCACACCACGTTCTGCGAGGACGGGACGCGTCCAGGGCGACGCATCCAGGGAAGGGGGATACCGAGATGGCGAAACCACTGAGCGCGGACCGTTTGGTGAAGGCCCTCAAGGCAGAGGGCCTCACGGTCCACGAGGTCCGCAACTGGCGGCGTCACAACCGCAATTCGAAGGGCGCCTGGGGCCCGCTGAACGGTGTGATGATCCATCACACCGTCACCTCCGGCACCGAGGGCAGTGTCCGGCTGTGCTACGAGGGCCGCTCGGGCCTGCCCGGGCCGCTGTGCCACGGTGTCATCGACAAGGAGGGCGAGGTGTGGCTCGTCGGCAACGGCCGCGCCAACCACGCCGGTCTCGGCGACGGGGACGTCCTGAGCGCGGTGATCGCCGAGCGGAAGCTCCCGCACGACAACGAGGCCGACACCGACGGCAACGCGCGCTTCTACGGATTCGAGTGCATCAACCTCGGCAACGGCAAGGACCCGTGGCCCAAGGCGCAACTGGAGGCCATCACCCGCGTCTCGGCCGCCATCTGCCGCGCGCACGACTGGACGGAACGCTCCGTCATCGGTCACAAGGAGTGGCAGCCCGGCAAGGTCGACCCGCGCGGCTTCACGATGGACAGCATGCGCGGACGGATCGCCGACCGGCTGAAGAAGAAGCCGGGCGACGGAGGAACGGTCGGTGGCGGCGGCACCGGTGGAGGCGGCGGCGGTGGCGGCGGCAGCAAGCCCGCCCACGAGCCTTTCCCCGGCAGCGACTTCTTCCACGAGGGACGCGTCAGCCCCGTCATCACCGCGATGGGCAAACGGCTGGTGGCGGAAGGCTGCTCCGAGTACCAGGTCGGCCCGGGCCCCCGCTGGACGGATGTCGACCGCCGTTCGTACGCCGCGTGGCAGCGCAAGTGCGGCTACCGCGGCAAGGACGCGGACGGCATCCCGGGGCCGGACAGCTGGAAGAAGCTGAAGGTCCCCAACGTCTGAGCATCTCTGAGCATCTCTGAGTACGGCTCCTGAGAGCCGGCACCGACCGCTGGGCGGCCCGGACACCCTGCCCGCCCGGCACGAACCACATACAGAGCCCGCGGCCTGCGGTCAGGCCGCGGGCTCTGTATGTGGACGGGGCCCTGCATGCCGCAGGTGCGGAAGCCCGGTTGGCCGGCGCGTTCCGATACCCCCGGGCCCCGGGCCGGGACGCACCCGGCCCGTCCGCCTTCCTCGGCGGACGGGCCGGAAGCTGGCCTTCGCACGCCCTGAAGACGGCGCGGACGGTCTCCGGGCCGGCCGTCTCCAAAATCCCTCCGGACGCAACTCGCCGTCACTTCTGCGCTGTTGAAGCACGGGACCGGCCCCGGGAACCGGCCGGACGGCCCGTGGTGACGCCCCCCGCTCCGCAGCTCGGCGGGGCCGTGCTGCCGCTCCGCCGCGGTTCGGCGCCGTCGTCCGCGGCGTGCCATCCGGTGAACCAACCGACCGCTCACGCGTGCCCGTTGGCGGGTTGTCACGGAAATTTCACCGTGCGAGGTCTATCCGCATAGACAACTCAGTATCACGATAATCGCACCGCTCCACCCCCCAACACATGGGAGCCGACAACCATGCGCAGCCGAATACGCCGTGGCGTCCTCGCCACGCTCATAGCCGCCTGTACGACAGCGGTCACCCTGCTCGGCATCACCCCCGCCCACGCCGCACTCCCCACCCCCATCGCCGCCTCCACCGCCCGCTCGTACCTCTCCTCCATGACCGTCACGACCGAGCACTCCCGCGACGGCTACAACCGCGACCTCTTCCCGCACTGGATCACCATCAGCGGCAACTGCAACACCCGCGAGACGATCCTCAAGCGCGACGGCAGCGGCGTGGTCACCGACTCGTCCTGCGCCGCCACCAGCGGCAGCTGGTACTCCCCCTACGACGGCGCCACTTGGAGCGCCGCCTCCGACGTCGACATCGACCACCTCGTCCCCCTCGCCGAAGCATGGGACTCCGGGGCCTACAACTGGTCGACCTCCAAACGGCAGGACTTCGCCAACGACCTCACGCGGCCTCAACTCCTCGCCGTCACCGACAACGTCAACCAGTCCAAGGGAGACCAGGACCCCGGCACCTGGTGGCCCTCCCGCACCGCGTACCAGTGCACCTACGCCCGCGCCTGGGTCCAGGTGAAGCACCACTACGGACTCACGGTCGACTCCACGGAGAAGAGCGCCCTCTCCTCGGTCCTCAACGGCTGCTGACGCCACGGCACCCGTCCCCGGGCGCCGCATCGGCCTGCTGAACTCGCGGAAGCCGGAGGGCAGTCGGGGACGGGTGCCGTGGAAGGCCGCTCGGTCCAGTACGCGGGGGACAGGGCCGCCATGGCCCGAGTGAGCCCAAGTTCATGTCGCAGCAGTCCAGTTCGCCTTGCAAGTCGATCACCGGCAGGCGGCCACGCTTGATGAGCCGGCCACCCGCAGCAGAGGAGCGGGGCCCCAGCGCCCGGCCCCGCTCCTCGCAGTTCCTGCAGCGCCTGCAGCGATCGTGTGCGTCCCGTCGCATCAGGGGCCGAACGCGGCAACGCTGCCGGACCGGCCCCGTCCCGAGTGCGAAAAGCGGCGGATGCCTCCACAGTGGTTCAGAGGTGGCTGCGCGCTCTGCCCTCACCTGCCGGAGGTGGACGTATGACCGGGACCGTCGTCGTCGGCCTCGACGGATCAGCGCAAAGCCGGGCCGCGGCCCGGTGGGCCGCTCCCGAGGCCGTGAGCCGTGAAGCCGTCCTCGACCTTGTGCACGTCGTCGCGTCCGGCCCGTCCGCCGGGCCGGCGGTGCCCGCCGGACAGCTCGGCTCTGTGCCCGACCAGGGCGAGATGATCACACGTGAGGCCGACGAGGAGCTGGCCGAACGGCACCCCCGCCTGCGTATGACGCGCAAGGTGCTGACCGGGAGGCCCGACCGGCTGCTGTGCGAGCTCACCTCCGGCTCCGACCTGGTCGTCCTCGGCTCACGCAACCTGGACCCCGTGGCCGGGTTCCTGATCGGCTCCGTCGCCCTCCGCGTGGTCGCACACGCGCGCTGCCCCGTCGTCCTCGTACGCTCCGCGAGGCATGAGCCCTCCGCGCCGTCCACGGAGCCGGCATCGGGCAATGTGCTGCTCGGCGTGGATCTCCCCGGCCCGGCCGACGAGCTCGTCTCCTTCGCCTTCGACGAGGCCGCCCGGCGGGGCTGCGGGCTCCGGATCGTCCACGGCTGGCAGATGCCGCTGACGATGCTCGCCGTGCGCCAGACGGCCGAGCCGTCCAGGCTCCCCGCCGAGCTGGGTGAGGAGAGAGCCGAGGCCCTGCACATGGCGCTGCGGCCGTGGCGGGAGAAGTACCCCGGGGTCCGCGTGGACGAGCGCGCACTCCAGGGCCGGCCCGCGAGGCACCTGCTGAAGGACGCCCAGGACGCCGCGCTCGTGGTGGTCGGCCGCCGTGTCCACCGGGCCCCGGCCTCCACACCCATCGGCGCGGTCACACACGCGGTGCTCCACCACGCACGCGTCCCCGTCGCGGTCGTCCCGCATTGACGTGATGCGGCGCGCCGTCGGCGCGGAGGACCGGTGCAGGCCGCCCCGGGCTTGTGCGCGGGACAGGCGAACCGGCGCGTCATGCACGGCAGTTGGGCGCCTTTGACGCCGACCGCGACGTCCGTAAATCGGTTGCCGCCGACCGGCACGGCCGGATAGGAAGCTCGCATGCTCAGAGGTGGCAAGGTCGGGCTCAGGGCCCGGCACGAGGACGACATCCCGGTCCTGCAGGCCGAGCTCCACGGCGACGTGGTCAACGCCTCGCGAGCCGACCCGCGGCCGTGGCGGCCGATCACGCCCGGCTCGAAGGACGCGCAGTTCGTCGTCGACGACAAGGAGCAGAAGCACGTCCCGTTCTCCGTGGTGGAGCTCGACGGCGGCACGCTGGTCGGCAGTGCGCTGCTGTGGAACATCGACAACCACAACCGGTCCGCGCACATCGGGCTGGGGCTGCTGCCGTCCTGCCGCGGCAAGGGCTACGGCACCGACGTGGTCGCGGTGCTGTGTCACTACGGTTTCGTCGTGCGCGGCCTTCATCGGCTGCAGATCGACACCCTCTCCGACAACGCCGCGATGCTGCGCTCCGCCGAGCGCAACGGCTTCGTCCGCGAGGGGGTGCTGCGTTCCTCGGCCTGGGTGATGGGGGAGTTCCTGGACGAGGTGCTGCTCGGGCTCCTTGCCCGGGACTGGAAGCCGGACGCCGGCTGAGACGGCTCCTCAGCCGCCGCGCCGCGTCCGCGCACGCCATGTGGACAGCGCGAGCGCCGAGGACGCCGCAACCGCGGCGAGGACGGCGGCTGCGGGCGGCACCGTGAACGTGGCGGGCCAGGAGAGGTGCCGCGCGTGCTCCGCCACCCACCCTCCGGCGGCCGAGCCGGCGGCGACGCCGGTCAGGAGTGCGGTCACGGCGCAGGTCATGCCCTCGTTCAACCGGGCTGCCGGGACGGTCTCCTGGATCAGCGTCATGCCCGTCACCATCGTCGGCGCGGTGCTCATGCCGGCGACGAGCAGCGCGACGGCGAGTACGGCCAGGCTTCCGGTGGCGGCCGCGGTGAGCGGCAGCAACGCCAGGACGGCCATCGCGCCGACGCACAGCACGAAGCGCCGGTAGAGCGGCGTGGCCGGCGCTCCTCGCGCACCGAGGAGCAGGCCCGCAGCGGCCGACCCCAGCGCCTGGCACGCGAGCACCGCGCCCGCGGCGCCCTGTTGTCCGCGCTCGTCGGCGAAGGCGATCGTCGCGACCTCCAACGCCCCGAACACGCCCCCAGTGGACAGAAAAGTCACCAACAGCGGTGCGAGGGCGGGCAGTCGGAGCGGTGGAGCGGCGCGGTCGGCATCGCGCGGGGCAACAGGCGGCTCGGTGCCGCGCTGCCCCGTGAAGATGAGCATTCCCAGCAGCAGAAGCGCGGCTCCCGTCAGGGTTCCCGCTTCCGGGAAGAGCCGGGTGCACAGCAGCGCGGCGAGGGGCGGGCCCGCCATGAAGCACAGCTCGTCGGCGGCCTGCTCGAATGAGTTGGCGGTGTGCCGGGCGGCGGGATCCGCACGGAAGAGATGCGCCCAGCGGGCCCGCGACATGCCACCGGTGTTCGGTGTGGTGGCAGTCGCCGCGTACGAGACGAAGAGCGTCCAGGCCGGTGCCCCGAACCGTACGCAGGCAGCGAGCGACACCGCCCCGGCCGCTGCGATCAGCGCCGCCGGCAGCGCGATCCGTGCCTGCCCGTGCCGGTCGATCAGCCGCGCCGTCAACGGGCCCACCGCACCCGTGGCGGCGAGACCCGTCGCGCTCACGGCTCCTGCCAGCGCGTACGAGTCGCGTGTGGCCGCGATCATGATGACAGCGGAGACACCGAACATCCCCATGGGCAGCCGGGCCAGCAGGTTCCCCGCGGTGAAGGCGCGAGCTCCCGGAACGACGAACAGCCGTGCGTACGGGCCGAGTCGACCCGCCCCACGGCGCGGGGTGCGAACGGGTCCGGTTCGTCGGGCTCGTCGGGCAGGGCTCCTCGGATGCGCGATGAGGGTGTGGCCCGTAAGACCGAGAATCAGCGTGCCGCCCGGGGAGGAACGGTGATGATCGCGCCGGCCACGGCGGCGGACGGCGGCGTCTGGCATGTGCGTCAGCCTCGCGGTCTGCTCGGCTGCCCTCAACTCGTTTTCGGCACGGCGCCTCTCCCGGCCGAAGGTCTGCCGCCGGTGCGAGGCGGCTGCTGCAACGAGTTGCGGGTCTTCACCGCGCACGGCTCGTCCAGGTCACGGAAAAGCACGCCGCGGCAGTCCGGTTGCCCGGCTGCCGCGCCGGGTCCCCGTCGGACCGGCCCGGGGAGGTTTCGTAGCAGCGTGTGCAGGGGTCTTGCGCTGCCGTACCGCGGGTATCAGGATTCCCCTCGCTAGTGACCCGCCAGTAACCGAGCCCCGCCGGGGCTGGAACGGGAAGAAGGTCCTGCCATGCCGTCGATCCGCCGAGCCGCTGCCACGGGCCTGGCCGTTCTGCTGCTCTCCGCGCTCGGCGCGTTCGGTGCGGCACCGGCCGGAGCCGCGACCCCCGACGCCGCGTCTCCCGGAGCCGCCACTCCCGACGCCACCACCCCCGGCGCAGGCGGCTACACCGACCCCGGCTTCGCCGAGGACTGCACCTTCCACCACTTCGGCGAGGGCGAGACACCGCCGCTCGGCATGCTGGGGACGGAGCCGCTGTGCGTCGAGTACGCCAAGCGCGACATCACCGTCTCCAACGGCGGCGCGGCGCGGTTCCTGCTGGCCGAGCCCGCCCGCTTCGCCATCGCCGTTCCGGCCTGCCGCTACTGGCAGCTGGACCACTGGAGCGTGCAGGTGCGGCCCGGCGAACCCACCTTGGTGGGCTGGGACGGCAGCTACTGGTTCGACAAGTCGGCCGGCACCGCGGGAGCGTCGGTGCGCAACGTGACCGTCGCGGGGCAGCCGGCGGAACCCGACGAGGCCGCTGCCGCGCTGCGCCCGTACGATCCGCGGCTCGCCGACGCGCTCGAGAAGGCGGCGGGCGGCGTCTCGGCCCAACTCCCCACCTCACTGCCGTGCGTGGGGATCGGCACGTGAGCCCGCGGCCGTCGCGGCGGCAGCTCGTCGCGGCGCTGACGGGGGCCCTGGTCGCGGTCGGCAGCGGCGCGGCCTCCGCACCGCCGGCGGGCGCGGCACCCACCGGGACCAGCAGCACCGGGGCGGGCACCGGCCCCGCACTGGGCCCTCTCGACACGGTCGCGACGATCGAGGCCTTCGCCGACACCATGATCCCCGGCGAGAAGCGGCACGCCCACGACCGTGCCGTCGCGGGCGCCGCGCCCGGGCCCGGCGCCGTCCAGGCGGGAGCGGTCGCGCTTCTGCAACTCCCGGAACTCGGTGTCGAATTGCTCCTCCCGGAGCTCGCGGCCCTGGTGAACGCGGAAGCCACCGCCTGGGCCCTCGTCAGAGGCCGTGTGCTGCTTCCCACTCGACCCCCGTTCGTCGCACTGGACTTCGACGACCGGACCCGCCTCGCGGGCAAGCTGCTGAGCAGCGCCGGGCCCGACCAGAAGGTCTACGTGCTGCTCGCGCTGTTCAGCGCGGCGGCCTTCGACACCGCCGCCCATCTGCACACCAGCGACGCGCTCGATCGGCGCCACCCCGGACTGACGTGGCTGCGCTTCCCCGAGCCCGACGCGGACGGCCTCTGGCGCTACCCGACGTACTCGTACGGCAAGCGGCTCGCGAAGGAGCATCCGCACACCACCGCCGGAGGCCACCCCGCATGAGCGTCACGGAACGTACCGACGTCCTGGTCATCGGCAGCGGCTTCGGCGGCTCCATACCCGCCTACCACCTGGCGGCGGGCGGCGCCCGGGTCGTCGTGCTCGAACGCGGACCCCGCCTGGGGGCCCGGGACTTCACACACGACCAGCGCATCGGCAGCTACACCCGGATCGTCGACCTGGTGCAGGGCGACGGCATCACCGTCGTCGCGGGAAACTGCGTCGGCGGCTCCAGCGTCGTCTACTTCGCCGCCTCCCTGCGGGCGCCGGGCTTCGTGTTCGAGCGCGAGGGAAGCCTGGGTCACCGCATCTGGCCCCGGGCCCTGACCCGCTCCGCACTGGACCCCTGGTACGACAGGGTCGAGGAGACCCTGCCCGTGGCCCAGCAGCAGTGGAACCAAGTGCCCTACCCGGGCGGCCTGTTCGCGGCGGCCTGCGAGCGGGCCGGCCGTACGTGCAACCCGGTGCCCGTCGCCGTCGACCTGGAACGCTGCACCAACTGCAACTGGATGCTGAACGGCTGCCACTTCGACGCCAAACGCTCGATGCTGCTCAACTACCTGCCCGCCGCCACCGCGTCCGGCGCAGAGATACGGGCCCTGCACGAAGTGCAGGCCATCGCGCCCGCCACCACCCCCGGCTACCGGTACCGGGTCGCGTACACGGTTCTCGACGCGGACGACTACCGGCTCACCCAGGGCGCCGGGTCCATCGAGGCCAAGGTGGTGGTCCTCGCCGGCGGCGCGATGGGCACCCCGGTACTGCTCCAGCGCTCGGCCGCACTGCTCGGCGGGATGCCGCGCGCCGTGGGCCGGTACTTCTCCGGCAACGGGGACCGGGTCTCCATCGCCGACGTGGACGAGTCGAAAGCCGGCGAACTGCTGGGACTCGAGCGGTCCCCGGGCACGCCGTACGAGGGCTTTCCCGTCGGCAAGCCGATCGGCTCGATGTCCTACGACCGACTCGACGCGGACGCCGAGGAGTTCACCCGCTTCTCCCTCCAGCAGATCTACTTCCCCGGCATCACGAACATCCTCGCCCAGGCCACGGACAGGCCGGAGTCCGGCTGGTTCGGTGTGGAGAAGAAGGAGCTGCGCTCGCGCTGGAGGTCGTGGCTGTCGGTCCTGGCGATGACCGAGGACGACAACGAGGGCAGGTTCGGCCTGCCGCCGGCGACGGGCAGCTTCACCCGCGTCGCCTCGTCGGTCGGCCTCTCCACCCTCCGCTACCGGCCGACCGCCAACACGCTGCGCGGCTGGAAGGCTGCGGACGAGGAGGCACGCGCCGTCCTCGAACGCGACGGTCTGGCCCGGGTGCGCCCCTGGAGCGAGGTGGTCGGCTCGCTCAGCGCCCACCCCCTCTCCTCCTGCCGCATGGGCGACGACCCGGCCACGTCGGCGCTCGACGACCACAACGAACTCCGCGGCCACCCCGGCCTGTTCGTGACCGACGGAGCAGCGGTCCCCACTTCGCTGTGCGTCAACCCGTCCCTGACCGTCGCCGCCCTCGCCGAACGCGCCAGCCGCCACATCGTGGAACGGGCAGCCGAGTCGGGCGTGGACGTCCGCTACGGAGCGCCCGCACCCGACGGCTCGACGTCCGGGCGGCGCGGGGTGCTGAAGCTGCTGAACCAAAGGTGAAACGCGCGCTCGCCTCGGATGTTCAACCGGTTCGAGGACGCCGCCCGGGGCGTTGCCCGCCGCCCCGGGCGACTGGGCTCTTCCGGTTCGGCCACCGACCCGGGAAGTGCTGTGACCGAGTACCTCGGTCGACCACTCCGAATGTCACAGTTGGCCAAGTCATGTGCCTCGGCAAGAAGGAGTGTGTCTGGTGAGCTCGATGGTGCAACCGGACGGGACCGCGGGCGAGTGGCCGGAGCGAGTTGCTGCCGTACGCCGCGAGCTCGCCGAGCACGGACCTCCGCGGAGTCCCGACGGCGCTCCGGACTTCGCGACCGTCGCCCTGCCGGAGCGCGACTGCGATCAGGTGCGTGACGTCCTGGTGGACGAGCGGGCCGGCACGGTCGTCGAGATCGGACTCGCCTACGGCGGCTCGGCGCTGGCGATCGGCGAGGCGCTGCTGCGCGCTGGTTCACAGACCCCACGGCACGTGGTGATCGACCCGTTCCAGTACACGGCGTACGACGGTGTGGGGTGGGAACTGCTGTGCAGCGCCGGCCTGGACGGCGTCGCCGAGCTGGTGACCGAACCCTCGCAGCGGTTCCTCGCCAGGTTGGCCGATGTGGGCTTTGCCGCGGACGCGGCGTTCGTCGACGGCAGCCACCACTTCCACAACGTCTTCGTCGACCTCCACTTCCTGGGCGAGATCGTCCGGCCCGGCGGCCTCGTGCTGCTCGACGATGTCTGGTGGCCCTCGGTCGGCGCTGCCGCGGCGTACTTCGAGACCAATCTGGGGTGGCATCCGGTGCCCGCCGCTCTGGCCGGCGGTACGACCGACCCGGCCAGTGGCCGGCCGCGGACCCGGGCCTACCGGCTGCCCGCTCCGCCCCCGAAGCCGGACTTCAAGGAGTTCCGGCCGTTCTGCTGAGCCGGTCCCCGAGGGCGACCACCCCTGTCGCGGGACCCTTCGCCGGTCACGGCCGGCCGGGCGGCTACCGGTGACCTGGGCCCGCGGGGCGGCGACCTCCTTGGCGGTGCTGGGTGCGGCGGCGGCAACGGTCAAGGGCCTGGTCGCCCTGGGACCGGCCACGGTGACCCGCGCCCGGCTGACTCCACGGCGCTTAGCCTGCCGGCCGCCGGCCCGCGCCCGACCGGCCGTGCTTCAGAGAGGTCGAACTGCGCATCGTCATCCGCTTACTGGCGGCCAGGAACGAGGAACTGGCCCGTCACCGGGGCCGCGGCCCCGGTGACGGGCCGGCTTCGTCCATCGCATGCCGTCCCGCTTGGTGCTCCGGCCTCCGGCCCCGCCGGGGGGACCGGGGGCTGGGGGCCGGAGGCCGGAGCCGGGGTTCGGGACAACCCCGCGCATCGGGAAAGTACAGATGTTCGCGGTGCTGTGCAAGATGTAACACCGGCCTCGCGTGGTGTTGAGGGTGGAGCGACAGCTCATCCGGGGAAACTGCCCGCAAATGCCATGGATAATCCGGATGTTGCCTGCTACTGACTCGCTCGGGTGAGGGGTCCTTCGCCTCGAGTCGTGCGTTACATATAGCCAGCGGATGGCGCCTCATGTAATTTCCTCCGGAACCAGCCGCGGTGCGACTCGGCCGTCGGCGCTCATCGAGAGGGGATCGACCGTGACGCCAACCTTCCGCCCCCGTTCGCCCGCGACCGCCGCTGCCGTGACGGTGGGCGCCCTCCTCGCTCTCACCGCGTGCGGCCAGGGAGGCGGGACGGACGACGAGACCCCCGGTGCGCCGGCCACCGTCACGATCGCCGGCGTGAAGGTGAAGAAGGACCCCAAGCTGCACGACGCCCTTCCCGAGCAGATCAAGGCGTCCGGCACTGTGCGCGTGGCCACGGATGTGCCCTATCCGCCCTTCGTGATGTTCGAGAAGGAGGGCAGCACCACCATCACCGGGCTCGACTACGAACTCGGCCAGGCCGTCGGAGCCAAGCTCGGTGTGAAGTTCGACTTCAAGCCGCAGAAGTTCGACGGCATCGTCCCCGCCATCCAGGCAGGCAAGTTCGACGTCGCCATCTCGGCCATCACCGACGACAAGGAGCGTCAGGCGGTGCTCGACTTCGTCGACTACTCCGTGTCCGGCTCGGGGATCATGGTTGCCGACGGCAATCCCAAGAAGATCGCCACACTGGACGACCTGTGCGGCGAGGGGGTCGCCGTTCAGGCCGCGACGAACCAGCTCGACCTGCTCAGGAGCTACCAGCGCAAGTGCCGGGCGGCGGGCAAGAAGAAGATCGACATCCAGCCCTATCCCAAGGACTCCGACGCCCAGCTCGCACTGCGCTCCCGCAAGGTCGTCGCCGATGTGCTGACCAAGCCCGCCGCGGGCTGGACGGCGAAGACCGCCGACCAGGGCAACGCCTTCGACGTCGTGGAGGACCCCGCCGCCAAGGGAGGCTACGGGGCCTCGCCGAACGGCATCGCCGTCTCGAAGCAGCTGCGCGAACTCACCGACGCGGTGCGCAAGGCCGTGCAGGCACTGATGGACGACGGCACGCTGAAGAAAATCTGCGCCAAGTACGGAGCGGAGTCCATCGCGCTGGAGAAGGCCACCGTCAACGCGGGCAAGGAGTGAGGATGTCCACGGCCACCACACCCACCGGCGCCCCACCGAGGGATGCCGGGGCAGCCGGGGAACTCACCGTCGTACGGGTACGCCACTGGGGAAGGCTGCTCGCGGCCGTCCTCGCGGTGGTGGCGCTCGCCGGACTTCTGGGGTCACTGGCCCGCAACGAGAACCTCCGCTGGGACATCGTCGCGGACAACCTGTTCAAGGACCTCGTCTTCGACGGACTGTTCACCACGCTGTGGCTGACAGCGGGCGCGATGCTGCTCGCCGTGCTGCTCGGCGTCGTGCTGGCGGTGATGCGCCTGTCGGACAATCCTGTGCTGACGGTGGTATCGGGGCTGTTCGTCTGGTTCTTCCGCGGCACACCCCTGCTCGTGCAGATCATCTTCTGGGGCTTCGCGGCCGCCCTGTATCCGATAGTGCTGATCGGTATCCCGTTCACGGACGTCACCTTCTTCTCCGCCAGGACAAACTCCGTGCTCAGCCCGGGACTTGCCGCGCTGCTCGCACTCGCGCTGCACGAGGCGGCGTACGCGAGCGAGATCGTCCGGGCAGGCATCCAGTCGGTCGACGCCGGGCAGACCGAGGCGGCGCACTCGCTCGGCATGCGTCCCGGCAAGACGATGCGGCGCATCGTTCTCCCGCAGGCCATGCGCGTCATCATCCCGCCGATGGGCAACGAAACGATCAACATGCTGAAGATGACGGCGCTCGTCTCCGTCATCAACGCACACGACCTGATGTCCAACATCCAGGCCGTCTATGCCGCCAACTATCAGGTCATCCCCATGCTCGTGGTCGCCTCGATCTGGTACCTGGTCATGGTGTCGGTGCTGAGCGTGCCGCAGGCGTGGCTGGAGCGACGCTTCGGGCGCGGCACCGTGCGCAGCGACCGGGCCGGGCTCCTGGGGCGCCTGTTCACGGGGGACGCTGCCGGGCGCCCCGCAGCGCCGGGAGCGGCGACGACAGAGCAGGCAGAGGGTACGGACACCGGCAAGGAGGTACGGAGTTGAGCACCCCCCTGGTGCACGCCCGGGGCGTGCGCAAGCGCTTCGGGAAGCTCGAAGTCCTCAAGGGCATCGACCTGACCGTGGAACGGGGGCAGGTGTGCTGCCTGCTCGGGCCGTCCGGTTCGGGCAAGTCCACCTTTCTGCGTTGCATCAACCATCTCGAGAAGGTCGACGGCGGCAAGCTGACCGTCGACGGAGAACTCGTCGGTTACCGGCAGCAGGGTTCCCGGCTGCACGAACTGCGGGAAAGCGAAGTCGCCGAGAGACGCCGCGACATCGGCATGGTCTTCCAGCGCTTCAACCTCTTCCCGCACATGACCGCGGAGGAGAACGTCATGGAGGCACCCGTCCAGGTCAGAGGAGTGACACGTGCGGAGGCGCGGGGAACGGCGCGCGCGCTGCTGGAACAGGTGGGCCTGGGCGACAAGGTTCGCGGCTACCCCGCGGAGCTCTCGGGCGGGCAGCAGCAACGGGTGGCGATAGCACGGGCGTTGGCCATGAAGCCGAAACTCATGCTGTTCGACGAGCCCACCTCCGCACTCGACCCGGAACTCGTCGGAGACGTACTCGACGTGATGCGGCAGCTCGCCGAGGACGGTATGACGATGGTGGTCGTCACCCACGAGACCGGCTTCGCCCGCGAGGTCGGCGACACCGCCGTCTTCATGGACGAAGGCGTCGTCGTCGAAGCCGGAGACCCCCGGAGAGTGCTGACCGACCCTGAGCAGGACCGCACCCGGGCGTTCCTCTCGAAGGTCCTGTGACCGCCCTCGCGCGGCATCAGCAGCGCACCGCCGCACTGCTGTCGCTGGCACGTGCCCGACACGGGGACTTTCTGCGGGACCTGGCCGAACTCGTCTCCATCGACTCCGGCTCGTACAGCCCCGCCGGGATCAACAGGGTCGCCGACTGGACCGGGCAACGCCTGAAGCGGCTCGGCTTCACCGTCGCCCGCATCCGCTGCCCGGCGGTGGACGGCCGGCGGTTCGGCGACATCCTGGTCGCGCGCCGCCTCGGCGGCCTGACGCGAGCGGAGGGCGGAGCCCGAATACTGCTCGTCGCACACATGGACACCGTCTTCGAGGACGGCAGCGCGGCACAGCGTCCCTTCGAACTGACCGGCACCCGAGCCCACGGGCCCGGCGTCAGCGACGACAAGGGCGGTCTGCTGGCCGGACTGACGGCGCTGGAAATCCTCCTCGACTCCGGCTTCGACGAGTACGCCGAACTGGTCCTGCTCGCCACGCCTGACGAGGAGATCGGCTCGCCCGCCAGCCGTCCGCACACGGAGGCGTTGTCCCGGGGCGCCGACTTCGCCCTCGCGCTGGAGTGCGCGCGGGAGAACGGCGATGTGGTGACGGCCCGTAAGGGCGTCGCCGACTTCCGTCTCACCGTCACAGGGCGGGCCGCTCACGCCGGCATCGAACCGGAACGAGGGGCCAACGCCGCGCTGGCGTGCGCTCATCTCGTCATCGAACTGCAGGAGTTGAACGGACGCTGGGAAGCGGTGACTGTCAACGTCGGTATCGTGCAGGCCGGCACGCGCACCAACATCGTCTGTCCTGAAGCGCAGTTGAACGTCGAGGTGCGTGCCGCGCGCTGGAGGGAGATCATCGCCGTGCGTGCGGCAATCGAGGAGATCGCTGCACGGCCTCGCGTCGAGGGAACCTCGGTGACCGTCCAACAGCTGGAAGTGTGCCCGCCGTTGGAGGAGACGCCGGCATCCCTGGAGATGTACGAGCATGCCCGTCGGATCGGCACCGAAGTGGGGATCGATCTCGGCCGCTGCGCCACCGGCGGGGTCGGCGACGCAAATCTCATCGCGGGGACGGGAGTGCCCGTGCTGGACGGGCTGGGCCCGGTCGGCGGCTGCGACCACACACCGGACGAGTGGCTGGAGACCAGCACGGTGCCCGACCGGACAGCCTTGCTGGCGCTGCTGATCGCGGCACTCGGAGACCGGGGCCGGGGTTGAGAGGGAGGAAGGGAGGCGTCCCGGGATGTGGGGGACGGGAACCGTCCCCCGTCCCGCCGCACCCCGCTCGCACCGTGGCCCGGCAACATCGGCCTGCCAGAGGTTCCCAAGCCCCCGACCGCATCCACCCCCGCACACCGCCCACGGAAGGAACGGACCATGGCCCCAAGCGTCCTCGCCGACGAGATCCGGCAGAAGCTCGGTGACCTCAGCCCTGCCGAGCGCAAAGTCGCGCGGGTGCTGCTGGCGGGCTACCCCTCAGCGGGCTTCGAGACGATCGCCACCCTCGCCGAGCGGGCCGGCGTGAGCGCGCCGACCGTCATCCGTTTCGTCAACCGGCTTGGGTACCGCGGGTTTCCCGACTTCCAGACGGTGCTCCGGCGCGAAGTGGAAGAACGTAACGCCTCACCGCTGTCGCTGTACGAGACCGCCGACTACGGGCGCGAAGGCGACGGACAGGGCGACAGTTCCTCGCTCATCGAACGCGGCAGCAGACTCTTCGGCGAGGCGGTGTCTCGTACCCTTGCCGAACTGCCTCCGCACGACCTCCACCACGCCGTGAACCTGCTCGCCGACCGCAAACGCCGGGTCACCCTGGCCGGCGGGCGTTTCACCCACCTGCTTGCCCAGTACCTGGGCCTGCACCTGATGCAACTCCGCGACGACGTCCGCTTCCTGCCTGACCGCGCGGTCGAGCGCACCGCACACCTGGCCGCCCTGAACCGTCGTGACGTTCTTGTCGTCTTCGACTACCGGCGTTACGAGGAGGACAAGGCGGCCATCGCACAACTCACCCACGACAACGGCGGAAAGATCATTCTCTTCACCGATACGTGGCTTTCGCCCGTGACGGCGCAGGCACAGGTCGTCCTGCCCAGCCAGGTCGCCGCACCGTCCCCTTACGACAGCCTCGTGCCGGCGCTCGCAGTCATCGAGACGGTCGTCGCCGGCGTGCTGATCGAACTCGGGGAGGAGGCTCACGCCCGCATGCGACACGGAGAGGAGACCGCACGGCGCATCGGCCTGTACTGACTCGTGACCTCCGGCCCGCGGGCGGGGCCCACTGTTGCCCGGCCGCTCAAGTGAACGGCTACGGCTGGTTGTTCGCACCGACGACAGGTACTGGGGGCATGGTGGTTCCCGACGCGATGGCGGGCGTCCTGGTCCCGAGTTGGACGTGCGAGGATTCCGGCCATGGCGGTGTCGATCCGGCCGTGATATGACACTGGTCACACCGGGGGCGGTGGCGGGGCGTGATGGCGGGGATACGGAGGCAGCCTGTGGCGGAGTCGCGAGACGACGAGCAGCTCACCGGGCGCCTGGCGGCCGTAGCGGTATTAGGGTTCGTGCTGATCGTCCCGCCGCTGCTGCCGCAGTTCGACCGCATGGGCCAGGTGTTCGGCATCCCGATCCTCGCGGCGTACCTCTTCCTCGCCTGGGCGGTCCTGGTCGCCCTGGTGGCCCTGGTCGCCGGCATCGGCGGCAGGTCGAGCCGGAGGTAACGCCGTGCTCCAGACCTGGGTCATCGTCACAGCGTCGGTCGCGTACCTGGGCGTGCTGTTCGCCGTGGCCTTCTACGGCGACCGGCGGGCGGACGCCGGCCGGAGCCTGATCAACAACGGCACGGTCTACGCGCTGTCCCTCGCGGTGTACGCCACTTCCTGGACGTACTACGGCAGCGTGGGCCGGGCAGCCACGGCCGGAGTCAACTTCCTGTCCGCCTACTTGGGGCCGACGCTCATGCTCGCGCTGGGCTGGCTCCTGCTGCGCAGACTCATCCGGATCAGCCGCCGGCACCGGATCACCTCGCTGGCCGACTTCGTCTCCGCCCGCTACGGCAAGAGCGCCGCGCTGGGCGGCCTGGTGACGGTCATCGCCGTGATCGGGATCGTTCCCTACATCGCGCTCCAGCTCAAGGCGGTCTCCAACACCTTCGAGATCATCCGGCTGCACCCGGCGATCACCCCCACGTCGCAGCTGGGCCACGTCCCGCCGCTTCAGGACAGCGCGTTCTATGTGGCGCTGCTGCTCGCCGCGTTCACCATCCTCTTCGGGACCAGGCACCTGGACGCCACCGAACGCCACGAGGGGGTTGTCGCCGCCATCGCGTTCGAGTCCGTGGTCAAGCTCGTGATGTTCCTCTCGGCCGGGATCTTCGTGACCTTCTGGATGTTCTCGGGGTTCGACGACCTGTTCACGAAGGCCGCGGACGCCGGCCTCACCCGGCTGTTCACGCTGCGGGAGCAGACCGGCTACGGCGAGTGGATCTGGCTCAACGTGCTGTCGATGCTGGCGGTCGTGCTGCTGCCACGGCAGTGGCAGATCACCGTCGTCGAGAACGTCGACGAGCGGCACCTCAAACGGGCGATGTGGCTCTTCCCGCTGTACCTGCTCGCGATCAACGTCTTCGTGCTCCCGGTCGCGGCCGGCGGGCTGCTGACGTTCGGAAAGTCCGTCGACGCCGACACCTATGTGCTGGCTCTCCCGATGGCCGAGGGGCAGCAGGCACTCGCGCTGCTCGTCTTCATCGGCGGGATCAGCGCGGCCACCGCCATGATCATCGTCGAGACGGTCGCGCTCAGCACCATGGTGTCGAACTCGCTGGTGATGCCGCTGCTGCTGCGCGGCAAGGCCCGGATCGCCCACCGGGCCGACCTGACCGGGCTGGTGCTCGGCATCCGCAGGACGACCATCGTGCTCGTCCTGCTGCTCGGGTACGCCTACTTCCGGCTCGCAGGCGAGGGGCCGACGCTGGTGTCGATCGGGCTGGTGTCGTTCGCGGCGGTGGCACAGTTCGCGCCCGCGATCCTGGGCGGCCTGTTCTGGAAGGGCGGCACCCGGCGGGGTGTGCTGGTCGGCCTGGTCGCCGGTTTCGCCGTGTGGACGTACACGCTGCTGCTGCCCAGCTTCGCCGAGTCCGGGCTGCTGCCCGCCTCGTTCCTGCGCGAGGGCCCGTTCGGCATCGAACTGCTCCGGCCGCAGCAGCTCTTCGGCCTGGCGGGAATGGACCCGATCAGCCATGCGATGTTCTGGAGCGCGCTGCTGAACCTCGGCGGGTACATCGCGGTGTCCCTCGCCGGACGGCCGGACGCCGCCGAGCGGGAGCAGGCCGTGCAGTTCGTCGATGTTCTCGAGGAGTCCGTCCGGGAGCGGCGCTGGCAGGTCCGTGCCACGGTCGGCGACCTCCAGGGGCTGCTGGAGCGCTTCCTCGGGCGGGACGGCGCCCAGCGGGCGATGCGCTCGTACCCCGGACGACGGCCCGAGTCACCGGAGACGGAGGCGTCCCCGGAGCTGGTCCATCACGCGGAGGCGCAGCTCGCCGGTTCGGTCGGTGTGGCCTCCGCGCGGCTCGCCGTCGACGCGGTGGCCGGAGAGGAGCAGATCGGCACCGATGACGTGATGGAGATGATCGGCGAGGCTTCACAGCGGATCGAACTGGTCCGGGGGCGGCTGAGGTTGCTCTACGACGCGACCGGCGGCATCGGCACGACCCTCGATGTGGCGCATACGGCCGAGGAGCTCGCGCAGGTCGCGGTACCGCGCTTCGCCGACTACGTCACCGTCGACCTGGCCGAGCCCGTGCTGCGCGGCGAAGAACCGGGGGCCAACGGCGCCGGCATCAGCACGAGCGGCGGCGGTACGCGGATGCGGCGCCTCGCCTTCAGCGGTATCCGCAGCGACGCCCCGCTCTTCGCCACCGGCGACCTGATCACCTTCGGGCGCTCCTCGCCGCAGGCACGCAGTTTGGAGAGCGGGCAGGCCGTTCTGGTGCCCCGCCTGGCGGAATCCCCGGGGTGGCAGGCGATCGACCACGTTCGGGCATGGCAGGTCATCGGCTACGGCATCCACTCGCTCATCGCGGCACCGCTGCACGCCCGCGGAGTACTGATGGGAGTCGTCAACTTCTGGCGCTCCGAGAAGCCCGAGCCGTTCGAGGACGACGATCTGTCCCTCGCCGCCGAACTGGCCGCCCGCGCCGCCGTCTCCCTCGACAACGCGCGCCGCTACACCCGCGAACACGGCATGGCCGTGACGCTGCAACGCAGCCTGCTGCCCCGCGCCCTGCCCGAACAGAACGCCGTCGAGGTCGCCTCCCGCTATCTGCCCGCGCAGGAGGGCGTCGGCGGCGACTGGTTCGACGTCATCCCTCTCCCGGGCGCCCGCGTCGCGCTGGTCATGGGCGACGTCGTCGGGCACGGACTGCATGCCGCGGCCACCATGGGACGGCTGCGCACGGCCGTGCACAACTTCTCCGCGCTCGACCTGCCGCCCGACGAACTTCTCGGCCACCTCGACGAGTTGGTCACCCGCATCGACCAGGACGCCATCGACGCGGGCGATGAGACCGCCATCACCGGCGCCACCTGCCTGTACGCGATCTACGACTCCGTGACCCGCGACTGCGCCATCGCCCGCGCCGGCCACCTGGCACCCGCTCTGGCACGCCCCGACGGCACCGTGGAATTCCTGGACATCCCGTCGGGAGTCCCCCTCGGCATCGGCGGACTGCCCTTCGAGACCACCGAGTTGCAGCTCCCCGAGGGCAGCCGGCTCGTCCTGTTCACCGACGGTCTGGTCGAACGCCGCGACCAGGACATCGACACCGGGCTCCAGCTGCTCCGCGAGACCCTCACGCACTCGGACCAAGCTCCCGAGGAGACCTGCGACGCCCTCCTCGACGCCCTCCTCCCCGGGCTCCAGAGCGACGACATCGCGCTGCTCGTCGCCCGCACCCAGGTGCTGGGGGCGGGCCAGGTCGCCGAGTGGGACGTGGAGTCCGAACCCTCCGCCGTGGGACGAGTACGCGCGGCCGTGACCGAACGGCTCGCGGAGTGGGAGCTGGAGGGCCTCGTGGACACCACGGAGCTGATCCTCAGCGAACTGATCACCAACGCCATCCGCCACGCCGCCGGACCCATCAAGGTGCGGCTGATCCGCGACCGCGCGCTCATCTGCGAGGTCTCCGACCACAGCAGCACCTCACCGCACCTGCGCTACGCGGCCACCACGGACGAAGGCGGGCGCGGCCTCTTCCTCGTCGCCCAACTGACCGAACGCTGGGGCACCCGCTACACCAAGGACGGCAAGGTCATCTGGACCGAACAGGCAGCGCCCGAGGCTCCCGGCCGCCGATCGCCGTAAGCCCGAGGCCCCCGGCCGCCGATCGCCGTAAGCCAGGGGCTCCCGGCCCCTGACCGCCGGCGCCTGCGTCCGCCACGACGCACCGGCACCACCGGCGAACTCCTCCGCGAGCCGCCCTCGCCCCCAGCCGCGACCACAGGCCCACCGGCCGGCCGGCCGGGCCACGACGTCAACGACCCGGACGCAACCGTGGGTTCGGGGTCGTTCCGATGTGCTGAGACATCACATGGTGCCCGCGGCGGGACCGCACTGAAGTATGACGGGGCTGACTTGGGAACTCCGGCCGGACAGTTGGTGATCAGGGGCTCGTTCTTCACAGGCTGGGCGTGTGCGCTGAGGAGTGAAGCCACGGGCCTGCGCGCGACTGTTTCGGACTCTGGAGCCCGCACCCCGGTCGTCCAGGTGCCGCCCCTGCGTCATTGAGTCACCACCCCCGGACCGTCCCCGAGCGATGTGGAGTAGCCCTTCGCCGTCTTGCTGGTCCAGTCTTGCGTCGGGCGGCGTCCGACGAACCTGCCGAAAAGCAGTGCCGCCGCGGTGGCGGCGAGCACCCCGGGCACCATCTCGTATACGCCCGTCTCCAGCGGCCCCAGGAGCGGGTCGATCTGCTTCCAGAGGAGGACAGTGAGAGCCCCGGTGAGCATTCCGGCCTTCGCGCCGGCCGCCGTCATCCGCGGCCAGAACAGCGACAGAAGGATCACCGGGCCGAATGCCGCACCGAATCCCGCCCAGGCGTACGCGACGATGTCGAGCACGGCGCCGCCGCTCAGCGCAATCGCATAGGCGACCAGCGCCACGGCCAGCACACTCAGACGCCCGATCAGCAGCAGCGACGCGTCGGAGGCCCGTCGGTTGCGGAACGCCCGGTAGAGGTCCTCGGCGAGGGAGGTGGCCGAGACCAGCAGCTGGCTGTCCGCCGTGGACTTGATCGCGGCCAGCACGGCCACCAGCAGGACCGCCGCGAGCCAGGGCGAGGTCAGCTGTGCGGACAGTGTGATGAAGACCGTCTCCGGGTTGGCGAGCGGCTTGTCGAGCGCGGCGATCCCGGAAAGCCCGATGAGGGATGCCCCCACCAGGACGACGGTCACCCAGCACACGCCCAGACGGCGGGCCAGCGGTATGTCCCGTGTGCTGCGGATACTCATGAAGCGGGTCAGGAGGTGGGGCTGGCCGAAGTAGCCGAGCCCCCAGGCGAGGAGCGAGATCAATCCGACGGCCCCGAGCGGCTCGCCTGTCGTCCACTTCTCGTCGGCGAAGGATGCCTCGGTCCCCGGGTCGAGCAATACCGGGGCCGCGGCGGTGAGTTCACTGTGCAGCGCGTCGAAGCCGCCGAGCTTCCCGATGGCGATCGCAGGGAGGACGACCGCCGTGAGGAACATCAGCGTGCCCTGTATGGAGTGGGTGACGCTCAGGGCGCGGAAGCCGCCGAGGATGGTGTAGATGACGATCACCACGGCGAAGACGGTGAGTCCCAGCTCGAAGCCCGTGCCGAAGATCTCGTCGGCCAGGAGACCGCAGGCGACCAGTCCGCTGGCGACGTAGACGGTGAAGAACACCACGGTGACGGTGGCCGACAGGAACCGGATCACTCTGCTCCGGTCCTCGAACCGCTCCTCCAGGTATGACGGCAGGGTCACCGCACCGACCCGCTCGGTGTAGACGCGCAAGCGGGGTGCGACCAGGCGCCAGTTGAGGTAAGTGCCGATGATCAGGCCGCCGGCGATCCAGGTGGCACCGATCCCGGCCGCATACACGGCGCCCGGCAGACCCAGAAAGAGCCAGCCGGACATGTCGGCGGCCCCTGCGGACAGCGCGGCTGCCGGGGCGGTGAGTTGACGGCTGCCGACGGTGAAGTCGTCGAAGGTGGCCGTTTCTTCGTGCGTCATGATGCCGACCATGACCATCGCGATCAGAAAGACTCCGAAGGTGATCATGACGGGGACGGTCAGGGCGATCACGTATTTCTCCCTGCGATATGGAAAGAGCGCCGGCACACGCCGCGCACGCGGCAACGAATCGTGAAGGGGAGGAGGGAGCTTAGGAAGGAACCGCGCGTACTGGCCAGGGAATCCGACGCCGTACGTTCTGATCGCGTCTGGATCGTGATGCATCAGCAGCACCGGAGCCCCTTCCCTTGGTTCGCCGGCCCGCCAACAGCGACCTCCTGACCCGGTACTCCGGGAGCACCGGGCCAAGTGAACTCGCAGTCATGCGCTCGCTTCCAGGGTCACGTCACAAGCGGGCGGCCATGCCAACTGCGGTGAGAACACGGCCGGATGCCGTACGCGCAGCGTCGGAGGGCGGCGATCCGGCGGCCGGTGACGTGCGGGGTGGTGGAGCGACGCTCGGGTGACCCGCGGCACGAGTCCCCGGCAGGGGCGCCCCGGGAGGGACTGCCGACAACGCGCGCTGTTCTGAGTCGAAGTCTGCGCCCCCCACACTCCCTCACGCTGCTCCGTTCGGGGTAATTACAGGACTTTGCCCTGGTGTGCCTTTTCGCAGCGTGAGTTCATCAATGGTATTGGCCGCTGTCACCCGTGCCTCGGTTCAGCTGGGGCGCCGTCCGAAGACGTGTTCTTGCCATCGCTCCCAACTCCGGTCGCGAGTAGGGGACGTTGGGCCTGAATCACGGAGACGCGCAGCACTGTCTCGGGGTGATGAGGAAACGGCGGGCATTACGAAAGGGGCACACCGTGGCATCACCCACCATCACCCAGGTGATCTCTTCGCCCACCTCGTCGGTTTTCGGGCAGGAGGTTGTTTTCACTGCCACAGTTATCTCGGTGGTTCCGGGTCAGGGTGTCCCGACGGGGACGGTCACCTTTGTGATCTACGGAAGCGGGGGCGGTAGTTACACGGTGCCTCTGGATGCGAGTGGGAAGGCGACCGTCACCTCGGCGTCTCTCGGTACGGCCACGCATGCGGTCACTGCGACCTATAACGGCTCTGGTCAGTTCTCGCGTTCGAGTGGTTCGTTCCGTCACGCGGTCACCAGGGCCGCCACGAGTACTGAGGTTTCGTCGTCGCCCGATCCGTCGCAGGAGGGGGCGACGGTGACCTTCACGGCGACGGTGGCTGCGGTGGCTCCGGGTGCCGGGACGCCTTCCGGCGTCGTCCAGTTCATCATCGATGCGCTTCCTCGCAGGTGGGTGCAGCTGGATGCGAGTGGTGTCGCCGAGGTCACGGTGCAAGGGCTCGGGGCGGGTTCGCAGTCGGTGGTCGCGATCTACATGGGTAATGCCGACTTCCTGGCGTCCACTGCCAGTGGCACTCATACGGTGACGCCGACGCTGAAGGCGACGACCACCTCGGTGACGTCGGTCCCCGATCCGTCGGTGTTCGGGCAGTCGGTCACGCTGAGCGCCACTGTGACTCCTGTACCGCCGGCTTCGGGCACCCCCACCGGCACGGTCACCTTCACCGTCGACGGTCCCGGGGGCGGCACGTTCACCGCCCCGCTCAACGCGTCCGGCGTCGCCGGCGTCAGCGTCGGCACGCTTGCCACCGGAGACCATGGCATCACCGCCACCTACAGCGGCGACGCGGCCTTCGCCTCCTCCACGGGCACCGACACCCACACCGTCCACCGGGCGGGGACCTCCACGACAGTCGACTCCTCGCCCGATCCGTCTTTGCCGGGCCAGGAAGTCACTTTCACCGCCACCGTCACAGCGGTTCCACCGGGCGCCGGAGTACCGACGGGCGACGTCGTCTTCACCATCGACAGCGGCCCCGTACTCACCGGCACGCTGGTGAACGGCGTGGCCACCGTCGTCACCAGCACACTCTCCGCGGGGCCGCACGCCGTCACCGCCGGCTACCAGGGGGGTGCCGACTTCGCACCGTCCACCGGCACCGGCACCCACACGGTCAACGGCGCTTCGACGACGACGACGGTCGTCTCCACCCCGGATCCCTCGGTCTTCGGCCAGCTGGTCACCTTCACCGCGGTGGTCTCTGCGGTGGCTCCGGCGACGGGAGTGCCGACAGGGTCGGTCACCTTCGACGTCGGCGGCGATCCGGTCACGGCGACCCTCGACTCCAACGGTGTGGCGCGCGTCACCAACAGTGCACTCCACGCGGGGAGTTACACCATCACCGCCACCTACGGCGGTGACAGCGACTTCAACGCGTCCACGGGGTCCGATACCCACACCGTCGACCGGGCGCCGACGAGCACTGTGGCCGCATCCGCTCCCGATCCGTCGGTTTTCGGGCAGGAAGTCACTTTCACCGCCACCGTCACGGCGCTGCCGCCCGGCGCCGGTACACCGACCGGTACCGTCACCTTCACCGAGAGCGGTGGCGGCACCGCCACCGTCCCGCTGGACGCGGGCGGCGTCGCCACCTTCACCACGGACGCCCTCACCGTGCAGACCTACAGCGGCACTGCCACCTACAACGGCGACGCAGACTTCGCCCCTTCCGCGGGCAGCGACACCCACGTCGTCACTCGCGCGGACACGACCACGGCCGTCACCTCCGCACCGGATCCGTCGGTGTCCGGTCAGGCCGTGAGTCTCACCGCGGCAGTCGCCCCCGTCGCACCGGGTGCGGGCACTCCGGCCGGCACGGTCAGCTTCACCGTCGACGGCACGACGCTCACCGGGACACTCGTCGACGGCCTCGCGACGGTCAGTCTCGCCACCCTGACGCCGGGCCCTCACATCGTTACGGCTACATACGGGGGCACAGACGATCCCCGCTTCAACGGCTCCACGGGCACTGACACCCATACGGTCGGCCAGGCGGCGACGACCACGACGGTCACCTCCACCCCGGAACCCTCGGTCTTCGGCCAGCCGATCACCTTCACCGCCACCGTTGCGCCGGTCTCACCGGGGGCCGGGACACCCACCGGCACCGTCACCTTCGCTCTCAGCGGTAGCGGAGGTACGGCGACCGTGCCGCTGGACGCCGACGGCACTGCTCAGCTCCCCCTCAACTTCCTTCCGGCCGAAGACTATTCGGTAACCGCAACCTACAACGGCGACACCGCCTTCACCGGCTCGTCCGGCAGCGGCACCCACACCGTCGACCCCGCAGCCACTACGACGATCGTGACGTCCTCCCCCGATCCGTCCGCCGTGGCACAGACCGTCACCGTCGCCGCCACGGTCTCATCGATTCCGCCCGGATCCGGCACACCCTCAGGCACCGTCACGTTCACCATCGACGGCAGTGGGGGAGGCACCTTCACCGGAACCCTCGACGCGTCCGGCACCGCTCAACTCACCATCGGCACACTCGGCTTGGGTGCCCACACCATCACCTGCGTCTACAACGGCGATGGCAATTTCGTCACCTCCGCCGCGACGGACTCCCACACGGTCGAGGTGGAGCCCTCGACCACGACCACGCTCACGTCCGGCCCCGATCCGTCGGTCTTCGGCCAGCCGGTCTCTTTCACCGCGACGGTTACCCCAGCACAGCCCGGGCCCGTTCCGACTGGGACCGTCACCTTCACCGTCGACGGAATTGGCGGAGGCACTTTCAGCCGGCCGCTGGACGCGTCCGGCACCGCGCAACTCACCCTCGACACCCTCAGTGTCACCACCCACTCCGCTACGGCGACCTACAGCGGCGACACCGAATACGATCCTTCCTCCGGCTCCGACACCCACACCGTCACCCCGGCGGCCACGACCACGACCGTCAACTCCAGCCCCGACCCGACGGTGTTCGGCCAGACCGCCACCTTCACCGCGACCGTGACTGCGGTACCGCCGGGTGCCGGGACCCCGGCCGGCACGGTCACGTTCATCGTCGACGGCACCACCACCCTCACCGGAACCCTCGACGCGACCGGCACCGCCACCGTCAGCACCAGCACGCTCCCGGCCGGCAGCCACACCGTCGAGGCCACCTACAACGGCGCGGGAGACCCCAGCTTCCACACCTCCACCGGTACCGGCACCCACCGTGTTCTCCCCGCGCAAACAACCACCTCTGTCACGTCCACCCCCGACCCCAGCGTCTTCGGGGAGCCGGTGACGTTCACCGCGGTCGTGGTCTCGGACGCCCCGGGTGCGGGAGTACCGACCGGCACCGTCACGTTCGTCTTCGACGGAGCCGGTGTCGTCACAGCACCGCTCGAAGCCGACGGAACAGCTACTGTGCCGGTCAACTCGTTTACGGTCGGCTCTCATTCGGCAACCGCCACCTACAACGGCGACGCGAACTTCGCCGGTTCGTCGGGCACGGACACCCACACCGTCAATCCGGCGGCGACCGTCACGACGCCCACGTCGGACCCCGATCCGACGGTGTTCGGTCAGACGGCCGTCTTCTCCGCCGTAGTCACCGCTGCCGCTCCTGGCGCGGGAACTCCGACCGGGACCGTCACCTTTGTCATCAGCGACGGACCCACGCTGGTGGGAAGTCTCGACGCGCACGGTGTCGCCTCGGTCAGCACCAGCGCTCTCCCCGCCGGCACCCACACCGTCACCGCCACCTACAACGGCGACAGCAGCCACTCCACGTCCCTGGCGACCGACACCCACATGGTCAACCGGTCGGCCACCACCACCGTGCTTGTTTCCACCCCCGATCCGTCCGTCTTCGGTCAGGAAGTCACCTTCACGGCCACCGTCGCACCCATCGCACCAGGAGCGGGAACCCCGACCGGCACCGTCACCATCTCCGGCAGTGAAGGCGACACCCTCGAAGTCACCCTGGATTCCGACGGCGTCGCCAGGGGCATCCTCCCCGACTTCCCCGCCGGGTCGTACGCCGCTACCGCCACCTACAGCGGGGACAGCAACTTCGCTCCCTCCACCGGCGCCGACACACACCTCATCAACCGTGCTTCGACCACCACGGTGCTTGTTTCCATCCCCGACCCGTCCGCCTTCGGACAGGAAGTCACCTTCACGGCCACCGTCTCACCCGTCGCGCCGGGAGCCGGCGTCCCCACCGGCACCGTAACCGTCACGGACAGTGGAGGTGCGTCGGTCACGCTGCCTCTCGACTCCGGCGGTGTCGCCAGCGGCATCCTCCCCGCGTTCCCGCCAGGGTCGTACGCCGCTACCGCCACCTACAGCGGGGACAGCAATTTCGCTCCCTCTACCGGCGCCGACACCCACATCATCGAACCCGCCGCCACGACCACCACCCTCAACTCCAGTCCCGATCCGACGGTGTTCGGTCAGACCGCCACCTTCACCGCAACCGTCACGCCTGTACCGCCGGGTGCGGGAACCCCGACCGGCACGGTCACGTTCACCGTCGACGGCACCACCACCCTCACCGGAACCCTCGACGGCACTGGCACCGCGACCGTCAGCACCAGCGCTCTCCCCGCCGGCACCCATACCGTCACCGCCACCTACAGCGGCGACATCGGCTACCTCACCTCAGACGGCAGCGACACCCACGTGGTCGATCCGGCGGATACCGTCACCGCCGTCATCTCCGGCCCGGATCCGTCGGTCTTCGGCGAACCCGTCACCATCACCGCGCTGGTCACGACCGTTCCCCCCGGAAACGGAACACCCACCGGCACCGTCACCTTCGCTCTCAGCGGCGGCGGCGGTACGACCACCGTCCCGCTGAGCCCCGACGGCAGCGCCCATGTCATCGTCAACTCCCTGCCGGCAGGCAGCTACTCGATCACCGCCACTTACAACGGCGACGCCAACTTCAGCACGTCCACCGGCACCGACTCGCAAACCGTCCAGGTCGCGACGACGACCGTTACGGTGACCTCCTCCCCCGACCCGTCCACGTTCGGTCAGCCCGTCACCATCAGCGCGACGGTCTCGCCCGTTGCCCCAGGAGTGGGGATCCCGACGGGCACCGTCACGTTCACCATCGACGGCAGTGGGGGAGGCACCTTCACCGAGAGCCTCGATGTCTCCGGCACCGCCCAACTGGCCGTCAGCACACTCGGCTTGGGCTCCCATACCATCACCGCCACCTACAACGGCGCTCCCGACTACGCCGTTGCGACCGGCACGGACTCCCACACGGTCGAGGTGGAGCCCTCGACCACGACAACGCTCACGTCCGGCCCCGATCCGTCCGTCTTCGGGCAGTTGGTCACTTTCACCGCGACGGTCACCCCGGCACAGCCCGGGCCCGTTCCGACCGGGACCGTCACGTTCACCGTCGCCGGAACCGGCGGAGGCACCTTCAGCCGGCCGCTGGACGTCTCCGGCACCGCGCAACTCACCCTCGACACCCTCAGTGTCACCACCCACTCCGCCACGGCCACCTACACCGGCGACACCGACTACGATCCTTCCTCCGGCTCCGACACCCACACGGTCGATGCGGCGGCCACGACCACCTCCGTGGCTTCGTCGCCCGACCCGACGGTGTTCGGCCAGACCGCCACCTTCACCGCGACCGTCACCCCGGTACCGCCGGGTGCGGGCATTCCGACCGGCATGGTCACCTTCACCGTCGACGGCGCCGGCGGAGGCACGTTCACCGAAACCCTCGACGCCACCGGCACCGCCTCGGTCAGCACCAGCACACTCCCCGCCGGCAGCCACACCGTCCAAGCCACCTACATCGGGGACAGCAACTTCGCCTCATCCACCGGCACCGACACCCACACCGTCGACGCCGCCTCGACCACCACCACCGTCAACTCCACGCCCGACCCATCGGTCTTTGGACAGGAAGTCACCTTCACGGCCGCGGTCGTCCCCGTCGGACCCGCAGCCGTCACACCCACGGGCACGGTCACCTTCACCATCGATGGCGGCAGCCCCGTCATCGTCGGGGTGGACACCGACGGCATCGCTCACCTCAGCCTCAACTCCCTCACGACGGGCGGCCATTCGGTGAGCGCCACCTACAACGGCGACACCAACTTCAGTACGTCCACCGGCACCGACACCCACACCGTCACGCAGGCCCCCACCCAGACCACCGTCGTCAGCACCCCGGACCCGACGGTATTCGGCCAGACCGTCGTCTTCGCCGCTGTGACTGCCCCGCTCTCACCGGGGGCCGGGACACCCACCGGCACCGTCACCTTTGCCATCAGTGGCGGCCCCACCCTGACGGCGACTCTCGACGCGTCCGGCATCGCGGTCGTCAGCCTCAGCACACTCCCCGCCGGCACCTACACGATCACCGCCACCTACAACGGCGACGCCAACTTCAGTACGTCCACCGGCACCGACACCCACACCGTCAACCCGGCGGCGACCACGACCGTGCTGGCCTCCACTCCCGACCCGTCCGTCTTCGGCGAAGAAGTCACCTTCACCGTGACGGTCACACCCATCGCCCCTGGAGCGGGCGTGCCCACCGGGACGGTCACCATCACCGACAACAGCGGTGCCTCGGAGACGCTGCCCCTCGACTCCCAGGGCGTCGCCACGGGCACCATTCCCGCGCTCGCGCCCGGAGCGTACGCGGCAACCGCCACCTACAGCGGTGACGCCAACCACCTTCCCTCCAGCGGCAGCGACACCCAGATCGTCAACCGTGCCTCGACCACGACGACCCTGACGTCCACGCCCGATCCCTCGGTGTTCGGGCAGCCGGTCACCTTCGCCGCCGTCGTGGCGCCCGTCGCGCCCGGGGCCGGAATCCCCACGGGCACCGTCACCTTCACCGAGAGCGGCGGCGGAACCATCACCGTCCCGCTGGACGCGAGCGGCGTCGCGGCCCTCACCTCGGGCGACCTTGCCGTGGGGACCTCCAGCGGAACCGCGGTCTACAACGGCGACGCCAATTTCGCCCCGTCCTCCGGCTCCGACACTCACACCGTCAACCCGGCGGATACGACCACCACCGTCAACTCCAGCCCCGATCCGACGGTGTTCGGTCAGACCGTCAGCTTCACCGCGACCGTGACCCCGGTACTGCCGGGTGCGGGGACCCCGGTCGGGACGGTCACGTTCACCGTCGACGGCACCACCACCCTCACCGGAACCCTCGACGGCACCGGCACCGCCACCGTCAGTACGAGCACACTCCCGGCCGGCAGCCACACCGTCGAGGCGACCTACAACGGCGCGGGAGACCCCAGCTTCCACACCTCCACCGGTACCGGCACCCACACCGTGAACCCGGCGGATACGACCACGACCGTCAACTCCGCGCCCGACCCGTCCGTCTTCGGGCAGCCAGTCACTTTCACGGCCACCGTGACGCCCATCGCACCAGGAGCGGGAACCCCGACCGGCACCGTCACCTTCGTACTCAGCGGGAGCGGGGGTACGACCACCGTGCCGCTGAACGCTGACGGCACCGCCCAGCTCCCCCTCAACTCCCTGCCGGCGGACATTTATTCGGTCACCGTCAGCTACAGCGGCGACTCCGACTACGCCCCCTCCACCGGCAGTGGCGCGCACACCGTCAACCGGGCATCGACGACGACTGCGGTCTCCGGCACTCCCGATCCGTCCGCACTCGGTGCGCCGGTTACCGTGAGCGCCACCGTCACCCCGGTCGCTCCGGGTGCGGGGGTCCCGACGGGCACCGTCACGTTCACCATCGACGGCAGTGGGGGAGGCACCTTCACCGGGACCCTCGACGCCGTCGGCACCGCTCAAGTCACCATCAGCACACTCGGCTTGGGTTCCCACACCATCACCGCCGCCTACGACGGCGACACCGACTACCTCTCCTCGACCGGAACGGACACCCACACGGTCGAACTGGAGCCCTCGACCACGACCACGCTCACGTCCGGCCCCGATCCGTCGGTCTTCGGGCAACCGGTCTCTTTCACCGCGACGGTTACCCCAGCACAGCCCGGGCCCGTTCCGACTGGGACCGTCACCTTCACCGTCGACGGAATTGGCGGAGGCACTTTCAGCCGGCCGCTGGACGCCTCCGGCACCGCGCAACTCACCCTCGACACCCTCAGTGTCACCACCCACTCCGCTACGGCGACCTACAGCGGCGACACCGAATACGATCCTTCCTCCGGCTCCGACACCCACACCGTCAACCCGGCGGCCACGACCACGACCGTCAACTCCAGCCCCGACCCGACGGTGTTCGGTCAGGCCGCCACCTTCACCGCGACGGTGACTGCGGTACCGCCGGGTGCGGGGACCCCGGTCGGCACGGTCACGTTCACCGTCGACGGCACCACCACCATCACCGGAACCCTCGACGGCACCGGCACGGCCACCGTAAGTACGAGCACACTGCCGGCCGGCAGCCACACGATCGAGGCGACCTACAACGGCGCGGGCGATCCCAGCTTCAACACCTCCACCGGCGCCGACACGCACACCGTCACCCCGGCGGCCACGACCACGACCGTCAACTCCAGCCCGGATCCGACGGTGTTCGGTCAGGCCGCCACCATCACCGCGACCGTCGCGTCTGTACCGCCGGGTGCGGGAACTCCGACCGGCACCGTCACCTTCACCATCGACGGCGGCGGCACCACCACCGTGCCCGTGGAAACGGACGGCACGGCCCGGCTCACCCTCAACTCCCTGCCGACGGGCGGCCATTCGGTGAGCGCCACCTATAACGGCGACGCCAACTTCAGTACGTCCACCGGCACCGACGCCCACACCGTCAATCAGGCGGCGACCACTACCACCGTCACCTCCGCCCCCGCCCCGTCCACCTTCGGCCAGACCGTCACCTTCACCGCGACCGTCACAGCCGTAGCCCCGGGAGCCGGGACACCCACCGGAACCGTCACCTTCAGCATCACCGGCGGCCCCACCCTCACGGGGGCACTCGACGGGATGGGCGTCGCCACGGTCGGCACCGGCGCACTTCCCGTCGGCAACTACACGGCCACAGCGACCTACGCGGGTGACGGCAACTTCACCGGTTCGACCGGCACCGGCACCGGCACCGTCAACCGGGCGGCGACCACCACCGCCGTCACCTCTGCTCCCGACCCGTCCACCTTCGGCCAGACTGTGACAGTCACTGCCACGGTCGCCTCGAACCTGCCGGAAGCAGGCACCCCGACGGGCACGGTGACATTCCTGTTCGACGGCACAACGCCGGTCACAGCACTCCTCGTCAACGGCGTCGCCACAACCACCACCACCGGTCTGGGCACCGGCCCGCACACGATCACGGCAAACTACGGCGGAGGAGCCGACTTCGCCCCGTCCAACGGCACGGACATCCACACCGTCAACCGCGGTTCGACGACCACCACCGTCGTCTCGTCACCCGACCCTTCTCTTCCCGGTCGAGTCGTCACCTTCACCGCCACCGTGTCGCCCACGCCTCCCGCAACGGGAATCCCGACCGGGACCGTCACCTTCACCATCGGAGGCAGCGGCGGAGCCACGCTCACGGCGGCACTGGTCAACGGTGTCGCCACGGTCACCGACAAGGGACTCTCCGTCGGGACGCATGCCATCTCCGCCACCTACGGCGGCAACCCCGAACTCGCCCCGTCGACCGGCACCGACACCCACACCGTGAGCCCATGAGCGAACAACTCCGCCGGAGTCGGGTGTCCAGCAGGCTGCGAGCGACCGATCGCAGGGGCCGCCCAGCCACAGTGGTCCCGCCGACCGGACCGAGGACGCCAGTTCGACTGGGCGGCCTTCACGCGGGGGCTCGCCCGGCTCCTGGAGGCCTTCCCGCCGCGCTGGCAGGAACGCGGGCGCCGACGGCCGGTCACACGTGACCCGCACCCGCCGGGGCTGCTGCCTGTACTACACGGTCCGGACGGCCGGGGAAGCGTGCCTGACGTGCCCCCGCAGCTGCGACGCGGAACGCCTACGCCGGCTGGAGCGCTGAGACGGGAACTCTCACCCCCTCCGTCCGTCCTGGCAGCCCGCAACGGGGCAACGTGCCTTCGGGGTGGCACGACCGTCTCCGGCAACGGCGAGCGGTGGCCCCCAGCGACGCACTCCGGGCGCCCCGCAGTTCGCTCGTCACGGGGGTCGTGACTCGGCGCGAGCCGCCAACTTCACCTCTCTGCCGACCAGTTGCGACGCGTGCGTTCGGTGGTGGCCGATCGGGGTCATGCCGAGAGCGAAGCCAACGGTGGAGGGGCAGGGGCGGTTGCGGGGTTGGCGGACGTGCCGGGTGGCATCCCCTCGAGGAGATGACTTACGCTGCCAGGCACTTAGGTTTGCCTTACCTCACTGTACTCCCATTTGGACGCGAGGAAACCCTGCCATGTCCGTCGTTTCGAGGACGCAGCACGAGTCCGCCGGACCGGCCGCGGCCGACCGGACCAGCGGACCCCGTGCCGCCGTGGTCGTACGGCGCTCGGCGCTCACCGCGGCGGGGATGGTGGCTCTGGCGGTGGCCGCGCTGCTGAGCCTCGCGGTTGGGGCGCGCGCCGTTCCACCGGCACAGGTGTGGGAGGTGCTGATGCACGGGGGACACAGTGATGCCGCGGAAGTGGTGCGGGAGATGCGGCTGCCCCGCACTCTCATCGGGCTGATGACCGGCGCCGCGCTGGGGCTCGCGGGCGTGGTGATGCAGGGCCTTACCCGCAATCCGATCGCGGAGCCCGGCGTGCTCGGGATCGGCCAGGGGGCCGCGGTGGGGGTGCTGTTCGCGATCGCCTTCGCGGGGGTGCACACGCTGGCCGGCTACGTCTGGTTCGCCTTCGTGGGGGCCGGGCTCTCCGGGGTCGCCGTATACGCCATCGCGGCGCGCGGGCGGGGCGGAGCCACCCCGGTGAAGCTGGCGCTCGCCGGGGCGGCCGTCAACGCGCTGTTGGTGTCGGTGATTTCGGCGGTGCTCACCACCCGGGGCGGGGCGCTGGACGAGTTCCGCTTCTGGCAGGTGGGCTCGCTGACCGGACGTGGCGGCGACGTGGCGGCGCAGGTGTGGCCGTTCCTGCTGGTGGGCCTTGCCCTGGTCCTCGCCGTGGCGCGAGGGCTGGACGCGCTCGCCCTGGGGGAGGACATGGCGAAAGGCCTCGGCCAGAGCGTGGCCACGGTCCGGGTGGTCGGGGGTCTCGGTGCGACGGTGCTGACCGGTGTCGGGGTGGCGGCCGCGGGCCCGATTGCCTTTGTGGGGCTGGCCGTTCCGCACATCGCCCGCGCCCTGGTGGGCTCCGGCCATCGGTGGCTGCTGCCCATGGCGGGACTGCTGGGGCCGGTGATGCTGCTGGCGGCCGATGTGGTGGGCCGGGTGCTCTTCCCGCCGGGCGAGGTCCCGGCGGGCGTGCTGACGGCCCTGCTGGGCGTGCCCTTCCTTGTGGCCCTGGTGCGCCGGAAGCGGGTGGCGGCATGACGGTCCGGCACGGAGTGATCCCCGCGGGGTATGCGGTGCTTCGGCGGCGCGGTGTCTCCGTACTCGTGCACCGGCGGAGCGCGGTGGTGGCCGTGGTGCTCGCGCTGGCGCTGTGCGCCGCCGTGGTGGGGAACCTGACGGTGGGCGAGCTCCAGGTGCCGCCGGTCGAGGTGGTCAAGGTCCTCCTCGGGCTGCCCTCCCCCGACCAGCTCGTAGTGGGCACGCTGCGCATGCCACGGCTGGTGGTGGGCCTGCTGGTGGGTGCGGCGCTCGGGACAGCGGGGGCGCTGATTCAGACGGTGGCCCGCAATCCGCTGGCGAGCCCCGAGATCATCGGGGTCTCGCATGGCGCCGCGGCGCTGACCGTGGGGGCGATGGTCTTCGGAGTGACCTCGCCCACCGTGCTGCCGGCGCTCTCGGTGGCGGGCGGCCTGCTGGCGGCGGCCCTGGTCTATGTCTTCGCCTGGCGCGGGGGGCTGCACGCGGGGCGGTTCGTGCTGATCGGGATCGGCTTCTCCGTCGCCCTCGCTTCGCTGACCCGGCTCTTCCTCACCAAGGGCGACTTCCTCGTGGCGCAGCAGGCCCAGGTGTGGCTCACCGGCTCGCTCATCGGGCGGGGCTGGGACCAGGCAGGACCGCTCGCCCTTGTGCTTGCGGTCCTGCTGCCGCTGGTGCTGTGGGCCGCGCGCGCCCAGCGCGATGTCACCTTCGACGACGACACGGCCACCGCGCTCGGCGTCCGACTGGGCGGCACCCGGCTGGGGTTGGTGCTCACCGGAGTGGTGCTCGCCTCGGTCGCCACCGGTGCCGCGGGCCCGGTGGACTTCGTGGCGCTGCTGGCCCCGCAGGTCGCCCGCCGTCTCACCCGCGGCGCCCAGATTCCACCGCTGTGCTCGGCCCTGCTCGGCGCCTTCATCGTCACGGTCGCCGACCTGCTTGCCCGCACCCTGTTCGCGCCCACCGAGCTGCCGGTGGGGGTACTGACGGCGGCGGTCGGCGCTCCGTATCTGATCCGCCTGATCGTAGGAAGCAGCGGCGGGGGCGCAACCGGTGGCCGTGGCGCCCGCCGTGTGCGCAAGGCCGTCGTCAACACCGGTACTGGAGCGTCCGCATGAGCATTCCCGGCAGCCCTCGTCAGCCCCGCACGCGCCGTACCCGCCTGGCGGCGCGCGAGCTGACCCTCGCCTATGAGGAGCGCACGGTCGTCGAGGGCCTCGACCTGGAGGTGCCAGACGGCGAGGTCACCGTTGTCGTCGGGCCCAACGCCTGTGGAAAGTCGACCACTTTGCGGGCCCTGGGCCGACTGCTGAGACCGCGCAGCGGGGCGGTGCTCCTGGACGGCCAGGAGCTGTCCCGTCTGCCGACCCGGCGGATCGCCCAGTCCATCGGCTTGCTCCCGCAGTCCCCCGTGGCCCCCGAGGCGATCACCGTCGCCGATCTCGTATCCCGCGGGCGCCAGCCGCATCAGCGCTGGTGGCAGCAGTGGTCCGAGGAGGACGAGCGGGCGGTCACCGAGGCGATGGAGCGCACCAGCACGGCCGGACTCGCGAACCGCCCGGTGGACGAGCTGTCGGGCGGACAGCGGCAGCGGGTGTGGATCGCCATGGCCCTGGCGCAGGAGACCGAACTGCTGTTGCTGGACGAGCCGACCACGTACCTGGACATCGCGCACCAGGTGGAAGTGCTCGACCTCGTACGCCAGTTGACTGCGTTCTCTCACAAAGGTGATCGCGGCCGCACCGTGGTGATGGTGCTGCACGACCTGAACCAGGCCGCCCGGTACGCCGATCACCTGGTGGCCATGGTGTCCGGCCGGATCACCGCACAGGGCCGGCCCGACGAGGTGGTCGACGCGGACCTGGTCCGCGAGGTCTTCGGCCTGGAGTCGGTGATCGTCCCCGATCCGGTGACCGGCTCCCCCCTGGTCGTGCCCGGCGCCCCGTGGCACCCGGCCTCCACAGACCCACCCCCCACTACTTCTGCTCCCGTACCGTCCCGAAAGGCGAACACGTGACACTCTCCTGCCGCAGTCGCACAGCGACCCTCACCGCGCTGGTCGCTTCCGCCGCGCTCTCCCTCACCGCCTGCGGCGGCGGGGGCGACAAGGGCCAGGCAGAGAAGGACAGCAAGGGTGGCAACGACACCCGCCGGGTCAAGACCTTCAAGGGCACGGTGTCCGTACCGAAGAAGCCCGAGCGAGTGGTGGTGCTGGACACCGGGGAGCTGGACTCCGCGATCACCCTCGGGGTCAAGCCGGTGGGCGCGACCAAGGCCGACGTCAGCAAGGCCCTGCCCGGCTACTTCCCCAAGGACAAGGTCGAGGGCATCCAGAACGTGGGCAACATCGGTGCCCCCAACCTCGAGAAGATCGCCTCGCTGAAGCCTGACCTGATCCTCACCAGCGCGATGCGCGACGCCAAGAACTACCAGCAGCTCAAGGCCATCGCGCCCACTGTGATGACCGAGGCCACCGGCTACCCCTGGAAGGAGAACTTCCAGGTGCACGCCGAGGCGCTCGGCAAGAAGGCCGAGGGCGAGAAGACCGTCGCGGACTACGACAAGCACGCCGCTGAGGTCACCAAGGCGCTCGGGGGCAAGGACAGGGCCAAGTCCATCGACACCAATGTGGTCCGCTTCATGGAGGGCGCCGACGCCCGCCTATACGGCGACAAGAGCTACATCGGCACGGTGCTCAAGGACGTCGGCCTGGGCCGCCCGGAGGTGGTGAAGAAGGCAAAGGAGTCCAATGGCCTCTTCCTCGGCGTCAGCCCCGAGAAGATCGACCAGGCGGATGCGGGCGCGCTCTTCCACTCCTCCTACGGTGACCCGGCCAAGTCCGGCTACAAGAAGGCGGCCAAGAGCGGCCTGTGGAAGAACCTCGATGCCGTGAAGGACAAGAAGGAGTTCGCCGTCAACGACGACCGCTGGTTCCTCGGCATCGGCTACACCTCCGCCAACCAGATCCTCGACGACATCGAGAAGAACCTCGCCGACTAGGCGTGTTGATCGGGTAGCCGGGGCTCAGGGGCTGGGCCCCGGACCCCTCAACTTGTGCTTTGACCTCGCACGTCACCGGCTCGCTGAGATCTTCCGCTTCCACGGCGGTGGCGCTACCGCTCTCCACGCCCTCTGCGGTGACACCGCAGGCTTGGTGAAGATCTCAGTTGACTGCTTGCTGAAGCATAGTCACACCTGGCCCACCGGTAGGGCGAACGTTTGCTCTGACCTGCGAAACGGTGCAGAGCGTAACTGGTGCCTCCGGCAGGGCACCGCACAGAAGGGTGACGGCTCTGAACTGCGGGCCCTTGTCGGGCGGTTGGTTATCAAGGGCAGCTTCGATCCTGTCAGTGGCATGCGTTGAGGAGGGGAACTCTCCGCAGCGCGCACGCCACCTTCAAAGACCATGGACTTCCTCGCCGACGGCGGGACGCAGCACCACCTCCCGCCTGCAACAAGGGGTTGACGGGGTCCGGGCCGGGGCTTTTACTGCTGTCGAATGGCAAGTCGTATACGAATAGGGATTCAATGCCTGTCGCAGTGCCCGGCGGCCACGAGGTTTCCGTCAACGATTGGCGCATGGTGGTTGCAGGCCAACCTCATGCCGGTACGCAGGCCGACATCACTGAATCTCCGTCCTCGGCGTCCCTCACTACACCGGGACCGCCTCCGGGATGCGGCGCGAAACCGGCCTTGCCGCAGTGGGCGATCCCGGCGTCGTCGCCCTCAGCCACGGCGCGGCCCGGCTCTGTGCACGCCTCACGGCCTGCGCGGCGCCGTGACCGGGTCACGTGTCGGAGCCCCCGAGAGTCGATTGCGAGCCGGTCGTCGGCGGACGGCCGGGGGCCGGCCCGTACAGCCCATCCTGTTCAACAACGAAATTTGAGGTCCTCCATATGACAGAGCAGCGCTACGCGGGGAAGACGGTGGTCGTCACCGGCGCGGCCCGCGGCATCGGACGCGGTATCGCAGTGCGCTTCGCTGGTGAAGGCGCCCGCGTCGTCCTCGCGGACATGGACGAGGCTGTGCACGAAGTCGCCGAACACCTCACCGCCGAGGGCCACTCCGCGCACGCCTGCCCCACCGATGTCAGCAGCCCCGACCAGGTGGCCGCGCTGTACAAGACGGCCGAGTCAGTCTTCGGCGGCGTCGATGTCTCGATACAGAACGCCGGTGTCATCACCATCAGCCGACTCGCCGACCTGAGCGAGCGGGACTGGGACCGTGTGTTGACGGTCAACACCAAGGGCGTCTTCCTGTGCGCACAGGCCGCCGCAGCCGTCATGCGCCGCCACAAGACCCCCGGGCGCATCCTCAATGCCGCCTCCGGGCAGTCCCGGCAGGGCTTCGTGTACACACCGCACTACGCCGCGTCCAAGTTCGGCGTCGTGGGCATCACCCAGAGCTTGGCCAAGGAACTCGCGCCCGAGGGCATCACCGTCAATGCCTATGCACCCGGCATCGTCGGCAGCGACATGTGGGACTACAACGACCGGGTCTGGGGCGAGTTGCTCGGCGACTACGAACCCGGTGAGCTGATGAAGGAGTGGGTGGCCGGTATCCCGGCTGGACGCGCCGGCACGCCCGACGACATCGCAAACGTCCTGCTCTTCCTCGCGAGCAAAGAGGCCGAGTACGTCACAGGTCAGACGATCAACATCGACGGCGGCATGTTCATGAGCTGAGGCACCGCTTACCTGCTCCCGACCACCTCTCGTAGAGGAAGCGACCCTCCGCGAGACCGTTTTCAGCCCCGGCCCCTCGCTCCCTGAAGGGTAGGCCAGCCCCCGTCAGTGGATCGGTGAGGCCATCGCCCTCGGATTCCCCGCCTCGGGCGCTGATGTGACGTGTCTCGACCTCAACGCTGTCCAGGAGACCGCGACCAGATCGCCACCGCGGGTGGATGCGCGCTGGCCGTAAGCTGCGCTGGCCGTAAGCGCCGACACCACCGATGCCGAGACGCTGACCACCGCCGGGATCAGACCCTCGACGCCTTCAGCCGTGCGGCGCCAGCCCCGCCGGCATCGCAGCATGTTTTGGACGAGACAGCGCGGCCTCGTCCCCTGCGCACGATCGGCGCCTGGACGGCCCCGTACGCCCAGAACACCCACGGTTTCAGCGTCTCGTCGAGAGCACAGGGGTGCTCTGCGGTATTCGGATTCAACCCATTGACATGCGGCGGAGGCGGCATCAGTATGACGCGAGCGTTACGATTCACTGCTGACTAGATATTCATCTACTGTGGTGCGGGCCTCCTCCGCTACTGCCTCAGTTCCAGCTCCGCCGGGAACCACCAGTCACTCCGGTCAGTGCCGCGAGGGCTATCGGCCCCGAGGGCTCGGCAATCAAGGACGTTTCCAGATGCTCAGTACAGACCCAGACGGTGCCGGACGGTTCCGGGCGCGGCGTCGGCGTATCGCCGACGAAGACCCCGCCGGCCACCTCAGCGATCTTCGGCACCTCTCCAGCGAGGTGCGCCGCAGCATCGTGGACATGATCGACCGGGCCCGGCTCGGCCACATCGGCGGCGACCTGTCGGTGACCGACATCCTGGTCACGCTGTTCGGGGGTGTCCTCGATGTGGATCCCGAGGACCCGCACAAGCCCGACCGTGACCGTTTCATCCTCAGCAAGGGGCACTGCGCGTCGGCCCTGTACGCGACGCTCGCTCACAGCGGCTTTTTCCCGGTTTCCGAGCTGTCCACCTTTATGGCCAAGCTGTCCCCGCTCAACGGCCACCCGAACCGGAAAGCGGTGCCGGGAGTCGAGACGAACACCGGACCGCTCGGGCACGGCTTCCCCGTCGGAGTCGGCTGTGCGCTGGCGGCCAAGCTGTCGGGCCGCTCGTACCGCACCTTCGTCGTTCTCGGGGACGGTGAGCTGCAGGAGGGCAGCAACTGGGAGGCGGCGATGACTGCCGCGCACTACCGCCTCGGTTCCCTCACGGTGATCGTCGACCGTAACCGCCTCCAGCAGGGGGCCCCTACCGAGGAGACCAAGGGGCTGGAGCCGCTCGCGGACAAGTGGGTCAGCTTCGGGTGGGAGACGCGCGACGTCGACGGACACGATCACGAGCAGCTGCTGACCGCGTTGCGTCCCTCCATGACCGGCCGACCGGTGGCCGTGCTGGCCCGCACCGTCAAAGGCAAGGGCGTGTCCTTCATCGAGGACCGCGTCGAGTGGCACCACAAGATCCCTGACGCCGTACAGGTTCGCGCCGCGCTGGAGGAACTCAGCCGATGACTGCCGAACTTGTGCCCGACAGCCCGCAGACCTACGACTGCCGCAAGGCCTTCGCCGATGAGCTGATCGCCATGGCCGCCGAGGACGAGCGGATTGTCGCCGTCTGCAACGACTCCGTCGGCTCCAGCAACCTCGTCCGTTTCCGGGAGCTCTACCCCGAGCGCCTCATCAACGTCGGGATCGCCGAGCAGGACCTCGTCGGCGTCGGTGCCGGACTGGCGATAGGCGGTTTGATCCCCTTCGTCAGCGCGGCGGGTCCGTTCCTCACAGGCCGGGCCACCGAACAGATCAAGACCGACGCCGCCTACAACGGCCTTCCCGTGGTGCTCTGCGGTCAGAGCCCCGGCATGGCCTATGGGGAACTGGGGCCCACCCACCATTCGATCGAGGACCTCTCGTGGATGCGGGCCATCGCCGAACTGACCGTCGTCGTGCCCGCGGACAATGCCCAAACCCGCGCCGCCATGCGCTGGGCGGCCGAGCAGCCCGGCCCCACCTACCTGCGCATACCGCGGTTCAAGGTCCCCTCCGTCACACCGGATTACGCACCCTTCGAGACCGGCCGCAGCATCGAACTCACCGAAGGTGACGACATCACGGTCATGGCCGTAGGGACCATGGTCTCCCGCGCCCTGGTCGCCGCCGAGACTCTGCGGGCCGAAGGCCTTGGCGTACGGGTGCTGAACATGACCTTCGTCGAGCCGCTGGACGTCGAGGCGGTCCTACGGGCGGCCCGGGAGACCCGGGGCATCGTTACGGCCGAGGAGGCGACCACGACGGGTGGGCTCGGCGCGGCGGTGGCCGGCGTCGTCGTACAGAACCATCCCGTCCCCATGCGAATCCTGGGCGTGCACCGGAGGTTCGCACCCACCGGAAGTGCCGCCTTCCTGCTGGAGCACTTCGGACTGAACGCAGACGGCATCGTGGCCGCAGTGCGCGAGCTGCTGTCCCAGACCCGGGGCGGAGCCCGTGAAAGCAGTTGAGCAGGTGAGCCCTGTGGTCGCCGGGTGCCCGTACGCGCAGGACGCCTCACGTGCCGCTGCGGATCTCAGTGCGCAGCGGGTCGCGTCCCCGCGCGCCAACCGGCGCACCGCAGACGACGCTCGTGGGCCCCCTGCGCGCCCGGCGCGACGAGCTCTCCGACGACCTGACACGAACGGGCGATGACCTGCCCCCAGCGACAGACATATGCACAACTCCCCATTAGTAGGTACTGATGAGCGTGACCAAAGACGCGGCGACGCCCGTTGACACAGAGATTCAGCCGGTGGCACGGCGCCTGCGAGCACCGTCCTGGGTGACGGGACTGCTCACCGGGTCGCGAGGCCCGGCGCTGGGCCTGCTCGGCATGTGCGTCGTCTTCTTCATCGCGACGCCGTACTTCCTCACCCAGAACAACCTGCTGAACATCGTCGACCAGACGGTGATCCTCGGTCTGCTCTCGCTCGGGATGACCGCTGTGATCGTGATGGGCGGCATCGACCTGTCGGTCGGTTCCGTGCTCGCCTTGGCAACCATGGTGCTCGGCTGGCTCTCCCACGATCAGGGATGGCCGATATGGCTCAGTGCGATTGTCGCGATCGGCGTCGCGGGGGCGTGCGGTCTGGCCAACGGTCTGGGCATCACCTTCACCAAACTGCCTCCCTTCATAGCCACCCTCGCGATGATGTCGATCGCCCGTGGTCTGGCCAACGTCATCACCGACGGTAAGCAGATCGTCGGTTACCCGGAGTGGTTCGGGAATCTGTCCACCGTGCGCTACCTCAGCATCTTCACCGTGACGACATTCGCGCTGGTGGTGCTGTACGTGGCGGGTTGGGCCTACATGCGCTATCGGGCCGGCGGACGCGCGCTGTATGCCATCGGCGGGAGCTCTGAGGTCGCGCGGCTCGCTGGCATCGGCGTGCGGAAGACGACGGTTCTCGTCTACACCGTCGCCGGTCTCCTGGCCGGCGTGGCCGGGGTCTTCCTTGCGATGCGGCTGGACTCCTCGCAGCCCAGCGCCGGATTGAACCTTGAACTCGACGCGATCGCCGCCGTGGTGATCGGTGGCGCGAGCCTGAAAGGCGGTGTCGGCTCCGTCACCGGAACCGTGTTCGGCGTCCTCATCATCGGAGTCCTGCGCAATGGGCTGAACCTGCTCGGCGTCTCCCCGTTCGTACAGCAGGTCGTCATCGGCGTGGTGATCGCGCTGGCGGTCATGCTCGACGTCCTGCGCCGACGCAAAGCCCAGTGACGGTGGGGCGGCGGCGTTCGGCGAAGCCACCGCCATTCCGGCAGTTCCCCCGTGAACGATCCCGTTCCTGACGGCCGTCCCCCTGCGGCTTCTCCACGACCCAACTCACTTCCCCAACCCACCACTCTCCCAGTTGCTGGGAGGCAGTCCACTAGGAGCAGTTCTCATGAAGACCCAACGCGTGATGGCCACCACCATCGTTGCCGCCCTTGCACTGAGCGCCACCGCTTGCGGAAGGGGCGATGGTGGTACGAAGACGGCCGATGGCAAGCCGGTGAGGATCGGTCTGTCCGTGGCCAACCTCCAGGCCGACTTCTTCAACCAGATCAAGCAGTCCGTGGAGGCCAAGGCCAAGAAGGAAGGCGTCGAGGTCGTGGTCTCCGACGCCAAGGGCGACGCCTCCACGCAGGTCAACCAGATCCAGGACTTCATCAGCCAACAGGTAAGCGCCATCATCTACATCCCCGCAGGCGCCACGGCGGCCGGTGTGCCGGTGAAGGCGGCAAAGCGCGCCAACATTCCCGTCGTCACGGTCGACCGCAATCCGCCGAGCGCGCCGGGTAAGTCGTTCATCGCCACCGACAGCGTCGCTGCCGCAAAGACGCTCGGCGACTGGGTGGTCAAGAAGAAGGACGGCAAGGGCCGGCTGGGCATCCTTCAGGGCCAGATCGGGACCACCCCGCAGGTGGACCGGCAGAAGGGCTTCGGGAAGGCGCTCGCCGATGCACCCGGCGTCAAGGTGGTCTCGCAGCAGCCTGCCGACTGGGCCCAGGACCAGGCGTACAAGGTCTCCCAGGACATGCTCCAGGCCCACCCGGACATCGACATCATGTGGGGTCAGGCGGATGCGATGGCGCTCGGTGCCGCACAGGCGGCCAAGGGCGTCGGCGGGAAGAAGCGTCTGATCGTCGGGTTCGACGGCGACTTCGCAGGCATGAAGGCAGTCCGCAAGGGCACCATCGACGCCACCATGGTTCAGCAGACGCAGAAGATGGGCCGGATGTCGGTCAGCACCGTGATGGACATCCTGAACAAGAAGAAGGTCCCCGCCAAACAGCTTCTGCCTGCCTACCTCCTGACCAAGGACGACAAGGCGAAGGCCGCCCAGTACATCAAGAAGCACCCGTGAGCGTGAGGACGAACATCGCCATGACGAACGTCAGCTCGCGCCCGGCGGACGGGTCGGAGGGGGCCCACAAGGGCCTCGTGCTAAGGGGAGCGTCGAAGCGCTTTGGCCCCACCCAGGCCCTCGACGACGTCGATCTCGACATACGCCCAGGTGAAGTGGTGGCGCTGCTGGGCGAGAACGGTGCGGGCAAGTCCACCTTGGCCAACGTCGTCGCAGGTACATTCGCCGCCGACACCGGTGAGATGACCTGGGGTGGACTGCCGTACGAGCCGAAGTCGCCGGGGGATGCCATCAATCACGGCATCGGGCTAATCCACCAGGAGACGACTCTGCTTCCTGACCTCTCGGTCGCGGAGAACGTCTTCCTCGGCCGGCTCCCGTGCCGCGGGGGACGGATCGACCGTGCGGAGATGAACAGACGCGCGGAGGAACAGCTGCGCCGCCTCGGGCTCGACATCGCCCCTACTCGGCTGGTGCGCACCTTGCGCGTGGCGGCGCAGCAGCAGGTCGAGATCGCCAAGGCCCTGACCCTCAACGCGAGGCTGCTGATCCTCGACGAGCCCACGGCTGCTCTCGGCGGCGAGGAGACCGAGCACCTCTTCGAGCGCATCGATGCGCTGCGGAAGGAAGGTGTGTCCTTCATCTACGTCAGCCACCGGCTCAAGGAGATCGCGCGCATCTGCGACCGCATCGTGGTGATGCGGGATGGACGGCGAGTCGCCACCCATCCGTCCGCTCAAGTGCCCGTGCCTCAGCTCGTCGAGGAGATGGTGGGGCGCAGCGTTGAGCGCATCTTCCCGGACCGTGGAACTCCGGGGCGGCGTGAGGTGCTTCGTGTGGAGGGTCTGACCAACCCCTCGTTCCATGATGTGTCCTTCAATGTGCACGAGGGCGAAGTGTTCGGCGTCGCGGGGATCGTCGGTGCCGGTCGCACCGAACTGGTGCGGGCCATCGCGGGCGTTGACCCGGTGACCGCGGGGTCCGTGGCGGTCGATGGAGAGGTGCTGCGGCTGCGCGGACCCCGGGATGCCAATCAGGCGGGTGTGGCTCTGGTTCCCGAGGACCGCAAGGCCCAGGGCGCCGTGCTAGACCTGTCGATCGGCGACAACGTGGCGCTGCCGAACCTCGACCGCATCGCCAACCGTGGGTGGCTGACTCCTCGGCGCGTCACCGAGATCGCCACCGACGCGATCGGGCTCATGACTATCAAGGGACGGGCCAACCAGCCGGTACGCGCGCTGTCCGGTGGCAACCAGCAGAAGGTCGTCATCGCCAAGTGGCTGGAGCGAAAACCGAAGGTCGTCATCCTGGACGAGCCCACCCGCGGCATCGATGTCGGAGCCCGGGCTGCGATCTATGAAGTGATTGCGGACCTGGCTCGATCCGGAATGGCCGTCGTCGTGGTCAGCTCCGACCTCGACGAGGTCCTCGGACTCTCCCACCGTGTGCTTGTCCTCAGCCGAGGGAGGCAGCAGGGCATTCTGCCGGCCGAGGAGGCGACGGATGCCGCCGTCATGCGCCTTGCCACCGCATGACGGCCAACGGGTGCCGGGCGTTCACAGCGGCATGGCGACAGTCGGCGGGCGACCCGCGACTGACGAGTGGGTCGCCCGCACCCTGCTGATGTCTGATCGTCGACGTGAACTGCCCAGGGTCTCCCACAGCGCTCGCTCCTGATTTGAGCCAACGGGCAAGCGAAGCCTGAAGCCTGTGAGTTGACCGACCGTTCCCATGAGCCACACGACCGGTCACGTCACCTCCGCTGCGCCCACAGATCGGATGTGCACCTCCACCCGGACTTGTGCGAATATCTATGCAGGACTGTTGAAGCAATCGTGACTACGCATGCGTCATTGCGGCTTGAGACGCATGAGGCGACAGGGGAGGGGTGCCGGTGGCGGTTGTCGGCGAGGAACTGCGGATGATGACGCATGTGGCCCGGCTGTACCACCTTCAGGGCGTTCGACAGCCGGAGATCGCGGCCCGTCTGGATCTGTCGCAGGCGAAGGTGTCACGGCTGCTGAAGAAGGCGCAGGAAAAGGGCATCGTGCGCATCACCGTGACGCCACCCTCCGGCACCCACCCGGACCTGGAGGATGGCCTGCAGGAGCGGTACGGGTTGAAGCTCGCCCTGGTCGTCGAGACTGCTCCGGACAATGAAAGCGCCATGCTCGGCGATCTCGGTGCGGCTGCCGCCTACTACCTCCAGACGACACTGCGCTCGGGCGACACCGTGGGCCTTTCTTCGTGGAGCGCCAGCCTGCTCGCCACGGTGCAGGCGATGCAGCCGGTCGCCGGGTTGAAGGACGTGCGCATCGTGCAGGCAGTGGGCGGAATCGGGGATCCCGCCGCTGCAGGACACGCCTCGCGTATGACCGGGCAACTGGCGCAGTTGGTGAACGGCGATGCCGTCTATCTGCAGGCGCCCGGTGTGGCCGGGTCGGAGGAGGCCGCGCAGGCGCTGCGTGCGGACCCGTTCGTGTCAGCGGCCCTGGGCGTGCTGGACGACCTGGCCGTGGCGCTTGTGGGTATCGGCGAGATCACTCCGTCCAGCACCCTCGCCCGCAGCGGCAACGCCTTTTCCGACGAGGAGCGCGCCGAGTTGGAGAAGCTGGGCGCAGTGGGCGATGTGTGTTTGCGCTTCTACGACGCCCAGGGGCAGCCGGTCAAGTCCGAACTGGACTCCAGAGTCGTCGGCATCGACCGTGGCCAACTGGCTGCCGCTCACCGGAAGATGGGGGTGGCCGGCGGTAGCCGTAAGCACAAGGCGATCCGGGCGGCACTGGTAGGGGGCTTGGTGGATGTGCTGGTGACCGATCAGGAGACGGCAACGGCCTTGATGGCGTGATCCTCGCGAATGGCATCGGCTGGACCGGCGTAACGTGATTGCATGCCAGGTCGGGGTTCGCCTGGGTTCGCCTGGGGAGCAGCGGAGTTCGGCGACCGGCGCGGTCTGACGTAGGCGGCGAGTCCGGTGCAGCGGCCGTGGGCGGGGGTGGCGCCGGCCCGGTCGTCTGAGCGGCCCCTTGAGCGCGGTAAGCCCGGCAGGGAAGAGGCTCCGGATCGCAGGAAGTCCCACACATGGGGCATGCAGTCCGCGCCCAAGAAGCCGTCCTTGCACCTGCGTTGGGGCCGTGGCCTGGCCGCGGCCACAACGCGGGAAGGGGCGCGTGGCGCCCTTCACCAGCAGACGTAGCCGCCATCGACGATCAGATCGGAACCGGTCATGAACGACGCCGCGTCGGAGGCGAGGAAGACCGCGGGGCCCACCATCTCCTCGACTTCGGCGATGCGGGCGAGCGGAGTGTCGTCCGCGTAAGCCTTGAGACGTTCGGCCACCTCGGGCCGCCTGTTCATAGGCGTGAGGGTGTAGCCGGGACTGATCGAGTTGACGCGAACTCCGCGGTGCGCCCACTCCGTTGCCAGGCTCTTCGTGAGGTGCATGACGCCGGCCTTGGAGGAGTTGTAGTGGGCCTGCAACAGCCCCCTGTTGGCGATGGTGCCGGACATGGAGGCGATGTTGATGATCGAGCCGCCGCCGTGGGTGAACATCTCGCGGGCCTCGGCCTGAGCGCTGAGAAACACTCCGGTGAGGTTGATGTCGACGACACGGCGGAAATCCTCGGCGGGCATGTCCTCGGCGGCGGTTGCGCCGGCCACGCCTGCGCAGTTAACCGCAGTGCGGATCCGGCCGATCGACTCGACCGTCGTGCGAACCGCTTCGGCCAGGGACTCCGGGGAGGTGACGTCCCCATCGATGCCCACAGCCCTGCCACCCGCCGCACCGATCAGATCAGCGGTGGCCCGGGCGGCATCGGCATCGCGATCGAAGCAGGCGACATCGGCGCCGCAGGCGGCGAAGCCCAGCGCGATGGCTTGGCCGATGCCGCTGCCCGCGCCGGTGATGAACGCGGGCTTGTCTTTGAGGGAGAAGGCTTCGGGGCTGAAGGCCATGGTGCGGCTCTTTTCGAAAGCGGTGAGGCGGTTTGGGGAGAGCCGGCATGCGGTCGGGCGGCTTTCGCCCGCCCGAAGCACGAGCCGATGCCGACTGATAGCGGACGACACGGGGGCGACTCGTTAGCTGATCGTGGGGTACCGGCCCGGGCCGGTGTCAGAGGTTGCTTCCGCGTGAGCAGGCGACGGCGTGGTACCAGCCGGCCATGCGGCGGCTACGCCATGCGTCGTCCTCGTGCGGTGTGAAGCGGGTGCCGTGCGGGGTGAGTTCGGGTAGGTCGGCGTCGGCCCAGATGCCGAGTGCGGTGCCGGCCAGGTACGCGGCGCCGAGGGCGGAGACTTCCCGGCGGCCGGCCCGCAGCACGGGGGCACCGGTCAGCTCGGCCTGGAGTGACATGAGGCGGTCGTTGCCCGTCGGCCCACCGTCCGCGCGCAGTTCGGCGATCGAGCCACCGAGGACGGTACCGAAGCGAGCGAGCGTGTCCGAGACCTGGAAGGCCATCGACTCGACTGCGGCGCACGCCACTTCGGCGGGACCGGTGTCGAAGTCCATTCCGATCAACAACGCACGGGCGCTGCGATCCCAGTACGGCGCGCCCAGTCCGGAGAACGCCGGGACCAGGTACACCTCGGCGTCCTCCCGCGCATCGGCGGCCAGAGCGGCGACGCCGGCCGAGTCGGTGCCGAGCAAATGCGCTGCCCAGCGGATCGCCGTGCCGGCGGAGGCAATGTTCGCCTCCAGCGCTTGCGCGGCGCCGGCGTCACGGGTGCGCCGCCACGCCAGGGTGGCGGCTATGCCGTCGGCAGGCCGACGACCCTCGGGGTTGAGGACCATGAGCGAGGCTCCGGTGCCGTACGTGGCCTTCACCACGCCCGCGTGCCCGTGGCTCTGCGCGAAGAGCGCGGCGTGGGAGTCGCCGAGAACCGCGGCAATGGGCAGCCCGTCCGCGAGGCCCGGGACATTACGAGTGCGGCCCAGCTCCTCGCCCGCACCGTCCGAGGCGGCGATGCGGGGCAGCGCCGCGCGGGGGATGCGGAACAGGTCGAGCAGTTCCGGGTCCCAGTCGGCGTCGTCAAGACGCACGAGCTGGGTGCGGGAGGCGCAGCCGGTCTCGGTGGCGTCGGTGGCACCACCGGTGAGCCGGTGCAGCAGCCAGGCATCGACGGTGCCGACGCGCAGCTGGCCGACGGCCGATTTCTCGCGGATCGGGTCGAGTCGGTCCAGCAGCCACTCGGCTTTGGTCGCGGAGAACATCGGGTCGACCGGCAGACCGGTGCGGCTGCTGATCCGTTCACCTTCGGCCGAGGCAGCGAGCTTGGCGCACCGCTCGGCGGTACGCCGGTCCTGCCAGCTGACGAGCGGCGACAGCGCGGCGCCGGTGTCCGGGTCCCAGACCAGGACGGCCTCACGCTGAACGCTCAGTCCCAGGCCGACGATGCACCTGCTCTGGGCTGCGGCCTCAGTGGCGAGTACCTCGGCAACCTCGGTGACGCTTTGCCACAGGGCGGCCGGATCCTGCTCGACCCATCCGGGCTCGGGATACTGCTGGGTCAGCGGGCGGTGCGCGGTGGCCACGACCCGTCCGTCGTCCGTGAGGAGCAGTCCCTTGGTGCCGCTTGTGCCCTGGTCGAGGGCGAGGACGGCGGCGCCTTGGCCCACGGCACTCATGCCGTCGCCTCCTGCTTGGCGCCTGTCAGCTCGCGCGCAGCGCGGGCGATGGCTTCGGCATCGATGCCGAAGTACTCGGACAGGAAGGCCGGGCTGCCCGTCGGGGTGAACTCGTCGCGCACGCCGAGGAGCCTCATCGGCACCGGCTTGCGGGGGGCCAGGAACTCCGCGACGGCGCTGCCGAGCCCCCCGTGGATGTTGGCTTCCTCAACTGTGACGATGCAGCCGGTCTCGGCGGCCGCCGCCAGTACCGCTTCCTGGTCCAGCGGCTTGACGGTGGAGAAATTGAGCACGCGCGCCTCGACACCTTCGGCAGCCAGCTTGCCGGCGGCGACGAGCGCAGCAGAAACCGTCGTGCTCACAGCGATCAGCGTAACGTCGTCGCCGTCGAGCAGACGCGGAGCCCGGCCGACCTCGAAGGGGACGTGCGGCGTCAGGTCCGGCACCTTTGTGCGGCCGATGCGCAGGTAGACGGGCCCGTCGTGCTGGTGGGCCCAGCGCAGTGCCTCCCGGGTCTCGGCCGGGTCGGCCGGTGCGAGGACCACCAGATCGGGCAGGGTGCGCAGCCAGGCGAAGTCCTCCACGCCGTGGTGAGTCGGGCCGAGTTGGCCGTAAGCGAAGCCCGGGCTCATGGAGCACAGCTTGACGTTGGTGCGGGAGTATGCGACGTCTGCCTTGATCTGTTCCAGGGCGCGACCGGTGAGGAAGGGGGCCGCGGCACAGACGAACGGGATGCGGCCGCCGTTCGCAAGGCCGGCGCCCGCGCCGACCATGGTCTGCTCGGCGATGCCGACGTTGACCAACCGGTCCGGGAAGCGCTGCTGGAACTCCTTGAGGTTGGAGGAACCGACCGAGTCGTTGCAGACGGCCACAGTGCGCTCGTCCGTTTCGGCCAGTTCGATCAAGGTCTCGGCGAACGTCTTGCGGCAATCGTGCAACTCGGCGGTTGCAGCAGTGGCGTTGCCCATCAGGCGGTCAGCTCCTCGAAGGCGGCAGCGGTCTGTTCCTCGGTCGGCACCTTGTGGTGCCACTCCACGCGGTCCTCGATGAAGGACACGCCCTTGCCCTTGATCGTGTCGGCGATCAGGCACCTGGGGCGGCCATCGGGGGAGCGTTCCTCGCTCAGGGCCTGATAGAGAGCCTCGTAGTCGTGGCCGTCGAACGTGCGGACGTCGAAGCCGAAGGAGGCCCACCTGGGGCCGAGCGGGTCCAGCCCCGACGTCTCCTCGGTGGCGGCGCCCTGCTGGAAGCCGTTGCGGTCGACGATCACGGTCAGTCGGCCGAGACGTTGCTGAGACGCGGTCATCGCCGCCTCCCAGTTGCTCCCTTCCTGCAGTTCACCATCGCCCGTGAGTACGTAGGTGCGCCGGTTCGAGCCGTCCAGCTTGGCGGCGGTCGCCATACCCACGGCAACCGGGAAGCCGTGTCCCAGCGGACCAGTACTGGTCTCCACCCCAGGGACCTTGCGGCGGTTGGGGTGGCCGTTGAGCGGCGAAAGCGGCTCCATGAACGTGGCCAGCTCCGCTTCGGGAAAGAAGCCGGCGTGCGCCAGGGTCGAGTACAGGATGCCTGCGGCGTGCCCCTTGCTGAGCACGAAGCGGTCGCGCTCGGCCCACTCCGGCTCTTCGGGACGTACGTCGAGGACCGTGAAGTACAGCACTGTGACGATGTCGGCGGCGGAGTAGTCACCGCCGATGTGCCCCTGACCGGCCCGGCTGATCATCTCCAGATCACTGCGGCGGATCGAGTAGGCCAGCTCCCTCAGGCGCGCGGCGCGCTCTGTCGGGGGCGCCTCGCGCAGCTCGCGCCTGATGTCGGCGAGCCGCGCCGTGGCGCCGGGGACTGGTACGAGAGTCATGATGAATATCCATTCATCTCTGCGTTACGATTCAATCGAAGTGAAGCTTGCGAATCCGCATGAGTCAAGGGGACGAGCCTTCAGGGCGGCCCAGCGGGAGCTGGAACACCGGTGGAAGAACGGCAGGGTTACCGCTTCAACGGCGACGTCGATGTGCTGATCGACGGCGGCGTCCCCCTGAAGTCGCTGCACCGGCAGGTGGCATGAGCGAGATGACGGCCACGTCTATGACGGCGGTCCGCCTGCGGCCCGACCAGGGGCGTCGCCGATGCGAGGGCCTCAGACCAAGCGAACGACCGAATGCCGGCGATTCGGATATGGCCAGATGCTGGTCTGGCCCTTCTTCGAGCTCGTACAGGTGATCTTTATCTGGATCGGTCACGACTACCTCGTGACCGATCCAGAGAGCCTCGTGCCTACAGGAGACGTTGAAGACACTGCGGGTGGGCATGAGGGCATGGCCAACTCCCGCAACAGTCAGCAGCTGGGTTTCACGTTCGAAGCCAATTGCATCGGCGGCCGGGAGGGGCAGCGCTCGCGCGTCAGCAGGTTGCCGCGATTCGCGGATGTAGTGCTGGATTGCCGAGCATCGCTCGCATGATCACGTGCCGACGTCCGATGTACAGGATGGAGACGTGGCTGTCCCCCGAGACCGGAACGAACAAGGGCCAGCTTCATTCGGAGAAGGCGATGAGTTCCCTGACCAGGGCTTTTCGCAGAGGGTGAGCGCGGTGCTTGCCGGAGTTAACCGCCAGGGCACCAACCTGCGACGCCCCATGTTGACTTCCTGACGCGAGGTGCGGCTCGCTCATCTGCGGTAACGCCCTGTGAGTTGCCAATGTGAGGGCCAAGCAGCCTCATTCGAGGTCAACCGCGCGAGAGACCGAAAGGGCTCCAAAGCTGGTGCGGGTTCTTGCTCTGGCCTGCAAGGAATACAGAACGTAACTGGTACCCCCGGCAGGAGCCCACACATAAGGACGACGGTGCTGAACTGGGGCTTCCGGTCGGTCGGTTGATGATCAAGGGCAGCTTCGAGCCGGTTGGTGGCCTGCGTTGAGACGGTCGGTCACCTGCGGCGGATCGGCCTATGCCGTGCCGTGTGGCAGGAGGGGATGCCGAATCCCAAGGATCCCGAAGTCCAGGTCCGCTTCCAGCGCTACGCGGAGAGCGGCCGCGAGGTGCTCGTGGGCGTGGCCCGTGGTGCGGTGGACGACGCCTCGCGGCGTTCCCGTACGGAGTCGAGGGCGTCGAGGACCTGCTGGGCGATGTCCTCGACGGCCCCGGTGGCGCGGATGGTCAGCAGCAGATCCCCGTAATAGCGGAGCAGCGGCGCGGTCTGGGTGCGGTAGACCTCCAGGCGGTGCCGGATGACCTGTTCGGTGTCGTCCGTTCGGCCGCGGCTCAGCAGCCGCTGGATCACCACGTCCTGCGGTACGTCGAGCTCCACTACGAAGTCCAGTTGCTGCCCGTCTGCCGCGAGAACCTCCGCCAGGACGTCGGCCTGGGCCGTCGTCCGCGGGAAGCCGTCGAGCAGGAACCCCTTGCCGGTATCGGGGGTTGCAAGCCGCTGCCGGACCATCGCGTTGGTCACGTCGTCGGGGACCAGGGCGCCGGCGTCCAGATACTCCGAGGCCCGGCGGCCGAGTGGGGTCCGGCCGCCGACGTGCTCCCGGAACAGATCGCCGGTGGAGACGTGGGGGACGCCCAGGGCGGTGCCGAGGATGGCTGCCTGGGTGCCCTTGCCCGCGCCTGGCGGGCCGATGAGGACGATTCGCATCTGGAAGGGTCCTTTCTGGTTGTCGTCCACGGTATGCGTGCGGCGGGTTCGGGAGGCGGGTGCGGAGCGGACCCGCCCTCCGCCCCGCACCGGGCCGGAGGGCGGGGGCTGAGTCAGTCGCTCTTCGCGGCGTGGCCGCCGAGGTGGTTGTTGATCAGATTCATGACGGACGCGTCGGCGAGCGTGGTGACGTCCCCGATCTCCCGCTGGTCAGCGACGTCCCGCAGCAGCCGGCGCATGATCTTGCCCGAGCGGGTCTTGGGAAGCTCCGGAACGAGCATGATCTGGCGGGGCTTGGCGATCGGGCCGATCTGCTGCGCCACGTGGTTGCGCAGCGCGGCGATCGTTTCCTCGACCGCGTCCTCTTCGGCTGCGTCCCCATCGCTCGTGGCGCTGCCGCGCGGGATGACGAACGCGACGACGGCCTGCCCGGTCGTGGCGTCCGCCGCGCCGACCACCGCGGCCTCCGCAACGACGGGGTGAGAGACCAGCGCTGATTCCACCTCGGCGGTGGAGATCCGATGCCCGGAGACGTTCATGACGTCGTCCACCCGGCCCAGCAGCCAGATGTCGCCGTCCTCGTCGTACCGTGCGCCGTCACCGGCGAAGTAGTAACCCTGCCGGGCGAAGCGGGACCAGTACGTCTCGCGGAAGCGCTCCGCGTCCCCCCAGACGCCGCGCAGCATGGAAGGCCAAGGGAAGTCCAGCACCAGGTACCCGGACCCGCCCTTGCCGACCTCGATGCCTTGGTCGTCCACGATCCTGGCGGAGATCCCCGGCAGCGGGGTCTGCGCCGAACCGGGCTTGGGGGCGGTTCCGTTGCCGGGCAGCGGCGCGATCATGATGGCGCCGGTCTCGGTCTGCCACCACGTGTCCACGACCGGCGTGCGGTTGCCGCCGATGTGCTCCCGATACCACAGCCAGGCCTGTGGATTGATCGGCTCACCGACGCTGCCGAGCACCCGAAGGGAGGACAGGTCGTAGCGCGCGGGGATGTGCTCCCCCCACTTCATGAAGGTGCGGATGAGAGTGGGCGCGGTGTAGTAGATCGATACGCCCAGCTTTTGGATTATCTCGAAGTGCCGGCCCTCGTGAGGGGTGTTGGGTGTGCCCTCGTACATGACCGAGGTGGCGCGGTTGGCGAGCGGCCCATAGACGATGTACGAGTGCCCGGTGATCCAGCCGATGTCCGCGGTGCACCAGTAGACGTCCTGCCCTGCCCGGTGGTCGAAGGCCGCCTGGTGGGTGTACGCGGCCTGGGTGAGATAGCCGCCGGAGGTGTGCAGGATGCCCTTGGGCTTTCCGGTGGTTCCCGAGGTGTAGAGGATGAACAGCGGGTGCTCGGCGTCGAATGCCTCCGGGCGATGCGTATCGGCCTGGGCATCTACCAGGTCGTGCCACCACAGATCGCGGCCCTCGGTCCAGGCAACTTCGGTGCCGGTACGCCGGACCACCAGGACGTGCTCGACGCTCGGCGTGTTCTTCACCGCCTCGTCCGTGCCGTCCTTCAGCGCCACCGCCCGGCCCCTGCGGTGCTGGCCGTCCGCGGTGATCAGCAGCTTCGCCTCGGCGTCCTCGATCCGGGACTGCAGCGCGGCGGGGGAGAAGCCGCCGAAGACGACGGTGTGCGGCAGGCCGAGCCGGGCGCAGGCCAGCATCGCGAACACCGCTTCGGGGATCATCGGCAGCTGGATCGCAACCCGGTCACCGGTGGTCAGCCCAAGGGAGAGCATCGCGTTGGCCGTTCTGGACACCTCGCGCAGCAGCTCGGTGTAGGTGATGGTCCGGCTGTCGCCCGGCTCGCCCTCCCAGTGGAAGGCGACCTGCTCGCCGCGGCCCGCTTCGACATGGCGGTCCACGCAGTTGTACGCCACGTTCAACCGGCCGTCGACGAACCATCGAGCGAACGGCGCATCCGACCAGTCCAGCACCTGCGTCCACGGAGCGTCCCAGTCCAGCCGGGCTGCCTGCTCCGCCCAGAACCCGTCCCGGTCGCTTGCCGGTTCAGGGTCCGGGGTCCGGTCCTCGGCATCGGTGTGTCGGTCCGTTCGCCGGGTCATGCGGGGGCCTCCGAGGGGTGAGGGTGGTGATGAGTGACGCAACAGGAGGTGCGAGCGGTGCTGCCGTGGGGCCGTGCCCGTTCGCGGAGCGCTCACTGTTGCCGGGCGAGGTTGGCGCGAGGTTGGCGCGCGGGTTCGTCGGCCGGTGTCCGGGTGGCGCGGCGGCCCTTGTCCAGCCATGACGGGGCGATGCGTGGCAGCAGCGGCGCGGCGGTGCGGCGGCGCCAGGCGCCCTGCCACACCCCCCACCCGTACGCGAAATCGTCGAGTCGACGGATCGCCGTGTACGTGAGGGGGTTCAGGGCCGCGCCGGACCGCCGGTGGTCGGCGAGCCCGTCGGCGACAGCGGCCGCGAGCAGCACGTACCGGGCACGGCGGCTGCACGCCGCGGCGGCCACGGCGAGCGGCCAATGATGCCGGGTGGCGCAGCGAAGCAGCTGTTCTGCCGTGCCGCGCAGTGCCGCGAGTGAGAGCAGCACCCCCGCGCGGACCGGGGTATCGGCATCGGGCATGCGCCGGACCAGACGTACGGCGGACGCCGCGGTCAGTGCCGCCGCCGAGGCTGCCGGGACCGGCCCGCCGCGCAGCAGCAGCGCGCAGGCGGCCAGCGACCAGGGATGGCTGTTGAGCGGCGGCACTTGTCCCGGGTGCCGCAGCGCCAGATCGGCCGCCCCGGTGCCGTACCCGGCGCGTTGGGCGAGCCAGCTACGCAGGTCGGTGCGGTGCTGGTGACCAACCCTGGACTGCGGCACGTAACGCAGCCGCCAGCCGGCGGCGTGCAGGCGGTGGCACAGGTCCACGTCCTCGGCGACCCGCATCGTGGGGGCGAAGCCCGCACCGACGGCGGATCTGCGCACCACGATGGTGGCGCTGGGCACGTACGCGAGCGCGGACAGCGGGACGACCGGCCCCTCCCTCGCGCCCATGTCCAGCGGGGAGCGAACCTCCTCGTACCGGTCCAGGCGGCCGGGGCGGCACACGGGAACCGCCACGATCCGGGGCGCGGCGAGCGCCACCGCGGGGTCGGCGAACTGTGCCAGAAGCGGCTCGAGCCATCCTGTCTCAGGCCGCACATCGGAGTCGCAGAACGCCACGTAGGGGGTGTGCGCGTGCTGCAGTCCGGTGTTGCGGGCGGCCGCGGGGCCGAGGTTGTGCGGGTGGACGAGCAGCCGGGCGTCGTGTTTGCGGGCCGCATCGGCCACGGCGGCCGGGTTCCGGGAACCGTCGTCCACCACCAGCACAGGCAGATCCGCGGTCTGTGGGTCGGCGCGCAGGCCCGCCAGCAGCCGGTCCAGCAGATCGTGCCGGTCCCGTGCGGGGACGACGATCGTGGCCTGGCCCGGCGCGTGCGCGGGCGGGCGCGGATGCGCCGCTCCGGCGTCCAGCAGCCGCCGGGCCAGCGCGGCGGTCGCCCGGTCGGTGACGGTGAATCGGCCGTCGGCCAGTAGCCGGGCCCCCTTGGTGCTCGTGCGCAGCAGCCGCGGCGGCGAGCCGCCGAGCAGCAGGCGGCCGTCGCGTGACCGGTGTACCTGTGCGTCGAGTTCGATGCCGAAGCCGTGCGGCAGTCGGGTCCCGGGCGGTGGTTCGAGTTCCGGTGCGGCGGTCATCCGGCGAACCCCCCATCGGCGTGCAGCACGCTTCCGGTTACCGCGGCGGCTGGCTCCGAGCACGCGAAGGCGACGACGGAGGCGACCTCCTCGGGCTCCAGCAGTCGTTGCAGCAGCTGGTGTTCGGCCAGATCCTGCGCGTCGGCCAGGCCGTAAAGGTCGGCGGTGGCCTGCAGCATGTCCGTCCGGGTGGACCCCGGCGACACTGCGACCGCGTTCACGCCGGTGCCCTGCAGGTCGCAGGCGAGGGACCGGACCAGCCCGACCACGGCGTGTTTGGCCGCGCAGTACCCGCCCAGGCCCCACAGCCCGCGGTGCGCGGCGGCCGAGGCGAGCGCGACGAACCGCCCGGTGCGCGGCTGCGGCCGGCGCAGCAGGGCGGGGACGGCGGCACGGGCGAGATGTGCGACGCCCAGGACGTCCACGTCCAGCAGGGTCCGCCAGTACGCATCGGAGTGCTCCCACACCGGGCGTCCGCCGAGCAGCACGGCCGCGGCGGCCACGGCCGCGTCCAGCCCGCCGAACTCCGTCTCGGCCAGCTCCACGGCGTCCCGCAGCGCGGCCGCGTCCCGCACATCAGCGCGGACGGCACGCACCAGGGGGAAGTCCCGCTCCAGCGTGTCCAGTTGGCCGGGTCTGGCCAGCGGGTACGGGACTTCGGGGTCGTCCGCGCAGCGGTCCACCGCGACCACCGCCCAGCCGTCCTCTGCCAGCCGCCGCACGGCCGCGGCCCCGATGCCCCGGGCGGCACCGGTGACGACGGCCACCCGGGGGCCGGTCATCGGGGGGCTCCCTGATGCGCGGAACCGGGGAACTGACGAGCCGAGTCCGCACGGTGGTGCCGGTCCGCCGGTGGGTGCTCCGGCCGGGGCTCCGCGGCGTCGAGTTGGCCGGGCTCGGAGATCTGCCAGCGGCGGATGTCCGCGGCGAGCCGGACGGCCATCCCCTCCAGCAGCTGTTCGCCTTCGGCCCGGTGGGCACCGGCCGGATCGCCGAGCACGCCGGACGGACTGACCCCGCGTACCGACTCGGCCCGCAGCCGGTCCATCAGCAGGTGGATCGGTTGGGTCGGCCCGGCCGCCGCCCGCTCGCCGTGCACCGCTCGCGGCCGGACGCTCAGCATCATCGACGTCTCGGTGCGGCCCGCGTGTGCGTCGGAGCCGGGTGGGACGCACGGCCACCAGGCCACGTCCCGTCCCTCGCCGCGCAGCCCGGTCACCGCCGCGCTCAGGCTCGTCAGGTTGCCGCCATGGCCGTTGACCACCAGGAGACGGCCTGCCCAGCGCAGCATCGAACGGCCGATCTCGGTGACCAGCATCCGCAGCGAGGCGTGACCGATGGACACCGTGCCGGGGAAGCCTTCGTGCTCGCCGCTGGCCCCGTAGGGCTGTACGGGCGCGACCACCACGTCCAGCTCTTCGCCCAGCCGGGCAGCGGCCCGGTTGGCGACTGCCTTGGCGACCGCGGCGTCGGTGTCCAGGGGGAGGTGCGGGCCGTGCTGTTCAAGGGACCCGAACGGCAGCAGCACGAGAGGGCGGCGTTCCGTCAGATCCGGCCAGCCCAGGTCCGCGAGGTGGGTGCTCATGGCTTGTTCTCCCGGTACTGCGTGTCGAAGCGTATGTGTCGACGTCGCGAAGGCGGGCGGCTCGTCAACCGCACGGCCGGGGCGCAGGGGCCGGATACGGCCGGGTGAGTGCAGTGTCCGCGACCCGGCCGCGGCGCCCGGCCGCCGCGCGCTCAACTCAGACGCCCAGTGCGCGGGTGAACCCCTGCGGGATCACCACGTCGTCGGCCGTCAATTCATGAATGGTGGAGCGCCCCAAGCCGAGCAGGGCCGAGTCGATGCCACCGCGCAGGACGTCGAGCACGTTCTCCACCCCGGCCTGGCCGCCCGCCGCCAGGCCCCACAGGTAGGCGCGCCCGATCATCACCGCCTTGGCGCCGAGCGCGACAGCCTTGACCACGTCGCTGCCGCGGCGGATTCCTCCGTCGAGCAGAATCTCGACCTCGTGGCCAACGGCGTCGGCGACGGCCGGCAGGGCGCGGATCGGCGCGGGGGTGGCGTCCAGGTTGTTGCCACCGTGGTTGGACACGGAGATCGCGGTCACTCCCGCGTCCACGGCCCGCTTGGCGTCGTCGACCCGGCAGACGCCCTTGAGCAGGAACGGGCCGTCCCACTGCTCGCGCAGCCAGGCGACGTCCTCCCATGACGGGGGCGGTGTCTGCATCCACTCGCCGTAGGCCCCGAAGAACGACGGTGCCGGCCCGCCGGGTTCGGCGATGTTCGGGGTGGTCAGGTCCGGGATGCTCCGGCTCCTGAGGAAGTCGAGCAGCCAGCGCGGACGGGCCAGTGCCTCTGGGGCGAACCGGAGCATCGCCCTGGTGTCCAGCCGCTCGGGGATCTTGGGGCTGCCCCAGTCCCGGCCGTGTGAGAAGGACCAGTCGAGGGTGACGATCAGTCCCTTGGCCCCGGCCGCGCGGGCACGTTCCATCCGCTGGAGCATGACGTCCCGGGTTCCCATCCAGTACGCCTGGAAGAACGTCTGCGGGTTGGCCGCGACGACGTCACCCAGCGGCTTGCTGGCGAAGGAGCTCAGGCCCATCGCCGTGCCGCGGGCCGCCGCCGCGCGGGCGACGGCCACTTCCCCGTCGGGGTGTACGGCCTGTACGCCCGTGGGGGAGATGATCACCGGCAGCGATATCTCCTGCCCCATGACCGTCGTCGCCATCTCGCGCTTGGCGGACTGTCCGGCGACGTGCGGGGCGAATCCGAGCTGCGCGAAGGCCGCGGTGTTGTCGTCGTAGGAGACGCCCTTCTCGGAGCCGGCGAGCAACGCGCTGTAGACGGATTTCGGCAGCCGCTTCCGGGCCCTGCGCTGGGCCTCCGTCACGGTCTCGAACCAAGCATTCATGATCTTCCTCTTTCGTCGTCCCTGCCCGGTCGCGCGCCTCGCGGCCGTTCACGGGCGGTCCATGCCGGCCAGGGGGCTCTCGTCACAGAAGCGGTCCGGGCGGCTGACCTTCAGCGCGGGCATGCCCAGGGGAACCGGCTGGCTGCGCACCGGCCCGGTGTGCGAGTGGTCGGCGCCCTGCGGGGGCACCGCGGCACGGTCGACCGTGGCGAGTGCGGCGGCGCCGTGTCCCTTGACGCACTCCGGGTCCGGGCCGTCCAGCGGCAGCCCGGTGAAGAACTTCGCCGCCATGCAGCCGCCCTGGCAGACGTCGTACGCCGAGCAACTGGTGCAGGCGCCGCCGGACTGCGGCCGTCGCAGGTCGGTGAAGAGCTCGGAGTCCTGCCACACCCGCTGGAAGCCGCCGGGCGAGCGGACGTTGCCGGCCTTGAACGCGTCGTGGATGGCGAACGGGCAGGCGTAGACGTCCCCGACCGGATCGATGAGGCACACCACGCGCCCCGCGCCGCACAGGTTCAGTCCCGGTATCGGGTCCGTGCCCAGTGCGTTGAGGTGGAAGAAGGAATCCCCGGTCAGTACCCGCTCGCCATGGCCGGTCAGCCAGGCGTGGATGTCGCGCTGCTGGTCGGCCGTCGGGTGCAGTTCGTCCCAGACGTCCGCGCCCCTGCCGGACGGACGCAGCCGAGTGATCCGCAGCTGCGCCCCGTACCGGTCGGCGATGGTGGCGAAGTCGTCCAGTTGCGGCACGTTGTGCCGGGTCATGACCACCGAGATCTTGAAGTCCTGGAAACCGGCCTCGGCGAGATTTTCCATGGCCCGGACCGCCATGTCGTACGAACCGGGGCCACGGACCGCGTCGTTGACCTCGCGGGTCGCGCCGTCCAGGGAGATCTGCACGTCGACGTAGTCGGTCGCGGCCAGCTGCCGCGCTCGTTCGGGGGTCAGCCGCAGTCCGTTGGTGGAGAACTTCACGCCGACCTCGTGGGCGATCGCGTAGTCCAGCAGCTCCCAGAAGTCGTGGCGGACCGTCGGCTCGCCGCCGCCGACGTTGATGTAGAAGACCTGCATCCGCTGCAGTTCGTCGATCACCGACTTGATCTCGTCGGTGGACAGCTCCATCGGGTCGCGCCGACCCGAGGACGAAAGACAGTGCGCGCAGGCCAGGTTGCACGCGTACGTCCACTCCCAGGTCAGACAGATCGGGGCGTGCAGACCGCCCTTGAACTGTTCGACCAGGGCGGGGACGGGTCGGTCGGATGCGCGTTCGGCAGGGGTGGGGGCGTATCGAGTGGGCATCACTGCACTCCGGTTCCGCTCACTGGGGGATGATCATGTCGGCGGCGGCCAGCGAGGTCAGCGCGCGCAGCCAGGCGTTGCGCCGGCCGTCGGGGACGCCGGCCAGCGCGTCCCCGACGCTGGGGTGCCGGTCCAGTCCCTGAACCAGTTCGACGAGCTCCGGGGCCTTCAGGAAGGACAGCCGGCGGTTGCCGAAGTGGTACGCCAGGGCACCGAACGGCTCAGGGCGCAGCGCGACGCACGGGTTGAGGCGGTACGGCCTGGTGGTGTCGAAGTCCGCCGCATCGGAGGGGTGGGACATCACGGCCGGCCTCAGTAGACGCCGCACATGCCGTCGATGGACACCTCTTCCACGAGGAGTTCCTCGGTCACGTCCTCGGCCGTGGCGGCACTCGTGTCCAGGTCCTGTTCGGTCGCGTTGTCGTCCTGCATGGCGAACCTCCGTACGGAATAGGGGAGTCGAGGGTGAGGCGGTGGGCGCTGCCTGCTTCGGCAGTGCCTCGCATTTCGACGCTAGGCGCGGTCCCGTATCCCGTCCCACCGTGCTTCAGGTCCCCATCGCCCCCTCCGATCGGTCAGGTGCGCGGGCGCCGCACCGGCGGCGCCGGGTGCCCCCGTCCGATCGGGCAGGGGGCCGCCTCTCCGTTCGTTCCCGGCTGCCGCCCGGCTGGCCGGTGTCCCGGGCCGCAGCCGTTCGCCGAAGGTGAATCACGCCACTCGTCGAGCAGAGAGGAACCGGAGATCATGCAGGTCGATGAACTTCTCAAGCCGTTTCCGATCAAGGAGTTCCACCCCTTCCCGCGGGCGATGCTGGGCCCGGGAGCGCATGAAATGATCGGTCCCGAGGCCAAGAAGCTCGGGTTCCGTCGCACGCTGGTGATGACCACGGGTCTGCGGGGCAGCGACACCGTCCACAAGATCGTCGAGTCGATGAAATACCACGGCCTCGAAGTCGTCCTGTACGACAAGGTCGAGTCGAATCCCAAGGACTACAACGCCATGGAAGCCGTGGCGATGTACCAGGAGAACAAGTGCGACTCGTTCGTCTCGATCGGCGGCGGGTCCTCGCACGACGCTTGTAAGGGCGCCCGCATCTCGGTCGCGCACGACGGCCGCAGCGTCAACGAGTTCGAGGGCTTCAACAAGTCGGAGAACCCCAAGAACCCGCCGCACATCGCGGTGTCCACGACTGCCGGCACCGGCTCGGAGACCTCGTGGGCGTACGTCATCACCGACACCACGACCGACCCCGACAACCCGCACAAGTACGTCGCGTTCGATGACGCCTCGGTGGCCACACTCGCCATCGACGACCCGGTGCTGTACTACGACTGCCCGCTGGACTACACCGCGCAGTGCGGCTTCGACGTGCTCGCGCACGCCTCGGAGCCGTACGTCTCGCGGCTCAACTTCCAGCCCTCGCTGGGCAATTCGCTGCACGCGATCCGGCTGACGGCACAGCACCTGCGGCAGGCCGTGTGGAACGGCCAGGACTTGGCCGGCCGCGAAGGGATGATGTACGCGCAGTACATCGCGGCACAGGCGTTCAACTCCGGTGGCCTGGGCGTCATCCACTCCATCTCGCACGCGGTCAGCGCCTTCTACGACACCCACCACGGGCTCAACAACGCCATCGCGCTGCCCAGGGTCTGGGCGTTCAACATGCCCACGCAGTACGAGCGGTTCGCCGACATCGCCGAGGTGATGGGCGTCGACACGCACGGCATGACCAAGGTCAAGGCCGCCGAGGCGGCCCTGGAGGCCGGTATCCGGCTGCTGCGGGACGTCGGCATCCCGGAGAAGTTCACCGACGTCACCCAGGAGTCCTACTCGAAGAACCGACTGGGCCAGGGCCCGACGAAGTACTACGAGCAGGCTCCCGTCATCAAGGGCGACGACGCGGACGCCGACCGGATCACCAACCACGTCCTCGGCGACGCCTGCACCCCGGGCAACGCCAAGGAGTGCACGTTCGACACCGTCCGCCCGGTCGTCGAGCACTGCATGAACGGCCACCTGGACGACCTGCTCAGCTGAGCGACAACGGCACGGGGAGGGGGCGGCTCGGGACGCCGCCCCCTCCCGGACCCCGGACGGAGGAACAGTGCTCGACACAGCTCACCCCCAAGACACCCCGGCTGATCCCCAGGACTCCCCGCCCCCGGAATTCGACTCGGTCGACGACGTGATCGAGCGGTTCGCCGCGCAGGGCTACATCGCAGACCGGCGGCTCGCCACGACGGTCTTCCTACTCGCCAGGCTGGACAAGCCGGTGCTGCTGGAAGGCCCGGCCGGGGTCGGCAAGACGGAACTGGCCAAGGCACTGGCGGCGGCCTCGGGGCGCCGGCTGCTGCGCCTGCAGTGCTACGAGGGCCAGGACGAGAGCAGGGCGCTCTACGAGTGGGACTACGGCAAGCAGTTGCTGTACACGCAGATGCTGCGGGACAAGATCGGCGAGCTCACCGCTGACGCCCCCGACCTGGCCACCGCCGTGCACCGGATCGGCGAGCAGGACAGCGCGTTCTTCTCCGAGCGCTTCCTCGCACCGCGCCCGCTGCTGGACGCGATCCGCGGCGAGCAGCCGGCCGTCCTGCTGATCGACGAGGTCGACCGCGCGGACGAGGCCCTGGAGGCGGTGCTGCTGGAGTGCCTGGCCGAGTACCAGGTCTCCGTGCCCGAGATCGGCACGTACACCGCGAAGGTTGCGCCGTACATCGTGCTCACCTCCAACAACACGCGCGACCTGTCCGCCGCGCTCAAGCGGCGCTGTCTGCACCTGTTCCTGGACTACCCCGACGCCGAGCGCGAGCTGGACATCCTGAGCTCCAAGGACACCGGGCTGCCGGTCGCGACTGCCCGGCGCCTGGTGGACGTGGTGCGCGGCCTGCGTGATCTGGACCTGCGTAAAAGCCCCAGCATCGCCGAGACCGTCGACTGGGCCCGCACCCTCGCCGTACTCGGCGTCGACGAACTCGACCCGGAGATCCTCGCCGAGACCGCCAACGTGGTCCTCAAGTACGAGCGGGACCTGCACCGCGCCCTGGGCGTGCTGCCCCGGCTCGTCGACCCCAACCGCGAGCTGCCCGAACCGGGACACCACCACGACGGGCACGGGCATGGGCACCACCACGGCCCGGGCCACAGCCACGGTCCCGGGGACGCCCACGACGGTACGGGCCACCTCCACCGTCACGATCACGACCCCGACGCCGGGCCCGACGGAACGGCCGTAAGGGTCGCCATGGACCAGCAGGGCCGCCACGACGAGGGCTACTACGGGGCGCCGGGACCCGGCCCGGCCGGCCGCCCCGAGCCGGGCAGAGGTCAGGGCGCCCGCTCCTTCGCCGCCATCGCCAGGCGCCGGACCGACTGAGCCGGGGGCGAGGCATGCAAAGCAGCGTGCACCGGTTCGTCCGCCTGCTGCGCCTGTTCGGGCTGCGGGTGTCGGTTTCGGAGGCGATGGACGCCATGCGGGGGGCGGCCCAGCCCGGAGTGCTGGACCAGCGGGAGACGCTGCGCGAGGCGCTGCGGATGACGCTGGTCAAGGACCGGCGCGACGACGCGCTCTTCGACGAGCTGTTCACGGCGTACTTCTCGCTGCTGCCGGTGGGCGCAGGGGACGACGGGCACGGCCACAGCCACGAGCACGACGACCTCACCGACGACGGCACACTGGAGTCCTTCACCGTCTCCGAGGAGCCCTCGGAGCTGCCGGAGCAAGGCCACAGCCACGACAAGCCCGCCGATATCCGCGACTACTTCGACCAGCGGGACATGTCCCAGCAGTACAACCTGCACCAGGAGGCCAACAAGGTCGATATGGCCTCGATGACCGATGAGATCGTGCTGTCCAAGGACCGTGCGACCGGAGCCACGGACGAGGCCCCGTCCGTCCAGCTGGAGACCGAACGGCTGCACGGCGCAGGCGTCCCCGGACAGCTCGCAACGGCGACCGGGCAGCGGATAGACACCGAACTGACCGTCGCCCAGCAGGACGCCCTCTTCGGGTGGCTCGCACAGGAGGCCGATGACGACGACGCCGACGACGCCGAAAAGGAGGCCCTCGCCGCGCTGCGCCGGCGGCTCGCCGGAGTCATCGAGAACCTGCCCGAGCTGTTGCAGCGGCACTTGGAGCGGCTGGCAGGACTGGAGACGGTGTCCCAGGAGTCCGCACAGCCCGCCGAACACGCCCGCCTCGAATCGGTCGACGAGGACGAGCGGGCCCAACTGGAGGAGGCGCTGCGCCGGTTGGGGCACTCCATGCGCGGCGCGCTGACCAGCCGTCGCCGGGCCAGCCCGCGCGGCCGGGTGGATGCGGGGCGCACCATGCGCCGGAACATGCGCTTCGGCGGCATCCCGTTCCGTCCGGTCACCACGGTCCGGTCCGAGGACAAGCCGCGGGTGGTGGTGCTGGCAGATGTGTCGCTCTCGGTACGGGCGACCGCACGGTTCACCCTGCACCTCGTCCACGGCCTGCAGTCGCTCTTCGGGCAGGTCCGCTCCTTCGCCTTCGTCGACGAACCCACCGAGATCACCGAGCTGTTCACCGAGCATCCACTGGAGCGGGCCCTCGGGCTGGTCTTCGACGGGCTGCCGGCCGGCGGCCTGATCGACACTGACGCCAACTCCGATTACGGCCGGATCTTCGACCTGCTGCTGGCCGACCACGCGGCGGCCCTGAGCCGCCGCACCACCCTGGTCGTCCTGGGCGACGGCCGGGGCAACGGGAACGACCCGCGGACCGGCACGTTCGAGGAGATCACTCGCCGGGTCCGGCAGACCGTCTGGCTCACCCCCGAACCCCGCTATTCCTGGGGCCTGGGCGCCTGCGACCTGCCGCGCTACGCGGAATTCTGCGACCGCGTCCAGGTGGTCGCGGACCTCGCCGGGCTGCAGCGCACGGCCCACCGGATTGCGGCGGAGGGGACCGGGCGATGAGCGTTTCCGATCTGCGCCGCGCGGCGCAGCGCATCGATCCGCTGGGGCCGCACCAGCCCGGCCGGTACGCCGACCAGGTGGTCGCCGTGATCCGGGAGAGCCCGCCGAGGGGCGGCGACCCGGGCCCTGCGCCGATCGTGCGGACCGAGCACTTCCGTCTGCGTCGGCATGGCCGCCTGGTCGAGGTGGGCCACTGGCTCCGCCCCGGCCAGCTGGACAACGACCTGGCGGGGCTGCTGGCGGAGGAGCTGTTCGCGCCCGGCTGGCTGTCCGGACCGGACGTCTTCGAGCGGGTCTTCACCGGTGTGGTGCGCTCCTGCGTGGACGGGCCGCTGACCGCCTGGACCACGTTCTACGAGAACACGCTGGCCCGTATCCGGGCGTGCTGGCAGGATCCCGCGGTGGCCCACGACCACTCGTCCATCGCGGGATTCGCGCCCGTCTACCGCCGCACGCTGGAACTGGTCGAGGCGGCGGGCACGGTGCTCGACATGGGCTCCTGCTTCGGGTTCCTGCCGCTGATGCTCGCCCGCCGCCCTGGGCAGACCGTGATCGCCTCCGACCTGTCGCCGGGCACGATGCGGCTGCTCGGAGCCGTCGCCGAAGCGCTTGGCCTGCGCCTCGGCACTCTGACTTGCGACGCCTCACGGGTACCGCTGTCGGACGCGTCGGTGGACACCGTCACCGTCATCCACCTGCTCGAACACCTCGATCCCCGGCACGGCGATGCGGTGCTGGAGGAGGCGCTGCGGCTCGCACGGCGGCGGGTCGTGGTCGCGGTGCCGTACGAGGACGAGCCGACTTCCGCGTACGGCCACGTCCGGTGCTTCGACCAGGATCAGCTGGAACGGCTGGGTCGCGGCACGGGCAGCCCGTTCACTGCCACCTCGCACCATGGCGGCTGGCTGGTCCTCGAAACCAGCTGATCGCCGCGCTCTCCGCGGCCGTCAGATCACGCCCATCTTGCTCGCCTCGTACACCGCCTCCGCACGGCTGCTGGCGTCCAGCTTGCGCATGATGTTGCGTACGTGGAACTTCACCGTCGTCTCGGAGATGAACAACCTCGCGCCGATGACACGGTTGCTCAGACCGTGGGCGAGCAGTTCCAGTACCTTCAACTCCCGCTCGGTGAAGGTGGCTTTCTCGGGCTGCGGATCGGTCTGGACGCGCATGCTGCGGACCATCGCGGCGGCCGAGCGGGAGTCGAAGGCGCTCTCGTTGCGGGCCACCGCCCGGATGGCCCGCAGCAGTTCGGTGGTGTCCACGTCCTTGACGACGTACCCGCGCGCACCGTGCTGGATGGCGGCCGCCACCAGGGAGTCGTCCAGGAAGGTGGTGAGCACCAGCACCGCCAGGCCCGGGTGCCGCTCGGTGAGGTCGGCGCACAGGCTCAGGCCCTCGGAGTCGGCGCCCGTCGACAGCTTCAGGTCCAGCAGCACGATCGTGGGGCGGGCGTGTTCGATGACGGCTATCGCCTCGGCTGCCGTACTGGCCTCACCCACCACCTCCAGGTCCTCCTCGCGCTCCAGGATCGAGCGGAGCCCGTGCCGGACGATGGCATGGTCGTCGACCAGGATGATCCGTACGGGGGAGGCCAGCGGCGCGGCCGCCGCCTGCGCTTCAGCATTCATCGGATACCTCCTGTTCGACGCCCACCGGCAGGGGGATGCCCACGCGCAGCAGGATGCCGCCCATTCGTGACCTGCGGATGGACAAGATGCCGCCCAACTCCTCGGCTCTGGCGGCCATGTTCGCCATCCCGCAGTGGCGGCCCGAGGCGTCGCCCGCCCGGGACAGCTGCAGTGCCCGCCGCAGCTGGGCCGGATCGCCGCTCCCGTCGTCGGAGATGCTCAGCGTGACGGAGTCGGGCAGATACCGCAGCCGCACCAGCGCCCGGTCGGCCTTGCCGTGCGTTGCGGAGTTGAACAGCGCCTCGCCCGCCAGCCGCAGGACCGACTGCTCGGCCTGCGGCGGCAGCGGTACGGGGCTGCCCTCGATCCGGACTCGCACTTCCAGGTCGGTGGTCTGGTGGACCGTGGAGAGCCGCTCCAGCATCACAGGAAGCGGACCTGATGGTTCGTCGGAGGTGTGGTGCAGGGCGTAGATGGCGTTACGCAGCCGCTCCACGGCCTGCCGGTTGAGGTCCTTGGCCGAGGTCAGCCGCAGCGCGATGTCCTCGGCCGCGCCGCCCGTCGCGGCCAGTTCCGCCCGGCACACCTCGATCGTCATACCCGCGCTGAGCACGTACTGCGTGACGCTGTCGTGCAACTCCCGGGCTATCCGGTGTCGTTCGTCGTCCAGCGCCTGCCGCTGCATCGCCCCCAGAAGCAACTGCTGTGTCTCGGCCAGCTCGGCGCTGCGCGCCGCCAGGTCCCTGGCCTGACGCTGGGCCGCCTCGGACAGCTGCTCGGTACGGCCCCGCAGCCGGGTGGCCGCGTGGAAGAGGAAGGAGTTGTGCAGGGCTACGGCGGCCTGATTGGCGAGCACCCGGAGGATGGCCAGGTCGGTGGAGGCCACCTCGACACCGGCGCCGGGCCGGGCCACGATCCCGCCGACCGGTTCGTCGTCCAGCGTCATCGGCGCCCGGACCCAGCCCTCGCCTCCCGGTGTGGACTCGGCTTCCCAGGGCCGGGTGCGCAGCACCTCCAAATGACTGCGGACCTCGGCGGGCAGCCGCGACTCGTCGTCGATCAGGACGTCGTCGGCGTACAAGAGGAACCGTGGCCGCGCGGCTCGCAGCGCGCCGTCCGCCACGGCCAACAGCAGCCAGCGCGCCTGCAGATGCTCGGCTGCCGCCCGTACTACCGCCTCGACCAGTGCCCGCGGCCCCTCGGCGGTGCGGACCAGGGCGCGCGAGATGCCGTCCAGCGCCTCCACGGCGCGCTCCAGGCGTTCGGTCGAGCGGATGTAAGCGGGGTAGTACGAGCGTTTGCCCGAGCGCAGGCCGGTGAGCATCCCGAGGTCGGCGGTGGCCGGCGGGCGCCGGTCCGGTTCGTTCATGGCGGTCACGGGATCACCTCACAGGGCTGCGCGGAAGAGCGCCTCGATGTCCCGCACCTCCACGTCCCTGGGGTTGGTGGCCAGGCAGGCGTCCTTCAATGTCGTGCGGGCAAGCCGGGGCACGTCCGCCTCGGTGACGCCGAGGCTGGAAAGCTTCTTCGGCACGCCCACCGCGTCCGCCAGATCGCGGACCTTCTCGGCGAGGGCGTAGGCCAGTTCGTCCGACGGCGCGCCTTCGGAGGGAAGCCCCGCGGCCGTGGCCAGCGCCCGGTAACGCTGCGGCATCACATCGGCGTTGAACCGGATGACGTGCGGCAGCAGGACGCCGTTGACCACGCCGTGCGGCGCGTCCAGCAGGCCGCCCACCTGGTGGCTCATGGCGTGTGTGGCGCCCAGGATCGCGTTGGTGAAGGCCATTCCCGCCTCCAGTGAGCCCTGGGCCATCGCGAGGCGCGGATCGACTTCGTTGGGCCGGTGCTGGGTGCCCAGAAGATGACCGGTGATCAACTGGACGGCGTGCAGGGCGTGGTTGTCGGTCAGCAGATTGTGCGCCTTGGAGACGAACGCCTCGATGGCGTGGGTGAGCGCGTCCAGTCCGGTCGCCGCGTTGAGCCACTCCGGCATGGTGGTCAGCAGTCGTGGGTCGATCACCGATATCTCCGGCACGAGCGTGCGGCTGATGATGGTGATCTTGATGTGTTCCGCTGTGTCGGTGATCACCGCGAACTGCGAGACGTCCGCCCCGGTGCCCGACGTGGAGGGCACCATCACCGTGGGCGGGATCGGATGCACGACTTTGTCCACGCCCTCGTACCCCAGGATGCGCCCGCCGTTTCCTGACAGGATCGCCACGCCCTTGGCCGCGTCGATGCACGAGCCGCCGCCCAGCCCCACGACCACGTCGCAGCCGCTCGCCGCGTAATGCTCGTACGCGTCCGCGATTTCGTGGTCTTTCGGGTTGGGCGTCACCCCGTGCCACACAGTGGGGCGCAACCCGGCCACCCGGAGATGACCCAGCGCCTCATCCACCCAACCCGCCTCGATCAGTCCGGGGTCGGTGACCAGGAACGGCCGCCGCCCGCCGATCCGCAACACACAGTGACCCAGCTCGGCCAGCGATCCGGGGCCGAAGACGACCTCCGGGGCGTGGAATTTGGCGAGTTGGGAGGGCTCGCGTTCGTTACCTGGTGTGATCCGCTGCGGGCCGGCCAGCTCCTCGGGACGTGTGTCGGCGTACCAGTCACCGACCGACCGCTCACTCCCGGTCATGATGGGGCCTCCCGGCAGATGAGGCACGGGACCTCCAAACTGCGGAGTCATATTACGCAGGTCACAAGGCACCGCCAGGGTTTGCGCGACATCCAAAGACTTAACAGAGCCGTGACGTGCAGTAAACAAGGTAGGGGCGCTCACTCGCGCCCAGCACTCTCCAATGTGGCGCGCCGACCTGCCCGATCGGACAGGTGCACTCCAGGACAATGCGCCGGACAATGATCGCCGGCGCGTGCCGATGGGCATGTCGACGATGAAGAAGCCGGGAAGTGCTATGTCTGAGCATCTGGGACTTCGGCAGCGACGGGCCGCGCTGGAGGACGAATGGGCCCGTCGGGTACCGGAGTTGAAGAGGGTCCGCCGGGTTCTGCCCGGCGGCGCGGCGCTGCGCCGCGAGGTCACCGAGTCCTGGATCCGCTCGCTGGACTCCGTCGACCCGCGGCGGGACAGCGCGCCGACCGCCGATGGCGGCGCGGTGGATCCCCGCTGGTCCAGGTCGCTGCTGCGGGGCCCGGTGACGGCGTTGGCCGACGAAATGCGCAGCATCGCCGACGACGCGGGATTCGTCGCCGCAGTCACCGACGAGTCCGGCACCATCCTGTGGACCTGCGGCGGACGCGTCATGCGGCGCCGGGCCGAGCGCGTCAACTTCGCGCCCGGAAGCCGCTGGGACGAGCTGGCAATGGGCACCAACGCGTTGTCGCTCGCGCTGCGCACAGGCCGTCCAGCCACCGTCTTCTCTGCGGAGCACCTGGTCGCCGCGCTGCACGGCTGGGTCTGCTACTGCGCACCGATCCGCGCCCAGGACGGGCGGATCCTGGGCGTACTGGACCTGTCCACCACCTGGGACCGCTCGCACCCGCTGGCAATGTCGACCGTACGGACCCTGGCGACCAGCATCGAGGCCTGCCTGGGGACCGCTCCCGACTGGCCGGCCGGCGGGTCCGGCCCCGGCACCGGGTCCGGTACCCGTACCGGACCCGCATCCGAGGTGCGGCTGTCCTGCCTGGGCAGCGAAGAGGCCGTACGGGATGGCGCCTCCCTGCGGTTGCGGCCCCGTCAGCTGGAGATCCTGACGCTGCTCGCGCTGGAGCCCGACGGCTACTCGCCGGACCGGCTGCGCGAAGCGCTCTACGGCGACCGGCCGGTCACCGCCTCCACGTTCAAGGCGGAGGTCTCTCATCTGAGGCGCGCGCTCGGGGGCGCCGTCGCCACCCGCAAGTACGCCCTGACGACCGCCGTGACCTGCGATGCCGTCGAGGTCCTGCGGGCGCTTGAGCGCGGTGACATCGAGACCGCTGTGCGGCACTACTGCGGCCCGCTGCTGCCCGGCTCCGAGGCACCGGGCATCGTGGCCTGGCGCGCGCACCTGGAAGTCGCCGTACGAGAGGCCGTACTGGCCAGTGCCCGCCCCGAACATGCGCTGCGCTACGGCGAGTACGCGCCGTTCGACGCCGAGGTGCACGAGCACGCCCTGGGCGTGCTGGGCATGGACGACGTCCGCCGCGGGATCGCTGCCGGGCGGCTGCGAGCGGCGCTGCGGGCCTGACAGCCCTCAGAAATCCGGGTCACACAGTGTGCCGTAGGGCATGCCGTGCCGAGTCCCTGTGCGTACACCTGCCATGCCCGTGCCGTGTGCACGGGGTTCGCCAACCTTTCGCCAACCTCGTGCAGTCACGGTGAGCCGTGTCACGACGGCGTTGCCGTCACGTCACCCGCACATTGATTCCCAGCGAGGAGCGCAGCAATGGTGTACTCCCAGCCAGGCACGGACGGCAGCATCGTCAACTTCGCCCGGCAGTACGAGAACTTCATCGGTGGCGACTGGGTCGCCCCCGTCAAGGGCGTGTACTTCGACAACGCTTCACCGGTGGACGGCAAGAACTTCACCCAGGTGGCCCGGTCCTCCGCCGAGGACATCGAACTCGCCCTGGACGCCGCCCACGCCGCGGCCGCCAAGTGGGGCCGTACGTCCGCCACTGAGCGGGCCAACATCCTGAACAAGATCGCGGACCGGATCGAGGAGAATCTCGAAAAGCTCGCCCTCGCCGAGACCTGGGAGAACGGCAAGCCGATCCGCGAGACCACGGCCGCCGACCTGCCACTGGCGGTGGATCACTTCCGCTACTTCGCCGGTGTGGTGCGCGCCCAGGAGGGCAGCATCGCCGAGATCGACGAAGAGACAGTGGCGTACCACTACCACGAGCCGTTGGGTGTCGTGGGCCAGATCATTCCGTGGAACTTCCCGCTGCTGATGGCGACATGGAAGCTGGCACCGGCACTCGCGGCCGGCAACTGCGTGGTTCTCAAGCCCGCTGAGCAGACCCCGGTCAGCCTCCTCGTGATGATCGAGCTGATCGCCGATCTGCTGCCGCCCGGAGTCGTCAACGTCGTGAACGGCTTCGGCGTCGAGGCCGGCAAACCGCTGGCTTCCAGCCCGCGGATCGCCAAAGTGGCCTTCACCGGTGAGACCACCACGGGCCGCCTGATCATGCAGTACGCGAGCGAGAACATCATCCCGGTCACCCTGGAGCTGGGCGGCAAGAGCCCCAACATCTTCCTGCCCGACGTCACCGCCGCCGACGACGACTACCTGGACAAGGCCGTCGAGGGTTTCGTGATGTTCGCACTCAACCAGGGCGAGGTCTGCACCTGTCCGTCCCGCGCGTTGATCCACTCCTCGATCTACGACGAGTTCATGGCCCGCTGCGTCGAGCGCACCAAGGCCATCAAGAGCGGTAGCCCGCTGGACCCGGCAACCATGATCGGTGCCCAGGCCAGCAACGACCAGTACGAGAAGATCCTCTCCTACATCGACATCGGCAAGAAGGAAGGCGCCGAGCTGCTCACCGGCGGCAACCGGCGCAGCGTCGCCGGCCTCGAGGGCGGCTACTACATCGAGCCGACCATCTTCCGCGGCACCAACGACATGCGGATATTCCAGGAGGAGATCTTCGGCCCGGTCGTCTCGGTCACGACGTACGACTCGGTCGACGAGGCGCTGAAGATCGCCAACGACACGCTGTACGGCCTGGGGGCCGGCGTGTGGACCCGGGACGGCAACACCGCGTACCGCCTGGGCCGGGAGATCAAGGCGGGCCGTGTCTGGACCAACTGCTACCACGCGTACCCGGCCCACGCCGCCTTCGGCGGTTACAAGAAGTCCGGCATCGGCCGCGAGAACCACAAGATGATGCTGGACCACTACCAGCAGACCAAGAATCTGCTGGTCAGCTACTCCGCGAAGAAGCTCGGATTCTTCTGATGGGCACCCGCACCGGACGCGTCGAACTCACGCCTGCAGCCGAGGAGTTGGTGAGCGCTCTGATCGCCCGGCACGGCCCGGTGATGTTCCACCAGTCCGGCGGATGCTGCGACGGCAGCGCGCCGATGTGCTATCCGCGGGGCGAATTCCGGGTCGGTGGATCGGACGTGCTGCTCGGCCACCTCGCCGGGGACACGCCGTTCTGGATGAGCGCCGACCAGTTCGCGTACTGGTCGCACACCTACCTCACCGTCGACGTGGTCCCTGGCCGGGGTAGCGGCTTCTCCCTCGAAGCCCCAGAAGGCGTTCGCTTCCTGCTCAGGTCGCGGCTGCTGACCGACGAGGAGGTGGCGCGCACAGAGTCCGAGCCACCGCTCCCCACAGGAGCCGATACCGAGGGATAGCGGGGTGACGGGGCGGTGCCCTCACGCCCAACCGGCAAGCACCACCGCGCCGACGCAGGAGCGGTGGTGGCCAGGGGCCGGACACCCAGGTGCCCGGCCCCTTCGGCCTTGCAGCTCCCCCGTGCGCGTGTTCCGATCCTTCGGTCTCCGCGCCCAGAAAAGATGCGAGCGACCCCGGGTCCCGAGATCGAATGCAGACGGATCCGAGCTCGGCACCCAGGCGAGTTGCGTCCTGAGCACGGCGTATCGCGGAATGTAATGGGAGTGCTTGCTGAAGGCACCCCCGTATGGCTCGAACCTGCGACAGTTCAGTGGCGTGGGCCGGTCGCTCGGACTCAGCCACTCACCCGGGGCGACTCCTCCCTCTGCAGGGACCCCGCAGACACCGTGGGGAGCTCAGTTGACTGCTTGCTGACGCATAGTCACAAGTAACCCTACTGGTAGGGCAATTGCTCGCCCTGACCTGCGAACAATGCAGGGCGTAACTGGTGCCCCCGGCAGGGGACCACACAGAAGGATGACGGCGCTGACCAGGGACTTCAGGCCGGGCGACTGGTAATCAAGGGCACCTTCGAGCTCGTCGGCGGTATGCGCTGCGGGTAGTTGCAGGACCGGGCCCCGATTCTCTGTCGGCGGTCGAGTGGCACGCCGACGGATCGGGTCGAGACGGTGATCCCGAAGGACGATCCAGGATCGTATTCCAGGTGAAGGCGTTGGATGAAGAGGGGCACGTGCTCAAGTCCTCCGGCATCGTGACCCTGACCCACTGAAGGTGGCACCCATGACAGAGCCACGTCCCGATCCCGAGCGTCGGACCCACCTGGGAATGCGGCCCGGCGAACTCGACGGCAAGTGGTACGCGAAATACTGGAACCCCGTGATGGCTCCGCTGCCGGATCACATCAAGGAGGCGATCGATCTCGGTCCGCAGGCGCCCCCGTTGTGTCTGGACCTGGACGACGTGAGAACACTGAGCGAGGCCGGATACCAGGAGCTCGAAAACGGATACAGCCTCTTCGACGACGGCTCCATGCACATCGCCACACTGACTCGTATGCCGGGCGTGTCACCGGAAATGGTGGACTGGTGGTTCTGGTGGCACGCCACGGAGACCCAGCGTTACAAGCTGTGGTATCCGCGTGCCCACCTGTACGCGGACTGGTCCGGTGATGCGGGGGACCGGAGCGCTCCCAACCGTGACAGGTATGTCGGCGGCACCTCGTTCGTGGACGAGTACGTCGGCAATGTGCTCGGTCGGCTCGCCATTCGTTTCGTTCATCCCAGCAGTCTGGGATTCAGCGACTGCACGCTCGATCCGGACAAGGCAAGCGTTGTCTGCGGCAGAGTGGGATTCTCCGATGTACCGCTTGACTGGGGCCATCTGCTCCACCATGTGCGCCGGGTGAACGGTGGCGCCGAGATCCGTTCGCGCTTCTGGATGGGCGGGAGGTACGTCGCCCCCCGTGGAGAAGCCTCCCTGACCGGTGAGCTCGAAACGATCGGCGAGGCTGTGCGGCATCTGGGCGACGGGCAGGCCCGCGCCATGGTCGTGCACTGCTCACAGGAGATGAATCACCTCGCCGCGTTTCTCCCGGACATCTTCGACGAGTTCAACCGCAATGAACGGGAGTGAACGGGCCGGACATCCGGCCCGGGATTCGGGCCACAGGCGCGGTGCGGGAACACCCGGCGAAGGGAGCGGACATGGCGAAACAGATCGAGGGCAGGGTGCTGCGGCGCGGTGACTACCACTACGAGAGCCGGCGCCGTGAGGCCTGCTGGCACTCGGGAGTCCCGGACCGCTACCCCGAGGTGATCGTGCTGGCGATCAACGAGGACGACGTCGTCGGAGCGGTGGGGCTGGCCAGGGAAGAAGGCCTGCAGATCGCGGTACGTTCCGGCGGCCACAGCTGGTCCGGGTCGCATCTGCGCGACGGCACGGTGCTGATCGACCTCTCCAATCTGCGCCATGTGGCCGTCAGCATGGAGGCGATGACCGGCACCGCCCAACCCGGCATCAAAGGGTCGGAACTCAACTCGATGCTTGCGCAGAACGAACTCTTCTTCCCCACGGGTCACTGCACGGGCGTCTCCATCGGCGGTTACCTGCTGCAGGGCGGATTCGCCTGGGCCGGGCGGGACTACGGACCGGCCTGCATGTCGGTCACCGGCATCGACGCGGTCACCGCGAGCGGCGAGCTGATCCATGCCGACGAGACCCGGAACGCCGACCTGCTCTGGGCCGCGCGAGGCGCCGGCCCCGGCTTCTTCGCCGTCGTCACCCGGTTCTACATCAAGCTGTACCGGCGCAAGAGGGTCACGATGAACAGCGGCTACTTCTGGCCCGCCTCCGCCGCGCGGGACGTCTACGGTTTCGTTCACGAGATCGGCCGTCACACGCCCACGGAGATCAATCTCATGTGCAACCGAGACCCGATGACGAACGACGAGCCGCTCATCTCCCTCAATGCCACCGCCTTCACCGACACGGAGGAGGCGGCCACGGAGCAGCTGTCGGTTTTCGAGTCCTGCCCGGCACGCGCTCACGTGCTCACCACGCGGCTCAACAAGGTGACGGACACGGAAACCCTGAGCCGGGTCGGCTCCGATCCGCACTACGACGAAACCAAGCGCTATCTGGCCGACAACATGTGGACCCACGCCGCCTTCGATGACCTGTGGCCCAACTTCGAGGCGATGCTGAAGGCCTGGCCCCCGGCACCTTCGCACATGGTGCTGTTCAACTGGGGAGGATACGAGGGGCAGCCCGAACGTCCGCCGATGGCCTATTCGGTAGAAGACGAGCTGTACTACGCACTGTATGCGGCCTGGACCGATCCGGCTGACGACCAGAAGTACACAAGCTGGGTGACCGACCACATGCGGGCTTGGGAGCCGTACGCCACCGGCATCCAGTTGGCCGACGAGAACCTGATCAACCGCCCCTACCGCTTCGTGAGTGACGAGAACCTCCGACGGCTCGACGACCTCCGCGCCACATGGGATCCCGATGGGCTCTTCGTCTCCTGGCTCGGCCGCGCCGAGCCAGGAGACGAGGCCGCGGAACCGTCCGGAATGCGTCGGAAACGTGCCGGTGACCCGTGACGGCACGATCACTCAGTTCTTCGTGCCGCGGCGATCCGCTCGGCATACGCGCGGTGGGCCTTGCGTCCGGTAGGGGTGCAGGGCCCACTGCCCTTCGAGCTCAATCTGCCCAGCCGCGCTGCATGACGTCCTGCTCGCACCCCGGCCTTGTCGTCAAAGCTGGTGGTGTCGGTGGTCTCTTCGTTCCCGCTCGCCTTGTGTGTCCGGAGTCATCTCGACAGTTTGACGATGCGGGAGGTCTTGAGGACATTCCCGTCCGCGTCCAGCGCTCTCACTCGGAAGTACGGTCCTGGATTGTCCGTCGGGATCGCCGTCTCGAACCCGGATTTTCTAGCACCTTTCACCACGACCGACAGTGAGTCGGGGTCAGGCCCTGCGAGCAGCTGCCACGCTCTGGTCTGCGTCGAGCCGTTCCAGGACGCGTGGACGACGCTGCGCCCGCCGTCAGCTCGCGCCGCCGCCTTCGGTGGGTAGTACGGAGTGCCGGTCCATTCGTTCCGGAACGCTCGATACGACATGTTGGAGCCCGGGAACTTGGCGTCGTAGAGCAGGTTCTTCGAGCCGTTGCCCTCGGTGTTCCCCGCACGCGCGTACTCCGAGTAGTACGGGCTCTGCCCCCACCCGATGAACCGGTTGCCGTTGGAGAGGACCTGGGTGTTCCCCTGGCTCGCCGAGAACAACGGCGGCTTGTGGTAGTAAGCCTTGTCCACGGTCGCTTTGCGGGCGCGGAAGTCGAGGTTGAGAAACAGGCCGTGCGACTGCTGTTCGGCAGGAGTGTCGGACGATTCACAGCAGCCGTCGTCGAACATGCTGATCCGGTTCCCCGGCCGGAACCGCGCGTCATGCTGCCAGTAGAAGTCAGCGTTGGGCCCGAAGGTGAAGTCGCTCTTGTCGCCGCCGAGTTGCCAGCGGATATTGCCGGACTTCTTGGCGACGTTGTAGATCGCCCACATGTTCCGGGCCGAGATCAGCAGGCGGCCGTCACGGCCCTCCTCGACGGAGTTGATGTGGAAGGGGTCCCACACTCCGTCGGACGAAGAGGCGCTGGATACCGGCTCCTTTGAATCCGCGGGGTCAAGGTGGTCCAGAGCGTTCCACGAGGAGAGGAGCCTGCCCGTGGCGAGGTCGACCTCCTGGATTTCGCTGTTGTGGATGGCACCGTCCTTCGGACCGCCGTAGGGCGAGAGATCGAAGGCCACGGGCTTGGACGCGATGAACAGCGCTGTGCCCCTGCGGGTCAGGGTGAACTCGTGAAAGTCCGGATAGTAGCCGTGATGTGCGAAGACCGTCTTGAGCAGGCGGTAGTGGTTGTCGTAGATGTAGAAGCACCCGCCCGGTTCCGGCGCACCGGACGGCAGGTTCGTATACCCGGGTGGCAGGGCGGTGGTCCCCTGCCACCAGGTCAGCACCGGCTGCCCCTTGCCTTTGCCTCCGCGGTAGTACTTCTGGACCCTGAAACCGCTGTTCTGGAGGTTGGTGGAGGGCAGCGGGCGGAACCAGACCGGATCGCCGGACTTGTCGTTGATCAACGCCCCGGTCTGGCCGACCATCCGCTCGTCGGTGTACGGGGCGACGAAGACGCCGCCGCGAGCCGTCCCCGGTTTGTTCGCGGTCACTTTCACGCGCATGGGACGAAGGCGCGGCTCGGAGACGAAACTCCACACATCGCTGCCTGAGAGGATCGGAGGCGGAGTCTCTCGCGATGGAGGAAAAGGCTTCGTCGCGCACAGGCGGGACGCACCTCCTTGAGGAGACGCGCCGCGTTGAGGACTCGTCGCGGCGGAGGGCAGAGAGCCGGCGACGACACACCCCGCGGCGAGCACACAGGCCCCCACCGTGCGAGGTCTTCCCCATCTCCGACGGACCTGCAGCTTTCGTGTCACCTTGCCGACCTCCTTGGCACCGGGCACCTGCTCCGCGATGGCGGGTGCCACTTCTCAATCTGATTCTTCGTCCATTGCTCTTTCGGAACCGCGACGGTCAAGACCGGAGTCGTTCCTCCGGTGACGGTAAGCAGTAATGAGGCGCTCAGACTGCTGAAGCTCACGCAAGTGGGCCGTTCGGCAGGAGCAGGTTCACCTGGACATGCATCAGCTCCCTCAGGGGGCCAGGCCCGTTCTGGGGTTTCCTTCGCGATGGTGACCCCAGCGATCGGGTGCAGCAGCCCGAATGACGCACTGACCCGGCCCGGAATCCGCGGTCGCCCCGTCGACGGGTGCCGCGGAGCAACTGGCCCTGGACGCGATGACCTTCCGCGCGCGGGAGTTCGAGTTCGCCATGGACGCGGCACCGCGCGTCGGCTTCCGAGCGGTGGGCATCCCGGTGTGGCAGTGCGTGGCAAGCCCGCAGCGGGGCATCCCGTCTGAGGCCATGGCCGAAGCCCTCCGCGAGCGCGGACTGCGGGTCGCTGAAGTGGAACTGGTGAGGCTCGGCGAGCGGGGCATCCTGCTCCCCCAGCCCGGCGGGCCCACCGGTCTCTTCCGCGCGAGGCAACGCCACTACCTCCACCATGTGCTGCGCGACGCGCTCATCGCGGAGGTCCGTGCCGCCGGCAACGAGCAGAGCCGCATCGACGAACACATGCTGTTCCTGAGGGACCTTGTGGAGACCGTCGGGCTGGGCAAGGAACCGGGCGCCCGCATGAGCGTGCGCCGGAAGCTGGACCGCAGTCGTGGTGCCGGTGCGGTGGAGTTCCTCCCCGAAGACCGCGGGACACCATCTCGGCGCTCATCGCGCTGATACCGACGCATGACAACGACCGGCGGTACGGCCGCCTCCGGGTCTGACGGACCGCTTCGGCATGAAGGTCATCCGGCCGGGCGTTCTCCGTACTCCCTGCTCCCGGCCCGTCAGGTCTTCTGCAGCGCACGGAACCGGCTGATCCAAACGTGGTTCCGTCCGGGCAGACCGTCCTTGCCGTCCTCCACGGTGTACGGGCAGAACAGCTGTTGAGCAGCCACGGGTCGTTTCAGCGCCCTCGCTGCTGCCTGTTCCGGCATCCTTGCTCGCTCCGGCCCTCTTGTCCGGTCCGGAGGGTGTCGTTCTGGCGCCCAGCACGCCCAGCACGCCCAGCCCGGCAGCCCCGGACGCGCCGAGCAGCCGCCGGCGCGACAGTGCAGTGTGCTTGTCGGCCCCGGTCGGGTTCGCGGCCGAGCTGTGCGAGTCCGACGAACCGCTGCAGTCGGTCACTGGTAGCGGTTGCCTGCGAAGTTGTGCAGCGCCGTTCCGAGGCTCTCCACGCGGATGCTCGTATCCCTCTTCCAGGAGGAGGCGATCGTGCACTTCAGGACGCCTTCGCCGGCACGCAGCGGGGACGGGATCTCGGTGTTCGCCTTCGTCTGGAGGGTCGCCGTCAAGGTAAGTGCCCGCTTGTTCTGCTTCCTGTTGAAATTGACGGACGCGATGTCCGGCCAGGGCACGGTCAGTGCGTGTGGGCCGTGCCGCACGGTGAGCCCGTCAGCTCCTACGTGCAGCGCCCTGGCCCGAAGGAGTGGCAACGAGACATTCAGCCCGTGGAGCACACAAAGCAGAGTGATCACTAGCGCGTACACGGACATGACCGGGACCTTGTCGAACCAGAGCCCCATCAACAGGAGCAGGCCGTCGATCCACGACGCGAACACGACCGGCCGTCGCATACGACGCCAGAACACACCCGGGCCCCAATGCTCCACCGCGAACGAGTCGCCTTCCGCCGGGCTCCCGGCCGGCTCGCCGACCGGCGCCTTCCGCGGGCCCCTTGCGGGCGGCCTGGTCGCGGCCGTCGAGCTCGCCGAACCCGTTGCAGCGGCCCGGTGTTCGCCAGTGCGTCCGCGGATCGCTCGTCCTCACGTCTATGCGCAGATCCGCCTCAACGTCGTTCGGCGTGGCACGGGGATCGGGAACTCTCGGCTGCTGATGTGCGAGGCGCGAGACGAGTTCAGTGGCGGCGGGGCGGTCCTCCGGTGCTTTGTGCAAGCAGTCCTCCGCCAACTCCCGCAGGCTGTAAGGCATAGCTCTGAGATCGGGTGCCTCATAGACCACGCGGAACAGCAGGGTGTGAGCGGCACCTTCGCCGAAGGGCCCGTGTCCGTGGCCGCGTAGACGAGCAGTGAGCCGAGAGAGAAGACGTCCGCCGGCGGCCCGCCGACTGCCCCAGTGCCTGTTCGGGCGACATGAAACCCGGCGTGCCGAGGATGGTTCCTGCCCTGGTCAGATCGGTGCATCCGGTGGTCTCGAGGGTCTTCGAGATGCCGAAGTCGATGATCCTCGGACCGTCCTCGACGAGCAGGACGTTCGAAGGCTTGAGGTCGCGGTGTACAAGGCCGTCTTGTGGAGTCCGGATCCCCGTCGACGACTTGCGCTGTCCAGAAGCCACCCGCGCGCATAGCGAACTTGGCCTCGCGCCGGAAGCGTTCGCGGAACCCGGGTGAGGACGCCATGTCCTCCCGTACCACCTTGACGGCCACCCGCCGCCCGGTGGGGGGCTCACCCAGGAACACCCGGCCCATTCCGCCCGAGCCGAGGCGGAAGGTCAACCGGTACGGACCGACCGCCCGCGGGTCCCCGGCTTCCAGCGGCTGCATCAGATCAGATTCTCCGCACCCAAACGGGGAAGCGTCCTGAGCAGGGTGTATCTCGTAGCGTGATTGAAGTGCTTGCTGAAAGCACCCCTGTAGGGCTCGAACCTGCGAAGGGGGAACAGCGTCGGCTGGACTGTCGGTCTCCCTCGCCCACCTGCAGCGATTCGTTGTACGGCGACACCGAAGGCACCGTGATGATCTCAGCTGACTGCTTGCTGAGGCGTAGTCACAAGGAGCCCATGGTGAGGCGAATATTCGCTCTAACCTGCGAACAATGCAGAGCGTAACTGGTGCCCCCGGCAGGATTCGAACCTGCGACACCCGCTTTAGGAGAGGGATCGGATCCTTCACGAGTGGTGCTGGGAGGTGTCGCGTAGTGCTGTTCTGCCTAATCAGCGTCGTGCCGCATCATCAGCAGTCCGGTTGGTGACCGGCTATGCGATGCCGTCCGCTCACGCGTCGCTCACGCATGGGGGCGGCACAGGCAGCGCTGGTACGTGTGTGCCTGCCCAGTGCTCCGAGGCTGATTGACCCTGCTGCCGCAATGGGTGGCTCGTGCTGGAAGGCTTGGTGCGTGACGTACGCGGTGACAGTGGATATGAGCATCCCGAGCGGTGCTCCACAGATGGATGAGCTGCAACGGGCCGGTGCCGGGGCTCTGTTGGAAGAAGGTCTCAGCGCGATCGAGTCGCTCGAAGGGCCGGACGGGGTGGAGGTGGAAGTCGACGACACGTTCGTGGGTGTCTATCCCGGTGGGGCCCTGCTGAAGGTGTTCGTGGATGCGCCGGCGCTGGAGTTCGCCGAGCAAGCGGTCCGTTCGCTGGTGGAGGAGGTCCTCGAACGTTCGGAGCCTCTTGCCGATTGGACAGTGGAGCGTTGCGAGGTCGAACTGCACCCGGAGTTGGCGAAGGAGAGCCTCGAGGCAGCTGATGGTCCGGCGGCACCCCCGGTCGATATCGCTGCCCGGCGTGCCCAGCTGGCTGAATCGGCCGCCGGAACCCCCGCCGACCCTGCCCGCATAGCTGCCGAGTCGAAGGCAGCGGAGACCAGGATGCGCGCCATGGCTGTCCAGTTGCGGGCTTTCGGACCAGGGATGTTCGGCGCAGTCGACGAGGAAGACGAAGACTACGACCCGGAAACCTCCTATTCTGCGGTGTCGCCCGAGGATGCGGAACTGGCCGCCGGGGCGCTGGTCTGGGCTTCGGATGTCCTTCTGGATGAGCTTTTCCAGGACGCTTTCACCTTGGCCCAGCGGAAGACCAATGTCGCTGAGTGCGAGGAGCCCCTGTGGCTGCTTGAGGACTTGCCTCCGCGCTATGCGCTAAAGTACGACGCTCGTTTCGCCCGCAGGCTTTTGGTTACGGCCGTCGCCCTCACCACGCGCTTCACCGAGGGCAGCTTCGAGCAGCTGAGCTGCGTCGCGGAGGAGCTGACCTTGAGGCTGCTGCTGACCACGACCGAGGTCACGTTGGAGACGTTCGGGCTGCTTGATCCGAGGGTCGCGGACGCGTTGGCGTGCTTCTCCGATCTGGTCTATGAGGACTTGGACCATGAGTGGCTGTATGACGACTCGAAGGACGGCATCGAGGAGAGTGCATTGGGTGAGTATCTGGGTGTCGCGCCCATGGGCCTAGAGAGTTGGTTCAAGCCGTTCAACGAGGGCCGGTACGTCCATCCGTACGCTGCCAACGAGCCCCGCAACGATCCGGATGGACAGTCGGCCACCTGACGTCGCTTCGCCCGCCCAGGCGTACCGGCCCTCTGAACCCTGCTCGCGAATTCGCGGAGCTCGGGCCGGGAGGCGCGGCGTGACGCTGGGACGGCGATGCGGAGTATCTCACCAGCCGGCCCGCACGTCGGCGCGGCGGACATGCGACATCAGGTAAGGGTTGAGACCGGTCAGGGGAGCAGCAGTGCACGAATCGAACGCTCGTGGCCGCGACGTACAGGACTCCGCCCTCGACGAAGGGCTCCCCTGGATCGCCTGATCCAGCGCAGCTCTGCCTGCAACAGCTACTTCCCCGTTTCCGCGTCCCACCCGAGAAGGACGGCACAGACCGCGCTGCCCACCGCGACCCCGCGTGGCTGTGAAGGCACCCCTCCCGGACCTGTTAGGCCATTGGGCGGTCAGTCGCCGTCGCCAACTGCTTCTGCAATCAGTTCAGAGGAGTCTGCTCGACAGGAAAGACCCACTCCCGTCGCCATGGGAAGGAAAGGATCATATGCAGATGGAGCAGGGGCAGAGTCGCGGGGGTGTACTGGTCACCGTCCGGGTGGAGGCCGCGCTCACAGGACCCGTCGAACACCGGACAACCGCCCACGCATCGTTCGAGCAAATGGGCTGGGAAGTACTGCACGCTGAAGAGACGGACCCGGCGCTTCGCACCCCGGGCGGAGTTCTCCCGGACGAGGCGATCCACATCTCGTTCTACACGCTTGGCATACCCGTCGGCCGTGATGCCCGTAGACCGGAGCGGTGGGCGGTCCAAGAGGTTAAGGACCTCGCGGACGATGCCCACCTGGACCTACGACCGGTGAGCGCGCGGATGCTACGGAGGCAGCGTCGCCAGGAACCCCACTGGTTTGTCTGTACACCGCGCAGTACGCACTCGTATCCGTGGGTCCGGTGGCTGTTCAATCTGGAGCGGAGCATGGGGTTCCACGACACCGGGACAGTGCTGTTCGGTTCCTACGAGGAGGCTCGGCGACGCGCAGTTGGGGTAAGCGTGCGTCCCCCGTTTCCGCGACGGGTGCAGGCCCATGACGAGTTGTGCCGGACCAGGGTTGGGGAAGGCCGCAGTCGGGTGCTGAGGGCAGTGGTGCTGAGCTGGGCGGCGGGGATGCTCGGCCTCCCAGTGGCGGCGGGCCCCTGGTGGCTGGCTCTGCCTGCGCTGGCGGCCTGGGCGTTGCTTACCTGGTGGTGCGCGACCGTCATGCTTCCCCTCGCCGGTCAACGTCGCACGGTCCATCGTCGCCGTACCGACCCTCCGGCGCGGGATAGTGGTCGCACGACAACCGGCGACGGGAACCTTGCCCAGCCGGACGAGGACGAGGAAGTAATTGTCTACTGGCACCAGCGGGCGCGCGCATGGCTGGCAGCGGTGGCAGTCAGCGGAGTGTTCTTCGCGGTCACCGCCTGGATGACCTGGAATACGAATCCAGCGAGCGCTGTCGCCTGGCACCTACTCCTGGCAGGCACGGTATTCGTAACGCCCGGCATCCGACACCTGGCTCGCGCCGGCAGCCGGAGGCCGTTTCTCGTGGCGCTGCTCGTGGCGCTGCTCCCGGTGGCCGTTCCAGCACTTGGCGGGCTCAGCCCTGTCCTCTTCACGTTCTATGGCGCCGCTTTTCATACCCGTGCCGAGGAGATAGACGTTTCTAACGTTTGGCAGTTCCTGGCCTCGACGTACGTGCTCGGCATCTCTACAACGCTGAGTCTCGTCTTCCTCGCCAGTTGGGGCTACCTGCGACCGCTGTTTCGCGACCGTACGCTGCGTCTATTCCTTCCAATCGTCGCCATCTCCGGGGCCATGGCACTCACCCTGGCCTGGGCAACGACCGTACTGGATTCTGCCTCGGCGGCTGGCGATAAAGCGGTCCGGCAATGGCGGTCCGGCCAAGTACCAGACCACTATTACGGCGCCAACCCCCAACCAGTCTGTGTGACTCCGATCGGTCCCTTGGACGAACTCCCCCTGGACGGACACCGGCTTGACCCTGAACAGGTGTACGGCAGCTTCGGTGCAGTCGGTGGTCAGGTAAATCTGTGGGATCCCGTGTCGGGTGACGCCTTCCCGGTGCCTTCCGATGCGGTGCAGGTGCTCCCAGCCGGGGACAGCGAGTCCGGTGCTTCGATACCCCGAGCTTGCCCCTCCTGAGCTGACGTAGGTCTCCTAGCGATGTGGCAAGACAGGCCACCGGCCACTCGGTCAGCGTTCACTACGGTCTGCGCCAGGTCGCACTCGAAACCTAATAATCCGGTGCGCGTACGCTGACATAATATGGAGTATGACTCATTCCGGCTCGGATTGCCCCGATCCCTTGAGGTCTTCGCAGGCGACTGGCGACGAGGTTGGCTTGGCGACAGATGCGTGGGCGGCATACTCGGCCGATCCGCAGCTCCGGCAGCCGCCAGACCCAGGGTCGCCCGGGAAACAACCGCCGGGGGAAGACCTGAACTTGAACATCGGCTGGGAACGCTTCGAGAAGCTGCTGCTTGCGGTTTCGCGCAGTGTTCTTGGTCTTCGAGGTATCAGGTTCCGTCGCTACGGTACCCAGGGGCAGGAACAACACGGGATTGACCTGGCTGGACGTGAGGCTGACGGTCGCCACACCGTGATCCAATGCAAGGACTATCAACAGTTCACCGCTGGAAACCTGCGGGCAGCTGTTGAGAAATTCACTACCGGACGGCGGCCCTTCAACGCCTATCGCCTGATCGTCGCGACCTCGGCCTCTGCCCAGCCCACGCAGCTCGCCGATGAGTTGGCCAAGCTTCAGGACGAGAATCCTGATCTAGAACTGGATCTTTGGGGCTCCGAGAAGATCAACGAGCACCTCCGCTACCACGGCGATGTCGTTGCTCAGTTCTGGACCCGCGAGACGTCTGAGGTGTTCTGTACTGGGGCACCTCGTCCGGGTGTACCGGCACCGCTTCCGGATCGGCAGGAGCAGGCGGAGCGAATCCTCGTCGGTCCCCTGAAGACTGCTGATGTGAAGCCGATCTTGCGCGAGGCAGACTCCAAGCGGGCAGGAGCTCCGGCAGAGTCCGCCGTTCTCTATGGCGACCTGGCGGTCCGGTTGCAGGAAGCTGGCCATCGCGGACACGCGATTGTGCTGCGTCACAGACAACTCGATGCCCTACGGGAGGCCGGGCTCTTCGATGAAGCAGCGGAACTCGCGGCTCTTCTGGCTGTGACTGCGCTTTACCACGGTGACAGGTACGAACCGAGGAAACTAGTTAGCGTGCTGGAGCAGTTGGCACGTGATGCGGAGTCGGCGAGTACGAAGCGTGCTGCAACAACTAGGCGGCATACAGAACTCGTCCGAGCGGCCGTAAACAACGCTCTACACCCACTCGGTGCCGGCAACCCCAGCCTCCTACCGGCGGGGAGCGATGAGAACTTGGGGTACTGGCCCATGCTGGTCCTGATTCTCGCTGAGTACCGGCTAGCCACGGAGCCTCACCAGCTTGAAGAACTGGACGATCTCATCACCGTTGCGATCACACGAGCGGATGAGCAACCTATCGCAGGTCTGGGAGAAGACGTCGCCATACGCCTGCGACTCGTGCGCGCCGAGTACAACACCTTCGAGAGAGAAGAACTCCTAAGAGCAGCGAGGCGACACCTGGTCCATGGTCGGCACGCGGCACTCATCAGCGCGCGCGAAGCTCGCCGATGCTGCCTCGAAGACCGGGCCGAAGAAGCGCTGGAAAGCTGGAGAGATGCCGTTCAAGACGCTATCCACGCCGGATTGGCTGATAACGCCGCCGACTGGCTCTACGCCATCCGATCACTGAACATTCAGTACGGTCCCTGGTCCACGGAGCTCGATGATGAGCATCACCTTGCCCAGGCTCTCCGCACAACTGGAACAGGGCGCTTGCTGGATCGCATTCGGGACCCAAGGGCGCAGGCGATGTCAGCCGTGCTGCGCAAGAAGCCCATCGAAGCAGTCGTGTCGGCACGACGCTGGCTCACCGACAGTGTCGTGACCGGAAGCTGGGCCGACGAGAATGAAGCACTCAGCTTCCTCGGAGACCTGTACCGCGACAACAGCGAGTCCGCCCTGGCCGCCACGTACTACCAGCGCGCCGGGAACATCAAGCGACTCAAAGAACTCTCCGCGAATGTGGGCGACCTCTTGTTGCCGGTGGGGCAACTCAGGGACGGACCCTGGTGGGTCCTCCGCGCCCGAGCGGCACTCATTTCAGCGCAGACGGACCTGATCGAAGACCACTCGGTGGGCACGTTGATCAGCGATCTCACAGACTTGGCCGCACGAGGTAGGGCAGGTGAGCTCACCGACTCACCGACACAGGCCCTAACCCTGCAAGCCACAAAGAGCGCCTGCACGCTTGTGTCAAGAGGAACGCCCGAACAGGCCGTCACGCTCCTTGACCTGCTGGCCTCCGACGTGGTTCGCGAGCCCAACCACTACCGGCACACCGACGATGAGCATGCGGTCGCGTGCGTCGAGATCGCCCTTGCACATCCGGACCTCACCATGACTGCCCTCACCAGGCTGTTCGACCTGGCCGAGCATGACGCCCACAAGGCACTTGAGCTCCTGTCAAGTCACAGGGTGCTCGGACTACTGGGGGCACGATCACATCGCAACGACCGTCTCGGTGAACAAGGCGGTCCCGGACTGCTTACCGACGACGAACAGACCGTACTTCGTGCTCGCGCCATCCAATTGGCGCAGCGGGGAGGTTACTTGACCGACGTCGCGTGCTCCGAAATCGACCCCACCCATCCTTCTGTACGCGACCGCGCGGAACAAGCTCGTGATCGGATCCTGAACCGACCCGCCCCTGAACCTGGGCACGCTGAACTCGGGACCGCAATGGTTACCGACTCATACCTGGCAAGCAGTCTCCCCGATGAGGACCAGGAGGCATGCTTGAGGAAACTTCTGGACGTCGCTGGTGACCCACGTGAGGTGGCCTCGACTCGGCAGGACGCGCTCGTCGGGGCCAGCAATCTAGTGATTGAACAGTCCCCGGACGTGAAACACGAAACCTTCCAAAAGAGCTTGGCATTTGTGCTCGGCGAACAAGACGGGAGCCACCTTGACGATGAGCTGACCGGCGAGTCTCATCCACTCAGCTCATTCAGGTTCAACGGTGGACCTGCCTCGCTCTGTGGTCACGGACTACGCCTAGCCGCAGCTTCGGCCACAACGATCGAGGAACAAGAGTGGGTGCGAGATCAGGCGCTTGGTTTCCTACGCAGCGAAGAGCGCTCCATCCTCCAGACCGCCGCCAAGACACTCAACCAACTCCCACGAGAGATCACCAGCAACATAGACACCACCCTCCTCGCCACGCACAATCATGTCGGCGTCCGCCAACTCAGCGCCGTGCTGTGTATGCAGAACCCTGAACGCTGTCTGGATACGGCCATGCGCCTCGCCGGCGACAGCGACGGCCGTGTGCGACGCACACTGGCCGAAGCAGCGGCCTACCTTGCGCCGGACCCTCCCGAATCAGCCAAAGCGATCCTGGAAGCCCTCGCTCAGGACCCACGCCACGGCGTCCGTGTAGCAACGAATCTCCACACCTAGCCTGAGCGCGCTTGCCTCTTCGTGCGGGACCTAGAGGTGTCGGCGCCTGTCCGCACCTACTCAGTCATTCATCGGTGCAGTGTCGGGCGTACGGCAGGGCTAATGCGTGTTCCAGTTGACTCGCTGGCCGCACGTAGTAGCTCGTCCCAGTCAGAGTGAAGAAGCCACTCTTTCCCCATGAGATGGGCTGTCCACAGCACGAGGTCTGCCCAGCTTCGGCAGCGATGGACCTCTATGGCGTACGCGTTGGCGTCAGGCGCCGGGTCACAGGAGGCGTGGTCAACGCGCCAGCGCGCGGGAGCGGGATACGAAAGAAGGCTCCCGCCCGAGAACGTCACGGCCCCACCCTCCTGAGGCTCAGATTCGAGCTGTTCCCACGCACGTTCGTTCACGGTGACCTGCTCAACTTCCGCCATGTCGACCCAAAGATTGCCTTCGCCATCGGCCACGACTCGCTTGCAAACATCGCATATCGCTTCAAGCTCATGCATGCTCGCTCCTTTAGATCAAGTCCGGTGAGATAGGTGCTACTTGCCAACCATGTCTTGCCGAGCCACCGGACGTGCGCTCCGGGTCCGCCACCCACGTCCAGAATCGCGGCGGGGGAAGGTCAGTGCGTCCAGTAGCAATCCCACCGTCGCGCGGATGGCCTGGGCAACGAAGCCAGCCGGGCTTCTGCCCAAGACGCGCGTCCCGGCTTCGCGTACCTGCAGTTTCGCGTTCCCATCCGCGAAGTTCTGCCGACTGGCCGTGCCAATCGCTATTCCGAAGCCCTGGGAGCCCTCACCAGCCAACTGGGTGCTGCGCGGGAATCGTGTGATGCCGCATAAGCAGTGGTGCGGAGCCTTCAGTCACACTGCGCAACCGAACGTGTTGCGGATGCCGCAAAATTGCGTCCGGCTGCCGTCGCACTCCTCGTCTGAGGGGTTCCTCACCTCGTGAGCGGCAGCCAACCCACGGCGACGTTGGGTGCTCTTAGGGCGTACTCCAACGAGTCAGGAGTGACTGACGAATCCGGCAACCCCGATGAGAGCACAATCGGCACTCCGCCTTGCTGCGCGATCTCAACTCGTATCTGCTCGGGCACGGGAGCCTTCCACTCCTCGATTCCGAGCCTCAGGGTCAACACCCTTGCACTCAGAACTGCGGTCCCCTGAGCGGTGCGGACAGGCTCACCACGAGGCACGAGGCCAAGGTCCCGGCGATAGTCGGTGACGCCCACCCGCCAACCGTCTCCGTCATGATTCGGAGGCATGAAGTCGATGGACTCAAGGTGTGGATTGACCAGGACGGCTACGGGAGTCCGGTTGTCTATGCGGAGCAGGCCGGTCTTGACCGCAATCGCACGCCAGCTGGCTAGCGCGCGCGAAGTACCAATGACCGTCATCACCCCGTGCCGTCGGTCTCCGGCCGGTCCATCAGTGTCTACCCAGTCGGGATAGCGGCACATGCCCAGGTGGTTCAGGGTTGCACTCGCCTTGCGGGGCTGCTCGAACACCCGCAGCGCGGGCACTCCATCGTCGAGAGGGCCCCCGCAGTACTGGCAGTCAATCGGCCACAACAAAGACATCACTTGCTCGAGTTGCCCTGGGCCTAGGTGACGTTCGGTGCTCCCGCTGACCGCGACGGCTGACAGTCCAGGCTGCCCCTCCGCCGCATGGACAATCCGCCAGTCCGGCATCAGCATTGGGGCGCGCTGCCGAGCCCGCCGGAGCCAGAGCTGAGCGATATCGAGCTGGCCACGAAGAGCCAGGACAGTTCCCAGCGTGATCATGGCATCGGGGTCGCCGGACTCCGCGCGCAGAAGCGCGCCGTCGTGGGCCCGCTGGATGTACAACTTTGCTTCATCCGGGAGTTCGCGGAAGGCCAACGTCCCAGCATAAGCAAGGGCCGCGGCAGGCAGTCCATGATCAGCTGCGTTCCCCAACCACTGGGCGCGGTCGCCCATGAGGTTCATGTTCCGCCGTAGCCAGTCGCCGTACCTGACGGCACATTCGGCGTCTCCCGACTCAACTCCTCTGAGCCAGAACTCCCGAGCCGCCTCCTCGTCCTCATCGTCCAGCGCAAGGTCACCGAGCACCCGCAACGCCCGTGCCTCACCCGCCCGCATCGCCGCCTCAAGCCACCTTTGGGCACTCTCGCCGTCCTCCTCCTCGGCGAGCAGTGCACCTAGGTGGCACATCGCCGCACCATCGCCCCGATTGGCTGCGTCGCGCAGCCAGCGCTCCCCCTCCTGCCGGCTCGGTACATCCCCCTGGTCGATGAGCAGGCCCGCGAGCCCTGTCATCGCGGCGGTATCCCCGGCCTCTGCAGCGGGACGAAGGGCCTTGAGTGCAATATCGGGACGATCTGCCAACTGAGCGTTCCACGCGAGCAGTGAGAGGTTTGGCCCATCGACCAGTCGCACGGCCTCCTCCCATGCCGCATCGGCCACCGGAGTCACGCCAGCTGCCCACGAGTCTTCAGCCACCAGATAGTCGAAGGGTTGCCAGCCGCGCTCGTCATCGTCTGGCACCAGGAGGCTTGTCGCTCCGAGTAGTACCTCCGAGGCCCAGGCCCACGCTTCCTCCAGGGACTCGGGCCGCAGTTTGGCGCCGCCCGCCCGCTTGAGATAGGTGTGATGCAGCCCTTCCAGTACCTCACCCGGCAGTGGTCCCGCAAGCCCGGTTCTGGCCAGGTCGATGGCCGCGGTCGCTAGAGCCGCCCCACGTGGATGCCCTCCATCCACTCCGAGCGACCCAACGGCCGCACGCAGCCGCTCCATCAACTGGGGTCCGCCGGCCAGGTATTCTGGTAGGCCGTAGTCGTCACCGGCAGCGAGTGCTTCGACCAGACGGGGGTCACCGGAGCCAGCAGCGGCCGCGCGTTCCCCATCGCTCCAGATCCGGTCGACGGGGACGAGCGCAGCACGCCGAAGCACCGGCTCGGCAAAGGTCGGCCCGTCGAACGCCTCGCCTGAGCCGCGCCGGGCGCTTTGGTTCACGTACCGCTCATACAGTTGAGAACGCAAGGTGGCGAGGACAACCGTTCCGGCCCTCTGCAGCCCGGTCAGCAGTTCGCCGGTAAGCCCTTTGGGATGCAGATGGCGCTCTAGATCATCCAGCCACACCACCCGGTGCCCGCCTGGTTCCCGACACTCGTCCGTAAGTCCACTGAGATCGGTCGCCGGATCGGGACAGCAGACCTGCCACTCACCGAGCACCCGCCGCATCGCCTCAAATGCGGAACGTGTCTTTCCTGCCGCGGAATTACCCGTCATCAGAACGAAGCCGCCCTGGCGCGCCGCCGCCCGCAGGCGTTCGTCGAGCCTTTCGTCAAAATCCCGCGAAATGTACGGCACCACATCAGGCAGGCCATCGACCTCGCGCACAGGATGGGTACCGTAGCCGGCCGCCTCCGCCCCAGCGACCGGCTCCCACGCAAAGCGCCGCTTGTGTCGGATCAGCTCCAGAGCCGGCCGCACTCCGGTGTGCCGCTCCACCAGTTCGAGAAATTCCTCGTCGGCGAGGAGCGTTCGTACCGGAACCGCCTCCAGGCGACCGTGCGCCCAGCCATTCGGATCATCAACCGCCACCCCGACCAAATAGTCCCCCAGGAAAGCGGCTGCGCCAGACATACCCCGCCACGGCGAGCCTTCTCGCGATGTCTGCGGAGCCGAGTGCGCGCTGTCGATCACATAGCGCCCGCGCAGTACTGACGAACCAGGCTTGAGTGTGCCGACCAGCTGCTCCGAATCAGGCCGACGGCCCGCCCGCTGGGCGTTGGGAAACCCGATGACCTCGCAACCGGGCCAGGCTGAAGAACCTTCCGGCTCACCCCAGCGCACCGGCGGGGTCGCCTCCGGCTCAACTAGGTCGGCGTCCGCCAGCAGCAGCGCCGCGTCGCACGCCTCGCCCACACCCCGCCAGAGAACCTTGCAGTCCTGGATCCCGGACCCGCCCGGGACACCTGCCTGTGCGTCACTGGCACTCACCACATGACGGGCAGTCAGGATCACTCGCGCGCTCAGTAGCCAACCGCTGCCCTGCATTCCTCCCTCGACGATCGCGATGCGCCATCGCATAGCCTTCCCCACGTCTCAGTCCCCGGTGACCTCAGTCACGCCCGTTCCCGAAGTCGTCAAGATCAACTGGATCCGGGTTACCGATCAGCCAACTCGTGCTGTCCGACGAGCGCTTGGGTTCCAAGGTCAGCGCGACCCGGTGGGTGTTGTGCCGCGCGGCAGAGGCACTGACGTCCCCGGACACAACCCAGGCTTTGAAACCCGCCTTAGCCTGAGCGTCCTCGCGGAGCTCCACAGAGAACTCAAGCGTGATCTCTCTGACGTCGAACCGCAGTCCCTCGCCATCGCCCGCGACTGCGGCGTGGAGGAGCTGTTGTCTCAAGGTTGCCACGGCCTGCGTGAGTTCGATCTCATGAAACGCGTCCGTCACGTCGCCACCCGCAACCACAGACTGGAACTAGCAAGGACAGGAAGACCGCCACGTGCCAGGCATGGGGTCGCCGTCACTGTAGTTGTCCCCGCCGAGTTGCGTCAGGTCCTTGGCCACCAGACAAGCAGGGCACAGGTCATCAGGGCGATGGGGACGGCGGTGATGAGGAAGTACTTCTGGAGTTCGTGAGCCTCCAGGTAGCCATGTAGCGCTTCCCATCGGCTTCGTGCAGCCCCGCTACTCGAAGGTGTCGGAGCTGGTGGTTCATTGGTCAGCCGTCGTGTCGTCGCCAGCCCGTGGCCGCTGGAGTCACGAGGTGCCGGCAGCCTGGTCTCGTCCCGGCCAGAGGCGTGTGATGCAGTATGGGCGGGCCCTGGCAGAAGGACAGGTGACGGGAGAAGTGATGTGTCTTCATGCGGTGGGGCTTCCTCAAGTCTGTTGGCGGCTTGTGGCTCAAGTTCGCTGGCCGCATGCAACGGATCACCCAGTAGTACTGCGTCTTCGCGGAGTTCGGCCTCCGCGTTGTCGATCGTGGCGAGCCACGCTTCCCGGTCTGCTGAGGGGAGTTGCTCAGCGACGCTGATGGCGGCCTCCAGCAGGATGCTGGGATGTGAGGCGATTACGCCTGCGGTGCTGTCTGCCAGGAGGTATTCGGTGGGGGCCGCGCGGGCGAGGATCGTCAGACAGCGCCGCCGTTGGTTGTCTGTGAGCGCTGGGGAGGTGAGAACTTGCTCAAGGAACTCTTCGCCGCTGGAGGTGCTCAACTCTTCGATGAGTCCTGCCGTCAGGGCGTCGGGACCGAGACCGCCGAAGTAGCTGTCGTCGAGGGCCGGATAAAGGTCACGGAGCAGGCGCCGCAATCTAAGTACGGTGTCGGGCGGCAGCGGCGGAACCACGAACTCCCGGTAGTAGAAGTTCCAGGCGGCTGTAATGACGCCTTTGGCGTCATCCTTGCGGGCTGCACCGGCCATGCTCTGTACAGCGACGAGGGCACGTAGCAGCTCCAGGTCGACATCCAGGCCCTCGGTGTCAGCACCGCGCTGGCAGTACTTCATCTCGTGCTCGAGCAGCACGGCGGTGGCCGCAGGCTTTTCATCGAGGATCTGGCGCGATTGGAGCAGCACGTCGGCGAGTACGTCCATGTGGACGGTGAGGGCATGATCTGGGTTGGGGATAACCGACGACAACGACAATCCGTCGCTCAGCCTGCTGTCTTCCTCCAGGTGCTCGGCCGCCTCGTCAGCGTCCCAGTCATCAGGCACACCAGCCCGGTGCAGAGCGGCGATCTGCCGCTCGAAGGCGAGTGCGGCTACCTGCTGTATCTGGGTGCGGGTCAGATGCCGGTAGAGGGCCTCGGGAACGAGTTGGACCGACTCCCCTGTGATCAAGGCGGCGTAACGGATGCGCAGCCGTTCCCACCACTCACGGGTGGAACGTGCCAGCAGCAGAACACGGACCGGGCGACCCGGCGATCGGTGCGCCGCCAGCGCGTCGAGCAACTGCTCGACCTGCCCGGTTCGCGACTCGGCGTAGTCGATGACGATCAGAACCGGCCGGACGAGGTGGCAGAAGTCGACAAACGCCTCTGAATGCTGTCCGGGGACGTCGGAGAGGAATCCGGCGCACCACGGTATGTCCGGGTTCTGCGACTGGCGCTCGGCTTCGGGACGTCGTTCAGAGAGGCGGCGTGCCAACTCCACCCCCAGCCGTGTCTTTCCGATGCCGCCGGGCCCCTGTACGACAGCGACGTCCACGGTCCGCTCACTGCGGCACCACTCACGCAGCGTGGTCAACTCCGCATCGAGGCCGATGAAGTCCACAACCTCAGCGCGGGGAGAGAGCAGGTAGGAAGCTGCGGCCACGGGCTGCGGGGGGCTGTCAAAGATCCCTGCAAGATCAGCAGGCTCCAACCGTGGCCGCACCTGCGCAGCCTCCTCCACCAGGCGGCAGAACACCCGGTCATCCAACAGCCGCCGCACCGGAAGGGCCTCCAGACGGCCGCTGTTCCACCCGGCGGGCTCATCTGTGATCACACCCAGTAGAAGGTCCCCACAGAACACTCCCGCTCCGGACATTCCACTCCACGGGGAACCGGCTGTTCCGCTGGAGGACTGCGGGGGTTCCCCGGCTACCTGCAAGCTGTAGGTGCGAGAGGCGTTGTCAATGAGGTTGATGCGACCGGTCACCTCGTGGGGCGCACGGTAATCCCGGCGATCATGGGCGACCGGACCAGATCCTTGCCGTACCGCTGCTCGAGGAAGGCCCACCGCGACGCATTCCGGGGCCGATGTCGGTCTGGTGCAGGTGAGTTCGCCCCACCGCACTGGTGCGAACACCTCTTGCAGATCTCGAGGTGGGCACCGCAGCAGCGCTGCATCTCCACGGCGCCACGCAATATCTGCGACGGCATGCGCACCCTCCGCACCGTCGTTGAGCAACCGCACAAAGCGGGGCGCATCTTCAAAACCGACGACAGGTTTCACCAGGTGATAGGCAGTCAGGATCAAGCCAGGTGCGACCACAGTGCCCGCGCCTACGCGTCCCGCGTACTCCACGGAAGCCGCCCTGTTCCATCCCATCTTGGCCCCTGCCTATGCGAACGGGCGCCCGTCCGGGGCCTGCCCCAGGGGCCCCTGATCGCTGATGGGCATCAGGCTGGCTCCCTCCAAATCCAAACTGACAGTCATGCGGTGCGTCTGTGCAGAGGAGCGCTCTCCGCGGGCTTCACCTGAGACGACGAACGCCTTCATGCCTCCGCCGGCCGAACTTGTCTTACGCAGCTCGAACCCCAGGTCCAAGACAACGTCCTTCACCGTGAACCGGAGCTTCGAGCCCTCGCCGTCGCGTTGCGCGGCCTCCAGACCCTCCCTAACGGCTTTGATCGCTTCGGACAGTTCCGTACCGTCCAATCGGTGGCCCCCTCAAATCATCATCGCGGCAACGCAGTTGGGCATGCCTTAGCTCACGATAGGGCTTGCGCTCTTGGCCATTACCGGAAGGTCCCCAGTCCTGGCCTGTTCTCGCCGCGTTCGCGGGGTTCACCGGCCATCTTCGCCGGGAGATCAGGCGACGGCCCATTGGGCTGACGAAGTCAGGGCCTGCATCTGTACGTGCATGCCACTGGCGAGGTCCACTGTGGGCTGCCAGCCGAGGATGGACTGAGCGCGACGAGGGTCGGCACGCGTAGTCAGGACGTCGCCGTTGCGTGCGGTGTCGGCATGAAGCTGGATCTCGTGGCCCGTAAGGCTGTTGGCGATGTTGATGACGTCGATCAGCGATGCGTTGGTACCGCCTCCGATGTTGATGATGCCCGTATCGGATGGGGCGTCCGCGGCGGCGATGGTGGCGGCAACGGCGTCATCGATGTAGGTGAAGTCCCGGCGTTGGTGGCCGTCTCCGAAGATGCGCAGTGGGACGCCGGTCGATGCGGAGTGCAGAGCACGGTGGATGAACATGTCCGGGCGTTGGCGGGGACCGTAGACCGTGAAGTAGCGCAAAGCGACGACGCTGGTGGGGCAGTCGGCGCGGGAGGCGCGGGCCAGGCAGAGCTGTTCCTCCGCGAGCTTCGTGACTGCGTAGGGGGATGCTGGGTGGGGCGATCGCTCTCGATGCTCGGGCCGCCGGCGTTCTGTCCGTAGACGCTGGAGGAGGAGGCCACGATGAGTCGGGGCACACTGCTTGGTCCCTCATCCAGCCTTGCCGTACCCGCGGTCGATCATGGCCAGGAACTCGTCGGTGCTCTGCGGGCATCTCTCGATGTAGTGCTGTGTTGCTTCCTTGACGATGGTCCGCCACGGCCCCTCTTCCGGCAGGAGTGGGATGTTTGCTTGTGGCCACTCCCCGGTGAGCGCCCAGGCGGCCACTCGGCCGAGGCTGTAGATGTCTGTAGCCGGTACAGAGAGGTCATACGGCCCGGTGGAGAGCTCAGGCGGAGCGAAGCCAGGAGTGCCGATAGAGGCACCGGTGCGGTCAGCAAAGGTCGTTTGCCCGCGTGGCCGGCGAGACTCGCAACCAGATCGCTCGCGCGGCGGACCACTCCGTCTCGGCCGCCTCGCGTATCGAGAGCGAGGAGGACTGCGGTTCGAAGGCGGCGAGGCGCCCGCGGACAGAGGCGCGGCAGCTCGACCTCGCCGGGCAGCGCCGCTGACCAACATGTGCTCGGTTGCAGCTGCTCTTACGAGCAGGTCTGGCTTCGATAGCGGATTCGTCTGTCAACCGCGCAGGACTCGATGGGTGCTTCGCGACTCGGCCGTTCAGCCCGCGCTCTCGCCGTGCTTTGCGAGGATGCTGCGGACCGTGTTGCGGGAATGCCCCGAGAGCTGAGCGATTTCGACCTCGCTCAACCCCGATCTCTTCGCCACGATGACCAGGTCATCTCGAGTGGCACACGTACGCCGGTACTTCTCGAGCTTCTCCCGCGCGTCGGCTGCGTTGTCCGGCGGCGGTGCATGTGAAGCGCCTGTCCTCTCGATCTTGTAAGTACGGTGCGATCGGGAGTGGCTGCTGCTCTCCATGCGCCGCACAGTAGGCGGTGACGGCGCTCACGCGATGTGCACCATTGCACACCCCATGTTCAAAATTGCACACCCCGACTACTCCGTGCGGGGGGCTTTTCCCTGTGCCGCCGTCGTCTTACTGGAGAAGAACCTGCTGGTCTGCGGCATATTGAGCGTCAATTCACCCGCAGAGATGGATAGGTGTGCAGACCTGCACACCCCTCGCGTTCCGGCATCGTGTTCCGGACATTGAGGTTCACTCCTTTGTCTGTACGAACGGAATCGCGTGTTTACTCCTCGCCTCGTAGCGGCCATCGACATCGGCACACATGGCATTGGCGGCGCCTGGTGCGTCATCTCGGAATCCAACGCCGAACCTTCCAGCCGGAAGATCCATTTCTGTGACCAGTGGGAGTCACAGCCCACACCCACCGCGAAGAACCTGTCGGCGCTCCTGCTCGACGCCAACGGAAAGCTGATCGCTTGGGGGTACGACGCTCGACGGCTCTGGCTCACCCAGGGCGCCGCGCTTCGCAGCCAAGGGGTTCGCTACCACCACGGTTTCAAGATGGACCTCGGGGTGCGCCCGACTTCACAGGCCACTGACGACAGCCGCGTCGACGCGGACCCCTTGACGGTAGAACCCCCTGACGAGGGGCGGGAAGTGCTGAAACGCAGCACCCCCACCGATCGGTTGACACCTGACCTGCTGACGATGCTGCTGCGCGAGGTCGTCGCCGTACTGCTCCGGCAGATCGCCGCCAGCGGATATGACGAGGACGACATCCGCTGGTGTCTCACTTCGCCCGCCTGCTGGAGCGACTACCAGAAGTCCGTGCTGCGCGGTATCGCGATGGACGCCGGCCTGCCGAGTGAGGACGGGAGGGTGCTGCTGTCCCTCGAACCGGAGGCGGCGGCCCACTATGCGCGCGTGTCCGGGGTGCGGGTCGTGGGCGACGACGAAGGTCTCAGTGGCGATCTCCTGGCTCCTGGCGCCCGATTCATGGTGGTGGACTGCGGCGGCGGCACCGTGGACATCACTGCCTATGAGAACGACACCGACGGAAAGATGATCGAGATCGGCCGATCCATTGGCGACCGCTTCGGGTCGGACTTCCTCAACCGCGCCTTCGAGAAGGAGCATCTCAGGGACTGCCTCGGCAACCAGGAGATCCTTGACGAGATCCAGGAGAACTGTCCCGACGCTCTGCTCAACCTCGTTGACCAGTGGGAACGCGGCAAACTGCACGTCGCCCTCGACCAGGACGAGAACCTCAACCTGCTGATCCCCACGGCCATTGACCGCCGGATGGGCGCCACAATCCGCAAACGCCTCGCCCGGCGCCAGAACAAGATCAACGATGCCATCGTCCTTACCCCCGCCCAAATCCACGCGTTGTTCGACACGGTCATCCCCGGCACGCTTGACCTCGTCGAGGCCCAGCTCAAAGAGATGGATGCCTCCCGCGGAGAGAACAGCAACGCTGACGTCATCCTCCTGGTCGGCGGTTTCAGCAACTCCCCATACCTCCAGCAGGCGGTCAAGGAGCGCTTCGGTGAGCGCGCCCAGGTGATGGTGCCCCCCAACCCCGACATCGCTGTCCTGTTTGGCGCCACGCACTTCTGCTACGACCCCCAAACCCGTGCCCGGCGCAGCCGCTTCACCTACGGCACCGAGGTCAACGACGACTTCGAGGAAGGCGTCGACCCCGAGGCCAAGCGCCATGTGACGTCCCGGGGCAAGGTCACCTGCGCTGACCGCTTCTCCATCTTCACCCGGGCCGGCGAGTCCGTGCCCACCGAAGCCGAGGTGATGCGCGAGTATCTTCCGCTCGAGGAGGACGACACCGAGGTCGACTTCACGATCTACGCCACAAGCCATACCGACCCTCGCTATGTCACCGATCCGGGGTGCGACGCACTGGCCACGGTCACTGTGGACCTGAAGCCCGTCATGCGCTTCGACCTTGAGGAGCGCGCGATGCGCCTCTTCATGCGGTTCGGTGAGACCGAGATCAAAGCACGTGCCGAACTCGTACAGGGCGGTGGTGAGATCGCTACCAGCGTCCGCTTCCACTCCAACTACTGAGGGGGAACGACGATGCATTTCCTGAGCCCTCGTCGTGAAGAACCCAAGGACAACCCTGCAGTAGATATCGACTGGGGAAATGAAGAAGACCTCTTGGAGGAGAGGCTGGACCAGGCGTTGGTGCGGATCGATCAGCTGGAGAAGTCCGCCAAGGTCGGCGAACACGAACACGGTCAGCTGCGGCGCCGGCTGGACCGCCTGGAACGTCAGCTCGGCGCGTTGATGGCTGCGCGGACGGCAGATCGCGATGATCTTCCCGGAGCGCAACACGGCGAGCATCAGGCCCTTGCCCGTCGATTCCGCACTCTGGTCGAGCAGCGTCTGCTGAACTTCGCCCGCCGCTATGCCGAGCGTTGCGACCTCGTCATGGACCACCTTGAATGTGAGCGCAGCTACCGTCTTATGGGGCTGCTGAGCCAGCAGTTGTTCACCGACGACCTCAAGTCCAGCCCAGAGATCGCGCGTGACCTTCACCTTCCGGAGGCCGATGGCCACATCGAGAGCGCCCTCACAACACTCCGCGGTCACTGCTCCGAGCTGGCGGCGGACATCCACGGTGCTGGTCTCGACCACAGCTGGGACATGGGATTCGTGCCGGGCGTTGCACTCGACCCGGCACGCCAGGAGCAGTGGCCCTCGTGTGACGAGGGAGCACCGGTGCGGTTCGTCATTGCGCCGGCATACATCGTCAACGGGCGCTCGTACTGTCTTCAGTACGTGTACACCTCCACCTGACGCCAGGGAGGCGGGTTGTGGGTCCACTTCTTGGACGCACAACCCGCCTCGCAGCAGCGGAACTCCCGTACTTCTCTACGCCGCCGCGCCCACCATGGCGCTGGCGCAGGGCTCGTGCTGATCACTGCTGCTGTCAGTGCTGGAGCGGGAGCTGCCGTCCTCGCAGGCGGCAGACGCGTCTTCACCCGGCTCTGAAGTACATCCTTATCGGGTCGGTCACCTGGGTTGTGAATCTCGGTCAACTCGCTTCGGACCTTTGATGAGTCGTCCGTCGGCTTCGCTGCTGACCGTCGGTGCCCTGGAGCGTGCGAGGCTGCCCCTACTGCTGCCTGCGTTGAGGGAGTGCCGATGTCTCAGTACCCCACCGAAGCTGTCGACGTCGCTCAGTACGCGGAGAGGATCCGTAAGGCCAACCAGGATGGGCGGTGCTTCATCTGCGACATCGTGGACGGTCGCCATAAGCCGGGAGAGCGCATCATCTATCGCGACGATGTATGTGTGGTCTTTCTGCCCGTACCCCAACGTCTTTACGGCTACAGATCGAATGTGTCGCCCGCAGGCAGGTCATGAAGCGTGCCGTGGAAGAGACGGTCTGCGCATTCGGGAGACCGCTGGGCCAACCGTTCCAATGCCACCTGGGAATTGTCCAATCCGACCAGGTCGAACCCAGCAATTCGAAGGGCTCGGTAATTTCGGCCGTTGCCACATCCGACGTACAGCCCTCGTCCACCAGCGGGCAGTGAGCCAGCCGCTGTCACGATGTCGTCGACGAACCCCACCGGGGGTTCGTCCTCGTACCGGCCATTCCGGTATTCGGCATCCCAGGACGCTGCTGCTCCCAGGCGCGCGCCTTCACTGTGGCTTAGTTGACGTCTGCGGGCGCAGGCCACAGCCCTGATCCCCGCCTTCCTCCAGCGAGAGAATGCTTCGCAAGGTCGCCTGACAAGTCGGTGCCGGTGCGGTAGAGCCGAAGGCCGAGCGCCGGGGTTCGGCCTTCCTAGACGTAGCGCGGGAGGCTCTCGTAGTACCGGTAGTGGTCCGCATCATAGGCATCATGACCGCGGTCGACTTTCCTGAAGTTGATCTCGAAGTTGTCGAACTGGCCGTCGTCGTAGGTCACTCCGTCATCGCCAAGTTGCCGTAGCAGCGCCGCCTCGTGCGTTGGCGGTTCGACCTCTTCGCGCTGCCAGCTGCGGGGGCCGTATAGGTAGTCGAAGTACCAGACGAATCCTCCGTGCTTGTCGTCGTAGAAAACGCCGCGGGGGCGAATCTCGTGTCCTGCAGGCAACTTGATCGAGGCGGCCCTGTCCAGGCGGTCGGTGATGCTTCTGAGCTGGAGCCTGAGCACGCTCCCGTGGCGGTTGGAGATGCGAATGTAGAAGCCCCTGGTGATGCCGATGAACCGGTTGGGTTCGCTGGTGGCAAAAACCCTCCACCCGCTGGCCTCGGTGCTCTCGGGGAAGAATCGCTGCGCCACTGCCCAGCCCCGAGGGGTGGTGAGCATGCGCTCGAGCTCTACGCCATCCCAGACATGGGCGTGCACGCCTCTGCTCCGCTCGATCGACTCCAGCCGAGAGACCAGCGCACTCGAGGGCTGGGTGGAGCAGACGAGAAGGTAGCCGTCAGCGTCATGTTGGGCGAGCGCATCCACGATACCGCCGGCGCTGCCGACGTCCTCCCCGTTTACCGAACGTCCGGCGCCATCCTTGGCGTGAGCCATGTGCTTGCACGAGACGACCCAGTGGCGTGTCTTCCCTCCCAGGAGCACATCCCCTGGTTCCTCCAGGAGCAGGTCCCGTCCACCGTCCGCGCCCCGGCCGGACCACCTTGCTCGGTAGCCGAGGGCTAGGGCCAGTTCGCGGACTAGCTGCTCTAGGCCCTCGCCGTCCGACGACAACTCGCGAAAGTCGAGCATGGTGCTCCCTGTTAGTGGTGATGTGTCCGACCGCATGATGCATCGGTCCAGAGCCGACAGGCGAAGCCTTAGCGTCCTTGAGCCTGGGTCGGCACGGCGAGCGAAGTCAGCGTTGTTCAGCTGCAACGCGGGGTTGAGCTCGGCCAGTTCGTATGTGCCATGAGGAGGTGGAGGGCGTCCCCGGAGTCGCCGTAGATGTGGACCTGCCAGTGATCTCCGCGTACCCGGGCCGTACTGACATGGGTGCCCTGTCCTTGATGTGCTTGCCTCTGCTACTCGGGCCGCGCAGACCTGGAGGCGTGACGGTGAGTCAGACCTCCAGGGGCAAGTGGCTCAGCTCGATTCAGCAGGTGCCGGGGGTGAGGGACCGGCTACCAGTCGATTGTCAGGCGGGTGTCGGGTCGCGCGATCTGGGCGCCGGCTTCGATCTGGTCGTCGTCGGTGGCGGCGGGGTAGGCGGTAATGAGGGGCTGGGCGGGGCGTTCCTGGCTCCAGCGGTGTAGGAGGTCACTGACCTGCGGGGTGAGCTTGTCGGCGTCGGGGCCGTGTGTGGTGATCCCCAGTTCGTCGGCGTCGTCGCTGACGGGGCGAGCGGTGAGGTAGGTGAAGGTGCCGCCGTCGTACAGGGCGGCGCCGGACCAGCGGAGAGCGGGGGCGGCCAGGCCGAGCTCGCGGGCAGCGGGGCCGATGGACAGTTTGCCGAAGCTCACGCCGGACTCGATGGTGGCGAGCCAGAGGTCGAGGTGGGCTGCCGGTTCGTCATGGCGCACGTGGATGTCGGTCCACTGCTGGTGGGCGGGGTAGGTGAGGACGCCTGCCAGTGCGGCTTGGTCCGGCTGGTCGTCGGCGTCGACCTTGAGGATGGCGTCCTCGGCGAGACGGACATGGATCTCGCCCATCTCGGCCGCGCCGCGCAGGGGGACGAACCCGCACACCGCTGCGTTGGTGCTGACCATGCGGTCGTCTTCGGCGCGAGTGAACGCGATGGACCGGGTCAGACCGCTGCCGTGCAGTCGCAGGGGGACGACGATCCGTCCACCGGGCGCGAGTTGGTCCCACCAGGCAGCCGGGAGGTCCCAGGCCCCGGCGGTGACGATGATTCGGTCATACGGTGCGCGGTCGGGATCTCCGAGGGCGCCGTCCCGGCACAGCACGGTGACGCGCTCATAGCCCGCTTCGGCCAGGTGGGTGCGGGCGCCTTCGGCGAGGTCATCGTCGAGTTCGATCGTGACCACCTGCCCGCTCTCGCCGACGAGTTCGGCCAGCAGGGCAGCGTTGATGCCGGTGGCCGCGCCGATCTCCAAGACCCCTTGTCCTGGGGCCGCTTCGAGCTGTTCAAGCATCGTGGCGACGATGTTGGGGCTGGATGCGGAGGAGACGGCGGTGCCGTCGGCCGCGCGTTTGGTGACTACCTGCTTGGGCGCGTAGGCCGTGGCGAGGTCCACCTCGGGCAGGAAGACGTGCCTCGGGATGGTGCGGAAGGCGTTCTTCACAGCCTCGGTGCGGAAGGTGCCCAGGCTGTCGATCTTGGCAACGAGGGCGTCGCGAAGGGCGCGAGGATCAGCGGTCGCTGCAGAGGTGGTGTCCATGGTCACTGGCCTGACTGTAGTGGGCTGAGCGGGGGTGGCTTCGGAGCCTTGCGGGGGCGTGCTGTGGCCGGGCTGGCGGTGGAAGATGATGCGGCTCGCGGCACGAGCGATTGCGGCCTGGTGCTCCGCACTGATGCCGAGGCGGTTGAAGGCGAACAGCAGATGGTCTGTGAGAACGGCGCGTATGCCGCGGGTCAGGGATCCGCCGCCGGCGAGGTCGGCGAGGGCTTTTCCTGCGTCCTCGTAGGCCGTGGGCCATGCGGGAGTCTGGGTGAGGGGGCTGCCAGGACTGTCGTCGGCTGCGGTGATGAGCATCTGAACCCCGGCGAGGGTCGGTGCGGACGGCTCCGCGGCGTCAGCGGCGCGGTGTTCGGCGACGGCCGTCCAGATGTCGCCTTGCTCGTAGAAGTCCTGGCCGGCCGCCTGCATGATGCGGGTGGCCAGCCGCAGGCCGATCTCGCGCCGGTGATCCGGCCCGCCACGGGCGCGGGCGAGGTGCGTGAGAGTGTGGCGGCTGTCGGCGTGGAAGAGGCGGTGGGCGATCTCCATGGCGGGCTCGCCGCCGAAGCGGTAGGTCTCCGGCTCGTACACCACGTCGCAGGCGTGAGCGCGCAGTTGGGGAGCTTCGGTCATCTGCGCGAAGAGGGCGGCGGTGTCCTCGTCGCGTCCCGGGGCGGGCTGGAGGCGCACGCGCCAGGTTTCCCGCTTGCGGATGAACCACCACGAGGTGATCGCTCCGTCGTCCTCGGCTTGGGCCAGCAGCGGCAGATGATGGCGGACGGCCAAGTCTTCGGCGGCCTGCCAGGTGTCGCTGGACAGGTTGATCTGCCGCCAGGCGGGGCTGGGTTCGTCGCGTGTCACAGGCACTTCTCTCGGGCTAGTTGATCAACAGGCAGGTGGGCCAGCCGCCGGTGGTGCCGGTGGCGATGCTGTGCAGGGTCAGGGCGGTGCCCGCGCTGCCCTCGATGAGTCCGGGTGCTTGGTCGGGGGCGGTGTCGCGGGCGTGGTCGAGGAGGCGGACCAGCAGCCGGTCCAGGCTGTGGTCGAGGCCCGGGGTGGTGGCGTCGGCTGCGGTGTGCCAGGCGGTGGCGACGATTCCGGCCCAGCCGTGGCAGAGGGCGGGGTCGGTGATGCGGGCGAGCTGGATGGGATCTGCCAGGCAGAAGGCGAGGGCGTTCTCGGCAGCCTGCTGGCGGGCGGTGTCGCCCAGTGCGAGGGCGGCGAGTTGTTGGGCGCGGGCGATGCCGGGAGTGCCGTAGCACCAGGAGGGGCGGGCAGGTCCTTCCCGGTGGGGGCGGCCGTCTTCCAGTTCGTCCAGGGTGATCCGCTCGGGCCACCATGGGCCGGCGATTGACGGCTGTCGCCAGAGGTCCAGGTGGAGGCTGATGGTCTCGATGGCCTCGGCGTGCCCGTCGACGGTGATGCCCTCGCGCATCGCGAGGGCGAGCAGGGCCAGGGGGCCGGTGATGCCGTGGGCCATGCCGAGGTTGGCGTGCCCGTGCGCGAAGGAGGAGTCGCGCGAGCCGGTGGGGATGTCGGCGGTCCACCAGCCTGGTGCCCGGCGTCCGGCGGCGTCATCGGCCAGGAGGGGCCGGGTGAGGCGGACCATGTAGGCGAGGACGCGGCGGAGCAGGTCACCGCCGGGGTCGCGTTTGAGCAGGTAGGCGCCGAGCCCGGCGAGGCCGCGGGTGACGTCGAACTCGTACTGCGAGGGCCGCAGGGCGGCATCCATCCGCTCGGCGGCAGCCGTCAGCCGCGTGTGGACGAGTTGGCCGACAGCGGCGTCCAGGCTGGCAAGGGCGCCTTGGTAGCGGTCGGGGGCGGCCAGGTGGAGGGCGAAGCCGACGGCCGGGGCGCCGAACCAGAGACCGGCCCCTGGCCCGGCGGTCAGGTCGTCGCGGGTGGCGCGGGCGAGCCATGCGTGCATCGCCTCGGTGCCGCCGAGGCCGTGCTGGGCGCGTAGGCCGTGCAAGACGGCGACGCCGGCGGCGCCTTTGGACAGGGACTGGTCGCGCCAGCGTGGGCTGTCGGGCCGGAGATCATCGCCGTAGTTCACGTCCGGCGGGGTGGCCAGGGCGTCGGCGAGTTCGGCGGCGACGGTAGCGGCGTGTTCGCGCAGGGCTGCTGCTGTGCTTGTCGTGGTATCCCGCACGGTCACCGGCCCTCTCCTATGTGTTGTCGATCGGTGTGGCGTGCGGCGCTGGCGAGGGCGATGGCCCTCGCCAGCTTGTATGTCGTCGCCTCGGAGGGTCCTCCTGGGGCGTGGGCGCGGACGTGGTGTAGGTGCAGCAGTGAGCCGAGCACCGTCGCCGGAGCGGGGAGTCCTCCGGAGGCGGTGAGGAAGGCGGTGTACTCGGTTGCCGCCTGGGTGCGGGCTGCCCAGGCGGCAGTGAGGTCGCTGCCGCCTGGGAAGGTCTCCAGCCTCCCGTCGCGGGCGAGTTGGAGCGTGTGGTGGCGCGTCTCGCGGTCCTGGGCGTCGGCCCCGTCGGCGTACTGGGGGTGGTCGAGCAGCCAGTCCAGACCCGCCTGTCGGTTGCCCATGACGGCGGCAGCGAAGTCGGCCATGCTCGCGGCGGTCAGTGCCTGCGGCGGGGTCTCCCGGCAGGCAGCCAGGAAGGCGAACTGGGCGAGGACAGCTGCGGAGTCGGCGGCGAATAGATGCTCGGCAGCCTCCATAACATCACCCGTGCCGTACCGGCCGGTCTCCGGCCTGTAGGCGTCGAACGCGATCTCCCCGGCCAGCCCCTCCTGCCGCAACTCGCCTGCCCACGCGGCGAGGTGACCTGCGGCCCTCCCGGTGTCGGCGTCCCTCACCCGCAGCCGCAAGTGAGGGAGGGGGTGCCGGTAGCGGACGAACCACCACCGCGGCGGCTCGGCCCAGCGGGCCAGGAGCGCGGGCAGGTGCCGGGTGAGGATCTCGTCGATCGTCTCGCTCGGGCCGTACAGCTTCGCGAACACCACTCCCTCCCCGGCCCGGCTGTCGGCCACCGGCGGCGAGACGCGGGCGAGGAAGGACGGCGCCGCCGCAGGCGGAGCTGTCGGGGTCAGCGGGACGACGATCTCGTGTGCACGGCCGCCGCACCATCCGTATTCCGCGACGCTGGGCGCCTCAGCCACGGTGACCGCCCCGTCGGCAGCGTGCAGGTGGCGGCGCAACACCGCCAGGTCCATGGCCCCATCCAGGTTCAGCCGTAGACGACGGTCGCCGTCCCCGACCGCGACGGTGGCGGGCAGATGCCGGCCGTCGCGGAGCGCCTGCCAGGCCGCCGCCCACTGCCTCCTGGGTGCCTTCGGCCCGGGAAGGTCGGCTGGGTCGATCCGCCACTGAGCGGGGGCGAGGATGCTGCGGCCGTACCGCACGCGCGGCAGGTGGGGCAGGCAGGCAGCAGCGCCCCAGTCGAACGCGGTGACTGCCGGGTGGGTGGAGCGTGGAATCTCGAACAGCAGCCTCGCCAGATCCGGCATGGTGTGCCGGGCGCCGGCGTGCGGCAGCATCGGCTCCACCACCCGCCGCTGCGAGCGGGAGACGACGTACAGGCGCTTCGAGTCCGCGGCGACGGCCAGGTCCGTAAGCGGGATATGCCCGTCGCCGTCGCGGTGTTCGGCCAGCGAGATGACGCGCTTCAGTACGGGCCTCACGCGCAGGACTTTCTCGCTGCCCACCTTCCTCGGAGGGTAGGAGAGCTGTGCGGTCAGCCCCTCGGCCACCCCGGTCGTAGCCACCGGATGCAGGCCGGTCGTCTCGCCCCGATCTCCGTCGTCCAGCAGATCGAGGAAGCGGCCGGTAGTGGCCCCGGCGCGGCCGAACCCGCTCACGCCAAGGATGAACTCGCCTCCGTCGAGGGCTGCTTGGGAGGAAGCGCGAAGATCCGCCGAGAGGTCCGCCGCTGACACGGGCACAGCGCTGTCGCGGGCGGGGCCGATCTGCTCCAGGCCCGTCTCTTCCAAGACGATCTCGCTCACGCCGTCGAGAGCGGCCTGGTGGGCGAGGGCGAGGAGGGCTTCGTCCCGTCGTGTGATCTCCCGCCCGGAGGACGGGGCGGTGAAGTGACGGGGGTAGCCGAGCCCGGCAGCCGAATCGGTCAGCTCGGTGACCGGAACCAGGGTTCCGGGTCCATATCGGGCCAGGAAGTCGCGGTGGTACTCGCGCCACGATGTACTCGCCGACGGCTGCGGAGTGAGCCGGATCAGGGCTCGGGCTGCGTCGGCGGCCTCCACGGCCACCGAGCGGGGCAGCACGAGGTCGGCGTGCAGCGAGAGATCCACGGCCAAGGGCTGGTCGGTGACGCTCGACAGAAGCCGCATCCGGTCCGTGACCAGGCGCCGGACCTGCTCGCCACTCCAGGCCCCGGCCTGGCCAAGGTTGCTCAGCTGGTGGTGAATGGCGCGGAGTTCCGCGTGCATCGCCTTCACGTCGGGCACGGCGTTGGCGCTCGCCTCGTCCAGGGCGCCCAGTAACCATCCGAGGGGGTCAGTGCAGGTCCCTGGGGCACGCAGGCTGCTGATCAGCACGCCGGAGGCCATCAGTTGGCTAATCACACCCATCAGCGCGTCGCGTGACGCTCCGGGATGCTCGGCGGCGGCCTTGTCGGCCAAGGCGCCGGCCGGGACTGGAGTGCGGGCCGCCTGGCAGATCGTGTGCACGACCGGAACCCGTCGTACGGTCACCTCCGCCACGTCCTCGCCCGCGCTGCGGACGGCGGCGGCCAGGTGGGGCTGCCAGGGCACCACCAACTTCTCTCCGCGCTCGACGGCCAAGTTGTTGACGACGACGGGCAGGCGCTCGCGCAGGGACGGGGACGCTTCGAGCCGGGCGATGATGTCGGCGAGCCACACGGCGTTGGCCCTCGCACGTGGCCGGTGGTCGTCGTTCCATGACAGACGGGTTCTGTCGTCGAAGTGGAGAGGGCCGACTCCGGCGAAGGTGCCGAAGGGGGTGGCCCGGCCGCGTAGGCGGATCAGGTACCGGGCCAAGGAAGTGGCCATGTGCCGCAGGTCAGCGACAGCGTGTTCACGCCCGCCAAGGGTCTGCTCGATCCGGTCGGCCAGGGCTGGGCTGGCCAGAGCGACGGCTTCGGCGAGAGTCCTGGTCGCCCACACTCTCGCGAGCCAGGACCGCCATGAGACAGCGTCGGCTGCCTCCCCGGGCCAGGGTGGCAAATGCATGTCCGACCGATAGGTGCTCGTCCGCCACATCGCCGCCGTCAACGGCCGGTAGTACGGCGTGTACTCGATCGCTGTCACCATCAACTGCCTCTCCGCTGCGACCTGGAGGTTCGGGCGTGGCCCGGGGATGTCCGCGGCGAGATACTCGCCGCGGACACCCCCGGGGGCGTCAGAGCCGGGTTGACTGCTTCAGCAGTCGCCGCCGCGGACGGTGTCGCAGCCGTCGTCGGTGGACGACAGCAAGGCCGCGGCCACCGGGCCGGCGGTGACGATGCTGACGTTCAGCTCCAGGTCGACACCGTCGGCCACCGGTGCGGCGGCCTGGGTCTGCTCGATGGTCGTGAGCATGAATTCCTCCTCTTGTGGTTGTGCTTCTGACGGTGGTGCCACCTGGTCGCGACACCGGGCGGTGCCAAGACCAGGAGATTGGGAGCCGCGTACGGGGCTGGTGGCCTTGCGGATTCGGCCGAACAGCAGCGCCACAGGCTCATTGGGCTGCCTCGTCTGGCGCTTGTCCGGCTTGGATGTGGCCGCAGCGGTTGCAGGTGTAGAGCAGGCCGCCGCCGTGCACAGGCTTGGGCCACATGCGGTATCCGCAGTGGCGCATCTGTTCCTCGCCCGGATACGGGCCGCGTTGTAGGCCCTGCTCGCTGGGCTGTTCGCTGGCAGCCGCGAAGCGCTCCCGGCGTCTGGCCCACATGGCTATTGCCGCCTGCGAGTGCCGCTCGGCCCGCTCGGCGATCTGTCGGGTGGCATACCGCTCTTCGCCCGCGGCGGTATTGGCAGTGGTCCGGCGCGGCTGTATGGCCTGTTGTGCGGGGGCGGTGGCCTTAGCGCCGCGCCACACTTGCAGTTCGTCGCCGCTGCGCAGCAGATACGTCGAGCCGTTGTCGAACCGGAGCATCTTCCCCGTGAGTCCGGCCACGACCATGTCGATGACCTCAACCTGTGTGCCGCCGCGTAGCGTTCGGTCCCCGCGACGGATCTCGCCGGGTCCTACGCGCAGCATCTCGGCGGGCATGCGCAACTCCTCCGAACAGGGATGGGGCCGGGGTGTGGAGCCGTGTCCCGGCGGTGCGCCCGTGCGGTGCACGGCCGGGACACGGGGCTTATCGGGCAGGCGCGTTGTCGATGCCGGCTTCGTACCGGCGGACTCGCTCCTCAAGTCGGTGTACGCAGGGCTTGCAGGCGAACATTGGGGCCGTGCCGGTGTCGGTCTGTACCGGCCCGATCCACAGCACAGGCCGGTCGTCGGTATGGCACAGCCAGCACTCGCCGTCCTGCCAGGCGCGGTGCACGAGGGTCCTTCCGGGGTGGAGGCTCCGGCCGTCCCCCTGGCGCGAAGGTGGGACGACCGGAGCCGGGAAGCCGCTGCGGCCCGCGGTCGGAGCGGGGCGTCGGCCAGCAGCGGCAGGTTCAGGCGGGGCATCACGAGCCCCAGCCGATGCTGTAGGTCAGAGCGCTCATGAGCGCTATCACGGCCAGCACGTACAGGAGTTGGGCGCAGCTCGCGGTCATCAGCCACCGCACTTCACCTCGGCCCAGACGCGCTTCCCCCAGCGCAGCGGGTCGACGCCCCAGTCCGTCGATAGCGCGTCGACGAGCGCCAGGCCACGCCCAGATTCGTCGTCCGCCCGGGCCTCGTGAACCTGCGGTTTGGCGTGGGAGCAGTCGATGACCGCGACGCGCACCACGTGCTCGTCAACGCGGGAGACCGTGACCCGTACGCAGTCCATCCGGGCGTGTGCCACGGTGTTCGTGAACAGCTCGCTGACCACGAGCCAGGCCGCGTCTTCCGCGCCCTCCAGGTGCCATACACGCAGCGATGAGGACACCAGGCGCCGCGCTTTCGTCACAGACTCCGGGATGCGTCGCAGCGTCTCGCTGTACGCCGGAACTTCGGTCGCAGATGGCTCAGTCACGGTGCTCACCCAGCCACACCAGACCGGTCCGCTTGGCCGTTGCGTGAGGGTGGATGCCCAGGTCAGTGAATGCCAGCCTCGACACTATGCACGTCACCGCGTACAGAGGCTCGCCTACTTCCTGACACTCCGTCATCGTCCTCACCTTCGGCTTCCGGGGTGACTCCAGCAGTCCGCTGCCGTGCGAAACAGATAACTCCCCGTCCCCTACGGCTGGTTAGGGGATCTGACGCAGAACCGCGATGAGCCCCCTAGGGGGTTTTGGTAATCCATTTACCTTGCGCTGAGTGCGTAACGGGCTACGGTGCGGCCATGGACACCACGCGTAACAGGGCTCTTGAAGCGTGGATGGCAGACCATCAGCACAGCTCCAACAGCCTCGCGAAGGCCGTGAATTCAGCCCTGGAGGACCTCACCGGCAAGCCCGGAACATGCGACGGCCGTCATGTCCGGGAGTGGCGATCCGGGCGAGTCCGCTGGCCCAATACGGCAACGCGGAAGGTCCTGGAGGACATCTCTGGGATGTCCGCCGTCGACTTAGGGTTCGTGCCACGGGGCCGCTCCTCATCCACGGCGGCCCCACCGCAGGAGGACCCCATGTACCGCCGCACCCTCGTCGCTGGAACCGTCTCCGCGGCCGTGGCTGCCGCCACTCCAGCCGGCCCCTCAACGCGCAAGATCGGCATGAGCGACGTCGGACGTCTGGAAGAGAAGTTCGCCGCCGTGGTCGCCAGCGATCACAAACGCGGCGGACAGCTCGACATCGAGAAGCGCGCCGCAGACCTCGCCGACTCTGCCCTGAACCTCCAGAACTCCGGCAGTGCCACCCACCGAGTGCGGAGCCGCCTTTACGCCACCGCAGCGAGCTTCCGCTCATCTGCGATGTGGGCGGCCATCGACGGCCGCCGCTTCCAGGACGCCCGCGCCCACATGCGGGAAGCTCAGGCCCTCGCTGAACTATCCGGCGATCAGGCAATCAAGTTCCGCATCTGGTCGCACGCCGGCAGCCTCTACCGGCACATGGGGCGCCCCACCGATGCCCGAGCCGCCAACGACGTCGCACGGAGTCAGCACATCACGCGCCGCGACCCGATGTTCGCCTCCCTTGGCCTGGCCCGGCAGATGGCCATCCAAGGCGCCGCCCATGAGCGGCGGAGCCTTCCTCGCACCTTCGATCAGGCGTATGAAGCTATGAACCGTGCTGATCGAGGCGCCTTTCGGCCGCTATGGCTCCTGGCCTTCTACGACGAGGCGGAACTTCACTCCCTCGCCCTTACCGCCCACCTCGCTGCCGGTGATTGGTCCACGGCCGAGTACCACGCGCACCGATGCCTGGCGGTACTCAGGCCGCACATGCAGCGCTCACGCGCCATCGCCACCAGCCGCCTCGCACAAGCACAGCTCGCCCAGGGCGACGTCGACACCGCCACGGGTACAGCCATGAACGTGACGGCGGAGGCCGCTACCCATCACCCCCGGGTATCGCGCATGCTTCAGGAGTTCGGCGCTGCCCTCCGTGCCACCGCACCGGGCAGTGCCAGCGTGAGCACGTGGACCGAGCACACCGCCGCCTGGAGGCCCAACGCATGACCTCGGCACCCGCCATCGAACTGCGCTCCTTCACCGAACTGGACGCCGTCCGCGCCGACTTGCTCAACGTGTATGCCGAGGTGCGGGCACCGCTGCTCCACCTTGCGAACTATGCGGTCTCTTCCTTCGGCGAGCGGCTGGACAGGCACGGCGCCGAGCCCGGCTTTCAGGCGGTACTCGCCTACGACGGCGAGCACCCGGTGGGGTACGCCTACGGCAACACGATCGAGGACGGGGACCGATACTGGCAGCGCACCACTCCACCGCCCATCGAGAAGTACACCGTGCACGCAGCCCTGGCGCTGAAAGAGATCGGGGTGTGCCCCGCGTGGCGGGGAACCGGAGTAGCGCGACACATTCACGACACGCTCCTTGCAGGCCGTGATGAGCCGTACGTGACGCTCATGGTCAACGAAGCAGCCGGAGACGGGAAGGTCCATGCCCTGTACAAGTCATGGGGATACCGGGACATCGGTCACAGCCAGCCATCGCCGGCCTCACCCCGCCTCACGGTGATGATTCGCTCAACAGGCTGACCCTGCACATTCCGCCAGACACGTTTGGCTTGAAGTGGGCCAAGCGACGCGTCGAGGCCACATTGCGGGCGGTTTGCGTTGGGCCAGTCCGCGACAGGCTACTTACTCCACGAGGCGCAGGACGGGGCGCTGCTCTTGGACACTGAGAAGTTCGCGGACCCGCGTGGCATTCCATGCAAGCTTGTGCGCCAGCTTCGTCACTGACAGGCCTGTCTCGCTTGAGGCCAGTTCAAAGGCTTGCCGTAGGAGGGCCGGCTGTTCTCCGGAGTAGTTCGATACGGGTTCAGGGGCGAATCCAGGCTGGTCCTGCAGCGCCCGGAGACGTTGGTAAGTGCGGCTCGCGGTGGCATCGGAGATGAGTCCCAGCTCCCGGCACCGGTAGACGAGTGAGTGGATGGAAACGCCCCAGATCTGGCGGAGTTCAGCAAGCCTTGCTAGATCCATCCGCTTCGGAAGGAGCGGGAGGATGCTTTCTTGGGGGGTGAGGAACTCGGCGGCAAACGCGTCGGCTTCCTTCTCTTGGCGGCTGTCGCCGGTCGCGTCGCCGTGGAGTACGAGGTGGCCAAGTTCATGGGCAGCTGTGAATCGGTGCCGATAGACGTCATCGGCCCGGTTGGCTGTGAGGACCACGAGGGGCCTGGCAGCGCGGGTGGAGAAGGCATCCACTGTTGAGGCGGATGAGTCTGAGGCCGGAGGCATGATGACGACGATGCCGTGGGATTCCATACGCCGCACTAGATGAGTAACCGGCCCTTCTCCCAAGTTCCAACGACGTCGCAACTCACGTGCTGCCGCGGCAGGGTCGGTAGGCAGTTCTGCCCCAGGGTGGACTTCTCCGCCGGCGAAGCCAGGAAGGTCCACGAGGGGCAGCTGGACCTCATGCTCGACGGCGTAGGTGAGTTCCCATACCTGTTCGGCGAAGGCCAGGGCTCGCTCGCGGTGCGATTTTGGCGTGCTGCGCAGGCTGCGGAAGTGGGCCATGGAGGCGTCGAGCCGGTTCGCGGGGCGTCCAGCGAGGAAGAAGTTGGCGGGCACGTTGAGTACCTCGCCCAAGCGGGGGATGAGGTCGGGGCGGGGGCGGGTGACGCCGGTCTCGTACTGGCCCACAGCGGCCGGCGTCACCCCAAGGGCAGATGCGACGTCCTTCTTCGTCATCTCGGCCAGGCGCCGTGCTTGCGTCAGCCGGGCGGGATCAAAGGCATCCCAAATGGCACGTGGTGTGGCGCCCCGCGCCTCCATGTTTGGAAGGGGGTCTTGCCTAGTGAGTCGCATCGTCTTCGCCGGCCTGGTCCTCGACTGGTTCTGCCTCGGTCAGCGGCGTAACGTCCCGCTCCCGGTCCGCATCCGCACGCGACGACAGGGTAAGGGCTGGCTCTGTTCCATGATCGAAGCGGGCGTGCTCTGCCGCAGGTGATGCCGGCTGCGAGGGGACGCTGGCCAGACGTTGCCCCGGCGAGGTGACGGTTGCGGGGAGAGGGATGAGTTCAGGGTCGGTCGTCCATTGCAGTCGGCGACCCTCGCCCAGGGCCGCAATGCCCCAGTGCGCCTCCAACAGCTCGGAGACGTTGCAGGCGAAGGGCACCAGGATCAGATGAGTGCCAGAGGGAACATTGGCAAGGCCACCCCGCGGCTCGACTGACATAGTGCCTTCGATGAAGTCATCGAAGTCGAACGCGCCCTGCGTATGGGCAGGCGCGGGTGCGAACGTGAACAGCTCCTTCACCAATTGCGACTCGCTGGGGATGCGCGCGGTGCGCACATCAGAGGCGGTCTTGGAGTACTGGAAGGGGTAGAGCAGCCCTTTGCCGATGAGCATCAACTCGAACGGGAAGTTGTACGGCTTCACTGGTGTGGCACCCGGCAGATCTTGCAGTTCTTCCTGCAAGCGCTCGAACTGCCCCTGCCACCGTGCCGAGCCGTACGTGTGGTTGGTGCGAGATTCGGCTTGTTCGTGGGCCGCCAATGCGTTGGCCTGCATGTTTCGCAGTGCCTGTCCGAGACCGACGCGTATCGCCAAGGCCTGATTGCCGAACACCTCGGCGACCCAGGGGGAAAGAGGCACACTCATGCAGACGACTCCTCTGGCCAACTTTCTATTTGAGCACTTCAACGGACTCTGCACTTTAGTTGATGTACGACTCATTGCACAAGTGCTTCTGTGTGTGACTGGTTGTGGACTCTGTCGACGGTCTCCCTGCGTCGAGTCGACCGGCAGAACCCGGGCGAGGGTGGCTCATCCGTGAGGTAGACGGGGAGTTGGGCGTGTCCCGGGACAGACCGTCGCTACATCCGGACTTCACACGTCAGCTACCCCTGTCAGAACGAGTCCGGGTTATGAACGCTGATCTTCCTTCGCCGCTGGCATCGGTGTCGGCGGAAGCCGCGCACTGCGACCACAAGCTGTGCAGACTGTCCAGGAGGACTTGCGCTGGGCGAGAGCCTGGTGAGTGGACGTGCCGGGCGCCCATCCACTCAATCAGCATGCCGCCAGCGAGTCGCGCCGACGCAGACGAACCGACATCGAATCGCTGGCCTTTGCCTTCGGTTGCCATGCACCACATGGCGTCCAGCGATTCCCGCACCAGGTCCCGGAGGTGCAGCAATTCGACCTCTTCGAGTGCCATCAGCTCTTCGAAACGCTGCTCGCCAGAGGTCGTGCGCCACACGGCCCGCTGCTGGCTGTGGCAGAGAGCCGCAAGTACCCAAGCAGCCCGAGACTGTTCAGGTGGGCCGTGGAAGGCCAGCGCACAGCGCAAATCCGCCATGTACTCTGCGTCGTGCACCGGCAAGGCTGGCGCATTCAGCCAGATCAAGACTCCTCGGACTCGTTGATCGAGCTCAATACGGGTTGCGTTGGCCAGCTCCTTGTTCCTCTTGAGATTCGCTCTCATCTGGCGCACAGCGTCGCGATGTTGCTGCATGTCCAGATCGGCAGCGACCTCGGCCCAGTTGTACTCCGCCGAATCAGCCTCCCGGTGTACCTGAGGGATGGCCTCAAAGAGCTGCTGCTCCTTTGATTGCTGCGCAACCCTGTGCGTGAAGTAGGTTCGCGCGAGGGCAGCCTTCACCGGCTCGATCGGTACGGGAACCTCGCTGAAGAACGCAAGCAACGCGAGATCGTCTATCGTTCTACTGTGCGCGCAGCACGTCAGAAGCCCCACAACGAGCTGAGCCGTCTCCAGCGGATAGACCTGTTTCCGACCGCACTGGACCAGCGTGTCGGGCCCAGGACGAGGAATCAGCCCCGCCTTACGCCACCGCTCCAATCGAGCCACGCTCAGGTTCATCCCCGACGCCTCGGCAACACGCATCAGATGCTGGTCGGCCAGGTTCGGTCTTCCTCTCGCCATGCGTTCAATGTAGGAAGCGCGTCTTCCTGAATCAGGCACTCGAGCGCGGGTGAACGCTGGCCAGCCGCTGGAGGGATCGGCAACGCAGCACAGTCGTACTGAAATTGCCTTACCTATGTCCTCTTGCACTCCCTCTGTTGGCCTCGGCGACGGGGGTGTGGCGTCGGGGGGTGGCGTCGTCGGCTGGGAAGCGCGTTGACGTTGTGGGGTTGTTGCGGACCTTCGCGGCTAGGGCTCCGGGGTTGGGGATGTGGCGGTGTCCAAGGCGGTGGATGCGCCAGGTGAGGGCCGCAGCGGGGTTGTGGGCTGCGGGATCGAGTGACTTCAAGCTAGGCCTTCTCTTGGGTCACTCCTCGTGTGTCCCTGTGCCCGTTCGAGCCCCGGAGTCGATGTCGACGTCGGTCAACGCGGTCGTGGCATCCGGGAGTCCGTTCCCAGCTTTGTTGTCGGTGGCCGCATCTACGGTTGTTTGAAGGCTGGCTTCGGAGCCGGCCGTGGCCGCGAGGGGAGGGAACTACATGCGCAGGGTTCCACCGGACATGTTCCGGTTCACCACAGGTGATCGAGCCGACCTGTACGGGGCGATTCTGCATGCCTTCGGTGCGGCCAACGAGCGTCTGGAGACGGCTCTCGGGCTGGATGAGGTCCGCGGGCGCTTACGTACGGTCGGCTGGCTCAATGCGATTGCTGACGACGATCTTCACGACGCGCTGAAGAAGCTCAAGAGCTGGGGTCTGCTGGATGTCATCCAGAACCACGCGGAGAACTATCGCACCGCGGAGGAGTACGAGCGGCGCAATCTCCAGTACTCCCTGACGCGGCGGGGTGAAGCCGCGTTCGCCGGTGTGCAGCACGCACTGTCGGTGCTCGCTACGACGGGAGCGTTGCAGACCGCGGTGCTGGAGGCGATTACCGACCGGCTGGACGAGTTGTACGTCCTGGCTGGTAATCCTGCGTCGTCGGATCGCCGGATCTTCAGCACTGTGCAGGAGCTGGAAGGCCATCTTGAGGCCCTTCTGGACAACACCAAGGCATTCAACGGGGAACTTCAGCGGTTGTTGCGTGCCGAGGGAGCCGATCTGACCGTCTTCCGGGAGGTAAAGGCCGCGACGGTGGCCTACCTGCGGGAGTTCCTCGTCAACCTGGATCAGCGTGGGCACGGGGTCGCAGCGGCTGTGGCCCGTGTGGAGGAGCGAGGCGTCTCGGTCCTCCACGAACGGGCGTTGCGCGGGGCGGAGTTGCCACCGGTGGCCGGGGAAGATCCGGGCCCTGCCTGGCTCGAGCGTCGACGGGCACGATGGGCGGGTCTGCAGGCGTGGTTTCTCCCTCCTGGCGGGGGCCGGCCGCGGGTGGACCGGTTGCACGACGTCGCTCGCCGGGCCATCGTCTCGCTGCTTCAAGTCCTTGATCGGATCAACGAGTCGCGTCGCCGGTCGTCGAGTGCCGTACAGGATTTCCGGGAGCTGGCCCGTTGGTTCGCGGCCGCCCCGGGGGACGAGGATCTCCACCGCCTGTGGACGGTGGCTTTCGGGCTGGGATCAGCCCGTCACGCCCATCTCGCCCACCCGGACCCGGAATTGGTCACCTCCTCGCAGGCGTGGGCGGAAGCGCCGCCGGTCGAGGTGTCGGCCCTGCTGCGCACGAGCGGTCGTACGGAGCGCTTCGCTCGAACCGGCAAAGTACGGGACGTCGCAGCCATCAAAGCGGCGCGGGCGGAACGGGCCCGCCAGGAACGGGCGGAGCTCCAAGAGGCGTGGCGTGCGCTGAGGACGGAGGGCCCACTGAGGCTTTCCGACTTCGGCAAGCTGGACAACGGAGCGTTCGACCGGCTGCTCGATCTGCTCGGCAGGGCGCTCTCGACCCGACCGGACGGTTCGGGCGTCCGGCGGGCCAGCACTGGCGACGGCAGGGTGGATATCGCCTTGAGTCCAGCTGCCGACGGCATGATGGCCCTCCTGCGAACGCCGAAAGGTGTCCTGAGTGGGCCGGACTTCATCGTGCACATCGAAACCGCGGCTGGGGCCGGACAGGCCGCGACGTGGTCGGGCCCGAAGGAGGCCGCGGGATGAGCAGCTTGGCCAATCAACTGGTCGTCGCGGAACGTGAGGATGTCGCTCGGGGAATCCGACTTCTCCTCGCCCGTCCGCTGATCACCGAACGGGAAGACCGCGTTGCTTTCGATGTCATTCGACGGCGGAAGGAGTCCCTGACCAAGTGGTTCGACTACACCTGCGGCTGGAGCCTGGTGGTCGAGCCCAGGCGTGGATACGCCCGGCTGTCGAAGGTCCGGTCCGACACGGACGCCTCTCGACCGGCTCGCAGACTGCGCTCCGGCAAGGCTCCCTTCGACCGCCGGCGCTACGTGCTGCTGTGCGTTGTGGCCGCCGAGTTGCTGTCCGTGCCGGTGACCACCATTGGGTTGCTCGCCGACCGCGCCGTACAGGCGACCGCCTCGGACCCGGCTCTGCCGTCGTTCGACACGATGAGCAGGCAGGAGCGCATGGCGTTCGTCGACGTGCTGAAGCTCCTGGAATCTTTCGGCGCACTGCTGGCCGTGGACGGAACCACGGAGTCCTTCGTCGACTCGGCGGACGCGAAGGTGCTGTACCGGGTGGACGCCACGCTGCTGATGCGGCTTCCAGCTGCACCTATCGGAGCCTCCAGGCTGTCGGTGCCGCCGGAAGAGGTCTCGCTGCGCTTCGAGGAACTGCTCACAGGGCTGGCTCGGGAACGGCGTTACGGTGGAATGGCCGGCGACGCTGTGAGCAGCGATTCCGCCGCCGTGTCCGAGACTCAGCGGAACCTGTGGCTGCGCCACTCCGTGCTGCGGCGACTCTTCGATGATCCCGTCCTCTACCGCGGAGACCTCACCGAGGACGAGCTGTCGTATCTGACGTCCCCGACGGGCCGCCAGATTCTGCGCCGTTCCGTTGAACAAGCCGGCTTCGTCTTGGAAGAACGCGCAGAGGGGTTCATGCTCATCGACCCGGATGCAATCGCCACTGATGCCCGGTTCCCAGATGAATCGTCCACTGCACGGGTGGCTGCACTGCTCTTGCTTGAGCGGATCCATGACGTGCCCGGAGGGGCGACCCCGGAACAACTCACCGAGGTTGGTTCCGAGTTGCTGCGGCGGTTTCCGCGGTGGGCCAAGGCGTACCAGTCGGCAGAGGGGGCTCAGAGGCTGGCCCACGATGCGGTGGCGGTCCTATGCGACTTCGGGCTGGCCCAACGTATCGGTGACCGCACCATCGTGAGGCCAGCTGCCTATCGGTACCGCCTCGTGGAAGCCACGACAACAGCCCTCCGCGGACAACACCGATGTTGACGGTCAATCGATCGAAGGGGGCCTGTGGTGAGCGTTACTAACCTTCCGGTGAGCCACGGGAACACACCGGACGAGCATGAAATTCCGCAGCAACGGCAGCGTTGGCAGCCGCACCGCGCCGGCATCTTCAACGTCTGGCGCTACTACGACGAGACCTTCACCTTCCACGAAGGTTGCTTGTTGCTGCGTGGTCAGAACGGCACCGGCAAGTCCAAGGCCTTGGAGCTGCTGCTGCCCTTCCTTTTCGACGCGAGTCTGAGGCCCAACAGACTGTCCACGTTCGGCGGTTCCGAACGGACGATGCACTGGAACCTGATGGGTGAGGGCGCGTCCGGCAAGACACGCGTGGGCTACGTGTGGATGGAGTTCGGCCGCTCGTCGGAGAACGGTGAAGAGCAGTGGTTCTCCTGCGGAGCAAGGCTACAGGCCAGCGTCCACACCACCGCAGTACACGCTGACTACTTCACGACTACGCGGCGAATCGCCCAGCCCGGCGGGCTCTGCCTGGTCAACGGCACAGACCAGCCGCTCACAAGGGCAGCACTCGCGGAAGCCTTGCAGGGGCACGGCGAGGTCTATTCCTCAGCCACCGACTACCGGACCACGGTCCGGCGCACCCTCTTCGCAGGAATGGGAGAGCAGCGCTACGAGGCATTGATCACGGCTCTACTGCAGCTGCGCCAGCCGAAGCTCTCCGAACGTCTTGACCCGTCTCTGCTTTCCTCCCTGCTCTCTCGGGCACTACCACCGCTCGGTGAGGGAGAGATCACCGAACTCGCCGAGGGTTTCGAGCGTTTGGACCGGCAGCGCGAACAACTGCGGCAGTTGGACGAAGAGGTCTCAGCCGCCGAATCCATCGCCTCTCGGCAACGCAGCTATGCCCAGCGGGTGCTGCGCTCCGGCGCCGCGAAGCTGATCTCGGCAACGACCGACATGGACAACCTCACCCGCGTGGCCCGGGAGAGCACGGAACAGCACGAACAGGCCCAGCGAGACCAACAGGCAACGGAACTGCAGAGAGACGAGCTTCAGCAGCGCGCCGACGAACTGGAAGCCGGGATCGAGGGCCTCAAAGAGAGCGACGTCTACAAGCAGGGTGAAGAACTGGACCAACTTCGCCGAAGCTTCGAACAGTCGGCACGGCGGGCGAAACGGCTTCGCGAAACAGCAGATGCCAAGCAGCTACAAGCAGGCGAGGACGAGCAGCACGCCGCAGAAGCCGCAGCACGCGCCGAGGAGTGTGCCGATCGCGCACGCGAGGCATCGGAAGACGCCCATCGAGCGGCACGCACAGCGGGTCTGGAGTCCGTCTATCAAGAAGCGAAGACGATGATCGGCACACCGTCTGAGACCTCCGAGTCCGTCGGGGACGATCAGGTGGCACGGTCTCGCCATCTAGCGCGTGGCGCGGTCGAGGCACGGCGTGGTCAGATTGTCGAAGTAGGCACTGCCATCGGAGCGCACGACCGCGCGTTGAGCGACCGAGCGGCTGCCGAAGCATCGCTGGATGAGGCTCGCGATCGGCTTGCGGACGCTGTAAATCGGCGGGACGAGGCAATCCGCGTATACGAAGAGGCGCTGACGAAGCAGGCGCAGTTGCTGCGCGAGTGGGCCGCAGGGTGTGTGGAGCTTCGCTTCGACGACGTCGAGGCGTTGGTCTCGCTCACGACGGTCGAGGACGATGTCGCGTCACTGGTGGACTCGGCGATGCGAAGCGTGGTTGGGGAGATCGCCGACCGCGAGGCACGTACCGATACAGCTCGCCATGCGGCGCTGGACGAGCGAGGAACGCTCACCGAGAGCATTGAAGCCCTGCGGCAGGAAGCCGACCTGCCCCCCACTCCCCCGCCCACCCGTACCACGGACCGTTCGACGATTGCCGGCGCTCCGCTTTGGCGGCTGGTGGCCTTCCACGATGACGTACCGGTCGACGTGCAGGCAGGTGTCGAAGCGGCTTTGGAAGCATCAGGACTGCTGGATGCCTGGGTCAAACCGGACCGCGAAGTGGTGCTCCGAGGGCATGACACCTGGGTCGAAGGCGCGTGGGCGGTTCCGGCTCCAGGAGCATCCCTTCTGGACGTATTGCGTCCGGAGGCCGACATCCTCGTTCCCGCCGACTCGATCTCGCGGCTTCTCGGCGGCATCTCCTACGGTCCGCGGCTGCCAAACGAGCACCTGGCCGCGGTCGGTGCGGACGGCAGCTGGCGGCTGGCATCCGCGACCGGCACGTGGGCCAAGGACGAGCCGGCCCACATCGGAGCCCTCGCCCGGGAGCGGGCCCGGGCTCGTCGCATCGGCCAACTCACCGAGCGCCTTATCGAGGTGAACAGCACCATCGCCACCTGCGAGGCGCAGATCCGCGAACTGGGCGAGCGTCGCAACCGTCTGAACGCCGACCTCTCCGCGCGCCCCCGGTACTGGGACCTCAACGAGAAACGGCGGCTCTGGGACCGGGCAGAGGAAGGAATCGGCGTCCGGGACGACGCCCTGCGAGCTGCAGCGAAGCTCCTTGAGGAGCGAGAGGCTGACGTTACGAAGTCCCTCCGACAGCTCAGCCGCTTGTCCGCGGAGTATGGGCTGCCCACTAACCGGGGCCTTCTCAAGGACCTATCGTCCGCCGTCGATACGTTCCGCGACATGGCCGACGCCTGGGCAGACGCCTGCTTGCGCTGGTCAGCCGATGTGGAGCGATCAACATCGGCCGGCAGTCAAGCTGCTCGCTCACTCGCCGCCGCGCAGGAGCATGCTGAGGAGGCTGAGACTGCCGAGTCCGAGTCATCGGGGCTCAGGGCCAAGCTGGAAGCAGTTGAGAGCACCGTCGGCGAGGACTTCCGTCAAGTGGCCGCTCGCATCTACGAGATGAGGGAGGAGCACCACCGCGGCCGCGACAACGTGCGGCTCAGGAACGAGGAGCTCCGGGCGCTGGATCAGCGCATTGGCCGGCTGCAGGCCACGATGACCCAAGACGCCGAGGAGCGCGACAAGGCCATCAGCGCCAGGGACGTGGCAGCGCAGAGGTTCCGGCACCTGTGCCTTCTTGGCCTCCCCGAAGACGCGGGTGTCTCAGTAGAACTCACCGCACAAGACGGCACACGGGCCACCCTTGAGTCCGCCCGCAGCGTCGCTGCGAAGTGGCCCAACATCCCTCACGAACCGCGCAACGTCAGCGACGCTGCCACCCGACTCCTCGAAACCGTCTACGAAGCACGTCCCCTGCTCGGCCAACGCACCGACCTGGACCTGGAACCCGATGAGGACGTACAGGTCTTCGCCGCCACGATGGACGGCGTGCGAGTCGGGGCCACGGGATTGCTCCGCATCCTCACCGCCGAGCGCGACAGCAGCCGCGACGACATCACCACCGCCGAGCGCCGCCTCTTCGACCAGACCCTGACCGGAGACACCCGGCGCCACCTGGCGGCCCGCATCCGCCAGGCCAATGAACTCGTCGACCGGATGAACGGTCACCTGGAGCGTGTCCGCACAGCCTCGAACGTCGCGGTCCAACTGGTGTGGCAGATCCATCCGGATCTGCCACCAGGCACCCGCACCGCCCGCGAGCTGCTCCTCAAGGACCCCGGCCGAGTCACAGACACTGACCGGGAGGCCCTGCACGCGTTCTTCCGCAGTCGCATCGAGGAGGCCAAAGCCAGGAACACAGCGGCCACTTGGGAGGAACAACTATCCGAGGTACTCGACTACACCGCCTGGCACCAGTTCGTCGTCAAACTCGACCGGGCCAATGGCCACGGCTGGCAACTGCTCACCAAGAAGATGCACGGCGCCTTGTCCGGAGGTGAGAAGGCGATCGCCCTGCACCTGCCGCTCTTTGCTGCCGTGGCCGCCCACTACGAGGCCGTACCGGAGGCACCCCGGCCGATCCTGTTGGACGAGGTCTTCGTCGGTGTCGACACGGTCAACCGCGGACAGGTCTTCGCTCTACTCAGCGCACTCGACCTCGACCTGATGCTCACCTCCGATCACGAGTGGGCCACGTACCGCGAACTCGCCGGCATCGCAGTCCACCAACTGATCACCGGTGCCGACGGCGACGACGCCGTCACCAGCGCACGCTTCGTCTGGGACGGGAACGGACTGGAGCCGGACGAGACGGAGGAAGTCCCGGCGTGAGCGACCGCTCTCTGCGACGACCCGAACTGCGCCCCGTCTGGCTAGCGTTCCACGACCGCCTGTCATCCGGCCGGCCCGTCAGCCGAGTTCGCATCGGACCGTTGAACGACGCTGAACGAGAAGCCCTGGCCGACCTGCTGGGACTGGACCGGCTGCCGGACGCCAAACCCTTCATCGCACTCACCCGACTGGAAGCTGCCCTCGCCGAAACCGACGGCCGTACGGTTCGCGAGGTCGTCGCCGACATCGTCGGCCCCATCGACGACCGCGCAGCCGACCGACGCCGCACCAACGACGAGCGAGCCGCGCTGTGGGCCTGGCTGGAAGCTCACAACACTGTGCGGTCCCAACCGGCGCTCGCCGACTGGGCAACGCACTGTCGCGGCGCAGGCCTCATCCACGGCTCGGTAACCCGAACCCGAGAGCTGCTCTCCGCGGCCTTGACCGTACTCGCCGCCCTGCCCGCCGGCGGGGAACCCCTGCCGGTCTTCGCAGCACACACGCTGGACGGCGACTCGCACGCGCTGGACGACGGAACTCGCCTGTCCTCCCTTGTTCTTCGAGCTCTGTCGACCGTCTACGGCGTTGAGCCACCAGACGGCGCACAGCAACGACGCGCACTATGGGCGCGGGCCGGCATCGCCGACGACGAACTCTCCACGACCGTCCTCACTGCAGGACTATGTCCTGATGGCCACGGCACGCTGAGCCGCGTAACAAACGCCTGCACCGAAGCCGGACAAGCCGCATCTCTCACCCTCGCCCAGCTCCGAGCACCGGGCGAGTTCCGCTTCCCCGCAGTGCCCGTGCACATCACCGAGAATCCCAGCATCATGGCGCTCGCCCTTCGCCGCTTCGGCCCTTACTGCCCGCCCCTGGTCTGTACGTCAGGATGGCCGAACAGCGCGGTCATCCACCTCCTCCGCATGCTGGCCGCCGAGGGAGCCGAGTTGCGCTACCACGGCGACTTCGACGGCGAAGGCATACGCATCGCCGCCTACGTCCTGGACAAGACCTCCGCCGCCGCCTGGCGCATGAAAGCCCAGGACTACCGCGCCGCCATCGCCCGACACAACCACGGCCCTACTCCAGGAAGGCTCACTGAAGCGCCTTGGGACCCAGCGCTTGCCCCCGCCATGGCAGAGCACGTCGCTTCGGTGGTGGAGGAAGTGGTGGCCGACTCACTCCTCTCCGACCTGGAATCTCAGATCACCGCAGCTGGGGCCGTACATAGGCCCCAGATACTCTTCCCCGAGTCGAACACCTGACACCAAGGAGCTGGCCTGCAACGACGTGAACCTGCGGCAGCCATCTACCACGCCATTCCCGACGCCGCAGTCCAACTCCACTGGCCAGCTTCAGGACTCATCCACTCGCAACGATGCCGCCCAGATCAGCCAAGAACGTGGCAGCGCACGTCAACCTTGTGGAAGACGGCTCCAAAGCTATGAACCATCTGTCGCCCGTCGTGGGCACCGACGGTCAGAGCGGTCAGTGCGCGTGAGTACGGCAACGTCTTCTGAACGGACGCGTACTGCTTGTCCGCTCCTGCCGTCCCGCTTGGGATCCCAGACCCACAGGTAGTCCCCCGTGCTGCCAAAGCTGAGCACGGGATGGTTGCGCGGGAGAGGACCGTTGAGCACGGGAATGTCCTTGCCGAGAGGTTGAACGCAAACCAAGCTGCCGACAATGCCGTAGTAGGAGCCTGGTGCGTCGCCGGCTCGGGCTCGCGCAGCCGTCCTCTCAGCAGCATCCGAGGTATCTCCCAGACTGACCTGTACTGCGGTGAGCAAGTAAACAAGGAGGACGAACGGCCACATCATAAGCGTTAGTTCACGTGCGCCCCCTCCCCAGTGGAAGTGACGTACCCAGCCAATAATACCCAGGAAGATGAAGACAATGGCCGATGCGACTGCCATCGGTTTCATTGCCACGAAGTACTGGGAGTAGAAGGCAATTGGAACGGTATCGGCGGGTATTCCGAATTTCTCCCTCAAATAGTAGGTGTGCAGAAACCTCCCTGCGATCGGAAGCACGAACGCGAGCGGGGGAATAAGCGCTGGCAAGAGCCAACTGATGTTGCGGCTGATCCATGAATGACTCAGCGCGTGCCAGACACCGAATGCAAGCCCAATACCCAAACCTGTTAGGGCCGCGACCAACACCAGAATAGGAACGGGACCGAGTGCGCTCCGTGCCAAGAGGTAGCCGAGCCAGGTGAAGGCACCTGTGAAGAGAATGCCTATTGCCAGCCTGAACAGGACAGGCCGGGGCTCGTTACTTGTAGCCCAGGCACCAAGCGGCCAGCACAGGCCTGCTGCTGGTATCAGACCGAAAAGTGCCCATGGGCTCTCGGTTGCGTGGATGGCGATGCCGCTGCCAAGGAGCACTACGACGAGGCCAAGGAAAGTTGCGACCTCGCGGGAATTGCGTGGTTGCAGCCCTCCTGTCCGGCCAGCGACGTCCGCTGCCTCCTCCTTCGGTGCGGCGCCGAGACGCACGTCGTGGATCTCGGCATCAAACGGCGGCCCACCGAGCGTACGTTGCGCAAATTCCGCGCGTGCCTTCTGAGAATCCGAGGGGCCGGGGAGAACAAGCGCGCGTTGTATGTCGGCGCCCCCTGACGCCTCCCAGTGCTTCAGCACCCAGCGCTTCAAGCCCCCAGCGCCGGGAGGTGTACGGCGGTGGACGTGGTACGTCGTTGAGACCCGGGGCAGGTCAGGCTCCACGATGGAGGCGTCACGAACCCACGCGGCAAGTTTCCGCTGCTCGATGAGCGAGCGAACCTGCGATCGTGCGTGCCGGCAGGCTCCCAGTCGCGCGCCTCGTAACCGCACCTCGACGATGAGTGCTGTGAAACCCGAGCGAGCGCTCGGGGAGTCCGCAGGTGTCGCTTGTCGCACGGCCCAGCCTCGTTCCCGGAGGAGCTGCGTCGCCAGCACGATTTCGTCCGGCTGGTCGAGGACCTCCACAAGGAGTTTGATCCTGCGGTTGAAGTACGGCAGGGGAACGGTACCTGCGGTTTCCTCCTCCATGGATGGGGCGGTGGGGCTGCTGCCCTCAGCGGGAGGCGCAGATGTATGGGCACCGCGAGTGCCTCGTGAACGCATCAGGTTGACCAGAGAAACCATGAGACCCTCCCAGCGGATGCAGCAATGATCAGCGCTGCCCAGCAGGGTGGCATCTTTCTCTGACATCGCACGGGACACCCATCGGGAGTGCGGATCACTCCCGTTCGCCAAGCGCTCTCCCGACATAGCTGCCGTGGAGCGAATAGCGCGCGTGGAGTCGAGCCGACTCCGACGCAGTTCCTTGCCCCAATGACAGCACCACACTCTTCTCGGTGCGCATCAGTTGGCTCCGCAGACCCCGCGTCCGCTGGGCTCAGCGGCGCGGAGGAGTCCGACGCGTGGGCGTGGCCGCGTCGGCAATCGGTCGCGGCGACGGTGTGGGGGTGGTGCGGGTCTTGGCGGCTTGGGCTCGAGGGCTGGGGGTGTGGCGGTGTCCGAGGCGGTGGATGCGCCAGGTGAGGGCTGCTGCGGGGTTGTGGGCGTCGTCCAGGGTGCGCTGACGCACGGCGTGGTCGAGGAGGGTGGTGGCGTCGTGTCCGGCGATTTCCGCTTCGGCGAGTGCTGTGGTGAGTGCGTTCCAGGCGGGGTCGTTGAGGATGCGGTCGGCGTGTGCGGGGACGGCCTGCTGGAGTTGGTGAGCGTAGCGATGCTGCGTCTGTGGCCCGGGGGCGCGGCGGGCGAAGCCTTGCAGGACCGGCTGGGCGATGTGGGGATAGGCCCTCTGTAGGTGGTGCAGGGTCTGTCGGGCGGCGGCTTGTTGCTGGGCGTGTTGGTGGGTGCGGTGCCAGTGCATCGCGTAGGCAACGGCGATGAGGGCGGCGTCGATGAGCATCGCCATGCTGGCGCCGTCGCCTGTGGGGGCGGGGTCGCGGAGGATGGTCTTGATGCTGTGCCGCAGGACGCGGGCGCTGTTGTGGTCGGGGGTGATGCGGGAGCGGGTGGCGCGCTCGAACGCGGTGGTGGCGTGCTGGAGTTGTGCCCGTGCGGCCTCGGGAGCTGTGAGTGGCAGCAGGTCCAGCGTCTCGCCGAGGGCGGCCAACTGGCCCTGGGCTGTGGTGTCGTCGCCGTGGGTGAGGTGGTGGGGGATGCGTTCGGTGGCGGCCGTTGCGTGGTGCCACGGGTTGCCCTTGCGTGTGCGTCCGGGTGGGGCATTCTCCTCCGATGTGCTGGCGGTGAGGCGGTGGCGGATCTTGGGCAGGGAAAGGTCGCCGGCGAGGGAGGAGCCGGAAAACCACACGGGCTCGCCGTGCTTGTTGGTGTCGCCGGGGAGGGCGACGCTGTAGCCGAGCAGGTCGCCGGAGGGTGCGATCCGACGCTTCACCTCCACGCCCGTGGCTTCGAGGAGGGTGAAGAATTCGGGCTCGTTGGCTGCTGCGGCAACCGCGCGGCGTACGCGGGTGCGCAGGATCTCCCGTGCTGTGGCGGCGTTGCCCTGTCTCTTGGCTTTGAAGTGCTCCTTGCTGGTGGGGCGTTTCACTGCGGTGCCATCGCCGGGGTTCAGCTGGCGTAGGTCGTAGTCAGTTTCGATGCGGCGAGCTTCGGCTTGGGCTGCCTTGCGGTCGAAGCTGCGATGGGGGCGTTTCCCGTCCTGACGCACGAGGGTGGCGGCGATGTGGATGTGGTCGGGTGCGTGGCGGATGGCGACCCAGCGGCACGCTTCGGTGTCGCCTTCTGGGGCGATGCCGGTGGCGTGGACGATGCGGCGGGCGATCTGGGCCCATTCCTCATCACTCAGGTGCCGGTCGCCGGGGGCTGCGCGGACGGGGCAGTGCCAGATCTTCGTCTCGGGTGCATGGTCGCCGAGCATGCGCACAGGCTGGTCGAGTTGCCGGGCCAGTTGGGCCTTGGTGTGGTGGGGGTTGCGGCCGGGGTCGGGGGCGAAGCCGTTCCACGAGGCGACCAGGTGCGGGTCGGTGTGGGTGTTGGCCTTGCCCTTCCCGTAGAGGTAGCGGATCAGCCCCTGGGCGCTGGTCTTCCCCAGGATGATCTTCGGTATCACCCGCTACTGCCGGACCAGGCTCTCGACTGCCTGGTCGATGGCTTCGAGTACGTCATCCACACGTTCCGAAAGCCTGTGGATAACTGCCTGTTCGGGCAGTGGCCCCCCGGATCTGTTGAGGTGGTAGGTGAGTTGGTTGAGGTTGTTGCCGACCGCGGCGGCCTGGCGGTTGGATTCCATCAACTCCTTTACCGTTCGCCGGTAGTCGGCCACGGCCGCTTCCGGGTTCTCGGACCGGGCGGCTGCCAGGCCCGCTTCGGCCACGTAGCCGGCCGGAGTCATCCGGGAGGCTGCTGCGGCCCGTCGGACGTCTTCCATCTCCTGCGGGCTGAACCGCGGATGGACCCGCTCCTCCCGCAGAGAGCGTCGGCGAAGCCGACGACGCGGCGCGGCAGCATGCGCCGGCGATCCGCCCACGTCCTCTTCGGTCGGCACCCCCGGGCCGGCCTCCTGTTCCGCCACCCCTGGGGCGGGGCTGGCGTAAGGACTCCTTACCCCACAACTTGCTGCGCTTCGGCTGGGGTGGTCTGCCATCTGCTGCTGATCGGGCGGGGTTTCGTGGTGTGTTTCGTGCATGTCGGCGTTCTCCGTGGCGTGTTGGGTGGCGAGAGGAGTTTCGGAGGTGGCTGGGTCTTGGCCAGCTGCGGACCGGTCCGGGCCGTGAGGAGCGGTCCGCTGGGGTGGCCCGATGCTCGACCGAACTGCCGTAGTTGCTGCGCGAGGCGGTCCGCTGGGGCTGCGGACCGTGGACCGTCCTGGGGCGTATCGGGTTTGGCCTGCGGGGAGTTCCGGTCAGTCCCCGGTCCGGGGAGTGGGGTCGGTGCGGAGGGTGGTCATGATCTGGGTGAGGCGGTCTTCGCTGATGCTGTGTCCGGCGGTGCGGATGGTGTGGCGGACCGTCTCGCGGGTGGGGGTTTCGTGCGCTGCGAACAGCGGCCGTGCCAGGTCGAGGAGTTCGGGGAGTTCTGCGCCGGGTGGGCGGCCGATGCGCCGCATCCTGCGAGCCGGTATCTCGTCGCTTTGCACGGAAGCCGACACGTCCGCTTCGTCGAAGGGCGGTGAGGCTTCCGCGCTGTGGTCCGGCTGTGTGCCGGTGTCGGTTTGGCGGGCGATGAGGATGTAGAGGTGGACGGCGCCGGCGAGGGCGAGGGGTGCGAGTGCGGAGAGCAGGCCGACGGTGATGTCGCCGAGGCGCAGTCCGCCGGATTCCGCGAGGTTGTTGAGGCGGATGGCGTGGAGGGCGTTGGCCCAGAGGCTGGCGGCGGTAGCGGTGCCGAAGAGCGTCCACACATACAGCCGTGCCCGGAAGGGCGCGGTGTTGAGGACGAGGAGTGCGCGGACGCCGTAGGCGATGAACCCGTCGATGACGAGGGGGAAGAGGTAGGTCAGCGGGCCGCGTATGTGGATGGCGATGGCCATCTGCTGCAGCGCGTCATACGACAGCGCGCAGGCGGCTGCGCCAAGGGCGAGGATCGCGGCGCGGTCCCAGCCGCTCACCCGGCGGGCAAGCGGCCTCGTGGTGGTGGGGTGGTGGGTGGGTGCGGGGTGGGTCATGCGGGGTGTCTCCAGGGGGTGGAGGGTGTCGGCAGGCGTGGCCGGAACGCTGCGCGCGCCTGCTGCAGGGGGGTTGTTGGCGTTGCACTCGTCCCACTGGTTGCGTGGCTGGTCAGCACAGGGACGGGTGGAGGGGGTGTGACGGGTCGACTCGTTGCGGCCCAGTGAGTCGTCCCGGCGGTGAGCTGGGCGGGGACGGGTGGGACCAGTCGATGCGGGTCAGCCCTCGGGAGCCGCTGGGGCCTGGGTGGGGCAGTAGCGGGACCAGGCGTCGAGGAACTTGTTGCGGGCGAAGCCCTTTGCCTGGATGCCGTCGGGGAAGCGGATGTTGGCCGAGGTGATGCCGTAGTCCCTCAGCAGCAGCTGCAGCCCGCGCGGCGTGAGTCCGCTGGTGCCGTACTCGGCCCAGGGCGCTTCCGCATCCTCCTTCAGAATCCCCAGCAGCCGTGTGGTGGCCAGCGCTTCGGGATCGCCGCAGGAGGCGAACGCGGTGCGGATGTCGGCCAGGATGCGGATCCTCAGCCCGCCCTCCTCGTCCTGCCCGGCCTCGAACGCACTCATCGCCGCACACGCCGACCGCGCCAGACCAGGCCAGGCCCCTCCGGCAAGGTCAGCGACCACCACGAGGGGTTCCCAGGTGTCGGCGGCGCGGTCCTCAACCGGCATGCGCGGCTCCCGCTCCACCGCCAGCTCGGCAACCTCACCGGCCCAGGCGGCGAGCCGGTCGCGCAGCAGATGCAAAGCGGGGATGTCACGGCGGGAGCGGAAGGTAGCCACTCTTTCGCCCGGTGCGCGGCGGCGCATCCGCACCACCACCGCACGGTCCATGATCGTGTCGGGCAGGTCACCGATCCCCGCCAGAGCGGCCATGGCGAAGGTGGGGAAGGAGACCGGCTGGTGCTCGGGCCCGGCGATGCGCAGAGCGGGACGGTTTCGCTGGTGACCGGCATTCAGCAGCCCGCGCAGGTCCTCGTTCTTCTCCGCCACCTTCGGGCTGCCGAAGAGCGTGTCGGCCTCATCCACCAGCAGAGTCGGCGGATTCGCGGTCACCGACCGGAAGATCGCCGCTGTGCTGGCGTTCACGGTGATCACCGGCTTGTGCACGGTCTCGGTGATCACATCCAGCAGCCTCGACTTGCCGCACCGCTTGGCCGGACCGACCACCGCCAGCCTCGGCGCATGCTGGAAAACGTGCTGCAGATGCGTCGCCGCCACCCACAACGTGACCGCATGCAACGCCTCCGCGCTCGGCAGAATCACATACCGGCCCAGCACCGAGCGCAGCTCATCCAGCAGCTCAGCACCCTCGCTGTCTTCTGCGGTGGGATGGTCCGCAGGCCCGAAATCGGCACCCGTACCTTCCAGATCGTGGCCACCGCCGTCGGCGTTCCGGTCTTGCGCTGCCGGGATGCCGGCTTCACTCGCGGACGGGCCGCTCTCGGGCTGTGGCTGCTCCCCGTCACCCGGTGAGGGGATTGCTGAGGGGGGTGCTGCGGGGTCGGGCTGGGTCGTAGGGTTGTCCATAGGCGTTCCTCACCCGGTGGTGCGGGGCTGGCAGGCCCCGCACCACCGATTCGTCATCACACGCGATCAGTTGGGGCGTCCTCGGCCCTCGGGGTGGCAGCCCCGAGGGCCTTCCTCATGCACCGCCTCTCGGTCGGCGAGCAGCAACCTACGACCGGCTGCTGGCAACAGTCCAGCGAATCTGTGTCTCTGAGACATATAGATGGTGTGTAGCATCCGGCGCTAGACGGCCAGGCCGAGCAGGGACCGCAGGTCGGCGGTCACCACCCGGTAGGCGTTGCCCAGCCGCAGAACCCGGCAGGGATAGTGGCCCTGGCGGGCGAGTTCGTAGCCCTTGCTCCGCCCCAACCCCAGGGCACGGTTGGCGGTCTCCAGGTCAACCGTGGCAGGAAGTTCGAGCACCTCGCCCTGGCTCATGCCCCTCCGCCGGCCGGCGGGCTTCTCGGGTTCGTCGTTCATGTGCAGTGCTCCCTCTCGTCGTTGCCTTCGGCGGACGCGGCGGTCGCGGCCGTCTCCCGGCAGTACAAACAAGGCTAGCGAGAGCTACTGTGTCTTCATGACACACGATGATGAGGATGATGAGTTGGACTGGTCGGCGCAGGTCGCCGCCACCGTGGCCGCCGAAGTACGCCGCCGACGAAAGGAGCGACACATGAGCGCTGAACGCCTGGCCGAGGTTTGCAGCGAGATCGGCTACCCCATCCCCCGCAACGTGATCGCCAACATGGAGTCCGGACGCCGAACTTCACTGCCCCTGGTCGACGTCATCGTCCTGGCCAAAGCCCTGGACACCAACCCCATCAGCCTCATCATCCCCGTCGGCCACATCAGCACCTACGCCCAACTGCCCCTGAGAGGGGCCGGATCGCCCTGGGACGCGCTGACCTGGTTCACCGGCGAGGACGACACCTTCCACACCGACTGGAGCCTGCGCCTGCACCGCTTCCACCACGCCGTTCTCACCTCCGCGGAAGAAGCCAGGAGATACGCCAAGTCCCGGCGCCAGCAGGCCAGCATGGCGAACGACCCCGACAAGCGCAGCAGTGCCCTCCGCAGCGCCGAGCACCACGAACAGAGCCTCGCCGACGACTACACCGCACTCCGCCGTGTACGCGCCCAGATGCGCAGTGCCGACCTCCGCCCCCCCACCCTCCCCCGATATTTCGTCTTCCTCGACGAACACCCCCACGGCCCCGCCCCCAACTCCCCTGAGGAGGACGCTTGAAAGGCTCCACCTACCGCCGCTGCTACTGCCGCGACCCCAAAACCGGCAAACCACTCGGCACGGCCTGTCCCAAACGCAGCAGCCGCAAACACGGCACCTACTCCATCCGCCAGGAACTCCCACCCCGCCAAAACGGCACCCGCCGCTCCTTCAACCGCGCCGGCTACGACACCCTCAAAGCCGCACAAGCCGACCTCGACCACATACGCGCCCTCCTCAACATCCCCGACAGCGACGACGGTGAGGCTCTGGACCAGGTCGCCGAGCTGCTGGAGAAGGTTGCCGCAGAGAAGGCCACGCTCCCGGACGTAGAGGCGACGCGACGGCGCCTCAGCCACGGTCTGGATCTGACCAGTCGACTCACGGTCGGGGAGTGGCTGGACATTTGGCTGGCGGGAAAGAAGGGCCGCCAAAGCGCGATCAGCCGCGATGAGAGCAACATCCGAGTGCACCTCAGGCCGCGGATTGGTCAGCTCCGGCTGGACCGTCTGCGAGTTGCCCACCTGTCGGAGATGTTCGAAGCCATTGCCGAAGACAACGTGGAAATCGCAGAGGCGAACGCCGCACGCCGTAAGGCAATCGAGGATCTCGCCGAGGTTCCCTGGAAAGGGCGGGAGCACCGTGCCCGTCGCAAGAAGATGAAAGCGGCCATTGCGGAAATGCCGCCCTACCGCCGAATAACGGGTCCTGCCACGAGACAGCGCATCCGCTCGACTCTCAGGGCCGCATTGAATGCTGCCATCACCCAGCAACTCGTCACCTTCAACCCCGCGGCCCACGTCGAGCTCGACGCTGGCAAGCGTCCCAAGGCTCTGGTGTGGACCGAGGAGCGAATCCTCCGCTGGAAGCGCACCGGTGAGAAGCCCTCACCCGTCATGGTCTGGACACCTGCGCACACCGGCCTATTCCTCGATCACGTAACGGGAGACCGGCTGTACGCGCTGTTCCATCTGATCGCCTTCCGCGGTCTGCGGCGCGGCGAGGCATGCGGGCAGAAGTGGACCGACACGCACCTGGACGCCGGGCTGGTCACCGTTGCCAAGCAACTCGTCGTGGACGGCTGGGAGGTGTACGAGGACGACCCCAAGACCGATGCAGGCGCACGCACCATCGCGCTGGATTCCGATACGGTCCAGGCCCTGAAGCGGCACCGCGTCCAGCAGGACAAAGACCGCGAGGAGTGGGGAAGTGGCTGGGTGGAGTCCGGTCGGGTCTTCACCCGCGAGAACGGCGAACCGCTCCATCCCGCCAACGTCACGCGCCACTTCATCGAACTGTCCGAGCAGATCGGCCTTCCCCCGATCCGGCTCCACGACCTCCGACACGGTGCTGCAACTCTTGCCCACGCGGCAGGCGCCGACCTCAAGGACATACAGGAGTTGCTCGGCCACTCCTCGATCACCATCACGGCGGACACCTACACGAGCCTGCTCCCCGAGGCCGACCTCGCGATAGCCGAGGCGGCTGCCCGACTTGTTCCGCGTGCACGCGGAACCCGTGGAAACGAAGACTCAGAAGCCGAGTCTGGGCTTGATAAGACCGCAGCGTCCGGCGCAGAACCTGTGCTGGATGGCGCCGTGGAATCCGGAGAGACACCGGAGCCTGGTGCCTTGTCCGCTCACGCACCGCTCACGCAAACGGCCCCGGACGTGGGGTCCGAGGCCGAGTAGAGCGCTTCTCCGGGAGAGAAATCCCAGGTCAGCGGTTAATTGCGCTGTGCCCCCGGCAGGATTCGAACCTGCGACACCCGCTTTAGGAGAGCGGTGCTCTATCCCCTGAGCTACGGAGGCGGGGCTTGACGGAGCCCTGGTGAACACCCCCGGCGGGGAGCGCACCCGGCCACGCAAGCGCCGTGGACGCCCACGAGGGGCGACCTGGACAGGTTAGCTGATGGGTCGGCGTGATGATGCACGCGCTGAGGCTCTCAGCGGCCGCGGGTGGCCGCAGGGATTGCCCGCCAGGGCTCAGGCGAGCCCGTATCGTTGTTCGCTCCGTCCCCGGTCGGAGGGGTTCCTTGACCAGGGGACGGAGGGTTCTTCCAGCAGTGCCGGCCTCCCCGTCTCCCGATACAGCACAGTCGCCGGGCGTCGAGGAGACCTTGTCGGATCAGGACTAAGCCTCCAAGTCAGGCTGCACGTACACGAATAATGACCGCAGGTGTCCACCGCGCTTCGATGGCCTGAATGGGGAGGGTTCCGATGCGTTCCATCAAGCCGTCCGGACGAGTGGCCGGCACTGCGCTGGTCCTTCTGGGTTTCATCGCGACGCTTGTCTCGCTGCTGGTGCCCGTCTACTTCTTCGACGGGCACCGCACCATCGCGCTCTCCAGGGCCGGATGGCAGGACGACGGCAAGGGAGTCTGGAAGACCGAGTACGGGCCGCTCACCGCGCTCGACCGTGACTTCCTGCGGAGTGTGCGGGCTGCCGGGCTGTGGAAGGTGCCCGCCGGCCGCGCCGCACGAGAGCGAGGCACGCAGAAGTCGGTGCGGGCCGTGGGCGACCGTGTCGTGGAGGCATGCTCCGATTTGGACAAGCGGGCGATCGAGGCCGGCCGCACGTTGAAGGTGACGTTGCCGAACCAGCCGACGGGCACCCAGCGGGAGTACATGCTCGAGATCGAGAATACCAAGGGCAAGAAGTTCGACGAGGTCTTCGTCAACCGGGTCCGGAAGCACGACGGCCAGATGCTCGGCCTCGTGGGACTTGTGCGCGACCAGACCAGCAACTCGATGGTGCGGTCGTTGGCCACCAAAGCCAACTCCGTTGTCCTGGACCACATTTCCGTCCTGGAAGGCACCGGGCTGGTGGATGACGAGGCACTGAGCCAGCGGTGAGGCGACGCCGAGCCGTCGCCCTCCCTTGGTTGCCCGTGCCCACACCCGCCGGGACCGGTGTCCTCCGCCGCCGGTCCCGTCAGGGGTGCACCTCGTGCACCATTTCGTGCACCCTTTTCCCGGCCTCACGGCTCACTGCTCACGGCGCCGTGGCCGACGACGTCACAGCCTCATGTCGGGCCATCCGAAGGCCGCGCGGGCCTTGGGCGGGAGGGGGCCCGCGCCGACGCCCTGGAGGTCGCGGTCGGCCGCGCGCATCATCTGGCGGCCGAGTTCGGCCATGGCGCGGCTCGCGGCGAGTTCGTCGCCGATCTCCGGGATGTCCACGTCCTCGGGGTTGCAGCGGGCGACGCCTCTGCCGGTGAGCGTGGTTTCGCCCGTGTCGAGGACGGCGCGTGCGGTGGTGTCGCCTTCGTCCTCGTAGAGGAAGATGCGTACGTTCCATTCGCGTGTGTTCGGCATGGTGACCTCCTGACGGCGGGCTCCGGCCCGCGAGTTCACACCCGTTCCGGGGTGAGGATTTCGCTTTCGATGCGGCGGCGGACCTGCTCCGTCAGCGCCTTCAACTGGTCGGAGAATTCGGGGCGGCGGGGCACCGGTCCGGTGATCCGCCTTGCTTCGGGCGGCAGTTGGGCGACCTCGGCGGCGAAGCGGTCCTGTGCCTCGCTCAGCGGCGGTGCCTCGGTGACGCGGTGTCCGTTCCGCATCACCGGACGCATCAGTGGCCGTACTCCGGACGGGGGCTGCTCCTCCCGGAGGGCGATGACGTCCGAGTCGTCGCGGCTGCGGAAGATCTGCTTCTGGCCAGGGGCGGTGATCTTCGCCGAGGAGAGCTTCATGACGGGCCGGCCGTCGTAGGCGACCATCTTGTAGGCGGAGTCCAGGTACGGCGCGTCCGCGGAGACGCCGACGCGGGTGCCGACGGCGTAGACGTCGATGGGCGCGCCTTCCCGTACGAGCCGCTCCACGCGGTACTCGTCGAGCCCGCCGCTCGCCACGATCAGTACGTCCTTCAGCCCCGCGGAGTCGAGGATCCGGCGTGCCCGCACCGCCTGGTCGCCGAGGTCGCCGCTGTCCAGCCGGATCGCCGAATCGGCGCCCAGCCCGCGGGACTTGATCACGCGTGCGGCGCTGCGCGTGCCGCCGTCGGTGTCGTAGGTGTCGACGAGGAACGTCAGGGGCCGCCCCGCGTGTGCGCGCGCGAAGGCGTGGAAGGCGCTCTCCTCGGAGCGGAACGCCTCGATGTAGGAGTGGGCCATGGTGCCGATCGCGTGCAGTCCGAGTGTGGCGGCCGCGTCCACGTTGCTCGTGCCGGAGAAGCCGACGAGGGCGCCCAGGCGTGCGGCGGCGTTGCCGGCTTCGAGTCCGTGGGTCCTGCGCATCGAGAAGTCCATGACGGGACGGCCTCCGGCGGCGAGCACGCACCTCGCAGCCTTGGACGCGACGGCCGTCTGGTGGCTGAGCAGGTTGAGCAGGTACGTCTCGACGAGCTGGGCGACCGGGAGCGGCGCGGTGACCTCCAGCAGCGGCTCGTTCGCGAAGACGACGGTTCCCTCGGGGACGGCGCGGACCTCACCGTCGAAGGACATGCCGAGCAGCGGCACCAGTTCGCGGGCGGGGCAGCCGAGCGCTTCGGCGAAGGCGTCGAGGTCGTCGGGCCCGATGCGGAAGTCCGCGAGGTAGTCGAGAGCGGGTTCGAGCCCGGCGGCGACCAGGAAGCCGCGCTCCGGCGGCAGGTCACGTACGAAGAGGCTGAAGGTCGCGGGCCGCGTCATTCCGTCGTGCACGTAGGCCATGGCCATCGTCAGCTCGTACAGGTCCGTCTTCCTCGCCTCGGACATCTGTTGGACACCTCCTGGAAGCGGTCCGTCCGGCGGGTGCCGGACGGACCCGTGTCAGTCGTGGGGCACCACCGCGACAGGCGTGCGTGCGTGGTGCATGACGGCGTGGGTGACCGTCCCCACGTGAGTCCCGAGCCGGGAGCGGCGGTTGCGCCGGCCGACGACGAGCATGGATGCCTGCTCCGCCGCCTCCACCAGCAGCCGCGCCGGCTGCCCGATGACCGCCTCGGCATGCACTTTGACGTCGGGATGCGCGTCCTGGCAGGGGTGCAGGGCGGCGGTGAGCGCCTGGTTCTGGGCGGCGAGCAGTTCGTTGGTCATCGCGGGCGGTACGGGCAGGGGCCGCATGCCGTAGGTCGGGGGGAGGTCCCAGGCGTGGAGGACGCGCAGCGGCGCCGAGCGCCGTGCCGCGGTGTCGAAAGCGAAGGCGATGAGTTCGTCGGAGGGGCGGCCGAGGTCGAGTCCGAGAACGATGTCTCCGCCGGGGGTCTCGGATGCCGGCTCTGGTTCGACGAGGCCCGCTTCCTCGTGGTGCTCTTCCCGTTCCGGGGGGCGGCCCTGGGCGCGGGTGCGGACGAGGACGAGGGGGCACACCGTGTGCGCGGCGACGGGCAGCGCCGTCGAGCCGACGATGTAGCCCAGGACGCTGCTGAGGCCGCGGGAGCCCAGCACGAGCAGGTCGGTCTCGGCGGAGGCGTCGGAGAGGACGTGTGCGGGGCGACCGGCGACCATGTCGACGGTGACGGCCAGGTCGGGCATGCGGCTGTTGAGGTCGTCGAGCGCTTCGCTCGTGATCGACTGTGCCCATTCACGTTCGATCTCGTCGTCGGTTATGGGCGAGTAGGGATATGCGCCGGTCTCACGGACTTGGACGATGTTCATCGTGACGCCGCGTGCCAGGGCCTCGCGCGCCGCCCAGTCGACGGCGGCCAGGCTCTCCCGTGTGCCGTCCAGGCCCACCGTGACGGACTGGAACATGACCTCTCCCTCCAGCACCCCTGGCACGCGCGCGCAAGCGCGAACGTGCACGACATGTGCTCTCGGTGACAGGGTGCTGCGCCCCGGTCCCGTGGCAGAGGGGCCGGGAGGCCCGAGCGAGAGGCCGAAGGTCCCCGGGCTGACGCGGCGCCGGGCCTCTCGGCGGCGGGCCGTGGGCCGGACGGCCCATGCGGGTGCCGCGCGCCGCGGGCCAGTCTGGGCACAGGGTCCCCGCACGGACTCCGGTGGAGTGTCCGTGGCGCGGGGCCGCCCGACGGGACACGGGAGGAGACCGACCATGAAGGCGCTGGTCTTTCATGAGCCCGGCAGGGCCGTCTGGGAGACGGTGGCCGATCCGGACGTCCACGACTCCCAGGACGTCGTCGTACGCGTGGACACCACGACCGTCTGCGGCACCGACCTGCACATCCTGAACGGCGACGTGCCCGGCGTGGAGCCCGGCACGGTCCTGGGCCACGAGGCCGTGGGCGAGGTGGTCGAGGCCGGGCGCGACGTGCGGACGGTCCGTCCCGGCGACCGTGTCCTGATCTCGTGCATCACCGCCTGCGGCCGCTGCGGCTACTGCCGTGAGGGCTCTTACGGGCAGTGCCGCGGGGGCGGAGGCTGGATTCTCGGGCACCGCATCGACGGCACGCAGGCCGAGTACGTACGAGTGCCCTTCGCGGACCACTCGCTGCACCTGCTCCAGGGCGGGATCGACAGCCAGGACGCGGTGCTCTTCGCCGACGTCTACCCCACCGGGTACGAGGTGGGCGTGCTGAACGGGCAGGTGCGCCCCGGAGACACCGTCGTCGTGGTGGGCGCGGGCCCGGTGGGTCTGGCCGCGATCGCCACCGCGCGCCTGTACTCGCCGGACAGGGTCGTCGCCGTCGATCTGACGCCGGAGCGCCTGGAGTCGGCGGGTCGCTTCGGTGCGGACGCGAAGGTGCTCGCCTCCGACAGGCCGGAACAGCTCGTCGACGACCTGACGCGCGGTCTCGGTGCGGACGTGACGATCGAAGCGGTGGGTGCGCCGGAGACGTTCGAGATGTGCACGCGCATGGTGCGGCCCGGCGGCCACGTCGCCAACGTCGGCGTGCACGGGAAGCCCGCGGCGCTGCACCTGGAGGACCTGTGGATCAAGGACCTCACGATCCGGATGGGCCTGGTCGACACCTCGTCGACGCCGATGCTGCTGAGCATGCTCGCCGCGGGACGGCTGCCGACGGCGTCGATGGTCACGCACGTCTTCGAACTCGGGGCGGTGGAGGAGGCGTACGAGGTCTTCGCCGGTGCCGCCGAGACGGGCGCGTTGAAGGTCGCGCTCAAGGGGCAGCAGGTCTACCGCGCCGACAGCTCCTCACTCGTGACGACGGCCGGTGGCGGGGCGCGGCAGGGCTGACGGTGCTGCTTCCGCGGGCTGCGGCCTGCTGTGCCACGGACGCGCCGGGCCCGGGGGCTCCGGCGGCGGGGGAGGCGAACGCTCCCCGCGGGCGGGAAGGCGCGGGAGCAAATCCTCGCGGGAATCAGGCGGTCCGCCGGCACGGCGTGACGCCGTTCCGGCGTGTTGCGGGGAGGCGGTGCGCTGCCGGGAGGCGGTGCGGTCCCGCGGGGAGCCACGTGCGGCCGGCAGCGCTCGCGGCGGGCAGTCGCCGTCCGGCTGGGGTGTCGGACGCGGTCTCGCGGTCACCCGGGACGGGAGCAGTGTGCGGGCGCAGGAACCGTCGACCGGAGCCGGAGGGGATGGCAGGCCCGATGCGCTACGAAGAGTTCACCGGCCAGGTGCAGGCGCGCGCGGACCTGGGGAGCAGGCAGGCCGCCGAGCAGGCCGTGCGGGCGACGCTCGAGACCGTCGCCGAGCGGGTGCCGGACGGCGTCGCCGACCACCTCGCCGCGCAGCTTCCGCACGAGGCCGCCGAGTCGCTGCGCCGGGTCGTCGCCGTGCACGAGACCGCTCCCCACGAGCGGGCCGAGTGCCGGGTGAGCGGAGAGCGTTTCGACCTGCCGGTCTTCGCCGGCCGCGTGGCATGGCGCGGGGAGACGTCCGAGGACGAGGCACTCCGGCGGGCCAGCGCAGTGCTCGAGGTGCTGGACGCCGCCGTCGCACCGGAGCTGATGATCAAGCTGGCCGACGTGCTGCCGCCGGGCATCCGCGAGGTGCTGCCCTCGGAGCGGGCACGCGGCTGAGCGCGACGCCGGCGAGGACGTACAGCCCAGCGGCCGGGCCCCACAGGGAGCGGGCGACGGCAGAAGAACTCGGAACAGGCCGAACAGCGGAGCGGCAGAACAGGCCGAACAGCAGAAAGGCAGAACAGCAGAACAGCAGAAAGGCAGAACAACAGAAAGGCAGAACAGCAGAACAGGCCGAACAGCGGAAACGGGCAGCACTGCCAGGAACTGCCAAGCGCCGACGAGAAGCGGCAGCACTGGCGTGTCAGGAACTGCCGGCGACTGCCGGAAACCGGTAAGAACGCGCAAGAGCACACGCGAACCAGGAGGGGCCATGACGACCTCGGAACCTGACATCTCCCCCGAGGGGGCGGGCGGCGCCGGCCTGCGTGTCGTCGTCGTGGGTGCGACGGGCAACGTCGGCACGAGCGTGGTGCGCGCCCTCGCGGACGACCCGCAGGTCGGCTCGGTGCTCGGCATCGCGCGCCGCCTTCCGGCGTGGTCGCCGCCGAAGACGGAGTGGGCCTCCGCCGACATCGCGCGCGAGGATGCCCAGGGGGACGGTCAGCGCGACGGACTGGTGCGGCTCTTCCGCGGCGCGGACGCGGTCGTCCACCTCGCGTGGCTGTTCCAGCCCACGCACCGCCCCGCCAGGACGTGGCGCACGAACGTGCTCGGCGGTCTCCGCGTCTTCGACGCGGTCGCGGAGGCCGGGGTGCCCGCGCTGGTGCACGCGTCGTCCGTCGGCGCGTATTCGCCGGGGCCCAAGGACCGTCAGGTGGACGAGAGTTGGCCCACGCACGGCTGGCCGGAGGCCGCCTACTGCCGGGAGAAGGCCTATCTGGAGCGGGCGTTGGACAGCTTCGAGCGCGAGCGTCCAGGCATCCGCGTGGTGCGCATGCGTCCCGGCTTCCTCTTCAAGGAGGAGGCGGCGAGCGAGCAACGACGGCTGTTCGCGGGTCCCTTCCTGCCGCAGCGGCTCGTGCGGCCGGGACTGGTGCCGCTCGTGCCCGACCTGCCCGGCCTGCGCATGCAGACGCTGCACACGGACGACGCGGCCGAAGCCTTCCGTGCCGCCGCCACCGGAACCGCACGGGGTGCGTTCAACCTCGCGGCCGACCCGGTGATCGATGCCGAAGTGCTTGCCGGACTGCTCGGGGCCCGTGTTGTACGGATGCCGCTGCGCCCGGTCCGCACGGCGCTCGCGGCGAGCTGGCACTCCCATCTCCTGCCCGCGTCGCCGCAGCTCTTCGACGCGGTGCTGCGGCTGCCGCTGATGGACTCGGGACGGGCGAGGCGGGAGCTGGGCTGGTCGCCGCGGTGGACGGCCGACGAGGCGGTGGGCGCCTTCCTCACCGGGCTGCGGAACGTCTCCGGCGCGGCCACGCCCACGCTGACGCGGCGGCTGCCGGGCGGCCGGCTCCGGGAGCTTCGTACGGGCGTGGGCGAACGCCCCTAGCCGACGCGGACGCCGACGCCACGCCGCGCCTCACGTCAAGAGACCGAAAGCCCCAGCTCACTCCCCGGCCGGGGTCCCTCCCCGGCCGGCCCTCCGGCGGCGGGTGGCCGCGCCCGTCCGGTCACGTCAGCGCCGGACCGGCGGCGGAAGGGACGCTTCCCGCCGGTGCGTCGTTGAGGTACGCCAGGTGGTTGCGGACGCCGACGACGCCGTCCACACCCCGCGTCAGCCGGTCCACGACCGGCAGCAGCGCCCGGCGCTCGACGATGCCCTGGAGTGTCACCCGGCCATCGGCCACCGTGACCGTGACCTGGGTGGGACCGATGCCGAGCGTGCGGTCGAGCACGTCCCGCGCGATCTCCTGCCGCACGGCGCGGTCCGTACGGACGAAGACCCGCAGGAGGTCGCCCCTGCTGAGGAAGCCGACGAGCCGGTCCGTGGCCTCGTCGACGACGGGCAGTCGCTTGACGCGGCGGCGGTCCATGGTGCGGGCGGCCTGCGAGACCGTCCAGCCGGGGCAGGCTGTGACCGCGGGGCTCGTCATCACGGCGTCCGCGGTGACGGCGCCGTGAGGGTCTCCGAGGCCGCGCGAGGAGTACGGAGCGGACCCGCGGGCCGCCCGTGCGCGGTCGAGGCGTTCGCGCAGGTCCTTGCGCGAGACGACGCCGACCGGGCAGCCGTTGTCGTCGACGACCGGGACGGCGGAGAGGGTGTGCTCGTCCAGCAGCCGGGCCACCTCGTCGGCGGCGGTGCTCCGGTGCACCCCGAACCCCGGGCTCGTCATCAGCTCGCCCACGCTGCGGTACGGCATCTCCCCACCTCCCAAGCCCCGCACCGTTCAGTGTCGGACCGGGGCCGGTGGACGGGGAGGGGCGGAGGAACCGGCGTGTGCCGCCGGTCGTCCCGTCCGCGACGGGCCGCCCGGCCGCGGGGAGCGGCCACTCCGGTGCCGTTCGGCCCCTTCGGAGCTACTGTTTGGACTAGAGAAACGGACAAATCCTACCTATCCGTCCGGAGGGGGTATGAGCGGCACCGTGCATCACGCGGACGGCGACGGCCCCGGCCATCTGCCCCGCATGCAGCTCGACGACCTGCTGGAGGAACTGCAGGTCCGGATCGACGCCGTGCGCGGCACGCGGGACCGCATGCACGGCCTGCTCGACGCCGTGCTCTCCGTGGGCGGAGAACTCGAACTCTCGCAGGTGCTGCGACGCATCACCGAGGCCGCCGTGCTGCTCGTCGACGCCGAGTACGGGGCACTCGGAGTGATCGGGGAGGACGGAAATTTCTCCCAGTTCATACCCGTGGGTGTGACCGAGCAGCAGGCGGAAGCCGTCGGGGCGCTCCCGTCGGGGCGCGGACTGCTGGGCGAACTGATCCGGAACCCGGCACCGCTGCGGCTGCCCCAACTGAGCCGGCATCCCTCGTCGGAGGGCTTTCCCCTGGACCATCCGCCGCTGCGTTCCCTGCTGGCCGTCCCGATCCGGGTGCGGGACGAGGTGTTCGGCAACCTCTACCTGGCCGAGAAGCGGGAGGGCAAGGAGTTCGACAGCGAGGACGAAACCGTGCTGTCGACGCTGGCCGCCTCGGCGGGCGTCGCCGTCGAGAACGCCCGGCTCTACGAGGAGGCGCGCTACCGCCAGCGGTGGATGGAAGCGAACGCCGAGGTCACGCGGGCACTGCTCTCCGGTGTCGAGGAACGGCGCGTGCTCGGTCTGATAGTTGAACTGGCGCGCACGATCCTCTCCGCCGACCTCGGTGTCCTGGCGCTGCCGGAGGGCGGCGACTCCTTCCGGGTCGCGGTCGCGGCGGGCACCGACGCCGAGCACCACCGGGGGTTGCTGCTGCCGCGCGAAGGCTCCTTCGTCGGAGCCGCCGTGAAGGCGGGGGAGGTAACCACGAGCGCCGACGTCGAGCACGATCCGCGCATCACCGCCGGACCGCCGCGCTGGGCGGGTCTCGGGCCCGCCGTCGTGGTGCCCATGATCGCCGACGACGTGCCACGGGGGGTGCTGCTGCTCGCCCGGGCCAAGCCCCGGCAGCCCTTCGCCGAGCCGCAGATCGCACCGCTGAGCGCCTTCGCGGGACAGGCGGCGGTCGTGATGGAGCTCGCCGAGCGCCGCCGCGACGCCGAGCAGATCACGCTCCTCGAGGAACGCGACCGCATCGCCCGCGACCTGCACGACCTGGCGATCCAGCGGCTGTTCGCGACGGGCATGACCCTGCAGAGCGCCACGCGTTTCGTGGACCACCCCAAGGCACGCGAGCGGCTGGTCAGAGCCGTCGACGACCTCGACGCCACCATCAAGATCATCCGCTCGACGATCTTCGGCCTGCGTGCGCACGACAACGACTCGGACGGTGACGGACTGCGCAGCCGCGTCACCCAGGCGGTGCAGGACGTGGCGTCCGCCCTCGGCTTCACACCGGCTCTCCGCATGGGCGGACTGCTCGACACGGACGTGCCCGTACCCGTCGCGGACGAGGCCGTGGCGGTGCTGCGGGAGGCACTGTCGAACGTCGCACGGCACGCCGGGGCGAGCACCGTGGAGGTCGCGGCGGAGACGGAGGGGGAGGCGTTCACGCTGAGCGTCGTCGACGACGGCTGCGGCATACCGGAGGGCGGTCACCACAGCGGGCTGCAGAACCTCTCGGAGCGGGCCGAGCGGCTCGGCGGGGAGCTGCGGCTCGTCACACCCTCCGGCGGCGGTACGGGACTGACCTGGCGTGTCCCCCTGAACGGTGCGGGCACCGGGAACTGAGCCCGCCCTTGCCGGCCGGACGCCGGTCCCTGTGGCTCGGGGCGGGGCGTGCGGCCGGTCTGTTCGGCTTGTCCGCTCTGCTCGTCATGATCGGTCGGACCGTCCTGCTCGCCGTTCCCGTCCCGGTCGGCCCGGCCCGGGACGACGTCCCGGTCGTCCCGATCGTCGCTGCCGTCCCGGTCGCGGGAGCTCAGTGACGGCGGTGCCTCTCCTTCTCCTCCGCCCGCGCCTGCGTCGCCATCACGGCCGCCTGCACACGCCGCTCCACACCGAGCTTCGCCAGAAGCCGCGAGATGTGGTTCTTCACCGTCTTCTCGGACAGGAACAGACGCTTGCCGATCTCCTGGTTGGTCATCCCCTCGCCGATCAGGTCCAGGATGTCCCTCTCCCGGGGCGAGAGATCCGCGAACGCGTCCCCCGCGTGCTCCTCGTCGCGGGTGCCGGGACCGCGCAGACTGCCCATGAGCCGGGCCGTGGTCGCCGGGTCCAGCATGGACTGGCCCGCCGCGACCGTACGTACGGCCGAGACGAGGTCCGAGCCGTTGATCTGCTTGAGTACGTAGCCCGCCGCGCCCGCCATGATCGCGTCCAGCAGGGCGTCGTCGTCGTCGAAGGACGTCAGCATCAGGCACGCCAGCTCGGGCATGCGGGAGCGCAGCTCACGGCAGACGGTCACGCCGTCGCCGTCCGGCAGCCGCACATCGAGCACGGCCACGTGCGGGCGGAGCGCCGGGCCGCGGGCCAGGGCCTGCTCCGCGGTGGCGGCCTCGCCGACGACCTCGATGTCGGCCTCCGCCTCCAGCAGGTCGTGCACGCCTCGCCGTACCACTTCGTGATCGTCGAGCAGCAGGACCCTGATGGGGTTCTGCTCGGAGTACGTCCGCAGTTCGCTCATGTCGCACCCCTTCCCCTGGCGGCCGCCGTTCTTCGCATCGTCGCCCTGCCGGGCATCGGCCGGATAGGGCCGAACGGACCCGTGCCGGCGGAGGAGGGGGCCACTCGTACCGGCCCGGTGGACCTTCCGGCCCCCCTTAGAGAACGCGCGTCGGATCACCTCGCTCCCGTGTGCGCTTTGCCGCCGCGAGGGGAGTCGGCACATGAGGACGAGGAGATGGCTGTGGCGCTGGCGGAGGAATCCGCTCAGGCGCCGCTCGGACCGTGCCGAGGCATGGGCGGGCGTCGCAGCCGGAGTGATCATGGCGGTGAGCGCCCCCCTCACCGGCGCCCTGGCCTCGGACGCGGTCGCCGGCAACCTCGCCGAGCAGCCGGGCCTGTACCGTACGTCGGCCGTGCTCCGCGAGGACGCGCCCTCGACGGACGGCATCGCCACCGTCTCCGACGCCCCGACCGTGCTCACGAAGGTCCAGTGGAAGACCGCGGACGGTGACACCCGCACAGGCCGGGCCCCGGTGGAGACCGGGACGCAGAAGGGCACGCACGTACCGCTGTGGCTGGACCGCAATGGCATGCCGCACCAGCCGCCGCCCGGTCCCGCCGAGGCGGCCGTCCAGGGCGGGGCCGCCGGCGGCGCCGCGGCCGTGGCCACGTGCTTCTTCGTGGGAGGCGGCTGCTGGGTGGTGCGCAGACGCCTGGACGCAGCCCGGGCCAAGGCATGGGAACGCGAGTGGGCCACGGTCGGCCCCAGGTGGAGCCGCCGGGACTGAGGGTCCGGGGCCCACCTCAGCGGCCGGCGGGTGCGACGATCACCCACCGGGTTCTCACTCCACGATGTCGAGCACCTCACGCACCGGGCGGCGCGGCGTTGCCCGCCCGGGTGGTCCGTATCCCAGGCGGATCACCATCTGCACCGGGCCGGCTCCCCACACCGGGTCACGCAGCAGCCAGCGCAGCTCGGAACGCTCCAGAGCCTGCGTGGAGAACGAGGTGGCCAGGCCCTCCCGCGTCGCCGCCAGCACCGTCCGCTCCATGGCCTGTCCCGCGGCCAGCCAGTCGTACGGATGGTCGTGCTCGGTGCACAGCAGCCCCAGCAGCGGCATGTGCTCGAACGAGGCCGTGCCCGGCTCGGCGTCACCGGCCGGGCTCCTGCCCCGGGTGAAGTCGCGCACCGGCGCCCTGCCGTCCCTCTTGCGGGGGCCGAAGGAGGCCTCCGGGATGCCGTCCGGGACCGCGTCCGAGAGCTGCACGCCCGTACGCACCCATCGCTGCTCGTCGGGGTCGCCGGAGTGCTGCGAGTCCAGTTCGGCCTCCTCGATGACGTCGAGGACGAGGGAGAGGTGCCAGCCGGAGAGGAAGGCGAGCTGTGCGCCCTCCGCGCGCGCCTGCGCGACCAGGCGGTTCGTCAGCTCGTCCGGTATCGGGCGCTCGTCGAAGGGCTGACGGCTCGTGCGCCGCTGAGCGATCGCCGGGTAGAGCGCGGCCAGACCGGTGTCGATGGTCCCCGCGGACTCCCGCAGCGACACATGTGCCAGGGTCTGCCAGTCGTCCGGGTCGGGAAGCGACGTCACGACGGGCCGGAACCCCGCGTGCTGTGCCGACACCCGCAGATTGAACAGCGCCGCCCCGCAGCCCAGATGCAATGCCCGCAACTGCGGATCGGCGTGTGGCATGGCCCGGCCCGGGTCCGCGCGCAGGGTGATCGAGTCCCCGCCCCGGCTGTAGCGGAAGCGCCATGGCTGCGCGTTGTGCATGGACGGTGCCATGGAGGCATCGCGGACGAGACTTTCGACCACCTCGGTTCGGGCGAATGAGGTGGGGGTCATGAACACTCCCTCGGTCCGACTGCGGCGGCCGCCTTCGACGGGGCCGTCGTGGGCGGACTCCACGTGCCCGGTCGCTGCCGGAAGGTCACTGCGCGACGCGGCCGCGGTGTCCGTCTACTGGCAAGACTCCCGCCGGCGTCACACTCCGCCGAGGTCCGGAAGGGCCCGATGACGGGCCGAACGTCCCGTTGTCCCGAACGTCCTCGCGTGCGCACGGGCCCCGCACACGGTGCAGCGCCCCGTCCGTGCGCCGGACGGGGCGCTGCACCAGGGGCCCCTGCGCCGAGGGGCCCGCGCCGGGGCAAGCCCCCGGCCGTTGCGCGGAACGCGGGCGGCCGGGCCCGCGCCCGGCCGCCCGCGTCAGTGACCGTGATCAGTAGCCGAGGCCGTGCCCGAACTCGTAGAGAGTCCCGCCGCCCTCGCCGAGCGCGGGGATGCTCACCGGGAGCCTGCCCGCCGGGTCGATGTCGCCGTACAGGGCCTGCACGAGGGACGTCAGCGACGGCTTCGTGTACGAGAACGTGGCCAGGTAGGCGGGCACGTCCGGGAAGCGGCGGATGTCGTAGGGGTTGCGCACCGCGACCGCGATCACCGGCTTGCCCGTCTTCACCAGGGCCTTGACCAGGTCCGCCTGCGCGACGCCCTTGTCCGCGGCGGACGCCGCGGCGTTGGTGAGGACGACGGTCACGTCGTGCTGCCCTGCCGCGGTGACGGCCTCCTCGATCTTCGCCGCTCCGGGGGCCGCGCCGGTCGCCAGCGCGGTGGCCGCCTGACCGGAGCGCTTGCCGACCGTGCCGGCGACGGTCCCGACCTGGCTCGCGTCCCAGCCGGTGACGAGGACGGTGCGCTTGGCGGCCGAGAGGGGCAACGTGCCGCCTTCGTTGCGTACCAGCGTGATCGTGCGACCCGTGATGCGGGTGCAGTCCGCGGTGTGGCGGCGGTTGCCGACGACGCCGACGGCGCGCTTCTCGTCGACGTACGGACGCGGGAAGAGGCCGTTGCGCAGCTTGTGTTCCAGGATGCGCAGCACGGACGCGTCGAGCCGGGTCTCCGTGACGTCACCGCTCTCGACGGCCTTGAGGACGGCGGCGTGAGCGACGTCGGTCTTCGGCGCGAGCACGAGCTGGTCGCAGCCGGCCTTCAGCGCCCGCACGGGAGCGACGTCCGGCGGGAAGTCCTCGGTGGCTCCGCCCATGTCGAGGGCGTCGGTCACGATGAGGCCGGTGAAGCCGAGCTCCTCGCGGAGCAGCCCCGTCACGATGGGCTTCGACATGGTCGCCGGAACGCCGCTGGAGTCCAGGGCGGGGACGACGATGTGGGCCGTCATGATCGTGTCGACGCCGCGTGCGATGGCGGCGCGGAAGGGCGGCAGGTCGATGTCCTCCAGCTGCCGGCGCGTGTGGTTGATGACGGGCAGGCCGGTGTGGCTGTCGGTGTCGGTGTCGCCGTGGCCGGGGAAGTGCTTGGCCGCGCTGGCCACTTCGCCGCGGTGGTAGCCGCGTACGGACTCGGCGACCAGCTGCGAGCACAGCGAGGGGTCGGAGCCGAAGGAGCGGACGCCGATGATCGGGTTCTCCGGGTTGATGTTGACGTCGGCGACGGGCGCGTAGTTCTGGTTGATACCCATCGCGGCCAGCTCGGTCCCGATGATCTCGGAGGAGCGGCGGACGTCGCCCGGTGAACGGCCCGCCGCCAGCGCCATGTTGCCCGGCAGCTGGGTGGCCGGCTCCAGCATGCGGTAGACGACGCTGCCGCCTTCCTGGTCGATGGAGACCAGCAGCGGGACGCGTGCGCCGGTGCGCAGGGACGCGCGCTGCAGGCCGTTGGAGAGGCCGGCGATCTGGCGCGGGTCCTTGAGGTTGTCCGGTCCGCGACGCGCGTCGAAGTAGATGACGCCGCCCGGACGGTACTTGGCGATGACCTCCGCCGGCGTCGAAACCCCGTACAGATCCTTGTTCTTGGCGTGCTCGGTGTCCGCCGACTTCCCGTAGACCTCGACGACGAAGAGCTGTCCGATCTTCTCCTTCAGCGACATGCGCTTGAGCAGGGCGCGCGCCGTGCGCCTGGTGCGTTCCTCGTCCGGGGTGGCTGCCAGTGCCGTACCGCCGGGAAGGGCGAGGGCCGCCGCGATGCCGGCTGCTCCGGCTCCGGCGAGGATCTGTCTACGGGAGGTGGACTGCGGTGGCGGCGTCTGGTGCATATGGGTGCTCCTCACACGGGCCATGGAGCCGGGCATACGGGAGCGCACATAGTTGCAGCAGGGCGTTTGGAGGGCCAGACGCCGCGCTGAAGTTCATCGGTCCAGTCCACTGGCGGCGGGGCCCGCCGGAGTGCTGGTGGGTTCCGTGGGGTTGTTGTTGCCGTGGGGGCGGGGTGCCGGTATCCGGAATCCCGAGGGCAGGCACTGGCAGCGTGCCCGGCCCGCAGGTGTGCGGGCCGGGCACGCTGCCGGACTGCCGGACTGCCGGACTGCCGGACTGCCAGGTCTGCCGAGTTGATGGTCTGCCAGGTCTCCCCTGCCTACCGGACTGACACGACGTCAGGCCGCAGGCCGGCAGGCTGTCAGGCCGCCAGACCGGCCTTGACCCCGCGGGCGATCCGGACCACGCGCTCGGCCTGGACCCGCGCAGCTGTGCGTGCGGTCTCGTCGACCGGGTTGGCGCCCTGGGCGTCGGTGTGCGACGTGCCGTAGGGGTTGCCGTCGGCGAACTTCGACGGGTCGGTGTACCCCGGGGCGGCGATGAGCCCTCCGAAGTGGTGGATGGTGGTGTACAGGGCGAGCAGCGTCGATTCCTGACCGCCGTGCAGGGAGGCGGAAGAAGTGAATCCGCTGTAGACCTTGTCGGCCAGCTTGCCCTCGGCCCAGAGGCCGCCGAGCTGGTCGAGAACCTGCTTGAGCTGCGATGAGACGTTCCCGAAGCGGGTCGGCGTGCCGAAGAGCACGGCGTCCGCCCACTCCACGTCCTCGGGGGAGGCCTCGGGGATGTCGGCGGTCGCGCGCTGGTTCTCCGCCCAGGCGGGGTTGGAGTCGATCGCGGACTGGGGGGCCAACTCGGGTGCGCGGCGCAGACGTACCTCTGCGCCCGCCTTCTCCGCGGTCTCGCTGATCTCCTTGGCGAGGGCGGCGATGGTTCCGGTGGAGGAGTAGTAGATGACGGCGACCTTGAGCTGGGCGGAGCCGGCGTCGGCCGTTGTCGGGGTGCTCATGGAACTCCTGTCCAAGTGACGTGCGGTTTCTGTGCGTTGGGTGCCACGGGCACGCCTCCGCACACGCCCTCCGGCAGGGAGGTCGTTGAAGCGGCAACTACCCCTTCTTCCGGTTGTCATTCACCGTGACGCGAGGGATCGGAGGTCGCGCGAGGAGCGCAGGCGTGACAGGCGGACGTGAGAGGCGAGGGGCGAGCATGAATCCGGCGCCGCGGCCGGGGTCAGCCCGTCCGGGCCCGGACCGTGGAGTCGGGGGCGGGGCTGAGCCGGACGGGGCTGCGGGAGTGGTGAACGGGAATCACGTCCGGCGCACGAGCCGGACCGGAGGAGTCCGGAGAACGGCCGGAAGGCCCCGTAGCCGGTCGGTGGCCCCGAGTGAGATTGGCCGGATGCGGTCCCGCTGGGCCAGGTCCGGGATGCGCGTCGGCGGTTCCCGACTTCGCTCGCTGTCCGGGCGGGGGCGACTTTTCCGTAAGACGGGGCGTTCCGGTGCAACTATCCGCCTCGTCGAGTCGTCTCTACGGGGAGAGCGCTCGTCGCCCCGCTCCTCAGCAGGCGTGACGAACAGTGCCGAAGACGTCGGAGGGCTCGCGCGCACACCGCGAATACCGCGCAGCGCCTTCAGGTCCTTCCGCCGGTACCCGCTCCGACCAGCACCGCAAGGTGCTCGTCGGCCCGTCGCGGCCCGAACGTGGCCGCACAGGGTACTGCATGATCAGGAAAACGACGCGCTGGTTGGGAATTAAGTCCGGTTTCCGCTCGTTGTTTCCTACGGATGGGGGCACTCGGGGGGTGTCCGACCCAAGCCACCGACCAGATTGACAGAGTCCACTCGCAAGGGAGCACGCATGGCAACCCGTGCCGTCGCCCGTCGTCAGGCCACCGCTACCGGTGCCACTGACGCGGCAAGCAGTGTTCGCGCCGCAGGCAGCGAAGTCGCGGACCGCGACCTGGTCGGCATGTATCTCGACGAGATCGCGCGTACACCGCTGCTCGACGCGGCAAAGGAAGTCGAGCTGTCGCTCGCCATCGAAGCCGGGGTCTACGCCCGGCGAATACTGAACAAGGACGAGGAGCCGCTGAGCACCGACTCCGCCAGCGCGACAGCCGCCCGCGAGGAGCTGGAAGCGATCGTCGCCGAGGGCGAGCGCGCGAAGGACGTCTTCATCCGCTCCAACCTCCGTCTCGTGGTGGCCGTGGCCCGGCGGTATCCGCGCAGCGGGCTGCCCCTGCTGGACCTGATCCAGGAGGGCAACGCGGGCCTGGTCCGCGCGGTCGAGAAGTTCGACTACCGCAAGGGCTTCAAGTTCTCCACGTACGCGACGTGGTGGATCAGGCAGGCCATCACGCGCTCCATCGCCGACCAGTCCCGGACGATCCGGCTTCCCGTTCACCTCGTGGAGGAGCTGGGCCGCATCCGGCGCGTCCAGCGGGAGTTCAACCGTGAGCACGGGCGTGAGCCGGAGCCCGAGGAAGTAGCCGCGGAGCTGAGTTCCACGCCGGAGCGCGTCATCGACGTCCTGGACTGGGCACGCGACCCGGTCAGCCTGAACATGTCCGTGGACGAAGAGGGTGAGACGCAGTTCGGCGACCTGCTGGAGGACACCTCCGCCGCCTCGCCCGAGCAGTCGGTGATGACGCTGCTGCGCCGGGAGGAGCTGGACGGGCTCATCGGCCGCCTCGACTCGCGTACCGCCTCCATCATCAAGGCGCGCTACGGCATGGTCGACGGCCGGGAGCGCACGCTCACAGAGGTCGGCAAGCAGCACGGCCTGACGCGTGAGCGCATCCGGCAGATCGAGAAGCACGCCCTGCTGGAGCTGAAGAAGCTCGCCTCGGACACCGGGTTCGACGCGGCCGCCTGACGGCCCAGGCGTGGCCGAAACCGGTCGGCCGGCCCGTGGCGTGACCGCGCAGACGGACCGCGGAAAAACCGCACAGCGAGCGGCGGCAACCATTCGCCGCCCCCAGGGCGAGTCCCGGTGCCTTCCCCCGAGCGCCGGGACTCTTCCCTGCCCCGGGCGTGGGCGGGCTGTGCGCCCCGCCTGCCGCGGCCCGGAGACCGGCTGTCCCGCGACGGCACCCTTCAGCACCCGCCGTGACCGGCGGGCCCGACGGTGACCTCAGCACCCTCCGTGAGCGGCGGGCCTCTTGCGGTCAGCCCTGGCGGCCGGCTCCGTAAAGGTCCCGGTAGGACGGGAAGACGCCTCCCGGCCCGTCCACTCCCTCCGCCGCGAGCACGGCCCTGACCACGGCCCTCGTCAGCACATCCGCCGCGGCGCCGAGAAGTTCGTTCAACTCGCCGTCCGCCAGGGACCGTTCGCAGGTCGCCAGGGTGAACACCGTGTCGCCGTCGTGCATGAGGTGCAGAGGCCGCACCGCGCGCGCCAGTCCGTCGTGGGAGTTGCCGGCCATCTTCTGGGCCTGTGCGCGGGTGAGCGTGGCATCGGTCGCGACCACCGCCAGCGTCGTGTTGAGCGGGGGCCGCAGCGTGCCCGCGGAACGCCTGCTCGTCTCGTCGCGGACCTCTGCGAGGCGCCTTTGAGCCTCCGCGTGTGTGCTGCCGTCCGGCACGTGGGGCAGCCCATCCCACATCTCTCCGTAGAGGACGCCCGTGGCCGGGTCCACCGCCGAACCGACCGCGTTGACCGCCGTGACGGCACCGACGGTCGCCCCCGAGGGAAGCACCGCGCTCGCCGTACCGATGCCGCCCTTGAGGCCGCCGACCACCGCTCCCGTGCCGGCACCGGCATTGCCCTGCGCAACCGGCGACCCCGGCTCCGCCGCTGCCGCGGCCTCCACCGCCTCGCGGCCCAGCGCCGCGTCCGGGCGGCCCCGCCAATGGCCGCCACGGCCGAGATCGAAGAGGACGGCCGCAGGGACGACGGGCACGACCTGCGCCGGGTCGGGTCCCACACGCACGCCCCGGCCCTCCTCCTCCAGCCAGCTCATCACCCCCGAGACCGAGTCGAGCCCGAAGGCGCTGCCACCGGTCAGCACCACCGCGTGAATGCGCTCCACCACGTTCCGGGGGTCCAGCGCGTCCGTCTCCCGGGTGCCCGGGGCGCCGCCACGGGAGTCGACACCGGCCACGGCGCCGCCCTCCGGGGCCAGCACGACGGTCGTGCCGGTCAGCCAGCCGGGCCCGTCCGCGGCCGTCCGCTGTGCATGGCCGACCCGCACACCCGGCACGTCCGTCAGAGCGTCCTGAGTAGTCATGCGGCATGGATACCAGGCAGGCCGGGACGCCGTACGCTTCATGCATGACAACCGGTTCGCAACAGCCCGCCGACCCGGCTGCCCGGCTCCAGTTCGAGGACCCGCTCAGCCTGCCCTCGGCGGACGACACCGACAGCGGCTGGGGCGAAGGCCAGGCGGGCGGACGCGGTGGGGGCAGCGGAGCCCGCGGCGGACAGCCGGGGGACGCTGCCGCGGACCTCGCCCGCTTCCTGGAGGAGAAGCCGCCGCACCACCTGTGAGGCCCGTCTACTGCTTCTCCGTGCTCACCGGCCCGTCCCGGCCTTCGCGCTGCCGGCCGAGCGATCCCTCCGGATCCGCACGCTGCGCGGCGAGCAGATCGCGGATCTCCGTCAGCAGATCGACCTCGTTCACCTCCGGAGGCGGCTCCGGGGTGGTCTTCCTCGCCGCCAGCCGCTCCTTGTACCTGGTCATCGGCAGGATCATGAGGAAGTAGACGACGGCCGCGGTGATCAGGAAGGTCAGCGAGGCGCTGAGGACCGGGCCCCAGTTGATCGGTACGCCCTGCGTCACCTCGCCCGTCGCCTCGTTGATCTTGCATGGGTCCTTCAGGCAGGACCTGTACTTCTCCAGGTCCTTCGTCCCTATCGCTCCCACAAGCGGGTTGATCAGGCCCTTGACGACGGAATCGACGATCTTGCTGAAGGCCGTGCCGACGACGACGGCGACGGCCAGCTCGACCACGTTGCCGCGCATCAGGAATTCCTTGAATCCCGCCAGCAGGCCCTTCTTCTCGCTCTCCACAGCTGTCACGTTCTTCGACCCGTCTCCTGTCGGCTCCTGTGCGGTACGGACAGCGGCGCACGGGGCGGGACGATCGCAGGCTCAGCACAGCGTCACCGCCAGCCTGCCGGCGGCCCCCGCGCCCGCGAGCGCGGTGGCCGTCCCGCGCGGCACTCTGAGCACGACAAGTGCTCCGTCGTCCGCTGCGCCGACCGGGTCAGTCTCCACCGGCCTGGGAACCCGATCCACCCGCACCCCCCTGGCCACGACCCGTGCCCTCCCGGCCCCGTCCGGTCCGGCGATCACATCGACCCGGTCTCCCCGGCGGAGCAGCCGCACCGATGCGGCGTCCGCGATGCGCACCGGAGCGGAGACCGCGGGCCCCGGGCTCCGTCCACCCGGGGAATGCCCGTGCGACGGTGACTCGGCCGCGGCCGGACCGGGCCGGGCCTCCCGTCCCGCTCCGGCAGGGGCGGAACCGGAATGTTCGCCCCGGGGGATCCAGGCTGCGAACGCCGCCGCCGCGACGGCGAGCCCGGCTGCCGTCACGCGTGGTCTCCCGCGCACGAGCCGGCGCATGCGGTGCCCGCCGTGGAAGGCGGGACGCACAGGTGTCAGATCAGGCACCGCACGCGGGCCCGGAACGTGGCGGGAGCCGTGGCGGCCGGGCAGCCGCGCGTCGCGGCCCTCACCACAGCCGCCCACGCCGCCACCGTGGAACGGGTGTTGGGAATCCCGGGGCATCACGATCACCGCCTGCACTCGGAGCGTCGGAGAATCCGTCCTGCGCTGCCAGAGTGCACTCTTCGCTCTGTCTCAGGAGAAAACCGCTGAGTTCTGTGGATAACCAGTCAGTTGTGGACAGTTCGGCTGCGCGCAGGGATTTCGGTACGGGCCTTGGGCGAACGAGAGCCGGTCCAATCCGTGTTGCGCACCGCCGAGGACCGCCGAGGACCGCCGCGGACCGCTGCGAACCGCGAACCGTCACGAACCACCGTGAACCAGCCGCCTCCGGCCACTGCGGCGCCCAGCCGGCAGCCCGGCGCCACGCTTCAGGCCCGCGCCACGCTCCAGCCCCGGGTCACGCTCCAGCCCGGCGCCACGCTCCAGTCCCGGGCCCCTACTCCTGCGGAGCGCCCGGGAGTTCGATGCCGGGGTCCAGCCCGCCGAGGGCCTGCGGGCAGTGGCACTCGCGCTTCTTGGGCAGCTTCCCGACCGCGTCGAAGAGCACCTCCCGCAGCCGTCCGACGTTCTCTCCGAACACGCGCAGCACTTCCTCGTGCGAGACCCCTTCACCGGTCTCCGCCCCCGCGTCCAGGTCCGTCACGAGGTTCAACGAGGAGTAGCAGAGCCGCAGTTCGCGGGCGAGCACGGCCTCCGGGTGGCCGGTCATGCCGACGACGGACCAGCCCTGCGCGGCGTGCCACCGGGACTCGGCGCGGGTGGAGAAGCGGGGCCCCTCGACCACGCACAGTGTGCCGCCGTCCACCGGTACCCAGCCCTGCTCCCGCGCGGCGGCCAGCGAGGCCTGCCGCCCGGCTTCGCAGTACGGGTCGGCGAAGGCCAGGTGCACGACGTTGGGCACGGACCCGTCGGGCAGCGGTTCTCCGTCGAAGTACGTCTGCGCACGGGACTTGGTGCGGTCCACGAGCTGGTCGGGGACGACCAGCGTTCCGGGTCCGTACTCGGGGCGCAGGCCGCCCACCGCGCACGGGCCCAGCACCTGCCGCGCCCCCACGGAGGCCAGTGCCCATATGTTGGCGCGGTAGTTGATGCGGTGCGGAGGCAGATGGTGTTTGCGGCCGTGCCGCGGCAGGAAGGCGACGCGACGGCCGGCCAGCTCACCGATGAACAGCGAGTCGCTCGGTTCGCCGTACGGGGTGTCGACCGTGACTTCGGTCACGTCGTCGAGGAAGGAGTAGAAGCCCGAACCGCCGATGACGCCGATCTCTGCCTGTTCGCTCATGCGGCCACCCTAAGGGGAGCATGCGCACGCGCGCCGGTGGGCCGTGAAGCCCGCCGCTACAGTTCCGGGGCGGACTTCCGCGCGGGGATGCGGCCGGGAAACCCGGCCGCATCCCGGCCGGTGCGGCCGTGGCCTCAGGCCGCCGAACTGCCCGCCTTGCTCGTGCTCTTGGAGCCACTGCCGTTCGACGAGCCCGACGAGCCCGACGAGCCCGACGAGCCCGACGAGGAGCCGGCCTTCGCCGAGTCCGAGGAGCCCGATCCGGAGCCGGAATCCGAGGACGAGGACGAGGACGAGGAGTCGCCGTTGCTCTTGGACGACGACTCGGAGGAGCCGGGCGACGACTTACCCGAGTTCCCCGAACTGCGGCTGTCGTTCCGGTAGAAGCCCGACCCCTTGAAGACGATGCCGACGGCCGAGAACACCTTCTTCAGGCGGCCCTCACAGCTGGGGCACTCGGTCAGCGAGTCATCGGTGAACTTCTGCACCACCTCGAGGCCCTCGCCGCACTCGGTGCACTGGTACTGGTACGTCGGCACGTTCTCCTCCTGGCACTCTTACTCGGTGAGTGCTAACGACGCTCCATATTGCAGTATTCCCGCGCGTCAGTCCACCGGGACAGGTGGACGGTGACCGAGCCCACCTCCGGACGAGCGATCTCCCGGGCGTATCGCCAGCCGACGGCGGAAGACGACCAGTGCGGCCAGCGCCAGCCCAGTACCCGCGAGCGGGGCGAGGAAGCCCGCTCCCGCACCGGCCGCGTCCGTCAGCTGGCCCGCCGCCATCGAGCCGGACGCCTGCCCCAGCGCCACCGCGCCGGTCAGCCAGGTGAACGCCTCCGTACGGAAGGCCGCCGGGACCAGCAGCTCCACCAGCGTGAAGCCCGCGATCATGGAGGGTGCGACCCACAGCCCCAGCACCAGCCCGAGCCCGCCCAGCAGCGGCAGCCACGGCGACAGTTGGGCCGTCACGGCAAGCGCGAGGGCCGCGAGCACGAGCACCGGATAGGCGGTCAGCAGCCGCACATCGGCGCTGCGCCTCCACTGCACCGTTCCGACCGCGAGAGCGGCCGACATGTTGCCCGCGGCGAAGATCCCGTACAGCACGCCGTTGAGCTCCGGTGACCCCGCGGACTCCGTGAACGCCGCGACCGAGACCTGCATGCCGCCGAAGACGGTGCCTATGCCCAGCAGCGCGGTGATGAGAACTCGCACGCCCCGGACGCCGAGCGCCGACCGGGCGCCGACCTCGCCGCCCGCGGACGCGGCATTCATGGAGGCGCCGTCCGTGGAGCGACCGTCACGGCGCGGGACCTCCGTGCGGACTCCCGAGCGGACCTTCGAGCGGACTCCCGAGCGGACCTTCGTGCGGACCTTCGTGCGGACCTCGGGCTGAGTGCCGCGCTGCGCCGCGAAGAGCAGGCCGCTGCCCAGCATCAGCGCGACCTCCGCGGCGAGGCCGGCCGCCGGGTGAACCCCTGTGCACAGCGCCGTCGCGAGCAGCGGGCCGACGACGAAGCTGAATTCGTCCGTGACCGATTCGAAGGCCGCCGCGGTGCTCAGGAGCGACGGCGCGCCGGGCCCGTCCGTGCCGGTGTCACCGTCCGCCCGGCTGCCGCTGCCCTCGCCGCCCGTGCCGTCCGTGTCTCCCTTGCCGCCCTGGTCGTTCCGGTGGCCGTTCCCGTCCTCCGTGTCCTCGCCACCGCCCAGGGACGCCGACCAGCGTGCCCGCACCATCGGGCTGATCTGCGGAATGGTGGCGCCCGCCGGTACGGCGGCGGCGAAGAGCGTCCACACCGGCGCGTCGTGCAGCGCCAGCACGATCAGCGCCGAGACCGACAACGCGTGCAGCAGTACGAGCGGCACCAGCACGGCACCCTGCCCGAACCGGTCGGTGAGCTTGCCCCCCTGCGGCGCGAGCAGCGCCATCGAGACCCCTGAGACGGCGATGACGATGCCCGCCGCACCGTAGGAGCCGGTGGTGTGCTCGACGAGCAGCACAGTGCCGACGCCGAGCATCGCGATGGGCTGCCGGGCCAGGAAGCCGGGTATCAGGAAGCGCCATGCGCCGGGTGTGCGCAGCAGTGCGCCGTACCCGGTCCGGCGGGCGCCGGTCGCTGTGGCCGGGGTTGCCACGGCCGAGCCTCTCTGCCGCCTGGTAGCGCGCTGTCGCGCCGAAGGCTGTCCTCTCGCGCGGTGCCGTCCGGCCGCGCCAGCCCTGCGTCAGGCAGGAACGGTGAATTCTCTTGCCTTCAGCAGGATAACGGCCTTGTCGGTACCGGGAAGCCCGTGAACCAGCCCCGTGAACCAGCCCCGTGCCCCGCCCCGTGCGCGCCCGTATTCAGCCCCCGGCCAAGCCACTCGGCGTGAACCCGACCCGCGCCCGGCGAGCGGGCCCCGTGCCCGTTCAGTCCCGCGCGGACCCATGGAGCCAGCCCGCGAGCTTGCCGCCGCGGCCGACGTCCAGCAGCCGCTTCTCCGCCGCGTCCCGCACCGGGTCGGTCGCCACGACGAGCAGTTCGTCGCCGTGGCGCAGCATCGTCGTCGGCAGCGGTACGAAGCTCTTGCCGTCCCGTACGACCAGGGTGACCGCGGCGCCCGGCGGCAGGCGCAGCTCGCCCACCTCGACGCCGTGCATCTTCGAGTACGCGGGGATGGCCACCGACAACAGGTGGCCCCGCAGCCGTTCCAGCGGCGCGGACTCGATGTCGATGTCCATCGGTTCATCGCCGTCGCTGAGGTTCAGTTTGCGTGCCACCCAGGGCAGTGTCGGCCCCTGCACCGCCGTGAAGATGATCACGAGCATGAACACGATGTTGAAGATGCGTTCGCTGCCCGGGACGTCGGCGACGAGCGGGATCGTCGCGAGCACGATCGGCACCGCTCCGCGCAGCCCCGCCCACGAGAGCAGCGCCTGGTCGCGCCAGCGCTGGTCGAAGGGGAGCATGCTGCAGATCACCGACAACGGCCGCGCCACGACGGTCAGTACGAGCCCGACGCCGATGGCCGGCCAGATGTCGTCGATCAGGTCGTGCGGTGTGACCAACAGGCCCAGCAGTACGAAGAGCCCGATCTGCGCGATCCACGCCAGCCCGTCGGCGAAGCCCCTCACCGCGGGCCGGTGGGGCAGCTTCGCGTTTCCCAGGATCAGCGCCGTGACGTAGACGGCGAGGAACCCGGAGCCGTGCAGCATCGCGCCGCTCGCGTACGACAGCACGCACAGCGCCATCACGGCGATCGGGTAGAGGCCGGAGGCGGGCAGCGCGACCCTGCCGAGGCCCAGTGCGCCCAGCCTGCCCACCACGAGCCCGATGACCAGTCCGATGGCCAGCTCCAGCAGGATCTCGCCGACGAGCACATACCAGTTGCCGGGCGAGTAGTGCACCGAGAAGGAGACGACGAGGATGACGACAGGTGCGTCGTTGAAGCCGGACTCCGCCTCCAGCACGCCCGCCAGCCGTTTGGGAAGCGGCACCTTGCGCAGCACGGAGAAGACGGCCGCCGCGTCGGTCGAGGAGACGACGGCGCCCACGAGCAGCGCCGTCTGCCAGGTGAGCCCGATGAGGTAGTGGGCGGCGGAGGCCGTGACCAGCACGCTGACGGCCACGCCGACCGTCGAGAGGACACCGGCGGCCGGCACCGACGGGCGGATCTCGCGCCACTTGGTGCTCAGTCCGCCCTCGGTGAGGATCACCACCAGGGCCGCGTAGCCGAGTGTGCGGGTCAGTTCGGCGTTCTCGAACTGCACGCCCAGGCCGTCCTGCCCGAGCGCGATGCCGATTCCGAGATAGACCAGCAGGCTGGGCAGCCCGCTGCGCGATGAGAGTCTTACCGCGGCGACCGCGAACAGCAGGACGAGGGTGCTGAGGAGAAGCAGTTGGTTGAGGCGGTCGACACTCAGGGGCGGATCCTCTCTCTCGCTCGAACCGCGAATCTCTCGCTCGAACCGCGAAGTCCCGTCCAAGTTCGCGAGTTCGTTCGCGTGGCTAACAATTTACCATCGCTTGAATCTTGCGGACGGCCGGGTGGTGACTCCCTGTGTAGCCCTGCTCCGGCTCCGCCTATGGTTGGTCCGGTGTGGGCTCCGCGGGTTCCGCTCCGGTCCTCACAACCCAAGGTCCACCCTGCCCTCGAAGGACAGCGATGCCTGCCAAGAAGACCTCGCGACGCGCCCGTGTGATCGTGATCGCCGTCGTGCTGCTGCTCGTGGCCGGTGTCGGCGGCGGGACCTTCTGGACGATCAGCACCGTCCGCGACTCCTTTCCCCAGACCAGCGGCTCGCTGAAGCTGAAGGGCCTGGAGGATCCGGTGACCGTCCAGCGCGACCGCCAGGGCATTCCGCAGGTGTACGCGGACAGTTCGAGCGACCTGTTCACCGCGCAGGGATACGTCCAGGCACAGGACCGCTTCTGGGAGATGGACGTACGGCGGCACATGACGTCCGGGCGGCTGTCGGAGATGTTCGGTCCGGGCCAGGTGAAGACGGACGCGTTCCTGCGCACGCTCGGCTGGCGCAAGGTCGCCGAACGCGAGTACGCGGGGCTCTCGAAGGAGACCAGGGCCAACCTCAAGTCCTACACCGCGGGCGTCAACGCCTACCTCAAGGACCACAAGGGGTCCTCCGCCTCACTCGAGTACGCCGCCCTCGACATGGAGCACAGCTACACAGCGGAGAAGTGGGACCCGGTCGACTCCGTGGCCTGGCTCAAGGCGATGGCCTGGGACCTGCGCGCCAACATGTCCTCCGAGATCGACCGCGCGCTGATGGCCGGACGCCTCTCCAGCGAGCAGATCGCCGAGCTGTACCCGGACTACCCGGCCGAGCGGAACAAGCCGGTCACCGAGGGTGCGATAGACCCCGGCAGCAAGGAGTTCGACCCCAAGGGCGGGGCCGCGCTCTCACCGGACGACGTCGCCGGCGCCCAGCAGGCCGTGCGCAGCGCGGGCTCGCAGCTCAGCTCCCTCGCCACGCGCCTCGACAAGATCCCCGCACTGCTCGGCCCCAGCAACAGCGGAATCGGCTCCAACTCCTGGGTGGTCTCCGGGAAGCACACGACGACCGGCAAGCCGCTCCTGGCCAACGACCCGCATCTGTCGCCGCAGTTGCCGTCCATCTGGTACCAGATGGGGCTGCACTGCAGGAACGTCTCCAAGTCCTGCCCGTACGACGTCTCCGGGTTCACCTTCGCGGGGCTGCCGGGCGTCGTCATCGGCCACAACCAGGACATCTCCTGGGGCATGACGAACCTCGGCGCGGACGTGACCGACCTGTACCTGGAGAAGTTCAAGGACGGCGGGTACCTGTACGACGGCAGGCGCCGCGAGTACAGGACCCGCAAGGAGACCATCAAGGTCGCCGGCGGTTCGAACCGGGAGATAACGGTCCGCGAGACCAACAACGGCCCTGTCCTCTCCGACCGGGACAGCGAGCTGCGCAAGGTGGGCGAGACGTCCCCCGTGGACAACGCGGCACCCGACCGCGGCGACGGCTACGGGATCTCGCTGCGGTGGACTGCGCTGAGCCCCACGAAGACCATGGACGCCGTCTTCAAGCTCAACAAGGCTTCGGACTTCAAGGAGTTCCGCGCGGCGGCACGCGACTTCGCGGTGCCCTCGCAGAACCTGATCTACGCCGACACCGAGGGCAACATCGGCTACCAGGCACCGGGGCGCATCCCGGTGCGCGGCGCGGGCGACGGACGCTACCCGGCGCCCGGCTGGGACCCGCGCTACCGGTGGAAGGGCTACGTACCGCAGAAGGCGCTGCCCTGGGAGTACAACCCCAGCCGTGGATACATAGTCACCGCCAACCAGGCCGTCGTCGACGAGAAGAAGTACCCCTACCTGCTGACCAAGGACTGGGGCTACGGCACACGCAGTCAGCGCATCAACGACCTGATCAGCTCGAAGATCGCCGATGGCGGCAAGATCTCCATGGGCGACATGCAGACCATGCAGATGGACAACAGCAGCGAGATCGCGAAGCTGCTCGTGCCCTACCTGCTGAAGATCAACATCGAGGACAAGTACGTGCGCGAGGCCCAGCGGCTCCTCGAAGGCTGGGACTACACCCAGGACCGCGACTCGGCGCCCGCCGCGTACTTCAACGCCGTCTGGCGCAACATGCTGCTGCTCGCCTTCGGCAACAAACTCCCCAAGGAGCTGAGGGTCAAGGGCGACTGCCTCAACGTGCGCCCCTCCGACGAGTCCGGCCCCGTCGACGACCTCCAGGGCAACACCCGCCTGGTGCGCGAGTGCGGCGTGCGGGACACCGCCTCGGCACAACCGGACGGCGGGGACCGCTGGTACGAGGTCGTGCGCAAGCTCATCAAGGACGAGGACAGCGAGTGGTGGAAGACGCCCGGCACCGACCGCCGCCGGGGCGACGCCAACCGCGACGAACTCCTCGCCCACGCCATGAAGAACGCCCGCTGGGAGCTGACGTCCAAACTCGGCAAGGACATAGACACCTGGAGCTGGGGCCGTCTGCACCACCTGATGCTGAAGAACCAGACCATAGGGACCGACGGTCCGGGCTTCATGCAGTTCCTGCTCAACCGCGGCCCGTGGGACCTCGGCGGCGGCAAGGACGCGGTCAACGCGACGGGCTGGAACGCCGCGGGCGGCTACGACGTGATCTGGGCGCCGTCGATGCGGATGGTCGTCAACCTCGACAACTTCGACAAGTCGCGCTGGATCAACCTCACCGGCGCCTCGGGGCACGCCTACAACCCGCACTACGTGGACCAGATGGACAAGTGGTCCGAAGGGAAGCTGCTGCCCTGGGCGTTCAGCCAGCGGGCGGTGGAGAAGGGCACCGAGGAGAAGATGGCGCTGACGCCGTAGAGGGGCCCGGCCGCACCGGTTCACGGCCCGCACCTGCCCGGCCCGCACCGGTTCACGGCCGGTACCGGCGCGGCGGGCCGGCGCGGCGGGCGGGGGCCCTCGGCAGCCGTCTCGGCCCGGCTCCCCGGCCCGGCAGCGCTCAGGCGTGGTGCGGCGGCGGCGCCTGGAAGCGGTGGACGGCCGAAGGCGTCACCGCCGCCGCCACGGGCAGGTCGTGCGGCTCCGCCGGTACGGCGCCGACGAGTTCGGCGTCGTACAGCAGCACCGCCAGCGCCGGCCGCGCACCGGCGGCCCCGATCCTCGCCAGCACCCGGTCGTACGATCCGCCGCCGCGGCCCAGCCGGAGGCCCTGCCCGTCGACGGCCAGTCCGGGAAGCAGCACCGCGTCCGCTTCCGTGACCGCCTCGGGTCCGAGGCGCGGTCCTTCCGGTTCCAGCAGGCCTCGCCGGGCCTTCACGAGCCGGCCTGCACCCTCGTACACGCCCCAGTCCAGGTCGTTGTCCGGCAGCAGTACCGGAAGCAGCACCCGAACCCCCCGCGCGCGCAGCGCCTCCAGCAGCGGCCCCGTGCCGGGTTCCCGCCCTATCGAGACGTAGGCCGCGACAGTGCGTGCCTCGGCCAGTTCCGGGAGCTCCAGCGCGCGTTCGGCGAGGACGGTGGCCGTCGCCTCCGCGTCCCGCGCAGTCAACCGGGCCCTCACCGCAAGGATGCTCTCCCGCAACGCGTGCTTACTAGCGTCGATTTCGCCCACTGGCGCCTCGGATCCCTTCCGTCTCGCGCGTTGTTGCTCATAGCGCTACATATCCGCGCGAAGCGTTGTCATCTGCACAAAGCCACCGGTTATCGTGCGGGACATGACTACTTCCCGAGCACAGATCAGCAAGGCTGTCATCCCGGCAGCGGGTCTGGGCACCCGCTTCCTGCCCGCCACCAAGGCAACTCCGAAGGAGATGCTTCCGGTCGTCGACAAGCCGGCGATCCAGTATGTGGTCGAGGAAGCGGTCACGGCCGGGCTGCCGGATGTTCTGATGGTCACAGGCCGCAACAAGCGCCCTCTCGAGGACCACTTCGACCGCAACTACGAACTCGAGCAGGTCCTGCGCGACAAGGGCGACGACACCAAGCTGAGCAGGGTCGAGGAGTCGAGCGACCTCGCCACCATGCACTACGTCCGCCAGGGCGACCCGCGGGGCCTGGGCCACGCCGTGCTGTGCGCCGCCCCCCACGTGGGCGACCAGGCCTTCGCCGTGCTCCTGGGCGACGACCTCATCGACCCGCGCGACCCGCTGCTGACCCGCATGATCCAGGTCCGGGAGGAGCACGGCGGCAGCGTCATCGCGCTCATGGAGGTCCCACCGGAGAGCATCCACCTCTACGGCTGCGCCGCCGCCGCACCCACAAGGGAGACGGACGTCGTGCAGGTCTCCGACCTCGTGGAGAAGCCCGCGGCCGCGCAGGCCCCGTCCAATCTCGCGATCATCGGACGCTACGTCCTCGACCCGGCGGTCTTCGAGGTGCTGCGCAAGACCGAGCCGGGCCGCGGCGGCGAGATCCAGCTCACCGACGCCCTCCAGACGCTCGCCGCCGACCCCTCCCTGGGCGGCCCGGTGCACGGCGTCGTCTTCCGCGGCCGCCGCTACGACACCGGTGACCGTGGCGACTATCTGCGGGCCATTGTCAGACTGGCATGCGAACGTGAGGACCTGGGCCCGGACTTCCGGGACTGGCTGCGCGGCTTCGTCACCGAGGAGATGTGAGGCTTGAGCGAGACCTGGTCGGTCGAGGAGCACCTGGACGACATCCTCAGCAGCGTCCGCCCCCTTGAGCCCATCGAGCTGCAACTGCTCGACGCGCAGGGGTGCGTGCTCGTCGAGGACGTCACGGTGCCCGTCTCCCTGCCCCCCTTCGACAACAGCTCGATGGACGGATACGCGGTGCGCACGGCCGACGTCCGGGGCGCCACGGAGGAGTTCCCCGCGGTGCTCACCGTCATAGGGGATGTGGCGGCCGGCGAGGGTGATCTGCCAGTGGTCGAGCGCGGCCAGGCGGCCCGCATCATGACGGGCGCGGCGCTTCCCCCGGGAGCCGAGGCGGTCGTCCCCGTGGAGTGGACGGACGGCGGCCTGGGCGGCGGCCCCGTGGAGACGATGAGCGCGCGCAGCCTCGACCCGCGTGGAGCGGCCGGCGAGGTCCGCGTCCACCGTCCCGTCGAGGACGGGCAGCACGTGCGCCCGCGCGGCAGCGACGTGCGGGCCGGGGCGGTGGCTCTCAGCGCGGGCACGCTTCTCGGCCCGCCCCAGGTGGGCCTGCTCGCGGCGATCGGCCGGGGCACGGTCACAGTGCGCCCGCGTCCGCGGGTGGTCGTCGTCTCCACAGGCAGTGAACTCGTGCAGCCCGGCGAGCAGTTGGGCTCGGGCCAGATCTACGACTCCAACAGTTTCGTGCTGACCGCCGCCGCCCGCGACGCCGGCGCGATCGCCTACCGGGTGGGCGCCGTCGCAGACGACGCGGACACCCTGCGCGCCACGATCGAGGACCAGTTGATCCGCGCGGACCTCGTCGTCACCAGCGGCGGTGTGAGCGTGGGCGCGTACGACGTGGTCAAGGAGGTGCTCTCGAGGATCGACGGCGGCAGCGGCGACGTCGAGTTCCGCCGGCTCGCGATGCAGCCCGGCAAGCCGCAGGGCTTCGGCCTGATCGGCCCGGACCGCACCCCCGTCCTCGCCCTTCCGGGCAACCCGGTGAGTTCGTACGTCTCCTTCGAGCTCTTCGTCCGGCCCGCCGTACGGGCGTTGATGGGCCGCGCGTCCGTGCGGCGCGAGACGGCCAGGGCCCGGCTGGAGTCCGAGGAGGCCCTGACGTCGCCCGACGGCAAGCGCCAGTTCCTGCGCGGTGGTTACCTTCCGCCGCAGGCGGGGGAGGCCATCGGGACGGTCCGTCCGGTCGGCGGCGCGGGTTCCCATCTGATCGGTGCTCTGGCACAGGCGAATTCCTTGATCGACGTCCCTGAGAAGACGACACGCGTCACCCCGGGGGAGGAAGTGACCGTCGTCCCGCTCGACCAGTAGCGACGAGGCGGAGCCTCCCCGCCGCAGGCCCGGTACCGTATCCGGACACAGGGACGGTTCCGGGAGCACGATGAGCAGCGCAGAACAGCAGCACCTCACCCACATCGACGAGGGCGGGGCGGCACGCATGGTCGACGTCTCCGCGAAGGACGTCACCGCGCGCACGGCCCGCGCGGCCGGGCGTGTGCTGGTCTCTCCCCGCGTGGTGGAGCTGCTGCGCGGCGAGGACGGTCAGGGCCTGCCGAAGGGAGACGCGCTGGCCACGGCCCGTATCGCGGGCATCATGGGCGCCAAGCGGACGCCCGACCTCATTCCGCTGTGCCATCCGCTCGCGGTCTCCGGCGTGAAGGTGGATCTGTCGGTCACCGACGAGGCCGTCGAGATCACCGCGCAGGTGAGGACGACGGACCGCACGGGCGTCGAGATGGAGGCGCTGACGGCCGTGACGGTCGCGGCCCTGACTGTGGTCGACATGGTGAAAGCCGTGGACAAGGCGGCGGTCATATCCGACATTCGCGTCGAGGAGAAAAGCGGCGGCCGCTCCGGTAACTGGACGCGCGCCGGGGCGAGTTCGTCCCGCGTCCGGCGAGGGGGCAATGGCCGGCCCGGCGAGTCCAGCGAAGAGGAGTCCGACGTATGAGTCCAGCCCTGCATCCCTACCGAGCCCTTGCGGTGACGGCGTCGAACCGCGCGGCCGAAGGCGTCTACGAGGACACCGGCGGTCCGTTGATCGTCGAGGCCCTGTCGGCCATGGGTTTCGAAGTGGACGGGCCCAGCGTCGTGCACGACGGCGAACCCGTCGCGGAAGTGCTCGGCGCTGCGGTCGCGGCCCGCTACGACGTCATCGTCACGACCGGCGGCACCGGCGTCTCACCCACCGACTGCACCCCCGAGATGACGCGCCGCGTCCTCGACTACGAGATCCCGGGCATCGCGGAGGCGATCCGCGCCCGGGGCGCGGAGAAGGTCCCCACGGCCGTCCTGTCCCGCGGCGTCGCGGGCGTCGCGAACAGCACTCTGATCGTCAACCTTCCGGGTTCGTCGGGCGGCGTACGCGACGGACTCGTGGTGCTGGAACGGTTGTTGAGGCATGCCGTCGACCAGATCCACGGCGGTGACCATTCCAGAGGGGACCTCAACTGAACGCTTCCTGGCCGATCGTGCTGACGGACGGTAAGACCACCCTCCGTCCCATAAAGCTGCGCGATCAGCGTGCCTGGCGCGAGGTGAACCAGCGCAACCGTGAATGGCTGCGACCCTGGGAAGCCACCATTCCGCCGGCACCGTCCGGGCTCACGCCGCCGAGCCGCCCCTCGTACCGGCAGATGGTCCGTCATCTGCGCGCCGAGGCGCAGGCGGGCCGGATGCTGCCGTTCGTGGTGGAGCATCAAGGGCGTCTCGCGGGCCAGTTGACAGTCGCGGGGATCACCTGGGGGTCGATGTGCTCCGGCCATATCGGCTACTGGGTGGACCGCGCGGTCGCGGGCCGCGGGGTGATGCCGACGGCCGTCGCGCTCGCCACGGACCACTGTTTCCGCACCGTCGGACTGCACCGCGTCGAGATCTGCATCCGGCCGGAGAACACGGCGAGCCGGCGCGTGGTGGAGAAACTCGGCTTCCGCGAGGAGGGGTTGAGGCCGCGTTATCTGCATATCGACGGTGCCTGGCGCGACCATCTCGTATTCGCCCTGACCGTCGAAGAAGTACCGGAAGGACTCCTCGCACGCTGGCATCGGACAGCTCCGGGCACCTCCAGAAAATAAAATAGACGTTCGATATTGAGGATGTTCCCACTGAACAACCGGTACGCGCACAGGAATTGAACACGCGAAGTTCCGTGCCCAACGCCGGTGAAAAACATGGAGAGATCAGCCGGATCATGCGACACACCGCCGCATTTGGCAGATGGGTGCGGCTCAACCCCTCTACCGTGTGAGGGTGAACAGCAGTGGCCTCATCTACGCAGTCATCGTCGGGGCCTGGGCTGCCTACTTGGTGCCGATGTGGCTCCGCAGGCAGGACGAGCTGAACGAATCCCGCCCGACGGAACGCTTCAGCACCGCCATCCGCCTGCTGTCCGGCAAGGCGGCGATGGAAAGGCGCTACGCGAAGGAGAACGAGCGCCGCGACGGTGAAGTCCCCGGGGAACACGGGGATCTCCCGGCCCCCGACAACTGCACCCCCGAAGGCGCGCACGGCGTGCACGGCGCGGACGATCCGGCCGACGTCGACGAATCGGTCGACGTACGTGCCTACGCCGACCCCAAGACCATGGTGGGCGAAGGCGGTACGGGGGTTCCCACCGAAGCGTTCGCCGCCTCCGGCTCCCCGGACGGTGCGAACTCCGGCAGCCGGCACGGTAACAGCAGCAACACCCCGGAGCGGGACGGCGCCGAACGCGGGAAGGCCGAACGCGACAAGGCGGAGCGTGACAAGGCCAGGAGCAAGCGCGCCAAGGTGCTCGCCCGGCGTCGCCGCACCACGATGGTTCTCTTCCTCGCCTTCACCGCGGGCACGATCGTCGCCGCCGTCGGCGGGCTCGCCTTCCTGTGGGCACCGGGGGTGCCGGGGCTGCTGCTGAGCGCCTACATCGTTCATCTGCGCGTCCAGGAACGCCGCCGCTTCGCCGCCGTCATGGACAAGCGCCGCGCCGAGGCCGCGGGGCAGGGCGGGCGAGCACAGCAGTCCGGGGACGACGCGAGCGCCCCGACGGCCGCGCACACCCAGGCTCACCCCCGCCCCTCCGGGAAGGCAGCGGCGGCCGAGTCCGGCGCGGCGGCGCACGCGGAAGAGCCCGCCGCGGTCGACCGGCGCGCGCTCGTCGAGCAGACGGACCACGCGGAGTGGGTCGACCAGCAGCGCGACGACGGCCGCGAGCCCACCGAGGGCTGGGAGCCGGTGCCGGTTCCGCTTCCGACGTACGTCAGCGCGCCGGTCGCCCCGCGCAGCGCCCGCGGCGTCGACCTGGAGGCCCCCGGCACCTGGAGCTCCGCGCGCTCCAGCGCTGCCGGTGAGCCCTCGGCCGCCGCCTCCGGCACCGGCCAGGAGCAGGACGAGGAGCACGGCAGCGGGTCGCGGCGCGGACGCGAGCGGCGCCAGACGCCGCTCTTCGACCAGTACGAGGAAGAGCACCGCCCGCGCGCAGCCAACGAGTGACGCCCGGTGACCGGCCCCGGCGCCCCCGCCGGGACGGGGACCGGGCGCTCGGCCCGGTGACGGTGCCGGGAAGCGGCCGGGAAGCGCGGTGACCAGGGCCGGAACCGATTAACGCCCGGCGCGGCGAGGATGCTAAGGTTTCACCCGTCGCAAGGGCCTGTGGCGCAGTCCGGTAGCGCATCTCGTTCGCAACGAGAGGGTCAGGGGTTCAAATCCCCTCAGGTCCACCGCAACTCAAGCCCCCGTCGGAGAGATTCCGCGGGGGCTTTGGCGTGCCGTACAGCAGCGAAGCACAGCAACTACGGTGACCGCCTCTGACCGCTGACCCGTCTGCCGAGGTACTTCCCGGGGCTTCTCCAGGGTACGCATCTGCCTGAGCTCCGATCGATCTGCAGCGACCGCCCTCGAATGAGAGCGGCTACGCCGGAGCCTGGGGTGCTGAGCGCGCCGGCCGGCCGCTGAGATTGATCGGCTCGACTGTCAGCCAGGCAATTGCCCTACACGCCTCCGCCAAAATGGCTGGCCCTCCCGTCGCACCTCTGTCACCTGGCCGACTCAACCTAGAGTGACGTAGTCCTCGATGAACTTCTCCCTGTGTGAGCTCCTGTGCCGATGAGAAGAACGCGCGACGGCGGTCTGGTCCTGTTCCTGCTGCCGTACATCGCCATCGGGCTCGCCGCGGCCGCGGATCTGGCCGCCGGGCCGGCTCTCGGGCTGCTCCCGCTGGTCGCGCTCGGCCCGGCGTTCGCCAGCTTGAAGGGCGGGCTGCGCCACGTAGTGAGCGTCGGGCTGCTGTCGTTGGTCCTCTCCGTACTGCTCAGCCTGTACGACGGCCTGTTCGGGACGGAGCGCGGCGTGACTGCGCTGGTCGCAGTGCTGGGAACCAGCATCGCGAGTCTGGTGGCCACGCACTTGCGGCGGCGTCAGCAACAGAAGTTGGTCCGGGCCCGCGCAGTCGCCAAGGTCGCGCATCGGATCCTGTTGCGCGAGGTGCCCGAGACGCTGGACGGCCTTCAGATTGCCGTTTCCTACAGCTCGGCGACCCGGGATGCCCCGGTCGGAGGGGATTTCTACGAAGCGGTCCGGTGTCTTGGCGGCGTGCGAGTGGTCGTGGGTGACGTTCAAGGCAAGGGGCTGAATGCGGTCGAGCGGGCTTTGGTGGTGCTCGGCGCCTACCGGGTGGCCGCCTGCGACGAAGCCACGTTGCCCGACGTGGGCAGGTGCCTGGAACGTGCTGCGGGACGGCAGTTCTCGGAGGACGCCTTCGCGACGGTGGTCCTCGCCGAAGTGAGCAGCGACGGGACGGTGATTCTCGTCAACTACGGCCATCCGCCGCCGCTGATCTTGCGGGGCGACGGTACCTGCTGCTTGGCGGAACCCGCCGAACCGGCCCTGCCGCTCGGCCTCGGCGACCTCGGAGGGGACCATCCCACGCCGTACCGTGCCGTACTCGATCCCGGTGACCAGATGCTGCTCTACACCGACGGGACGACAGAAGCACGCAACGCCGCCGGGCAGTTCTACCCGCTCGCGGAGCGCGCCTCACTGCTGAGGGCAACCGACGCCTGGGCCGCCCTCGAAGCCCTGCGCAGCGACGTCGTCGCACACACCGGCGGCCCTCTCACCGACGACGCCGCCATGCTCCTGCTGCGTCGCTGACAAGCGCCACAAGGGCAGGCGGCGGCCCGTTGTGGCAGCCAGTGGGTACCAGCCCATCTGCCATGCGTGGCCGCGACTTCCCGAGCGAACCCGCATACGAAAACGCCCGGTGATCTCGCAGGGTTGCTGTACGGCAAGGAGGACAGCAACCACTCTGACCGCTGCTGGACGTTGACGACCTCAAGCAGCCGGCCGACCGCCCGGGGAGACCTCAGCTCATCTCGGGGGCGACGGTCCGCCTCGGTCTCGCCGATGCGCCGGTGGGCGTGTGCGGACGGGGCGCGGCCCTCCGCTGCCGGAAGCCCTGGTGCGCGCCTTCTTCTTGAGGCAGGTCGTCGCTGCCGGCAGGCGCACCCCGCGCACCTGGGGTTCTCAGCAGAATCACAGGAAATCCAAAGGAAGCTCTCAGGAAAGGTGCGCAGTCTGAGTGCATGAACGACACGGATGCTTCTCGGCCCCGGCCCTCGCGCGTCCTCGTGGTCGACGACGAGGACGCGCTGAGCGACCTGCTGTCGATGGCGCTGCGCTACGAAGGGTGGGAGACGCGAGCTGAGGGTGACGGCGCCTCGGCGTTGCGTACCGCACGTGAGTGGCGGCCGGACGCGGTCGTGCTGGACGTGATGCTGCCGGACATGGACGGGCTGGCTGTGCTGGGCGGACTGCGGCGGGAGTTGCCCGAGGTCCCGGTGCTGTTCCTGACGGCCAAGGATGCGGTGGAGGACCGTATCGCGGGCCTGACCGCCGGTGGTGACGACTACGTCACCAAGCCGTTCTCCCTCGAAGAGCTCGTGGCGCGCCTGCGCGGGCTGTTGCGCAGGTCGGGTGTGCTGACCTTGCGACCTGACTCGGTGCTCGTCGTGGGTGACCTCACGCTCGATGAGGAGAGTCACGAGGTCGCGCGGGGCGGCAGCGAGATCGAGCTGACCGCCACGGAATTCGAGCTGTTGCGCTTTCTGATGCGGAATCCGCGCAGGGTCCTGAGCAAGACGCAGATACTGGACCGGGTGTGGAGTTACGACTTCGGGGGCCGGGCCAACGTCGTCGAGCTCTACATCTCGTATCTGCGCCGGAAGGTCGACGCCGGACGTGCACCGATGATCCACACACGCCGGGGTGCCGGATATCTGATCAAGGCGGCGTCCGACAAGTCGTCGCCGGGCACGGCTCCGGTCGGTTCCGCTGATCGATCCGGCCACGTGCCCTGCGCGTCCGCGCGGACAGCCGGCGACTCGACCGGGGAAGGCGAGCGGTGAGGCTGCGGCAGGGGCCGAGGTTGTTTCGCCGGCGCTGGTCGCTGCGTACTCAGCTCGTCGTCTCGGCGGTCGCACTGATCGCTGTCGTCTGCGCCGTGATCGGCACCGTCACCGCGATAGCGGTGAATTCCTCACTGGAGTCGCGTCTCGACGACGAATTGCGCACCTCGGTGCAGCGTTCGTACGGGCCTCCCGGCGCTCCCGAACCGCGCCCGGACGATCTGCGCTTTGTCGCCATACCGGGACAGCCGATCGGCACCGTCGGGGCTCGGACCGACGGCAGCGGCGAGCTGACCGGGGCAGCCCGCAGCACGGACTCGGACCGCGGACCCGGCATGGACCTGTCCGACCGGATGACCGGGCTGACGACCGCCCAGACCGAGGCGCTCGGCGGAGTGCCGCCGGACGGCCGTCCTCACACGGTGTCGCTACCGGGACTGGGCGACTACCGCGTCCAGTCCGGCGCGCTTCCAGGAGACGCGGACGGTCTCCTGGTCGGGTTGCCGATGAGCGGTGTGCAGTCCACCCTCAAGACCCTCGTTGTGGTGGAGGTCTGCGTCTCGGCCGCCGGTCTGGTCGCCGCGGGTATCGCGGGGACGGCGATGGTACGGATCGCGCTGCGGCCCCTGCGCCGCGTCGCCGCGACCGCGACGAAGGTCACGCAACTGCCCCTGCACAGCGGCGATGTGGTGCTTCCGCACCGCGTCTCGGAGCGTGACACGGATCAGCGCACCGAGGTCGGTCAGGTCGGCGCCGCCCTGAACAGGATGCTGGGCCACGTCGGCGCCGCGCTGGAGGCCCGGCAGGAGAGCGAGACGCGGGTACGGCAGTTCGTGGCGGACGCCAGCCATGAGCTGCGCACTCCGCTGGCTTCGATCCGCGGTTACGCGGAACTGAGCCGGCGGGTCTCCCGTGGCCCCGATCACGTGGAGAAGGGCACCGGGCCGCCCGCGGACAGCGCGCCGGACCGGGGCACCGCGTGGCACCCGGACGCCTTGCACGCCTTGGACCGGATCGAGGCGGAGGCGGCCCGGATGACAGGGCTCGTGGAGGATCTTCTGCTGCTGGCCAGGCTGGATGCCGGACGGCCGCTGGAGCGCGGAGAGGTGAGTCTTTCGTCGCTCGTCGTGGACGCGGTGAGCGACGCCCGTGCGGCCGGCCCGGGCCATGCGTGGCGACTCGAGCTGCCTGCCGAGCCTGTCGAAGTGCGGGGGGACGGCACGCGGTTGCAGCAGGTGCTGGTGAACCTGCTGGCGAACGCCCGTACGCACACGCCGCCAGGCTCCACCGTCACGGCACGCCTGCGGCCTCAGCCCGACGCCGGCGAAGTCGTCATCGAGGTCGAGGACGACGGCCCCGGCATTCCGGCGGAGGTACTGCCGCACATCTTCGAGCGGTTCGCCCGCGGGGACGCCACGCGGTCGCGCTCCCACGGCAGCACCGGGCTGGGCCTCGCCATCGTGGAAGCCGTGGTCGCCGCGCACCACGGAGGGGTGACTGTTCGCAGCGTGCCGGGCCGTACGGTCTTCGCGGTTCGGCTCCCGGGTGCGGCCCGCACGGCCGGCACGGTGCACCTGGGCCGGAGTGAACCGGCGGAACGGGCGAATCAGGCGTCGCAGAGCGATTCACAGGTCACGCACAGCCTCAGCAGAGGCTCCTGACAGAGCAGTTGACGACGGTTCGGGGTATGCGAACAGACACCCCGCCGACGGACCCGCCAACGGAGTCCCTGCCCGCTCGCCGTCCGCTGCCGCTGCCCGTGCGGACCGCGACGGCTCCGGGCGCTCAGCCCGTGCTCGACATCGTCGTGCCCGTGTACAACGAGGAGAACACGCTTGAGGCCTCCGTACATCGCCTGCACAGCTACCTGACCGGGCACCTTCCGTACGCATTCCGCGTCACCATCGCGGACAACGCCAGTACGGACGGAACGCCGCGGATCGCCGCCCGGCTGGCCGCCGAACTGAGCGATGTCGAGTTCGTACGTCTGGAGAAAAAGGGGCGCGGTCGTGCACTGCACGCCGTGTGGAGCCACTCCGACGCCCCCGTACGGGCCTACCTGGATGTGGACCTCTCCACCGACCTCAACGCCCTGCTGCCCCTGGTGGCGCCTCTTGTCTCCGGGCACTCCGACATCGCCATCGGGACGCGACTGGCGAGAGGTTCACGGGTCGTACGGGGCCCGAAGAGGGAACTGATCTCCCGTGCGTACAACTTGATCCTTCGCGGCTCGCTCTCCACCGGCTTCTCCGACGCGCAATGCGGATTCAAGGCGATCCGGGGGGAGGTGGCCGAGCGGCTGCTGCCGCTGGTGGAGGACACCGGTTGGTTCTTCGACACGGAGCTGCTGGTGCTCGCTGAGCGTGCCGGTCTGCGCATTCACGAGGTGCCGGTGGACTGGGTGGACGACCCCGACAGCCGGGTCGATCTCGTACGGACGGCGCTGGCCGACCTGCGCGGCGTCTGGCGGGTGGGGCGCGCGCTGGCGACGGGCGCTCTGCCCCTCGCTCGATTGCGCCGACCCTTCGGTGACGACCCGCGCGACCGCCAGGTGGAAGGAGTGCCGAACGGGCTGGCGCGCCAGCTGGCGGGCTTCTGCGTGATCGGCGCACTCAGCACGCTCGCCTACCTGGTTCTCTACTCACTGCTGCGGCAGGGAGTGGGCCCGCAGTACGCCAACGTGCTGGCGCTGCTGATCACTGCGATAGGCAACACGGCTGCCAACCGCCGTCACACGTTCCGTGTCCGCGGGCGTGCGCGCCTTGTGCGGCACCAGGCGCAGGGCCTGCTCGTCTTCGCCATCGGGCTGGCGCTGACGAGCGGATCGCTCGGCGCGCTCGAAATCGCCGACCCACACCCTTCGCACAGCACCGAACTGGCCGTGCTCGTCGTCGCCAACCTGGCCGCGACACTCCTGCGCTTCCTGCTCTTCCGTACCTGGGTCTTCGCGGGAGAGAGCGACGACGCGGTTCCGAACGCGGAAGCTCAACCGCGACACATCAGCGTCCCGCCGGGTCACGAGGGAGCAGCCGGGAGCCGCTGCCGGGATGACTCCCAGGACGACACCGCCTCCACCGAACGGACCTCCGCATGACCGCACTTGCCCGCTCAAAGCCATTCACCCTCCTCACTCGGCGAGCATCGCCCGGCATTCACCCTGATCGTCCCCGCTGGGAACGGCCGTCCTACTGGGCGCTGCTGGTTCTGACGGCGGTCGTCCTCCTGTACGGGCTGGGCGCTTCGGGGTATGCCAACTCCTTCTACTCCGCGGCTGCGCAGGCAGGGAGCGAGAGCTGGAAGGCATTCCTCTTCGGCTCCCTCGACTCGGGCAACGTGATCACAGTCGACAAGCCGCCCGCGGCCCTTTGGCCGATGGCGCTGTCCGTCCGGCTGTTCGGGCTGGGCAGTTGGCAGATTCTGGTGCCGCAGGCGCTGATGGGTGTCGCCACCGTCGCCGTGCTGTATGCGTCCGTACGGCGCTGGTTCGGGCCTGCTGCGGGACTGCTCGCAGGCGGGCTGATGGCAGTGACGCCGGTGGCAGCGCTGATGTTCCGCTTCAACAATCCGGACGCCCTGCTGTGCCTGCTGTGCGTGTGCGCGGTGTACTGCCTGCTGCGCGCCGTCGAGGACAGCCGGAGCAGGTGGTTGCTGCTGTGCGGCGTCTGCCTCGGATTCGCCTTTCTTGTCAAGACACTTCAGGCCTGGCTGATCGTGCCACCGCTGGCGCTTGTCTATCTCGTCTGCGCACAGCCGTCGCTGCCGCGCCGTATCGGCCGGTTGCTGCTGGCCGGACTGGCGATGGTGGCGAGTGCCGGCTGGTGGGTCGCGCTCGCCGAGCTGTGGCCGGCCGGTTCGCGGCCGTACATCGGCGGCTCGCAGAACAACAGCTTTCTTGAACTGACGCTCGGCTACAACGGATTGGGCCGCATCACGGGGAACGAACCCGGCAGCGTCGGTCCGGGGGCCGGCCGTGGCGGAGGCTTCGGCGGTCGGGGTGGTCCGGGTGGTGGTGCCGGTGGCGGGCCGTTCGGAGAGAGCGGCATCGGCCGGATGTTCAACCAGGCGATCGGCGGCCAGATCTCCTGGCTGCTGCCTGCCGCTCTGCTCCTGCTCGTCGCGGGTCTGGTGCTCACGCGCAGGGCCGCTCGTACGGACGCACAGCGCGCGGCACTGCTGGCGTGGGGCGGCTCGCTGCTGATCACCGTCGCTGTCTTCAGCCTGATGTCGGGGATCTTCCACGAGTACTACACCGTCGCGCTCGCGCCCTACATCGCCGCGGTCGTCGCCATCGGGGCGGTGCTGCTGTGGCGGCGGCGTACACACCGTGCCGCGTCGGCTGCGCTTGCGGGTGTCGTGGCGGTGACGGCGGTGTGGTCGTACGTACTGCTGGGGCGGGCAGTGGACTGGCTGCCGTGGCTCAAGTGGGTCGTTCTCGCCGTGGGGTTGACGGCGGCCGCAGGAATTCTGGTGACGGTGGTACTGCCCCGCAAGGTGGCTGCCGGGATGGCTGCGGTGGGTCTCGCTGCCTCGGTGGCGGGGCCGGTGGCATACACGCTGAGCACAGTGCACACCCCGCACACCGGTGCGATCGTGACGGCAGGCCCCGCAGTGGCACGCTTCGGCCAGGGTGGGCCAGGCGGTGCGGCAGGCTTCGGCGGTGCCGCCCGCCCTGAGATTCCTGCGGGTGCCGATGGAACTCAAGGGCGCCCGGACGGCCAGGGCCAACAGGCAGGGGAACCGGGGCAGTTCCCGCCAGGTCTTCCCGGCGGGCAGGGACAGGGGCAGGACGGTATGCCCGGCAATGGCCAACCCGGTCGGGGCTCCGACGGCGAACGCGCGGGCCGAATGTCCCCCGGCGGACCCATGGGCGGCCTCCTCAACGGCCAACAGGTCAGCAAGAAGGTCAAGGCGAAGCTCACCGAGAACGCCGACGACTACACCTGGACAGCGGCCACCATCGGCGCGATGAACGGCGCAAGCTACCAACTCGCCACGGAACGGCCGGTGATGTCCATCGGCGGCTTCAACGGCAGCGATCCCGCTCCCACTTTGGCCAAGTTCAAGGAGTACGTACGCGACGGCAAGATCCACTACTTCATCGGCGGCGACGGACCAGGGGGAGGGGACCGAAGGGGAGGCACGGCCGGCATCACGGACTGGGTGGAGAAGCACTGCACCAAGGTGAAGATCGGCGAGACCACCCTTTACGACCTGACGAAGAAGAAGCAGTAGCGACGAACCGCCACAGGGCGACGCTCGGAACCTCCAGCACGTCCCATCGCCACTGAGGTGGCAGCCCCCCAGTTGCAGGGGCTGCCACCTCCCGCCCCGCGAACAGGCCGGAGCGCTCCGGAGACCGGCCCGCAGGCTTCAGTCCAGGCAGAACTCGTTGCCCTCGGGGTCGGCCATCACGATGAAGCCGGCGCTCAGCGGGGGAGCGGGCTCGTCGCGGCGCAGCCGCGTCGCCCCGAGTGCGACGAGTCGGTCGCACTCGGCTTCGAGCGCCGCCATCCTCTCCTCCCCCTCCAGACCGGGAGCCGCGCGGACGTCGAGGTGGAGGCGGTTCTTGGCGACCTTGTCCTCCGGTACCTGCTGGAAGAACAGCCGTGGGCCGTGCCCGTCCGGGTCCTCGACGGCGGATCTCGTGTTGCCCTGCTCCTCGGGGACGCCCATCCGCGCGAGGAAGTCGTCCCACGCGGCCAGCACGTCGGCGTCCTCGGGCAGGTCGGTTCCGGGCGGGGCGGGATGGACGTAGCCCAGCGCGTCGCGCCAGAAGGTCGAGAGTGCCCGCGGGTCGTGGGCGTCGAAGGTGACTTGGACTTGACGGCTCATCGGGTCACTCCGTCCGAAGTGGGTTCGTGTGCAGGTAGAGGTCGCGCAGGAGGCATACCTCGGAAAGGTGGTGGATCAGCTCACGGTGGATGTGCAGCACCAGATCGGCCATGGTCAGTTCGGGGTAGGGCTCCTTCGCGCCGACCGGCGTCCGGAGCCCGGACTCGCCGAGCGCCCGCACCCCGGCCAGCCAGACATCGAGCTGGGTCCTGAGCTGGTCCAGCGCCGTGGCCGCGCTGCCGGCGTACTCCCAGGTCTCGTACGAGGCGGCGGGCGCCCCGAAGTGCGAGGCGTTGCGTGCGGCGAGCACGCCGACGACGACGTGACCGAGCCGCCAGGCGATCGTGGTGAACGGCGTCGGGACCGGTTCGGGGTATGCGTAGTCGATGGTGAATTCCCCGGCACCGGCGGTCACGGGCGCCTTCGAGGTGCCGCGCAGCCGCACGCTCCAGGCGTCCGGCACCGGCGACCAGAAGTACTCGTCGTCGGAGAGGCCTTCGAGCCGCGCCCGGAGCTGATGGTTCCAGTGGAACTGCCACTGCTCGCGCAGGGTCCGGTTCCAGCCTGATTCGTCTGCGTTCATGGCGGCACCCTGACATCACTTGCGGACAGGTACTGTCCGCCTTCACGGTCCGCCTCCCCGGTCCCGTTCAGGCACCGTCGCCGATTCATGACCGCGGGCCAGGGGACGTGAGGCGCTCGGGTGCTCCCGGACCGGCCACCCGCCCCCGGGGACCGGCGCGGTGTCAGCGCACGAGGCTGGGGCGTTTGCCGTCGAACGTCCAGCCGGGGATGAGGTATTGCATGGCGGCGGCGTCGTCGCGCGAGCCCAGTGCCTTTTCCTGGTGGAGCTCGTGGGCGGCGAGGAGCCGGTCCATGTCGATTCCGACCCCGAGACCCGCAGCGCCGGGCACGGCGATCTCGCCGTCGGCGATGCGGGGCGGGTCGGTGGTCAGCCGCTCCAGTCCTTCCTGCCAGATCCAGTGCGTGTCCAGCGCGTTGTACTCGCCGGGGGCCGCCGCTCCGCAGTGGGTCACCATGGCGAGGGAGATGTCGAAGTGGTTGTTGGAGTGGCATCCCCAGGTGAGGCCCATCGCGTTGCACAGCTGAGCCACCCGTACCGACCCCTGCATGGTCCAGAAGTGGGGGTCGGCGAGGGGGATGGAGACCGACTGGAGGGCCAGGGCGTGGGTCAGCTGCCGCCAGTCCGTCGCGATCATGTTGGTCGCCGTGGGCAGCCCGGTGGCGCGTCGGAATTCGGCCAGGATCTCCCGCCCCGAGTAGCCGTCCTCCGCTCCGCAGGGGTCCTCGGCGTAGGTGAGGGTGCCCACCAGCGGCCGGCACAGCTCGGTGGCCTCGCGCAGCGACCACGCGCCGTTGGGGTCGAGCGTGATGCGGGCTTCGGGGAAGCGCTCCTTGAGCGCGCGGACTGCTCCGATCTCCTCGGGGCCTTCCAGTACGCCGCCCTTGAGCTTGAAGTCGCGGAAGCCGTACAGGTCGTGGGCGGCCTCGGCCTGACGCACGATCGCGGCGGGCGTGAGGGCCTCCTCGTGCCGGATGCGGTACCAGTCCACCGGCGATTCGGGTTCGCGGACGTACTCCAGATCGGTGCGGCCCGGGTCGCCGACGTAGAAGAGGTAGCCCAGGACGCGCACGGAGGCCCGCTGCTGCCCGTCGCCGAGGAGAGCGGCGACGGGGACGTCGAGGTGCTGTCCGAGGAGGTCCAGCAGGGCCGACTCGACGGCGGTGACGGCGTGGACGGTCGTACGCAGGTCGAAGGTCTGCCTGCCCCGCCCTCCCGCGTCGCGTCCCGCGAACCGGTCGCCGATCTCCCGCAGCACCCGCTTGTAGTCGCCGGTCCTGGCCCCGACGACGAGGGGCCGGGCGTCCCGCAGGGTCTGCGTGATCTTCTCGCCGCCCGGCACCTCACCGAGTCCCGTGCGTCCTTCGGAGTCCTCGAGGACCACCACGTTGCGGGTGAAGTACGGGCCGTGCGCGCCGGAGAGGTTCAGCTCCATGCAGTCCCGGCCGGCGACCGGGTAGACGGAGAAGCCGGTGACGGTCGGCTGCTTCATGGCGGTGAACCTCCAGGTGTGCGGCGGCAGTTGGCTGCGGTGGGGGCGTGGGCGTCGTCGGGGCGGGGTCGGGGGCGTCCGCCGATCATCCGGGGTCCTTCCGTCCGCGCGCCGTCCGTGCTGTTCGCGCGGCGTGGTGGCGTCAGAGGTGGAGGCCGCCGACGGCCCACTCGAGTGCCAGGACTCCGCCGAGACCGAGGACGGCGAGGACGGTCGTGTAGGTGGTGCGGGCCTTGATGGCGTCGATGACCGAGAGGTTGAAGTACTCCTTGAACATCCAGAATCCGGGGTCGTTGACGTGCGAGAACGCGATCGAACCGCAGGAGACGGCCAGCACCATCAGCTCGGGCTGGATTCCGCTGCCGGAGAGCAGCGGCAGCACGACACCCGACGCCGTGACGACGGCGACGGTCGCCGACCCCAGTGCGATACGGAGGATGACGGCGATGAGCCACGCGAGAATGATCGGCGAGATGGGCCACCCATGGGTGAGGTCCTTGATGTAGTCGGAGATGCCGCCGTCGACGAGGACCTGCTTGAAGGCGCCGCCGGCACCGATCACGAGCAGGATCATCGCCATCGCCCTGGCCGCCGAGGAGCAGGAGGCGCTCACGTCCGAAAGGCTGCGTCCGATCCGGGGCCCGAAGGCCCATATCGCCAGAACCAGCGTGAGCAGGAGCGCGATCGGGGCTGATCCGATGAACAGGACGAAGTGCAGCAGCGGCCCCGAACCGGAGACGGCCATGTCCGTGACGGCGGAGCCCGCGATCAGCACGACGGGGAAGAGGGCAACGGACAGGGACCAGCCCAGGCCGGGCATCTCCTCCTCCTCGAAGACGCGTTCGCTGACGAGGCCTTCGGGGATGGAGGGGTTCATCGCCTTGATGAACGGGAGGCGGGGCCACACCAGGGCGATGAGCGCACCGGCGGGCACGGCGATGAACAGCCCGTAGAACAGCGTCAGACCGACGGACGCGTGGAACGTCGCGGCCACGGCGACGGGGCCCGGGTGGGGCGGGAGGAAGCTGTGCATGGTGGAGAGCGCGATCGACATCGGAAGCCCGACCCACAGCAGGTTCTTCCCCGTGACCCGCACGATCGTGAACGCGATGGGCACGATGATGACGAAGGCGACCTCGTAGAACATCGTGACGCCGATGAGCATGGCCGTCACCACCATGGCCACCTGCACCCAGCGGGGGCCGAATGCTCCGAGGAGCTTGTCGGCTATTCGCTGTGCGGCGCCGGAGTCCCCCATGACGCGGCCGACCATGGCGCCCAGGCCGATGGTGAGCATCGTGTCACCGATCTGGTCGCCGATGCCGCCGGCGAGGACCTCCGGGATCTTCGCCGTCGGAATTCCCTGGACGAGCGCGACGCCCACCGCCACCAGCAGGAGTGCGGCGAAGCCGTTCAGGCGCAGCTTGGTCATGAGGAAGAGCAGGGTCAGAACGCTGATCCCGACTACGAGGAGAGGCATGTCGGTTCCCCTTTGAACTGTCTGTCCCGGTCCGTGGGCCGCGCCGGGGAGCGGGTTGGGTGCGGGGCGTCAGGTGGTGCGGGAAGGCGGTCATGGCAGCGGCGGTGCCGGCCGGGCGGCACCGCGCATCGTTCAGAATGCTGAACTCCTCTGCTCCGCGGGCGGGGAGCCGGTGCCCGGTCCGGTGGCCGGCCGGGTCGTCGGACACGTGCGCTGCGGCGCCGGATCGGAGCTGCCGCCGTCAGGGAAGCGGAAGCTCGTGACGGGGGAGGGGCACGTCTCCTTTGATGTGGCCGCGGAGGCGTCCGGCGCCCCCCCCACTTCCGCGTTGATCTGAGCCATGAACCCTCGCTCCGTACATGGACGGCGTTTATATATGAGAATGAAGGCTAAGATCGTGAACTTGCGTGGGTCAATGGGCGCGGGGCCTCGGATTCCGTGGTGTGCGCGGGAGGCGGGAGGAGGTCCGAGGCGGTCCGGCAGCAGGCCCGCACCCTCCAATGCGCCGCCGTCGTCCGGCGGTTGAGGCACAGGTGGAGCACGTCGCGCGGCGGACCTCGCCGGGTGGACGCGCGGTGAGGGCGGTCGACGGCAAGGGGTGCGATGGCCGGGCCGGAATGCGCTGGACGGCGCTGCGAGTCAAGGCGGTCGTGGCGGTTCTGCGCCGTCGCGGCCGTCGGACAGCCCTGGTCCTGACGTCACAACTGCCCGTTCCGCGACATCACTTGATGCCGGAGTCAGGGCCCCGGGGCCGGTCGGTCAGGCCGTGCCCACGAGGGTGTGCCGAGCGTGCGGTCGCGGTTCCTGCGCGATCACGAGTGGCCGACGCAGGCGGTAACGGGACGGCGGTGAAACGGAGTTCGGGGTTGTCGGTGTCCAGGGGCTGTCCGCTGGACAGGCCCTCTAGGAGCGGCCGTGGCCGCCGTGGGACCTGCCGCGTTCGATGGTGCCGCCGTACTTCGCCTGGATCGGTGCCAGCTTCGACGGTTTCACCGTCACCACGAGCCAGCGGGAGCCGACGAGGTAGGTGCCGCCGTAGTCCTTCGAGTAGTCCAGCCAGCCGCGCTTGGCGCGGTTGTCCTTGAACGTGACGAAGGTGTAAGTGGTCTTGCCGGACTTGCAGACGCCCAGGCGGTAGTCCTCGACCTTCTTCTGGATGTCGGCCTTGCACTTGAGCGCCGACGCGAGCTTCTCCACCGTCGGAGGCTTGGAGGACTTCGATACCGCGGCGGTGCCCGAGTCCCCGCTGCACCCGCCGAGCAGCGCGACGGCCGAGGCCGCCGCGAGTGCCGGGAGGGCGAGCCTGCCCAGCCGCCTCGGCCGGGCTCCCAGTGGCGCCCCCTCGTCGCGCCGCTGGGTGCTGCCGGCCTCGGCTGGTGACAACTGGTCTCTCATCAGCGCTCCCTGGGACTGAGAAGGCCCCACGACTCTAGATCGCGTCCGCGGCGCGCGGCCGTATTTGTCACCGGTGTGAAGGGTTACCGGCGCTGCTCGGGAGCAGTGCGTTCGGTATGCCGGCCAGAGGGGTGTTTGGGGGTTTTTGTTCGTCGGCTGCACCATGGAGTCAGCGGGACCGTAACTGCGACCGCCGGAGGTAGAGCACTGTGCCGAAGTTCATGGACGTCACGCGCGGGATGACCGGCATCACGGCGGAGCAGCTCGACAAGGCCCACCGGGCGGATCTGGCCGCCGAGCATTCCGAGGGCGTGCACTTCGAGCATGTCTGGGCCGACCCGGGGAGCGGGACCGTCTTCTGCCTGTCGGAGGCGCCTTCCGAGGATGCGGTGCGGCGCGTGCACGAACTGGCCGGGCACCCCGTGGACGAGATTCATCCGGTGCCGCTCAGGGTGTGAGTGAAGGGGGTGGTCCACGTTGACGGAGGTCAGGAGCCCGGGCGGGACGGGCCGGCCGGCGGCTGGTCGGGTGCAGTGCCCTGACAGAGGTGACAGGAAACTGACAGAGAACTGACAGGAGGCAGTGTCATGACGTTCGTTCAGCTCATCGAGTACGAGACGGACAAGCCGGAGGAACTCGACAAGATCTTCGATCAGTGGATGAAGGACACCGAGGGCAAGCGGACCGTGACGCACGAGCTGCACGGTCAGGACCGTGACAAGCCCGCCCACTTCGTCGACATCGTCGAATTCCCCTCGTACGAGGCGGCGATGGAGAACAGCAAGCTCCCCGGGACGCAGAAGAACGCGGAACGGGTTCGCGCGCTGTGCACGTCGGAGCCCCGCTTCGTGAATCTGGAGGTCAAGCGCGAGGACATAAAGCAGAAGTGACCTGAGAGTTGCAAGCGGCTGCCCGCTACAGGACGTGGCGGGCGGCAGCCGCGTCGGACCGGTGCTCGAACGCCGCCGCGCGGGGCTGGTGGCTGAGCAGTGCTTCGGTGAGGCCGTGCTCGTTCGGGTAGTCCATGGGGACGATTCCCAGCCCCTGCCAGGCCGCGTTCTCGGGCGAGCCCAGCAGATCCCGGACGCGCGGGTTGAGGCGGTCGGCGTTGGAGCGGGGCGGGAGGAGGGCCGCCGTGCTGACGTAGTTGACGTAGAGCTTGCCCGGGCGGCTGGCCGCCTTGCGGAACTGCTCCTCGACCAGCGGGTACTTGGCGCCGGGCTCCTCCATGTACGCGTCCTGGATGTCGAAGAGCCGCTCGTCCCCGTAGCGCACGCCGGGCAGCCCCTCGGAGTCGCCGAGCAGGACGACGCCGCCTCGCGCGGTGCCCAAGTCGGGCAGTTCCGGGCCGAGTCGGAACAGTGAGCGCCAGCCCCGGTTGTCCAGATAGTCGTCGAAGACGAGCCGGAACCGCTCGGCGCTCTCCTCCGAGTACTCCTGTTTCACGCGCATCAGGACCGTCTCGGACGGGTGGGAGGCGAGGAAGTCGCGGCAACTGCCCAGCACGTCATCGAAGTTGAGCTGCTGGTAGGAGGGCCCGTGGTGAATCGTGAACGAGCCTTCGAAGAGGCGGCAGCGGATGTCGAGGAAGCGGATGCCGGACGAGAGCTGTTCCGCGAGGGGCGTGTTCTGGCACTCGGTCCACGGACCGCCGTGGCGGGCACCGGAGTTGTGGGTGCCGGGGATGGTCAGCTCACGCAGGAGAGCGCCGTCGGGGAGCTGTGACATCCACGCGTCCGGTCCGGCGCGTCCGCCGGTCCCGGTGGCTGCCGCGTGCGCCTCGCCCGCCGTCGTCGCACCGGCCAGTGCGGTGAGGGTGAGTGCCGATGTGCCCCGCAGAAACGTACGGCGGTTCATGGTCATGACAATGATGGAAGCACCGGACACCGGCTTTGCACAGGGCGCGATCACGCCTTCGTGCCGCCCCGCTGTCCCGGGCTACCCGCCGAGTCTCGCGGCGCACGCCCGGCGCAGCTGCTCCGCGAGCGCCGCCGACTCCTCGGAGGACATGGACAGCACGCCGTTCTCCGTCATCAGTGCGTGGAACTGCTGGTCCCGGTACGGCACTCCCTCCGGCAGCCCCGCGACGTGCCAGTGCAGATGCGCGTTGCCCTGTCGGCTGCCGAGCGACAGCAGATACGTCCGCTCCGGCGCGAGCACGTCCTCCACGCCCAGGGCCACGCCGCGCAGCACACGCATCAGGCGCAGATACGCGGGCTCGTCCAGATCGCGTACGACGTGCTCGACGTGCCGCTTCGGCGCGACGAGGACCTTGCCGGGCAGCGTCGGCCAGCGGTCGAGGAACGCGATGTGCTCCTCGTCCTCGTAGACCGTCGCGTGGGCGAACTCCGGGTCACCGGCCACGAATGCGCAAACGAAGCAGGGCCCGGAGCGGGTGCGGACCTCGTACGCGTCGAGGTCCATGGGGTGCCGGTCCGTGCTCATGGGGTCGCTCCGTTTCCTTCCGCCTCGGTGATTCTCGCGCCGATCGAGGTGTCCAGTTCGTCCATCGTGCGATGGAACGCCTCCTCGAGCGGGACGCCGTAGCGGTGGGTGAGGATCAGCACGGACCAGAGGCAGTCGGCGAGCTCATGCTCCAACGCGGCCCGCTCGCCGGGGACTTCGCGCGCGCCCTCCTCGGCCATGACGAGTTTCGCGAGGTCGCCGACATCGCCGGTGAAGCCCAGCATGAACTCCTCGCGGCTCCAGACGCGGCCGCGCTCCAGGGAGTTGAGCCGGTCGTAGAGGTCGTGGATGCGAAGCGCCCTGCGGCTCAGCTCAGTCAGATCCGCACCCGGGCCCGGCCTTGCACGTCCCACGCGGCAGGGGCGGATCACGGATTCGCTCGCCACCGGCGTGAAGCCCGCCGCGAGGAAGGCGCGGAGCGACCGGGCGTTGCCGGGGGAGACGGCGGCGAAAACGGGCTCGCCGGCGGGCACGAGGCAGAGGGCGTCCCGGACCAGGGAGTGGCCGAGACCGCGGCCCGCGTTTCCTGCCGGGTCGTGGAGTTCGACGCTCATCTCGCGGCGTCCCGCCAGGCCCTCGGCGAGGGTGACCAGTCCCCGCTCGTCGCCGAACGTCCTTACATCCGCGCGCAGTTCACGGGCGTGCAGGACGCGTGGGTGGTCCTCCATGCCGATGCGTTCAGGCAGCCGGGGGGTGCCGCCGGTGCCGCGGGCGGCCAGCGTGGCGTCGACGCAGCCGATCGTGCCGCCCGGCCCGGCGAGGGCGCGCAGGACGTCAGGGGAGAGGGAACCTCCGAAACCGTCGGGCCTCATGGCCTCCACCTCTTCCGCCGGGAGGGATGTGGCGATGACGGCGTGCCCGGTGAAGGCGACGGAGCACTCCAGGCCGCGTGGGAGGGGGCCGAGCACGGTCACGCCGCCGTCGGCGGGCGGGAAGCGTCCTCCGGCTGCCGCGAGGAAGAGGCCGAACAGGGGGTGCGGGTCAGCCGGGTCGGCCGGGTCAGCCGTCATGGGGGCCACCGCCCGGCGGGGCGCACACCGGCCGTGCCGTCCGCGCGGCGGCGGCAACGACCGCGGGCCCGCCACGTCGGCTGCGCCGTCCGTAACCGTCGGGCCGTCCACGCCGCAGCGTCCGCCCCGACGTGCGCCTCACGGTTTGCGCCCCACGCCGCATACGGCGTCCACCGGCCCGGCCGCTCCGGCCGCTCCGGCCGCCCCGGCCGCCCGCGCGGCCCCCGCCGCCTCGTGCGCGTCGGCCGCGTCGGGGCGCCACTCGGACGTGCTGACGATGCCGGGCTCCACCGGTTCCAGGCCGTCGAAGAAGCTCGCGATGTGGTCCGCGCTGCGCAGGTGGTATGAGCTCGCGGAGTTCTCGTTGTAGGCGGCGATGGCGTCGTTGAGAACCTCGTTGGTGTCCGTCCCGTCGCTGAGGGCGAGATGGCTCCCGGGCGGAAGCGGGTCCATGAGCCGCGCCACGAGGGAGGCGGGATCGTCGGAGTCGGGGATCTGCCCCATGGTGCCCAGCAGCGTGAGGGCGACCGGTTCGCCGAAGTCCAGCGTCCTGCTTGCCGCTTCGAGAATCGCGGCGGGGTCGCGGACATCGGCGTCGACGTAGTCGCAGGCGCCCTCCTTGGTGCTGGTGAGGAGTGCCTGCGCGTGGACCAGTACGAGCGGGTCGTTGTCGACGTAGACGATCCTGCTCCCGGGCGCGATGCGCTGTGCGACCTCGTGCGTATTGTCCGCGGTCGGCAATCCCGTGCCCACGTCGAGGAATTGACGTATTCCGGCCTCGGCCGCCAGGTGGTGCACGGCGCGCACGAGGAAGCGGCGCTGGAGGCGGGCGATGCGCGCTATCCCGGGGAACAGCTTGAGGATCATGTCTCCCACGTCGCGGTCCGGGCGGTAGTTGTCGCGTCCGCCCAGCAGGTAGTTCCACACGCGCGCCGAGTGCGCGGTGTCGGCCTGGATCTTCTCTGCCAGCCGGGGGTCCTCGGGAGACTGCATGGAGTCAGCCTCACACGGACGAGTGAGGAGCTGAACCGTGTTCCGCCGCTTTCCGAGCGGCTCACCGGGGCCCCGGCTCCGGGCGGGGACGTGAACCGGCTCCTCTCCCGGCCCTGTGGGCAAGGCAGTTCGACGGGCCTTCGCGGACGGCCCGATTGGCGCCCCGGGCGCACCGCGGGCCAGTCTGACCCCATGAGCATCGCGTTCCTCTTCCCCGGCCGGGGTTCGCAGCGTCCCGGCATGCTGCACCGGCTGCCCGACACCGAGGCGTCCGCGACCGTACTGGCCGAGGCGGACTGGGCGTTGAGGAAGCTCGCCTCCCGCACCGGCGGTGCGGGAGGCGCCGGTTCCGGGCCCGGCCGTGAGTACGCGGACGGCATCGTCGAGCTGGACTCCCGGGAGGCGCTGGAGCGTTCACCGGTCGCCTGCCACCTGGCGCTGCTGATCGCCGGTGTCGCGGGGGCGCGTGCGCTGACGGAGGACGAGGAGGTGCGTCCCGTCTGCGTCGCCGGGCACGGCATCGGCGGATACGCGGCGGCCGTGCTCGCGGACGTGCTCACCTTCGAGGAGGCCCTGCGGGCCGTCCGGCTGCGCGGCGAGCTGCTGCACGCCGCCGAGAGCACGAACGAGCCGGAGAGCGATGTCGCGATCCGGCTCGCGCAGCATCTGGCGACGGTCAAACGGCGTCCGCAGTCGGTTCCTTACATGGGCGGAGTGCAGGGCCGGTCCCTGCTCGGCGACACGAACGCCGTCTTCGACGACCTGGCCTGGTCGGTCGCGCGGCCCGTGCGCTGGAGGGACGTGACGTCGGCGCTGGCCGCGAAGAACGTCGCCTGCTGCGTCGAGTTGCCGCCGGGCCGGGTGCTCACGGCACAGTTGGCGGCCGAACTGCCGGGCATGCGGGCGGTGTCGGTGGAGGAGCACGGCATCGCGGCGGCAGCGGAGCTGGCACGGTCGGCCGCCGGCGGGGCGCCGCCCGCCCCGCCTCCCGGGCAGGGCGGCGGACCGGACGGACCGGACGGACCGGACGGACCGGGTGGGCCTGCTGGTCGGCATCCGGGCATGCCCGCCGGGCCCACCGGGCCCGCCGCGCCCGGCGGACCGCATCCCGGCCGGAGCGGTTCGGCGTAGCCCGTCGGAGCGGCTCGGTTCAGCCGGTCAAAGTGCCTTGGCGTAGCAGCGGCTCGCCGGCTCGAAGCGGTAGAGGCCGAACTTCTCCGTGAGTTCGTAGCCCGAGGACGAGTACAGACCGATCGCCTCGGGCTGCTTCGTTCCCGTCTCCAGCACCATGCGGGTGCGCCCCGCGGCACGCGCGTCGTCCTCCAGGGCGGCCAGAACCAGCCGGGCGAGGCCGCGCCCGCGCGCCTCGGGCACCACGTACATCCTCTTGATCTCCGCGTCGCCGTCCGCGTATCCCTCGTCGTTGCGGTTCTGCGTGCGCCATCCCCCGGTCGCGACGGGGCGTCCGTCGTCCTCGTACGCGATCAGGTAGATCCCCTTCGGGGGCTCGAACATGGCGGGGTCGAGCGGCGTGATGTCGCCTTCGTCGCCGTAGCGCTCGGCGTACTCCAGCTGCACGGCGTCGTTGAGTTTCATCGCGTCGGGGTGGTCGTAGGGCACACGATCGAGGCGCATGCACGCATCGTAGGGTGACCGGAATGCCGAAGGTGACGACGATCAACGTGAACGGGCTGCGAGCCGCGGCCCGGAAGGGCTACCGCGAGTGGCTGGCGGCCACCGACGCGGACGTCGTGTGCCTCCAGGAGGTGCGCGCCGAGCCGCACCAGCTGCCGGACGACGTGCGTGCGCCCGAGGGCTGGCACACGGTGTACGCGCCCGCAGCGGCCAAGGGACGGGCGGGAGTGGCGGTGCTCACGCGGCGTGAACCGGACCAGGTGCGGATCGGTTTCGGCGCGGAGGAGTTCGAGGACTCCGGCCGTTACGCGGAGGTGGACCTGCCCGGCATGACGGTGGCCAGCCTCTATCTGCCGTCGGGTGACGTCGGCACCGAGCGGCAGGCGCAGAAGGAACGCTTCATGTCCGCCTTCCTTCCGTACCTGCGCGACCTGCGCGAACGCGCCGCGGGGGACGGGCGTGAGGTGCTGGTGTGCGGCGACTGGAACATCGCGCACCAGGAGGCGGACCTGAAGAACTGGCGCGGCAACCGCCGCAACTCCGGCTTCCTGCCGGAGGAGCGGGAATGGCTCTCGCGGGTCTTCGACCCGTCGGACGGCGGTTACGAGGACGTCGTACGGGCGCTGCACCCGGACGTCGCGGGCCCGTACTCGTGGTGGTCATACCGGGGGCGGGCCTTCGACAACGACTCGGGGTGGCGCATCGACTACGTGGTCGCGACGCCGGGACTTGCGGGCCGCGCCGTCAAGGCGGTCGTGGAGCGGGCCGCCAGTCATGAGGAGCGCTGGAGCGATCACGCCCCGGTGAGCGTGGACTTCGTCGCGTAGCGGCCCTGCCGCCCTGTTGCCCCGCCGACCTGCCGCCCTGCCAGGCGCCCGTCGCCCTCCCGCAGGCGGTTGAACTCCCCGCCCCTCTCGTAGTACTCGGTGATCTCTTCGGCGAGCACCGGGGCGTTGGCGTCCGAGGTGCGGTCGGAGTGAGTCATGGCCGGACCCTGGCCGAGAGCAGGGGGACCGGCAACCGGTTTTCCCGCCGGGCCGCGGAGTCAGCCGGCAGCGGTGCCCTCGTCCGAGGGCTTTCCCGTGGCGCCGTCGGCCCGCGCCTCGTTCCCCCGGGCCATCCACTGATCGATCTCCGCCCGCACGCGGCGGTCCATGGCCAGCCCGAGCTCCGCCTCGACGACCTGCTTCGCGAGCGGACGCAGCTGGGTCAGCAAGTCGTTGAGGGACTCGGCGTCGAGGCCGCCGGGGGCCGCGGCCTGTTCCTTCGGCAGCAGGTGGGTGCGGAAGAGTTCCGTGAAGACCTCCGCGACCGCCTCCGCGTGCGTCCGCAGCTCGCGGCCCGCCGCGAGCACCGCGGCGAGCGGGATGCCCTTCTTCACCAGCTCCGAGGAGGCATCCAGCAGACGGCGGCTGACGTGGACGAACTCGTCGCCGTCGACGGCTATGTAGCCGATGTCGAGGGAGGCGGCGAGGTTCTCGACGTTGACCTCTCCCTGGTAGTGGTCGGCCAGCTCCTCGGGCGTGAGCCGGATCGGGGTCTCCTCCGCGAACAGGGCGGTGATCATTGAGGATTCGAGCCCGAGCAGCTCGGCGGTGCCGTGCGAGTCGCGTCCGCTCTCGAAGGCCCCCAGCAGATCGGCGATGCCGCCCAGGGTGTGACCGCGGGCGAGAAGTCCGGAGATGGTCCGAAGCCGGGCCAGATGGTGCTCGTCGTACCAGGCGATGCGGCCGTCGCGGCGGGGCGGCGGCAGCAGCTTGCGCTCGCGGTAGAAGCGCAGGGTGCGGGTGGTGATGCCGGCGAGCTCGGCCAGCTCCGCCGCACGGAACTCCCGCGCGTCGGTCGTCCGGGCCCCGGTGTCCGTGTGCGCGTCGGTCGTCCGGGCCCCGGTGTCCGTGTGCGCGTCGGTCGTCCGGGCCCCGGTGTCCGCACCCGCGTCGGTCGTCCCGGCCCCCGAGTCCGCGTCCGCCGCGGCGTCGCCGGGCGGTACTTGTGCGGCCACGCCGTCCGCATGTCTCCGGTCCCCGTCGCCGTCCTGGTTCCGCACGGCGTGACCGGCGCCGCCCGGGACGGCCCGGTCCGTGTCGGGCGCTCGATCGCTGTCGTCGGTCATCGTGGCAGCTTAACCAGCGGGATCGCCGGTATGTACCGGTCCCTTCCAGGACTCCGCCCGCGACCCGCGTCGCCCGGCGCTCGGTGCAACCTGCGGTAACTTCCCTTGCGCGACCCCTACCCATCGGTATCCGTCTGGCTTACGCTCCCAACCGTGCCAGTGATTACTGGCACGTTGTAGGCGGCGAATCAGTCAGACCCTCGGGAGGCGGCGGCATGGCGGCCGAGCGCGAACACGAGCACGTAAGGGTGGCGGTGATCGGATCCGGATTCGGCGGCCTGGGGGCCGCCGTACGGCTGCGCCGCGCCGGAGTCACCGACTTCGTCGTCCTCGAACGCCGGGAGGCGGTCGGAGGCACCTGGCACGACAACACCTATCCGGGATGCGCGTGCGACGTGCCCTCCCACCTGTACTCCTTCTCGTTCGCGCCCCACCCGGAGTGGCCGCGGACCTTCTCGGGCCAGGAGCACATCCGCGCGTACCTGGAGAACGTGGCCGACACCTTCGGGCTGCGGCAGCACATCCGGTTCAACTCCGAGGTCGAGCTGATGAGCTGGGACCCGGAGGAGCTCCACTGGAGCATCACCACCGGGCAGGGAACCCGGCTGACCGCGGACTTCGTGGTCAGCGCCACCGGCCCGCTCTCCGAGGCCAGGATCCCGGACATCCCCGGCCTGGAGAGCTTCGGAGGCAAGGTCTTCCACACCTCGCAGTGGGACCACGACTACGACCTGCGCGGCAAGCGCGTCGCCGTCATCGGCACGGGCGCCTCCGCGATCCAGGTCGTGCCCGCTATCCAGCCCGAGGTCGAACGGCTCACCCTCTTCCAGCGCACCCCGGCGTGGGTGATGCCCAGGGCCGACCGGGAGATCACCGCCCTGGAGCGCAAGCTGCACGCCAAGGTGCCGGCCACGCACTTCCTGCGGCGTCAAATCCTCTGGGGAATACGCGAGTTGCAGGTCTCGGCCTTCGCCAAGCACCCGAGGATGCTCGGCCTCATCGAGGGGCTCGCCACCCGTCACATGAAGCGCGCGATCAAGGACCCGGACATGCGGCGCAAGCTCACGCCGGAGTACCGCATCGGGTGCAAGCGCATCCTCCTGTCCAACAGCTACTATCCGGCGCTCGCCCGGCCCAACACCGAACTGGTCGCCTCCGGTCTGAAGGAGGTGCGCGGGAACACCCTCGTCGCCGCGGACGGCACCGAGGCCGAAGTGGACGCGATCATCTTCGGCACCGGATTCCACGTGACGGACATGCCGATCGCGCACCGCGTCAAGGGCGCCGACGGCACGACGCTCGCCGAGTCCTGGTCGGAGGGCATGGAGGCGCTGCGCGGTTGCTCCGCCGGCGGCTTCCCCAACCTGCTGACGGTCATCGGGCCCAACACGGGCCTCGGCAACAGCTCGATGATCCTCATCATCGAGTCGCAGCTGAACTACATGGTCGACTACGTCAAGAAGCTGGAGACCCTGGGCGGGGAGTCCGGGAAGGTCGCCTTCGACGCCCGGCCCGAGGCCGTGAACGCGTGGAACAGGCACGTCCAGGACCGCATGCGGCGCAGCGTGTGGAACACCGGCTGCGACAGCTGGTACCTCGACGCCAACGGCCGCAACACGACCGTGTGGCCGGGCACGACCTCCGAGTTCAACAAGGTGACGAGCGAAGTCCGGCTGGAGGAGTACGTGGTGCACCGCCGGCCCTCGCAGAACTCCTCAACCGGCGCTCGCGCCACCGCCACCGCCACCGGCGCGACCGTGCCCGGCTCGGCCGGCCGCGGCGCGAAGACGGCGGCCTTCCACGCGGCGGAGGAGGGCTGATGGCGCGCCTGACCTCGACGCTGGGCAGGACGCCCGGCCCCTACGACCCGCCGCCCGCCGCACGGGAGTTGACGGCCACGTCCGCCGACGGCGCCCGGCTGCACGTCGAGATCCACGGGGAGGAGACGGACCCGGCCGTGGTGCTGATCCACGGCTGGACCTGCTCCACCCGCTTCTGGGGCGCCGTCATGCGGGAGTTGACGCAGACCGGCCACCGGGTGATCGCGTACGACCAGCGCGGCCACGGCCGTACGCCGGGCACGGACCCGCACGCCTACAGCCCCGCCACGCTCGCGGACGACCTGTGCGCCGTGCTGGACGCGGCGCTGAAGCCGGGCGAACGGGCCGTGCTGGGCGGTCACTCCATGGGGGCCATGACCCTCATAGCCGCCGCGGGCCGCCCGGTCCTCGAGCAGCGGGCCGCCGCCCTGATGCTGTGCAACACGGGTGCGCACCGGCTGGTCGCGTCCGCGCGGGTCATACCTCTGCGTTCGGAGCGTGCCCGTGGGCGTGCGCAACGGTTCCTGCTGCACTCCGGGCTGCCGCTCGGTCCCGTGTCGCCGCTGACGAAGAGGGCGATGAAGTACGGGACGATGGGCCCCGAGGCGACACCCGAACAGGTCGCCGTGGTGGCCCGCATCGTGCACGCGTGCCGGCCGCGCGAGCGCGGCGCCTGGGGCCGCGTGCTCTCGACGCTCGACATCGCGGCGAAGGCCCGCGAGCTCGGCATTCCGACGGCCGTGATCAGCGGCGCCGCCGACCGGCTGACACCGCCCGCGCTGGCCCGCGAGATCGCCGACGCTCTCCCGCAGTGCACCGGTCTGCACGAGCTGCCGCGCCGCGGGCACATGACGCCGATCGAGACGCCGTCGGTCGTGAGCGGGGTGCTGCGTGAACTCGTACGCGACCACCTCACCGACACCGCCCCGGAGTCGGCCGGAATCCCTGCGCAGCAGGGAACCGGCAAGCAGGGGGCGGCCGACAAGCCCAAGACCGGGACAAAGAAGACCGAGCCCGAGACCGAGACCGAGCCCGAGACCGAGCCCGAGACCGAGCCCGGGACCAAGACCGAGACCAAGCCCAAGGCCGGGACCAAGGCCGGGACCAAGGCCAAGACCGAGTCGCAGCAGCCGAAGTCGAGGACCGAGAAGAAGAAGGAGGAGACGCCGTGAGCCGTCGTCGGAGCCTGGAGGGGCAGGTCGCGGTCGTCACCGGAGCCGCCCGCGGCGTAGGGGAGCTGCTGGCGCGGAAGCTTTCCGCGCGCGGTGCGAAGGTCGCGTTGATCGGCCTGGAGCCTGACGAGTTGAAGCGGGTCAGCGAGTCCCTGCGCACGGACTCCGCGCACTGGCACGGCGACGTCACCGACCATGACGCGATGACCCGGATCGCCGGTGAGGTCAATGACCGGTTCGGCAAGGTCGACCTGGTGGTCGCCAACGCGGGCGTCGCGAGCGGCGGCCCGTTCGTCGACTCCGATCCGGTCTCGTGGCGCCGCGTCATCGAGGTCAACCTCATCGGCGGCGCCGTGACGGGGCGGGCGTTCCTGCCCCAACTCATCGCCTCACGCGGTTACTTCCTCCAGATAGCCTCGCTCGCCGCGATCACGCCCGCTCCGATGATGAGCGCGTACTGCTCCTCGAAGTCGGGCGTGGAGGCCTTCGCGCACTGCCTGGGCGCGGAGGTCGGCCACAAGGGAGTACGGGTGGGTGTCGGCTATCTGTCCTGGACGGACACCGACATGGTGCGCGGCGCCGACGAGGACGAGGTCATGCGCGACCTGCGGAAGCGGCTCCCGTGGCCGGCGAACCGCACGTACCCGCTGGGTCCTGCCGTCGACCGCATCGTGGCCGGCATCGAACGCCGGTCCCGCCATGTGTACGGGCAGTGGTGGCTGCGGGGGATGCAGGGCATACGCGGCTATCTGCCGTCCGTCATCGGAACGGTGGGGCAGCGGGAGATGCGCCGCATCGAACCGCGGCTCGCCGAAGCGGGAACCCGCACCGGGCTCGTGGGCGCGGGTGGAGCGGCGGACGAGGGGGAGCGCGCCGTCAGGCAGTGATCTGCCCGCCGTGAAGTCGTGGCGCGCCGACGGGGCTTGGGCGCCACGGAGACGTGAGGCCGCCTTGGACGTGACGCGCCCCGGAACGTTGCGCGCCACGGGGCGGCGACTCGCCATGGAGACGTGACGCGAGCACGGCGCGGCACGCGGGGAGGGCGCACCGACCCTGCCGGGGGTGCGCCCTCCCTGAGCCCCCGCGCCGTCCGACGGCCGGCCCCTGGGCTGCCGTTGAGATCGAGGGCCCTGCTGAGGCGCGGTCGGAGCGGGTACGGCACGGGTGCGGCGCGTGGCGCTGTGGGGGGAGTGGGTGCGTCGTCGGTCCGACGGCCCGGCCGCCGCCGCCAGGGTGCGTCGAGGGCTGTCCCGGTCCGTCTCCCTGGCCCTCTGCCGGGGCCTTCTGCCGGTCCGTCTCCCGGGCTCTCTCCCGGTCCCTCTTGGTTCGTCTCGGCCGGTCTCCCGGGTCCTCCGCCGGTCCGTCTACCGGCCGGTCTCCCGGGTCCTGCGCCGGTCCGTTTACCGGTTCTTCGTGGGCGTCACCGCAGGGGGGTCACACCGTGCGGCTCCCGTGGACGGAGGCGGCGAACGGTGAGGCACAACCGTCGGCGCGATGGTTCGAGCGGGTACCGGAGCAGCTTCGCGGTGCGGCAACTCGTAGGCGGCGGCTGTCTGTTGAGGAACAAGGTTCCTGAGCCGCACCGCCCGGAGCTCACGGGCGCATACGGCAGGTCGAGCGCGAGGTCGGAAGACCTCGGACCTCCGGTCAGACGCCGCGCAGCAGTGCGGCCAGGCCCGACTCCACGTCCGTCTCGCCGTGTTCCTGACCCGCGGCGACGACGTCGTACGAGCGCAGGAGGAAGTAGCGCAGATCCGCGCTGTCGAACTCCACGACGGCGACGCCCTCGTGGGAGAGCAGTTCGATCACCGTGCTGGTGCCGTTCCGCGGCCACACGTGCACGTCGCCCTCGCCGGCGGGCTCGTGGAGCCCGGCGTCGAGCAGTTCGCGTCCGAAGGCCCAGGCGACTTCCCCGCCGTCGAGGGACGCGTCGGCGGGGAAGACGATGCGGACCGCGAGCGGGTCGGTGGTGTCGTAGCGGAGTGCTGCTCTGAGGTCCCTGCTCGTGTGCGGATCGGCGATGAGACGGGCCTGCACGGCGTGGTCGAAGACTGCGGACATCCTCTGCTCCTATGTCGTCGGGGCGGCCCCGGCCGTCCCTCCCGTGTAGCCCTATCCCCATGAGAGACGCACGAGATGGGCGGGAGTCACCGGAAAAAGCGGGTGAGGTGTGCCACAGGCTGCCCGCAACCGGTCTTCTGTGAACACCGATGCACCCCCAGGTATTTCGAGCAATGGACCCGCTCTTGCAATCTATTTGCAGGAAGGCCCTATCATCGAAGGGACGTGTACTGGCCGCGGGAGCGGGCCGACCTAGAAGCGGAGTGGCGTCATGCATGTGCCGGACGGATTCATCAACGCCCCCGTGTCCGTCGCCGCGGGTGCGGTCGCGGCGGGCGCGGTCGCGGTCTCGCTTCGCGGCGCGCGGCGCGAACTGGGCGCGGTGGCAGGCCGTTCCGCGGGCGACGCGGCAGGAGACCCGGCCGGGAACGCGGCGGTGGCCGGTGACCGCACCGCGCCGCTGGCGGGCCTCGTCGCGGCGTTCATCTTCGCCGTGCAGATGCTCAACTTCCCCGTGGCGGCAGGCACCAGCGGCCATCTGCTGGGCGGAGCGCTGGCGGCGATACTCGTCGGCCCGTACACCGGGGTGCTCTGCGTCTCCGTCGTTCTTCTCATGCAGGGCGTGCTGTTCGCGGACGGCGGTCTGACCGCGCTCGGTGTGAACATCGTGGTCATGGGCGTCGTGACGGTCCTCGTCGCCTACGGAATCTTCCGGGTGCTGCTGCGGCTGCTGCCGCGCGGCCGGGGAGCCGTCACGGTCGCCTCGTTCGTGGCGGCGCTGTTCTCGGTGCCCGCGGCGGCGATCGCCTTCACGGGGATCTACGCCGCCGGAGGCACCGCGGACGTCGCGCTAGGCAAGGTCTTCGCGGCCATGACGGGTGTGCATGTGCTGATCGGTATCGGCGAGGCGGCGATCACCGCCGCCACGGTCGGCGCCGTCGTCGCGGTGCGGCCCGATCTGGTCCACGGGGCACGGGACTTCGCCTCGCGGCCGCTGGAGCTGCGTACGGCTGCGGTGGCGGTTCCGGGTGGCGGCACGGTGCCACCGCGTGCCCGTCCCGGCGCCGACTCCGACGCCGGCTCGGCGGGCGGCTCCTCTGCCGACTCCCCCGCCGGCACCACGACTTCACCCGGGCCCGAGCCCGGGGCCGGTCCCGAGGCCGAGCCCGTCCCCGCTCACACAGTCCCCGCCCGCCCGGCCCGCACCAACCGCGGCCTGTGGATCGGAGGCCTGGCGGCGACCGCGATCTGCGCGGGAGTCGTCAGCTTCTACGCGTCTGCCAGCCCCGACGGCCTGGAGAAGGTCGCCGCCGACAACGGCATCGACAAGCAGGCCGAGGACCATGCGGCGAAGGACTCTCCGCTCGCCGACTACGGCGTCGAGAGCATCGCCGACGCCCGCCTCTCCGGCGGACTCGCGGGCGTCATCGGCGCGGGTGCGACCCTCGCCGTGGGCAGCAGCGTCTTCGTCGCCGTGCGCCGCCGTCGTGGGGGGCGGCCGGAGCAGCCGGGGCAGCCGGAGGAGGCCGTCGGCGCCGCGACTTCGCAGGGCGGGAGCTCCGGCCGGAGCGGAAACGAGACGAACTGACATGGGTGCGGGCCACGCCCACAAGCTCTATCTGCACGGGCGGTCGCCGGTGCACGCGCTGCCGCCCCACTGCAAGCTCGCCGCGGTCTTCTGCTTCGTGCTCGTGGTCGTCTCGACCCCGCGCGAAGCGATGTGGGCGTTCGTGCTGTACGCGGTGCTGCTCGCCGCGGTGGCCCGCGCCGGGCATGTGCCGTACGGGCATCTGCTGAAGCGGATGGTCATCGAAGTGCCGTTCGTGGCCTTCGCGGTGCTGATGCCCTTCGTCGCGCGGGGCCCGTACGTCGACGTGCTGGGCGTGCAGTTGTCGTCCTCCGGGCTGTGGGGCGCCTGGAACGTCCTCGCCAAGGGCACGCTCGGTGTCGCCGCCTCGGTGCTGCTCGCCTCGACGACGGAGCTGCGCGAACTCCTGCTGGGGCTCCAGCGGTTGAGGCTGCCGCCGCTGCTCGTGCAGATCGCGTCCTTCATGATCCGCTACGGCGACGTCGTCACGGACGAGATGCGCCGGATGCGGATCGCGCGCCTGTCCCGCGGCTTCCGTGCGCGCGGCGTGCGGCAGTGGGGCGTCCTGGCCAAGTCGGCGGGTGCGCTGTTCATCCGCTCCTTCGAGCGCGGCGAGCGCGTCCATCTCGCCATGGTCAGCCGTGGTTACACCGGCACGATGCCCGTCATCGACGAGGTGAACGCCACGCGCGCGCAGTGGACGGGCGCCGCGGCCCTCCCGCTCGCGGCGCTGGCGGTCTGCCTGATGGGATGGGCGCTGTGACCGGCGACAGCAAGAGCGAGAGCACGCACGACGTCGATGGCGGACGTCCCGGACGCCCCGCGGGGGGCGCCGGCGACGCCGCGGGCCGTGCTGCGGCGGGAGCGGTGCCGCCGCCTTCCCTGGACGTGGCGGGGGTCGCCTACGCCTACCCCGACGGCCACCAGGCCCTGTTCGGCGTCGACCTCACCGTCCCGCGCGGCGAGCGGGTCGCGCTGCTCGGCCCGAACGGGGCGGGCAAGACGACTCTGGTGCTGCACCTCAACGGCATCCTCACCGCCGGCGCCGGTTCCGTGACGGTCGCGGGGCTGCCCGTGGCGCCGGGGAACCTCCCGGAGATCCGGCGGCGGGTCGGCATCGTCTTCCAGGACCCCGACGACCAGCTCTTCATGCCGACGGTGCGGGAGGACGTCGCTTTCGGCCCGGCCACCGCCGGGCTGCGCGGCGCGGAGCTCGCCTCGCGCGTGCACGACGCCCTCGCCCAGGTCGGGATGGAGGCGCACGCCGACCGTCCCCCGCACCACCTCTCCTTCGGGCAGCGCCGCCGCGTCGCGGTGGCCACCGTGCTCGCCATGCAGCCGGAGATCCTGGTACTGGACGAGCCGTCCTCGAACCTCGACCCGGCCTCGCGCCGCGAACTGGCGGACATCCTCCAGCAGCTGGACGTGACGGTGCTGATGGTCACGCACGACCTGCCGTACGCGCTCCAGCTCTGCCCGCGTTCGGTGGTGCTGAGCGACGGCGTGATCGTCGCGGACGGCGCGACGCAGGAACTCCTGTGTGACGAAGGGCTGTTGGCCGCGCACCGCCTGGAACTGCCGTTCGGCTTCGACCCCGGCTCGGTGAAAGTCCCACAGCGATAGCACCATGGACGGTGCACGGACGCACGGACAACGGCTCGAGTGGGACGGACAGTGGCGTGAAGGCTCAAGACGCTGAGAACGCGGTGGACGTCCACGGCACCGTGGCGGAGGGCTACGAGCCCCTGAGGGACGCGTTCGCCGCCAACTTCGCCGACCGCGGCGAGACCGGAGCGGCCCTGACCGTGCACCGGAACGGGCTCGTCGTCGCCGACCTGTGGGGAGGGCGCAAGAACGCCGGGCCCGGGCAGGAGGACGATGCCCTGTGGCAGGAGGAGACCGCCGCAGTCATCCGCTCCGCTTCGAAGGGCCCGGCCGCCGCGGTGCTCCATATGCTCCACCAGCGGGGCCAGTTGGACTTGGACGCGCCTGTCGCCACGTACTGGCCGGAGTTCAAGTCGAACGGCAAGGAACGTCTGCTGGTGCGGCACGTGCTCGCGCACCGTGCCGGTCTGCCCACGCTCGACTCCCCGCTCACGCCCGGGCAGGCCGTCGACGGCGTGAGCGGCCCGTCCGCGCTCGCCGCGCAGGCACCGCTGTGGGAGCCGGGCACAGACCACGGCTACCACCCGCACACCTACGGCTGGCTCATCGGCGAGCTCGTGCAGCGGGCGACGGGACGCACCCTGGGGCGCTGGTTCGCGGAGGAGGTCGCGGGACCGCTCGGGCTGCGCATGTGGTTCGGACTGCCCGCGACCGCGGAAGTCCCGCACGGAGGCGTGGACTTGGCACTTCTGGCCGAGGTGCCCACCCCGGAGCAGCGAGCCGCCACGGGACTTCGCACACGTCCGAAGGCGTCGGTGACCCGGGCCTACGGCGACCCGGACTCGCTGACGAGGCGGGCGTTCGACGCGGTCGCCCCGCGCCCCGACGAAGGCGATCCGGCGTGGCTCGCGGCCGGGCTCCCCGGTTCCGGCGGCGTCGCCACGGCCCGTTCCCTCTCGCGCTTCTACGCGGCGCTGATCGGCCCGGTCGAGGCGCGGTCCGGGTCCGGGACGCACGGGGCGGCGGGCCGGGGCGTGGGCGGCCGGCCCTACGGGCGGGGCACGGGCATCGCGGGCGGCCGGCTGTTCACGCCGGCGACCCTGACTCAGGCGCGCTCCCAGGAGTCGAGCGGGCCGGACCGCGTGCTGGTGGTCAACTCCCGTTTCGGGCTGGGCTTCATGCTCCACGGACCGGGGGCGCCGATGCTCGCGCACGGCTCCTTCGGCCACCCGGGCCGCGGCGGCTCCCTGGCCTTCGCCGACCCCGAGTCCGGCACCGCCTTCGCGTACGTGACCGCCGCCATGCAGCGGTCGGTCACCTCGGACCCGCGTGCCCACGCCCTCGTGGCGGCGCTGCGCGCCTGCCTCTGACGGCCGGTGGTGGCGATGCTGGCGGGTCAGCCCGCGCCGCCGTCGAGGAGGCGGCTGTAGCGGAGGCGCAGGGCGCGTCCGGTGCCGGCCGCCAGGGTGCCCCTCCTGTTCCCGTTCCCGACTCCTGCCGCTTCCACTGCAGTCCCCCGTTACGCGCCCGGCTGCCCGCTCGACTGCCCGCTCGGCTGCCCGCTGGCCTGCTCCGCGGGGCAGGCCAGGTCCTGGGCCGGGCGCTTCCCGGTGGTCAGGTACGTGGTCACCGCGTCGTTCGCGCAGGTGTTGGCGGCGTTCGGGTAGAGGCCGTGGCCGCCCTGGTCGGCGGTGACCATCGTGGCCCGCTTGCCGAACGCCTCCCGCAGCTTCTTCGCGCCGGCCAGCGGCGTGCCCGGGTCGCGCTCGTTCTGCACCATGAGGACGTTCGACGGGCCCCGGTCACCGATCTGCACCTGCGGTTCGGTGCGCTCGTCCGGCCAGAAGGCGCACGGTCCGATGTTGGCGGTGGCCCCGCCCACCAGCGGGTACCTCTCGCGGTCCACCGCGGTGTTGCGCCGGTAGACGCCGATCGCGCTCGGCCAGCGGCTGTCGTTGCAGGTCACGTAGTAACGGGAGGACGTGGCGTTCTCCGACTCCTGTGCCGGCGGGCTCGGCGCCAGCGGCCGGCCCGTGTCCAGGGCCTGCCAGGTCTTCGCCACCAGGGGCATGTTGGAGTCGAGGTACAGCTTGCTGAACGTCTCCGTGCGGAAGCGCGCCCCGTCGTATCCCTGAGCCGGCTTCTTCTCCAGCCGCTCCGCCAACTCGTAGAACTTCTCCTTCACTTGCTCCTGCGTGCCGCCCAGTCCGTACTCCGGGTGCGCGGCGGCGTACTTCGCGAAGTCCGGGAACCGGTCCTCCATGCCTCGGCCGAACAGCCGCGTGGCGCTGAGGTCGTACCCCTTCGGGCCGAGGTTGCTGTCCAGCACGATCCGGTCGCTCTTCCCCGGGAAGAGAGTCGTGAAGACCGAACCGAGGGAGGTGCCGTAGGAGCCGCCGAAGTACGAGATCTTCGACTCGTCGAGGGCGGCCCTGATCCGGTCCATGTCGCGGGCGGTGTTCGCGGTGCTGACGTGCGGCAGCATCCACGACGTCTTCGAGTCGGCGCACTGCCGGGCGATGTCCCGCGCGTGGACCGCCTCCTTCGTGACATCGGCCGCGGTCCGCGCGTACACCGGCCGGTGCTCCAGCTGCTCGGGCGTGAGGTCGCAGGTCACCGGCGTACTGCGGCCGACGCCGCGCGGGTCGAAGCCGATCAGGTCGTACGAGTCCTGCACGTCCTGCGGCAGCCCCGAGACGGCGAGCGCGGCTGGGTAGCCGAGGCCCGCCAGTCCCGGGCCGCCCGGGTTCACCAGCAGCGCGCCGCGGCGCTTCGAGGGGTTCTCGCTCGTCAGCCGGGAGACGGCGATGTCGATCTTGCGGCCGTCCGGGTCCTGGTAGTCCAGGGGGACTTCGAGTGTCGCGCACTCCAGCCGGGAGGCGGGGTCCTTGCCGGACTTCTCCGGCGTCTTCGACTCCCCGGTGTCCCCGGACTTGTGCTCCGTGTCCTTGCACGAGCCCCACCGCAGGGTGCCGGCCGTCGCCCCGGCGGTGTCCGAGACCGTCGCCAGGGACACCCCCGCGAGGGCGGTCGCCGCCACAGCGGAGGCGGCGATGCCGAGGGACATGCCGAGGGACAGGGTCTTCTTCCGGCGCATGTGATGTCTCCTCAGGTGTCAGGTGTCAGGTGTCAGGTGTCAGGTGTCAGGTGTCTGTCGGACGTCAGCCGGAGGCCGGCTGTCAGATGCCACGCGCCAGGTACGTGGTGGCCACGGGATCAGGCGCTCGGTGCGCCCCGCCCGGTGCCGGGCTGGAGCCGGAGGTGGGCCCGGCCGCCGTACGCGATGCCGAGGACCGCGACCAGCCCGAGCAGGACCGTCCGCCCGGCGAGGCCACCGGGCACCTGGTCGAGGAGCCCCCACCACTGCTCGGACTCCCGGTCCAGCACCCCGTGGATCGCCGTGGGGGCTGCCAGGGCTGCGAGCACCATCCCGAGGGTCTCCAGCGCCAGGTAGCCGCCTCTGCCCATCACTTGCTCCGTTCCGTGTCCGGCCGTTTCGGCACGTGAACGAGTCTGTTCAGCGGGCGTCGCGGACACATCGGACCGGCGTCCCGAACCGTCCTCGACCGCGGTCGAGGGGGTGGTACGACCGAGGTCGGGGGTGAGACAGACCCCGGTCCGACGCGCGGGCCCATACGCCTCGCGAGAATGACGGCCATGAACACGGAGGAGATGCCCCGGCTCGGCGGGTGGCAGCAGACCTGGCGGCTGGGGGCAGCCGCGGCGGCGGGCGTCCCGGTGTGGCTCTCCGCCGGAGTGCTGCTGCCGGACGGGCAGGCGGCTCAGACGGGCTCCTGGTTCGCCACCGGCGATCCGCTGGTGGCGCTCGGCTGCCTGATGCTGCTGCTGTGGCGGCGGCGGTTCCCGCTCGCCGTCGCCATGACGGTCGCGATCGCCTCGACCGTGTCGACGCTGGCCACCGGCGCGGCGCTCCTGGCGCTGACCTCGATCTCCACGCGCCGCCGCCCGGTGGAGATCGCCGAGATCGTCCTGGCGTACGTGGTCGCGTCCTCGCTCGCCCTCGGGCTCTATCCCGTCGAGGACGGCGACGGTGCGACCTGGCTGGAGCGGGCGGTCGTCCCCGCGCTGACCGCGGGCATCGCGGTCGCCCTCGGTACGGCGGTCGGGGCGCGGCGCGTGGAGGTACGGTCGCTGCGCGAGCGCGCGGAGAGCGCGGAGCGGGAACAGACGGCGCGGGCGGAGCAGGCGCGCGCCCTGGAACGGAACCGGATCGCGCGGGAGATGCACGACGTGCTGGCGCACCGTATCTCCCTGGTCGCCATGCAGGCCGGGGTCCTCGGCCACCGCTCCGACCTCACGCCCGAGGAGAGCAGCACGCTGCTCCGCGGCATCGCCGACGGCTCCCAGCAGGCACTGGAGGAACTGCGCGACGTCCTCGGGGTGCTCCGGGCCGACCCGGACCGCCCGGAACCGCCGCAGCCCTCCCTCGGCCTCGTTCCCGAACTGGTCGACGACGCCCGTACGTCGGGGCTGGACGCGACGTTCACCAGCACGGTGGCGGGAACGCCGTCCGACGCCCTCGGGCGGACCTGCTACCGGGTCGTCCAGGAGGGCCTGACCAACGCGGCCAAGCACGCCCCGGGCGCGGGCGTGAGCGTCACCCTGGAGGGAGCGGCCGGCGGCGAGCTGCGTGTCACCGTCCGCAACTCCCGTGCCGACGCCCGTACGGTCCGGCCGCTGTCCTCCGGTTTCGGCTTGCCCGGCCTCGGCGAACGCGTCACCCTCGCCGGCGGGACGCTCGACCACGGCCCCGCACCCGACGGCGAATACGTCCTCACCGCGCGGCTACCCTGGCCGCACCAGCCCCGGGAGAGATGAAAGACGTGGACAGCGAGCGAGAGCCGGTGCGGGTCGTCATCGTCGACGACGACCAGCTGGTACGGATGGCGCTGCGCCTGATCATCGACGGCGAACCGGATCTGGCGGTCGTCGCGGAGGCGACGGACGGGAACGCCGCGATCGGCGCCGTGGACGAACACCGGCCGGACGTCGTCCTGATGGACGTGCGGATGCCCGGCCGCGACGGCCTCAGCGCGACCCGGGAGCTGCTCGGCCGGCCCGCTCCGCCGCGCGTGCTCATGCTCACCACCTTCGACTCCGACGACCTGGTGCTCGGCGCGCTGCGCTCCGGGGCCCTCGGCTTCGTGCTCAAGGACACCCCGCCCGCGCGGATCGTCGACGCCGTACGGACGGTCGCCGGCGGCAACCCCGTACTCTCCCCCGAGGCCACCGCGCACGTGATCGCCGCAGCCACCGGGCCGCGGTCCTCCGGATCCGCCACCCGCGCCGCGTCCCGCGAAGCGGCGCGGAAGCGCCTGGCCGCACTGACCGAACGCGAACTCGACACCGCCCGCGCCATCGCGGACGGCCTGGGCAACCCGGAGATCGCCGGGCGCCTGCACATCAGCGTCGCCACCGTGAAGGCACACACCAGCAGCCTGTTCGCCAAGCTGGCGGTCGAGAACAGGGTTCAGATCGCCCTGGTGGTGCGCGACGCGGCGGAATGACCTCCGCCCCCGGCCCCCCGGTCCACCGGTCCGTTCAGCGACGACGGGCGTGGCGAACGGCCTCCTCGCTGATCCTCCGGTGGAGGAACACGACGGCGGCGACCGCCTGCTCCGCCCCGCAGACGCCGACGGCGGCCGACGCCGGCAGGCTCCCGACGGCCGGTCCCACGCCGCCCCGCATCGAACACATCGACATCCCCGGCAGATGATCCTTGCGGATTGCCGTGTGCGGCTCGACCTTTGACTGCGAGTTACCCATCAGGGCGCCCAGCGGCAGAAGCACACCCCACAGTCCCACCGCAAGCCCCGACTGACGTCAGAGCAAACCGACATCGCACCGTCGGTCAGAACGCGACACCCGCATTCATCGCGAAACGACTCCCCAACCGACGCTCACAGCCAACCGGGGGCCTGAGGACCTTTCAAGGCAGTGCGCGGCCCCTCACGCGCAGCCCTGTACGACGACCGCCGGACGTCACGCCGGACGTCAGCCGAACGGCACGCGTCCGGCGGTCGGTTGAAAGCCGCACGCGGTCAGGCCGCTCCGGCCGCTCCGGACGGACCGGGCAGGACCGCGGGTGGCGTTCAGCCCAGCAGCTGCGCCCAGACGGCGCTGCCGCGCGTGACCGGGGAGACCGCAACGCCCCAGCACTCGGCCAGCGATTCGACGATGTACAGCCCGCGCCCCGACTCCTTCTCGGCCGTCGGCGCGGCCGGCTGCGGTGCGCGGCTGCTGGTGTCGTCGTCGTGCACCTCCACGCGCACCCCGTCGTAGGGGGAGTAGGACGTGGCGCACACGATCCACACGCTGTCGGTGTGCGTGACCGCGTTGGTGATCAACTCCGAGAGCACCAGGGCGGCTTGCTCGCGTAAATCGGGGGAGGCGCCTCGGCGGGTGAGCCAGCGGTCCATCGCGTGCCGGGCCCGGGGGACGCTGACGTCCTCGGCCGGGAGCCGGAGCGCGTGTGAATCCGTACCGGGGCCGGACGGGGGGCGCGGTGGGCGGCGGTCGTGCGTGGGGGGCACGCTCATGGGGAGCACGGGCTCACTATGAGCGCTGCGGTCTTCAACTCGCAAGCTTCCTTCTGATAATTTCAGAGTGAAGGCGCAATGAGGTAGCTCGAGTTGGCGCATTTTGATGCGTCTCCCGATCGGTTGCGGCCGTACTGTACGGTCCTGCTCAGCGCCGGCCGGCCCGCCGCGCGACCTCGGGAGGTGAGGGCGTGACCGATGCACTGCCGAGCGGATCGAGTGCTCCGACGGTGCTGCGCATCATCCTCGGGAAGCGGCTCAAGGAGCTGCGCGAGAGCCAGGGGGTCAAGCTCGACGCCGCCGCCAGGGCGCTGGGCGTGAACCATCTGACGATCAGGCGCATGGAGAACGCGCAGGTCGGTCTCAAAGTCCCGTACGTCAAGGAGCTGTTGAGGCTCTACGGCGTGGCCGGCGCCGAGATCGACGAGTTCACCGCCATGGCCGAGCGGGCCAACGCTCCCGGCTGGTGGTACCCGTTCCGCGACGCCCTGCCCGACTGGTTCCGCGGCTACGTGAGCCTGGAGACGGACGCTGAGGTCATCCGGGTCTACGAACCCCACTACGTGACGGGACTGTTGCAGACACGGGAGTACGCCCGAGCCGTCATCAGCGCCGGATTCCCCAACGAGGCCGCGGAGTCGCTGGAGCACCGCGTCGAACTGCGCCTGAGACGCCAGGAGTTGCTGGAGCGGGACGACGCGCCGACGTTGTGGGTCGTACTGGAGGAGGCGGCTCTGCGCCGCGAGGTCGGCGGTCCGGAGATCATGAGGGGACAGCTGGACCGGCTGGTCGAGGCGGCCGGGATGCCGAACATCACGCTGCGGATCGTGCCGCTCGCCGCGGGCCCGCACCCGGGGACCGGCGGTCACGTGACGTACTTCCGTTTCGGAGAACGGGAGTTGCAGGACATCGTCTACACCGAGGTCGGGCTGACCAGCGCGGTCTATCTGGACCAGCGGCCCGACGTGGTCACGCATCTGGAGGCGCTCACCCGCGTCTCGCTGCTGGCCGTGGAGCATGTGCCGGACCCCCGTACGTATCTGGCCAATCTGCGTAAGGAGTTCGACAAATGACCCTTGAGAACAGCTGAACACTCTCGACCGCACCGACCGCACCGACCGCACCGACCGCACCGACCGCACCGACCGCACCGACCGCACTCGCCGACGGCCTCATGGCCGCGGCGTTCGGCCTCACCACGCACCAGCGCGCACCGACCGGCACCACCGCAGCACCACGCACCACCCCCAGCACCGTCCCCACAGTTGGACCGACCACCGCCGGGCCGGCCGACGGGGGAAGCACTTCGCCGTGTGCCTTCCTCCCGGCCCCGTACGGCAGAAATGGGATGACCGATGACCACGTCCGGCAAGCCGGAGATCGACACCAGCCGGCCCCACTCGGCCCGGATGTACGACTACTACCTGGGCGGCAAGGACTGGTATCCCGTCGACGAGCAGGCGGCCGAGAAGGTCCTCCAGGCCTGCCCGCAGATCCGTCTCACCGCGGAGACCAACCGCTCGTTCATGCACCGGGCGACGCGGACCCTCGCCGCCGAGTACGGCGTCCGCCAGTTCGTCGACATCGGCACGGGCATTCCGACATCCCCGAACCTCCACCAGATAGCCCAGGAGGTGGCGCCCGAGTCCTGCGTCGTCTACGCGGACCACGACGCCACCGTGCTGGAGTACGCGCACGTGCTGATGCGCAGCACCCCCGAGGGCCGCACCGCCTACATCAACGCCGACGTACGCGACGACGACATCCTGGGCTCGCCGCGGTTGCGCGAGGTCATCGATCTGGACAAGCCGGTCGCTCTGTCCCTCGTCGCGCTGCTCCACTTCGTCCCCGACGACCGCAAGCCGTACGAGATCGTCCGCGGACTGCTCGACCAGCTCGCCTCCGGCAGCTTCCTGGTGCTCAGTCACGTCACCGCCGACTTCGACGCCGCGGCCTGGCAGGGCGTGAAGAAGGTCTACGACGCGGGCGGCACGACCGTGGCGCTGCGCGACCAGCAGGAGGTGGAGCGCTTCTTCGACGGACTGGAGATGATCGACCCCGGAGTGACGGTCGCACACGAGTGGCGTCCCGGGGGTTCCTCCGAAGTCGCCGGTGAGGACCCCGAGTTGCTCCGCAGCGCCGCTCTCTACGCGGGGGTCGGGAGGAAGCCGTGAGTGCCACTCTCGGAGAGCCGTCGGGGCGCGGCGGCGCCCCGAGGCCGACCGAGCACCAGCTGGCGATGGCGCGCGTGCGTGCCCGCACGACGGGGGAGTCCCTCTCGCACGTGCTGTCCGTCTTCATGGGCGCCGGCCGGCACGGGAAGGAGCCCGGCGCACCGTCGACGGGCCCCGAGGCTCCGCTGGCCGACGGTGGCACGTGCCCGTCCGGGACGGGCCACGAGGAGGAGGACGCCGCCCGACTCGCCCCGGTGATCCCGCTGTTGCGGGCTCGCGGCTCCCGCGGCGACGCTGCCTCCGGTGACCGGTCGGACGACTGACACCGACACGGGCGCTTCGTCGACGCCGGGCCGGACCGCACCCGGCCCCGCCGGGTTCAGCCGGCCGGGTCAGCCGGCCGGGGTCGCGGACGGTTCCGCTCCGCCGGTAGGCGGCATCGCCTGTTCGGCCCAGATGACCTTGCCGTCCTTGGTGTAGCGGGTGCCCCAGCGTTCGGTCAGCTGGGCGACGAGGAAGAGGCCGCGTCCGCCTTCGTCGGTGGTGGCCGCGTAGCGCAGGTGCGGTGAGGTGCTGCTGTGGTCGGAGACCTCGCAGATGAGCGCGCGGTTGCGGAGCAGCCGCACCTTGATCGGTCCGATGCCGTGCCGCATGGCGTTCGTGGTCAGTTCACTGACGATCAGCTCAGTGGTTTCCACCAGCTCCTCCAGCCCCCACTCCGCGAGCCGCCCGGGAACGGCGGCACGCAGTCGGGCGACCTCCGCGGGATCGTCCCCGAGGTCCCATTCGGCGACCTGCCCGCCCTCCACCACCCGCGTACGGGCGACGAGCAGCGCGATGTCGTCCCTCTGGGGTTCCGGCAGCATGGCGTCGAGGACCGCGTCGCAGGTTTCCTCGGGTGACAGGGGCGCGTGCGCCAGGCTCTCGCGGAGCAGCTGGAGCCCGGTGTCGATGTCCTCGCCGCGGCGCTCGACGAGGCCGTCGGTGTAGAGGACGAGCCGGCTGCCCTCGGGGAGCTGCAACTCGGTGCTCTCGAAGGGCAGTCCGCCGATGCCGAGGGGCAGACCGGCGGGCACCTCGGGGAACTCGACGCTCCCGTCGGGATACGCCAGCGCCGGGGAGGGGTGGCCGGCCCTGGCGACGACGCAGTTCCGGGAGACGGGATCGTAGATCGCGTACAGGCAGGTGGCGCCGGTGATGGCGGTCTCATCGCCCGCGTCAACGGCGTCCTGGTCGATGCGGGTGACCAACTCGTCGAGGTGGCTGAGGATTTCGTCGGGCGGCAGGTCGAGGGAGGAGAAGTTGTGGACGGCCGTGCGCAGGCGTCCCATCGTGGCAGCGGCATGCAGTCCGTGCCCGACGACGTCGCCCATGATCAGTGCGACGCGGATTCCCGGCAGCGGGATGACGTCGAACCAGTCGCCGCCGACCCCCTCCTGCGCGGGCAGATAGCGCGAGGCCACCTCGACGGCGTCCGGCTCGGGCAGGGCGCGCGGCAGCAGGCTCCGCTGCAGCGCCACCGCCATGCTGTGCTCGCGGGTGTAGCGGCGCGCGTTGTCGAGGGAGACGGCGGCACGGGCGGCCAGTTCGGCGGCGAGGGTGAGGTCGTCGTCCTCGAACGGCTCGGGCTTCTCGGAGCGCCAGAAGTTGACGACGCCCAGCAGCACGCCGCGGGCGGCCAGCGGCGCCGCGATCAGCGAGTGGATGCCGTAGTCGACGACTTGGGCGGCCCGCTCGGGATCCACCGCCTGCCATCCCGGGGCCTCGGCCAGGGAAGGCACCAGGACTGCCCGCCCGCTCGCGAAGCTGCGTGCCTGCGGCGAGGACGGCACGAAAGTGATCAGGTCCCCGACGGAGAAGAGGGGAGCGTCGTCGTGGATGCCGCTGCGGGCCGTGCGCCGCATCCGGATGCTGGAGTCGCGGGCGGTGATGCCGGCGCCGTTCACTCCCGGTTCTTCGCCGCGCAGCACGGGCTCGGCCAGGTCGACGGTGATGTAGTCGGCGAGACGCGGTACCGCGACCTGCGCGAGCTCCTCGGCCGTATGAATCACATCGAGGGTCGTGCCGACGCGGCCGGTCGCGTCGTAGAGCAATCTCAGCCGCCGCCGGACCAGCTCGACCCTCTGTGACGCCTCGCCGATCATCTCGATGACCTCGGCGCGGCCGACCTGCTCCTCCCGCGTCACCGTGTCGAGGGCGAGCCGCGCGGACGCGGCGCCGACGGAGCCGGCGAGCTGGGATTCCGCGTGATGGACCAGGTCGGGGGCCGCTTCGGCCGACGGTGAGTCGGGCATGTCTCCCGAGTAGGAGCGCAACACCCGCTCGGCACCGTCCTTCCCGAGGAAGCGCTCCAGCAGGGTCCGCAGTTCGCCGACGGTGGTACGGGCGTGCCAGCGCCGCTCCCCGGCGGGCTCCGCGAGGATGTCCACGAACTGCACCGCCTGGGCCCTTTCCCCGGCGCTCGGACGGTCGGCGAGTGAGACCAGGACGTAGAGGCCGAGGTTCAGCAGTGCACTCCAGAACATCGCGTGGCTGATCGGCTCCAGCCCCGTCAGCCCCAGCAGGTGCTGCGGCCGGAGCCACCCGATGCCGAACGGCCCCTCACGCAGGAACGAGTCGGGCAGCAGCCCGGCAGCGGCGAAGTTCGGCAGAAGCAGGGTGTACGCCCACACGGCGAACCCCGCGACGAGGCCGGTCAGCGCGCCCCGCCGGGTGCCGCCCTTCCAGAACAGGCCGCCCAGGACGGCGGGCGCGAACTGTGCCACCGCCGCGAACGACACCGTGCCGATCGCCCCCAGCGTCGGCCCTTCGCCGGCGAGCCGGAAGTACGCGTATCCGAGCAGCAGGAGCAGCACGATGGTCGCCCGTCGGATGCCCAGCATCAGCCCCGCGAGGTCGTCCCGCTGCACCAGGCGGGACCTTGCGTGCAGCAGCAGCGGCATCACCAGTGAGTTCGACACCATGGTGCTGAGTGCGATCGACTCGACGATGATCATGCTGGTGCCCGCGCTGATGCCGCCGATGAAGATCAGCAGTGCGAGTACCTGGGGGCCTTCGGCCATCGGCAGGGTCAGCATGTAGGTGTCGGCGTCGACGGACTTTCCGAACGTCAGCAGCCCGCCGGCCGCGATCGGAAGCACGAAGAAGGTGAACGCGAGCAGATACAGCGGGAAGAGCCACATCGCCCGTTTGAGGTGCCGCTCGTCGACGTTCTCGACGACGATCATCTGCCACTGCCTGGGCAGCAGCACGATCGCGAACACGGCCAGCAGGTTCAGCCAGATCCAGGTGCCGTAACTCGTCTGCTTCCCCAGCGAGAAGAGCTGCGAGAAGTCGGCGTCCGCTGCCCGGGAGAACAGGTCACCGAATCCCCCGAACAACCAGAACACCACGAAGATCCCGGCCAGGAGGAACATCATGAGCTTGACGGCCGATTCGAACGCGATCGCGGCGACCACGCCCTCGTGGCGCTCGGTGGTGTCCAGGTGGCGGGTGCCGAAGAGGATGGTGAACGCGGCGAGCAGCAGCGCCACGTAGAACGCCGAGTCCTGGAACGGTGAAATCTGGCCCAGCTCCGCGGTGGAGGTGATCTCAGGGTGCCGCCGGAGGATCTCGAAGGCGTTGGAGACCGCCTTGAGCTGGAGCGAGATGTAGGGGACGATCCCGATCACGGCGATGACCGTCACCAGGCCGCCCAGCGCGGCGCTCTTGCCGTAGCGGGCGGAGACGAAGTCGGCAAGCGAGGTGATGCGGTGCCGGCGGCTGATCCGGATGATTCTGCGCAGCACGAGCCAGCCCAGCGCGAACAGGAGCGTCGGGCCCAGATAGACCGACAGGAAGCCGATTCCGTCCTCGGCGGCCGTGCCGACGTTGCCGTAGAAGGCCCATGCGGTCTCGTACACCGCGAGGGACAGCGCGTAGACAGTCGCGCTCTTGATCACGCTCCGGCCGGTGTCCGCCCGCCGGTCCGCCCAGAAGGCCACACCGAAGAGCAGCCCGAGGTACACCAACGAAACCGTGACGATGACCCAGGTCTGAAGCAGCACGGCGCTACCTCGATCTGCCGCAGATGATCGCGACCAGAGCGATCACAACCGCCCAGGCGACGTAGATGTACACCCAGATCACCGGGACGCCGAAGATCCGGTCGCCGCGGTCGAACTGCGCCAGCAGCGGCGGAACGAACAGCACGACCCCCAGCGCTGCCACGGCCACGAGGCGCCCGTTGAGCTGCTCGTCGTCTCGCGGCTCCGTCACGGGTTGCCTCCGCTTCCTCGCTGTCACGCCTGGCGACCGCCCAGGTGTGTCCGGTGCCGTACCAGCTCCCGCCACGGGCGGCACCCCGACCAGTTCAACACGTGGTAGTCGTCCATGCACTCTGCGCAACTTCTTCCGCAGCACCTTCCGTCCGCTCGGGTGCGGCCTCTGCGCGGGCGGGGGCGGGCTTCCGCGACAGCGGGCCCGATCGTGCTGAGAAGGCGAAGGGTCGGTCCCGTCACCCGAGCTCGCCCCTGTGGCACCGGTCGGTACTACGGCCGCAGAACATGATCGCGGCTGATCGGGACGCCGCATCCACGCCGTCGACGAGCTCCCCTGCTACTGCTGCGGCTCCGCGCCGGGCGTCCTCAGCCGTGGGTCCGCAGTGTGAGGAGCTCCGGGGCGAGGACGGCGATCGTGCGGCGGTCGAACTCGATCAGGCCGTCCCGGCGGAGCCGGGAGAGTGCACGGTTGACCGTCACCCTGGTGACGCCCAGCAGGTCGGCCAGGACCTGCTGCGTACCCGGCAATGCGATGTTTCCCCCGGCGTCCGCTGCGGCCTCGTTCAGCAGCCAGGCCGCCAGCCGGGCCTCCGCGGGCATCGTCGCCGTGGCGGTGAGCTTTTCCTGGTGACTTCGGGCCTGGCCGGCGAGAACGCGCAGGACGTGCCTGCGCACGGAAGGCACATCGTCGATCGCGGTCAGGAAGCGGTCGCGCGGCAGGGTCCGTATCGAACACGGGGTGAGGGCGGTGAAGGTGGCGGTGTGTCCGTGACCGTCGATCACGGCGACCTTGTCGAGCGCGCAAGGACCGGCCCACTCGCCGAAGCGGACGACGCGGCCCGAGCGCGTGGTGGCGGTTGCAGCCACCCGGCCACCCAGCAGCAGCACAAGATGCGACGCCGGGTCACCTGCATTGCGCAGCGCATGTCCGGCCGGGCACGCGTGTGCGAGCGAGTCCGCCCAGAGGGTGCGCAACCGGTGGTCCGGCAACCCGGCCAGCAGCGGAATCCCGCTCAGTGAGCGCCACCGCGCTTCGGTATCAGCTGATACAGACCCCGGCATCCTCAGAACCTACCTTCGGGCGCATGCTGATCGTCGAACTCGCATTCACCGCCACCCCGGAACGCCTCGCGGTACGTCCCGCACATCGTGCACTCCTCCAGCGCCTGTATGAAGAGGGCCGTCTCGTCGCCGCGGGTCCGTGGGCGGACGACGCAGGTGCGCTGCTCGTCTTCGACACGGAACGCGCGGAGCTGGACCGGCTGCTCGAAACCGATCCCTACTACCGCACACCCGGAGTCGAAGTGCTCGGCGTCCGCGAGTGGGCGCCGGTGGTCGGCCGGGAACGGATGACTCGCGACCAGGCCTGAGCGGGCGGCTTGTCCGCGTGAACCGGCCCCGCCTGGTACGGGGCGCCTGCGTACCAGTACGACTCCGTGGACGCGCTCGTTCACTGTCTGTGACCATTGTGGAGCTGCAACAGGTCAGGGCGGGCGGTACCGGAGGGGGCCGGAAATGGCACAGAGCGCGGGCAGGTCTTGGGCGAGCGAGCCGGACACGTCGGACAGCCTCAAGTCCTTCGGCGCGATCGTGAAGGTCTTCCGGGAACGGGCGGGGCTCACTCAGGACGCGCTGGCCACGCTGGTGCGGTACTCGCACCCGATGATCTCCTCGATCGAGCAGGGCCGCCGTCTGCCGCCGCCCGACTTCGTCGAGAAGGCGGAGGAGGCGCTGGACGCGTTCGGGGTGCTGCGCGCGGCGGCTCAACACGTGGGCCGGCAGCCGGGGTTGGCGACGTGGTTCCGGGAATGGGCGCGGCTGGAGAAGGAGGCCGTCAACCTGTGCACGTACGAGTGCCGCCTGGTGCCGGGGCTGCTCCAGACCGAGACGTATGCTCGCGCCGTCTTCGACAACAGCCTGCCGCCGCTCACCGATTCCCAGCTCGAATCGCAGGTCGCCGCGCGGGCGGAGCGGCAGCGGCTGCTGGCCGAGCATCCCGGGACGCCGTTCAGCTTCATCGTCGAGGAGTCCGTCCTGATGCGGCGGCTGGGCGGCAGGGAGATCACCCGCGAACAGCTCCAACATCTCCTGGAGTGCGGCCGGTTGCGGAACGTGGAGATCCAGGTGGTGCCCGCCGACCGGGAAGAACACGCCTGCCTGTCCGGTCCCATGCGACTGCTGGAGACTCCCGAACACCGCTGGCTGGGCTACAGCGAGGGGCAGAAGAACGGCCGGCTGATCTGCGACGCGAAAGAGGTCAGCGTGCTCCAGATGCGGTATGCCAAGATGCGCTCACAGGCTCTCTCCCACACCGAGTCGGCGAGCCTGCTTCAGCGGATGCGAGGAGCGCCATGAGCACCGGACTGACCTGGTTCAAGTCGAGCTACAGCAGCCCTGACGGCGACGACTGCGTCGAAGTCGCCCTCTCCTGGAGCAAGTCCAGCTACAGCAGCCCCCAGGGTGACGACTGCGTCGAGGTCGCCGCCTGCCCCGGCACCGTCCACGTACGGGACTCCAAGGACACGGAGGGCCCGCAGCTCGCCCTCGCCCCCGGCGCCTGGACGGCCTTCGTCTCCTACGCCGCTTCCCACGCCGCACACGCGTAACTCCCGCTCACCATGCGGCGGTTCGAGGGGTACGCGGCGCTGGTCACCGGCGCGGGCCAGGGGATCGGCGCCGCCGTCTCCCGGCGCCTCGCCGCCGAGGGCGCCCGGGTGACGGTGACCGATCTGGACGGTGAGCGGGCCGCCCGTACCGCCGAAGAGGTCCGCGAACACGGGGGAGAGGCCGGGAGCACGGCCTGCGACGTGGGCGACCGGCAGGCGGTGGAGGCCGCGGTCGCGCAGGTCGTGGCGGACTTCGGCCGCCTGGACGTCCTCGTCAACAACGCCTACTCCTGCACCCCGGACGCGGAGCTGCTGGAGGACGAGCCCGACGAGGTCTGGGAACGCGACCTGGGCATCACCCTCACCGGCGCGTTCCGCTGCGCCCGCGCCGCGATGCCGCACCTGGCTGCGGCCGGAGGACGCGGCGCCATCGTCAACGTCGGTTCCGTGAACGGCATTCAGGACTTCGGTAACCACGCCTACAGCGCCGCCAAGGCCGGCCTCGCGGGTCTGACCCGCACCCTCGCGGGCAGCGGCGCGGCGCGTGGCGTACGAGTCAACCTCGTCGCCCCCGGCACGGTGCACACCGGTGCCTGGGCCGGACGGGAAGCCGCCCTGGACCGCGCCGCGACGCTCTACCCGCTGGGCCGGGTCGGCCGCCCCGAGGACATCGCCGCCGCCGTCGCCTTCCTGGCGTCGGCCGACGCCGAGTGGATCACCGGCGTCACCCTCCCCGTGGACGGCGGCCTCACGGCGGTCAACACCGGCTTCCGGGACGCGATGAGCGTGCCGGACGGGCCGCCACGACCGTCCTAGACCGTCTCCCACGTTGGGAGGCTCGTCGGTCTCGGTACGGGGTGCGTGGAGTCGGGTTGTTCCGGAGTCTGCCGCCGGCCTGATGGCCCGGCCTCACTTCAGGTGTCGGGCGAAGAACCGGGCCCCGTCCTCCAGCTCGAACCACGGTGTGCCGGTGTGCCCGCCCAGATTGGCGTGCAGCGTCTTCTCCTTGGTGCCGAAGGCGTCGAACAGGTCCAGGGCCCGCTGCCGGGGTTCCCTTCGTCGTCCCACTGCAGCAGGAACAGCAGCGGAACGACGACCTGCCGGGCCTCCTCGCGCTGGGCGCGGGGCACGTAACCCCCGGCGAAGAAGCAGGCGGCCGCGATGCGCGGCTCGACCACCGCCAGCCGGATACCGATCGGCGGTCCACCCCGAGTACCCGACCGGGCCGCCGGTCTCGGGCAGTGAAAGGAGGGCGTCCAGGGTGGTCCGCCATTCCGGGACCGCCTTTTCCACCAGAGGGCCGACGGAGGACTCGAAGATCTCATCGACCGGCTCGCCGGACTGCATCGCCCGGCGGATGTCAGCGCGGGCCTGCTCGTCGGCGGCGGAACGGGGCCGGCCACCGCACCCGGGCGCGTCGATGCCGGCCACCGCGCTCCGCACAGGAGTCGGCCGGAGAGGGCCCATCCGCTTGACCGTTCGCCGCGCGACGGCAGCACAAGCAGGTGGTTCCCGGCGACCGCACGGGTGGCCGGTCGCCTGCTTCGGCTTGGTCGGATCGCCCCACGGAAACACCGTGGCTGCGCATAGCCATCGGAACCCCCGACCGCTGCCGACCGCATGAGAAAGGAATTCCTCTTGCGACTTCCCCGTCCTCCAAAACGCATCCTCTTCACGGTTCTCCGCCGCCCGCATCGGCGAGCAACCCGCCCGGGAGTGCCGTTGCTGGTCGGCGTCCTGGCCATGGCGTCGGTCTTCGGCGCACTGACGCCGACTGCCGCGTCGGCCGCCGCCGAAAAGCCGGGCCCGGTGGTCACCGTCGACCAGGGCAGACTCCAAGGTGTCGAACGCCGTGGCGTGCACCAGTTCCTGGGCATTCCCTACGCGGCCCCTCCGGTGGGACCGCTGCGGTGGAAGCCCCCGAGAGCCGCCCGCGGCTGGCAGGGGACCAAACAGGCAACCGAGGTGGGTCCGGCGTGCCCCCAGCCCGCGGGCGGATTTCCCTCCAGCCCCACCCGGAAGGCCGAGGACTGCCTCTCCCTGAACGTCTACAGACCTGCCGTCCGCAGCTCGAAACCCCTGCCGGTGATGGTGTGGGTGCACGGTGGCAGCTACGTCTACGGGGCCGGCGGAGCGTATGACCCCAGCCGCATGACGGCCAAGGGTGTCGTCGTGGTCACGGTGAACTATCGGCTGGGCGCCCTCGGTTACCTCGGCTTGCCTTCCCTGGCGGCCGAGTCGACCGATCACGCTTCGGGCGACTACGGGTTGATGGACCAGCAGGCAGCGCTGCGCTGGGTGCGGAAGAACGCGGCCGCCTTCGGCGGCGACCGCGGCAACGTCACCCTCTTCGGCGAGTCCGCCGGCGGCGGCAGCGTCTGTCAGCACATGGTCTCGCCCCCCGCCGCGGGACTGTTCCAGAGGGTCATTCCGCAGAGCGGCTGCGACAGCCAGGTGCCGGACCAGCACCAGGCCGACCGCACCGGCACCACGTTCGCCACCCGGCTCGGCTGCACGGACGCCGCTACGGCCGCCGACTGCCTGCGGGAGAAACCGGTGCGGGACATCGTCCGGAAAGCAGGGGACCTCCCCTGGTCGCCCGTGGTCGGAAGGACCGTCCTTCCCCGGCAGGTACGTGACGCCTTCGCAGCAGACAGGTACCACCACGTGCCGGCCCTCATCGGAACGACCCGGGACGAGGGCAACTACTTCGCTGCCGACGACCACCCGGGATCGCTCCCGGCCGCGCAGTATCCGAAGGCCGTCACCGAGCACTTCGGGCCGGAGGCAGCCGCGAGGATCGCCGACGAATACCCGGCGTCCGCCTATTCGTCACCCTTGCGTGCCCTGGGCGCGGCGATGACGGACGGCCTCTTCGCCTGCGTCACCCACGAGGCCGCAGGAATGCTGGCCTCCGCCTCCCCGACGTACGCCTACGAGTTCGCCGACCCGGCGCCGGGCGGCTACGATCCGTCGATCCCGGGCGCCGGTCACGGATCTGAGCTCCCTTACCTCTTCGACTTCGAAGAGACGAAGGGGCGGCCTTTCACCCCCGCTCAGCGCGCCCTCGCCGACACCATGGTCGGGTACTGGACCCGCTTCGCGAAGACCGGGAAGCCGAACGGCCACGGCGCTCCCTCCTGGCCGGCGTTCACCTCGCGCAAGCCCTCGGTGCTCTCGCTGGCACCGAAACGCATCGCGCCGAAGACCGACTTCGCAGCCCGCCACCGGTGCAGCTTCTGGATGCCGTTGATCAGCACCGGAATGATCGACTGGAAGCTCTGACCTCCGGTCCTTCCGTCGGCGGCCGCCGGCCCAGCGCCCCGGTGTCGAAGTCGTCCTTCCGCGACCGAGTCCGTTCTTCGCGGAAGGCGCCGCGTCACCGGGGCAGCTTTGGCCGTCCGGGCCGCGGGATCGGTGGCGCCGGCGACGCATCTCCGGGTCGGGTCACCAGGACCCGACCGGCGTCGCGCCCGGCGCGGGTGCGGTGGTGACGCGGGCGGCACGGCACTGCCCGGACTCCTCCAGCGCGGCGGCGATCTCCGAGGCCGACGCCGCGTCCTCGGCGAGGAACGCGCACGTCGGACCCGAGCCGGAGACCAGCGCGGCCAGGGCGCCCGCCGCGGTGCCGGTCTTGAGGGTGTCGGCCAGCGACGGGCGCAGCGAAAGCGCCGCCGCCTGAAGGTCGTTGGAGACGGACGCGGCAAGCTCCGCGGCGTCACCCGTGCGGAGCGCGTCGAGCAGCCGCTCCGAAGGCCGCGGCTCCGGAACGGAGTCGATGCCCGCGCCGGTGCCGGAGGTCTCGCGCAGCCTGTCGCACTCCCGGTAGACGGCGGGTGTCGAGAGGCCCCCGTCGGCGAGGGCGAAGACCCAGTGGAAGGTGCCGCCGGTCTCCAGGGGCGTCAGCAGCTCGCCCCGTCCCTGACCGAGCGCGGCGCCGCCGACGAGCGCGAACGGCACGTCGGACCCCAACTCGGCGCACAGCGCGAGCAGTTCGTCCCGCGGCGTCCTCGCACCCCACAGCGCGTCGCACGCCAGCAGCGCGCCCGCGGCGTCGGCGCTGCCGCCCGCCATGCCGCCCGCGACGGGGATGTCCTTCGCGATGTGCAGACCCACCTGCGGCTCGCGCCCGTGCCGTTCGGCGAGAAGCCGGGCGGCACGGGCCGCCAGGTTGCTGTCGTCGAGCGGCACCTGCAGCGCGTCCGCGCCCGAGACCGTCACCCGCAGGTCGTCGGCGGGGCTCGCGGTGACCTCGTCGTACAGGCCGACCGCGAGGAAGACGTTGGCCAGCCCGTGGAAGCCGTCCGGGCGCAGACCGCCCACCGCCAGCTGGACGTTGACCTTCGCGGGGACCCGCACCGTCAACCCGTCGGCAGCGCCCTCCGGGCCGGTGCCGTGTTCGTCTCTCAAGCGGCGTTCTCCTTGTGCTTCGTGCCCTGCTCCGCGATCGCGGCGAACTCCTCGACCGTCAGCTGCTCCCCGCGCGCACGCGGCGAGACACCCGCCCCGGTCAGCGCCTCCTCGGCCGCCGCGGCCGAACCCGCCCACCGCGCGAGCGCCGACCGCAGCGTCTTGCGGCGCTGTGCGAACGCCGCGTCCACCACGGCGAACACCTCCTCGCGGGTGGCGCTGGTGCGCGGCGGATCACGCCGTACGAGCGAGACCAGACCCGAGTCCACGTTCGGCGCGGGCCAGAAGACGTTCCGGCCGATGGCGCCCGCCCGCTTCACCTCGCAGTACCAGGCGGCCTTCACCGACGGCACGCCGTACACCCGCGAACCGGGCGTCGCCGCAAGCCTGTCGGCGACCTCCGACTGGACCATGACCAGGCAGCGCCGCAGCGTCGGGAAGGACGCCAGCATGTTCAGCAGCACCGGAACGGCCACGTTGTAGGGGAGGTTGGCGACCAGCGCGGTCGGCGGCGGCCCCGGCAGCCTCGTCACGTCCATCGCGTCCGCGTGCACGAGCGTGAAGTTCGCCGCGCGGTGCGGCAGTCGGGCCTCGACCGTGGCCGGCAGGCCCGCCGCGAGCGCGTCGTCCACCTCGACGGCGACGACGCGGTCCGCGCTCTGCAGGAGCGCGAGGGTCAGCGAGCCCAGGCCGGGCCCGACTTCGAGCACCACGTCGTCGGGGTGGATGTCCGCGGTGCGCACGATCCTGCGCACCGTGTTCGCGTCGATGACGAAGTTCTGGCCGCGCTGCTTCGTGGGGCGCACACCCAGCGCGCCCGCCAGCTCCCGGATGTCCGCGGCGCCCATGAGGGGGCCCGGGCCGTGCTCCTGCTCGCGCGCGGCGTCGGGCTCGTGGACGTGGTCGTGGTCGGGCCCCTGACCGGGGTCGTGATCAGGGTGATGATCAGGGTCGTGGGCTGCGGTCACCGCGACAGTTTACGGCCGCAGTACGGCCACGGACTCGCCCCCTGCGAGACGTACAGCTTCTTCGCGCGGTAGGTCTGCTCCTGCTCCGGGGCGTGCTGCGGACGGCCGCGGCCTCCCAGGGCGTGCCAGGTGGGGGTGTCGAACTGGTAGAGGCCTCCGTGGTGCCCGGAGGCGTCCACCGCGCCCGGCCGTCCGCCCGACTCGCACTGCGCCAGCGCCGCCCAGTTGAGGTGGTCCGCGCCCGGCACGGACTGCGGCAGCGGGAGGGTGCCGACGTGGATGATCTGCTTGCGCGGATGCCGCAGTACCTCGACGGCGACGCGGCGCGGCTTCTTCCGCACACCGTTGACGGTGCGCAGCCGGTAGGTGACGCGGCGGAGGCCCGGTCTGCCCGCGCGTGCCACGACCTCTGTGCCCTGCGGCAGTTGAGGGTCCGCCTGCCGCACGGTCTTGAAGGGGATCCGCTCCTCCTTGACCTTCTCGCTGCCGATGATCCTCATCACGGTGATGGTCTGCCCGTCGCGCGGGAGGCTGTCCAACGGCGCGGACGTGGTGTCGAGACCGTCCAGTTCGATGCCGGCCTCCGTGAGCGCTTCGAGGACCGTGCCGGCGTTCGTGCGCACGGACTTCTCGTGGCCGTCGGCGAGGAAGGTGACGGTGCGCTCCGTGAACACCTCCAGCCGCAGGCCGCTTCTGGGGATCTCGGCGCTCGGCGCGAGCGACAGAGCCGCACCCCGGGTGCGTACGCCCATGCGCCGCAGCGCGTCGTCGACCGTGCGGGAGGTGGTCCACACGCGGTGGCGCGTGCCGTCGAGAGTGAGATCCAGGGGGCGGCCGTGGCTGAACGCGACCTCGTCCCCGTCGGCCAGCGTCCGGTCCGGGGACGGGCCCACGCTGTCGTGCTCGCCCAGCTCCACGCCTTCGTCGGCGAGGAGTTCACCGACGTCGTCGGCGAAGGTGTGCAGCGTGCGGGGCGTGCCGTCGACGCTCAGCCGCACCTCCTTGTCGTGTGCGACGAAGGCCGAGGTGCCGCCCGCCAGGAACGCCACGACGAGCGCCTGCGGCACCAACCGGCGCAGAGTCTCCGGCCGTTGGGCGGCCTTGCGCTCCCGAGCCGCGCGGCGCAGGGCGGCGCGCCCGCCCTCGGGCCGCGCGGCGGCGGCCTGTTCGTAGGACGGCCGGTAGGTGTCGGGCGGGTAGGTGTCGGGCGAGTAGGTGTCTCGGGGGCGGGTGGCGTGCTTGTGGGTGCCGGACTGGTTGGTGTCGTCGGGAACGCGGCCCTGACGTGACGGCGCCGCGGCCGGCGCGGCGTGCCGGCCGGTCGTTGCCGGGGCGGGCGGTGAGGCGTGCCGTGCGGCGGGTGCCTGGACGGGTGCCTGGACGGGTGCCGGTCCGGGCTGACCGTCCGGCTTCCGGGGCGCCGGACGGGGGACGCGCGGCGGGTACGGGGAGTGCTGCGGGGGCTGCGCGTACGGGGCGCGCTGCACGGGTTGCGCGTACGGGGACTGCTGCGGGTACTGCGCAGCCGGGCTGTGCGGCTGCGCGTGCGCCCGGTGCCGTCCGGCAGGCGGGGCGGGGGCGTACACCGGCGGCACGTACGCGGTGGGGAGACCCGGGCGGACCATGAGGCCCCGGTATTCCTCGTACCTCTGCTCCGGCACACGCGGCGACGGTTTCGCCTGCTCCCCGCGCGCACTTCGCCCCCCACGGCGCTCCGCGCGATGACTTCCCTGCGTCTGGCTCAACAAGCGCTCCAAAGTCCGGCGGGATGTCGCGCGGACTGTAACCGGAGAACCGATCACTCTCCAAAGTCGATTGACTACAAAGAGTGGTTGGGAACGGTGTCGAGGCTTCGCCGGAGGCCGCTTCTCAATAGCCGAAGGCGCGCGCGGTGTTGGCGGCCACGTGCTTTGCCAGCGAGTCTTCCGGCATCCCCTTCGTCTCGGCCATCGCGCGCAGCGTGACCGGAACGAGGTACGGCGCGTTCGGCCTTCCGCGGTACGGGGCCGGTGTGAGGAAGGGCGCGTCGGTCTCGACGAGAACCAGCTCGGGGGGCGCGGCGGCGAGCGCGTCACGCAGCGGCTGTGCGTTCTTGAACGTGACGTTCCCCGCGAACGACATGAACCAGCCCCGTGAGGCGCAGTGCCGGGCCATGTCCGCGTCGCCGGAGAAGCAGTGGAAGACGGTGCGTTCGGGCGCGCCCTCCTCGTCGAGGATGCGCAGCACGTCGGCGTGGGCGTCCCTGTCGTGGATGACCAGCGCGCGCTCCTGCCGCTTGGCGATGGCGATGTGCTCGCGGAACGAGAACTGCTGCGAGGAGATGCCCTCCTCGCCCGTGCGGAAATAGTCCAGCCCGGTCTCCCCGACGGCGAGCACCTGCGGCAGCGCCGCCAGCTTCTCGATCTCCGCGAGGGACGAGTCCAGTTCGCCGCGCTCGGCGGCGCGCGGCGCCTCGTTGGGGTGCAGGGCGACGGTCGCGTGCACCGCGGCGTGAGCCGCGGCGGTCTCCGCCGCCCAGCGCGAGCGCTCCAGATCGCACCCGACCTGGACGAGCGTGGTGACCCCGACCGATGCCGCGGCGGCCACCGCCTCCTCCACGGAGGGCTCCTGCATGTCGAGATGCGTGTGCGAATCGGCCACCGGCACGCGGAGCGGTTCGGGCAGCGGCGGCGCCGGCTGCGGCTTCTGCTGCTGCGTGGAAGTCGGCATGGCGCGATCCTAGGTCGTACGGCGCGGGCCACGGCGGGCGGCGGGTGCGAGGGCCGGCTCGCGCCCGGCGGTCACCGGCTGCCGGTCTGCCCGGCCGTTCGGCGCCCGGCGGCCGGCGTTGCGGCCGCTGGGCGGGCGGTCACCCGCGCCCGGCCGCCCGGCCGCCCAGCCGCGCGGTCACGCGGTCACGCACGCCCCGCCCGCGCCGTCACGCGCGCTCCGCGTTCTTCGCCGCCACCACCGCGTCGAAGACCTCCCGCTTGGGCACGCTCACCTGCCGCGCCACCGCCGCGATCGCCTCCTTCCGGCGCTCCCCGGCCTCCTCGCGCACCGCGACCCTGCGGGCCAGCTCCGCAGCGTCCAGCTCCTCGCCGGCGCCCTCGGCCGCACCGCCGACCACGACGGTGATCTCGCCCCGTACGCCTTCGGACGCCCAGTCGGCCAGCTCGTCCAACGGGCCGCGCCTGACCTCCTCGTACGTCTTGGTCAGCTCACGGCACACCGCGGCGGGCCGCTCGCCGCCGAAGGTCTCCGCCATGGCCCGCAGCGTCTCCTCCAGCCGTCGCGGCGACTCGAAGTACACGAGGGTGCGGCGCTCGTCCGCGGCCTCGCGCAGCCGGGTCCGTCTCTCGCCCGCCTTGCGCGGCAGGAAACCCTCGAAGCAGAACCTGTCGACGGGAAGCCCGGAGACCGCCAGCGCCGTCAGCACTGCGGACGGCCCCGGCACCGCCGTGACGCCCACGCCCCGTTCCACCGCGGCCGCCACCAGCCGGTAGCCGGGGTCGGACACGGACGGCATGCCCGCGTCTGTCACCAGCAGCACCCGCGAACCCGCCTCCAGCGCCTCGGCCAACTCGGCCGTGCGGGCGGCCTCGTTGCCCTCGAAGTACGACACGACCCGTCCCCGGGGATGGACGTCCAGCGCCTGCGTGAGGCGCCGCAGCCGCCGGGTGTCCTCGGCGGCGACGACGTCGGCCGCCTCGAGTTCGCGTGCGAGGCGCGGCGGTGCGTCCGCGACGTCCCCGATGGGTGTTCCGGCCAGTACGAGCGTCCCTGTCACGGCCCCATCCTCGCAGGGGCGACGGAAGCAGCGGCATCCCCGGCCCGGCTCCCTGCGGCCCCGCGGCCTCCGTCGCCTCCGCTGCCCCCGCGGCCTTCGAGGCCTTCGCGGAACGCTCCCGGCACAGTGGTGCACAGCGGTACACACCGGCGCCACGGGGCCCTTGGCGGTTGCGCGGAGTTCCCGTGGCGGCACTCACGCACGTACCGGTTCCCTACGATGGGCCGGTGACCACCAGCGAGACCGCCGCGGAGAGCCGGCCCGCGCAGACCCAGGACGCTCAGCCCACGTGGCAGGCCCGCCTGCGCCGCTTCGGCTACTCCGGACGTCCCCGGGTCGGCACCCGCGAGCGCCTGGTGCAGCCGTTCCCGAAGCCGGACCTGCGCTTCGGCGCCGCCTTCGGACTCTCGCCGCTCGCCGCCGCCCGCCTCGCGCGCTGGTCCGCCTGGGGTGCGCCCCTCCTGGTCGCGCTCGTCGCCGGGGTGCTCCGCTTCTGGCAGCTGGGCTCGCCGCACGCCGTGATATTCGACGAGACGTACTACGCGAAGGACGCCTGGTCCCTCCTCCAGTACGGCTACGAGGGCAGCTGGCCGGACAAGGCCAACGACCGGATCCTCGCCCCGGACCAGAAGATCCCGCTCTCGCCCGAGGGCGCCTATGTCGTGCACCCGCCCGCCGGGAAGTGGATCATCGCGCTCGGCGAGGCGATGTTCCAGCTGAACCCCTTCGGGTGGCGTTTCATGACGGCGGTGCTCGGCACGCTGTCGGTGCTGATGCTGTGCCGCATCGGCAGGCGCCTGTTCCGTTCCACCGCGCTGGGCTGCCTCGCCGGGGCGCTGATGGCCGTGGACGGGCTGCACTTCGTCATGAGCCGTACGGCGCTGCTCGACCTGGTGCTGATGTTCTGGGTGCTGGCCGCGTTCGGCTGCCTGCTGCTGGACCGGGACAGAACCCGGGCGAAGCTCGCGGACGCCCTGCCGTCGGCGGCGTCCGCGGACGTGCCCGTGGGAGCCCGGCCCGGAAACGGCCACGCGGGCTCCACGCCGGCGGCGCCGCACCCCGAAAGCCCCGACGTGCGCCCCGACCCGGAGACCGGTGCGCGGCTGCGCTTCGGCCCGCGTCCCTGGCGGCTGGCGGCCGGGCTCTGCCTCGGTCTCGCTTTCGCCACCAAGTGGAACGGGCTGTACATCCTCGCGGCCTTCGGCCTGCTCACCGTCCTGTGGGACATGGGCGCCCGCCGCACGGCAGGAGCCCCGCGGCCCTTCTTCGCGGTGCTCCGCCGCGACGCGCTCCCGGCGTTCGCCTCCACGGTCGCCGTCGCGTTCGTCACCTACGTCGCGTCCTGGGCGGGCTGGTTCGCCACCTCCGGCGGCTACTTCCGCGACTGGGCGGAGAAGGACGGCGCCGGCGGCCCGTGGGGGTGGCTGCCCGGGCCGCTGCGCAGCCTGTGGCACTACGAGGCGGAGGTCTACGACTTCCACGTCGGCCTGACCTCCGGTCACACGTACGAGTCGAATCCGTGGAGCTGGCTGATCCTCGGCCGTCCCGTCTCGTACTTCTACGAGTCGCCGAAGGCGGGCCGCGACGGCTGCACCGCTCAGGGCGAGGGCTGCGCCCGCGAAGTGCTCGCGCTGGGCACACCGTTGCTGTGGTGGGCGGCCTGTTTCGCGGTGCTGTACGCGGTCTACCGCTGGCTGCTGCGGCGCGACTGGCGCGCGGGCGCCGTGCTGTGCGGCATCGCCGCGGGCTACCTGCCGTGGTTCATGTACCAGGAGCGGACGATCTTCCTCTTCTACGCGGTCGTCTTCGTGCCGTTCCTCTGCCTCGCGCTGTCCATGATGATCGGCGCGCTGGCGGGCCCGCCGGGCGTGAGCGAGCGCAGACGCACCGGCGGCATCGTCGCCTCGGGCGTGCTCGTCCTGCTCATCGTGTGGAACTTCGTGTACTTCTGGCCGATCTACACGGGGCAGACGATCCCGATGGACGCCTGGCGCGACCGGATGTGGTTCGAGACCTGGATCTGACGGACGCTCGGGCGGCGGCGCGGCAGCGGGCCATCGAGGCTGAGCCCTGACGGGGGTACGGCGCGTGGAGACGGGCCCCGTGCCTCTCCCGAGGCCAGGTCGGTAGAGGTTACGGGGCCCGTCTCCGGTGATCGCTGACTACTGATCAGTGATCAGCGGTGGCCGTCCGGTGGCTCAGTTGCAGCCGGGTCCGGTGAGGGGGTTGCTGCAGGCGTTGCGGCCGGGTCCGCCGTCGTTGGTGTTGGTGCCGGCGCCTCCGTCGAGGGCGTCGTTGCCACCTTCGCCGAACAGCATGTCGTTGCCGTTTCCGCCGGTGAGGACGTCCCTGCCGTCTCCGCCCTCGATCCGGTCGTCGCCGCTTCCGCCGTTGAGGGCGTCGTTGCCGGCGGCGCCGCAGATGAGGTCGTTGCCGCCGCGGCCGTCGACGACGTCGTTGCCGGCGAGGGCGAAGATCACGTCATTGCCCGGGGTGCCATTGAGGATGTCGGGGCCGTTGGTGCCGGTGATGGTGGGCGTCGCGGTCGCGCAGGCCGTCGTCCCTCCGGACTCGTAGGTGATCTTCACCTGGGCCGAACCGGTAGCAGGTCCGGAGGTACCGCCCGACGGCACGAGGTTCGACCCGCCACCGCCACCACCGGGGCCCTGGGTGCTGACGCCGATCCCGTCGCAGCCGCCTCCTCCGCCGCCGCCGAACCAGCCACCGCCCCCGCCGCCGGCCCCGATCAGGCCCCCGCCGTCGCCGCCGGCTCCGCCTGTGCCCGGGGTTCCGGCTGTGCCGCCGGCGGCGCATGCGGCTCCGGCCGTGCCGCCGGCTGCCTGGGTTCCGCCGCCCCCGCCCTGACCGCTCAGCGATCTGGAGCCGCCGGCATCCCCGGTGTTTCCGGCGTCTCCGCCGGTGGCCTCGGGGTTGGTGAAGAGGGCGCTGAAGCCGGCGCCGCCTCCTCCGCCGCCGCCCGCGACGATGAGGCGGGGGTCGGTGGCCGGGATGCCGGTCAGGACGCAGCCGACGCTGGCCGAACTGCAGGTGCTGACGTCGCTGGAACCGCCGCCGTCTCCACCGCCGCCGCTCGGCAACGGGCCGCCGCCGTCGCCGCCACCCGTGTCGACGTTGACGTAGAGGGTCGAGCCGGCCGTCGCGGGAACGGTGCTCGTGACGGTGGCGGCCTCCCCGCCCTGCCCGCCGAAGGGCCCGTCCTCGCCGTCGGAGCCGGTGGCGCTGATGGTCAGTTGGGTGACGCCGGCCGGGACGGTGAAGGGCTGGTTGGCGCCGGGGCCGAAGGTGACGCTCGTCGGCGCCGCCGCCGAGGCGGGCGTGGCCGCGGGCAGCACCAGCAGCGCCGCAGGCAGGACTGTGGTGGCGATCAGGGTGGCAGTTCGCCGGACTGGGCGCCGCAGCCGCACATCGGCGGCACTGTGATCACGTGGTGGGAGTACTGCTTGGCGCAGGTTCGGTCTCATGATCGGGGGCCTCCTCGGTCAGAGGGCGTGGCCGCGGGACAGGCCACGGACGTGGGTTGCTCCGGCCCCTGTTGGGGGCCGCGCCCGTTGATCAACCCACACCCTCCTGTGCGGCCCCCCATAGGCACACCGCCATAGGCACCGGTGTCCGCCGGACAGCAGTTACCGGTCCGTGAACTGCGACGTGAGGCAGGTCATCCGGCCGCACGCCTGTCCTCACCCATCCCGGCCCGCAACCGCTCCGTACGGCGGCTCGCGGAGGAGAACCCCGGACGGGGCGTGGTTCGGGACCTGAATCGAGGGGTCGCGAGACCGGGCCCTCGGCCGGGCCGGAGGATGACCCCTCGAAGAAACCCGCGTGAATCCTGGGTGAAGCCAAGTGAAGGTAAGTTGAGGCGGATTGGACACGACGGAGGCCCCCGTAAGGTTCCGCTACGGCTCCCGCCCCTCGATCCGGTGATTATTCGAAACCGCATCCCGTCCATATGCTCCCGAACAGGGATACCGGGGGCACGTGATGTTGCGCGCGTGCTCTAGGGTGCCTCGGACAGGTCCTCGGCCGCATGGCTGAGGCGGGGTGGAGGGGCAGATTCTCAGATGCGTGACACTCAGAAGATGGCGCTGATCGGAGGCGCCGCGGCAGTCGTCGTCGCCGCGACCGGCTTCGGCGTCTACGCACTCGTCGGAGGTGACGGCAAGGAAGGCGGCGGAAGTGTCGCCTCGTCCGATGGCGGCAACGAGGACAAGGTCGAGAAGGGCCCGCCGAGCGCCGCCGAGGTCCGTACGACCGCGAAGCGCTTCCTCACCGCCTGGTCCTCCGGCGACGCGAAGACCGCGGCCGGGCTCACCGACGACAAGGCGGAGGCGGCCCAGGCCCTGAAGGGCTTCCAGGAAGGCGCCCGCGTCGGCAAGGTCAAGGTGTCGCCGGGTTCCGCTTCCGGCGCGAAGGTGCCGTTCGACGTGACGGCGCAGATCTCCTACCTGCAGCAGAGCTCCACGTGGTCCTACGCCTCCTCGCTGGAGGTCGTGCGGGACAAGAAGTCCGGCGACCCGGTCGTCGCGTGGAAGCCGTCGGTGCTGAACCCCAAGCTGAAGCAGGGCCAGTCCATAAAGACCGGCAAGGCGGGCACCCCGCCGATCAAGGCCGTCGACCGCAACGGCGCCGCCCTCACCAAGCAGGAGCACCCCATGCTGGGGAGCATCCTCGACGACCTGCGCAGGCGGTACGGCGACAAGACCGACGGCAAGCCCGGCGTCGAGACCCGCATCGTCGACGCCAAGGGCAAGGACACGGGTACCACCCTGCGCGTCCTCTCCAAGGGCACACCCGGCACGCTGAAGACGACCCTCGACAAGGACATGCAGGTCGCCGCCGAGCAGTCCGTGAAGGGCAAGCCGAAGGCGGCCGCCGTGGCGGTCCAGCCGAGCACCGGTGAGGTGCGCGCCGTCGCCAACTCCCCTGCGGACAGCTACAACAACGCGATCCGCGGCTCCCTGGCGCCCGGCTCCACCATGAAGGTGATCACCTCGGCGATGCTGCTCGACAAGGGGCTCGCGTCCCCCGGCAAGCAGCACCCGTGTCCCAAGTACATGGAGTACGGCGGCTGGAAGTTCCAGAACGACGACAAGTTCGAGATCAAGAACGGGACTTTCGCCGAGAGCTTCGCCCGCTCCTGCAACACCGCCTTCATCAGCCAGGCCAAGGAAATCGAGGACGGCGACCTGAGCAAGGAGGCCCGCGACGTCTTCGGCATCGGCCAGAACTGGCAGGTGGGCACCGGCACTTTCGACGGCAGCGTGCCCGTCCAGTCGGACGCGCAGATGGCCGCGTCGCTGATCGGTCAGGGCGGAGTGCGCATGAACCCGCTCAACATGGCGTCCGTCGCGGCGACGGTGCAGAGCGGCACGTTCAAGCAGCCGGTGATCGTCTCCCCGAGCCTGGACGACCGCACGATCGCGAAGGCCGGGCGCAGCATGAAGCCGCAGGTTCACAACGACCTCAAGGGCCTGATGAAGCTGACGGCCAGCAGCGGCACCGCCGCTGAGCCGATGGCTGGGCTCGGCGGTGACGTCGGCGCCAAGACGGGCTCGGCGGAGGTCGACGGGCAGAAGAAGCCGAACGCCTGGTTCACCGCGTACAACGGCGACATGGCGGCGGCCGCCGTGGTTCCCGCGTCCGGACACGGAAACGAGAACGCCGGCCCGGTCGTACGCAAGATCCTGGACGCCGCGGCGGGCTGATCCCGCTCGGGCGGCGCGGACAGCGCACAGGCACAGGCACAGGCACAGGCACATACGCGGCAACGGCGAGCGGTGCTCTCCTGGTTTCCCAGGGGGCACCGCTCGGTGTGTGTGCGGGCCGTCCGTGCGTGGACGCATGCGTTGCGGGGAGCGCGGGGGAGTGGGCGCGGGGAGGTGCGCGGGCCGGATTCGCGCCGAGGCCGGAACCAGCAGGGTGCGGGAAAACCGTGTCGCGTCCGACGTGCCCCGACGGGTAGCGTCCGTCCCATGAGCAAGGCGCCAACCGCCCACCCCCGCTTCTCCGAGGCCCTGTCCGCGCTCGGCCTGGACGACGTCGAGATCCGTGCCTTCCCGGACGCCACCCGCACCGCGGCGCAGGCGGCCGAGGCGGTCGGATGCGAGCTGAGCCAGATCGTCAAGTCGCTGGTCTTCGAGGTCGACGGCGAACCCGTCCTCGTCCTGATGGACGGCGCGTCACGCGTCGATGTCGCCCTCGTACGGGCGGAGTTGGACGCCCGGACGGTGAGCCGCGCCGGAGCGGACCTCGTGCGGAGGGCGACCGGATACGCGATCGGCGGCGTGCCGCCCTTCGGCCACGTCAGCACGATGCGGGTGCTCGCCGACCGGGGCCTGCTCGCGCACGGCACCGTCTGGGCCGCAGCGGGCACCCCGCACACCGTCTTCGCGCTCGCCCCCGGGGAGTTGATCGCGCACGCCCGCGGCTCGGTCGTGGACGTACGCGAGCAGACCGCCGGCGTTCCGTGACGCCCCTCGTCGTCGGGGCGGTGCTGGCCGCCGCGGTCACGCACGCCTCCTGGAACGCGCTCGCGCACAACATCAAGGACCAGCTCCTCGCGTTCACCCTCGTCGGCTTCGGCGGCGCTCTGTGCGGGCTCGTCCTCGCGTTCTTCGCGCCGGTGCCGGCGAAGGAGGCATGGCCCGCTCTGGGCTTCTCCGCGGCGCTGCACGTCGTCTACCAGCTGCTGCTGATGCGCTCGTTCCGGCTCGGCGACTTCGGCCAGATGTACCCGATCGCGAGGGGCACGGCACCGCTCGTCGTCACGCTCCTCGCCGCCGTCTTCCTCCAGGAGCTGCCGGACGCCTGGCAGTTGACGGGTGTGGCCGTCGCTTCGGCCGGGCTGCTCGCCGTCGCGCTGTGGGGGATACGGGGAAGGAGCGGCCGGGCGGGGGCCGCCGGCCGTGAGGCCTCCGCCCCGCGGGAGTCCCCCGAGCCCCGGGCCTGCTCCGGGTCCCCCGAGCCCCCGGCCTGCTCCGGGCCGTCCGAGCCCCGGGCCTGCTCCGGGCCGTCCGAGCCCCGGGCCTGCTCCGGGTCCCCCGAGCCCCCGGCCCGCTCCGGGCCGTCCGCGCCCACCGCCTCCTCGCGGCTGCCCGCGCTGTTCGCCGCCGTCGCGACCGGCCTGGCCATCGCCTCGTACACCGTCGTCGACGGGGCGGGGGTGCGCGCCTCCGGCTCCGCGCTCGGATACGTGGCCTGGCTGATGATGCTCCAGAGCCTCGTCATCCCCGCGTACGCCGCGGCCAGCCGCCGGGGCGTGCTCCTCGCCCAGCTGCGGCCCCTCGCGCTGCGCGGCATCACGGCCGGCGTGCTGTCGCTGTCGGCCTACGGCCTCGTGCTGTGGGCCCAGACCCGCGCACCCCTCGCGCCGGTCGCCGCCTTGCGCGAGTCCTCGATCATCGCGGGTGCCGCCATAGGCGCGTTGTTCTTCAAGGAGCGCTTCGGCGCTCCGCGCGTGGCCGCATCCGCGCTGATGGTGGGCGGCATCGCCCTGATGCTGCACGGGGGTTGAGGCCGGGGGTTGAGGCCGGGAGAGCGTTCCTCTGCCCGCCCGCGGCTCACTCGGCGGCGTCGTCCCAGTCGTCCTTGAAGCGGCCGGAGTGGCTGCTCATCAGCGCGACGAGCGCGGCGAGGACCGCCGGATCCCACCCGTCGGAGAGGACGTTCAAGCCGTCGTGCCTCCAGTCGAGGACGCGTTGCCCGTCCCGCCTGAAGCGCGTACGGACCGGCGTCCGGGGCACGTCGGGGGAGCCGAACGCGATGAAGACCCAGAAGGGGAAGAAGAGCCACCACACGCCGTACCAGAACACCCTGCCCTTGACGCCGACGGCCGCCCGCTGTCCGGCCTGCTGAACGCTCCACCGGGCTCTGATCCGCCGCTGCGTGAACGGCTTTCGCCGCGTGACGAGGGCCAGTTGCCCACCCGCGGCGCCGTAGACCTCGTACGTCGCCACACGTCCGACTCCCGGCTGGGTCACGACCCGTGCGAGGTGCTGCCCACGGTGCGGGTCGGCCCACAGGTCGAAGGCGCGATCGCCGTCGCGCCGGGCCATGCGGTACTCCTCGGCGCCGCCGGGCGGGAGCCTGCGCTCGGCATACGCGACGGTCCACGCCTTGCCCTCCGCGAGGGCACCGGGTGACTCACTGCCCCTGCGTATCTCCCGGAAGACCCGCCCGTCGGCGGGCGGCTCCCACTTCGCCTTGTGGTCCGAGCCGCCCGCGGATGGATCGAACAGCCACAGCCTGTCCATGCTTCCCCGTCCCCGTGATCTCGCGTGCACGTACGTGCGCCCGGTGCGTCACGGCGGGCGCCCGGCGGACCCTACCCCCGCGGGGATCAGGCGGCCACAGGCACGTGCGTACCCTGGAGGGCTGATGCCGGGCCGACCGTCCGGAGCCAGGGTGGGGCCCCACGCCGAATGCCGGGTGGGTTCCCCCATGCCGAAGGCCAGGTGGGGTCCCCCATGCCGAAGGCCGGGGGAGAGACAGGAGTGAGATGGCCGTAAACCTCGTCAATCTGGAAGCCGTGGGCAAGGTCTACGGCACCCGGGCGCTGCTCGACGGCGTCTCGCTCGGTGTGAGCGAGGGCGACCGCATCGGCGTCGTGGGGAGGAACGGGGACGGCAAGACCACGCTGATCCGGCTGCTGTCGAAGCTGGAGCCCGCCGACGACGGACGCGTGACGCACTCGGGCGGCCTGCGTCTGGGCGTGCTGTCCCAGCACGACTCGCTCGACCCGGCCGCGACCGTACGGCACGAGGTCGTCGGAGACATGGCCGACCACGAGTGGGCCGGAAACGCCCGGATCCGCGACGTGCTGACCGGGCTGTTCGGCGGTCTGGGTCTGCCCGGCTTCCCGCAGGGCCTCGACACCGTCATCGGACCGCTCTCCGGAGGCGAGCGGCGCCGCATCGCACTCGCCCAACTGCTCATCGCCGAGCAGGACTTGATCGTCCTGGACGAGCCCACCAACCACCTGGACGTCGAAGGCATCGCGTGGCTCGCCCGCCATCTGCGCGCGCGCCGCTCCGCGCTGGTGTGCGTGACGCACGACCGCTGGTTCCTCGACCAGGTCTGCACCCGGATGTGGGACGTGCAGCGCGGCTCGGTGCACGAGTACGAAGGGGGCTACTCCGACTACGTCTTCGCCCGCGCCGAGCGCGAACGCATCGCGGCGCAGGAGGAGACCAAGCGCAAGAACCTGATGCGCAAGGAACTCGCCTGGCTGCGCCGCGGTGCACCCGCCCGCACCAGCAAGCCCCGCTTCCGTGTCGAGGCCGCCAACGCGCTCATCTCCGACGAACCGCCGCCGCGGAACGAGGCGGAGCTGATGCGGTTCGCCAACTCCCGCCTGGGCAAGACCGTCTTCGACCTGGAGGACGTCACCGTGCAGGCCGGGCCCAAGGTGCTGCTCAAGCACCAGACGTGGCAGCTGGGGCCCGGCGACCGGATCGGCCTCGTCGGCGTCAACGGCTCCGGCAAGACGTCGCTGCTGAAGGCGCTCGCGGCGGCCGCGCGCAGCGGTGGCGAGCAGCAGTCGGAGCTGGTGACGGGCGGCCGCGTCAAGGTGGGCAGGACGGTGAAGCTGGCGTATCTCTCGCAGGAGGTCGCCGAGTTGGACCCCGCGCTCCGCGTGCTGGAGGCCGTCGAGCAGGTCCGCTCGCGCGTGGACCTCGGCAAGGGCCGGGAGATGACGGCGTCGCAGCTGTGCGAGCGCTTCGGCTTCGTCAAGGAGAAGCAGTGGACGCCGGTCGCCGACCTCTCCGGTGGTGAGCGCCGCCGGCTTCAGATCCTGCGTCTGCTGATGGACGAGCCCAATGTGCTCTTCCTGGACGAGCCGACCAACGACCTGGACATCGAGACCCTTTCGCAGCTGGAGGACCTGCTGGACGGCTGGCCGGGCTCGCTGGTGGTCATCTCCCACGACAGGTTCTTCATCGAGCGCACGACGGACCAGGTGTACGCGCTGCTGGGGGACGGCGCCCTGCGGATGCTGCCGCGCGGCATCGACGAGTACCTCGAACGGCGCGCACGGCAGAGCGAGGCGGCGCAGCCGAACGTGAACACGCCTGCGCGCTCCGGCGCTTCGGGCCGGTCCTCCCAGTCCTCCCACTCCTCGGCCAAGTCGTCGCCGTCGGCGGCGGCTTCGTCCCGGCCCGCGCCCTCGTCCGCGTCGTCGGCGGGCGCACAGGCGCGCAAGCCGGCGGCGGTTGCGCGCGCGGGGCAGAAGGAGATGCAGCGCATCGAGCGTCAGCTGGAGCGCGTCGAGAAGAAGCAGTCCGAGCTGCACCAGGCGCTCGCCGAGCACGCGACGGACTTCGAGCGCGTCGCCGGGCTCGACGCCGAACTGCGTGAACTGGACTCGCAGCGCGAGGAGTTGGAGTCGCGCTGGCTGGAGCTGGCCGAGGACGGCTGACGCGGGCGGGCGCCGGACGGGCGCGGGCAGGCCCTCCGGCGCGGCGGCGCTCAGGCACGGGCAGGCGCTCAGGCACGGCCGGCCCTCACACGCGGGCCGGCCCTCACACGCGGCGGCCGCGCGGGGGCACGGCCGCCGTCCCGGCGCCGTGCGGCCGGGACGCGTTCCGGGAGCGACCTGGGGTCGCGTCCGGACGAGCAGCCGGGGCGTGCCACGGAGAGCAAGCCGGTGGCGGCCGCCCCGTTCCGCATACCGGGAAGTACTCCGGGTTCGCTAACGGCCGCGCAACGTAAGCGTTTCGGGGCCGTCTCTTCCGCTGCCTCGGGGTGGGAACCGGACCGCCGGTTCGCAGTGTCCGGTGATAGAAAGACATCCGCGCACAAGCCAGCCGAAGGCGGACCTGATGTCCGAATCGCTCCGCCCTACGGGGGTTTGAGGGGTGGACGTCCGGTCTGATCGTCCAACGAGGGAATCGCTCATGTCGCAGCCGCCTCCGCCCCCCGGTCAGCCCCCCAGAGGGGACTCACCCGACCCCGAGAAGTCCGAAGAGTCCCCCGGTCTGGAGAAGAAGGACTCCGGAGCCGGGCAGTCGTCCCCGTCCCAGGGTGAGACGCCTCAGCAGCCCGCTCAGCCTCCGTCGGGCGGATTCGGCGCACCGCCGCAGCCACCGGCAGGCGGCTACGGCTATCCGCAGCAGCCGCCCGGAGGCGGGGGCGGCTACGGCTACCCACAGCAGCCGCCGCAGGGCGCGGGTTACGGCTACCCGCAACAGCCGCCGCAGGGCGCCGGTTACGGCTACCCCCAGCAGCCGGGTCAGCCCTACGGCCAGGGCCCGGGCACGTACCCGACGGCGGCGCCTTACGGACCCGGCGGCCCCGGAACCCCGGGGGGCGGCGGCAACGGCAAGGTCATCGCCATCGTCGCGGCCGCCGTCGCGGTGGTCGTCGCGGTCGTCACCGTCGGCATCTTGCTGGTGAACAAGGACGACGGCACGGAGGCCGGGGGCGAGAAGAAGACCGGCACGAACGACGGCGGCGGCAAGCCGGCATCCACCGAGGGCAGGGAGCTGTTCAAGATCCCCTCGCCGAAGCTCACGGAGGAGGACACCGCGAGCGTCACCGGTGCCTGGGCCACCGACAAGATCTTCGCCAAGAGCACCCTCGGCGGCATCATCGGCATGGACGCGGCCAGCGGGAAGCAGGCCTGGAAGATCTCCCTCGACGGCCAGATCTGCGCCGCGTCCCGGCAGTCGACGGACGACGGGAAGGCGGCGGTGGTCGTCGCCGAGACCAAGTCCTCGCGCGCCAAGTGCAATCAGCTGGCCGTCGTCGACCTGGACGAGGGCAAGAAGGTCTGGCAGGAGACGATGCCCAACAGCGAGCGCGCCACTTCGCTGGGCATGAGTATGTCCATCGGCAAGGACGTCGTCGCGGCCAAGTGGATCGGCGGCTCGGTGGCGTACAAGATGTCGGGCGGCGCCCCGCTGTGGAAGACCGAGGGGATCGGCGGCACCGGCGGCTGCGACCACGAAGGCTTCGCGGGTGGCGAAGAGCTGATGGCGGTCGTGCAGTGCGGCAGCTACGGCGACCCGGACCTGAAGGTGCAGAAGCTCGACCCGAAGACGGGCGAGGCGAAGTGGGAGTTCGACGTTCCCAAGGGCGTGCAGACGGCCCGGATCGTCTCCGCCGACCCCGTCGTCATCGCGGTCGGAGCCGGCTCCAGCTCGGCAACCGACGTCATGACGGTCGGCGACGACGAGAAGCTCAAGGCCAAGATCTCCCTGGGCGACAACAAGTACGAGCCGGGGTGCAGCACAGGCGTCGAGTCGTGCACGTCCGTCGTCGTGGACCAGGACTACGTCTATCTCCCGTCGGCGAGGCACCAGGGCGACACGGCCTCCACCAACGAGATCATCGCCTTCGACATCGACACCGGCAGCCCCAAGTGGAAGTCGGACGCCGGTGAGAGGCGCACCATCATCCCCGTCAGCATTCAGGACGGCAAGCTGATCGCGTACAAGAAGCCGACCTACGGCGCGGGCGGACAGGTCGTCGCGGTGGACCCGGGCGCGCAGGGCAAGCAGGAGCTCTACATGCGCAACCCCGACGACAGCGCCGAGGACGAGAACAACATCGCCGGCATCACCATGCGGGAACCGCCCATCTACAAGAACGGGCGTTTCTTCATCCACCAGACCCTCATCTCGAAGCGGAGCAGCAGCAGTTACGGCAAGTACCTGGGAATCGGCTTCGGAGCCGAATGACCCTGACGACCCCGGCGAAGGCAGCTCTCAGGCCGAAGGCCGGGAAGGACTGATCACAGTTCGTCCGCCGTTCCTCCCACTTCTCCCCCCGAAGCGGCCCGGAACGGCGGACGAACGTGTAGCTTCCGGGAGCACAGGAGGGGCAGTTCCCTTGCGCCCCCGGGCCACCCGGGCCCGAGGGGGCCCTGAGGGGCGCCCGCAGGGTGCGGCGTGGGGGGTTGTTGCGCATGAGCGTCCGGCTCATGGTGGTTGACGATCACAGACTGCTCGCCGAGGCACTCGCCTCGGCGCTGAAACTGCGCGGCCACCGGGTGCTGGCGGCCGCCGCTCCCAGCGCGGGTGCGGCGGACCTCGTGCTGAGCCGGGCACCAGACGTCTGTCTTCTGGGTACGGCCGCTCCCGCGGAGCCAGGCGTCTACGACCCGGTGGTGCGGATCAAGCGCGAGAAGCCGCAGATCGCGGTCGTGGTGCTGGGCCCGGTTCCCAGCCCGCGCGGGGTGGCTTGCGCCTTCGCGGCCGGCGCGTCCGGCTACGTACGCCACGACGAGCGCATCGAAGGCGTCGAGCGCGCCATGATGAAGGCGCGGGCGGGGGACGCAGCGGTCTCGCCGCAACTGCTCCAGGAGTCCTTCGCGGACCTGCTCAACCCGGCACCGGAACCCGACGACGAGGGTGCCCGGCTCCTCCAGCTCCTCACGCGCCGCGAGGTGGAGGTGCTGATGCGGGTGGCCGAGGGGGAGGACACCCGGCTGATCGCCACAGGTATGCGGATAGCGCCGAGCACCGCACGTACGCACGTGCAGCGGGTGCTGATGAAGCTGGGCGTCGGGTCCCGCCTGGAGGCGGCGGCGCTGGCGGCCCGCACGGGGCTGCTGGAGAGGGCGTACGAGCCGGCCTCCGGCGAGGAGTGACCGGCCCGCTCCCTGACTGCGGCCGAGCGAACCGCACCCGCTCCGGGCGAACGGCGCCCGTACCTGAGTGAGCCGCGCCCGTACCTGATCGGAGGGTTTTCGTACCGGACGGCGCCCGTGACCGGGCGAACCGCGCCCGCACACCGGGGAGTTCCGCGGGTGTCGCGGCGTCGGGGCGTCGCGGCGGCGCGTGCTGAGTCCTCGATCCTCGATGCCGCATATGTACCGTATGCGCCTGCACGCGAACGACCGTTGCCGTTCAGCTCTGTTGGTCTCTGATTTCTTGTGTGTGATTATGTTGGCGATGAGGGTGGCCGGACGGTGAGGAGCGGACCCTTGAAGAAGACCTCGAACCGGCTCGCCGACGGCCGGGAGATCATCTACTACGACCTGCGTGACGACGCGGTGCGCGACGCCGTGGACCGGCGTCCGCTCGGAGCGACGTCGACGGCTTCCGAGATCCGCTACGACCCGCTGCTCGCGGAGTGGACCGCCGTCACCGCACACCGGCAGGAACGCACGTACCATCCGCCCGTCGACGCCTGCCCGCTGTGCCCCAGCCGCGACGGCCGGCTCAGCGAGATCCCCGAACCCGCCTACGACGTCGCCGTGTTCGAGAACCGGTTCCCCTCCTTCACCGGAGGCCCCGGCCCGGAAACCGCCGCGGGGCCGCACGGCCTGGCAGCGCAGCGGCCCGGCGCCGGGCGCTGCGAGGTCGTCTGCTTCACCCCCGACCACCACGCCTCGTTCGCGTCCCTCACCGACGAACAGGCACGGCTGGTGCTGGAGGTGTGGACGGACCGCACCGCCGAGCTCTCCCAGCGTCCCGGTGTCGAGCAGGTCTTCTGCTTCGAGAACCGGGGCGAGGAGATCGGCGTGACGCTCCAGCATCCGCACGGCCAGATCTACGCCTACCCCTTCACCACGCCCCGCACCGAGCGCATGCTCCGCTCCCTCGCCCGGCACGCCGGCAGCACCGGGGGACGCAACCTCTTCGACGACGTGGTCGCCGCCGAACTGGCCGACGCCCGGCGCGTGGTGTGCGAGAGCGAGCACTGGGTCGCCTTCGTGCCGCACGCCGCCCACTGGCCGTACGAGGTGCACCTGTACCCGCGGGAGCGGGTGCCGGACCTGCTCGCGCTGAGCGAGGAGGCGAGGGCCGACTTCCCGGCCCTGTATCTGGAGGTGTTGCGGCGCTTCGACCGCCTCTTCGGCCCGGACGAGCCGCCCACCCCCTACATAGCCGCCTGGCACCAGGCGCCGTTCACGCTGCCCGCGAGGGGGCGGCCGCAGGGCGGTGGGGCAGACGGTGCGGAGGCGTCCGTGGCCCGCGAGGACTTCGCCCTCCACCTTGAGCTTTTCACCATCCGACGGACTTCCGGCAAACTTAAGTTCCTCGCCGGTTCCGAATCCGGGATGAACGTGTTCATCAACGATGTGCCGCCCGAGAGCGCGGCCGAGCGACTGCGAGAGGTAGCCAGTGACCGCCAGCCCACGGGGAGCGACCCCCGCACAGCACACCGGTAAGTACCTGGTCACAGGCGGAGCCGGATACGTCGGAAGCGTCGTCGCCGCGCACCTGCTGGAGGCCGGGCACTCCGTCACCGTGCTAGACGACCTCTCCACCGGTTTCCGCGAGGCCGTCCCGGAGGGCGCCGAGTTCGTCGAGGGGCGCGTGCAGCAAGCCGGCCGTGTGCTCGACGCCACGTACGACGGTGTGCTGCACTTCGCGGCCCACTCGCAGGTCGGCGAGTCCGTGCAGGACCCCGGCAAGTACTGGCGGAACAACGTCGGCGGCAGCATCGAACTGCTGGAGACCATGCGCGAGGCGGGCGTGCGCCGTCTCGTCTTCTCCTCGACGGCGGCCACCTACGGCGAACCGCTGCGGACGCCGATCCACGAGGACGCGTTCGAGGCGCCGACGAATCCCTACGGCGCCTCGAAGCTGGCCGTCGACCACATGATCAGCGGTGAATGCCGTGCTCACGGCCTGGCCGCCGTGTCGCTGCGCTACTTCAACGTCGCGGGCGCGTACGGGCGTTACGGCGAGCGCCACGACCCCGAGTCGCACCTCATCCCGATCGTGCTCCAGGTGGCCCAGGGCCGCCGTGAAGCCGTCTCCGTGTTCGGCGAGGACTACCCGACGCCCGACGGAACCTGCGTCCGCGACTACATCCACGTCGCCGACCTCGCCGAGGCGCACCTCCTCGCCATGACCGCGATGACCGCAGGCGGCGAGGAGTCCGGGCCCGGGAACGTCCCCGCCGGCACGCATCTGATCTGCAACCTGGGCAACGGCAACGGATTCTCCGTGCGCGAGGTCATCGAGACCGTCCGCAAGGTCACCGGTCACCCCCTGCCCGAGAAGGCCGCGCCGCGCCGTGAGGGCGACCCGGCGGTGCTCGTGGCGTCCGCAGGGCGGGCCGTGAACACCCTCGGCTGGCACCCCTCACGCACGGACCTCGCCGACATCGTGCGGGACGCCTGGGACTTCACCCAGCGGCACACCGGGCAGGACGGCCATGAGGGGCGGGCAGGCACTCCATGACGGCAGGCTTCCGCGAGGTGTACGGGGCGACGCCCCAAGGCGTGTGGGCGGCGCCCGGCCGGGTCAACCTGATCGGCGAACACACCGACTACAACGACGGCCTGGTCATGCCGCTCGCCCTCCCGCACACCTGCCGCGTGGAGGCCTCCCGCCGCGACGACGGCGTCCTCCGGCTCCACTCGGCCGACGCGCCCGGCGGGGTCACCGAGCTGCATGTGGACGGCCTCGCCCCGCAGGGCCCCACGGGCGGCGACCGAGGCGGCTGGGCCGCCTACCCGGCGGGAGTGGTGTGGGCGCTGCGCGCCGCCGGGCACCGGGTCGGCGGCGCGGACCTGCACGTCGAGAGCAGCGTGCCCACCGGGGCCGGGCTGTCCTCCTCCGCCGCCCTCGAGGTCGCCACGGCCCTGGCCCTGAGCGACCTGTACGGAGTGGAACTTCCGGCGCCCCGGCTGGCCGAGCTGTGCCGGCACGCGGAGAACGACTTCGTCGGCGTCCCGTGCGGCGTGATGGACCAGATGGCGTCCGCCTGCTGCACGTCCGGGCACGCGATGTACCTGGACACCCGTGACCTGACCAGGCGGCAGGTCCCCTTCGACCTCGCCGCGCGGGGGCTGCGGCTGCTGGTGGTCGACACCCGCGTCAAGCACGCGCTGGGCGACGGCGCCTACGCCGAGCGCCGGGCCGGCTGCGAGGCGGGCGCCGCGGCGCTGGGCGTGGGAAGTCTGCGCGAGGTCCCGTACGGGGAGCTGCCGGCCGCGCTCGAACGCATCGAGGACGAGTCGCTGCGCCCGCTGGTGCGGCACGTCGTCACCGAGAACGAGCGCGTCGAGCGCACCCTCCGCCTCCTCGACGCCGGTGAGACGCACGCCGTCGGGCCCGTACTGACCGACGGACACGCCTCGCTGCGCGACGACTTCGCAGTCTCCTGCGCCGAACTCGACCTGGTCGTCGACGCGTCGAACGCGAACGGCGCACTCGGCGCCCGCATGACCGGCGGAGGCTTCGGCGGTTCGGCGATCGTGCTCGTACGGGCCGGGGACGCGGATGCCGTCGCCAAAGCCGTCGGTGAGGCCTTCGCGGAGGCAGGCCACCGAGAGCCGCGGGTCTTCGAGGCGGTGCCGGGCCCCGGCGCGCGGCGGATCACAGACGTCTGACGACGAGATGATCCGGGGCACCGCCCCGGCGGTAGCAGGTGGATGCCGAGTTCGTCGAGGGCCCGGCGCTCGGCGTCGGCGACGATCCGCGAACCCGGGCCCGAGCCCGAGCCCGAGCCCGGACCGCGCAACTGCTCGTCCACTCACGGCAGTTGAATGTGCAGCCAGTGAGCTGACGCCCTGCCGCCGAGGCCGCCCGCGAGACGTTCGCCCAAACGCGCAGACCTCGACGGGCACTTCGGAATCCGCAGGTGTTCCGCGCGGTCCGCGCATCACCGGCGATCCGCGGGCGTTGGTTCCGCGGCGGCGTTCGTGAACCTTACGGCGTCTTCGCTCGTCGGCGTGTGTCCCGATACGGAACATGCCTGTCAGTTCACGCCATGCGCAACCAGTTTCGCCAATCGGTTTCCGTTGTCATCGCCCGGCCTTACCCTGAGTCGTACGCATCGCACCGGTGGGGGCCGGTGTCAGTCAGGGGGCGGGCGGCCGGGCAGGCCACGCCGGGCAGGGATGCCGGGTTGGCAGGCAAGGGCGCGGCGGTGCCCTCTCCACGCCTGCGGTGTGGGAGGGGGCCCAGCGGGGCGAGGAGATTCCCCCAGCACACCCATCTCTTGCCTTCGCCACGGGGTGACGGAACCCGCACTGCCAGGGGGCGACATGCAACGTATACGGGTGCTGGTGGTCGACGACCACCGGATCTTCGCAGAGTCCCTGGCCGCTGCGCTCGCGGCCGAGCAGGACGTGGAGGTCGCCGCCGCCGGCAGCGTCCGGGCCGCGATGCGCTGCCTCGAACGGGGCGCCGCCGACGGACGGCGCTTCGACGTGATGCTGGTCGACGCGGACCTGTCGGCACCGGCCGGCACCGCGGTCGCGGGTACGGGCCCCGGGGCGGGCGGTGCGGCTGCTCAAGGGCAGGCTCACGGTGCGGCGGCCGTCACGCCGGCTCAGCATGCGGCGGCCGTCACGCCGGCTCACCATGCGGCGGCCGCCGCAGCGAACGGCGCCGACCGCTCCCCGCCCGCCGTCGTCCCGCGTGACGGCACCCCCAACGGGTCCGCCGTGAAGGACAGTTCGGGCCCGGGCGGCGGTGCCCGTCCCTCCGCCGGCGCGGCGTCGACCTCCGAGGCGGGGCCCGGCGGCATACCGCTCGTCGGCCGCGTGCGCAGCGAACACCCCGAGGTGCGCACCGTCGTGCTCGCCGAACGGGACGACCCCGGGCAGGCGGCCGCCGCGCTTCAGGCCGGTGCCGGCGGCTGGGTCGCCAAGGACTGTTCGCTCTCCCGGCTGCTCCAGGTCATCCGCGGAGTGCTGAAGGACGAGACGCATCTGCCGCCCGCGCTTCTGACGGGCGTGCTCAAGGAGTTGACGGCTTCGCGCAAGCACCGCACCGAGAGCGAGCGCCTCGTGGAGTCGCTGACGCCGAGGGAGCGCGAGGTGCTGCGCTGCATGGTCGCCGGGCTCGGCCGCAAGGCCGTCGCGGAGCGGCTGTATCTCTCGCCTCACACCGTCCGTACGCACATGCAGAACGTCCTCGGGAAGCTCGGTGTCCACTCGACGCTCGCCGCGGTCGCGCTGGCCCGCAGGGCGGGAGTCGGCCCGGTCGAGGTGGAGTCGAGCGCCGCCCGCTGAGCCCGCCGGGGGTGCGGGCGCCGAGGCTGCCGGCGCGTCCGGGCGGCCCGCCCGCCGCGCACGGATCAGAGCGAGGTCTTGTACACGCTCCACCCGCCGTCCACGACGAGGCTCGTGCCCGTCACGTACGAGGCGTCGTCGGAGAGCAGGAAGGCGATGACGGCGGCCACTTCTTCAGGGTGCCCGTAGCGGCCGGCGACGGTCTGCGCGGCCGTCCGCAGGGCGTCCTCCTCGCTCGTGCCCTCCCACGCGCCGGTCACGATCGGGCCCGGCAGCACGCTGTTGACGCGAATCTCCGGCCCGTAGTCGACGGCCAGTTGCCGCCCGAGCCCCGTCAGCCCCGCCTTCGCGGCCGCGTACGCCGGCCGCTCCCGCAGACCCACGAGTGCCTGCACGGACGAGGTCAGTACGACGGCTCCGCGCCGTGCGCGCAGGTCATCGAGGCAGGCGCGTAATCCGAGGAAGGCACCGGTGAGGTTGACGCCCAACTGCCACTGCCAGTCGGAGAGGGAGAGCTCACCGGCCGGGCCCGGCAGCATCAGCCCGGCGTTGCTGACCAGTCCGTCGACGGGGCCGAAGCCCTCGTGCGCCGTGCGCAGCGCCCGGGCCCAGGCGGGTTCGTCGGTGACGTCTCCGAGTACGAACGCGGCGCGTGCCCCGGAGGCGGTGATCTCGCGTGCCGTGCGGTGGCCGTCGTCCTCGTCGCGGTCGAGGATGACCACCGCGGCGCCCTCGTCGGCCAGCCTGTGAGCCGTCGCGGCTCCGATGCCCGCGCCACCGCCGGTGATCAGGACGGTGCGTCCCGCGAATCGATCCGAATGACGTCCGCCCATGCACGGATGCTACGGGCTGCGCGGCGCGCGACGCAGCGGGGGAACCCGCCACCCGGCGAGGCATCGGCATCAACCGCCTTGCGAGTGCGGGGAGTTCGCCGTGAAGTGACGCGCGGTCAGCCGGGAATGTTGTCGAAGGGGGCCGTCAACCTGCGCAGCAGCGAACCGAGTTCGGCCCGCTGCGCGGAGGACAGCTCGGCGAGGATGGCGCGCTCCTGGTCGAGGAGGCCCGCCAGCGCGCTGTCGGTGCGGTCGCGTCCGTCCACGGTGAGCCGCACCAGGACGCCCCGCCGGTCACTGGGGTCGGGCAGGCGCTCCACGAGGCCCTTCTTGGCGAGCCGGTCGATGCGGTTCGTCATCGTCCCCGAGGTCACGAGGGTCTGGGTGAGCAGCTGACCGGGCGAGAGCTGGTACGGCGTGCCCGCTCGCCGCAGGGCGGTCAGGACGTCGAACTCCCAGGGCTCCAGGTTGTGTTCGGAGAAGGCGATCCTGCGCGCACGGTCGAGGTGCCGTGCGAGTCTGCTGACCCGGCTCAGGACCTCCAACGGTTCCACGTCGAGGTCCGGGCGCTCTCGGCGCCAGGCTGCCACCAGTCGGTCGACCTCGTCCTCCATGCGATCAGTGTAGTAGTTGTGTCGACATGAAGTCTCTTGACATCGAGATACTTCGGATGGAGGCTGCCCCCATGACGTCACCTGTGTGGGATCCGCATCAGTACACACGGCACTCCGGGCACCGCAACCGGCCGATCACCGACCTGCTCACCCGCGTGCCCGCACTGCCGCACGACGAGGCCCCCCGCATCGCCGACCTGGGCTGCGGGCCCGGCGGCCCGTCCGCGATGCTCGCCGACCGCTGGCCCCGCGCGCACATCACCGGCTACGACGACTCCCCGGCGATGCTGCGCGAAGCCCGCGCCCACGCCGGGAGGACGGCCGCCGGCGGAAGCCTCGAATTCTCCCGGGCCGACCTCACCACATGGCGTCCCGCACGCGACGAACGCTTCGACCTCATCTTCTCCAACGCGGCGCTGCAATGGGTTCTTGCCGGTTCCGGGAAGAACAGGGTGCTCCCCGTCAGGGAGGAGGGGCGAAGCCTCCCGGAACGGGACGGATCCGGGGACGCCCCCGGCGACAACGGCCAGGACGGCGCCCTCACCGACGCCGGCTTCTTCAGGACCTGGATCGACGCCCTGCCGCCCGGCGGTGTGTTCGCCTTCCAGGTCCCCGGCAACTTCGACGCCCCCAGCCACACCCTGCTGCTGGAACTGCGCAACTCGGCGCGCTGGAGGGCCCGTCTGGGCGCCGAGGCCCGCGGCGGCTCCGTCCGCGCCCCCGCGGAATACCTTGCCGAACTTGAACCGCTGGGCTGCGACGTCGACGCGTGGGAGACCACGTACGCGCAGCTCCTGCACGGTGAAGATCCCGTCCTGGACTGGGTCAAGGGCACGGCGCTGCGTCCCGTCCTCACGCTGCTCGCCGACGACCCCGACGCGCAGTCGGCGTTCCTCGCCGAGTACGCGGAGCTGCTGCGCGAGGCCTATCCGCCGCTGGGCGGGGACCCCGCGCGCGGGACCGCCTTCCCGTTCCGGCGCATCTTCGTCGTCGCGGTGAAGCGATGACGGGCCCCGAAGCGGAACGTCCCGGCGCCTCGCGGGCAGCAGCGGTGATCGACTCCCTGGACCATGTTCAGCTCGCCGCACCACCGGGCTCGGAGGACGCGCTGCGTGCGTACTACGCGGGCGTGCTCGGGATGACGGAGATCCCCAAGCCCCCGGTGCTCGCCGCGCGGGGCGGCTGCTGGTTCTCGGCCGGCTCCGTCGTACTGCACCTCGGCATCGAGGAGGATTTCCGCCCAGCACGGAAGGCCCATCCCGGCATCCGCGTGCGCGGCCTCGCCGCCCGCCTCGCCGACGCCGGAGCGCCCGTCGTCCGGGACGACGACCTCCCCGGCCACCGCCGTTTCTACTCGGAGGACCCGGTCGGCAACAGGCTGGAGTTCCTGGAGCCGACGTTCACGGCCTGATGTCCAGGGTGCGCAGACCCGGATAGTGCTCGGGCCGGGTTGTCACCACCGTCCCCCCTTCGGGCGAGACGGGGGAGAGCGGGCCGGGGGTGGCGGCGTGCACGACGTGGGACTCCGACCACGCCTCAGGAGGTGACTTGCTCATGGTCAGGGCTGCCGGCAGATCCAGCTCCAGGAATGCCACGCCGGGCAGAGCGGCGAAGTGCTCGGCGATGCCCTTCCGGTCCCATTCGGCCTGCACCAGCGCGCACAGCGGCACGTACAACGACCACTCGGGCTTGAGGTTGGCGTGATGAATCAGGGTCGACGCCAGTTGGTTGCCGGAGCCGGCTGCGAGCAGTGCGGACGCGTCGAAGACGAATCGCTCCCGGTTCACCGAAGAGACTCGATGCGTCGTTCGAGTTCGGCGAGAGAGGCTCGCTCTTCTTCTTCGCTCGCCCTGTACCCCGACAGTTCGTAAAGGATCTGCCGTGCTTCGGCGGCCTTGGCGGCCATCTCCTGCTCGGTCGGAGTGGATCGGGCGTACTCGCCGACTATGGCGCCGATGGAGGATCCGCGGTCCTTCGCGAGTTCGGCAAGCCGGTCGCGCACCTCGGAGGGCACGCGGATCATCGAGTCAGCCATGGCGCAAGTATACGTGTCCGTATACACGTTGCTGCGGCTTCCTGGAACCGGCATCGTGCGGCTCCTTCCGACATCGGAGAGGTGACCGGCCATGTCCACGCTCCACCCGCCGTTCGAACCGTACGGACAAGGGATGCTCGACGTCGGCGACGGTCAGCGCATCCACTGGGAGGTGTCCGGAAACCCGGACGGCAAACCCGCCCTCGTCGTCCACGGAGGCCCCGGGTCGGGCTGCGGCACCGTCGCCCAGCGCCGCTTCGACCCGGACCGGTACCGCGTGGTCGCCTTCGACCAGCGTGGATGCGGACGCAGCACCCCGCACGCCTCGGACCCGTCCACGGACATGAGCCACAACACCACCGCCCACCTGATCGCCGACATGGAGCTGCTGCGCGAACACCTCGGCATCGAGCGGTGGTTGCTCTTCGGCGGCTCCTGGGGATCCACGCTGATCCTCGCGTACGCTCAGCGGCACCCGGACCGCGTCTCCGAGATCGTCATTCCCGCCGTCACCACCACCCGCCGCTCAGAGATCGACTGGCTCTACCGCGGGGCCGGCCGGTTCTTCCCGGAGGAGTGGCACCGCTTCCGCGAGCACGTGCCGGAAGCCGACCCCGAAGCGGACCTGCCGGGCGTCCTCGCGGCGTACGCGCGCCGCATGGAGCATCCCGACCCCGCGGTCCGCGCGGAGGCCGCAGACGAATGGTGCCGCTGGGAGGACACGGTGCTCTCCACGGAGACCCAGGACGGCGCCCCCAGAACGTACGGTGACCGGCCGCCCGAGGCCCGGCACGCGCTCGTCCGCATCGCAGCGCACTACTTCTCGCACGGCGCCTGGCTGGCGGAGGGAGCGCTCATACGCGACGCGGGTCGCCTCGCCGGCATCCCCGGCGTGCTCATCCACGGCCGCTTCGACCTGGGCGGCCCCCTCGGCACCGCGTGGGAACTGACACGCGCCTGGCCGGGCTCCCGCCTCGTCGTCGTCGAGGACGCCGGTCATCTGGGCAGCGACGCGATGAGCGGCGAGATCCGCAGCGCCCTCGACGAGTTCGCCCCGAACTGACCTGACCTCGTCGCCGCGACGGTCGGGGACCGCTCGACGACGAGCGGACTCATCCGCTCTGCTTGCGGCTGCGCCCTTCGGTTCCGCCCTCATCGGGTACATGGTCCCCCTCGGCGAGGCCGGCGAGGATCTCCTCCATGCGTTCGGCGATGTCCGTGCGGCCGCTGTCGCCCGACCCGGCAGACCGGAAACTGCGACGGATCCGGCTGTGCCCCCCTTCGTTCGGCAAGTGCGCCGCGATCGCTCCGGGCGTCCCGTCGGAGGCCGTGAGGTCACAACGACTGGCTTCCTGCCGAATCCCGGCGCCGAGGACGTCCCCGGGCTTGCCGGTGTGTCGCTTCATGCGGTCAGTATCCAACCGTGCCGCGAGCCGGGCAGCGGGTCCTGCCGGCCTTCAGCTGCGCCTGTGACCTATCAGACGCGGCTTCGCCTCCAGCCCGTCCAGGCCGTGCCAGGCCAGATTCACCAGGTGCGCGGCGACCTCGGCCTTCTTCGGCCTGCGGACGTTCAGCCACCACTGCCCCGTCAGCGCGACCATCCCGACCAGCGCCTGCGCGTACAGCGGCGAGAGCTTCGGATCGAAGCCGCGGGACTTGAACTCGCGGCCGAGGATGTCCTCGACCTGAGTGGCGATGTCGCTGATCAGCGACGCGAAATTGCCCGTCGACTGTGCGACGGGCGAATCGCGGACGAGGATGCGGAAACCGTCCGTGTAGACGTCGATGTAGTCGAGCAGCGCGAACGCCGCCTGCTCCAGCAGCTCCCTCGGGTGCCCCCCTGTGAGGGCACCCGTCACCATGTCCAGGAGCTGCCGCATCTCGCGGTCGATGACGACGGCGTAGAGACCTTCCTTGCCGCCGAAATGCTCGTACACCACGGGCTTGGAGACGCCCGCCTTCGCGGCGATCTCCTCCACGGACGTGCCCTCGAAGCCACGTTCGGCGAAGAGGGCACGTCCGATGTCGAGGAGCTGTTCGCGGCGCTCCTTGCCGCTCATCCTGCGACGGGCGGCGCGCTTCTCCTTCTTGGCTGCCCTGTTCGCCTTTGCGGGACTGGCGGAGCTGTCATCGGTCGGCACGGGCCCCATCATGCCGCTTGACGGGACGGCTCCTTGCGGCGGGAGTCGATACGGGACTGCGCCGGCCAGCGCACGTCGTACGCCCAACCCGCCAGCTCCAGCCAGCGGATGATGCGGGCACTCGAGTCGAGCTGGCCCTTCTCCACACCGTGCCTGGCGCTCGTCGGGTCCGCGTGGTGCAGGTTGTGCCACGACTCACCGCAGGAGAGGATCGCCAGCCACCACACGTTGCCGGACTTGTCGCGGGACTTGAAGGGCCGCTTGCCGACCGCGTGGCAGATGGAGTTGATGGACCACGTGACGTGGTGCAGCAGCGCCACACGCACTAGCGAGCCCCAGAAGAACGCCGTCAGCGCACCCTGCCAGGACATCGTCACCAGGCCGCCGATCGCGGCCGGGATCAGCAGCGACACCGTCGTCCACAGCACGAACTGCCGGGAGATGGCGCGGATCGCCGGGTCCTTGACCAGATCGGGTGCGTACTTCTGCTGTGACGTCTGCTCCTCGTCGAACATCCAGCCGACGTGCGCCCACCACAGGCCCTTCATCAGGGCGGGAACCGTCTCGCCGTAACGCCACGGCGAATGCGGGTCGCCCTCGGCGTCGGAGAACTTGTGGTGCTTGCGGTGATCGGCGACCCACCGCACCACCGGGCCCTCCACGGCCAGGGAACCCAGGACCGCGAGCGCGATGCGCAGCGGCCGCTTCGCCTTGAACGAGCCGTGCGTGAAGTAACGGTGGAAGCCGATGGTGATGCCGTGGCAGCCGATGAAGTACATGGCCGTCATCAGCCCCAGATCCAGCCAGCTCACCCCCCAGCCCCACGTCAGCGGCACCGCTGCGAGCAGCGCCAGGAATGGGACCACGATGAAGGCCAGCAGGGCGACCTGCTCCGCCGAGCGGCGCTTCTCGCCGCCCAGCGTCGCGGTGGCGACGGGGGAGTCCGGGGCGTCGGAGGCGGGCTTCTTCTGGGCGTCGGGGGCGCTGTCGAGAACGTCCGGGGGGCTTGTCGTCATAGATGTCCCTTGTCAGAGCGGTAAGGGGCTTCTGCGTTGTGCACTTCTGCGTCTTGTGCCCACGCAAGTCCTACGGAACCGTAACCTACGGCGTCGTAAGTATGGCAGCCCTCACAGGCGTAGCAAGTGGTGGCATGGGGGAGACGAGAGCTTGCTCACCCATCGGACGGCACCAGGGGCGGAAGACCGCCCCGCATATCCTGGGGAGCGTCGGACAGCGCGGTCCGTGACCTGCCCGAAGCAAATGCTGCAAGGAGCCTCACCTGTGAGCAGTGCCGAAGTGAGCCGTGCCGAGACCCTCCGCCGGGAGGGCGGAAACGGGTCGGCGGCCGGCAACGGGACCGACGCCGCCGAAACCGAGGCGAACAGCGCCCTTCGCGCCGACATCCGCCGCCTCGGAGACCTTCTGGGCGAGACCCTCGTGCGCCAGGAGGGAGCGGAACTGCTCGACCTCGTCGAACGCGTACGGGCGTTGACGCGCAGCGACGGAGAGGCCGCCGCCGCCCTCCTCGGCAGGACCGACCTGGAGACCGCCACCAAGCTCGTACGGGCCTTCTCCACGTACTTCCACCTGGCCAACGTCACCGAGCAGGTCCACCGCGGCCGGGAACTGCGCGCCCGCCGCGCCACCGAAGGCGGCAACCTCTCCCGCACCGCCGACATGCTCAAGGACGCCGACCCCGCCCACCTCGCGCAGACCGTGCGCAACCTCGGCGTCCGGCCCGTCTTCACCGCGCACCCCACCGAGGCCGCGCGCCGCTCCGTCCTCACCAAGCTCCGCAAGATCGCCGAACTGCTGGAACACCCCGACCACGACGGCAGCGGCCGCACCGACCGGCGCCTCGCCGAGAACGTCGACCTCGTCTGGCAGACGGACGAGCTGCGCGTCGCCCGCCCCGAACCGGCCGACGAGGCCCGCAACGCCGTCTACTACCTGGACGAACTGCACCGCGGCGCCGTCGGGGACGTACTGGAGGACCTCGCCGACGAACTCCAGCGGGCCGGAGCCCCACTGCCCGCCGGCACCCGCCCGCTGACCTTCGGCACCTGGATCGGCGGGGACCGCGACGGCAACCCCAACGTCACCCCCGACGTGACGTGGGAAGTGCTGCTCCTCCAGCACGAACACGGCATCACCGACGCCCTCGAACACATCGACGACCTCCGTGGCGCCCTGTCCAACTCCATCCGCAACAGCGGCGCCACCGAGGAACTCCTCGACTCCCTCAGCCGCGACCTGGACCGGCTGCCCGAGATCAGCCCCCGCTACAAGCGCCTCAACGCCGAGGAGCCCTACCGCCTCAAGGCCACCTGCATCCGGCAGAAGCTCCTCAACACCCGCGACCGGCTCGCCTCCGGCGCACCCCACGCCGCCGGGCGCGACTACCTCGGCACCACCGGGCTCGTCGACGACCTGGTGCTGCTGCAGACGTCCCTGCGCGCACACCGCGGCGAACTCATCGCCGACGGCCGCCTGGACCGGGTGCTGCGCACCATCGCCGCGTTCGGCCTGCAGCTGGCCACCATGGACGTACGGGAGCACGCCGACGCCCACCACCACGCCCTCGGTCAGCTCTTCGACCGGCTCGGTGAGGAGTCCTGGCGCTACATCGACATGCCCCGCGACTACCGGCAGCGGCTCCTGGCCAAGGAGCTGCGCTCCCGCCGTCCCCTCTCGCCCTCGCCGGCGCCCCTGGACGCGGCGGGCGAGAAGACCCTCGGCGTCTTCACCACCGTTCGCAAGGCGATGGAGACCTTCGGGCCCGAAGTCATCGAGTCCTACATCATCTCCATGTGCCAGGGAGCCGACGACGTCTTCGCCGCCGCCGTGCTCGCACGCGAGGCCGGACTGATCGACCTGCACGCCGGCTGGGCCCACATCGGCATCGTCCCGCTGCTGGAGACCACCGACGAGCTGAAGATCGCCGACGAACTCCTCGACGCGATGCTCTCCGACCCCTCCTACCGCAAGCTCGTCTCGCTCCGCGGCGACCTCCAGGAGGTCATGCTCGGCTACTCCGACTCCTCCAAGTTCGGCGGCATCACCACCTCGCAGTGGGAGATCCACCGCGCACAGCGGAGGCTCCGCGACGTAGCGCACCGGCACGGCGTGCGGCTGCGGCTCTTCCACGGCCGCGGCGGAACCGTCGGCCGCGGCGGCGGCCCCACCCACGACGCGATCCTCGCCCAGCCCTGGGGCACCCTCGATGGCGAGATCAAGGTCACCGAGCAGGGCGAAGTCATCTCCGACAAGTACCTCGTGCCGTCCCTGGCGAGGGAGAACCTCGAACTGACCGTCGCCGCGACCCTCCAGGCGTCCGCGCTGCACACCGCGCCCCGCCAGTCCGACGAGGCCCTCGCCCGCTGGGACGCCGCCATGGACACCGTCTCCGACGCCGCGCACGGCGCCTACCGGAAGCTGGTCGACGACCCGGACCTGCCCGCCTACTTCTTCGCCTCCACGCCCGTCGACCAGCTCGCCGAACTGCACCTCGGTTCACGGCCCTCGCGGCGCCCCGACAGCGGCGCCGGCCTCGACGGACTGCGGGCCATTCCCTGGGTGTTCGGCTGGACCCAGTCCCGGCAGATCGTGCCCGGATGGTTCGGAGTCGGCACAGGACTGAAGGCGGCACGCGAGGCCGGACTCGACGGTGTGCTCCAAGAGGCACAGGAGCACTGGCACTTCTTCCAGAACTTCCTCGCCAACGTCGAGATGACCCTCGCCAAGACCGACCTGCGCATCGCGCAGCACTACGTCGACACCCTCGTACCCGACGAGCTCAAGCACGTCTTCGAGACCATCCGCGCCGAACACGACCTGACCGTGCGGGAAGTTCTGCGCATCACCGGGGAACGCGAACTGCTCGACGCGAGCCCCGTCCTGAAGCAGACGTTCGCCATCCGCGACGCCTACCTCGACCCGCTCTCCTACCTTCAGGTCACGCTGCTGCACCGGCAGCGCGCCGCCGCGGAGCGCGGCGAAGAGCCCGACCAGATGCTCAGCCGCGCACTGCTGCTGACCGTCAACGGCGTAGCCGCCGGGCTGCGCAACACCGGCTGACGGCGGCACCGCCGCCGGCGGCGGACACGCGACGCGAACGGCGCCGCCGCGACGGGGAATTCACCCGACGCGGCGGCGCCGCACGGCCGCAATGCCCAGACGTGAAACGTGAGAGGCCGCAAAGCCCAGACGCGAAATGTGAGGATGGGACGGGAGCGCGCCGCCGGCGGGCGAAGCCGGAGCTGCCCCGGATTCTGCTGCTCCCGGCGTCCTGGTGCGCGCCCCGTGAGGCGCGTCAGAACGTCAGCAACGCCCAGGACGCGCTCATCAGCCCGACGCCGAGCACCCCCAGCACCAGCGCCGTCCGCTTCATCCGCATGCCCAGCACGAAGACGACCCCCGCCAGCACCAGCGAACCCCCGAACGGCACCGCACCGTAGAGGACACCCGAAGGCCCCGTACGCACGGCCTCGTCGGTACCGGGGCGCAACGCCACCTGGAGCCGCTCACCGACCTTGCCCGACGCGGTCTTGTCGACCGTCACCTTCCGCACCTGTGAACTGCCCTCGGCGGTGGGGACGAACGTTCCGGCACACTTCTCCTCGGTGCACTTCGCGATCCGCACCGTGCCCTTCACGTCGCCCGTCAGCGCGGGCCCCGCCGTCTGCCACGACGTCCAGCCTCCGGCGACGAGCAGCAGCAACGACCCCAGAATCAGGACGATGTTGCGCGTCAGCAGCAGCATCCCGAACATGCTCTCCCCGGCGCGGCGAGTGCGGCTGCGTTTGACGCGGACGGTTCCCGTCGCTGAGGTCGTCGAGGAGGACATGGCCGAGATCCTTGGGCAAACCGCCCGGAGGGTCAACCTCCGCATCCCGCTTGGGCGGTAAAAGGCGGATGCGTCCGGCTTCTCCCCGGCCCCCGGGCCGGTTACGGCCACGACCGGGAAGCCGATACCAACTCTCGTGCTCCGCCTACGAGTTGTAGGTGCTCTGCGCCCGCTCCAGACCGTCCAGCACCAGCGACTCCACCGCGTCCGCGGCCCGGTCCGTGAAGTAGTCCAGCTCCTTGCGCTCCGGAGCGGAGAAATCCCTCAGCACATAGTCCGCGACGGGCATCCGCCCCGGCGGCCGGCCGACACCGAACCGCACACGGAAATAACCCGGCCCCAGCGACTTCGTCAGCGACTTCAGCCCGTTGTGGCCGTTGTCGCCGCCGCCCTTCTTCAGCCGGAGCATCCCGAAGTCGATGTCCAGCTCGTCGTGGACCACCACGATCCGCTCCACCGGCACCTTGTAGAAGTCCCGCAGCGCGGTGACCGGACCACCCGAGAGATTCATGTACGACATCGGCTGAGCGACCACCACACGGCAGCCCGACGCCGACCCCGGAGCCCCGAACCGGCCCTCCAGCACCCGCGCACGCGACTTGTGCGCCTTGAACTTCCCCCCGATACGGGACGCCAGCAGATCCGTGACCGCGAACCCGATGTTGTGCCGGTTGCCGGCATACCCCGGACCCGGATTGCCCAGGCCCACCACCAGCCACGGCCCCGACGGGCCCCCCGAACCACCGGCGGCACCGGAACCACCGGCGCCGCCCGCACCACCCGTACCGGCAACAGTCGTCATGAGAGCGGTCCTTCAAGAGTCGAGGATCGAGGAAGGGCGAATCGGCGATCGAGGAACGGCGAAGGGTGAATCGGCGATCGAGGAACGGCGAAGGGTGAATCGGCGACCTGCGGGCGCCGGAGACCGGCGGCGGAACGACCGCCGCCGCGCTCCACCCGGCCGTGCAGCCAGGGAACGCGGCGGCAGTCGGAAAGAGACCCGGAAGACCGGATCACTCAGGGGCGACCTCGCTCGGGGCCTCCACCTGGCCCTCGGTCTCCTCCTCGGCAGCCGGCTCCTCGGCCTGAGCCGCCAGGACCTGGATGACGACGTCGTCCTCCTCGACGGCCAGCGACGTGCCCTTCGGCAGCTTGATCTGACCGGCAGTGACCGAGTCGCCCGCGTCCAGACCCTCGACGGACACGGTGACCGACTCCGGAATGTGCGTGGCCTCCGCCTCGACCGGCAGCGCGTTCAGCACGTGCTCCAGCAGGTTCTGCCCGGGAGCCAGCTCACCCTCGACGTGGATCGGGATGTCGACGTTGACCTTCTCGCCGCGGCGCACGATCAGCAGGTCCGCGTGGACCAGGAAGCCACGGATCGCCTCACGCTGCACGGCCTTCGGGATCACAAGCTGCTTCTTGCCCTCGACGTCCAGGTGGATGAGGACGTTCGGCGTCTTCAGCGCCATCATCATGTCGTAGCTGGGCAGCGCCACGTGGACCGGGTCCTCACCGTGGCCGTAGATCACCGCGGGAATCTTCTCCTCGCGGCGCAGACGACGAGCAGCGCCCTTGCCGAATTCGGAACGGATGCTCGCGGAAAGTTTGACGTCAGCCATGCTGCGCTCCTCGCACTCGAAACGGATACCGCGTCTGTGGTGTCACTCGGTCCGTCCACGACAGACCGGCCACGCCGCAGAGCCGGCCACGGAAGAGACCACCGTGGAAACCCTGGCGAAGAGCGCGCGTCGATAACGGATGAGCCGGACCGTGCGACCAGCGCACGAACACGGCCTCCCTCGCCGAGCGACGTCAGGAGTCTACGCGGCGAGGAAGGCCGTGCGGAAATCGATCACGATCACAGGTCCGGGCGCCCGCGGACGACGGGACGACTCCGAGTACGCCGGGAGCGGAGCAGGTGCGGACCGGGAGACCCCGGAGCGGCGAACCGGGGGGCCGGAGCGGCGGGTCCGAGCGCACGACGCCCGGACCCGCCCCCTCACGCCTGCTCGTCGAAAAGGCTGGTCACCGAGCCGTCCTCGAAGACCTCACGCACCGCACGAGCGATCGTCGGCGCCATCGAAAGCACCGTGATCTTGTCCAGATCCTGCTCACCCGGCGTCGGCAGCGTATTCGTGAAGACGAACTCACTGACCTTCGAATTCTTCAGCCGGTCCGCCGCGGGACCCGACAGCACACCGTGCGTCGCCGTGACGATGACATCCTCCGCACCGTTCGCGAACAGCGCGTCCGCCGCGGCGCAGATCGTGCCACCCGTGTCGATCATGTCGTCCACCAGGACACACACCCGGCCCTCGACGTCACCGACCACCTCGTGCACCGTCACCTGATTCGCGACCTCCGGGTCACGGCGCTTGTGCACGATCGCCAGCGGCGCACCCAACCGGTCCGCCCACCGGTCCGCCACCCGCACACGCCCCGCGTCCGGGGAGACGACCGTCAGCTTGCTCCGGTCCACCTGCCCGCCCACATAGTCGGCGAGCACCGGCAACGCGAAAAGGTGATCCACCGGACCGTCGAAGAAACCCTGAATCTGATCCGTGTGCAGATCCACCGTGAGAATCCGGTCCGCACCCGCGGTCTGCAGCAGATCCGCCATCAACCGCGCCGAAATGGGCTCCCGCCCACGGTGCTTCTTGTCCTGACGCGCATAGCCGTAGAACGGCACAATCACCGTGATACTGCGCGCCGAAGCACGCTTCAAAGCATCGATCATGATCAGCTGCTCCATGATCGACTTGTTGATCGGGGCCGTGTGGCTCTGCATCAGAAAGCAGTCGGCGCCACGCGCGGACTCCCGGAAGCGGACATAGATCTCGCCGTTCGCGAAGTCGAAAGTCTTGGTCGGGACCACGCCGATACCCAGCTGATCCGCGACCTCCTCCGCAAGCTCGGGGTGGGCGCGGCCGGAGAAGAGCATCAACTTCTTCTCGCCGGTCGTTTTGATCCCGGTCACTGCACCGTCTCCTTGAGTTCCGCGGGGCGTGCGTGCGTCCTAACCGTACGCCCCGGCCCACGGCCCCGCGTACCCGACAGGAGCCGTCCGCGCTCGTCAGCCACCCTTCGGGCCCTCGCCGCCCTGCGCGCCCGCCGCACCATCCGAGCCCTCGGCATCACTCCGCGCGGCACTCTCCGCCGCCCGGGCCGCCGCACTCCCGGGCCTCTTACGCGCCACCCACCCCGCGATATTGCGCTGTTGGCCACGCGCCACAGCGAGCGAACCCGGAGGCACATCCTTCGTGATCACCGAACCCGCCGCCGTATAAGCACCGTCCCCGACAGTGACAGGCGCCACAAACATGTTGTCCGCACCCGTCTTGCAGTGCGAACCGATCTCCGTGCGGTGCTTGTTCTCACCGTCGTAATTCACGAACACCGTCGCCGCCCCGATGTTGCTGTGCTCGCCCACCGAAGCGTCACCGACATACGAAAGATGCGGCACCTTCGAACCCTCGCCGATCTCCGCGTTCTTGAGCTCGACGAAACTCCCCACCTTCGCCTTCACACCCAGGCTCGAACCCGGACGCAAATACGCGAACGGCCCCACCTTCACGCCGTCGCCGATCCGGGCACCTTGCGCCACCGTGTTGCTCACCGACGCACCCGCACCCACCGACGTGTCCGCCAACTGGGAATTCGGCCCCACCTCGCAACCCGCCGCCAAGTGCGTCGAACCCGTCAACTGCGTGCCCGGCAGCACCATCACGTCCTGCTCGTACGACACCGACACATCCACCCACGTCGACGCCGGATCCACCACCGTCACACCCGCAAGCATCGCCCGCTCCAGCAGACGGCCGTTCAGCAGCCGGCGCGCCTCGGAAAGCTGCACACGGTTGTTGATCCCGAGGATCTCCTGGTGATCGCCCGCCACCGACGCACCCACGCGATGCCCCGCACTGCGCAGAATGCCGAGCACATCCGTCAGGTACTCCTCGCCCTGGCTGTTGTCCGTACGCACCTTCCCGAGCGCGTCCGTCAGCAGCTGCGCGTCGAAGGCGAACACACCCGAGTTGATCTCCGTGATGGCCAGCTGCGCGGGCGTCGCGTCCTTGTGCTCGACGATCGCGGTCACGGCGCCGCTGTCAACGTCGCGCACGATGCGGCCGTAGCCCGTCGAGTCCGGCACCTCGGCCGTCAGCACCGTCACGGCGTTGCCGTCGGCGGAGTGGGTGTCGGCCAGCGACTGCAGCGTCTCCCCCGTCAACAGCGGGGTGTCCCCGCAGGTCACGACAACCGTGCCGTCAAGGACGACACCGCTGCGCGACAGCTCCTCGAGAGCCATGCGTACCGCGTGCCCGGTGCCGTTCTGCTCGTGCTGCACCGCCGTACGCACCCCGGCGTCGGTCCCGGCGAGATGCGCGGTCACCTGCTCACGGGCGTGGCCCACCACCACGACGAGGTTCTCGGGGGAGAGGCTGCGTGAGGCGGCGACGACATGGCCGAGAAGGGAGCGGCCGCAGATCTCGTGCAGGACCTTGGGCGTCGCCGACTTCATTCGGGTGCCCTCGCCTGCTGCGAGTACGACGACGGCTGCCGGGCGGTTGGCGCTCACGGGTGTGCCCTTCGGCTACGGGGTCAGGGGGAACACCCGCAGGATACCGGTGGGTTGCGAGGGTGCCCGGATCCGGACACGAGAGCGGGCCCCGACCTCGCAACGGTCGGGGCCCGGTATTCGAACCTTGAGCTCCCCTGCCAGGACTCGAACCTGGAATGGTCGGACCAAAACCGACAGTGTTGCCAATTACACCACAGGGGATAGCGAAGCACTCAAAGCGGACATTAAGTCAGCTCGGCTGCCGCGCCCTCTACTATGCCCGACCACCAGCCTTCGATGCGACGGTACAGATCAGCACCTTGAAGGACACGGACCACAAGGCAGCCCCGGTAGCCGGCTCCCACATTCTTGCGCACCGTCTTCGGGTTGTGCCGCTTGAGGGTGGTCTTGCCGAGGTCGCTGACGTCCCGGCCGGCGAGTTCGGCCCAGTACTGCTCGGCGGCTTCGACATCGGCGGACTCGTGAATCATCACCGAGAAGCGCAGGCGTTCGGGCGCGACCCCGAGTAGCTCCAGCCACGCCAGGTAGACCCTGATCACGCCCGGGTCGCTGTTGACGAACGTGACGGCTTCGCTGAGCCGGTACGGCTTGCTCTTCGTTCCCTCCGCCCAATACAGGCCCACGCCGAGCAAGAACAGGTCCCGCTCGCTCATGGGGCCGATGTCCTGTTTTGCCCTCTCGATCGCCTGCCTGCGGGCCAGGTCCCGCTCCTGCCGGAACGGGCTCCATCTGGCCTCGGCCATTCTTCGTGCGCGCTCGACGGAGCGTCGCGGCGTCGGCAGGTCCCGCACCCACAGCGACACCGAGCTCTTCGAGACTCCCAGCTCGGCCACGATCTCGTCGTACGTCCTGCCCGCTCGTCGCAGTTCCCGTGCGCGGGACTTCAGTTCGGTCTTTGCGTGCGCCATGTCGGAAGTTTCCGCCCGGACCGTGACGGAGTGCGGCGTAATGCGAGACTATTCACCAGTTCGAGTAGGGAACGGGCGTTTCCTTTGCACGTCGGGACGGTGGTTGCTGTTAACCGGAACATGCAGGTCCCGCTACGGAGTCGTCGGTTCCGTCACGAGCCGGAAAACTGGTTGGCGCCCGGTCGTACGCTGGTCCGTATGACCGAGACGGGGGAGAGGCGGACCGTCGGCGGGCCATGGTGGTGGAAGCGCCGGCGGAGCGCCGCGCTGGACATCTCGCTCGGCATGGTGTCCGCCGTGGAGTGCGCGGTCCAGGGTGTCGACTTCGCAGGTGAGGCCGGGTTGCCCGCGGCGTCCGGCGTGGTTCTGGGGCTGGTGGCGGGGGCGACGCTGGTGCTCCGGCGGCGCTGGCCGATCGCCGTGGTGCTGGTGGCCATCGCGCTGACGCCGGCGGAGATGGGTTTTCTGCTCGGCTTCGTCGGGCTCTACAGCCTGGCGGTCGCCGCGGACGTGCCGCGCCGGGTCACGGTGCTGCTCACGGGGATGCAGGCGGCCGCCGTCGTGATCATCACGATCGTGCGGATGCACCAGAGCATCGGCCAGGACCCCGGGTTCGACCCTCCGGCGTGGTTCATCCCGCTGATGTCCGTCCTGGTGGCGATCGGGCTGACGACGCCGCCGGTGCTGACGGGTCTGTACGTGGGCGCTCGTCGCCGTCTCGTGGAGTCGCTGCGGGAGCGCGCGGACGGCCTGGAGCGGGAGTTGGCGCTGCTCGCGGACCGGGCGGAGGAGCGCGCGGAGTGGGCGCGCAGCGAGGAGCGCACGCGCATTGCCCGGGAGATGCACGACGTGGTGGCGCATCGGGTGAGTCTGATGGTGGTGCATGCGGCGGCGTTGCAGGCGGTGGCGCTGAAGGATCCGGAGAAGGCGTCGAAGAACGCGGCGCTGGTGGGCGACATGGGCCGGCAGGCGCTGACGGAGCTGCGGACGATGCTCGGGGTGCTGCGCTCGCCGGAGCGTGCGCGGGAGGCCGGTGCGCGGGATGCGGGTGCCGGCGGCGCGTCGGTGCGGCTGGCCGAGTTCGCGGCGGCTGCCGCGGGGTCGGCGAAGGACGGTTCGGGTGAGCGGGGGCGTGAGGGCGTGCCGCGGCAGGCCTCGGGTGAAGGCGCCGCGGGTGCGGGTCTTTCGGGGGCGGGCGCGGTCGCGGTTGCGGGGGGTGCTTCCGGTGCGGGAGGCGTCGCGGCTGAGGGGCGGTCTGCCGGCGGGGGTCCTTGCCTGTCGGAGCTGGATGCCCTGGTGGGGCAGTCGCGGGAGACGGGGATGTCCGTGGATTTCTCGGTTGACGGTTCGCCGCGTGGTTACGGGGCGGGTGTGGAGCAGACGGCGTTCCGTGTGGTGCAGGAGGCGCTGACGAACGTGCACAAGCATGCGCCGGGTGCTCGTACGAGGGTGCGGGTGGCGCATCGCGAGGGCGAGGTCGCGGTTCAGGTGGAGAACGAGAAGCCGGCGGACGGTGCCGGTGCGGCCGGTGCGGAGTTGCCGAGCGGTGGCAACGGGCTCGTGGGGATGAAGGAGCGGGTGACGGCGCTCGGCGGGGGTTTCGTGTCGGGGCCGACGGATTTGGGGGGTTTCCGGGTGTCGGCCGTGATTCCGGCCGGAAGGCCGCAGGCCGTGGGGCCGGACGGGGCGGCTTCGCGGTAGAGGCCTGCGGATGCCCGCGCTGGAGCTGCCGCGGAGGGGGTCCCCGGTGGGGCTCTCCCTGTGCGGGGGCGTGGCGGCGCGTGGGGTGTTTGCGGTCGGCGTCGGGCGGTGTCCCGGGCCGGGAGGTCAGCGGGGTCCGCGTGGACGGGCGGTGTGAACCGTGCCGGAGATGGTGGGCGACGACGGGTCCGGGCCGGGGCCGGCCGGGGGGCCGGTGCGTGTGCGTGTGGCGGTGGCCGGGCCCGTACCGGGGTCCGCGGCGGTGCCCGTGCCTGTCGCGGCGTCGAGCGGTCTGGTGAGGCGTTCGGGGCGGGTGCCGGTGAGCAGCGCGGCGAGTGCGGTGTCGAAGTCCTTGCCGAGGTACCAGTCGCCGGTGTGGTCGAGGCTGTAGACGCGTGCCTCGGTGTCGATGGCGAGGAGGGCGGCGTCGGCTCCGTCGGTGCCGAGGGGGCAGATCCGGGTGCGCAGGGCGCGGCCGAGGTCGGCGAGGGTGCGGGCGGCGTGGAGGGCGTGCATGGGGTCGATGTGCACGCCGGCCGGGGCGATGTTGCGGCCTGGTCCGGTGGGGGCGATGGGCAGGTTGCCGAATTCGGCCCAGACTTCGACGGCGGCGGGGACGACGGTGTGCCGGTGGCCGCCGGGTGAGATGTGGCCGCGGAGGGCGTCGGCCCATTCCTCGGCCTGGCGGATGTCCCATCGTCCGGGTTTCCAGCCTGCGTTGCGCAGGGCGTCGTCCACTGCGACGGGGAAGCGGGTGGTGGAGGTGCGCTGGTGCGGGGGGCGGTTCACCGGGGTGCCTTTTCGCCGGTGGTTCCGGGGTCGACGGGGCGTACGCCGAAGTGGGTGAGGAGTGCGCTGCATGCCCGGCAAGGGGGTGCGTAGGTGCCGTGCAGAGGGTCGCCGTCCTCGCGGATGTGGCGGGCGGTGAGTTTGGCGTGCTTGAGGGCGCGTTTGGCTTCGCTGTGGGTGAGGGGGCGGGGTTTGGCGTTGCCTGTGCGGCGGTTGCCGCGTTTGGCGGCGCGGGCGTTCTCGGTGGTCGTGAGGTAGCGGGAGAGCAGGACGGTTTCGGGGCAGCGGCCGGTGTGGCGTGCGCGGTGTTCGGTGGTGAGGGTGTCGAGGAAGTCCTGCACGAGGGGGTGGGGTGCGGGGGGCTGGTCGCCTTTGTTGCCTGTGGAGGTGAGGGTGCGGCCGCGTACGGAGAGGGCCGCGGCGACTGCGGGGAGGATGCCGTCGCGGCGTTCGTGGAGCGGGGGTGTGGTGTTGTCGGGTGCGGTGGTCCAGCCGACGCGGGGGTCGTCGGCGGCGTGGCTCGTGGCCGGTGCGGTGGGCGTGGCCGCTCCGGCGGCCGCTCCGGCGCCTGTTGCCGGGGGCGCGGGCGTTGCCGACGTGGGTGGTGTTGCCGGTGTTGCCGGTGTGGACGCCGGGGAATTCAGCGACGCGGTGTTCATGTGGTGGTTCCTCCCCGCACGGACCCTTCTGCCGTTTGTGTCGTGGTGTGTGCTGTGTGCCGGGCCAAGTATGCAGTGTGGGGGGAGAGTCGATCATGCCAGTGGGCATGTCAGGGGGATGTGATGGTTTCCGAAGTGGGGTGAATCAGGGCTGGTTGACCGGGGATAGTGGGGCGGGCATCTGGCGTGCGTCGTTTTTCCGAGGCAGGAGTTCCGTGATGGGCCGCACCTCTCTTCGTTGTCGCAGTGATGGTGACCGACACAGTCGCACGTGTGGTCGCAGGGGGAGTCACGTCGGTGTGCGTGTCCGCCGTGCGCTGGGGGTGGTGGTGGTTGTGCCGGTGCTCGCTGTGACGGCTGTGGCCTGCAGTGGCGGAGGTGACGAGGGTGGCGGTGCGGCGAAGAAGGAGGACAACCAGGGTCGGCAGTCCGGGGGTTCCGGCGGCGGGGGAGCGGAGGAGGGTGACGGGGGTGACGGTGCCGGCAGTGGTGTGCCGCCGCTGGACGAGAAGCAGTTGAACGAGGCGCTGCTCAAGTCCGGTGATGTGAAGGGGTACCGGGCGCAGCGCAACAAGGAGGACGCGCTCGAGGGCCAGGGGTCGATCGAGTCGGAGGATCCCCGGTGTTCCCCGATCACCGATGTGGTGGATGCCGAGCCGGAGCGTGAGCGCAAGGCGTTCGCCAGTGGTGTGCTGATGAAAGGTTCACTCAGTACGGGCGGTGCGGTTCAGCAGGTGCTGCTCTCCTCGTACGGCGACGGCGGTGCCGTGAAGTGGTTCGGGGATCTGAAGAAGGCCCTGAGCGCCTGCGATTCGTTCGCGGGGAAGATCGGTACGGGGGAGAGGACGCAGCTGCGGATCAAGCGGGACGGGTCGGTCGGCGTCGGTGACGATTCGGTCCGTTTCACGATGGAGGACGTGAAGGGGAAGGACTCTCCGACGGTCTTCACCATCGTCCGTACGGGCGGCAACACGGCGTCGTTCATGTCGGTCTCGCTGTCGGACGAGCCGCAGGCGGTGGCCAAGTCGCTGGTGAAGAAGCAGCACGAGAAGCTGACGGAGGCGGCCGGGAACTAGCAGGTTCCCGCGCGCGGGAACCGTCCGGAAGCAGTCCGGAAGCAGTCCGGAAGCAGTCCGGAAGTCAGCAGGGAACCAGTCGGGAAGCGGCCCGGAAACAGGCGGTCCGGCGACCGGGAGCGGCGCCGAGTGACCGGCGCCGCCCGCCCCGCGCACCCGGCGGGCCCGGTCGGTTCCGCCGGGTGCGCGGGGTGATCCCGGTACCGGCGCCGGTGCCCCGCAGTTGGGGTACCGCATAGGCTGTCCCACGTCAGCCAGATGTGCAGCAGGGGGCTTCCGCGATGACGACAGGCCGGTCCGGGGCGGGCGCACCGCCCCACGCTCCTCCTCCTGGCTCCTCCCCCTCGCTTCGCCGGGGGGACCCCCAGGGAATCCCCGTGGGAGGTCCACCAGGGGCCGGGGCCGGGGGGAGTGCCGCGCCGCCGAACCGGGCCTACGCCGGCCAGGTCGTGAACTTTCCCGATCCGGTGCGGGCCGCCCGGCATCCGGCCGGGGTCCGCGTCGATGAGAACGGCCTTCCCGTCTTCTCCCCGTACGCGCGTGCCGCGGCCGAGATCGCGGAGCCTCCGGAGGGTTTCGGCGGTGACGAACTGCGGCTCACGGACTACGTGTCGGCGAACGCCGCGCTGCACGCCGCGGGTCACGAGCTGTGGGCTGACCTGTCTCCGGTGGCGACTCCGCACGGCTGGACGTGGCACCACGTGGCGTACGGCCGCCGCATGGAGCTGGTCCCCGTCGAGGTGAAGGTGCTGCTGCGGCATCACGGTGGGCTGGCGACCGCGAACGTCGACCACGCCAAGAGCGGTACGCGTCCGTTGCAGGACACCAGGCCTGTGCACTTCGAGGTGCCGCATTCGGTCGCGGTGACCGAGGCGCAGGTGCTGGATGCGGAGGAGCGTCTGGGGTACCGGCTGCCGGGCGCCTACCGGGCGTTCCTGAAGGCGGCGGGCGGCTGCGCGCCGCGCGGTGTCGGGCTGGACGCCGAGTTGGGGCTGCTGGTCGACCAGCCGTTCTTCACGGTGCGGGAGGACGCGGCGGTCAATGACCTCGTGTACGTCAACAAGTGTCTGCGCGACCACTTCACGAAGGATTTCCTCGGGGTGGGGTTCGTGCAGGGTGGTCTGATCGCCGTGAAGGTCAAGGGCGAGGCCGTCGGTTCGGTGTGGTTCTGCGCCTTCGACGACGCGCGTGACCAGGACGGGTTCGACGTGCAGACGCGTTCGGAGCGGCTTCTGCGGCCGTGCGGCGCCGACTTCGACGAGTTCCTGCTGCGGCTCGCGGGCAGCCCGCCGGAGTTGGAGACCGTCGCGAACCTGATGGTGGACGGCGGTTTCGCACGTGCGGTCCAGGTGTGAGGACCTCGTTGAGAGTCGGGGGAGTTGGGAAGTGAGCGCGCGATGGTGACCTTCGCACAGGCTCAGGAGCGCGCGGAGCGCTGGGTCAACGGCGACGTGCCCGCCGACCGGCACCGGGAGGTGCGGGTGCGGGAGTTCGACCTGGGCTTCGTGGCGTGGGCGGAGTCCCCCGCCGGGTCCGGCTTCGGGTCCGGGGACGAAGTGACGCGTGCGCGGCTGGTGATTGCGCGGGACAGCGGGGAGACGACGCTGTGGCCGGCGCTGCCGGTGGGTGAGGTCATCCGCCGCTACGAGGAGGAGTACGGCTCTCCCGGCGTGCCCGCGGCCTCTCAGCGCGGTGCGTCGGCCCCGCAGCGTCTGGATCTGGAGGCGACGTCCTTCCTGCTGACGCCGCCGGACTGGCTTCAGCAGGCAGCCGACGAGATGGGCATCCCGGACCGGCGGGGCGCCGGCACGGGGGCGGCGTCCGGAACGGGAGCCGCGGCCGGCACGGGCGGCGCCGCGGCTGCCGCGGGTGCGTCGCCGCCCGCAGGCGTCAGCCCGTGGGACGCGGCGGACACCAGCAGCTCCGGCGGCGGTGCGGCCCAGCTGCCTCCCGCAACGGTCTTCGCCCCGCCCCTCTCCGGCGGAGAGGGGGCCGCGGACGCCAAGACGGAGATGATTCCCGAGGGCGCTCCTCTTCCGAGGACGGCGGTCTCCCCGGCCGTGGACGGCACGGACCGGCAGGGGCACGAACAGAGCCGGCCGCCCGGCTCGGCTCCGGGCCCGGGACAGGGCCCCGCGGTGCCGCCGCGACCGCCCCTTCCGCCCAACACGCCGCCGCCACCCCCCGGTTCGGGCCCCGTCGGCGGCGATGCCGGTTCCGGGGGCGGTGTGCACGATGCGTCGACGATGCTGGTGGGCCCCTCGCTGGGCGGCTCCTCCGGCGTCGGCGCCCCTCCGCCGCCCCCCGGTCCTCCCGGGGCGGTCGGCGCGTCGGGCGGCGCCGACGCCGACACGGGCAGGGCGGCCGCCGACGAGTCCGGTCCCTCGCGGGGGAGCGGCCCGTCCGTACCGCCGCCGCCCGGTGCGCCCGGCACGCCGGGAGCCAGGCCTCCCGGCGCGGGTGGAGACGCACCCGGAGGAGCCGGCGGGGGCTACGTACCGACGCAGATGGTCTCCGCGGACGAGGTGGCTCGCCTGCGGGACGGTGCCGATGCCGCGCCGGGGCAGCCCGGGGGTGCGGGTCCCGGCGGTGGTGACGCCGGTTCCGGGGGAGGTGTGCACCATGCGGCGACGATGCTCGCGGGGCCCGCGCAGGGCGGTCCCGGCACGCCTCCGCCGCCCGGGGTCCCCGGCACGCCTCCGCCTCCCGGTGCTCCCGGCACGCCTCCGCCTCCGCCGGCCGCGCCGGGGCAGCCCGGGGGTGCGGGTCCCGGCGGTGGTGACGCCGGTTCCGGGGGAGGTGTGCACCATGCGGCAACGATGCTCGCGGGGCCCGCGCAGGGCGGCCCCGGCGCCCCTCCGCCGCCCGCGCCTCCGCCCCCGCCGCCGGCCGCTCCCGCGGCTCCCGGAGGTCCGCCGCAGGGTTACGGCTTCCCGCAGCAGGGGCCGCCCGCCGGTCCGCCGCCCGGGGCCCCCGGCATGCCCGGCGCCGCGCCGCCCGCGTACGCCCATCAGCAGCAGCCCTCCGGCGTGCCCACCGTCGGCCCCGGTTACATGGCGGTGCTGCGCTACCGCGCGCCCGACGGCTCGGAGCAGCAGCTGATCAGGCGCTCCGCGCCCGGAACCCCGCATCCGGAGTGGCAGATCCTGCACGAGCTGCGCAACATGAACGTGCCGCCGCAGCAAGTGGTGGAGCTGCACACGGAGTTGGAGTCCTGCGAGCTGCCGGGCGGCTACTGCGCCCGCATGATCCGCGAGACCTGGCCGCAGGTCCGTGTGACGCACACCGCGCCGTACGGACGTGACCACGCCTCACGTCAGCAGGGCATGCGCCATCTGCTGGAGCACCAGGGCGAGTTGCACCAGGTGGCGGACGGCCCGTCGCGTCCCGCGCCGTTCCGCGTGCCGCTGCCGCCGCAGCACCAGATCCCGCCCGTGCCGCCGCTGCCGCCGGACGCCATAGGGCAGGAGCTGTTGCAGGCGTTCGGTCCGCAGGCCGTCTTCCGCTTCGACCAGCACGCCGTCTCCCGGCAGGGTGTTCCGGACATCGTGGGGCAGACGCTGGTGCGGGCCGGCCTGCCGGTGGACGTCGGCCCGTTCTTCTGGGGCCAGGCCCAGCCGGGCCGTCCGGTGCCGACGCTGGCCGAGCTGGCGCAGGAGAGGGGTGTGCAGCCCGGCGCCGACGCGGGTTCGTATCTGGTCGTGGGCAACGACTTCGGCAGGCAGATGTGCGTCCAGTACGGCACCGCGAACATCGTGGCGGTACCGCTGGAAGGCGGCCCCGAAGGGCAGCCCGCGCAGCCGCAGTTCGTCAGTACCGGGCTGCCGGAGTTCGTGCGCGCGCTCGCCCTGCTCGGCCGCATGTGGCCGCTGCGGTACGGGCTGACGCAGGAGCAGGCGGGGCGGTGGACGGTCGACTTCCAGGCACAGCTCGCGGCGCTGGATCCGGCCGCGCTTTCCTCCCCGGAGAACTGGTGGGCGGTGCTGCTGGAACAGATGTGGGACGGGCTCTTCTAGCCCGTCCCGCCGGGTGTGCCGGCGGCCCGGGCTCGAAGAGGGCCCGGGCCGTGCCGCCCGTTCCGAACGGCCCGCTGCGTGTCCCGTCCGCGGCCTGCTCCGTCCTCCGCGGCCCGCTCCGTCCTCCGCGGCCTGTGGCGTCCGCCCAGGGACGGCCCGTCCCCTCGGGCCCGTACACGGCTGATGCTCCACCCCGTGGATCGGATCCGCCGTGGTCCAGGGGCAGTCGGCCGCCGGGGAAATTCAGGCGGCCTCGGCGCACCGTCCCGGTACAGTCGCGCCGTGCCCGAGCTGGAGCGGCTGCGTGCCGGACATGCCCCGGCGGTCCTGGCCTTCGAGCTGGCGAATCGCGCCTACTTCGCTGCCTCGGTCCCCGACCGCGGCGATGAGTTCTACGACCGGTTCGCCGACCGGTACAGCGCTTTGCTGGCTGAGCAGGAGTCCGGTGTCTGCGCCTTCTACGTGCTCGTTGCCGAGGACGGAGCGGTCCTGGGCCGGTTCAACCTGTACGACCTCGAGGACGGTACCGCCGAAGTCGGCTACCGGGTCGCGCAGCACGTCGCCGGCCGCGGTGTGGCGACCGCGACCGTCCTGGAGCTGTGCCGGCTGGCGGCGGCGCGCCATGGGCTGTGCACGCTTCGGGCGGCCACCGCCCACGACAACACCGCTTCGCAGAAGGTGCTGACCAAGGCCGGGTTCGTCCCTGTCGGCCCGGCCGGCCCGGCCGACCTCGGCGGTAAGTCAGGCACCTGGCATCAGCGTGACCTCGTCCCCCGGCGGTAGACCGCGATCTTGTCGGCGGGGCGGCTGGGAGGCGGGTGCGGCCACCGCTGATCATCTGGCTGTGAATACCCCCGGGGTGAGCTGATCCCGCTCACCTGCGACGAGTCCCGGCGACTGGTCACGACATCCGTCGTGCGGTCCGTGCACGGTGCGGCCCGCCGGCTCCGCTGGTCCGCCTGGCGACGCCGACACCAGCCGGGCCTCAGGGCACCAGGAGCGGTGCGCCGGCCGACCGTCGCCGCCGGCACGCCGCCATCCGGAGATGAAGATCACCATCTACGGCTGGGGCACCGACGCATGGCCGGCCGGTGTGGCCAACGCGCCCGTACACCCGCTCCGTTCACTCTTCGCGGCGGCCTCCCGTCCCGCTGCCCGTCACCCGCACGGATGGTCCGCGTCGTCCGTGAGGTGACGGGCGGCGGGATTCGTGCCGTGCGGGCATCGCCGCTGGTGCCGCGCACGATTCCGGCCGCAACGGGCCCGTCTCGTGCCCTCTCCGGGTGACACGGCGCCACGTTCGCGGTGCGCTCGTATGGAGTGTCGCGTTATGACCGCTTCGCTCGGATCGAGAAAGATGTGCGTCCGCCGTTGAGTGTGTTGCTGAGGTAAGGGGCTCGCTATGGGTGCGTCGCCGCATGCGTTCACCGTTGTAAGGGGCCGTGGATACCGGCCCGAGCAGGTCGACAAGGCGGTCGCCGGGCTGATCGGGCAGCGCGAGGAGGACCGGAGACGCATCGCCGGACTCGCCGCGCGGGAGCGCGAACTTGCCGCGGAGGCCGAGCGGTTGAGGGGCCTTGCCGAATCGCTGCCGCCGCAGACGTACGAGTCGCTCGGCGGCCGGGCCCGCCGGCTGCTGTCGATGGCCGAGGCGGAGGCGGCCGATGTGAGGGCGGCGGCGCAGGCGGAAGCGGAACAAACCGCGGAGGAGGCCGAGTCGTACGTTCGCGCGGTCCGCGAGGCCGCGGAGGAAGAGGCGGAGCTGCTGCGGAGGGAAGCGGCCGCCGCCGCGGCCCGCAGCCTCGCGGCGGCGCGCAGTGAGGCGGAAGCCGTGGAGGCGGCCGCGCGCGAGGCTGCGGCGGAGACGCACCGGGCGGCGGAGGAGGTGCTGCGGGAGACAAAGGCGCACTGTGCCGCGACCCTGGCCGGACAGGAGCGGGACCAGGCTGCCGAGTCGGAGGAGGCGGAACGCGAACTCGCGGAGCGGAAGCGGGCCGTCGAGGCGTACGTCGGTGAACTAACCGACCGGGGCGAGCAGTTGATGGAGGCTGTGCGGCGCGAACGCGAGGAGGCGGAGGAGGACGCACGGCGCTGGCAGGAAGAGGCTCAGGCCCGGGGTGCGAAGCTCCACGCGGGTGCGCGGGTGCGCGAGGAGGCCGTCGAGCGGGAGACGGAGCGTGCGCTGTGGGAGCACGCCGAGCGCGCGGCGGAGATGAGGCGGCACATGGCGCGCGTGCGCAGCACGTTGGCGTCGCTGACGGGACGGACGTTCGCACACGGCGGCGAGCAGCAGGAGCGTCCGGAGCAGGAGGCGGGGGACGCGGGGCCCGGCGGGGGCAACGGGCCGGGTGCGGCGTCGGGTGAGGAGTCCGCCCCGTCCGAGGTGGTCACCGTTCCGGGGCAGGTCCGGGGCCGCGGACGCTGAACGTCCGCCGTAGGGTTGCGGGTTGCGGGCGGGCAGCGAGCCGCGGGTGCGGATTGCCGTGACCCCCCCCCGGTCCCTCGCCCCGGACCGCACTCATTCAAGCAGCACGGCACGGGACTCCGAGCCCCGCTCCGAACCGCGAATTCCCGCCCCGCGGAACTCACTTCGGCGGAACTTGCGGTGGCGCGCTCATCGGCGCGCCCTCAGCGGCGCCTCGCCCCGGCGAGCAGCCGCGCCTCTGCGGCCAGGTACTCGGCGCGTGCGCGCTGCCGTGCGCGCCGGCCGCCGGTGAAGGTGACCGCCCAGCCCAGGAAGAAGCCCACGGGGATGCTGATCATGCCGCTGGTGATGAGCGGGAAGACGTCGAAGTCCCTCTCGGGGAAGAGGGACTGGGACGTGCCCGAGACGGTCGTGGAGAAGGCCGTCACCACGATCGCCGTGGCGGTGCCGCCGATGAGCGTCGCCACCAGCCCGGCGCGGGTGAAGCGCCGCCAGAAGAGGCTGTAGACGAGTGCCGGTGCGATGGCGGACCCGGCGATGCTGAAGGACAGGATGATCAGCGCCCGCAGCCCCCTGTCCTGGACGAGTACCGCCAGCGCGATGGCGGGTGCGCCGACGGCGAAGGCGGCGACCCTGGCGACGAGCAGCTCGCGCCGCTGCGGGGGTTCACCGCCGCGGGCCAGCACGTGCGCGTACAGGTCGTGTGCGAGCGAGTTGCCACAGGCGAGGATCATCCCGGCGACGGACGAGAGCAGCGTGAGGAAGACCGCCGTCGAGACGGTGGTGAAGACGAACGTGGAGAGGGCGGCCGAGTCCGCGAGGATCGCGCGGGCCAGCTGGAGGATCGCCGTACTGCCCTCCGGGCCGCCCGCCGCGAGGACTTCGCGGCCGAGGAGTGCCGTGGCCCCGGCGCCGATGACCGCGATGAGCAGCGCGAAGACCGCCATGATCATGACGGCGTACGACATCGCGCGCCGGATCTCGGGTGCGTTCCGGGCGGTGTACATGCGCATCGTCACATGGGGCAGACAGGCGGCGCCGAAGACGACGGTCAGCGAACTGGCGACCAGATCGGCCTTGCCGATGGTGGTGGGTTCGATCAGCAGCCCGGAGCGTGCGTACGCGGATCCGCCTCCGCTGCCGGCGTTGGCGAGGGTGACGAGCCGTGAGGGGTCCCAGCCGACCTTGTCCATGACGAGCAGCGCGAGCATCAGCGAGGCGCCGAAGAGCACCACCAGCTTGATGATGTGGATGAGTGCGGTGCCCTTCATCCCGCCGATCGCCGCGTAGCCGATCATGAGTCCGCCGAGGGCGACGATCGTCGCCGTACGGACGGAGGAGCCCTCGAAGCCCAGCACGAGCGTGACGAGATGGCCGGCGCCGGAGAGCTGGAAGACCATCAGGGGCAGCAGCGAGGCCAGGGTGACGGCACTCGCGGCGAGGCGCACCGGGCGGCTGGAGCCGCGGTGGGTGAGAGCGTCGCCCATGGTGAACCGCCCGGCGTTGCGCAGGGGTTCGGCCAGCAGAACCATCAGAAGCAGCAGCGACAGGGCGGTGCCCAGCGCGAGCAGCAGCCCGTCGAAACCCGCGAGCGCGATGATGCCGATCGTGGACAGGACGGTGGCGGCGGAGATGTAGTCGCCCGCGATGGCGAGGCCGTTGCGCAGCGGGGCCAGGGTGCGGAAACCCGTGTAGAACTCGTCGAGGTCGTCGCGTTCGGCGCTCGTCATGATGCACAGCAGCAGCGTGACGCTGACCAGAGCGGCGAAGATCGCGAAGGAGAGGGACTGCGAACCGGCGTCTACGGAGCCCGGGTTCACCCGCTTTCCTCCTCGCTCTCGCGCCGTTCCTCGTCGGCGATGCGCACTCTGTGCGACATGGGGTCGACGGTGACGCGGGCGAAGAGCTCGTAGGTGAGGACCGTCAGCAGGGTGATGGGGAGCAGCAGCAGTCCGAGGAGGACGCCGAGGTTCACGGCGCCGAACACGGAGTGTGCCATGAGGCCGGGCAGGTATGCGGTCATGGCGAGGTAGACGGTGAAGTAGCCGAGGACGGCCACGGTCATGCTGCGGCGCAGCCACTTGTAGGCGCCGCGCAGCCGGCGAAGTTCGGTGTCGGCGCGGGCCGGGACGGTCGGGGGGTGGGCCGGCGGCGGGCCGTACGAGGGGCGTGGGGGGTGGGCCGGCCGGGGTGGATGTGAGGGTGAGGACGGATACGCTCCGTAGTCGTCGAAGAACCCGCGTTGTTCGCCGCGGCTGAAGGCCATGCACGCCTCCCCTCCCGTACGGGGCCGAAACGCCCGAGGTTGACCGCACGTTACTGGCGAGTGTCGGTTCGTAGGAAGGGTCGTACGGAAATCTGTCACATTTCCAGCATCGTCACTGAAGGTCATGGCTCCGTCGCGGTGCCGCCGGAACACCCCTAGGGGTCGCTCCACCTGTACCCGGCCCTGCGGAATCGTCCTGGAGCAGGACGAGGGCGCCGCTTGCGGTGCCTAGGCTCCGTTCACGGAGTCGGCGGGGCCTGCCCGGCCCGGCCGGTCGGGGAGCCGGCTTCGGCGGCATCCGTCGCCGGGCAGGGTGGGGCAGACCCCCGCTCCGGAAGAGGTACGGGCACCATCGCGGCGCGCGTCCGCGCACCGGGACACTCCAGGAGAACTTCACTGACGTGCGCGGCGGCAGGGGCCGCCGCGCGGTCGCACGACGGCGGGAACCGCCGGGAGCACCGGACGGGGAGAGGAACACACACCATGACAACGGCTGTAGCGGACCCCAGGAGCGGGGGCAGCGGGACGCATGCGGCCGTTGCGGCCTCCGCCCGCGGGCTGGTCAAGGCGTACGGGTCGGGCGAGACGCGGGTCGTCGCGCTCGACCACGTCGACGTGGACATCGCGCGTGGCGCGTTCACCGCGATCATGGGGCCTTCGGGTTCCGGCAAGTCGACTCTGATGCACTGCCTGGCCGGCCTGGACTCGGTCACCGAGGGGCGCATCCGGATCGGCGAGCAGGAGATCACGGGTCTGAAGGACAAGAAGCTGACGAAGCTGCGGCGGGACCGGATCGGCTTCATCTTCCAGGCGTACAACCTGCTTCCGACACTCAACGCCCTGGAGAACATCACCCTTCCCATGGACATCGCGGGCCGCAAGCCCGACAAGGAGTGGCTGGAGACGGTCATCGCGACCGTCGGGCTGGAGGAGCGCCTCAAGCACAGGCCGACCCAGCTCTCCGGCGGACAGCAGCAGCGGGTCGCCGTCGCACGTGCGCTGGCGGCACGCCCCGAGATCATCTTCGGCGACGAGCCGACCGGCAACCTCGACTCCCGTGCGGGCGCCGAGATGCTGGGATTCCTGCGCCGTTCCGTCGACGAGCTGGGGCAGACCATCGTGATGGTCACGCACGACCCGGTGGCCGCCGCGTACGCGGACCGCGTGCTGTATCTCGCCGACGGGCGCATCGTCGACGAGATGTACCGGCCGACCGCCGAGGCCGTGCTGGACAAGATGCTGCGCCTCGCGGAGAGCACCGACCCGGAGGCGGTCGCACAGCCGGGTGCGGCCCCCGCCGCGGGCCCGGCCGGGCACCGCACCCCTGACGGGCCGGCAGCGTCCGGCGACTTCGACGACGTTTTCGAGGTCCGGCCGGACGGCAGTGGACGCCGCGCCGGCTTCGGCTCCTTCGGCGCCAACGGGAGTCGGCCGTGACCGTGTTCAAGGCATCGCTGCGCAACTTCTTCGCGCACAAGGGGCGGATGGCGCTCAGCGCCGTCGCCGTTCTGCTGTCCGTGGCGTTCGTGTGCGGCACGCTCGTCTTCACCGACACCATGAACACCACCTTCGACCGGCTCTTCGCCTCCACCGCGGCCGACGTGACCGTCAGTCCGAAGAAGGCCGGCGAGGGCGGCGGAGGCGGCGGGGGCGGTCAGGGCCCCCGCTCGGCCACGCCGCGCACCCTGCCGGCGTCGGCGCTGGCGAAGGCGCGGGAGGCCGAGGGCGCCGCGTCCGCGGAAGGCGTGGTCTCCAGCGAGCAGGTCACGGTCGTCGACGGCGACGACAAGAACATCGGCTCCACCACCGGCGCGCCCACCATCGCCGCCAACTGGACCTCGGACGACCGCAGGACGATGGAGGTCACCTCGGGGCACGCCCCGCGCGGTGCGTCCGAGGTCATGGTCGACGCGGACACCGCTGAGAAGCGTGGGCTGAAGATCGGCGACGAGCTGCGGACCATCGCCGCCACCGGCGACTTCTCCGCTCGGATCTCCGGCATCGCCACGTTCCAGGTCACCAACCCCGGTGCCGCGATCGTCTACTTCGACACCGGGACCGCCCAGCGGCAACTGCTCGGCGGCACCGGCTCGTACACGGGCATCGCGGTCACCGCCGAACAGGGCGTCACGCATGCCCTGTTGAAGAAGAACGTGACCGCGGAGCTGGGGCGGGCGAGTACAAGTACCAGACCCAGAAGGAGGCCGCGGACTCCGGCCGGGAGGAGGTCGCCTCCTTCCTGGACGTGATGAAGTACGCCCTGCTCGGCTTCGCGGGCATCGCGCTGCTGGTGGGCATCTTCCTCATCGTCAACACCTTCTCGATGCTGGTCGCGCAGCGCACTCGTGAGATCGGCCTGATGAGGGCGATCGGGTCGAGCCGCCGGCAGGTCAACAGGTCCGTGCTGATCGAGGCGTTGCTGCTGGGCGTCGTGGGTTCCGTGCTGGGCGTCGCAGCCGGAGTGGGACTGGCGGTCGGGCTGATGGAACTCATGGGCCTGCTCGGCATGAACCTGAGCACGTCCGAGCTGACCATCGCGTGGACCACGCCCGTAACCGGACTCGTCCTGGGCGTCCTGGTCACACTGCTCGCGGCGTATCTCCCGGCCCGCCGCGCCGGCCGGGTCTCCCCGATGGCGGCGCTGCGGGACGCGGGCACTCCCGCGGACGGCAGGGCGGGGGCGGTGCGTGCGGTCCTCGGCATCCTGCTCACGGGCGGCGGCGGTGCCTGCCTGTACGCCGCGACGCAGGCGGAGAAGGCGGACCAGGGGTCGGTGTACCTCGGAGCGGGCGTCGTTCTCACGCTGGTCGGGTTGGTCGTCTTCGGGCCGGTCCTCGCGGGCGCGCTGGTGCGTGTGCTGTCGGTCGTGACGCTGCGGCCGTTCGGCGGCCGGGTGGGGCGTCTGGCCGAGCGGAACGCGCTGCGCAACCCCCGCCGTACGGGCGCCACCGCCGCGGCTCTGATGATCGGGCTGGCGCTCGTCGCGTCGCTGTCGGTCGTGGGGTCCTCGATGGTCGCGTCGGCGACGAGGGAGCTGGACCGCTCCGTCGGCGCGGACTTCATCGTCCAGTCCGACAACGGCCAGCCGATCACTCCCGCCGTGGAGGAGAAGCTGAAGGCTTCGGAGTCCCTGAAGACGGTGACGTCCTACAAGATGGTCGCCGCCCGCATCACCACTCCGGACGGCAAGTCGGGCAACGAGGAGCTCGTCGCGACGGACCCCTCGTACATGAAGGACCTGCGCCGTGAGGTGCAGTCCGGGGACCTGAGCGCGGCGTACGGCCGCGACTCCATGTCGGTCGGCGCGGCCTACGCGAAGGAACACGGCGTCAGGACGGGCGACAAGCTGAAGGTCGCGTTCGCGGACGGCCGCACGGTGAAGCTCACCGTCGCCGCGGTGACCAATGAGGAGACCGGCGTCGACAGGGGCGCGATGTACACCGGCATCGACACCGCGCGCCGCCATCTCCCCGAGGCCCAGGTGCCGCCCACCGTGATGATGTTCGGGTCGGCGCAGAACGGCGAGGAGGACGCCGCGTACGCGGCGCTGAAGAAGGAGCTGAAGCCCTACCCGCAGTATCAGGTGCGCGACCAGGCCGACTTCAAGGAGACCCTGCAGGACCAGGTGGGGCAGATGCTCAACATGGTCTACGGGCTGCTGGCGCTGGCGATCATCGTGGCGGTTCTGGGAGTGGTGAACACGCTCGCGCTCTCCGTCGTCGAACGGACCCGCGAGATCGGCCTGATGAGGGCCATCGGCCTCGCAAGGCGTCAGCTGCGGCGCATGATCCGCCTGGAGTCGGTCGTCATCGCGCTCTTCGGCGCCATGCTCGGGCTGGGCCTGGGAATGTGCTGGGGCGCGGCCGCGCAGAAGCTGCTGGCGCTGGAGGGGCTGAACGTTCTGGAGATTCCCTGGCCGACGATCGGTGCCGTCTTCGTCGGCTCGGCCCTGGTGGGTCTGGTGGCGGCGCTGGTCCCGGCGTTCCGGGCGGGCCGGATGAACGTACTGAACGCGATCGCGACGGAATGACGCGGACGGCAGGGGCGGGGCCGGCTTCGGTTCCGCGCCGGTTCCGCGCCGGTTCCGCGCCGGTTCCGCGCCGGTTCCGCGCCGGTTCCGCGCCGGTTCCGCGTCTGCTCCGCGCCGGTTCCGCGTCTGCTCCGCCCCGGCTCGTCACCGGCCCTCCGGGCACCGGCTCCTTCCGTTCCCGGCCGGCGCCGGGGGTGTCGTCGTCACCGGTCCCTTCCCGGCACCGTCACCTCGTCACCGGTCGGCACCGGAGCCGTTCTGCCCCGGGGACAGGGGGAGGGGCGCTGCTACGGCGATGGCGCGACGCTGAGCGGCTTGCCCGTGTTTCACGCCTTTCTTTCCATATGACCGCTCAATACTGAGTCGGCCCGGCACTCGCCGGGCCCGAATCGGAAAGAGAGGGACGAATGGCAAAGAACCGGATTCTCGGCGTAGGTGCGCTGACACTGGCCCTTGTGGCCGGAGGCGGCTGGGCCGCGCAGGCCGAGACGGCGCCCGCCCACAAGCCGGCGGGTCACGACAAGATCCACGGCTATGAGGTCGTACGGCTGGCCAACCAGAACGTGCCCAACTTCCAGCGCAGGACCGTGATGTGCCCCAAGGGCAAGAAGGTCCTCGGCGGCGGTGCCGAGGCCCGCGGCAACGAGGCGATCCTGGTCGGCAGCTTCCCCACCGACGACAACAGGGGCTGGATCGGCCTCGGGCGGCAGTCGAACAACTCCACGGTCGGCATCAGCGTCTTCGCGATCTGCGCCTACCCCCGCTGAACGCCGGCCGCTGCTGACCGCCGCTGATCAGGATCGAGCGGCGAGTGCACGCGCTGTGACCGAACGTTTGCGCCGGCACCGGCCGCCCGGCCGGACCCACCAGGTCACCGGGCCGCCGGTGCCTGCTGCTGCGGGGCACCGCGGGCCCCGCGCCCCGGGCCGTGAGCAGGCCGGAGGGATATCGCGGCCACGTCCGTCGGCGGGCCGCCGTAGGCTTGGAATCCCCCGGAACGTCCGCGCCGCGCCGTTGCGGGGCGTTCGCGTTGCCCACCCCCCGACGGGAAGCCACCCCAGATGAGTCTCACCGGACTGCTCGACGCTCTCTCGCGCGACCCCGCGCTGACGGAGGCCGTCGAGGCCGCCGCCGACGGCAACCGGCACCACGTCGACCTCGTCGGCCCCGCCGCTGCCCGGCCCTTCGCGGTGGCCGCGCTCGCCAGGTCGGCCGGCCGTCCGGTGCTGGCCGTGACCGCCACGGGCCGCGAGGCGGAGGACCTGACGCAGTCCCTGCGTTCCCTGCTGCCGCCCGAGACCGTCGTGGAGTACCCGTCGTGGGAGACGCTGCCGCACGAGCGGCTCTCGCCCCGCTCCGACACCGTCGGGCGCCGCCTCGCCGTGCTGCGCCGCCTGGCCCACCCCGACGAAGCGGGCGACGCGGGCACGGGTCCGGTCAGCGTGGTCGTGGCGCCCGTACGGGCGGTGCTCCAGCCGCAGGTCAAGGGCCTGGGGGACCTGGAGCCGGTCGCCCTGCGGCAGGGGCAGAGCTGCGACATGGGCGAGGTCGTGGACGCGCTGGCCGCGGCCGCCTACTCCCGCGTGGAGCTGGTCGAGAAGCGCGGTGAGTTCGCCGTTCGGGGCGGCATCCTCGACGTCTTCCCGCCCACCGAGGAGCATCCGCTGCGCGTGGAGTTCTGGGGCGACGAGGTCGAGGAGATCCGCTACTTCCGCGTCGCCGACCAGCGTTCGCTGGAGGCCGCCGAGCACGGGCTGTGGGCGCCGCCGTGCCGCGAGCTGCTCCTGACGGACGACGTGCGGCAGCGGGCCGCCGCCCTCGCCGAGAAGCACCCCGAGCTCGGCGAGCTGCTGGGGAAGATCACCGAGGGCATCGCCGTCGAGGGCATGGAGTCCCTCGCGCCCGTCCTCGTCGACGACATGGAGCTCCTGCTCGACGTCGTACCCAAGGGGACGATGGCGCTGGTGTGCGACCCGGAGCGGGTGCGCACGCGGGCGGCGGACCTGGTGGCCACCTCGCAGGAGTTCCTCCAGGCGTCCTGGAGCGCCACCGCGATGTCCGACCGCGCGGAGGCTCCCGTGGACCTCGGTGCGGCGTCGCTGTGGGGCATCGCCGACCTGCGCGAGCACGCCCGCGAGCTGGGGATGATGTGGTGGTCCGTCAGCCCCTTCAGCTCCGGAGCGGCCTCCGGGAGCGACCTCCCCGAGGGCCGGGCGGCGGAGGACGACGACGGCGCCGACGTCCTGCGGCTGGGCATGCGTGCCCCCGAGAGCTACCGCGGGGACACCGCACGCGCCCTCGCCGACACCAAGGAGTGGCTGTCGGCGGGCTGGCGGTGCGTGTACGTCACCGAGGCCCACGGCCCCGCGGTCCGCACGGTCGAGGTCCTCAGCGGCGAGGGCGTCGCCGCCCGCCAGGAGGCCGACCTGGGAGAGATCGCCCCCTCCGTGGTGCACGTGGCGCGCGGCAGCCTCGACAACGGCTTCATCGCGCCGGATCTGAAGCTCGCGGTGCTCACCGAGACCGACCTGTCGGGGCAGCGGGCCGCGGGCCGCGAGGCCGCCCGCATGCCGGTGCGGCGCCGAAAGCAGATCGACCCGCTCACGCTCGTCCCCGGCGACTACATCGTCCACGAGCAGCACGGCGTGGGCCGCTACGTCGAGATGGTCCAGCGCACCGTGCAGGGCGCCACACGCGAATATCTGCTGGTGGAGTACGCGCCCGCCAAGCGCGGCCAGCCCGGCGACCGCCTCTTCGTGCCCACGGACCAGCTGGAGCAGGTCACCAAGTACGTCGGGGGCGAGCAGCCCTCGCTGCACCGTCTCGGCGGTGCCGACTGGACGAAGACGAAGGCCCGGGCGAAGAAGGCCGTCAAGGAGATCGCGGCCGACCTGATCAGGCTGTACTCGGCACGCATGGCGGCCCCCGGCCACAGCTTCGGAGCGGACTCGCCCTGGCAGCGCGAACTGGAGGACGCCTTTCCGTACGCCGAGACGCCGGACCAGCTGACCACCATCGGAGAGGTCAAGGAGGACATGGAGAAGTCCGTCCCGATGGACCGGCTCATCTGCGGCGACGTCGGCTACGGCAAGACGGAGATCGCGGTGCGGGCGGCGTTCAAGGCCGTGCAGGACGGCAAGCAGGTCGCGGTGCTCGTGCCCACGACGCTCCTGGTCCAGCAGCACTTCTCCACTTTCACCGAGCGCTACGGGCAGTTCCCCGTCAACGTGCGGGCGCTGTCCCGCTTCCAGACGGAGTCGGAGGCGCGGGCGGTCGTCGACGGCCTGCGGGAGGGCACGGTCGACGTCGTCATCGGCACGCACCGCCTCTTCTCCTCGGACACCAAGTTCAAGGACCTGGGCCTGCTCATCGTCGACGAGGAGCAGCGCTTCGGCGTCGAGCACAAGGAGCAGCTGAAGAAGCTGCGGGCGAACGTCGACGTGCTGAGCATGTCCGCCACCCCCATCCCGCGCACCCTGGAGATGGCCGTGACCGGCATCCGCGAGATGTCGACGATCACGACTCCGCCCGAGGAACGGCATCCGGTGCTGACGTTCGTCGGCCCGTACGAGGAGAAGCAGATCGGCGCCGCCATCCGCCGTGAACTGCTGCGCGAGGGCCAGGTCTTCTACATCCACAACCGTGTGGAGTCCATCGAGCGTGCCGCGGCGAGGCTCCGCCAGATCGTGCCCGAGGCGCGGATCGCCACCGCACACGGGCAGATGTCGGAGCAGACGCTGGAGCAGGTCGTCGTGGACTTCTGGGAGAAGAAGTTCGATGTGCTGGTGGCCACGACCATCGTCGAGAACGGCATCGACATCTCCAACGCCAACACCCTCGTCGTCGAGCGCGGCGACAACTTCGGCCTCTCACAGCTCCATCAGCTGCGCGGCCGCGTCGGCCGCGGACGTGAGAGGGGCTACGCCTACTTCCTGTACCCGCCCGAGAAGCCGCTGACGGAGACGGCGCACGAGCGCCTCGCCACGATCGCCCAGCACACCGAGATGGGCGCTGGCATGTACGTCGCGATGAAGGACCTGGAGATCCGCGGAGCCGGCAACCTCCTCGGCGGCGAGCAGTCCGGCCACATCGCGGGCGTCGGCTTCGACCTGTACGTCCGCATGGTGGGCGAGGCCGTCGCCGACTACCGCAACGCGCTGGAGCAGGGCGGCGAGGTGGAGGAGGCGCCGCTGGAGGTCAAGATCGAGCTGCCGGTCGACGCCCATGTGCCGCACGACTACGCACCTGGCGAGCGGCTGCGCCTTCAGGCGTACCGGGCCATCGCCTCCGCCAACTCCGAGGAGGACATCGCCGCCGTGCGGGAGGAACTGGCCGACCGCTACGGACCGTTGCCGGAGCCGGTGGAGAACCTGCTGCTGGTGGCGGGGCTGCGCATGCTGGCGCGCTCCTGCGGCGTCACCGACATCACGCTTCAGGGCAACAACGTGCGCTTCACGCCCGTCGAGTTGCGCGAGTCGCAGGAGCTGCGCCTCAAGCGGGTCTACCCGGGGTCGGTCATCAAGAAGGCGACGCGTCAGGTACTGGTGCCGCGGCCCAAGCCGGGCGGCATCGGCGGCAAGCCCCAGGTGGGGCGCGAACTGCTGGCGTGGGTGGGGGAGTTCCTCACCACTGTTCCGGGGGCGTGACTCGGGGGCGCCGGACCGTCCGTCCGCGCGTCAGGGGTGTTCGAAGCCGACCTCGGGGTTGGCCGCTGAGGGACCGTTCAGCAGCGGCTGCGGGATGCCGCGCAACTGCCGGTCGAAGAAGGCGCCGACGTAGTCGCGGGCCTGCCCGAGCCCTCCGGCAGCCCCCTGACCCGATGTAGGGGCAGCCGGGGGCGACCGGGGCGTTTGACCCGGGGCGCTTGCCGGGAGTGCGCGCGGCGCTCGCCAGGAGTAAGTCGTCGCCACGAGTGGGAACATGAGAGCGAACGGGCGGCCGGCCGGCTCCCCGTGCCAATGAGCCGCCCTCCGACGGGAGTTCCGCCGTGCCAGGTCGCCCGCCCGCCCGCGCCGTTCCCGCCGTCGGGCTCTCCCTCCTCGTGTGCCTGCTGGGCGCCGCGTGCCAGGGTGCCGTCGGCGGCGGCGCGGACCCGGGGAAGTCCGCCGGCCCCACGGCACGTGGTTCGTCCACGCCCACCGACGGCGGACCCGGCCCCTCGGACGGCTCCGGTTCCGGCTCCCACGCCGTCAGCCCGTTCGCCAATCCGGACGGCAGCAAGCGGGGCCTCGCACCGGTCACTTCGGACGCCGAACGCAAACGCGCACGCGCCCTGATCGACACCCTCCACACCAAGGGCCGCGGCCCCAGGACCGGTTACGAGCGCGAGGCGTTCGGCTACGCATGGAAGGACACCGTCGACGGCGTCCCGCTGGGGCGCAACGGCTGTGACACCCGGAACGACGTCCTGGCCAGGGACGGGCTGAAGCTGGTGCGCGAGCAGGGCTCGGACTGCGTCGTCGTCTCCATGACCCTGCACGACCCGTACACCGGCAGGACCGTCGAGTGGCGCAAGGAGCGCGCCATGGAGGTCCAGATCGACCACGTCATGCCCCTCTCCTACGACTGGCAGATGGGAGCCGCCCGCTGGAGCGAGGACGAACGGGAGCGCATAGCCAACGATCCGCTCAATCTCCTCCCGGTGGACGGCTCGTCCAACAGCGCCAAAGGCGACTCGGGACCGGCGTCCTGGCTGCCTCCCGACAAGCGCATCCGCTGCGCCTACTCGGTGCGCTTCGCCCAGGTCGCCATCGAGTACGAGCTGCCCGTCACCGCGCCGGACAAGCGGACGATGCTGAGGCAGTGCGGGGGTTGAGGAGGCCGGCGGCGCCGGCCGCGGCACGTCTCGTCGCCCGAATCGTTGTCCGGATGAAAGCCGAAGCGGTGGTCTCCACCACTTCCACTACTTAACATCGATCAACGCCGAGGTCGTGCACCACCGTCGCACGCCCCTAGCCGCCGTCCGGGAGACTCGATGCACAGCAGCACTGAAGGAAGCCGTCGCCGCAGGTCCGCGCTCACCGTCTCCGGTGCCGCCGCGCTGCTCGTCGCAGCGCCGCTGCTCACCGGGTGCGGCGACGACGCGCACCCCGGTGCCGCTGCCGTGGCGGGCGGTGAACGCATCAGCATGGCGCAGCTCCAGGCGAAGGTGGAGGCGGTACGGAACGCGCAGCGCGCGGCCCCCCAGGGCGCGGAGATGATCAAGGGCAGTGGCCAGCTGACGCGGGCGGCGCTCGACGGCCTGATCCGCGAGCGCATCGTCGAACGCGCCGCGAAGGACGCCGGGGTGTCCGTGACGCGCCGCGAAGTGGGCGAGTACCAGGCCCAGTTGCGGAAGCAGGCCGGCGGGGAGAAGAGGCTGAAGGACGCGCTGCTCCAGCAGCAGGCCGTCGCTCCCTCGCAGATCGACGGCTGGATGCGCATCCAGGTCTCCGTGGACAAGATCGCGAAGGCCGGCGGCATCGATCCGCGTACGCCGCAGGGCAACGAGGCGCTGCGGAAGAAGTTCTCCGAGACCTCCGAGAAGCTCCACATCAGCGTCAACCCCCGCTACGGGAAGTGGGACGTGCAGGCCGCCACGCTCGGCAACCAGACGGAGCCGTGGCTTCGGGACCTGACCGGCAGGCAGCAGGACCGGCAGCAGCAACAGCAGCAGCCGCAGATGTGACGAACCGCCCCGGCGCCGGGGCGGTTCGGGCGGGGCGGCGGCCGGGAGCGGTGCTCTCCGGCCGCTGCGTTACGTTCGACGCGTGAACGCCTCCGCATCCGCCGGTCCCCCTGCCGGCCGCATCGTCCTCCTCACCACCAGCCACCGGGTGGCACCCGGACTGCTGTCCTGGCCCGCCTGGGAGGCGCTGCGCACCGCCGACCGGGTCCTGTGCCAGGACCCGGGCCACCCGCAGCTGCCGTACGTGCGCGAGGCCGGGATCCACGTCGCCACCGGGGCCCTGCCCAGCGCCCGCGAACTGGTCGAGTCGTCCGCGGAGGGCCGCACGGCCGTCGTGATCGCCGCCGCCGAGGGCGAGCCGCAGCTGACGGACGGACTGGCGGCGCTGGCCGGTTCGGGACGCGCGACGATGCCCGAGCTGGAGCTGCTGCCCGGTTCGTACGACCTGCCCGGCGCCCGGCTCCTGGACCTCGTCCAGGTCATGGACAGCATCCGCGCGGCCTGCCCGTGGAGCGGGGCCCGGACTCACGAGGGACTGGTCAAGTACGGCATCGAGGAGATGTACGAGCTCGTCGAAGCCATCGAGGAGGGCGACCGCGGTGCCCTGTGCGAGGAGCTGGGGGACGTGCTGCTCCAGGTCGTCTTCCACGCGCGCATCGCGCAGGAGGACCCGGAGGAGCCCTTCTCCATCGACGACGTGGCCGCCGGCATCGTGGAGAAGCTGATCCACCGCCACCCCCACGTGTTCGGGGAGGAGCAGGCCAGGACGGCGGAGGACGTCCGGGAGCACTGGCTCCGCACGAAGGCTGCCGAGAAGCGCCGGGACTCGGTCACGGAGGGGATTCCTCTGGGACAGCCCGCGCTGGCGCTGGCCGCGAAGCTGGCGCAGCGGGTGCGGCTCGGGGGGCTGGAAGTGCCCGCCGTCACGGCTCCCGGGGCCGGCGGCATCGGCTACGAGCTGCTGGCGCTGGCCGTCCGCGCCGAGGCGGAGGGGGTCGATCCGGAGACGGCGCTGCGGGTTGCGGCCCGTACCTACCGTGACGAGATCCGCGCGGCGGAGGGCCTGGACGCGGAGGACGCGAGTCTGGACGGGCACGACGCGAGCCTGGATGCGGGGGACGCGAGCCTGGGCGGGCACGACGCGAGCCTGGACGCGGGGGACGCGAGCCTGGGCGGGCACGACTCGGGCCGGGACGCGGGGGACGCGAGCACCGGCACCGAGTGACGAGTGAGAAGCCGGCCCGGGGTGAATGGGACCAGTGCCGAGTGAGACACCTGGCACCGGGCGAGAAGGCGGGCACAGAGTGAGAGCGGCATCACGTTCCGCGCGCAGGTCCGGTGCTCGCGGGACGTGCGCCGAGCTCGGGGGGACGCACCGGCATAGCGGCCGTGGCAGGGGTACTCGCCCTCCATGTACGCAGTGCTGCACGCCGCAAACCAGCCGCTATCGGTCCTCGCCGCCGAGCACGACCTGCTCGTGGGCATCGCCCCGCTCGCCCTGGGGCTCCTGATCGTCGTCGGCCTGATCGCCGCCGTCGCCTACGGCATCCGCATCCGGGCCCGGGGCGACCAGCGCCCCTCCAGCCCGGGGGAGCAGGGCCCCGAGGAACCCCTGGAGTACGAGACGAGGCACCGGGTTCCCGACGAGGTGCCGCACGACGGCGAGCGGCGCATGCCCTACGACCTGAAGGACTACGACTCCGACAGCCACCCCGGCGAGCACGAGAGGCCGCCGCAGAAGTGGGACCCGGGCAGCAGCGGCTCGTTCGGCAGCGGCGGCCCCGGGCACACCTGACGGACAGGCCCAGCCCGCCCGGTACCACGGCGGAACCGCGGCCGCCCGGCACCACGGCGGAACCGCCCCCGCCCGGCAGGCCGACGGACAGGCAGCCCGAGAGCCCCGGCCCCGGCCCCGCGGTCCGCGGATTCCGAACCGGACCCGGGGCCGGGGTCTTCCCATGCCCCGCACCGCGAGCCGGACAGCACCCGTTAGCGTCGACGCGTGCAAGACGAGACCAACTCCCACGCTCCGCCCGTGCCCCCGCTCTTCGACTGGGAGTTCGCCGCCGACCCGTACCCGGCCTACGCGTGGCTGCGCGAACACGCGCCCGTACGCAGGACCGAACTGCCCAGCGGCGTCGAGGCATGGCTGGTCACCCGCTACGCCGACGCCCGGCAGGCACTGGCCGACCAGCGGCTGAGCAAGAACCCCGTGCACCATCACGAACGTTCCGCGCACGGCAAGGGCAAGGTCGGCATTCCCGGCGAACGCAGCGCCAACCTGATGACGCACCTGCTCAACATCGATCCGCCGGACCACACCCGGCTGCGGCGCCTGGTGTCGAAGGCGTTCACGCCCGCCCGCGTCTCCGAGTTCGAGCCGCGCGTAAGGGAGTTGACGGACCGGCTCATCGACGGTTTCGCGGCACGCGGCGAGGCGGACCTCATCCACGAGTTCGCCTTCCCCCTGCCCATCTACGCCATCTGCGACATGCTCGGCGTACCGGCGGAGGACCAGGACGACTTCCGCGACTGGGCGGGGATGATGCTGCGCCACCACAAGCCCGGCGAGCCGGGCCCTCCGCGCGGCGGCGTGGGCCGCGCCGTGAAGAAGATGCGCAACTACCTCGCCGAACTCATCCACCGCAAAAGGGAGAAGCCGGGCGACGACCTCATCTCGGGGCTCATCCGCGCCAGCGACCACGGTGAACATCTCACCGAGAACGAGGCCGCCGCGATGGCCTTCATCCTGCTCTTCGCCGGCTTCGAGACGACGGTCAACCTCATCGGCAACGGCACGTACGCGCTGCTCGGCCACCCCCGGCAGCGCTCCCTGCTGTGCGACGCCGTGGCCGCCGGCGACGACCGGCTGCTGACCACGGCGGTGGAGGAACTGCTGCGCTACGACGGCCCCGTGGAGATGGCGACCTGGCGCTTCGCGACCGAGGCGCTCGAGATCGGAGGCGTGCGGATCGCCGAGGGAGAGCCGGTACTCGTCGTACTCGCGGCAGCCGACCGCGACCCGGCGAAGTTCGCCGATCCGGACGTCCTGGACCTGGAACGTCGCGACAACCAGCACTTGGGGTACGGGCACGGCATTCACTACTGCCTCGGAGCGCCGCTGGCGCGGCTGGAGGGCCGTCTCGCCCTGAGTGCGCTGCTGCGGCGGCTGCCGGATGTGAGGCTCGCCGTTCCGCCGTCCGCCCTGCGGTGGCGCGGTGGCCTCATCATGCGCGGACTGCGCACCCTCCCCGTCGAGTTCACGCCCGAGCCGGGCGACGGGTGACGATGTGCGACAGGCGTGACGGGACATCACGGGTGTGACTTTCACGTGATGTACGCGACACCACCTTGTGATGATGAACGCCCGGCAGCTACCTTCGGGCCGCGGCCGCGCGACCCGCCACTGAGCGAATCGGCATTGCGCGGCCCGCGGCAAGCAAAGGCGCACCACGCCCCGAACCACCCCCGCACCACGCCGGCTTCACCACCCGCCAGGTCCGTGCCCCACGAGAGGTCACCCCGTATGCCGCCCTTGTTGTCCGGGAACGGACGCCACCGCCGCCCGCGTCAGGCCCCCAACTTCGTGGTCGCGGCAGGGGTGACGGGAGCCGGCCTCGCCCTGCCCCTTCTCGGCGCGACAGCGGCGAGCGCGGCGGACAACTCCACCTGGGACGCCGTCGCCGAGTGCGAGAGCGGCGGCCTGTGGAGTGCCGACGAGGACAACGGCTACTACGGCGGGCTCCAGTTGGATCAGGAGACCTGGGAGGAGCACGGCGGCACCGAGTACGCCGAGCGGCCCGACCTGGCGAGCCGTGACCAGCAGATCACCGTGGCGGAGAGCGTCCTCGACGAGGAGGGCACGGACTCCTTCGGCGACTGCGCGCAGAGCGCCGGGCTGTCCCAGGATTCGCCGGACTCGCCCGACGTCGACCCGGACGGTTCCGGCGATGTCGTGGACGGGCCCGTCGCCGAACGCCCGTATCCCACCGTCCCGTCGACGGAGGAGCCGGAGGACGGGAGCGCCGCACCGGACCCGGACGCCTCCGCCGGACCGTCCGAACCCTCCGGCTCCGCCGGCCCGTCGGAGTCCGGTGACCCGTCCGAAGAGTCCTCCGGTTCGTCCGGCCCGTCCGGTTCCGGGGGCGACTCCTCGTACGAGCCGGGCGGTTCCGCCGGTTCGGGGGTGGGTGGCGACGCGGACGAGCGCCCCTCCCGTGACGGGACCGACGGCCGCGACGGAGCCGACAGCGGCGATGCCGGCGAGGGTGACACGGGCGGCCAGGACGGCAGGGACACCGAATACCGCGTCTCCCAGGGCGATTCGCTCTACACCATCGCGGACGAGCAGGACGTGGACGGCGGTTGGCGCGAGCTGTACGAACGCAACCGCGACGTCGTCGGCTCCGACCCCGGCCTCATCCTGCCCGGCCAGGAGTTGCGTCTCTGACGGCGTCCGCTGCGCCGGCTGCACCGAGTGCGCCGCGCTGAGGAGTCCCGCCTCCCACCGTGGCGGTTCCGGTCTGTTCTCCGGGCGGACGGTCCCGCAGGGCCGCCCGCCCGCCTTTTCTTCCCCTGCCAAACAAATTACGGGGAGGGCCGGAGCACCCCTGAGCAGGGCTCCCTCGCTCCCTGTCACCGGCTGTTCCCCAGCCCGACACGACGGGCCGACTTGGGCACCACCCCATGCCCGTTAGGCTCTGGGCAGTAAGCCAGACACTTCACGAAGGAGATCCTCGTGCCGTCCATCGACGTCGTCGTAGCCCGCGAGATCCTCGACTCGCGAGGCAACCCCACGGTCGAGGTAGAGGTCGGCCTCGACGACGGCAGCACCGGTCGTGCTGCCGTTCCGTCGGGCGCCTCGACCGGAGCCTTCGAGGCACTGGAGCTGCGCGACGGTGACACGGGCCGCTACGGCGGCAAGGGCGTGGAGAAGGCCGTGCTCGCGGTCATCGAGCAGATCGGCCCGGAGCTGGTGGGCTACGACGCGACCGAGCAGCGCCTCATCGACCAGGCGATGTTCGACCTGGACGCCACGGCGGACAAGTCCTCGCTCGGCGCCAACGCCATCCTCGGTGTCTCGCTCGCCGTCGCGCACGCCGCCTCCGAGGCGTCCGACCTGCCGCTCTTCCGCTACCTCGGCGGTCCGAACGCGCACATGCTGCCCGTGCCGATGATGAACATCCTCAACGGCGGCTCCCACGCCGACTCCAACGTGGACATCCAGGAGTTCATGATCGCGCCCATCGGCGCGGAGTCCTTCTCCGAGGCGCTGCGCTGGGGTGCCGAGACGTACCACGCGCTCAAGGGCGTGCTGAAGGAGCGGGGCCTGGCCACCGGCCTGGGCGACGAGGGCGGCTTCGCCCCCAACCTGGGCTCCAACCGCGAGGCGCTCGACCTGATCGTCGAGGCCGTGCAGAAGGCCGGCTACACCATCGGCCAGGACATCGCGCTCGCGCTCGACGTCGCCGCGTCCGAGTTCTACAAGGACGGTGTCTACTCCTTCGAGGGCAAGGACCGCACCGCCGCCGAGATGACGGACTACTACGCGGAACTCGTGGACGCCTACCCGCTCGTCTCCATCGAGGACCCGCTGTACGAGGACGACTGGGCCGGCTGGCAGACCATCACCGAGAAGCTCGGCACCAAGGTGCAGCTCGTCGGCGACGACCTGTTCGTCACCAACCCCGAGCGGCTCTCCCGCGGCATCGAGGACGGCGCCGCGAACGCCCTGCTGGTGAAGGTCAACCAGATCGGTTCGCTCACCGAGACCCTGGACGCGGTGGAGCTCGCCCAGCGCAACGGCTTCAAGTGCATGATGTCCCACCGCTCCGGCGAGACCGAGGACGTCACCATCGCCGACCTGGCAGTGGCCACCAACTGCGGCCAGATCAAGACGGGGGCGCCCGCCCGCTCCGAGCGTGTCGCCAAGTACAACCAGCTGCTGCGCATCGAGGAGATCCTCGACGACGCGGCCGTGTACGCCGGGCGCAGCGCCTTCCCCCGCTACAAGGGCTGACCGCAGCTCCGCGGCCGGCAGTGCCCAAGTCGCGGTGCCCGACCGGCCGTCGCTGCGCCCGTCCCCGCCGCCGTTCCCGTACGGTGGCGGGGGCCGCCCGGCCGCCGGGAGCAGCACGCGCACAGACGGTGTGCGGGCGTGAGCCGGGGCGCGGCGGCGCACGGACAGCTGAGAAGGGGACAGGGGAGGAACGTGCCCGCGGATCGCTTCTCCACCGCGACCAGACTCAGGGCGCTCGGCACCCGGGCCGCCGAGCGCGTCTACCGCGCCCGCGGCCGGAGCGTGCGTGCTCCGCGCCGCAGCCGCCTCACGGGCAGAGCCGCGGTGCTCGCCCTGGTGGTCTGCTCGCTGGTCGTCGCCCTGGCCTACCCCATGCGCCAGTACGTCTCGCAGCGCACCGAGATCGCCGAGCAGCAGCGCCAGGCGGAGCACGCCCGCAAGCAGGTCAAGCGCCTGCGCGAGGAGCGTGCGCGCTGGCGGGACCCTGCGTACGTCGAGCAACAGGCCCGCAAGCACCTGCACTTCGTCCGCCCCGGCGAGACGGGTTTCACCTTGCCGGACGGGACCGGCGCCGCGCACAGGCCCTCCGACCGCGGCTCCGACCGCGCCTGGTACCAGAACCTCTGGGACGGCGTGGACAAGGCCGACAGGGCGCAGCGGGGCGGGCGGGCCGGGCAGAACGCCGGGGGAAGCGGCCTGTCCGGCGAGGGCAGCTGAGCCCCGCCGAGCCCCGCTGAACTTCCTTCCGCGCGCGGGCCGTTCGGCGCCTCCGGCGTGAACGCCGCCTCGAAGACCATCCGTAACGTCACCCGAGAGAGTCCCGCACCGATGGAAGAACCTCCGCCGCAGACCGAGCCCACGCCGCCCACGGATGCCGATGTGGCGGCGTTCAAGGCGCAGTTGGGCCGTCCGCCCCGCGGCCTGCGCGCGATCGCGCACCGCTGTCCGTGCGGCCTGCCCGACGTCGTGGAGACGGCACCGCGGCTGGAGGACGGTACGCCCTTCCCCACCACGTACTACCTGACGTGCCCGCGGGCCGCCTCCGCCATCGGCACGCTGGAGGCCGAGGGCGTCATGCGCGAGATGACGGCACGCCTGGCAGAGGACGAGGAACTGGCCGCGGCCTACCGCGCGGCCCACGAGGACTACCTCGCCCGTCGTGACGCCATCGACGTGCTGCCCGGCTTCCCCAGCGCCGGCGGCATGCCGGACCGCGTGAAGTGCCTGCACGTGCTCGTCGCCCACTCCCTCGTCGCCGGCCCGGGAGTCAACCCCCTCGGCGACGAGGCGCTGGCGATGCTGCCGGAGTGGTGGGCCAAGGGCCCCTGCGTTTTCGTCCCCGGTGACGGGGAGCACGACGTGAACGAGGGCACGGACGACAACCCGCACGAGGACGCAGAGCGGCAGGACGACGCCGCGCGCGGCTGACCGTCCGGCAAGCACCGGCTCGGACGCGGACCTCCCGGTGCGGATCCGCCCGGTGGTGGCCGTCCAGGTGCGGTTCCCGGCGGCGGTCCCGGCGGGCGCCCGCCCGTACGCGCATACGCTGGGGGCGACCCGTCGTGTGAGGAGCTGAGGAGAGCGCATGCCCCGTGTCGCCGCTGTGGACTGCGGTACCAACTCGATCCGGCTGCTGGTCGCGGACACCGACTCCGCGCAGGGTGAACTGAAGGACCTCGAAAGGCGGATGGAGATCGTCCGCCTCGGTCAGGGTGTCGACCGCACGGGACGTCTCGCGCCGGAGGCGCTGGAGCGCACGTTCGCCGCCTGCCGCGACTACGCGCGGGCCATCGAGCAGCACGGCGCCCGGCACGTGCGTTTCGTCGCCACCTCCGCGTCCCGCGATGCGGAGAACCGGGACGAGTTCGTGCGGGGCGTCGTGGACATCCTCGGGGCGCAGCCGGAGGTGATCACCGGCGACGAGGAGGCACAGCTCTCCTTCACCGGCGCCACCAGGGAACTGACCGGGCGCCCGGACCTGGACAAGCCGTATCTCGTCGTGGACATCGGCGGAGGCTCCACGGAGTTCGTCGTCGGCGACGACTCGGTGCGGGCCGCCAGGTCCGTCGACGTCGGCTGTGTGCGGCTCACCGAGCGCCACGGCATCTCCGGCCCCGTCACTGCCGGCCTGCGCGCGGCGATGCGGGCCGACGTGTCGGCGGCCCTGGACGAGGTGGAGCGGAGCGTGCCGCTGGCGCAGGCCCGCACCCTCGTCGGCCTCGCGGGCACCGTCACGACCGTCGCGGGTATCGCGCTGGGTCTGGACGCCTACGATTCCGCCGCCATCCACCACTCCCGCATCCCGCGCGAGCAGATCGCGGAGATCGTGGAACGCCTGCTGACCTCGACGCACGAGGAGCGGGCGGCGATCCCGGTCATGCATCCCGGGCGCGTGGACGTGATCGCGGCCGGCGCCCTCATACTGCTTGTGATCATGGAACGTACGGGGGCGGCGGAGGTCGTCGTCAGCGAACACGACATCCTCGACGGCATTGCGTGGAGCGTCAGTTGAGGCCCGGCGGCCCTCACTTGAGCGACGCCGGACTCCTTTGAAAGGGTGTCCCGGGACCTCTCGGAAGTCCTCCGGGAGAAGTCTCGTGAAATAATTCACGTGGAAAACCGCCTCGTCGGACGCACATCACACCCGTAGGGGCCCGGTAAAGAGCTCCGGGGCGGGCGGGCGGCTGTGAACGCCGTATTCCAGCCACGTGAAGGGTGGGGTGCCGCTTCGGGGCCGTTCTCGTGGCGCGGACGATAAGCGCAGCTCACGGCGGGGATGACCGCTTCACGGTCCCAGCCGGAGGATCAGGCGTCGCAGAGGCTCCGGCACGAGGCCGCGGAGTGTAGCAGGGGGTGCGGCCATGCTTGTGAAGCCCCTCACGAGGTCACCCCCCGGGGCGGGTGGATACTCGATGGCATGAGCACCACGGAGCGTCCTCGAATCCTCGTAGTGGGTGGCGGGTACGTCGGCTTGTACGCCGCACGGCGCATCCTGAAGAAGATGCGCTACGCCGAGGCGACGGTGACCGTCGTCGACCCGCGTTCGTACATGACGTACCAGCCGTTCCTCCCGGAAGCCGCTGCCGGCAGCATCTCACCGCGCCACGTCGTGGTTCCGCTGCGGCGTGTGCTGCCCAAGGCCGAGGTCCTCACCGGCCGTGTGACGACGATCGACCAGGAGAGCAAGGTCGCCACGATCGCGCCGCTCGTCGGAGAGGCGTACGACCTGCCCTTCGACTACCTGGTCATCGCCATGGGCGCGGTCTCACGGACCTTCCCGATCCCCGGACTCGCCGAGAACGGCATCGGCATGAAGGGCGTCGAGGAGGCCATCGGGCTGCGCAACCACGTGCTGGAGCAGCTGGACAAGGCCGACTCGACCAACGACGAGGACGTTCGGCGCCGCGCGCTGACCTTCGTCTTCGTCGGCGGGGGCTTCGCGGGCGCCGAGACCGTCGGCGAGGTCGAGGACATGGCGCGCGACGCGGCGAAGTACTACCCGAACGTCCGGCGCGAGGACATGCGCTTCATCCTCGTCGACGTCGCCCCCGGCATCCTGCCGGAGGTCGGTCCGAAGCTGGGCGAGTGGGGACTCGAGCACCTCAAGAGCCGCGGTGTCGAGTGCTACTTGGGCACCTCGATGAAGTCCTGCGTCGGCGGTCACGTCGAGCTCAGCAACGGCCTCGAGGTCGACTCCAGCACCATCGTGTGGACGGCGGGCGTCAAGCCCAACCCGGCGCTGGCCCGCTTCGGACTGCCGCTGGGCCCCAAGGGGCACGTGGACGTCGACGCGACCATGCAGGTCCGCGGCTCCGGCCACATCTGGGCCGCCGGGGACAACGCCCAGGTTCCGGACCTGGCCGCGGGCAAGGACGGTGCCTACTGCCCGCCGAACGCGCAGCACGCTCTGCGGCAGGCGAAGGTGCTGGGCGACAACATCATCTCGGCGCTTCGCGGCTTCCCGCAGCGCGCCTACAAGCACGGCAACAAGGGAGCTGTCGCCGGACTCGGGCTGCACAAGGGCGTCGCGATGATCGTCGTCGGCAAGACCCGGATCAAACTCAAGGGGCGCCTCGCCTGGTACATGCACCGCACGTACCACGGCCTCGCCGTTCCCACCTGGAACCGCAAGATCCGCGTCTTCGCGGACTGGACGCTCGCGATGTTCCTCAAGCGTGAGGTCGTCTCCCTCGGCGCGATGGAACACCCCCGCGAGGAGTTCTACGAGGCCGCCTCGCCCGTGACCGCCGCCGCGGCGGAGGAGGCCGCGGCCGAGCGCAAGACCCGGGTCAAGGAGAGCCGTGCCGTGAACCACCGGGAAGAGGCCAAGGCTTCCTGAGCCTGCCCGTGAGGTGATCCGCGAAGGACACCGAAGACCTCCGCGAAGGGGGCGTCCGCCATCCGTGGGGCGGGCGCCCCCTTCGCGGTTCCCGCACGGACCTCGCACTCTTTCCGCGAGGTGACGCGGCGACAAACCGGTGTGTGAGTCGGCATGGTTCGCACGACAATCGTGTTGCATATACGGGGTTCCACCCCTTCCGTATGGAGGTGTGTGCAATGACCGATGTCGCGTCACGACTCAGCGCCCTCATCGAACGGCTCCTCGGCGCGCCTCTCCCCGTCCGCATCCGCGCCTGGGACGGCAGTGAGGCCGGACCGGCCGGCGCTCCCGTTCTCCGCGTACGCCACCGGCGCGCGCTGCGCCGCGTCCTGTGGCGGCCGGGCGAACTGGGCCTGGCCCGCGCCTGGGTGGCCGGGGAGCTCGACACCGACGGGGACGGTGAGCTGTACGGGCTGCTCGACCGGCTGGCGGGCCTGATGTGGGAGAAGAACGAGAGCGAGCGGGAGCCCTCGCCGAGCCGGCTGCGCGCCGCTCTCGACCGCGTACGCGACCCGGGTGTACGCGCCGCCGTCCGTGAACTGCTCGTGCTCGGAGGCACGTTGCCGCCGCCGTCACCGCCCGCGGAGGAGCGGCGCAGGCGGTTGGGTGTCCGGCACACCCGCAGCCGCGACCGCCGGGCCATCAGCCACCACTACGACGTGGGCAACGACTTCTACCGGCTCGTCCTCGGCCCGAGCATGGTCTACTCGTGCGCCTACTGGAAGCCCGCGGCGGCGGGGCAGACCTTCACGCTCGAGGACGCCCAGCGCGCCAAACTCGACCTGGTCTGCCGCAAGCTGGCGCTGCGTGAGGGGCAGCGGCTGCTGGACGTCGGATGCGGATGGGGCTCGCTGGTGCTGCACGCGGCGCGCGAGTACGGGGTGCGTGCCGTCGGCATCACGCTCTCGCAGGAGCAGGCCACGTACGCCCGCAAGCGCGTGGCGGAGGAGGGGCTGACGGACCGTGTGGAGGTCCGCGTGCAGGACTACCGCGAGGTGCGCGACGGACCGTACGACGCGATCTCCTCGATCGGTATGGCGGAACACGTCGGCCGGGAGCGCTACCGCGAATACGCCGGCGACCTGTACGAGCTGCTGCGGGCGGGCGGGCGCCTGCTCAACCACCAGATCGGGCGCCGCCCCGTGAGCGACGAATCCGCCTACGAGGTCGACGAGTTCATCGACGCGTACGTCTTCCCGGACGGAGAGCTCGCTCCCGTCGGGCAGACGGCCTCCGTGCTGGAGGAGGCGGGGTTCGAGGTGCGCGACCTCGAATCGCTGCGCGAGCACTACGCGCTGACGCTGCGCGCCTGGGTCGCCAACCTGGAGGCGGCCTTCAGCGAGGCCGCACGTCTCAGCTCGTACGGACGTGCGCGGGTGTGGCGGCTGTACATGGCCGCTTCGGCGCTCGCCTTCGAGCACAACCGGATCGGCATCAACCAGATCCTCGCGGTCCGCACCCCGCCCGGCGGCGCGTCGGGGCTGCCGCTGCGCACCAGGGAGTGGCGCGCGGTGTGACGGTCGTGAGGCGTGACCGGAGGGGGTGCACCGCCACCGGTGTACCCCCTCCGGTCACTCGGCGGTCTCGTCGCCGAGCACGAGCACCTGGATCGCGAGCACCGCGGCGCCGCGTGCCCAGTCGTGGAAGTCGGAGACCTTCGTCTCCAGGTTCACCGGGTCGGCGTGCGGATTCGTGTGCGCTTGGATGGCGTCGAAGACCGCGTCCCCGGCCACGTCCATCAGCCCCACACCCTCGCCCGCGAGCAGGATCTTCTCCGGCAGGGCGAAGTTCGCGATGTGCGAGATGAGGATGCCCAGTGCGCGGGCGGCCTCGCCGATGACGCGCGAGGCCGCCGGGTCCTTCTCGCGGGCGTGCCGCAGGATCTCCTCGTAGCCGAGGGAGTGGCCGGTGGCGGCGCGGACCTGGTGCTCGATGCTCTGGACGGTGAGCAGCGAGGCGGCGCTGCCGCGTTCACCTTCGGGGGTCAGCGGGCCGGACGGGTCGAGGATCCAGCGCTCCGCCGTGCCGTGGTAGTCGTCGGAGGGGCGGACGGCCTCCCCGTTGATGACGAGCGTGTAGCCGATGCCCGCGCCGATGGTCAGGACGGCGAAGCGGTCGAAGCCGCGCCCGGCGCCGAACCATGTCTCCGCCTCGACCAGCGCCGCGACGTCGTTCTCCACCACCACCGGCAGTCCGGTCCGCTCCTCGAGAAGGCCGGCGAAAGCCACCTCGTGCCAGCCCAGGTACGGGGAGTCGACGGCCACGGACCGTCCACGGACCGGGCCTGCGAGGCCGACGCCGATGCCCGCGAGATGCGGGAACTCCTCGGCGAAGGACCGCACGATCGAGTGAGCGACATCGGCGACGGCATCGGGCTCGGAGGAGCCCAGCTTGCGGTCCTCCCGTCGGACCACGGTGCTCTTCAGAGTGGTGACCACCCCGTAGACCATGTCGCCGGTGATCTTCAGACCCACGAAGTGCCAGGGCTCGGTGACGATGTCCAGCGGACGCCCCGGGCGGCCCTGCCCCGCTGTGGTCGCCGGCGTGAGCCCCTCCAGCAGCAGGCCGGAGTCGATCAGCGGCTTCGCGAGACGCGTGAGGCTGCCGCCGGACATGCCCAGCTGCCGGGCGATCTCACTGCGGGAGGTCGGGCCGTTCTTGAGCACCTCGATGGCGACCGCGCGCTCCGTGGGAGTCAGCGGCCTCCAGCTCGGGGCCGACCCACCCGAACTGCCCGGACTCTTCGAACCGTTCAATCACAGCCTCCGCGACGGTACTTGGACGTGGGGAATCTCAGCCTATGCGAGCCCCGGTTAAGTTCCGTGCAGAACTATACGTGCTCGATTTCGGCACGGAATCTTCCGTGTGAGACGCCTTGACACTCACAATAACTTCCACGTAGAAGTAAATCCATCGAGATGAACCCCTGAGGCGGTGCGGACGAGGAGGTCTGCCGGTGGCCGTGATCAAACCGACGACTGCGAGCCCGGCCCCGGGACGTGCTCCCGGAGAAGCCCGTACGGCTCTCCTCTTCGTCGCCCCGGCGATGATCGGGTACCTGGCCTTCCTGGTGTGGCCGACGCTGCGCGGCGTCTATCTGAGCTTCACCAGCTTCGACCTGCTCTCCCCGGAGAAGTGGGTGGGCCTCGACAACTACCGGCGCCTCGTCAACGACCCGGTCTTCTGGGACTCGCTGGGGGTGACCCTGCACTACGTCGTGGTCAACATCGGCGTGCAGACCGTCGTCGCGCTCCTGATAGCCGTGCTGATGCACAGGCTCACCAGCTCGACGGTTCTCCGGGGGGTCGTCCTGGCTCCCTACCTGGTCTCGAACGTCGTCGCCGGCATCGTGTGGCTGTGGATCCTGGACACGCAGCTCGGAGTCGGCAACGAGATCATCGAATGGCTCGGCTTCGAGCGGATCGCCTTCTTCGGCGACGCCTCATGGGCCATACCGACGATCGCTCTCGTCAACGTGTGGCGGCACGTGGGCTACACGGCGCTGTTGATCTTCGCCGGACTGCAGTCCATACCGCCGACGGTCTATGAGGCGGGCCGCGTCGACGGCGCGAGCGAGTGGCGCATGTTCCGCTCCATCACCCTTCCGCTGCTGCGGCCGATCCTGTCGCTCGTCCTGATCATCACGGTCATCGGCTCGTTCCAGGTGTTCGACACCGTCTCGGTCACCACCGACGGCAAGCCCGCCAACGCCACCAACGTGCTGCAGCTGTACGTGTACGACCTGGCGTTCGACCGCCTGCAGTTCGGCTACGCCTCGGCGATATCTGTGGCCCTGATGCTCGTACTGACCGCCATCACCGTCTTCCAGTACCGGCTGATGCGCGCCGGCCGCTCGGACCTCGGCTGAGAAGGGAAGGTCCGAAGTGACGGCAACGATGACGCATGCGGGGACCGGCAGCGAACCGGAGACCCGCGGGGAGCCGGCCGGCCCGAAGCGAGAGCGGCGTCCGCTCTCGTGGGGGCGTGTGCTGGCCTGGGCGGCGATGGCCGGGGTCACCCTGATCACGCTGTTCCCGTTCTACTGGATGCTGAGGACGGCCCTGTCCACGAACACGGCCCTGGCGCAGGCGCCTGCCTCGCCGCTCCCCGTCGACTTCAGTCCTGGCGGCTTCCTCAGGGTCTTCGGGCTGCAGAGCACCGAGGAGGCGCTCGCCGAGGGAGGGTCAGGCGGCTCGCTCGACTTCTGGCGCTACCTGGCGAACTCGGTCGTGGTCGCCACGCTCGTCACCTTCTTCCAGGTGTTCTTCGCCGCGATGGCCGCGTACGCCTTCGCCCGGCTGCGCTGGCGCGGGCGGGACGCGGTGTTCGGCTTCGTGCTGGGCGGCCTGATGATCCCCGCCGTCTTCACGCTGCTGCCGAACTTCGTACTGATCAAGCAAACCGGCCTGGTGGACAGCCTGTTCGGCATCGCGACGCCGATGGTGTTCATGACGATGCCGTTCGCCGTCTTCTTCCTGCGTCAGTTCTTCCTCGGCATATCCCGCGAGGTGGAGGAGGCCGCGCTCATCGACGGGGCCGGGCGGGTCCGCGTCTTCTTCCGGCTGATCCTGCCGATGTCCACGGCTCCCGTCGCGACACTGAGCATCCTCACCTACATCACTGCCTGGAACGAGTACTTCTGGCCGCTGATGGTCTCCTACAGCGGCAGTTCGCGGGTGCTGACCGTCGCGCTCAGCGTCTTCCGTTCGCAGACCCCGCAGACGGGCACCGACTGGGCCGGCCTGATGGCGGCGACCTTCGTCGCCGCGCTGCCCATGGTGCTGATCTTCGCCTTGCTGGCGAAACGCATCGTGAACTCCATCGGCTTCAGCGGCATCAAGTGAAGGAGAGTGGGATGAGCACCGCATCACGCGGCGACCGGCGCCGCATGTCCGCCCGCGCCCGCGCGGCCCCCTTCGTGGCGCTGGCGCTGGCCCTCCCCGTCGCCGGCTGTGCACCGCAGGCAGCCTCCTCCGCAGGGGACGGGCACACGGTCTCGTACTGGATGTGGGACGCCGCGCAGAAGCCCGCGTACGAGGCGTGCGCGAAGGCGTTCCACAAGAAGAACCCAGGTCTGAGCGTCGACATCACCCAGATCGGGTGGGACTCGTACTGGACGAAGCTCACGTCGAGCTTCATCGCCGGCACCCAGCCGGACGTCTTCACCAACCACGTCGCGAAGTACCCGCAGTACGAGGGGCTCGGCGCGCTCAGCCCGCTGGACGAGCTGGGCCCGACCCGCGGCATCGAGGACTCGGACTTCGAACCGGGCCTCGGGAAACCGTGGATCGGCCGGGACGGCCACCGTTACGGCGCCCCGAAGGACTGGGACACGGTCGGCGTCTTCTACAACAAGAAGATCACCAGGGCGGCCGGCGTCAGCGACGCCGAACTGCGCGACCTGGCCTGGAATCCGCGCGACGGCGGCAGCTTCGAGAAGACCCTCGCCCGGCTGACGGTCGACGCGAACGGCAAGCGCGGGGACGAGCCCGGTTTCGACAAGGACAACGTCGTGCGCTACGGACTGGCCACCAACGACGCCGGGGGAGACAACAGCGGCCAGACACAGTGGAGTTCCTTCGCGGCCTCGGCCGGCTGGCATTACATGGACAAGAACCCGTGGGGCGAGCACTACAACTACGACCAGAAGACCTTGCAGAAGACCCTCGGCTGGTACTTCGGCCTCGCCGAGAAGGGCTACATGGCGCCCCTGGAGGACTACTCGGACACCAACCACCCCGAGACCCAGCTCGGTTCGGGCAAGGCGGCCCTCGCCATGCACGGCTCCTGGATGCTCAGCACGTTCGCCGGTCTCAAGGGCGTCGACCTGGGCATAGCGCCGACGCCGAAGGGCCCGACGGGCAAGCGTGCCTCGATGCTCGGCGGTCTCGCCGACTCCATACCGAAGGGAGCGAAGAACAAGCGGGGCGCGGCGAAGTGGGTCGCCTTCCTGGCCTCGGACGAGTGCCAGAAGCTGGTGGGCAAGGACGCGACGGTCTTCCCCGCCACTCCCGGGGGAACGAAGAGGGCCATAGCCGCCCACCGCGAGAACGGGCTTGACGTCTCGCCCTTCACCCGCCACATCGAGGAAGGGACGACCTTCTCCTTCCCGGTCAGCGATCACGCCGCCGACATCAACGCGATGCTGATCCCCGCCATGCAGGAGATCTACGCGGGCGACTCCCCGGCCGGCTCCCTCACGGAGACGAACAAACAGATCAACTTCCTTTTTGAGCAAGACAATTGAGTCAGCAGAACAATTGAGTACCGAGTAATCACGGCACGCACAGGAAAGGCTTTCGCTCGTGCCCTTCTCCATCGGAATCGTCGGCGCCGGCCAGTTCGCCGGATCGTTCGCCAAGCTCTTCCGCCTGCACCCCGGCGTCGGCGCGATACATGTCACGGACCTCCTGCCCGAGCGCGCCGAACGGCTCGTCGCCGCGGAAGGGCTGGCGGGAACCGCGGCCTCGTTCGACGACATGCTCGAATCCGACGTCGACGCTGTCGCCCTCTTCACCCAGCGCTGGACCCACGGTCCGCTGGCGGTGCGGGCGTTGCGCGCGGGCAAGCACGTCTACTCCGCCGTGCCCATGGCGGTGTCGGAGGAGGAGACGGCAGCCATCATCGAGGCCGTCAAGGAGACCGGCCTGACGTACATGATGGGCGAGACCAGCCACTACAACCCGGCAACCGTCTACGCGCGCGAGAAGATCGCCGACGGCGGCTTCGGGCGGCTGTTCTACGCCGAGGGAGACTACGTCCACGACATGGACCTCGGCTTCTACGACGCCTACCGCTACAGCGGGGGCGAGCGGTGGAAGGAGACGGCCAGCTACCCGCCGCTGCTCTACCCCACGCACAGCATCGGCGGCGTGCTGGGCGCCTGGCAGACGTACGCGACGAGCGTCAGCGCGGTCGGTGTCCGGGACGAGCGGGGCGACGGCGTCTTCGACCGGGAGATCAGCCAGTTCGGCAACGACTTCTCCAACGCGACGGCGCTCTTCGAGGTCGCAGGCGGGGGATCGTTCCGCACGAACGAGTTCCGCCGCGTCGGGTACCCCTCACACATCCGGGAGTCCCGCTTCCGCTTCTTCGGCACCGAGGGCAGCTTCGAGCAGCTGGCGACCGTGAGTTTCTGGCAGGACAAGACCGGCGTGCGGGACGTCTCGGAGCATCTTCAGGCCGTCCCGACCCTCTCCGCGGACGACCCGTCGCTCGCCGACGTCTCGCCCGCGCTGCGTGACGCCTTCATCTCCGGTACGGCTCCGGTGCACGACCGCGCCCGGCTGCCCGCGGAGTTCGCCCACGCGCCCAACGGCCACGAGGGAAGCCACCACTTCCTCGTCGACGACTTCGTCAACGCCGTGAACGACAGCACGCTGCCCTCGGTCAACGCCTGGGTCGCGGCCCGCTACACGCTGCCCGGCGTCGTCGCGCACGACTCGGCGCTGCGGGACGGCGAGCGGCTCCCCGTCCCCGACTTCGGTGACGCGCCCGGCTGAGCAGCCGCACAGGAGCCGCTGCGCAACACCGCGGCCCGGTCCCCCGGGGGTGAGGGGACCGGGCCGCGGTTGTGCCCGTGCCAGGCCGTCGCCGTGCCCGCGGCGGACCCGTGGGCACGGCAACGGCAGCGGGACTACTCGGTCTTGATCGCGGTAAGCATGTTGAGCTTGGCGGCCCGCCGCGCCGGCCACAGCGCGGCCAGCATGCCCACGACCGCTGCCAGCCCGAGGAAGATCCCGATCCGTTCCCACGGCAGCACCAGTGAGTACGTCGACAGCGACAGTCCGACGACCTTGCCCGCGGCCCACCCGAAGAACACGCCGAGTCCGATGCCGAGCACCCCGCCGAAGAGCGAGATGACGAGCGACTCCAGCCGCACCATCCGCTTGATGCCCCTCCGGTCCAGGCCGATGGCGCGCAGCATCCCGATCTCCTGCGAGCGTTCGAAGACGGACATCGCCAGGGTGTTGACCACACCCAGTACGGCCACGACCACCGCCATGGCGAGCAGCCCGTAGAGCATGTTGAGCATCAGCGTGAAGATCTTGGCGATGGACTCCGTGACGTCCTTCTCGTCCTGGACGAGCACCGCCGGATTGTTGCCCAGGGCCTTCTCCAGAGACGCCTTGACCGAACTACTCGCGCCGTCCTTCGTCTTCACCATCACCTGCATGCTCGATGGCTGCTTGAGGTGCGGGTCGAGTGTTCCGGTGTCGAGCATGATGCCCCGCACCATCTCGTTGCCCTCGTAGACCCCCGAGACGGTCATCCGGGTCTTCTTCCCGTCCTCGAAGGTGACGGGGAAGGTGGAACCGGTCTTCCAGTTCTTCTTCTTGGCGGTGTCCTTGTCCACCACGGCCTTGTTGCCGGACAGACCGTCCCAGCCGCCGGAGACGAACGGCAGGTCGGTGAGGTCGCTGATCGTCCCGCCGTCGACGCCCGTCAGGTACTCGGTGGAACTGCCCACCCGGGCGGGGGAGTTGCGCATCGGGCTCACCGACTCGACCTGGTCCTCGCGGGCCAGATTCCGCTCGACGTCCGGTGAGAGCGGCGTCTGGTTGGCCATGCTGACGGTGTAGTCCGCCCTGAGAGAGTCGGTCGCCATCTTCTCGACGGCCTGCTGCACACTCCCGGCGACCACGGTCAGACCGGTGATCAGGGTGAGCCCGATCATCAGCGCGGACGCCGTCGCGGCGGTCCGGCGCGGATTGCGCACCGAGTTCTGCCGGGCCAGCTTCCCCGAGACGCCGAAGATCCGCATGAACGGCGCGGCCGCGGCGATCAGCGGCCGCGACAGCAGCGGCGTCAGGACGAAGACGCCGATGAGGAGGGTGGCGGCGCCCGCCGAAAGCGGAATCTTGGCCGTGTCCCGGTCGTCCATCCCGGCCCCGTACAGCACCAGTGCCGTGCCCGCGCCGGCCAGAAGCGCGCCGATCGTGTTGCGGATGACCAGCGAACGTGTCGTCGCCGCCGCGTGCACGCTGCTCATCGCCGCCACCGGCGGGATCTTCGCGGCCTTGCGGGCGGGAAGCCAGGCGGCGAGCACCGTCACCACGATGCCCGTGGCGAGCGAGGCCCCGATGGCCGTTCCGTCCACGACGAGCGGCCCGTCCGGCACGGTCGCGCCGAACCTGCCCATGAGCGAACGCAGGGCCGCCCCGATGCCGACGCCTGCCCCCAGCCCCGCCACCGCGGCGACGGAGCCCACGACCAGAGCCTCGATGAGCACCGAGCGCGTCACCTGACGGCGGCCGGCGCCCACTGCGCGCAGCAAGGCGAGCTCCTTGGTGCGCTGTGCGACGAGCATGGTGAAGGTGTTGGCGATGATGAAGATGCCGACGAACAGCGAGATGCCGGCGAAGACCAGCATCGCCGTCTGCATGCCGCTCATGCCCTCCTTGATCCTCTCGGACTGGTCGGCGGCGAGCTTCTTGCCGGTGACCGCGTCCGCGCCCTTGGGAAGGATCTTCTCCGCCTGGGACTTCAGCTGGGCCTGCGACGTGCCGTCCGCGGCCTTCAGCGTGATCTGGTCGTACTGTCCCGGCAGGGCGTAGAGCCGCTGCGCGGTGGGGGTGTCGAAGAGTACGAGCGTGCCGCCCGCGGCCACATTTCCGTCGTCGGTGGTGAAGATGCCGACCACGCGCTGCTTGAGGACCGGGCCGTTGACCGACATGCGGGCGGTGTCGCCGACCTCGAAGCCGACGCGCTTCGCCGTCGCGGAGTCGATGGCCACCTCGTCGGAGTTCTGCGGTGCCCGGCCGTTCTTCATCGGGTAACGGGCGTCCTCGCCCTTGCCGTTGCGGCCGGAGTCGTAGTTGCCGCCGGTGGTCTGCCAGCCCTCGCCGACGAGTTTGCCGTGCTTGTCGGCGAGCGCGGTGAAGCCGGTGACGGAGCCGCTGGCGCTCTCGGCGCCGGGCAGCCCGCGCGCCTTGTCGAGAGTGGCCTGGGTCAGCCGCTTCTGGTCACCCGGCGGCCGGCCGGGCGGTCCGGGATCGCCGCCCGCCGCCGGTTCGATGGCGAGGTCGACGTTGCTGTAGCCCTTCTCCGAACTCTTCTGGTACGCGTCGGAGATGGTCGAGGTGAAGACCAGGGTGCCGGAGACGAATGCCACGCCGAGCATCACGGCGAGCACGGTCATCAGCAGCCGGGCCTTGTGCGCGAAGACGTTGCGCAAGGCTGTACGGAGCATCGGTGAGTCCTGGGTTCGGGGTTCCGGGGTCGTGGGGTTCCGGGAACGCGGGGTTCTGGGGACCGCGGAGTCCGGCGGCCCGGCTGTCCTGGGCCGGCTCCGGCGCCGGGTCCTGCTGTTGATCGCCTCGGCGGGAGTGGCGCGGTCGTGGGTCCCGCGGGGTGCCCGCCCGGGCGCGGCTCAGTTCGTACGCACCCTGGCGTCGAGGTTCTTCATGCGCTCGAGCACCGACTCGGCGGTCGGCCCGAACATGTCGTCGACGATGCGACCGTCCGCGAGGAAGACGACGCGGTCCGCGTAGGAGGCGGCCACCGGGTCGTGGGTGACCATGACGATCGTCTGGCCCAACTCCCGTACGGAGTTGCGCAGGAAGCCGAGCACCTCCGCTCCGGCGCGGGAGTCGAGGTTGCCCGTCGGCTCGTCGCCGAAGATGATCTCCGGCCTGCTCGCGAGCGCGCGGGCCACGGCGACGCGCTGCTGCTGACCGCCGGAGAGCTGGCTGGGGCGGTGCTTGAGCCGTCCGGAGAGCCCCACCGTCTCGATGACGCGGTCCAGCCAGGCCTGTTCCGTCCTGCGGCCCGCGATGTCGAGGGGGAGCGTGATGTTCTCCAGGGCGTTGAGCGTCGGAAGCAGGTTGTACGCCTGGAAGATGAAGCCGATGCGGTCGCGGCGCAGCTTCGTCAGTTTCTTGTCCTTGAGCTTGGTCAGTTCGGTGTCACCGATGACGGCGCTGCCGCTGGAGACCGAGTCGAGGCCGGCCATGCAGTGCATCAGGGTCGACTTGCCGGACCCCGACGGCCCCATGATCGCGGTGAATTCGGCCTTGCGGAATTCGACGGAGACCCGGTCGAGCGCGACCACCTTGGTCTCGCCCTGCCCGTAGACCTTCGAGAGGTCCGTGGCGCGCGCTGCGGCGATGCCGGCGGGCGCTGCGGCGGCCGGTACGCGGGAGGAGTAGGTGGTTGTCACGGGAGTGCGCTCCTGTCGGACGGTGTACGGATCTCGGGACCACACCATGTTGTCCTCCTGTGCGCCCCCGGCGGATCACCCCCCATGCCGGTATCGGGGCACGCCTTGCGAGGTACCTCCCGGTCGCGCGGTCATCCCTGGGTATGACGGCGTCCCCGAGACGGCGGGCGGGCATCTCACATGGGGGCGGGCGGGAGGCGCGAGGCGGTCGGCGGAAGGCGGATTCCGGTGTCCGGACGGCGACTTTCCGTCATTTCCCCGCGCCAGGGACGTGATCCGGACGCGCTCCGAAGTGGGAGACGCGGTACTGACGCCTCGTCAGTTGCCCATAAAATAAGACAACATCGGGCTGACGCCCCGCAGTTGGGGGTCTGACGCTGGATAGGCTCTTCCTGCACCCTGGGGTATAGGAGCCCGCGCGCTGAGTAACCGATCGCGGGTCCGGAGCCGGTGCCCGGATGGTGGAATGTAGACACGACGAGCTTAAACCTCGTTGGCCCTGAGGGCCGTGCCGGTTCAAGTCCGGCTCCGGGCACCACCCATTGCGCATCAGCCGTACCGGTCCGGCACCTCTTGCATGAGCCGGGTCCATGGCCGCGGCCACCCCGCCCGTCCAACTCGTCGAAGGCTCAGGGCAGTGCCTGCTCCGTCCAGATGGTCTTGCCCGACGTCGTGTACCGGGTGCCCCAGCGCTGCACCATCTGCGCCACGATGAACAGACCGCGCCCGCCCTCGTCGTCGGTCGCGCTGTGCCGCAGGTTGGGCGAGGTGTGTCCCTTGTCGGAGACCTCGCAGTGCAGGCTGCGGTCCCGGATGAGGCGCAGGTACACCGGGCCGATCGCGTGCCGGATGGCGTTGGTGACGAGTTCGCTGACGACGAGTTCGGTGGTGAACGCCAGCTCGTCCAGGCCCCATTGGTCCAGCTGGTCCATGACCACGGCCCGTGCGTGGGAGACCGCGCTGGGCTCGGCGTCCAGCTCCCAGCCGATGACCTGGTCCGCGCCCAACTCGTGCGTACGGGCGAGCAGGAGTGCGGCGTCGTCGGTGGCCGGACCGTCGGGCTGGAGCTCGTTCAGGGTCCGGTCGCACAGCTCCTCGAGTGTGGCCCGGCGGTCGCTCAGGACGCCTTCGAGCTTCGCGACGCCGGTGTCGATGTCGCGGTCGCGGTCCTGGACGAGGCCCCCGGTGAAGAGAGCGAGGAGGCTGCCCTCCGGCAGTTCGGTCTCCATCGACTCGAAGGGCAGCCCGCCGACGCCCAGCGGAGGGCCGGGCGGGATGTCGAGCAGGGTGAAGTTGCCCTCCGGATCGACGCTGGCGGCGGGAGGATGGCCCGCCCGGGCGGCGGTGCACACACGGGAGACCGGGTCGTACACGACGTAGAGGCAAGCGACGCCGAGCCCCTCGTCCGTGCCGGGGACGGCGTCCGGCTCCTGGTCCTCGGCGCCCTGAAGCACGAGGTCGTCCAGCCGGGAGAGCAGCTCGTCGGGAGCGAGATCCAGCCGCGCCAGAGCCCGGAGCGTGGTGCGCAGACGCCCCATGGTGGCGGCGGCGTTCACGCCGTGGCCGACCACGTCGCCCACGACCATTCCCACCCGCGTCCCGGACAGAGCGATCACGTCGAACCAGTCGCCGCCGACGCCCAGTCCCACGTCGGACGGCAGATAGCGGTGCGCCACGTCGACGGCCGACAGCTCGGGCAGCCTCCTGGGCAGGAGGTTGCGCTGAAGCGTCAGCGCGGAGGCGCGCTCACGTGTGTAGCGGCGGGCGTTGTCGACGGACAGAGCGGTCCGGGTCGCCAGCTCGTTGGCGAGGGCGAGCTCGTCGTTGTCGAAGTGCGCCGGGTTCCCGCTGCGCATGAAGGTGACCAGGCCCATCGTGGTGCCCCTGGCGCGCAACGGCACGGCGAGCGTGGAGTGGACGCCGCTCTCGCCCTCGGGTGTTTCCGCCCCGCGTTCGCTGTGGACCGTGACGGCCTTTCGGGACGCGAGCGAGATCAGCTGCGGCGAACCGGGCTCGTAGCCGACGGGGAAGGGCCCCGTGGAGGGCGCGTCCTCGCTCACGGCGCCCGCGTACGGGCTGCCCACGCGCTCCACCACTCTGATCATGGACGGTGCATCTCCGTACGGCCGGGGCTCCTCGCCCTCCAGCACCCCCTCCGCCAGGTCCACGGTGACGTTGTCGGCGAAGGCGGGGATGGCCACCTCGGCGATCTCCCGGGCGGTGGTGATCATGTCGAGGGTGGTGCCGATGCGCACCCCGGCGCGCACCGTCAGCGCGAGCCGCTGCTGGGCACGGTAGCGCTCGGTGATGTCGAGCGCGTCCTCGCAGACGCCGAGCACGTGCCCGTCGGGGTCCTTGAGCTGGTAGTACGCGCACGACCAGACGTGGTCGTGCTCCGGGTCGACGGGCGGCCGGGCCTCATAGAGCAGACCGAAGACCGGCTTGCCGGTGTCGATCACGTTCTGCATGACGTCTTCCAGCGAGCTCGGATAACCCTCGGAGATCACCTCGCCGCCGTCGTACAGCTCGTCGACGCGCTTGCCTGCGAACTCGCTGAACCTGCGGTCTATCTCGCTCTGGTACTTCGCGTTTATCCACGTCAGGCGCAGATCGGTGTCGTAGATGCCCAGGCCGATGGGTGACTGCGTGGCGAGCCCGCGGAGCATGGCCTGGTGCGCCTCCCAGCCCCGCAGCGGTTCCAGCGCCGCCGCGACCATGATCTGCGGGGAGTCGTCCTTCCCGGCGAGTGAGCAGACCGTCGTCGCCACGTCGATGCTGTGGCCGTCCCGGTGACGGGCGATGCCGGCCTCGCTGCGGCATGCGGGCCCGGCGGACCGGTCGAGGAGCTCGATGAACGGCTGTTCCTGGGATGTTCTCCCCACTATCAGCGTCTCGAGCGGCCGGCCCAGGATCTCGAGCGGTTCATATCCGAAGAGGGCCTTTGCGGCCGCGCTCCACCCGGTGATCACGTTCTCGTGGTCGAGCAGTACGGTGGCGCCGCTCGCCACGTCGAGTGGCCCACGGAAGTCGGTGGTCTCCGCCTCGCTCCACGCATTCATGGCACCAGTCCAGCCGGATACGTTTCTTACAGGGTCGATCCATACGGGAGCAGATACAACCGCAGCAGGCAGAGCGGGCAGAGCGGACCCCTGGGGGAAAGCTGAACATAGGTGCCCCGCCGCCGCACGGGGCGGGAGTCCGGGAACGGCTTGAATTCACGGGCGCACGCGGTTGCCGGAGGGGCGCACGGGCGCATGGCTGGGCTCGGGTGTTCTGTCAGGCGGGTCACGGAGCGTGGAAGGCTGTGCCGCTTCCGTGTGCGGAGCGTCGCGGCGCCTACTGCGGGCCGCGCGGGTCGCGTCGCTGACGGCGCGGGGGCTGGCGCCGTCCGGGCCTGGGCGGAGCGGGGCGTTCGGACCGGGGCGTGGAACAGGTCGGACACCAGTAGCCGACCCCCTGCGTGAAGGTCCAGCCCTGCTCCTCGATGTAGGGGGCAGCGCGGGCGCTGCTGTGCAGGATGTGCCCGAAGAGGTCGTCCTCGATCGGCGGCGGAGGCTCGTCGATCACGAGGTCGAAGACGGCGCGGGACGGACAGCCGACATCGTCACAGGCCAGGTAGAAGCGGACCGGCCCTGGTGCTTCCCCCTCGGTCATCAGACTCATGTCTCAACGCTATTCAGCGCAGGGCGGGCGCGGTGGGGCTGTTGCGGAAGCGAGGCCGGAGGCTCCGCCCTTGGTGGTCATTCCGGCCACCGCCACCCGCACGACGGCGGTGTCATTGCCCGCGATCCGTGTTCGGCCCCGCTCGTACCGTCCGCGCGCGGGCGGACCGTGAGCGTGCCGGGGCCTTTGGTCCGCTCCGTGGGCAATCACCTGTGTCGCGGCCTCGCAGCCTCCGGGGCCGGGACATTTGGGAGATGCTGAGAGTCATCAGACGGATACGCCGGATCCGGACGGCCCGCAGTGCGCCGCGGGGCCCGCTCAAGCGCCGTGGAGTGGCATGTCGATCATGGTCTACGTGTACGGCCTGGTCGGGGCCTGCTTTCTGGGTCTCGGGTTCGTACTCCAGCAGGAGGCCGCGGCCCGCGCCCCGCTGGCCGACATCCTCTCCTTCCGGCTGCTTCTGGACCTGATGAAGGTGCCGCGCTGGCTTTGCGGCATCGGCTTCATGGTGATCGGCCAGCTCCTCAGCGCCGCCGCACTGGCACAAGGGGACGTCTCCCGGGTCGCGCCTCTGCTGGCCACCAATCTTCTCTTCGCGATGGCGCTGGCACGGCGGATCAGCGGCCAGCGGCTCGGCGGCAGCGGCTGGGCGGGAGTGGTGCTGCTCAGCGGAGGCGTGGCCGTATTCGTGGCCGCGGGGTCCCCGCAGGGCAACGACGACGCCCAGATCGGTGCTTTCCGGCGCTGGTTGGTGCTGGGGTCGGTGGTGGCGGTGGCCCTGGTGATGGTCGTGATCGCCCGTAATCTGCGTCTTGTCGAGGAGCCTCCCCTCCTGGCCGGCGCGGCGGGAGTGCTCTACGGAGTTCAGGACGCCCTGACCCGGGAGGCGAGCACGGTGTTCAGCGAATCCGGCCTCGTCGGACTGGTCACGAGCTGGCAGCCGTACGCCATCGTCACGTCGGCCGTCGTCGGACTGGTGCTGGTGCAGAGCGCCTTCGAGGCCGGGGCACTGCGACAGTCCCTGCCCGCGCTGACCGCCGCGGAGCCGCTCTCCGGGATCGCCTGCAGCATCGGGTTCCTCGGCGACACGGTCCGTTTGACGCCGCTGGCGGTCACCGCGGAAGTCCTCGGGCTGGGTGCCGCCGTCGGAGGGGTTTTCATCCTGGGCCGGCATCCCGCGATGCCCACCGGAGGGTCCGGCCCGGCCGGCCCCTCGGACGAGAAGCCCGCCTTCGACGACAGCGGCCGCCCGCGGTAGCGGCCTTCGCACCGGACACGTCCGCCGGGCCGGGCCCATGTCCGCCGGGCCGGGCCCGCGTCCGCCGAGGCGAGTCCGTGTCCGTGTCCGCCGAGGTCCTGCGTACTCCGTACCGATCCTGCGTCAGCCGCAACGGGCCCGCGCTCCCGCCGCACCCGCCGTGCCGCCCCCTACCGGGGGCCGCGGGTGATCTCGCTCCGTGCACCGAGGCTGCTGGCTCTCCGCGCCCCCCGGACGTGGCTCGCGGGGCTGCTGCTGTTCGCCGGCGCCCCGCACATCAGGCGCCGCATGAGCGGAGCCGACGTACGGGACGCCGGGCGCGCAGAGCCGGGCGCGGACGCCGGCGCTACTTCTTCAGCAGCACCCGCATCTCCTTGATCTCAGCCGTCTGTGAGCGCCGGATGTCGCGGGCCATGGCCTTCGCCGGCTTGTACGAACCGTCGGACTCCTCCGTGCGGGCCATGTCGACGGCTCCCTCGTGATGTGCCGTCATCATCCGCAGGAACTCCCGGTCGAACTTCTCACCGGACAGCTTCTTCAGTTTCTCCATGTCCTCGGGCGTCATCATCCCGGCCATGGAGTGGCCCGAGTGACCCTGGCCCGACGCGGGGACCTTCTCGCCCCACGACTTCAGCCATCCGGACATCTTCTCGATCTCGGGCTCCTGGGCCTTGCTGATCCGCTCGGAGAGCGACTTCACCTTTGCCGACTCCGCGCGGGACGAGGCCAGTTCGGACATCTCCACGGCCTGGCGGTGGTGGGGGATCATGCCCTGCGCGAAGGAGACGTCGGCCGCGGCCGCGTTCTTCGCGGGCTTCTTCCCGCTGTCGTGGCCCGAGCCGTGGCCGTCGCCGGCCGACTTGTCGTCGCTGCTGCCGCAGGCCGCGAGAGCCAGCGCGAGCGCGGCGGAGGCGGCGGCGGTCGCCGCGCGGCCGAGGGTGGAACGCTGTGTGGTCATGGTTGTACTGCTCCTGCGTGTCGAAGAGTTACTTGTTCCAGGTGCGCCTGATGCGGCGCCGGCCCCGGGAGGCCGCGCCGTGAGGCGCCCCTATATGCGCAGGAGTTGAAGCCGGTGCAGTGAGGGCGGGTCCCGCTCGGTGCCGGTGTCCGGCCGGCACCGTCCGCCGGGGGCCGTCTCGGGCCCCGGGCCCGTGGCCGTGGTCGAGGCGGGGCCGTCCATGCTGGGGGAGCCGCTGGTGCCGGTCGCCGAACATGCCGCGTCGGCGTGGGCGACGTGCCCGTCCGTGCCGTCGCACTCGCACTGGTCCGCGTGCTGACCACCGGGCCGGTGGCGCGAGCCGTCATCGTGGACGCCGGCGTCGTGACCGCCTGCCGCAGCGGCCTCCGGTGCGGCAGGCGCCTCCGGTGCGGAGTGCGCCGCCCGGTGCGGGTGAGCTTCGTCCGGGGGTACCGCGCCGAGGCCGTGCATCGTGAGCAGCCCGCACAGGACCGCCGTGATCAGCAACGGCAGCGCCCAGGCACGCCCCTGGAGGGCGGAGGCGGGAGCCGGCGGGCGGTTGCTGATCACGGATGCATCGTACGGTGACGGCTCCGGGCGCATGCCGAGTTGTGTCCGACGGCAGAAGTTCCGGCGGGTGCCGCCTTGCCGGCCGGGGCGGACCGAGCCGGGGGCAGCCGGCCCCGGCGGAAGCGCCCCGGAGCCCTGCCGAGCCCTTCAAGCCCGTCGAGCCCGTCGAGCCCGTCATGGTGTGCGCGCGCTGAACCGGCGGCGACGGGCGACGGGCGATGGGGGAGGGGCCGCACGGCGCCGCAACCGGGCGCGCGGACTGGCCTCCGTGCCGAGCCCGCCGGCCCGGCGTACCGCGTCCAGCACCGCGCTTCCCGGACGCACTTCCGGGTCCGGACGGTCGGGCACGATGACGGTGTCCGCCTCGCCGCCGCGCTCGGGTCCGCCACCCCGGAGAGCGCCAACATCCTGAGCTGCATGGGACTTCGCGGGTCGCGGGGCACACCGTGAACTCGTACCAGGGCGTTCGCAGGTCAGGGCGGCGCAGCCCGAACAGCTCGGTGGCCACGCCCGGCCCGAACGGGTTGGAGCCCTCACGCAGCCGGGTGCTGTGTCCGGCCCCGCGGTCCGGACGGGACTTCGCGGAACGCCCCGGCACTCCCGCGTCCGGCCCATCAGCGTGACGATGGCCTCATGAGAGACGAACCGATCGATCTGCACACCGCCCTCGCCGCCTTCGACCAGCTGTGGAGCCCGCGCATCGTCACCCGGGTCAACGACTACGACGTCCGGATCGCCAAGGTGGCGGGGGAGCACCTGTGGCACGCCCACGAGGACACCGACGAGTTCTTCCTCGTGCTCGACGGAGAGCTGAGCATCGCGCTGCGCGACGGTGACGGCGCAGCCGGTACCGGTGCGCGGACGGTGGTGCTCGGCAAGGGGGCCGTCTTCGTCGTCCCGCGCGGTGTCGAGCACAAGCCGTCCTCGGCCGACGGCGCCTCGGTGCTCCTCTTCGAACCCGCCGGCACCTCGTCCGTCGGCGACAGGCACGAGCCCGTCCCCGGACACGTCGACGCCACCACCGGGCACGTCCTCGACTGACGGGGTGCCCACCCCGATCGCCCCGTCGCTGTACGCACTGGCGCACGGAGGCGTCGACGCGGCACCCGCGGGGTGCGCCGGCACCCCTCCGCCGCCACGCCTTCGCCGGCGAGTACGAGTTGCAGTGCACCTGCACCCGAACTGCCCTCCACCGGCGCTGTGTTCGTTGTCCGTCGTCAGGCGGGCCCGCGTGTGCGGCGTACCCGGTACGGGCACCTCGCCGGCAAGGCGGTGGCAGGGGTGAGGCCGCGGGGGCGCAAGGGACTGGCTCATCGCCGCGCCGGGTGTGCGGCGGCGTCCGCACCAAGGGCTCGGGGAGCGGCTCTTGGCGCCCTGCGCCGCCTCCGGCCGGGGCTCATCGGCGGTTGCGCGGCCCGGACGGCCGTGGACCCCGCACCGGTGACACTCCTCACCGTCCCGGGCGCGCACGTGCTTCCGCGACAGCCGTACAGCCGCGCGGGACCCACCGGGCCCCGGACCGGGGGCCTTTCAGCCTTTCGGGGCAACGCCCCGGGTCCCGGAGCGGCGCGTTTGGGAGGCCCGGAGAGCCGGTACAAGAACGGAACCAAGCCGGAACCACGCCCCACTTTTCTTCGTTCTTGACACTGGAGTAGCGTGCTGTTTTTGCTAACGCATTACTCTGAAGGCTAGTGCCGTGCCGTACGGCCATGGAGGAGTGAGATGAGGAGCAGCAACCCGGTCTTCTCGCGACGGGGGTTCAGCCGCTCAGGCGGCTATGCCGGTTTCGACGCCGGCCAGCAGCCGCAGGCCGGGAACCCGTACGCGACGAACAACCCCTACGCGAACAACCCTTACGCCCAGCAGCAGACGCAGGCAGTCGGTCAGCCCCACGGGGCTCCGCCCGCCGCCCCGCCGCAGACCGGCGTCATGACGATGGACGACGTCGTCGCCCGCACCGGTATGACGGTGGGCCTCGTCGTCGTCATGGCCGCAGTGGCCTGGATCACCGATCTGGCCCTGCCGCTCGCCATCGGTGCCGGCCTCGTCGCGATGGTGCTGGCCCTCGTCCAGTCCTTCAAGCGCAAGGCCGTGCCCGCGCTGATCCTGGCGTACGCGGCGCTGGAAGGTCTCTTCCTCGGCGCGATCAGCAACTTCGTCGACAGCTACATCGCGAACGGCGCGGCGATGCAGGCCGTGCTGGGGACCATGGCGGTCTTCACCGCGGTGCTGGTGATGTACAAGACCCGGATCATCCGGGTCAACAGGCGCTTCTACCGCTTCGCGATGGCCGCCGCCATCGGCTTCGTGATGCTGATGATGGTGAACCTGCTGTTCGCGGTCTTCGGCGGCGGTGACGGTCTCGGCTTCCGCAGCGGCGCGATGGGCGTCCTGTTCGGAGTCGTCGGCATCCTGATCGGCGCTCTGTTCCTGGCGCTCGACTTCAAGCAGGTCGAGGACGGCATCTCCTACGGCGCTCCCCGCGAGGAGTCCTGGCTGGCCGCCTTCGGCCTGACGCTGACCCTCGTGTGGATCTACCTGGAGTTCCTGCGACTGATCGCGATCCTTCAGGGCAACGACTGACGGACGCGGCGAAGGGGCCCGGAGGCGGTGACGCCTCGCGGGCCCCTTCGTATGTGTGGATTCGTATGTACGAAGCCGCAGGTGCGGATCCGGATGGGCTCCGGAAGAGATCCGGTGGGTTCTGGAAAGCCGGTTACAGGTGGCGTGCTGCGCGCCGCAGGTCGTACTCGTGAATGATCGCTTTCGCGTGGCCGTAAGCGAGGTTGTGCTCGCCGCGCAGCCAGCTCACCTTCTCCTCGAAGCGGAAGAGGGAAGGGCCTTCATCGACGGTCCGCAGCCATTCGGATACTTCACGGCCGGTGCAGTGAGGGATGCGGGTGAGCATGTTCCGGTGGGTCTCTTCGGAGAAGATCTGGGACATCGGCGCCTCCGGACGCTGCCTTATGGAGTCCTTCCCGCCAAGGTGCCTGAGTGTGAGGACGATGGCAACAGTCCCGCGGGGGCGCATACGCTTGCGAGGTGCTCGATACAGCCCCTTTGATCTCCGCGGTCCAGCCGGCCGCGGACCGTCTCAGAACGCTTCCGGAGAGCGCTCTGCGCAGGGGCGCGGCGGCCGAAGGACTGGCCCTGGCACGCGAGTTGGCGGTCAGGGCGCAGCGTCTGGAGTTCCCGGGCCGGCCCCCGTCGGAGCTCCCCGACGTGGGGGTTTTCGCTGTCGGCGACCAGCTGTTGGTGGCGGCACACGATCTGGCGGAAATTGTTTGCGAAGTTGACGCCGATCATGAACTGGCCGACGCCGTCGGCCTTGTTCAGCTCGCCACGGTGCGTATCGCCGCGGCTGCTACCGGGAAGCGATGACGCGGTCCGCGAGGAGATAGGCGGTGCGGCCTTCCCCGTAGGCGAAGGTGAGGGCGTACGCGCCGGAGACGGTGGAGCCCCCCATCAGCACCGGGACGTCACCTTCCCGCAGCGCCGCGCACAGGGCCTCGGCCGTCTCGCGGTGGCCGGGGGAGAGGCACACCGTGGTGCCGTCCTGGAAGAGGTAGACGTCCAGCGTGCCCAGCGGGCCCTGCCGCACGTCCGAGAGCGGCGTACGGGCGTCCGCCAGCTCCGCCAGCCGCCCCACGGTGCGCTCGTGACCGGCGGTGTTCCCGGAGCGCAGGGGCGTCTGTGCGGGGACGGCGGGTTCGCCGCGGAGCGTGAAGTCCGGCTCCGAAGGGTGACGCCGGCGGGCGGCGGCCACATCGGGGGTCTCCTGCCCGTGGTCCGCGCCGTGCTGCTCAAGGGATTCCACCGGTTCGAGACCGTTCTCGCCCGCGCCGCGCTCCATCTGCCGGGGTACGAAGATTCCCGGCTCGGGCATGGTGTGGTCGCGCATTCCGCGCAGGCTCTCCAGCACCTCGTCGTCGAAGGGGCCCCTGAGCAGCGCGTCCAGGACGGGAGCGATCTCGTACTCCGTGCCGCGTCCGGCCAGCGTCGTGTCCTCGTCCTCGCCGTGCGTGCCCGAGTCCTGCGCCGCCCACAGGGCGCGGGCCTCCGCAAGCTCACGTTCGCGTTCCTCCGCGATCGCCTCGACGACGATGCTGCGGATCTCCTCGGCGGAACGCGCGCGCGGAACCCTGGCCCCGTGGACACCCTGCTGGCACTCCTCGAGGCGCCGGCGCAGGTCGCGCGCCGAGTGCAGGGCGGCGCCCCCGACCGCGGCGGCCGTGACCGCGGTCGCGAGCAGCAGCAGAGATATCGGGCTCACTGACGTTCTCCTGGTTCCGTTGGTCCCCCCGGACGTTGTATCGGGACTCCCCGGCTTCCCTCCCTGGGGTCCACCCCCTGGGGGCACCGTCCGGAAGGCCGGAGGAGAAGCCAGGGGCGAGTCGACCGTAGTACCAAACGTCGTGAATAGGACAGAGGTGAACTGCAACCTCCGGCGCCTCGCCCGTCGTGAGCAGGAGAAACGCTCAGCGCCAGGGGGATAAATCACATCCCAGGGCCGTCAGCTGAGGCGTTCCAGCACCATCGCCATGCCCTGACCGCCGCCCACGCACATGGTCTCCAGACCGAACTGCTTGTCGTGCCAGCGCAGCGAGTTGAGCAGCGTCGCGGTGATGCGGGCGCCGGTCATGCCGAAGGGGTGGCCGACGGCGATCGCGCCTCCGTTGACGTTGAGCTTGTCCAGGTCGATGCCGAGGTCCTGGTAGGACGGGATGACCTGGGCGGCGAACGCCTCGTTGATCTCGACGAGATCGATGTCGCCGATCGTCATTCCCGCACGGGCCAGGGCCTGCTTGCTGGCCTCGACCGGGCCGTAACCCATGATCTCGGGGGAGAGGCCGGAGACGCCGGTGGACACGATGCGTGCCAGCGGCGTAAGGCCCAGCTCGCGCGCCTTGGTGTCGGACATGACGATTAGCGCGGCCGCACCGTCGTTGAGCGGGCAGCAGTTGCCGGCGGTGACCAGTCCGTCGGGACGAAAGACGGGCTTGAGGCCCTCGACGCCCTCGAGGGTCACACCGGCGCGCGGTCCGTCGTCCTTGGCGACCGTGCCGTCCGGCGTGGTCACCGGTGTGATCTCCCGCTCCCAGAAGCCCTCGGCGATGGCCTTCTCCGCCAGGTTCTGCGAGCGGACGCCGAACTCGTCCATCTCCCTGCGGGTGACGCCCTTCTGGCGGGCCAGGTTCTCCGCGGTCTGCCCCATGGCGATGTAGACGTCCGGCACCTGTCCGCTCTCGCGCGGGTCCTCCCAGCTCGATCCGCCCTTCTCGGCGCGCTCGGCGGTACGGGCCTCGGCGTCGGCGAAGAGCGGGTTGTGCGTGCCGGGCATCCCGTCCGAACTCCCGTTGACGGAACGGGAGACGGCCTCGACGCCCGCCGAGACGAACACATCGCCCTCGCCCGCCTTGATGGCGTGCATCGCCATGCGGGTCGTCTGCAGCGACGAGGAGCAGTAGCGGGTGATGGTGCAGCCCGGCAGGTGGTCCATGCCCATCTGCACGGCGACGACGCGGCCCAGGTTGTGTCCCTGCTCGCCGCCGGGCAGGCCGCAACCGAGCATCAGGTCGTCGATCTGGGAGGGATCCAGCTCCGGTACCTGGTCGAGCGCGGCCTTCACGATCTGCGCGGTCAGGTCGTCGGGCCGTACGTCCTTCAGCGACCCCTTGAAGGCGCGTCCGATGGGCGAGCGGGCGGCAGAGACGATCACTGCTTCGGGCATCACGGCTCCAGAGGGTCGTCGGCAGAGCGGTTTACCTGCGGGAAGCTACCTCCCCGTAGCGCCGGGGTCACGGGCTGCACGGTGTGATGCCGGACTCTTTTCTAAGCGCTTGCTTTTTGTTGCCCCGTTGCGGCGGGCGAGCCCCCACCCGGCAGGCGCCCCGGGGTACTTGCGCCACGCAGGAGGGGGACCGGCCGGGCCGCCCGGGGTTGTCAGACACCCCTAGAGCGCCTCCTCGTGCGCCGCCTCGACCTCTTCCGCCGGAGGCAGCCGGCGCCGCCGGCGGTGCTTGAGGAGGGCCCACGGGCCGCGGACCGCCGTGACCTCCGTGCCGCCCTCGGCGACGGCCTCGGCCGCCGCTCGCGCCACCGGCAGGATGCTCTCCCGCCGCGTCGCGTCGGGCCCTTCGTCCTCCGTCGGCCACAGGCCCAGCGAGGCGCACAGGGTCGGCAGGATCGCCATCGCGGCGGTGGCGTAACCCTCCGCCGAGGGGTGGTAGTTGTCCGGGCCGAACAGTTCGCGGGGATGCGCCGCGAACTCCGGGCCGAGCAGGTCGCCGAGCGAGACCGTACGGGCGCCCTCCTCGACGACGGCGATGGTCTGTGCCGCGGCGAGCTGGCGGCTCAGGCGCCGAGCGACCCACCGCAGGGGCTGGCCGACGGGCTCCACGGAACCCAGGTCCGGGCACGTGCCGACGACCACCTCGCACCCGGCGGTACGCAGCCGCGCCACCGCGTCCGACAGGAGCCGCACCGCTCGGGAGGGCGGCATCCGGTGCGTGACGTCGTTGGCGCCGATCATGATGACGCAGACGTCGGGCGCGTGGTCGAGGTCCTGCTCGCTCAACAGCAGTGTGACCTGGCGCTCCAGGTCGTCGGACTGGGCGCCGGGCAGGGCCACGTTGCGCAGTTCCACGGGGCGTTCGGCGACGGCCGCGAGCGCGGAGGCCAGCAGCGCTCCCGGGGTCTGGCGGGGGAGGTGCACTCCCTGGCCGGCCGCCGTGGAGTCGCCGAGGAAGCCCAGCCGTACGGCACGCCCCGGGTGCTGTCCCGCGAGGGCGGCGCCGTAGACGCCGTCGGCCTTGGGCGGGTCGTCGTCCGAGACGCCGATCTTCCGCTTGGCGAGCTGGGCCTCGGCGAACAGCAGTCCGACGGCGGCACCTCCGAGCAGGCTGAGGCCGCCACTGCCGTACGCGGCCGCGGTCGCGATCCGTCGTGCCACTCTTGCGCTCGCCGCCTTCGACATCGGCATCTCTCTGGTCCGCCTCCCGCTGCTGGTGCTGGTGCTGGTGCTGGTGGTCCCGGTGCTGGTGTGCTGTGCGTTCCGTGTGCGCCGTACTGCGCCGTACTGTGCGGCCAGGGGTGTACGTGAGACCGCGGCCGCGCCCGATCCATTCCCGCTACCGCCGGCCTGTGCCCCGCCGGATGGTGCTGAGGTGCATGAAGAGGCACCGTGGTTGGGTAGTCGGTGTGAGCGCTCAGTGCGCGTCCTGTGACGTGCGGGTTGAGCGCTCCTAACACTGTGTTGCCCCGTGGGGACCGCTCTGCAACCTTCGCAACGGGCCTCCGGTGTGCGCGTGTTGCGCAATATCGTGACGGTAAGGGCACGCAACGACGCTGCCCACGGACGCGCGGAGACCACGTTGCAGTATCACGAGTCCATGATCGACCTTGTCGGCAACACCCCGCTGATCAAGCTGAACAGTGTCACGGAGGGTATCCGGGCCACGGTTCTCGCGAAGGTCGAATATTTCAACCCCGGCGGTTCCGTGAAGGACCGGATCGCGCTGCGGATGATCGAGGCGGCTGAGCAGTCCGGCGAACTCCGTCCGGGCGGCACCATCGTCGAGCCCACCTCCGGCAACACCGGTGTCGGGCTCGCCATCGTCGCCCAGCAGAAGGGCTACCGCTGTCTGTTCGTCTGCCCCGACAAGGTGTCGACGGACAAGATCAATGTGCTGCGGGCGTACGGCGCCGAGGTGGTCGTCTGCCCGACGGCGGTCGACCCCGACCACCCCGACTCCTACTACAACGTCTCGGACCGTCTCGTGCGCGAGACCCCGGACGCCTGGAAGCCCGACCAGTACAGCAACCCGAACAACCCGCGATCGCACTACGAGTCGACCGGTCCCGAGCTGTGGCAGCAGACGGACGGGCGGATCACGCACTTCGTCACGGGCGTCGGCACCGGCGGCACCATCTCCGGAACGGGCCGTTATCTCAAGGACGTCAGCGAGGGCCGGGTCCGGGTCGTCGGTGCGGACCCCGAGGGTTCCGTCTACAGCGGCGGTTCGGGCCGTCCTTACCTGGTGGAGGGCGTCGGCGAGGACTTCTGGCCGGACGCGTACGACCGTGACGTGGCGGACGAGATCGTCGCCGTTTCCGACAAGGACTCCTTCCAGATGACGCGCCGTCTGGCCAGGGAGGAAGGCCTGCTGGTGGGCGGCTCGTGCGGCATGGCCGTGGTGGGCGCCCTGGAGGTGGCGAAGAAGCTCGGGCCGGACGACGTGGTCGTGGTGCTGCTGCCGGACGGCGGCCGGGGCTACCTCAGCAAGATCTTCAACGACGAGTGGATGAACGACTACGGGTTCCTGGAGGAGGGCGAGGGCACCGACGTACGCGTCGGTGACGTGCTGCGCCACAAGGAGGGCCCGATCCCCTCGCTCGTGCACATGCACCCCGAGGAGACGGTCGGCGAGGCCATCGAGGTGCTGCGCGAGTACGGCGTCTCGCAGATGCCGGTGGTCAAGCCGGGAGCCGGGCACCCGGATGTGATGGCGGCCGAGGTCGTCGGTTCCGTCGTCGAACGGGAGCTGCTGGACGCGCTGTTGGCGCAGCGCGCCTCCCTCGGCGACCGTCTGGAGAAGCACATGAGCGAGCCCCTGCCGCACGTCGGCTCCGGCGAGTCGGTGGGGGACCTGATGCCGGTCCTCGAAGGCGCCGACGCAGCAGTGGTGTTGGCGGAGGGCAAGCCGGTCGGCGTGGTCAGCAGGCAGGACCTGCTCGCCTATCTGGCGAGCGGTGCCAAGAAGTGACGCGGACGGGGCCGTGAACACCCGGAACTCCCCGCGGCCGCCCGGGCGTCGGGGCGTCCGGGCGGTGGCGGCGCCGGGCGGTCGCGAAGTGGCGAGAGAGTGTCACGGCCCCGAAACGTTCGGTTGACACACGCTCGGCACAGTGGTCTGTGTCGGCGTCGAAGAACTCCGGAGCGGCTCCCGGATCTGTGGACGCCGGGACGCGACCGGTCCTGACCGGCGCGCATCCCCGCGGGGGGCTGCCGTTCGTCCCGCCCCGGTGCTCGCACCTGGGTGCGGCGGCCTCCCGCTGCGGGGCCTGCTTCGTCGCCACAGCCCGCGGCGGGCGTTCCGTTCAGGGCCAGGGCCGGGGCCGGGGCCAGGGCCGGGGCCAGGATCAGGATCAGGGCCGGGGCCGGGGCCGGGGCCAGGGCCAGGATCAGGGCCAGGGTCCGGCTGCGGCCGGGGCCCGGCTGCCGATTCCGTACGGGGCGGCAGTGGCGGCGGCCCTGGTTTCCGGTGCAGTCCTGTTCCGGCCGCTCAGTCCCAGTCACTCTCCTGCCGGCGCTCCTCCTTGGTCCGCCGGAAGCCGAACCGGCTCCAGTTCCCCTGCACCGCGTTGACGCCGACGATTCCGGCCCAGCACACCAGCAGGCCCGAGAGCCCCGTGTTGACGGCGGCGATGGCCGAGAGCGGTACGGCGAGCACCAGCGAGGCGACCCCCAGGAGCCGTGCACCCATGCCCTCCGGATACGACGGCGAACCGCCGCCCGTCTGCGCCCGTGCACCCCCGCGGGCCGCGACCATCTGCTGCTCCGCCATCCGGCGGCGCATCCGCTTGTCCACGACCGTCTCCAGCCGGTGGTCGAGCTTCTCCAGGAAGGAGGTGATGAGTTCGTCCTCGTACTCCTTGCCGAGTTCCCTGCGGGTCTGAAGAGTCGCGTCGAGTTCGCGCGTGAGCTCGGGGTCGCGGGCGTCCATGCGCGGCACGCTACGCGCGCGGGCCGCCCGGGGCAGTGGGGCCAGCCCCCGTATCCGCGGGCGGTCTGCCCCCACCTCCGCCGGTGCCGGCGGCGGCATATCCGGGATGCCGGCCGGTCCGAGGACCGCGCGGCCCCAGGGAGGCTGTCCTGCCGAGAGGGCGAGTGCCGTACCGGCGTGCATGATCGCGCCGATGTGGGTGGCGCGCGCCCGCTGCGGGGGCACGGCCTGAACCCGGAAGCCGCTGACGCCCGGTGACCAGCGACATGAAGCACCCGTAGGTGTTCAGGCGCGGCGGCTGCGGCCTCGAAGCTGATCATCCGGATCCCGCTTGCCCGACTGCATATGGTCATGCACAGTCGTTCTGTAGTGAATAGACATCGGGAGCCGAGGTGCGGGACTCCGGTGAGCGCGAACAGCGGGAGGACGGGATGAGCAGCGCGAGCGCGCGGCTGCTGAAGCTCTTCGAGGGGCACAGGCTCACGCCGACCCAGCGCCGGATCGCACACTGCATGGTCCGGCAGGCCGGTGACGCACCCTTCCTCTCCAGCGTCGAACTCGCCGAGCTGGCAGGGGTGAGCCAGCCGTCCGTCACCCGCTTCGCCGTGGCTCTCGGCTTCGACGGCTACCCCGCGCTCCGCCGGCACCTGCGCGAATCGGCGCCCGAGACGACGGGGGCGGGAGCGGCGGCAGGCGCCCGGGACGCCGAGCCCGACCCGTACAACGCCTACCAGCAGGCCGTGCACGCCGAGATCGACAACCTGCGTCACCTCGCGGCGCTGCTCGCCGACCCCTCTCCCGTGGAGCGCGCGGGCCGGCTGCTCGCCGCGAGCCCCACGCTGCCGGTGCTCGGCCTGCGTGCCGCCTCGGCCCAGGCGCGCGGCTTCGCCTACTTCGCCTCCAAGGTCCACCCCGACGTGCGGCTGCTGGACGAGGGCGGAAGCATGCTGTCCGACCGCATCGACGGGTGCGTACGGGCCGGGGCGGACGTGCTGCTGTGCTTCGCGCTCCCGCGCCACCCGAAGGAGGTCGCCGAGGCGCTCGATCACGCACGCGGCACGGGACTGCGGATCGTCACCGTTGCCGACAGCGCCTTCGCGCCCGTCGCACACCCCGAGGACCTGCTGCTTCCCGCCGCGGTCGGCACAGGTCTCGTCTTCGACACCGCGTGCGCACCCATGCTGCTCGGGAGGGTGCTGCTGGAGGCGATGTGCGACGGGCTGCCGGACGCCCAGTCCAGGCTGGAGGACTTCGACGCGAGGGCCGCGGAGCGCGGACTGTTCCTGGAATGAACGCCGCCCGTTCCCGAAGCGGGGGAGACGCGGGAGCAGGACGAGGCGGCTGACGGACGCTAGGCCGGTTCCGTGCGGCCCTCCGCGCCGCCCGTTTGTTCGCCCCGCCGCGTCCGGTACGGGTCGCGGCCGAGGAACGCCACGAGCCGGTCGCTCGGATCGGCCTCCGCCGGGACGGTGACCGGCGCGGCGAAGAGCGGATGGCGCGCCTCGGGTCCTGGCACCAACTGACGTGCCGTACGGATCAGTTCGGTCGCCAGCGCCGCCGGAACGGGACGCGGCAGCCCCGTGGCCTGAGCGATGTCCCATCCGTGCACGGCGATCTCGAGCGCTCCCGTACGGGCGAGGGCTGTCGCCGTCAGCGGCAGGTCGTCGATGGCCACGAGCCGCCGGGCCGGGGTTCCCGAGCCGGCCCAGGCGCCCATCAGCCGCGACGCCGCGGCCCGGAAGGCCGCAGCCGGGTCGCGCGGGCGGCGCCTGTCGCTGTCCTCAAGGCCTCCGGCCGCTGCGGGGGGATCCAGGCCGATGTATCCGTCCTCGATCCCCTCGCACAGGGCGGCGAGCGAGTCGTTGGCGTGCCACAGTAGCGCCCGCAGGTCCCAACGGCCGCACGGTGTCGCACGGTTGAGCGCCGGTGCCGTCACCGGCCGTACGGCGCACAGTGCGTATCCGAGCGCCCGCTCCAGCAATGCAGTGCCGGCGTCCGGTGTGCCGTCATCCATCGCCCGACCGCCTGCCCTCTCAGTGTCCGCCCGCCGGCCGGTGGGCCCGGCCGTCCCCTGTACGGACCGGCACGAAGGCGCGAACTCATCGGCGCCGCGCGGCGATTCCGAGAGCCGCCCTGTTCACGGCCCACAGCGCGATGCCGAGCGCGACGAGGACCGCCGCGCGCACGTACACGTCCGCGGCACGGTCGGCGAGCGGGCTGGCCAGTAGGACCGCGGAGGCCGCGCCCAGGACGGGCAGCACCGTCGGCGCCCGGAAGTGGCGGTGCTCCACCCGCTCCTTGCGCAGCACCAGGACAGCGATGTTGACGACCGCGAAGACGCACAGCAGCAGGAACGACGTGGTGTCGCCGAGCCCTTCGATCTCGCCCGTGGAGACGAGAACCACTGCGAGCAGGGTGACGAAGACGATGCCCGTGACCGGAGTGCGCCGGCCGGGCAGCACCCGCCCCATGACGGCGGGAAGGATGCCCTCGTTGGCCATGCCGTAGCACAGACGCGAGGCCATCATGATGTTGATCAGCGCGGAGTTGCTGACGGCGAAGAGGGCGATGACGGCGAAGAGTTCCGGCGGGAAGCTCACTCCGCCCGCCTTCACCACCTCCAGCAGCGGACCGCTGGACTTCTCCAGTACCCGGAAGTCGACCAGCAGCGACGAGATGAGCGCCACCAGCACGTAGATGGTGCCGGTGACGGCGACACCGATGAACAGGGCCCGCGGGAAGGTACGGCCGGGCTCGACGGTCTCCTCCGCCATGTTGACCGAGTCCTCGAAGCCGACGAACGCGAAGAATCCCAGGGCGGTCGCGCCCATCACGCCCGTCAGCACCGCGTACCCGGTGTCGCCCGTCGTGTGGATCTCCCCGAGCCGGCCGGGGTCGCCCATGCCCGCGAGGACGGCGTACACGCCGATCCCGAGGACGATCGTCAGCCCGCTGAGTTCGACCACTGTGAGCACGACGTTGGTCTTCACCGACTCCGAGACGCCGCGCAGGGTGAGCGCCGCCAGCGCGAGGACGAAGAGGATCGCGACGAGCGTGGAGGGGGCTTCCACCAGTTCCGTCAGATAGTCGCCCGCGAACGCGAGGGCCGCGGCGCTCGCCGACGACAGGCCCGAGCACACGACCATGAACGCGACGATGAAGGTCAGGAAGGGCATCTTGAACGCCCGCTGGGTGTACAGCGCCGCACCGGCGGCCCGCGGGTACTTGCCGACGAGTTCCGCGTAGGAGGCCGCCGTCAGCAGCGCCACCGCGAACCCGATCACGAACGGCAGCCACAGGGCCCCGCCGACCTTGCCCGCCACCTTCCCCGTGGTGGCGTAGATCCCCGTGCCGAGGATGTCGCCGATGACGAAGAAGACCAGCAACTTGGGTCCGATGGCCCGGACGAGAGGTGTCCCGTCGGAGGGCGTGCTCTGGGCGGGGACTTCTGCTTCAGGGGCTTCGCGAGACTCCGGCATGAGCTGAAGGTTCCCACGGCCCGTGCTCGCCAAAGCTCCCGTCGGCTGGGCACGTTCATGCGGTCCTCCCGACCGCGCAGTCGCACCGTCCCGGCAGCTCCGTCCTTCCGGACAGCGGAACACATGGTTGAGGAATGGACCACTCCGGAGCAGGGTGAGTCCCCCGACCTGGAGAAGGGACACCCCATGACGTCAGAGCCGACGAAGCCCACCACCACTGGGGGCACCACCCGGACGCAGTCCGGGGGGCGGACCACCGGTGCGCGTACGCTTCCGCCCTTCCGCGCCGACCACGTGGGGAGCCTGCTGCGCCCGGCGGCACTCAAGCGCGCCCGCGAGGACCACGCCGCGGGGCGCATCGACGCGGCCGGGCTGAAGGCGGCCGAGGACGAGGCCGTACGCGACGTCGTCGCACTTCAGCGCGAGGCCGGACTGCGGGGCGCCACGGACGGAGAGTTCCGGCGGCAGTCCTGGCACATGGACTTCATCTACTCGCTCGGCGGGATCAACAAGGTCGAGGACGAGAACCTCCGGGTGCAGTTCCACAACGCGGACGGCGACATCGAGTTCGCACCGCCCTCCGCCCATGTGGACAGCAAGCTGCACCTGGAGTCGACGATCTTCGCCGACGCCTTCGCGTTCCTGCGGGACACCGTCTCCGAGGGCGTGACTCCGAAGCTGACCATCCCTTCGCCGAGCATGGTCCACTACCGGGGCGGACGCGCCTCGATCGACGACACCGTCTACCCGGACATGGAGTCCTTCTGGACGGACCTGACCGACGCCTACGCCGCCCAGGTGCGCGGCGTCCACGAGTTGGGCTGCCGCTACCTCCAGCTCGACGACACCAGCCTCGCGTACCTCAACGACCCGGAGCAGCGCCGTCACGTCGCGGAGATCGGCGGGGACCCCGAGCACCAGCACGAGACATACATCGCCAACATCAACCGGGCCCTCGCGGACCGCCCCGGCGACCTGCGCGTCACGACGCACATGTGCCGGGGCAACTTCGCCTCGTCCTGGGTGGCCACGGGCGGCTACGACTTCGTCGCCGAGGCGCTCTTCGGCGGTCTCGAAGTCGACGGCTTCTTCCTGGAGTTCGACGACGAACGCTCCGGCGGCTTCGAGCCGCTGCGCTTCGTGCCGAAGGGCAAGCAGGTCGTGCTCGGCCTCGTCACCAGCAAGCGGCCGGAACTGGAGAGCAAGGACATGCTGAAGCGCCGCATCGAGGAGGCGTCCCGCTACGTCGACATCGATCAGCTCAGCCTGTCCCCGCAGTGCGGCTTCTCCTCGACGCTGGAGGGCAACAACCTCACGATCGACGACCAGAAGGCCAAGCTCGCCCTGATCGTGGAGACCGCCGAGGAGGTCTGGGGCGGAGCGTGAGCCTGAAGGGCGGTGATCCTCCGGCGAGTTGCCGGGTCGGCCGGGGCGCGCGGGCGCCCGGCCGACCCGGTCGCACGGGCGGCCGGGGCTCTCACCGGCACCCCCGCGGTTCACCCGGCACCGGCCAACAGGGGCCGCCGCCCGCCCCGTTCAGCATTCGGCCCGTGCCCTCGCGTGCTGCTCCGCCGGCTTCCCCCTGGTCACGATCCTGAGGGTGCCGGCGGTGAGGAGCCTGGCCTGGACGGAGCCGCAGGCGCAGCGCGTCCAGACGAGGACTCCCTCACCTGTGGGGTGCTGCGAGAGATCCCGGACGGGCTGGTCGTCGGGCCATCCGCAGTACGGGCAGTGGGACACGCGTGAACCTCCTCGCTCGCCTTGGCCACCGATGGAGACCGGAGGCCCTTCACCAACCAGGCTGCCGCGACGGATCATGCAGGTCCAGGTTCGATTTCTTCACTGAACCGTGTAGAACGGTTACATGATTGATCTGCGTCGTCTCACAGTGCTCCGCGCGATCGAGCAGTACGGCACGGTGACGGCCGCCGCCGGGGCGGTGCATCTGACGCCCTCCGCCGTCTCGCAGCAAGTACGCCAGCTCGGACGGGAGTTGGGCGTACCGCTGCTCGAACCCCAGGGACGGCGGGTGAGGTTGACGGAGGCGGCACACGCCCTTCTGCGCCACGCCGACTCCATCGAGGAGCTGTGGCAGCGCACCGAGGCCGAGCTGCACGCCACCGCGCTCGGCGAGCCGAGCGGAGTCCTGCGGGTGGCCGGTTTCCCCACGGCGGTCTCGGCGCTGCTCGCGCCCCTGGCCGTGCGGATGCAGCAGGAGTGGCCCGGGGTGACGGTCGGGGTCAGGGAGGCCGAACCCCTCGACTGCTTCGACCTGTTGTTCTCCGGCGAGACCGACCTGGCGGTCGTCGAGGCGATGCCGGACAACCCTTCGCTCAACGACAGGCGCTTCGACCAGCGGCCCCTGCTGGAGGACCCGCTCGACCTGCTCACGGCCACCGGTCACGAGCTGGCTGGGGAGCCGGGAACCGCCCTGGAGGACCTCTCCGCCGAGTCCTGGATCCTGGACATGCCCGGAAGTGGCTGCTCGGTACGCCAGTTGGTCCTCGCGGCCTGCCGCAGCGCGGGCTTCGCGCCGTCGGTCACGCACGAGGCGCGCGACTACAGCGCCGTGGCGACGCTCGTCGCGCACGGACTGGGCGTCTCCCTCGTGCCGCACCTGGCGCTGCTGCCTCCCCATCTGGACGTCGTACGCACCCCGTTGACGGGCCGCTACGTGCCCGCCAGGCGCTTTCTGAGCGTCGTCCGGCGCGGCAGCGACGGCCACCCCTCCATCGCCGCGGCCCTGGAGCTCCTGGGCGAACTCTCCGCGAAGCGGGGCCGGACGGATTGAGCACCGCCCGAACGCCCCTGCGGTGCAAAGGTGTTCGGGGGCAGCCGTGCCCGGACGGGCTCCCGCGCCCGGGCTCACCCGTCCCGCAGCGCGTCCCTCTGCGCCCCGCCGGACTCCGTGACGATCTCGGCGAGCGACTGCGGCTCGCGCACGGTCAGGAACCGCACCTCGCCCCCGGTGCCCTCGCCACCGGCCGCGCCGGGGGTCTCCGTCACCGTGAAGCCGTAAACGCCCGGCCTCGGCAGCGAGTTGTAGCCGAACGGATTGGAGAAGTAATAAGCACCGGTGTCCAGGAGCGCCGCGTAGTCGCCCTCCTCCAGGCGTGGCAGCGGCCGCTCCCGGGCCACCAGGTCACCCGCGAAGCAGCACGGGCCGGCGATGTCCTGCGTGACGGTCCCGCCGTCGGCGCCCTCGTCGCCGGCGGCGCCCTTCGGTTCGCCCGCCGCGTCGTATGCGGCGACCCGCAGCGGCCACGCGTCCGGCGTGAAGACCGTGCGCACCGCGATCTGTGCGCCCGCATGGGTGACGGCGATGGGCCTCCCGCCGGCCGACTTCGCGTACTCCACGCGCGTCAGAACCGTCCCCGCCTTCGCCAGCAGGGAGCGGCCGAACTCGGTGACGATGCCGTACCGCCCGTCGAAGAGCCCCGGCACCGTCGCCGCGAGTAGCCGGGCGTACTCCTCGAACGTCGGTGTGATCTCGTCGCTGCCGAAGTTGACGGGCAGACCGCCTCCCAGGTCGAGGGTGTCGACCTGGTGCCTGCCGACGGCGGCGTTGATCTCCTCGGCGAGTTCGTACGTGGCCCGCGCACCCTCCGCCATCAGCTCCAGCGGCATCCCCTGCGACCCGACGTGGGAGTGCAGCCGGGTCAGCCACGGACGCTCCCGGTATGCCCGTACGACCCATTCGCGGGCCCCCGGGTCCTCCAGTGCGACGCCGAACTTCGAGGTGGCCGTGGCGGTGCTCATCGCGCCGATGGAGCCCCCGCCGAGCTGCGGGTTGACGCGCAGGCCCACCGCCGAGGGCGAAGGAACGTCCGGGTCGATCAGCTCGTCGAGGCGGGCGAGCTCCCCCGGATTGTCCGCGTTGAGGGCGATGCCGAGGGTGAGGGCCTCACGCAGCTCGCTGACGGTCTTCGCGGGGGAGTCCAGGACCGTCCGCCCCGCCGGTACGCCCGCCGCCCGCGACAGGGCCAGTTCGCCGGGGCTGGCGACCTCGCAGCCGATGCCCTCGTCGGCGAGGAGTCGCAGGACGGGCACGAGCGAGGCCGCCTTCACGGCGAAGGTGTGCAGAACCTCCTGGCCGGGCGCGGAGACGTTCTCGAAGGCCGTCCGCAGCGCGTGCGCCGCCTCGCGTATCGCCCGGACGTCGAGAAGGGCGGCGACGGGGTGCCGGTCCTCCGTGACGAGGCCCTGCTCGACGGCGGCGCGTACGGCGAGGTCGCGGCGGGCGGCGACCTCCGTCCCGTCGGCGACCGCCACTCCGCCGGGGGTGGGCGCGCGGCCCGCCGGTGGTGAGGAGGCCCGGGAGCCGGGGGAGGACGGGGAGTCCGAGGGGGCCGATCCGGCCGCCGGGGCCGTGGTGGCAGGGCTGCTGCTGGAGTCGTGCATACGACAAGCCAAGCACGTCCGCAGCGCACAGGGGTACGGCCGCCCGCGATGTTGACTAGGTCTATTCACTCCGTACAGTGTGTGAATAAATGATGTCGGGGGAGTCGGGACAGCAGACGGCAGGGAGGCACGGGAGATGTCAGGACCGCGACCCGTACGGGCGCCGCGCGGCAGCGAACTGAGTGCCAGGGGATGGCCGCAGGAGGCCGCCCTGCGCATGCTCCAGAACAACCTCGACCCCGAGGTGGCCGAGCACCCCGACAAGCTCGTCGTCTACGGCGGCACCGGCAAGGCGGCCCGCGACTGGGACTCCTTCGACGCCATGGTCCGCACCCTGCGCACCCTCGGCGACGACGAGACGATGCTCGTGCAGTCCGGCCGCCCCGTCGGCGTGATGCGCACCCACGAATGGGCGCCGCGCGTGCTGCTCGCCAACTCCAACCTCGTCGGTGACTGGGCCAATTGGGAGGAGTTCCGGCGGCTGGACGCCCTCGGCCTCACCATGTACGGGCAGATGACGGCCGGTTCGTGGATCTACATCGGCACGCAGGGGATCCTCCAGGGCACGTACGAGACGTTCGCGGCCGTCGCCGCCAAGAGGTTCGGCGGCACCCTCGCCGGCACGATCACTCTGACCGCCGGCCTCGGTGGGATGGGCGGCGCCCAGCCGCTCGCCGTGACGATGAACGACGGCGTCGTGATCTGCGTCGAGTGCGACGCCTCCCGCATCGAGCGCCGCATCGGCCACGGCTATCTGGACGTACGGGCCCATTCCCTCGACCACGCACTGGAGTTGGCGACGAAGGCCCGCGACGAGCGCCGCCCGCTGTCCATCGGTGTCCTCGGCAACGCCGCCGAAGCGGTGCCCCGACTGCTGCGCCGCGGCGCCCCGATCGACATCGTCACCGACCAGACCAGCGCGCACGACCCGCTCTCGTACCTCCCCGCCGGCGTCGACGTCGACGACATGGCCCAGTACGCGGCGGACAAGCCCGCCGACTTCACGCAGCGCGCACGCGAGTCGATGGCCCGGCACGTGGAGGCGATGGTCGGCTTCATGGACGCGGGAGCCGAGGTCTTCGACTACGGCAACTCCATCCGGGGCGAGGCGCAACTCCACGGCTACGGGCGGGCGTTCGACTTCCCGGGCTTCGTACCGGCCTACATCCGCCCGCTGTTCTGCGAGGGCAGGGGCCCCTTCCGCTGGGCGGCGCTGTCGGGCGACCCGAAGGACATCGCGGCGACGGACCGCGCGCTGCTCGAGCTCTTCCCCGAGAACGAATCGCTCGCCCGCTGGATCAGGCTCGCCGGTGAGCGCGTGCGCTACCAGGGCCTGCCGGCCCGCATCTGCTGGCTCGGGTACGGCGAACGGGACCGTGCCGGGGAGCGATTCAACGACATGGTCGCGAGCGGTGAACTCTCGGCTCCGCTGGTGCTCGGCCGCGACCACCTGGACTGCGGCTCGGTGGCCTCCCCGTACCGGGAGACCGAGGCGATGCGCGACGGCTCGGACGCGATCGCCGACTGGCCCCTGCTGAACGCCATGGTCAACGCCTCCTCCGGAGCGACCTGGGTCTCGATCCACCACGGCGGGGGCGTCGGCATGGGCCGCTCCCTGCACGCCGGGCAGGTCACGGTCGCCGACGGGACGCCGACGGCCGGCGAGAAGCTGCGCCGTGTCCTGACGAACGACCCGGGCATGGGCGTGGTGCGTCACGTCGACGCCGGGTACGAGCGCGCGGAGGAGATCGCCGCCGAGCGGGGCGTACGGGTGCCCATGCGGGAGGGCCGGGAAGGAGGGGCGGGCGCGTGAACGCACGGGACGCAGGCGACGCGCGGGACGCGGAGGGCGCTGCGGGCCCGCCGGGTGGTCCGGCCGCTTCGGGTGCCGAAGGGAGCCCGGCACGGGGGCCGGTCGCCGGCAGGCCGGTGCCGGACGTCGGGAACCGCCGCAGCCCCGCGCCGGACCCGCCCACGTTCCATGAGATGTGGCGCGAACTGGCCGCCATCGGCAGGCACAACGCGGGCGGCGGATACCGCCGTTACGCGTGGACGGGAGCGGACACGGACTGCCGCGCCTGGTTCCGCGCACAGGCCGAGTCCCGCGGCCTGGCCTACGAGTCGGACCGCAACGGCAACCAGTGGGCCTGGCACGGCGTGAGAAGCGCGGAGGACATCGCTCCCCGGAACGCCGTCGTCACCGGCTCCCACCTCGACTCGGTCCCCGACGGTGGCGCCTTCGACGGGCCGCTCGGCGTCGTCTCCGCGTTCGCCGCGCTCGACGAACTCCGGGCGAAGGGCGTCCACTTCAGGATGCCCCTGGGAATCGTCAACTTCACCGACGAGGAGGGTGCGCGGTTCGGCCTTGCCTGCGTCGGCTCCCGGCTCAGCTCCGGAGGGCTGACCCGGGCGCAGGCGCAGGAGCTGCGCGACGCCGAGGGCGTCTCCCTGCCGCAGGCCATGGAGCGGGCCGGACACGACCCGGACGGCATCGGCCCCGACCCCGACCGCCTCTCCCGCATCGGCGCGTTCGTCGAACTCCACATCGAGCAGGGGCGCGCGCTCGCGGACCCCGGAGTCCTCGCGGCCGCGGGCCCGCGAGGCAGGGCCGGCGCCGCGGACCGGATCGCCCGTCACGCGGTGGGCGTCGCATCGGCGATCTGGCCGCACGGCCGCTGGCGGTTCGACTTCCGCGGCGAGGCCAATCACGCCGGCACCACCCGGCTCGAGGACCGCCGCGACCCGATGCTCACGTACGCCGGAACGGTGCTCGCCGCCCGGGAGGAGGCGGAGCGCGCCGGTGCGCTGGCCACCTTCGGCAAGGTCGCCGTCGAGCCGAACGGCGTCAACGCCATCCCCTCCGTCGTGCGGGGCTGGCTCGACTCCCGGGCCGCGGACGAGGAGACCCTCGCCGCCGTCGTCGCCGGCATCGAAGGCCGGGCGACCCTGCGCGGGCGGGCCGACGGCGTGGAAGTGAGCGTCACACGTGAATCCCGCACGAGGACCGTGGAGTTCGCCCACGACCTGCGCGACCGGATCGCGCGGAGGCTGGGCGGGGCGCCGCTGCTGCCCACCGGAGCGGGACACGACGCGGGCATCCTGTCCGCCTCCGTCCCGACCGCGATGCTCTACGTTCGCAATCCCACCGGTGTCTCGCACTCGCCCGCCGAATCCGCCGATGAGGACGACTGCGTGGCAGGAGTACGAGCGCTCGCCGACGTGCTGGAAGGGCTGGCCTGCTGATGACACCGACCCCGACCTCTTCCTCGTCTCCGTCGCGCCCGTCCTCCCAGTCGCCCCCGTCCCCCGAGTCGCCCTCGCACTCCCGCGAAGGCCCGGGTGCGGCCTCCCCCGGACCGGAGCACGTCTACTGGTGCACCCACGCGTGGCTCAACGGCATGCTGGAGCTCGACGTCGTGATCGAGACCGGGCGGGACGGCCGGATCACCGCCGTACGCACCGGAGCCGGCGAACCGCCCCCCGGCGCCGTGGAGTTGCGCGGCCTCACCCTGCCGGGCCTGGCCAACGCCCATTCGCACGCCTTCCACCGCGCGCTGCGCGGCACCGTGCAGGTCGGATCGGGCACCTTCTGGACGTGGCGCGACGTGATGTACCAGGTCGCCGGCCGGCTCACTCCGGACTCGGCCTACGCCCTCGGCCGCGCCGTCTACGCGGAGATGGCGCTGGCCGGCATCACATGCGTCGGCGAGTTCCACTACCTTCACCACGCGCCCGGCGGCGAGCCCTACGACGACCCCAACGCCATGGGCCACGCCCTCATCTCGGCGGCACGGGACGCCGGCATCCGCATCACACTCCTCGACACGGCCTACCTGGCCTCCGGCTTCGGACGCCGGGGCCACGGCGAGCCTCCCGGCCGGCAGCAGCTGCGCTTCTCCGACGGTACCGCCGAGGCGTGGGCCGAGCGGGCGGCGCAACTGCGTGTCCCCGAGGGCGGGCACGCGCGGACCGGAGCGGCCATCCACTCCGTACGGGCCGTCCCCGCAAGGGAGTTGGGCCCGATCGTGGAGTGGGCGGAGGAGCGCTCGGCGCCCCTGCACGTCCACCTCTCGGAGCAGACGGCCGAGAACGACGCCTGCCAGGAGGCACACGGCTGCACGCCCACGCGGCTGCTCGCCGACCACGGGGTGCTCGGACGCCGTACCACGGCCGTCCACGCCACCCATCTCACCGACGACGACATCAAGCTCCTCGGCGACGCCTCCGTCGGGGTGTGCATGTGCCCGACCACCGAACGGGACCTCGCCGACGGCATCGGCCCCGCGCCCCGGCTGGAAGGCGCCGGCGCCACGCTGTCCCTGGGCAGCGACAGCCACGCCGTCATCGACCTGCTGGAGGAGGCGCGTGCGCTGGAACTCGACGAGCGTCTGCGCACCCGCACCCGCGGACACTGGACGGCCGCACACCTTCTGCGCGCCGCCACGGAGGACGGTCACGCCGCGCTGGGCTGGCCCGAGTCGGGCCGCCTGGAGGCGGGAATGCTCGCCGACTTCACGACGGTGTCGCTGGACTCGGTCCGGACGGCCGGGCCTCCCGTCCGCATGGCGGTGGAGACGGCGGTCTTCTCCGCGTCGGCCGCCGATGTCCGTCACACGGTCGTGGGCGGCGACCACGTGGTGCGGGACGGCCGGCACGCGTACGTCCCGGACGTCCCGGCGGCCCTGACCGAGACGATCGGCGGTCTCCACTGACCGAGGCGCCGCCGTCCGGCCGTCCAGCCGGGCCCCGTCCCACGGGCGGCGGGCCTGAAGCACCGGACGCACCGCAAGCACCAGGAACGACCCGCGGGAGCACGGCCCGGCGACCGGGGCCGGCCGATCCGGCCGGAGCCGCCCGGGCCCTGGCGGGGAAGCGTCGAGGCAACCGTCGAAGAGTCGAAGAAGGGCCGAGGAAGCCACACATGACCAGCACCGTCGTCACGAACATCCGCACCCTGGTGACCAACGACCCCGCCTGCGGCGAGGGCGGAACCCTCGGCCTCGTCCACGACGCGGCTGTCGTCCTCGACGGCGACCGCGTGGCATGGGTGGGTCCCGCGGCGGAGGCGCCCGCCGCCGATTCCGCGTACGACGCCGAGGGCCGGGCAGCCCTCCCCGGTTTCGTCGACTCCCACTCGCACCTGCTCTTCGGCGGCGACCGCACGGCCGAGTTCAACGCCCGCATGTCGGGGCGGCCTTACACCGCCGGCGGCATCCGCACGACGGTCGCGGCGACACGCGCGGCGACCGACGACGAACTCGCGCGCAACCTGGCCCGCTTCCTCGCGGAGGCCCGCCGTCAGGGCACCACCACGATGGAGACCAAGTCCGGCTACGGGCTCACTCCCGAGCAGGAGTCGCGCGCCCTGCGGGTGGCCGCCGCGCACACCGACGAAGTCACGTACATGGGCGCCCACATCGTCGCCCCCGAGTACGCCGACGACCCCGCCGCCTACGTGGATCTCGTCACCGGTCCCATGCTCGACGCCTGCGCGCCGTACGCCCGTTGGGTCGACGTCTTCTGTGAGAAGGGTGCCTTCGACGGCGACCAGGCGCGGGCCGTCCTCGCGGCGGGGCAGGCCAAGGGACTCGTCCCCCGCATCCACGCCAACCAGCTCTCGCACGGCCCCGGAGTCCAGCTCGCCGTCGAGCTCGGTGCCGCCTCCGCCGACCACTGCACGCACCTGACCGACGCCGACGTGGACGCGCTCGCCCAGGCCGGCGGCACGGTCGCCACGCTCCTCCCCGGGTGCGAGTTCTCGACGAGGGCGGTCTACCCGGACGCCCGCCGCCTGCTGGACGCGGGAGCCACCGTCGCCCTCTCCACGGACTGCAACCCGGGCTCGTCGTTCACCTCGTCCATGCCGTTCTGCGTGGCCGTCGCCGTACGGGAGATGGGGATGACGCCGGACGAGGCCGTCTGGTCCGCCACGGCGGGCGGCGCACGCGCGCTGCGCCGCGACGACATCGGCCGGATCAGCCCCGGTGCACGCGGCGACCTCGTCCTGCTGGACGCCCCCTCGCACGTCCACCTCGCCTACCGCCCCGGCGTTCCCCTCGCCTCCCGGGTCTGGCACCACGGGCGGCCGGTCCTGCCCTGACCGCGACGTCGCGGCAACCCCGCGCCGCACGACGAAGCGGGCCGCCCCGGTGTCTCCACCGGGGCGGCCCGCCCGCGTCTTCCGGGTGGCCCGCGCGCGGGGCGCGGACGTCACTCGTCGACCATCAAGCCCTTGCGCAGTCTGTTCAGCGTGCGCGACAGCAGACGGGAGACGTGCATCTGGGAGATGCCGAGTTCGTCGCCGATCTCGCTCTGGGTCATGTTGGCGACGAAACGCAGCGAGAGGATCGTGCGGTCGCGCGAGGGGAGTTCGGCGATCAGCGGCTTGAGCGACTCGACGTACTCGATGCCCTCGAGCCCGTTGTCCTCGTAGCCGATGCGGTCGGCCAGGGCGCCCTCGGTGTCGTCCTCCTCCGGCTGCGCGTCCAGGGAGCTGGCGGTGTAGGCGTTGCTCGCCGCCATGCCCTCGACGACCTCCTCGACGGAGATGTCGAGCCGCTCGGCGAGCTCCTCCATCGTCGGGGCGCGATCGAGGTTCTGGGCGAGCTCGTCGCCGGCCTTGGCCAGGTCCAGGCGCAGCTCCTGCAGGCGGCGCGGCACGCGCACGGACCAGGAGGTGTCACGGAAGAAGCGCTTGATCTCGCCGACGATGGTCGGCATGGCGAATGTCGGGAACTCGACACCGCGCTCCATGTCGAACCGGTCGATCGCCTTGATCAGGCCGATCGTGCCGACCTGGACGATGTCCTCCATCGGCTCGCTGCGCGAGCGGAAGCGGGAGGCGGCGAACTTGACCAGGGCCAGGTTGAGTTCGACGAGCGTGTTGCGCACGTACGAGAACTCGTGCGTGCCCTCGTCCAGCTTCTCGAGGCGCTTGAAGAGGGTCTTCGACATGGCCCGGGCGTCGACAGGGCCCACCTCGTCGTACGGTGGGATCTCCGGGAGCTGGAGCTGGTCGAAGATCTCCTCGACCGCTTCCGGGCTCGTGGGTTCCGGCATCTGGACGGGGGCGAACTGCTCTCCGCCGAGTTGTGCCGGGAGGTCCGGGGCGGTGGCGGTGTCCGGTATCCCTGGATCGAGCCTGGGCGACATGGCGATGTCCTCCATCATTCTCGGCATATGGCAGCCGATGCCGTGACGTGCACTACGAAGGTGCGGCGCCTCCAAAGCCGACGTGTTTCTGTATTCCTATACGGTTACCCGCTCACGTACGTGTATGGCAAGTGCCGGATGTCCGAATTTGCCCCAATGTGTGGGTTGTTCGGCTACCGGTACTGCCGGTGAGGGCGTAAGGTTCGAGTCTGTTGACGGGGGCAGAAGATACGGCGCTTTGGCGATCAAGAGGGGTGTGCATGGACCGCGGGATGCCCGGAGCTACGAGCCGGGGTCGGCTGACCGTCGACGTACGGCAGCAGGCGGGCAGTGCCGTCGTGACCCCCGAGGGGGAGCTCGATCACCACACCGCGGACCTGTTCAGCGAGGCGCTGGAGCAGGCGATCGCGGGCGGTGGCAGCCGCCTGGTGGTGGACTGCGCCGGACTGGCGTTCTGCGATTCCACCGGACTGAACGTCCTTCTCGGAGCCCGGCTGAAGGCCGAGGCCGCCGGAGGGGGCGTCCACCTGGCGGCAATGCAGCCGGTCGTCGCCCGGGTCTTCGAGATCACGGGCGCGGGTGCTGTCTTCACCATCCACGACGACCTCGACTCGGCACTGGCCAATGTCGCCGAGGCGTGATGCACGTTCCGGCAGCTGTGTACAGCCCGCGACGCGGAAGTTACATGGGTCACATCACTCGGTCCGCCTCAGTGGGTGTTCCCACGGCTTCGTAGGGCAGGAGACCTCCTGAGCCAGTCAGACACTCGTGATGTTGCTCGCCTGCCCGTGGCGCGGCGATGAGAGGCACTATCGGTGATCGGTGAGGTGAACCACTGATGAGCACCACCCGGCCGTCTCCGGCGGGCGACTGCGGACCGGAGCCCGAGGGCCCCGCGACGGCAGCCGCGTCCGGGGCCGGGAGCACCGGGGCCGGAGCCGTCAGCGGACTCTCCGCGGCCTCGTCAGGGGTATCGGGGACGTCCGGGCCGACGAGGGTTTCGGGTGCGGCAGGTCCCGTCGGCGCAGCCGGGGAGCCGGAGCAGACCGGCGCCCAGGGCAGGACGGCGAGGGCCGCCCAGCTTGGCGAGTCCGTGCAGGGAGATGCGGGGAAGGGTCGTCCGATGCGCCAGGTGCGCAGGCTGCGCCTGGTCGGCGTCAGCGGTGCCGTTCCCCGTGCCCGTGACTTCGTCCGCCAGGCGCTTCAGGACTGGGGCTGGCTTCCCGCCGCCACCGGTGACCAGCGGGCCGCCGCCGAGGACGTGCTGCTCGTCGTATCCGAACTGGTGACGAACGCGTGCCTGCACGCGGACGGGCCCGAGGAACTGCGCGTCGGCAGCGGCGCGGAGGTGCTGCGGCTGGAGATCGTCGACCAGGGAAGCGGGGCGCCGGCACCGCGCACACCGCACCGGGCCGGCCGTCCGGGCGGGCACGGCATGTTCATCGTCCAGCGGCTCTGCCTGGACTGGGGCGTGGTCCGCAACCCTGAGGGCATGGGCAAGACCGTCTGGGCGGAGCTGGCCGCTCCGAACTGAAGCTGCCCGCGCGGCCGGTGCTCCGCCGCGCGAACCGGCGCGTCACAGGACTTCCGCGTACGTGCCGTCTCGGTCGTTCCGGGTACGTACCGCCTCCTTCGCCGGCCCGGCGTGACCGGCCGGCCGGGGTCCCGGCGAGCGGTGACCGGAACCGGCCGGACTCAGCCGTCCAGGGCGCCGATCGTCGCGACCGACGGCCCGCGGCGCCCACGCAGTTCGCGGGAGACCGCCTCCGCGTCGCCCAGCACGCGCACCGCGTTCCGCCACGTCAGCTTCGCCAGGTCCTCCTGGGACCAGCCACGCCGCAGGAGTTCGGCGACGAGGTTCGGGTAGCAGGAGACGTCCTCGAGCTGTGCCGGGAGCAGCGTCGTGCCGTCGTAGTCGCCGCCGATGCCGAGGTGGTCGATGCCGGCCACCTCGCGCATGTGGTCCAGATGGTCCGCGACGGTGGAGGCGTCCGCGAATGGACGCGGATGCTCCTGCTCGAAGGCGCGGCGCACGCGCGCCGCCTCCTCGCCGTTCTCCAGAGGGTGCAGACCGTGGGCCTGCATGTGCTCCTCGGCGGCCCGTGCCCAGTCGACGGCCTCCGGCAGGACGAACTTCGTCACGAACGTCGCCATCGCCACACCGCCGTTGCCCGGCAGCGACGCGAGCACGTCGTCGGGGATGTTGCGCGGATGGCCGCACACCGCGCGTGCCGAGGAGTGCGAGAAGATCACGGGCGCCTCGCTCACCCGCAGCGCGTCCCGCATCGTCGAGGCGGCGACGTGCGAGAGGTCGACGAGCATCCCCAGGCGGTTCATCTCGCGCACGACTTCCTCGCCGAAGCGCGTCAGGCCGTCGTGGCGGGGCTCGTCCGTCGCCGAATCCGCCCAGTCGATGGTGTCGTTGTGCGTGAGCGTCATGTATCGCACGCCCAGTTCGTACAGCGCGCGCAGCGTGGCGAGGGAGTTGGCGATGGAGTGGCCGCCCTCGGCGCCCATCAGCGAGGCGATGCGGCCCTCGGCACGGGCCGCCTCCATGTCCTCCGCGGTACTGGCGAGCCGCAGGTCCTCCGGGTGGCGGGCCGCCAACTGCCGTACCACGTCGATCTGTTCGAGGCAGGCGCTGACCGCCTTGTCACCGGCGAAGTCGGACCGTACGTACACCGACCAGAACTGGGCCCCGACGCCTCCCGCACGCAGCCGCGGGATGTCGGTGTGCAGCCGGGAGGACTGGTCCCGCGCGATGTCGCACTTGTCGAGGTCGTACGACACGTGCTCGCGCAGCGCCCACGGCAGGTCGTTGTGCCCGTCGACGACGGGGTGTTCGGCGAGCAGTTCGCGTGCACGTGCCAGCAGGGCCGGGTCCGCCGTGTCCGCCGTCGTCGCCATCAGTTGCCTCCGAAGCCGAAGCCGGTCCTGCTCGCGGCGACCTTGCCGCGCAGCCGGCGGCCCTTCTCCGTGGCTTCCTCGTTCAGCTCGTCCTGGAACCGCCGCATCCTCTCCTGCAGTTCGGGGTCGTGCGCCGCGAGGATGCGCACGGCCAGCAGACCGGCGTTGCGCGCGCCGCCCACCGAGACCGTCGCCACGGGCACACCCGCCGGCATCTGCACGATGGAGAGCAGCGAGTCCATGCCGTCGAGGTACTTCAGCGGCACCGGCACGCCGATCACCGGCAGCGGCGTCACCGAGGCGAGCATGCCGGGGAGATGGGCCGCGCCGCCCGCGCCCGCGATGATCGCGCGGAGCCCGCGCGCGGCGGCCTCCTCGCCGTACGTCACCATCTCGCGCGGCATGCGATGCGCGGAGACGACGTCGGCCTCGTAGGGCACCTCGAACTCGTCGAGCGCCCTGGCGGCCTCCTCCATCACGGGCCAGTCGGAGTCGGAGCCCATGACGAGGCCGACGAGCGGGGTTCCATTCGTCATTCGTTGATCGTTCCTCGCAGGTATCCGGCGGCGTGTGCGGCGCGTTCGCGCACGTCGTCCAAGTCGTCGCCGTAGGTGTTGACGTGGCCGACCTTGCGGCCGGGCTTCACGTCCTTGCCGTACATGTGGATCTTCAATTGCGGGTCGCGGGCCATGCAGTGGCGGTACGCCGGGTACATGTCCGGGTAGTCGCCGCCGAGCACGTTCGCCATCACGGTCCAGCGTGCGCGGGGGCGCGGGTCGCCGAGGGGCAGGTCGAGCACGGCGCGCAAGTGGTTGGCGAACTGCGAGGTGACCGCGCCGTCCTGGGTCCAGTGACCCGAGTTGTGCGGGCGCATCGCCAGTTCGTTCACGAGCACACGCCCGTCGCGCGTCTCGAACAGCTCGACCGCCAGGTGCCCGACGACATCCAGCTCCTGCGCGATCCTCAGCGCCAGTTCCTGCGCCGTGACCGCCTCGTCGGCGGGAAGACCGGGCGCGGGCGCGATCACCGTGTCGCAGACGCCGCCGACCTGGATGGACTCGACGACCGGGTACGCCACGGCCTGCCCGTGCGGCGAGCGCACCACGCAGGCCGCCAGCTCGCGCGCGAAGTCGACCTTCTCCTCGGCCAGTACGGGCACTCCGGCCCTGAAGGGGACGGCGGCCTCGCCGGTCGTGCGCACGACCCAGACGCCCTTGCCGTCGTAGCCGCCGCGCACCGTCTTCAGCACGACGGGGACGGGGAAGCCGGCGCCCTCGGTCGTACCGGCCCCGTCGGGCCCGGCCGCGCCGTCGGCCAGGGCGATCTCGGCGGCGAAGGCGGCGACGTCGGCCGGGTCCTGCACGATGCGGTGCCGCGGGCAGGGCACGCCGAGCGCGTCCAGGCGTGCCCGCATGACGCCCTTGTCCTGGGCGTGCTCCAGCGCGCCGGGGCCGGGCCGCACGGGGATGCCGTCCGCCTCCAGCGCACGCAGATGGTCCGTCGGCACGTGCTCGTGGTCGAAGGTGATCACGTCGCAGCCGCGCGCGAAGTCGCGCAGCGTGCCGAGGTCGCGGTGGTCGCCGACCACGACGTCGCGCACGGCTTGCGCGGCGGAGTCCTGCGGGGTGTCCGCGAGGAGCCTGAATCTGATGCCGAGGGGGATGCCCGCCTCATGGGTCATGCGGGCGAGCTGGCCGCCACCGACCATGCCGACTACGGGGAACGTCACAGCTTCAGCGTATCCGCACCGCATCCGCGGTCGAAGCGGCGGTGGTGGCCGCCGCCGCGAGTGCTCGCACGAGCCGCGGTCCGTGCCGCCGGAGAGGCGGCCGGACGACGCGCCGCCCGCCGCCCCCGGCGGCACGGACCGCGCTCGACCGCGCTGCGGGAGCAGATGGCCGCTGGTTAGCATGTGGCGCGGGGGACGGACGACGTCGACCGAAACGGGGCAACGGCACTATGGGTGACTGGAGCGCGGCGCGCGCACTGAGACGACTGCGCACCAGGCTGGAACGCCTCGCCCGTGAAGCCGCAAAGTTCGGCACTGTGGGGGCCGTCGGTTTCCTGGTCAACGTGGCCGTCTTCAACCTGTGCATCCACACGTTGCAGTTGGCGCCCATCCGTTCCGGTGTGATCTCCCAGGTCGTCGCGATCGGCACCAACTACCTGGGCAACCGCTACTGGACGTACCGGCACACCGACAAGCGCCGCATCCGGCGCGAGACCGTCCTTTTCTTCTTCTTCAGCGGGATCGCGCTCGTCATCGAGAACGCCGTGCTCGCCGTGTCCCACTACGGGCTGGGATACACCTCGCCGCTCGCGGACAACATCGCGAAGAACGTCATCGGCCTCGGCATCGGGACCGTCTTCCGCTTCTGGACGTACCGCACATGGGTGTTCCGCCAGAGTTCAGGCCGCATTCTCGCCGGTTCCCTACCCCCCGACGGTCTCGCGGCTGAGGAAGAGCGCGAAAACCGGCGGGTGATGCTGAAGTAGCTCCAGCCGTCCGCCGTCCGCCTCCGCCAGGTCACGGGCGACGGCGAGACCGAGACCGGTGGAGTTGTGGCCGCTGACGGTCCGTTCGAAGACGCGCGAGCCCAGCTCGGAGTCCACGCCGGGACCTTCGTCCGTCACCTCGACCACGACCTGGTTGCCGGTGACGCGGGTGCGCAGCGCGACCCGGCCCGCCCCGTGCATCAGGGAGTTCTCGATCAGCGTCGCCAGCACTCCCGCGACCGCGCCGGGCGTGCCCACCACTCGCAGTCCGGGTTTCCCGGAACGCACGATCGCGCGGCCGGCGCTCCGGTATGCGGGCTTCCACTCCTCCACCTGCTGCTTGAGAACCTCGTCGAGGTCGAAGCCGACCGCCGAAGCCGAGCGCGGGTCACGGGAGTTGGTGAGCAGCCGCTGCACGACGTCCGTGAGCCGCTCGACCTGGGCCAGCGCGATCGTCGCCTCCTCCTTGACGAGGGCCCGGTCGTCGGGGTCGTCGGTGTCGGCGGTGGCGATGATCTCTTCCAGCCGCATCGACAGCGCGGTGAGGGGCGTACGCAGCTGATGTGAGGCGTCCGCGGCGAGGCGGCGCTCGGCGGTCAGCATCCGGCCGATGCGGTCCGCGCTTCCGTCCAGCACGTCGGCGACGCGGTCGAGTTCGGGCACACCGTAGCGCCGGTGCCGGGGCCGGGGGTCGCCGGAGCCGAGCCGTTCGGCGGTCTCGGCCAGATCGGTGAGCGGTGCCACGACGCGGTGAGCCTGCCGTACGGCGAGGATGGCGGCCGCCGCGACCGCGAGCAGCGCGACCGCGAGGATGATCAACAGCGTGCGTCCCAGCTCGTCCTGCACCGTGCCGTAGCTCTGCTGCACCGTGATGCGCTCTCCGTGCGCGCCCTTCTGCGAGGCCTCGATGACCCTGCCCTCGGGACGCTTCCCCAGCGTGATGGCCTTCTTGCCGGGCACTTCGATGCGCACGTGACGGTTGTGCGGCACGGCGTTGTTCATGGTCGCCGGGGAGACCCTCTCCCCGGCGACTATGCGGCTCTCGACGACGGACACCAGTTGCACCGCCTCCGACTTCACGCTGTCGCGGGCGCTGTTCTCGATGGAGCGGGATTCGACGAGGATCAGCGAGATGCCGAAGACGGCGACGACGACGAGCACGACGGCGAGTGTGGAGAGGATCAGCCTGCGCCGCACGTGACGCCCTCCGTCATGGGGCCGCCGCGGGAGCGCCGGTCACGGTCACCGGGGAGGAGCGGTGCGGAGGACGGCGGGGCCGGCACGCGTGTCTCTCAGCTCTTCTCGAACCGGAACCCGACGCCCCGCACAGTGGCGATGTAGCGCGGGTTGGCGGCGTCGTCGCCGAGCTTCTTGCGGAGCCAGGAGATGTGCATGTCGAGGGTCTTGGTGGACGACCACCAAGTGGTGTCCCAGACCTCGCGCATGAGCTGGTCACGGGTGACGACCCGCCCGGCGTCCCGCACCAGCACCCGCAGCAGGTCGAACTCCTTGGCCGTCAGCTGGAGTTCCTCGTCGCCCATCCACACGCGGTGCGAGTCGACGTCGATGCGCACCCCGTGGGTGGCGGGCGGAACGGCGGGCTCCGCGGCGGCGCCCCGGCGCAGCAGGGCGCGTACGCGTGCGAGCAGCTCGGCGAGGCGGAAGGGCTTGGTGACGTAGTCGTCGGCACCCGCGTCCAGGCCGACAACGGTGTCGACCTCGTCCGCGCGAGCGGTGAGGACGAGCACGGGGAAGGTGTGCCCCTGGTTGCGCAGCCGGCGGCAGACCTCCAGTCCGTCCATGCCGGGCAGTCCGAGGTCGAGCACGACCAGGTCGATGCCGTCCTTGAGGCCTGCGTCGAGGGCCCCGGGGCCGTCCTCGCGCACCTCGACCTCGTATCCCTCACGGCGCAGCGCGCGGGCCAGCGGCTCCGAGATGGCGGCGTCGTCCTCGGCGAGCAGTACACGGGTCATGGGCTGATGGTAGTCCTCGTCGCCGAGCGTAAGGCCGGTCCCTGCCAACCAGTGCGGATCGTCGGAGATATCAACTCGTTACCTTCGAATTGACTGGGAATTTACTCCTTGCGCCTGTGATCCTGCTCCCAATCCCTTCCGTTACCGGTACCCCCGTGACGTATGGTGAGCTGGCTTCCGGCGTGATCACCAGGGGCGGGGGCCCCGGCGGAGCCAGTGCGGTGGTGATCCTGTGGCGCCGGCCGACCGCGTCCGTGAACCGGTGGCCGGACGGTCCGGCGGTGGACTTCCGCCAAGGGGGCGGGCGAGCACCAGCACGAACCTGCCCCCGGAATGCCGGGCCTTCAGGAGCTCCTTCCGCGAGGCGCGCCGTCGTGTCCCGGCCCGGACCGCGGCGGAAGCGGAACCAGCAACCACATGTCCCCAGCGCCGGGCCCTGCCGTGTGAGAAGCACGCGGGGCTCCCCGGGACCGGCGGCACCCCGCCGGCGTCCGGGGCACCGGCCCCCTTCTCACACAGCGAGGAACCCCCCACATGGCCTCCACTGCGTCCAAGGACGCGCCGCAGCACCCGCCTGCGGCCGACGGCAAGACCTTCTTCGGTCACCCCCGCGGTCTCGCCACCCTCTTCATGACCGAGATGTGGGAGCGCTTCAGCTTCTACGGAATGCGCGCCCTGCTCGTCCTCTACCTGACGGCCGCGGTCGCGGAGGGCGGCATGGGCATGGCCTCCGCCACGGCCGTTGCTCTCTACTCCGTCTACAACGCGACGGTCTACCTGATGGCGATGCCGGGCGGCTGGCTCGGCGACCGCGTATGGGGCCCGCGCAAGACGGTCTCGATATCCGCGTTCGTGATCATGATCGGTCACGCGCTGCTGGCGACCGGCGTCAACGCGCTCTTCTTCGCCGGCCTGGCCTTCATCGGTGTCGGGTCCGGTCTGCTGAAGGCCAACATCTCCACGATGGTCGGTCACCTGTACGCGGGCCCCAACGACCCGCGCAGGGACGGCGGATTCACCGTCTTCTACATGGGGATCAACATCGGTGCCTTCGCCGCGCCGCTGCTGATCGGCTGGGCCGGGCAGAAGGTCAGCTGGCACCTGGGCTTCGGCCTGGCCGCCGTGGGCATGGCCCTGGGCCTGATCCAGTTCCTGATCGGCACGAGGCACCTCGCGCCGGAGTCGAGCGTCGTCCCGCAGCCGCTGGACGTGCGCGACCGCAACAAGGCCATCCGCAACACCCTGGTCGCCGCCGCCGTGACGGCCGTCTTCTACACGGCCATCGTGCTCGCCGACATGTTCACCATCGACTGGGTGCTGTGGCCGCTGAGCATCGCCGGCCTCGTGCTGCCGACGTACTACTTCGTACGGATGCGGCGTGACAGCGAGGTCACCGAGGACGAGCGCAAGAAGCTCAGCGGCTACATCTGGTTCTTCGTGGCGGCCGCGATCTTCTGGATGATCTTCGACCAGTCCGGTTCCACGCTGAACCTCTTCGCCGAGAAGAGCACCTCGACCGACCTGTTCGGCATCGAGTTCCCCACGAGCTGGTTCCAGTCGGTCAACCCGCTGTGGGTGATGATCCTCGCGCCCGTCCTGGCCGCTCTCTGGGTCAAGCTCGGCAGCCGCAACCCGGCGACCACGACGAAGTTCTCCTTCGGCCTGATCGGCATCGGCGTCTCCTTCGGCGTGATGATGCTCGCCATCGCCTCGGCGTCCGGCGGCGACAAGGTCACCCCGCTGTGGCTGATCACCGTCTACCTGATCCAGACCGTCGCGGAGCTGTGCCTCTCGCCGGTCGGCCTGTCGGTGACGACGAAGCTCGCGCCCGCGAAGTACGCGAGCCAGCTCATGGGTGTGTGGTTCCTCGCGGTCACGGCAGGCGACTGCGTCTTCGCGATCGTCCAGCTGGTGCTCGGCGACGCCGCCAGCGGCAAGACGGGCTTCGCGGTCCAGGGCTTCATCGCAGCGCTCGCGGGAATCGTCTTCCTCGCCGCCCGCAAGAAGATCAACCCGCTCCTCGGCTCCGTGAAGTAACACGGCGCCCGGCACGGTGGCCCCGGTTCCGCACCCGCGGAGCCGGGGCTCTGTACGTGTGCATGATCCCCGGTCACGGAGAGTGCTGTTGCGGCCCGGGCAGCGGGACCCGACGCTGGTCAAGTGCACAGACCCGGGTTCGTACTCCTCACATGTCTGGCGCTCGTTCTCTGCACGTCACCAGTGGTGCGAGGCGGCGAGGAGCGCGGCACCGCGCAGACGGCGCCGGAGCGCCGCACCTACTCCTACGGCCCGCTCAAGAGGCAGCGGCTGACCGCATACAGTGACGCCGATCCGGCGCGGCCGGGCCCACGGCGTACCGGCCTCGTCATCGTGCACGGAGGCTTCTGGTACCAGGACCGGTCGGCCGGGTGGAGCCGCTGGGGCCGGCGGATCGCCGCCGGCGGGCCGGCGGTCTTCAATCTCGACTACCGCCGCAACACCGACGCCCCCTGGCCCGCCCAGCGTTCGGACGTGCTGCGCGCGGTGAGCTGGATCAAGCAGCGTGCCGGGGATTTCGGCGTGGACCCGAACCGGATCGTGCTCCTCGGCTCCTCCGCGGGCGGACAGGTCGCCACCAGCGCCGGCGCGCACGGGCAGGGGCGGCGGAACCTCGCGGGCGTGGTCGCGCTCTCCCCCGTGGTCGACCCGTACCGCTCCTGGCGGGCCGCCGGAGCTCCCGACGGGGACAGCGGCGGCATGGCGGTGCTGCGCGCCAACGCGGCCCGGCTGGCGGGCTGTGAGCCGCAGCGGCGGCAGGGGAGCGCGCACGGGGACGAGGCGTGCCGCCGCGTCTGGCGGGACATGTCGGCCGTCCGTCACGCCTCCGGCGCCGACGACCCGCCGATGCTGCTGATCCACTCCAGGCGGGACTTCGTGCCCGTCGCTCACTCCGAGGCGCTGCGCGACGCGGAGCTGCGCCGGGGCATGGCACCCGGCGACGTCACCGTCGTGACCGTGCCGGGAGCGGAGCACGGCGGGGGCCTGCTGGGCAGGCCGGGCCTCGAGCGGATGATGCTGAACTGGGTTGCGGCACGTACGCAGTCGGCCGCCCCGACGCCGCCCGCTTCACCGGACGCCGGCACGCACGGCTGAGGGCACCGCCCGCGCGGACCGGCGGAGGACCACCGGACACCGTGCGGGGGCGCCCTCGCAGACGTGTCACATGACGTCGCTCATGTCACCGACGTAGGCCGCGCTACGGCAGGTTGCGGGCCATCACGATGCGCTGCACCTGGTTGGTGCCCTCGTAGATCTGCGTGATCTTCGCGTCGCGCATCATCCGCTCGACGGGGTAGTCACGGGTGTAGCCGTAGCCGCCGAGGAGCTGGACCGCGTCCGTCGTGATCTCCATGGCGGCGTCCGAGGCGTAGCACTTGGCTGCCGCACCGTAGAAGGTCAGGTCCTCGTCGGCGCCGCCGAGGGCGATGCGCTCCGACTTGGCGGCGGCCGCGTACGTCAGCTGACGGGCCGCCTCCAGCTTCATCGCCATGTCGGCGAGCATGAACTGCACGCCCTGGAAGTCGCCGATCGGCTTGCCGAACTGCTTGCGCTCCGCGACGTACCCCTTGGCGTAGTCGAGGGCACCCTGGGCGATGCCGAGCGCCTGTGCGGCGATGGTGATGCGGGTGTGGTCCAGGGTCAGCATGGCGGTGGCGAAGCCGGTGCCCTCCGCGCCGAGCATGCGGTCGGCGGGGATGCGGACGTTGTCGAGGTAGACCTCGCGGGTCGGGGAGCCCTTGATGCCGAGCTTCTTCTCCGGGGCGCCGAAGGAGACCCCCTCGTCGTCCTTCTCGACGACGAAGGCGGAGATGCCCTTGGTGCGCTTGTCCGGGTCGGTCACGGCCATGACGGTGTAGTAGTCGGAGACACCGGCGTTGGTGATCCAGCGCTTGACGCCGTTGAGGACGTAGTGGTCGCCGTCCCGCACGGCCTTGGTCTTCATGCCGCCCGCGTCGGAACCGGCGTCCGGCTCGCTCAGGCAGTAGGAGAACATCGCCTCGCCGGCGGCGAGCGGCGTGAGGTAGCGCTTCTTCAGCTCCTCGGAGCCGGAGAGAATCACGGGCAGCGATCCGAGCTTGTTGACAGCGGGGATCAGCGAGGACGACGCGCAGACACGGGCGACCTCCTCGATGACGATGACGGTCGCGAGGGCGTCGGCGCCGGCGCCGCCGTAGGCCTCGGGCACGTGCACCGCGTGCAGGTCGTTGGCCTCGAGCGCGTCCCGGGCCTCCTGCGGGAAGCGGCCCTCCTCGTCCACCTCGGTGGCGAAGGGCGCGATCTTCGCCTCGGAGAGGGCGCGCACCGAGTCCCTGAGCATGTCGTGCTCTTCGGACGGCCGGTAGAGACCGAAGTCAGCGGCTGCGCTTTTTCCCGATGGCGCCAAGGTGTCTCACTCCTCATCAGCTGTGCTGCTCCGGTACGGCGACCGGGTCGGCGAGGGCATCTGCTAATTACCGTTAAGTAACCCAATTCTAGGGCCCCCTGCCCGGCCCGGGATACGTGAGGTACGCGACAGGCGGCCCCCGATATGCTGCGCGGGCAGCGTTCCGGGAGCGTGCGGAGCAGATCTTCCGGAGCGTCCCAGGCGTCGTCCTACAGGAGCAACCCAACCATGGCGAACAAGGCCCCGCTCAGGATCACAGTGATCGGCACCGGCTACCTCGGCGCCACCCACGCCGCCGCCATGGCCGAACTCGGCTTCGAGGTGCTGGGTCTGGACATCTCGGCGGAGAAGATCGCGCTGCTGGAGCGCGGCGAGACGCCGATGTACGAGCCGGGCCTGGAGGAGCTGCTGCGCAGGCACGTGGCAGGGCACGAGGGTTCGAGCGGCAGGCTCCGCTTCACCACCTCCTACGAGGAGGTGGGCGACTTCGGCGACGTCCACTTCGTCTGCGTCAACACCCCGCAGAAACACGGCGAATACGCCTGCGACATGAGTTACGTCGACAGCGCGCTCGAAGCGCTGGCTCCCCATCTGCGCCGCCCGGCCCTCGTCGTCGGCAAGTCGACGGTGCCCGTCGGCAGCGCGGCGCGGCTCGCCGTCCGGCTCGCGGAGCTGGCGCCCGTGGGCGAGGAGGCGGAGCTGGCCTGGAACCCGGAGTTCCTGCGCGAGGGTTTCGCCGTGCAGGACACGCTGCACCCCGACCGCATCGTCGTCGGCGTGCGCAGCGAGCGCGCGGAGCAGCAGCTGCGCGAGGTGTACGCGAAGCCGCTCGCCGAGGGTTCGCCCTTCGTCGTCACCGACTTCCCGACGTCCGAGCTGGTGAAGACGTCGGCCAACTCGTTCCTCGCGACGAAGATCTCCTTCATCAACGCCATGGCCGAGGTGTGCGAGGCGGCCGACGGCGACGTGGCGAAGCTCGCCGAAGCGATCGGCTACGACGACCGCATCGGCAAGAAGTTCCTGCGTTCCGGCATCGGCTTCGGCGGCGGCTGCCTGCCCAAGGACATCCGCGCGTTCATGGCGCGGGCCGGCGAGCTGGGTGCCTCCGAGGCGCTCACGTTCCTGCGCGAGGTCGACTCGATCAACATGCGGCGCCGTGCCCACATGGTGGAGCTGACCAGGCAGGCACTGGGCGGAACGCTGCTGGGCACGCGCGTTGGCGTCCTGGGCGCCACTTTCAAGCCGGACTCCGACGACGTACGCGACTCGCCCGCGCTGAACGTCGCGGGGCAGCTGCACCTTCAGGGCGCGCAGGTGACGGTCTACGACCCCAAGGGCATGGAGAACGCCCGTGCGATCTTCCCGACCCTGGGGTACGCCCCGAGCGCCGTCGAGGCGGTCCGTGGCGCGGACGTCGTACTGCATCTGACGGAGTGGCGTGAGTTCCAGCAGCTGGATCCCGCGGCGCTGGGCGAGGCCGTCGCGGTGCGGCGCATGCTGGACGGCCGCAACACCCTCGATCCGGCGCTGTGGCGCAAGGAGAACTGGACGTTCCGCGCGCTGGGCCGCCCCACGGCGTGAACCCACGGCTGGAACCCACGGCGTGAACCCGACCGCCTGAACCCGACCGCCTGACCCCGCCGCCCTCGGCGTGGGGTCCGAGGGGAGCGCCTGACCGCTGCCCGGGCCGGCGGCCCGGCGCGGGCTCAGCGCTGTTTCGCCCTGTAGGTGCGCATCTTGGCGCGGCTGCCGCACACGGCCATCGAGCACCAGCGGCCGCGGCCCGCCGGGCTGCGGTCGTAGAACACCCACAGGCAGTCGTGCGCGGGGCACGCCTTGAGCCGCTGCCATGTGCCGTCCGACTCCGCCGTGGCGATTCCCACGGCGATGCGTGCGGTCAGCAGCGGCAGCCCGGTCAGCCCGTCGGCGGGGTGCAGAGCGGCGCGTCCGGTGCCGTCCACGGTGACGACGAGCGGCGCGTCCGCCAGGAGCCGGCCGAGCGTCGCGGACTCCGCGGAAGGCATGTCCGTGCCCGTGTGTGCGAGGCACGCGGCTCGCAGGGCCTCCCGCAGTTCGCACACCTCGGCGAGCTGCCGGCCGCGGGTCCCGGCGCCGGAGCCGTTCCCGCCGAGTCCCTCGATCCCGTGGCGCCGTGCGAACTCGTCGATGCCACCCGGCGCTGCGAGCGAGTCCTCGCCCGTCTCCACGTCAAGTGTGTTCGTCAGCTCCTGCACCAGAACGAGTGCTTCCGGAGGCGATCGGTCCGTCACCCTTGCCACGTTACCGATGAAGGGCCAGTATCTGGTAACCGACTGCGTTACCGGTTAACCACATCAAGGGGTAACAATGGCCATCGCCACCATGCATAGCATCGTTCTGGACTGTCCCGACCCTCAGCGTCTCGCCGAGTTCTACGCGCAGGTGCTCGACTGGAAGGTCGACCCGGAGGGCACGAAGTCGTGGGTGGACGTGACCGGCCCGAACGGGTACCGGCTCTCGTTCCAGGAGTCGCCCGGATTCATCCCGCCCCAGTGGCCCAGCCTCGAGCACGCCCAGCAGCTGCACCTGGATCTGGACGTGCCGAGGGAACGCCTGGACCAGGCGGAGAAAGAGGTGATCGAACTGGGTGCCCGGCTGATCCAGGGCGACGACGGAGGCAAGCGTGGCTTCCGCGTCTATCTGGACCCTGCCGGGCACCCGTTCTGTCTGTGCGCCTGCGACTGAGGCCCGGGGCCCGCGAAGGAGGCCCCGGGTCCCGGCGGCGGGGTCACCGGTCGGAGGTGACGGTGACCTTCTCGTCGTTCTTCAGCTGCTGGATGAGCTGCTGAACCTTCGGCTTGTCCCACTGCAGCGAACCGCCCGGCGCGGACCCGGCGATGGGCATGTTCATCCGCTTGCCCTCACCGCTGTTGACGTCCTTCATCGCGAAGAACATCGAGCCCAGGTTCCACAGGCTCATCTCCTTGTCCACGACGAGGGTGTCCAGGCCGGCACCCAGGGTCGGGTAGAGCCTGAAGGGGTTCAGGACCGTCGACGGGGTCGCGGTCTGATTCGCCAGGGCGGCGAGGAACTTCTGCTGGTTCTTCGTGCGGCCCAGGTCGCTGTCCCCGGTGCCCGCGTGACGGTTGCGCACGAAGGAGAGGGCCTGCTTGCCGTCGAGGGTCTGCTTGCCCTTCCTGAAATCCGCGCCCGAGTCCTTGTCCTTGATGTCCTGCGGGATGTTCATCTCCACTCCGCCGACCGCGTCCACGATCTGCGCGAAGCCGCCGAAGCCGATCTCGGCGTAGTGGTCGATCTTCAGGCCCGTGTTGTGCTCGACGGTACGGACGAGGAGCGGGGCGCCGTCCTGCGAGTATGCGGCGTTGAGCTTGGTCTGCTGGGTGTTGTTGAACTGCTTGCCGGACTCCGAGCCCTTGAAAGGCGGGATCTCGACAAAGGAGTCACGCGGCAGCGAGATCAGCGTCGGACCGCCGGAGCCGACGTGCAGGATCATCATCGAGTCGGTCCGCTTGCCCGCTGCCGAACCCGTGCGCAGTTCCTTCCTCTGCTGCGCGGACAGGCCCTCGCGGCTGTCGGACCCCACGATCAGGTAGTTCGTGCCCTCGCCGGCCGTCGGCCGGTCCTGGACGATGCTCAGGTCGACCTCGCGGCGGAGCTTGGAGTCCGCCCAGAAGTAGGTGCCGATCGACCACGCCAGCAGGATGACGACCAGGGATATCACCACGGTCTTGAAGCGCGGCCCGCGCCGCCGCGGCGGCGCGTCATCGTACGGGTAGGCGTCGTACCCGTCGTAGCCGCCGCGGTTGCCGCCGCCGTAGACCTGCCCGCTGCTGTAACCCGAGTCGTAACCGGCACCCGGGCCGTCATAGCCCGGGTGTCCGCCGTAGCCCGCGTCATAGCCGCCTCTCGACTGCGGCGGCACGCCTCTGTGGGCTCGCGGGGCGCCGTACCTGTCGTGTGAGTCGTTCCATCCACCGGGCCAGTCATTCATGGAGGGCAGTCTGCCTTGACCCGGCCGGAGGAACACAGCCCGGAGGCGAGATCGGACAGATGCTGTAGCCGTTCTGATGCAAAGCCACTGTTCGTCCGCTATTGGGGCACCAGCTGGTCACAGCGGGTGCACGCTCTAGTGTGGGGTGCATGACCGACCAGGCTCCCGCTGCGGAGAGCGGCCCGCAGGGCAAGCCCACCCACGCCTCCCGTACGACGCTTTCGCACATCATGTCGGGCAACGAGACGAACCTCCTCGGCACGGTGCACGGCGGCGTGATCATGAAACTGGTGGACGACGCGGCGGGAGCCGTCGCGGGACGGCACTCCGGCGGCCCCGCCGTCACGGCCTCCATGGACGAGATGGTCTTCCTGGAGCCGGTGCGCGTCGGCGACCTCGTCCACGTCAAGGCGCAGGTGAACTGGACGGGGCGCTCCTCCATGGAGATCGGCGTCCGGGTCCTTGCCGAACGCTGGAACGAGGCCGTCCCGGCCACCCACGTCGGCTCGGCGTACCTGGTCTTCGCCGCCGTCGACGAGAACGGCAGGCCCCGCCCCGTCCCTCCGGTGCTGCCGGAGACGGAGCAGGACAAGCGGCGCCATCAGGAGGCGCAGATCCGCCGCACGCACCGGCTTGCCAGCCGCCGGGCCATCAGGGACCTGCGCGCACGGAAGCAGCGCGAGCGCGAGCAGTCCGGGGCCTGACCCGCGCCACGGCCTCTGCACGCGTCCGGTCCGGGCGGGGCGCCCGTCAGGCGCAGGAGGCGCGCTCGCCTCCGGTGAGGGCGCCGTCGTTCCGCGCGCCCGTGCTGGGCGCCGGCCCCTGTGACGAGTGCGGGCTGAGGTGCACCTTGCGCACGCTGTGGTGCTTCTTGCCCACGGTGACCCGCATGACGGGCCCGCGGCCGGCCTCCTCCACCAGCTCGGCGCCCGGCAGGGCCTTCGCGAGCGCGCGGGCCGAGCGGTCCCAGCGCGGGTCGTACGCGATGGTCGTACGTGAGACGTTCCGGCGGTCCGCGGAGCCCGGATCGCCCGTCGTGGCGAAGCCGGTGCCACGCAGCTCCTTGTCGACGCTGCGCGCCAGGTCCTCGTTCCGTGTGCCGTTCTCGACGTGCACCTGGATGTTGGCCGGGGGGATGCTGACGGCCGCTCCCGGTGTGGCGTCCCCGGAGCCCGCCTTGCCACCACGGGAGCCGCCCGCGCGTTCGGTGTCCTCGGGCTTCTCTTTCGTCAGCGGCCTGTCGTCCCGCAGCGCGGCGAAGAGCTTGCGGGCCTTCGGCTCGTCCCACTTCACGGTGGAGCCCAGCTTCGGGACCTTGTGGTCGGCGTTCTCCACGGGGACGGAGACGAACTCCGAGGAGCCGGAATCGAACCGCCGCAGTGCCCGCCCGAGTTCGAGCATCTGCTCGCTGCCGAGCCCGCTGTCCGCGCGGACGGAGTCGAGGACCGTGGACGCGACCTTTCTCAGCTTCACGGGGTTCATCAGGACGCCGCTGTCCGTGGCCTTCTCGATGACGGCCGCGAGGAAGTGCTGCTGGCGTTCCATCCTGCCCAGGTCCGAGCCGTCGCCCAGGTGCCGCGCCCGTACGTACTGCAGGGCGCGGCCGCCGTCGAGTCTGGTGGTGCCGGCGGGCAGGTCGAGGCCGGAGTAGCTGTCGTGCAGCGGCTTCTCCGTGCAGACGGGCACGCCGCCCAGCACGTCGACCGTGCGCATGAAGCTGGTGAAGTCGACCTCCATGTAGTGGTCGATGTGGATGCCGGTCATGGCCTCGACGGTATTGACGGTCAGGTGCGCGCCGCCGTGCGCATAGGCCGAGTTGAGCTTCGCGGGCGTGGCCGCGTGCCGCTTGCCGGTGCCTGCGTCGGTGTGTGCGGGAAGCTTCGTGTACGAGTCGCGGGGGAGGCTGACGACGCTGGCCCTGTCGTGGTCGGCCGAGATGTGGACGAGCATCAGGGTGTCCGTGCAGTCGCACGCGGAGCCGCCCAGCCGGTACTTCTGCCGCTGTTCGTCGGAGAGCTTGTCGCGCCGGTCGGTGCCCACGACGAGGAAGTTGACGCCACCGGTGTCGCGTGGCCGGTCGGTGAGCCCCTGGAAGGGGTCGACCCGGTTCACGTCCGCGTTGAGCTCGTTCACCATGAGATGGCCCACGCCGCTCGCCCCCAGCACGAGCACGGAGAGAGCCGTTGTCAGGCGTACCCCCCACCGGGACTTACGGCCGTTTTTGTGTGCTTCCGCGCGCATCGCCATACTGTAGGGCGATACGACCGGCGGCACTTCAGCACACGCCGTCGCACGAGCCGCGGGGCACCCGGCTGGCGTGCGGGGGCCTGCACGGAGCGCGGTAACGTGAGCGCGTGACTGATAGGACTTCCACGGGATCGGAGCTGCCCGCGGTCTCGGTGATCATGCCGGTCCTCAACGAGGAACGGCACCTGCGCAGCTCCGTCAAACACATCCTCCAGCAGGAGTACGACGGAGAGCTGGAGGTCGTCATCGCCCTCGGGCCCTCCGAGGACCGCACGGACGAGATCGCGGCGGAGCTCGTCGCCGAGGACTCCCGCGTCCACACGGTTCCCAACCCGAGCGGCCGCACGCCCGCGGCGCTGAACGCCGCCATCAAGGCGTCCCGGCATCCGGTGGTGGTACGCGTGGACGGGCACGGGATGCTCTCGCCCGGATACATCGCCACGGCGGTGCGGCTGATGTCGGAGACCGGCGCGGCCAACGTCGGCGGGATCATGCACGCCGAGGGGGAGACCGACTGGGAACGCGCCGTCGCCGCCGCGATGACATCGAAGATCGGCGTGGGCAACGCGGCCTTCCACACGGGAGGGCAGGCCGGCGAGGCCGAGACCGTCTACCTCGGAGTGTTCCGGCGTGAGGTGCTGGAGCAACAGGGCGGCTACAACGAGGAGTTCATACGTGCCCAGGACTGGGAGCTGAACTTCCGGATCCGCGAGTCGGGCGGTCTCGTCTGGTTCTCGCCGGAGCTGAAGGTCGAGTACCGTCCGCGGCCGAGTGTCCGCGCCCTGGCCAAGCAGTACCGGAACTACGGGCGTTGGCGCCATGTCGTCGCGCGCTACCACCCCGGCTCGATCAATCTGCGCTATCTCGCGCCGCCCGCGGCCGTCTGCGCGATCGCCGTGGGAACCGGGGCCGGCCTGGCGGGGCTGCCGCTGGGCTTCGTGGTCCCGGGCGGCTACCTGGCGGCGGTCGTCCTCGGGTCGCTGCCCGCGGGCAAGGGGCTGCCGCTGAGGAGCCGTGCGTGGATTCCCGTCGCGCTGGCCACCATGCACATGTCCTGGGGCTGGGGCTTCCTGACGAGCCCGCGGAAGCTCGCGCGCAAGGTGATCGCCTCCCGCAGGGAGCCCGTGCCGGCGACGCACTGACGCCACGACGCACTGACGCCACGACGCACTGACGCCACGATGCCTGACGCCACGACGCACTGACGCCACGATGCCTGACGCCTGACGCCTGACGCCTGACGCCACGACGCACTGACGGCAGGACGGCATAGGAGACATGACGGCATGTGAGAGGGGCAGCCGCTTCGGCGGCTGCCCCTCTTCGTGCTCCCGTTGTGCGGCGGGCACATGTTCCCGTCGTGCGGCGGGTGCTCACGGCGCGGGCGCAGGGTCACGCACCGGTCGCCGGGTCACCACACGTTCGCCGGGTTGACCTCCATGCATGCCTTGTCGTCGTCACCGCGCAGGGCGTCGGCGCTGTCGGGCGCCTTGTTCTCCTGCTTCTTCCCGGAGGCGCCGGCGTCCTTCGGGTAGGCGGTGCCCTCGCGCCAGTCACTGCCGATCACCAGCGTCACGCCCTCCACCCCGCTGGAGTGCTTGACCGAGCTCTCCGGCAGTCCGATGGCCTTCGCGACGGCGAGAGCGTTGCCGCGCTCGCCCTCGCGCGGGTAGCTGATCGTGGTGTCGGCCTGGGACTTGGGCGTCTGATCGGCCGTGGCCTGGGCGAAGCCCTTGCGTCCGAGCTGTTCGGAGATGACTCCCGCCCGCCCGCTCACCGGCGGCTGGAGGGCGCTTCCGGTGCCGTTCATCACCCGTACGGAGATCTCCGACTCGGGCACCGTGGGCTCGCTCGGCTGCGGCTTCTTGGCTTTGGCCTTCTTCTTGTCCTTGCCGTCCAGGGCGATGTCGTTGCGGATGAGCGCGAAGGTGTTGTCGGCGTCTTCCTTCTTCGGCACGACGTAGCCGCCGGGGGCGTACTGCCAGGGCATCGTCGCCATCGTGATGCGCTTGGTGGGTACGCGCTTGAGATCGTTGCCCAGGTCGTACAGCTTCTTCACGCTGCCGAGGCCTTCGTCGACCGTGAGTGCCTCGGTGGCCGCCTCGGCCAGGTCGCGCATCTTGCCGGGGTCGGACAACTTCGTCCCCGCCTTGAGCTGGCGGACCATCGAGTTCATGTACATGTGCTGGGCGCGGGCCCTGCCTATGTCGCTGCCGTCACCGAAGCCGTGGCGGGTACGCAGCCAGTGCAGCGCCTGCTCGCCCTTCACGACCGAGTTGCCCTTCTTCAGCCGGAGCTTGGACTGCGGGTCGTAGACGTTGTTGTTCACGCAGACGGGGACGCCGCCCACGGCGTCCGCCATGGAGACCACACCGGCGAAGTCGATCATCATGAAGTGATCGATCGGGATGCCGGTCAGCTCCTCCCAGGTGGCGACGGTGCAGCCCGGACCACCGTGCTGGAGGCTGGTGTTGATCTTGTCTGTCGTCTTCGGGTAGACCTTCTGGCTCTTGGGGTCCGTGCACTTCGGGATCGTCGCCTTGGTGTCACGGGGGATGGAGACGACCGAGATGTTGCTGCGGTCGGCGGAGACGTGCAGCAGCATCTGGACGTCGGCCAGCGGCGGACGCTCACGGTCACCGCGTGCGCCGCCGAGCTCGACGTTCTTCTTGGAGCTCCTGGAGTCGGACCCCAGGAGCAGGATGTTCATGGGGGTCTGGCCGGCGGCGTTCGGGTCGCTCTTGTCCAGCTTGCTGTCGCCGAGGTTGAGAACGTCCCTGCCGAGGTTGCCGTTCAGATGCTCCAGGTAGAAGTAGCCCGCACCCGCGGTGGCGAGTATGAGCAGCGACAGGCAGACGGTGAACCACTTCAGGACACGTCTCTTCTTACGGGGACGAGGGCTCTGTCCGCCCTCGTCCCCGCTGCCGTAGTCGTCCGGAGTCATACCGCCGCCGCCTGTCTGTGTGTACCGCTGTCGCTGTCGCGGCACGCGGCCTGCCGCGTACTGCGAATCCCACAGGCGGTCGCGCACAGGCGGACCGCCCTGCATCCCCCGGTCACCTCTCGTGCCGTGCTGCCGCACGGGACCTCCCCGTTTCCGTCCCCGCGCGGTGGGTTCGCCCCCGCGGGCACCGGGCCGGGCACCTGCAGGGGACGCACGTCACTTCGCGCAGACCTTCTTGTCGTTCGCCTTGACGTTCTGGACGCCGTCCGGGGCCTTCTCAGGCGCCGAGACCGGCTCTCCCGCCGCGGTGAAGTCCTTGGCCAGCGTGAGCTGCATGGATTCGCCGACGCTCGAGCTCTGCTTCAGAGCCGACTTCGGCAGACCCATCATCTCGGCGAGGGTGGCCGCCTGGCCGGCCTGGCTCGAGGAGAACTCCAGCCGGGTCTTGGACAGTTGGGACGAGGCGTTGCCGGCGTTGGTCGAGAGCCCCACGCCCTTCTGGTTCTGCAGCCAGTCCACGGTCTCCTGGGCCGCGCCCACCGGGCCTCCGCCGTTGCGCACCTCCACGCGCACCTGAGAGGCCGGTACCTTCTTCGCCTTGGACGGATCCTTCCCGCCGGAGCCCTTCTTCGTCTTGGTGAGCGACTTGTCAGCCTGCACCATCTTGAAGAGAGGACGTGCCTTCGCTTCGTCCAGTACGACGGTTGCCGGGTCGTCGGGGTTGTCCACGACGGGGACGGTGGCGAAGGTGATGTTCTTGACGTTCACCCGCTGAAGGTCCTTGGCCAGGTCGGTCAGCTTCCCGACGGTGCCGATGCCGGTGTCGACGGTCAGCGCCTTCGTCATGGCGTTGGCCAGGCTGAACAGCTTCGACGGGTCGGTCAGGGTGTCCCCGGACTTCATCTTGCGGATCATCGAGCTGAGGAACTGCTGCTGCAGCTTGATCCGGTCCAGGTCGCTTCCGAAACCGATCGACTTCCGGGTGCGTACGAAGGCCAGGGCCTGCTCACCCTTGACCGTGTGCCTGCCGGCCGTGAGGTTCAGGTGGGACTTCGGGTCGTTGATGGGCTTCGCGGTGCACACCTCGACACCGCCGACCGCGCTGGAGAGCTCCTTGACGGCGTTGAAGTCGGCCATCATGAAGTGGTTGATCTTCAAGCCGGTCATCTTCTCGACCGTGCGCCACGTGCAGCCCGGGTCCCGTCCGGACTGGCCGAGGCTGGTGTTGAACCGGACCTGCTGCTGGCCCGGAATGGACTTCGTCGAGCCGTCCGGCTGCTTGGTGGGGCAGTCGGGGATGTCCGTGATCATGTCGCGCGGAATGGACAGCGCGGTGGCGTTGGTGCGGTCCTTCGAGACGTGGAAGAGGAATGTCGTGTCGGCGTGACCGACGCTCGCGGCGTCGCCGTAACCGCCGTTCCCCTTGCCCTTACGGGAGTCGGTGCCGAGGACGAGTATGTTCACCGGCCCGTCGGTGACCGCGGCGTTGCTCTTGCCGACGTCGACCTTGCTGATGTTGCCGTTGAAGTGGTCGTACAGGAAATAGCCCGCGGTGCCCCCGGCGACCAGTATGAATCCGAGGGTCCCGGCGCTCCAGCGCAGGACCTTCTGTTTCCTCGACAGACCCGGCCTGCGCTTGCGGCGGCCGTGCCCGAGGGGCGGTGGCGGCTGCGCGCGGTCTCCGCGGCGGCGCTGCGAGGGGAGCCGGGGCTCGGCCTCCTCGGCGGCGGAGGTTCTCCTCGGGCGCGACGCGTCGACACGGCTGCCGACCGACGAACTCCGGGAGTCGCCGGCGACTGGATTCAGTCGCAGCTTGTAGCTGCCGGTGCTCGGGTCGAACACCCACTGATCCGCGGGATCCACGTCACCCGCGGGGCCACGGCCTTGCGCGTTCACGATTGCGTAAGTCCTCCATTTGCCGCCTGGTGCCGCCCGGTGAGGGCGGACCGGAGCGGCCACACTATCCGGCAGTTTCGGCGCCGAGCGACGGCGGTGACAAATTCGACGAGCTTAGAAGTGGTCAATTCGCCCCATTCCCAGCGCCGTGGACCGTGGAGATGTCATGTACGGCAGACGTCGCGCGCCGCTGTCGTTCCGCGGTAGACGGGCGCCGCCTTCTCCGGCCCGTCGCCGTCCGGAGCGGGACTCTCCCGCCCCTTGCCCACCGAGGATCTGACGGCGTCCCCCGCTCGGTGGTTCCTGCCCACCGGAGCAGGGCTTTCGGGGGCCTTGGCGTCCTCCCGTGCCTTTCCGCCGCCCTCCCCGGAGCCCCCTCCGACCCGCACCGCACGGTCTTTGCGCAGCTGCGCGAAGAGGTGGCCGGCGTCCGGCTGGACCAGTTCGTCGCGATTCCTGTCGAGCTTGTACGCCTGCCGCGGGACGGTCAGGAACCGCACCCGATCCTCCGGGATGTTCCGCACGCCGTGCGCCAGTTCGTACAGCTCACTGAGGGAATCGAGTCCCTTGTCGGCGGTGAGTGCCGATGTCGCCGACTGAAGTACGGGATAGAGCTTCGCCGGATTCAGCAGCACACCATTGCTGCGGACTTTCTTCACGAGAGATCCGAGGAACTGCTGCTGCCGGCTCATGCGCTCGGTGTCGCTGCCGTTTCCGATGCCGTGCCGCGCGCGTACGTAGCCGAGGGCGTCCTCGCCGCCCAGGGTCTGGCGTCCCGCGGGGAGTTCGAGCTTGGCCTCGCGGTCCCGCACCTTGCCGGGGAGGCAGACCTCGACGCCGCCCACCCGGTCCACCAGGGACTTGAATCCGGTGAAGTCGAGCACGAGATGGTGCGCCACGCGAAGGCCCGTGAGCGATTCGACGGTGCGGATCGTGCAGGCGGCGCCGCCGGTCTCGAAGGCTGTGTTGAACTGCGCGAAACGTGCCTTCGTACGGCTGCCGTCCCTGCCTGTGCACGCGGGGATGCGCACCATCAGATCGCGGGGCAGCGAGACTCCGGTCGCACTGCGCCTGTCCGCCGCGATGTGCAGAAGGATCGCGGTGTCGGACCGCTGCCCGCCCTGGTCGCGTCCGTATCTGCTGTTGCCGCCGCGTCGGCTGTCGGAGCCGAGGAGCAGGATGTTCTCGGCCTTGCCGGGGGAGGGGGCGGGCCGCTGCGCCTCGTACTGCTTGAGCTCCCGCTCGGTGCCGAGATCCGTGCGGATGTTTCCGTCGAGCTTGTTGTAGAGGGTCCAGCCGAGGCCCGCCGCGGTGAGCACGAGCACCGAGGCGCCCACCGCGGCGGTGCGCAGCCAGAGTCGACGCTTGCCGGCAGGTGGCTCGACGGGCTCGGCGGCGGCCGGGAGTTGTGCGGTCGCGGTGCGTGGGGTGCCGTTCTCGGTTGCTCTGTCGTCGGGCCCGGAGTCGGTCACGTCTGCGTCATCCCTCGTGGTCTCGGCGGCGCGTGCGGGACGCGTACAGGCGTGAGGGCGCCGGTCAGGAAGGCAGACGCCCGAAACCCGTACAAGGTTGTACGCATGGCTGATCGCTACTGATCGCTACTGAATAGTGACGATCATCGCTGACCGCACCGGGCCGAGCCAGGAGGAGGAGGCGGGTCGGAGACCCCGCTCAGTCGATGGTGTGGGTGACGCGCTCGTCCTCACCGCGTTTGCGCAGGGCAGCGGCGTCCAGGCGACCGGAGTTGCGGACCAGTACGACCGAACCGCCGACGGCCAGCGGGGCCAGCAGCCCGGTGCTGATCCCCTCCCAGCTGTCGTACGGACGCAGGGAGAGCACCCGCGAGCCGGGCTTCAGGCCCAGCGACTCCGCGTCCGCAAGGGCGCGCGTGACGGCTTCTCCTCCCGTGAGGGCGGTCTGCTCGCCGGGCGGAACGATGAAGGGGTCGTCCGGAGCGATGGGCGTGTACGGCATGAACTGGTCGCCCTGGCCCGGTACTTCGGCCGCGTAGTCCAGGAACCCCTCCGGCGGCTTCGGGAAGCGCGCCCCGAGCGGAAGCAGGCTCAGCGCGATCCGCTCGCCGCCGCAGCCGCGTGCGGCTTCCAGGGAGTCGGGGCCGCTCACGACGATCGAGGCCGCCGCCGGGTCGCCGTGCATGTCGGCGACGACTCCTGCGGAGGAGCAGGCGAGCAGCCAGACCGCTGTGAGCCAGTGCGAGGGAAGCAGCAGCGTCAGCCGGTCGCCCGGCTCGGTGGCGAGTTCGTCCTGGAGCAGGTTCGCGGTCTTCGACGTCCAGTTGGCGAAGGTGGCGACGGACAGCTCGACGCGTTCGCCGGTGGCATCGTCGTAGAAGGTCACAAGCGGACGCCCGGGGTCCTGCTCGAGTGCGGAACGGAGCAGGTCGGCGGGGGTGCGTGCGGGAGTGCTCACCCGGCAAGCGTACGCGGGCGGTCCGCCGCCGCTTCGCGGGCGGGGTGGTGCTGACGCCTCGCGGCCGGGGCGGGTTGAGCCCTTCCCGGTCCCCCCGGCGTGCTGACGGAGTGTGACCGGAGGTATCGGACGGAGCATCAGCCGCACCAATTTGTCCCGGATGGACAGATAACTGTGCCTATGTGCACGATCGCGTCATGCGAGCACTACTGGTCACCTCGATCGGTGTCGCGTGTGCAGGAGCTCTGCTGTTGCCGCTCGCGCCCACCGAGTCCGCCGAATCCATGCTGAACGGCAAGCGCTCCACCTCGGTCGAGGACGGCGCACCTCCACTCGCTGCCCGTGGGCCGGGCGGCGTCCGCGCGGATGCCGCGGAAGGCGACGGCTCGATCCCCGGCAGCACCCGGTCGCTCACGCTCCGGGCTCCCGGCGGCGGCACCCGCGCCGGTGACAAGCTGCTCTCCGCGTGGGAGGACGACCCGTCGGGCGGGAGACGCGTGACGTCCCGGAAGGTGAAGCCGTTCTCGCTGGTGGGCATGGTCTGGGACGACCCCGGTGCAGCGCCGCCGGGACGGCTCCAGGTGCAGACGCGTTCTTCCGCGACCAAGCGGTGGACCCCTTGGCGGACGTTGAACGCGCACGCCGACGGCAGCCCCTCGCCGGGGGAGCGGGCCCGCAAGGGCAAGAAGGCGCTCGGCGCCTCCGCTCCGCTGTGGGTCGGGGACTCCACGGCGGTACGCGTACGGATCGTGCCGGGCGCGAAGGGGGCGAAGGGCGCGAAGGGCGGGGACCCCGAGGACAGGGCGGGAGCCGGCGGGGCGGGCGAGGCGACGCTGCCCAAGGGCGCGCGTCTGGAGCTCGTCGACCCGGGGAAGGCCGCCGGCTCCGGAGCCCGCGCCGGCGACCGGGCGCGCGAGGAGGATCCCGCGAAGCGTCCCGGCGGGGTTCTGCCGGCGCTCAACAGGGGCGACACACGAGCCATCTACGGCGAGGACGCTGCGGACGCGACCCCTTCGAAGAAGGACAGGGCGGAGGACAGCCGCATCGGACCGCGGCCGCAGATCATCACCCGTAAGGGGTGGGGAGCGGACGAGAGCCTTCGCGAGCCGCAGTTCGGCTACGGCAGGACCACGAAGGCCGCCTTCGTCCACCACTCGGCCGAGACGAACAACTACGACTGTGCGGACGTGCCGGCGATCATCCGCAGCATCTACCGCTACCACGTCAAGAGCAGCGGCTGGCGCGACCTCGGATACAACTTCCTCGTCGACAAGTGCGGCAAGATCTACGAGGGCCGGGCGGGCGGGGCGGCGAAGCCCGTGACGGGCGCTCACACGCTGGGCTTCAACACCGGCACCACGGGGATCGCCGTCCTCGGCACCTACACCAAGGCCGAACCGTCGAAGGCCGCGAAGGACGCGCTGTCGAAACTGACGGCGTGGAAGCTCGGCGTCCACGGCGTCGACGCGAGCGGCAAGGTGACACTGACGTCCGAGGGCGGCACCAAGCACGAGAAGGGCAGCAAGGTGACGCTCAACGCCGTCTCGGGGCACCGGGACGGGTTCAGCACCGAATGTCCCGGCGAGAAGCTCTACCGCGAACTTCCCGCCATCCGGACCGAAGCGGGACGGCTCCAGGGCCGTCGCTGACATGGCCGGCCGGCACTGACACCCCACTGGCAGTGCCGGCTGCCGGCCGGGAGTCCGGCTGACACCGCCGGGAGTCCGGCTCCGCGCGGTCCCCGGTTTCCGCCGCGGCGTGCGGCACGCCCGGTGCCTGCGACGCGGGGCGGGCAGCGTCGACATCGGGCACCGCGGCCCCGCGACGCTGCATAAACTGACCGCCGACCACCCGGCTCAGGCCTCCTCCGTCAGTCAGGAAGCGAAGAAAATCCGGTGACAGAAGCGATCCTCCTGGTCGGGGGCAGGGGCACCCGGCTGCGCCCGCTGACCGTGCACACGCCGAAGCCGATGGTGCCGGCGGCGGGCGTCCCCTTCCTGGCTCACCAGTTGGCGAGGGCGCGAGCGGCCGGCGTGGATCACGTGGTGATGGCGACGTCCTATCTGGCGGAGGTCTTCGAGCCGTACTTCGGTGACGGCTCACAGCTCGGGCTGCACCTGGAATACGTCACGGAGGAGGAGCCGCTCGGCACGGGCGGAGCCATCCGCAACGTCGCGTCACGGCTGCGCTCGGCACCCTCCGACCCGGTGCTCATCTTCAACGGCGACATCCTCACCGGCCTCGACATCGGCGAACTCGTGGCCACACACACCCGTACCGGTGCCGACGTCTCCCTCCACCTCACCCGGGTCGACGATCCGCGTGCCTACGGGCTGGTACCCACGGACGACGACGGCCGCGTCACCGCGTTCCTGGAGAAGCCGCAGACGCCCGAGGAGATCGTCACCGATCAGATCAACGCGGGCGCGTACGTCTTCGACCGCTCGGTCATCGACACCATCCCCAAGGGGCGGCCCGTCTCCGTCGAGCGCGAGACCTTCCCCGGGCTGCTCGCCGACAGCGCCCACCTCCAGGGCATGGTCGACTCCACGTACTGGCTCGACCTGGGCACCCCGCAGGCGTTCGTACGGGGCTCCGCCGATCTCGTGCTCGGCAGGGCCCCCTCTCCGGCGGTCCCGGGGCGCTGCGGCGACCGGCTCGTACTGGAGACGGCACGGGTCGCCCCCGACGCCAAACTGACGGGCGGGACGGTCATCGGAGCGGGGGCCACGGTCGGCGCCGGCGCCCGCGTGGAGGGCACGACCGTGCTCGACGGCGCCGTCATCGAACCCGGGGCGCTCGTGCGGGACTCCCTGATCGGCGCCGGCGCCCGCATCGGCTCCGCGGCCGTGCTCGACGGCGCCGTCGTCGGCGACGGTGCCGTGATCGGCGAGCGGAACGAACTGCGGGACGGTATCCGCGTGTGGTGCGATGCGCGCATTCCGGCGGGGGCGGTGCGCTTCTCGTCCGACCAGTGACCGCTGCGCGGCCCCGGCCGTGCGTCCGGTTCCTTGCGGCTGATGCCGAGTTGCGCCCCGCCCCGGGTGCGCAGCCCGCCTCGCGCATACCCTGTCGGGCGTGTCTGCCACCCGTACCTGGACCGCGCCCCCGCTGTACGACCTGCGGAGCAATCTGCGCGTGCTGCGGCGCGGACCGTACGACCCCTGCTACCGCACCGAGGGCGACGCGGTCTGGCGGGCGACCCGCACACCGGCGGGCCCGGCGACCCTGCGCATCACGGCCGACGCGGCGACGGCGTCCGTACGGGCCGAGGCCTGGGGACCCGGCGGCGAGTGGAGTCTGGAGCGGTTGCCCGCGCTGCTGGGCGCGGAGGACGACCCGTCGGTCTTCGTCCCGCACCACCGCTTGACGAGGGAGGCACACCGGCGCCACCCAGGGCTCCGGCTGCCGCGCACCGGACTCGTCATGGAGGCCCTCATCCCGTCGGTGCTGGAGCAGAAGGTGACCACCCATGAGGCGTACCGTGCGTGGCGGCTGCTGGTGCGCCGGTACGGAGAGCCCGCTCCAGGTCCGCAGGAGAACCTCTTCGTCATGCCGGACGCGCGCACATGGTGCCGCATCCCCTCCTGGGAGTGGCACCGCGCCGGAGTGGACAACAAGCGCTCCGCCACGGTCATACGTGCCGCCCAGCGCGCGCCGCGTCTGGAGGAGGCGGCGTCGATGGAACTGGCCGCCGCGATGCGGCGGCTCCAGCTCATCCCCGGCATCGGCCCCTGGACCGCGGCCGAGACCCTCCAGCGCAGCAACGGCGACCCCGACGCACTGACCGTCGGGGACCTTCATCTGCCGGGCATCATCGGCTACTCCCTCACCGGCGCCCGCGACACCGACGACGCCGGGATGCTCGCACTGCTCGCCCCGTACGAGGGCCAGAGGCACCGCGCGGCACGCCTCATCCTCCTGGCGGGACGGGCGCCGGCACGGCGTCAACCGCGTTTCCCCGTGGGGGACATCGCCCGCCTGTGAGACCGCCCGCACGCACGCGAGACCGGCCGCCGCCTGCGGTAGGGGCGCGTCCCGGCCCGGTTCAGCCCCGGCGACGGGTTCAGCGCACCTCGACGAAGTCGCCGCCGTCCCGTGGCGGCCGCTGCCGCGGCGGTGCTGCCGCGCGTCCGACGGCCACGGCGCCCATCGGGTCCCAGTCGCCGGGGAGTCCGAGCACGTCACGAACCACTTCCCGGCAGAACATCGTCGAGGAGACCCACGCCGAGCCCAGCTGCTCACCGGCCAGTGCCACCAGGAAGTTCTGGATGCCGGCGCCGCACGCGACGACGAACATCTCCCGCTCCGCGGCGGACCGCCGCTCGTCCGGGTAGTCGTGCGAACCGTCCGCCACAAGGCAGGGCACCACGAGATACGGCGCGTTCCGCAGCACGTCGCCGCGGCGGATCCGCTTGGCGATGCTCTCCTCGCTCTTGCCGTCCGCACGCAGGTCGGCCATCCACTGCTCGCGCATCGCGTCGAGCAGCCGCAGCCGGGACTCCGGTGACTCCAGCAGCACGAAGCGCCACGGCGTCGTGTGGTGCGGGGCCGGGGCCGTGACGGCCGCGTCGACGGCTCGGCGCACCGCGCCGCCGTCCACCGGCTCGGACGTGAACTCGCGGACGGTCCGCCGCAGCGCGAGCGCTTCCCGTACGGCCTCCGAGGTGCCCAGCCGGAACATGTCGTGCGCGGCGTCCCGCACCAGTGCCCGTGCCGAGGTGGCCGCCTCCGTGCCGGAGGAGTCCGCGGGGCGCGGGGTGTCCCGCCGCTCCAGCACATGCTGCGGCAGCCCGCGCACCACGGCGACGGGCAGGCCGTCCGCCTTGCCCTTGACGAGTTCGCCGGCCGCCGCCAGTTCGTCACCGACCGCGGTGACGGTGACGCCGAGCGGATTGCCGAAGGTGTCGAGGCCGCCCCGCAGATCCTCCAGGACGCGAACGCCCGAGGCGCCGATGGCCACATCCGTCTGGCCCTCGCGCCACGGCCGTCCGAACGTGTCGGTGACGACCACGCCGACGTCGACGCCCAGTGCGTCCCGCAGTCCGTCGCGGATCCGCAGGGCCGACGCGTCCGGGTCCTCGGGCAGCAACAGCACTGTTCCCTTGGGGGTGTTGGAGGCGTCCACGCCGGCCGCCGCCATCACGAAGCCGTGCCTGCTCTCCACGATCCGCGCGGGACCGCGGCGCGCGACGACGCGCACCGTTTCCGCATCGATGGCGGCCTCGCGGTCGTCGGCCCGCACGACGCGCCCCTCGGCCTTGCTCACGATCTTCGACGTGACGACGAGTACGTCGCCGTCCGCCAGGCCCGTGGCGCCGGGCCCGCCCGCCGTGCCGTCCTCGCCGGCCGTTCCGGGCTGGTCCTCCGCCCCTGTCACGTCTGTCACGGCGGCCACGATGAGCTTCACCAGGTCGTCGCCGGGGCGCACTTCGGGGATGCCGGGCACGGCCCACACCCGGTACGCGGGTGCCCGCCGGCCGTCGTCCGGCCCGGACCCGCCGCTGTCCGCGGTGCCTGTCGTCATGCCCCCACCTCTGCAGCCAGCGCGAGCGCTTCACGCGCCATCGCGGCCGTCGCCTCCGTGTCGGTCATCATCAACGGGACGGCACGGCAGCGGATTCCGGCGTCCTCGACGGCCTGCGTCGATCCGGCGTCCACGGTGTCGACGAGCCAGCCGTCGAGCAGGCCGCTGCCGTAGTGCTGCGCGACCGCGGCGGCGGTGGATTCCACGCCGACCGCGGCGAGCACCTTGTCGGCCATGCCGTGCACGGGCGCGTCCCCGACGATCGGCGACAGCCCGACAACGGGCACGCCGGCCTCGGCGATGGCCTCCCTGATACCGGGTACGGCGAGGATCGTGCCCACGCTGACAACGGGGTTGGAGGGCGGGAAGAGGATGACGTCCGCCTGCGTGACGGCGTCGAGCACGCCGGGGCCGGGCTTGGCGCTCTCGGCGCCCACGGGAACCACCGCGTGCGCGTCGACAGAGGCGCGCAGCCGCACCCAGTACTCCTGGAAGTGGATGGCCTTGCGGCTCTCGCCTCCGGCGGTGGCCTGTGCCGGTGCCTCCTCCAAGTCCGCGGTGTCGATGAGCACATGGGTCTCGACGCGGTCGTCCGTCATCGGCAGCAGCGTCACGCCGGGCTGCCAACGGGCGCACAGCGCCTCGGTGACGGCGCTGAGCGGATACCCGGCGCTCATCATCTGCGTACGGACGATGTGGGTCGCGAAGTCGCGGTCGCCGAGCCCGAACCAGCCGGGGCCCACGCCGTAGGCCGCCAGTTCGTCCTTCACCGCGAAGTTCTCGTCGGCACGGCCCCAGCCCTGCTCCTCGTTGATGCCGCCGCCGAGCGTGTACATCACCGTGTCGAGGTCGGGACAGACCTTCAGACCGAACAGATGGATGTCGTCGCCGGTGTTGCCGATGACGGTGATGTCCGCGTCGGGCGCCGCGGACTTCAGTCCGCGCAGAAAGCGGGCACCACCGATGCCCCCGGCCAGAACCACGATCCGCTCCATGCGGACCAGTGTGTCAGCAGACAGCGGTCGAACAGCAGGGCGGTCGCCGCTCCCGGGTGTGGGCGGCGCGGACGTTCAGCCGGCGGGCGGGGCCACCGGTGCCGCCGCGCACGCCGCGACGCCGGCAACTTCCGTACCGGGGTGGGGAGGTCGCATCGGCATCTCGGTCAGCCCCGGGAAATAGATGTGCAGACTGACGACGGGAAGCAGGCCGTCGTTGACGACTTCGTGCACATATCCGGGCGCGAACACGCGCAGGCCGCCAGGGCGGAGTGTTCGGCCCGTCCCGTCCGCGTGTTCGGTCAGTTCGCCCTCGAGGACGGTGAACACGCCGGAGGACGGCCCGTGGTCGTGGCGCCCGCTGCCCTGTCCGGGCAGCCAGCTCAGCAGCCACACCTCGTAGCCCGGGCCGGTGCGGAGCCGGTGGTACCAGCGGGTGGCCGGGTCGTACCGCACCAGCGGCTCCCACTGGGAGCGGTCGGCGGCGATCGCACGTGCCACTCCGGCGAAGCCCGCGACGGTCGCGGGGTGGGCAGGGGCGGACGGCATGAGGTGGGGGAGGGCGAGCGGGTCGCCCGCGATCTCGATGTCGCTGTTCACGTCGGTGATGTCTTTCGCGCTGAAGGGACGCCCGGAGCATGGCCGGGCGGGAGCCGGGACGACCGGGGAACGGGCCGGAGAGACCGGCCGGGTGCGGCCGGACACGGGAGCGTCGGGGTGGGTGCCGAAAGGGGAGAGACGCCTCTCAACAGCAGCGACAGCGACAGCGACAGTGACCCGTGGCGACGCGAGCAGCGCGAAGGGGCCGCGCGGCGGCGGCCGTGAAGAGCCTGGGAGTCACTGGCATGCGGTCAAGGAGACCGAGAGGCCCGGGGCGCTGTCAACTCGGATGTCGCCTCGGCGGTGACTGATTCATCACATCCGGTCTCGGTGTTCGCCCAAAGGTTTGTGCCATCCGAATCAGGACACTTGGCGCAACACCCGCGCGCTTGAACGTCGTTGTACATCCGTGACCGGGTCGTGATCACGGCTGGCCGGCCTGACGGTGGTCGATGCGCCCGGCGGTGGCCGCCGGTCCCGGCCCGAGGGGTCGTGGACGGTGATCACCGGGGTCGTATGGGAGGGTTCGAGGTGATATGAACACTTTCCGGTCCCCCTTGGTTCCGCAGAGTGAATAACGGACCCAATAGCAGATCTCGGCTTGACTGCCGCAGATCGGCACACTTGTAATTTCACACGTGTCGTTCAGTCGCGATCGATAACGACGCCATCACGGGGACGCAAAGACGGACGAGGGGCGCACATGACCGAGCTGTTCCAGGAAGTGCTGGTCGAAGAGGTTGACGAGGAGCTCGGCTGGCAGGAACGCGCGTTGTGCGCCCAGACCGATCCCGAGTCGTTCTTCCCGGAGAAGGGCGGCTCCACCAGGGAGGCGAAGAAGGTCTGCCTCGCCTGCGAGGTCCGTTCCGAGTGCCTCGAGTACGCCCTCGCCAACGACGAGCGCTTCGGAATCTGGGGCGGTCTGTCCGAGCGTGAACGGCGGCGCCTGAAGAAGGCCGCCGTCTGATCAACTGCAGGGCGCCGATTGCCCGTACAGCCACGGACTTCTTTCACGGACGAGAAGTACGCGTGGATGTACGACAGCTTGCAGGACCCGATGGGCGGCGCGGACCGAGCCGTTAGTGTGTGGCTCGTCCTTGGCGCGCCGCTCCCCGCTGGGCGGAGCGCCTGTGAGTCAGTCGCAGCGTCTTTCGGGGGGTCACCACCCCCGTACCCCGGGAGGGGCCCGCACCCCGATGTCCGTGCACAGCCATACGGCGGCCCAGTACGAGGCGGCCACACCCGAGTTTCCGCGGCACGTCGTCACCGCCGTGATCGTCTCCCACGACGGCGCGAGGTGGCTGCCCGAAGCGCTCTCCGGTCTGCTCTCCCAGGAGCGGCCGGTCCAGGACGCCATCGCGGCCGACACCGGCAGCGCCGACGAATCGGCGCAACTGCTCACGGAGACTCTCGGCCCGGACCGCGTACTGCACATGGCCCGCCGCACCGGATTCGGCGCCGCGGTCGACGAGGCCGCCAGGACGGCCTGGGTGCCCACCCCCGACGACCTTCCGTATCTGAAGCGCCCCAGCGGCTGGGACCCGGTCACGCGCACATGGCGCGACGACGCCTACGACATGCCGGAGTTGCCGTACGGCGAACCCGTCCACTGGCTGTGGCTGCTGCACGACGACTGCGCTCCCGAACCGGACGCGCTGTCAAGGCTGTTGAGGGTCGTCGAAGCCGACCCGAAGGCCACCGTCGTCGGCCCCAAGCTGCGCAGCTGGTACGACCGCAGGCAGCTGCTGGAAGCCGGGGTGTCGATCGCGAACAGCGGACGCCGCTGGACCGGCGTCGAACGACGCGAGCAGGACCAGGGGCAGCACGACATGGTGCGGCCGGTCCTCTCGGTCTCCAGCGCCGGAATGCTCATCCGCCGCGACGTCTTCGACGAACTCGGCGGCTTCGACCGGCGGTTGCCGCTCATGCGCGACGACGTCGACCTGTGCTGGCGGGCTCATTCCGCCGGGCACAGCGTGCTGATCGTCCCGGACGCGGTGGTGCGGCACGCCGAGGCGGCATCGCGTGAGCGGCGTCCCGTCGACTGCGTGGGCCGCGGAACGCGCGGCGGCGCCAGCCCGCACCGCGTGGACAAGGCCGGAGCCGTCTACACGCTCCTCGCCAACGTGCCCGGCTCGAAGCTCGTCTGGGTGATGCTGCGGCTCGTGCTCGGGACGCTGCTGCGCACCCTCGCCTATCTCGTCGGGAAGGTGCCCCGGCAGGCCGTCGACGAAGTGCGCGGCCTGACCGGGACGCTGCTGCGACCGGGGCGGCTCATGGGCGCGCGCCGCAGGCGCGGCAAGCCGGCCGTCCCCTACAGCGAACTGCGGCACCTCTTCCCGCCGCCCGGGGCGACCGTGCGGGCCACCGCCGAGCAGGTCGCGAGCAACTTCGGCGGACGCGCGGAACCCGACATGTCCTCCGGGGGCCGGCACGGCGCCGTGGAGACGGGGCCGGGCGACGAGGACGCGGACTATCTGGACGTCGAGCAGTTCGCGCGGGTCAAGCAGGTCGCCCGCAAGCCGGGCCCCGTGCTCTTCGCGGTCCTGCTCCTGGTGTCCCTGATCGCGTGCCGCCAACTGCTGGGCGGTGGCGCGCTCGCCGGCGGTGCGCTGCTGCCGGCTCCCGCGGACGTCTCGGACCTGTGGAGCCGCTACGTCGACGGCTGGCATCCCGTCGGCATCGGCGGCACGCAGACGGCGCCGCCGTACCTGGCGATCGTCGCCATGGTCGCCACCGTCTTCTTCGGCAGCACCGGCTTCGCGTTGACGCTGCTGCTGGTCTGCTCGGTGCCGCTGGCCGGCTTCACCGCGTACTTCACCTCGCGGCCGCTGGTGGAGTCCCGGCTGCTGCGCGCCTGGGGAAGCGTCGCGTACGCGCTCCTGCCCGCGGCGACCGGTGCGCTCGCCGGAGGCCGCATCGGCACCGCCGTACTGGCTGTCGTGCTGCCGCTGCTCGCGCGCGCCGCTGTCGCCGTGAGCGGTCTGCGGGGAGCGCCGGGGTGGCGGACCGTCTGGGGATACGCGCTCCTGCTGACACTGACGACCGCCTTCACGCCCGTCGTGTGGCTGATCGCGCTGACCCTGACCGCCGTGCTGCTCGTACTGCGGCGGCTGGGCTTCACGGATGCCGTGGAGGGGTCCGCGGCCGACGGTGCCGGCAAAGGGACCCTGACCCGCAACGGCATCGCCCTCGTGACGCCGATGGTGCTGCTGGCCCCGTGGTCATTGTCGCTGCTGATGAGCCCGGCCGGATTCTTCCGCGAGGCCGGTCTGCCCTACGGCGCGGGGTCCGGGGACGCGCTCGGTCTGCTGACCCTCACGCCCGGCGGGCCGGGAGCGGCGGGTGGTCTGCTGCTGATCGGGGTCGTCCTCGCGGCGATGGCCGCCTTGTTGCGCGACGAACGGCAGCCGGCGATCCGCGCCGCCTGGGGTGCGGCCCTGGTCGGGCTGCTGTACGCGGTGCTCGCCAACTCGGTCGCCTGGGCCGGCCCGGCTACGCTCGTCTACGGGCTCGCGCTGCTGTGCGCGGCCCTCGTCGGTGCCGAGGGCGCCAAGGAGCGGGTCGCGGAACAGAGCTTCGGCTGGAAGCAGCCCGCGGCGGCGATCGTCGCCGCGGCGGCGGTGGCCGCTCCGCTCGTCGCGGCCGTCGGCTGGATGGTGGGCGGCGCCGACGGTCCCCTGTCCCGGCGGGACCCGGTGCAGGTGCCGGCTTTCGTCGCGGAGGAGAGCCGCACCAGCGACCAGGCGCGCACGCTGGTGCTCTCCGGAGAGGCGGGCGACGCGTCCCGCGCCCCTTCGGACGTGTCGTACTCCATCGTCCGCGGTTCGGGAGCCAGGCTCGGCGACGGCGACCTCGCGGCCGCGGGAGGCGACGACGCCCGGCTCGCACGGGTGGTCGCCAACCTCGTCGCCGGCTCCGGCGCCGACCAGAGCGAGCAGCTCGGCGGCTACGCCGTGCGCTATGTGCTCGTACGGGACGCGGCGCCCCGGCAGATGAGCCGCGTCCTGGACGCGACTCCTGGGCTGACACGGCGCAGCCAGGAGGACGGCAGCGCGCTGTGGCGCGTGGACCGCCAGGTCTCGCGCGTCAGCATCGTGGCTCCCGGCAGGGACGACCCGGGCGGCGCGGGCGGGAAGTCGGCCGACCCGGTGCCCGTGCCGGCGGGGCCGCTGGAGGTCCACACGGAGCTGCGGCCGGGGGAGTCCGGCAGGATCCTCCGCCTGGCCGACGCCGCGGACCCGGGCTGGACGGCGACCCTCGACGGCAAGCCGCTGGAGACCGTCACGGTCGACGGCTGGGCGCAGGGCTTCCGGCTTCCGGCGGGCGGCGGCCGGCTGGACGTCACCCACGAGACGAGCGTGACGCGCACCGCCTGGGTGTGGCTCCAGGGCTTCCTCGCGGTCGTGGTGCTCGTCCTGGCGCTGCCCGGGCGGCGCCGCAGCGTCGACGACGACCTTCCGGAGGCGGCTGTCGCGGGCGCCGCGGGAGTGCCCGCGCAGGGAGCGGAGGGCGGCCGCCGGGCGCGGAGGCTGGCCGCAGCCGAGGCGGCTCGCGCCGCGGAGGCGGGCGAGGCCGGGGCCGCGGACGGGCCCGAGCCCTCTGAGCGCGCTCCGGACGTTCCGGCACCTGCCCCGCACGGGGCGGACTTCGACGGCGGCACCCGCTACGACGGCGATCACGAACAGTCTTATGGCGAGCGGCAGTTCGAGCCGTCGTCCTACGACTCGCAGTACGGGTCGTCCCGTTACGGCGACTCGTACGACCCGGCCGGCACCGCCCCGTTCGAGCCGCAGCAGCGGTCCTACGGCGACGACAGGCAGCAGTACGACGTGGGCTACGGGCAGCGGTACGACGACCCCTACCCGGCGCAGCAGTACGACGCATACGAGGGCACCGGGCAGGCCGACCCGTACGGCTACGAACCGCGGTACGGCAACAGGAGCGATCAGCAGTGAACCGCACGAGCATGACCCTCATCGGCGCGGCCACGGCACTCGCCGCGCTGACCGGCGCCGCGGCTCTCACGGCGCCCGGCGGTGAGGACCCCGCCGGCGTCTCCGCGGCCGGACGCAGGCCGGTCGAGCGTTCGACGCTCGTCTGCCCGCAGCCCAGCGTCTCGGACGTCGCCGAGACCCGCTACACGTCCTTCGCGCCCGAGGGGGGCAAGGGCAAGGGCGACGCCGAGCTCTTCCGGGCGGAGAAGGCGGAGACCGGCGGCTCGGAGAGCGGGGACGGCGGGGGCAGGGGCGACAGCGACAAGGACAAGGACAAGGACAAGGACAAGGGCGGGAACCGGGACAAGGACGCGGACAAGAAGCCAGCACCGGAACCGAAGCCGTTCGCCCCGCTGAGTACGCCCGGCAAGCCCGTCACGGCCGGATCGGACTCCTCCGACGCCTCCGCCCTCTTCGGGTCCGCCGAAGGCCGGGTCGCTCCCGGCTGGACGGTCCAGCAGACGACGAGCGTCGCGGTCGGCGCCGGACGCGGCATCCAGGGGACGTCGTGCAACGTGCCCGACACCGACTTCTGGTTCCCGGGTGCGAGCACCGCCAAGGAGCGGCAGGACTACGTCCACCTCACCAACCCCGACGACTCGAGCGCCGTCGTCGACCTGAACCTGTTCGGCAAGAAGGGCCGGGTGGCCTCCGAAGCCGGTGAGGGCATCACCGTCCCGCCGCGTTCGACCGTGCCGGTGCTGCTGTCCACGCTGACGTCCGAGCGGCTGACCAATCTGGGTGTCCATGTCGTCGCCCGCGCCGGACGTGTGGGCGCGCAGGTGCAGGCGGTGGACGAGAAGGCCGGCGGAGACTGGGTCTCGTCCGTGGCCGACCCGGACCCGAGCGTTGTGCTCCCCGGAATTCCCGGTGACGCCACGGCGGTTCGCCTGGTCGTCCTCGCGCCGGGGGAGAACGACGCGGACCTGAAGGTCAGGCTTGCGAGCCCGTCGGGGCAGATCGCGCCGGCCGGTCACGAGACGCTGCACGTGCGTGGCGGCATGCTCACCGCCGTCGATCTGAAGGACCTGACCAAGGGGGAGGCGGGATCGCTCGTCCTCACGCCCTCGGATGGCGGGGCCGGCGCGACGCCGGTCGTGGCGGCAGCGCGCGTCACCCGGGGCAAGGGCGCCGGCCAGGAGACCGCCTTCATCCCCGGCACCGCGCCCCTCACGGACCGTGCCACCGCCGCCGACAACCAGGAGAAGGGCTCCCGGCTCTCGCTGATGGCGCCCGGCAAGTCGGTGAAGGTGCGCGTGACCGCCTCGGCGGGCAGCAAGGGCGGCAGCCCGGTCAGCCAGACGCTCACGGTCAAGGGGAAGACGACCAAGTCCCTTGTGCCGCCCCGCCCGAAGGGCGTGAAGGGCACCTACGCGGTGACCGTCGAGCGGCTCTCGGGCGGGCAGTTGTACGCCTCCCGGATGCTGGAGCAGAAGCAGGGCAAGGTGCCCGCGTTCACCGTGCAGCCGCTGCCCGACGACCGGGGCAAGGTGCTGGTTCCGCGCTCCGGCCAGGACCTGTCGGTGCTGAACGACTGAGGGGCGGGGGCGAGCCCACCGCAGGGAGGGCGGTCCGTCCCGGCCGTGTCCGCCCGTCCCGTCCTGCACTCCCGATGTCCGGGCCGTTCTCCCCGGCCCCCGTGTCCGCCTGTCCGGCCAAACTCCGGAGGCGGTACCGGAGTTCGCCGTCGGGTGTCCGCCGCCGTGCGTGCGTAACGCTCACCCGACGCCTTGCGGCCGGTGAGCCGTACGTCACATCCCGTCCTGTCACATTCCGCCGGGCTGTCCCGTCATGGAGGTGTAACCACAAGCCACCGGCAGAGGAGCTCTTCTATGGACGCTCGACTGGACCTCTTCGGCAATCCGTACGCCGCGAAGATCCTCAAGCACGTCGTCGCCGCGGGCAAGGTGCTCGCGGACTCGACGGTGCCCGCTGCGACGCAGGAGCTGGTGAAGCTCCGCGCCAGCCAGATCAACGGCTGCGGCTTCTGCACCGACATGCACACCAAGGACGCGATGGAGGCCGGAGAGAGCACCCTGCGCCTGAACCTGGTCGCGGCCTGGCGGGAGGCCACGGTCTTCACCGACGCCGAGCGTGCCGCCCTGGAACTGGCGGAGCAGGGCACGCGCATCGCGGACGCGGCCGGCGGTGTCACCGACGAGGCATGGGCGAACGCCGCCAAGCACTACGACGAGGACCAGCTCGCCGTGCTGGTGTTCGCCATCGCGCTCATCAACACCTTCAACCGCGTGAACGTCATGATCCAGCAGCCCGCCGGTGACTACCGGCCCGGGCAGTTCGCGTAACGAGGGGTACCTCGCGCAACGACGAGCAACCGGCCTGAACGCCCTTGCCGTTCCGGCCGGTTGCACGCCCCGGGTTCCGCCGCCCGGCGCGGGGCCCTGGGCTCCCGCGCCGTTCCGCCGCCCGGCGGCTCTTACCTCAGCCGACGTACCTCAGCTCCCGTCGCCCGAGACTCCGGGAACAGGTGCCCCCGAGGGCATGCCCGCGGCGACGTACTCCTCGTACAACGGGCGCCACGGTTCGGCCGATTCGCTGTGCGGGCCCTCCGCGCCGGCGCCGGAGACGTGCTTGCCGAGTTCGGCCAGGCACACGGTCCAGCCGGCGGCGTTGCGCGCGGCGGTGTCCCGCGCGTCGAGCACGTTGATCAGCGTGAGCGTGCAGCTGCCGTCGTCAACGGGCTCGATCTCGAAGTGCAGTTCGTCGCCGCCCCACGTGAACGCGAGGCGGCGCGGGGGCTCGTGGACGAGGACGGTCCCCGACGTCGGCTCCGCCGCGGGGTCGCCGGTGAACTCGACCTTTCCGCCCTCGTGGGCGTCCATGCGCACGGCGCTGGGAAACCAGTGCGCGAGCTCGGCGGGATCGGTGATCGCGGCCCACAGCCTTTCGGCGGTGTGCGGGTAGGTGCGCTGGAAGCGCACCGCGGGCCGGCCGTCGTACTCGAAGTAGCTTCCACGGTCCATGACTTGCTCTCCTGCTCTTCTGCTCTCGCGCTCCTCAGCGTCCCCGCCTTCGGCTCTCGCACTGCGGCCGGTCCTGTTTCCGGCCGTCGTGCTCGCCGCTCCCGGACTCGCTCCGGTCGAGGTGCCTGCCGAGCGCGTCGAGCCGCTCGTTCCACAGCTGCCTGAACGGCGCCAGCCAAGCGTCGAGCTCGGCCATCCGCTCAAGATCGATCGAATAGATGCGGCGTTGAGCGTGGACACGGACTTTCACCAGTCCCGCCTCGCGCAGGACCCGAAGATGCTTGGACGTCGTCGGCTGCGTGAACCCCAACTCGTCGACGAGTTCGCCCACCGCGCATGCGCGCCCGCGCAGCACGTCGAGCATCGCCCGGCGGTGGGGATCGGCCAGCGCGGTCCACGTGGCATCCGTCACGGAAGCCAATATGCCTCCTCGCGTATATACGTGTCAAGGAATATAGAGGCGCGCGACCACGCCGCGCCGACCGCCTCCACCGGATCCGAAATCCATCCCCTGAAGCCCTGCGCAGTCGGACGGTTAAGAGTCGCGGGCAACGCCCGTCTCCAACTCTTCGTCCGCGCACGGAATCCGGGCGCCGCTGCCGGACAGTCCCCTAGTCCTGCCCGTACCGCGGATCCACCGACTCCGGTGAGAGCCCCAGCAGTTCGGCGACCTGCTCCACGACGACCTCGTGCACGAGCAGTGCCCGCTCGTCGCGGTTGCGGGTGCGGATCTCGACCGGGCGCCGGTAGACGACGATCCGGTCCGGCCGCCCGCTCTTCGACTCGGCCACCCGGCCCAGCGGCACCGCCTCGGCCTGTTCGTCCAGTTCGCCGTTGTCGCTGCGGGGCACCTCCTGCACCGCGAACTCGACGCCGGCCAGTTGCGGCCAGCGCCGCTCCAGCCTGCTGACCGAATCGCGCACCAGATCGTCGAACGCCTCCGAACGGCTGACGGCGAGCGGTACTTGGGGCGGTGCGACGGGTCCGCGCATGCCGCGGCCGTGACGGTCGCGCCGTCGCGGTGCCTGATCGGAGTCGCCGGGCCGGCCGGGTTCGTCCGGTCCGCGAGGCGGTACGGGGCTGTTCATCGCCACGAGCCTAGCGGCCGCACGACCGGGATCGGCGGTCACCGGGTGATTCACGGTCGTGTCACAGAGTGACCAGTGTCATGTTCTTTCGGGTCGCTTTTCATTGCAGGAACGATCGATGATCTCGCGTCCGTCGACCCGGTTGAGCACAACTCCCGACCGCATGAGGTGTGATGCCCGACTCTCCACGGGGGCAAGGGTGTCGGCGTCCGAGCTTTCCCGCAGATCAGGTGTTTCAGGCCAACCAGGACGACACGACGGAGTGACGTCAAGGAGAGTCGTCGCAGGCCGCTCAAGAGTGCGGTACGGTCCATCGTCGTGAGCCCTGTACGTCGCTGTTCGCGAACCGCCTGCGGCCGTCCCGCCGTCGCGACGCTGACGTACGTCTACGCGGACTCCACCGCGGTGCTCGGCCCGCTCGCCACATACGCCGAACCACACTGCTACGACCTGTGTTCGGAGCACTCCGAACGCCTGACTGCCCCCCGCGGATGGGAAGTCGTGCGTCTCGCGATCGACGCGGGCCCGGCGCGCCCGAGCGGTGACGATCTCGAAGCACTCGCCAACGCCGTGCGTGAGGCCGCCCGTACGCCGCGGCGCGACCCTGATCGGGCCGCGCCGCCCGACGCCGTCGGCGGCCCCGAGGGCCGCGACTCCGACCCGATGGAGGTCGCCCGCCGCGGCCACCTCCGCGTACTGAGGTCGCCCGAACCGTAAAGCCCCACGGCACGCCCTGCGGTTCCGGGGCGCTCCGCACAGCGCGCCCGACGGGCCCCGGCCGCACCGGAGATCACGGGGCCGGCGGGTAGATTTGGGGCACTCAGCGGCTGCTGAGGAACCCCAGGACGCAGGAGAGGGCCGCCCCGTGGCTGATCTGTCGGAGATCGTGAAGGCGTACGACGTTCGCGGCGTCGTTCCGGACCAATGGGACGAGTCGCTGGCCGAATTGTTCGGAGCCGCCTTCGTACGTGTCACGGAGGCGTCCGCGATCGTCGTCGGGCACGACATGCGGCCCTCCTCACCGGGCCTCTCCCACGCATTCGGTCGTGGAGCCGCCGGCCAGGGAGCGGACGTCACGGAGATCGGTCTCTGCTCGACCGACCAGCTCTACTTCGCCAGCGGTCAACTCGACCTCCCCGGCGCCATGTTCACCGCGAGCCACAATCCCGCCCAGTACAACGGGATCAAGATGTGCCGTGCCGGCGCGCTTCCCGTCGGGCAGGACAGCGGGCTGGCCGACATCCGCGAACTCGTCGAGCGCTGGGCCGAGTCGGGGGCCCCTCAGCGCCCGGACGGAGTTCCCGAAGGGACGATCGGCGAGCGGGACGTGCTGTCCGACTACGCGGAGCACCTGCGCACCCTCGTGGATCTCACCTCGATCAGGCCGCTGTCCGTCGTCGTGGACGCCGGGAACGGCATGGGAGGGCACACGGTTCCGACCGTCTTCGAAAACCTTCCTCTCCAACTCGACGCCATGTACTTCGAACTGGACGGGACGTTCCCCAACCACGAGGCCAATCCGCTCGATCCGAAGAACATCGTCGACCTTCAGCAGCGCGTGCGGGAGACGGGTGCGGACATCGGGCTGGCCTTCGACGGCGACGCCGACCGCTGCTTCGTCGTCGACGAGAAGGGCGACCCCGTTGCGCCGTCCGCGATCACCGCGCTCGTGGCGGCACGTGAACTCGCCAAGTCGCCCGGTTCCACCGTCATCCACAACCTGATCACGTCGTGGTCCGTGCCCGAGGTCGTACGGGAGCAGGGCGGCACCCCCGTGCGCACACGCGTCGGGCACTCGTTCATCAAGGCCGAAATGGCCCGCACCGGCGCCATCTTCGGCGGTGAGCACTCCGCGCACTACTACTTCCGCGACTTCTGGAACGCCGACACGGGCATGCTCGCCGCCCTGCACGTGCTCGCGGCGCTGGGCGGGCAGCCGGGACCGCTGTCGGAACTCGTCGCCGAGTACAACCGCTACGCGGCCTCCGGGGAGATCAACAGCAGGGTCGACGACCAGGCCGGCCGCGCCGCCGCCGTCAGGGCCGCCTACGAGGACCGGGAGGGCGTCGAGCTCGACGAACTGGACGGGCTGACGGTCACCGCCGCCGACTGGTGGTTCAACCTGCGGGCGTCCAACACCGAACCGCTGCTCCGGCTGAACGTCGAGGCACGTGACCGGGAGACGGCGGACGCGGTGCGGGACGAGGTGCTCGCGATCGTGCGCGCGTGAGCCGCGTGAGCCCGCGGCTCACGCGGGCGCCGCGGCTGCGCCTCCCCGCGCCGGGAGCGCAAGAGGCGGCGCCGGGGCGGGGCCGCTTCCGGTTCGCTTCCCGTATTCCTCCCGGAAACCGCCCGACGGCGCCCGGACGCTGCGGCTCTCGCCCGCACGACGACGGCCATGTCCCCGGCGGTACGCTGACCGCAGCCGCCCGCCTGCGAAAGGGACAACTCATGCCGCTCGAAGCCGGTCTTCTGGAGATCCTCGCCTGCCCGGCGTGCCACTCGCCGCTCCGCGAGGAGGCCGAGGAGCTGATCTGCACGGGCGCCACCGAGTGCGGCCTCGTCTACCCGGTGCGCGACGGAATTCCGGTGCTCCTCGTCGACGAGGCGCGGCGCCCGAGCTGACGCCTCGGCCGGCCCGGCCGCAACCGGGCAGCAAACCCTTCACCCACAGCACGCGGGGCCGGCAACTCGTCGTCCAGCGGCCGATCGGAGGCTCCGGAAGATGCTCGACGAGTCACTGCTCGACTCTCCAGAGGCCCTCGCCGGCGCGGACACCCACGCCCTGCTGCGCGGCACCGCCGAAGCAGGTGCGCACGTACGTACGGCTGTGCGCCGGGCCACCGAGACGGGGCTGACCGCGCTGCGGCCCGACGGCAGGCCGCGAGCGGTGTTCGTCGCCGGCCCCGGACCGGCCCCGGCCTGCGTCGCAGATCTGCTCACGGCCCTCGCCGACGACGCGATCCCCGTCACGCTGCTGCGCCCCTCCGGACCGCTCGCGGCGCCCGGTGCGCTGCGCTGGGCCCTCCCCGGCTGGGCGGGTTCGCTCGACCTGCTGCTGGTGGCGACGCCGGACGGAGCCGAGGCCGGGCTGACCATGCTGATCGAGCAGGCGTACCGGCGCGGCTGCACCGTCGTGACGGTCAGCCCTGCCGATGTGCCCGTGGCGGAGCTGACACGGGAGACGCACGGGCTCGCGGTGCCACTGGGCACAACGCCTCCCGCGACCTGGAACGCCTCCCCGGCGGGGGACGCCTCCGCCAACGGTGCCACCCCCGCGCACGGCGCTCACGCCCCTGACGAAGACGCCGGGGCCGAGGCCGCCGCAGTGCCGCATCCACGGCCCGTCGAGCCGCGGATGACAGTGGTGCCGGGCCTTCTGTGGTCCATGCTGACGCCCCTCCTCGTACTCTTCGACCGCGTCGGCCTGCTCCCCGCCGGGGAGCAGGAGCTGGAGGCGCTGGCCGACCGCCTCGACCGCCTCGCCGAACGCTGCGGGCCCGCCGTCGCCGCATACAGCAATCCGGCCAAGTCGCTCGCCGCCGAACTCTCGGAAACCTTCCCGCTGTTGTGGAGCGAAGGCGCCGTCGCGGGAGCCGTCGCACGGCACAGCGCGACCACGCTCGCGGCACTCCCCGGCCTGCCCGCCCTGGCCGCCGCGCTTCCGGAGGCAATGGCGGCGCACGGCGCGCTGCTGTCCGGGATGCTCTCCGGGGGCCCCGGCATCGACGACTTCTTCCGCGACCGCGTGGAGGCGCCCGAGTCGCTGCGCGCCCGAATCGTTCTGCTGCGGGACCGGGCGCCGGGCCCGGAGTCCGCCGTCGTCGCCGCGCGAGACCTCGCGTACGGGCACGAGGCCCCGCTCAGCGAACTCGAACCCGCCGAGGGCAGCAGCCCCCTCGAAGCGGCCGCCGAACTGATCGCCACCGCGGATTTCGCCGCCGTTTACCTCGCGCTGGCCGACAGCGGCACATCATCGCCCTGACCGTCCCACCTGCCGTACAGACGTACTGCCGTAAGGAAGCGAAGCGCCACCCCATGGACCGCCTCACCAACACCGTCCGGCCCTACGCGTGGGGCTCCGCCACAGCCATCCCGGAGTTCCTCGGCACCCCGCCCAGCGGTGAGCCGCAGGCAGAGCTGTGGATGGGCGCGCACCCGGGAGCTCCCTCGACGCTGGAGCGCGCCGGCGGCGAGCAGGCTCTGACGGACGTCATCGCGGCGGACCCGGAAGGGGAACTGGGCCCGGAGACCGTACGGGCCTTCGGGCCGCGCCTGCCCTTCCTGCTGAAGCTTCTCGCCGCGGAGTCGCCGCTCTCGCTCCAGGTGCACCCGGACCTGGAGCAGGCGCGGCAGGGCTTCGCCGACGAGGAGGCGCGCGGCGTCCCCGTGAACGCGCCGGAGCGCAACTACAAGGACGCCAACCACAAGCCCGAACTGATCTGCGCGCTCACGGACTTCGACGGTCTGTGCGGCTTCCGGCGCGCTGGGAACGCCGCGGATCTGCTGGCCGGACTCGACGTCGACGCGATCGAGCCGTACGTGGACATCCTGCGGGCGAGCCCCGAGAGCGCGGCGCTGCGCGAGGTGCTGACCGCCGTGCTCACCGCGGACCGTGAGGAGATGTCCGGCACCGTCACAGAGGTGGCGAGGTCGGCGGAACGGCTCGCCGCGGCCGCCGGTGCCGGCGCTGGTCCCGGCACCTCTGCCGGCGCGGGCGACTCTGCCGCTGCCGACGCCGCTGCGTATGCCGTGTGCGCCTCGCTCGCCCGCCACTACCCGGGCGACCCGGGCGTCATCGCGGCCATGCTGCTGAACCATGTGTCCCTGCGCCCCGGGGAGGCGCTCTACCTGGGCGCCGGAGTGCCGCACGCGTATCTCGGCGGCCTCGGTGTGGAGATCATGGCCAACTCGGACAACGTTCTGCGGTGCGGGCTGACCCCCAAGCACGTGGACGTCCCGGAGCTGCTGCGCATCGTCCGCTTCGAACCCGGAGAACCTGCCGTACTGCGCCCGGAGGCGGGCCCCGGCGGCGAGGAGCGCTACGAGGTGCCCGTCGACGAATTCCGCCTGTCCCGCTTCGTGGTCGCTCCGGATGCGGCGGCGGGCCCGCTGGATTCACGCACGCCGCAGATCGTGCTGTGCGCCGGGGGCCGGATCGTGCTGCGCGGCGACGCGGGCCGGGGCGAGGACGAACTGGTCCTGGAACGTGGCCAGTCCGTGTACGTACCGGCGGGCGAGCGGGTCGCAGTGACCGGTGAAGGTACGCTCTTCCGGGCCACCGTGGCTGTCTGACGGGCGCTCCCGGCTGTCCGCACCGACAGGGACGGGCAAGGTCCGCAAGGGGCCCGCAATTACCGACGACAGTGCGGATTTCCGCATATCCACCCAGAGAGGGACGACCGACTCATATGAGTGCATCAGGCGGTTCGAAGGCGATCATCGCCGCGCTCGGCGCGAACTTGGCCATCGCAGTAGGCAAGTTCGTCGCCTTCATATTCAGCGGCTCGTCCTCCATGCTCGCGGAGAGTGTGCACTCGGTCGCCGACTCGGGTAACCAGGCACTGCTGCTGCTCGGTGGCAAGAAGGCCAAGAAGGAGGCGAGCGAGGAGCACCCCTTCGGCTACGGCCGCGAGCGCTACATCTACGGATTCCTCGTCTCCATCGTGCTGTTCACCATCGGAGGCGTCTTCGCCCTCTACGAGGGATACGAGAAGATCAAGCACCCGCACGAAATCGACAGCTGGTACTGGCCGGTGGGCGTGCTGGTCTTCGCCATCATCGCGGAGACGATCTCGTTCCGGACGGCCATCAAGGAGTCGAACGAGGTCCGCGCCTCGCTGAGCTGGACCCAGTTCGTACGGCGTGCCAAGGCGCCCGAGCTGCCCATCGTCCTTCTCGAGGACCTCGGTGCGCTGGTGGGTCTCATACTCGCGCTCTTCGGTGTCGGCGCCGCCATCGCGACCGGAGACGGCGTCTGGGACGGCATCGGCACGCTGTGCATCGGAGTGCTGCTCGTGGTGATCGCGATAGTCCTGGCCGCGGAGACCAAGTCGCTGCTGCTGGGCGAGTCCGCCGATCCGGCTGAGCGCGAGAAGATCCGTGACGCCCTCGTCGACGGAGAGACCGTGACGGGCATCATCCACATGCGGACGCTGCATCTGGGCCCGGACGAACTGCTCGTCGCCGCGAAGGTGGCCGTGCAGCACGACGACACCGCGGCGGAGGTCGCGCGAGCGATCGACGCCGCTGAGGAGCGCATCCGGGGATCGGTGCCGAGCGCGCGTGTGATCTATCTCGAACCCGACGTCTACCGGTCGACGGTGTCGCCCGCGTCCAGCTGATCCGCCCGGCCCGACGGGCCCCGCCCGCCGCTGAACTCCCTCCTGTGCAAGGGAAATGCATTCCTTCGCGCCCTTGTCAAATTAGGTGCAGAGGTGTGGAAGGCCCCACTGTTGGGCATCGGCACAACTGCGCGCACTGTGCGGCCGAAATCAGTCCAGGTCCGCCCTTGCTCGCACCGTGGGCAATCCGTTCGACTGGACGAGCGGTGTAAATTCGTAGTGCACAGACGTCGCTGCTGATGGCAGATCGGCCGGTCCGCGCAGCGGGCCACCGAGGGAGAGAGGGCCTCCGACGGACTGGGCTGCGAGCAAGGGATCAGTGTGCCCGTGTGTGCTGTGTCACGTACGCAGTGCAGGCACCGCACACGGAGCCCGAGCGCCGCAGCACGGACCTGTCAGCCATGACCTCGACATCGAGGAGAGCAGCTCGCATGACGACGACCTCCAACGGCCAGGACTTCAAGGTCGCGGACCTTTCCCTTGCGGCCTTCGGCCGCAAGGAGATCACCCTGGCCGAGCATGAGATGCCCGGCCTGATGGCGATCCGCAAGGAGTACGCCGCTGACAAGCCTCTGGCCGGGGCCCGCATCACCGGCTCCCTCCACATGACCGTGCAGACGGCCGTCCTGATCGAGACCTTGACCGCCCTGGGCGCCGAGGTCCGCTGGGCGTCCTGCAACATCTTCTCCACCCAGGACCACGCTGCCGCCGCCGCGGTGGTGGGTCCCGAGGGCACCCCGGACAACCCGCAGGGTGTCCCGGTCTTCGCCTGGAAGGGCGAGACGCTGGAGGAGTACTGGTGGTGCACGGAGCAGGCCCTCACGTGGCCGGGAGCCTCCACCGGCGGGCCGAACATGATCCTCGACGACGGCGGCGACGCGACGCTCCTCGTGCACAAGGGCGTGGAGTACGAGAAGGCCGGCGCCGCTCCTTCCGTCGACACCGCTGAGAACGACGAGCACCGGGTGATCCTGGAGCTGCTGAACCGCACCCTGCGGGAGAGCCCGCAGAAGTGGACCCAGCTGGCGTCCGAGATCCGCGGTGTGACGGAAGAGACGACCACCGGCGTGCACCGTCTGTACGAGATGCACAAGGACGGGGCGCTCCTCTTCCCGGCGATCAACGTCAACGACTCCGTCACGAAGTCGAAGTTCGACAACAAGTACGGCTGCCGGCACTCGCTGATCGACGGGATCAACCGGGCCACGGACGTCCTGATCGGCGGCAAGACCGCCGTGGTCTTCGGCTACGGCGACGTCGGCAAGGGCTGCGCGGACTCGCTCCGCGGCCAGGGCGCCCGCGTGCTGATCACCGAGATCGACCCGATCTGCGCGCTCCAGGCCGCGATGGACGGCTACCAGGTGGTGACCCTCGAAGACGTGGTGGAGACGGCGGACATCTTCATCACCACCACGGGCAACAAGGACATCATCATGGCCTCGGACATGGCCCGGATGAAGCACCAGGCGATCGTCGGCAACATCGGCCACTTCGACAACGAGATCGACATGGCCGGCCTCGCCGAGATCAAGGGCGTCGTCAGGGAAGAGCTCAAGCCCCAGGTGCACACCTGGACCTTCCCCGACGGCAAGGTGATCATCGTGCTGTCCGAGGGGCGCCTGCTGAACCTGGGCAACGCGACCGGGCACCCCTCCTTCGTGATGTCCAACAGCTTCGCGAACCAGACGATCGCCCAGATCGAACTGTTCACGAAGACCGACGCCTACCCGACCGACGTCTACGTGCTGCCCAAGCACCTCGACGAGAAGGTCGCCCGTCTGCACCTGGACGCCCTCGGAGCGAAACTCACCGTGCTCCGCAAGGACCAGGCCGACTACATCGGCGTCCCCGTCGAGGGCCCGTACAAGCCGGACCACTACCGCTACTGACGGCCGGCAGCCCGCCGCACCGCCCCCTCACAGGGGGCGCCGGCGGGCATCCGTGAGCGATGCCGAGGCCCCCGCCCGCCAGTCGGGGGCCTTCGGCCTGCCCATCTGCACGCACGTAGAGTCCACGTATGCCACGCGGCCGGTATTCGCTCCACGATCCGCACGATCACACTCCCCTCGGCAACGAGCACTTCCACTGCGCCACCGGCGCCTCCGGCTGGCGCTACGTCTCGCAGATCACCACCCCTTCCGGTGATCACGCCGGCTCCGTCGATCTGGCCCTCGACGAACTCGGCCGCCCCGTCCGGCTCGAACTCCACGCCGGTGGATGGCAGGTACGCGGCGCCGCCCTGGACGGCGTCACCTGGGTCCGCACCGACCCGGCAGGCGAACGCGCTCAGGAGGGCAATGCCGTCGCGCACTCCTTCACCGGCGGGTCCCCGGCGTTCCTCGTCGCGACGTCCCGGCTGCTGCGCCAGGCCGCCGGCGCTCCTGCCACCCGTGTACGCCTCGTCGCACTGACACCCCCCGTCCTGGCACCCCGCACGCTCGATCAGTCCTGGACGCTGGTGACCACCGAAACACACGCCACTGACAACGGGCCCCTGGTCGTCGGGAACTACCAGGTCGGCGAGGTCGACACCGGGGAGCAGCACGCCGTCCACATCGCCGGCGACGTCGTGCTGGCGGCCCCCGGGGTCGAGCTGGAGGAACTGGAGTCACCGCCCTCCGGCTTCGGCTGAGCCGCCGAGCACCTCACGAGGGCGGCACGAACCCGGTGCTCCTGGGAGGCTCGGGCACCTTCTCCTGAGTCTGAGGGGACTCCGCGGGTGAACCCGAGACAGGCACCCACGGATGTCCGGAACCGAAGGCCCCACCCGCTCCGGGAGGAGCGTCCGCAATCGAAGGGGCGGTGGGCAGCGGGCCCGCGGGAGCCACCGGCGCGACTCCCTGAGGGCCGAACGTCCGATGTGCCTCCCTCGCCTGCCGCTCCGCGACGACCCCCGCCAGATAAGCCGCCGCCGGGACGCCGTGGGGCGCCGGGACGCCCGTGCACGACACGAGGTCCGCCGCGAGCTGCTCTGCCATCGACCGGCCGACCGCCTCGTCGAGCTGCCCGGCACGCATCAGGTACTGGCGCACTGCCAGCCAGAGACCGCCCGGCACTCGCGACAGATCCAGTTCCGCGAAGCTGCCCGCCAGCCACGCCGGAGGCGGCGGGGCGGGTGTCCCGCTCGCCTCGGGCACCCGCTCCCTGACGACGAGGGTTCCGGCGAACACGTCACCGAGCCGTCGGCCGCGCGCCGAGACCAGCGAAGCGGCGCAGGCCACGACGCCGAAGAAGAGCTGGATCTCGATGACCCCGATCGCCCCGCGCACCAGTGCGTGCCTGAAGCGGACGGGCCCGCCGTCCTCCCGCAGCACCCGAAGACCGCACAGCAGCTTGCCCACGGACTTTCCGCGGCTCAGCGTCTCCACCGCGACAGGAACGCCGACCAGCACCAGCAGGAACAACGCCACCTGGACGGCCGCCATCGCCGCGTCGTCCAGGGAGGCGACGGCGGTCAGCAGCGCCAGTGAGACCGCCAGGTAGACGGCCCAGGCGAGCACCAGGTCGATGAAGACGGCCAGCGCACGGGTCGGCAGCCGCGCGGGCCGGAGACCGAGTACGACGGCATCTCCCGTTACGAGCTCGCTCACCGTGCCTCCGCCCACAGCCGACAGTCCCTCTCCGCACAGTCTGCCGTTCCCACCGAGCCGTCTGCCAAGCTCTCACCATGGATCTGGATGTCTTCGTCGCCGCGCACAGGGCGGAGTGGGACCGACTGGACCAACTGCTGCGCCGTCGGCGCCGCTTGTCCGGTCACGAGGCGGACGAACTCGTCACGCTCTACCAGCGCACGTCCACACACCTCTCCCAGGTCCAGTCGAGCGCACCCGATCCCGCGCTCGCCGGAAGCCTCACGTCTCTCGTGGCACGCGCGCGCAGCGCGGTGACGGGCCCGCGGAAGGCCTCGTGGCATGACGCCGCCCACTTCTTCGCCGCCGGATTCCCCGCCGCCGTGTACCGCAGCCGTCACTGGTGGGTCCCCGCCGCGCTGCTCTCCGTCGTGGTGGCCGCCCTGGTCGGCTGGTGGATCGGCACCCATCCGGAGGTGCGCTCGGCGATCGCCGCACCGGACCAACTCCGCGAGATGACACGGCCGGGCGGCCAGTACGAGTCGTACTACTCGAGCCACCCGGCCACGTCCTTCGCGGCCCAGGTGTGGACGAACAACGCCCAAGCCGCCGCCGTCTGCCTCGCGTTCGGCGCCTTGCTCGGCATCCCGGTGCTGTGGGTCCTGTTCCAGAACATGCTCAACCTCGGCATCGGCATCGGCCTGATGGAGTCCGCGGGCCGCCTCGACACCTTTCTCGGTCTCATCCTTCCGCACGGCATCCTCGAACTCACGGCGGTCTTCGTGGCCGCGGGCACAGGCCTGCGACTGGGCTGGACGGTCATCGACCCGGGACCGCGAAGCCGGCGCGCAGCGCTTGCGGCAGAGGGACGTTCGGCGATCGGCATGGCCATCGGACTGGCCGCTGTGCTGTTCGTCTCAGGGATCATCGAGGGCTTCGTGACGCCGTCCGGTCTCCCCACGTGGGCCCGCATCGCGATCGGCGTCGTCAGCGAACTCCTCTTCCTGGCCTACGTTTACGTCCTTGGAGGCCGTGCCGCACGGGCCGGGGAGACGGGGGACGTCTCCCCGGAGGACAGGCCGACGACGGTGCCGACAGCCGCCTGATGTGCGTCCGCACCTCGCGACCTGTTACTGTTCACGCCGCTGCGAAGCCGGTTGAACGGTTTCCGCGGCGAAGGATCCGACGAGCCACAGGAGTTCGGTGAACTCCTCGGCGACGTTCGGCATCCGTACCGCTTCCCAATACGACTCCGAATTCCGGATGTTGCCGGGAAGCACCCCCGGATCAACTGTCGGATCAGCTCTGATAGTGTCGGGTTTACCGAGAGGGAAGCGCCCGGAGCGGCCTGTGAGGGTCGTGATGGAAGCGTCCGTTCTTTGAGAACTCAACAGCGTGCCAAAAGTCAACGCCAGATATGTTGATACCCTCGTGTCTTCACATTTGTTTGTGGAGGCGTGGGATTTCTTTGATTGACAGCGAGGATGCTGTGCACGCCGGGATTATTCCTCCTGGTTGTGCCGCTCTTTCGTGGTGTCTAGTGCATTCACGGAGAGTTTGATCCTGGCTCAGGACGAACGCTGGCGGCGTGCTTAACACATGCAAGTCGAACGATGAAGCCCTTTCGGGGGTGGATTAGTGGCGAACGGGTGAGTAACACGTGGGCAATCTGCCCTGCACTTCGGGACAAGCCCTGGAAACGGGGTCTAATACCGGATACGACTCGGGGAGGCATCTCTACCGGGTGGAAAGCTTCGGCGGTGCAGGATGAGCCCGCGGCCTATCAGCTTGTTGGTGGGGTGATGGCCTACCAAGGCGACGACGGGTAGCCGGCCTGAGAGGGCGACCGGCCACACTGGGACTGAGACACGGCCCAGACTCCTACGGGAGGCAGCAGTGGGGAATATTGCACAATGGGCGGAAGCCTGATGCAGCGACGCCGCGTGAGGGATGACGGCCTTCGGGTTGTAAACCTCTTTCAGCAGGGAAGAAGCTTTTGTGACGGTACCTGCAGAAGAAGCACCGGCTAACTACGTGCCAGCAGCCGCGGTAATACGTAGGGTGCGAGCGTTGTCCGGAATTATTGGGCGTAAAGAGCTCGTAGGCGGCCTGTCACGTCGGATGTGAAAGCCCGGGGCTTAACCCTGGGTCTGCATTCGATACGGGCAGGCTAGAGTTCGGTAGGGGAGATCGGAATTCCTGGTGTAGCGGTGAAATGCGCAGATATCAGGAGGAACACCGGTGGCGAAGGCGGATCTCTGGGCCGATACTGACGCTGAGGAGCGAAAGCATGGGGAGCGAACAGGATTAGATACCCTGGTAGTCCATGCCGTAAACGTTGGGCACTAGGTGTGGGCGACATTCCACGTTGTCCGTGCCGCAGCTAACGCATTAAGTGCCCCGCCTGGGGAGTACGGCCGCAAGGCTAAAACTCAAAGGAATTGACGGGGGCCCGCACAAGCGGCGGAGCATGTGGCTTAATTCGACGCAACGCGAAGAACCTTACCAAGGCTTGACATACGCCGGATCGCCGCAGAGATGTGGTTTCCCTTTGGGTCGGTGTACAGGTGGTGCATGGCTGTCGTCAGCTCGTGTCGTGAGATGTTGGGTTAAGTCCCGCAACGAGCGCAACCCTTGTCTCGTGTTGCCAGCAGGCCCTTGTGGTGCTGGGGACTCACGGGAGACTGCCGGGGTCAACTCGGAGGAAGGTGGGGACGACGTCAAGTCATCATGCCCCTTATGTCTT
>NZ_SHLG01000002.1:0-1123776 GCF_004217425.1 Streptomyces sp. CNZ301
GATTGGTTGGCATTGCCCAGGGCGGCTCCGCCGGAGCCCGCCCTTTGTCTCTGGCGCGCGTGTACTGGTCACGGGTGTGAGTGCTCGTGGCGTTCTCCTCCAGGGCATGACCCCTCGGGTGAATCTGTCCGGCAGTCGATCCCGGATAAGGGCGTCGCGGGATCGCTTTGACGCGAAGGCCCGGCGTGTGGCTCTTCGGGTCAGTTCTGGGCGACGACGTGCGTGGTGAAGGTGGTCTGCCCGTTCTGCGTTCCGTTGATTTCTGTGTGTGAGATGCCCGGTTGAGGCCTCTCCAACGGTGAGGCTTCGATCCAGCAGGGCGCGTCGAGTTCCGTGTAGCGGGTGAAGCGGGTGCGGCAGGTGACGGGTGTGGCCGGCTCGGGACGGACATGTACTGGAGCGCCTGGTCGACGGCCTCGAGGAGGACCATGCCCGGGATGTGGTCGTGTGCGTGATCGAAGAGGACAGGGGTGAGCGGTGTCGACACGCAGTTGCCAGCATCGCGGCCGGAAGCGGGTGAGAGCACTACGTCGTCGTAATGAGGGCGGGCCGACAAGGTCGGCACAGACGGGGTCAGCGGGAGGAGGCGCGTGCGCGGTGACTTGCTGGGCATCGCGGTGAGCACCGCGCAGTCGCTCATATATGGCGGAGGGTGAGCGGTGTACTTGATGGAGACGGCCCCCAGGGTTCGCCCTCCCGGGTGGCTTGGATGTGCGCGGCCAGACGGGCCGATCCCTCCAGCGCCGTTGAACCGGTGCAAGTGCGTGACGGTCAACTCCACACTGCGGGCTCCTCTTGCAAGGCGTGTAACGCAGTGGGGGCTATGACGGAGCAGCAGTATTCCAGCCCAGCCGATAGTCGAGGGGGATGTGGTAAGCGGTGTGGGAGAGCAGGGCGAGTGTCTGGCGAGCGGTCTCGATGAACAGCAGTGAGCTGTAGGCCTCCGGACGAGGGCGGTAGAAGCGGTGCGAGCTCGGCCACACCGCGGCTACACGGTGGGTGTCGGTGCCGAGTCGGTGCCAGTCGGTGATCAGCACTTCCTCCGGCTCGCTCTTGCGAACCAGGGTGCCAGGCAGGGCGGTGCCCTCAGGCCTGGTGAGGTGCTGTGCGTGCCGTTCGGAGCGAGCATGAGAGTCCCCTTCTTTCGAGACGCCGCGTGCAAAAATTGCGACACGTACTGGAAGAAGCGCAGGCCACATGCCGTAACATAGAGAGCGTTCTTTTTTTGTCGAGTGCGATCGAGCGAGAATCTGGATGACAAGGCGGAATCAGACAGGGGCTGCCCAAGCAGGACAGAGCGGTGCGGACGCGTGCTGCCATCGTGCGGGCGCGGCAGAGGTGTTCGCGGAGCAGGGCTTCGCCGGAGCTACGGTCACGGACATCACCAAGCGAGCAGGGCTGACGCTGGGCGCGATGTACTTCCACTCAAGTCCAAGGAGGCGCTGGCTCGGGAGATCGTGCTGAGCCAACCTGACCGTGTCGCTCCTCGGCTTGATTCAACGGGGCTGCAGCAGGCGGTGGATATTACGTTGACATGGCTCATCAGCTTCTGGAGGATCCGGTCCTACTGCGGGCGCCCGGCTGGTCATGGATCAGGAAGCATTCGTGGCCCGGGAGGAGAACTCCCATCAGCAGTGGTCAAAATCCTGGAGCGGGAGCTGCGCGCTGCCCAGCAACAGGGGGAAGTGCTCGAGAACGCCGATGTGAAGGCTCTGGCTGCTCTGGTGGTCATGCCTGCACCGGCGCACAGATGCACGCGCAGATGACGTCCGGCCGACGTGACCTTCCGGAACGTGTAGCGGAAATGTGGCGGTGTCTGTTGCCCCGCCATCGCAACACCCGCCGCAGCGGCAAGACTGGACGTGAGCAAGACCCGGGGAAAGACCGCGAGGTCTGCACGCTCGCGAAGCGGACGGGAGGGGCGCAGTGACGAGAGCGAATACTGCGGTTACGAGCCGCAGCTTGCGGAGGTCGGCTTGTTGGCCACTGCAGGCGGGAATTCCACCATGCTGCTGACCGGTTCTTACCCGTTCACCACCACTTATGTGCCGGTTCATAGGGTGAACCGGCAGGGGGGAACAATGGTGCTGACAGGAGAACTGAGGGACTGCTCAGCGAAAAGACTGTGATGATCACTGGCGCCTCAGTGGGATCGGCGCGGCAGCCGCCCGATTCTTCGCGGCTGAGGGAGCCAATGTGGTGCTGATGGCTCGCCGCAAGGACAAGTCTCCGGTGCTTCCGTGAGATCAGCCTGACAGGTGGTCAGGCCCACTGTCGTGGTGGGGGATGTGACCCGGCCCGAGGACGTCGAGAGAGCGGTGGCCGCGGCGATGGAGGACTTCGGCGCGGCTCGACGCGGCGTTTCAACAACGCAGGGGCAAGGACGTTGGCCGGCGGCTGCACGAGACCGATCAGGCCGATTACGACCGGATCATGGAATGAACGTGGGGGGCGTGTGGAACTGCCTGCGCGCTCAGATCCGCGTCATGCTCAGGCAGGGCAGTGGCGGAGCGATCGTGAACACTTCCAGCACGGCTGGCCCTTCGCCACCGGGCCCTGGCACCTTATGTGGCTTCCAAGCATGCTGTGCTGGGGCTGACGAAGAGCGCCGCGGCGGAGTACGGCGACGAAGGAATCCGTGTCAATGCCCTCGTCGTGGGGCGACGCGGACGAGATGATCGAGAACGTACTGGAGTCTTCACCGGTCGAGGAAAGCGATCTGGTCGCCCGTGCCATACAGACCCGCCTGGCGTATCCGGAGGAGGTAGCGCGTATTGCTGCATGGCTGTGCAGCGATCACGCATCCTTCATCACAGGCGGTGCGGTGCCGGTGGACGGGGGCTGCACCGCCGTCTGATCACGCGACCGTGGTGGATGGGGCTGATTCCTTGCGGCAGGACTCTCTCCCTTACCAGTTTTCCGGCTCTTTCCTTCCCCGCGCCAGCGCGGGGAAGGAAAAGAGCCGTCATTTCGTTGACGGCGGACCGGCTGGCGTGTGTCCAGAGACGTGCGGCGTCCGCTGTCTTTGGTCGGGGTTGCCATCTGGGTGGTGGTGGATCCAGGAGAGGCCGCCGAGGTCGGGTGGTGGCGTGCGCGGGTGACGGCGACGTAGGACAGGCGTGCTTCGGCAAGGATTGATGGGGCCGGGCAGGGGGTTGCCGTCCTCGTCTTTGCGGTCTTCGTCGTCGTGGGGTGGGGGGAAGTCGTCGGCGATGCGGACGGTGGGCCATTCGCGGCCCTTGGCCTTGTGGGCGGTGGAGATAGTGATCTGGGCGCGGTCCTCGTGGGTGAGCTGGTTGATGGCTTGGAGGATGGTGTCGGTGCCGTGTTCGTCGACGAGGTCGACGAGGGAGGCCAGGTTCGCGGCGGCGGGATCTTTCTCGGCGTAGTCCCTGCAGTTCGCCCCAGCTCTTGAACAGGAGGAGTTCGGGGTGAGTGGTGGGTTTGCCGGCTTTGAGGTCTCGAGCGGCCAGAGCGAGGGATTGGAGTGCTCCTCCCCCGCCGGCGAGGGCGACGCGGTGACCGGCTGAGAGGTGGCGGAGGACTTCGACCATGGCGCCGACGTTGGTGCGGCACAGTACGCGGCGGGTCGCTGACCGCTGTCACCGATGGTGGTGGGGATCTCGGAAGTGCCGGTGAGGCGGATGGGAGCTTCGGCGATCGCCAGCCAGCGGTTGGCTTCTGTGGCGAGGTCGGGCCCGAAGCGGAAAGAGCGGGAGAGGTGGAGGTGTTGGCCGTCGAAGCCGGTCATGACGTCGCGGGCGCCGCGCCAGCCGTAGATGGCCTGGGCCGAGTCGCCGACCACCACCAGTTGGGCGTGGCCGCGTTGGGCGTGGACGACGTGTTCGAGGACGGGGTTGGTGTCCTGGGCTTCGTCGAGGAGGAGGAAGTCGGCGGGGATGCGGGGGTCGGTGAGGGCCCAGATTTTCAGGTAGTGGTCGTGGTCGAAGCGGACGATGCCTTCGTCGGGCTGTTGGAGGTCGTCCCAGGCTTTGCGGGCGTAGGGCAGTACCAACTCGGCAAGTTCCGCGCGGTCTTGGGGTGCTTCGATGCCGCGCAGCGCGGGGACGTGGCGGGCTTGGATCTCGCGGTCAGCTGAGTGGCAGAAGCGGGTGACGGTCTGCAGGAGGGTGTGGGAGAGGGCGCGGGTGCTGGCCTCTCGCGTGCCGATGCGGGCGGGTTTGGTGATGCCGAGGTCTGCTCCGGTTTTCCAGCTGGGGATGCGAGGGGCGTTCATGCGGGTTCGGTAGCGGTGGCCGACGGCGGCGTAGGCCATGGCGTGGGCGGTCTTGCACAGCACGTGGCTGGGGAAGGTGCGGGTGGCGGCGGTGGCGATGGCTTTGTTGAAGGCGATGTAGCGGCCGCGGGTGGTCACGCTGTCGGCGAGCAGCGCGAGGGTGGTGGTCTTTCCGGTGCCGGCGCCTGCTTGGAGGGCGAGGTGGTGGCCGTCGCGGAAGGCGTCGATGGCGGCGAGTTGTTCGTCGGTGGGGTCCAGCATGGCGGTGTCGTTCCTCGAGGCAGGCGTGGGCGTGAGCAGGAGACAGCGCTGTGCGGCCTCAGCGCTCTGGGTGGGAGGGGGCGGTCGGGCGTGGGGTGCCGGTCGGCGGGGCTGCAGGGGTGTGCGGCGCATGGCGGGAAAGTGGCACGCGACACGCCGCGTTCTGGGAGGGCTGGCGGATAAGTCCCTCTCACGCACGCACGGATTCGCTCAATATTTCGATGCGTGGCACGTGTGTTTGAGGTCGCTCACCACTTCGGGGATGTTCTGCCGACGGGGTGGCGGGGCTGGGGGCAGCCGGCGGTGAGCGGTCAGGCGGTGGGAGGCGTGGGCGGGGTGTGGTCCTCGCAGAGGGAGGCGAGGAGGTCGCCGACGGGTACGCCGAGGGCGTGGGCGATGGCGTGCCAGGTGGCCAGAGTGCCTACGGTGCGGCCTTGTTCGATCTCGATGAGGGTGCGCCTGGCCAGACCGGTGCGCTCGGCGAGCTGGTCGTAGGTCCAGCCGTACTCCGCCCGCCTGCGTGCGAGCTCCATGCGGAGAGCTTCGAGGTCAGGGTCGGGCGGAAAGATCGTCACTCAGTTATCGCACGGTGCAGACCCCTGCCCTGTCAGTGCAGACCTCTGCCCTATTTGACGCGTTTTCAGGAGAATCACTGAAGGGCAGGGGTCTGCACTACAGTGCGCGCCGCCCGGCCCTGGAGGTCTGGTCCGTCCACGTCGCGCATGAAGGAGTGCAGAGATCGTTCCGGCCCGTATCCCGCCCCCTGCTCCGCCACCGCCGCGGATCTGGACTGTCCAGGTGCTCCCTTGCTCCGGTGGTCCACGGCTGCGCTGCGGCGTGTGCGGAGTTCTGCCCGTGCCCTGCGGCGGGGTGCGCGAAGAGGTGCTGGCGCACCTTGCCCGTCACGCTCGGGAGAATCCTCTGGCCCGGCATCTGCGTACCTGTCGCTGCCGTGAAGCCGGCTGCACCTGGCATCCGCGACGCCGGGGGTGTGACGGGGAGATCCTCCTGGTTCTCAGCCGCTGCGGGCACGCGTGGCGTCTGGCCGACCTGTGTCACGGCTGCGCCGCGGTCACTCCCCACACAGCTCCTGTCATGGAAGGTCTCGGGGAGACCGCTCCTGGCCCCGGGCCGGTCGAAGGTGTGGTCCCCTCCGGGTGGGCACAGGTGTGGGAGGAGGATGCGCAGGCCTGGTGGCCTGCGCTGTAGGGGTAGTTGAGCTGTTACGGCGCGGGTGAAGGAGTGACGGTGGCCTCCGGGCAGTCGCCGGCGAGGTGTTGCAGCTTGGTTCGCTCTGTTGCGTCGACGGCCAGTTTCCAGCGCAGTTTGGTCTGCACCCAGTCGGTGGCGTACCGGCAGTGTGAGGAAGCGGTGGGGGAAGCCACTGGGCGGGGTCTTGGTCGCCTTTGGAGCGGTTGGTGCTGAGGGTGACGGCGACGAGTGAGCGTTCGGCTTCCAGGTCGTTCGCGTAGCGTTCCCGCTTGGCCGGGCTCCACCTCGAGGCGCCTGAGTCCCATGCTTCGGCGAGCGGGACGACGTGGTCGATGTCCAGGTCACCGTCGTCGGTGACTGTCTTGCCGTCGTAGTACGACGTCCATTGCCCGCCTGTCAGCCGGCACTCCTCCCCTTGGTCGGGCTTTTTCGTTGCTTCGGACAGGAGGACTTCCTTGCGTGTGTCGCAGCCGTCGTGGTCGGCGTCGACCCACAGTTTGAACTTCTCCCGCTCATAGCCGTCTCGGGATTCCTTCCTGACTGTCAGCTGCTTGACTGCTGCAGTTAAAGGAAGGGATCCGGCGGACGTGGTCGGGGCGTTTGCTGGTGGTTTTTGAGGTTGCGAGTCGCGTGACGCCCCCTCGTTGATTGAGCAAGCGGTGAGCAGCGCGAGGCAGGAAGCGAGGAGGAGACCTAGGCGTCGAGTGATCATGTGGCACTCCCTTTGGCCGGTGCCGGCCTGGTGTGGGTGGACTCGCGACGACGTCTTGGTCCTTCCGTCTGAGCCGGCCGCCGGGGCTCGATCGCTGTGAAGCGGCATGGATGCGATACCCCTTTTGCTTGGGGGAGTTACGCGAGGCAGGCGTTTTTGAGACGCGGTCACATATGCGTGGGTGCCAGGAGGCGTCAGATCTCTTCAGGCGCTGGCCTGGTGGCTCGAGCCGACGTGGGCCCAAGGGTGGTCCGGGTCGGGTTCTCTTGGCGGCCCTCTCCCCCCGTGGCGAACGCAGTCGCCTCATGCCTCACGTTGAGTCTGCTGTCTTGGGAAGCGCCGGAGGTTCGACGGCCGGGCGTTGGGAAAGAAAGCCATTTGTGTGTGTTCCAGCGCATGGTGCGGAGCTGGATTCCGTTACCTGGAATTGACGTGGTGGGATGCGGCCGATCATCATGTTCCTTTCTGGCAGGTGGATATCTGGGAAGGAAATGTCATGGCGCAGCGAGTCGTTACTCTCCTCATCGACGATCTTACGGGCGAGGAGTCGGAGGACGTGACGAATGTGCAGTTCTCCGTCGCCGGTACGGACTTCGAGATCGACCTCAACGACAAGAACCATGATGCGTTCATGAATGCTCTGGCGCCTTACATGAAGAACGGTCGACGTATCAAGCGCAGCCGGAAGGCGGGCAGGGGTTCGGGGCGTGCGCTGGCGGCCAGTGGCGGCACTGAGACCGCGAAGATCCGGGAGTGGGCCAAGGAGCAGGGTTACGAGGTCAACGAGCGGGGCCGGGTTCCTGCAGGTGTGCGTGAGGCATACGAGAAGGCTCACTGACGCACCGTCGTCCGGGGGCGGACAGGCCGGTGCGGAAACGTTCGGGGGCCCAACAGGCAGGGGGTCCGGCTGGTGTTGGGAACTTGTGCTGTGCTTGTTTCTCCGGCGCGGCCCTGTGGTGGGTGTGCCCGGGGTATCGGGCCGTTGCTGCCCCGGCGTCGGAGTCTTCGCGCTGCGCTGTGGCAGGAAGTCGCGGAGGACGAGGGGCTGTCGGAGGCGCGGTGAAGTCTGCTGCGCCTCCGACAGCTTGTGGTGGCTGCATCCCTGGGACGGGCTTTGCACTGGGGACTGTTCCACCTTGGGTCCGGCTGCACAGGTGGCGTGGCTGAAGTCGATCGAAAAGGCCAGGTCCAAGCTGCACGACCGACCATCTTGGAGAGTCTCGGGCTGCGGCGGCAGGGCGAGCCGGCCCCGGGTGCGGACTGCTGTGAGCGTGGGTGGTGTGCTCGTAGCCGGGTACGCGCCCACCATGATCGTGATCCGCTGTGCGCGGATCCGCTCAAGAGAAATCACTTCGGAGAGGAGTCGACATGTCGTCGAAGCGTCGTCGCAAGAAGAAGGCACGCCGCAAGAACGCGGCCAACCACGGCCGCAAGCCTCAGACTTGAGGGACGGTCCCGCTCCGGCCGGGCCGGAGCCCGGCCGCCCGGGACGATGAACGGCCGCCCACCGAACGGATTCCGAGCGGTGGGCGGCCGTTGCGTGCGGGGCAATGTGCTCAGAGGCGCAACAGTCACGGTCCACCGTCTTTACAACGTTGTAGCGGACGCAGTACACATGCTCTGCCGCCGACAGCGCCCTGGAGGAGAAGTGACCGTACGGAGAGCCGGATCCCGCATCCGTCAGGCAGTGGCAGGGCTGGCCCTGCTCGTCATCGCCACCCTCCTTCCGCAGGCGCTCGGTTCGACCGCCTCCGCCGACCCGCGGCCGTCACCTGCGGACTCCGCTTACGGCCATACCTACGTCAATCCGGTCTCGCGCGGTTTCGCCGACACCTTCGCCGATCCCGCTGTCGTCCGCGGCAAGGACGGCTACTGGTACGCGTTCGGGACCACCGACCCCCTGCGCAGCGGTGAGGGCAAGGCGCACTCGCTGCCCGTCGCGCGCTCGACCGACCTGGTGCACTGGTCGTACGTCACGGATGCGCTCGGCGACCACAACGAACCGGAGTGGGCAGACAAGGACGCGGCCTACTGGGCTCCGGACATCAGCTATCACGACGGCCGCTATTGGCTGTATTTCGTGGCCACACAGACGAAGGTCACCGGAGAACGGGACGACAGCGCCATCGGCGTGGCCACCGCGCCGAGCCCGGCGGGCCCCTGGCAGAGCCACGGTGAGCCGGTGGTTGCGCCCCGGCACGGCAGCGGCGGCGAGGGTGACTTCCTGTGGACGTTCGACCCGGCCCACGTCGTGACCCCGGACGGGCGGCGCTATCTGTATTACGGCTCGTACTACGGCGGCATTGAGGTGACGGAGCTGTCCGGGGACGGCACGCGGACCAGGGGCGAGCCCACGAAGGTCGCGACGGACAACCGATTCGAGGGCGCCTATGTCATCCGGCGGGGCGGCTGGTGGTATCTGTTCGCCTCGTCCGGGGACTGCTGCGCCGGGCCGACGACCGGCTACTCGGTGTTCGTCGGCCGGTCCCGCTCGGTGCGGGGTCCCTTCCTCGATCGGGAAGGCACCCCGCTCACGGCCTCCCGCACGGGCGGGACGATCGCCCTCACACCCAACGGCAACCGATGGGTGGGCACCGGGCACAACGCCGTGGTGAAGGACTTCGCCGGGCAGGACTGGATGGTCTACCACGCCATCGACCGCTCCGACCCGTACCTCGACGAGCCCTTCGGCATCAACCGCCGTCCGATGCTCATCGACCGTCTCGACTGGAGCGGCGGCTGGCCCGCCGTCCGCGGAGGCAAGGGAGCCTCGGCCGACAGGCAGCAGGCGCCCGTCGCCTCCCCGAAGGCAGTCCCGGACAAGGGTGTTCACCGCTCCGACGGCGGACCGGGCAGCGGCGCAAAGGGCACATGGCCGGGGCGCCTGGACCCCTCCCGCAGCGACGAGTTCGACGGCCGTCCCGGTCCCGGATGGCAGTGGGTGCGCGAGCCCGCGGGCCGCGTGGCCGACGGCCGGTACGTGTGGCCCACACAGGACGCCGAACTGCACAAGGACGAGAACACCGCCTCGCTGATGCTGCGGGACGTGCCGCGCGGCGACTTCACCGTGGAGACGAAGCTGACGATCGACCTGGGCGAGCAGAGCGAACGGAACTATCAGCAGGCCGGCCTCGTCGCCTACGCCGGCGACGACAGGTATCTGCGTCTGTCGCATGCCGCCATCTGGAACACCCGGCAGACCGAGTACGGCAAGGAGCAGCCGTACGCCTCAGGCATCGCCTACGGTTCGACCTCCGTCGGTCCGCCTGCTCGCACCACCTGGCTGCGGTTGAAGCACACCACCGCTCCGCGCAGCGGCGAGCACCGTGTCCAGGCTTTCACCAGCCGCGACGGGAAGAAGTGGATCGCGGGCGGCACCTGGACGGTTCCCGCCGAGAAGCGACTGCGCTTCGGCCTGGCCTCGATGGGCGGGGAGGGAGCGACGGCTCAGTTCGACTACTTCCGCCTCTACAAGCGCTGAGCACCGCGGCCGGGCCGCCCCTCGACAGGCATCGCTAGGGCCGGGAGGCACATCGGCACGGCCCGCTTCGCGGTCACCGCGAAGCGGGCCCGTACGTGCATGACACGGCCGCGATGCGGCTACCCCGGAAGGCACAGATCGCGAGCCGGAAGGGGAAGCACTGATGATCTCGGAGACGGTGTCGGTTGCGGTGCCGGGCAGTGTGGAACTGCCGGGCGACATGAATGTGCCCCCGTCCCCGCGTGGTGTGGTGCTGTTCGTGCACGGAAGCGGAAGCTCCCGGCACAGCCCCCGCAACCGCGCGGTCGCCGAGGATCTGCGGCGGCACGGGTGGGCAACTTTGCTGACGGATCTTCTCAGTGAGGAGGAGGAGCGGGCCGACGCTGCGACAGGCCAGTACCGCTTCGACATCTCCCTGCTCGCCGAGCGGACGGTGGCGACGGTCGACTGGCTCGGCAAGTACCCGCGGACCGAGGCGCTGCCGGTGCATCTCTTCGGTGCGAGCACAGGCGCGGCGGCGGCGCTGGTCGCCGCGGCGGAACGCTCGGGTCCCGTCGTCTCCGTGGTCTCGCGCGGCGGACGGCCCGACCTGGCGGGGGGTGCGCTGGGACGGGTGGATGTACCCGTACTGCTGCTCGTGGGAGGCCGCGACCAGCAGGTGCTGGAACTCAACCGGGAGGCGGCCCAGCAGTTGGATGCCGAGCACCGGGTCCAGGTCGTGCCCGGCGCCACCCACCTCTTCGAGGAACCGGGTGCGCTGCAACAGGTCGCTGCCGCCGCTCATGAGTGGTTCCTGTACGCGGCGGAAGCACAGGCCGGCGGTGACGGCCTGAGGTGACCCGCGGAGGGACGGGCGCTGTCAGGTCACAGAGGCTTCCGCTTCCGCGTCGTGCGTCTGCGTGTTGCGTCTGGCACGCAGTGAACGAACCTTGTGCCGGTTGCCGCAGCGCTCCATTGCGCACCACCGGCGCCGCCCGGGGCGCGAGGTGTCGACGAAGACGAGCGAGCAGTCGGGAGCCCCGCACTCGCGGACCCGTGCGGCGAGCGGGCCGGTGAAGAGGTCGACGGCGTCGCGTGCGACCGATGAGAGGACCTGGAAGGCGTCGGCGGGAAGGTGCATGCCGTGCCGTCCGTCGGCGGCGATCTGCGGGACGAGGGGCGGCAGCTGCGCCGTCTGGTTCACCTCGTCGACGTCCCGGGGGTGCGGGGGCCGGCCGTGGACCACGGCGCGGGCGAGGCGCGACAGCGCGTCGCGCAGCCACCGCGCGGCGCGGAACTCGTTGCCAGTGATGTGGACGTCGCCGGGGTCGAGGCGGAGCCGTGAAGCGGCACACCATCCGGCCAGGTCGTCCGGTGTGTGAAGCGTCTCGTAGCGGGCGAGAGCGCCGGGACCGCCGGTGGTGAGGAACTCCAGGCACAGCGCCCCGGCGTCGAAGACGAAGCGCGTGCCTTCCGGTGAGCGGAGAACGAGTCCGCTTGCCGCCACAGTCATGTAACCATTATGACTGGTTTCACCGATCGGACTCCTCTCCCGCCCGCGAAGCGTGCCCGGCATCTGGAGAATCGGATGGCTCTTGGATGGAAGCTCGTCGTCGACTGCGCCGACCCGCTTCAGTTCTCCCGCTTCTGGGCGGCCGCCCTCGGATACGAGGTCGAGGACAACAGCGTGCTCATCGAGCAGCTGACCAGCGCGGGAGCCGTGAACGAGAGCGACTGCACGACGGTCGACGGGCGCAAGGCATTCCGGGCCCTGGCCGCGGTGCGCCACCCCGACGATCCCGTCGAGGAATCCAGCGGTACCGGGCTGGGGAGGCGGATCCTCTTCCAGGCGGTGCCCGAAGCCAAGCACGGCAAGAACCGTCTCCACATCGACCTGCATGCCGGCCCCGCGCAGCGTGATGCCGAGGTACGGCGGCTCACGGAGCTGGGCGCGAAGGTGCTGCAGCGGATCGAGGACCGGGGCAGCAACCACGTCACAATGGCGGACCCGGAGGGCAACGAGTTCGACGTTCAGTAGCCGGGGCGCTTCCCAGGGCCGTCCGCACAGCGCCCGGTACGATGCCGTGATCACGCTGCGAAGTCGAGGAGAGCTGAGGGCAGTTGCCGCGCCGGGCCACCATCTACGATGTCGCCTCCGAGGCGGGCGTGAGCATCTCGACCGTGTCTTTGGCGCTCAACACACCCGCCCGGGTCAGTGACCGTACGCGGCAGCGGGTCCTTCAGGCTGCGGACCGTCTCGGCTACACGCCCAAGCCTGATGCGGTGGCCAAGGCACGCAAGGGAGTCGGCCGGATCGGGGTGATCGCCCCCTACACCTCGTATCCGTCGGTGGCGCGGCGCCTGAAGGGTGTGCTTCAGGCGGTGGCCGGCGGCCCGCTGGAGGTGGTTGTCTTCGACCACCCGTCGGCTGCCCGATCCGCTTCGCCGCTGCTCGCCGGGCTGCCCCTGACCGGGCGCCTCGACGGTCTCATCGTTGTGAGCCTCCCGCTGGAGGACAGCACGGCAGAACGCCTCAGCGGCCTTGGGCTGCCGGCCGTGCTGGTGGATGGGAGCCGCCCCGGCTTCGACTCCGTCCGCACGGACGACACCGAGGGCGGGCGCCTTGTGGCGGAGCATCTGGTGGAGCGCGGGCACGGCAGTTTCGGGTTCCTCGGTGAGTCCCAGGAATCCGACGCGTACGTCTCTCCCGGGCAGCGGCGCCTCGCGGGGTTCCGGGCCGCTCTGGAGCAGGCCGGTCAGCGGCTGCCGCCGGAGAGTGTCCACTTCACGGGGCACGCGCTGGAGCAGGCGGCTGCCGCGGCGGAGGTACTGCTGTCCGGGCCTCGGCGGCCCACCGCGCTGTTCGCCGGCGACGACCTCCTCGCCGCTGGTGCGCTTCGCGCGGCGCGGGCGCTCGGCCTGAGGGTGCCGGAGGACCTGGCGCTGGCCGGTTTCGACGACACCGATCTGGCCCAGGCCCTGGATCTGACGACGGTGCGGCAGCCGCTGGAGGATTCTGGCCGCGCCGCGACGGAGCTCCTGATGCGGCGCATGAGCAGCTCGGAACCCTCGGCGGTTCGGGAGGTCACGCTGCGGCTGGAGCTCGTCCGCCGCGGTTCCACCTGACGGCCTGTGGACGGCTTCACCGCGTGCGTGTGCGCCAATTGCATATCGAAGTGCTTCGACAGATGCTGTTGACATGGTGTGTGCGGCGGGTGAGGCTGCCCTCGTGGACGCAGCGAGGCGAAGGACGGAGACGGCATCCATGAGCAGCGCCTACGTGGTGACCGGAGGAGGCCGCGGCATCGGACGGGCAGTTGTGGAACGGCTGCTCGCCGACGGCCACAGCGTCGTGGCAGTCGACGTGGATCCGGACTCCCTGCGGTGGACCGCCGGCCATCCGGCCCGGTCACGCGTCATGATCGTCGCGGGCAGCGCCTCCGACGAGGCCGTGACCGAACATGCCGCGGATCTCGCGGAGTCGGTGGGCACCCTTCGCGGCTGGGTCAACAACGCGGCCCTCTTCCGCGACGCTTCGCTCGGCGTCTCCCCCACGGGGACCGTCCTGGAGCTGATATCGGCCGTCATGGACCCCGCCGTCACCGGGTGCGCCACCGCCGTACGCCGGTTCCTCGCCGAAGGCACCCAGGGCTCCGCCGTCAACATCACGTCTCACCAGGCACGCCGTCCCGTTCCCGGATGCACCCCGTACGCGACCGCGAAAGCGGCCATCGAAGGGCTCACTCGCGCGCTGGCCGTGGAGTACGGGCCCCGGGGGATCCGTGTGAACGCCGTCGCGCCGGGCTCGATCGGCACGGAACGGTACGCCTCGCTGCTCGCCGCCCAGGAGCCGGACGTCGCGGCACGCGTGGAGTCGGAGATGCGTGCGCTGCATCCGCTGGGGCGAACCGGCCTCCCGGAGGAGGTCGCCTCGGCCGTCGCGCATCTGCTCTCGCCCGAGGCGGCCTACATCACCGGGGTCACTCTGCCCGTCGACGGCGGACGCACGGTCCTGGGACGGGATCCGGACCTCCTCCAGAGTGCGGGGGCATGACCGGGCGGCGTGGGGGGGGCGCCCGGTCACTTCGTGAAGCGCAGCACGTAGCGGCGCTGCCACGGCGTCTCCACGGCACGGGGATCGTAGTGACGTCGCACGAAGGCGACCGCCTCCCCGGCCGGAACTCCGTCGAGCACTGCCAGGCAGGCCAGCGCCGTGCCCGTGCGTCCGCGTCCTCCGCCGCACGCCACTTCGACGCGCTCGGCCTCCGCCCGTGACCAGGCCTCGCTCAGCAGGGCCAGGGCCTGCGTGCGACTCGTGGGCAGCCGGAAGTCCGGCCAGCGCAACCACCGTGAATCCCAGTCCACTTGGGGCGGCTGCCTGCCGAGCAGAAAGACGGAGAAGGCCGGGTCGGGGCCCGGCGGAAGGGGACGGCGAAGACCGCGTCCGCGCAGCAGCCGCCCCGACGGAAGACGCAGCACACCGGCGCCGTCCGGATCCCAGGTCTCGCTCACGGGCCCAGGCTAGCCCTTCTCCGCCGGGGCACCGGCGGGATACCCGTCGGGCAAGGTCCCGCGCCGCTTCCCCGCTAGCGGGAAGCCGTCGGCACGGCCCGGCGTGCGGGGACCGTCTCGGTTCGCAGTTCGTGACGTCCGTCCGCGAGCGGCGCTTCGTAGAAGATGCGGTAGCCGCCCTGCGGCGAGGCCAGGACCTCGAGATACCGAACGTCTCGGACGGGCCTGTCTCCGGAGGTCTCCAGGAGAGGGACGCCGCCGGGTTCCGACCGTGCGGCCAGACCGGTGCGTTCGGACCAGTTCTCCTGCGCGGAGGCCCGTCCGTCGTAGGCGGCGCGACCGTCCGGCAGCACACTGGTCAGCCGTGCGCCTCGCGCGTCCCATGCGCCCGGCGTTCCGGTGAGCACCGTGCCACGCCACTGCCATCGCAGTCCGTCGCGGCTGGTGGCGTACGCGGTGAACATCCTGTCCTCCTCGCCCGGTTCGTCCAGGGGGTGGCAGCACAGCCATGCCTCCCACCCCTCACCCGTTCTCCGGATGACGGGATCCTTCACGGCTGTCCGGCGGTCTCCCTCGAAGACGGGGCGCACGGGAGCGTCTGCGAGTCCTTCCGGACTCGCAGACTCGGTCACGCCGATCCACCAGTGCTTGCTGCCGGGCGTCGCGCAGCTCACGTACAACCGCCACGAGCCGCTTTCAGTGCACACGAGAGCGGGGCGCTCGACCATCGCCGCGCCCAGCCGGTCGCGGGTGAGCACGGCGAGCGTGGTGAAGGCGGCGCCGTCCACGGAGCGCGCGATGACGTTGTAGTCCTCCTCGGCCCGTACGCGGTAGGCGAGCAGGAGCGACCCGTCGGTGTCCCAGTGCGCGCTGGGCGCCCCGGCCCAGCGCTGCGGGCCGTTTCCGGGTGCGGGGACGGCCACGGTGGCCAGGCCGTCCTGGAGGCCGGGCAACGGGAAGTCGCCGGCGGCGGAGTCCGGTAGGTGTCTCTTCCGAGGTGGTTGCATACCGGGATCCTGCTGCCGCCCGTACGGAAGAGACAGTGGCAGGACTGCCATGGCTCGGGCATTTCCTGCCATGATGAGCGCGTGCTTCGGAATGTCGTCGCCCTCGTCGGTGAGCAGGCCGCCGCCTTCGAGCTGGGGGTGGTCGCTCAGGTCTTCGGGCTGGACCGCTCGGACGACGGCCTCCCCGTGCACGAGTTCGCGCTGTGCGGTGCTCGGCCCGGTCCCGTGCCGACGACGTCGGGCTTCACGCTTCAGGTCGCGCACGGTCCGGAGCGCATCGCGCAGGCTGATCTCGTCACCGTCCCCGCATGGCCGCAGCTCGAGAGGGACCCGCCGGAGCCGCTGCTCGAGGCGCTGCGCGAAGCGGTCGCGCGCGGGGGCCGCGTCCTGTCGGTGTGCACGGGCGCCTTCCTGCTGGCCTCGGCCGGAATCCTCGACGGCCGGACGGCTGCCACGCACTGGCAGTTCGCCGGGCGCCTCGCCCGCCTCCATCCCCGTGTCCAGGTGGACAGCGCTGTTCTCTACGTCGAGGACGGCCCAGTGCTGACCAGCGCCGGAGCGGCGGCCGGGGTGGACGCCTGCCTGCACCTGGTGCGCCAGGAGCACGGCGCTGCCACTGCCAACGCCCTGGCACGGCGCATGGTCGTGCCGGCCCATCGGGCGGGCGGACAGGCGCAGTTCGTCGAGATGCCGCTGCCCGAAGCCCGCGCCGGATACGGCATGACGGATCTGGTCGACTGGATCCAGGCTCATCTCGACCGGCGGCTGACGGTGGAGGATCTGGCCGCACGCGCCTCCATGTCGCCGCGCACGCTGGCCCGGCGGTTCAAGGAGGCGACCGGCACGACTCCGCACCGGTGGATCCTCGACCAGCGTCTCCAGCTCGCCGAGGAGCTATTGGAGAACACCCCCTTGCCCGTGGAGGCCGTGGCGGTCCGTTCCGGCTTCGGCAGCGCGGACACCTTGCGGCATCACTTCGCCGCCCGGCGTGGTGTCGCGCCCGCGGCTCACCGCCGGATGTTCCAGGCCGGCAGCCCGGTAACGGGCGGCGAGCAGGGACCAGAGCCGACGAAAGGACGCGATATGGAGATCTGGATCAACCCCGCCTGTTCCAAGTGCCGTTCGGCGCTGTCGCTGCTGGACGCGGAGGGAGCTGAATACACGGTCCGCCGTTACCTGGAGGAGCCGCCGAGTTCAGCGGAACTGGAGGATGTGCTGCGGCGGCTGAGCCTGGAGCCGTGGGACATCACCCGCACCGGTGAGCCGGTCGCGGGCGAGTTGGGCATGGAGTCGTGGCCGCGCGATGCGGACAGCCGGGGTCGGTGGGTCGACGCGCTGGCGGCCCACCCCTCCCTGATTCAGCGGCCGATCATCACCGCTGACGACGGGAGTGCCGTGGTGGGCCGCTCGCCGGAGTCGGTCAGGTCCGTACTGGAGTGAGGGCCGCGCTCAAACAGCGGTGTTTCCACGTCCGTCGGACCGCCGCACGAGTCCAGGCAGTGCGGTGAGGGTGTCCCTGCGGCCCCATGCGATGAGGGCGAGCGGCAGGATCATCAGCAGCGGCGTGGCCGCGTACTCACCGTCGAAAACGGTCAGTTGGGTGATGAACGCGCCGATCATCAGGCCGATCAGCGAGATCGCCGAGAGGCCCGGGAGCCACGGAGTGGCCAGGGCGATCCCGCCGGCCAGTTCCAGCGCACCCACCAAGTACATGAACCACATGCCGAAGCCGATGTCCTCGAAGGGCTCGACCGCCGATGAATGGGCGATCAGCTTGGGGACGGCGCTGGCGATCACGAAGAACAGGCCGAGTATCACCTGCAGCGCGAGCAGTGAGATGTGCTTGACGCGGTCGTGACGGACAGCGGGCGCCGGGGCCGGCGCGGCGGCGGATTCCGGGGATCCGGAGGGCGTGCCGGGTGACTGGTTCATGACGGTCTCCTCTCGGGGCGCGTACGGGACGTACGCACCTGGAGCAGACCCTGCTGCCGCGTACTTCTCATCGCGGCCGCGGCAGCCTTTTCGTACGAGCCCGTGGGGCGCGGACGGGCCTCCGGGGAGCGAGAGCCGGTGCGGCCCGGGCGGCCGGTCCCCAACCGCCGGAGCGGGACGGAAACCGGCCGTGCGCCGGGGCAGGCTCCTCAGCGGCGGCTTCCGCCTCCCGTCAGCCACGTGCCCAGCTTCTTCACCGTCGACCAGCGGCCGACGACGACGATCGCGAGCGGGATGAGGATCATCGCCGGGGTTTTCGACGCCCTTGCCGTCGTAGAGAGTGAGGTGCGTCAGGCAGGCACCGGACATGACGAACATCAGGCCGAGCGCGGCGAGCCCCGAGAACCAGGGCGTGATGAGACCGATGGCGCCGAGCAACTCCAGTGCACCCGTGAGATACATGAACCACAGGCCGAAGCCGATGTCCTGGAATGTGCCCTTGGCGCCGGAGTCGGCGGTCAGCGCCGGCACGGCTCCGACGGTGACCATGAAGTAGGCCAGGTACAGCTGAAGAGCCCACAGGGCGACTTCGAGCGCGATGCGGGCCGGACCTTTGGGTCGTGAGGAGCGGGCGGCCGGGGAACCTGCGTGGGCGGTCGGCGGATTGCCGCTCGCGTTCGCCATGATGGACTCCTTCTGCGGACGGTGCACCAGCGGTTGACCGGGGGCGGCCCGTCAGCTGACCTTCTGCCGGCGCACCCGCGGCGGGACTCCCCCGCCACGGCGGAAGCGGGGGCGGCACCCCCGCGCGGCAGCGCCGGGGCTTGCCAATTGCGTATCACGTGCGCGGTAAGCAGCGCAGACAGTTGTCCATCATGGTCAACATCCCGCTCGGCGAGCCTTCGGCCGCCACCGGGACGACCGGATTCCACGCACTCCCGGTGACCGTGCGGAGCGCTCGCCGTGACTCTCGGCTGCGGCCTCCACAGCCGTGCCTTGGCGGGACGTCCGCACCGGTTCAGTGTGCGGGCCCGGGCCGTCCGCCCCGCGCGGCCCGCGCCCAGTCCGTCTCGGTGCCGGCGCTCCACAGCTCCTCCGGTTCCGGCTGCGTCACGAGACCATGCAGCAGCAACCGCCAGTGGGCTGCGAGGCGTTGGTGGACGTCGACGGTGGAGTCGTTCAGCGAGCTTGTCTGCACCGAGTGCGCACCGGAGGCGAGGCAGAAGGCGAGTTCGGCGACGGCTTCCGTGGTGGCCTCGCAGCGCAGAGTTCCTTCCTTCTCCGCTTCCCGGGCCACGTCTGTGAAGACCTGCTGCCAGCCGGCCAGCGGATTCGTCTCCGGGTCGGAAGGGGTGCCCAGTTCGCGCGCGAGTTTCACGGCGGCCCTCGCCAGGTGGTCGTGTTCGAGTTGATGGGCCACGAGGTGCGTCAGGTCGATGAGCGTCTGCAGCGCGGGGAGCTCCTTCCCCCGCAGCGCTTCGGCGGCACGGTTGGCCCGCGTGCACGCCTCGCGCCGTACTGTGTCGGCCAGTTCCTCCTTGCTCCCGAAGTGGAAGGAGAGCGCGCCCTTGCTCATCGCCGCGCCGCGGCTGACCTCCAGGAGGGTCGTACGCTGGTAGCCGAGGCGGTCGAACGATTCTGCTGCCGCCATCGTCAGTGCCTGACGAGTGAGTTCTGCTCGCTCTTGCCTCATCGGCTGTGTCCCTTCGTGCGTTCCGGTCCGCGGGGAGACGGGCCGTCAGAAGCGGCGGCTGCGGGGAGAGTTGAGATCGCCGCCCCCACAAACATACAAAGTGTTCTGTTTTTTTGCGCCGGAAGGGCGGCCCTCGCTGCGTTGACGGAGTAAGTCACCGGGACTGCGGGCGTGACCAGTGGGACGAACGGTGCGGAACGCTCGTGCTGTCAGGGGCCGTCGGTGAGAGCGAGGCGGGTGCGGTACCAGGAAGCCGCGTCGGCGAGCGCAGCCAGCGGGCCCGGCCCCGGAGCGGATTCGCACGCCTCCCACAAGTCCGTGGCGTAATGGTGGTCGAAGGCCAGGAGTGCGAGTTGACGCTCGCTGATCCGTCCCGGGTTCGCCTCCATGAGGGTGAGGCACTCCTGCCAGGTCAAGTCTCTTGTGACGGAAGGCAGTACCTCCAGCCGCGCGAGCGTCTCCAGCAGGTCCCGGGCGCGTACGGGAACAGGGTGTACCGCGTGGTGGACGCCCCGCACCCCTCCCGAGGACTCGCCCGGCGCGGCAAGCCGGAGCGCGATCAGCGTCACCAGCCGCGCCAGGTCCTGCACGTCGATCAGCGACAGGCGTGCCTGTCCGCCCCGCCAGAACCCCGGTGCACGGCGGACGAGTTCGGCCAGCGCCGGAACGACCCAGCGGTCTCCGGTTCCGGTGACCAGACCCGCTCGCAGTACGACGGCACCGTGGCGAAGGCCGTGCGCCTCGCCGGCGAGGCGGCTGCGGCTCGCGGCGGAGCCGGGGTCGGGGTCCACGTCGCCGACGGCCGCGTCGCGGTGCGGTCCGCGCCCGTAGACGGCGGTGGTGGACAGCTGCACGATGCGCTCGACGCCGGCGCGCCGCGCCTCACGCATCAGCGCTTCCGTGCCCAAGTCGTTGATCCGGGTGGCCAGTTGCTCGTCGGAGCCGACGTAGGAGGCCGCGTGGATGAGAACGCGCGAACCGGAGCAGCTGCCGCGAAGGGTCTCGGGGCGGGCCAGGTCGGCGCGGACCTGTTCCACCTGTGCGGGCATCGGATGCTCCCGGCGGGTGAGGGCCCGTACCTCCACATCGTGACGCTCCAGCCGGCGCAGGACGGCGGAACCGATGAAACCACTCGCCCCCGTCAGCACCACCCGGATCGTCATCCGGCGGCCAGCAGCCGGGGATCCGGGTTGACGATCATGTCTGCGGCGACCTGGGGCGGGGCGATGCCCAGGAGCATGTACTGCCACAGGTCCGCGATGCGGTGCGGAAGGTCGGCCCGTTTGCTGGAGAGCTTGGAGAAGTGCTGCACGCCGGTGTAGCAGCCGACGAGGAGCACCGCGAGCCGTTCCACCTCGACTCCGCTGCGCAGCTGCCCCCGTTCGGCAGCGGCGGCGAGCTGGCCGCGGAAGACCTCCGCCCACTCGCGGTACGGGGAGTCGTCGTGGAAGCCGATCTCCTCCTGCTCCACGGCCAGCCGTACCCCCGCGCGCAGGAGCTTGTTGGTCTGCAGCTCGCGTGCGAGGAGGAGGGTGGTGTCGATCAGACGCTGGAGACCGTCGGGCCCGGGAGGCAGGACCACGGAGTCGCGCTGGGAGAGCATGACTGTACGGGCAAGGTCCAGCTTCGACGAGAAGTGGAAGTAGAGGGCGCCCTGCGTGATGCCGGCCCGGTGCATGATCTCCGAGATCCTTGCCGCCTTGTAGCCTCCCTCGTCGAAAACCTCGGCCGCCGCTTCCAGGATCAACTGCCTTGTCTCGACAGCCCGTTGCTGCATCGGCTTTGCTCTTGCTGGCGCCATCGGACCTCGCCCCCAGAAGGTTCTATCGTTTTCAGGCACAGATCACGTCAACCTCGGACACCATCCCACCCGGAGGGCCGCATGGCTCACACCCCCGCTGTGCCCGATCTGCCGGAGAGCACAGCGTACTCGTGGCCGGTGCCACGGGAGTTCGTACACAAGACCGCCCACTCCGAAGTGCTGCTGACGGGCTGGCGGCGGTGCGGACAGCGCGAGTTCGAGGTGGGCGCGCAATGGCCGCGGGACCACGGCTTCTGGCGTACGGACGAAGACGGCGTACAGGATCCGATGCTGCTGGTGGAGACGACACGGCAGGTGCTGCCGCTGATCGCCCACGCCGCATACGGGGTCCCTCCGGGGCACCAGCTCATCTGGGACCACCACCACTGCGCGTTCTCCACGCCGTTCTTACCGGTGACCGGCGCGCCGGCCGAGGTGGTGCTGCAACTCTCGGCCGCGGAGGCGCCCGTTCGCGGCAAGCGGCCGCGCCGGATAACGCTGAGCATGACCGTGCGGAGCGCGGGCCGGGTCATCGGCAGCGCCTCCACCGTGTACACCGCGCACAGCCCCCAGATCTACGGCAGGCTCCGTGGGCCCGGCACTCCTGCGCCGCCGGACGCCATGGCCGCCGCCCTCGCACCGCCGCCGGCGCTGACTCCCTCGCTCGTGGGCCGCGAGAGCGAACGCGAGGTGGTGCTCGCGCCGGCCGGTGACGGGAGCGGGAGCCGCCGTCAGCTGCGGGTACTCACGAAGAGCCCCTGGCTCTTCGACCACCCGGTCGATCACGCTCCCGGCATGCTGCTGATGGAGGCCGCCCGGCAGTCGGCGCACCTCGCCGCTGCGCCGCACCGTCCGAGGCTGACCCGCATGGAGGCGGAGTTCCATCGCTACGTCGACCTGGACGCCCCAAGCTGGGTCGAGGTCTCACCCGGCCCGGACGATGCGGGGGACGAGCACCGGCCCGCGCGCGAGCGCACCCTGACGGTGTCCGTCACCCAGCACGGCAAGGAGGCCTTCACCGGTCTCGTCGGCTTCAAGACGGAGGACGGGACCGCTGCGCGCCCCTCGGCGCTCGGGTAGGGTTACCGGCCGAGCCGCACACGAGACCCGGGGAGGTGGGACCGATCACCGCTGTGGAACAGGGTGCGCCGCTCCTCTCCTGCGGGCGTGCCGTCCCGTCGGCCTGAGCCCGCGCCGGAGCCCGGAGTCGGAAGCACCCTCCGGAATCCCGAGAGGCGTGCCCGTATGTCTGTGACTCCTTCTTCCCTCCCCTCCTCGCTCTCCCACTCCGCGCTGGAAGCCAGGCTGCGCGACGCGGGCTGTGTCTTTGCCGAGGAGGAGGCCGACTTGATGCTCTCCGCGGCCGCTACCGCCGGGGAGCTCGCCGCCATGGCGGAGCGCAGGGCCGCCGGGCTCCCGCTCGAACACGTCCTGGGCCGTGCGGAGTTCTGCGGTCTGCGGATCGCGTTGGAGCCCGGGGTCTTCGTGCCCCGGCGGCGCACCGAGTTCCTCGTGCGGTGTGCCGCAGCGCTCACCCGTGCCGGGGCTCTCGTCGTCGATCTGTGCTGCGGCTCCGGCGCGTTGGGCGTGGCGCTGGCGGCGGCGGTGGCCGAGCCGGGTCAGGAGCCCTACGGAGCGGTGGAGTTGCACGCCTCCGACGTCGACTCCGTGGCGGTGCGCTGCGCTCGGCACAACGTCGCGGCCGCCGGCGGCCGGGTCCATGAGGGCGACCTCTTCGACGGACTGCCTGCCGAGCTGCGCGGCCGCATCGAGGTTCTGCTCGCCAACGTCCCCTATGTACCGACGGATTCGCTGAGTCTGCTTCCGGCGGAGGCACGCGTCCATGAACCGCGGGCGGCACTGGACGGCGGCAGCGACGGACTGGACGTACTGCGACGCGTCTCGGCTGAGGCGCCGCGGTGGCTGGCGCCGAACGGACATCTGCTCATGGAGGCCGGCGAGGCACAGGTCGAAGCGGCGACCGCAGCGATGGAGGGCAGCGGGATGGCGGTGCGGGTGGAGCGTTGCGAAGAGCTGGGCGCGACGGTCCTCACCGGGACGGAGCCGGGCGTGCCGCGGAGCTCAACGCGCCCTGGCTAGAAGCTGGTTGGGGGCCCGACTGCACGGAGGGCGGCCCGGCCACTCCCGGGCGTCAACTCGAACCGCGCCCCCGGAGCCGCTGTGAGCCGAGCAACCGCGTTCTGCCGTGATCTGCGAGCCCCTTGAGGGGTGCGGCGGCCCCGCGGATGACGGCCGGCCACCAAGCGCCCGCTGCCGGCTGCCGCTGCCCGCCGAGAACCGGGGTGTTCTCGTCAGGAAATGCGGGGAGAACGTGCCGGTCGGTGACCCACCTGCCCGAATGCCGCACCGGCCGTGATAGTTGTGTGCGCCAACGAGAACCGCCTGCACCGGATGAATCCATACGGACCCGCGCCGGCAGGTGTGTTGCTCGTTCAGCGCCCGAACACACCGTCTCGACAAGGGCTTTCATGGGGACGCCGACGATTCAGGTCAGAGTCCTTGCGGTCGCGGGCCGGCGTGTGTGGATGGCGGTGAGCGGCACCCTGTGCACCGCGACACTCAGAGTCCTGCACTACAGTCTCTGCGCCCGTGCCACGGACGAGCGGACGCAGTTCTACCTCGATCTCAACGCGGTGCGCCCGGGCGAGCCGCTCCCCACACCCGACCTTCCCCGGCTGTTACCGCCGGGCGGCCGTCTGCGCTTCCACATCGTCGGAGTGCACGAGAGTTTCCGAGCCCCGCTGGGAGCGGACAGCCGGTGCCGCTTCCACTCGGACGTCGCCTCTGCGTGGGCGGAGTGGTCACGGCAGCCCTGAACGGGGCGCGCAGCCCGCCCACGCAGACCGAAGTCGCTTGAACACGGCCGGAGTCGGGCTGGAAGGAGAAGGGCTACGCGGCGTCCAGGACGGCGCTGACGGTCTTGCCTCCACCAGGTGCGGTGGTGACGTCGAGACGCCGGGCGAGACGACTGACCATCGCGATGCCACGACCGCTTTCGCCTTCACTTCCCGCGCGGTGCACTCGGGGCAGCAGGCCGCCGTCGTCGCGGACCGCCACGGTGACCGTTCTCTCGCCGCTGCTCAGCCGCAGCCGGCAGCGGCCCCCGCCGTGCAGCGCGGCATTGGTGACGAGTTCGGAGACGACCAGCGCGGCCTCCTCAACCTGCCCCGCCGCCTCGGGTGGTGTGCGGGTGCCGGTGAGGAATCCGGTCGTCAACTGGCGGGCCGTGCGGGCCGATGCGGCATTCCGCGGCAGTGTGTACTCGACGCGTGCGGTGCGCCGCGACGGACGCGGGCTCACGCGCATGACGCTCACTTCCTCTCGGTTCCGGCTCACACGCCTGTGGAACGGGCGGCCGGCTGGCTGCGCGAATCGAGACCTTCGGAGGTTCTTCCCGCGGGACGCGGGGGCATTCACCGGCAAACCGCGGCGGAGGCCTCCGGTCACGGAAAATCCACCGTTTCGCCGCCTTCCGCGCGAAAGCAGGCCGTACCCCACGGCTCTACCCGGACGCGGATGCTCGTCCGTCGGCGCTCCCGCCCGATTGTCCGCTCAGCCCGCTAACTGTCGTGCCCGTCGAGGGACTTGCCGGGTGCCGTGCCGAGCTCGTCGACCACGAGATGTTCACGGTCCGTCCTTCCGGTGCGGTAGGCGGCCCGGCCGACCATGTGCGCCGCGACCGGGACCGTCAGCAGCTGGAAGAAGCCGACCAGGGCCAGCGTCCCCAGGTCCGCGACGTTGCGCAGCCGCAGCCCGGCCCCGACGAGCACGAGCAGCAGGCCCAGCACCTGTGGTTTCGTCGCGGCGTGCATGCGCGTGAGGACGTCGGGCAGCCGCACCATCCCGATTCCGGCGAGCAGACACAGCACGGCACCCGCGAGCATGCAGAGCAGGGACGCCACGTCCGCGGCCTCCGACCAGTTGTGCTGCGTCCAACTCATCCGCCACTCCCCTGCTCCGCCGTTCCGCCGCTCGCTTCAGGACCGCCGCCTCGTCCGCCGGCCGGAGCGGCGCTGTCCTGCCCTGCCGTCTGTCGGCCTCTTCCGTCGTCCACGTCGGGATCCTCGCTCCCGGCCTCGTCCCGCAGGGCGAGGAAGCGGGCGATGCTCACGGAGCCGGTGAAACCCAGGAAGGCAAGGACGAGCAACGCCGGGAGGTAGTACGGGATCTGGCGCGCCGCGGTCAGTACGCCGATCCCGGCCATCACCACCGCGACGAGCGCGTCGAGGGCGACCGCCCGGTCCAGCGTGGTGGGTCCGCGCACCAGCCGCACGGTGACGAGCACGCCGGAGGTGAGCAGCAGCGCGATGACGATGCTCAGGACCGCTTCCACGGGCCGCTCCTCCCACCGGTGTCATCTGTGCCGCCCGGGCCGGCTCCGGGCCCGGGCCCGCCGAATCCGGGAGCGCCGCCGCTGCCGTTCGACGGCCCGTGACGTTCCCAGGCGTCGAGCGCGGCGATGTCGGCGCGCGTGCCGAAGGCCCGCACGACACGGTCCTCCAGGCGCAGCACCTCGTGGCGGGCCCGCTCCCGCTCCGCCTCGTCCCCGGCCCCCACCACGTGCACGAACAGCGTCCCGGACGAGCGGTGCACGTCGAGGACGTTGCTGCCGGGAACGGCTGCGACCGCGACGGACGTCGCCGTCAGCATCAGGTCGCTGGGGGTACGCACCCGTACCCCCAGCACCGCGCACAGCGGCGGCCGAGGCCCGAGGATGTACCGGTTGAGGCGCCAGCTGGAGACAGCCATGTCGATGACGAACCGGCCCGTGAAGCGCAGAAGGCCGAGAGGACGCAGCCGCACCTGGGTCTCGATCGGCGGCAGCGGGAAGACGACGCACACGATGACGCCGACGAGGATGCCGGTGGCCACGTTGGCGACGCTGAGCGTGCCCCACAACAGCACCCACACCACGGTCAGTCCGAGCACCGTCGGCCATTGCGCCGCCGAGAGACGTCTGCGTCCGCGGGGGCGGCCGCCCGGTGGCCCGCCGCGTGCCGCGTCCGGAGGTCCGTCCGGTGGGGTGCCCCGGGGCATGTCCGGTCCGGTCTGCGGTGGTTCGCTCATCGTCCCGTCACCGCCGTCACATAGGGCGTACGTGCGGTCAGTTCGTCGGCCACCCGGACCGTCAGGGAGGACAGCGGCCCTGCGAACACCATGAAGGCCAGCCCGAACGCGACCAGCGCAACCGTCGGTCCGAGCATCGCGGCCGGCGGCTGACCGGTGGTGATGGCGCGGCCGCCGAAGCTCGCGGCCTCGGCCCGCCCGGCGAGCACGTCGACGTCGACTGCCCCGCTGCCCCCGGAGGTGGCTCCCGCTTCGGACACCGCCGCCGGTTCCCCCGGTGTCTCCTCGTCCGTCTCGACGGTGTCGAGGACGACCCCCACCACGTACAGCTGCGGCGGCGCGGCCCGCCAGAACCCGAGGTTCCACGCCTTGGCGAGGGCGTAGAGGGTGAGCAGGCTGGTGGCGGAGCCCGCGGCGATCAGTACGTACGTCATGGCGCCGCCGTGTGCGACGCCCGCGCGCAGCAGCCCGAACTTGCCCAGGAACCCCGACATCGGCGGCACCCCCGCGAGGTTCATGGCCGGGACGAAGAAGACCAGCCCCAGGGCGGGTGAGAGTTTCGCGATGCCGCCGAGCCGCCGCAGGTCGGTGGTGACACCGCGGCGTTCGACGAGCCCGACGACGAGGAAAAGGGTGGTCTGCACCGTGATGTGGTGCACGACGTAGAAGACCGAGCCGGCGAATCCGGCGCGGGTGGCCAGGGCGATACCGAAGACCATGAAACCGATGTGGCTGATGAGGGTGAAGGACAGGAGCCTCTTCAGGTCGGTCTGCGCGACCGCGCCCAGGATTCCCACGAGCAGTGAGAGCAGCGCGAGCACCATCAGTACGTCGCTGAGCCTGTTTCCCGGGAAGAGCAGGGTCTGCGTGCGCAGTATCGCGTAGATGCCGACCTTGGTGAGCAGTCCCGCGAAGACTGCGGTGACGGGGGCGGGCGCCGTCGGGTAGGAGTCGGGCAGCCACGCGGCGAGGGGGAAGACGGCGGCTTTGGTGCAGAAGACCGTCAGCAGCGAGATCTGCGCCAACAGGGCCACCCCGCCGGGCAGTTCGTCGAAGCGGCGGGCGAGTTCGGCCATGGTCACGGTGCCCGTGGCCGCGTAGACGACAGCGACCGCCGCGAGGAATAGCACGGAAGAGAGCAGCGAGACGATCGCGTAGGTGGCTCCGGCCCGGATGCGCGTGACGGTACCGCCCAGCGTCAGCAGCACATAGCTGGCGGTCAGCATGATCTCGAACCCGACGTAGAGGTTGAAGAGATCGCCGGCGAGGAAGGTGTCGGAGACCCCCGCCACCAGCACCAGATAGGCGGGGTGGAAGACCGACATGGGGGTGCCCTCCTCCCGGTCTGCCATGCCCTGGCCGACGGAGTAGAGCAGCACGCACAGCGTCACGGATGAGGAGATCACCAGCATCAGCGCCGAGAGCCGGTCGGCGACGAGGACGATGCCGACCGGCGGCTTCCAGCCTCCGGCGTACATGACCTGCGGGCCGTACCTGTCTGCGTCGATGAGCAGCACCAGGGCCACGGCCAGGACGGTCGCGAGGACGACGGTGCTGATGACGCGCTGGGTGCGCTGCAGCCGTACGCCGACACCGAGTTTCAGCCCCGCGGCGAAGAGGGGCAGCAGCACCGGCAGGGCCACCAGCGCGGATGCCGGGCCGTCGGTGCCCGGGGGTACCGCGGCGATCACCGGAGGTCTCCCGCAGCGCGGTTGGCCGAGGGTGCGGATGCCGGGCGGGGGGCGTTCAACGGTCCGCCCCGAGGATCGTCTCCCACAGGTCGTCGGTCAGGTCCTCGTCCCTGCGTGCGGCGCGGACGTGGGACGGACGCGTCTCGGCGCGGGCCCGGCGCCGTGCCTCGTGGTAGTGGGCCCCGGCGCGCCGCGGACGCCCCGGGGCGCCCTCCCGGGCCGGCCGCTCTTCCTCCTCGCCGAGGGCGAGCAACTCACGGCGCCTGGCGCGGCGTTCACGTTCCCGCGGCAGGCGCCGTGAACCCTCCTCGCGGTGTTCCTCACCGTGCTCGGCACGGTGTGCGACGTGCAGGTCCTCCGCGTCGTCCTGTACGTCGTCGCTGCCGGAGAGCTGCCAGGCGCGGTAGGCCATCGCTGAGAGGAACGCCGTCAGGGCGAGGGTGATGACGATGGCGGTCAGCACGAACGCCTGCGGCAGGGGGTCCGAGATCTGCTGGGGCCCGGCGACCTTGTAGAGCAGCGGGGCGCGGGACGCGGCTCCGGAGGTGGCCAGCAGCAGGAGATTGACGCCGTTGCCCAGCACGACCGCGCCGAGAACGATGCGCGTGAGGGGACGGCTGAGCAGCAGGACCGTGCCTGCGGCGATGAGCACGCCGCCGGTGGCCACCAGCGCGACTGTCTCGTTCATCTGCCGGCCTCCCCTCCGGCGCGGGCTGTGCCCTCGCCCTCGCGGAGTGAGCGCTCGACGCGCCGGTCGATCTCGGAACCGAGGCTGCGCAGCACGTCCAGGACGACTCCCAGGACGAGCAGGTAGATGCCGGTGTCGAAGAGCACGGGGCTGGCGGCGTGGAAGTCTCCGATGACCGGCAACTCCCCGTGGTAGGTGCCCGACTTGAGGACGGAACCGTGCAGCACCAGCCCGGCGAATCCCGTCGCGGTCATCGTCATCAGGCCGAGCCCGAGCAGGAAGCCGGCGTCGACGGGTGCGGCCTCGTCCAGTTCGTACCGTCCGCCTGCGAGATAGCGGACCGCCAGCGCCAGACCGGCGACGAGGCCTGCGCTGAAGCCGCCGCCCGGCAGGTTCTCGGCGCAGAAGAGCAGGTAGAGGGAGAGCACGACGATGGGGTGGAAGACCAGCCGGGCCAGCACCTCGAAGATCACCGACCGCCGTTCGGGGTCGAGGGTGCGGCTGGCGGTCAGCCAGGTGCGGCGAGGGCCGGCCGTTCCTGGGCGTGGCGAGGGGGCACCGCTCCCGGCGTGTTCCGCGTGGACCGGCCACACGTGCCCGGCCCGGTGGGTGCCGCGGCCCTCGGCACCGAGGCCGCGGCGCACATGCGCGGACGGGCCCGCGCCATGCGGCGCGGCCGTGACGGGGCTGCCGGCTCGGCGGCGCAGGAAGACGAGGCTGGTCACACCCACGGCGGCAACGCCGAGCACGGCGGACTCGCCAAGGGTGTCCCAGGAGCGCAGGTCGACGAGGGTCGTGGCGACGACGTTCTTCAGTCCGTCGGCCGAGGTCGCGGCGGTCAGTTCGGGGCCCGCGGGCTGCGCCTGCCGGGCGGCTCCGGCGACGTACGTCTGTACGGCGACGAACCCTCCGGCTGCCAGTCCGGTCACGAGCCGTGTGACGCGCCGCGGCACGCTGGTGCGCCGCTCGTCGGGGAAACGGGCAGGCAGTCTGCGCAGGACGAGCACGAACACCACGAGGGAGACGGTCTCGACGGCGAACTGGGTCAGTGCCAGGTCGGGTGCCCCGTGCAGCACGTAGAGCACGGCTGTCCCGTAGCCCGTCACGCCGGCCAGGACCACCGCCATCATGCGCTGCCGGGATGCCACACACAGCGCGGCCACCACGCACACCACGACGGCGACGCCGAGCTGCGGCACGGAGTCGAACCAGCGCACCGGGCCGGCGTGCCGCCACGGCGGGGCGATGATCATGGCTGCGCTCTGCGCCGCGATCAGCACGGCGAGGACGGTTCCGAGGTAGACCGGGAGCGATCCGCGCTGCACCGTGCCGGTGACCTCGAGGGCCGTGCGTTCGAGGCCGGACAGCAGGCGGGCGAAGGCGTGCCGGGCGTCGGTGACCGCCAGCCTCTCCCCCAGGCGTTCCATCCGGCGTCCCATGAGGAAAAACGCGCCGCCCGCGAGCCAGGCCAGCGCGGAGAGCACGAGCGCGAGGTCGGGGCCGTGCCACAGCGCTAGCTCATACGTCCCACGGGACGGGGGAAACGCCTGGGCATAGCGGGAGAGCAGCGGCGCGATGCTGAGGACGCCCGGCCCCAGAGCCACTCCGGCCAGGGCGCACACGGCGGGGGGTGCGGCCAGGAAGAGTCCGGTGCCGGCGCGGATGGGCGTGGGCTCGTGGATGCCCTCACCGGCGGGTTTAGTGGCGAAGGCTCCCCACAGGAAGCGCAGCGTGTACGCAGTCGTGAGCGCGGATCCGGCCGTCACCGCCGCCGTCACAGCAACCGACACCAGGCCGGGCACGCCCGCGCCGCCGTGCAGAAGGGCGGCGAACGCGGCCTCCTTGGCGGGAAATCCGAGCACCGGCGGCAGCGCGGCCATGGACACACCCGCGGTCACGGCGATGGCGCACACGACGGGCATGGAGCGTGCCAGACCGGAGAGCCGGTCCGTCCGACGGGTTCCGGTCGAGTGGTCGATGATGCCCACGACGAGGAAGAGCGGGGCCTTGAACAGGGCGTGCGCCAGCAGCACGGCGGTACCGGCGAGCGCAGCGTCACGTGTCCCCGTGCCGGTCAGGACGGTGAGGAGGCCGAGCTGGCTGACGGTGCCGAAGGCCAGAAGCCGCTTGAGGTCCCTCTCGCGCAGCGCACGCCACCCGCCGAGCAGCATCGTCGCCGCCCCGAGGGAGAGCACCGTCACCTGCCACGGCGGCGCGTGGGCGTAGGCCGGAGCCAGCCGCGCCACCAGGTAGACGCCCGCCTTGACCATGGCCGCGGCGTGCAGATACGCGGAGACGGGCGTCGGCGCGGCCATCGCTCCGGGCAGCCAGAAGCTGAAGGGCCACAGGGCGGACTTCGAGAGGGCACCGGCGAGGATCAGCACGAGCGCGACGGCGACGGTCCCGTCGGCGGGCGGCGGATCGGCGAGGATGCCGGAGATGCGGTACGTGCCGGCGGCGTGGCCCAGCATCAGGAAGCCGACCAGTATGGCCAGTCCGCCGGCGACCGTCACGATCAGCGCCTGAAGCGCGGCGAGCCGGTTGCGGCGGCGCTCCGGTACGTGGCCGATGAGGAGGTAGGAGAAGACCGTCGTCAGTTCCCACATGACGTACAGCACGATCAGGTCGTCCGCGAGGACCAGTCCGAGCATGGCGCCCGCGAACGCGGTGAGGGTCCCGGCGAACTGGCCCAGCGAGAACGCCGGGCGGCTGAAGTAGCCCGCGCAGTAGACGAGCACCAGCGCGCCGATGCCGCTGACCACGGCCGCCATCAGCAGGGCGAGCGCGTCGCAGCGCAGGTCCAGCCCCACGTCCAGGTCGGGCATCCACGGCCACCGCTCGATGAGCGCATCCCCGTCCGCGACGCCCGTGTACTGCCGGACCGCCCACCCCAGTGCCGCCGCCGGAATCAGGGCCAGCAGAAGGAACGCACGCGTGCCCGTCCACCGCACCAGGAGCGGAGCGCAGCAGGCTCCGGCGAAGTGGAGAAGGATCAGCGACAGCACAGCGCGAATGATTCCATGACGAATCAGTCAATCCACGGACAAAGCCCTCGGCGGAATCCCGGAAGCGCCCCGGCCGTGGAGCGAACTGCCGCGGGGCGTGCAACCAGCGCACGAGGGGCGACCGGCCGGACGCACCCCGGTTCACGGGCTCGGACCTGGAAGCTTCGGAACCGGCTGCCGGAGGGCGACGGGGCACCCTCCGACAGCCGGACCGTCAACACCCGTCGCTGCGGCAGGAGTTCCGGCCGTAGTACCTGCGCCGCCCAAGGCAAGGTCCGGCAAATCACCCGTGTGCCAGTTTCCCCGCTCTCGCACTTTCTGTGACTCTTGGAGGACTCAGGGTGACCACCCCCGACATCAGGAGTCCCCCATGATCCTCAGCATCTCCGGCGTCCTCCTGCTCGGCTTCATCATCTTCCTCTTCACCCGCAAGGACGGGCTCAAGATCTCGCATGCGCTGGTGTGCGCCCTCTTCGGCTTCTACCTGGCCGGCACCGCCCTCGCCCCCAGCATCAAGGCGGGCGGTGCCAGCCTCGCAGGGCTGCTCAGCGGGCTGAAGTTCTAGCGCGGCGCACACGTCGCGTGCGGGGGCCGCCCCGCCCGGCGTGCTGTGCGCCGCTTCGTCACAGGAGGTTCCGTGGTGCGTTGGCCGTTCTCCCGGCAGCCGGCGGGCGCGGGTGCTGCCGTACGTCCGGCCCGCCGTGCTCTGCGGGCCGGCACGGCCGGGGCGCTGGACGTGCTGCATCCGCTGGTCGTGCTCGCACGCGGTCTGGCACGGCTGACGATGCTGGTGCTGCGCTGGTGGGCCCGTGCCCCCAAGGAGCGACGCGGCCCCGTGTTCTTCCTGGCAGCGGTGGCCGTGATGGTGGTGGCCCTGATGCCGTGGGGGCCGGCCCTCGCCGTCGCGGTCGTCGTGGGCACAGCCGCCTGGCAGGGACGCGACGGTGCGCGGACGGCAGGCGGAGCGGCCCGCGAAGAGGAGGAGAACGCACGCCTCCAGGCTGTCTACGACGCGCTGGTGCCCGTCTTCACGCTGCGGGACGATCCCGACCCGGACCCTCTCTACGCGCACGACGGCGCATGGGAACGGGCCTTCGAGGAGGCCGAGTTCACCGATGACGGCCGCATCGGACGTCTTCTGCTGCGGTATCCGCCCCACTTCCCCGACGGCGATCCCGCGCACCGGCTTGCCGTGGAGCAGCGCGTCGGCGCCAAGTCCGGACGCGACCGCGAGTACCGCTTCGTATGGGACGAGGAGCGCAACCAGCTGGAGATGACGGTCCCCCCGCCTCTGCCGCAGGGTGTCCGGGCTCAGCGCTTCGTGACGGGCCCCGGCGAGATCGTGCTCGGGTTCACGGACGCCGAGGCGGTGCCCCGCCGTATCCCGGTGAACGACGACGGGCAGGCACGCGACGTCCCGCCGGTGGTATGGCGCACGGGGGCGCGCTCGGGAGAGCCGCATCTGCTCGTCGTCGGGGCGCCCGGCGCCGGGTCGAGCACACTGCTGCGGTCGGTGGTGCTCCAGGCACTCCAACACGGAGACGTGGTCGTCGTGGACGGCAGTGGCTCCGGGGGATTCGCATGCCTGACGGGGCGTGAGGGCGTACTGGCCGTGGAGACCTCGGCCGGCGGGGCCGTCGCGTCGCTGGAGTGGGTGGTGCACGAGACGGAACGGCGGCTGACGACGGCGAGCCGCGCCCGCCAGGCCGGCCGTCCCGTTCCGGAGGACGTGCGGCGGCCGCTGTGGGTGGTCGTCGACAGACCCGCGGCTGTCTGCCATCTCGCACGTACGGAGGGGCGACGCGACCCCCGGGAGCTGCTTCAAGTGCCGCTGCGGCACGGGCGGGCGGCGCAGGTGACGGTCGCGGTGGCGGAACACTTCGAGTGCGCACCCGAGTTGGGCCGGGCGCTGCACTCGTGCACCAGGGCCCGGGTGCTGCTCGGCAAGGCGTCGCCGGAGGATACGTGGGCGGTGCTCGGCGAGGTCACCGCCCCGCCGCCCGGAGCGCATACGGCGCCCGGACGTGGCTTCGCACGGCTCGGCGCCGGCCCCGTGCTCCGTCTCCAAGTGCCCGCGGCGCCCGACCCCTTGGACGACGCGGCTGGTGAAGCCGACCGCCAGGCCGTACTGGGGCTGCTGCCTCCGCTGACCACGGCACAGGCCAAGGCGCTGGGGGCGCAGGCCGGGCAGCCGTCCGGTGCGTCGCGGACGAAGCCGGAGGCGAAGGCTCAGGCCACGTAGGTGCGGGGCACGTCGCCGTCGGCGACCGCTCCTGTGCGCACGAGATCGGCCGCCTTGGCAAGCCTGGTCACGGCCTCGTCGACGACCGGGCCGGCGACGGTGAACAGCAGCCGCACATAGCCTTCGAAGGCCCCGTCCACGCCGAAGCGGGTCCCGGCCGGAACCCGCACTCCGATCCGCTCCCCCGCTTCGGCGATGCGCGAGCCGGACAGGCCGCCGGTGCGTGTCCAGAGGGTCAGTCCGCCGCTGGGAACGGTGAACTCCCAGTCGGGCAGCCTGTCATGGAGAGCAGCGACGAGCGCGTCGCGGTTGGCGCGGGCTCCCGCCCGGCGTGCCGCGACCGCCGCCTCCCAGCCGTCGCCCGTCATCAGCCGTGCCACGGCAAGCTGTTCGAGCACGGGGCTACCCAAGTCGGCGTAGACACGGGCCGCCACGAGACTGCGGATCACCTCGGGTGCCGCCCTGACCCAGCCGATGCGCAGCCCCGCCCAGACGGCCTTGCTGACCGAGCCGACGGTGATCACGGCGGAGCCGCCGGGGTCGAACGCGGCCATCGGGCGCGGCAGTTCGACGTTGTCGTCGAGCGTCAGGTCGGTCATGGACTCGTCGGCGACGAGGACCGTGCCGGCGGCGCGTGCCGCCGCCACCATCTCCCGCCGCTGGTCGTCCGGGGCGAGCGCGCCCGTGGGGTTGTGGTAGTCGGCGATGACGTACGCCATGCGCGGGGCGCTCTCGCGGAACGCCTGCCGCCACGCGGGCAGGTCCCAGCCGGCCAGGCCGTCGGCCATGGGCACGGGCACGAGGCGGGCGCCCGCATCACGCAGCAGGTGCAGGACGTTGGCGTACGAGGGGTGTTCGACGGCGACACGCTCGCTGCGGGGGACGAGCTGCCGTGCGAGCGCGGCGACGGCGCCCATCGCGCCGGTGGTGACCATGATCTGCTCGGGCATCGTCGGGACGCCGCGGGCGGTGTAGCGCGCCGCCAGTGCCTCCCGCAGGGCGGGCAGCCCTCCCGGGTAGTTCCCGTGGGTGTCCGTGTAGGGCGCCAGGTCCGAGACCGCGCCCTGGAAGGCCTCGGTGAGGTGCGGTTCGGGCGCCAGGAAGGTCGCACAGGCCAGATCGATCACCGACCCGGCGGACTCGGGCGGCAGCGGCTCCAGTCCGCGTGTCGGCAGCGGCTTGCCCGCCGGCACTGCCGTCCAGCTGCCCGAGCCGCGCCGCGAGGCGAGGAAACCCTCGTTGCGCAGTGCCTCGAAGGCGGCGGCGACGGTCGTACGGCTGACGCGCAGTGCCGCGGCCAGCTCCCGCTCGGCGGGCAGGCGGGCGGCGACCGGAATGCGGCCTTCGAGCACGAGGAGGCGCACACCGTCCGCGAGCGAACGGTAGGCCGGTACTCGATGCCCGGCGTCGGCCGCGGTGGCCGCGCGCTGCGACGCCAGCAGCCGGGCCAGCTGAGGAGCACCCACCGCCGAGGTCCACTGCACCATGATTGCGGTCCACCTCTCCCTGATTGGCCATGGATGTGGCCTGATTACTGGCACCAGACTGCCACGCAACCGCACACCGGAGCCAGCAGAGCACCGGCACAGCACCGGAGGGGAAGGAGCGTCCCTTGTCACGTCCGTCACGCCTGTCCGGTCCGATGCGGCCGGGCCGGCACACCGGCAGGCGCCTGGTGCAGCTGTACGCGGGGCTCCTCCTCTTCGGGGGAAGCATCGGACTGATGGTGGAGTCCGGTCTCGGCCTTCCACCGTGGGACGTGCTGCATCAGGGACTTGCCCGGCAGACCACCCTCTCGATCGGCACCGTCTCCGTCGTCGCGGGAGCCGTGGTGCTGCTGCTGTGGGTGCCGATGCGGCAGCGGCCGGGCCTCGGCACCGTCTCCAACGTCGTCCTGGTCGGCGTGGCTATGGACGCCACGATCCTGCTCACTCCCGCACTCGACGCGCTCGCGCTGCGGATTCCGGCGGTGGCCGCCGGGGTGGTACTCAACGGTGTGGCCACCGGCCTGTACATCTCCGCACGTTTCGGCCCGGGCCCGCGGGACGGCCTGATGACCGGCCTGCACCGGGTCACGGGCCGCTCGGTCCGCCTCGTACGCACGGGGATCGAAGCGACGGTGCTGGTGTCCGGACTGCTGCTGGGCGGCACCGCCGGCGTCGGCACCGTCGTGTACGCGCTCGGCATCGGCCCGCTCTCGCAGCTCTTCCTGCGGGTCTTCGCTGTGCCGGCAGCACCGGCGGGACCGTCCGACGGTGCACCGCGCACCTCCCCCGGCGGCTCGCACGTGGTGGCACGCTGCGCTGGCCGGCGCAACGAGGACGAGGCCGGGGGACGCAGGCGCGCATGGTGGCGCGGGGGCGCGATACTGCGGCGGTGATGAGCACCGATCCACGGAACCCCCCGGTCTCCGTCCCCTCGCATCCGGCATCGCTGCGCCGCAAGCCGCGCCATCCGTTCCTCGGCCATCCCGGCCCGCTGGCCCTCGCCCACCGTGGCGGCGCCGCGGACGGGCTGGAGAACACGCACAGCGCCTTCGCCCGCGCGGTCTCCCTCGGCTACCGCTATCTCGAAACGGACGTGCACGCCACGGCCGACGGCCGCCTCGTCGCCTTCCACGACGAGACGCTGGACCGCATGACCGACGCGAGCGGCCCGATCAGTGAACTGACCTGGTCGCAGGTGAGCCGTGCCCGTGTCGGCGGCAGCGAACCCCTCCCCCTGATGCGGGATCTGCTGCGGGCCTTCCCGGAAGCGCGGTGGAACATCGACGTCAAGGCCGAGTCCGCTCTCGTACCGCTGCTGGAGCTGCTCTCGGAGCAGGACGCGTGGGCCCGTGTGTGCGTCGGCTCCTTCGAGGAGGACCGCGTGGCGCGGGCGCAGGCCATGGCCGGGCCCCGGCTGGCCACCTCGCTCGGCACGCGCGGCGTGGTGAGGCTGCGGCTGCGTTCGTACGGCCTGGTGCCGGCGAGGGCGGTGCGGGAGAGCGCCGTGTGCGTCCAGGTTCCCGAACACCGCTCGGGGATCCGGGTGGTGGACGCTGCGTTCGTACGGGCGGCACATGCCCGGTGGATGCAAGTGCACGTATGGACCGTCAACGAGCGAAACCGGATGCGGGAGTTGCTCGACCTGGGAGTTGACGGCATTGTGACCGATCACATCGAAACACTGCGCGACGTCCTCACCGAGCGGGGCGCGTGGATGCCGGGGCCGGGCCCGCGGTAGAGCGGCTCCGCGGCACTCGCGCCGCTTCGCGCACACGCCGGGCGGCCGCGCACCGGGGCCGGGCACGCCGCCGGAGACGAGGGGGCAGGGCAGTGACTGCTGTGGTGACCGGTACCGGGGACGGCACGGCCGACCGCCGTCGTGAACAGCGCGGCTGGTACTTCTACGACTGGGCGAACTCGGTCTTCTCCACCAGCGTCCTGACCGTCTTCCTCGGCCCGTACCTGACGGAGGTCGCCAAGTCGGCGGCGGACGGGGACGGTTACGTGCATCCGCTGGGCCTCCCGGTGCGCGCGGGCTCCTACTTCGCCTACACCGTCTCGCTTTCGGTTCTGCTGTCGGTGCTGGTGCTGCCGATAGCGGGGGCGGTCGCCGACCGGACGGGCCGCAAGAAACCGATGCTGGGGGTCTTCGCGTACCTGGGCGCGGGCGCCACGGCCGCAATGTTCTTCCTCGAGGGCGACCGTTACGTGCTGGGGGGCGTACTGCTGGTCGTGGCAAACGTCTCGTTCGCGGCCTCCGCCGTCATCTACAACGCCTTCCTCCCGCAGATCGCCACGCCCGAGGAGCGGGACGCGGTCTCATCCCGCGGCTGGGCCTTCGGCTACGCGGCCGGCTCGGTGGTGCTCGTGGGCAACCTGGCACTGTTCCTCCAGCACGAGGCACTGGGGGTCTCCGAGGGTTCCGCGGTGCGGATCTGCCTCGCCTCCGCCGGCGTGTGGTGGGCGGTATTCACGGTGGTGCCGCTGCTGCGGCTGCGGGAGAGGCCGGGGGCGGTGGCGGGTTCGCGCGTCTCGCTGCTCAGCGGATGGAGGCAGCTCGCCCATACCTTCCGTGAACTGCGCCGCTACCGGCTGACGATGCTCTTCCTGCTTGCCTACCTCGTCTACAACGACGGGGTGCAGACGGTGATCACGCAGGCGTCGGTCTTCGGCTCAGAGGAACTGGGCGTGGACCAGACGACGCTCATCGGTGCGGTGCTGCTCGTCCAGGTCCTCGCCGTGGCGGGCGCGCTGCTGATGGGCCGGCTGGCGGTCCGCCACGGCGCCAAGCGCACGGTGCTCGGCTCTCTCGTGGCGTGGACGGTGATCGTCGGCGCGGGATACTTCCTGCCCGCCGGGGCGCCGGTCTTCTTCTTCGCCCTCGCGGCCGGGATCGGCCTGGTCATGGGGGGAAGTCAGGCTCTCTCCCGGTCGCTGTACTCGCAGTTGGTGCCGGCGGGCAAGGAGGCCGAGTTCTTCTCGCTGTACGAGGTGAGCGATCGCGGAACCAGCTGGCTCGGCCCGCTCGTCTTCGGCCTCGCCTATCAGCTGACGGAGAGCTACCGGGCTGCAATCATCTCGCTGGTGGTCTTCTTCGTGCTGGGTTTCGTCCTGCTGCTGAGGGTACCGGTGGAACGGGCGGCCGCTGCGGCAGGAAACCCACGGCCCGACCGGATTTAGAACTTGGGGCGGCGGCGCGGTAGTGTACGCCCTCGGCTCGCCGGATGGACCGTTACTGCATGCCAAAGAGATGGGAACGCTGGGTTACATCTCCTGTCAGTTGTGACAAACCGGTCATTGGTGGGTACACGAAGGGCGGCACGACGGGCGACGCATCTCCCTATTCGGGAATCTTCACCGCCGACCGGACGTTGAGCAGATGACGACGACAGCGACACCTGTCCTGTGGGCGAGAAGCCCGGGAGGCACGAATTCATGAGTGAGCGAGCTCTTCGCGGCACGCGACTCGTGGTGACCAGCTACGAGACCGACCGCGGTATCGACCTGGCACCGCGCCAGGCCGTGGAGTACGCATGTGAGAGCGGACATCGTTTCGAGATGCCGTTCTCTGTCGAGGCCGAGATCCCGCCGGAGTGGGAGTGCAAGGTGTGCGGGGCACAGGCACTCCTTGTGGACGGCGAGGGGCCGGAGGAGAAGAAGGGCAAGCCCGCGCGTACACACTGGGACATGCTCATGGAGCGGCGCACCCGTGAGGAGCTGGAGGAGGTCCTCGCGGAGCGGCTGGCCGTGCTCAGGTCCGGCACGATGAACCTCGCGGTACACCCGCGCGACGGCAACAACAAGCGCAAGTCCGCGTAAGCGCGCGGGGTACGCGCCCTCGGACCCAGCGGATCCACACAGCGGAGCGCGGGCCGTGACCTGCTACTGGTCACGGCCCGCGCTCCGATGCGTACAGAAAGTTCGAAGCGGCGCGGGGGCGGACCCGCACCGCTTCGCGGGCCTCAGCGGGAGGGCGGCTCGTCGTCCCGGACGACCTCGCCCTCGACGACCTTGCCGTCCGGCCTGTGCATGCGCATCTGGTTCTCCGCCCTGCGGGCCTGCTGGTAGGCGTCGCCGAAGGTGCCCGGCGTGAACCCGGAACGCCGCTCCAGATGACGCTGGGCGGTGCGCCTCATCAGGGCTGCCGTGGGGGGAAAGATGCACATGAGGCCCAGCGCGTCCGAGATGACGCCCGGCACCATGATCAGCAGTCCGCCGAGCATCGTCAGCGCGTTGCCGCCGCGTGAGCTCTCAGACCCCTCCGGCGGGGCCTCCCCCTTCTGGGCGGCCTGCTGGGCCTGCTGAATGCTCTCCGTGAGCCGCTGCCACGCGCGGCGCCCGGCACGCTTGATGACGAAGACACCGAGCACGAAACCGGCGGCCAGAAGTCCGAGAACCGCGAGGCCGCCCACGGCCTCGCCGATGAGGATCAGCAGCCAGATCTCCAGGAGCGCCCACGCCGCCACCGCCAGAGGCAGGAACCTGCGGGTACGTGACGGACGGGGGCCACCCGGGCCCTGCCGCCCGCTCGTGGAGCGGCCGGAGCCCTGCTCGTCGTGAGGCGGCTCGAACGGGTACGGTGCGCGACTCGTCATGCCTCAAGTGTGCCTGCGGTCGAGGGCCCGCTTCACGCGGCCCTCGACGCCCCAGGCGGTCACCCGCCACAGGGCCTCGACCATGATGTCGCGGCTCATCTTCGAATTCCCCCGCACCCGCTCGACGAACGTGATCGGCACTTCGACGACGTGATAGCCGGCGCTCACCGCCCGGTTCGCGAGGTCGACCTGGAAGCAGTAGCCCTGCGAGGCCACATCGTCCATACCCAGACCCTTGAGGGTCTCGCTGCGGAAGGCACGGAATCCGCCGGTGATGTCACGCAGCGGCAGGCCGAGCATCACACGCGAGTAGACGCTGCCGCCACGGGAGAGAAGACGGCGCGAGCGTGGCCAGTTGACGACCCGTCCGCCCGGGACCCACCGCGAACCGAGCACCAGATCGGCGCCCTTGAGTGCCGTCAGCAGGCGCGGCAGCTCCTCGGGCTGGTGGGACCCGTCGGCGTCCATCTCCACCAGTACGCCGTAGCCGTGGTCGATGCCCCAGCGGAAGCCTGCGAGGTAGGCGGCGCCGAGGCCCTGCTTGCCGGGCCGGTGCAGGACGCGGATGTGCTCGTCCTCCTTGGCGAGCCGATCCGCGATCTCGCCGGTTCCGTCCGGACTGTTGTCGTCGGCGACCAGGATGTGCGCGTCGGGCACAGCCTCACGCACGCGGGCGGTGACGGATTCGATGTTGCCGGCCTCGTTGTAGGTCGGGATGATCACCAGAACCGTGCCGAGCGGGCCGTACTGCCGCGCCTGTCCGCCGTCCGTCACCGCTGCTGCCCCTCTTGCTTCCGCTGTGCATCGGTCTGCTGCACCTGCCCCGTCCGCTGTGTCCGCCGGTGGCCGGTCCGGCTGCGCCGCCCCGTGTACCAGGCCGCGGCACAGGCGAGAACGCCCACCATAGCGATCACCCACTCCGGTACGGCGCCGACGCGGTCGGCCAACGTGATCTCGTCGCGAAGCGGAAGCCTGGCGCTGAGCACGTCGCGCTCGAATTCCTGCGTGCGCTGCTTGATCGTGCCGTCGGGGCCGACGACGGAGCTGATGCCGCTGGTGGCCGCCGTGACAACGGCGCGGCCGTGCTCGACCGCCCGCAGCTTGGACATCACCAGCTGCTGTTCGGGCTGGCCCGTCCTGCCGTAAGTGGCGTTGTTGGTCTGGACGACCAGGGCGCGGGCTCCGTCCTTGACGGTGGCCCGGGGGATCTCGTCGTAGGCGACCTCGAAGCAGATCACGTCGCCGAGGCGGGCGGGCCCGGTCTGCAGGACGCCAGTGCGGTCACCGGGCCAGAAGTCACGGGGAATCTGCTGGAGGCGGGTGATGACCTTGCTGAGCTCGTCGCGGAAGGGCACGTACTCGCCGAAGGGCACGGGGTGCTGCTTGGTGTACGAAGCGCCGGGCCCCTTCTCCGGGTCCCACACGATGCCCTGGTTCTCGACGTACCCCCTGGTGCCGGGATGGTCGACGAGGGCCCCCACCAGAATGGGGACGCCCACTGCCTTCGCGGCCTGGTCGATGCGCTCGCGGGCCTCGGGCCACCGGTACGGGTCGAGGTCGGAGGAGTTCTCGGGCCAGATGACCAGGTCGGGCTGCTCGGCCTTCCCCGCCTTGATCCGGCGTGCGAGGTCGAGGGTGGTGTCGACATGATTGTTGAGGATCTTCATGGGGCGGCCGAGGAAGTTCATCCCCGGCTGCTCAACATTGCCCTGCACCACGGCGATGTCCGCCGTGTCGTCCGCAGCGGTGGGCACGGGCACGGCGTACCCGGCGGCGGTCACGAGCGTCGCCAGGGCCAGTGAGGAGAGCAGCGGCATCAGCGGACGGCGGGATCCTGTGCGGGCACGGGCGGCCGCAGCTCCGTGCTCCCGCGTCGCGTGCTCTTGCTGCTCAGCCCGGTCTTCCGCCCGCACGCCGCGGAGGCGCCAGAGCGCGAGCGCCGCGGCGGCGAGCGCGGTGCCCGTCAGTGCCGCGGCGAAGGTGACCAGCGGCGCCCCGCCCAGCGCGGCGAGCGGTGTGTAGGGCGATCCGGTATTGGCGAAGGCGAGCCGCCCCCACGGGAAGCCTCCGAAAGGCACGCGGTCACGGGCCCATTCCTCGGCGACCCACAGACAGCCGCCCCACAGCGGCCACAGCGGCAGGCGGGAGGTGGCGGCGAGTGCGGCACCGAGGGCGGCGACGAACAGCGACTCGATGAAGGCGAGCCCCAGGACCGCGTCCCACCCGACCACGTGAAGCCACTTGAGCAGCATGACGAAGAAGGGCCACCCGAAGGCGAAGCCCGTCCAGGCGCCCTGGCGGACGGTCCGGCCGCGGGTGAGCAGGCTGAGCGCGGCGACCGTCAGCAGCGACAGCGGCCACAGACCGTAGGGCGGGAACGCGAGGGCGAGAGCGACACCGGCGAGGGCGGCGGCCGCCGTGCGGGCCGCTTGGCGCCTGACGAGGGTGCCGAACCGTCGCAGCCTGCCGCCCCGTAGCGCTGCCACGGCCCGGGCGTCGCCGCTGCCGGGAGGGGCGTCCGCGGTGACGGGTGGTTGCTGCGCCGCCGTGGCGGTGGCCCCGTCCCGGTCCGCGGCTCCGCTTCCGCTCTGCGGGCCTTTGGTGCGCGGCGACTCCTCCGGACCGTTCGGCCGGTCGGCGGACTGGCCGCCGGCGGCGGATTCGGCGGTGGTGTCGGAACCCGGTGGCAAGGTCGCGCCCTTCCTGCAGGTCGTGCGGTGGTGAAGCGACCGTATAACGGCGGTGCGCCTCCGCGGGGGCGGGGCAGGGAATGCCACAGCGGACCAGGCGGGGTGCGGCGGCCGCAACGCCCCGAGGCGTCCGCGCCGCCGTGCAGAAGGCGTCACGGCAGGCAGCGGCGAGGAGCCGGGAGCGGATTGGGCAGAGCGGCAGGGCAGGAGCGGAACCGGAAGGCGGCGGCCCGCCCGGTGATCGCGGGGAGCGAGGTGCGGGGACATCTGCGGGTCGGGGCCCGGTGCCCTTCGGGCCGACCTGGGACCCGCTGGCTGCGAGTCGACCGAGAGCCGTTGTCTACTGAGCATCCGGGCCCCACCCGGGTCACACCCGCCGGCCAGCCTCGACCTTCAACCCCCGTGCCGCTGGCGCTGGACCTGGCTCCCAGTGGTGATGTCCCGGTGCGGTACACCACCCCCTGGCCCAGCGGCGTTCGACGACTGCGCGGGGAACGGCTGGCCGGACGTCCTGTGGTGGACCTGGCCGAACCTACCCGTCGCCGGGCATCGCCTGTCAACAGCGACGCTACCTGCGGCGTTTCGCCGAATCAGCAGGTCAGTAAGGCGCAAGGAGCGCGGCGGTCACAGCCTGAGGGCCCGTCGGCGGCGCGTAACGGACACCCATACATCACTCGTTCGGCCGCTCGTGGACGATCACTCCTCCCACCACCGTCCGCAGGCAGACGGGCAGTTGGCCGCCTGGCGTGAGATCGGGCAGGCCGGGGGTCCCGGAGCGGGGGTCGGTCGACCAGTTGGCGACGCGCGAATCGGGCGTCTGCACGACCAGTTCACCGGTACGCCAGAGCGCGTAATCGGCGGGTGCGCCGGGGACGAGCACCCCCGCCTCGTCGGAGCCGACCGCGCGCCGCCCGCCGCGGGTGTGCGCGGTGAACCCGCCCCGCACGGAGATGCGGTGCCCGGGCGTGCGGTGGAAGGCGGCAGCCCGGATGGCTGCCCAGGGGCCCAATGGCGTCACGGGGCTGTCGGAACCGAAGGCAAGGGGCACCCCGGCGCGCTGCAGTGCCGCGTACGGGTTGAGGCCGGCGGCGCGCTCCTGCCCGAGCCGCACCGCGTACATGCCGCCGGGGCCGCCCCAGGCCGCATCGAAGGCGGGCTGTACGGAGGCGGTGAGGGCGAACTCGGCGAACGCGGCGATGGTTTCCTCGTTCAGCATCTCGGCGTGCTCCACGCGGTGGCGGGCCGCGCGCACCCGGTCCGTGCCCACGCGTTCCGCGGCGGCCCGCACGCCGTCGGTCACGGCCGCCAGCGCCGCGTCTCCGATGGCGTGGAAGCCGGCCTGGAGACCGGTCTCGGTGCACGCGGCGACGTGGGCGGCGATGCCTGCGGAGTCGAGATAGGCGTTGCCGGTGTGGTCGGCGTCGGCGTAGGGCGTGCACAGGTGCGCGGTACGGGAGCCGAGGGAGCCGTCCACGAAGAGGTCACCGGCGGCGCCGACGGCGCCGAGGGCACGGATACGGGCGGCGTCGGCCTCGGAGGTGACGGGTTGTGCCCAGTAACCGTGCACGCGGGGCCCGTCGCTCTGCGCGGCGAGGGAGAGCAGCGCGGTGAAATCGTCCTCGCTGGAGATGCCCGGGCCGGCGCACTCGTGGACGTCGCTGATGCCCAGGGAGGCGGCGTGGGCGAGCGCCGCCCCCTGGGCCTCGGCGCGGCGGGCCGGTGTGAGGGTGGAGTGGGCCTGTTCGCGTACGGCGTGGTGGGCGTCGCTCGTGAGGGGCTGGTCGTCGGCGAACCCGGTCAACTCGGCGATGCCTGGGACGAGTTCGAGGGCCGGTGTCGAGACGAGCGCCGAGTGCACGTCCGTGCGGGAGAGATACAGGGGCCGCCCGCCCGTGGCCTCGTCCAGCTCCGCGCGGCTGGGATGACGTCCCTCGGGCCAGTGCGTGGCGTCCCAGCCGTGACCGAGGAGCACCCGGTCGCCGGGCCGCGAGGCGGCGTAGCCGCGGATGCGGGCCAGAGCGTCGCGGAGTGTGGCCACGCCGGTCAGGTCGAGGCCCGTCAGGGCCAGCCCCGTGGCAGTGGTGTGCACATGTGCGTCTGTGAAGGCGGGGGTGACGAGCGCGCCCTCGAGATGGACGACTTCGTCGACTCCGTCGACGAAGGAGTCGGCCGCCCCCTCGGAGCCGATCCAGGCGATGCTGCCGCCCTGCGTGACCATCGCCGTGGCGAAGGGATCCGCGGGGCTGTGCACCTCCCCGCCGCGGAGCAGGACGGTGCGGTTCTCGTGCCCGGGGGCGGTGCGCTCGCTCATGGCGACAAGTCTCCCGCTCCGCAGCCGCCGGGCACCGGGCGGGTCAGAGTGACGGGGGGCGCGCCTCGTACGGGGTGGAGAGGACGACCGTCGTACGAGTGGAGACGCCGGAGAGGGTGCGGATGCGGGCGAGGAGGTGTTCGAGCGCGATGGGCGTGCCGACGCGGACCTTCAGGATGTAGTTCTCGTCTCCGGCGACGCTGTGGCACGCCTCGATCTCCGGTACCTCCGCGAGGCGTTCGGAGATGTCGTCGGGCGCGCTCGGATCGAAGGGCTTGACCGAGATGAAGGCCGTGAGCGGCAGGCCGACGGCCTCGGGGTCCACGAGAGCCGCGTATCCGCGGATGACACCGCGCTGTTCGAGCCGCCGCACCCGCTGGTGCACGGCCGAGGTCGACAGGCCCGTCGCCTTGCCCAGGTCGGTGTAGCTCATCCGCCCGTCCTTGACGAGCAGCTCCACGATTCGGCGATCCACTTCCTCCACAGCAGGTCAACCTACTGTGCCGGGCGCACTCCGGCACAGCGGGCGCAGGGAGGAGCGCACGTCGGAGCCCGACGTGTGACGAAGGCCACACCCATGCTCCCGTGTCCCCGGGCGTGCGGCGATTATGCGAATGACGCCACGGGAAGTGCTTGCTGAGGCCGGGGCACGATGCCCGGCAGGTCCACCAGAGGGGGATTTGCATGCGTACTGAGAAGCGGGTCCGTACTTCCGAGGATGCCGCCGTGGCGGTACGGGAGGAGACGGCCGCCGAGGGGGCGTACGAGGAGGAAACCTTCGACATCGTCCGGGTCACCTGCCCGGACTGCGGCCGGCCGATCGCGCTTCTCGCGCAGGAGGAAAGGCTCCCCGAGCACGCGCTGTGCGCCTCGCCGTGGAATCCGTTCGGGCTGACGGTCTGCCAGGGCTCCGGCCGTGCCGCGGGCGAGGCGGCGATGCGTGACGGTGAAGCGGTCCAGGAACACGGGCTGACGGCGCTGCTGACGCTCCCGGAAGGGCTGGACTGGCGGAGGCAGCCGTTCTCGCACGTGGGCGGCCGGCGCACGCTGTCGGTGCTGGGGGACGCGTAGCCGGCAAGGGGCAGAGCGGCCGGTCTCCCGCGGGTCGCATCTTCGCCGCCCGGCAGGTGGATACGGCGCCGTCCCTGGGCACTCGTGTTGTCTCCGAAGGCACCGCATCGACACGAGCGAGGCCCCCATGACACAGACGCAGAGCAGGCCCGGGACGAAGCGGTCCTCGGACCGGGCGACGGTCCGGGCGCTGCTGGAGACGCACGGCCGTACGTACGCCGAGCAGGCGGGCATCAAGCTGCGGGACACCCCGTCGCCGCTGTACCGGCTGCTGGTGCTCTCGTTGCTGCTCTCCGCCCGTATCCGCGCGGACGTCGCCGTCGCCGCGGCGCGGGCACTGTCGGACGCCGGCATGACGGATGCCCGGCGGATGGCGGAAGCGACGTGGCAGCAGCGGGTGGACGCCCTCGGCGTGGGCGGCTACCGCCGCTACGACGAGCGCACCTCCACCCAGCTCGGTGACGGCGCTGAGCTGCTGCTGCGCAAGTACAAGGGCGATATGCGGCGCATGCGCGAAGAAGGACAGGCCGCGGAGCTGCTGCGCGAGGTGCCGGGGATCGGGCCCACAGGCGTCGACATCTTCCTGCGTGAGGCGCAGGAGGTGTGGCCGGAGTTCGGCCCATACATCGACCGGAAGGCACAGCAGGGCGCGCAGCGGCTGAGTCTGCCCACCTCGCCCTCGAAGCTGGCCGGTCTTGTCGCCGAGCGTGACCGGGCGCGGTTCGCGGCGGCGTTGGTGCGTGCGGCACTCGACAAGAAGGTGGTCGAGGACGTGGAGGCGGCAGTTTAGCGGTATCGCCCCCGCGCGGACGCGGGGGCGCCGTGCTCCTGCGGCAGGGCGGCACGATGCCGCCCTGCGTCAGCGGCGGCTCTCGGGGCCCGCGAGCTGACGGGCGATCACCATGCGCTGGATCTGGTTGGTGCCCTCGACGATCTGCAGGACCTTGGCCTCTCTCATGTAGCGCTCGACGGGGAAGTCGGCGGTGTAGCCGTATCCGCCGAGGAGCTGCACGGCGTCGGTGGTCACCCGCATCGCGACGTCGGTGCAGAACAGCTTCGCCATGGCGGCCTGCCGCCCGAAGGGGACTCCCGCATCCCGCAGGCGCGCGGCGCTCAGGTACAGGGCACGGCCGGCCTCGATCTGCGTCGCCATGTCCGCGATCATGAAGCGCAGGCCTTGGAAGTCGGCGATGGGGCGGCCGAACTGTTCACGTCCGAGCATGTATGCGAGCGCCTCGTCCATGGCGGCCTGTGCGACCCCGACAGCGCATGCGGCGATGCCCAGCCGTCCGGACTCCAGGGCGGAGAGCGCCACGGTCAGGCCCTGGCCCTCCTCGCCGATTCGGCGTGCGTCGGCTACGCGTACGCCGTCGAAGTGGACCTGTGCGGTGGGTGATCCGTTCATTCCCATCTTGCGCTCGGGCGCCGCCGCGCTCAGGCCGTCGGCGTCGCCGGGCACGAGGAACGCCGTGATGCCGCGTGGGCCTTCGCCGCCCGTGCGAGCAAGAACGGTGTAGAAGTCGGCGACCCCCCCGTGGGTGATCCACGCCTTGGTGCCCTCCAGGACCCACCCGTCGCCGTCCCTCGTGGCGCGGGTGCGCAGGGAGGCTGCGTCGGATCCGGAGGAGGGTTCGGACAGGCAGTACGCGCCCAGGGTGCCGCCGCCGAGCATGGCCGGAAGGTGATCCGCGCGCTGCTGCTTTGTCCCGAAGACGGCGAGCGCGTGGCAGGAGAGGGTGTGGACGCTGGTGCCGAGCCCGACGGTCAGCCGCGCCGCGGCCAGCTCCTCGAGCGCTTGCAGATAGACCTCGTACGGCTGGCCGCCACCGCCGAACTCCTCCGAGTACGGGAGTCCCAGCAGCCCCGCTTCGGACAGCAGCGTGAAGATCTCGCGCGGGAATCGGCCCGCGGCCTCTTCTTCGCCCGCGTCGGGGCGGATCTCCCGCTGTACGAGCTCGCGCACGAGGGCCAGCAGGTCACGGGCCTCCTGCGTGGGCACTTGACGCTGGACCGGCTGGGGTCCGTGTTGAGGCATCACGACGCTCTCCTCCTGTTCGGGGGCTGCGGCGGCGGTCCGGGGTGTGGATGGCGCCGCCGTAACAGGACCACGGCCGGGGGCCGGACCCTGCGCGGGACCGCTTCGCCTGTGACGCCGTGCCGGGTTGCGACGGGGCTGACCAGGGGTTGCGGCGAAAAAATTATGCCCGATGGGCGGCATCCCGTCACCGGCGGCAGGAACTGGAGCGCGCTGCGGGAGGGGAACCCCGCCGGGAATTGGTACAAACCATTGACACACTGGTCTAGTCCTTCTAGATTTCGGCGGTAACTTGCCATCGCACTCGTGGCGGTCGGTCACCCCGCCCCCAACCGAGGGGCCTTCAGCAGCGTCTCCCCCAACTCCCTTGAGGAGAGCCATGACCGGACTGTTCGTACGACGACGCAGACCCGCTCCTCCCGCTCCCCGGCGCCGCCCCCTCGTCCTCGCCGCCGCCGGATTCGCGGCCGTCCTCGCGCTCACGCTCCCGGGCACCGGCGCGGCGGCGGCCCCCGCGGCAGGCTCGCACGCGGCCGCACAGCCCGCGAAGGGCCAGCAGCAGGCCGGCGGAAAGCTGGTGGGCTACTTCGCCAACTGGGACGTCTATCAGCGCAATTACCACGTCAAGGACATCGAGACCTCCGGGGCTGCCGCCGAACTCACGCACATCAACTATGCGTTCGGCAACGTGCAGGGCGGACAGTGCACCGTCGGCGACGGATTCGCCGACTACGAGAAGGCATACACCGCCGAACAGAGCGTCGACGGGAAGGCCGACAGCTGGGACCAGCCGCTGCGCGGCAACTTCAACCAGCTCCTCAAACTCAAGGAGAAACACCCGGGGTTGAAGGTGCTGTGGTCCTTCGGCGGCTGGACCTGGTCCGGTGGCTTCGGCGAGGCCGCGAAGAACCCCGCAGCCTTCGCGGACTCGTGCCACAAGCTGCTCAACGACGAGCGCTGGGCAGGGCTGTTCGACGGTATCGACATCGACTGGGAGTACCCCAACGCGTGCGGACTGTCCTGCGACGAGAGCGGCCCGGGCGCCTTCACGGAGCTGATGAAGGCGCTGCGCGCGAAGTTCGGCGGGGAGAAGCTGTTGACGGCCGCGATCACCGCCGACGCGTCGGCCGGGGGCAAGCTGGAGGCGGCCGACTACGCGGGAGCCGCACAGTACGTCGACTGGTATCTGCCCATGACCTACGACTACTTCGGCGCCTGGGACGCTCAAGGGCCCACCGCGCCGCACTCCCCGCTCACGGGTTACGACGGCATCCCCAAGGACGGCTTCAACGCCGCAGCCACCGTCTCGAAGCTGACCGGAATGGGCGTGCCCGCGGAGAAGCTCCTGCTGGGCCTCGGCTTCTACGGGCGCGGCTGGGACGGTGTGAGCCAGTCGCAGCCGGGCGGCACCGCGACAGGACCCGCACCCGGGACTTACGAACAGGGCATCGAGGACTACGAGGTGCTCAAGAGCCGCTGCCCCTCCACCGGCACGGTCGCGGGCACCGCATACGCACACTGCGGCAGCCAGTGGTGGAGCTACGACACCCCGGCGACCATCGGAAGCAAGAGCGACTGGGCCGCTCAGCAGGGGCTCGGCGGTTCCTTCGTGTGGGAGCTCAGCGGTGACACGCCGGGCGGTGAGCTGATCAAGGCCATCCGGTAGGCGGGCCCGCTCTCAGGCCGTCGGCCGTCACCCGTCTCGCGCCCCGTGAACGTCACGGGGCGCGAGGCGTTGTCAGTGCCCGGTGGAAGACTCCCCGCATGACCGGTGACCTGGGCACGGCGGTGCGGTGGGCGCTGGTCGAGAGTGAGGACGGACGGGCACAGGTCTGCCCGCTGGGCGGTGACGGGAAGCCGGCGGGGCCCGTCCGCACCGAGAAGTCCTGCGTCTCGGCAGTGCGTTCCCGTCCCGGCGTCGCGCGGTGGGTGTGGCGGTCGAGTGCAGCGGTGCATCCGCGGCTGGCCGACGCGGACGTCCACGTGGAGCGGTGCTACGACGTGGAGACGGCGGAGGCGCTGCTGCTCGCGCACGAGGGGCGGCACGGTGCGCCCCGCTCGCTTGCCGCGGCGTGGGCCCGTCTGCACGGGCTGCCCGTACCGCCTGACCCTCCGGCAGCCTCACGGGGCGCGGAGGCGGCGCCGTCGCTGTTCGACGCGGGCCCCGCGCCACTGCCGGAGGGCGTCGAACCGATGACGGCGCTCCTGGAGGTGTACGCGGCGCAGCTGGAGCGCACCAGAGCCGCAGAACATCCTGAGCGGATGCGGCTGTTGCTGGCGGGTGAGTCGGCGGGGACGCTCGTCGCGGTGGAGATGGGGCGGGCGGGGGTGCCGTGGCGGGCGGACGTCCACCGCGAGCTGCTGGAGGAGCTGCTCGGCGAGCGGTACGGCGGCGGCGGCCTTCCGCGGCGGCTGGCCGAGCTGGAGGAGGAGGTGTCCGCGGCGTTCGGCCCGGGGATGCGGGTGCGTCCCGATCTGCCGGCGGACGTGCTGCGGGCGTTCGCGCAGGCGGGCGTGAAACTCTCCTCGACGAGGGCGTGGGAACTGCGCAGTGTCGATCATCCGGCGGTCGAGCCGCTGCTGGCGTACAAGAAGCTCTACCGGCTGTGGACCGCACACGGCTGGTCCTGGCTGCGCTCGTGGGTGCGGGAGGGCCGCTTCCGCGCCGAGTACGTGCCGGGCGGTGCGGCGTCGGGCCGCTGGACGACGAACGGCGGCGGAGCGCTGCAGATCCCGAAAGTGGTTCGGCGCGCTGTCGTCGCCGACCCGGGATGGCGGCTGGTCGTCGCCGACGCCGGGCAGATGGAGCCGCGGGTGCTCGCGGCGGTCTCGCGTGATCCCGGGCTGATGGCGGTCGCCGGCAGCGACGAGGACCTGTACACGGCGCTGTCGCAGCGGGCGTTCGGCGGGGACCGCTCGCAGGCCAAACTCGCCCTGCTCGGCGCGGTGTACGGACAGACGAGCGGCGACGGGTTGCGCAACATGGCGGCGCTGCGTCGGCGCTTCCCCCTCGCGGTCGCCTACGTGGACGAGGCGGCGAGGGCCGGTGAGGAGGGCAGGCTGGTGCGTACGCATCTGGGGCGCACCTGCCCGCCCGCCGGGTCCGCGGCCGCGGACGGGGACGGTGACGGGGAGGGGGAGCGCACCGGACCGGAGTCGGAGAGCATCTGGGAGGGCGGCGGCGAGACAGCGCCCCCGCCCCCTGCAGGGTCCGGTGCGGTTTCGGGCGCGGCACGCGCGCGGGGGCGCTTCACGAGGAACTTCGTGGTGCAGGGAAGTGCGGCCGACTGGGCGGTGCTGATGCTGGCGGCGCTGCGCCAGAACCTGGCAGGTTCACCGGCCGAGCTGGTCTTCTTCCAGCACGACGAGGTGATCGTGCACTGTCCCGCGGAACAGGCGGAGCAGGTCGCCGAGGCGGTCACCGAGGCGGGAGAGCGGGCGGGACGGGCGGCCTTCGGCGACACCCCCGTGCGGTTCGCCTTCAGCACTGACGTCGTGGAGTGTTACGCGGACGCCAAGTAGGCCCGGCACAACCCTTGATGACAGGCGAGACGACCGGCTGCGCCGCCGAACGGGCGGGCCCTTCCGGCTCACTCCTCCAGCGCGGAGCGCAGCCGGGCCGCGACTGCCGCTGCCTCGGCCTCGCTGCCGTAGCGGGTGCGGGGCCAGAAGAAGCCGCGCAGACCGTCCTTGCGATTGCGGGGGACGACGTGCGTGTGGAAGTGGGGCACGGACTGGCTGATCCGGTTGTTCGCCGCGACGAACGAACCGGCCGCTTCCATGCCGGCCTCCACGGCGGCGGTGATGCGCTGCACCCGCTCGAAGAACGGGCCCACGCCGCCGGCGGGCAGGTCGGTCAGCGTCTCGTGGTGCTCACGCGGTACGACGAGGGTGTGGCCGGGGAAGAGCGGCCGCACGTCGAGAAAGGCCACCACGAACTCGTCCTCGAGGACGCGGTGGCTCTCGCGACGGCGGGCGACGATGTCACAGAAGATGCAGTCCACGCCTCCAGTCAACAGCCTCCCGTCGGCCCGCGGGGAACGGACCGCCGGCCGCCGCCGGCGGCGGCAGTGGCGCATGGATCGGGACGCCTGCGGACCGCCGACCCGGCCCGAACGGTCGGGCCGGGGCGGGACCCGCGTTCACACGCCCGCGTCGCAGCAGCCCTCCCGGCGCAGTTGTCGGCTCACGAGGCGCCAGCCTGCGACCGGGTCCGCCGAATCGGGTCCGCTCGTGGTGAGGGCGTCGCGCTCGGGGAAGGCGTCGGTCAGTTCGGACGCCTCGAAGAGTTCACCGCCGCGCAGCACCGAGACCGTGCGTACGAGGTCGTCGAAGTCCGTGAAAGGGTCACCGTCGACGAGGGTGAGGTCGGCGAGCTTGCCCTCCTCGACCGTGCCGAGGTCGTCTTCGGCGCCGAAAACCCGCGCCGGCATCACTGTCGCGGTGCGCAGTGCCGCCGCCGGCGACAGGCCGCCCCGGTGCAGCGCCCGCAGCGCGAGATGCAGGTGGAGGCCGACCGGGACGAGCGGCTGGTCGGTACCCAGCGCGATGTACCCGCCGCCCTCGAGCACGCGGCGGTAGACCGCCGTCTCCCGTGCCAGTGTTGCCAGTTGGGCACCTGTGGGCGGTGTACCGGCGAGCTCCTCGACGGCTTGGGTGTCCCACGGCGGCATCAGCCGCGTCACCCTCGGGTCGTCCGCGAGGGACGGATCGGCGCCCAGCAGCGGCACGGCCGTGAACGGGGTCGCGACGAGGTGGAAGCGGGCGCCGCGCGCGGTGTAGATCTCCTCGACATCTTGGTACGCGCGGCCTGTGGCGGTGGTCGCGTGTCCGAACTCCAGGCGCTGTGTGGCCTGCAGATGGGTGGTCAGGTCACCGCCGAGCTGTACGCCGGGAGTGCACAGATGGCTGCCGCAGCGCACGCCCAGCCGCTCGTGCGCGAACCGCGCCGCCTCGGCCATGATCCAGCCGGGCGCCCGCACGTACGTCTTGACGAAGTCCCAGTCGAGGCCTTCGGCACGCTCCAGTGAACGGCGCAGCCCATCCCGGGTGCGGTGTGCCCGGCCCATGCTGTAGGCGACGCGCGCACCGTCGAGGAGTTCGCCGGTGGCAAGCAGCCGCGGTCCGGCGAGCGCGCCGGCGGCGACGGCCTCGCGGATGCGGGCCTGTTCGTAGGCGAAGCCGCCGAGGGAGACGGCGGTGGTGATGCCGTACGCGAGCTGTGCTGCGGTCTGCCGCGCGCCGTACGTGCTCTGCCAGGGGTGCGTGTGGGAGTCCCACAGGCCCGGCACCACGGTCATGCGTTCCGCATCGACGTGGCGGGCTGCCGCCCTTCTGCCGCGGTGCGGGTGCACCGCACGGATGCGGCCGTCGCGCACCACGATGTCGACGTCCTCGCGGACGCCTTCCCCGGTGCCGTCCCAGAGCCGGCCGGCCCGTACGACGGTGTCCCGGGCCCGCGGCGGGCGGTGGTGCAGCCGGACGGACACGGTGCGCGCGTCGCCGCTGCGCAGGTCGAGCCGGCGCAGCCTGCCCGCCGACAGGTACAGCAGCGTGCGCGAATCGGCCGACCAGGAGGGGTGGTCGGCGCTCTCGTCGGTGAGGCGGCGCGGCTCGCCCCGTGGGGTGCCGTCGGCGCGTACGGGCAGCAGCCACAGCGCCGATTCGCTGATGACGGCGAGGTGAGCGCCGTCCGGTGACCAGACGGGACCGCTGTCGTAGCGGTCGGACAGCGAGGTGTGCGGGGCGAGGGCGTACAGCCGGTCCTCCCCGCTGTCCGCGTCGACGACGCGTATGACGTTGTACCCCTCGCGGAAGCGCTGGTTGAGGCGGTTGCGGTCGCACAGGGCGAGGTACCGGCCGTCGGGTGACCAGCTGGGCCTGCCGGGCAGACCGGCGGCGCCGAGGGGTTCCGCGAGTACGCGTTCGCTCCCGCCGTCCAGGTCCCGCACGAGGAGGTTGCCCGTCATGTCCAGGCAGGCGAGACGGGAGGCGTCGGGAGAGAGCACCGGGAATACGCGGCCGCCGTCCGCGAGCACCGACTCCTTGCCGCTGCGCAGGTCGTGCCGGCGCACGGCGAGGAGCCCGTCGCGGTCGTCGGAGTAGACGAGGCCGTGCCCGTCGGGCGTCCAGGTGGGGGCGAGGGGGTAGCGGGTGCGGCTGCCCTTGACGACCTCGCGGGCTCGTCCGCCGCCCGGAACAGGTGCGATCCAGAGCGAGTTGAGGGCGGCGAAGGCGACGCGACGGCCGTCGGGCGAGAGCGCGGGAAGGTGCAGGGCGCGCACGGGTCCGCCGCCGTTGTCGAAACCGTAGTCCTTGACCCGGTATCGGGGGCGTTCGACGGGCAACGAGGCGGCGAGGGGGATGTGTTCGGCGTCCTCCGGGGCGGCGGTCCGTACGACGCTGAAGCGGCCGTCGACGGTGAGCAGCAGTTCCCCGGCGGAGACCCACCGGGGCGGAACGGGCAGCAACTCACCTTCCACGTCGAGGACTTCGCCGTCGATGAGCAGCGTGCAGGTGGCGGCGGGCGCGGGCGTGGTGCGCACCACCGCGAGCCTGCCGGCGGGTGAGACGGCGGGGGTCATCACGTCTGCGTCGGTGCTCTCGGTGTACTCCGTGCGCACCGCTCCCCCGCCGTCGGCCAGCACGGACGCGACGGTGCGGCTGCGCAGCACCGGCCCGTTCTCCCCCTGGGTGGGCGTGCCGCGCACGAACAGCACGCGCTCGCCGTCCGGCGACCACGCGGGGTCGAAGTCCTCCCATGCACCGTCCTGGTGGGGCCCGTCCTGGCCGGGCAGGCCCGTCAGCCGGGTGAGCCGGCCGTTGCGGACGTCGAGGACCCAGATGCGGTACGGGCTCCCGGTGACGGTGTCGCCGCCGCGTTCGGAGGAGAAGGCGATGCGGGTTCCGTCGGGGGACCAGGCCGGGCCGCGGTCGTCCCAGGGGCCGTCGGTGCGCTGCCGCAGTCCGGAGCCGTCGGGGCGCAGCGTCCACAGGTGGAACTGGCCGCCTTTGAAGGCGCAGACGGCCAGTTGTCTGCCGTCAGGTGAGAACTCGGGGCGGGTCGGTTCGAGTTCGGGATCCGTGAGCGGCACGGCGCGTCCGCCCTTGCGCGGCACGGACCACAGGATGTTCTGCACCTCCGCGACGAGCCGGTCGCCGCCGGGTGCGAGGGTGGCCGCGCCGTTCGTGGCGGCGGTGAAGGAGAGCGTGACGCGGGAGGCGGAGCCGGAGAGCGCGGCGGCCGGAGCTGCGGCGGCGGAGCCCGGTGACCCCACGACGGTGCCGGCGGCGGCGCCCGCGGCGGCCGTGGTGAGGAAGCGGCGGCGTGAGAGCCGCGCGGCCCGGGAGAGCGGGCTGCCCGGGTGTCCGTGCTCCGGCGCCGGCCCGGGGCCTTCCGGTTCGGCGGCGGGATGGTCGGCGGGTTCTGCGGAAGTCATCGGCCCTCCCGGGCACCGGTCCGGCGTGGGGTGCCGCGGGCGGAGTCGGTCGTGTGCGTTCCCGGACGCGGCAGATCACCGATGGTGTCCACGGCGGCAGCGCTGGTCAACACCGCGCACCCGCACGGCTGTTGGGCCTGGGGCTGTTACGCGGCGGCGGCGCGCCGCGTCACGGGAGGGGCTTGTCCTCCTCGCTCCGCGGCAGGTCCAGCAGGGCGCAGAGTTTCCGCGCGGCGGGGCTGGCCGCGTCCCCCGTCGGGCGCGCGAGCGAGACCTCCCACACCGGCTGCGGCCCTTCCGTCAGCGGCACGGCGCACACGCCCGCGGCCTGGGGTTTGCGTGCGAAGTGGCGTGGTACGACGGCCACTCCGAGGCCCTGCTCGACCAGTTCGATGAGGCTGTGCACGTCGTTGACCTCCAGGGCGACCTGCCGTTCCACGCCGGCCGCGGCGAAGGTGCGGTCGGTCAGCTGCCGCACGCCCCAGTCGGGCTGGAAGTCCACCAGCGCCTCCCCCTTGAGCTCCGCCCATCTGGCCGCCTCTCCTCCGGCGAGCGCGTGGCCGGGGTGGCAGAGCAGGACGAGCGGTTCCCCGGTCAGCGGCGTGAGGTGGACGCCCTGCGGGGGCGGGCCGCACAGGGCCACGAATGCGAGGTCCAGCCGGCCGGCGCCGACGTCCTCGGCCAGCCGGCGCGAACCGGCCTGCCGCAGCCGGATCTCCACCTGGGGGTGCTCAGCACGGAACCGGGCCAGCAGCCGCGGCACGTGCACACCCGCTATGCACTGCTCGGTGCCGACGGACAGGGTGCCCCGCAGGAGCCCCTGCGCCGCGGCGACGGCCTCCTTCGCGGCGCGGACGCTCGCCAGCGTGCGGGTCGCCTCGTCCAGCAGTGCCCTGCCGGGGCCGGTCAGTTCCACGCTGCGGGTGGTCCGCACGAACAACTTGGCGCCCAGTTCCCGCTCCAGCGCCCGCACGGACGCCGACAGGCCGGACTGGGAGACCACGAGCCGCTCGGCGGCGCGGGTGAAGTGCCGCTCCTCGGCGACGGTGACGAAGTACTCGAGATGCCGAAGTTCCATGATTGAGAAGGCTAGCTGCTGAATCTGTTCGCTTTCTTCTATTGGACGCGTAGCCCGTGGCGGGCGAGGCTGGAGCGGTCCACCAAAGCGCGGCCCGTCCCGTCCCGTCCCGCCCCATCCCTTCCGGTCCGGTCCGGTCCCCTCCGACAACGCCACGCATCACCCGAGGAGAGACTCCGTGTACGCAGCCGACGACGGCCGTTACGAGACGATGCCCTACCGCCGCAGCGGCCGCAGCGGCCTTCGCCTCCCGGCGATATCGCTGGGCCTGTGGCACAACTTCGGCACCGACCGGCCGCTGGAGCGCCAGCAGGCCATCGTCCGCCGTGCCTTCGACCTGGGCGTCACCCACTTCGACCTGGCGAACAACTACGGCCCGCCGCCCGGTGCGGCGGAAACCGCCTTCGGCCGCATCTTCCACCAGGACCTGCGCCCCTACCGGGACGAGATCCTCGTCTCCACAAAGGCGGGGCACCTCATGTGGCCCGGTCCGTACGGGGAATGGGGTTCCCGCAAGAGCCTGCTGGCCTCCCTCGACCAGAGCCTCGGCCGGATGGGCCTGGAGTACGTCGACATCTTCTACTCGCACCGGCCCGACCCGGACACGCCGCTGGAGGAGACGATGGGGGCACTGCACAGCGCGGTGCGCCAGGGCAAGGCCCTCTATGCCGGGATCTCCAACTACTCCCCGGAGCAGACGCGCGAAGCCGCCCGCATCCTGCGGGAGTTGGGCACGCCCCTGCTGATACACCAGCCGCGCTACTCGATGCTCGACCGGGGGCCGGAGCAGGGCCTGCTGGAGACCCTGACGGACATCGGAGCCGGCTGCATCGTCTTCTCGCCGCTTGCGCAGGGCCTGCTCTCCAGCCGCTACCTCGAGGGGGTGCCGGAGGGGTCGCGTGCGGCCGGGGCGAGCCCCTTCCTCAGCGGTGAGCAGATCACCGCTGAGACGGTCGCGATGCTGCGCGGCCTGAACGAACTGGCCCGTGAGCGCGGGCAGTCGCTGGCGCAGATGGCGCTGGCATGGGTGCTGCGCGACAGCGTCACGTCGGCCCTCGTGGGCGCGAGCAGCCCGGAACAGCTCGCGGACAGCGTCGCGGCGAGCGAGAGCCTCGGCTTCGGGGAAGACGAACTGGCCCGCATCGAGGAGCTGTTGGCGCAGGGCCCGTCGCTCTGACGGAACTCCGACGGAACCGGGCGGCGGAACGCGCCGCCCGCACCTCGGACGGGCTTGCCTCGCGGACGCGATCCCGCCCCGGCGGCAAGCCCGTCCGGCGACCGGTCAGTTGAAGGTGTCGGGGTCCGGCCCGACGCGCGCGCCGGTCTCGAGGGTCTCCACGGCGGCGAGGTCCTCGTCGTCCAGTTCGAAGCCGAAGACGTCGATGTTCTCCCGGATACGCGCCGGCGTCGCCGACTTGGGGATGACGACGTTCCCCAGCTGGATGTGCCAGCGCAGCACCACCTGCGCCGGGCTCCTGCCGTGCTTTTCCGCGATTCCGGTCACCACCGGGTCCTCGAGCACGCCGTTGCCCCGGCCCAGCGGCGACCAGGCCTCGGTGGCGATGCCGAGGCCGGCGTCGAAGTCGCGCAACTCCCGCTGCTGGAGGCGCGGATGGAGCTCGATCTGGTTGACGGCGGGGACGATGTCGCTCTCCTCCGTGAGCCGGCGCAGGTGAGCGGGCTGGAAGTTGGAGACGCCGATCGCCTTGGCCCGCCCCTCGGCATGAATCTTCTCCAGGGCCCGCCACGTCTCGACGTACAGATCGCGCGCCGGGAGCGGCCAGTGGATGAGGTAGAGGTCGACGTGGTCCAGGCCCAGCTTCTCCAGCGACGTGTCGAAGGCCTTCAGGGCGGCGTCGTGGCCCTGGTCGGTGTTCCACAGCTTGGTGGTCACGAAGAGCTCTTCGCGCGGGATTCCCGACTCGGCGAGGGCGCGGCCGGTGCCGGCCTCGTTCCGGTAGAGGGCGGCGGTGTCGATGCTGCGGTAGCCCGCTTCCAGCGCGGAGGCCACCACGCTGTGCGTCTCGTCCTCCGGAACCTGGTAGACGCCGAAGCCCAGCTGCGGCATGCGGATTCCGTTGTTCAGGGTGACTTCGGGGATCGTGCTCACGTGGCGTACCTCGGCTCCTCGGTTCCGTGTGTCAGCGGATGTCGCGGACCCTTGCCCGAACCACTCTACGGAATGCCCCGTTCCGCTCAGCTGTCGTGCAGGCCACCGTGCCGGGCTCAGCTACGGAGGTGGCCGAGTACGTCTTCGGCGACGGTTTCCAGCAGCTCCTCGTCCTCCTTCTGCGGCCGCATCGAAGCCGGTTCACCACGGTAGGTGTCGAAGAGGACGTGCGTGGCGCCCAGCTCGGCGAGCCCGTCCAGGTCGCTCCTGACCTGACTCAGGGTGCCCTGCCCGGCCAGGCGCGTCTCCTCCGGCAGCTGCGAGTCCGTCAGCCTCAGGGGCAGCCGCGGCGCGAACTGCGGTACGGGCCTGCCTTCCTCCTCGGCGATGCGGCGCAACGCGGGGAGCCCCGCGTCCCGGTAGAAGCGCATGCTCTGGTTGAGCGGATGCCATGCGTCCCCGTGGCGGACGGCGCGGCGCATGGCGGCCCTGGTGCCGCCTCCCACCCACACCGGCGGTATGCGCACCGGCAGCGGGCCCGTGGCGACGTCGTCGAAGGAGACGAACTCACCGTGGTGGGAGATCTTCTCGTGCCGCCAGGCCTTGGCGAGGACCTCCAGATACTCGTCGGTGATCGCTCCGCGCCGGCGGTAATCCACCCCGAGCGAGCGGTACTCGCTCTCGCTCCAGCTCACCCCGACACCGAGGATGAGGCGTCCGCCGCTGAACCTGTCGATGTTCGCAGCCGCGCGGGCGGTCAGCAGGGGATGCCGGAAGGGCAGCACGGTCACCGTGGTGCCCAGTTCGATGCGCTCGGTCTGCCCGGCGAGCCAGGCCAGAGTCGTGAACGGGTCGTAGAACGGAGCCTCGTACTGCTCGGCGACCTCGGGCGTGACCGCCACGTGGTCCGAGATCATCGCGAAGTGGAAGCCTCGTTCCTCGGCGTACCGGGCCCAGCGGAGCAGGGTGTCCGGGCCCGTGCCCGTGCCGAAGTTGAGGATGTTGACGCCGTATCGCACCGCACTCTTCCTTCCGCCGGGCCCTGCCTGCGCGGCGAACGCACCGCAGCGCGCCCGCAGTCGGCCTGGCAAACAGCCCGCGCACCGCTCCGCGCGCCCCCTCCATGCCCCGCATGGTGCGGGAGAGCGCGGAGCGGTGCACCCCCCGCCTGCCGAGGGTGAGCCGTCCGTCCAGGCGGCCCCCCAAGCAGCCGACCGGACATTCGACCGGTGCGGCCCGCCTGGCCGAACAGCTAGAGAACGACCGTTCTCGCCCGCGCAGAGTACAGTGCGCGAGGATGGTTCTTCAAGTGTCGAAGAGGCGGCCATGGATACCGAAGTCCCAACAAGCACAAGGGTGTTGGATGCTGCGGACGCCCTCTTCTACGCGCACGGCGTGCAGGCCGTCGGCATCGACCGCATACGCGACTCCTCCGGGGTCTCCCTCAAGCGCCTGTACCAGTGCTTCCCGTCCAAGGGCGCCATCGTGGAGGCCTATCTGCGACGCCGCGACAAGATCGCACGAGGCGCCATCGAGGAGCACATCGCCGGGTACGACACCCCCCGGGAGCAGCTTCTCGCCCTGTTCGAGTGGCTTCATGCCTGGTTCCAGCAACCCGGTTTCCGTGGCTGCGCGTTCAACAACGCCTTCGGTGAACTCGGCGGCGGCTCCGAGTCCGTCACCCGGGTCGTCAGGGAGCACAAGGCGGCCCTGCGCGCCATCTTCCGCCGCCTGGTCGACGGAACCGGAGTCCCCGACCCCGAGCGCGTGACAAGCCAGATCATCGTGCTGTTCGACGGAGCGATCACCGTGGGAACCGTCAGCGGATCGCCCGAGGCTGCGCTGGAGGCCCGTGACGCAGTGAGCGTCCTTCTCGACACCTGGATTCCCGCCTCCGGCAACTGACCGGCGGGCCGAGTCACAGGCCGGCCACAGCACGGGAGCGAGCCCCAGCCGTCCGCCGCGCACCGGCAGACGCCCGGCCCGTCCCCTCCCTCGGGCCCGGCTCGCCCCTGCCGACACGGCAACCGAACAGGACACAGGCGTCGGCGAGGCTGACCGCCGCACCCCGCGGCCGTATCGTCCCCGTATCCGCGAGCGGTGAGCGGCGGCCGCACACCCCCGGCTGCGGCAGCGGCCATGGTTCCGTCCCGGCGGGGCACGCTCACCGTCGGACGACAACGCGCAAGCGGGCGGCGCCGCAGGACCGCCCGGAAGGAGGGCCACGGTGGGCGACTACGAGGAGATCTTCCGTGCGAGCGTCGCGGACCGGGAGAGGTTCTGGCTGGATGCGGCCGGCGCGCTGGACTGGGACAGGGCGCCGTCGCGGGCGCTGGACGACTCAACGCCGCCCTTCTACCGCTGGTTCCCCGACGGGGAGTTGAACGTCTGCCACAACGCTCTCGACCGCCACTGCGAGGCCGGTCACGGAGGCCGGGCGGCGCTGATCCACGACTCGCCCGTCACGGGCACGAAGACCACCTACACCTACGAACGGCTCCGCGACGAGGTCGCCGTCTTCGCGGGCGTACTGCGGGATGCCGGCGTCTCCGCGGGCGACCGGGTCGTGATCTACATGCCGATGGTCCCCGAGGCCGCCATCGCGATGCTGGCCTGCGCACGTCTGGGCGCGGTGCACTCCGTCGTCTTCGGCGGGTTCGCCGCGAAGGAACTCGCGGTGCGGATCGACGACGCCTCCCCCACCGTCGTGGTCTCGGCGTCCTGCGGCATCGAGGGGTCCCGCGTCATCGAGTACAAGCCCCTGCTGGACCAGGCGATCGAGATGGCCTCGCACAGGCCGGCGCGCCAGGTGATCCTGCAACGCCCCCAGGCCGAGGCCGTGTTGGGCGCGACGGACGTGGACTGGGTGCAGGCCTGCGCGGCGGCCTCGCCGGCGGACCCGGTGACCGTACGCTCCACCGACCCGCTCTACGTCCTCTACACCTCCGGGACCACAGGCAGGCCCAAGGGCGTCGTGCGCGACAGCGGCGGATACGCCACGGCACTGGCCTGGAGCATGACCAACGTCTACGACGTGGGGCCGGGGCAGACACTGTTCACCGCCTCCGACGTCGGCTGGGTCGTCGGGCACTCCTACATCGTCTACGCGCCGCTGCTGGCGGGAGCGACGACGGTGCTCTACGAGGGCAAGCCGGTCGGCACCCCGGACGCGGGCCAGTTCTGGCGCGTGGCCTCCGAGTACGGCGTGCGCTCGATGTTCACCGCGCCGACGGCCTTCCGGGCGCTGAAGAAGGAGGACCCGGACGGCGAACTGGCCCGCCGGTACGACCTGTCGTGGCTGAAGTACCTGTTCCTTGCGGGTGAACGGCTCGACCCGGAGACCTACCGCTGGGCCTCGGAGCTGCTGGACATCCCCGTGATCGACCACTGGTGGCAGACGGAGACGGGCTGGCCGATCGTCGCCAACCCCGCAGGGATCGAACTGCTGCCGGTCAAACCGGGATCGCCGACGAAGCCGCTGCCCGGATGGGACATCCAGGTGCTCGACGGGGAGGGCAAGCAGGTTCCGCCGGGCACCAACGGTGCCATCGTCGCGAAGCTGCCCATGCCGCCGGGCGCGCTGCCGACGCTGTGGAACGACGACGAACGGTTCGTGCAGTCCTACATGTCGGCCTTCGACGGGTACTACCTCACGGGCGACGGCGGATACCTCGACGAGGACGGCTATCTGTTCGTGATGGGACGCACGGACGACGTCATCAACGTTGCCGGCCACCGCCTGTCCGCCGGCGGCATGGAAGAGGCACTCGCCGGCCATCCGGACGTCGCGGAGTGCGCCGTCATCGGAGTCGCCGACGAGATGAAGGGGCAGGTGCCGCGCGGTTTCGTGGTGCTCAAGTCCGGTGTCGACGCCACCGGCGAGGGCTACGAGGAACAACTCCGCCACGAGCTGGTGCAGTTGGTGCGGGACCAGGTCGGGGCCGTGGCCTCGCTCAAGGACGTCGCCGTGGTGCCCGCCCTGCCGAAGACCAGGTCTGGGAAGATCCTGCGCAAGTCCATGCGGAGCATCGCCGACGGGACCGACGAGCCCGTGCCCAGCACGATCGACGACCCGGATGTGCTCGAAGCGCTGCGGCCGACGCTGCGCAAGCAGTGACCTGACGGCTCCCGGCCCCCGGAGTGGGATCCGGAGGCCGGGAACCGCATTGCCGGATTCCCGGACACGCCTTCGCGCATGCCGCCGACGGGCCCTTGCGTGGACCGTCCGCATGTGGCACTCGGGCCGTGTTCCCCGACGCGGACGAAGGCCTCCCTCAGGCGCCGCCGAGGTCGAGCGTCGCCACGACCGGGAAGTGGTCGCTGGGGTACCGGCCCTCGTGGGTGAAGGTGCTGATCCGGGCGGAGGCCGTGCGGACACCGGGTGTGGTGAGGATCCAGTCGATGCGCGATCCGCTCGCCGACATGCCCGAGTAGTCGTGCCACGTGTGGTGGTCCTCGCCGCGCCGCCCGGACGGCGCGGCGGTGAAGGAGTCGGTCAACCCGCCGTCCTTCACGAGGACTTCATGGACACCCCCGTCGCCAAGCACGGGAGGAACGTTGAAGTCGCCCGTCACGACGCACGGCAGGCCGGGCTCGAACGGCGGCAGCGGGGCCGCCGGGCCGCGCATCTGCTGGAGCAGCAGCCGGGCACCCGCGAGCCGGGCCTCCTCGCTCACGTTGTCCAGGTGAGTGTTGAGGGCGTAGAACTCCCCGCCGCCCTCCCGGTCGCGGAACCGCACCCAGGTGACCATGCGCGGCGAGCCGGCACCGGGCCACTTGTGCCCGACCGCGTACGGGTCCGGGGCGATCCAGAAGTGCTCGTACTCCACGGGGTACAAGCGGCCGGCGTCGTAGAAGACCGCCATGAACTCGCCCCGGCTGCCGCCCTCCCGGCCCAGGCCGATCCAGTCGTAGCTCCTGCCGGAATGCTGCAAGTCCTCGTGGATGTCCCGCAGTTGACGGTGCAGTCCCTCCTGGGTGCCGACGAGGTGGGGTGCCTCCTCCCGCAACAGCGCCGCCACCGCGGGGCGGCGCAGCTGCCAGGAATGCGGGGCGGCCGGGTCGTAGTCGGCGAAGCGCAGGTTGAACGTCATCACGCGAAGCTCCATGCGACATGCGTACCACCGCCTCCCACCGGGCCTGTATCCGGCAGGCGCCCGGCCCCGCCGCACTCCTGACCGGCGGCGTTCAGTGCACGGGCGCGTCGGCCGGGGAGCCGTCCTGCGCGGGCTCCGGCGCGGAACCGGACGGCGGCCCGGACCGGGTGGTGTGAGCCGGACCGGCCCGGCCGGGTGCCGCCGCGGCGACGCGGGCGTCCCGCCGCACCAGGGCCGCGTACCGCCCGTCGGCGGCGAGCAGTTCGGCGTGAGTGCCGCGCTCGGCGATGCGTCCCGCCTCTAGCACGACGATCTGGTCGGCGTCCCTGACGGTGGAGAGCCGGTGGGCGATGGTGAGGGTGGTGCGGCCCGCGGAAAGGGCGTCGACGGCCTGCTGCACGGCGCGCTCGGTGCGGGTGTCCAGTGCGCTCGTCGCCTCGTCCAGGATGAGCACGGGCGGGTCGCGCAGGATCGTGCGGGCCAGTGCGAGGCGCTGTTTCTCACCGCCGGAGAAGCGGTGGCCCCGCTCGCCGACGAGGGTGTCGTAGCCGTCGGGCAGCGCCTCGATGTGGTCGTGGATCTGGGCGGCCCGGGCAGCGGCGTGCAGCTCCTCCGGGGTCGCATCCGGCTTGGCGAAGCGCAGGTTGTCGGCGACGGAGGCGTGGAAGAGGTAGGTCTCCTGGGAGACGACGCCGACAGCCCGGGCGAGGGTGTCGAAATCGAGGTCGCGTACGTCGACGCCGTCGAGCGTGACGCGGCCACCTGTGACGTCGTACAGGCGCGGCACGAGATGGCCGAGCGTGGTCTTGCCCGAACCGGTGACGCCGACGAGGGCGACGGAGGTGCCCTCGGGCACGGCGAGGTCGATGCCGTGCAGGGTGGCGGGAGCGCCCTTCCCTCCGTACGCGAAGTCGACCTCCTCGAAACGGACTTCGCCCCGCACGCGCTCCAGCCTGACGGGCGAGGCGGGCTCCTCGATGTCGACGTGCAGATCGAGGTATTCGAAGATGCGCTGGAAGAGAGCGAGCGAGGTCTGCATCTCGACGCCCGTCGACAGCAGGGAGACGGTCGGGCGCAGCAGCCCCTGCTGGAGGGTGACGAAGGCGACGAGTGTGCCGATGGACAGGCCGGGCCCGCCGAAGTGGACGAGCAGCCCGGCCGTCCAGTACAGCAGCGCCGGGATGGCTCCCATGACGATGCCGATGACCGACATCCGCCAGCGGCCCGCCATGTGGGAGCGGACCTCCAGTCCGAGCAGCCGCTCCGACTCGCCGGCGAAGTGACGGGTGAGGGAGTCCGCGCGGCCCATCGTCCGCCCGAGCAGAATGCCGCTGACGGACAGCGACTCCGTGACGAGGGCGGACATCGCGGCCATCTGTGCCTGCCGCTGCGTGGTGATGCGCTTGCGCTCCCGGCCGACGCGGCGGCTGATCCACACGAAGAACGGCAGGAGCACCAGTGAGGCGGCCGTCAGCCGCCAGTCCAGGGCGAGCATGGCGGCGACGGTGGCGACGACGCCGGTGAGGTTGGAGACGAGGGAGGTCGCGGTGGAGGTGACGGTCGCCTGCATGCCGCCGATGTCGTTGGCGATGCGGGACTGCACCTCGCCGGTGCGGGTGCGGGTGAAGAACGCCAGCGGCATCCGCTGGAGCTTGGCGTAGACGTCGGTGCGCAGGTCGTGCATGACGCGCTGCCCGACGGTGGTCGACAGATACGTCTGCAGCACGTTGAAGACGCTGCCGACGACCGCGATGAGGATCAGTCCGAGCGCGAGCAGGCTGAGCAGTCCGGTGCGCCGGCCGGGGATGGCGACGTCGAGGATCTCCCGGAGCAGGAACGGGGAGGCCACGGAGACCAGCGAGGAGGCCCCGACCAGTAGTCCGACGACGGCCAGCCGCCCCCTGTAGGGGCGGAAGAGGCGCAGGATGCGCCTCAGTTGCCGGGGCTGCTGCCCGGCGGCGTCGCCGTCCTTCTGCGGTGGGGTCCACCCGGTGGTGTCGTGGTGCAACGGGCTCCTCGGAGTTCGCGTTTCGGGGCTGCGGCCGATGCGGACGGCCGGATTCGGGGCCGCCGACCGGAGTTCCCGGTCCCCGTCGGGTGTTTCCGTCCGCGGCTTCCAGGACGAGGCCGGAGGCCGGATCTGCAACGGTCATTCGAGACTACGCGCCCTCAGCGGAGCCGCCGAACGCGGAATCCGGCCGGAACAGGCCCCGGTGTCTGCCCCTAGCATGGGCCGCACACCCGTCCGTGCGCCCTCCCAGGAGAGATCATGCCGCTGCTCGACCCAGGACACGGCGCCCTGCGGCCCCGTACGGGCGCAGGCCACGTGCCCGCACACGACCGGGTCCCGGAGGGTCTTGCGGGCGGCACGCCGCAGCCGCTCCGTGACGACCTGGTCCGGCTGCTGGGCGCGCAGAAGGTGCTGTGGAAGGTCTCCGACCTGGTGCGGTACGCCTCGGACGCCAGCCCGTACCGCTTCGTGCCGCAGGTCGTCGTGGTCGCCGAGGACACCGAGGACGTCTCGGCCGTGCTCTCCTACGCCCGGGAGAACGGACGTCAGGTGGTCTTCCGCGCCGCCGGCACGTCCCTGAACGGGCAGGCGCAGGGCGAGGACATCCTGGTCGACGTGCGCCGTCACTGGGTGGGGGTCGAGGTCCTCGACGAGGACGGTGCCCGTGCCCGCATCGGCCCCGGCACGACCGTGGTGCGGGCCAACGCCTCGCTGATGCCCTACGGCCGGCGGCTGGGCCCGGACCCGGCGAGTGCGATCGCCTGCACCGTCGGCGGCGTCGTCGCCAACAACGCCTCGGGCATGACCGCCGGCACGGACGGCAACTCCTACCGCACCCTCGCCTCGCTCACCTTCGTCCTGCCATCCGGCACGGTCGTCGACACCGCCGCGCCGGACGCCGACGAAGCCCTCGCGCTGGCCGAGCCCGCCCTGTGTGAGGGCCTCATGGCGCTCAAGGCCGACATCGAGGCCGACGCGGAGCTCACCTCCCGCATCCGCGCCAAGTACGAGCTGAAGAACACCAACGGCTACCGTCTCGACGCCTTCCTCGACGGCGAGACACCCGTGAGCATCCTGCGCGGTCTCGCGGTGGGCTCCGAGGGCACGCTCGGTTTCATCTCCGAGGTCGTCTTCGACACGCTGCCGCTGAACCGGCACACCTCGACGGGTCTGCTGTTCTTCCCCTCGCTGGCCGCGGCCGCCGCCGCGGTGCCCCGCTTCAACGAGGCGGGTGCCATGGCCGTGGAGCTGATGGACGGCAACACCCTGCGCGCTTCGGTCAGCGTGGCGGGCGTGCCGGCCGACTGGGCCGGCCTGCCGAAGGGGACGGCCGCGCTGCTCGTTGAGTTCCGGGAACCGGACGAGGCGGCGCAGCGGGAGCGCGAGCGTGAGGCGTCCGCGGTGATGGCGGACCTCGAACTGGTCGCGCCCGTACCGTCGGTGACCAACACCTTCACCCGTGACGCGAAGACCATCGGCTTCTACTGGAAGGCGCGCAAGGCCTTCGTCTCGGCGGTCGGCGGTTCCCGACCGTCCGGCACGACGCTGATCACTGAGGACTTCGCCGTGCCGCCCTCGCGCCTCGCCGAGGCGTGCGAGGCGCTGCTGGCCCTGCAGGAGCGGCACGGCTTCGACGCCGCCGTCGCCGGGCACGCCGCTCACGGCAACCTGCACTTCCTGCTCGCGTTCGACGCCGCCGACGAGGACGACGTGGCGCGCTACGCGGCGTTCATGGACGAGTTCTGCCGGCTGACGGTCGAGCGCTTCGACGGCTCGCTCAAGGCCGAGCACGCCACCGGGCGCAACATCGCGCCCTTCCTCCAACTGGAGTGGGGCGAGCGGGCCACCGAGCTGATGTGGCGCATCAAGCGGACCGTCGACCCGGCGGGCGTGCTCGCGCCGCGAGTGCTGCTGGACCGCGACCCGAAGGCTCATCTTCGGGGGCTGAAGTCGATCCCGAAGGTCGAGGCCGTGGGCGACCCGTGCATCGAGTGCGGCTTCTGCGAACCGGCCTGCCCCAGCGGGGATTTGACGACGACGCCCCGTCAACGCATCGTGCTGCGCCGGGAGATGCTGCGCCAGCCAGCAGGGTCCGCCGTGAACGAGAGCCTTCTGGAGAGCTACGGCTACGACGCGGTCGACACCTGCGCGGGGGATTCGACGTGTGCCCTCGCCTGTCCGGTCGGCATCGACACCGGCGCGATGATGAAGGACTTCCGGCGCCTGCGGCACTCGCCACGCGCGGAGCGCAACGCGGAGCGGGCCGCCCGGCGCTTCCGAGTCGTGGAGAGGTCGGCCCGGCTGGCGGTGGCCGCGGCGGACACGCTGCGCCGCAGGGTGCTGCCGCGTCGGGGCGACCGGCTCCTCGCATCGCTGACGGGTGCCGCCCGCAAGGCCGGAGGCCCCGACCTCGTCCCCGAGTGGCTGCCGCAGATCCCCTCGGCGGCGGCCAGGCGGCTGCCCGCCACGGACCGCAACGGCGCCGCGGCCGTCTACTACCCGGCGTGCGTCAACCGCATCTTCGGCGAACCGGACGGGTACGAAGGCCCGTCGCTTCCGCAGTCCGTGGTGATCGTCTCCGCGCGGGCCGGGCGGCCCGTATGGATTCCCGAGGACGTGGTGGGCACCTGCTGCGCGACGATCTGGCACTCCAAGGGCTACGCGGCGGGGAACGCGCTGATGGCGAACCGGATCGTGGAGGCCGCCTGGCGCTGGACGGGCGGCGGTCAGCTCCCGCTGGTGGTCGACGCCTCGTCCTGCACGCTGGGCATCGGGGAGGAGGTCGTGCCCTATCTGAGCCCCGCCAACCGCAAGCTGCACGAGCGTCTGACGGTGATCGACTCCGTGGCGTGGGCGGCGCAGGAGCTGCTGCCGCGGCTCACCGTGGAGCGGCGGCAGGGGTCCGCGGTGCTCCATCCGGCCTGTTCCACGCAACACCTCGGCGGGACCGAGCAGTTGCGCACGGTCGCGGAGGCGTGCGCCGAGGAGGTCGTCGTCCCCGTGGACGCGCGCTGCTGCGGTTTCGCGGGCGACCGGGGCATGCTGCACAAGGAACTCACCGCTTCCGCGACGGCGCGCGAGGCAGCCGAGGTGACGGCCCGGGACTTCGACGCGCACCTGTCGTCGAACCGGATGTGCGAGGTGGGCATGGACCATGCGACGGGCGGCCGCGGCTACCGTTCGGTGCTGCTGGAGCTGGAGCGGGCCACCCGGCCCGACTGAACTCCAGGACCGCGCCCGGCGGGGGCCCGGGAGCGGCCCTGGAAGGTCAGATCAGCGTGCGGCCCATCGGGGCGATCGGCAGTGTGCGCGCTAGGTGTATTGACCTGATGCGTTGTTCACACGGCTGATCGGTGGCTTGCCTTCGAGTGCGGTGTGGCAGCGATGGTGGTTGTAGCTGTGGAGGAAGTCTGTCAGCGCTGTGGCGCGTTGGTCGTTGGTGGCGTAGGGCCGCAGGTAGGCCCATTCATCGAGCAAGGTGCGGTTGAAGCGCTCCACTTTCCCGTTGGTCTGCGGCCGGTAGATGCGGGTGCGCTTGCCGACCGCGCCGAGATCGGTCAGGGCTTGCTTCCACAGGTCGCTCTTGCGGTAGGACCAGGCGTTGTCGGTCAGCACCCGTTCGATGCGGTCGATGCCCAGCGTGGCGAAGTGGGCTGCCGCCCTGCGCAGGAAGGCAGCGCACGTGGTGGCCTTCTCATCGGGATGGATCTCGCTGTAGGCGAGGCGGGTGTGGTCATCGACGGCGGAGTGAATGTAGTCGTAGCCGGTGCGGCGACGGCTTTGCGGCCGGGCCGCCCGGGCCGCCTCCCGGCCGTGGATGCGCCAGCCACCGCCGTCGGGGATGCGCCCGAGCTTCTTCACATCGACGTGGACAAGTTCGCCGGGCCGGCTGCGTTCGTAGCGGCGGATGAGCCGGCCGGTGGGCCGGTCCAGCCAGGACAGACGGTGCAGGCCATGGCGGGTCAGGACCCGGTGGACGGTGGAGGGCGGCATACCCAGGATCGGGCCGATGCGAGCAGGCCCGAGTTTGCGCTCGGCCCGCAAGGCGCAGATGCGGGCCTCAACGCCCGGCGGTGTGCGGTTCGGCAGGTGGTGCGGGCGGCTGGAGCGGTCGGCCAGGCCGGTATCGCCCTCTGCAGCGAACCGGCGTATCCACTTGTGCGCGGTGGTGCGCGAGACGCCCATCTGGGCAGCCACATGCGCTACCGGAAACCCCGAGCGGACACGTTCGACCAGCAACCGCCTGCCGTGCACGGTCAGCCGGGCATTACGGTGGGACACGAAGACCTCCGTTGTGCGGTGAAGCCTAGACACCTCCACCACACCGGAGGTCTTCGCCATGATCAAGACCTGCGGGCGTCAACAACGCTCATGATCAATACAGCTAGGACTTGGCGCCTGCGTGCAGTGCCAGCACGCCCTTCGCCGGGACGGAGGTCTCCGCCTTCCCGTCGTCGCCGACGGTGACGGTGTTTCCGCCGCAGTCGTCAGGTGAGGCCTTCGCGACGTTGCAGTAGGTGCCGGCAGGCAGCGGTGTCTGGAACGTCCGCTTGAGTTCCGCGTCGCCCGCGTTGAGGGCGACGAAGCCCTTTCCGGCACGTCCGAAGGACAGGGCGGCGCCCTCCGACCACCAGTCGGTCAGTTCCGCTTCGCCGACGGCGTTGCGGAAGCCGACCATGCCGGTGATCTCCCGCTGCGCGTGCATGTCCGTCCAGCCTCCGTCGCCGCTGGGCGGGCCCGCGTCCTTCTCGGACCACTCGTAGCCGGAGAAGACGTTCGGCGCGCCGTAGGGGTGGGCCAGCATGAAGGCGTTGGCGAGTTTGTGGAGGTCGCCGTCCTTGTAGGTGAGCGTCGAACCGTTGCGCTCGGTGTCCCAGTTGTCGACGAACGTACGGGCCTTGTCGGCGGTCAGCTTGCCCTCGGCGATGTTCTTCAGGCCGCCGACGTCGCCGCCCTGGAAGGCGCTCTTGAGGTGCGTGCCGTAGCGGAACTCGTCCACGTCGCCCAGGCCGGTGTACTCCTCGGGCTGAACGGCCTCTCCGTCCCCGTGGATCACCTCGGAGACCCAGAAGCCGGGATCGGACATCTTGCCCTTGATGGCCTCGACGTCCTCCGCGGACATGTGCTTCGCGGCGTCGATGCGGAACCCGTCGACGCCCATGTCCCTCAGCCCGTCGAGGTAACCGGCGATCGTGGAGCGCACTTTGTCGCTGCCGGTGTCGAGGTCGGACAGGCTGACGAGTTCGCAGGTCTGCACGTCCTCCCGGTTCTTGTAGTCGGAGATGTCCTTGCGGCAGCCGTGGAAGTCGGAGTCGCCGTAGGTGCCGGGGTAGTCGTACTTGCTGTACTGCGTGCCGCCGGTGCCGGTGCCCGAGCCGGCGGCCATGTGGTTGATGACCGCGTCGGCGATCACCTTCACTCCCGCCTCGTGGCATGCCGCCACCATGCCCTTGAACGCGTCGGCGTCACCGAGCCGCCCGGCGATCTTGTAGCTGACGGGCTGGTACGACGTCCACCACTGGTCGCCCTTGATGTGTTCACTCGCGGGCGAGACCTCGACATAGCCGTAGCCGGCCGGACCGAGGATTTCCTTGCACTCCTTGCCCACGTCGGCGAACGGCTTCTCGAACAGCGTTGCCGTGACGGTCTTTTCACCGGGTGGTGCAGCCTGGGACGGCCACGCGTTGAGCGCCGTGACACCGCCCGCTGCCAGGACCGCGGCCGTGCTCGCGCAGATCAGACGCTTTCTCATCGTGTGCGGCTCCTTCGTCGTCGGACACACAGGTGCCGAGGAAGGCAGCCACGCGCCAGGCCGCCGTGGGGGGTTCGGGAGGGAGCCTGCCGTCGCCCGCGTGAGCACGTCAAGATGTGGAGCAAGTCTTTCCAGTCACTTTCTGAAAATTCTTGCTTCCAGTAGGTGGCAACTCCACTGCGCCGCGAGGCCAGTTGGGACAGGCACTGGACAGGAGCACAGGAAGTAAGCGCTCGCGTGCAGCACTTGGACGTTGCGGAAGCCAAGTGCCGCACGTGCAAGCCGGCTCAGCGGGCGAGAGCGGCTCTGTCTCCCATGACCACCGCCGGGTGCTCGTCCGGGTCAAGCGTCCGCAGCAGATACTCCATGCCGACGCGGGAGATGCTCACGCAGCCGGACGTGCCGCTGCCGTGGTCCAGGTGCAGCCAGATGCTGCCGCCCTTGGCCTTCCCCTCGGGCCGCACCGGGTCGAGCGGGGACGTTCCCTTGTTGCGGTTGTAGTCGACGGCGATGACGTGATCGAAGTCGTGCCGGGTCTTCTTCGGCCAGTACGGCGGCGGGGTGAAGGCGGCGCTCGCCGTGTAGGGCAGCTTCGCGCCCGGCGCGGGACGCACACCGCCGGCGTCAGTGAGGGTGAAGACGCCGACCGGGCTGCGCTTGTCCCCCTCACGGTGGTTCCGGGTCCAGCCCTTGCGTCCGTTGTGGCCCCGCCAGCTGCGCTCGACGGTCCAATTCTCACCCTTCTTGGTGAACAGCCGCACCGTCGCCGAGGGCGAGTCCTTGCCTTTGCCGTAAACGGCCACCACCTGGCGGGACTTGCCGGGAAGCCGCTCGTGCAGCGCATCGCTCACACCGGGGATACGGGTGGGGTCGGCCTTACGCGCGGCGTCGCCGCCGCGCTTCCCGCTGCTCGCTTCCTTCGCGGCGCCCGCGTCACCGCCGCACGCCCCCAACGTCACCGTGAGAGCTGCCGCCACGGCACCCGTGAGGGCCGTCCTCGCCGTCCGAACCGCCGCCTTCCGGCTCTCGGCTGCCCGAGCGTTCCGCACCCGCTCCACCCCGGTCCTGCGCATGCCCACCATGGTCGCACTCCCCCGCACCACGCGGCGGGCCCGGCATCCACGAACCTTTCGGAACCGGTCACTTCCGCAGGTCCGGGAGTGCGGCGGGGTCGGGCCGGCCGGCGCGCGGCACCGGAAAACCCGTTGCGCGACGGCACCGCCACGGTGAGAGGCTACGAAAGCGGACACCCCCTCATCGAGCCGCACACACCGGGTCACCATTCGCACCGACCGCTCTGGGACGTCATGCACATTCGCGATCTTCCTCACTCCGACCCCGGCGTGCCCGATGTGCGGTCCGGTCCGCGCTTCCTGCTGTGGCTGGGGCGCGAGCAGCTGGGAGGCCAGGGCAAGGCGCTGGGCTGGGGCACCCTGCACATGGCCTCCGTCGCCCTCGTTCCGGCCGTGGTCGGGCTGGCCCTGCAGGCCGTTGTGGCCGGTTCGGGTGAGGGCCTGGCCGAAGCCGGTGCGCTGCTCGCCGTCATCGCCGTATCGGTCACGGTCGGCGACACGATGCTCCACCGCACGGCGATCACCAACTGGATCACGGCAGCGGCCCGTGTGCAGCAGCTGCTGGCTCGCCGGACGGCGGCCCTGGGCGCGACGCTCACTCAGCGGGTCGCGGCGGGAGAGGTGGTGGCCGTCTCCACCGGCGACATCGAGAAGATCGGCTGGTGTGTGGAGTCCGCGTCGCGCTTCAGCGCGGCGCTGCTGACCACCGTCGGCGTCTGCGCCGGCCTGGTCGTCTACGAGCCCCAGCTGGGACTGCTCGTATCCGCGGGGATGCTGGTGCTGGCCGTCACGGTCCTTCCCCTGCTTCCCCGCGCCACGCGCCGAGCTGACCTGCAGCGTGAGAAGGCGGGACGGGCCACCGAGCTGGCAGCGGACACGGTGGCGGGGCTGCGCGTGCTGCGCGGTATCGGCGGCGAGGAGCTCTTCCTCGACCGCTACCGGCTCGCGTCCCAGGAGGTCCGCCGTGCGGCCGTGCGCACCGCACGGATGTGGGCACTGATCGAAGCGGTTCAGATCGCGCTCCCGGGCCTGCTTCTCGTGGGCGTCGTATGGCGCGGCGCGGGCCTCGCCCTCGACGGACGCATCGGCGTCGGCGAACTCGTCACCGTGTACGGGGCGGTGACCTTTCTGCTGTTCCCGCTGCGCCTGTTCCAGGAGTTCGCCATGGCCTACTCCTTCTCACGGCCGTCGGCGCAGCGGGCCGTCCGCGTCCTGTCCCTGCGCAGGGGCGGTGGCCAGAGTGACGACGGCTCCGGGAGGGCCGCCCCCGGACCGGAAGAGGAGCCGGCGGGGGCCGGCCGGGGCGGGACGGAACCGGAGGCCGAGGAGGCTCCGGGCGGCGATCTCTACGACCCCGTCACCGGACTTCTCGCGCCCGCCGGGCAGTTGACCGCCGTGGTGTGCGGCGACCCGGAGGCGGCGGGCAAGCTGGCGGACCGGCTCGGCGGCCATGCACCGGAAGGCGACGGCTGCGCATCGGTCCTCCTCGGAGGGGTGCCGCTGGACGACGTGCCGCTCTCGAGCGCCCGTTCAGCCGTACTCGTCCAGGACAAGGACCCCGTGCTGCTGTCGGGGTCGCTGCGCGAACTGCTCGACGTACCCAACTCCGGTGCGGTGCCGCAGCATCGCGCGCTGGAGGCGGCGCAGTGCGGCGACGTGCTGGACGCGCTGATGCAGGGCGCCGCCTCTCCCGGTGGCGATCCGCTCGACGCGTCCGTCACCGAACGCGGGCGGTCGCTCTCGGGCGGGCAGCGGCAGCGGCTCGCGCTCGCGCGCTCGCTGGTCACCGACCCCCAGGTGCTGGTGCTGGACGAACCGACGTCGGCGGTGGACGCCCACACCGAGGCCCGTATCGCACAGTCCCTCCGCCGGGTGCGGGCGGACCGTACGACGGTCGTCTTCACCTCGAGCCCGCTGATGCTGGACCAGGCGCAACGGGTCGTCCTCGTACGCGGCACAGAGGTGCTCGCGGCGGGGCCGCACCGCGAGCTGCTGCGCACGCACGCCGGGTACCGCGCCGTCGTCACGCGCGAACCGGAGGACGGTGAGCGGCCCGGTGCGGATGCCGCCGCAGGTGCCCCCTCTTCCGCCGCGCCCTCCCCCGTATCCGACGGTCCGCGCTTCGCACAGGCTGAAGGAGCAGAGCACGCATGACCGCCCCGACCACTCCGACGGGTGCCTCCGCCCAGGCCGGCTCCACCACTCCGGCCGGCTCCACCGTCCGCATCGGCGTCGCACCGCCCGAATACGACCCCGCATCGGCGGAGAACGCGACCACACTGCCCGTCGGCGGAACAGCCACCGTCCGCAGCTATGTGCGTGAGCTGCTGGAGCGCCACAGACGTGCCTTCATCACGCTCATCCTCGTCAACACCGTCGCGGTACTCGCGTCGATGGCGGGCCCCTACCTGCTGGGCGGGCTCGTCGAGGATCTCACCTCGGGCGGCCGGGACCTGCAGATCAGCCGCGTTGTCGGCCTGTTCCTGCTGGCCCTCGTCGTTCAGAGCCTCTTCGTGCGGGAGGTGCGGCTGCGCGGGGCGATGCTCGGCGAGCGGATGCTCGCGGACCTGCGTGAGGACTTCCTCGTCCGTTCGGTCCGGCTGCCGCCGGGGGTCCTGGAGCGGGCCGGCACCGGGGATCTGCTCTCCAGGATCACCACGGACATCGACCGCCTGGCCAACGCGATGCGTGAGGCCGTACCGCAGCTGTCCATCGGCGTCGTGTGGGCGGCGCTGCTACTCGGGGGCCTCACGGCCACCGCGCCACCACTGGCGCTGGCGGTGCTCGTCGCGCTGCCGGTGCTGCTGGTCGGCTGCCGCTGGTACTACCGCCGGGCGCCCCGCGCGTACCGTTCCGAGGCCGCCGGGTACGCCGCCGTGGCGGGCGCCCTGGCGGAGACCGTCGACGCGGGCCGCACGGTGGAGGCCCACCGGCTGGGCGCCCGCCGCGTCGCGCTGTCCGAGCAGCGGATCTCGCAGTGGACGGCCTGGGAGCGCTACACGCTCTGGCTGCGCTCCGTTCTCTTCCCCGTCGTCAACGTCACCAACCTGCTGCTCGTGGCAGGGGTGCTGATCCTCGGCGGCACGTTCGTGCTGTGGGGCTGGATCGGCGTGGGACAGCTGACGACGGGCGCACTGCTGGTGCAGATGCTCTTCGAACCGGTCGGGCTCATTCTGCGCTGGTACGACGAACTCCAGGTCGCCCAGGTCTCGTTGGGGCGGCTCGTCGGCGTCCGGGAGATCGAGCCCGACTCCGGCGACAGGCTGCTGGCTCCGCAGGGCCGCGAACTGCGCGCGGACGACGTGCGGTTCGGTTACCGCACCGGCACGGACGTGCTGCACGGCGTCACGATGCGAGTGCCGCCCGGCACCCGGGTCGCGCTCGTGGGGCCCTCCGGGGCGGGCAAGTCCACACTGGGCCGTCTGCTGGCCGGCATCTACGGACCACGCACCGGTCAAGTCACCCTCGGCAAGGCCGAGTTGTCGCGGATGCCGGCGGATCGGGTCCGGCGACACGTGGCACTCGTCAACCAGGAGCATCACGTCTTCGTCGGTTCGCTCCGCGACAACCTGCTGCTTGCCCGCACGGGCGCGAGCGACGCCGAACTGTGGGCGGCGCTCGCAGCGGTGGACGCGGACGGATGGGCGCGCTCGCTCCCGGAGGGCCTGGACAGCGAGGTCGGCTCCGGGGGGATCTTCGTCGCACCGGCGCACGCACAGCAGATCGCGCTGGCGCGGCTGGTACTGGCCGACCCGCACACGCTGGTGCTGGACGAAGCGACCTCGCTGCTGGACCCCCGCGCGGCCCGGCACCTGGAGCGCTCGCTGGCCCAGGTGCTCCACGGGCGCACCGTCGTAGCCATCGCACACCGGCTGCACACCGCTCACGACGCGGACGCCATCGCTGTCGTGGAGGACGGGCGGATCAGCGAACTGGGCAGCCACGACACCCTGGTCGAAGAGGACGGCGCCTACGCGGCCCTCTGGCGTTCCTGGCACGGCTGAGAACATCCCGGTCACGAGCAGGCGGCACGGCGCCGGCGTCCGCCCGGGCGCCGGCCGCCCCCGGGCGCGCCTCAGCCGAGCACGCCGAGCGCGAAGAGCGCTCCCGCACCCCCGAGCACCATGAACAGGGGCATCAGCAGCCGTGTCTCGACCCACGCTCCGGCGCGGAAACGCATGAACTCCGGCGTGCCCAGCGGATACCAGCGTTTCCCGCTTATCTTGACGGGCCACAGGATCGGGCAGCCCGAGATGGTGATCGCGTCGCCGATGTTGTGCACCAGTGCCCCGAGCACGATCGGAAGCCCGAGCCACAGGTACTCCATGCCCTGCCCGCCGAAGAGCCAGTCGGCGCCGTTGCCCGGCCGGTCGAGCTCGCCTGCGAGACTCCAGGCGCTCGTCGCGCCGAGCAGCCACACCAGGATGTCGCTGGAGACGCGGGCCGCGCGCCACAGCAGGCCCTCCACCGCGAGCACCATATGGATGAAGAGGATCACCAGCACCGCCCACCGGCCACCGAAGACGGCCGCCGCCGAGAATCCCGCACCCAGGAAAAGCGCCCAGGGCCAGGTGTGCGTGAGGGTGCGGTGCCCCCCGGAGCGGCGCCGCTCGCCCTGCCCGCGCGTGGAGTTGTAGACGGCCTCGGAGAGTTTGTCGATCACTCCGCACAGGCCGCGGGAGAAAGGACCGAAGGCCCGGGAGATGGTGGCGGCCTTGTGATCGAGATCCGGGGCGAGGGCAGCGCCCGAGCTGATCAGGGCGCCGCCCAGGAGCACCGGCCAGGGCATCGGGTGGTCCAGCGCGGCTGCCGCGGCGCCCACTCCCAGCCATGCCGCCGCGCCCGACAGCGAATGCGCCGGTCCCATCATGTCCGTCCCCACCCCTGTAACTGCTCGTAAAGACCCCGGGGCAGCGGGCTGCCTCGGCCCAACTGGCCGCAGTGAGCGTACTGATCGCCCGCAGCGCTGACGCCCTGTCGGCGGGACAGCGTATCGGCAGATGATCACGGGAAGAACACCGGTTCCCGGTAGCGGGCGCAAGGAAGGCAGTATGGGGTGCGTGACAGCCACCCTCATCGATCAGATGCCGAGCGAAGCCGACCCCGACGCCCTCTACGAAGCCTTCTCCGGCTGGGCGCAGGAGAGGGGCATCTCGCTCTATCCCGCGCAGGAGGAAGCGCTGATCGAGGTGGTCTCGGGCGCGAACGTGATCCTCTCCACCCCGACCGGCTCCGGCAAGAGCCTGGTCGCGGCGGGGGCCCACTTCGCGGCCCTCGCGCGGGACGAGGTGACCTTCTACACCGCTCCGATCAAGGCCCTGGTCTCGGAGAAGTTCTTCGACCTGTGCAAGATCTTCGGCACGGAGAACGTCGGCATGCTCACCGGCGACGCTTCCGTCAACGCCGACGCCCCCGTCATCTGCTGCACGGCCGAGGTGCTGGCCTCGATCGCCCTGCGGGACGGCTCCGGGGCCGACGTCGGCCAGGTGGTGATGGACGAGTTCCACTTCTACGCCGAGCCGGACCGCGGCTGGGCGTGGCAGATCCCGCTGCTGGAGCTTCCGCAGGCGCAGTTCGTGCTGATGTCGGCGACCCTCGGGGACGTCACCCGGTTCGAGGAGGACCTCACGCGCCGCACGGGGCGCGACACCGCCGTCGTGCGCTCGGCCAGCCGTCCCGTGCCGCTGTCGTACGAGTACCGCACCACCAGCCTCACCGAGACCGTGACGGAGCTTCTGGAGACCCATCAAGCGCCGGTCTACATCGTCCACTTCACGCAGGCGCAGGCGGTGGAGCGGGCGCAGGCACTGATGAGCATCAACATGTGCACCCGCGCGGAGAAGGACGAGATCGCCAAGATCATCGGCAATTTCCGTTTCACCACCCGCTTCGGGCGCAACCTGTCGCGGTACGTGCGGCACGGCGTCGGCGTGCACCACGCGGGCATGCTGCCCAAGTACCGCCGGCTCGTGGAGCGGCTCGCACAGGCGGGGCTGCTGAAGGTCATCTGCGGTACCGACACCCTCGGCGTCGGTGTCAACGTGCCCATCCGGACAGTGCTGTTCACGGCGCTCACCAAGTACGACGGCAGCCGCGTGCGCACACTGCGTGCCCGGGAGTTCCACCAGATCGCGGGACGCGCGGGCCGGGCGGGCTTCGACACCTCCGGTTTCGTCGTCGCCCAGGCCCCGGAGCACGTCGTCGAGAACGAGAAGGCCCTCGCCAAGGCCGGGGACGACCCGAAGAAGCGGCGCAAGGTCGTGCGCAAGAAGGCGCCGGAAGGCTTCGTCAACTGGGGGCAGCAGACCTTCGAGAAGCTGATCGCCTCCGACCCGGAGCCGCTCACCTCGAGGTTCCGCGTGACCCACGCGATGCTCTTGTCCGTCATCGCCCGGCCCGGAGACGCCTTCGCGCAGATGCGCAAGCTTCTGGAGGACAACCACGAGGACCGCCGCTCCCAGCTGCGGCACATCCGCCGGGCGATCGCCATCTACCGCTCGCTGCTGGACGGCGGCGTCGTCGAGCAGATGGACGAGCCGGACGCGCAGGGCCGCACCGTGCGCCTGACGGTCGACCTCCAGCACAACTTCGCGCTCAACCAGCCCCTGTCCACCTTCGCGCTGGCCGCCTTCGACGTGCTCGACCCCGAATCCCCCTCCTACGCGCTGGACATGGTCTCCGTCGTCGAGTCCACGCTCGACGATCCGCGGCAGATCCTGGCCGCACAGACCAACAAGGCCAAGGGCGAAGCCGTCGCGCAGATGAAGGCGGACGGCATCGAGTACGAGGAGCGGATGGAACGGCTGATGGACATCAGCCACCCGCAGCCGCTGGAGGAGCTGCTCTTCCATGCCTACGGGCTCTACCGCAAGTCCCACCCGTGGGTCGGAGACCACCCCCTCTCCCCCAAGTCGGTCATCCGTGATATGTACGAACGGGCCATGACCTTCGCGGAGTTCGTCTCCTTCTACGAACTGGCCCGCACCGAGGGCATCGTGCTGCGCTACCTCGCCAGCGCGTACAAGGCCCTGGAGCACACCGTCCCCGACGAGAAGAAGTCCGAGGACTTCCAGGACATCATCGAGTGGCTCGGCGAGATGGTCCGTCAGGTCGACTCCAGCCTGCTCGACGAGTGGGAACAGCTCGCCAACCCGGAGGAGGAGAGCGCCGAGGAGGCGCAGGAGCGCGCCGACCATGTCCGGCCCGTCACCGCCAACTCGCGCGCCTTCCGGGTACTGGTGCGCAACGCCATGTTCCGGCGGGTGGAGCTGGCGGCACTGGACAAGGTCGAGGTACTGGGCGAGATGGACGCCGATTCCGGCTGGGACGAGGACGCCTGGGCCGAGGCCATGGACGGCTACTGGGACGAGTACGACGACCTGGGCACCGGCCCCGACGCCCGCGGCCCCGGCCTGCTCAGCATCGAGGAGGTCCCGGAGGAGGCTCTGTGGCGCGTCCGGCAGACCTTCGCAGACCCCGACGACGACCACGACTGGGGCATCTCCGCGGAGGTCGACCTCACGGCCTCCGACGAGGAGGGCCGGGCCGTGATCAAGGTGACCGACGTGGGCCGGCTGTGAAGAGTCGCCCGCGCCACGTGAAAGAGGAGCACGTCCCATGACCAGCCCCGCAGAGCAGCTGGCCGCCCTGCTCGACCTGGAGCAGATCGAGATCAACATCTTCCGCGGACGCAGCCCCCGGGAGAATCTCCAGCGCGTCTTCGGCGGCCAGGTCGCCGGGCAGGCCCTCGTCGCCGCCGGACGCACCACCGACGGGCACCGCCCGGTGCATTCGCTGCATGCGTACTTCCTGCGGCCGGGAGTGCCCGGGGTCCCCATCGTGTACCAGGTCGAACGGGTGCGGGACGGACGCTCGTTCACCACGCGGCGCGTCGTGGCCGTGCAGCAGGGCCGGACGATCTTCAATCTCACCGCCTCCTTTCATCAGCCGGAACTCGGCATCGACCACCAGGTCCCGATGCCCGACGTGCCGGACCCGGAGAGCCTGCCGAAGCTTGCCGAGGAGATCCGAGGCCACCTCGGCGAACTTCCCGAATCCCTCGAGCGCATGGAACGCCGCATGGCGTTCGACATCCGCTATGTCGAGCGGCTGCGCTGGGAGGCGGGCGAACTGCAGGAGGCCGAACCGCGCAGCGGAGTGTGGATGCGGGCCATCGGCTCCCTCGGTGACGATCCGCTCGTGCACACCTGCGCCCTCACCTACGCCAGCGACATGACTCTCCTCGACGCCGTACGCATCCCCGTGGAGCCGCTGTGGGGACCGCGGGGCTTCGACATGGCCTCACTGGATCACGCGATGTGGTTCCACAGGCCGTTCCGCGCGGACGAGTGGTTCCTCTACCAGCAGGAGTCCCCCATCGCGACGGGCGGCCGGGGACTGGCCCGCGGACTGATCTTCGACTGTGAGGGCCGGCTGATCGTCTCGGTGGTGCAGGAGGGACTGTTCAGAAAGCTGGGCGGCTGAGCCTCCTCGGCGTGCCCCACCTTTCCAGCGGGACAGCCGCTGACGCGGCGCCCGCAGCGTGTTCAGCATCCGGGCCCTCTGCTCGGCCGGCCGCACCCTCCCGGGGCTTCCGTCTCCGCCCGTGCGTGCTGCACTGCCCAGGCCGGGCTTCGCGCGTGCGGAGCTGCGCCGAGCACACGCCTGAACTCGCCCGGCCCGGCAACCGGCGTTGCCGCTCCGGGAGTTGGCCGCACCGGCGCCCTCGGCGGCGGAACCGGCGGGAACAGCGGCACCGGTGAAAGGGCCGGGAGGGGCGGTCTCCTCGGGAGCGACGGCCTGCGAGGCGCGTGCGCTCTCCAAGTCGGCCGCGAGCATGAGGCGTTGCCAGAAGATCTCGTCCTCGGCTGCTGCCGTGCACAGCTCCTCCGTCACCGTGCGCACGAAGGGTGATCTGCCCCGGAGGGGCACCAACTCCGGCCGCAGGGCATACAGGCGGGCCCGCTCCTCCGCGTCCGGCACGGACTCCCGCAGGACGTCGTCACCGAGCACCGCGGCCCGGGCGGCGGCCGCTTCCCACGGCCCCTCCGCATCCCTGCACAGCTGCCCGACGCGGCGCCCGCGCCAGTGCCCTGCCCTCAGATCCACCCCTTCGGCCAGCAACATCCGCAGCCCGCGCGGAAGGTTCCCCGACAGCAGCTCCGGCCGGGACTCCGCGAAAGAAGTCAACTCCTGCGCCAGATACAGCCACACCACCGTCCCGTACCGGTTCACGTAGAAGCGAACCGGACTGAAGCAGCCGCCGCGTGCCAGTCGCGCGAAACGCGGCGGCGTGATGCCGAGCAGCTGGGCTCCGCCGCCCGCGTCGACGACACCCAGCCGCGCCCGGAGCCCCTCCGGGAAGTCCTCCGCTGCGCGCAGCCTGGCCAGTTCGGCGCGGGGCACCCTGCGCCGTACCGGCTCGCCGCCCGTACGCACCGTGGCCGGCGCTGGTGCGGCGCGCACCGTGCGTACGTGGCCAAGCTGCGCCGCCAGCGTCATCTCGCCCCGTGCCAGGCCCAGTTCCTTCGCGGCCGTGCTCATCGCGACGTCTTCGTGCATGGTCTCCCCCGTCGTTCCTGTCGTCTCCAGCTACGGTCCAGCTGGGCTTCCAAGAGCCGCCGCCCAGCTACTGACAGTGACGACGTTAGACGGTCGAGGGGCACCCCGCACGGCCTGTGGATAACTCCCCGCACGGTCAGGTTCGGGGTGTCCGCAGGCCCGCGGCGGACCTCTACATGCTGTTGCGCGTCGGCAGGCCGAGGTGCTCGCCGACGCGGTTGACCAGCAACGTCATCTCATAGGCGACGGCTCCGACGTCCGTATCGGCTCCTGTAAGCACGCACAGGCAGCTTCCCTCGCCCGCGGAGGTCACAAAGAGCAGGCCCTCGTCGAACTCGATCATCGTCTGCCGTACTTCTCCCGTGCCGAATTGCGTCCCCGACCCCTTCGCCAGGGACTGCAGACCGGATGCCACTGCGGCGAGATGCTCGGCGTCGGCCTTCTCCAGGGTCTGACTGTTCGCGGTGACCAGCCCGTCGGTCGAGAGAACCATCGCGTGCTGCACGGACGGCATACGGTCGGTCAGGTCGTCGAGCAGCCAGTCGAGCCCTGTGTTCAGCGCCATCTCGGCGTTCCCCCTTCTCCTCAGCTGCTGCCGTGCCACCCTTACCCACCACAACGCGCTGAGCAACCACACGCTCACCTGCCGCACGTAGCGCCACGAATCGTGTACGCCTCGCGCAGTATGGGCCCATGGCAGAGAAGATGACGGAAGACGAGTGGCGTGCCTTCATCTCCGAAGGCACACGTACGGGGAAAGTCTCGACGGTCCGCGCCGACGGAAGTCCCCACGCGGCGCCTGTGTGGTTCGTGCTCGACGGTGACGATGTGCTCTTCAACACAGGTGAGGACACGGTCAAGGGGCGCAACCTGGCCCGCGACGGCCGTGTCTCCATCTGCGTGGACGACGAGCGGCCCCCGTTCGCCTTCGTGGTCCTCAGCGGCCGGGCCGAGTTGAGCCGCGACATGGACACGATGCTGCACTGGGCCACCCGCATCGGCGCCCGTTACATGGGCGAGGAGGCCGGGGCGCGATTCGGCGCGCGCAACGCCGTTCCGGGCGAACTTCTCGTACGGGTGCGCATCTCGAAGGTGGTGGCGCTCTCCGGCCTCACCGACTGAACCGCCGCCAGGGCCCGGCCGCGCCGGCCGGGCTTCCGGCAGGGACAGGGTTCCGCCAGGGCCGCTTGTCCGCAGCGGTGCCCTGCCCCGGCGTACGCCATCATGAGGACCATGCAGCACGAGACGAGTGACGGGGCCGCCCGGGTGCGCGAGTTCTTCTCCGTCCGCGCGGCCCGCTGGGACGCACGCTTCCCCGACGACGGCCCTGCGTACGAGGCGGCGCTCGGCGAACTCGGTCTGCGCGAGGGCGACGCGGTACTCGACGCCGGCTGCGGAACGGGGCGTGCGCTTCCCCCGCTCCGCGCCGCGGTCGGCAGCGACGGCACCGTCCTCGGAGCCGATCTCACACCGGAGATGCTCCGTGAGGCCGTGCGTGCGGAAAGGCACACTTGCGCGCATCTCCTGCTGGCGGATGTCTGCCGGCTTCCGCTGCGAGACGGCTGCCTCGACGCCGTCTTCGCGGCAGGGCTGATCTCCCATCTAGCGGGGCCGGACTCCGGGCTGACAGAGCTGGCCCGGGTGGTCCGCCCAGGCGGCACTCTCGCCCTCTTCCATCCGGTCGGCCGCGCCGCGCTCGCCGCACGACACGGCCGCTCGCTGACCCCGGACGACATCCGCGCCGAACCCAACCTCCGTACGCTGCTTGCTGATTCGGGCTGGCAGCTGACCTCGTACGCCGACGAGGACGACCGCTATCTGGCGCTGGCTGCACGGACTTAGAGCCAGTCGGGCAGTCGGGCAGTCGGGCAGTCGAATCAGCGGAACCGGGAGACGTTAGACCTTGCCGTGCGGCACGGGGCATCCGCCGACGCCGCGTTGCGCCTGCCGGGGGAAGGTGCCCAGATCCTCCAGGCGGTAGCCGACCGGATAGCCCGGGTACCCCTTGATCTCCCAGTTCTGCCGGGCGTAGTGCGGGGTGCGCCGTGGCGGCATCAGCCGTACGGCGCGCGCCCGCGTGCGCAGGGCGCCATGCACGAGTCTGCGGACGGCCGGCCGCGGCGGGTCGTAACGGAAGGTGTGCAACAGGGAGTTGTCGAGCAGCGCTTTGCTCGCGCCGCGCACCGCCGGGGCGAGCGGGGACGGATACCAGGAAGCCATCAGCTCCAGCGTCGCGTCGGATACGCGACGCGAGTCGGGGTCCCAGCCGAAGTGGGCGGCCTCGTACTCGTCGAGATACGTCTCGAAATCGTCGAAGCTCCCCGGGATTTCGGTGATCCCGAGATGCCTGCCCAGCACGCGGTAGTAGACGGCGGACGCGTGCTGCTCGTGGCGCGAGAGGCGCCGCCACCCGTACTCGTCGAGCCACCGCTTCGGCATCACGACGAATGTGCACAGCACGTAGCGCATGTCGCCGTCGGAGATGTCGTAGCTGCGGTGCATCTGGTTTATGCGGCGTATCGCGGTGCGGCCCTTGTCGGACTTGTGGCCGTGCTCCATCACGGCGTCCAGGAGCAGCGCGGTGTCGTCGTAGCGCTTCTGCGTGCGGTCGGTGAGCTCCGCGGTCTGCGCCAGCAACCGCCCTATGCTGGGCACCGCGTAGGTGCGGTACAGAGCGAGCTCCAGGGCACGGGCGAAGTCCCAGGGGAACTCGTATGTCGCCGATAACCGGTAGATCTCCTCGAAGTCCTCTTCCGGGTCGAGTCGCAGGATGTGCTTGAGCCGGTCGTATCGCCCCACGTCGTCGCGTCCCTCCGTCAGTGGCCCTGCTCTGTAAACGGACTGACTCTAGAGTTAAGGTTCCCCAGAACTTACGGAAGGGGAGGGCCCGTGGCCGCCGAGGACGATGACGCGCTGTTTGTGCTGACGGCTGTACTCCTGACTCCCGCCCAGTTTCCGAGCGTTCTGGGCGACGACTACCCGGAGGCCTGCGCGCGACTCGGCCTCGAACCGTACGCCGAAGGCTACGGGTTGGTTCTCGGCCAGGACGGCTCCGGCGCCCGCTGGACCGTGGCGACCGACGACGTGACCCTTGTGGCCTGTGCCATCGCCGCGTGGGACTGCGGCATGGAGTACGACCTCTCCCCCTCGGACCGCTCCGTGGCCGCGGCGCTGCCGGGCTGGCCGCTGAACGTGGCGGTCTCGGCCCCCGGCGTTCCGGCGCCGCACGACCCGGCACCGGACCCGGAGGTGGACGGCGGGCGCGCCGCACTCGTACCGCCGGACACGGAGCAGTGGGGCCCGGCCCAACGCCGGCTCGGCGCGGACGAGATCGCGCTGCAGTGGGCGGTGTGGCGCGAACAGGTCGACGACGACGTCGAGTTCGTCGAGGCGGGCGAGAACCCCAACGCGTCCGTCAAGCGCGTCCTGGAGGAGGTGCGGGAGTACGTGCACACTCCGCCGCCCCCCGGCCGGGTCCGTTCGGCCTTCGCTTCCGGAGAGGCACGCACACTGCGTGCGGACGGCCCCGGCTGGAGCATGGTCGCCCGCACCGACGACATCGCCTTCCTGCTTCTGGACGACGAGCCGGGCGAAGTCCTCCCGGTGGGACGCGGGGCCGAACTGCCCGGTCTGCTGGAGGCGTTGGACGAGATGGCGGTCCGCCCGGCTGCGTGAGGCGTTCGCGGCGCGGCCGGTGCCCGGTTTCGGCCTCAGCCGGGCGGAACCGGCACCCGCACTTCGCCGGGCAGTCCGTGCCACGAGACGGCGATGGTGGCGGGAAGCGGCTGCCCGCGCTCGGCCGCCATCAGGAACTCGGTGGTCTCCCCCGGCCGTACGACAGCGTCCTCGGGGACACCGCGGGCCGACGACGGGAGACCGGCCCGGCCGACCCGGACGCCGGTGAGCGTCCTGGTGCCGGTGTTGCGCAGGGCGAAGCTGTGCCGTCCGAACCGTTCAAGGCCCTCCGCGCTCCCGGTCAGCGGTTCAGCTCCTTGCGGCTCACCCGGCGCAGCCGGCGGCGCTGCGAGGGGTCCAGCACGAGGTAGGCGATCGCGGGTACGCCGACGATCACCGCGAGAGCGATCCAGAACGACGTCAGCCACCACAGGAGAAGCCCTACGGCCACGCCGCCGACGGCGATCTTGCCTCTGTTGGTCATGTCGTCCTCCTTCAGGACAGGTCTGCCCGCCCGTCTCTATCCATTAGAACTCCGATTCGCCCTGCGGGGTTCCTTCCGCTTTCCGTTGCGCCCGTAAGAGGGGTCCCGGCCTCCTCGGAGCTCCTGTTCAAATTTGACGAGCGAGCGAGTACCCGCCCGTCCCCGTCTCACAACCGGCCCGGCCGGGACGAGAGGACCTGAGCCCTGCTCGTCCCGGCCGGGGAGAGCGCCTTCCGCGGGAAAGCGGTGCCGCGACGGTTATGCGTTCTGGTTCATGACCGGCAGGTAGCCGCTGGTCTGGCCGGACGCCGTGGGGTGGTAGGACTCCCCGATCGGGAAGGTGACGCTGTGCAGCCACGAGTCGCCGGAGCAGATCTCGTGTCCGGTGAAGGAGCCGCGTACGTCGCCGAAGGTGAAGCCGTGGTCGGCCGCCCTCTTGGCGATCGTGTCGTTGAGGACGTCGGACGCGGAGTTGATCGCCGCGCGCGACGTCTCGCTGATCCCGACGGAGCATTCTCCGTCGAGCTTGTATATGCGGGGGTAGCCCATCACCACGACCTTGGCGGAGGGCGCCCTGTCGCTGATGGCGTTGTAGACGGAGTCGAGCTCACCGGGCAGCGTGCCCGCGATGTAGCTCTTCGCCTCCTCGATCTTCTCCAGGCACACACTCTCGCCCTGCAGAACACACGCCTGCATGGTGTCGGCGAAGCCCGCGTCGTTTCCTCCGATGCTGATGCTCACCAGACCGGTCGAGGAGTTGAGCGGCCCCAGTTGGCCTTGGAGCACATCGCCCGTGCGGGCGCCGGAACATGCCGTGAAGTCGAACGAGGCCGGCGAGTTGGCCGCGGCCCACTGCTGGGAGTACGCCTTCGAACTCCGCTTGCAGTCGCCGCTGTCGCCGTAGTCACCCGCTCCGAGGCCGGAGGAGTAGGAGTCGCCCAGGGCGACATACGCCGGGGCCGCGTCCTGCGCGGAGGCGGGCACGGCCCCGGTGAGGGTGATGACTCCGAGGGACGACGCCACGGCGGCACCCGTGGTCGTCCATCTGCGTGGCTTCATGGAACCTCTCATGGTGGGGGGAGCATGGAGGGTGCGTTTGTCATGTACAGAAGTACCAGTCACCGGCCTCCACTGGAAGTGCTCATGTCAAGAAAGCTGTGGAAAGTGTGACTGGCATGGATCGCAAGGGTGTTGATGAAGTCCGGGAAAGGAACGCCGTCTTCACAGCCCGGCGGCCTGTACTCCGGTCCGGCCGTGGCGCGGTACCGGAAGGTAGCTTCCACCGGGCGAAGATCCCTACACGCGACGGGAGTTGACAGTTACGCGCGTAGGTACGGATCGGCGGCGGCCGGGAGATGACGCCCGGGGGCCGGACCGCCGGACGGGAAGCGGAGCGTCACGAAGCCTGTCGTCCCGGACGGCTCGGAGCACGACTCGGAGACGCTGTACGCAGACACGCCGCCGGGCAGGGACCGCACCCCCACGTAACGGCGGCCCTGCCCGGGGCTGGCTCTGTGCGACTGTGTGCCGTACGGCGCTTCGCGCTGATTCCTCGGCTACGCGCCGCCCTTGAACCCGACTCCCGCGTAACCACGGTGGTCGAGGAGTTCGCGCTCCCCCGGAACCGGGCCGTCCGGGCGCCACAGCGGCGGCTTCACCAGTCCCGGTTCGATGAGCTCGAAGCCGTTGAAGAACGGGAGGAGTTCGTCGTAGCTGCGCATGACGAGCTGCGCGGTGGTGTTCTTGTAGACCTCAGCGGCCTGCGCCCCCTCGTCGCCCTCGTCGAAGTCGGCGGTGATATGCGACAGGATCAGGCAACTGCCCTTCGGCAGGCGGCTGGTGAGCGCAGAGACGATCTCGCCGGGCTTCTCGTCGTCGCGGATGAAGTGCATCACCGCGACGAGCATCAGGGCGACCGGCTGGTCGAAGTCGATCAGATTCCGCGTGGTGGGGTGATCGAGGATCGCCTCGGGTTCCCGGAGGTCGGCCAGGACGAAGCTCGCGTTGCCCGAGTTGGTCAGCTTGGCTCCGGCGTACGTCGCCACGATGGGGTCGTTGTCGACGTATGCCACACGCGTCTCCGGCGCGATGGCCCGTGCCACCTCGTGCGTGTTGGGCGAGGTGGGGATACCCGTGCCGATGTCGATGATCTGCCGGATGCCGCTCTCCACGACCGTACGCACCGCGCGGTGGTGGAAGTCCCTGTTCCCCTGGGCGGTCGGACGGATGAACGGTGCGTGCCCGATTACACGCTCGGCGGCCGCCCTGTCGACCTCGTAGTTGTCCAGACCGCCCAGGTAGTAGTCGTACATACGGGCCGGGTGCGGCGTGGTGGTGTCGATCTGCTCAGGGCTGAAGCCCGTCTCCGACACGTCGTCCTCCATGTTGGTCCTGCCGGTCAGGCGAGCAGAAAGTCGGCATCGCCGGCCTGAACGCCCTGAATGAACTTCTTGATCTCGTGGGGGGTGTAGATGAGGGCGGGCCCGTCGGGGTCCGTGGACTGACGCAGGGCGACCCGTCCGTCATCCAGTTTCAGAGCCTCCACACAGCTGCCGCCGTTCCCGCCGCTCCAGGGCTTGTGCCAGCCCTCGGTACCGAGGTTCTTGGCGGGCATGCCGTTGTAGATACGACCCATGGTTCAGATCTCCTTGCGCATTGCACTGAGCATCGCCTCCGTTCGCGACACGGGTGCCGCCTGGGCACACATCCGGTCCAGTGCCTCCAGGAAGGTCGTCACGTCGTCGCGCTGGTCGAAGTAGACGGCTCCGACCAGGCTCTCCGCGCATGCGACGTCCGGCAGTTCGTCGATGGGGAAACGGAAGAGGTGGAACGGTCCGTACATCGCCGGATGCGGGCCGGCGCTGAACGGCATGATCTGCAGCCGGACGTGCTGCCGCCGGCTCGCCTCGATGAGCACGTCGATCTGCTCACGCATCACCTCCGGACCGCCGAGGGAGCGCCGCAGCACCGTCTCGTCGATCACCACCCACAGCAAGGGCGGTTCGTCACGGTCGAGAACGGACTGACGCTCCATCCGCAGCGCGACCTGGCGTCGGACCTCCTCCTCAGGAGCATGGGGCATTCCCGAACGCAGCACTGCCCTCGCATATGCCTCCGTCTGCAACAGCCCCGGCACGTAGTGCGGTTCGTACGCGCGGATGCTGTGCGACTCACTCTCCAGACTGACGAACGCGCTGAACCACTCGGGCAGCACGTCGCGGTAGCGATGCCACCAGCCGGGTTGGTTGGCCTGGCGCACCAGGGCGAGGAACTGGTCGAGCTCCGTCGGGTCGGTGACGCCGTAGGTTTGCAGAAGCTTCTCGACGTAGAGGACTTTCAGGCCGACCTCGGCCTTCTCCATCCGCCGGACCGTGGCGTGGGTGACGTCGAGCGCCTGTCCCGCTTCTTCGTACGACAGGCCGCACTTCTCCCGCAGATGTTGCAGGCGCCTTCCCAGAACCACCCGCAGAACGGTGGGGGCGCCACCGCTCGTCCGCGAGTCCACCACTATCGCTCGCCTCCAACTCCCGTCATGAGCAAGCAGTTTGGCATGGACGTCCTGTGAGACGACAGCCTGCTTCGAACGATTCTGTAATTTGCAGACTGATCCTTGCCAGGTGTGACCGAACAAGCTCATAGTGGATCCGTGGCTTCCCCCCATGACGCCCTCTCTTTAGAAGATCGGCCCTCAGCTGTGTCGGTACGCCCGCTCCGGGACGCGTTCCGCCTGCCCGCGCTCAACTCGTCGGTCGGGTGGGCGCGAAGACGAGTTGTCGACCGCCTGCACGAATGGCGAGTCGATCAACAGGCATGCGAGGACGCGCAGTTGCTCGTGTCCGAGCTGTTCACCAACGCCGTGCGTCACACCGCCAGTGACAAGGTCAGCTGTGAACTCTGGCTCGTGGGCCTGCGGTTGTGTCTCGAAGTGACCGACCAGGGCGGAGGTCCCGATCCGCTCCGGCCGCCTCCGGGCGATCCGGTGGACGCCGATGGGGAGAGCGGCCGCGGCCTGTTGCTGGTCAGCGTCCTCGCGGACGACTGGGGCATCCGCCGCAGCCTCGACGGCGGCCCGGACAGCGGCCACGCGGTGTGGGCGGAACTGACGTGTTCCCTCACCCCCGGTGACGACTGAGGGCGTCACTGCCACGCGGCCCGCTCCGCCGCGGGCCGGCGCCGCCACAGCGCAGCGCCACCGCCCCGCACGGGGGGCGGTGGCGCTGTGCTGTGCACCGGGTGGACCCCCGGTGCACACGCCCCTGCCCTTCGGCTACGCTCACAGGCATGGACAGGATCTACTGGCACGCGGTCACGCCGCCTCCCGCGTCCCGCTGAGGGCGCACTGATCCGCGGGCGGCGTTCCAACGTCCCGCCCGCTCCCCGGCAGTCCGGGCTCTTCCCGGCGGCCCGCTCCACGCGGCGCCGCCACTGAGGTCTTCCCGCCCGCTGCCAGAGGCGGCTGCGCCCTTCCGATGACCGTGATCACCGGCCTTCAACGGATCAGGACGCAAACCGCATGTCATCCTTCTCTGCCAGTCCGTCCTCGCACGCGCACCCGCATGCAGACTCACCCGCCCCGCAGGCGCCGTCGTCCAAGAGCTCGCCCTCCTCCGGCCGCGGCAGGCGCGGCGGGGCAGGGCCCCTGCTCGTTCTCGCCGCGGCGACGCTGTGGGGCACCACCGGCACGGCCGCGAGCTTCGCCCCCGCCTCCGCGTCACCGCTGTCAACAGGGGCCGCCACCATGGGCGTCGGCGGTCTTCTCACCTTCTTGCTCGCGGGACGTTCGGCGCTCCGCGTGCTGCGCGCAGGCCGCCCCGTTGCGCTTTGGGCGCTCCTGGGAGGCGTCGCTGTCGCCGTCTACCCCCTGGCCTTCTACTCGTCGATGGACCGAGCGGGCGTCGCCACCGGCACGGTGGTCACGATCGGCTGCTCGCCCGTCTTCGCCGCCCTGCTGGAGAGGCTGCTGGTCGGCGTGCGGCTGACGCTGCGCTGGCTCGCCGCGACCCTCTGCGCCGCTACGGGGTGCGCGCTGCTGGCGCTGACCGCCGGGGACGGTCCGGAAGGCGCTCACGACGTGCCGGGCGGCGTCGCGCTGGGGCTCCTCTCCGGCGCCGCTTACGCCGTCTTCGCCTGTTACGGGGCGCGCATCATCCGCGCGGGGCACACCTCTCGTGCGGCGATGGGCAGCCTCTTCGGGCTGGGGGCGCTCGTACTGCTCCCGGTGCTCGCCCTCACGGGCGGACCGTTGCTGAGCGCACCGCGCGGCGTGCTGGTCGCCGCATATCTGGCAGTGGTGCCGATGTGCGTGGCATATGTGCTCTTCGGCGCCGGTCTGGCCCGTGTCACAGCGGGCACGGCGACGACGCTGTCACTCTTCGAACCCGTGGTCGCCGCCGCTCTCGGGGTGGCCGTCGTCGGTGAGCGCCTCGGCGGCTGGGCGTGGACGGGGACGGGCCTCGTCCTGCTCGGGCTCGTCGTTCTCACGGTTCCGGTCCGGAAGCCGGGCCCGCGGCGAAGCGCGCGCGGGCAGGTGCCGGGGCGGGCCGCCTCATCGCCGGCGGCAGATCGCTGATCACGCACGGCCGGGCGGCCGGCGGGGTCCCGGGTCCTCCGGTGGCCCCGCCGCCCGCCCGCAACGGACGCTTCCGTGCCGCTACTTCTCCACGGCCGGGGAAGCGTGCTCCCGGGCCTTCCCGGACGTTCCGCCGGAGGCCTGGCGGGCGTGCCTGCGCTGAAGGACGATCCCCAGGACGAGCACGACGCCCGCCACCGCAACGGACATGATCATCTGCTCCCGGCCCTCGGAGTCGTAGAACATGTAGCCGATGACGAAGAGCATCAGCGCGATCGTCGCGTACGTCAGATACGGGAACAGCCACATGCGCACCGTGTGCCGCTCCGGCATGTCCCGCTCGATCACGCGCCGCATCCGCAGCTGCGAGAAGCAGATGACGAGCCAGACGAAGAGCGCCACCGCTCCCGAAGAGTTGAGCAGGAACTGGAAGACGGTGTCCGGAGAGGTGTAGTTGAAGATGACGGCGACGAACCCGAAGGCCACGGAGGACCAGATGGCCGTCGCCGGCACACCACGCTTGTTCACCGTCGAGAAGGACTTGGGCGCGTCTCCGCGGCGGCCGAGCGAGAAGGCCATCCGCGAGGCCGTGTAGAGGCCGGAGTTGAGGCATGAGAGCACGGCTGTCACGACGATGACGTCCATGATCGTGCCCGCGTGCGGGATGCCCATCTGGTCGAGGGTCGCCACGTAGGGGCCCTTCTCCACCACGGCCTTGGAGTTCCACGGAACCAGCATCACCACGAGGACGATCGAGCCCAGGTAGAAGGTGCCGATACGCCAGATCACGCTGTTGGTCGCGCGGCGCACCATCTTCTCCGGGTGGGCCGACTCGCCCGCGGCGAGCGTGACGATCTCGCTGCCCATGAAGGAGAAGACGACGAGCAGCATCCCGGAGAGGATCGCCCCCGGGCCGTTCGGCAGGAACCCGCCGTGTGCCGTGAGGTTCGACGCCCCGGAGGTCCCGGAGCCGGGCAGCAGTCCCAGGACGGCGATGCCGGCGAGGACGATGAAGGCGATGATCGCGACGACCTTGATCCCGGCGAACCAGAACTCGAACTCGCCGTAGGACCCCACGGAGGCGAGGTTGGTCGCGGTCAGCAGCACCATGACGATCAGGGCCCAGGTCCACTGCGGCACGGCGGGCACCCAGCTGGTGAGGATGGTCGCCGCCGCGGTGGCCTCCACGGCGAGCACGACGACCCAGAACCACCAGTAGAGCCATCCGATGGTGAAGCCGGCCCACCGTCCGAGCGCACGGTCGGCGTAGGTGGAGAAGGAGCCCGAGGAGGGGTCTGCCGCCGCCATCTCGCCCAGCATCCGCATCACCAGGACGACGAGAAGCCCTGCGACGACGTAGGAGACGATGATGCCCGGGCCGGCTTTGGCGATCCCCGCTCCGGAACCCACGAACAGACCCGCACCGATGATCCCGCCGATCGCGATCATCGACAGATGCCGGTTCTTGAGGCCGGCCCGCAGGGAGTCCTGCTCTGCGGGCCCATCGGTGGAAGCGTGCCCGGAGTCCTTGCCGTCCGTACTCTCGGTCACGTTCGGCGGTCGCATGCCCATTTGCTGGTTCCTTTATTTCCCTTGGCAATTCCTTGAACCGATAGGCCATTCAAAGGTTCTGCAAAGGAATTCTCTGCGGACTGAGTCAGTGGGCCACTGAACAGCCAGGAAGACCGGAAGGTCAATGTGATCCGCGTCACCGCTACAGAGGGTGAATACACGCACTCCCAGTGACGCAGAGAATCAAGGAGTTATCACCCGGTGCGGCACATTCCGCCTCGGGGATTCTCGCGCCCGCGTCCGCATTCCGGCGGCGGCACCCCGGCAGCCGGTGGCGTGGAACACGGCTGCCCGCCGAGGCGTTGAAACTACAGATGTCGACGAGACGGACAAACGGGACGGAGGCATGGCCCATGGGCAGCGAGCCACGGGGCCGCAGTGGTGACGGGGGCGAAGAGGAGAGCGGGCAGAACTGGGACGAAGGGCTCGACTTCGACGAGAACTTCATCCGTGGCGCCGAAGTGAAGGAGCCGGCCGCGCGGACGCGGATGCTGCGTGAACGCTGGCGGCAGAGTCCGCCCGAACCGCAGCCCTGGCGGGCCGACGCTCCTCCCGCCGGATGGTTCTTCAGCAAGAGCCGCCGCAGGGCGCGCAAGCGGCGCCGCGGCAAGGACGACTGAGAGAACACACAACGGCGTGTGCCTCCTGGTCCGGCGCCCTGCGCGGCCAGGAGGTCAGAGGTTGCGTGCGCATGTCCGCCACCCGCACCGCACGCGCGCCCGTCTTCACCGCACCGGCCCCGACTCCCCGGAGCGGTGCGCTCCACGGCGACGAATTCCCTCACGCGACTCTTCTTTACCGGCCGGACCATTCCGGTCAGAGGACTGATGGGCGGAGAATGTCCGTATCAATAGCAGTATGAACCGAGACATCTCTCCGTACGGCTCCCAAGATTCGCACAGCCTTGCGATACTTTGCGGGCCGGTTCACCACCCGCCACCGCAGTCGAAAGGCGAAAGGCCCGTTCCATGACAGACAGCACCCTCGGCGACTCCGTCACCGCGCCGTCCGCCGATGTCCCTCTCAGCCGTGATGATCTGCTGGACCGGGCCCAGCCCTACCGCCGCGAACTGCTGGCGCACTGTTACCGGATGATGGGGTCCGTCCACGACGCCGAAGACCTCGTGCAGGACACCTACCTGCGGGCATGGCGGGCCGCCGACCGCTTCGAGGGGCGCTCGTCGCTGCGTACGTGGCTGTACAGGATCGCGACCAACGCGTGCCTGACCGCCATCGAGAGCCGTGGCCGCCGGCCCATGCCCTCCGGGATCGGCGCGCCCAGCGACGACCCGGAGCGCCCCGTGGTGGAGGCGCCGGAGGTGCCGTGGCTGGAGCCGGTTCCCGACGCGATGTTCCGCGGTGAGCAGCCCTCGGACCCGGCAGCGGTCGTCGTCTCGCGCTCCAGCATGCGGCTCGCGCTCGTCGCCGCCCTGCAGCATCTGCCCCCGAGGCAGCGCGCCGTCCTGCTGCTGCGCGAGGTCCTCAAGTGGCGGGCCGCAGAGGTCGCCGAGCTGCTCGAGACCTCGACGGCGAGCGTGAACAGCGCCCTCCAGCGCGCACGTGCCCAGCTTCAGCAGGCGGCGCTCACGGAGGACGAGCTGTCCGAGCCGACCGACCCCGCCCAGCGCGAGCTTCTCGACCGCTACGCCAAGGCGTTCGAGAACTCCGACGTCACGGCGATCGTGCAGCTCTTCAAGGAGGACGCGGTCTGGGAGATGCCTCCGTTCCCCGAGTGGTTCCGCGGACGCGATGCCATAGCGCGGCTCATCGGCGCGCAGTGCCCTATAGGCCCCGGCGAGGGTCTGATGATCCCGACCGCTGCCAACGGCCAGCCCGCCTTCGCGCTGTACAGCCGGCATGAGGGCGGTGACTACAAGCCCTTCCAGTTGCAGGTGCTCGAAATCGAGGACGGCCACGTGGCACACGTGGGCGCCTTCTTCGGCGACGGTCTCTTCCGTCTGTTCGGGCTGCCGGAGTCCGTGCCCGCGGACGCGGCCGGACGCTGAGCGACCGCCGTCCTCCGCGGGCACGGTGCAGATGCAAGCGGCAGGAGCTCAGGCACCGAGCAGATGGTCCATGGCGAGCTGGTCGAGGCGTTCGAAAGCCATGCCCCGCTCGGCCGCCGCGTCCGCGTCGAAGTCCTCGAAGGCGGAGCGGTCCGCGAGGAGCCGTCCCGGCGTCTCGCCCGGTTCCAGGGTGGGCAGGGCGAGCTGGTCGAGCCGCGAGTCGCGCAGCGCCTCCTTCACCGCCGGGTCGGCGCGGAACGCCGCCGCACGCTCGCGCAGGATCAGGTAGTTGCGCATGCAGCCCGCCGCCGACGCCCACACCCCGTTGTAGTCCTCGGTGCGGGGCGGCTTGAAGTCGAAGTGACGCGGGCCCTCGTAGCCACCGCCCTCCAGCAGGTCCACCGTCCAGAAGGCGGCCCGCAGATCTCCGGCACCGAAGCGCAGATCCTGGTCGTACTTGATGCCGGACTGACCGTTGAGGTCCAGGTGGATGAGCTTCCCCGACCACATGGCCTGTGCGATGCCGTGCGGGTAGTTCAGGCCCGCCATCTGTTCGTGCCCGACCTCGGGGTTGACGCCGAAGAGCTCCGGCCGCTCCAGCCGGTCGATGAACGCCAGTGCGTGCCCGACGGTGGGCAGCAGGATGTCGCCGCGGGGTTCGTTCGGCTTGGGCTCGATGGCGAAGCGGAGGTCGTAGCCCTGTTCCGTGACGTACTCGGCGAGCAGGTCGAACGCCTCCTTCATGCGGTCCAGCGCCGCGCGGATGTCCTTGGCCGCGCCGGACTCCGCACCCTCGCGGCCGCCCCATGCCACGTACGTCCTGGCCCCCAGTCCGGCCGCGAGGTCGATGTTGCGCATCGTCTTGCGCAGGGCGTAGCGGCGCACGTCGCGGTCGTTGGCGGTGAAGGCGCCGTCCTTGAAGACCGGGTGGGAGAAGAGGTTGGTCGTCGCCATGGGGACGGTCATACCGGTGGTCTCCAGGGCCCGCCGGAACCTCTTGACGTGGGCCTCCCGTTCGGCGGACGGGGTGCCGTAGGGGATGAGGTCGTCGTCGTGGAAGGTGATGCCCCAGGCGCCGAGTTCCGCGAGCCGGTGCACGGCCTCGACCGGGTCGAGCGGCGCGCGGGTCGCTTCACCGAAGGGGTCGCGTCCCAGCCAGCCCACCGTCCACAGACCGAAGCTGAACCTGTCCTCCGGCGTCGGCTCGTAGTTCATTCCGCCGCCCTCTCCCCGTGGCACTTCCTCGCGCACACGGCTATTAGTCATGTCCGTTGACAAATTAGTATGCGCCCAGCGACGGCAGCGTGGGAAGAGGCCGCGAAGAAGGAGGCTGAGGGGATTCATGTCCGCACCAGAGGGACCGTTCGTCATCGGCGTGGACAGCTCCACGCAGTCCACCAAGGCACTCGTCGTCGACACCGCCACCGGCGAGGTCGTCGCACGCGGCCAGGCGCCGCACACCGTCACGCCGGGACCGGGCCACGAGAGCGACCCGGAGGAGTGGTGGCAGGCGCTCGGAACCGCTCTCGAACAGTGCGGCCGTGCGGCGCAGGAGGCCTCGGCCGTGTCCGTCGGCGGGCAGCAGCACGGGCTCGTCACACTCGACGCGGGCGGCAGGCCCGTGCGCCCCGCGATGCTGTGGAACGACGTGCGCTCGGCACCGCAGAGCGACCGGCTCATCGAGCAGCTGGGCGGTCCGGACGCCTGGGCGGACCGGTTCGGCAGCGTCCCCGCACCCGCCTTCACCGTCACCAAATGGGCGTGGCTGTGCGAGAACGAGCCGGCGTCCGCCGCCGCCACTGCAGCGGTCAGGCTGCCGCACGACTACCTGACGGGCCGGCTCACCGGCGACGGGACGACCGACAGGGGCGACGCCTCCGGCACCGGCTGGTGGGCGAGCTCCACCGGCGCCTACGACGAGGAGATGCTCGAACTCATCGGCCTCTCACCGCAGTTGCTGCCACGCGTGACGACTCCGGGCGAGGCGGCGGGCACCGTGCGGTCCGGTCTGCCGGTGCCGGCGGGCGCGCTGGTCGCGGCCGGCACCGGCGACAACATGGCCGCCGCGCTCGGGCTGGGCCTTCGCCCGGGACAGCCCGTGCTGAGCCTCGGCACGTCGGGCACGGTGTATGCCGTCTCCTCGCGCCGGCCCACCGATCCGACCGGCACCGTGGCGGGCTTCGCCGACGCCCGCGGCGACTGGCTTCCGCTGGCCTGCACCCTCAACTGCACGCTGGCCGTCGACCGCGTCGCCGCGCTGCTCTCCCTGGACCGCGAGGCTGTCGAAGCCGGCGGCGAGGTGGCACTCCTGCCGTTCCTCGACGGCGAGCGCACCCCCAACCTTCCGTACGCTTCAGGGCTGTTGAGCGGCCTGCGCCACGGCACCACCGCCGGCCAGATCCTTCAGGCCTCCTACGACGGGGCGGTCTTCGCCCTGCTGCGGGCGCTGGACAAGGTGCTGGACGGGGAGAGCGGGGAGGATGCCGGCGAGAACGCCCCACTGCTGCTGATCGGCGGCGGCGCGAAGGGAACCGCCTGGCGTGAGACGGTCCGGCGCCTGTCGGGCAGGCCGGTACAGGTGCCGCGCGCCGAGGAGCTCGTGGCGCTGGGCGCCGCGGCCCAGGCGGCGGGGCTGCTGCTGGAAGAGGACCCGGCGGCCGTGGCCCGCCGCTGGGGCACCGCGAACGGTCCTTCCTACGAGGCGATCCCGCGGGACGAGGCCACCCTGACCCGTGTCGCGGACACGCTCGCGGGGGCGGATACGCTGCTGCGGCAGCGCTGACACCCCTGCCGGCGACCCGGCCGGACCAGCACGCCCCGCCGGGCGGGCGGGTTCAACTCACAGCGGAGCAACGGACGTTAGGTTCATGGCAGTCCCACCCAACTCGCAACAGGAGATGCGTCAGCGCAATCTCTCGCGTGTGCTGTACGCGGTCGCCGGCGCCGCTCCTGTCTCGCGTGCCTCCATCGCGGCGAGGATCGGGCTGACCCGCGCCTCCGTCTCCACCCTCGTCGAAGAGCTGCTGCGCGCGGGGTTCCTCGTCGAGCTGGGCCCGGGCCGTTCCGGCGGGGTGGGCAGGCCCGGCAATGCGCTGGCGCTCACGGGCCTGGGCCCGTGCGGCATCGGTGCGGAGATCGGCGTGGACCATCTGACGGTGTGCGCCGTCGACCTCGAAGGCCGGGTCCGCGTGCGCGCCGGGGACGAAAGACCCAACGCCGAGGCCGGGGCGGAATGCGTGCTGCGGCGCCTGAGTTCGCTCCTCGACCGCGTCGTCACGGAGGCGGGCGCCGCGGGCCTGCGCCCGGCGGGCCTGGCCGTCGCCGTACCCGGGCTCGTCACGCGTTCGTCGACGACCGTGGTACGCGCACCGAACCTCGGCTGGTACGACACGGACCTGGCGGCGCACCTCGCCACGGCGGGTCCCTCCCTGCCGCTGACGGTGGAGAACGAGGCCAACTTCGGTGCGCTGGCGGAGCTGTGGCTCGCCGGGGGGAACGGTGAGAACGGGAAGAAGTCGGCACGGCGCGACTTCATCCACGTCTCGGCCGAGGTCGGCATCGGCGCCGGAGTCGTCCTCGACGGTGAACTCCTGCGCGGCACCAGGGGGTTCGCCGGGGAGCTGGGCCACGTGCCGGTGCAGCCGGACGGCCCGCTCTGCGCCTGCGGCGGCTCGGGATGCCTCGAACAGTACGCCGGCGAGGCGGCCTTGCTCCGAGCCGCGGGCATCCCGGTGCGCGGCTCCGGCGGGCGCACCGCGGCGCTGGCGAGGCTGAAGTCCCGCGCCGAGGACGGCGACGAGGCTTCTCTGCGGGCTCTGCGCCGTGCCGGCAGAGCCCTGGGCATCGCGCTCACCGGAGCCGTCAACCTTCTCGATCCACGGGCGGTTCTCCTCGGCGGCGCCCTCGCCGGGCTGGCGCCCTGGCTTCTCCCCCCGCTGGAGCGGGAGTTGCGGCGGCGCACGGCGGCTGAGGACACCGTGCCGGAGGTGGCGGTCTCGGCGATCGGCAGCGACGGCCCGTCGCTGGGTGCCGCGTACTCGGTCGTACGCTCGGTGCTCGACGACCCGCTGCCGTACGCCGTCGCCCCCTGACGGGCTGAGCACCCCGCACGGCGGGCGGCCGGCGGCACGGGGCAGAACCCGGGCCGTCACCGGCAGCGATCCGGCCCGCCCGGCACCCCGGCTCGTCAACTGCGCTGCCTACTTCAGCACTTCGGGCGAATACCGGGGGGATGCCGTGCCGTGTCCAGGCGGCGCCCCACATGCTCGGTCACGTGACACGACGCCACAGATGGCACCGCGCCGCCTCAACCACCGTGGCCGGTGCGGCACTTGCTCTCACCTGCGCCGCACCCGCGGCGGCCTGGTCCCCGCCGCCGGCCGGAACGGACGACGGCACGCGACGCATACCCGCACCCCGCATCGACGACGACCCGGACCGCCTTCCCGACGGTGGCGGTCTCGGCCTCGCCCTCGAAGCGGCCGGTGTCCGGCTCCGGCTCGCCGCCCGGGACGGCACGTGCCACGCCGTGTCACTCACCGTCATCGCCGACCGACTCCGGCTCGCACTGGCCGCACAGCACTGTTCCTGGGAGTGCGTCTGCGAACCGGAAACGCCGCCCCCGCCCGTCCCGACGCCCACACCTACCGCGCCGCCGTCCCCCGGCCCGCCCCGGCCGACGCCGCCTTCCGCCACTCCGACTCCGCAGCCGGCGCCCAGTGACGAACCCCGGGCCCAGGCCCCGGTCGTGCACCGCCATCCGCAGCCCGCACACGTGCCGCCTCCCAAGGGGCGGCCCAGCCCGCCCGAGGCGGTCCCCTCCCCCGCGCCCACCCACTCCCGTCCGGCTGCACCCGCTCGCCTCGAACCGGTCCCCCGCACCGACAGCGGCCGGCTGCCGCTCTCCGGGCGGCTTCTGCTGCTGGTGGCTCCCGCCGTGCTCGCCGCCGCCGCGCTGCGAGCCCGCAGCGGCCGCTCCGGCAACTCGCAGCGCGGCGGCACCGGTTCGGGCCCGCCTCCGTCGTCGTCCCCCTTCGGCCGTTGAACAGGGCGGGTGCCGTTCGGCGCCTTCGCCCCCGCCGCCTCCGCCGAACGCCCCCGCCGATCACAAGGGAGTGCACCCGTGCCCGAATGGATGCTCCTCGTCCTCGCGACCCTCACCGCCTGCGCCGCCGTGACCGTGGCCGTCGTGCTCCGGCAGCGGCGTGCGGCCTCCGACGACCCCTCCGAAACCCCCGACGTGATCGAGTACATGACGATGATGACCGGGGTGGTGTACGCGATCGTGCTCGGCCTGGCCATCGCCGGTGTGTGGGAGGCACGCAACGTCGCCGACGACGTGGCCACCGACGAGGCGCAGGCTCTCCACGAGGTCCACGAGCGAGCCCAGGCCGCCCCCGCCGCCCCCCGCGAGCGGATCAGGGCGGACGTCGCCGCCTACGTCCACCACACCGTCGTCAAGGAGTGGCCGTACATGGTGGAGCACGGCAGTCTCACCCCTCGCGGCGGCCGACTCCTCGCACAGCTGCGCAAGGACGTACTGGCCTGGGAGCCGAGCACGTCACGTGAGGAGCAGACATACGCGGCGCTGGCGGACCGTGTCGCGGCGGTCGACGCCGCACGCACCAGCCGTGCGGGCAGCGCGGAGCCGACGCTGCCGGGCGTCGTCTGGCTGGGGCTGTTCGCCGGCGCGGTGGTGTCGGTCGGGATGCTCTTCGCGTTGCAGATCCAGCGGTCGACGAGGGAGCTGCTGCTGGCCGGTATCTTCACCGCGCTCATCGCGTTCCTGCTCTTCCTCGTCCGGCATTTCGACGAGCCGTTCGCCCGCGGACTGACCGATCCGGCGGGGGCGTTCACAGCGCTCTTCCCCCAGGCAGGCAGCAACGTCACAGGCGGATGAGATGCTGACGGTTCCACGGTCGGGATCGTCTGAGGAGAACCGGGTGTCACTGCTCCTGCCCGCGCTGCACACCGAGTCCAGCCGCACTGCCCTCCGCTTCGGTGAGCGCGCACTCAGCTACCGGCAGCTCGCGGCAGCGGCGGGCGAGATGGCCACCCGCATCGGCGACGCCGGGCGGATCGCGGTGTGGGCCACCCCCACCCTGGAGACCGCCGTCGCCGTGGTGGCCGCCCTGCTCGCCGGTGTTCCCGTGGTGCCGGTGAACCCGCGCAGCGGCGAACGCGAACTGGCGCACGTGGTCGCCGACAGCGCACCCTCCATGGTTCTGGCCGAGCCGGACGCCGAGCTGCCCGAGGCGCTGAGCGGGGTCCCCCGCAAGGACATCGCGGTCACCGGGGAGGCCGACGCCACCACGTGGGCGCTCGTGCCCGAGCCCAACGCCGAGTCGCCGGCACTCATCGTCTACACCTCCGGCACCACCGGGCCGCCCAAGGGCGTCGTCCTCTCCCGTCGTGCGGTCGCCGTGACGCTCGACGCGCTGGAGGACGCCTGGCAGTGGACGGGGGACGACCTCGTCGTGCACGCGCTGCCGCTGTTCCATGTGCACGGCCTGATCCTGGGCGTCCTCGGCCCGCTGCGCCGCGGCGGAGGCCTCCACCACCTCGGGCGATTCTCGACACAGGCAGTGGCGGACGCCCTCGCCGGAGGCGGCACCATGCTCTTCGGCGTGCCGACCATGTACCACCGGCTGGCGGAGGCGCTGGATTCCGAGCCGCGGCTTGTCGAGGCGCTCGCCGGTGCGCGGCTGCTCGTCTCCGGCTCCGCTCCGTTGCCGCTGGACGACCACCGGCGCATCACCGAAGCGACGGGGCGCCACGTCATCGAGCGCTACGGAATGACGGAGACGCTGATGAACACCAGCGTCCGCGCCGACGGGGAACCCCGGCCCGGCACCGTCGGCGTGCCCCTGCGAGATGTGGACCTGCGCCTCGTCGACGACGCGGGCAGACGGATCGGCTCCGAGGGCGGGGCAGAACCTGACGGCACAGACGTGGTCGGGGAGGTGCAGGTGCGCGGTCCCAATCTCTTCACCGAGTACCTCAACCGCCCCGACGCCACGGCCGGGGCCTTCGACGGCGGCTGGTTCCGCACGGGCGACATGGCCACGCGGGACGCGGACGGCTACGTGCGGCTGGTGGGGCGGAAGGCCACCGACCTCATCAAGAGCGGCGGTTACAAGATCGGTGCCGGCGAGATCGAGAACGTGCTGCTGTCGCATCCCGGCGTCTCCGAGGCCGCGGTCACTGCCGCACCGGACCCGGATCTCGGCGAACACGTCGTCGCCTGGATCGTGCCCGCCGAGCCGGCTTCACCACCGCGAGGCGAGGAACTGGCGGACTTCGTCGCGGCGCAGCTCGCCCCGCACAAGCGGCCCCGCACCGTGCACTTCCGGGACGCCCTGCCGCGCAACGACATGGGCAAGATCCTCAAGCGGGAGCTGGTCGGCCCGCCAGAGGCGGCACAGCCCACGGAGTGAACCGCGCGAGCCGGGCGTGACCCCGGGCCACGCCGCTCGTGCTGGGCCCGCGGTCTGCGGCGCTTCGCAGAAGGCGGCACGGCCGGTGCGGTGAAGCGGGCAGCCGCCGGGTCAGGCTCCCTGCCGCTCGCCGTCCGGCGCCAGTCCGCGGTCGGCGAGCCAGCGCAGCTGATGCAGCGTCTGCGAGCCGCGCCCACCGCCGTGGTCGCCGAACTGCCAGACCACCACGTCCTTGTCGTCGTGCGCGTAGTGGTTGTACGCGGCGAAGCCGGTGGACGGCGGGCAGACCGGGTCCATGAGGGCGACGCTGAAGAGTGCGGGCACCGCCGCACGCCGGGCGAAGTGCAGCCCGTCGAAGTACTCGAGCGTGGAGAAGACGCTCTCGGGGTCGTCTCGCGTGTGGACTCCGAGATAGTGCGCGATCTCCGGGTACGGACCGGCCACGGCGAGTTCGGCGCCGCGCCGGATGTGGCACAGGAACGGCACGTCCACGAGGGCCGCCGCGACGTCCGTCCCGGCCAGGGCGGCGACTGCCAGGGCCAGGCCGCCTCCCTGGCTGTGCCCGGTGACGATGACGCGCGCGGGGTCGACCGCGGGATGGCTGCGCACGGTCTCGGCGGCGCGCACCGCGTCGGTGATCAGCCGGCGGTAGTAGTGGTGTTCGGGGCCGTCGATACCGCGGGTCATGAAGCCGCCCACGTAGTGTGGCCCCGGCGCCGGGTCCGGGTCGGGGGTGGCATGGCCCTGGCCGCGGCTGTCGACGACGAGGTGGGCGTAGCCGGCGGCACTCCACAGCAGATGCTCGGTGTGGAGCCCCCTTCCGCCGCCGTAGCCGATGTAGTTGACGACCGTGGGCAGCGGTACGTCGGCGCCGCGCGGCAGCAGCAGCCACGCCGCCACGGGCTGCCCGTCCCAGCCGGGGAAGCGCACGTCGTGGACGTCCACCGTGCGCAGCGGAGAGTCCTCGATCCGCGGGAATGTCACCGGCGGTGCCGTGCCTGCCGCTTCCCGGGCCGCGGAGAGGGTGCCCGCCCAGAAGTCCTCGAAGTCGTCCGGCGCTGCGGTCTCGGGCCGGTAGCCACGAAGTTGCTCCAGCGGCATGTCGGTCAGCGGCATGTGTCTCCTCGGCGAACGCTCCGGCCCTCCATGTGCCCGGCGGAGGCCCAGCATGGCACGGGCAGCGGTACCCGCCCCGCCGCGCCCTTCGCCCCCTCACCACCCATGACGGACCACGACGGTGGTATCCGTGCCACATGGACTGGTTCGCGGCATCCGACTACTGGCTGACCCGGCTCGTGCTCCAGAGGGCGCTGGCCGGCATCTACCTGGTCGCTTTCGTCTCGGGAGCGCTGCAGTTCCGGGCACTGATCGGTGAGCACGGCCTCACCCCGGTGAGACGGTTCGTGCGGCGCGTTCCCTTCCGGGCCTTTCCGAGTCTCTTTCAGTGGCGCTGCTCCGACCGGCTGTTCGCATCGGTCTGCTGGGCCGGCGCGGCGCTGTCGGCGGCAATCGCGGCGGGCGCCGCGGACGCCGTTCCGCTGTGGGCGTCGATGCTGATGTGGGCGCTGCTGTGGCTCGCGTACCTCTCGATCGTCAACGTGGGACAGGTCTGGTACAGCTTCGGCTGGGAGTCGCTGCTGCTGGAGGCCGGCTTCCTGGGGATCTTCCTCGGCAACGACGAGACGGCTCCGCCTGTGCTCGTGCTCTGGCTGCTGCGCTGGCTGGCCTTCCGGCTGGAGTTCGGCGCGGGGCTGATCAAGTGGCGCGGTGACCGCTGCTGGCGCGAGCTGACATGCCTTGACCACCACCACGAGACGCAGCCGATGCCCGGCCCCCTGAGCTGGTTCTTCCACCGGCTGCCCAAGCCGCTGCACCGCGTGGAGACGGCGGCCAACCACGTGGCTCAACTCGTCGTGCCTTTCGGGCTGCTGATGCCGCAGCCGGTGGCCACCTTCGCGGCCGCGATCGTCATCGTCACCCAGCTGTGGCTGGTGCTGTCCGGCAACTTCTCGTGGCTGAACTGGCTGACGATCGTCATCGCCCTCGCAGCCGTGGACAGTTCGGCCTTCTCCGGGGCGCCGTCCTTCGCCCCGCCGCCGCTGTGGTACGTCGTGGTGGTCTGTGCCGTGACGACCGTTGTGCTGGTGCTGAGCTACTGGCCCGTGCGCAACATGGTGAGCCGGGGCCAGCAGATGAACGCCTCCTTCAACTCGCTTCATCTGGTGAACACTTACGGTGCCTTCGGCAGCGTCACCCGGGTGCGGCACGAGATCGTCATCGAGGGCACGGACGAGGAGCTGCCCGGCGAGGAGACGGTCTGGCGGGAATACGGCTTCAAGGGCAAGCCCGGCGATGTGAGCCGTCTGCCGCGCCAGTTCGCCCCGTACCATCTGCGCCTGGACTGGCAGATGTGGTTCGCCGCCCTCTCCCCCGCCTATGCGGCCGGCTGGTTCGAACCGTTCGTTGCCCGTCTGCTGGAGGGCGACCGCGACACGCTGCGGCTACTGCGGTTCAATCCCTTTCCCGACCAACCGCCCACGCACGTACGGGCACTGCTGTACCGGTACCGGTTCACGACCCGCGCGGAGCGGCGGGAGACAGGCCACTGGTGGCACCGCACGCTGGTGCGGGAGTTCCTCCCGCCCGTCCGGGCGACGAGGGACGCGGACCGGGCACGCTAGTGCTGGGGCCGGCTGCCGCCCGGGCGGTGCGGGAGCGGTCCTTCGGCCTGGTCGCATCCTTCCGGGGACCCACCGGGCCGCCGAAAGCAACGGCCGGTGAGGCCCCTTCTCCGGTGCGGGGGACGTCGGGGAGGACCGGGCCACACCTGATGGCTGGAATCGTGCGCCTTGGCTGGTTTGCCGTCAACGTCGGCGTCGCAACTTTCACAAGCCGGTGCCTGGCCACCGTCACAGCCGCATTCAAGCTCACCCGAGAAGGGGCGCCGGGTGCCGCAACCGTCCACGAAAGGCGAGGCCCCGCCTGCTCCCCCCACAGGAACAGACGGGGCGACCCCATCCACCACCCCCCACAGGGGCGAACGGGAGTCCAGGGCCGACGCCGAGCCCTGCCGGCCACTGATGCCGAGACTGCGCTCGCATGTCCCAATTGCGCAAGATGCCAGACGGTCACATTTCCGCCACGGGGTGATTCGGCGGCCATGCGGCCGACCAGGCACCCGGTGCACAGGGGGCGAAGTGAGCGAAGTCCGCGTCCGCAGAGGGCAGACCCGCCCACGGATGACGGGCGGGGCGCGGGCGGCGGACCGCTGCCACGGCCCAGCTCGATTCATGCCACGCTCCCCTGCTCCCGGCGGCAGAACGAAGCCCCCCGTGCTCCGGGGCAATCGCCCGAGGGCCACGCCGCCGACCCCGCCGCTTGACACCCCCGCTTGACACCCCCGGTCTGACATCGCCGGTCCGACATCCCCGATCTGACGACCCGGTGACATCTGCCCCGGAGAGCCGCTGCGCCCCTGGTCACCGCCCTACGGTGAGGAGGTGACCACCTCCACACGAACTGACGGTCCGGACAGCGGAACCGGCCCGGGCAGCGGGACCAGCCGCCGATCGGGGGCGGGCGGCACCGTCCGGGGACCCCGTTCCGTCCGCCGCCGCACAGTGCTCGACCTCTGCGCAGTGGCCGCGGCAGCACTGCTCTTCACGGCGGCGGCGGTGGCGGGCCGGAGTTACGCGGACAGCCCCGGCACGCTGCGGCTGCGCTGGCCGCCCCTCTACGCGTACTGGATGCCGCACGCCGGGCCGGGCACCGTCCTGGCGCCTGCCGTGGCCGTACTCCTGATCGCCTACGGGCCGCGCCTCGCCGGGACCCTGCCCTGGCGTGCGCTCCTGCCCGCGGCGTGGGCGGCCGGGATGGCGTGGAGCTGGTCGCTGACGCTCGTCGACGGCTGGCACCGGGGCGTCGCCACGCGGCTGACGACAGGTTATGAGTATCTGCAGTCCGTCGGCGACGTCGAGGACATCGGTGCGACACTGCGCGGCTTCACATCACGCATCCTCATGGACGCGCCGGACAACTGGCCCCCGCATGTCGCCGGCCATCCGCCGGCGGCGCTGCTGACCTTCGTCGGGCTCGACCGGGTCGGACTCGGAGGCGGCGTCTGGGCCACCGTCTTCGTCATCACCGCCGGATCCTCGGCAGTGGCGGCCGTGCTGGTGACGGTCCGCTCGCTGGTCTCCGAGAGGGCGGCCCGCACGTGCGCCCCCTACGTGGTGCTCACACCCGCCGTCGTGTGGACCGGTGTCTCGGCCGACGGCTACTTCACGGCGGTGAACGCGTGGGCGCTGGCGCTGCTTGCCCTTGCGGCGACCCGCAGCGTACGGGCTCCCGCGTGGGCCGCAGTGGGCTCAGGACTTCTGTTCGGACTGGCCTGCTATCTGTCGTACGGGCTGATTCTGACGGGGTTCCTCGCTCTGGCGGTGCTGGCCGCGGCCCGTGCGGTGCGCCCCGTTCCCCTCGTACTGCTGGGCATGGCGCCGTGGTTCGTCCTCTTCACGGCCGCAGGGTTCTGGTGGTTCGAGGGCTGGTCGACCCTCGTCGAGCGCTACTACCAGGGGGCAGCGCGGGTCCGCCCCTACGGCTATTTCGTGTGGGCGAACCTGGCGGCGCAGACTGCTGTGGCAGGGCCTGCCGTCGTCGCGTCCCTGCGCAGGGCGGGCGCCGCCGCCACCGCCTTCTTCCGGGCCCGCCGGACCCGCCGAAGAGGCGGGGAAGCCGACGCCGAGCGGGCGGAGTCGACGAGGCGGCGCGCAGCGCTGCTGCTGCTCGTCGCGGGCGGTGTGTGCTGCGTGCTGACCGCGGACCTGTCGGGGATGAGCAAGGGCGAGACGGAACGCATCTGGCTGCCGTTCACGCAGTGGCTGCTGCCGGCGACGGCGCTGCTGCCGCGCCGCGGCCGCCGTTGGTGGCTCGCGGCGCAGGCGGCCACCGCGCTGACGGTCAACCACCTGCTGATCACTGGCTGGTGAGTACGGCCGACAGGCCCGGACCGTTCCCCGGCCTCCAGGACGGGCCCGGAGGGCGGGCGCGTCCGAGGGCCATGAACGGCCGCTCACCGCACCGCCATTCCTCAACGACCCGCCAGCCGGCCTCCGCGGCACGCTCCCTGAGCGCTTCCCGGCCCAGCCTCGCCCACAGGAAGGCCGGGCCCTGAGCGTCCGTGCCGTCGTACAGCCGCACCTCGCTCCGCTCCTCCACCTCCGCGGACGAGGCCTCGGCGAACAACAGCCCGTCGGGCGTGAGGAGTTCCTGTATGCGGTCCAGCAGCCTCGGCGGATCGCCCCCGATTCCGATGTTGCCGTCCAGAAGCAGTGCGCTCTGCCAGCGTCCCTCGCCCGGAAGCGGGTCGAACACGGAACGCTGCAGCGCCGTGCCACCCGCGCCGCGCGTACGGGCGATCGCGGCCGGGGAGGTGTCGACGCCCAGCGCGGGCACGCCCAGCCCGGACAGCGCCGCCACCAGCCGCCCGGGGCCGCAGCCGACGTCGAGGACGGCGCCCGAGCAGCGGCGCAGGACGCTCATGTCCGCCCGGTCGGCCTGCGCACACCACCGCTCCACCTCCAGCGGCAGCAGCCAGCCGTCGCGGCGCTGCAGGAACAGCGGTCCGCGGCCGGCGCGCAGCGCGTCCGCGTACGGGTCCTGCTCCGTACACCACGCCGGCGCGGGTGCACTCACTGCGCCACCGCCCGGGCGAGATCCGCGTGCACGGAGGCGAAGCGTCCCGAGGAGAGCGCGGCGACCCGGGCTGCGTCGGCAGCGGTGTCCACATCGCGCAGCAGCGGCAGGTCCCGTACGGACAGTCCCGCCTCGACGAGCCGGTGACGCTGCCGTGCGCCCGTGTCCGTCCTGGACATCGGCACGCCCAGCACGAGGCCGGGCTGCGGGCGTGCCATGCCGAGAGCCCAGAAGCCGCCGTCCGCCGCGGGGCCGAACCAGGCGTCGCGCTCGTCCCACGGGCCGGAGTCCGTGGCGAGGGCGAGCAGTTCGGTTGTGATCTGCGGGGTGTCCATGCCGATGAGCAGCGCCGGCCCGTCGCACAGTCCGAACGCGGCCGCGATCCGTGCGTCGAGGCCGCCGCCGCACTGCGGCACCACTTCGAACCCGCCGGGCAGCCAGGGCCCCGGCCGTCCGTCTAGTACCAGTACGCGTCGGCGCACGTGCATTCGCGCGACCGTCTCCAGGGTGTCCGCGAGCGACGCCTCGGCGAGCCGGGCCGCGTCCCCGGGACGGTAGGGGGGCGTCAGACGTGTCTTGACCCGGCCCGGGACCGGCTCTTTGGCGATCACGAGAAGGGTCGTCGGTGCGGGTACGGGTGCTTCGGCGGAGACGGGTTGGGGTGCGTAGGCGGGTGCGGGCCGACGGACGAGGCCCGCCGCGGAGTCAGGTGCCGCGGCGGGCAGCGGCAGCCGGACGCCGGGTGCGGTCGGGGTGGGGCCCACGGCGCCGCCGTCCCCAGTCCGGTGGCCGTCCCCGGTGCCGCTCATCGCAGGACCGCCTGCATGTCGCGCACCGCGTGCCAGGTGCCGAGCCATGTGCCGGTCACCTTCGACTTGCCCGAACGGGGCAGGTAGTCGACCTCCGTCTCGTGGATGCGCCAGCCCGCGTCGGCGGCGCGCACCACCATCTGCAGCGGGTAGCCGCTGCGGCGGTCCGTCAGCCCCAGTCCGAGCAGCGCCTCGCGACGGGCTGCGCGCAGCGGTCCCAGGTCGTGCAGCCGCACGCCGGTACGGCGCCGCACCATGCGCGAGAGAGCGCGGTTCCCGAGCCGGGCGTGCAGCGGCCACGCTCCGCGCCGCGTCGGGCGGCGCCGTGCCAGTACGAGGTCCGCGGTGCCCTCGCGGACGGGGGCCGAGACGCGCGGCAGGATGCCCGGGTCCAGGGTGGCGTCGCAGTCGCAGAACGCGACGAACTCCGCCTCGGCCGCGAGCAGCCCCGCGTGGCAGGCGGCTCCGAACCCGCGGCGCTCCTCGCGCACCACTGTGGCGCCGTAGTCACGTGCGATCTCCGCGGAACCGTCGGTCGAACCGTTGTCGACGACGAGGGCACGCCATCCGGCCGGAATCCGCTCCAGCACCCACGGCAGCGCCTCGGCCTCGTTCAGGCAGGGAAGCACCAGGTCGCCTTGCCAGGACTGCGAGTTGGTGGTCATCTCCATCTGCCTCACCCTACGAACCCATACCGGACATATGGGATCGACGCACCTTACGGAAGGCTGACATCCGCACCCCGGCCACACCTCGGCCGGGTCTCTGCCGCCGGTCCGGTGCCAGACTCGCCGTATGCGAACACAGCCTTCGGCCGCGGCCCGCAGGGTCCTTGTCGTGGACGACGACCCGACCGTCACGGAAGTGGTGGCCGGCTATCTCGACCGCTCCGGTTTCGTCGTCGACCGCGCGGCCGACGGCGTCGACGCGTTGTCCAGGGCGCAGGCCGCGCCGCCCGACCTGGTCGTGCTGGATCTGATGCTGCCGGGGCTGGACGGCCTCCAGGTGTGCAGGCAGCTGCGCCGGCAGGGGCCGGTGCCCGTCGTCATGCTGACGGCACGAGGCGACGAGGAGGACCGCATCCTCGGCCTCGAGGTCGGGGCGGACGACTACGTCACCAAGCCGTTCTCCCCGCGCGAACTGGTACTGCGTATCGAGTCGGTGCTGCGCCGAGCGGGAGCACCGTCGCCGGAGGGCCAGTTGCTCACGGGTGGCGGCATCACCCTTGATCCGGCTGCCCGTTCGGTCTTCGACGCACGCGGGCCCCTGTCGCTGACGCTCCGTGAGTTCGACCTGCTCGCGCATTTCCTGCGCCATCCGGGACGGGCCTTCAGCCGGGAGCAGCTCATGGCAGACGTGTGGGGCTGGGACTTCGGCGACCTGTCGACAGTGACCGTGCACGTGCGGCGCCTGCGGCACAAGGTCGAGGCCGATCCCGCGCACCCCCGGCTGATCACGACGGTGTGGGGCGTCGGCTACCGCTTCGACGACGGCGGCGGGGCCGCCGCTGACGTTGGCGGGCGCCGGGACGCCGGCGGAGGGGGCGTCGGCGACGGCGGAGGCCGCGATGCGTGACCTGCTGCTGATCGCGCTCTACGCGGCGCTGGGAGCCGCGGGCGTCGGACTGGCCGGACTGCTCGCACTGCGCGCGCTGCGGCGCCGGTCGGTGGCCGTGTCGCTCGCCGTACTCACCGCCGTGGCCGTGGGTTCGGTGCTCGCCGGGACCTTGTCGGTGGCGTGGGCGATGTTTCTCAACAAGCACGACCTGGGCGTGATCACGACGGTGTGCGTGATGGCGGGCGTGACCGCGACGGCCACCGCCCTGCTGCTCGGCCGGTGGGTGATCGGAGGGCACCGTGCGCTGGAGCAGGCGGCGCGCGCGCTGGGCGAGGCGGGCGGAGCCGGAGACGGCGGAAGCACCGGCGGATTCGCCGCGGTCGGTGAATCCGGCCGGGCAACCTGGGCGGGCGCGCCGCCCGGTGGCGGGAGCGGCAGTCGGTCCGAGGCCGAGGGCACCACCGGGGCCGGGGAGGACGGGGCCGGTCCCGGCGTCGGCGGATTCGTGCAGCCCGCCACACCGATGCCGGCAGAACTCGCCTCGCTGTCCCGGCAGTTGGCGGACTCCAGCGCAAGGCTGGCACGCTCCCGCGAACGCGAGCGCGCCCTGGAGGCCTCACGGCGGGAACTGGTCGCGTGGATCTCGCACGACCTGCGGTCGCCCCTGGCCGGGCTGCGTGCGATGGCCGAGGCTCTGGAGGACGGAATCGCCGCGGACCCGGCCCGCTATCACCGGCAGATACGCGGGGAGGTCGAGAGGCTCTCCGGCATGGTCGGCGACCTCTTCGAACTCTCCCGCATCCAGGCCGGTTCGCTCACACTGTCGCCGACTCGCATCTCCGCGTACGACCTCGTCAGCGACGCCCTCGCCGGAGCCGACGCGCTCGCCGGTGAACTGGGGGTGCGGCTGGCCGCGGCCGGCGTCGAGCAGGTCCCGATGGAGGTGGACGGCAAGGAGATGTCCCGCGTGCTGGCCAACCTCCTCGTCAACGCCATCCGGCGCACTCCCGCCGACGGCACGGTTGCCGTGACCGCGAGACAGGTCGAGGACTCGGTGGTGCTGTCGGTCACCGACGGCTGCGGCGGGATCCCCCCGGAAGACCTTCCGCGTGTCTTCGACACCGGCTGGCGCGGCACCGACGCCCGTACGCCGCCGGGCGGCGCGGGCCTCGGGCTGGCCATCGTCCGCGGCATCGTCGAGGCCCACGAGGGGCGCGCCGCTGTACGCAATGTGCCGGGCGGCTGCCGCTTCGACGTCATGCTCCCGGCCGCTCGCTGACGTGCCCGGAGGGGACGCCGGCTCAGCCGGTCCCTCTGGCCCGGCAGTGACCGGAGAGGGCCCGCGACGGCAGGCGCGTCCCGTTAACCGCGGCGGCAGCTTGGCACGCCAGGGCGGGCCGTGGTGACAGGCCCGCCCTGGCGCGACAGACCCGCCGCATGTGAGAGGAGCAAGCGCGTCGCGGCGGCTGCCGTTCACGTCACGGGTGCCGCCGCCCTTGCAGGAGCCCGCGGGCTAGGGGCGAACGGGAGCGGCCAGTTCGTCCTTCGCGAACCGGGCCATTCCCTCCGCAAAGGGCACGCGCGCACTCCAGCCCAGCTCACGGCGGAAGCGTTCGGAGGACGCAGTGATGTGCCGTACGTCGCCCAGACGGTACTCCCCCGTCACCTCCGGCTTCGGCCCGCCGAACGCCTCTGCCAGGGCGTGGGCCATCTCCCCCACGGTGTGGGGCCGGCCGCTTCCGGTGTTGTACGCGCGCAGCCCCCCGCCCGGCAGGCCCTCGAGGGCCTCGAGCGCGACAACGTTCGCCGCCGCCACATCATCGACGTGGACGAAGTCGCGACGCTGCGCGCCGTCTTCGTACACCTGTGGGGCCTCGCCCCGTTCCAATGCCGAGCGGAAGAACGAGGCCACCCCCGCGTAGGGAGTGTCACGCGGCATCCCGTCTCCGTAGACGTTGTGGTAGCGCAGGCTGATGACACGGCCGCCGGTGGCACGTGCCCACGCGGCCGCCAGGTGCTCCTGCGCCAGCTTCGTCGTGGCGTACACGTTGCGCGGGTCTGCCGGCGCGTCCTCCTCGACGAGTTCGGGGTCGAGCGCGGCGCCGCACAGCGGGCAGGGAGGCTCGAACCGCCCGCTGTCCAGGTCCGCTACGGACCGGGGACCGGGCCGCACCACCCCGTGGACGGAGCAGCTGTACCTCCCCTCCCCGTACACCACCATCGACCCGGCCAGGGCCAGCCTGTGCACCCCGGCATCGGCCATCTGTTCAAGGAGCACGGCGGTACCGAGGTCGTTGGAGCTCACGTACGCGGATGCATCAGCGAAGCCCTTGCCCAGTCCCACCATCGCGGACTGGTGACACACCGCGTCGGCTCCTCTCAGAGCCTCCCTGACGGCCGCCGGGTCCCGTACGTCTGCTCGGATCCCGGCTGCCGCCGCCCTGTCGAAGACCACTGGCTCATGGCCCGCGGCCTCGAGCACGGTCACGATGTGGGACCCGATGAACCCTGAACCGCCTGTCACCAGTACGCGCATGGGACCACGCTACGGCGGCAAGATCCCTGACCGGCCGAACCGCGACGCATGTCAGCATTCCGTAAGGTCCGCTCAGACACCTACGCCGCTGAGGCGATCAACGCACATGCATCTTGTACGTCGAGGCGGCACTCTGTTCACCGCACCCGCCGGGCCCCTCAGCCACTCGGTCCCACCGACGAGTACCGTTCCACCTTGGGCCGCGCCTCTCCCTTCGAGGGGTTGGCGCATCGCCACGGCCCCCGGGCGCCGTGGCGACGGTGCGGGCTCTCCGGTGAGACCACCGCCGGAATCCGGACCCCATAGTCGACGGATGAAGCGCACCGGCTCACACGACCGCAGGCCCCCTCCCCTTCTCGTAGACGGTCAAACCGCGCGAGAGCCTCAGTGGAACGAGCACGAGTTCCACCGCGACGGCCTTCCACGCGTAGAGCAGGTTCACGATCTTGGCCGGATAGACACAGGGAATGTTCAACAGCACACGCCCCAGCGGGAGTTGGCGTCTTCGTGCCGCGTAGACCAGAGGCGGCAGCGTGAAGACCAGCTCCGCGCCCAGCCACCACAGCACGGTGGGCAGAGCAGGACGTCCCATGCCCAGCGTCAGAACGAACGGCGCACTCCACCAGAGGGGCGCGGTGAGGATCTCCAGTATGGCCAGCAGCACCCACACAGCGAGTATCGGTTTCCTGCGCAGCAACTGCCCGGTATGCAGGCGCACGTTCTGGCAGAAGCCCGCCATCCACCGCCACACCTGCTTGCGCAAGTAGAGTAGGGTCTCCGGGTCCGCCGCCCAGGCGACGGCGTCACCGACGTAGCGCGCACGACGTCCCGCGATCTGCTGTGACCAGGTGAAGTCCATGTCCTCCACGATCGTCCGCTCCGGGAAGCCGCCGAATTCCACCAGCGCCTCCCTGCGGAAGACGGAGCAGCAACCAGAGCACACCATGGGGCTGTTGGCGCGCTGCTGAATGGGCCGGTGCCAGTGGAAGCCGAAGAGATACTCCACGGAGCGGCCGCGTTCCCACACCGTCCGCGCGAACCGCGTCTGAACATTGCCCGCGGCGACGACGACGTCAGGCTCGTCGAACGCTGGAAGGATCCGCTCGATGTAGTCCCTCGCCAGCACCGTGTCGGCGTCGACCGCGAGCACCAGATCACCTGAGCAGTGCGGCAAGGCGTAGTTCTGCGCCCGGGCCTTGCTGCCGAGATTCTGCGGCGGGCGCAGCACGGAGACGCCGTAAGCGCGTGCCACGTCGCCGGTCCGGTCCCGGGAGGCGTCGTCCACCACGATGACCTGCTGCGGCGGTACCGACTGCCGCAGCACCGACTCCAAGGTCGCGGGCAGGCCCTCTTCCTCGTCGTGCGCCGGGATGATCACCGTGACGCTGCGGACCACGCGCTCACCCCCTGCGCCGTCGCGGGTGCGGCAGGGCTCGCCCGCCGGCACCGCCGCAGGGCCGCGCGCACTATGACGACGGCTCCGACCACTCCGTACACCAGCACGCTGACACCGATGAACGGCAGCCCCCCGTGCATGGGCTCCTCCTCTTCGCACATGTCCCGGCGCCTCTCGCCGAGCACGGAAGACAAGCTAGCCCGCGCTGACCACTCAAAGTTCTGAGCCGCTACTTTCTGTGTGCGACGGCCGACTTGTGGACAGCTCTCTCACCCCTGAGTGGGGTTGCCGCGAGCGTCGCGGCCGGCTGTCCGCCGCCCCTCCGCCCCCTCGGACCGCTCCGGGGAGTGCGCCAACTCCGGCGACGACGACTCCAGCGGCACCGACCACGACCTCACCAGGCCCAACTGGGCGGCCTGACGCGGCAGCAGCGCGTCCAGCAGCCAGTCGGCAGCCACACGCACGCGATTCCCGGGCAGCGCAGCCAAGTGATAGGCACGCGTCACCGCATTGGCCAGAGGGCCGGCCAGCGGCACCCCGAGCGGATTCGCGGCCGCCTGGACTCCGCCGAGATCCACCGTGAAGCCCAGGTCGTTGTGCTTGTAGGGGCGCCGCTTGCCGTATCCGAACGACGCCGCCACGTTGTCCGCCGCCGTCTTCCCCTGCCGAACGGCGTGCTGCCCGGTCATCGGCGTGTACTCACCCGGCCTCGTCAGGTCCGGCACCGCGGCGGCATCACCGCACGAGTACACCTCAGGATGGCCCGGCACCTGAAGGTACTCGTCGACGCACAACCGGCCCTCGTCCGAAGGCAGCCCCGTATCCTCCACCAGCGGGTCGGGCCGCACACCGACACACCAGATCAGTGACCGCGTCCTGACGAACTCCCCGTCGTCCAGGAGGACTCCCTCCTTCGTCGCCTCCTTCACCGACGTCCCCGTCCGGACCTCCACGCCCCGCTTGGTCAGCACACGGTGCGCCGTCTTCGACAGGCGCTCGTCGAGCCCCGGCAGCACACGGGGGGCGACGTCGAGGAGCATCCAGCGGGGCAGCCGGTCACCTCGCAGCCCGTTGCCGGCCTTGCGGTGCTGCTTGGCGAGCGAATCGGTGAAAAGCTTTCCGTGCGCGGCGACTTCCGTCCCCGTGTAGCCCGCGCCGACGACAACGAAGGTGCAGCGGGCGTCGCTTTCAGCGGGGTCCTCCTCCGAAGTCGCCATCTCGATCTGCCGCGTGATGTGATCGCGCAGATACAGCGCCTCAGGTATGCCCCGGAAGCCATGGGCGTACTCGGCGACCCCTGGAATGGGCAGCAGCTTGTTCACACTGCCCACGGTCAGCACGAGCCGGTCGTAGCCCAGCTCGCCTCCGTTGCCCTCCGGGTCCACGTACGTGATCTTCCGCGACTCCAGGTCGACCCCGTCCACCTCGCCGAGCACGAGCCGCACCCCGCGCAGGGTGCCCGCCAGCGACACCGACACCCGGCGGGGCTCCAGTACGCCCGCGGAGACCTGCGGAAGCATGGGCAGGTAGAGGAAGTAGTCGTTCGGGTTGACGAGAACGATCTCCGCATCCCCGCGGAACTTGCGCGAGAGCCGCCTCGCTGCCTCATATCCGGCGAATCCAGCTCCGACGATGACAATGCGGGACCGGCTCACTGGTGGCACTCCAGACCTCGGGTAGCGTCGCGGACGCTGCCGCAGTTCCCAAGGCCCTCCCGCCCAAACCCGGACCACTCGCCCTGCACGGCCCGATACGGGTGCGCGGGCACCTCCGCACGTCATGTATTGTTCTTCGTGCGCGAGCGGCGCGGGCAACAACCCCGAGCCGAACGGGCACCGGGACGTGGCGCAGTTTGGTAGCGCACTTGACTGGGGGTCAAGGGGTCGTGGGTTCAAATCCCGCCGTCCCGACAGAAAAACCGCAGGTGAGGGGCTGTTTCCCTAAAGGGATGCAGCCCCTTGACGTGTCTGCGTGACTAACTGCGTGACTGCGCCAAGCAGTGCGTCTCTTGCCACCCCGCCGACACAACGCGACTGAGCGGCTACCTGACTGGGCGTTCGCGACAACTCCCTCAGACAGCACCCAGGTAGGAGTTCGAACCCACCTCACCTCTGGAGGATTGATGACGTGGCGAGACCTTCTCGCTTTCGCCTCTCCGGGCGTCGCTCTCGCCTCAGTCTTCTTCGTACGGCGTTCCGCCAATGCCGCCCGTAAGGCATTGAACCTGACACTCAAGACAAGTCAGGTCGCCTACGAGTCCGCCAAGGCTGAGAGGACACCACCCCTAGACCTCTTCCTGACGGAGATCCAGTATCGCCCCGCCACAGCTCGCCCTTTGGATGGCCTTCTAGGGGCGGAGGCAAGGCGCTGTGCACGACAAGAGGACGCTGACGACCTCGAAGTGGTCATACGCGGCCGCCTCGTTAACAATCTCCCTAGAGAGCTCTTGTTGAGCTGTCGAGATCACCCGAAGTCAGGCAGAACCACGCACTACACGCACCGAAATCAATCTGTCTTCACCATTGATGGGGCAGAGGCAGAGCTAGGCGAGGCTGTCTTGGGTCCTTCAAAGGAGGCATCTTTCGAATGGATCGACCGGAGGCCAAAAAGTGACTGGATAAATATCCACAATTTGTTTACGCGCAACCAATTCGCCTATCCCGAATTTCGCATTCCTCAGTTGACTTGGAGCGAGAAGCTCCGCGCGCTCGCGCGCCGAGAACAGCTGGCATGGGCACGTGTAAGCAAAGTCAAGCGCTCTGGGTTCCGTGTAATCTGTGAGACTCGCTCCCTGCAGCGCGTTGCGGCTATATGGGAGGCCGAGGTTGTGCAACCACCGATTGAATCGGGGGGCCGTGACCCGAACGGCCGGATAACCTTCCAGGAGCGAAGTGGAAAGATCCACTGCCCGCTTGATGATCGCATAGTTCACTACCGATTGGAATTCGACACCACCCTGGCGCAGATAAACCCGCCAAAGCTTCTTCGACTCCAGGGTCGTAGCTCCACGGTTGGTTATCCTCCGGTGGGAAAAGGGTCATGGAGACGCTGAGTATTCTTCCTACCCCAGCATCCCGCCCGTCCGAAACGTTCGGTGGACGCAGCAAAAGAGGCTGGGGCGCGGCGCTTTCATCAGCAGGCAAGGCCCGCCCGTCATGCTTTGAATGGGCGGCTGCAGAGGCCAGGCTACATTCAGGACTGGCTAAGTCAGCAGAGTCCTGTATCGCTCGCGGACTTTGATGTCTCCGATGGCGAGGAGTTCCGTCTGCATTCCGCGACGGACGGATTCTTTCCAGAGCGGCCGAATGCTCGCAACGATCGGAGGCGCACTCGCGCCGGCAACCGCCCCGAAGATGACCAACGCAGTCGTGCCCGACGCTGCGGCCAGTCCCGCGACAGCGAGGACGGTGACCGACGTGAGCAAAGTAGGGGGATACGGGGTCCGTAGCGATCCACGAGGAACCCCCGGACCGGGGCCGTCAACGTCCCACCGATACCCCAGACTCCAGCAGCCAGCCCCGCGTCCATGAACGAACCGACTCGCCGTGAGCCAGCAACACCGTTGCCAGGGGGAAGGCGGCAAAGCCGAACTTTCCCGTGCCGGTGGCAGTGGCAAGTCTGCGAGCTGCCGGGCTCCGCGTGACGTCGGCATAGGTGCTCACCTCTACACGTTCGCATCACGTTTGACCCGGCGGAAGCCACCAGCCCACGCCGTCGATCAACCTGGCTACTCAACATGGCGCACGCTGCCCACCATTCGCATGCACCTCACCGGTTTCACTTGACGTGATCGTCTGCTGACTGACTGTCAGTGCCAGCTGCTTTCATGGGCAGTTCGGTGACCGACCATGGAGGAGAGGCAGCCATGCCATACATCGAGCCCTATGTGAGGGCAGACGGGACCCACGTTCGCGGGCACTATCGATGGGCAGCGGGAGCGCGCCACGAGATGGCGTTACTGGCCGTGGCGGCGATGACGATCGTCGGCATAGGCAACGGCACCACCAACACGGCAACTGGAAGCCAGCAATCGCCGCGGCCCCAGAAGACAGCGACCTATCCGATCAGGTTCAGCGACAGTGGCCGGTCAGTGAAGCCGCAGCCTCAGAAGCCGGTGACCTACCCGATCCGCTTCCCAGAAGTAGAACGGAAGCCCGCCCCGCGAGCCTCCGTGTCATACCCGATCCACTTCATGACCAACGGCAGCGATCGATGAGCCGCCGACCGCCGCAACGGCGCCACCCGCGGCGTAAGAGCAGGCGGCAACAGAGCGCCGAGGCACAGGTGATCGCCTTTGGCGTGGCGGCTGTCGCGGCCATCACGCTGTTCGTCGCGGTGGTCAACTGGATCCGTGAGCACCCCTGGATACTCCTGGTGGCCGTCGTCGCCAGCGCGGCCCTGCTGGGCGGCTGGCATCACCAGCGGCAGCAGAAGGCGCAGTGGGAGCAGGTCCGAGCCCGCAGCCTCCGGTACGCCATCAGCCAGCTGGACTCACTGCATCACCGGGAGTTCGAGCACGCCATACGAGACCTGATGAAACGGGACGGCTGCACCGACGCAGTGCAGGTCGGTGGCGCGGGCGACAACGGCGCAGACGTGAAGGCCACCGACCCCTTCGGGCGCCGCTGGGTGATTCAGGCCAAGCATCGTCGCAAGGGCATGGCTGGCTCCCCGGTCGGAACCCCGGACCTGCACGTTCTGAATGGCACCGCGCGCCAACTCCACGGCGCAGACGTCGTAGTCCTGGTCACGAACGGCGGCTTCACCTCCGGCTGCCCCCCACTGGCCAAGTCGCAACGGCTGCACCTAGTCGACCGCCGCTTGCTTGGCGAGTGGGCTGCGAGCGGACAACCGCTGTGGGACATTCTGCGGGCGGTGCCGCCTCCGGGTAGGTCAACCACATTGCACTAGTGCCACGGTGTTGGGGGACTGATGCACGTATAGGTGACAGTGTCACCGGCCCCTGCATCAGTCCCGATCTCGACATCGACAGCTCACCGACAGTTCGTAAGCTGGTCGCGCGCCGGGATGGGGCGCCTGCACGCAGCGCTTTCGCACCGGCTCGACGACGCCAGCCCTGATCGACGTGAGCCTCGTCGTGCTCGACTCCGCCGACGTGACGGCGAAAGGCCCGACCGGGCAAGCGGACGCGCGATCCGCTCTGGTCGACGCGGATTCCGAAGCGCTCGGCGATGTCGGCAAGGCCTGCGGCGCGTTCGCGTACTTGAGCCGCGACCAAGAGCCGAGGACGCTCGTCGCTCTTCGTGAACGACCGTCAGGGACCATTCGAGCGGAGGGCTCAATGACATGGGGTCGCTGTGGACTTCACGAACCGAGCTGGCCGGCAAGCATCAGAAGCCACAGCATGCGGGGACCATTTGAGGACCACACGCTGTGTGCGTGGCCGGACAACCCCGGCTCGCTTGAACGATACGACGAGCGCCGTGGGCGCTCCGAACCGCGTTAACGACTACCGCGATCTGCTCGTCGTTCATCCGCCCTGTCCTTCCGGTGGACGCCGCGTTACCGGTCACTGTCGCATTCCAGGTCCGGCCGCAGCACGGCCGGGCCCTCTTGCATGATCCGGTCGCCGACCTCGGTGGGCAGGCCCGCGTCGGTCACCACGGTGTCGAGCCGGTCGAGGGCTGTGACCCTGAACCGCTCGACGGTGCCCCACTTCGTGCTGTCGGCGAGCAGCGCGACAGAGGAGGCGGCCTCCATCACCGTCTGCTTGAGCAGCACCTTCTCGGTGGAGTGGCTGGTGACACCGTGGGTCAGGTCCCAGGAGCCGGCGCTGAGGAAGCAGAGGTCGATGTTCAGCGTGCCGATCGTCCGGGCGGCGAGCGGTCCACTGCTCGACCCGCTCGCCGCGTCCACCTCACCACCGGTGTGGACGGCGTGCACGGACGGCAGGTCGCACAACGCCAGCGCTGCATGGAAGTCGTTGGTGACGACGGTGAGGTCCTGGCCGGCGGCAAGGAACGGCACCACCGACTGACAGGTCGTCCCCGCGTCGAGGAAGATGACCATGCCGTCCTCGACGAGCCCCGCGGCGGTCTCGGCGATGGCGCGCTTGCGGGTCATTTCCAGCGCCGCCCGCGACGCGCGCTCGCGGGGCGGTGCGTGGCCGGTCCTGTCCGCGAGACGGACCCCACCCTGCACCGAGACCACCCGGCCGTTCTTCTCCAGTGCCGCGATGTCCCGGCGCACTGTCATATGGGAGACGTTCAGCGCAGTGGTCAGGTGGCGGATGCTGAGTACTCCGCTGCTCTGCAGCAGGCGCAACAGTTCCTGATGGCGTTGCTCGGGGATCAGGGGTGCCCGGTCGGCACTGCTCACTGCGTCTCGTCTCCTCGAAGCCTCAGTACGGATCGGCACCAGCCTAGCTTCGCGTTACGCGGGGCGTGACAAAATGTGAATCCGTGTTCTACGGTGTGCCGCCATGGTGACAAAGTTTAACGCTCTGGAAACGATCAGCAGCACGGGCGCCCTGCTGATCGTCCGCCTGGACAGCGCCGAAGAGGCCCTGGCCGTCTCGGAAGCAGCGATCGAAGGCGGTATCCGGGCGCTGGAAATCACCCTCTCGGTGCCGGGCGCGCTGGGCGTGATCTCGACGCTCACCGAGCGCTACGGCGACGACGGGGTCGTCGTCGGCGCCGGCACGGTGCTGGACGAGCAGACGGCCAACGCCTGTGTCTCGGCGGGGGCGCGGCTGCTGGTCAGTCCCAACCTCAACCCGGCGATGCTCGTGACGGCCAATCGCTACCAGGCCGTCACCGTCAGCGGGGCCTTCTCTCCGTCGGAGATCGTCGACACGTTGCAGGCGGGCGCCGACATCGTGAAGCTCTTCCCGGCCGAGTTCGTCGGGCCTGAGTACGTCCGCACGGTCCGCGCCCCGCTCCCGCAGGCGCCACTGATGCCCACTGGGGGCGTCACCCCCGACAACGTCAAGGAATGGTTCGACGCCGGCGTCGTCGCCGTCGGAGTCGGCAGCTTCGTGACGAAGGCCGCTCGGACCGACGGCGACTACGCCCGTGTCACCGAGGCCGCCGCCACCACCCTGCGCGCAATCGAAGGCGCGCGGGCCTGACAACCCCGCCGCTACACCCCTCCGCTCACCCCTCCCCTCCCCAACCCGCACGCTGGTCATCTCAAGGAGCTCCCCATGGCCCAGCAGGCCCTCACGTCCCCATCACTCGACGCAAGCGGCATCGATCCGTGGAAGTCGATCCGCATCCGCTGGGTCCTGGTGGCCCTCCTGGTGATCGGCGGTGTGGTCAACTACCTCGACCGCGCCACCCTGAGCATCGCCAACACGACCATCGCCGACGAGTTCGGCCTGAGCGCCACCGAGATGGGGCTGCTGCTCGCGGCCTTCTCCTGGCCCTACGCCATCGCCAACCTCCCGGCCGGCTACCTCGTCGACCGCTTCGGCCCCAAGCGTATGTACGCCTGGGCGGCCGGCCTCTGGTCGCTGATGACGATGGTCACGGCGGCCGCGCACAACTTCGGCCTGCTCTACGCGGGCCGGGTAGCCCTCGGTGTCACCGAGTCCCCGTTCTTCACCGCCAGTCTCAAGGTCAATGAGCGGTGGTTCGCCAAGAACGAGCGCGCCCTGCCGGTCTCGATCGTCAACACTGGGTCACAGATAGCCAACGCCATCGCCCCGCCGCTGCTCACCGTCCTGATGCTGGCGTTCGGGTGGCGCGGCATGTTCCTCACCGTGGGCGCGCTCGGCATCATCGTCATGCTGGTGTGGCTGCGCATCTACCGGGATCCCACCCTGCGCGAGCAGGCGCTGATCAAGGGTGAGGAGGCGGCGCAGGCGACAGCGGAGGCCCGCGCCGACTCCTATGAGAAGAAGGCTGGTTGGGGAACGCTGTTCCGGCAGCCCAACACCTGGTTCATGATGCTCGGTGCTTTCGGCATCTTCTACACGGTGTGGGTCTACCTGACCTGGCTGCCCAGCTACCTGGAGACCTCTCGCGGTTTCAGCCTCTCTGAGACCGGCTGGCTGTCCTCCCTGCCCTACCTCTGCGGCATCGTCGGCGTCCTCTTCGGCGGTCTCCTGTCCGGCCGTCTGATCCGACGGGGTTTCTCCGCGGTCGCCTCCCGCAAGGTGCCCATCGTCGGGGGCGCGGTGCTGGCGGCTGCGGCGGTGATTCCCGTCGCATACATCGAGAGCACCCCGCTCGCCATCGCCCTGCTGTCCGTCGGCTATTTCGCCGCGCAGGTGCCGACGGGCTGCCTGTGGACCCTCGCGTCGGACATCGCGGAGCCGCACCAGGTGGCTTCACTGGGCGCCATCCAGAACTTCGGCGGATTCCTCGGCGCCGCGCTGGCACCGATGGTCACCGGCGCCATCCTCGACGCCACTGGCAACAGCTACACCCTGGTCTTCCTGGTCGGCGGCGCATTGCTGCTCGTCGGTGCCGTCTCCTACCAGTTCTTCGTCAAGGAGCGCCGGGCATGAGCGCTCTCCGTGCCTTCTTCGTGATCGGGCCGGCCGGGTCCGGGAAGACCAGCGTGTCCCGGCTGCTCGCCGAGTTGTCCGGCGCTGCCTACCTCGACAAGGACACCGCCTGCACGAGGCTCACCGAAGCACTGCTCGACCTCGCCGGCACGGACCCGGCCCAACGCGACCTCAATCCGTACTACCAGTCCAGGGTGATGGACCTCGAGTACCTCACGCTCCTGGACCTGGCCAGGGACAATCAGACGGTGGGCCGGCCGGTCGTCCTGGACGCTCCGTTCGGCCGCTACTTCTCCAGGCCCGGGTACCTGGAGGAGGTGGCCGAACGGCACTCCTGGCCACGTCACGTCGAGCCCGTGATCGTGCAGGTCCACGTGGACTCGGAGACGGCCCGCGAGCGGGTCCGTGCCCGCGGCTACGCCCGGGACCTGTCCAAACTCGCCGACTGGGACACCTTCTGGAAGAAGGCGCAGGAGAACAAGTGCCTCTGGACGGGCGGCCGTCGGCTGGTGTTCGACAACCGGGCCGAGGGCGTGGCGGCGGACGCGGTGGCCCGCGCCCTGGACAGCCTGACCTGACGAGGGGCGTATGGCCATACGGATCGGGGCCGGTGCCCGACGGCCCGGCCCTGCTTGCCGGCACCCCGCCCTGTCCCCCGGCAGGAAGTCACGGGGGACGCCGGCTCCGCTGAGGGAGGCCGGGGTCTGCGGTAGTGACACAGCGGGACAAGTACGAGAAGAGAGTCGCGGCTCTGGTCGTCACATGAAGCTCTCGATCTCCCAACGGTGCCTGCGTAGTTGGTCTCCAAAGCTCTGCGCGGGACAGGCATCGCGAGCCGTGCGCCGCGTGGCCGTCGGCGCGGGCCGGTCGGCAGGCACCGATCGCCCCTGCGCTGACTGGTCGGTGCTCCGTGGAAGCGCCGGAGGGCGACAGCCGTCCGCGACGGCTCTCGGCAGGCGAAGAGAGAATCCGCATCCGTCATGTCGACGGCCCTTCAGGGGAACTTGAACCTGGGCTGGTCATCCCTTGTCCAGGCGGAGCCCGAACCCCGATCGTGCCGGAACGTGCGGGGGACCACGGGGTCTTGGGGCTGCAAGCGACGACACTCCGCGGAAGCGATGCGCTCCAGAGGGCCGCGGAAGGGGCCGAGCAGAGCGCTTCAAGGTGGCCGAGGCCGTACGGGCGGTCCGCTCGGGTATCGAGCTTGGGACCGTGCCGGCGTCCGCTTCTTCTCAGGGTGCGGGTGGCGGGCCTGTGGAGGCGCGGACCATCAGTTCGGTCGCTGCCATCACTTCCTCCGGATCACGGGTGGTCGGGCGCGGGGGCGACTGCCCGCTCCCTTGAACGCATGCTCTCACCCGCCCGGATCGAGCGGCGGCGCGAAATTTGTTGTGCACGGCCCTTGTCCTGGCGAGTTGCGGTGTTTAGTGTCCGCGCTTAGTAAGCGCTTTCCATCGCCACTGAAGGAGTATACCTTCGTGTCCGCAGCACTCCCACGCGTCCGAGCCGCCGTCGTCGGCACAGGCGCCATCGTCAGCGGCAGTCATCTGCCCGCACTGAGGGACCGCGCCGGCGACGTCGAGTTGGTCGCCGCCGTCGACGTGGATCAGGGGCGGCTCGACGCCTTCCTCCAGGAGGCGGGTGAGAACGTCGCGGGGTATACCGGACTCGAAGCGATGCTGTCGGAACAACTGCCTGACCTGGTATTCATCGGCACACCTCCCGCTTTCCACCGCAAGCAGACGATCGCCGCGCTGCGCTCCGGTGCATGGGTGCTGTGCGAGAAACCGCTGTGCCTTTCGCTCGCCGAGTACGACGAGATCGCCTCGGCGGAGCAGGATGGCGGACCGTACGCCGCGGTCGTCTTCCAGCACCGCTACGGCTCCGGAGCAGTCCACGCCCGCAAGCTGCTCACGTCCGGCGAACTCGGCGCCCCGCGCGTCGCACACTGCCAGACAACATGGTATCGAGATAGCGCTTACTATGCCGTCCACTGGCGCGGCCGCTGGTCCACGGAGGGTGGAGGCCCGGCCATGGGCCATGGAATCCACCAGATGGATCTGCTGCTGCATCTGCTCGGCGACTGGACCGAGATACGGGCGATGGCCGGACGTCTGGTGCACGACGTGGAGAGCGAGGACGTGTCCACCGCCCTGGTGCGCTTCGCCAACGGGGCGATGGCCACCGTCGTCAACAGCGTGCTCTCACCCGACGAGGTCAGCCGCATCCGCATCGACTGCTCGGATGCGACCGTCGAACTCACCCACCTCTACGGGCACTCCAATGACGACTGGGTCTACACCCCGGCCCCGCACGTCGCCACCGAGGCTGCCCGCACCCTGGCCTGGCGCACTCCCGCCGCCGACCTTCCCAGCTCGCACGCCGCCCAGCTCGGCGGCCTCCTCGAGGCGATGCGCGCCGGGACGCGCCCGCCCGGCGGTGGTCAAGATGCCCGCCGGACCCTGGAGTTCGTCACCGCCCTCTACAAGGCGGCCTTCACCGGACTGCCGGTGCGCGCAGGCGAGATCGTGCCCGGCGACCCGTACTACACGGCGCTGCACGGCAACCACCCCGACTGGGCCCCGCCGGCCACGGCGAAGACCAAGGAGAAGACGACATGAGTGCGCCGGTCACCGTCACCCACACCCACGGCGAGCGGATCTCGGTCGCCCACGACGGCATCGAGCTGATGTCGTACGTATACCGGCCCGATCCGGAGGCCTACGAGGCCCGCAAGCCGTACGCCCACCCCCTGCGCACCCTGTCCGGCAGCCCGGTATCCGGCTACCGCCCCCACGACCACCGCTGGCACAAGGGCCTGCAGATGACCGCGAGCCATCTGTCCGGCCAGAACTTCTGGGGCGGTCACTCCTACGTCCACGGCGAGGGCTATGTGCCGATCCACGAATGGATCGGCCGGATGCGGCACGACGGCTTCGATGCCTTCGAGGTGACGGACGAGCGGCTGAGCTTCACCGAGCGGCTGACGTGGATCGAGAACGCCGGTGAGGAATGGGCCCGGGAGCTGCGCACCGTCACTGTGCACTCCGTCGAGCCGGACGAGGACGCATGGGCGCTGGACTGGTCCATTCAGCTCACCAACACCCGCTCGGCACCACTGCAGTTCGGCTCCCCCGCCACCGCCGGCCGGGAGCTGGCCGGCTACACCGGGCTGCACTGGCGCGGGCCCCGCGACTTCACCGGTGGCGCCGTCCTCGGTCCGGACGGCCGCGGCGGCGACGGGGAGGACGGCGCCGCCGACATGATGGGCGAGCAGGCACCGTGGCTGGCCTTCACCGGAGAGCACGACGCGACGGACGCCCACAGCACGCTGATCTTCTCGCATGCGCCGGAGAACGCGGACGCGATCCACACCTCCCACTGGTTCGTCCGGTCCGAGCCCATCCCGACCGTCGCCTTCTCCTGGGCCTTCTTCGAGGAGTTCGGGCTACCGCCGGGAGAGAGCTTCTCCTACCGCTACCGGGTGGTCTTCGCGGACGGCGCCTGGGACCGCGACCGGATCGCCTCCTACCTCAAGTCCCACGGGTGGTGAACGCCATGACGGAGGAGCTGCTGCCCCTGCCGCTGCCCGGTGCGGTCGGCCTGTCGCACATCAGCGCCTACGAGTGGGAGGCGGCGGACGGGGTGTGCGGCGGCAGCCCGCACGCGCATCTGGTCTGCACGGAGGCGTACGTCGTCACCGCGGGCCGCGGCGCCGTCCAGACGCTGACCCCGGACGGCTACCGGGAGACGGAGCTGGAGCCGGGCGCGGTGGTCTGGTTCACGCCCGGCACGGTGCACCGCATGGTGCAGCGCGACGGTCTGCGGGTGACGGTGCTGATGCAGAACAGCGGCCTGCCGGAGGCGGGCGACGCGGTCTTCACCTTCCCCCCTGAGGTACTGGCCGACCCCGAGCGGTACGCGGCCGCCGCAGGACTTCCGCGCGCCGACGGGACGCGGGCCGGCCCCGCACCGGCGGCCTCGCCGCAGCCCGGCAGGCGCGACTCGACGGAGGCGGGGGCGGAGCCCGCGCACGCCGCGAGGCGGCGCCGCGACCTCGCCGTCGAGGGTTATCTCACGCTGCGGGAGGCCCTCAAGGAGGGTGACACGGGCCCTCTTCTCGACTTCTACAGCGCGGCGGCCCGGCTCGTCGCTCCCAAGCTCCCCCGCTGGGAGACGCTTTGGCGGGCCGGTGCGCTGGCCACCGCTCAGCGCACCGGCGCCCAGATGGAAGCACTCACCGCAGGCGACCCCGCGCACCTCGCCCGGGCCCGGGTCGGGAGCGCAAACCCGACCCGGCGCGGCGGCTACGGCATGTGCGGGCGCCGCGACGAGTACGAACTGCCCGGCACCACCCTGCCGTACTACGGCGAGTGACCTGTATCCGAACTCTTCATCCGGCCGTCGGGGCTTCGTCGATACGAGCCAACGGCGTTCATTCTGGAGGTAGTTGTCGCATGAAATCCATATCCAAGCCGCTCGTGGTAGTAGCGGCAGCCGCCCTCCTCGCCTCTTGCGCGCCCGGCAGCGGGTCGGACGACAGCGGGGCCGAGCAGACCGGCGGCAAGACGCTGACTTATCTCTACTTCACCGACGGCCCGGACGAGCAGGCGACCCGCGATCTGATCTCCGAGTACGAGAAGAAGACAGGTGTCAAGGTCAATCTGCAGATCGTTCCCTTCGACAACCTTGAGCAGCGGCTGCAGGCACGGCTGTCGGGAAGCAACGCACCGGATGTGGCCCGGCTGACGAGCATCGACCCGTTCCGTGGCGATCTGCTCGACTTGAACAAGTTCCAGAAGCAGGCGCTGAAGGGGAAGTTCCTCGAGGGGACCGACTCCTACGTCACGGGAAAGGGCGGGGAAATGCTCGCCGTGCCCAGCGACCTCACCATGAACGGCCCGCTGGTCAACGTGGGCCAGTTCAAGAAGGCCGGCGTGCCCCTCCCGGACCCGGATGATCCCTGGACCTGGGACGAGATGGTCAAGGCCGCCGAGAAAGTACAGGCCGCGAACAAGACCCGGTACGCGATCTCCATGGACGTCTCCGGTCACCGCTTCGCGACCATGCTCAGCCAGTACGGCACGGGCTACTTCGACAAGACGGGTGCGAAGCCGGCAGCGGGCACGGGGAAGGCGACGGCTGCGGTGAAGCGCTTCGCCGAGCTCAACACCTCCGGAACGATGCCCCGGGACCTGTGGCTGCAGGCCGGGACGAAGTACAAGGCAGCCAACGAGATCTTCCTCGCTCAGCAGACCCCGGTGTACCTCAGCGGGAACTGGCAGGTCAGCGCCTTCGCCAAGGACGCCAAGTTCGACTGGGCCGCCGCGCCGAACCCCTGCGAGGAAGAGTGCGGCGGCTTCCCGGGCGGCAAGTTCATGGTCTCGTTCAAGCAGAGCGAGCGGCAGAAGCTGGCGGCGGACTTCATCGCCTTCATGAACTCCACGGAGTCTCAGGAGAAGTTGGCGAAGGAAGCCAACTTCCTGCCCACCCGCAAGGATCTGAACTCCTCCGGAGTCAAGTATCCGGCGCACGACGCCGATATGCAGATCTTCCTCGACGACGTGAAGCGCACCCCGCAGGCGGCCTACGCCAATGCCTACAGCCCGGCGTTCCAGCCCACCGCCGACGCGACCGTCAAGGAACTGAGCAAGGTGCTCACCGACGACAGTTCACCCGAGGAGGCACTCAAGGCAATCCGCGCGGCAGCGCAGAAGACGCTCAAGGACGCCAAGTGACCTTGACGACCCGCTCCGTCCCCCAGCAGCCGGCCGGCCGCACCCGGCCGCCCTCCGGCCGCCGGAGGACCGTCAAGCCGTGGAACCAGCGGGTGGCGCCCTACCTGTTCGTCCTGCCGAACATGCTGATCTTCGGTCTGTTCGTCGTCTATCCAGCGATCAACAACTTCAACATCAGCTTGTACGACAGCCGCAACGGGCGCGACTTCACCTACGCCGGCGGCGACAACTACCGAGAATTGCTCAGCGAGGCCGAGTTCTGGGACGCGGCCCGGCATACCGCAGTCTTCGCCGTGTCCTTCGTGACGCTCACCACCGTCGTGTCGATCGGGCTCGCCCTGCTGCTCAACCAGAAGATCAAGGGACTGGCCTTCTTCCGCACCGTGTTCTTCCTCCCAGTCGTGATCTCTCCCGTCGTGGTCGGCCTGATCTGGGGATGGATCTTCGAGCGGAAGAACGGGCTGCTCAACGCGCTCCTCGACGCCGCGGGTTGGGGTCAGCCCGGCTGGCTCGTCAACGGCACCCTGACCATGGCAGTGGTGATCTTCGTCGGCCTGTGGATGCACGTCGGCTTCTACATCCTCATCATCCTGGCCGGGCTGCAGGGCATCGACCCCGCGTACTACGAGGCCGCCCGGATGGACGGCGCCTCGGTCTGGCAGCAGTTGAGGCACATCACGCTGCCGCTGCTGCGGCCGACCACGATGGTCGTGGTGATTCTCAGCCTCATCGCCGGATTCCAGGCGTTCGACTACATCTGGACGCTCACCGGCGGGGGCCCGGTCGGAGCGACCACGCTGATGATCCAGTACATCTACCAGCACGCCTTCCAGTCCCCGATCCAGTACGGCATCGCCGCTGCCGCAGCCGTGGTCCTCTTCTGCACCGTGTTCGCACTGACAGTGATCAACTACCTGTACAACCAGCGGAAGGAGTCAGCATGAGCCTGTCGGCCCGACGCGGCTCCCGGGGCGCCCGGCGCTGGACCTCGATCGGCGGCAGCCCCACCCCGACGGCAGGGCGCGTCATCACCTACGCCGTACTGATCGGCCTGTCCATCCTGGTGCTGGCACCCGTCGTCTGGGCGGTGCTGTCGTCCTTCAAGTCGCAGAGCGAGCTTGCCCAATACCCGCCGGAGCTGCTGCCCTCCTCGCTCCGTACGGAGAACTACACCGGGGCGCTGAACTCCTTCGACTTCGGCCTCTACCTCAGGAACAGCATCATCGTGACCGTGGGGGCGACCCTGCTCACCGTCGTCATCAACACGATGTGCGCCTATGGCCTCGCCAAGTACAACTTCCGCGGCAGGAACGTGCTCTTCCTGATCGTGCTCGGGACCATCATGATCCCACTGCAGCTGATCTTCATCCCCGTGTACCAGATGGCCGCGCAGCTGGGGATGGTGAACTCGCTGTGGGGGCTGATCATCCCGCCCGCCGCCACCCCGACCGGGGTGTTCCTGCTGCGTCAGTACATGCTCACCATCCCCGACGATCTCATCGCCGCGGCACGGATCGACGGCGCCGGAGAGTTCCGCATCTTCGCCCGGATCGTGGTTCCCCTGTGCGGCGCCGCCATCGCTGTCGTGACGATCTTCTCGGTGATGTGGCGATGGAACGACTTCCTCTGGCCCCTGCTCATCAGCCAGGACCAGGCGAAGTACACGCTGCCCGTGGCGCTGGCCCAGTTCAACAGCCAGCTCGTCGCACCGTTCAACTACATCCTGGCCATGTCCGTGGTCAGCATGCTCCCAGTCGTGATCATCTTCCTCGTGCTGCAGCGCCACATCGTCCGCGGCATCGCCAGCACCGGCCTGAAGTAACCGCTGGGAACAACCACTTCACCCACCAATGAACTCCAGAGAAAAGACTGCGCGACGAGACAGCGTGAACGCTGAGAAAGCGCTTACCGAGACGAGAGGAACCACAGACGTGACACGCAAGACGGTGCGGATCGCCATGAACGGCGTGACCGGCCGCATGGGCTACCGCCAGCACCTCGTACGCTCCGTGCTCGCCATCCGCGAGCAGGGTGGGGTCGACCTCGGCGACGGCACCGCGTTGTGGCCGGAGCCGATCCTCGTCGGCCGCCGCGCACATGCACTCCGGGAACTCGCCGACCGGCACGGTCTGGAGCACTGGTCCACCGACCTCGACGGGGTGCTCGCCGACCCGTCCGTCGACATCTACTTCGACGCCCAGGTCACCTCCGCCCGCGAGGATGCGGTCAAGAAGGCCGTCGCCGCCGGCAAGCACCTGTACTGCGAGAAGCCGACGGCCACCGGACTGGAGGGTGCGCTGGAGCTGGCGCGGCTCGCGCACAAGGCCCGCATCAAGCACGGCGTCGTCCAGGACAAGATCTTCCTCCCCGGCCTGCGCAAGCTCAAGCGGCTCATCGACAGCGGGTTCTTCGGACGGATCCTCTCGGTGCGCGGCGAATTCGGCTACTGGGTCTTCGAGGGCGACTGGCAGCCCGCCCAGCGACCGTCGTGGAACTATCGCGCGGAGGACGGCGGCGGCATCGTGGTCGACATGTTCCCGCACTGGGAGTACGTGCTGCACGAGCTGTTCGGCCGGGTCACTTCCGTCCAGGCACAGGTCGCCACCCACATCCCGACCCGCTGGGACGAGCGGGGCAAGCCGTACCAGGCGACTGCCGACGACGCCGCATACGGCACCTTCCAGCTGGAGGGCGGGGTCCTCGCGCAGATCAACTCCTCCTGGGCGGTCCGCGTCGCCCGCGACGAGCTGGTCGAGTTCCAAGTCGACGGCACCGAGGGCTCGGCAGTCGCGGGCCTGCGGACCTGCCGCGTGCAGCACCGCTCCGCGACCCCCATGCCGGTCTGGAACCCGGATCTGCCGGTCACCGAGTCCTTCCGCGACCAGTGGCAACAGGTCCCGGACAACGACGACTTCGACAACGGCTTCAAGGCGCAGTGGGAACTGTTCCTGCGTCATGTCGCGTTGGACGAGCCCTGGCACTGGGACCTGCTCGCGGGCGCGCGCGGCGTGCAGCTCGCCCAGCTGGGCCTGCGGTCCTCGGCGGAGGGCCGCCGCCTGGACGTCCCGGAGCCGACTCTGTGATTCGCCTCCCCGACGGCCAGGGCACCCTTCGGACGTACGAACCGCGGCGGGAGCCCGCCCACTTCGGCGGCGGGGGCGCACCGCTCGCCTCCCGCACCGTCTTCTCCGCTGCCCACGTGGTCGCCGACCCGTGCGCCGACACCACCCCCGACGGCCCCGCGGCCCTCGACTGGGACGCCACCCTCGCCTTCCGCCGGCACCTGTGGTCACACGGGCTCGGGGTCGCCGAGGCAATGGACACCGCACAGCGCGGCATGGGCCTGAACTGGGCCGGCGCCGCCGAGCTCATCCGCCGCTCCGCCGCCGAGGCGAAGGCCGTCGGCGGCCGGATCGCCTGTGGCGCGGGCACCGACCAGCTCACTTCCGACGACGCGGCCGGCCTGGCCGAGGTGCGGGCCGCGTACGAGGAACAGCTCGCACTCGTGGAGGGGACGGGCGCGCAGGTCGTCCTCATGGCCTCGCGCGCACTCGCGGCCCGGGCAAAGGGTCCGGAGGACTACCAGGAGATCTACGGACATCTGCTGCGGCAGGCATCTGAGCCCGTCATCCTCCATTGGCTCGGCCCCATGTTCGACCCGGTGCTCACCGGCTACTGGGGCAGCGAGGACCTCGACAGCGCCACCGAGACCTTCCTCGCCGTCATCGCCGACCACCCCGAGAAAGTCGACGGCGTCAAGGTCTCACTGCTGGACTCCCAGCGCGAGATCGGCCTGCGCCGCCGGCTCCCCAAGGGCGTGCGCTGCTATACCGGCGACGACTTCAACTACCCGGCACTCATCGAGGGCGACGAGCGCGGCTTCAGCCACGCCCTGCTCGGCATCTTCGACCCGCTGGGGCCGCTGGCCGCCGATGCCGTGCGCCTTCTCGACACCGGCGACACGCAGGGGTTCCGCGCCCTGCTCGACCCGACCGTCGCGCTGTCCCGGCACCTGTTTCAGGCGCCCACCCGCTTCTACAAGACGGGAGTGGTGTTCCTGGCCTGGCTGGCCGGACACCAGGACCACTTCGCCATGGTCGGCGGCCTGCAGTCGGCCCGCTCGCTGCCGCACCTGGCGCGGGCCTACGAACTCGCCGACGGCCTCGGCCTGTTCCCGGACCCCGTGCTGGCCGAAACCCGCATGAAGCAGCTGCTCACGGTGTACGGGGGGACGCAGTGAACGATCTGGCAAGGCTGAGCCTCAATCAGGAGACCATCAGGCAGTGGTCGCTGCCGGAGCTGGTCGAGGGCTGCGCGAAGGCCGGCGTCCCCGGCGTGGGCCTGTGGAGGGAACCGGTCCGGCAACACGGCGTCAAGGCCGCGGCACGACTCGTCCGGGACGCGGGGCTGAAGGTCACGTCCCTTTGCCGGGGCGGTTTCTTCACGGCGGTCGACCCCGGCCGGCGCCGGGAGGCGCTGGCCGACAACCGTGCGGCGATCGACGAGGCGGCCGCGCTCGGCACCGACACCCTCGTCCTGGTCTCCGGCGGCCTGCCGTCGGGCAGCCTGGACCTGCACGGCGCCCGGGAGCGCGTCGCCGACGCTCTGTCCGAACTGGCCCCGTACGCAGCCGAGCACGGCGTGCGGCTCGCCGTCGAGCCGCTGCACCCCATGTACGCCGCCGACCGCTGCGTCGTCTCCACTCTCGCCCAAGCGCTCGACCTGGCCGAGCGCTTCCCGGCCACCCAGGTCGGCGTGGTCGTGGACAGCTACCACGTGTGGTGGGACGACACGGTGGCGGAACAGATCGCGCGCGCCGGCGCCGGCGGCCGGATCGCGGCCTTCCAACTCGCCGACTGGATCACACCCCTTCCGCACGGCGTGCTGCTGGGGCGGGGACAGCTGGGCGACGGGTGCATCGACCTGCACTGGTTCCGCAAACGCGTGGACGCTGCCGGATATCGCGGGCCGCTCGAGGTCGAGATCTTCAACCCGGGGCTGTGGGCGCGCGACGGTGCGGAGGTCCTCGCGGAGATCGCCGACCGCTACCGGACCTACGTGCTGTGATCTCTGGACCGCAGGGACTGTCGGCTTCGAGCAGTTCCGTACATGCGGCGCCGCAGGTCGATCTCACCTGCCGCGTCACCCTGCCTGGACCTGCTGGGGCAGCTTCGCGCTCGGCACCCGTCAGATCACCCGAACCACGCCCAGAACAACGGCCTGGGCCCAGGGCGGTCGTTCCGGCTTCCCCTGCCGCAGCCACTCAATGCGCGACGGTGGGCGACAAGGCCCGCGAAGCCGACGCCCCGCCCCCGTGCACGGGAGACGAGGGCGCCGATGACGCTGCCCGACTGTGAGGCGACGAATATCCCGCCGCGCGGGGTGTCGGGCTCTGCGAACGCTGCGTTGCCGGTGAGCATCACGCCACTGCGGGGATTGACGACTCCCAGACTGCTCGGCCCCACCACGCGGACCTGCCCGCGGCGGCGGCACGGAGACGGTCCTCCCGTTCGCGACCTTCCTCGCCGTCTTCGGCGAACCCGGAGGACAGCACGGTGGCGACCGGCACCCCGAGGTGGGCGCACTCGCCGTCGGTGAGGGCCGCATGCGGGTCAGGAGTCCTCCCCTGGCCAGCCGAGCAGCTGTGCCCCGAGCACGGCAACCTGCAGGGTGAAGCTCTGTTGCGGGTCGAACGCCGAGTACCCGGTCAACGCCTCGATCCGGTTGAGGCGGTAGGTCACGGTCCGCACTCCGACGTGCAGCTTCTGCGCCGCGGCAGTCGCTACCCGGCCGGCTTCGAAGTACGCCGACAAGGTGTTCAACAGTGTGTCCGGACGGGTGCGTGCCCTGCGCAACGGCTCCAGGACGACTTCGACGAGGTCGGCGAGCGCGGCCCTGTCACGGATCAGCACCTGATAGACGAGCAGTTCGGACGCCAGGTGTATGTGACCGGGCAGTTGCAGGCTCTGGGCGATGTGCAGCGCTTGCCTGGCCTGCTCGAAGGAGCGCACGGCACCACCGGGTCCACGCTGTGGGCGGCCGATGCCGATCCGCCAGCGGTCGTCCGGCCTCAGCATCTCCGTGACCCGGCTGACGAACTCCTCCACCGCCCCGCGCGCGTCGGGCGCAATGCACACCAGCAGACCGTTCTTGGTCGTCACGAGGACGTCCCTGCTCGTCGTGGGGCGGTCGATGACGGACTCCATCTGGCGGGTCACCGGACCGCCGTCGACAAACAGCTCCGGGCCAGCCGCCACGACCACCACATAGCTGCCCGCGAGCCGCAGGCCGTACCGTTCGGCACGTTCTGGGAGGGTCTCCAGCCTGCGCCCGTCCAGCAGGTCGTCGACGAACTCGCGCCGGAACGACTCCTCCCGGCGCAGCGACCAGCGTTGTGCCTCCTCGTACCCTTCCGTCACCGCCGTGATGACAGCGTCGGCGGCACGGAAGACCGCCTCACCGATGTGGCGCAGCGCGCTCGCGCCCGCGGTTGCCTGCACACCGGGCAACGAGGGCCAGGCGAGCCACGTCGCACTCAGGTAGAGGTCGATGACGCCACGCATGGGCACGTCCTGCTCGGCCGCGCGGGCACCGATGTCCCGCAGCCGCCGGAGCTCCTCCTGGCCGAGCTGCCCGCCCGTGCTGACCCTCGCCAGCATGTCCGGGTAGCCGTCCAGGAGATGCGCCGGCACGCCGCGCGCTTCCCGGCTCGCCCGCCGGGCGAGGTCCTCCGGGCAGGGCAGCTGCGCATCGGGGGTGGCGTCGGCGGGGATCTCCCATGTCATGGACGTTCGGTTCCCTCCTAATCCGGCGGCACGTGGGACAGCTTGCAATGTCCGGTGACGAACCACCACCGGTCACGGAGAGCAAGAGGCGCACCCGAAGCATCGCAAATGATCCTCTTTGCCGATGGTCGGCAAAGAGACAGGCAGTTGATTGTCCACCTCGGCCGTTGGCCAGCGCGAACGCGTTACGGGAGGATGAGGCAGGAGCCTGTTGGGGCCTGTCCGTGTTGGTGTTCCGTTTGGGAGAGACTTCATGAATGCGGCCGGTGTGGACGAGGCGTTGCCGACCGCACAACTGGATGACGGCGCTCCGTTCGCCGTGCGGCTGGTGGCCCGGCCCATTCTGCCCGGTCCCGTCCTCGCCGATGAACGAGACAAGGTGGGTGGCTGTGCGACGGCAGAGGACCTGCTCCGAGTGGTGCCTGCGCGCTACCCGCGGAAAGAACCCCGCCCCGCCCGAGTGATCGGCGAAGAGCACGCCGATCGGCTCACCTCGACACGTACAGGCGCCTGCGTTGGCGATGTGATCGGTGAGGTGGTGGATCCGGTTTCGAGGGCTCAGCCGCGGGTGACGGTCGTCCGACTCTGCGAGCCGGTGATCCGGCGGTGCTGCCCGCGCGTCCTGGTCGAGCCGGAGGAAAGCGGCGGGCGCGGGGTCCGCACCGTCAACCGTCTGCTCGAACCGCCCGCCACCGCAGCTGGGGATGCGTCCCGACTCATCAAGAGACCCGGGCGGGCCTCCCGTACGCTCCCGATGGCACACACGACACACGACACACGGGACACGGCGGACGACGCGGCGCGGGCGCTCGCCCGGCAGACCGCCGTCCCCTGCGCCCGGCCGTTCGGCCAGGGCGACCGTGAGAGGGCCGCATGACCCAGCCGAACAGCGAGACTCCACTGGTCGAGCGCGGACGGCACCCCCGGGCCGGTGCCGTCCGGAGCCTTCTGCGGTTGGCGCCAGTTCCGGCACTCTTCTGGTTGGTTCTGTCCGGGCACTACGAGCCGCTGCTGCTGACACTCGGCGCGGTCTCGGTGGTCGTGGTCTGCTGGCTGACCCGGCGGTCCGGTCTCGCCCGCTACGGGCTGACGCTCCCCTTCGCGGTACGCCTGCCGCGCTACTTCCTGTGGCTGGTCGGACAGGAGCTCATCGCAGCATGTGCGGTGGTACGGAAGGTGTGGTCGCCGCGTATGGACCTGCGTCCCGTGGTGGAGTCCACGCCGGCCGCCGACCTGTCGGAGCGCTCGCTGGTGGTCTACGCGAACTCGATCACCCTGACCCCGGGAACGCTCTCGCTCGCCGTACATGACGACAGCATCGAGGTGCACAGCCTGAAGGCGGCCGACATCGACGCGCTCGGCGAGGGAGCCATGCTGAGCCGGGTGCGGCGGACGGAGGCGCGCTGATGATCCTCGCCGTCATGGTGGCGCTGCTCGTCACCATGGTCCTCGCCCTGCTGCGCGCGTTCCTGGGCCCCGGGCTGTACAACCGCATCCTGGCCATCAACAACTTCGGCACCAAGACCGTGCTGTTCATCGCAGTTGCCGGCTTCCTCTTCGGCCGCCCCGAGTTCCTCGACGTCGGCATCCTCTACGCACTGGTCAACTTCGTCGCCACCGTCGCCGTCCTTAGGCTGACGCACTACAAGGAACTGCTGAGCGGCGCTAAGGGAGGCGAGTGACGCTGATGCTCCTCGACGTGCTGAGTGGCATCCTGCTGGTCGCCGGTGCCTTGTTCCTGGTCTCCGGCGCGGTGGGCCTGCTGCGCTTCCCCGACTTCTACACCCGCATCCACGCCGTCGGCGTCACCGATCCCGTCGGCGCCGGGCTGATCCTGACCGGCCTGCTGCTGCGCACGACCGCGTGGGAGACCGGGACCCGTCTGGTGATCATCCTGCTTTTCATGACGCTGACCAGCCCGACCGCGACGCACATCGTGGCGCACGCCGCGCGCCGGGACGGGGTGCGCGTATGGCGAGAGGGTGACCCGCGCCGCTGATGACGACCTTCGTACTCACCCACTCCGTGCTGCTGGTCATCCTCACAGCGACGGCCGTCGCCATCACGCGGATGCGCGCGCTGTACGGGGCCACCATGCTGGCGGCCCTGTTCAGCCTGGTCACCGCGTGCCTCTTCGTCCTGCTGGACGCCGTGGATGTGGCGTTCACCGAGGCCGCTGTCGGCGTCGGCATCAGCACGGTACTGCTTCTCGGCGGGCTCGCGCTGACCCGCTCACAGGAGGCAGTCACCCCACGCCGACGGCGCCTGCCCGGAGCGGTCGTCGTCCTGCTGACCGGCGGCGTGCTCGCCTACGCGGCCCTGGACCTGCCCGAGTTCGGCTCCGGGGACAGCCCCGTGCACCGGCACCCCATCACTGAGACCTACCTGCACGAGTCCCAGGAGGACATCGGCATCCCCAACACCGTCACCTCGGTGCTGGCGAGTTACCGGGGTCTCGACACCCTGGGCGAACTGGTCGTCGTCTTCACCGCGGGCCTCGCCGTACTCTCGCTGCTCGGTCCGCTCGCGCGGCCGGAGCAGGTGCGACCGCCCGCCGACTTCCACCTCGCCGACTACCGTGTCATCCGCGTCGTCACCGGCACGCTGATGCCGTTCATCCTGTTGTTCGCGCTGTACGTCCTCTTTCACGGCGACTACGGCCCCGGCGGCGGCTTCCAGGCCGGCGTGATCTTCGCGAGCGGTTTCGTGCTCTACGGCCTGGTGTTCGGCCTGGACAAGGCCCAGCAGGTGGTGCCCCGCGCCGCGCTGTGGCTGCTGATCTCGCTCGGTCTGCTGGTCTACGTCGGTCTCGGGCTGACCACGATGCTGCTCGGTGGCTCGTTCCTGGACTACGGCGTCCTCGACCCAGCCCACCCCGAGAGCGGACAGCACCTCGGGATCCTGGTGGTCGAAACGGCCATCGGCGTCACCGTCGCCTCGGTCATGACGGCAATCTTCTTCAGCTTCGCCGCCCGAGGAGTCTCCCGTTGATCGCGACGCACTACGTCTACTGGACGTTCTTCGCCGTCATGCTGATCGGGCTCTACATCGTCATCAGCCACGGCCACCTGCTCAAGAAGCTGATCGGTCTGTCCCTTTTCCAGGTCGGGGTCTTCCTGTTCTACATCGGCCTAGGCAAGAGGCAGGGCGGCAGCGCGTCGATCATCTCCGACGACGTCAAGATCTACTCGCACCCACTGCCCCAGGTACTGATCCTCACCGCCATCGTGGTCGGTGTCGCCACCCTCGCCGTGGGGCTGGCCCTGGCCGTACGCATCTTCGAGGCGTACGGCACCGTCGAGGAGGACGAGATAACAGGCGACAACACCGCCGGTCCAGACGGCACCGACCCTGAGGCCACCGGCCGTCTCCGCAAGACCGACCGTCACGGCAGCGGTTCATGACCCAGCTGCCCGTGCTGCAAGTGACGATCCCGCTGGCTTGTGCGCCGCTGTGCGTGCTCGTGCGCTCCCGGACGGCGGCCTGGCTGGTCTTCCTCGCCGCCGCGCTTTTCTCGCTGACCTGCGCCGCCCTGCTCGCCGAGCAGGTGGCGGACCACGGCCCGGTGCGGTACCGGATGGGCGGCTGGCCGGTACCGGCCGGCATCGAGTTCGTGGTGGGCGACTTCAGTACGCCGATCCTGCTGCTGGTGTCGTTGAGCGCAACGGTCGCCGCGGTCTACGGCTACCGCAGCGTGGTGGCCGACATGGACGCACGGCGCGGCACACTGCTCTACGCCTGCCTGTGCCTCACGCTCGCAGGGCTGCTTGGCCTGACCATCACCGGGGACGTGTTCAACGCGTTCGTCTTCCTGGAGATCAGCTCGCTGGCGACGTACACGATGATCGCCATGGGGCAGCGCAGGCGCGCGCTGCTGGCCGCCTTCCGGTACCTGGTGATCGGCAGTGTCGGCGCGGTGTTCGTGCTGATCGGCATCGGTCTGGCCTACGCGGTCACCGGCACGCTGAACATGGCCGACCTGGCCCAGCGGCTGAGCGACAGCGACAGCAACCGCGCGGTGCAGGCCGCGGTGGTGTTCGTGTTCGTCGGCCTCGCGGTCAAGATTGCCCTGTTCCCGCTGCACGCCTGGCTCCCGGCGGCCTACGCGGAAGCACCGTCCGTCGTCAGCACGTTCATCGCCGCCTCCAGCACCAAGGTCGCGGTCTACGTGCTGTGCCGGTTCGCCTTCACCGTCTTCGGCGCATCGCTTGTGTTCCACTCGATGCCCGGCGACCGGATAGTCATGCTGCTGGCCGCCGTCGCCATGTTGATGGGGTCAGCCGCCGCATGCCTGCAGAACGATCTGCGGTACGTGCTCGCCTGGTCCAGCATCGCGCAGATCGGCTACATCATGGCCGGGGTCGCGCTGGCCACCACGGCCGGGCTCTCGGCGGCGTATCTGCAGATGATGGCGCACGCAGTGACCAAGGCGGCCCTCTTCGCGACGGCCGGACTGCTGCTGTTGCGGCTCGGCTCGGTTCAGCTGTCGGCGCTGGCCGGGATCGGGCGACGTATGCCATGGACATTCGCCGCGTTCGTGGTGGGCGGCCTCGGTCTGATCGGGGTGCCGCCGACTGCGGGATTCGTCAGCAAATGGGCACTGGTGACGGCGCTGGCCGAGCGGGACCAGTGGCTCGTACTCGGCGCGCTGCTGGCCAGCTCCCTGCTCGCCGTGCTCTACATCGGGCGGGTCGTCGAGATCGCCTGGTTCCGCGAGCCGCCCGAGGGCGCCGCACCCGCGCGTCCTGCGGCGTCGATGGTCGCTGCGGTGTGGTTCCTCACCCTGCTGTCGCTGTACTTCGGCATCGACCCGACGCTGCCGGACCGTCTCGCCGACGCCGCGGCCTCGGCGCTGCTCGGAACGGGAGGTGGGTGAACGTGTTCACCGGCTGGACCTCCCCCGACCAGGCCACCGCATTGCCGGTCACGGTGGCGCTTCCCCTGCTGGCCTGCGGCGCCGTACTGCTGCTGCGGGACCGGCCGATCGCCCGAGACGTGACCTCGGTGATCTGCGGGCTCGCGCTGGCGGGCACGGTGTTCTCGCTGTGGCCGGCGGCGGAGCGCGGGCCGCGCTTCGAGTTGTGGACGTGGCTGCCCGGCCTGTCGCTGGAGTTCGCGCTCGAACCGCTCGGGCTGCTGTTCGCCTCGGTCGCCGCCGTGCTCTGGCCGGTGACCACCGTGTACACGGCCGGCTATCTGCGGGCCGCGCGGGAGCCCGCCCACGCCCGGTTCTTCGCCTACTTCGCGCTGACGATCGCCTCCGCGATCTGGATCGCGCTGTCGGGCAACCTGATCACGCTCCTCATCGGCTACGAGGTCATGACCCTGGTGACCTGGCCCCTCGTCGCCCACAGCGGCAGCGGAGCGGCGCGGCGCGGCGCGCGCACCTACGCACTGGTGCTGCTGGCCACCTCCATCGGGCTGCTGCTGCCCGCGATCGTGTGGACCTGGGTGCTGGCCGGCACCACCGACTTCCGGCCTGGCGGCCTGCTGGCCGGCGAAGCCGGGTCCGCGGTGCTCACCCTGCTGTTCGCCCTCTACGTGTTCGGCATCGGCAAGGCCGCGCTGATGCCGGTGCACCGCTGGCTGCCCGCGGCCATGGTGGCCCCCGCCCCGGTGTCGGCGCTGCTGCACGCGGTGGCCGTGGTCAAGGCCGGCGTCTTCACGATCCTCAAGGTCGCCGTGTACGTGTTCGGCCTAGACGTCCTGCGGGACAGCGGTGCCGCGCGACCGGTGACTTGGGTGGCGGCCTTCACGCTGATCGCCGCCGCGGTGGTCGCGGTGCGGTCCGACAACCTGAAGCGGCGGCTGGCCTACTCCACGGTCAGCCAGCTCGCCTACATCGTGCTGGCCGTCACCCTGGCCGACGAGGTCGCGACCGAGGGCGCCGCCCTGCACATGGTCACCCACGCGGCCGCCAAGATCACCCTGTTCCTGTGCGCGGGGGCCATCGCCGTCACGGCCGGGAAGACCCTGGTCAGTGAACTCGACGGGCTCGGCCGCACCATGCCGTGGACGTTCGCCGCCTTCCTGACGGCGTCGGTCTCGATCATCGGCCTTCCGCCGACGGGCGGCACCTGGAGCAAGTGGCTGATGCTGCTGGGCACGGCCGAGGCTGACCAGGTCGTGCCGCTCGCGGTGCTGCTGCTGGGCTCGCTGCTCGCCGTGGCGTATCTGATGCCGATCGCGGTGCGGGCGTTCCTTCGGCCACCAGGCGGCCCTCTGCCGAACGGTGAGGCGGCGCCCGTCATGGCCGTGCCACTGGTTCTCACCGCGCTCGGCTGCGTTGCGCTGTTCTTCGGTGCGCAGGCCCTGATCGATCCGCTGGCCGGGACTCTGGAGCTGCCGTGAACGACGAACACCGCGACGAGGACGACCGACGCTGGCTGGACGATCCGCGCAACGTGACTCGCATCGTGTACGGCCTCGCATTCCTGTGCGTGCTGGCGCTGGTCGCCGACGTCTTCTACATCAAGCATCCGCACTTCTCCGTCGAGCACTGGCCCGGTTTCTACGCCCTCTACGGCTTCACGGGCAGCGTGGGTTTGGTGCTCGCGGCGAAGGGGCTGCGGAGGTGGCTGCAGCGCGAGGAGGACTACTACGAGCCGCCGGAACGGGACGAGGGCGTCGAGGAACTGCAGGGACGGAACCGCGATGATGACTAGCCCCGCTCTCCTGCTGATCGTCGGCGCAGCCGGTGTGCCCTGGCTGCGCGGTCGGCTGCGCCAGGTGCTGATCCTGTCGCTGCCGGTGGCGAGCTTGGTCATGCTGTGGCTGCTGCCCGACGGCACCAGTGCCTCCTTCGCCTTCTTCGGACTGGAGCTGACACCAGTGCGGGTGGACGCCCTGTCCCGGCTGTTCGCCACCGGCTTCCTGGTCGCCGCGCTGCTGACCTCGGTCTACGCCTTGCACCTGAAGGACTCCCTGCAGCAGGCAGTGATACTCGCGTACGCGGGCACCGCGGTCGGCGGCGCACTGGCCGGCGACCTCCTGACGCTGTTCGTGTTCTGGGAGCTCGCCGGTCTGTCGTCGGCCTTCCTGATCTGGGCGGGGCGTACGGAGCGCAGCTATCGCGCGGGGATGCGATACCTCGTCGCGCAACTGATCTCCGGCCTGCTGCTGCTGGCCGGAACGGCACTGCGGGTCCAGGAGGGCGGCGGCCTGGAGTTCAGCTATCTCGGGCTGAACGGCCCCGGCGACGCGCTGATCCTCGCCGCGGTGGGCATCAAGTGCGCCTTCCCTCTGCTGCACGCGTGGCTGACCGACACCTACCCGGAGTCGACGGTCGTCGGCACGGTGGCGCTCTCGCCGTTCACGACGAAGCTCGCGGTCTACGTGCTGGCCCGCGGCTTCCCGGGCACCGAGATACTGATCTGGGTCGGCGTGCTCATGACCGTGTTCCCGATCTTCTACGCCGTGATCGAGAACGACCTGCGCCGCGTGCTGGCGTACAGCATGATCAACCAGCTGGGGTTCATGGTCGCGGGGGTCGGGATCGGCGGCGCCCTCGGAGTGAACGGCGCGAGCGCGCACGCTGTGGCGGACATGGTGTTCAAGAGTCTGCTGTTCATGGCCATGGGCGCCGTGCTGCTGCGTACCGGCACCGTCAAGGGCTCCGAACTCGGCGGCCTCTACAAGTCCATGCCGCAGACAACAGTGCTGTGCATGATCGGTGCGGCGTCCATCTCCGCGTTCCCGCTCTTCTCCGGCTTCGTCACCAAGTCGCTGATCATGGAGGCGGTCGGCCAGGAACACCAAACCGTGGCCTGGCTCCTGCTGTTGTTCGCCTCCGCCGGCGTGTTCCACCACGCCGGCATCAAGATCCCCTACTTCGCCTTCTTCGCCCACGACCGGGGCTTCCGGGTTTCCGAGGCCCCGCTGAACATGCGCATCGCGATGACAATGGCCGCTGTCCTCTGCGTAGGCATCGGGGTGGCGCCGGACCTCTTCTACGAGCTCCTGCCGCACACCATGGACTACGCGCCTTACACGACGCCCCACGTGATCAACCAACTGCAACTACTGCTGCTCGCCTCGATGGCCTTCACGCTGCTGGTCCGCACCGGCCTCTACCCCCCGGAAATCCGCTCGGTGAACCTCGACGCCGACGCGGTCTACCGCCGCGCCCTCCCCTCCGCCTGGCACGCCCTGATCCGAGCCGTGCCCCGACTACGCCGGACCGTGGGCACGCCACTGCGCCACAGCGCCACGTCCCTGTGGGAGACGACGGTCCGATCGTCGGTGAACGGCAGGGTCATCGCACCGTGGCCGACCCACTCGATGGTCTGGTGGGCGGTGCTGCTGCTGGGCGGCGTGCTCCTGCTGGCCTTGCTGTAGCCCCCGGCGGGCTTGTCACGCGGGCGTGACCTGCCGCAGCCGCTCCACGAGCCGGGTGGCAGTGACCGCCCCGACGAGCTGGGGCGTGCCGTCGGTGTTCGTGTCCATCACCGCCACGACCGGGGAGCCGGTGCGCGCCATCAGCTCGGCGATCTCCACGACGGTGCAGTTCGGGGTGACCCAGAACGGCTTGGGGCTGCCCAGTCGCAGACAGTCGGACACCAACTGCTCGGGCGCCACGCGCAGCCGGTCGGCGTACCTCTCGTCGATGATCTGAGCGAGCAGCGGGTCCTGTATGAGATAGCGCGGCAGGCAGGCGTCGATCAGCTGCTCAGCTCGCAGCACGCCGACCGGAAGCCCGAACGGGTCGAGCACCAGCAGGGCCGGCAGCCGCTGCTCCACCAGGAGATCGGCAGCGGCGGTGAGGGGGTCCCCCAGGCCGATCGAGGGATAGGGCTCGGCAAGGTCACGTGCGCGCATGGAGACTCCCGGTCGGTCCTCGGGTCCGTGGCGGAGGGCCACCTCTTGCCTACCCATGGCAAAATGAACGTAAAAGCGCTGCCTGCTTTGGGTCAAGGGATGGTTCGCGATCGCACCTGGACCTGCGCCCAGCTCCTGGACGACGCCGAGCACGCCGCGTCCTGGCTGGCCGCACGGTTCGCCCTGGGGCGAGCACATCGCCGTCTGGGCCCCAACATCCCCGAGTGGGCCCCCTCCAGTACGGCGCCGCACTCGCCGGGCCCGTCCTCGTCACCGTCAACCCCACTGCGCGGCGCCGAACTCCAGCACACGTCCCCAGACCGACGCCGTAGGACTCCTGCACCGACTCCTTCCGTGAGACGGAGATGGCCACGGCGGTGGAACGGATACAGCCCGGGCTTCCCCGCCTACGCGAGGGATCTCCTCCTTCACCGGATGGCTCGCCGAGTGCGGCACCGCCGCGAACCGCTGCCACGGGCGGACCCTGTTGCCGCCGCAGATCCACTACATCTCCGGGAGGATCGGCACCCCCATGGGTGCTGTCCTGCACCACCGCCGCCTCGTCACAACGCCACGTTCGTGGCCGCCCGCGCCGGATTCTTCCGAGACGGGGTCGGGGGCAGCGCGCTGCTCTCCAGGTCAGCGGGCTTTTGTCGTTCCCAGTGTGCTGCCTGGCCCAGCGATGCGCAGGCGGCATTCTTCGAGGACTGTGGGACGACTTCGGGCCACCGTCGTCCTGCCCTTGCGGGGTGACGCTGAGCGCTGCCTCAGTTCGGAGGAAGGACCATGCGTGCACTGCATCAGTCCTGATCGAGCGGCTAGCGCCATTGCTCTGAGGAGTCAAGCCGGCCCACTTGGGTCGCGCGCCGGGATAGTAATGTGGCTTGTATCGGACCGTCGTGCCGTCGCGTGACGGCCAAGATCACTGGCGCACAGAACAGCCAAGCCCACACAGAGTGGCAACGTGCTTCGCGGGAGCCGTTGCTGCACGTGGCCCCTCGAGGGCCCGGTACATCAAGGCCGGGACGACGAGGCACAACCCGGAACTCGGCGAGGGACGAGCGATAGTGGCCAGTGAGCGGATGATGGCAGTCTTGGGACAGATCACCTCGAACGGCGATCTGACCGCGCTGCTGGCTGAGCAGGTAGCAACCGTGGCGGGCGTCAGCGGCCTTGGCGCGGTCGTCACCACAACGGCGGGAATTGCCGAGAGCATCTGGTCCGATGGGGCGACGAACGCCGCCTTGGGGAACCTCCAGTTGACGCTGGGAGAGGGCCCGTCCGTCGACGCCGCACGTCACGGAGTTCTCGTGCTCGAACCGGATCTGGTCGAAATGCCGATACCCCGCTGGCCGGGCTTCGCCAGCGCGGCCGGCGAACTGGGGGTGCGCGCGGTGTTCGCATTCCCGCTGCGAATCGGGGCGATCGGTCTCGGTGTACTGGAGCTGCATCGCGATTCGCCAGGCTCCATGAGCACGGAGCAGATCGGTGACGTTCTGGTCCTGGCCGACACGCTGACCTCACTGCTGCTACGTCTGGGCCTTGACGGCGAGTTCGTCGTCCTGCGTACCTCCGTGCACCAGGCCACCGGGATGATCGCTGCACAACTGGGCGTCGGTGTGGACGAGGCGCTGGTCCGCTTGCGGGGACACGCCTTCGGCACCAACCGTCCCATTGACGAGGTCGCTGCGGACGTCGTGGCGAAGCGACTGGACTTCAACGACCACCGATGACGAACCTGGATTCACACCGGACAATGGACAAACGCGGCTACTCGCACCGCCCGGCGGCAGGCGGCGGCTGGAGGAAGACTCACGATGCGTGAACAACAACTGGTCACGGTGTTCGTGGAGTTGGCGGACACTCTTGTCGATGACTTCGACGTCATGGACCTCCTGCACACCCTGACCCACCGCTGCGTCGAACTGCTCGATGTGCAGGCCGCCGGACTCATGCTCGGCGATCAGCATGGCCGGCTGCGGTCGGCCGCGGCCTCTTCGGAGCATGCCCGGACCCTGGACGTCTTCGAGTCGCAGACCGAGGCCGGGCCCAGCCTGGAGTGTTTCAGGACGGGGCAGCCGGTGATCAACGCAGACCTTGACACCCCGAACTGGCCACGTCTCAGGGAGGCTGCACGCGAAGCCGGCTTCGCCTCGCTCCACGCACTCCCGATGCGCCTGCGCGGCGAAATCATCGGCACCCTCAACCTCTTCCACAGCGAGTCCCGCACGCTGAGCGATGCCGACCTGCACGTAGGTCAGGCACTGGCCGACATCTCCACCCTCAGCATCCTGTCCCAGCGCAGTCTGCGGGAGGGCGAGATCCTTGCAGGCCAGCTGCACAACGCCCTGACCAGCAGGGTCACGATCGAGCAGGCCAAGGGAGTACTGTCCGCGCGGCTCCAGGTGCCGATGGATGAGGCGTTCAGGGTGATCCGGGATCACGCACGAGCCCACCACGAGCAACTGTCCGTCATCGCGCGCCGGATCGCGGAGGGCGACCAAGCGCTGCTCTCCGTTGTGGCGGGCGGCAGTCCATCAGAGGAGACGACCACCAACACCAACGCACCGCCGCCCAGCGCGCACTGAGCCCTCGCGTGAACGGGTGGGCTCACGTGCTGCGCCCTGGAATCCGCCTCAGAAAACTCACACCGTTCCCGGGCATCCCTCGTGAACGCCCGGGACCGATCTGGGACCACACGGTATGCGCGTTCCCGAACACCGGCAGCTCACTGGAACGGCCACATGTGCGCCACATTCGTCGTGAGCTGCGGGAACCCCTACCCCGATGTTCTGTGGGTCGAGGGGTCGTGGGTTCAACTCCCGCCGTCCCGACAGCGTGAGAGGCCCGCTGACGGAGAGCGGATCTCCAGGTCAGTGGGCCTTCTTTTGTGTCCGGCCGTGTCAGCGCACGATCCGCTCTCGCAGACCGCGCCCTGACAAGGCGTCATCTATGTTGAGCCGGCTGACGATGATGACGGCGGCAGGTGCATCGCCATGTTCCGGATCTACTGTTTGTCCGGCGGACGCCCCAGTTGGGTCGGCTTCAACTCTGGGTGTACCGCTCGGCGGCGTCGAACGCGGGCGCGAGCGGGGCCAGCGCCGCGCAGAGTTGGTCGGACAGTGAGCCGGAGGGCACGACCAGTCCTCCGGCGGCGAACCTCCCGGCGGCCCCTGCGTTCCCGGCCGGTTTGAGCCAACCTTCCAATGCGATGCGAACCGCCGCCGCCACACTCGCCGCGAGGACGCGGGCCGTGTGCGCTCCGGCGTCACCCAGGCGCTCGGCGATAACCGCCGCAAGAGGGGGCTCGATGCCGGCGGTGGTATCGAGGAACGCGTCGCGCAGCGCGGTCCGGGTGGTGATCAGCAGCAGGGCCTCGTGTACGCGCTCACCGGCGTTGGTGTACTGCTCGACCACCGCTTCGGTGACGGCGTCAGCCAGGCGCACTCCAGCGGGCCGGGCCGCGACCGCTGCCGCGATCCGCGCCTCCCGGTCCGCGGTGACAGCGGAGACGATCGCCTGCTCGCGGCTGGCGAAGTAGTTGTTGTAGGTGCGCGGCGAGACCCCGGCCGCCTCGGCGATGTCCTCGACCCGTACCTGGTCCGGTCCGCGCTCCACGGCCAGGCGCAGGGCCGCCTCGCGTAGCGCCTCGCGTGTGGCCTGCTTCTTTCGTTCCCTCAGCCCTGGTGGTCGTGTCGTCACGGTGCCAGCGTCCCACGCGGAGCTGCGTGCACGCAAACTTGCGCACACGCACTTTTCTTGTCAGTCTCGACCCTCCCGAGACCGGCAGAGAGGACGTCACCATGCGAGCAAGAGGAATGACCTACGACACCGGATTCGTCGTGCACGGCCAGATGTCCCGCGAGCACTACGACCCTGCGGTGGTCCGGCGTGAACTCGCCGTCATCCGCGACGACCTGCACTGCAACGCGGTCCAGATCATCGGCGGCGACCCGGACCGACTGGAGCTGGCCGCAGGTGCCGCCGCCGAGCTCGGCATGGAGGTCTGGTTCTCCCCGTATCCGCTGGAGCTGGAAACGGAGCAGATCCACACGCTCTTCCGCGACTGCGCCGAGCGAGCGGAACGGCTCCGGCAGCAGGGGGCCACAGTCGTGTTCGTCGCAGGGGTCGAACTGAGCGTGATGAACCGCGGGTTCCTGCCCGGAGAGAGCCCCGAGGAGCGGGTCGAGCAGCTGATGAGCCGACCCGAGCGGCGGGCCGAAGCAATGCACGAACTCGGCGTGCGCATCAACGCATTCCTCCGCGACGCCGCGGACACGATCCGCGCGCGCTTCCAAGGAAAGCTCACTTATGCATCCATCCAGTTCGAGCAGGTCGACTGGACTCCCTTCGACATTGTGACGTTCGAGCTGATCCGCTCCGCCGAGGTCGCCGACCGGTTCCGGGACGCGGTGCGCACCCTGGCCCAAGGCCCGAAGCCGCTGGCCATCACCGGGTTCGGCACGGCGGCCTACTGCGGCGCGGGAGACCGCGGCGGGCGGGTGCTGGACGTGGTCGAGTACGACCCGGAGACCAGGGCCCCTCTACGGCTGAACGGCATATACGAGCGGGACGAGGCCGGCCAGGCCGCTTATCTGAGTGACCTGCTGGAGATTTTCGAGACCGAGGGCGTGGACAGCGCGTTCGTGTTCTTGTTCGCCTTGCCTGGCTACCCGCACCGCCCTGACGGCGACCCCAGAAACGACTTGGACCGGGCCGGCCTGGGCATCGTCAAACTCCTCGAAGGGCGCCGGGGGCAGACCTACCCCGACATGGAGTGGGAGCCCAAAGCCGCCTTCACGGCAGTGGCGCAGCGGTATCGGAGGTGACAGGCCCCGCGCACAGTGACCACGGCCAACACTGCGGTTGACGAGCATGTCGACAGTGGTGAGCAACGACGTAACCACATGGGCTTGAGCCAAGCCGGATGAGGCCCGGTCCCACGCCGCCTCTGGCGAGGCGCCCTCGTGTACGTACCGAACGACCGCCGAACGGCAGGGCTTTCGCGAGCAGTTGCGGGCTTCGCGCAGTACGCCGACGGTGAAGGGACCGACCCATGTCTCGGACTTGGGTTTGCGCCTGGCAGCCTGTCACGTGCAGGACGCCGGACGGCGGCTCCTCCGTGGGCAGCTGTCGGCCGGGCAGCGACCGTCGGCGTCTGCTTCTCGTCCGGGGTTGCTGTGGCAGTTCAGGCGGGGGCAGGGCTGCGAGGCGGCGCACCGTGGTCGGCACGAGGAAAGCTTGGCGAACAGACCGGCCATGTCCCTCAGTTGCACGCTCCGCGTTCAGGCCGGCCCGGGATGCAGAAGTGAGGTCCGGACTGTGGTGCCCCAATGCAGGCTGAGGTTTGCGCCCCGACGCAGTCGGCGCCGGGCCCAAATGGCCCCGCGGCTCAGCCGCGGGGCTGGTGTCTGGGCGCCACACGTGCCCCAGCCGGTGCACCGGTCGCGGCGCGCACCGACCTCCAGGGACGAGGTGCGCCAACCCAAGCGATGCGTGTGCCTGTTGCCGAACGACGGTGTCCGCGATGTGCCTCCCCATCCGCAGCGACGACATCAGTGGTCGGCCCCAGCGCCCCGGCATGTCAGCACGGCGCGATCCGGTTCGAGACGCTGACCGATGACTTCGAGGTCGAACTCGTCGAAGAACGTGGTCATTCTTGAGCTCGGGCGGTGGCCGCTGCCGTTCGGGGAAGAACGGGCTGCCTGAGGATGGTGCGCAGGCGCTCAGGGGCGACTTTGCGGAAGTCGCTGAGGTAGATCTCGTGGTGTTTGCCGTCCATACGAAGGCCGTTGTCGGGGATGAACTCGTGGTGCATGCGCTCGAGGACCGCGGCTTCGTCGTCGAACGAACCGATGTGGAGCGTCTGCACGCACTGCCCCTCGGACAGACTCTCAAGGCGGACGTCGCCGAGACGGATGGGTGGGGCCTTGGCTCCGGCCCGCTCGACGGCACTTCGGAACATGCCCTGGTCAATCCAGTCAGGGACCAGGAGCATCATCGTCCAGTCCCACCGGGACTTGTCACGCGAAGCCGTGAAGGCGTCCATGTCCTCGGCCCACCACAACCCCTCCAAGGGCGGGACGACGTAGTCCCGGCCGAGATCCAGCTTGCTGGCGAACTTCAACTTGTACGCCACCGGATACAGCGCGCCGAGCGCCTCGACAAAGGCCGGTGAGGTGTTCGGATCGCCGTGGCCGTCAACCATCAGATACCGCATGGCGGGCAGGTGTACGACCCGGAACTCGCCTCGTTTCGCCCGGTAGCTGTCAAGGGTCTTCTTGAAGTCGATCTTTTCAGTCATCGGATACCTGGGCTCGGGCGGTGAGCCACGCCCTTCCTGCCTCCAGGAGGCCCAGTGCGTACGGCTCCACGCCCACCGCAGGGCCTGCAGAGCTCAGGAGACGGGTCGACGATATCGCTCGCACAGACGGCCCGGATTCATGTTCGCGCAGCGCACGTCGAACGGATCACGTCCATCGGTGCGCTCCGGGCGGCGAGCGCCGTCAGTTCTTCTTCAGCTCCTCGGCGAGCATCACAAGGATGCCGCTGGGACCTCGGAGGTACGTGAGCTTGTAGACGTCCTCGTAAGACGCCACACCGCGAAGCGGACGGCATCCGTGCTTTGCGGCTGCCTCGAGGGCTTTGTCGATGTCGTCGACTGAGAAGGCGACGCGATGCATGCCGATCTCGTTGGGACGAGTGGGCTCCGACTCGATCGCTTCGGGGTGGATGTACTCGAAAAGCTCAAGGCGACCGTGACCGTCCGGCGTCTGGAGCATCGCGATGTTGGCGTGATTGCCATCCAGGCCGACGGCGGTGTCGGTCCACTCACCACTGACCGTGTCACGGCCGACGACCGTGAGGCCCAGGTCGGTGAAAAAGGAGATCGTCGCTTCGAGGTCGCGAACGGCGATGCCGACGTTCTCAAGTTTGATGGCCATGCGTTGCATGCTACCGAGCCGGGCCGATCGGGTGCTGCGGGCAAGGACGCGGTCGAGTACCGGGGCACTGTCGAGGACAACCGTGACCTGTCCACCGGCGTCCGGAGCGTGTTTGCCCGCCGGCGACCAGACCCGGTTACGCGCCTCGGGCCGTGCGGACCGGATGGCCTGCAGGCAGTCAAGGGGATCGTGCCGCCGCACGCCCCCGGAGCCGTACGAGCCGAAGGTCCATGGAGGCCACGAGTGGATCTCCTTCCGCGCCGGGAACAGCCGGGCCAGTCGGCACGGTTGCATCCACCGAGGGCCGGCGCCGCACGGGCAGGGAACACGGAGACCACGAGGTCGTCCGCCCGACCAGGATCCCGGCCCCGGGACAGCGGCACGCCCGCCGCTCACTCGGACCGAGATGTACTTCTGCAGGAGGACTGTTTCGTGACTGACCGGCCCTTGACGCTCATGGCAGTACACGCCCACCCCGACGACGAGGCCACCGGAACCGGAGGGGTCCTGGCGCGGTACGCGGCGGAGGGCATCCGCACGGTTCTCGTGACGTGTACCGACGGCGGTTGCGGTGACGGACCGGGGGGTGCCAAGCCGGGCGATCCCGAGCACGATCCGGCGGCCGTTGCCCTGATGCGCCGTCAAGAACTCAGGGCGAGCTGCGACGTCCTGAAGGTCAGCGATCTGGAGATGCTGGACTACGCCGACTCCGGGATGACGGGCTGGCCGAGCAACGACGCCCCCGGATCCTTCTGGCAGACCCCCGTGGAGGAAGGCGCCGCCCGACTTGCGGAACTCATGCAGCACTACCGCCCCGACGTGGTCGTCACCTACGACGAGAACGGCTTCTACGGCCACCCCGACCACATCCAGGCCCACCGCATCACGATGGCGGCGCTGGAGATGACCGCGCTGACGCCGAAGACGTACTGGACGACGATGCCCCGCTCGATGATGCAGCGGTTCGAGGAGACCATGCGCGAGTTCCATGAGGACATGCCGGAGCCGGATCCCGCCGAGGCCGCCGCGATGGCCGAGATCGGCCTCCCCGACGCTGAGATCACCACGTGGGTGGACACCACCGCGTTCAGCAGCCAGAAGTTCGATGCGCTGGCCGCGCACGCCAGTCAGGGCGAGAACATCTTCTTCCTCAAGATGGGCAAGGAGAGGTTCGGCGAGTTGATGGGCATGGAGACCTTCGTACGAGTCAAGGACGCCACAGGCGCGGCCGTACCCGAGAACGACCTCTTCGCCGGACTGCGCTGATCCGCCCGTCCGACCGGAGCCCGGGAAGTTCATCGGCCGCACGGCGCGATCGAGGAGGCCACGCACCCCCCATAGCGGAAGCCCGAGCCGCCTCCCGAGGTGGTGAGGTGACTGCACCGGATCTTCGTTCCGGTTGAGAGAGGGCCACGCCCTCGGCGATGGCTTTGGTGTTCCAGAGCGTCCGGTCCTGCTCGCTCAGCGGCACCGGGGCCCCGTCCGGGGCCTGCGGGCCTGGCGGCGGGCGTCGATCAGCGGCGGAAGTCCCAGGAGCCCGGCCACCTCGCCGTCGCCGGGGACCGGTCGATGGAGCTCGCGGGCCGGCCGGATGGCCTCGGCCGTCAGCTCGGCCCGCAACAGCTGCGGGCCCGACCGTGGCCGTGTAGCCCTCGTTGAGGACGAGGTAGACCACATGGAGCGCGACGCCGAGCCGCTCCGCCTGCTCCGCCGACGGCGGCAGGTCGAAGCTGGCTCGCTCCGGCCGTCTTGATGCTTGCTTCGCCCGCCAGCTGGGGCACCCGCCCATCACGCTGGAGACGATCACCAAGGCCGTCACAGCCGCCGCGCAACATCACCGAGGAGCCTGCTCCCCGAGCCGTTTTACACCGCTCCTGGGACGCCACCGGTCATGCCTGGATCGACGCAACCGACCGGGGGCCTTGAGGTGACGCCACCGCGAACAGACCTCGACGGACCTCCGCCCCGGCGGCGGGCAACCGGGTTCCGTCTGTGTACGGCTGCACAGTCGGGCCGACCGGCCCTGGTGATGAGTTGTCGCGCCCGTACCCGTCACACCTACGACGGGATGCGACGAGGCGGAAGGATGACGTGATGAGTGCGGACACGCGGCTGGAGGAGCTGGGCGTGAGCGGGCTGGGCGAGGTCGGCGAGGCGGCGTTCTCGGGGCTGGCGGAGCGGCACCGGCGGGAGCTGCACGTGCACTGCTACCGGATGCTCGGGTCGTTCGAGGACGCCGAGGACACCGTGCAGGAGACGTTCCTTCGTGCCTGGCGGCGGCGGGAGACTTTCGAGGGGCGGTCGACCTTCCGGGCCTGGCTGTACCGGATCGCCACCAACGCCTGCCTGGACCTGCTGGCCAAGCGCCGCCCGGAGCCCGCGACCGGTGGAGAGGTGCTGTGGCTTCAGCCCTACCCGGACCGGCTGCTCGACGAGTTGCCCGCGGGTGACGCCGACGAGCCGGAGACCGTCGCCGTCGCGCGGGAGACGATCGAGCTGGCGTACCTGGTCGCGGTCCAGCACCTCGCGCCGCGCCCGCGGGCCGTGCTGATCCTGCGGGACGTGCTCGGCTGGCCGGCGAAGGACGTCGCGGAGCTCCTCGGGAACTCCGTCAACTCCGTGAACAGCGCGCTGCAGCGGGCCCGCGCCGGCATGCGGGAGCACCTGCCCGCCGAACGGCAGGACTGGACCGGCGGCGACGAGGACAGTGGGACGCGCGAGTTGGTGCGCCGCTTCACCGACGCCAGCGTGGCCACGGACATCCCGGCGCTCGCCTCGATGCTGCGCGACGACGTCCGCTTCTCGATGCCGCCCACCCCGGGCCTGTACATCGGCCGCGACACGGTCGTGAACAGCTGGGTCGAGGACGGCTTCGAGGGCATGGCGGGGCTGCGCGCCGTCCGAACCTCCGTGAACCGGCAGCCCGCTGTCGCCTTCTACCTCTGGCGGAAGGACGAGGGCGCGTACCTGCCTCTGACGATCGACGTCCTGCGCGTCACCGGCGGTGCGATCACCGAGATCGTCACCTTCCACGCCGACCGGTTCCCGCGGCTCGGGCTGCCGGAGCGCCTGCCGCCGGAGGGCACGGAGTAGTCCCGGTGCGGACGCTCGCGCTGCGCGGTGGCGCGCGTATCGCGGTGGTCGCGGAGGAGTGGTGGGACCCGCGTTCGGCGTCGTCACGCGCGGGCGGGTTCAGCTGGAGCCGCGCGACGGCGAGCCCGGTCCGGTCCTCGGACGCGACGCCGGGTTCTGGCTCCGCGGCACCGGCGTCCGCGCCCTGCGGAACCCCGGCCGTCACACGGCGAGAGTGCTCGTCGTCACCCTCAGGCCAGGACCGTCACATGCCAGTCAACCCACCCCGTACGCCGGTTACCGAATATGGAGGACCGACATGAACAGCATGAACGACGACAGGGTCGTAGCAGGCCCGGCGACGGTGCGGGCCAGCCACACCCTCCGCCTGCGCGGGCTCGCCGGCACCGGCTTCATTGCCACGCTCGCTGCGACGGTGGCCACCACCCTCGCCGCTGCGCTCGCCCAGGCCGTCGGCGTCGACTTCGAAGTCCCCGATGGTGGCGAGACGATCCCGCTGCCCGGCTTCGCCGTCGTGACCGGCTTCTTCTCCGTCGTGGGCATCGTCATCGCCGCCGCTCTTCTTCGCTGGAGCGCTCGCCCTGCCGAGCGATTCGTGTGGACGGCCGTGCCGCTGACCGCGATCTCCTTGGTCCCGCCCCTCCTCTCCGCGGCAGACACCGCCAGCACCACCGTTCTGCTCGGGCTGCACCTCGTTCCTGCGACGGTAATGATCCCCACCCTGGCGCGGAGCCTCCGCACCCGGACCGATTGACGTTCCCGCAGTGACGCAGGGTCTTGGAGACCAGGGCCAGCGGCACCCGCGAGCTGATCATGATCGAGGCGGCGGTGTGCCGCAGGTCGTGCAGAGCGATCCTGGGCAGGCCGATCTCCGCGCCTCGCCGGCGCATTTCAACCTTGGGCACGCAGCGGGGAGCCGCCGCGGCAAGCAGAACACCAGACCCTCCAGCGGTGCGCCCTCGGGTTGTTCACGCCGGGCGTGGCCGACCCGGGCCCAGTTGTATTGACCTGATGCACGGGCAGGTCAAGATGTCACCACACCCTGCATCCGATACCGGGGTGCCTCTTGACTGCCGCCCGCGCGACCGAGGTCACCTCCCTCTGACGGTTGGTGGCCCGGCGCACAGCCTGAGACGCGGCCGCGCGTGCCACTCACCCGTCGGGCGCTCGCCACGGGAGCGGGGCCCGCCCACTGAGTGAGGGTCAGCGCCTGCCCCCACCCCGGCCCGTTCCCCGGCAGAAGGCCGCCCGGCCGGTGCGACGACCGCTGGGCGCCGATATGGGCCGCCCGTCGCACGGTCCCCGACCGTTCGTCGCGTACCCGACACGTTCGCCGCACGGCGCTGTGCGCCGCTTCCCCGCGGGGGTGCCGCTGCCTACGTTGCCTCCATTCCATGGGCCCAAGTCGCCCATTTGACGACGAGGAGGCGCAGATGTCGACCCAGCCCCCCGCACCGCCACGCTCCCCCGGGGAGGCGGTGGAGCACACGGTCGCGATGCACAGCGATCCGCGCTTCCAGGACCTCAGGCGCCGGCTCGCGACCTTCGTCCTGCCCATGAGCGTCGCGTTCTTCGCGTGGTACCTGCTGTACGTCCTGATGTCCGCCTACATGCGGGACGCGATGTCCACCGTGCTCTTCGGCCAGGTCAACCTGGCGCTCGTCCTCGGACTACTGCAGTTCGCCTCCACCTTCGGCATCGCCGTCCTCTACTCCCGGTACGCCGCCCGCCGGCTGGACCCGCTGGCCGGGCAGCTCCGCGGCGAACTGGACGGCACCGGTGACGGCGACGAGGGGGTGCGGGCATGAACTTCCTTGCGCAGGCGACCGAGTCAACCGGCCGCACCTGGACCGTGGTGCTCTTCCTGGCGATGATCGCAGTGACCCTGGGGGTGACTGTGTGGGCGAGCAGGCAGACCCGCTCGGCCACCGACTTCCACTCCGGCGGCCGCGGTTTCACCGGCATGCAGAACGGCTTCGCCATCGGCAGCGACTACATGTCGGCGGCGTCCTTCCTGGGCATCGCGGGCATGATCTCGCTCTTCGGTTACGACGGCTTCCTGTACTCCATCGGCTTCCTGGTGGCCTGGCTGGTGGCGCTTCTGCTGGTGGCGGAACTGCTGCGCAACTCCGGCCGGTTCACCATGGCCGACGTGCTGTCGTACCGGATGCGGCAGCGCCCGGTACGTACGGCCGCCGCGGTCTCCACGATCACGGTGTCCGTCTTCTACCTGCTGGCCCAGATGGTCGGTGCGGGCGCGCTGATAGCGCTGCTGCTGGGCATCCGGCCCGGCGAGACCTACCTGGGCATGGACGCGGCCACGGCCAAGGTCGCGGGCATCGTCGTCGTAGGAATCCTGATGATCGTCTACGTCACCTTCGGCGGGATGAAGGGCACCACCTGGGTGCAGATCATCAAGGCCGGCATGCTCATGGGCGGCGCGTTCCTGCTCACCGTCATGGTGCTGGCGATCTACGGATTCAACTTCGGCGAACTGATGGGCGACGCGGCGAAAACCAGCGGGGTCGGCCAGGCGTTCCTGGAACCGGGGCTCAGGTTCGGCACCGAGGTGCCCGGTGACGCACTGCAGACGCTCTGGAACAAGCTTGACATGATCAGCCTGGGGCTGGCGCTGGTCCTGGGTACCGCGGGCCTTCCGCACATCTTGATCCGCTTCTACACGGTGCCGGACTCGAAGACCGCCCGTAAGTCAGTGAACTGGGGCATCGGCCTGATCGGCTCGTTCTACCTGATGACCCTGGTGCTGGGCTTCGGTGCGGCGGCGCTGGTCGGCAAGGACGCGATCACCAAGCAGGACCCCGCCGGGAACACGGCGGCCCCCCAGCTGGCCGAGGCGGCGGGCGACCACTTCGGCGGTTCCGGACTGGCCGCGATCATGCTGGCCGTCATCGCGGCGGTGGCCTTCGCCGCCATCCTCTCCACGGTGGCGGGCCTGACCATCGCCTCCTCGTCCTCGCTGGCGCACGACTTCTACAACAGCGTGCTCCGCCGGGGGAAGGCGACCGACCAGGAGGAGGTCAAGGTTGCCCGGCTGGCCGCCTTCGGGGTGGGCGCCGCGGCGATCGTCCTGGCGATCTTCGCCCAGAGCCTCAACGTCGCCTTCCTGGTGGCGCTGGCATTCGCCATCGCGGCTTCCGCCAACCTCCCCACCCTGCTGCTGAGCCTCTTCTGGAAGCGGTTCAACACCCAGGGCGCGGTGGCCGGAATCTACGGCGGCCTGGTGAGCTCCGTGGGCCTGGTCATCTTCTCGCCGGTGGTCTCCGGCTCGGAGACGGCGCTGGTCACAGGCGCCGACTTCAGCTGGTTCCCGCTGGCCAACCCGGGTCTGGTCTCGATCCCGCTGGGTCTCCTCTGCGCGATCGTCGGAACCCTGATGTCCAGGGAGAACGACCCGCGCCGCTTCGCGCAGCTCCAGGTGCGGGCCCTGACCGGTGCGGGCGCCGAACGGGCCTCCCAGCACTGACGGGCCGGCACCGACCCACGCCCGGGTCCGACGGCGGACCACCTCCGGATGGCGCCACTCCCTCCACGCCGGCGCCCCGGAGTCCCGTCGGACCCGGGCATCCCACGAGTACAGAGGGTCGGCACGGTGCCGCAGCCCTTCGCCCATCCTGACCAGATCCATTCCTCCCGCACTGGGTTACCGTCGGCCCGTGAACAGGACCCCCTGGTACCGCCTCGCCCGCCGTCCCAGGCGCCGCGGAGCGCCACCGCCGTCCGCGGCGCGGGCCGCGACCAGCGGCGTGCTGCGCGAGCTCCGGCTGCTCGGCAGCGACCTCCAGGACGGACTGCGCGGCGGCCGGAACACCGCGGCCGCGCGCCGCATACGGCGGCTGCTGGGCGCCGACGCCGTCGTCCTCGCCAACCTCGACGGGCCGGTCGCCCGGCACGGGACGCTGCCACCGGGCAGCGAGCCGGACGCGCTCCTCTCCCAGGTGTACGAACACGGGACGGTGCTGCGCCGGCCCCCGCTCTCCGCGGCCCCGCTGCTCGTCGCCAACGACCTGGCGGGCTGCCTGATCGCCGCCGGCGAGATCGCCGAAGAGGATCTGACCGAAACCGCGGCCCTGGTCGCCGACGCGTTGGACCATGCCGAGCTGCGCACCGCGCGCGCCCGTATCGCCGCCGCGGACCTGCGCACCCTGCGCGCCCAGATCTCACCGCACTTCCTGCACAACGCGCTGGCCGTGATCGCCGCCCGCGTCCACAGCGATCCGGACCTTGCCCGCGGGCTCCTCACGGACTTCGCCGACTACCTGCGGTACAGCTTCTCCACGCAGGGCGACTACGCAACCGTGGCCGCCGAGCTGCAGGCGACCCAGACGTATCTGGAGCTCCAGCGGGCCCGCTTCGACGACCGCTTCGACATCACCGTGCGCATGGCCCCGGAGGTCCTTCCCGTCGCCATCCCCTTCCTGGTGGTGCAGCCCATCGTGGAGAATGCCGTCCGGCACGGGCTGGAGCGCCGGTCAGGACGCGGTCACATCAGCGTGTCCGGCTTCGGCGAGGGGCCGCTGTGCATCATCGAGATCGAGGACGACGGCGTCGGCATGGAGCCGGAGTTCGCCCGCGCGATCCTCGCCGGGACGGGCCCGCCGGCCCGCGGCGTCGGCATGGCCAACGTGGACCAGCGGTTGCGCGCGGTGTACGGGCCGGAACACGGTCTGCTCATCGAGACGGCGCCCGGCAGCGGCACCAAAGTGGTCATCCGGGTGCCGCGCTTCATGCGAGGAGTGCTGGCGGAATGACAGGCACGGCCCACACGTCCCCGGGGCTGCGCGTCCTCGTCGTCGAGGACGAACCCTCCACCCGGGAGGAGCTCGCGGTACTGCTCGGCGCCATACCGGAGGTCGCCGACGTGGTGTCCGCGGAGAGCGGCGAGGCGGCGGTACGGCTGCTGGGGACACCCGCCTTCGACGCCGTCTTCCTGGACATCTCCATGCCCGGCCTGGACGGGATGGACCTGGCACGGGTGCTGAGCAGGCTCTCCGCGCCGCCCGCCATCGTGTTCGTGACCGCCTCCGAGTCCCACGCCATCGAGGCGTTCGGGATCGGCGCGGTCGACTACCTGCTCAAGCCTGTGCGGCCGGAGCGGCTGTCCGAATCCGTCACCCGTGTCCTCAGGCAGCGCGGGAGCGCGGCCGACGAGGAGGCACCGCACGACGGCCTGGACGTCGTGCAGATCGAGCACAGCCGCCACACCGTCTTCGTCCGCCGCGCCGAGGTGCAGTTCGCGGAGGCCCACGGCGACTATGTGCGGCTGCACACGGCCGACGGCACGCATCTGATCCGGCTGTCGCTGTCCTACCTGGAGGAGGTGTGGGCGCCGGTCGGCTTCGTGCGGGCGCACCGCGGTTACCTGGTCGCCGTCGGCTGGGTGCACGACCTGCGCGTGACCAGTTCCTCCGGGCTGGTGGCCTGCACACCCGCCGGTGACGTACCGGTGAGCCGCCGGCACGCGCGCGGCTTGCGCGAACGGCTGATGGAGGCGGCGCGCAGCGGAGAGCTGGGGCGGGCCGCGCAATGACGGGGCCTCGCCGGACGAAGGTCACCAGCCCGCAGACCCGGATCGCGCTGGCACGCCGCCACCGGGTGCGGCCCCGGCCGCTGCCGCTGCCCGGTCCGGCCGACCCGGAGCGGGCCCGCCGGGTCTTCGCCGCCCAGCGGCGGACGGCCCTGCGCACCATGGGCCTGCTCGGGGTGGTGCTCTTCGGCACCAGCGGGGTGATCGCTGCCCTGCCCGTGCTCGACCGGGTGACCGCGGGCGGTGTCCCCGTCTCCTGGCTGCTGCTCGCCATCGCGACCTATCCGCTTCTGCTGCTGATCGCCATCGCGCATGTGCGGGTGGCGGAGCGCACGGAGGCCAGGGAAGGCGGCGAACCGGACGGCGCCGATTCCCCCTATGGCCACGACTGGGGCCCGGACATCGTGCCGCCCGGGCCGCGTGACGCGGACACTGCGCACGACGGGGCCGGGCAGGAGCACGGCTTCGGGGGAGTCGCACCGTGACGGGGCTGCTGGCCATCGGATTCCTGCTGGCCGCGAGCCTGGCGATCGGCCTCTACGGGGTGCGCGCGGCCCGTACGACACCGGACTTCCTGGTCGCCTCCCGCCGGGTCGCACCGGGCTGGAACGCCATGGCCATCGCCGGGGAGTACGTCTCGGCCGCGTCGGTGCTCGGGCTCGCCGGGCTGCTGCTCAAGGACGGGATCGGCACGATGTGGTTCGCGGTGGGCTTCACCTCGGGCTATGTGGCCGTGGTGGCGCTGGTCGCGGGCCCGATGCGGCGCTCGGGCGCCTTCACCGTTCCCGACTTCGCGGAGTACCGGCTCGGCTCTCCCGGCATCCGGCGGCTGTGCGGGGTGATCGTGCTGGTGATCATGTGGCTGTACCTGGTACCGCAGTTCAAGGGCGCGGGCGTGGTGCTCCACCTGGTCAGCGGCACGCCCTACTGGGTGGGGGTGGTGCTGGCCGGGCTGGTGGTCAGCGGCTCCATCGCGCTGGGAGGCATGCGCTCGGCCACGTACGTGCAGGCGTTCCACTACCTGGTGAAGCTGGCGTTCATCGCCGTGCCCGCGGTGTTCCTGATGGTCCATGTCGGAGCGGAGACGCGGGCGGAGGCGTTCACACCGGTCAGCGTGCCAGAGGGGTGGAGCCGCCCGTTGCTGGACATCGGGGGTGCAGGCCACCCGCTGCTGGCCACCTGGTCGGTGCTGGTGGCCACGACGCTGGGGGCGATCGGGCTGCCGCATGTGATCATGCGCTTCCACACCAGCTCCAGTGCCCAGGTCGCCCGACGCGTCGCGGTCCGGGTGATCGCCCTGCTGGGCCTCTTCTACCTCTTTCCGGTGGTCTACGGGCTGCTGGGACGGGTGCTCACTCCGCAACTGGTGCTGAACAACGCCACGGACACGGTGACCGTCGTCGTGCCCGGAGTCGCGGTGCCCGGGGCGCTCGGCAGCGTACTCACCGCCCTGGTCGCTGCCGGCGCTTTCGCCGCCTTCCTCTCGACATCCTCCGGGCTGCTGCTCGCCCTGGCGGGCGGCCTGTCGCACGACCTGTTCGGCAGCGGGATCTCCCGCCTGCGGGTGGCCGTCGCCGCGGGGGCCTTGGTCGCGGTGCTGCTCTCCCTGCCCGCCTCCCATGTGGACATCAACGTCCTCGTGGGCTGGGCTTTCGCCGTAGCGGCCTCCACGTTCTGCCCGCTGCTGGTGCTGGGTATCTGGTGGCCCCAGCTCACGGTCAAGGGCGCCGGGGCCGGGCTCGCGGTGGGCGCGGCGGCGGCGACGGGCGCCGCGTTCCTCTCCGCGGCGACGGACTGGCACTCCGGGGTGGTCACGGTGCTGCTGGCGCAGCCCGCGTGCTGGACGGTGCCGCTGGCCTTCCTCACCATGATCGTGGTGTCCTGGCGTGGGGTGCCGCCGGAGGGCGCGGAGCGTGCGGCGATGCGGTTGCACGCACCCTGACCTCTCCGGGTGGGCCCCGTCCGGAGGCGACTCCGCAGCTGTGTACCGTGCCGCCGGGGCGGTCGCCTCCGCGAGCGCGCCACGGCCTCCGCCTCGGCGGGGTAGCCGCGTGAACCTGCACCTCGCGCACGGCGAACGGCAGGGACGTGACGCTCGCAGCCGGAGCGGGCCCGGCGTCGATGTGGTGTGCGGCGCGCTCGCACCCACCGCGACTCGTCAGCACAGCCGCCAAGACCTCAGCTCCTCGTATTCGGGGACCACTTGGGGACCACACGCTGTGCACATGGCCGAACACCGCAAGCTCAGCAGCACTGAGCTGCGTGCGCCGCAGGTACTCCGAACTGCGGAAATGCCTAGCCCGACCTGTTGGGGGCAAGGGGGGCCGCGGGTTCAAATCCCGTCAGGACCGCAGTGTGATGTCTCAGGACATCGGAAACTCCCGGACCCACGGTTGTGGGTTCGGGAGTTCTGTCATGTGCCGTTGCTGCGGGGTGGTCGGCGGGTGGGCTGGTAGTCGCGGCTTCACCACATAGGACACGGTTTTAGTGGTCGGGCAATTGCCGTGCCCCGCCTCGCTGTTCGACCAGGAGTCGTGGCGTTGGTCTGAGCGGGGCGGGGCGGGCCGGCCGTCCTTGTTACTTCTGGATGGTGATGCCCTTGGGGTTGAGGTGGGAGATGTTGCCGCTCTCGGTCCCGTCGGACGGGTCGATCACGCAGTCGATGAGTGCCGGGGTGCCCGCCGCCAGCGCCTCGCGCAGGTGCGTGGCCACCTCATCCGGTGTCGTCGCCTGGTAGCCCGTGCCGCCGAACGCCTTCATCATGACGTCGTGGTGGGCCGTGAGGGCGGTCGGTGCCGGGTCGGACGAAGGGGAGGCCTCGTTGCCGCGGTAGACGCCGCTGTTGTTGAGTACGACGGTGACGACGGGGAGGTTGTAGCGGCAGATGGTCTCCACCTCCATACCGCTGAATCCGAAGGCGCTGTCGCCCTCGATGGCCACGACCGGGGCGCCGGTCTCGACGGCGGTGGCGATGGCGTAACCCATGCCGATGCCCATGACACCCCAGGTGCCGCTGTCCAGTCGGTGCCGCGGTACCTGCATGCCGATCGTGTTGCGGGCGAGGTCGAGTGCGTTGGCGCCCTCGTTGACGACGTAGGCCTGGGGGTGCTCCTGCAGGACGTCACGGATCGCCTGCAGCGCGCCCAGGAACTTCATCGGGTGTGCGCTCGCGGCGGCCTCGAGGCGTCCGGCCATCTTTTCGACGTTCTGCGCCGAGCGGGCGTCGAGTTCCTCGCGCCACTGCGCGGGCACTGTGATCGCGCCCGCCTTGTTCCGCTCGGTCAGGGCCTCCATCACGGATCCGACGTCACCCACCAGCGGAGCCGCGATGGGCTGGTTGCTGTCCATCTCGGAAGCGGCGATGTCGACCTGGATGAACTTGGCCTCCGGATTCCACTGCGGCGCTTCGCCATGCCCCAGGAGCCAGTTGAGCCGCGCGCCGACGAGCATCACGACGTCGGCCTTGCGGAGCGCCAGCGAGCGGGCGGTGGCCGCCGACCCCGCGTGGTCGTCGGGGAGGAGGCCCTTCGCCATCGACATGGGGAGGTAGGGGATTCCCGTGGTTTCGATGAACTCCCGGATCTGCTCGTCCGCCTGTGCGTACGCCGCACCCTTGCCGAGCACGATCAGTGGCCGCTGGGCGTTGGCGAGAAGGCCCATCGCACGGTCGACGGCTTCCTGGTCGGGCAGCTGACGCGGCGCCGGGTCGACGACCGGCCACAGTGATGCGGCACCCTTCTCAGCGTCCATGACTTCGCCCAGCACGGCGGCCGGGATATCGAGGTAGACCCCACCCGGGCGCCCGGAGACGGCGGTGCGGATGGCGCGGGCCAGACCGCGGCCGATGTCTTCTGCGCGGTGAACCCGGTAGGCCGCCTTGGCGAAGGGCTTGGCCGCAGCCAGCTGGTCCATTTCCTCGTAGTCGCCGCGCTGCAGGTCGACGAGGTGCCGTTCGCTGGACCCGGAGATCTGGACCATCGGGAAGCAGTTCGTGGTGGCGTTGGCCAGCCCCACCAGCCCGTTGAGAAAGCCCGGTGCGGATACCGTCAGGCAGATGCCCGGCTTCTTCGTCAGGAATCCGGCTGCTGCCGCGGCGTGTCCGGCGTCGCTCTCGTGGCGGAAGCCTATGTAGCGGATACCCGCTCCCTGCGCGACACGCGCCAGGTCGGTGATCGGGATGCCGACGACCCCGTAGATGGTTTCCACGCCGTTGAGTTTGAGCGCATCGACGACCAGATGAATACCGTCGGTGACATCGGGGTGGTCGGCACCCCCTGCCTCTGTGCCCGGTACGGAAGCGGCGGTCATGGTGAGGACCCTCCCTGGATGGTGCGCTCGAATCAAGGAATACTGCATACAGTATGCTCGTCTCAGGTGGACTGGCAAGGATTGCGTTGAGCGCTCGAGATGCGGTTCTGCCCCGGCCCCGTGCCACGACCGGCGGCGCTCCACCGATATGCGCACCACGGTGACCGCCGAACCGCATCGGTTCCACGAGCAGTTGCAGGTCGCGCAGTATGCGATCGGTGAAACGAACCCGTCTCCCGGACTCGGGTGCCGCTCACCGCGGACGACCGGCTGCAGATGAAGGGCGCCCCGAGGATCAGCCGCGCCCACGTCGGGCCGCCTTCATGCACGAGAAGGCACACCACGGCGATCCAACACGACGCAGTGATCACCGACTGAGGCCGTCAGGGCGGATCTTGACGGTGATACAGGACGGGTGGTGGCAGCCCGGGATGAGCGCCGCCTTCGTCCCCGGCCCCGGATTCCGCCGGGTCACGGCGGGTGGAGCTGTACCCCGTCGGTTGTATGCGGGCACGCGAGCGTACGCCCCGGAGCGGAGACCGGATCCACCTGGAGACCGCCGAAACCACGGGCCCGCCCTTCTAGGGTTCGAGCATGGATCTGCGACAGAGCCGTGGGATACGGCGACCTCGGCTCCCGGCCCGGTTTCGCGGTACGGCACGCGGCGGCTGGAGACGGTGGCTCGCCGGCGCGGCCGCCGTCGTCACGCTCGCCGGTGCGGGCACGTGGAACGCGGTGGCGTCCGACGGGCAGCCACCCGTCCACCGGGTGGACCGCGCGTTCGACATGCCGGGTGCGCGTATCGACACCTCGTACTTCACCTCGGGCTCCCGCTCCGCGAAGCGGCCCGCGGTGCTCCTCGGCCACGGCTTCGGCGGAAGCAAGGACGGGGTGCGGGCGCAGGCGCAGAACCTCGCCCGCGAGGGATACGCCGTACTGACCTGGTCGGCGCGCGGATTCGGAGAGTCGACGGGCAACATCGGCCTCAACGACCCGGAACACGAGGTCGCGGACGTCTCCCGCCTGATCGACTGGCTGGCCCGGCGCCCCGAAGTGCGGCTCGACAAGAGCGGCGATCCGCGGGTCGGCGTGGCAGGGGCCTCGTACGGCGGCGCGATCGCCCTGCTCGCTGCCGGACACGACGACCGGGTCGACGCCATCGCGCCGCGGATGACCTACTGGAACCTGGCCGACGCCCTGTTCCCGGACGGGGTCTTCAAGAAGCTCTGGGCCGGGGTCTTCTTCGGCACCGGATCGCCGGCGGGCGGCTGCGGCCGCTTCGAGGCGGAGCTGTGCGAGATGTACGAGCGGGTGGCGGTGAGCGGCAAGCCGGACGCCGCCGCCCGTGAACTGCTCGAGTCGCGCAGCCCGTCCGCCGCCGGGAACCGGATCAAGGTTCCCGCGCTGATCGCCCAGGGGCAGAGCGACTCCCTCTTCCCGCTCGGCCAGGCGGACGCCATGGCCGAGGCGATCCGTGCCAACGGGGCGCCCGTCTCCGTCGACTGGTTCGCCGGCGGGCACGACGGCGGCGACCTGGAGACGGCCCGCCTCGACGCCCGTACGACGGCCTGGTTCAACCGCTATCTGAAGGGCGACAAGGGCGCGGACACCGGACCGGCCTTCCGCGTCACCAGAGCCGGAGGGATGGACTCCACGGATGGCACCCTGCAGACACGAGGCGCCACCGGTGCCGCCTATCCCGGGCTGAACAGCGGTGCCCGCCCGGTCGGCCTCGACGCCGCGGAGAAGCGCTTCGAGAACCCGCCGGGCGCGGGGCCGCCTTCGATCTCCTCCGTTCCCAGCCTCGGCAGCGGTCTCTCGCAGCTGTCCTCCCTGGGCGTCGGCGGACTGAACGTCGACTTCCCCGGGCAGCACGCGCGCTTCGACTCCCGGCCGTTGAAGGGCTCTCTGCGCATCACGGGTTCCCCCACGGTCAAGGTGCGGGTGAAGTCCGACCGTGCCGACGACGCCGTGCTCTTCGCGAAGGTCTACGACGTCGGGCCGGACGGCAGCCGGACGCTGCCTTCCCAACTTGTCTCCCCGGTCCGGGTCGACGGCGTCCGCAAGGGCCGGACCGTGGAACTCCGCCTGCCCGCCGTGGACCACGAGGTCGAGGCCGGCCACCGGCTCCGGCTCGTCCTCGCCGCCACCGACCTCGGCTACGCGTCCCCTGCCGAACCGAGCTCGTACACCGCCTCGGTGAAGAGCGGGCTGAGCGTTCCCACCGCTCGCGGTGTCACCGCCGATGCCGCCCCGCTGCCCGCCTGGGTGTGGGGTCTGCCCCTCGCCGCCGGCGCCGTCGCCGCGGTCCTGCTGGTGACCGGACGACGCCGCCGCACCACCCCGTCACCGGTCCCCGATCCGGAGCTTGCCGAAGTGCCCCTGGAGGTCGCCGGGCTGACGAAGCGTTACGGGAGGTCCGCCGACCGGTACGCCGTACGCGACCTGTCCTTCCGCGTCGAGAAGGGCCAGGTGCTCGGCCTCCTCGGCCCGAACGGCGCGGGCAAGACCACCGCCCTCCGCATGCTGATGGGCCTGGTCACACCCGACAAGGGTGAGATCCGGGTCTACGGGCACGCCGTGCGGCCCGGGGCGCCGGTGCTCTCCCGGGTCGGCGCCTTCGTGGAGGGCGGGGGCTTCCTCCCGCACCTGTCCGGGCGGGCCAACCTGGAGTTGTACTGGGCCGCGACGGGCCGTCCCGCGAGGGACTCCCACGTCGAGGAGGCCCTGGAGATCGCCGGTCTGGGAGACGCGATCCAACGCGCAGTGCGCACCTACTCCCAGGGCATGCGGCAACGCCTCGCCATCGCTCAGGCCATGCTCGGCCTGCCTGATCTGCTCGTCCTTGACGAGCCGACCAACGGGCTCGATCCTCCGCAGATCCGCGAGATGCGCGAAGTCATGATCGGGTACGCCGCCCAGGGCGGCACCGTGATCGTCTCCTCGCACCTGCTGGCCGAGGTCGAGCAGACCTGCACCCACCTCGTCGTCATGGACCGCGGGCGCCTGGTGCAGGCGGGCGCGGTCGCGGAGATCACCGGCTCCGGCGAGACGCTGCTCGTCGGAATCGACGGCCCGCCCCTTCCCGACGCCGTGGTGGGAAAGGTGGCCGGGCTGCCGGGCGTCGTCTCCGCCATACGGTCCGAGGACGGCCTGCTCGTACGACTGGGCGGAGCCAGACCGTCCCAGTTGCTCGCGGAACTCGTCGGAATGGAGATCCCCGTGAACGGCCTGGGCCCGCACCGTCGGCTGGAGGACGCCTTCCTCACCCTGATCGAAGGAGAGACCCCGTGACCGCCCAGTCGGAAACCGCGCCCGGCTACCGGCCGGGCCGCACCCTCCCCTTCCGTGTCGAGGCCGTACGACAGCTGCGCCGCCGCCGTACGGCCGTTGTGGCGGTGATCCTGGCCGTCCTCCCCTTCGTCCTTGTCGTGGCCTTCGCGATCGGCGGGGGTGGCGACGGCGGTGACGGCGCCGGCCAGGAGCGGCGGATCGATCTGACGGACACCGCCACCGTCTCCGGACTCAACTTCGCCACTTCGGCGCTGTTCCTCTCGGCAGGCTTCCTGCTGGTCATCCCGGTGGCGCTGTTCTTCGGAGACACCGTCGCCTCGGAGGCCGGCTGGTCGTCGCTGCGCTATCTGCTCGCCGCACCCGTGCCGCGCGCACGGCTGCTGTGGAGCAAGCTCGTGGTGGCGCTGGCCTTCAGCCTGGCCGCGATCGTGCTGCTGCCTCTCATCTCCCTGGCCGTGGGAACGGTCGCCTACGGTTGGCACCCGCTCCAGAGCCCGACGGGCGGCTCGACTCCCGCCACCGACGCCCTGTTCAGACTCGCGCTCGCCGTCGCATACGTCTTCGTCTCCCAACTGGTCACAGCCGGACTGGCGTTCTGGCTCTCCACCATCACGGACGCGCCTCTGGGCGCGGTCGGCGGTGCAGTCGGGCTGACCATCGTCGGCAATCTTCTGGACGCGGTCGAAGCCCTCGGCTCCTGGCGGGAGTTCTTGCCCGCGCACTGGCAGTACGCATGGGCGGACGCGATACAGCCCCAGCTGGAGTGGACAGGGATGATCAAGGGCACTTCCGTTTCCGTGGCCTGTGCCCTGGTGTTCTTCGCCCTCGCGTTCCGGGGGTTCGCCCGGAAGGACGTCGTTTCCTGAACCGCCCCAAGAACACCGCCCCACCGGCCGCCTCACCGCAGGCGTCGCCGGCGTCGGACCCTCCGTCTGTGCATCCGGCCACTGTCGGCCGGCAGTCGGATGTGGCCCCGGGTCCGTAGTTCACCCTTGCGCTGACCGGCCGACGCTGCGAGTTCACAACCACCGCAGCTGTGAAGGCCGGTGATGCTTCCCCGGCTGACTTCCGCGGGTGGTTTCCGGCCACCGCTCATCGGTCTCCAGCTCGTTCATCCCCTGCCCCGCTGGTCCCTCGTGGGGTTGGGGGCTCTCCGAGTATTGCGGCTTCCTGCGAAAAGGCCGCAGGCTGGGCTGTCTACGTCCCCTTGAGGACCCGCTCCTGACGGATGTGGCGGTTGAAGCGCACCAGTGGGATTCCACTCTGGCCGGGAAGTGCCGACGCTGCTACTTTGGCTCAGCCATTCGACCAATTTATCGGGGGCTCTCACACATACGGAGCGCCAATGAACGACAGCAGGCAGGAAACGGCGGCGACCACCGCCGGCTCGGCCCCTCACAAGCTGCCGGTCAGGACCCTCGTCGCGGCCAGCATCGGCAACGCCATCGAGTGGTACGACTGGACCGTCTATGCGACGTTCCTCATCTACTTCGCGACGCAGTTCTTTCCTGCCGACAACCCCGAGCTCGCTCTGGTGAACACGACGGCGACGTACGCGGTCGCCTTCTTCTTCCGCCCGGTCGGCGGGTGGGTGCTGGGGCGCTTCGCCGATGTCCGCGGCCGCAAGGCGGCCATGATCCTGACCATCCTGCTGATGGCGGGCGGCTCGCTGGCGATAGGACTGCTGCCCACCTACGAGCAGGTCGGCTGGCTGGCTCCGATCCTGCTGCTGCTGGCCCGCATCTCCCAGGGCATGTCGCTCGGCGGTGAGGTCTCCAACGCCTCCGCGTATCTGGCCGAGATCGCCCCTCGGGGCCACCGGGGCCGGTACTCGTCCTTCTTCTACATCTCGACCGGCTCGGCGCTGCTGGTCGCCTCGCTGCTGGGGGTCTTCCTCTCGTCCGTGCTGACCGACGGCCAGCTCCGCGACTACGGATGGCGTATCCCGTTCATCATCGGCGGCCTGCTCGCTGTCGTGGGCGTGTACCTGCGGCGCACCATCGCGGAGACCGAGCAGTTCGAGCAGAACAAGAACAAGGCCGTGCGCACGAAGCGGCCCCTGCTGACCACGATCACCAAGCATCCCAAGGCGGTCGGACAGCTCGTCGGCATCACGCTGCTGAACACGCTGAACTACTACGTGTTCTTCAGCGCGCTCACGCCGTACGCCGTGAAGACCCAAGGAGCCGACGACAACGACGTGTTCATCGCGCTCTCGGTCGGAACGGCGCTCTTCATCGTGCTGCAGTATCCGTGCGGCAAGCTGTCGGACCGGTTCGGACGCAAGCCGCAGCTGCTGTTCTGGTCCGCGGCGCTCGCGTGCCTCATGATCCCTCTGTCCATGCTCATCACTCCCGGAGCCGGGCTGCCGCGACTGCTGGTGGTCTTCTGCACGGGCCTCGGCCTGTACGCCCTGATGTCATCCATCGCGCCGGCCATCATGAGCGAGCTGTTCCCGACCGAGCTGCGCGGCGTGGGCATCGGCGCCTGGTACAACATCACGGTCGCGACCTTCGGCGGCACGGCGCCTCTGGTGATCACTTCCCTTTCCAACGCAGGCCGCCCCGACCTGTTCTTCGTCTACGTCACCGTCGGCGCGGTCGTCGCGTTCCTGACGATCTTCTCGCTGCGCGAGACCGCCCACGAGGCGCTCCGGTGACCTCCGCCCTCGACCTCCTCACCGAGCTGGTGCGGCGGCGGACGGTGGCCTCCGGCGAGGGCGTACTGGCTGCGCTGTGCGCCGGCATGTTGCGCGGCAACGGCTTCGAGGTGTCCACGCCCGGTTGGGAGGAGGGACGCGAACAACTCGTCGCCCGCACCGGCCCGGGCTCCGCCCCGCTCACGGTGACGGGGCACCTCGACACGGTCCCCGCCGACCCCGCGCAGTGGACCTTCGATCCGTGGGCCGCGGAACGGGACGGGGACCGCGTGGTCGGGCGCGGCACCAGCGACATGAAATCGGGGGTTGCCGCCGCCGTCGTCGCCGCCGTCGACCACGCCGCGCGGCCACACCACTGCCGCGGCCTGCAGCTGGTTCTGACCGCGGGAGAGGAGACCGGCTGCACCGGAGCCCTCCGTCTGCGGCGGTCGTCGCTCGCGCCGGGAGGCCCGCTGCTCGTGGCCGAGCCGACGGCCAACCGCCTCATCCTCGGTCACAAGGGCGCGCACTGGATGCGGCTGACCGCCACAGGCCGCGCCGCGCACGGGTCGGCGCCCCAGCTCGGCGACAACGCTGTTGTGCGGCTGGCCCGCGTCGCCGGGGCGCTGCACGACCACGATGCCTGGCCGTCCCACGCGACGTTCGGCCCGGTGACCGCGAACGTGGGTCTGCTGCGCGGCGGCGTCCAGCCCAACGTCGTGCCCGACTTCGCGGAGATGCTCCTCGACGTCCGCACCGTCCCGGGGCTGGACGGTGACGACGTGCGCTCCGTCGTCACCGAACTGGTCGGCGACGGCGTCCGGGTCGACGACCACGTGGTGCTGCCCGTTGTCGACACGGACGTGCACGACCCGTTCGTCGGTCTCGTGCGCGAGGCTCTGGTCGCCGCCGGCGAGGAGGACGAACCCCACTCCCCCGCCCGGTACTTCACGGACGCCTCGGTGCTGGCGCGGCTGCTGTCTCCGTCCGGGGACGACCGCCCGGCACCCACGGTCGTGCTCGGGCCGGGCGAGCCCGACCAGTGCCACGTTGTCGACGAGTGGTGCTCGGCGTCCAAGGTCGAGGCCGCCGCCGAGGTCTACCGCCGGCTGTTCGACAGGTGGTGCCGCGACCGGTGACGCCCGAGGGGATCCCGGTGGCGGGAGTGCGCAGCAGCGCAGGAAGTGGCCCTCCCTGCGCCGAGACCGTGAGCGCACTCCTCGCCTGACGGCGCAGGGCGGCGGTCGCGGCGGCTGCACTCACGGAACCGGGAGGCTCTGCCGGGTGCCCTCGCCGGACGGAGGGCCGATAACTCGCGCCCCGGGTGAACAATATCTGTTCCCGCGAGATGAGGGTGTGACCCGCGGGGCGGGCAGTGTTTTTGGCGCGACGAACAGAGTGTAATTATTCGACGCACGCCGGCTCGCGAGCGCATGCTACTGTCGACGTCAGTTGCAGTCTTGGTTCCCAAAACGTTCGACGCCTTCGGCGGTGTTTCTGCCACTGGAAGCGCTCTTGTATTTCCGGGTGATTCTCCGGACGGGGCATCATCGCGGCGACCCGGAATCCGCGCATTGCGGCTCCCGGCGTATTGCCTCAAAGGAGATATGACATGGCATCAGGCACCGTGAAGTGGTTCAACGCGGCCAAGGGTTTCGGCTTCATCGAGCAGGACGGTGGCGGCGCCGACGTGTTCGCCCACTTCTCGAACATTGCCGCCGAGGGCTACCGGGAGCTGCTCGAAGGCCAAAAGGTCACCTTCGAGATCGCGCAGGGCAATAAGGGCCTCACGGCCGAGAACATCGTACCCACCTGACGCTGACCGCAACTGGGGCCCGCATCCCTCGGGACATGGGCCTCCAGGGACACGGGCCTCTTCGGATCTGCCCCGCCGGTGTCCTCGATTCCCGCCCGAATGACGTCGCCCATTTCTTTTCCCGAACCCCAACGGATTCACTGCAGTCCAGATTCACATTTCAATCCGGCTCGTTCTTGTGATTCCCCGCGATATTCTTCCGCTGCGGGAATTTCCTTGATACGTGCCGTATCAAGGAAGGTTCTGAATGAACCCCGCACGTACGAACAACCGCTCCTCCCGCATGCGCAGGCGCACCGGCGGCCCCGCCGTCGGCTCCGGCGCCGGTGCCGGCCGGGGCGGCCGCTTCGCCCCGAAAACGCCGAACCGTTCCCGGGGTCCGCGCCGTTCGGAGGGCCAGGGCCGGCGGCCCGCAGCGGTCCACGGCGAGTTCGCCCTGCCGAAGACGATCACTCCCGCGCTGCCCGCCGTGGAGGCGTTCGCCGACCTCGACCTCACCGAACCTCTGCTGGCCGCGCTGACCGCGCAAGGCGTGAGCGTCCCGTTCCCGATCCAGGGCGCGACCCTGCCCAACACCCTCGCCGGCCGCGACGCGCTGGGACGCGGGCGCACCGGCTCCGGCAAGACCCTCGCCTTCGGCCTGGCCCTGCTGGCCCGCACCGCGGGACAGCGCGCCGAGCCCCGCCAGCCGCTGGCTCTGGTCCTCGTACCGACGCGAGAGCTGGCGCAGCAGGTGACCGACGCTCTGGCCCCCTACGCCCGCTCGGTGAAGCTGCGCCTGGCCACCGTCGTCGGCGGAATGTCGATCAGCAGGCAGGTCAGCGCACTGCGCGGTGGTGCCGAGGTCGTCGTCGCGACGCCGGGCCGCCTCAAGGACCTCATCGACCGCGGTGACTGCCGGCTGGACCAGGTCGCGATCACCGTCCTGGACGAGGCCGACCAGATGGCAGACATGGGCTTCATGCCCCAGGTCACCGCACTCCTGGACCAGGTCCGCCCGGAGGGCCAGCGGATGCTGTTCTCGGCAACCCTCGACCGCAATGTCGATCTCCTTGTCCGCCGTTACCTCACCGACCCGGTCGTGCACTCCGTCGACCCGTCGGCAAATGCGGTGGCCACGATGGAACATCACGTCCTGCACGTCCACGGGACCGACAAGCACCGGACGACGACGCAGATCGCGGCGCGCGAAGGCCGGGTGATCATGTTCCTGGACACCAAGCGCGCCGTCGACCGGCTGACGCGGGACCTGCTGAAGAGCGGGGTCCGGGCCGCCGCCCTGCACGGCGGCAAGTCGCAGCCGCAGCGCACCCGGACCCTGGCCCAGTTCAAGGACGGGCACGTCACTGTGCTCGTGGCGACGAACGTCGCGGCGCGCGGCATCCATGTCGACAACCTCGAACTCGTCGTCAATGTCGACCCGCCGACCGACCACAAGGACTACCTGCACCGCGGCGGCCGTACCGCGCGCGCCGGTGAATCCGGGAGGGTCGTCACGCTGGTCACTCCCGACCAGCGCCACGCCATGACCCGCCTGATGGCAGATGCCGGGATCGTCCCCGAGACCACACCGGTCCGCTCCGGCGAAGAGACACTCACCCGGATCACCGGCGCCCAGACCCCGTCCGGCATCCCCGTGACGATCAAAGCGCCGGTGACCGAGCAGCGTAAGCGCGGCACGGCCTCACGCGGCCGACGCGGCTCCGCCTCGGGGGCCCGGCGCGGGACCGTGCGGCGGTCCTCCGTTGACGCTGCCGCATAGGGACTTCGGTGATCCGGAAGCCGACCCACCATGCAGGAGGCACGTTTTGACGCTGGTTCGAATACGGCCGTGCCCGACGGCCGCCCTGTCCGTCACGGCCGGTGCTCGCTCCGGGCACCCGCTCGTCCGCGACAACGACGGCCGCCGCCTCGATGCCCTGCCTGTCGTTGACGAACAAGGCAGCGATCCGGGCGTCCCCGCCCTCGACCGCTGACCATTTCACCGCCGCAGCACCGCCCCCTTGGCCCTTCTCCCCTGTGAGGCACCATGCGCTGTATCATCGCCCGCTTCCCCTTCGACCTCACCAAGAGCGGCGTCCTGGAATCGATGAAGGGCGTCAAGCCCGAGCAGGTCTTCGGTGAATCCGTGATCATCGGCCGCCGCACCTACCCGGCCAAACAGGTCGGGCAGGTCGTCACAGGCCAGGACCGCCGCGATTTCAGCGCCGCCGAAGTCCTCCGGGCCATGACCCGGCTCGGCTTCACCTGCCACGGCCTTCCCGATGCCGCCGCGCCCACGCACGTCAGCCCGTTCCAACAGGCATCCGCGACGCTCGGCGGGCCTGAGATCAGCTGACCGACGGGCAGGCGTGAGCAGCCACCGGCAGGACAGCGGCACTGGACCCGGCGACCTGGCCGTCGAGCAGGACGGCCGGAGTGCCGTCCGGCACGAACCTGCTCGGGCTGCTCAACCACCTCACCTTCGTCGAGCGCTCGACCTTCCTCGGCGAAACGGTCACCGACTGGCAGGCGACGTTCCGGGCCGCACCCGATGACAGCGCGGCCGCGGTCATCGCCCGCTACCGGGAGACCGTCGAGCGTGCGAACACGGTCCTCGACGGGTGCACCGACCTCGGCGCCCCCGTCCCCCGGCCACGGCCGGACCGGCCCGCTCCCACCGTGCGCTGGGCACTCGCCCCACATGATCGAGGAGACGGTCCGCCATGCCGGCCACGCGGACATCCTCCGGGAGTTGACCGACGGCACGACAGGGCGCCGACTCCGCCCGGACGCCGTTCCCCTGCCCCCCTCCACCGGCCCGTCCCGACGTTGGGCGTGCCGGTTGACGGGACCGGTCCGGAACGGCCCCGGCGCCTCTACTCCCTCAGCTCCCTCAACTCGTCGGCCCTGGCCCGTATCAGCCGCCGTACGATCAGGGCGGACCGCGAGGGCCGGCCGTCCCGGCGCTGGGTCAGGCACAGGTGGACGGGGTCCGCGTCGCGCAGCGGCAGCCAGACCAGGTCGGGGATGTCGGCCGAGGTCTCGAAGCCGGCGAGGAGGCCGAGTCCGGCGCCCCGCCCGACCATCACCTTGACGGTGCGCGCCGACATGGCCTGGACGACGACGTCGGGGCCGGCGACGTGCCGGTGCAGCATCTCCCACATCACGGTGCCCTTCCGCATGGTGACGACGGGCCAGGCCTCCAGGTCGTGCCAGTGGACGTTGTCGCGCCCGGCGAGGGGATGGTCGGTGCGCGCGTAGATCCCGACGGGAGCCGAGACGAGCGGTATCCGGTGCAGCCCCGTCGCGGCCGGGCTCATCGGCGTCGTGACGACTCCGAAGTCCAGCCCGCCGTCGAGCACGGCGGCCTCGATGTCGGTCGAGGCTCCTTCACGGACGGTGAAGCGCAGTCCGGGATGGTGGCGGCGAAGGTGTCCGATCACGGGAGCGATCACCGTCTCCGCGCTCACCGAGACGCCGCCGATCTGGACCCGTCCGCGATATGCGTCGCTGGATTCCATGGCCGATTCCCGCACCGCGTCCTCGGCCGCGACCAGGCGGCCCAGCGGTTCGAGCAGGGCCTGACCAGCCGGTGTGGGACGCACGCCGTGCCGGCTGCGGGTGAGCAGGACGACGTCGAGTTCCTCTTCGAGCAGCGCGATCTGCTGCCCGACGGTGGGCTGGCTGACTCCGCACCGGACGGCCGCCGAACGCAGCGACCCTGTCTCGACGGCGGCAAGGAAGTACCGCGCTCTCTCCACCCGCACCGGCCCACCATAAAGGCAGAACCTTTCACCGGTGAGCTCGGACCGTGCCTTCCCGGCGCCCTCGGAGCGGGGCATTGTGACGAGTGCCCTGGATGCAGGGCCGATCCGATGTCCCGGAGTGAAAGGAATACGTGGTGTCCGATGGTCCGCTGCGCGGAGTTCGCGTCCTGGACGTCTCGACGATCCTGGCCGGGCCGCTGGCGTCCTCACTGCTCGGCGAGTTCGGTGCCGAGGTGATCAAGGTCGAGCATCCCGTCGACGGCGACCCGGCGCGGGGCTACCCGCCGCTGGAGGACGGCGTCTCGGCGGCCTGGACGATGCTGGGCCGGGCCAAGCGGAGCGTGACGGTCGATCTGCACCGGGACGGCGCGGCGGACGTGGTCGGACGGCTGGCCGGTGCCGCGGACATCGTGGTGACCAACTTCCGCCCGGCGACGCTGCGCCGCTTCCGGATCGACTTCGACGACCTCCGCGCGTACCGGCCGGACCTGGTGATGGTTCACGTCAGCGCATACGGCCGCACCGGCCCTTACGCGGACCGCCCGGGATTCGCGCGCGTCGCGGAGGCCTTCGCCGGCCTGACCCACCGCACGGGTTCACCGCAGCAGCCGCCGTTCTTCGCCGGCTATCCGGTCGCCGACGGCGTCACCGGCATCTATGCGGCGTTCGCGGCCATGCTGGCGCTGCGTCAGCGGGACCTGACGGGGCAGGCCCAGCTCGCCGACATCCCCCTCTACGAGCCGTTGCTTCGCATGATGGAGGACTTCGTCGTCGAGTACGGCGCGACGGGTGAGAGCCGCGAGCGTCAGGGCAACCAGAACCCCCACATCAGCCCCAACAGCCTCTACCGCACGCGCGACGGCCGCTGGCTGGCCCTGCCCGCGTCGACGGAGCAGATGTGGCGGCGTCTGGTCACCGTCATGGGCGCCGAGGATCTCGCCGTCCACGACTCCATGACCGCTCGTCTGAAGCACCGCGAGGAGATCGAGGGGCGAGTCGCCTCCTTCGTCGCGGCTCACGACCTGGAACCGCTGATGTCCCTGCTCGTGGAGGCCGGTGTGGCCGCGGGACCGGTGAACTCGGCGGCGGACATCTGCGCCGACCCGCACATCCGCTTCCGCGGGTCGGTGGTGGAAGTACCGGACGAAGACGGGGGACGCCCCCGTCTCATGCAGGCTCCGGCCGGCCGCTTCTCGGGTTTCGGGAGCACGGTCGGCCGCGACGCCCCGGCCCTCGGTCAGCACACCACCGAAGTGCTGCGGGACCTTGCCGGGCTGACCGAGCCGGAGATCGATGATCTGCGCCACCGCGGAGTGGTCTGAGGAAAGAGCTTGCTCATGACTGTCGCAGTCCTGTCCATAGTCGTCCTGGTCGTCCTCTTCGCGGCGACTCTGATACGCGGGTTCGACCTGGGGCTGGCCGCCCTGTCGGCCGCGTTCCTCCTCGGTATCGCCGCCGGTGTGCCGGCTGACGACGTGACCGGTTTCTTCCCGGCGGACTTCTTCGTGCTCATCGTCGGCGTGACGGCCCTGTTCGCCGTCGCCCACCTCAACGGCACCCTCGACTGGCTGCTCGACCTGCTGCTGCGGCTGGTCGGCGGGCGGCTTCTGCTGATCGCGCTGGTTCCGTTCGTCATCGGTGCCGTGCTCACCGCAGTCGGCACCCTGCCGGCCGCCGCGACCGCCATCGTCGCCCCGATCGCGCTCGGTCTCGCCGCGCGGTACGGGATCTCGCCGCTGGTGGCGGCCGTACTCGGAGTCACCGGAATCATCAGCGGACTGCTCTCGCCACTCGCGGTCTACGGCGTCACCGCCCGCGAGCTGAGCACCAAGCTCGGCGTCGACCTGCCCGGCTCGGCCCCCGTGACCTTCCTCCTCGGCGGGGTGCTCACAGGGCTGGCGGTGTGCGCGGGCTGCCTGTTCGTCGCTTCGCGGACCGGTGCCGTGCCGAAAGGCAGGGCCGCCGCCCCGGCCGGCGCGGGCGCCCAGGCCGCACGGGTCGGCGCTGCCGCACCGGCCGGGCCTGTCGGGGGTGAACGGGCTGAGGGCACCTCACCGGATCCGCAGGAAGCTCCCCGTCCTTCAGGCGCGGCAGACGCGCCGCCTCCGTCCGAAGCGCCTCGGGCAAGCCGCGGGACCCGCGTCCTCACGGTGCTCTGCCTCCTCACCGTCGTCGTGCTGTCGGTCGGCTTCGAGATGAACGTGGGGTATCTCGGTCTGACAGCGGCCGTGGTCCTCCAGCTGGTGCTCCGGCTGAAGCCCGGGGCGATCGTCTCGCGGATCCCGTGGGGTGTGGTGCTGCTGATCGGCGGCCTGCTGACGTACGTGGGCCTCATGGAGGATCTCGGTGCGTTCAAGAAGATCAGCGACCTGCTCCAGGTCCATGGGTCGCCGGTTCTCAGCCTGCTGGTGCTCTGCTACATAGCGGGCATCACCTCGTTCGCCGCCAGCTCGATCGCCGTGTTCGTCACCGCCATGCCACTGCTGCCCCCGCTGGTTGCCGACGGCCTCTCCCCCGTGGGCGGCGTGCTCGCCCTGGCGCTGGCGTCGGTACTGGTCGACATCAATCCGCTGGGCATCACCGGCGGCCTGATCCTGGGGGCCGCGGAACCGTCCGCGCGGCCACGCCTCTTCCGCCAGCTCCTCACCTACGGGCTCGTCTCGATCGTCGTGGCGCCGTTCCTCGCGTGGCTGGCCTTCGGCTGGTGGTGAGCGGACCCGGCTGATGAGCCCGTGCCGCATCTGCGGGTCGAGGCGGCGCGGGGCTCGTGGGCCGTACGTACGGGTCGGATCCGCCCGCAGGGAACTGCCCCTTCTCCAGGGGAGGTTGACCGTCAGCTGCCGATGCCCGGCGAATCGTCCGCCGGCATCGGGGCGGCAAAGGAAAGGCAAGGAGGTCGTCCGCTCCTTGCCACTTTCAACGTATAGCGCACAGGGGGCCTTGCGGCAAGGCCCCTCTCGTGCCGCAGAATCACCCGCCGAAGCCCGGAACAGCCGGAAAACGGGGGGATGCGGAATGCGCGTGTTGTTGTCGACGTACGGGTCGCGCGGGGATGTCGAACCGCTGGTGGCACTCGCGGTGCGGTTGCGGTCACTGGGCGCGGAGGTTTGCGTGTGTGCGCCGCCGGACGAGGACTTCGCGCGGCGCCTGGACGGTGCCGGCGTGCCGCTGGTGCCTGTCTGGCTCTCGGCGCGCTCGCTGACGAAGGCTGCGCCGCCGCCGTCATCCCTGCCCCGGCGCGCGGCCGAGCTGATCGCCGCCCAGTTGGACGCGGTGACCGAAGCGGCGGCAGAGGGATGCGACGCGCTGGTCGCGACGGGCGTGATGCCGGCGGCGGCTGGCGCGCTGTCGGTGGCGGAGAAACTGGGTGTGCCGTCTGCGTCCGTGACCTTCCAGCAGCTCACCCTGCCGTCGCCGCACCGCCGGCCGCTGGCGTATCCGGGACGGCCGCTCCCGCCCGAGGTGACTGACAACCGGGTGCTGTGGGACCTGGACGCCCAGAGCATCGACGCGCTGTTCGGGGAGGCGCTCAACTCGAACCGGGCGTCGGCCGGCCTGCCGCCTGTGGACAGCGTCCGCGACTACGTGTTCGGAGTTCGGCCGTGGCTGGCGACGGACCCGGTCCTGGACCCGTGGCACGGGACGCCGGACCTCGATGTCGTCCAGACCGGCGCGTGGATCCTGCCGGACGAACGGCCTCTCCCTGACGACCTGGAGGCCTTCCTGGACGCCGGTACGCCGCCGGTGTACGTCGGCTTCGGCAGCATGCCGATGCACGCCGCGGCGGACGTCGCCCAGGTGGCCGTCGACGCGGTCCGGTCGCAGGGCCGCCGCGCCGTCCTGACCCGCGGCTGGGCCGACCTTGCCCTGATCGAGGACGGGGACGACTGCTTCGTCGCGGGTGAGGTCAACCATCAGGCGTTGTTCGCCCGGGTGGCCGCCGTGGTGCACCACGGCGGCGCGGGCACCACGACGACGGCCGCCCGGGCCGGTGCACCTCAGGTGGTGGTGCCGCAGGCGGCGGACCAGCCCTACTGGGCCGGGCGGGTGGCCGAGTTGGGAATCGGAGCGGCACACGACGGTCCGGTTCCGACCGCAGAGTCGCTGTCGGCCGCGCTCGAAGTCGCATTGACCGCCGGTGCCCGTTCGCGGGCGACCACCGTGGCCGGCACGGTCCGCACCGACGGGGCTGCGGTGGCCGCGAAGTCGCTGCTCGACGCGGTCCGCCGGAAAGAGGCGCCGGAGTCCGCGTGAACCCACGCGAACCGGCGAACCGGCACCCGGAAGGCGAGAACCTGCAAGGCCTGGTGGCGTGAACCGGCAACGACAACGAGTCCCCGGCGAGCGAGAGTTCGCTGCCGGGCGCCGAACGGGACGTGCTCGCGGGCCCGTTCGAGCGCATCGCAGTGGCCAGGCTCAGGAACCGACCGACGCGGAGTGGCCGATGCCGATGCCGATGCCGATGCCGGCGGGAGTGGACCGTCCAGCTGTCTGCCGACGCCGGCCCCTCACGGCTGCGGCAGACCCCGCGGGGCCGCAAGAGCGCCCGCCGGGCGACCTCCTGCCCGCACGGACGCGCACCTCCCTAACCTCCCCGCACTGCCCCTGACCAGCACTTTCGCCATCACTAGGGTATTCCCTACCTCCGGGCGGCAAAGAGGGCATCCCCGCACACGCCCTGCCTAACCTGTGGGCCGTCACCTTTGCACGGCCCATCGGCCCCGCCCTCGTCCGGTCCCCGCCGGGCACGGTGCTGTGCCTCGACGATCCCCTCCGAGCACCCTGTTCCCCGGCACACCGCTTGGCCACATGAGCCGGAGCACGACCGCACCTCCCAGGAAAGAGGTCTGCCGATGGCGACGACCGTCAAGCCGGTGAAGCTGGATCTCCACCGGCTGGAAGTAATGGCGGAGTCCGACTACTACAACCCGTACACGGTCTTCGACTGGCCGGACACCCTGGAGGAGGACCGGCCGTGGATGAGCGAGGACCTGGTCACCCTCGCCGGAACGGAGAAGTGGGACGCGCTCACACGCGAGCAGCAACTCGCCCTGACCCGACACGAGTCGGTTCACTTCTTCAGCCTCAACGTGCACGGCATCCGGGAGCTGCTCAGCGAAGTCGTGCTCCGCATCCACACCAGGACCTACGCCGACGCCTCGGAGTTCCTCCACCACTTCATCGGCGAGGAGAACGAGCACATGTGGTTCTTCGGGACCTTCTGCCGACGGTACCTGGGGAAGGTGTACCCGGCGGTACCGCAGGTGGGAATGGGCCGGCTGGAGGGCGTGGGCGAGGCCGCACACGAGCTGATGGTCTTCGCGCGCATTCTGATCTTCGAGGAGATCGTCGACTACTTCAACGCCCGCATGGCCACGGACCAGGCGCTGCCGCACATCGCACGGGAGATAAACCGGGTCCACCACCAGGACGAGAGCCGCCATGTCGCATTCGGCAGGCGCCTGTTCACCCAGCTCCTGGACCAGGTCCAGGAGGACAGTCCGCAGGACGTCCCGGTCCTCGCGCGGTACTTGGAGAAGTACCTGGAATACAGCGTCCACAGTCTCTACAACCCGGCCGTCTACCGCGACGCCGGGCTGGCCGCGCCCCTGGAGCTGCGGCGTCACCTCCTGGCGCACCCCGCCCGCCACGCCGCACACGACCGCATCCTGCGGCGCACGCGGAAGTTCCTCGTACGCAGCGGCCTCGACACGCAGGGAGCCACGGCATGAGCGACAAGATCGCCAAGATCCTCGACTTCATCCACGAGCGCAACCCGGAAGCGGGTGAACTGGGCCTGGACGACGACCTGATCGACCGCCGGGCGGTCGACTCGCTTGCGTTCGTCGAATTCCTCTATTTCCTGGAGGAACTGAGCGGCGAGACCATCGATCCCGAGGAGATCGACCTCGAGGACTTCCGCACGCTCCGGGCCATCGACAAGCGCTTCCTCTCGGGAGCGGTGCACTGATGGACGCCGGCACCGGGACGGTCAACGACGGGCTGGACGTGCTCGGCGCGGACGAACTGCGCCTGATGCGCGTCCTCGACGACCTGTTCACGGCATGGGCGGAACGACTCGGCGCCGAGGAGCGCCGCTACCCGTTCCTGCTGAAGCCGCGTGAACTCGAAGACGTCGACTACTACGAGAACTTCCCGCACCTGGGGCTGGCGGCTGCGACGGCCGACCCCAAGCTGCTGAGCGACCTGCGAGCCCTGCGCGAGGCCCCGCTCGGCGAACTGCCGGCCGAAGTCCTCCACGACGCCGCCCTGGCGCTGCCGTCCGCCGCCTGCTACTCGGTCTACTTCCATCTGCGCGGGCAGACCCTCACCTCGCAGGAGAACCGGGTCACCACACGCGCGACCTGCTTCCGCAACGAGACGCGGTACGAGGGGCTTCGACGGCTGCTCGGCTTCTCCATGCGCGAGACCGTCTTCATCGGCCACCCCGCCGGTGCCACACAGCACCTGGAGCGGAGCAAGGAGCTGGTGCTGGCACTCGCGGACGGACTCGGACTGGCGATGGACACCCGCGCCGCCACCGACCCGTTCTTCGACAGCCGCAGCTCGCGCGCCACCATGCAGCGGCTGTTCCCGGTGAAGGAGGAGTTCGTCGTCGACGGTCTGGCCGTCGGATCGGTGAACTACCACCGCAACTTCTTCGGGGAGCGCTGTGCCATCGCCCTCCCGGACGGCACGCCCGCCTCCACCAGTTGCTGCGCCTTCGGTCTGGAGCGATGGGTGCACATTCTCAGCGCCCGCTTCGGCGGCGCCCGCAACGCCGCCGAAGCAGTGCTCGCCGCAGCATGAACGCCCGTGAACTCCCCCTTCCACTCGACGACTTCCCACCGAAGGTGAACCGATGACCGACATGACAGTCGACGACGTGCTCGAGACCGGCACCGTCCAGGTGTCCGACGACATCCGGCTCAGCTACGAGAGACGCGGATCCGGCACGGACATCGTCCTGCTGAACAACTTCTTCGTGGACCGCAAGTCCTGGCGGGCCTACACCGGGGACCTGGCCGCGGCGGCCCGCATCACCGCCTACGACCTGCGGGGCCAGGGCGAATCGACCCCGCTGGCGGACGAGCCGGTGTGGGAGGACCACATCAGCGACCTCAAGGCGCTCTTCGACGCCCTGGGTATCGAGAAGGCGTTCCTGGTGGGCACGTCCTTCTCGACGCTGCTCTGCCGGGACTTCGCGATCGCCCATCCGGACCGGGTGCACGGCCTGGTGCTTGCCAGTCCGGCGCTGAGCCCGTACGGGCCTCAGCGGCTGCGCCGGCTCACCAAGTCCTGGCTGCACACGCTGGACACCTCGGGCCTGGCCGTCCTGCACGACCAGGTCTATCCACTGGTGTGCAGCGACCGTGCCGTGGAGGAGGTGGGCACCGCGGGGTTCCTGGGCTACAAGCAGAACTTCCTCGGCATCCACACCGTCGAGTCGCTGCGGGCCGGACTGCTGGCCTCGACGAAGGCGCCTCTCGACCCGGAGGCGCTCACTCAAGTACGGCAGCCGACCCTGCTGTTCGTCGGCGGCGACGACTTCTCGCTGAGCCTCGACGCCACGGAACGGCTGACCGAACTGCTGCCGGACGCCACCGCCGTCATCGTGCCGCACGGCGGGCACGCGGCCTTCGTCGAGGAGTCCGAATGGTTCAACCGGGAAGTGCTCTCCTTCGTCCGGCGTGTGGCCGGAACGGATGAGTGAGCCCGCTCCCTTCCGGGACGTCTCCACCGGGGCGCGCGGCGGTGAACAGCCGGACAGCCGGCCGCAGTTCCGCGACGAGCTGCTGCTGTCCGCTCCCGGCGGCCTCGTTCGTGTCGTGGTCGAGTCCGCTCCGGTCGGGCCGCCCGGTACCGTCGCCGAGCAGCACCGAGCCGGCCGCCTTGCCGCCGCCGCGGCGCTGCGGCGGGCCGGCAGCAAGGTGAGCGCCGTGGGCCGGCGGCCCGACGGCGCCCCCGTCTTCCCACCGGGTTTTGCAGGCTCCCTCACGCACACCCGAGACCTCGCCGTCGCGGCGGTGGCACCGGGCGCATGCGGAGCCGGCGTCGATGTGGAACCACGCCTCCCCGAGCGGCGGTTGCACCGGTTCCTGCTGAACGACGCGGAGCGCGCCCTGCTGTGGCAGGACGGTGAACGGGCCGGGCTGCGCAGGCTGTTGGCCGCGAAGGAGGCCGCCTTCAAGGCACTGTCCGACTGCCGAGGCGCTCACGGCGGTCTCTTCTGGCGGGTTCGGCTCGGCCTGTCCGGGGATCAGCTGTGGGCACGTGCGGGTGACCAGTACGCGCTGGTAAGAGAAGACACCGCACCAGGCTTCGCGTTCGCCGTGGCAGTCCGCCTCGACGGGCCTCCCAGTCGCCGACCCGCCCCGCCCGAACCGGGCTTGGCGTTGCGACGCCTCCGCCCGTACCACCCGCACGGCACGGCAGGGCACGCGCGCACAGCGTGCCGCGGTGCGGGCCCACCGCCGGCGGCCGGGAGGACCGCAGCCGCCGCTCACCCTGTGGGCGGGAGAACTCCGCGAGTCATCCGAGCCACCCGAGAAGGGACCACCGGATCCATGCAAGCCGTTTCCTACACAGCCCAGTGGATGGCCGCCGCCCGCGCGCTGGAATCCGAGCGCGAGGACGCGCTGTTCACCGACCCCCTGGCCGAGGCTCTCGCGGGCCCCAGGGGCTCGGAGATGATCCAGCGCTACGCGGGCGGCGGACTGCTGCCGTTCATCTCCATACGCACCCGCTTCCTGGACGAGGCGGTCGGCGACCTGCTGGCGGACGGCTCCATACGCCAAGTGGTCCTGATCGCCGCCGGTATGGACACCAGGGCGTTCCGGCTCGAGTGGCCCGACGCCACCGATCTGTACGAGGTCGACCACGGCTCGCTCATCGAGGAGAAGCGGCGCCGCCTGGAGGCGCTCGGCGCAAGGCCCGCCGTGCGGCGGTACGAACTGTCCGCCGATCTCACCCAGGAGTGGATTCCCGCGCTGCAGGAAGCCGGCTTCGACCGTTCGCGGCCCACGCTCTGGATCGCCGAGGCACTGACGTTCTTCCTCACCGAGGACCAGGCCGCCGGGCTGCTCCGGAGGCTGGCCTCCGTCTCCGCTCCCGGCAGCCACATCGCCCTCGACATCCTCGGCAGGGGACTGCTGCGCAACCCCTTCTCCAGGAGCTTCCTGGACCGGCTCGCCGCCGACGGCACTCCGTGGGTCTTCGGCACGGACGAACCCGAGGAATTCCTCGCAGCCAACGGCTGGGACGTCGTGTGCCTGAAGGAGCCGGGGCAGCCGGGTGCCGGTGCGGGGCGCTGGCCCTACCAGGTCCAGCCCCGCGAGAGGCGTCACGCCAACCGACTGTGGTTGATCCGCGCCCGCCTGCGCACGAGGTGACGCGCTCGCGGACGCCTCAGATCCACTGCCGGCGAGTGGCTTGAACACCGGCCTCGAAGCGGCTGGAGGCCCCGAGTCGTTTCATCAGCTCGCTCACCATCCGCCGTTCCGTACGGACCCCGATCCCCAGGGCTCGGGCAGCAGCTTCGTCGGTGAGGCCGGTGCCCAGGAGCTGGAGGAGTTTCCGCTCCTGGGGGGTGAGATCGCAGGGCGGGGCATCGCTCACGTCGAAGAGCCGGTCCATGGACGAGGCGTGTTCCCAGTACGCCTCGAACAGTGCGCGCATTGCCAGTACCACGGGCTGCCCGGTGAAGAGCAACGCCGAGCTCCCGCTCTGACCGGGCAGACCGGCGACCATCGCGGCGCTCGTGTCGATGACGAGCAGCTGCAGCGGCAGGGTCGGGGAGGTCCGGACGTCTCCGTTGTTCTCCGTCATCCACTGTGCGTGCGCTGTGCCCACACGGTCGTTGGCGATGCTGTCCAGATAGATCGAACGGAACTTCACGCCCCGCGCCAGCGCCTGCTCGATCAGCGACCGTCCGGTCTGGAGCGCTCCCACGCAGGGCCTGCTGCCGGGATGGAAGGCCAGGAACTCGCTTGTGCAGGACTCGGCGAGGGCTTCCAGCCGGATCCGTATCTCGTCGAGGTGGTGCAACTCCTCCACACGGTCACCGGCTTCGGACTGCCGGGAGGCGGTGTATTCGGCGTCGAGCGACGCGAGTGCTGCCCGCTCCTGCTCGATGCGCTGCTGACGCCAGGTCAACTCGTCCTGCTCACGGCGCAGAAGCATCTTCAGGCCGATCCGCGGGTTCACGGCGCGCAGGGTGCCGGGCACGTCCCGGGAAGGGGCAAGGAGCGACAGGTCGGCCAGACGCCGGAGTACGGCCTCCACCTCCTCGGTCTCCAGCTCCAGCAGCTCGCTGAGCGTGACCGAGTCCTGATCCTTGTGGAAGAGGATCGCCCGGTAAACCTCGAGGGCCTGCTGGTCGAACAACGCGCCCCTGTCCACGTGCCCCCCCCTGAAAACCGTGTGCCATGCCGACCGGAGAGCTCGTGCAGGACGCCGATGCCTCCGGCCAGGTCCTGTTCCGGCCGGCTGAAAACGCCCCACGACGCTACCCAGCCGCAAGACCCGGTATCCGTCGCGGCGATGGGGGCAAGCCCGCACCTGCTGAGCAGCGGGCCCCGTTCCCCATCACGGCGAGATTGGACCACATGCGGGGCTCCGGCCGGGCGGCCTTCGCGAATTCCGGGCCGCCGTGCGATGGGGGCCCCGACCGAGACTGTGCGGAGCCGGATGCGCAGCCCCGGCAGCCGGACCTCCCGAGCTCTCATCGCGGGACTGCGGGACAAGGGGACTGCGGGACAAGGGGACTTCTGCACCGGGCGCCCTCTCGTGCAGCTTGCTGCCCGGCAGCATGTTGCCTCGTGCAGCGTGATCCCAAGGGTGCGCTCCGTTGGGAACATGTCCCCGGTCCGGCAGCACAGACGTGCCGCCTCTCGCGTGCTCGTGCACCTGCCGGACGCAGTCCTCGGCGTGTGGCCGGCGCTCATTACGCGCGCCCAGCCGCACGTGGCGCAGTGGTCACACGTCCGTATGCATTCCGAGAAAGGTCTGCGTTGTGAGATCGCAAGGGCACACCGACGCCCGTTCCGTCCCGAGTTCCTGGCCGGCCGACGGCCGGCGGGCCCATCTGGCGGGTCTGGACGCCTCGTTGACCGTCCTCGCGGCGGACGCCGGGTTTCTGCGGCTGTTCGGCGGCACGGCGTCACAGATCTGCGGCCGGAGCATCTACGACCTGCTGCGCCTCAGCGCCTCCCCCGTCCTCACGGAGCACTTCAACCGGCTCGTCGACGGCTGCAGTTCGCGGTTCACCGAACGCGTGGTCGGCGTGGCCGGTCCGCACGCGGTCTTCTCCGCCGGGCTGACCGGCATCGCCGTACACAGCGAGGCCACCTCCGTGGCCTGTGCCGTCCTCCTCCGGCCGGACGAGGGTGCCCCGCTCCCCCGGGCAGAGGGCGCCCAGCGCCCGGGCAGGGAAGAAGTGCTGCCGCTGGGCGCCCGGATACTGGAAGGCGTTGCCGGCGGCGCTTCCACCGAGCAGCTCGCCGCGCGTCTCTACCTCAGCAGACAGGGCGTGGAATACCACGTGGGGCAGATGCTCCGGCAGCTCGGAGTGCCCAACCGCGCGGCTCTCGTGGCCCGTGCGCATTCCAAGGGCATGTTCGCGCCGGGTGTCTGGCCGCCGCGGATTCTCCCGGGATCCTTCAAGGAGTTCCGCCGGCGTGCACCGGCCGTCGTCGCGCAGAGCCGCTTCTCTCCGTAGCGGACACCGCAATGCGCCGGGCCGCCGGCCCCGCGCCTCCGTTTCCGTCCCGTCGCCGTGGACCTCGGCGGCCGAAGGCTCAGCGGTCACCGCGCGGGCCCGAAAGACGAATGCGCCCGCGGCCGGCCGCGAATCCCCGCCCGCGCGGCAGTTCTTGCCCGGCCTGGCACCGTGCACCTCCCGGTGCCCGAGCCGCACGGTTGCACCCGGACCGAGCCCGGTACGGCGAACCTCGATGGAGAAGAACACATGACCACGCAGACGTTGGATCTCGGCAGAACCGGCGCGGCGGAGACGAGAGAGGCCGTCGCGAAGCACCTGGAGAAGTTCCTCACCGAGAAAAGGGAGAAACCCGTACTGCCGCAGGCGGAACAACTGCCCGAGATCCTGGCCGAGTTCCTCACCGGAGGAAAACTCATCCGCCCCGTGCTCGCGGTGACCGGATGGGTGGCTGCGGGCGGAGAGCGGAACAGCGAACAGGCCGTGCAGGTCGCTGCGTCGCTGGAGATGTTCCACGCGTTCGCCCTGATCCACGACGACATCATGGATCGCAGTGAACTCCGCAGAGGCCGCCCCACCGCGCACCGGCGGCTTGCCGGCGATCAACATGGCTCTGGCGCCCGGCACTTCGGAGTCGGCGCGGCGATACTGCTGGGCGATCTCGCTTTCACGTGGTCGGACGAGATGCTGCACCGGGCAGACCTCACGCCGGTTCAGTTCGCATCGGTCTTCCCGGTCATCAGCGAAATGCGGAGCGAGGTGATGCTGGGCCAGTATCTCGATCTGCGCAGCACCGGCAAGCCGACGGACGACGTCGAGTCGACGCTGACGGTCAGCCGTTACAAGACCGCCAAGTACACGGTGGAGCGGCCGCTGCACATAGGCGCTGCCCTCGCGGGCGCGGGCCCCGAGACCATGGACGCCTTCACCGCGTATGCCATTCCGCTCGGTGAGGCCTTCCAGCTCCGCGACGATCTGCTCGGCGTCTACGGCGACGTCCAAACGACGGGGAAGTCCCATCTCGACGACCTGCGCGTGGGCAAGAACACCACGCTTGTCGCGCTCGCCCTGCGTGCCGCCGGCCCGAAGCAGGCCGCCCTGCTGCTCCAACTCGTCGGAAATCCTTACCTCGACGATGCGGGTGCGGAAGAAGTGCGGGAGATCTTCGCCGAAACAGGCGCCAGAGACGCCGTGGAAGAAATGATCGAAAACCGATACCGGGAATCCGTCGAAGCGCTGGACGGGGTGCCGTTCGCCCCTGAGGCGATCTGCGCCCTCCAGGATCTCGCCCGCAATGCCACAAGGAGGACGTCATGACCCCTGAGACCGTGACCCGCCATCCCGCGCCGCTCACGGACGGCGCTTCCCCGGGCACCGGAATGGCGCGGCGCCTGCCCGGATGTACGGACAGGTTCGCCTCGCTGTTCTCGCGGCACGTTGCCCACGAGGCACAGAAGGTGCCGATGTCGGACGCCGAACTGCGCGAGGTGATGGACATCTGCAACCGTGCGGTGGCACCGCTGGGGAAGGACGTCTCCGACAAGCGATGGATCTCGTACATGGACGTGGTCCGGTGGTCCCAGTCCGCCCGCCACATCAAGGACATGGAAGCGTTCAAAGCCGTTTGCGTGCTGAACTGCGTCACCTTCGTATGGGACGACATGGATCCCGCACTGCACCGATTCGACCTCTTTCTGCCCCAGTTGAGCGCGGTGTGCGAGCGCTACTACACCCCGCAGGACGCGGCGTTCGCCTATGAGGGCGCGCGCGCCTTCGTCACCAGCGACCACATGTTCCGCGACTCCCCCATCAAGAAGACGCTCTGCAGCACCTCTCCCGAGCAGTACTTCCGGTTCCGGGTCACCGACGTCGGCGTGGACTTCTGGATGAAGATGTCCTATCCGATCTACCGGCACCCTGAATTCACCGAGCACGCCAAGACGGGGCTCGCCGCACGGATGACCACACGCGGGCTGGCGATCGTCAACGACTTCTACTCCTACGAACGCGAGAGCGCGCTCGGCCAGAGCACCAACTGTTTCCAACTGTGCGACGTGGACGACGACAAGGACTTCGAGCACTTCTTCGAGGAGCGGCTGGAGGACATGGCGGAAGACATCGAATGCGTCAAGGCCTTCGATGACACCACTGCCGACATCCTCATGGACCTTCTCCGCGGCAACTTCGTGTGGACGACACGTGACCAGCGCTACAAGGCGGCCGTGAACGACGTCAACTCGTTCATCCGATAGGAGCCGGCCGATGCCGAACACGGTCTCTCCTCCGGCGGGCCGCACATGGCGGACCGGCAAGGCCCCAGGCGCCCTCCCTGGGCTGGGGCACGTCCTTCCGCTCTGGCGCGACCCGCTGGGCTTCCTTGCCTCGCTGCCCGCCCACGGCGACGTGGTCGAGGTCCGCATCGGTCCCGGCCGCGCCTACCTCGTCAACCATCCCGAGCTGGTCAGGCACGTCCTGCTTCATCCGCGGGTCTTCGACAAGGGCGGGATATTCGACAAGGCGCGGCAACTGCTCGGCAACAGCCTGTCCGTATCCCGCGGTGAGCAGCACCGGTACCAGCGCAGGCTCGTCCAGCCCGCCTTCCGCCCGGAGAAGATCGCCGAGTACACGCGTGCCGTCGCCGACGACACGAACTCGGCGATCGGCGAGTGGAGACCGGGCGAGGTCCGGAACATCAGCGACGAGATGCACGCGCTGCTGATGCGCGTTGCCGCGCGGACACTCTTCTCCGCCGGGCTGGACGACGCCACGATCGAAGAAGCCCGGCACTGCCTGCGAACCGTTTCCCTGGGGATCTACAAACGCGCCATGGCACCGCTGGGAGTCATGGAGAAACTGCCCACCCCGGCGAAGCGCGCCTACGACCACGCCAACACCAGGCTGCGCGAGATCGTCGCGACGATGATCGACACCCGGCGCCGGTCTCCCTCGGGCCGGCAGGATCTGGTGTCGACGCTTCTGCGTGCCGAGCACCCCGTGACCGGAGGGAGGCTCACGGACCGCGAACTGCTGGACCAGGTCGTCACGTTCCTGATCGCGGGCAGCGAGACCACGGCCTCGACGCTCGCCTTCGTCTTCCACCTCATGGGGACCTTCCCCGAGGTCGAGAAGCGGGTGCACACGGAGATCGACGCGGCTGTCGGGCGCCGCGCTCCGGCCTACGAGGATCTGCCGGCGCTCCCCTGCACACGCAACGTCATCACCGAGGCGCTGCGCCTGTACCCACCGTCCTGGATGGCGATGAGGGTGGCGGTCGAGGACGTGGAGCTCGGCGGCCTGCCGGTCCGGTCGGGAGCCATGGTCCTCTACAGCCCCTACGCCATGCACCGCGATCCGGCGCTGTTCCCCTCCCCGGAGACGTTCGACCCCGGGCGGTGGGAGGCGGACCGGGCCGCGCAGGTCCCCCGCGGCGCGCTGCTGCCCTTCGGCGCCGGCAGCCACAAGTGCATCGGCGACGTGCTGGCGCTCACCGAGACGACGCTCATCGTCGCGACCGTCGCGGCGGGCTGGAGGCTGCGCCCGGTGCCCGGAACACGGCTGCGCCCGGAACCGAGGGCGACGCTCGAAGCGGGCCCTCTGCCCATGGTCTGTGAACGGCGTTGACCGTCCGCCCGTACACGCTCCGCCCGCCTCACGTCACGTCCCGCCGGTTCGACCCCCGTCACCGCCGTACCCCCGAGGAGAGCTCCTGTGACCCAGTCCCTGCACGACTGTGAAGCCGTCGCCATCGACCCCGCCGGGGCCGACATTCCCGCGGAGGCGGCCCGGTTGCGGGCGCTCGGCGACCTGGTGCCCGTCGAACTGCCCGGCGGGATAAGGGCGTGGGCACCGACCCGCCACCACGTCCTCAAGTCCTTTCTGACCGACCCGCACGTCAGCAAGGACCCCCGTCTGCACTGGGACGTCTGGCGCAGCGGCTCGCTCCACGAGAATCCCGAGGCCCACTGGATCCACAACTGGGTCGGTGTGGAGAACATGCTCACGGCCTACGGGGAGGACCATTCGCGGCTCCGCAAGCTCATCGCACCGGCCTTCACCGCTCGCCGCACCGAGGCCCTGCGGCCGGCCGTCGAGCGGATCACCGCCGGCCTGCTCGACGCCCTGCGCGCCACACCGCCCGGCGGGGTCGCCGACCTGCGTGCGCAGTACGCCCTGCCCCTGCCGATGCGGGTGATCTGCGACCTCTTCGGCCTCGTGGAGGACGAACGCATGCAAGTGGCTGCGTTCGTCGAGGTCATGATGGACACCACCACCGCGCCGGAGATCGCCGGAAAGATGCTCGCCGGCGCGCGGGAAGCTCTCAGCCAGCTGATCGACCGCAAGCGCGCCGAACCCGGCGAGGACCTCACCTCGGCCCTCATCGCCGCTCACGACGGCCAGGACCACCTGAGCGAGAACGAACTCGTGGATACCCTCATCCTCCTCCTGGCCGCGGGACACGAGACGACGGTCAATCTGATCGGCAACGCCGTCGTCGCTCTCCTGCGCAATCCCGAGCAGCTCGCCGCCCTGCGCACCGGCGACGTGCCCTGGACCAATGCCGTGGAAGAGACCCTGCGCTGGGCCCCTTCCATCGCCAACCTGCCGCTGCGGTTCGCGGTGAGCGACATCAGCGTCGGCAACGTCACCATTCGGGCCGGCGAAGCGATTCTGGCCACGTTCGGCGCCGCCGGCTGGGACCCGGACTTCCACGGAGCGGACGCCCACCTCTTCGACGTCCGCCGCGCGCCCTCCGGACACCTGGCGTTCGGACACGGAGCACATCGCTGCGTGGGTGCGCCACTTGCCCGCGCCGAGGCGGTCATCGCGCTTCCGGCCCTCTTCGACGCCTTCCCCGCCATGCGCCTGGCGGAAGGGGAGTTCGAACCGGTGCCGTCCTTCGTCGCGCACGGGCACCGCAGCCTGAAGGTGCTCCTGCGCGGATAGGTGTGCTGTTCGGACACGTCGGTGACGGACGGCGGCCGCTCGCGGCACCGTCCGCCGCGGCTCGCCGGGCCGGTGCGGGGTGGCCACTGCGCACCGGCCACCGCCAGATTGCGGATTTGTCCGCATTCTGTAATACGCCCTCGTGTATCCCTTTTTGGGAGTGATACCCCGTCACATTGGTGCCCCTCGGCACTCGGCCGGGAATCCGATCGCACCGGCCGGCCAAGCGCGGCCGTGTGTGCATGACTTCGAGGAGACGACACATGTCTGCTTCCCGTCCGCTCCGCTTCGCGGCGACGCTCCTGGCCTCAGGCGCCCTTCTGGGCGCGGCGGCCCTGCCTGCGACGGCCTCCGACTTCCCGCGCGCGCCCCGCTCGGTCGTGAAGATCGGACAGGTGCAGTCCGACAGCCCCCGCTGGGGCCACCACTCCAACCGCAGCCTCAACGCGGAGTGGGTCGAGGTGCGCAACACCAGCCGGCACACGGTGAGGCTGAACGGCTGGACCCTCACCGACCGCGACGGGAACCGCTACCGCTTCCGCCACCTGTGGCTGCGGGGCCATGACTCGGTCCGGGTCCACACCGGCTTCGGCCGCGACAGCAGCCGGCACGTCTACCAGGGCCACCGCGCCCAGGTGTGGGACAACAACGACGCAGCCACCCTCCGCGACGCCCGCGGCCGCTGGATCGACACCAAGTCCTGGGGCCGCCACCACCGCCGCTGACCGGTAACGCCACTCGCTCTGCGCCCCACGGCCCGAATCCGGGCCGTGGGGCGCAGAGCTGTCTGTCGAGCGGGACGTCGACGTTCCGTTGACGGCGGGGGCGGGGCAACGATCCTGTGCAAAGGCGCGGTTGCCGGACGGACGATGCCAACTCGCCTGCCTGCCACAGTTGTTCGGCCTTCGAGTGATCACATGCGTGCCGTGGGAGCGCAGGCATGACCGCTCCGCGCGGCGCCGCCCCGTCCTTCCACACGCTCGGCTGCGCGGCGGCACAGCACACGCAACTGGCCCGCAGCCGCGAGGCGATGCCCCGTCCGCGGAAACCCGTGCGCCGGTCTCCGGCGACGCCAGAGTCTTCCGCCGCGCTGCCCGCCGTGGTTTCCTGTGGCCCCCCGCGCCTCACCAGGGCCTCCCCCGGCCATGCCGTCCCCACTGCGCGCCGCAATGCGAGCGCACACACCGCTCCCGCCGGAGATCGCGTGACTTCTGATCCCGCCCCCGCCGAACCCACACCCTCCGAACCGGCGCCGTCCCGGCCCGAGCCCGCCGCCCGTTCCCGCTCACGAGCCCTTGTCGTCGCCCTGTGCTGCGCGACGATCGTCATCGACGGCTACGACCTGATCGTCTACGGCACCGTCGTGCCCAGCCTTCTGGACGGTTCGGCCGAGTGGAAGCTGTCCGAGGCCGAGACGGGACGCATCGGAGCCTACGCGCTCGTCGGCATGCTCTTCGGCGCCATGCTGACCGGCACCGTCACCGACCTCGTGGGCCGCCGGCGCATCATGCTGGGCTGCATCACCTGGTTCACGGCCGCCATGGGGCTCGCCGCGATCGCGCCGACACCGGGCTTCTTCGGTGCGGCGAGGTTCCTCGCCGGCCTCGGGCTCGGCGGCGTCGTGCCCACCGCCATCGCGCTGACCATCGAGTACGCGCACCCGCGGCACCGCAGCCGCACCAACGGCCTGATGTTCTCCGGCTATTCCGTCGGCGGCATCCTGGCCGCGCTCACGGCCATCGTCGTGCTCCCGCAGCTGGGCTGGCGCGCGATGTTCTGGATCGGCGTCGCGCTGGGCGTCGCTCTCCTCCCGGTCGCATGGCGAATGCTGCCCGAGTCGGCGAGCTTCCTGCTCGCACGCGGCCGCAGGGAAGAGGCCGAGAGGCTGGCCCGCCGCTACCGTCTCGCCCTGGAGGAGCCGCCTGCGCACGCGGACAGCGCGCCTCGCGGACTGTCCACCCTGAAGGCGCTGTTCGTTCCCCGCTACGTGGCCGGCACGCTGCTGTTCTGGCTCGGAACCGGTGTCGGACTGCTGCTCGTGTACGGCCTCAACACATGGCTCGCCCAGATCATGCGGGAGGCCGGCTATCCGCTGGGGTCGGCGCTGGCCTTCCTGCTCGTGCTCAACCTGGGCGCCATCATCGGCACTCCGCTCTTCGGCGCGCTGGCCGACCGCGTCGGGTCGAAGCCCGTGACTGTGGGTATGTTCCTCGCCGCCGCGCTGTGCATCTTCCTGCTGAGCTTCGAACTGCCGGGCTTCGTGCTGTTCGTGCTGGTCGGCATCGCGGGTGCGTGCACGATCGGGACGACGATCCTGGTGAACGCCTACACGGCGAACTTCTACCCCGCCCACATGCGGGCCACCGGTCTCGGCTGGGCCCTCGGTGTGGGGCGGCTGGGCGCCGTTCTCGGGCCGATCTACGGTGCCTTCATCCTCGCCTCCGGGTGGGGGCTGGACGCGAACTTCTACGCGTTCGCGGCGCCGGCCGTGATCGGCGCGGTCGCCATGCTGCTGATACCCGCGCTGCGGAAGTGAAGCGGCTGTCAGCGCAGTTCAGCCGTCACGGGCCGCTTCGAGGCCCGGAGAGAACCGGAGAGGTCCGTGGCCCGGTGAGAGGGGAGAAGAGCTGGTGATCGTCGCGGAAGCCGTCGGCCGCACACTCGTCCGGCTCGGCGCCGAGCGGGCATTCGGGGTGGTGGGCAGCGGCAACTTCCACGTCACCGGCGCCATGGTCGCCGCTGGCGCCCGGTACGTGGCGGCGAGACACGAGAGCGGCGCGGCCGTCATGGCGGACGCCTACGCGAGAGTCTCGGGCGGGCTCGGTGTCGTCACGGTGCATCAGGGCTGCGGTCTGACCAACGCGCTGACCGGCATCACCGAAGCGGCAAAGAGCCGCACCCCGCTGGTCGTCCTGGCCGCCGACACCCCGGCAGCCGATCTGCGTTCCAACTTCCGCGTCGACCAGGACGCGTTGGCCCGCGCGGTGGGTGCGCGCCCGGAACGGGTGCACGGACCGGACACGGCCGTCGCCGACACGGTACGGGCCTGCCGACTGGCGGTCTCGGGGCGGCGCACGGTGGTGCTGAACCTCCCCGTCGATGTGCAGAGCCGGGAGGTTCCCCAGCCGCTGCCGGAACCCGAAGCGCCGCGGCTGCACCGCCCGGCTCCGGCGCAGGAGGCGGTGGCCGAACTCGCGGGGCTGCTCGCGCGGGCGCGGCGCCCCGTCTTCATCGCCGGCCGCGGTGCACTCCGCGGGCCCTGCTCAGAGGGACGGCCCGCCGCCGAGGCCTTGCGCGAACTCGGCGCCGCCACCGGTGCGTTGCTCGCCACCTCGGCCGTCGCGCGCGGTCTCTTCCACGGCGATCCGTGGTCCCTCGACGTCGCCGGCGGCTTCTCCTCGCCACTGGCGGCCGAGCTGATCTCAGGAGCCGACCTCGTCGTCGGCTGGGGATGCGCGCTGAACAAGTGGACGACGCGCCACGGTTCGCTGATCGCTGCGGACGCGTCCTTGGTGCAGGTCGACGTCGAGGCCGAGGCGATCGGAGCACACCGCCCCGTCGACCTCGGCGTCGTGGGCGATGCGGCAGCGACGGCCTCGGCGGTGACGGCGCTGTTCGCCGGAGGCGGCCGGCCGTCCACGCAGGACCCGGCGCCGGACGGCCCGCGGGGTTACCGCTCCCCCGAGGTGCGGGATCGCATCGAGCGCGAAATCGCCTGGCGGAGCGTCCCGTACGCGGACGATTCGGCGGGCGGCAGCATCGATCCGCGCACGCTGTCCATCCGCCTCGACGAACTGCTGCCGCGCGAGCGCGTACTCGCCGTCGATTCGGGCAACTTCATGGGCTACCCGGCCATGTTCCTCTCGGTGCCGGACGAGCGGGGCTTCTGCTTCACGCAGGCGTTCCAGTCGATCGGGCTCGGCCTGGCCACGGCGATCGGAGCGGCTCTTGCCAGGCCGGACCGCCTTCCGGTGGCCGCGCTCGGCGACGGCGGTGCGCTCATGGGTGTCTCGGAGCTGGAGACGGTCGTCAGGCTCGGCCTGCCCATGGCGGTCGTCGTCTACAACGACCGCGCGTACGGCGCCGAGGTGCACCACTTCGCCGGCGAGGGCACCGACCTGAGCACCGTGACCTTCCCCGACACCGACATCGCCGCGCTTGCCCGCGGCCTCGGCTTCACGGCGGTCACCGTGCGGGGCGAAGACGATCTGGAATCCGTCGCCGCGTGGGTGGACGGACCACGCAGCACGCCACTTCTCGTCGACGCCAAGATCACATCAGCGGAGGGCTCCTGGTGGCTGAAGGAGGCCTTCCGCGGGCACTGACCGGACGCCGACCGGCTGTCTCCCGTTGCGCCGACGGGACAGCCCCGGGCACCGGGCTCCGCGAGGCCGAATGCCCGCCCCTTCCGCCACTTGCCCCCGCCCCGCCTCAGCGCGAGTCAGTCCACGCGGCAGTCGGCCAGGTCGACGCGGGTCATCGCCTGCGGATAGCGGCGGGCGAAGTCGACGTAGACGTCCACCCCGTGGTCGATCCGGTCCTTCAGCCGGTCGTCGGGCAGTGGCTTCACGCGGCCGGGGACCCCCACCACCATCGACCGTTCGGGCACGCCGAGCCCTTCGGGTACGAGCGCCGCGGCGGCGACGACCGAACCGCCGCCGATGACGGCCCTGTTGAGCACCGCCGACATGGACCCGATCAGGCAGCGGCCGGCGACCGTGCATCCCTCCAGGTGCGCGTTGTGCCCGATGACGCACTCGTCCCCGATGACCGTGGGCCACTGCTTGGTGGTGTGGACGACGGTGCCGTCCTGGACGGATGTCCGCGCACCGACCTCGATCCTGCCGTGGTCGCCCCGCAGGACCGCCCCCGGCCAGACCGAGGACTCGGGGCCGAGGGTGACGTGTCCGATCAGCACCGCGTCGGGGTGGACGTAGGCCCCGGCGCCCACCTGCGGACGTACTCCGTCGAAGGCGTAGAGCGGCATGCGTCAGTCCCTTTCGGGGTCGAGGCCGTGGTAGACGTGCAGGGCGTTCTCCCCGAGCACCAGCGGCACCGTATCGTCGGCGAATCCCAGCCCGGCGACCGCCCGTGCGTTCACGGCGGTTCCGGGGACACCTGGCCAGTCGGTGCCGAAGATCCATTTGCGTGCAAGCCGGTTCAGGTCGTGGCGCGCGTAGTACGTCGTCAGGCGCTTGGGGGGCAGTCCGGACAGTTCGATCCACACGTTCTCGTGCGAGAGCGCGAGAAACGCCGCCGCGTCGTACCACCAGCCCCGGCCCCCGTGTGCGAGGACGACCTTGAGGCCGGGGAAGTGCCGCAGCACGGGGTAGAGCTGCGTGGGGTCCGCGTTCTCGTTCATCGACCCCGGGAAGGACGAGGTCCCGCAGTGCGTCACGAGCGGAACGTTCCGCTCGACGAGCACCGAGTACGCCGGGAAGAGCGCGGGATCGTCCAGGCGGAAACCCCCGTGCACGGGGTGCAGTTTGAGCGCGGCCGCTCCCCTGTCGAGCTGGCGCCGCAGCTCCCGGTCGACCGGGAAGTGCAGGTGCGGATTGACGTTCGCCACCGGACGGAAGCGCCGCGGGTTCTGCTCGACGATCGGCAGCAGGTCGTCGAAGCGCTGGTAGCCGGTGGCTTTCGGGCTGTACTCGCAGAACAGCAGCGCCACGTCGACGCCTTCGGCGGCGAACAGTCCGTCCAGCTTCGCCGGGTCCGGCCTGCCGTCGGCGTCCCAGACCAGTCCCAGCACTCCCTCGGGCCCGAAGTCGCGTGCCCACTGCGACCATGCGGGGGCGATGGAGGACAGCACGGGGACGTGGACATGGGCGTCGATGAGGAGATGACCGTCCAGCATCGTGTGGGGCTCCTGCCTAGTCGTTGCCCGGGTGCTTCGAGACGAGCGGGGTGTCGACGCCGATGTCGCCGGTCAGCCGTGAACCGCCGGGTGTTCCTATCGGCTCCTGGCGCCCCGGGAGCACCTGCGTGAAGAAGGTCTTGTTGTCCTCGATGAACTCCTGCTGTTCGTCCGGTACCCGGCGGTCCTGGGATATCGCCTCGACGGGGCACACGGGTTCGCAGGCACCGCAGTCGATGCATTCCTTGCCGTTGATGTAGAGCTTGCGCTCGCCGACGTAGATGCAGTCGACGGGGCACTCCTCGACGCAGGACTGGTCGGTGATGTCGATGCAGTCCGACATGATCACGTAGGGCATCGTGGTCTCCTCCTCAGGCCGCGGCCGCGGCGACGGGCGCCTCGTCGGTGCTGTGCCCGGGGAACAGCGAGGACTCGGGGTCGAGGTGCACCGCGGCGTTGTTGACCGCGGTGGCCACCTCGCCGAAGCCGACCGAGATCAGCCGCACCTTGCCCGGGTACTCCGCGATGTCCCCCGCCGCGTAGACGCCGGGCAGGTCCGTCGCCATTCTCGAATCCACCATGAGGTGGCGGTTGTCGTGCAGGTCGAAGCCCCACTCGCGCATCGGTCCGAGGTCGGCGAGGAAGCCGAGCGCGGCCACGACCCGCTGTGCGGGCAGCACGAAGGGCTCCTGGTTCCTGGGTGTCACCTCGACCTTCTCCATCGCTGCGGCGCCCTCGATGCGGGTGACCTGTGCGTCGGTGATCACCGTGGCGCCGCAGGAGCGCACCGCCTCGACGGTGGCGGCGTGCGCGCGGAACGCTGCCCGCCTGTGCACGAGGGTCACCGACCGGGCGACCGGCTTCAGCGCCAGTGCCCAGTCGCAGGCGCTGTCCCCGCCGCCGACCACGACGACGTCGGTGCCCGCGAAGTCGCCGAGCGACGGCACGAAGTACGACAGTCCCCGCCCGAGGAACTCCTCCCCGGCCGGCAGCGGCCGGGGCGTGAAGGTGCCGATGCCGCCGGTCACGACCACGGCACCGCAGTCGATCACCGTTCCGTCGGAGGCCGTCAGCCGGAACCGGCCCGGGCCCTCCCCGGACGCAACGCTCTCCAGCGAGCGGGCCTGCCGGCCGAGGAGGTACAACGGGCTGTAACGGTCCGCCTGTTCGACGAGGTTCCGGACGAGTTCCCGCCCCCGCACGCTGGGGAACCCGGCGATGTCGTAGATGGGCTTCTCCGGGTACATCGCCGTTACCTGGCCGCCCGGTTCGGGCAGTGAGTCCACCAGGGCGACGCGCAGCCCGCGGACGCCGGCGTAGTACGCGCCGTACAGGCCGACCGGTCCCGCTCCCACGAGCACGAGGTCCACCTCGTGGCGGCCGCCGGAGGGAATCCGCTCCCCACTGGTCATCTCTTCCTCCTGCATGGTGCTCGCGCTCAGCTGACGGCTTCGGGCTCGGCGGACGTCCGGGACGGACGTTGCGCGGGGGCGCCCTCCGCGCTGGCTGCGGTGCCGGCGTCGGCGGCCATCTGACGGATCTTGAAGCGCTGGAGTTTGCCGGTGGCGGTGCGCGGCAGCGCCTCCACGCACACCACGCGGCGGGGCGCCTTGAAGTGGGCGAGGCCGTCCCGGCAGAAGCCGATCAGGTCCTCGGGTGTCGCGGCGGCGCCCTTCGCGAGCACCACGTAACCCACCGGCTTGTCCAGGCCCTCACCGTCGGGTACACCGACGACGGCGGCCTCGACGACGTCCTCGTGTTCGGTCAGGCGGCTCTCGACCTCGCTCGGCGAGACCCAGATGCCGCCGGCCTTCAGCATGTCGTTGGACCGGCCCAGGCATGTGTAGCGGCCCTCGTCGTCCTGCACGTAGGTGTCTCCGGTGGCCAGCCAGTCGCCCTGGAAGACGTGGCGGCTGGTTTCGGTGCGGCACCAGTAACCCGTCGCGATCGACTGGCCCTTGACGTACAGCGAACCCGGCTCGCCCGGCGGGCGCACGGTGCCTTCCTCGTCGCGTATCTGCAACTCGTAGCCGGGGACGGGGAAACCGCTCGTGCCGGGGCCGATGTCGTCGGGCCGGTTCGACAGGAAGATGTGCAGGGCCTCGGTGGAACCCAGACCGTCGATGATCTTCACGCCGAAGTGATCCTGCCAGCGGCGCAGCAGCGGCGCGGGCAGCGCCTCACCCGCCGAGACGGCCAGCCGCACCGACGACATCGACTCGCCGGGCAGTTCCGCGGAGAGCATCGCCGCGTAGAACGTGGGCACGCCGAAGAACAGGGTGGGCCGGTCCGCACGCACCCGCTCCGCGACCACCGCCGGAGTGGGACGGCGCGGCTCCAGCACGGTCGTGGCACCGGCCGAAAGGGGAAAGAACGCCGAATTGCCGATGCCGTAGGCGAAGAAGAGCTTCGCGACCGACAGGCAGCGGTCGTCGGCACGGATTCCCAGCACCTGCTGCCCGTACGTCTCGCACACGTGCCGGATGTTGGCGTGCCGGTGCATGGCGGCCTTCGGCAGGCCGGTCGTTCCGGAGGTGTAGAGCCACAGCGCCGGTGTGTCCTCGACCGTGCGGGCGACGGCGCCGTCCTCCGGCGCGAGACCGCCGGTGAACTCGGCCCACGAGAGGCGGACCACACGCTGCGGCACCTGCGGTCCGGCGTCGCCCACCACGACCAGGTGACTCACGTCGGGTGACGCCAGCACCGCCTCGCCGCACGCGTCGGCGAACTCCGGTGTGCACACGAGGACCCGTGCGCCGCAGTCGGCGAGGATCGCGCCGAGCTCCTTGCCGGTCAGCATCGTGCTGACGGGCACGGCGACCAGCCCGGCGCGGAACGCGCCCAGGATGGCCGTCAGCAGCTCCGGGGTGTCGGACATGCAGCACATCACGCGCTCGTCGCGGTGCATGCCGAGACGCAGCAGCGCGGCGGCCACGCGGGCGGTGTCGCCCGCCAGTTGTGCGTAGCTGATGTCCTCTCCCTCGTGGCGGACCGCGGTGTGGTGGCCCCGGCCGCGCTCGAGGTGCCGGTCGACCAGATAGGTGGCCGCGTTGAAGGACTGTGACGGCGTGGACATGGCGATGCGCCTCCCTCTTCCTCGGCTCCGCGGTCCCGTCAGACGCGCTTGACGTCGAAGTCGGCCCGCTTGCCGGTGCCGAAGCGGCGCAACGCGCCCTCGGCGCCGGAGGCGTTGGGACGGTTGAAGATCCAGTTCTGCCAGGCGGTCAGCCGCCCGAAGATCTTGGTCTCCATCGACTCGGGGCCCACGAAGCGGTGGTTGGCCTCCATGCCCGTCAGGGCGTCCGGGGAGAGCGACGCGCGCTCCTCCAGCACGATGCGCAGCTCGTCCTCGTAGTCGATGTCGTCGAGTGCCATGGTGACGAGGCCCAGCCCGGCCGCGTCGTCCGCGGTGAGCGGGGTCCCCGTGCGCGCGAGCGCCGCTTCGAGGTCCTCGTCGGACGCGTAGAACCGCGACTGGAGCCGGGTCAGCCCGTTGCCCATCGGGTACGCGCCCTGGTTGGCCCGGCCGATGACCAGGGCCGCCGGCTCGGCGTCGGGGTCGACGTCCTCGAACACCCCGGCCAGCATGTACTGCCGGTCGCAGGCCAGCGCGAGTTCCAGCAGTGTCCCCGCGAAGCAGCTGCCCGGCTCGATCATCGCGACGAGGCTGCGGCTGGTGACGTCCAGGCGTTTGAAGGTGCGCTTGAGGTAGTGCCGCACCTCGTTGACGAACCAGTCGCCGGCCAGTGAGTCCAGCTGCTCGTCGTGGGCCAGCACGGCGTCGGCGTCTCCGGCCGTGCGGAACACCCAGGTGCCGAGCTCGAGTTCGTTGGTGCGCAGCCGCAAGATCAGGTCGTCGAGTTCGCGGGCGAGCGCGAGCGGCCAGTAGTCCGCGCCCTGCTCACGTGCGGCCGACGCGTCCGCCGGCGGGGCTCCGGCGGGCGCCTCGACGGTGATCTCGACGCGGCGCCGGTCGCGCAGCAGCCGTGCCCTGACGTGCGGATAGGTGATCGAGTCGCTCGTCTCCGTGCGGTCCAGCGGCGTCAGTCGGACGCCCTGTCCCTGCGACGGGCGGTGCGAGCGCTTCGCCGCTTCCCTGGCCCGCGACGTCACCTCCTCGTCGAACCGGCCACGCGGCACGGCGGCGTCGACCAGTTTCCACTCCACGGCTGTGGCGCCCTTGAAACCTTCGGACTTGGTGGCGAAGACGTCGGCCCGGTCCTTGCGGACGTGCCGCTTGTCGACCACCCGGGTCAGGCCGCCGGTGCCGGGCAGCACACCCAGCAGCGGCACCTCCGGCAGGGCGACGGCGGACGAGCCGTCGTCGACGAGCACGATCTGGTCGCAGGCCAGGGCGATCTCGTAACCGCCGCCGGCGGAGGTGCCGTTGACCGCGGCGATGTAGGTCTGCCCGGAGTGCTCCGTGGCGTCCTCGAAGCCGTTGCGGGTCTCGTTGGTGAACTTGCAGAAGTTCACCTTCCAGGCGTGCGTGGACCGGGCGAGCATCTTGATGTTCGCGCCGGCGCAGAACATCCGCTCCAGCCCTCCGGTGATGACCACGGACTTGACCTGCGGGTGCTCGAACCGCAGCCGCTGCACGGCGTCGTAGAGCTCGATGTCGACGCCGAGGTCGTAGGAGTTGCTCTTCAGCTCGTAGCCGGGGACGATCCCGCCCTCCTGGTCCACCAGCAGTGTGAGCGTCGCGATCTCGCCGTCGGTCTCGAGCTTCCAGTGCCGGTACCTCTCGGGCGAGGTGTCGAACGAGACCGTGGGCGCGGCGTGTTGAACCGGAGCCGCCTCGACGTCCGCGACGCCCGGTTCGGTGGCGGACGGCTGGGTGCTGGATTCGACCGCGGCGGTCATCGAACTCCTCCAAACGATCGGGTCAGTAGAGCTATGACTCTACAATGACGTGTCGAGTCGTCAATAGTGCGTAGCATGTTTTTCCGTCGGTGCGGTCCGGCGCGCCTCCCGGCCGCACTAGAATCCGGATGATCCCGACCGGCCCCTTCGAAAGGACTTCACGCCGTGGCCGCTGCCGGCAGCACCGCAGAGAGCCCATCGCGCACGGGGCGCGCCTGGCCCGGCTCCACGAGCGCGCGCTCCTTGCTGCTGACCGTGCTCGGAGAATTCGTGCTGCCCAGCCACGAGCCGGTGTGGACGGGCGCACTCCTGCGGGCACTGGAGGCCCTCGGCGTCGAGGAGAAGGCGGCCCGGCAGGCGCTGGCCCGCTCCTCCACCGAGGGACTGCTGGCCGCGGACCGGGTCGGGCGTCGCACCCGCTGGAGCCTGACCGCGCACGGTCAGCAGCTGCTGGAGGAAGGCACCGAACGGATCTACTCGTTCATGCGGCACACCCGCCGCTGGGACGGCCGGTGGCTGGTGCTCGCCGTGACGGTGCCCGAGACGCAGCGCCGGCTGCGGCACAAGCTGCGCACCCGGCTCACCTGGGCCGGCATGGGATCCCCCGCACACGGCCTGTGGGTGGTGCCCGACGCGGGGCGCGCGGAGGAGGTCAAGGGCATCGTGCGGGAGCTCGGCATCGAGCACAGCACCATGTCCTGGACGGGCCCCTCGGCGGGCATCGGCGACCCGCAGGATGTCGTGGCAGCCGCGTGGCCACTCGACAAGATCGAGTCGGCCTACGGCGAATTCGTCGAACAATTCGGCAGCCTGGACGTGAGCGGCCGGCAAGAGGCATTCGTCGCCCAGGTGCAACTGGTCCACGCCTGGCGGCACTTCCCCGCACTGGACCCGGCCCTTCCCGCGGAGCTGCTCGACCACGACTGGCCCGGCCCCGACGCCGCCACGCTCTTCCACCGCCGCCACGAGCGCTGGCACCGCCGCGCTCAGGCGTACTGGGAGCACCTGTGCGCCGGAGCGGACGACCGCACCTGACACGCGGAGGGCGTCCGGCCCGCCTGCGGACCGGACGCCCTCCGGCAGCGCGGAAGCGTTGCCGCGCTGCGACCGAGTGCCGGATCAGCTGTCCTCCTGCCAGAAGCGCACGTAGTCGAACTCCACGCCCAGCTTGTTGATGCCCTGCGCGGGCGGCGCGATCCACCCGGCGAACTTGCCGGGCTCGTACACGGGCTTCATCAGCGACCGCACGTCGGCCTGGTCCTGCTCCGAGGGCAGCCACTCGCGGACTCCGGCCTCCCACTCCTCCTGGGTGAGCACCTCGCCGCCGGGGCCGACGTGGCTGTCCGCGTACACGCCGACGCGGCGGTTGAAGCCCTCGTGCGGGAGGGTCAGGCGGTGCGGCAGTCCGGCGTCCTCCAGCGCCTGGTTCCAGCGGCGGATGCCGTTCTCGCAGTCGGCGACGTACTCGTCGCGCAGGTCCAGGTTCAGCGCGTTGAGCAGCGGGACGGTCTCGGTGACCAGTTCACCGTTCTCGACCTTCGTCATCTCACGTGTCCGGTCCTGCAGTTGGTGGTCGTCCTTGCGCCGCCGCTCCTGCCAGCGGCCCTTCAGCCCGGCGGTGTAGTAAGCGGCGGCATTGGAGGACAGCTCGGAACCGAAGAGGTCCATGGAGACGGAGAACTGCTGGTTCAGGTACTTCTGGATGACGGCGAGCGGTATCCCGCCGTACTGGAGGATGTCGTCGGTGCCGTGCTCCTTCATCAGCTCGGCGGTCCGCTGGACCACACGCTGGATGCCGGTGGTGCCCACGAACATGTGGTGGGCCTCTTCCTTGAGCATGAACTCGCAGGTGCGGGCCAGCGGATCGAAGCCGCTCTCCTTCAGCGTGCCGAGCTGGTACTTCCCGTCGCGGTCGGTGAAGTAGGTGAACATGAAGAAGTTCAGCCAGTCCGTGGTGTCCTCGTTGAACGCGCCGAGGATGCGCGGGTTGTCGTAGTCCCCGCTGTTGCGGCGGAGCAGTTCCTCCGCCTCCTCGCGTCCCTCGCGTCCGAAGAACGCCTGCAGCAGGTAGACCATGGCCCACAGGTGACGCCCCTCCTCCACGTTGATCTGGAAGAGGTTGCGCATGTCGTACAGGCTCGGCGCGGTGGCCCCCAGCCGGCGCTGCTGCTCCACGCTGGCCGGCTCGGTGTCCCCCTGGATGACGATGAGCCGCTGCAGTTCGGCGCGGTACTCGCCGGGGACCTCGGTCCAGGCCTTCTCGCCCTTGTGCTGGCCGAAGCCGATCACACGGTCCGGGTCGGTCTCGGCGAGGAAGATGCCCCAGCGGTACTCCTCCATCGGCACGAAGTCGTAGACGGCCCATCCGTCGCGGTCGATGGCGACGGCGGTGCGCAGGTAGACCTCCTTGGTCGGCACCTGCGGGCCGAGGCTCTTCCACCAGTCGATGAACTTCGGCTGCCAGCGCTCCAGCGCCCTCTGGAGCCTGCGGTCACCGGCCAGATCGACGTTGTTCGGGATCCGCTCGCTGTAGTCGATCCTGCTCACCGGGCCGGTGGGCTCGGGCGCGGCTCCCAGGCGGTCCTCCGTCGTCGTCATCCGCTCCTGCCCTTCTCTGCGGGGTCAATCTTCAGTCCACGACTACGCATCGTCACGTCATTCGAATGTAGCATGTACGGTGGACGGGCGACCCCGTCGAGAGCAACCGGAGGCGCGGCGGCACCTGAACTGCTGCGCGCGGACGGCGATGTGCTCCAGCGTCGCGGGACCGCCACCCACTCCTCGCCACCACCCGCGTCCGCGCACGGCGAGAACACGCTACGGTTCAACTACGTGCCGCGTAACCACGGTGGCATGTTTCAGCTACTGGTTCCGCCTTGGCGCGCAACATCACATCCGCTCCCGCACGCGCCGTAGGGGCCGGGACCGCGCCGGGCGGGGCCGGCCGCCGCCCGCGATACCGGCGGCGCCCGCGACTCAGCCGCCCAGGTATTCGTGCATCAGGCGCACCGCCGTGGAGCCCTCGCCCACCGCCGAGGCGACGCGCTTGATGGATCCGCGCCGGGTGTCTCCCGCCGCGAACACGCCCGGCATGCTCGTCTCCAGCGGCATGGGCTCCCTGTGCAGCGGCCATTCCGCGGAGACCTCCTGGAGGACTTCGCGACCGGTCTCCAGATAGCCCTGCCCGTCGCAGGCGATGCTGCCCTGGAGCCACTGCGTGTGCGGTTCGCCGCCGATCATGATGAACAGCCCGGACGCCCGGACGCGTTCGACGGTGTCCGCTTCCCGGTCCGCGAGCGTGAGGTGTTCCAGGTGCCCGTCGCCACCGCCGTCGACCACCTCGGTGCGGTGACGGACGACGATGTTCGGCGTCGCCCCGACGGCATCCACGACATAGGCGGAGGCCGAATTCGCCAGGCTGTCGCCGCGCACCACCAGGGTCACCGTGCGGGCGTACCGGGCCAGGTGGACGGCGGCCTGGGCGGCCGAGTTCCCGGCTCCGACGATGAAGACGTCCTGGCCCCGCATCGAGCGGGTCTCACCCATGACCGAGCCGTAGAACACCCCGGAGCCGACCAGGGCTTCGAGGGCGGGCACCCCGAGGCGCCGCCAGTCGACCCCCGTGGCGATCAGCACCACGCGTGCGCTGACCTCGGAGCCGTCCAGCATGTGCACCACTCGCCGGTCGCCGCGGCGTTCGAGGGCGACCGCCTGCTGCGCGAAGACGATGTGAGCCCCCATCAGCCACGCCTGCTCGCAGGTCTGCTCCATGAGGGCGCCGCCCGCGATGCCGTGGGGGAAGCCCGGATAGTTCCTGATCATCGGGCTCGTCCCGGCCTGCCCGCCCGAGATGGCCTGCTCGAGGAGCACGGTGTCGAGGCCCTCGGACGCCGCGTAGACGGCCGCCGTCAGCCCGGCCGGTCCCGCACCGACGACGGCCACGTCGCAGACGTCGACGTCGTTGGTGACGTTGACCCCGAGCGCACGCGCGAGATCGGGCAGTCCGGGCTGGACGAACGCCCGGTTGTCGTAACGGATCACCGCCGGCAGCTGCGACGCGTCGACTCCGGCCTCCCTCATCAGCCGCTGTCCCGCCTCCTCCTCGGCCGGGTAGACCGCGAAGGGCAGGTTGAAGCGGACCAGCACGTCGCGCACCTGCCGCATGCGGCTGTCGTCCTTGGCCGCGACGACGCGGAACAGTTCGAAGGCGGGTTCCTGGTCCTGCGTCCACGCGGAGAGGAACTCGCTCATGGCGCGGTACAGCATCTCGTCGTCCGCCCACGGCCGAACGATGTGGTAGTCGGCGCGGCCGAGTGCGATCGCCTGGACGGCAGGACTGGTCGACGAGTAGTCGCGGTCCACGAGCAGCACGCGCTTGGCGCTGGGGAACAGCTCGCGCGCCTTCGTGAGCACCTCGGCCGAGTCGTCGTCTACGAGCAGCAGCGCGAGGGGTTCCCCTGCCTGTGACAGCTCCCGCACGGTGGTGAGCGCAGCTTCGCCCGAGTCCGCGCCCCGCACCGTGAGCGCTCTGCCGAACCGTCGGGTGAGGTCGGCCAGCAGCACACGGAGCGAACTCGGATCGTGATCCACGACGAGAATGACCGGCCACGTCACGCCCTCAAGGCTAGTGCGGCCCGGTGGGTCGCGCCCGGTGGGCAGCTGCTCGCCGCCCGATGACCGTTCGCCCCGGGGCTCGGCTCCCGGTCCTGCCCTGGGCCGGCGCGGCTTCCGCGGGATGAGACGGAACCGCGGACCGGCCCTCCCGGCATTCCCGGAGCCGTGGATGGGGATACCCAGAGCAGATCGTGTACATGTCAGTCACTGTCAGGCCGCCGAGGCGGCAGAAAGGACGTGCTGAGGTGATGGGACCCCCTCGGCCCCTCGTCCGGGCCGCGACCGCCCTCGTGTTCTGCGCCGCGCTGACGGTGCAGGGCCCCGGCCCGCTCCCCTCCGGCGGAACCCCGGCGCACGCCGCATCGCCGGGTGCGCAGGAGGACCGTCCGTGGACCGACAGATCACTCAGCCCCGAGGACCGCGCCGATCTGCTGGTGGACGCGATGACCCTGGACGAGAAGATCCGCATGCTGCACGGCACCCTCGGCTCCCCCGTGCCGACCACGGGCTACATCGCGCCGATCAGGCGCCTGGGTGTGCCCGGGGTGACGATGACCGACGGCCCCGCCGGGGTCCGCAACGGGCAGCCGGCCACCGCGCTGCCCGCCCCTGTCGCACAGGCCGCCAGCTTCGACACCGAAGTGGCGCGGCAGTACGGGCGGACAGTCGGACGCGAGGCACGCGCGCGGGGCCAGATGCAGCTCTTCGGGCCCGGCACGAACATCCAGCGGGTCCCTGTGAACGGGCGCAACTTCGAGTACTACAGCGAGGACCCGTACCTCGCGGGCACCATGGCGGGCGCCGACACCACCGGCATCCAGTCCCAGGGCGTCATCGCCACGATCAAGCACTTCATGGCCAACAACCAGGAGACCGACCGCATGTCGGTCTCGGCCGACATCGACGAACGCACACTGCACGAGATCTACGGCAAGCCCTTCGACATCGCGGTGCGGCAGGGCAGACCCGGCGCCGCGATGTGCTCGTACAACCGCGTCAATGCCGTCTACGCATGCTCCAACTCGCGCACCCTGCGCACGATGCTGCGCTCCCGGTTCGGCTTCGACGGGTACGTGGTCTCCGACTACCCCTCCACCCACCGCACATCGGACCTCGCCGCCGGCCTCAACGTCGAGCTGCCCCTGCCCGTTCTCGTCAACTCCCTCACCGTGCGCGCCGCGCGGCACCGGGGCACCCTCCCCCAGGAGGCCGTCGACCAGCGCGTGCGGGAAGTACTCACCGTCCTGTTCAGGTTCGGCTTCTTCGAGCGGGACGGCACTGCCACCTCCCCGCTCGACGAGACCGCGGGGAACGCCACGGCCCAGCGGGTGGCCGAGCAGAGCGCCGTCCTGCTCAAGAACGACGGCGGACTCCCGCTGACGGGCTCCGCGGAAGACATCGCCGTCATCGGCTCCGCCGCCGCCGACTCGGTGCAGGGCGGCGGCAGCAGCAAGGTGGACCCGCTCTCGGAGGACACGGCACTCGAAGCGGTCAGGAAGCGCGCCGGCTCCTCGGCCGACGTCACCTATCACGACGGGCGGCTTGTGAGGGCTGCGGCGAAGGCCGCGAAGGCGGCGGACGTGGCCCTCCTCTTCGCCCATGACAAGGAGGAAGAGGGAAGCGACCGCGCCGGCTTGTCGCTGCCCGGCAACCAGGACGAGCTGATCTCGAAGGTGGCCGAGGCCAACCCGCGGACGATCGTGGTGCTCCAGACCGGAGGCCCCGTGCTGATGCCCTGGCTGCCGCAGGTGAGGAGCGTCCTGGAGACCTGGCACCCGGGTGCGCGCGGAGGCGCCGCCACAGCGCGCCTGCTGTGGGGGGACGTGAACCCCTCGGGCAAGCTCCCCCAGACCTTCCCGGCCGCGGAGGACGAGGTGCCGGCGGGCACCAGGGCGCAGTACCCGGGCGTGAACGGCACGGCGCACTACACGGAGGGGGTCGACGTCGGGTACCGCTGGTACGACCGGACCGGCACGGAACCGCTCTTCCCCTTCGGGCACGGCCTGTCCTACAGCAGCTTCGCCTACTCCGGCCTGCGGCTGGAGAGGAGTTCCGGCGGCCCGGACGAGCCGGTGGAAGTGTCGTTCACGGTCACCAACACGGGCGAGCGCGCGGGCTCCGAGGCGCCGCAGGTCTACGTCAGCAAGCCGCACACGGAGGCGTACAGCCCGCCCCGGGAGCTCGGCGGCTACCGCAAGGTGAGCCTGGAGGGCGGCGAGAGCAAGAAGGTGCGGCTGTCCGTGGAGCCGCAACAGCTCTCCTACTGGGACACGGACTCCGACGGGTTCCGGGTACGCAGCGGTGAGTACGGGATAGCGGTCGGCTCCTCCTCACGCGCACTCCCGCTGAGCGCCTCCTACCGGGTCACGGAGTGAGGCCGGAGCGCTGGCCGGGGCAGTGCCCCCGCAGGCGCTCCGGCCGACACACCCGCCGACGCACCGGCCCGCCCCGGGAGCACAGCACCGGGGACGGGCCGCTTCCCGGGGACGGGCCGCCGAACGGTCGTGGGGCCGTGGCGACGTGGGCCGTCACAGGTAGCCGAAGACCGGTGGGAAGACAAGGGCCACGATCCATGCCCAAGTGGCGTACACGGGCAGGTAGTTGGTCTGCCAGCTCTCCAGCTGTGCGAACGGCGTGCGCCGGCGGACGAATCCGAGCGCCAGCCATGCCGACCAGGTGAGGTTGGCCAGCAGAATGATGTTCTCGCCGAGCGCCGCCGCCTTGTTGGGTGTGGTGCCGTACTCGGTGATGCGTCCCGTGATCTCCACCATCACCAGCACGTCGATGAGCAACGCGCTGACGACGAGGGCCAGTTGGAGCTTGTCGAACAGGCTGGGCGGGCTCAGCGGGTCGCGGGCCGAGATCGAGTAGAGAAGCAGCCCCAGCACGACGACGAGCACGACGTCGAACAGGATCAGCGCCTCCCGCTCGACGTCGATGCCGTCTCCGGTCAGACCGAAGGCGACGAGGAAGGCCAGCAGGACCGCGGTGAACAGCGGCGTGAACAGCCGCGCGAGCACGGGGGCCATGTTCTCCACGACGCTCTGCTTGGCCTCGACGAGCCATCCCGCCACCACAACCGCTCCCACGCCTCCGCAAGGGACGAGCCACTGGGAGATGAAGTCCTCGGGGACGATGTCGATCGCCTCGAAGGTTCCGACGAGGATCCCGATCAGCACCCCGCCGCCGGCGGCGATGAGGGCGAGGTAGACGAACCATTCGCCGGTGAAGCGTATGAAGTCCATCCGCCGGCGCGTCGATCGCAGGTCGTCGGCGACATACGCCAGACCGACCGCGAACCACAGGGCGATGGGCAGATGGATGCCGGTCAGCACCACCGACTGCGAATCCTCCGCGAGCGGATAAATGTTGGCCGCCACGGCTCCGAGCGCGAACAGCCCCGCGAGTGCCCCGACCAGCGCCGGTGCGGCCTTGCGGCGCCATGCCAGGAAGCCCGCCAGCCAGGGCAGTACGAACAGGCTGAGGTTGCGCCCGTAGAACGCGGCGTCGTCCTCGATGCTCATGCCGAACAGCGCCGGCAGCTTGACGGAAACCGCCGCGCCCGCGACGCAGAGGACCATCGCCAGCAGGTCGCGCCGTGACCGGGCACCGGCCGCCGGATCGTCGCACTCGCCCGTCAGCACCAGCTGCTTCCACAGCCGTTCGGAATGCTCCCGGGCGAACTCGCGGGAGAGGTCGTCCAGTCCGCCCATGCGTTTGACCGCGACCAGGAACGCCTCGTCCGCGCGCAGGCCCACGGCGATGAGCTCGTCGACGGAGCCCCGCAGGTGGTCCTCGAGCTCGTCCGCGTCGGACCGCCTCAGCTCGGGGCGGCGCTGCACGTAGTGGCGCCACTGAGCGAACTGGGCCTCCAGGCCGTCCCGGCCTTCCAGCGCCGTCATGCCGGGCCCTCCAACGGCATCGCCGTGGAAGGCTTCAGACCGCCGGTGGCGAGCCAGACCTGCTTGAGCGCGTCCACGACCGTGTCCCACTGCCGGCGCTGCTCTGCGAGTTCGGCGAGACCGCTGTCGGTGATGCGGTAGTACTTCCGGCGCCGTTCCCCGCTGGGCGACTGCCAGCTCGACTCCACGTGCCCGAGGCGCTCAAGCCGGTGCAGCAGCGGGTAGAGCAGTCCCTCCGTCCAGTCCAGCTCTCCCCCGGACAGGTCGTTGATGCGCCGGAGTATGGCGTAGCCGTAACTCTCCCCCTCGGCCAGGATGCCCAGCACCATCGGTGTCGCCGAGGCGGCGACGAGATCCTTGGTGACCCTCACGAGAACCCCCTTGCAACCATGCCTAGAACCTTGATGCATAGTAGCGCTAGGTATTAACTCGCCACAAGGACCCGGATGTTCACGGGTACGGCGCGGCCCTCGCGGCGGCAGCGGAGCGGCACGCGCTTCAGGGACGGTCGGCGGTCACCCGCAACCGCCGGTGACCAGGACGGTCCGTCGCGCCGTGCAGGGGCATCAAGGGGCGCCGGGGCCGGAGCGGCTCCCGGCGGAGACGGAGACGGAGACTGCGCCGGCTCGTCAGGAGTTCTTTGCCAGCTTTGCGGCCTCCGCCGAGGAGAGCGCCCTCCCGAAGGCCCGTACGTCGTCGACGGTCCCGTCGAGTCCCTGGAAGAACGCGTTGCCCGACAGCCCCCGGCCGACGACGAAGCTCCCGCCGGACGCGAAGCTCTCCGTCCGGTCGGCGGTCCCCGCCAGACGCCCGTCGACGTAGAGGCGCACCTCGCCGGCGGCGGCGTCGTAGACACCCGTCAGGTGTGCCGACTCGCCCGCCTCCGGCCCGGACCTGGAGAGGGCCGAGTCGGCGTCGGACTCCCCGTCGCCGGTGTCCTGCTTCGGCATCCGCATCGCCCAGGCCGACTCGTCCGCGTCATACCGGAGCATGAAGGCGCTGGCGTCCGAGGAGTCCTGACTCACCACCGTCTGCGAGACGTCGGTGCGGTCGAGCCTGACCTGGGCCGAGACGGTGAAACTCTCGCTCGTGTCGACCATGGGCCCTCTCGACGCCACGAACTGCTGCCCGTCGAACGCGAGCGCTCCCCCGGACGTGGGTCTTGGACGGGACGCGCCGAAGAGCGTCCCGTCCTTGTCGTTGTCCGAACTGTCGGGCGTCACGCCCTCCGTGGTGACCTCGTCGAACAGCCACTCCACGGCCGGGTCGCCGACAGACGGTGAGGAGGGCCGGTCCTTCCCCGGTTCGGACGGAGCGGGCGCGGAGCTCGTGGGCTTCGAGGTGGGCCTGCCCGAGGGATCCGACGCGGACTTCGCGGTGGCCGTCACACGGGCAGGGCCCGGGGTCCTGGAAGGCGAGGGCGAGGCCTTGAGGGACGGCGCCCGGGCCTGTTCCTTGCTCTGCGGCTCCCCCGGCTCGGAATCCCCGATGAAGCCGAAGGCGAAGGCGGCGCCGACTGCGCAGACACCGGCGACCGCCGTGCCCCGCACCACCAGGTCGATACGCCGCTTCTTCGTCCGGGCGTCCGCACCGGCTCCCTCCGCTTCGACAGCCGCATGCCGGCCCTTGCCCGCGGCCCGGCCCCCGAGAGAGCCGGACACCAGGCCCTGCGGCGTCCGGCTGCCGGGGGGCAGCGCGCCGACCGCTCCGGTGCGGGCAACACCCGCCGCCGGCGCGGAGTCGCGCCGGGTGCCGGCATGGTTCACAGCTCGCGCCGCGTACTCCGAGCCGCCCCACGGCAGCAGCGCCTGCGCCAGCAGCGCGCCGGGCTCGCGCCGCAGACGTCCGAGGTCGCCCACCGCACGGGAGCAGCGAGTGCATCTCTGCAGGTGCGGGGTGACCTCGGCGGCGATGTTCGTGGACCTCGCGTCCGCGTACGCCAGCACCAGCCGGTGGTAGAGACGGCACTCGTCCTGCATCCCGTTCAGCAGGACCTGGACGTAGGAGTTGTACAGCTCCTCCTGCGCACGGCCGGTGGCCACGGTCACCTCACCGGGGCCCGCACCGGTCAGCCTGCCGGTCAGCGTCTCGTCGTCCCGCTCGACCGCCCGGTGCCACAGGACCGCCTGGCTGCGGCAGGGAAGACCGGCGAAGGCGCGTGCCACAAGCGAGGGAGAGTGGAACCACGCCGGTGCGGTACTCCCCGGCATCACCGCACCGCTGGTCTCCATCCAGGCGGCCAACTGCGGGTTGAGCGCTGCGCGTTGGCTCCCCCTCGCCCACGCGGACGCCGTGTGCAGGACCGAGGAGAGCGCACCGGGACGCACCGCGCCGCTGACGCTGCCCGCCGCCTGCTGGCGAAGCGTCTCCTGCCATGCCTGGTACGCCAGTTCGTCGGCGGCCTGCGGGCTCAGGGCTCCGAGGGCCGCGAAAGCCCGCACGGCCGGGAAGTGGCGCCGCTCGAGTTCGTGCAGCGCGGGGAGGGAGCTCTCGTCCCCTCCCCATATGAGACGCAGCAGCTCCGCGTCGGAGAGGCGTACGCAGTCCATCCGTTTCCCCCGATCCAGGTTCACGGTGTCTCCGGCGGATCGCGAAGGCACGGGGCGGCTGGGTCACGGGACGGGTGCTTCGCGCGGTGCTCGGCGCCGGAGCCGAGTCGATGTCATGGGCGGTCGTCCCCAAGTCCAGCGCAAACAAGCCCCGAACGCCATAGCCTGAACACACTTGGGGCCGAAGTGTGCGGGACCTGTGAGGTGGTTGGTGTCCAGTGGTGGCGGTTCGTCCCGGCGCCCGCGACGGTCCGCACTGCGGCTCCGATCGCGACGGTCCGCACGGCGGCTCCGGCCGCGACGACGGACGGCCCCGGTCGCACGGATCGGCGTCTCCACCGGCGCCCCGCCCCTCCCGTCCGCCGGAGCGCGACCAACCGCCCGCCGGCACAGTGCCTTTGGGTGATCACCGCCCCTGCGCGGCCGGCACGAACGCGGGCCCGCTCAGCCGCTCACTGCTCGCCGGGCGCTCCCGCCCGAAGCCCGTCCATGACGAGGCCGAGGAGCCGCTCGGCCCGTGGCTGCCAGTCACCCCGTGGATCGATCTGCCACAGGCCCGCGATGGCGAGGAGGAAGTCCTCCGCGGTGACTCCCGGGCGGATCGTGCCGGCCTCCTCGCCGGCACGGAGCAGGAGTTCGGCGGCCCGCGTCACGGGGCCGTGACCCGGTTTCTCCGCGTTTCCGGGTGCGCTGGTGGCCTGGCGGATCGCGTCCGCCATGCCGGCCTTGGCCATGGCGAACCGGGCGAGGCGGTCCATCCACTCCCGCAGCGCACGGTCGGGTTCGTACTTCTTGAGCAACTGGGCCGCCGCATCGGCGACTTGCTGCATCTCGTGGCGGTAGACCTCCAGTACGAGCGCTTCGCGGCTGGGGAAGTTGCGGTAGAAGGTGCCCTGCCCGACGCATGCCTTCTTGGCAATCACGCTCAGCGGCACGTTCGCGGAGCGCGTCAGCTCCGCCAGTGCCACGTCGAGGATGCGCTCACGGTTGCGCCGTGCGTCCGAGCGCAGAGGCGTCTGCTTGCTCTGCCGCACTCGTCCTCCTCGCGGGGTCGCGCCCGAACCCCGGGCCTGCAAAAGGGCCTTGCCAATGCGGACAACTGTCCACTACGTTCGTCTGGAGCGGACAACCATCCGGTTTGGTCCACCATAACGGCGAACAGGGTCCGTCGGCGCTCCTCCTTCTCCTGCTCTTTTCCGCAGTCGCCGTCGCTGCGCACGGTCCGTACGGCCGCGTCCCCGTTCCCTCGCCTGCCGGAGGTTCCCGACGCGCTCCGATACGCGAAAGAAGGCTGAGCATGGACCAATCCACGTCCAGCGCCATCACCCTGAACATCAACGGCGAGCAGCACACGCTCTCCGTCGACCACCGCACCACCCTTCTCGACGCGCTCCGCGAGCGTCTCGATCTGACGGGCACCAAGAAGGGCTGCGACCAAGGGCAGTGCGGCGCCTGCACCGTCCTGCTCGACGGGCAGCGGGCCGTCTCCTGCCTGCAGCTGGCCGTGGCCGCCGAAGGACGCGAGATCACCACCATCGAGGGCGTGGCCGACGGAGACCGGCTGCACCCGGTGCAGCAGGCGTTCCTCGACCTCGACGGCTACCAGTGCGGCTACTGCACGCCGGGACAGATCTGCTCGGCCGTCGCGATGCTCGATGAGCACGCGGCCGGCTGGCCGAGCGCCGTCACGGGCGACGTGAGGACGGCAGCGCCGCCACTGACCGCCGACGAGATCAGGGAGCGGATGAGCGGCAACCTGTGCCGCTGCGGCGCGTACGTGCAGATCGTCGAGGCCGTCGCGCAGGCGGCCGCGGCCGGGACCGAGGCGGGGGAAGACGCACGGGCCGGGAACGGAGCGACGGCATGAGGGAATTCGGCTACCAGCGCATTCTCGACGTGCCCGGCGCGGTCGCGCAGCTCGCCGCGGACCCGGAGACCCGCTGCCTCGGGGGCGGGACGAATCTCGTCGACCTGATGAAGACCGGCGTCGAGCGGCCCGCCCGGCTTCTCGACGTCACACGGCTTCCGCTCGGGCAGATCGAGCGGACCGAGGACGGCGGCCTGCACATCGGCGCGACCGTCACCAACAGCGACCTCGCCGCACACCCCGAAGTCCGGGAGAACTACCCGGCGTTGGCGCAGGCCGTACTGGCGGGAGCCTCCGGCCAGCTGCGCAACATGGCCACGGTCGGCGGGAACCTGCTCCAGCGCACCCGCTGCGGCTACTTCGCCGACGTCTCACAGCCGTGCAACAAGCGCGCCCCCGGCAGCGGCTGCCCCGCCGTCGAGGGCGAGCACCACAACCACGCGATCCTTGGCGCGTCCGACCACTGTGTGGCCGTGCACCCCTCGGACATGGGTGTGGCGCTGACCGCCTTCGACGCCGTTGTGCAGTACGAAACGGCTGACGGGCAGGGAGAGTTGCCCATGACCGAGTTCTACACGCCCGTGGGAGACACCCCGCAGGTGGAGACCGCACTGCCTTCCGGAGCGTTGATCACAGGCGTCACCCTGCCCCCCGTGCAGCTCGCCGCCAACTCGCGCTACCGCAAGGTCCGTGAGCGCGCCTCGTACGCGTTCGCGATCGGTTCCGTGGCCGCCGCGCTCGATGTCCGGGACGGAAGCGTGCACGAGGCGCGCCTGGCATTCGGCGCGGTCGCCTCCCGGCCGTGGCGGGCCCGCGCGGCCGAGCAGGTGCTGGCCGGGGCACCGGCCACTGCCGAGACCTTCGCCGCCGCCGCGGACGCCGAACTCGCGGCCGCCGAGCCGCTGCCGCACAACGGATACAAGGTGACCTTGATCCGCAACCTTGTGGTGGCCGTGCTGACCGAACTCTGCGAGGAGGCCCGATGACCACCGCCACGACCGGAACCACGCCGGTGAAGAGTTCCCACGGCGCTCCGCACACCCGTGTGGAGGGCCTGGAGAAGGTCACCGGAGCCGCCCGGTACGCCGGCGACATCCCCTTCGCCGAACTCGCCCACGGCTGGCTGGTGTTGTCCACCGTCGCCAAGGGCCGCATCACCTCGGTCGAGACCGGGCCGGTCCTCGCCATGCCGGGCGTGCTCGCCGTCCTGCACCACGGGAACGCCCCGCACGTGAACACCGACTACGTGGGCATGCTGGGCGCCCCGGACCCGACGATCGCCGTCTTCCAGAACGACCGTGTTCCGCACAGGGGCTGGCCGGTGGCGCTCGTCGTCGCCGAGACCTCGGAGCAGGCCAGGGAGGCCGCCGAGGCGCTGGTGGTGCGGTACGAGGAGGAGCCGCACGACATCGACTTCGCCGCCGGACGGCCCGACGCGTACGAGCACGACAGCATGGGCTCGGCTGTGGAGGAGAAGGGCGACCTGGAGGCCGCACTCGCCTCGTCCGCCGTCGTGGTGGACGAGGAGTACACGACGCCGGAGGAGCACCACAACCCGATGGAGCCGCACGCGGCGGCGGCCCGCTGGGAGGGCGGCCGTCTGGAGGTCGTCGACTCCAACCAGGGCAGCACGTGGATCGTGAACGAACTGGCGCAGCTGTTCTCGCTCGACCCGGCCTCGGTGCGGGTGCGGTCCGAACACGTCGGCGGCGCGTTCGGTTCCAAGGGCGTACGTGCGCACCAGGTGGCCGCCGTGATGGCGGCGACGGTCCTCCAGCGCCCGGTCCGGGTCGTGCTGACCCGCCGGCAGATGTTCTCGCTGATCGGCTACAGGAGCCCCACGGCGCAGCGGGTCAGGCTCGGCGCCGACGCCGACGGGCGGCTGCGGGCCCTGCAGCACGAGAACCTCAGCCTCACCTCCACCGTGCACGAGTTCGTCGAGGGCAGCGCCAGCGTGGGGCGGGTGATGTACGACGCCGGCGCACACCACACGGCGAACCGGATCGTGCGGCTCGACGTGCCGAGCCCGACGTTCATGCGGGCCCCGGGCGAGGCACCCGGTTCGTTCGCGCTGGAGGCGGCGATCGACGAACTGGCGGAGAAGTGCGGCATCGACCCGATCGTGCTGCGCGCCCGCAACGACCCCACGACCGGTCCCGTCTCCGGGCTGCCGTTCAGCAGCCGCCGCGTGATGGCCTGCTTCCAGGAGGGCGCCCGCAGGTTCGGCTGGGAGGAGCGGGACCCGCGTCCTGGCGTGCGCCGTGAGGGGCGCCTGCTGCTGGGGACCGGCACCGCCGCCGCCTCCTTCCCCGCGCGGGCCGTGCCGTCCACGGCGGCGGTGACCGCCGAGGCGGACGGCACGTTCACCGTGCGGATCACGGCCGCGGACATCGGAACCGGCGCGCGGACCGCCCTGACCCTCGTCGCCGCCGAGGAGCTCGCGGTGACGCCTGATCAGGTGCGCGTCCGCATCGGGGACAGCGACTTCGGGCAGGCGATGATCGCCGGCGGTTCGATGGGCACCCGCTCGTGGGCGTGGGCGGTGACGATCGCCGCGCGCGATCTGCGGGAGCAACTGGCCCTGGGCGGCAGCGTTCCGCCGGAGGGAATCACGGCCCGCTCGGACACCTCCGAGGCGATCGGGGCGCTCGCCGAGACCGAACGGCACTCGTTCGGTGCGCAGTTCGCGGAGGTCGCCGTGGACCCGGCCACCGGCGAGGTACGCGTGCGGCGCATGCTCGGCATCTTCGCGGCGGGCCGGATCGTCAACCCGCTGACGGCACGCAGCCAGTTCCTCGGCGGGATGACCTGGGGCATCTCCATGGCCCTGCACGAGGAGGCGCTCCGGGACCGGGCGTCCGGAGGCACCGTCGGCGCCGACTTCGCGGGCTACCACGTCGCCGCGAACGCCGACGTGCCGCGCATCGAGGCGGACTGGGTGGACGACCCCGAGCCGGACGACCCGGTCGGCATCAAGGGCATCGGCGAGATCGGCATCGTGGGTGCCGCCGCGGCGGTCGCCAACGCGGTGTGGCACGCGACAGGCGTGCGGCACCGGAACCTGCCGATCCGGCCGGATCGCGTCCTGACGGCCCCGGCCGCGGCGGGGGACGCGCCGGCCGCTCCGTGAGCGGGGACCGCTCCGGGCGCAGGGCAGCGGGAAGGTGATGGTGCGTCGGCCGGGCCGCGGAACCGCCCGGCCGGCACCGAAAGTTGCGGCCCGTGCCCGGTGGCCGGGCACGGGCCGGGCCGGTGGCCTGCGGGGTCTGCGGATCCGCAGACCCCAGCAGGCCACCGCCGCTCACGGTGTCAGGCGGTGACCGCTCCGTCGGATACGGCCCGCGGCGCTCCGGCGGGTGCTTCCGCGACGGGGCGGGCGTGGCCTCCCGGGTGGTTCCGGTCCTCGTGTCCGCGGGACTTCGGGGCGTCCGGCAGACCCAGCAGCCCGAAGACCCGGTGGGCCGCACCCGTCTCACGCCGCAGGACCAGGCCCCACACGACGAGTGCGGCGACCGGCGTCCCGGCCCACCAGCCGAGTTGGTGGACGAGCACGCTCGTGAGGACGGCGGAGCCCAGGGCCAGCCCGAAGACGGCGAGGAGGAACGTACCGACGATGCGGAACGCGCCGTGAACCGGGGCACCCGCCTCCCGCTGCCCGCTGCGGATCGCCGTGACCAGCAGCCAGAACAGCACCGGCAGCAGGACCACACCCATGCCGGCCAGCGTCAGGCCGACGGCCGACACCGCCCAGTCACCGGCGCGCGAGAGCAGCTCGCCGGGGCCGTGGCTCGCGGGCCACTCGGCGAATTCCTCACGACCCGGCGAGAAGAAGCGCTGGTAGCCCCGCCCGTCCCAGCCGTGGACGAGGATGAGGAACATCCCGAGGTAGCCGGCACCGGTCTGCAGGAACGCCGCGTACACGCGCCCGCGGACGATGAGGCGGCGGGCCACTTCGTACCCCAGCAGGCCCTGGCTGACGTTCGTCAGCGCGAACAGTGCCACGAGCCAGCCGGGCAACGCCCCGTGCCCGTCGGCGACTTGCATCGTCTCCCAGTCCGGGAAACTCCACAGCAGCCATATCCCGCTCGGTGCGAACAGCATGCCGCAGTAGAGGGCGGTGGCGAGCAGACAGGGGCTCGGCCGCTGTGGACCGCTCCGTCCGGACGGCCCGGTGGGGCCGGCGTGCCGGAGGTGGAAGGCCGCGGCGGTCCCGAAGCCCGCTCCGATCCCGTAGGCCCAGAAGACATCGACTTGCACCATCTGATGAATCCCCTTTCGGAATGACACGTCATTCCGCTTGTTGGGCAGAGAAACGGCCGGGGCTGTTTCACCCCGGCCCTGCGGGCTGCCGGCCTCAGTTGCCTCCGAGCCCGTCGAACATGAGCGCCTCAACCGTCCGGATCCAGGAGGTGCGCATCTCCTCGGCGTTGCGGACGTGGAGCAGCTGAACACAGCCGGCCAGGATCATGCCGTTCACGGCCAGACCGACCACCTGAGGGTCGAGTTCCCGGCGCAGAAAGCCTCTCGTCTGCCCGTTGCGGATGAACGCCGCCGTGTACGCACCGGCGTTCTCCACGGCAGAACCGAGGAGTCCGGGATCGGTACGGGCTATGGCCGCGGCGTCGTAGAACAGCACCCTGGCCAGATCGGGCTCCGCGACGACGAGGTCGAAGAGCCTGTCGCCGATGCGCCGCACCTGTTCCCGGTACTCCGCCAGCGTGCGGGCGGCTTGCGGCTCCTCGTCCGCGATCGCCTCCTGCATCTGGCCGAGCGCCCGGAGGACGAGACTGCGGGCGATGTCCTCCTTGTTCTTGAAGTAGCGGTAGAACGTCCCGTGTCCGGCACCCAGTTCGCGGGCGATGTCGGCGATCCCGGTCGCGTGGTACCCGCGCTCGGCGATCACCTTGCCTGCGGCACGGAGGATGACCTCCCGCTTGTCGACCACACCCTGAGCCACAGCGCCCACCTGGTCCCTCGCCCCTGATCCGACCGGAATGACGTGTCATTCTTCTGCGGGGCCCCGGCAGTGTCAACCCGGTCGGCCGCACGTATGCAGGGGCCCTCCGGCCGGCCCGTCGGCTCGCCGTTCGGAAATCCGGCCTTCGAGCTGATGGCGGGGACGGACATGCACCATCTGCCAACCGGCCACTGGCCGATGTTCTCCCGCCCCCGTGAACTCGCCGCCGTGCTGGGCGGGATCGCGGGGCTGAGACCGCTCAGACCCTCAGGGTCCGCCCCCGGGCCCGGCGCGGGCGCGGGCGTGGGCTCATGCGGGTGCTCGTGCATGCGGGGAAGGGGCGGCGTCCGGCCGCGCTTCCGTCGCATGCGCCAGGGGCACCCCGGTGCGAGGCACGCGTGCCGAGGCACCGGCGGCGTCGGACACAGCCGCATGCGCCGCCGCGGCGAGTGAACGCCGGTCGTGGCCGTGGGGCCACAGCGGCCGGCACGGACGGAGACGCAGGGAGAGCGCGCCGGCGGTGGCGACCCGGTGGAGGGATGACGCGAGGGTGTCTCCGCCGACGTAGGCCGCCGCAACGCTCCGCGTGCCGCCCTGTGCGTAGTCGATGACGGTGGGCCGCACCGGCGCGGCCGCCCCGAGTGCCGCCTCGAACGTCGCACGCCGGAACGGTCCTCCGGGCGCGGTGCACCATGTGGTCGCCTGGGGAAAGACCGCCACCGAGCCGCCGTCACGCAGGTACTCGGTCAACTCGTCTACGAAGCTGGGCAGTTCGCGTGGGGCGTCACGGTTGATGAAGCGGGTGCCCGTCCTGCGGGCCAGCGGACCGACGACCGGCCAGCCGGCGACCTCCTGCTTGGCGATCAGCGGCACGGGCTCGACGGCCAGCACCGCGATGACGTCGAGCCAGGACACGTGATTCGCGACGATCAACGTGCCGGTGGCCGTGCCCGGCACCCGCAGCGGCCCGGTCGCATCCAGGCCGATACCGAGTGCGTCGAGCACGGAGCGGGCCTGCCGCTGAAGCACGGCCGGCTCTGCGATGCGCGTCCCGTCCGCCAGTGCGCTGCCGAGAGTGGCGGCGAGCGACGCATACCGCCGCAGCACGGACGCTGCGGGCGCCGTGCCGGAGCGCGCACCGGCAGGGTCGTTCCCCGTGTGCCGCGTGACGCACCGCAGCGAGCAGGGGGAGGCGATTCCCCAGGGGTTCACCGGCTCCGGCCCAGGAAGTAGCGGCGGTAGCGGTCGTTCAACTGCTCCATGTCGAGCAGGACGAAGAAGTCGGCGACACCGAAGTCCCTGTCGTGGGCGGGTGCTCCGCACACCCACGCGCCGAGCCGCAGATAGCCGCGCAGCAGCGCCGGGAGCGAGGAGTGGTCCGGCACGGCCGTCAACTGCTGCCGCGGAGACCACGGGTGGTGCGGATGCACTCGCAACCCGTCCGGGGCGGCGTGCTTTGTGGTGCCCAGCAGCCAGGCGTCGGCGGCCGCCTGCCCGCCGTCGCCCAGCGGCACGGACCCGCAGCCGGCCAGATAGCGGTGTCCGGAGAGCAGCATGTAGCGGGCGAGTCCGCCCCACATGGCGTTGATCACGGCACCCGAGCGGTGACCGGGGTGCACGCAGGCGCGGCCGGCCTCCACCATCACCGACCTGACGTCGGCGGAGAGGGCGCGCAGGTCGAACTCGGCTTCGGAGTAGAGGCGTTCGGTCCGTCCGGGCGGCATGAGCCGGTAGGTGCCGACGACTTCACCGTCGGCCTGCGAGGTGACGATGAGGTGGTCCGCCGCTTCGTCGAACGGGTCCACGTCGTGCCCGGGCAGCGGCGAGCGCAGCCGTGCGCCGTTCTCCACCGCGAAGACCCGGTGGCGGAGTCGCTGGGCAGCACGTATCTCCTCCGTCGATCCCGCGATGGAGGTGGCGTACGCCCCGGTGCCGGTCGTTACGCTGGGTGCAGTGGGCATGGGTGATCTCCCTAGGTGGGCTGCTGCGGCACCCACGCGGACCGTTGCCAGCGATCTCCGCGAGGGTTCCTCCGTATGCAACCGGTTGCTCGTGTTCCGCACGGGGCCGCCGAGTTACCGCTCGGCGGCCCTTCCGCGTCGTGTGGGTGCCGATGGCGTCCGGCCCTGTAGCCCCGGTGAGCAGGAGCCGTGCGTCCTGCCCCGGACCGCGGCCCCGCGCCCCGCGCCCCGCGTGAACAGCCGGTTGCCGGGCGGGAGTCGGTGACGAGTGGACGGGCGTGGCGCTCGTGACCGTGTTCGTCACGTGCGGCCCGAAGGCTCGACTCGTCAGCGGACGGGCGACGTTATTCGCCCCGCCGGAGGGCCGGCCCGGCAGCAGCCCGGGAGGCCACCGCCCGCACCGCTGCGACCGGTTGCGCATGCGCGGTCAGGCATGCGGTGCCCACGTTCGTGAGACGTGACCGGTTCCCGCCCGCCGCAGGGCCGGTCACGCCGTCGTCGCCTGTGCGCCGGGGTGCCAGCCGGTCGGCGGGGCCGCCGCGGAAGTCTCCGCGAGGCCGCGCCCGTTCGCTGCATGTGTTCGCTGCGCCCGTTCGCTGCACGTGGTCGCTTCACCTAGTTTCCTAAAAGGTGTAGGTTATAGCCTAAGCACTTCAGGCAGATTGGGCGGGACGGCATGGCACGCGCGGGACTGAACACGGAACGGCTGGTCCGAGCCGGAGCGGAGCTGGCGGACGAGGCCGGATTCGACCAGGTGACCGTCTCCGCACTCGCCAGGCGGTTCGACGTCAAGGCGGCGAGCCTGTACTCGCACGTGAAGAGCTCCGAGGACCTCAGAACCAGGATCGCCCTGCTCGCACTGGAGGAACTCGCCGACCGTGCCGCCGCCGCCCTGGCCGGACGGGCCGCCAAGGACGCCCTGGCCGCCTTCGCGGACGCCTACCGCGACTACGCCCGGGAGCACCCCGGCCGCTACGCCGCGGCACAGCTCCGGCTCGACCCGGAGACGGCGGCGGCGAGCGCGGGGGTCAAGCACGCACAGATGACGCGGGCGATCCTGCGCGGCTACGACCTGAGCGAGCCGGACCAGACGCACGCCGTGCGGCTGCTGGGCAGCATCTTCCACGGCTACATCAGCCTGGAGTCGGCCGGAGGCTTCAGCCACACCCCCGTCGGCACGCAGGAGACCTGGTCGTGGCTCCTGGAGCGCCTCGACGCACTGCTGCGGGGCGCGGCCTCGCCCTGAAGCCTCGCGCCGCGGCGCCCGCCGTCCTCTGCACGCGCAGGGCGGCTCGTCCCGCACCGGACCCCTCCGGTCCAGTCCCCCAGTCCGATCCAGACTTCGTGAGCAACAGGCCGAGGCGATGAACTGCGAACACAACCCGACCACCGCACCCGTCACGACGCCGATAACCGCGGACCTGGTGCGCGGCGCGCTCGAACTGGAGCAGACCGCGCACGGCGTCCTGCCGCACAGGCTGCCCGCGCGCGCCCGCGCCCAGAGCACCGACGGACAGCTCGCCATGGCCGAGGCTCAGCCCTCCGGCGTGCGGCTGGCGTTCCGCACCCGCGCCACCGCCGTCGAACTGGACTCGCTGCCGACCAAGCGCGTCTACTTGGGCGCACCACCCCGCCCCGACGGCGTCTACGACCTGGTCGTCGACGGCCGACTCGCGGGGCAGGCCAGTGTGGCCGGCGGCAACACCATGACGATCGACATGACCACCGGGACCGCCGAGACGCGGCCGGGCACGGCCGGCACCGCCCGCTGGAACGGCCTGCCCGGCACCGAGAAGGACGTCGAGATCTGGCTGCCGCACAACGAGACCACCGAACTCGTCGCTCTGCGCACCGACGCCCCTGTCGAGCCCGTGCCCGGCAGAGGCCGCAAGGTGTGGCTGCACCACGGCAGTTCGATCAGCCAGGGCTCCGACGCCGCGAGCCCCACGGCCACCTGGCCCGCGCTCGCGGCCGCCCTCGGCGGAGTCGAACTGGTCAACCTCGGTCTGGGCGGGAGCGCCCTGCTGGATCCGTTCACCGCCCGTGCGCTGCGCGACACCCCTGCCGATCTGATCAGCGTCAAGATCGGCATCAACCTGGTCAACGCCGACCTGATGCGGCTGCGCGCCCTCACGTCCTCGGTCCACGGATTCCTCGACACGGTCCGCGAGGGCCACCCCACCACGCCGCTGCTGGTGGTCTCGCCGATCCACTGCCCCATCCACGAGGACGTCCCCGGCCCCAGCGCCCCGGACCTGGCCGCGCTCGGCACCGGCCAGTTGCGCTTCCGGGCCGCCGGCGATCCGGCGGAAGCGGCGAGCGGGAAGCTCACTCTCAAGGTCGTGCGGGAGGAGCTGGCCCGGATCGTGGAGCAGCGGGCGGCGCAGGACGAGAACCTGCACCACCTCGACGGCCCGGACCTCTACGGTGAGGCGGACTTCGCCGAACTGCCGCTGCCCGACGGACTCCACCCGGACGCCGCGACGCACCGCCGCATCGGCGAACGCTTCGCGGGGCTGGCGTTCAGCGCCGACGGCCCTTTCGCGGACCGCAGTTCCTGAAGAGGCCGGCGGGTTCACCACCGCGCCCTTGCGACGGGCGGCGGGCAGCTTCACTGCGGGCGGGTGGACGCCCGGGTGCCGGGCGCTGCACGCCAGAGCCGGCAGGAGACGGCCCGGAACCAGGAATAATTGAAAACTGAACTTCATTGACCGGGGTGCACTGCTTCCCCTCACTCAGGAGGTCACCATGCCGGCCGTCACCGCGGACACCCTCACGCTGCCGCGCGTCCCCTCCCCCGCGGGTGCGGGCCTCCGGTGGCGAGAGGTCACCAGGACCGTGACCGCCCACCGGCAGATGGAAGGGGAGGGTTTCGAGGTACGCAGGCCGTTCCCCGGAATGGATCTCGCGGTGGCCGACCCCTTCCTGCTGCTGGACCACCTCGGCGCGGTCGAGTACGGACCCGGCGAGGCCAAGGGCGCGCCCTGGCACCCGCACCGCGGCTTCGAGACGGTGACCTACATGCTCGACGGCGCCTTCGAACATACCGACTCCACCGGCGGTGGGGGCCTGATCACCGAGGGCGCCACCCAGTGGATGACCGCGGGCGCGGGCGTGCTGCACTCGGAGTTGCCTCCGCAGGACTTCGTCGCGAAGGGCGGCCTGTTCCACGGAATCCAGCTGTGGGTCAATCTGCCCAGGTCGCTGAAGTGGACACCGGCCCAGTACCAGGACATCACCGCCGGGCAGACCGTCCTGCTCTCCAGCGACGACGGCGGGAGCCTGCTGCGTGTCATCGCAGGTGACCTCGCCGGGCACCGCGGCCCCGGCATGACCAGGACCCCCATCACGTACGTCCACGCCACGGTCAGCCCGGGAGCGAAGCTGGGCGTGCCCTGGCCGCAGGAGTTCAACGCCCTGGTCTACGTGCTGGCCGGCCGCGGCACCGTCGGAACGGAGCGGCGGCCGCTGGAGGAGGGGCAGCTCGCCGTGCTCGGCCCCGGTGAGGCGCTCACCCTGCGGGCCTCCGAGGACCAGGACTACAACGGCAGCCGCACAGGCTGGGAGGTGCTGCTCCTGGGCGGGCTGCCGATCCGCGAGCCGATCGCCCGCTACGGTCCGTTCGTGATGAACACCAAGGCGGAGATCCTCCAGGCGGTCGAGGACTTCCAGAACGGCCGCCTCGGCACCGCCGCACCCCAGCCGGTTCCGCACCGCACCGCGACCGACGCCCCGCTGGACGGGGACGCAGCCGGTGAGGCTGAGGCCCGCTGACCGTGGGGGGGGAACCGCTGCGGCGCCGGAATCCCGGCGCCGCGGCGGGCCTCAGGCCGGGAGGGTCTCCTCGGGGCTCACGCCGTACGCATGGTGGTACGAGGCCGCGAAATCGGTCGGCCTGGCGAATCCCCAGCGCGCGCCGACCGCCGCCACGGTTTCACCGTCCTCGGCGCCCGGTGCGTCACCGTCGGCAGCGAGCAGGTCGAAGTGCGCGTGCTCCAGGCGCACACTGCGCAGGCAGCCGAAGATGCCGCTTCTGTGATGGCGGGCGAAGGCGATCCGAAGTGAGCGGGGGGTGACCCGGGCCGCGGCGGCGATGTCGGCGAGGCTGATGTCGGTGTGCGCGTTCTCCTCGATGAAAGCCACGGCCCTCGCCACGGCAGCAGCCGTGGCATCACCGCCGTCCGCCGAAGTCGGCTCGGGGCCACCGGTGTTGGGAAAGGTCTCCAGCGCGTTCGTCGCGAGGTTGCGGGCCAGATTGCCTACCACGAGTGGTTCGCTCAGCGCCTCGGGACGAGCGGTGATGACCTGGCGTACGCACCTGACCGCGTGGCGCCACTCACTTGCGCGTTCCGTTGACGCCGGCCGTGTGCCGGAGAAGCGGAGTGAGCTGTCCGGCTCGTCCTCGGGAAAACCCGCGGCCCGCATCAGCAGGGGATGGTGCAGGACGACGGTCCCGGAGCCGAGATTGTGAAGTGTGACGCTGAAGGGCCGGTGCGGCGGTGAGATGACGGCGACGTCGCCGGGCCCCGTGCTCTCGCTGCTCTCCTCCCAGCGGTGGTCCACCCAGCCGGAGTTCGGCTGGACGATTGCGAGGCTCCCGAGCGGTTCGACGTCGTACCCGGCTTCCATGGGCAGGGTGAGCTCGTCCACACAGAAGTCGCCGAAGTCGTAGCGGGCGTGCTTGACGGACTGGTCCCACTTGCTTCCCTTTCTCAGGTGCAGGCTCGTGCCGTAGGTGGCGTTCATGTAGGCACGGCCGGCGTCGAAGTCATCGGTCTCGAACGTGGTCCGGCGCAGCCTGTGGGACTCAAGGGGCGTATCGACGGTGGCGGTGTTCATCGGCTTTCTCACAGCGAGAGGTCGGTTTCCCGCGTGTGCCCGGGCGGCCTCTCCGAACCCGTCCATGCACCGGCGGGAGCGAGGTGCCGCTGCCAGGCGCACTCCGGTTCGCCGCAGCCCTTCGACCGCGGACGATCCGCGCGCGCCGCGCGCATCGGAAGAGCCGGCAGTCGCTCAGCGACTCCTCGGCGGCCGACCGGACATGCCGGACTCCTCTCTCGACCGTAACTCCTCATCCGCCCGGCGCCGGACAGTCCGGTTCGCCGGTCACACCGGGTCCACGGGCGGTGGCCACCTGCGTTTCTCCCGGCTCCACAACCACGGCCGTGAGCACCGTTCCGGCCGTTCACAGCCCTCTCGGGCGCTGGCGGAGGGCTCGCGGGCCGTGCCGGTCGTCGCACCCCTCCCCCATCCCTGCGACGTGGACGGTGACGCGCTCCGCGCAGAGCGCAAGGCCCGCGGACCGGGCGGGCGCGCCGCCCTCCGCCCGGCCCCCGGTGCAGGGCGGCCGGCCGCTTGCGGAGGAAGGCGCCGCCCAGCTCACCCCGGCGTGAGATGAGGCTCGCGGGGCCACGGTGGGGCCGTACGCCGACTGCTCCGGCGCGGCCCACAGCGCGACGGCCGTGCCCGGCGGCCAGGACGGTACCCCGCCGACGGCCGGTCCTGCCCGGCAGCAACCGGCAACTGGGCGTCCTCCGCCCTGAAATGGCGGTGCAACACGGGATTCCTAGCCTGTGCGGCCTGCCGGAGTCCGGGCCCCCAGCGCGGACGTGTGGCCCGCGTCCGCGTACGGGCCGGGCGGATTCCGGTGACCTTGCGGGCCGTTGCCGTCCCGCGAGGGCAGCCCCCGTCCTGCCGCGAACCGCGCCGCCCCGTCCGTCCGCCGGCGTCGACGCTGTTCGCCGCACCGCACCACAGCGCGACTGCGCCGCAGCGAGGCGTTCGCGCCATGGAGGCACCATGAGTACCCAGCAGCAACTGCCAGTGCATGATCCAGCGTCCGAGGGCACCGAACTCGGGCGGGCACAGCCGGACCAGGCACGCGAGACGCTGGAGGACTACACGCTCCGCTACGCCCCGCGCAGTTACCGGCGATGGACGCCGTCGGTGGTGGCGACGACGGCGCTCGGCGGCATCGCCTATCTGGCCGACTTCTCCATCGGAGCCGGCATCGGCCTCGCACACGGCACAGGCAACGCGCTGGCCGCCATCGGGGTCGCGGCCGTCGTCATCTTCCTCACGGGGATCCCTCTCGCCTACTACGCCGCCCGGTACAACATCGACCTCGACTTGATCACGCGCGGTTCCGGCTTCGGCTACTACGGCTCGGTGCTGACCAGCGTCATCTTCGCCAGCTTCACGTTCATCTTCTTCGCGCTGGAAGGCTCGATCATGGCCCAGGGGCTGCGAATCGGGCTTCAACTGCCATTGTGGCTGGGATACTTGGTCTCCACTCTCCTGGTGATACCGCTGGTCGTGTACGGCATGAAGGCACTCAGCAGGCTCCAGGTGTGGACCACGCCGCTGTGGCTGCTGCTGATGGTGGGACCGCTGCTCTATCTGGTGAGCACCGACCCGGACTCGGTGCACCGCTTCCTGACGTACGAGGGAACCGGCGGCGACGGCGCGATCAGCATCGGCCCGGTGCTGCTGGGAGCAGGAGTGTGCCTCTCGCTGATCGCCCAGATCGGCGAGCAGATCGACTACTTGCGCTTCATGCCGCCCAAGACGCCCGGCAACCGTGTCTCGTGGTGGGCGGCGGTGCTCACCGCAGGGCCCGGCTGGGTGGTGCTGGGGGCGCTCAAGCAGGCCGCGGGCGTCTTCCTCGCCGTGTACGTACTCGCGGAAGTGGGCCCCGCCGCAGCCACGGAACCCATCGAGCAGTTCCGTGGCGCGTTCAGCGCGATGCTGCCGCCGTGGCTGGTGATTCCCGTCGCCGTGGTCCTCGTCGTCATCAGCCAGGTGAAGATCAACGTCACGAACGCCTACTCGGGATCTCTTGCGTGGACCAACTCCTTCACCAGGGTCACCGGGCGCTATCCGGGCCGGCTCGTCTTCGTCCTGGTCAACCTCGCCATAGCGCTGACACTGATGGAGGCCGACATGTTCAGCTTCCTCAACGCCATCCTGGGCTTCTACTCGAACTGCGCCATCGCGTGGGTCGTCACCGTCGCCACCGACATCACCGTCAACAAGTACCTGCTCCGGCTCTCCCCGAAGACACCGGAGTTCAGGCGCGGCATGCTGCACGCGGCCAACCCGGTGGGTCTCGTCGCGTTCGGCGCGGCGTCCGGACTGTCCATCGCTCTGTACTTCCATGCGTTCGGCGACGCCCTGCAGCCGTATTCACCCCTTGCCGCAGCGCTCATCGCCTTCGTCCTGACACCTGTGACGGCCCTCCTCACCAGGGGCCGCTACTACCTGCGCCGCACCGACGACGGCATCGCCGAACCGCGCCAGGACAAGGACGGCAACCCCAGCGCCGTCGCCTACCGGTGCCACGTGTGCGGGCAGCAGTACGAACGCCCGGACGTGACCGCCTGCCCGTCCCATGACGCTGTCGTCTGCTCCCTGTGCCTCGCAACGGACAGGGCCGGCGACCACGTCCTCGCTCCGGCCACGCCGGCCCGCGGCGCCGCCGTCGATACGTGACGGCTCGGCCCTCGCACCGTTAACGCCGCTGAAATGCTCCCGGCATAGCCTGTCTTGACCTGCGGGCCGCATGCCGGCGTAGGAGAGGCGGGAAGGCGGGGAGTGGAGACTATGCAGCTGACACCGCACGAGCAGGAACGTCTGCTCATCCATGTCGCCGCCGACGTCGCCGCGCGTCGGAAGGAGCGCGGCGTACGGCTCAACCACCCGGAGGCCGTCGCGCTGATCACCTCGCACGTACTGGAGGGGGCAAGGGACGGCCGGTCCGTCACCGAGCTGATGGATTCGGGACGCGAAGTCCTCAGCCGTGACGACGTCATGGAGGGAGTGCCCGAGATGCTGGGCGACGTGCAGGTCGAGGCCACCTTTCCGGACGGAACGAAGCTGGTCACGGTCCACCGGCCCGTCCCCTGACCTGAACCGGGCGAGAGCGGAAGGAGCGTCGTTACGTGATACCGGGAGAGATCCTCCACTGTGACGGCCCGGTGAGGCTCAATGAGGGCGCCGGCGTCACCCGGCTCACCGTCCTCAACACAGCCGACCGGCCCGTACAAGTCGGCTCGCACTACCACTTCGCGGAGGCCAACCCCGGGCTCGACTTCGACAGGGCCGCCGCGCACGGCAGGCGCCTCGCCGTCGCGGCGGGAACGGCCGTACGGTTCGAGCCCGGCGTCCCTGTCGACGTCACGCTCGTCCCGCTCGGCGGCCGGCGCGTGGTCGCCGGACTGCGCGGTGAGACCGGCGGACCGCTCGGTGGCGGCGAGGCGGCGGAGGGGGGAGATACCGGTGACCGATGAGGGTTGCGTGCTTCCCCGCACCGTCTACGCGGACCTGTTCGGTCCCACCATCGGCGACAGGGTCCGGCTCGCCGACACCGATCTCCTCGTCGAGGTCGAGGAGGACCGCTGCGGAGGTCCGGGACGGGCGGGGGACGAGGCCGTCTTCGGAGGCGGCAAGGTCATCCGCGAGTCCATGGGCCAGGCGCGCACGACACGTGCCGAAGGTGCGCCCGACACCGTGGTGACCGGTGCCCTGGTACTCGACCACTGGGGCGTGATCAAGGCGGATGTCGGCATCCGGGACGGCCGGATCACGGTGCTTGCCAAGGCCGGGAACCCCGACACCATGGACGGCGTGCACCCCGGCCTCGTCATCGGGCCGGAAACCGAGATCATCGCCGGCAACGGCAGGATCCTCACCGCGGGCGGCGTCGACGCCCATGTCCACTTCGTCTGCCCGCAACTGGTCGACGAGGCACTGGCCTCCGGAGTCACGACGCTGCTCGGCGGTGGCACGGGACCGGCGGAGGGCACCAAGGCGACCACGATCACGCCCGGTCCGTGGCACCTTGCGCGAACCTTCGCCGCCCTGGACGACTTCCCCGTCAACGTGGCGCTGCTGGGCAAGGGGAACACCGTCTCGCGAGAGGCGCTGCACAGCCAACTGCGGGGCGGCGCCGCAGGGTTCAAGATCCACGAGGACTGGGGAGCGACTCCTGCGGCCATCGATGCGTGCCTCGCTGTCTGTGAGGAGACCGGCTCCCAGCTCGCCATCCACACGGACACGCTCAACGAAGCAGGCTTCGTCGCAGACACCCTGGGCGCGATCGCGGGCCGCGGCATTCACGCGTATCACACCGAGGGCGCGGGAGGAGGCCACGCCCCCGACATCATCACAGTCGTGGGCCATCCGAACGTGCTGCCGTCGTCGACGAACCCGACCAGGCCGCACACCGTCAACACGGTCGACGAACACCTCGACATGCTGATGGTCTGCCACCATCTCAACCCTGCCGTCCCCGAGGACCTCGCCTTCGCCGAGTCCCGCATCAGGCCGTCCACCATCGCCGCCGAGGACGTGCTGCACGACATGGGCGCCATCTCGATCATCTCCTCCGACTCCCAGGCCATGGGCCGGATCGGTGAAGTGATACTGCGCACCTGGCAGACCGCTCACGTGATGAAGCGCCGACGCGGAGCCCTTCCCGGCGACGGCCGCTCCGACAACGCGCGTGCCCGTCGCTACGTCGCCAAATACACCATCAATCCCGCCGTCGCGCAGGGACTCGATGCCGAGATCGGTTCCGTCGAGCCGGGCAAGCTGGCGGACTTGGTGCTGTGGGAGCCTGCCTTCTTCGGTGTGAAGCCTCACCTCGTCCTGAAGGGCGGGCAGATCGCCTACGCGCAGATGGGGGACGCCAACGCGTCCATTCCGACGCCCCAACCCGTGCTGCCCCGGCCCATGTTCGGAGCCACGGGCCGCGCTCCCGCAGCGAACTCGCTCAACTTTGCGAACGCGGCGGCTCTGGAGGACGGGCTGCCGGAACGGCTCGGCCTCGGCAAGCAGTTCGTCGCCGCCCGCAACACCCGTGCTGTGACCAAGGCGGACATGCATGGCAACGATGCGCTACCCGACGTCGCCGTCGATCCCGACACCTTCACCGTCAGCATCGACGGCGAAGCCGTCGACCCGGCGCCGGCCGAGGAACTGCCCATGGCCCAGCGCTACTTCCTCTTCTGACGCGGCCGGCCCGGAGGGATGCGCCCATGACCTGCACAGCAACGACCAGACCACCGGCCAGGGCCGTGGAATGACCACCGCCGCCCTCCTCGTCCTCGCGGACGGGCGCTTCCCCTCAGGAGCACACGCGCACTCCGGCGGCGCGGAGGCCGCGGTGCGGGCCGGCCGCATCGTCGACTCCGCCACGCTCGCGGACTTCTGCCGGGGCCGCCTGCACACGTCGGGCCTGGTCGCCTCGGCCCTCGCCGCTGCCGCCGCCGGCGGTCACGACCCCCTCGTACTGGATGAGGCGGCCGACGCCCGTACTCCATCGCCGGCCCTGCGCCGTACGTCCCGCAAGCTCGGTCGCCAGTTGATGCGGGCAGGGCGGGCGGCCTGGCCGTCAGCGGCGCTCGACGACCTGGCACAGGCACGGCCGGGCGGTGCACACCAGCCCGTGGTACTCGGCCTCGTGGCCCTCGCCGCGGGGCTCACTCCCCTGGAGGCCGCCCACGCCGCCGCATACGAGGCGGTCTCGGCGCCGGCCACCGCGGCGGTGAGGCTGCTCGGCCTCGACCCCTTCGAAGCCTCTGCGGTGCTCGCCCGGCTCGCGTCGGCCGTCACCGGGATCGCCGGCGAGGCGGCACGAGCCGCACGCGGACACATCGGCCAACTCCCCGCAGCCGCCGCACCGCTGCTGGAGATCACGGCGGAGGACCACGCCAACTGGCCGGTACGTCTCTTCGCTTCGTAGATCCTCCCCGGCCGTGCGCGACGGCTCCCCGCCCCACGCCCCGCGCCCAGGGCGCCGATGAGCCACTCCGCAGTCAGCACCCGACGTCACTCGAAAGGCAGGGCCATTGCCATGCACGTTGATCAGCCCGTCCGGATCCCGCACCGGCACACCCACAGCGCCGAGCCGGACAGCGCCGCGCTCGTCCACCGCAGCGGGGCTCGCCGGGCCCTGCGCATCGGCCTCGGCGGGCCCGTCGGCTCGGGGAAGACCGCCACCGTGGCGGCGCTGTGCCGGGCTCTGCGCCGCGAGTTCTCACTCGCCGTGGTCACGAACGACATCTACACGCGGGAGGACGCGGCATTCCTGCTGCGCGCGGCCGTGCTGCCGTCCGAGCGGATCGCCGCCGTCGAGACCGGCGCGTGCCCGCACACAGCAATCCGGGACGACATCTCCGCCAACCTGGAAGCCGTGGAGGGCCTGGAGCAGGCCGCGGCCTCCGGCGGCGGCCTCGACCTGGTACTCGTCGAGTCGGGCGGTGACAACCTCACGGCCACCTTCTCCAGGGGGCTCGTCGACGCCCAGATCTTCGTCATCGACGTGGCCGCCGGCGACGACATCCCCCGCAAGGGCGGCCCCGGGATCACTGCTGCGGACCTCCTCGTGGTCAACAAGACGGACCTCGCCCCGTACGTCGGTTCCGACCTTGCCGCCATGGCCCGCGACGCGGAGGCACAACGGGGCAGCCGTCCCGTCGTGTTCACCTCGCTGAAGGCCGAGGACGGCGTGGCCGCGGTCGCCGACTGGACACGTGCCCGACTCGCGGCCTGGAAGCAGGAGACGGCAACCGCGTGAGCCGCGTTACAGGCGAGACCGGCACAAGGACGGCGGTCGCGGGAGGCCGCGCGGGAGCCGGCGCACTGCCGCTTCGCGCCTCCGCCGTGCGCGGCGGTGCCCGTGTCACAGCTGTCGCGGACGGCCGCGGTGGTACCGCCGTCCCGTTGGCCGGCGGTACGGGACCGCTCACCCCGCGTCTCACACGACCTGCGGACGACGGTGCGGCAGGTGAAGCACGAGTCACCCTCGTCGGCGCGATGAGCGCCCCGCTCGGCGGCGACCGGCTGACTCTGGACGTGCGGGTGGAAGCCGGTGCCAGACTCCGGATGGACACCGCCGCGGCCACCATCGCACTGCCTGGCCGCGGCGGTGACGCCGCCCACTACGACATTCGTCTCACCGTCGGCGAGCACGCACATCTGCGATGGCTGCCCGAACCTGTCATCTCGGCCTCGCGCAGTGACCTGCGCCAGACCGTCCACGTCGACCTCGCGCTCACTGCCTGCCTGGAACTGCGGGAGATCTCCGTGCTGGGGCGCACCGGTGAGGAACCGGGCCGTCTCAGCACCAGGCTCACCGTGAACCGCTGCGGCCGGCCTCTCCTCGACCAGCAACTCGACACCGGCGCGGGCGCGGCCGGGTGGGAGAGCGGTGCCGTGCTGGGCGGGCACCGGGCCGTAGGACAGCTGCTCGTCGTCGACCCGGAGCTGTCCGAGGAGCCCGCACCGCCGTGCCTGCCGGGTCCCGACGCCGTCGCCACCCCGCTGGACGGGCCCGCAGTGCTCGTCACCGCGCTCGGTGCGGACGCCCTGGCAGTGCTGCCGCTGCTGAAACGGCCCCCGACGGCTGCCGACTGACCGGCGCTCCGCGCCGCCGGTTCCGCGGGACCCGGTCGGGTCCGTCCCGCAAGCGTGCGCGGCCGCCGTCAGAACTCGGAGTTGATGACCGCCTCCACCAGCACCTTTCCTTCCGTCGTCAGCCGGACTTCCTCGGCGCCGCGGTCCATGACGGCGAGGCCGCGCTCCTCCAGGGAGCGGAACCGGCCGTGCCAGGGCTCCTCGAACAGTGAGGCCCCGGGGAAGCGCTGCCTGTGCAGCCGGTCGCTGAGGGGGCTCAGCGTGGAGAGGGCCATCTTGACCGCCCTCGCCTCCTGCGCCTCCTCACTGAAGCGGGTCACCGATCCCAGCGGGACCCGGCCCGCCTCGACGGCCTCGGAGTAGCGCTTCCAGTTCACGTCGGTGATCGCTTCCGAGGTGCGGCAGCTGGAGCTGCCGCCCAGGCCGATGGCGACTTCGGCCTCCTGCTTGTCCTGGTCGACCATGATGGCCTTCCACTTCTCCGGGCCCTTGCCGTCCTGCGCGAAGTACATGGTGGGCTGTTCCCGGTATCCGCAGCTCTCGAGGCCCTCGGTGAGCACCTCGCGCATCTGGTACTGCTCGCCGAGAGTCGGCCACCGGTGGCCGTTCTCGACCAACTTGGCGCGGTAGTCGGGCAGTTGCCAGGCGGCGGGCTGCACTCCGGCCACTCCGGTCCTGGTGTCGCTGTAGGACTTCAGATGGAGCTTCGTGCAGACGACCGCGGTCAGTTCGTTCTCGACGACGATGTCGAGGTCCCGGCGCACGCTGTCGACGGTCTGGTCGAGCAGCCCGTACATCAGGTCGATGCTGGTCCAGTCGAAGCCGGTGCGCTGGGCGTTGCGTACGAAGTCCACGCACATCTGCGCGGTGTGCTCCCGGCCGCACTGCTCCAGCACCGGGTCGTCGAAGGACTGCACGCCGCTGCTCAGTTTCGTGCAGCCGAGCCCGGCGAGCAGTTCCAGCTTCTCGGGTGTGAAGGTGCTGGGGTCGCCCTCGAAGCGGATCGCCGTCTCCGGCGTGAAGTTGAAGTTCTCCTTGTAGAAGTCGAGCAGAGCGCGGATGGCGTCCGGCGGCAGCAGGGAGGGGGTGCCGCCGAAGACGTTGAACTCCCCGATCGGTGCCGATGCCAGGTTCGGCACCTCACGCAGCCACAGCCGCGCCTCGCGGATGTTCCAGTCGACCCACTGCCGGGCCTTGCTGTCGGCGACCTCCGGCGCTCCCTTGACGAGCACCACGGGGTACTGGCAGAAGCGGCACCGGTAGGCGCAGGTGGGGATGTAGGACCACAGGTGGATCGGTGCCGTGCCGGCGAGCTGCTCGTCGAGGTCGGCGAGGAAGTCCGCCGGCGTGTGGTCCGGGATGTTGCCGGGGAAGACGTGCGCGCCGAAGGGGTCCTCGGTCACGTACTCCAGGAGATGCCTGTTCTCGGGGGCGGCCAGCGTCTCCAGCACCGACGGTACGGGGTGGCCCGGGTCGGTCTGCCGCAGCGAGGCGACGGAGTCCTCGTAGGTCTGCCTGTGTCCGATCTGCATCAGAAGACACCTCCGTTCCCGAAGTAGTTGTGCGCCTCGCCGGATTCGCGGTCCTCGCAGTAGTACTTCACGAACTCCGTGAACCGTTCCGGCGGTACGTCCCGGAAGCATTCCGGCAGCGGCGGCGGATGGCCGATGTCCTCGCCGACGGTGGCGCGCAGCCGGGCGAATATCTCGTCGGCGAACTCGAAGTACAGCCGGTAGGACGGCGTCTTGTACGAGTGGATGGGCGTGAAGTCGACGACCCGCATCTCGTCCTTGATCTCGGCGATGCGCCTCCCGAGCCGTTCGGCGAGCGACGGGCCGAAGAACTCGATGACGGCGCGGTCGTCGAGGAGGGAGGGAGTGAGCAGCACGGGCAGGACGGTGTTCTTCGGCGTGAAGTCCTTGACGGAGAACTCCCATGCCTGCTGGGCCTGTTGCTCGGTGAGGTCGACGGCGGGAGCTGCGCCTCCGGCCCCCTCGGCGGGTTCCTGCACACGGATGTCGCGCATCACGATGATCCCGTCCGATCCGTAGGCGCGTCCGGTGATCACCTCGTCGATGGCGTGGTTGACCCGGCGGGGGTTGATCTCCACCCGTGAGGCCGGGACGTAGGTGATGTCCTCCCCCGAGCCGCGCACGAGAATCCCGAAGTCCCAGTCGTCGGAGAGGTGGTTGACGAACTTTCCGTCCTGGAGCTGGTAGAAGATCTCGACGCCTCCGACCTTCTCGTACGCGTCGCGGTCGACGGCGAAGCCCTTCCCGTCGGGGAACCCCCCGAAGAGGGCGAACGTCACGGCGCGGCAGCGCAGCGTGCGCTGGATGGCGTCCCACAGCCGGGGCCTCCCGGTGAAGTGCTCCGGCTCGTAGTAGTAGTCGCACACGCCGATGGCGGCCTTGCCCGAGTCCATCGCCGTCAGCAGCTCCCACAGCCACCGCGCGTCGACGCGGCAGTCGGCGTCGGCGGAGACGAGGTAGAAGCGCTGCTCCCCGTCGGACGATTCGCGCCGGGCGCTGCGCCGCGACGCGAAGTCCATGCCGGTCTTCCGCGCGCAGGCAACGCCCTGTTCGGGCTCGGGGATGACGTACAGGGCCAGTTCGGGATGTTCGGCGGCGAAGCGGCGTGCGACGCGCACCGTCTCGTCGGTGGAGTTGTTGTCCACCAGCACGACCTCGTACAGGGACTTGTCCAGCGGGCCGTCCGGACCGCGCTGCCCCCACAGCGAGTCGAGCACCGACGGCAGGTTCTCCGCCTCGTTGTAGACGGGGAGCACGACGCTCATCCTGGTCCGCTCCCCCATGGGCGGCAGTGTGAGCTCGCCGACGACTTCGCCGGCACGGTCCGCGCCGAAGTGCTCCTTGCCGAGCGTGTGGTTGAAGTCCGCCATCTCCTCGCGCTTCCTTTCGTCCAGGATGAGCTCGGCCACGCTGTCCACGAAGGCCGGCGTGGGCAGGTCGCCGTCGGTGAGCTCCATGACGGGCGCGCGGAATCCCTTGTCGCCGTACACCGTGTCGTAGAGCTGGTAGCGGGTGGTCAGGTACGGGACGCGCGACGCGATCGCCTCACCGATCGGGTTCCCGTAGCTCTCGTAGTCGTAGGAGGTCAGGAACGAGGCCAGATCGGCGTGGGCGAGCAGGTCGCGCACCGAGTAGCCGTCGCCGCGTGCCGCTGCGATGTCGGCCTCGTGGGGCGCGAGCGGTCCACCGAAGACGACGCGGTCGCCGACGCCGAGCGAGTCGGCGAGGCGCACGAGCCGCGTGTGTTCCTCCGGGGACTCCCCCGTGTCGCCCGCGACGAAGAGGTGGACGTCGGCGCGGTCCGCGAGCCGGGCCACCAGGTGGACGTCCCGGTCGATCCGCTTCTGCGGGATGATCCTGGTGAAGCGGGCGATCAGCGGCGCGTCCGGGGGAATCCCGAAGTCGCGGCGGAAAGCCGCCCGTTGGCGGTCCCGGATGTCATCGTGGCGTGGCACGGCCGGGATGTGCGTGAAGGTGTTGGGCAGGACGTCGATGTTCTCCAGGCCCGGCACCCATTCGAGGGTTCTCCTGCGCGCCTCCTCGTGCAGCGCGATGTAGCGGATGTACGGCGAGTTCACGGGCGCGACGGTGCCGGGGTACGGAAAGGTGCCGTACTTGGCGATGCCTGGTTCGCTCTGCCACATCAGGTCGTGGTCGCGCCACAGGACGAAACGGCCCAGCCTGTGACGCAGCCCGTAGCGTTCGATGGCCGAGCGGAGCGCCATGGTGTACGTGATGTTCTCGGGCAGCGTCCCGTTCTCCACCAGCACGGCGGAGACACCGAGGCCCTCCCAGGTCTCCACGATCCTCTCGCTGATCGCCTCGGCCGCGGCGTTCACCCGCGGCAGCAGATGTCCGCCGGCACCTTCCTGAACGCATTCGCGCAGAACGTCGGAGACGAACTGCTGGTCGTAGCCGGGGATTTCCCGGAGACCCTCGATCCGGTCGAGGCGTATCCAATGCGGAAGCTGCGCCGCTTCGTCTCTGTAGGGCCGGAAGAACGCGTTCTTGTCCGCTTTGATGTCGTAACCGAGATCGAGATGCACCCGGTAGCCCTGTTCCCGGAAGTGCCGCGCGGTCTTGACGAATTCCACCACCACGCCGGAGATCGGAGTGGCGTCGAACGATATTCCCCACAACACGGTCATGGACTCGCGTACTCCTGCCGTTGTGTGCCGCTCTGCCCGGGTACGCCGCAACCGCCTGGGAACTCACGGCGGAATGCGCGCCCCGACGAGCAACTACCCTTCGCGGGAGCGGGAGAAGACCAGGACTCACTCGTTTTCCAGGCGTTGGAACGCGGATGCCAATAACCTGACCGCCCGCCGCCTGAAGACTCGTCACCGACGGAGGAGGAATCGCGTGGTCTCCCACCGCGCCGCTGTGGCTGTGGTGTTCGTCGTCAACGGCGCCCTTTACGGCGCCTGGGCAGCCCGGGTCCCCGCGCTCGCCGCTCAGGTGGACGCGCAGCCCGGCGGTCTCGGCCTCGCGCTCCTCGGGCCCGGCATCGCCATGATCGTCACCGCGCCGCTCGCAGCACGTGCCTGCGCCGCCCGGGGGGCACGGTTCGTCATCGCGGCGGCGCTGACGTCGGCCTGTCTGGTGCTGCCGCTGGTGGGCCTGACCGGATCGCCGCTCACGCTCGGCCTGGCGCTGGCCGCCCTCGGCGGCCTGATGGGCACCGTCGACGTGGCGATGAACGTTGCCGCCGTCGCCGTCGTCCGGGAGACGGACCGGCCGCTGATGCCGTTCTTCCACGCGGGGTTCAGCGCGGGCGGGCTGCTCGGGTCCCTGAGTGCCGCTCTTGCCGCCGCGCTGACGGTGCCGCCCGCCTGGCACTTCTGCGTGGTGGCGGCCGTGGGTCTGCCGGCGCTGCTCGTCACCGGGCGCGCGCTGCCCGGGGAACGGCCGGAGCCGCATCAGCGGACCGGGGGCAGCTTCCGCGGCGTCGTCGTCCGCGGGCGGCTGTGGCTGCTCGCGGCGGTGGCACTGTGTGCAGCGGTGGCCGAAGGCGTGTGCGCCGAGTGGTCCGCGCTCTTCCTGGTGCGCGAACGCGCCGTCACGGAATCCGTCGCGGCGACAGCCTTCTCGGTGTTCTCCGTGACGATGGCCGCGACCAGGCTCGTCGGGGAACGCGTGGAGAAGCGGTTCGGGCCGCACCGCGTGCTCGCGTGCAGCGGACTCGTGGCGGCGTTCGGGCTGACGGCCGGGGCGGTGATCCCCGCCGGTGCAGTGGCCTACGCCGGGTTCGCGCTCGCAGGCGCGGGCCTGGCGTTCTGCTTCCCCACCGCGATGGCACTCGCCGGGGACGCGGGCCGCCGCGAGGACGGCAGCGGCGGCGAGCGTGAGCTGGGCTTCGTCACGACGATCGCCTACGCGGGACTGCTCGGCGGGCCTCCGCTGGTCGGCGGCATCGCCTCGATGACGGATCTCACCGTCTCGATGGGACTCGTGGGCCTGCTGGCCGCGCTGATCACGCCGGCGGCCCTCGCGGCGCGGGAGCGGGAAGCCCCGCGTTCCGCAGGTCCGGAGCGCACCGCACCGGACCTGCAGAAGGCGGTCCGGGGCGGCGACGGGCCGGCTTGACCCCCATCGCCCGTCGGCTCCGGCGCGGCCGGCCCGTCGCAGCCGGACGCCCGGTGCACGCGCTTGGACGCCCCCGGGCCCTTGCCACGGGGTGTCATCCGGTTCCGGACTCCGTGCCGCATGCTCTCAGATCGGGCTCCACTTCTGGCTGTCGTCCCCTGAGCACTCCCACAGCTGGAGATGCTGGCCGCTGCGGACGTCGCCGTCCCGCACCGCCACGCACTTGTCCGCCTGCGGGTTGACCAGATCGCTCCCCTCGCTGAGACGGAACTGCTGCGCCGGATTGCCGCTGCAGTAGGCGAGTTGGATCACGGTTCCGTTCTCGGACGACCCGTTGGCGACGTCCATGCACAGACCCAGGGCCCGCACCGTGCCGTCGTCCGCGAACCTCCACCGCATCGAGGAAGCGCCCGAGCAGGTGCGGATCTCCAGGAACATGCCGTCGCGGGCCTGGCCGTCGGGGACGTTGATGCACTGGTCCGAGTTGTGGTTCCGGATCTGCACCGTCCCGCCGGAGCCGTTGCCCCCTCCGGAACCATCGGGCGGTCCGTCCCCGGCGGGCGGGGGCTTGCCGTCACCTTCCCGGGGAGGGCGGTCCTTGTCGCCGTCACCGCGGGAGCCGTCGTGCGAACTGCCGCCCGGGGACTTGCTCTTGTCCGGGTCCCTGTCCTCGTCCCTGCCCGGCGTCGACGACTCCTCCGGGGACGGGGCGTGGCCGGGCGCGTCGTTCTCCTGCCCGCCCTGCCACTCGGGGGCGGCTCCGGGGCCCGAGCCGGATATCTCGCCGCGATCGTCGCTGCCGTAGAGGAGATACCCGCCGGTCGACAGCCCGACGAGGGCCAGGGCGGCGACGGCGGCGAGTACGGCCGCGCGTCCCCGGCCGGCCGTCGGGGCCGCAGGTGCCGGGCTGCGCGAACCCGCGGGCACGATCGTGGGGTTCACCGTGGTGACGACACGGCTGACGCCGTCCTCGTCGTCCTCCTCCGCCGCCGTTGAGGCCTGCTCCTCCCCTTTCTCCGCGCGCTGCTGGTCTTCCTGATCCTGCAATGAGGCAGACGTGTCCTCCGAGTCGTGCGCCGGGCCGGCTGATTCCTCGGGGCCGAAATCGTCCTGCTGCCGTTCATCACGGGAACCGGTCATCGCGTCCTCTCGGTCAGGACTGGGCTGAAAGGAAGGAGTGGCCTTGCTCTTTCCGAATCCGGCGGCCCGCCCGCACATTTCGTGACGCGACGGTCGCGGCGGCCGGGGCGTCGGAGCATCACCTTCGCTCCGCGCACACGGATATTCCGTACACCGATGGCGCACGGAAGGCCGGGGACTCAGGTCGTGACGTCCCGGGGGATCTGCGGCCGCAGGGGCGCGGGTTGCCCGCCCGCCTCCAGTCAACAGGGAATCGGCGGGCGCGTGAAAGCTCTTCACGGAAGAAACCGTCCGGAACGTGGGGGGATGGTCCGGCGAATTCCCGTGAATTCCCGGACGGTGAACTCGCTTTTCGCATCGAGGTTTTTGTGCGGCATGTCCTTCCATGTCCGTGCGAACAGCCTCGCGTTACCGGCGACCGGTCGGCGACCGCTGCCGCCCGCGACTCGCCGTCCACGCCCGCCCGCCCGCACCGGCGCAAGCGTGACTCCGGCCGGCCGCGTCACGAAAGACCGCCCGGCAGCGGTGCTTTCCGGCCGAGATGAGACGGCCGGGAAGCACGCGGACCGGCATCTCCGCAGCTCAGGAAGAAGTTTCCGGTTGAACGACAACCGATTTGCCCTACATGACGGACACAGGCGGGAGACCCGGATATTCGGGTCGACCTGGACCTATCCCCTTCCGGTCACGCTCCGCAGTTCGTGCGTCGACCGAAAGTGATCGATCGACGTGCGTTCTCGTCCAGCTTGCGTCAGAGTCCTGTCCGTCCGATATACGAGATCCCAACGCAAGGAGTGTTCGATATGCGGTTCAGCGTCAAGATTCTGGGGACGGCGGCCACGGTCGCGGCTGGTTGCCTCGCCGGCCTCGGAGGCGGTGTCGCGCACGCGGACTCCGTCGGCGCGGACAGCGTCTACGCACCGTCGGCACTCGTCCTGACCGTCGGCAAGGGCCCGGACGCGGCGAGCGCCGCCGTCCAGCGTGCCGTGGTGCTGAACTGCGCCCCGAAGCCGAGCGGCAGTCACCCCGTCGCCGCCCGGGCCTGCGCCGACGTGAACGCCGTGGGCGGCCGGTTCCAGGAGCTCGTGGCCTCGGGTACTCCCGGGATGTGCACGAGGATCTGGGACCCGGTCGTCGTCACCACGGACGGCGTGTGGAAGGGACAGCGGGTGGCCTGGCAGCACACCTTCGCCAACTCGTGCACGCAGAAGGCGGGCGGGAGTGTCTTCGACTTCTGATCCCCGGGAGTCGGGGAGCCGGCCGGCGGACCCGACGGCCGCCGCCGACTGATCGGACCCCAGCTGCCGTGCGGTGGAAGGGAGTTCACCCTTGCGGTCACCCTTCCACCGCCGGGCATGCCGGGGCCTCGGCCACGGGCCCCCGGGCCCCGGCCGGAGTGCGGTCCGTCCCCGGTCCGCCGGGAAGCCGGGAAGCCGGGAAGCCGGGAAGCCGGGCCGGGCTCAACGCAGCGGGCTTGAGGGCGACGCCCGCCCAGACGGGGATGGTGGTCCCGTCCAGCACGCCGCGGTCGCCGGCCTCGATCCGGACCGGGTCGGGACGCCAGTGCTGCGGGGCCCGGAGGCCGGGGTCGACGAATTCCAGGCCGTGTGCGCATGCGGTGGCGGCCATGCCGGCGACGACCGTCCGGGCGCTCCGCCGCCCCAACGACGTGACCAGGGCCACTGTTCGCCGCGCCGCCCGGCCGGGTAGGCACTCCGCCGGCCTTCCCCAGGAGTCCCGGCTGACCCGGCACGGAGAGAGATCCAGTGATCACCCCTCGCCAGCTGCCCCCGCCACGGCGCGAGTTCACCGCTCCGAGGCAGGTCTGGTATGCGGCCTTCGGCTCCAACATGCACCTCTCCCGCCTCAGTTGCTACCTGCGCGGCGGCAGACCCGAGGGTGGGCTCCGGGCGCAGCCCGGCTGCCGTGACCCGCGACCCCCGGAGCGCGCGTTGCCGGTCATGCTTCCGGGCGAGCTGTACTTCGCGCTCGAGTCGCCGGTGTGGACGGGGGGTTCGGCTTTCTACGACCCCGCCGGCGAGGGACGTACCGCCGCCCGCGCCTGGCTCGTCACGGCCGGGCAGTTCTCCGACATCGCCGCCCAGGAGATGCGCCACGAGCCGGGCACGGACCTGGATCTGCGGGAGGTCCTCTCCTGCGGCAGGGACGAGATGGGCCCGGGGCGGTACGAGACGCTGGTGTGTGCGGGCGTCATCGACGACCGTCCCGTTCTGACGTTCACCGCCCCCTGGGGACGCGAGAGCGTCGAGGGGAATCCGCCGGCCGGCGCCTATCTCCGGCATCTGGCGTCCGGACTGGCCGAGTCGCACGGCTGGTCGTCAGACCGCATCGCCGGATACCTCGCCACGCGCCGGGGAGCGGAGGGGCACTGGAGCCGGGAGGCTGTCGCCGGGCTCCTGGAATCACCGTCGGACGACGCCGTACGGAGCTGACCGCCCGCCTCGGAACGGCGGCCGCCGACCGCCGGTCCTACGGGCGGGAGGCGATGCTTCCTGGACGAGCGCGGACCTGCGGCGTACGGGCGCTCCGCCCGGCGCACCCGCAATCGCCCTGGGAACTGCCGTGAACCGGCCTGAAGTTGAGGGGCTCGGATCATGGCGCATACGTTCCGGTGACTGATGGGCGGCTCCGCCTCGCCGCCACTGCGACCGACTGGCCGGTTCCTGTCGCAGCGCGCCCGTAATTCGCGCAGCCACGCCGGTCATTCCTTTCCGGCCCGGGAAGAACGCGTTTCTGGTTCTGCGGCACTCAATGACCCGGCGGACCCTGCCGATTCGCAATGCCTTCGCTCAGTTCGTGGGTCACCGATGCCGGGCGGAACGGCTGCGCGTACCGGCGTCGCGAGTCGTAGTCATCACCGTGACGCCGAGCGGCCCGCGCACGGGGCCCGCCGTTGTCGCCGCCCCGGCCGCCCGGGCCGGGGTCGCGCGAGGGCACGCGCACCGGACCGTCCGGCCATGTCCCGTCACCTGCTGCGGAGTCGACGGCACCCGGCCACGGCCTCCTGCGCGGGCACGCGCCATGCGGCCCCGGATCGCGGCGGCTGCGCACCCGGGACACAGCTCGCCCCGAAGCACGCTCTGCGGTCGGGAAGATGCCCGTGATCCAGGGGATTCGGTGTGTGCGACTCGGCCGGCAATTCACTGCCGCCCCATGGCAGTTGGGACATGAGGCGGCAGCCCGGCAGATGTGCTGAGGCGCGTGACGGATTCAGCCGAGCAGACCGTCGAGATGGGGCAGGCTGTGGTCGAGACGCTTCCGCTTGGCCAGCAGATAGCGGTGGTTCTCCTTGTTCGGAGGAATCAGCAGTGGTATGCGCTCGGCGATTGTTATGCCATTTGCCTCGAGGGCGTCCCGCTTTCTGGGATTGTTCGACAGGAGACGCACGGACTCCACGCCCAGATCGTTGAGGATTTCGACGGCGATTGTGTAATCGCGGTCATCGACCGGAAGACCGAGGGCGAGATTGGCCTCAACCGTGTCGAGCCCCTCGGCCTGCTGAAGATGCATGGCTTTCAGCTTCGCCAGCAGACCGATTCCCCGGCCTTCGTGGCCCTGGATGTAGACGAGGATGCCGGAACCGTCCGCGACCATCATCCGCATCGCCGCGCCCAGTTGGTCTCCGCACTCGCAGTGGTTCGACCCGAACACCTCGCCGGTCAGGCACTCCGAATGCACGCGGGTGAGTGCGCCGTGAGGCGCAATGTCGCCGTGCACGAGCGCGACTTGCTCCTGGTTGGTACGGCGGTCCATGTATCCGATGGCTCGGAATTCTCCATGGACCGTGGGCAGCCGGGCCTCCACCACCCTCTCGACAGCGGCGGTTTGCCGCGGGGAGCCGTTCACAGAGAGTTCCTGGTACGCCATGCGCCGAGCATACCCGCCGTTCACCTGCCCATCGGTTTTTTTAGAAGAATCCACAACCGGGTTGCGTGCAGGTGGAATTGATTGCAGAGAGTCGAGGCGAGTGTGTGCCTTACCGGGCATTTCGTCTTCCATCGCGCCGGATCAGCCTCCGTTCCCGCCAGTCGCGGGAGAGCCTCCGCCCCGTGACGCCACGGCGAGTTCGAGGGCGCCTTCGGCGATGACAGGCAGTGTGCGCACGTGCCACAGCCAGGCGATGTCCCGCCCGAAGGACCACACCAGAGCCGACAGCGCACCGCCTGCCACGAATACCGCAACCGGTCCGGGCACCAGTCCGGATCCGGCCACAACCAGTGCGATGCCCTGGAGAGCTGCGACCGTCTTGCGGGCCCGGCTCGGCGGCAACGGCCCGCGCAGCCAAGGCAGCACCCGCTGTGCGGCGAGGAACGCGTACCGGATGGCACCGATGGCCAGCACCCACATGCCCACGAACAGGCCGACGTAGACGCTGAGTACGAATATCAGGAACGCGTCGACCTCCATGTCGAAACGCGCGCCGAGTGCCGAGGCCGTCCCCGTGCGCCGGGCCACCAGCCCGTCCACCGCGTCGAGTACGAGCGCGACGCTGGCCACGACCGCGACGACGACCATGGAGGCGTCCCGCCCCTGGTCCGCCACGAGCGCGGCCGTGCCCCCGGCGAGTGCCGCCCTGCTCAGCGTCACCAGGTCCGCCGGCCCCAGCGAATCCTTCCCCGAACGCAGCAGGATGAGGCAGACGGTCGCGCCGCACGCCGTTCCGACGACCCAGCCCACCGGTCCGAGTCCGCTCACGCCCCACAGCACTCCCAGGAGCACCAACTGCCCGGCCATTCCGATCGAAATCTGCAGTTTCAGCTGGTCAGTGGCCCGGTCGTCCTGCCTGTGCTGGTTGCCCATCACGCCTCCAGGAGCATATGGCGGAGTCGAAGGGGGCTGATTATGGTACGAGTGGGCTCTGAGATGTGAAGGCTTAGCAGTTGTCGCCATACCCGGAGGACACATAGATGGAGCGCACCGCCCACGCGTACTGGCTGCGCTCCCCGGGTTCGGGCGAGATCCGTACCGTGACCCTGGACCCGCCCGGGCCCGCCGAAGTCCTCGTCCGTACGCTCTTTTCGGGCGTCAGCCGCGGAACGGAGACCCTCGTCTTCGACGGCCGGGTGCCGGAGAGCCAGTACGGCGTGATGCGGGCGCCCTTCCAGGAGGGCGAGTTCCCCGGGCCGGTGAAGTACGGGTACCTCAACGTCGGCGTCGTCGAGGAGTGCGGAGCGGACGCGGACCCCGGGTTGACGGGCCGCACGGTCTTCTGCCTCTACCCCCACCAGACGCGGTACGTGGTGCCGGCGGATGCCGTGACGCCCGTACCGGAGCCGGTGCCCGCGAGGCGTGCGGTGCTCGCCGGAACGGTGGAGACGGCGGTGAACGCCGTGTGGGACGCCGCTCCCTCGCTGGGCGACCGGATCGCCGTCGTCGGTGCCGGAATGGTGGGCTCCTGCGTGGCCTCCGTGCTCTCCCGGTTCCCCGCCGCACGCGTGGAGCTGATCGACGCCGATCCGGGACGGAAAGCCGTCGCCGAAGCGCTCGGCGTCCCCTTCGCCCTGCCCGCGGAAGCCACCGGGGAGTGCGACATCGTCGTGCACGCCAGCGCATCCCAGGAGGGACTCACCAGGTCGCTCGAACTGCTCGCACCGGACGGGGAGATCATCGAACTCAGCTGGTACGGCGACCGCCGGATCAGCATCCCGCTGGGAGAGGCCTTCCACTCGCGCCGGCTCGCGCTGCGCAGCAGCCAGGTGGGCGCGCTGCCGCCGGCGCGCCGGGCCCGCCGCACCTTCGCCGACCGGATGGCACTCGCGCTCGATCTCCTCGCCGATCCCGCGCTGGAGGCGCTTCTCACCGGCGAATCCCGGTTCGCCGAACTGCCCGAGGTGATGCCGCGCATCGCGGACGGGCGGCTGCCCGCCCTGTGCCACCTCGTCACCTATGACGGCGCCGACGCCGGCCGGACGCGGGCCGGCTGAACGGAACCCCCGGCCGGACACCAGGAACCGCCCGTACACGGACGTACGGGGACGCACAGGCACGTACAGGAAAGTGAGCCGATGTACAGCATCACCGTTCGTGACCACATGATGATCGCCCACAGCTTCCGTGGTGACGTCTTCGGCCCGGCACAGCGCCTGCACGGTGCCACGTTCGTCGTCGACGCCACGTTCCGGCGCTCCGAACTCGACGCCGACGGCATCGTCGTGGACATCGGCGCCGCCACGCAGGAGCTCAGCTCCGTTCTCGCGGACCTCAACTACCGCAACCTCGACGAGGAACCCGACTTCGCCGGGGTCAACACCTCGACGGAGATGCTGGCCAGGGTCGTCGCCGACCGGATCGCCGGGAGGATCGAGGCGGGGGCACTGGGTGAGGGCGCCCGCGGCCTGGAGGGGCTCGTCGTGACGCTGCACGAATCGCATGTCGCATGGGCGAGCTACGAGCGGTCGCTTTGAGCGGTGAGGCCGGCCCGTCCGCACGGCCCGTCCATGTGGTGATGCCCGGGGACGTCGGCGATCCGCGGTCCGTCAGCGGCGGCAACAACTACGACCTGCGCATCTGCCGGGAGCTGGTAGCGGCGGGAACGCCCGTGCACCAGCGGGTCGTCGGGGGGACGTGGCCGCGGCCCGGCAGGGCGGCGCGTGAGGAACTCGGCGCCCTGCTGGCGGAGTTGCCCGACGGGGCGGTCGCACTGATCGACGGGCTGGTCGCCTGCGGCGTCCCCGACGTGGTCGTGCCGCACGCGGGCAGGCTGCGTCTTGCGGTGCTGGTGCACCTGCCGCTCGCGGACGAGACGGGCCTCGCCCCCGCGGAGGCGGCGGAACTCGAGCACCTGGAGCGGCGGACCCTGCACGCCGCGGCCGCCGTCGTCGTGACCAGCGACTGGGCGGCGCACGAGGTCGCCGCACGGCACGGACTGGAGGCGGCACGCGTCCACTCCGTACTGCCCGGCACCGACCCGGCACCGCTCGCACGGGGCACGGACGGCGCCTCGCGGCTGCTGTGCGTGGCGGCGCTCACGCCGCGCAAGGGCCAGGATCTGCTGGTCGACGCGCTCGGCGGCGTCCGCGGCCTTCCCTGGACCTGCGAGCTGACCGGCCCGCTGGACCGTGCCCCCGGGTTCGTCGCGGAGGTGCGCCGCCGCATCGCCGCCAACGGGCTGACCGGGCGGGTGCGGCTGACCGGTCCGCGGCAGGGCGGTGAACTCGCCGCCGCCTACGACTCCGCGGATCTCTTCGTGCTCGCGTCCCACACGGAGACCTACGGCATGGTGCTCACCGAGGCGCTCGCCCGTGGCATCCCGGTGCTCGCCACCGAGGCGGGTGCTGTTCCCCGCACCGTCGGCACCGCACCCGACGGGAGCATTCCCGGCATTCTCGTCCCCCCGCGCGACGCCGCAGCGCTAACCGCTGCGCTCCGCGGATGGCTGGAAGATCCCGGAATTCGTTCGCATCTGACAACATCCGCCCGCGGGCGGCGCGCCAAGCTGCAAGGTTGGGCCGAAAGCTCTCGTCAGCTGGCCAGGGTGCTGGAGCGCCTTCGGCTCGAATAACGGAGTGGCGCTTGAACACTGTCGGCTCGCCCCGCTACGCCCCCGAGTGGCTCGCGCTGCGCGAGGACGCGGACACCCGCGCCCGCTCCGAGCAACTCCTCGGCCCCCTGCGCGACTTCCTCGCGCGGACCACCGCGCCGGGCGGTCTGCTGACAGTCCACGATCTGGGGTGCGGCACGGGTTCGATGGGCCGCTGGCTCGCCTCCCGGCTGAACGGGCCGCAGCGCTGGTTCATGCACGACCGCGACCCGGCCCTGCTGGAGAACATCGCCGCCCGGATGCCGCGGGAGGCCGCGGACGGCAGCCCGCTCGAAGTGGTGCCGCAGCAGCGGGACATCACACGTCTCACCGGCGACGACCTGGCCGGCACCTCGCTGGTGACGGCTTCGGCGCTGCTGGACCTGCTGACCGCCGACGAACTGGAGTCGCTGGCGGCGAGCTGCGCATCGGCCGGCTGCGCGGTGCTGCTGGCCCTGTCCGTGGAAGGGCACGTGGAGATCGAGCCGTCCGATCCGCTGGACGAGGAGTTCGCCGCGGCCTTCGACGCCCACCAGCGCCGCACCGACGGCGGGCGCCGGCTGCTCGGACCGGACGCCGTCGAAGCGGCGACGGCGGCCTTCGAGCGCAACGGCGCCACCGTGCTCACGCACTCCAGCCCGTGGCGGCTCGGCCCCGACGACAGCGGGCTGACCGCGCAGTGGCTGCTGGGCTGGGTCGCGGCGGCGTGCGCGCAGGAGCCGTCGCTGGAGGCCTCCAGCGAGGAGTACATGCGGCGCAGACTCGACGCGTGCGAGGCGGGTTCGCTGCGGGCCGTGGTCCACCACCGCGACCTGCTGGCGCTGCCCGCGAACCCGGCCGGGACCGACGCGACATGAAGGGCACTCTCTGGCGCCGTCTGCGCGCCCCCATAGCACTGATCATCCTCGGTGTGGTCGTCCACCGTCTGGGAACCTCCGCGCTGCTGGGGGCCCTTGACCGCATCGACGCACAGGCCGTCGTGATCACCTTCGTCCTCAGCGTCCCCGCGACCGTCTTCAGCGCATGGCGGTGGCGCCTCGTGGCGGGCCGCCTCGGGATCAGTCTGCCGCTGCGCACGGCCGTGGCCGACTACTACCAGGCGCTCTTCCTCAACGCGACGCTGCCCTCGGGCGTACTGGGCGACGTGCACCGCGCCGTCCGCAACGGCCGCGAGGCCGGCGACGTCGGACGGGGCGTGCGCGCGGTGATATTGGAGCGCACCGCGGGACAGGCCGTCATCGTGGCGGCGGGTGTCGTGGTGCTGGTGGCGGCGACCCCGCCCCTTCCGGTGCTGGACGCCCTCGAACTGCCGCTCGCCACGGCCGCTCTCGCGGTGGGCGCGGTGGCGGCCGTCGCCGGGGCTTTCCTCGCGGGACGTGGCGGGCGCGCCGCGAAGTGGCGGCGCGACCTGGGGGTCTTCTTCGCCGACGCGAGGACGGCGCTGTTCGCCCGTGCAAGCTGGCCGGGCGTGCTGGCCCTGTCCGTCCTCGCCCTGGCCGGGCACCTGGGGCTCTTCCTCGCCTCGGCGCGGGTGGCCGGTTCCTCCGCGCCGCTCACCGCGCTGGTGACGCCGCTGCTGATGGCACTGCTGGTGATGGCACTGCCCGTCAACGTCGGCGGGTGGGGCCCCCGTGAAGGCATGTGTGCGCTGGCGTTCGGCGCGGCGGGTCTGGGGGCGGCCCAGGGCCTGGCCTCCGCGGTGGTGTACGGGGCGCTGGCGCTGCTGTCCAGCCTGCCGGGGGCCGGTGTGCTGGCCTGCCGCCTCCTGGCGGCGCGGCGTTCAGGCCGTGCCGTCGAGGAGGTCCAGGAGGTCGAGTTCGAAGAGCATGTCCGCGCCGAGGCGGAAGGCACGGGTCCGGGGCCGCAGGGCCTCCCCCATCCGTACGGGCCCTGGGAAGCGGAGCCCGGGTACGCCGTCTCCGAGGAGAACCGGCGCGACCGTGACGTACAGCCGGTGCAGCACTTCCGCCCGGAGGAACCCGGACACCGTCGCGCCGCCACCCTCGACAAGTATCCGGCCAAGGCCGCGGCGGGCAAGGGTCTCCAGTACTAGCCGCGGCTCGAACCCCGCCTCGCCGCAGGGGAGTTCGAGGACCTCCTCGTCACCCCGCCCGGCCGCGGCGGAGCCGGCGTCCGCGCCGACGAGCCGCAGCGTCCGTGCCTGTCCGTCGGTGAAGACCCGCGCGCCCGGCGTCCGGTTCCCCGCTCGGCCGCGCGGATCGAGCACGACGCGCACGGGGTTGGTGCCGGCGCAGGCACGCACCGTCAACTGCGGGTCGTCGGCGATCGTGGTACCCGCCCCGACGAGGACCGCGTCGCACAGGGCCCGCAACCGGTGCAGATGGAGGCGGTCCTCCTCCCCGGTGACGTAGTTGGAGTGGCCGGTGCGTGTGGCGATGAAGCCGTCGACGCTCTGGCCGAGCTGGGCGAAGGCGAAGGCTGAACCGCCCAGGCAGAGCGGGGTGTAGAGCGATGCGAGGGTGCCGGCCTCGCAGGAGGCGGGCAGGCGCCAGCGCCACACACCGTCCTCGCCCTGTACGAGCCCCGTCCGCTCCGCCTCCGGGACCGTGCGCACAGCCAGCAGCTTCTCCCATGCCGCTTCGGCTCCCAGAACGGCACCGCCGGCGCCGTCGTCGCCGCCGCGGGGTATGTGCGCCTCGGACTGGGCCCGCGCGGGCCGGTCCGCCGCCGTCACCACGACTCCAGGACGCGCAGATGACCGGCGAAGGCGGCGGTGAGCGCCGTGAGCACCGCGTCGCCCTTGCGTTCCGTGGCGAGCGAGGGCCTGCCGACCACGCCGGAGGCGGTGTAAGGGCCGAGCCCGAGTGTGTGCAGGTGCCTGCGGTCGTCGCTGATCAGGTCCGCCTTCTCGTATCCCTCGCGTACGCAGTCGGGCCGGGTGTGCAGCAGGATCGACGTCTCCAGTTCCCCGGCGTGCATGTCGCTGCGCGCGGGGGTCTCGATGCCGGCCTCGGCGGAGGCCTCCTCCCAGTCCGCGGCGACGGGGAAGAGCGCCATGTGGTGCCCCTCGGCGGTGGCCTCCTGCACGATGTTGCGCAGCACGTAGTTGCCGCCGTGGCCGTTCACCAGCACCAGACCGGGCACGCCCGAGCGCCGCAGCGAATGCGCGATGTCCCGTACGACGGCGCCGAGGGTGCCGGCCGTGATGCTGACGGTGCCCGGCCAGCGCGAGTGCTCCTGCGAGCAGGAGACCGTCAGCGGCGGAAGCGGCTGCACCGGGTACGCGGCGGCGACGCGTTCGGCCACGGAGCAGGCGATGAGCGTGTCCGTCGACAGGGGCAGGTACGGCCCGTGCTGTTCATAGCTGCCGACGGGCAGAAGAGCCACCGTGGCCTTGCGGTCGGCCGCGTCGCCGGTGGTCTCCGTCGGGAGCGCGCGGACGGCGTGGGCGGGGGTGTCCATGGGTGGTCGTTTCCTCCGGTGCGGTGCGCCGGGCGCGGCGCCGCTCGCGAGCGGCGCGCGCGACGGCTGGTCGTGCGCCGCGATCACGCTTCCACAGAATCCGCACAGCCACCAGTCCGGGTGGCCGGGCAGCCGCGCCGGCTGCCCCTCAGCCCGTCCGGTCGGGCACGACCGGGACGCGCCGGGTCATCAACCGCACGTGCTGCGGACCGAGTTCGGAGACGCTTGTGACACCGAGCAGCTTCATGGTGCGCTCGACCTCGGCGGAGAGGATGCCGATGGCGTGGGCCACTCCCGCTTCGCCTCCGGCCATGAGCCCGTAGAGATAGGCCCGGCCGACGAGCGCGAAGTCCGCTCCCAGGGCCAGCGCCGCCACGATGTCGCCGCCGTTCATGATCCCCGTGTCCAGCATGACGGTGCCCCGCTCCCCCACCGCCTCGGCGATGCCGGGCAGCAGGTGCAGCGGGACGGGCGCCCGGTCCAGCTGGCGGCCGCCGTGGTTGGAGACGATCACGCCGTCCGCGCCGTGCGCCATGACGGTTTCGGCGTCGCGCACGGTCTGGATGCCCTTCACGAGGATCGGGCCGTCCCACACCTCCCGTATCCAGTCCAGGTCGTCGAAGGTGACGGTCGGGTCGTAGAGCTTGCTGACGAGCTCGGTCAGGGCGCCGTGGCCGTCCTTGTCGAAGGCGAAGGTGTAGGGCTCGGTGGTCAGGAAGTTCAGCCACCACTCCCACCGGTACGACGCGTCGAGGAACGTCCTGAGCGTCAGCTGGGGCGGGATCGTCATGCCGTTGCGCAGGTCGCGGACACGGTTGCCGTTGACGGGCACGTCGACGGTGACGATGAGCGCCTCGTAGCCCGCGGCCTTGGCGTTCGCCACGAGCTCGCGCGAGAGGTCGCGGTCCCTCCACAGGTAGAGCTGGAACCACTTGCGGGCCGACGGCGCCGTCTCGGCGACCTGCTCGATCGAGGTGGTGCCCACCGTCGACAGCGCGTACGGGATCCCCGCCCGCTCGGCCGCCGCGACGACGGCCCGTTCGCCCGCGGAGTGCATCATGCGTGTGAACCCGGTGGGCGCCAGGCCGAAGGGCAGCTGAGAGCATCCGCCGAGCACCGTCGTGGAGGTGTCGGCGCTCTCGACGTTGCGCAGCACGCCCGGCCTGAACTCCAGGTCCTCGAAGGCCTCCCGGGCGCGGCGCACCCCGACTTCGCCGTCGGCGGCGCCATCGGTGTAGTCGAACGGGCCCGCCGGTGTGCGGCGCTTCGCGATGCGCCGCAGGTCCCAGATGGTGTGGGCGTCGGCGAGCCTGCGCTCCACGGCACCGCGGTGCCGGGTCTTCAGCTTCAGCAGGGGCGCCAGGTCCTTGGGGCGCGGGAGTCGCCGTTCGAGTCGGGTCATGTGGCTGCTCTCCGTGTGGTGCCGGTGGTGCTGTTGCCGCCCGCGGCGGATGCCGCGGCTGTCTGTGAAGTGCCCGCGTCCTCGATGCCGCCGCGTGCGGATTCCGCCGTGGTGTCCTCGCCGTCGAGCAGCAGGACCACCTTGCCCGGCACGGCCGGGTCGGCGGCGGTCTCCATGGCCTCGACCGCGTCACGCAGCGGGAAGGTCCGGGTGATGACGGCCTCCGGACGGCCGGAGGCCGCGAGCATGGCCAGGGCTGTGCCGAGTTCGTGCTCGAAGCGGAAGGTGCCGCGCACTTCGATCTCCTTCGCGACCACGGGACCGAAGGGGACCTTGACCGTCCCCGCGGGCGTGGTGCCCAGCTGGACCATCACGCCCCGTCTGCGGATCGCGTCCATCACGGCCGCGGGCGCGGAGGGGGCGCCCGACGCCTCGACGACGACGTCGAAGTGCTCGGCGGGCTCCCGGCCCGCCAGGACGGTGGTGGAGGCCCCGGCACGCTCGGCGATGCGCAGCTGCGGTTCACGGATGTCGCACGCCCACACCTCCTCGGCGCCCCAGGCCGCGGCGGCTCCCGCGGTCAGTGCCCCGATCGGGCCGGCGCCGTTGACGAGGACGCGGGCACCGGCGACACCGCCCGCCCGGCGAAGGGCGTGCAACGCCACCGCCAGGGGTTCCGCCAGTACGGCTCTGGAGAGGGGCAGTTGCGCCGGCAGGACGTGCAGCCGGCCGGAGGGGACGGCCAGTTGCCCGGTGAAGCCGCCCTGCTTGTGGGGGAATGTGGCAGCGGACCCCAAGTACCGTGTGTCGCGGCAGACTTGGGGATGGCCCTCGCGGCACTCCTGGCACATCCCGCACGAGGTGCCGGGGTGGACGGCCACGGGAGTCCCGGGGCGGAGCCGCCCCGCAGGGTCCTCGGCGACGCGTCCCACGACTTCGTGGCCGAGGGCGAGCGGCTCACGCACCGCGGAGGAACCCACCGCGCCCTCGCGGTAGTAGTGCAGGTCCGAGCCGCAGATGCCGCCGTGCGTCATCGCCACCAGCACCTCGCCCGGCTGCGGAACGGGAGCGGGACGGTCCTCGACCCGCAGGTCGCCCGCGCCGTGCACGACCACCGTCCGCACCGCTCACCTCCTTCGCTCCACCCTGCGCGGCTTCGCCGCATCCGTTCCGGCTGGGCCCCGCTCTCCCGTCGGTGGACGGCCTGCCGTCCATGGCGCGTGCTGTCCGCGGCCCCGGCTCTGCCTGCCTGCCTGCCTGCCTGCCTGTCTGCCTGTCTGTCTGTCTGTCTGTCTGTCTGTCTGTCAACTGTCCTCTGCCGTCTACGGGCTCTGCGTACCCCGGGCTCCAACGCCGTCCCCTCCCGGCGAGGTCGCGCCCGCCGGCGTCGCGTGCGCCGCCGGGGCCGGTGGTGCGGGCGCGCCCGGAGGCGGGCCGCCGCCGCACACCGCGCGGAGGGCCGCGGCCGGTCCCCCGCTCTCCAAGAGGTCCAGCAGTTCGGCGACCTGCTCCACGAACTCGCCCTGCTCCGCGATCTGCTGACCCAGTACCGCCTGGTCGCACAGGGACGCCCGCGCCAGGCTCCGGGCGCGCTGCGCGCTGCCGCCCGCGCCTCCGGTCCGCCCGGCCAGTGCTCGTATCCGCTCACCGTTCGGGTCCACCGGCACTCCGGTACGGCCGGCGTCCAGCTGCTCCGGGTACGCGGTGCAGCGCAGCCATGCGGCGACTGTCAGGGCGAGCGCGGCCGGAACGCGGCCACGCTCCAGATGCCACAGGGCGGCCCCGGGCACACGCTGGGCGAGCTTCAGCGACCCGTCGGCGCCGACCTGCGTGGTGCGGTGGGCCAGCCGGCGGTTCGCGAACCGCTCGCCCAACTGCTCGCGGTAGGCGGCCACATCGAAGCCGTCGGGAAGCGTGAGCGTGGGCTCGTACTCGTCGCCGAGCAGGCGCACCGCACGGGCGATCGCCGGGTCGACGGCGGCGTCGGCGATGAGGGAGCGGCCGGTCAGCAGTCCGAGGTAGGCGAGGAGCGAGTGACTGCCGTTCAGCAGCCGCACCTTGACCGTCTCGTAGTCGTGCACGCGGTCCGTCATGACCGCACCTGCCCTGTCCCAGGCGGGCCGTCCGGCAGCGAAGCGGTCGCGCATCACCCACATCCGGAACGGCTCGGCGGGCACGGGCACCTCGTCCTGGTGGCCCGCTTCGGCGGCCAGGCGTCTGTGGACGTCGGTCGTCGCGGGCACGATGCGGTCCACCATGGTGTCCGGGCAGGTCACCGACTCGTCGAGATAGCCGAGGAGTTCGGCTCCGTCCTGGAGCGGCAGGGCGGCGGCGAAGTCGCGCAGCAGTCCCGCCAGGGTGGTGCCGTTGGCTGTGATGTTGTCGCAGCTGAGCAGAGTCACCGGGGCGCCCGACTCGCGTGCGCGGCGCAGCAGTCCGGCGGCGAGCCGTCCGATCGTGCTGCGGGGCGCGGCTCCCCCGTCGAGGTCGCCGCGGATCCCCGGCGCGTCCAGGTCGAGACGACGGGTGAGGGGACTGATGTCGTACCCCTTCTCGGTGACCGTCAATGACAAGACGCCGGTGCGCGGATCGGCGATCTCCCGCGTCACCCGGTGCGGTTCGTCCGCGGCCACGAACGCGTCGGTGATGCTTGCCACTTGGCGTACGGAGGTCTGCTCGGGGCCGAGCGTGACCACGCTGTAGCGCATCCGCTGACGGTGCAGCGCTTCGACGACGTGGCGGCTGCTGCCGGCGACGCCGGTGATCTCCCAGCGGTCACCGGAGAGCCCGGCGTCCTCGGTGCACAGCGCCTGGTGGGCCCGGTGGAAGTTGCCCAGACCCAGGTGCAGGATGCGGGGCGCACCGCCCTGTGCGCTCAAGAGCCCTCCCCCGCCGGGTACTTCGGTGACCAGCCGATGCGGCGGCCGGTGTCCCTCCCGTGCTCAAACAGGACGTCTCCGGCGGCGGCGTCCGAGAGGTGTCGTACCTCCGCGTGCGCGGTCATGCCCCTCCTCGCGTCTGCCGCTTCCGCAAATTCCGGCTCCCGGAATGGGATTCCGTGATCTAGAATCCTGCCGCAACCTATGGAGAGTCCCTGGTGGTGTCAATGCCTTCTGCCGGCCCGGCTTCGTCCGACTCCCCTGTCAGCGGCGGGGAGTTCCCACGCCCTGCCTCCGGCGGGGAGACGCAGGGCCCTCCCGCCGGCGGGCACGTCCCCGGTCCCGGCACCACCGGCGGGCAGGCCCCTTCGGGCGACGGAGCCGCCCCGCGACGGCTGCTCCGGCTGATCGACGCGCTCTGCTCGGCCCAGGTGCCCGTCCCGCTCGCCGCACTCGCCGCCTCCGCGGGCCTGTCGAAACCGACCGCGCACAGGTTGCTGCGTGTGCTCACCGAAGAGGGGTGGGCCGTCGCTCACGAGGGCGGCAACTACAGCATCGGTCCCGCCGTGCGCGCCCTGGGCGCGGCCATCGCCGGCTCGGGAAGCCGCGACAGCATCGAGCGAGTGATCGTCGAACTCCAGAAAGAGGTACGCCAGACCGTCCATGTGGGGGTGCGCAGCGGCGACCGCATCATCTACACGCACAAGGTCGAGGGGGACCAGCCGTTCGCAATGGCCTCACGGGTGGGCATGTACCAGCCGCTGCACTCCACGGCGATCGGGAAGTGCATCCTGTCCGGCCTGGACGCCGGGGCACTGGACGCACTGGTCGAGCGAGCGGGCCTCGGACGCCGCACCGACGCCACGATCACCACGCGGGCCGCCCTGGACGAGGAGCTCGCGCGCGTGCGGGAGGAGGGCTTCGCGCTGGACGAGGAGGAGAACGAGGCCAACGTGCGATGCATCGCCGTCCCCCTGCACACCACGGGCCGGCAGGTGGTCGGCGCCGTCAGCATCTCGACGGTGACCTTCGTGGTGGCGCGCGAGGAGGTGCTGGCGCTGCGCGGCGCGCTGACGCGGACGGCGCACAGGCTGGAGCCGCTCTTCGGCAGCTGAGTCCCGACAGGGGAACCATGTGTCCGACGGCCCCCTGGAGCGGGTACACATCGCACCCCGGCCCGGTTCCCACGCGCGGGCTGTAACCACCGATCCGGCTGCTTGCGGAGGCCCCCCATGACCCCGTCCGAGACGAATACGGAGAAGGCCGTGTGGCGGGAGCGCGGCGCCCCGCTCCTTGCCCCGTCGGGCAGCGGGCCGCTGAACGGCCTGCGCCTCGCGGTGAAGGACGTGTACGCGATCGCCGGGCAGCGCATCGGCGCGGGCAATCCCGACTTCCTCGACGAGGCGGGACCGGAGACCACGCACGCGTGGGCCGTCGCCGCGCTCCTCGACGCGGGTGCCGAGATCACCGGCATCGCGCAGACCGACGAGCTGACCTACAGCCTCGACGGCACCAACCCCCACTACGGCACCCCGCCCAACCCCCAGGCTCCCGACCGCATTCCGGGCGGTTCCTCCAGCGGCCCGGCCGCCGCCGTCGCGCTCCACGACGCGGACGCCGGGCTCGGCACCGACACCGCCGGCTCGATCCGCGTACCGTCCTCCTACTGCGGGCTGTACGGCATGCGCCCCACCCACGGAGCCGTTCCCGTCACGGGAATGCTGCCGCTGGCCCCCGACTTCGACACCGTCGCCTGGCTCGCACACGACGCCTCGACGCTGGCCCGGGTCGGCGACGTGCTGCTGCCCGAAGTGGACGGGGCGCAGGACCCGGGCCCCTTCCGCACCCTGCTCGTCTCGCCGGACCTCGCCGCCCCGGCCGAGCCCCGGGTGCGCGAGGCGTTCGCGTCGGCCGCCGCTGGGCTGGCGGTCCGGCTCGGACTGCGCAGGCAGGAGTGGGCCTTCGGCGGCGACCCGGAGGAGCGTGCGACCGCCTTCTCCGTCGCCCAGGCCGTGCAGGTGTGGGAGAGCGACGGGGAGTGGGTCTGCGCGCACCCCGGCTCGCTCGGGCCGGAGGTGGCGCGCCGTTTCTCCTGGGCGTCCGGAATCGGCAGGGAACGCGCGGCACGGGCACGCGAGTCCGTGAGGACGACGGCCCGCGCGCTGCGCGCGGCCCTCTCCCCCGGGACGGTACTGGTGCTGCCTGCGGCGCCCGGCCCGGCCCCGATGAGGGACTCGGGCGCAGAGGAGCGCGACGCGGTCAGGAGCGCGGCCCTTCAGCTCACCTGTCTGGCGTCGGGGGCCGGACTGCCGTCCCTGGTGCTTCCCCGCATGACGGCCGGGGGTCTGCCCGTAGGCCTCTGCCTGGTCGCGGGCCCCGGCAGCGACCGCGCGCTGCTGGACCTCGCGGTCGCCGAGAGCCGCCGGTGATCCCGGCGAGCACCCCCGGGTGCGGCGCATGCCGCCGGGGGCGCCCCCGCACCACGGCCCGGCGCGGGGCGGAGCCCCCTGTGACGCCGGTGCCCGGGCCTACGGCGTTCCGGGCACCGCTTCCGCGCCTTCCATGGCCTCCCGGCGCAGTTCGACCTTGCGCACCTTGCCGCTGACCGTCATGGGGAACTCCGTCATGACGCGCAGGTAGCGCGGGATCTTGTAGTGCGCCAGCCGGCCCTCGCAGAACGCGGCGATCTCTTCCCGCGTGGGCGGGTCGCCGGCCTCGTTCGGGATCACGCAGGCCAGGATCTCCTCTCCGAACCGTTCGTCGGGCACGCCGACCACCTGCACGTCGGAGACCTTGGGGTGGGTGTAGAGGAACTCCTCGATCTCGCGGGGATAGACGTTCTCCCCTCCCCGGATGATCATGTCCTTGATGCGTCCCGTGATGGCCACGTACCCGTCCTCGCGCATCACCGCGAGGTCGCCGGTGTGCATCCAGCGGCTCGGGTCGATGACCTGATCGGTCTGCTCCTGGTCCTCCCAGTACCCGAGCATCACCGAGTAGCCGCGGGTGCACAGCTCCCCCGGCTCACCCCGCGGAAGCGTCACGCCGCTGTCCGGGTCGATGACCTTCACCTCCAGGTGCGGGAGGACCCTGCCGACGGTCTCCGTGCGCCGCTCCACGTCGTCGTCGGTGCGGGTCTGGGTGGAGACCGGTGACGTCTCGGTCATGCCGTAGCAGATCGCCACCTCCTCCATGTGCATCTCGGCGACGACCCGCTTCATGACCTCGACGGGGCACGGCGAGCCGGCCATGATGCCGGTACGGAGCGAGCCGAGGTCGTAGTCCGCGAAGTCGGGCAGTCCGAGCTCGGCGATGAACATGGTGGGCACCCCGTACAGGGAGGTGCACCGCTCGTCCTGCACCGCCTGCAGCGTGGCGGCCGGCTCGAAGCTGGGCGCGGGGATGACGACGCAGGCACCGTGGCTGGTGGCGGCGAGGTTGCCCATCACCATGCCGAAGCAGTGGTAGAAGGGCACCGGCAGGCACACCCGGTCCTGCTCGGTGTAGCCCAGCAACTCGCCGACGAAGTAACCGTTGTTGAGGATGTTGTGGTGCGAGAGGGTCGCACCCTTCGGGAAGCCCGTCGTCCCCGAGGTGTACTGGATGTTCACCGGGTCGTCACAGCTCAACTTGGCTTCCGCGGCCCGCAGTTGTTCTTCGGTGATCTCGTTGCCGGCGTTGAACAGCACTTCCCAGTAGGGCGTGCCGATGTGGACGGTCTCCAGCAGCTGCGGGCATTCGCAGGCCACATCACGTGCCATGGCGCGGTAGTCGCTCGTCTTGTACTCCGTGGACGCGACAAGCAGGCGCACCCCCGACTGACGCAGTACATAGGCCAGTTCATGTGTACGGTACGCCGGGTTGATGTTGACCATCACGGCACCGATGCGCGCCGTCGCGTACTGGACGAGCAGCCACTCCGGGCAGTTGACGGCCCAGATGCCCACCCGGTCACCCTTGCCGATGCCGCGCGCCAGCAGCCCTCGCGCGAGCTGGTCGACATCGGCGACGAACTGCGCGTACGTCCAGCGCCTGCCCTCACGGACGTCGACGAGGGCCTCACGGTCGGGGTACGCGGCAGCGTTCCGGTCGAGGTTGCGGCCGATCGTCTCACCGAGCAGCGGCGTGGTGGCGGTCCCGCTCGTGTACGAGAGCGCCGTGGAATCTGCGGTCACCGGGACCTCCTCGTCCTTGAGCCATCGCCTTAGCATCGTGTGTGAGTGATCTGCGCCTCACCACCCCCGAACGGGGGTGACGTCGTGCGGGGAACGCGAGAGGGGACTGCGATGACGGATCCGGCCGAATCGGGCGCGATACGGGCGGCGCTGTCCAGGCTGCGGCGCAACACGGAGATCCCGGTGGCCTTCGCGGGCATGACCGGCGAGGGACGCGGGTTCCGCATCACCGAGATGACCGGCACCACCACGCAGGCCCTGCGCGGCCTGGCGATCGCGCCGGGCAACGGGCTCGGCGGCAAGGCCGTCGCGCTTGCCAGGCCCGCCTCCGTCACCGACTACCACTCCTCGCGTGTGATCAGCCACGAGTACGACGCCGCCGTGGCCGCGGAAGGGCTGCGTTCGGTGCTGGCGGTGCCCGTCGTGGTACGCCGCCGAGTGCGCGGCGTGGTGTACGCGGCGCTTCGGGAGTCGCTGGCGCTCGGCGACCGCGCCCTGGACACCGCCTCCGACGCCGTACGGGAGCTGGAGCAGACCCTCGCCGTCCGCGAGGAGGCGCAGCGGCTGACCCAGGCGCGCCAGGCTCCCGTCGACGACCCCCGCGCCTGGGAGGAGGTGCGGGAGGCACACGCCGAACTGCGCACTCTCGCCCACCGGTTGCCCGAGGGCGAGCTCCGGCAGGAACTGCTCGACGCCTGCGGCCGGCTGGCGACGGCGTGCGGGCCGCAGAGGTCACCAAAGGGCGCGGCGGAGGCGGTCTCGCTCACCCCCCGGGAAGTGGACGTGGTCTCCTGCGTCGCCGGCGGCGGGACGAACGCCGCTGTGGCCGCACGGACCGGGCTGAAGCCGGAGACCGTGAAGGCCTATCTCCGATCCGCCATGCGGAAGTTGGGCACACATACGCGGATGGAGACGGTGGTGGCCGCGCGCCGCTCGGGCATCATTCCCTGACGCCGGGTCCCGAGGGAGCCGCCCTGGTGGCCGGTGCGTGACCGTCCCGACGTCCGCGCGCCGTCCGGCTCACTCGCGGCCTGCCGTCGCCGGGCCGTTCAGCCGCGCACGGCGTGCAGCACGAGGATCGCAAGATCGTCCTCGACCGGCTCCGTTCCGAAGTCGTGCGCGGCCTGGCGCACCCGCTCCGCCACCGCCATCGCCCCCATGCCTCCGCAGGTGGCCAGGATCTGCGCGAGCCCGTCGCCGTCGTCCAACTGCCGCTGCCCGCTGCGCCGTTCGGTGACGCCGTCGGTGACGCACAGCAGTGTCTCCCCCGGCCTCAGATCGAAGCCGTAGGCCGAGAACTCGGTGCCCTCGTCGATGCCCAGCAGAATCTGCGACTCCACCACGGGCGTCACGCCGTCCTCGGACAGCTTCAGCGGCGCCGGATGTCCGGCGCTGGCGACGGAGCAGTGCGCCCCGCCCCTCTCCATGTCCGGCTCCAGCTCCCCGTAGACGAGGCTGAGGAAGCGCGGCTGCGCGCTCTCGCCTCCCACGGCCACGGCCTCGGCTCCCTCCTCGGCCATGGCGGCGTTGAGTCTGCCGAGCACGGACTCCACTCCGTGGCCCTCCCGCGCGAGCAGCCGGACGAGATGCCTGGTCAGCCCGGTCACGGACATCGCCTCCGGGTCCTTGCCCTGCACATCGCCGAGCAGGAAGGACCACCGGTTGTCTCCCATGGGAAAGAGGTCGTAGAAGTCGCCGCCGACGGTCTGGCCCAGGGCGTGCGGCTCGTAGACGATCGCCGTCTCCACGCCGGGCAGGCTGGCCAGCGACGGGGGCAGCTGTCTGCGCTGGAGCGCCCGGCTGATGCTGGTCTGGCGCGCGTACTGGCGGGCGGTGACCACGGCCTGTGCCACGCGGCGCGCGACATCCTCGACCGTCCGCGCCACGGAGTCCGTCATCTCCGTCGGCCCTGACCTGCCGATCACCAGCGAGCCCAGACAGGCGCCGCCCGCGACGAGGGAGAACGCCAGCGCCGAACCGCCCCTCCCGGACTCGTCGACGCTCTCCGGCCAGGGCCAGGGGATGCCCACGGTGCGCAGGCCGGCGGGCGGCGGTTCCGCCTCCATGGCGTAGCGCAGCGCGTCGACCTTGCGCTCGTCGACGTCCCACACGCGGGACAGGCGCATCCCGCCGGTCTCGTCGGTCAGCCACACGGCGCACCAGTCGGCCAGCCTCGGCACGAGGAGCTGCCCGGCCAGTGCGGCGACCATGTCCTCGTCCAGCTGCCCCGAAAGCAGCTCGCTCGCCTCGGCCAGGAACGCGCCGCCGCGGTCGGCCCACTCCGCGGTGCGACGGCGGTCGGCCTGCCCGGATGAGGAGAAGATCTCCGCGGCCTCCAGTTCGCGGTGCATCGCCTCGCTGAGCGACCCGGACGGCTTGCCGACCATCTCGGAGACGGCCAGGCGGAACCACACGACCTTCTCGGTGCGCCGGTAGGTCACCCCCCAGGACTGGGCCAGGGCCCCCACGATCTGGAGCCCGAGGCCCCGGCCTCCGCGTCCTGCCGCGGTCTCGCCGGTGACCCGGCCGGTGGGCTGTCTGTCCACCACCTCGACCAGCACCGCCGCGATCTCCACCGGTCCGCTCGCCTCGGTGGGATCGTCCGGCCCGGGCGGGTCCGTCTCGATGCCGCAAGCGACCTCGATCCGGGTTCCGGCGTGCATGAGGGCGTTGCTCACGAGTTCGCTGACGAGGAGCTCCGCATCGTCGGCCAGGCGCTCGGTCACCGACCCCGGGGTCACGCTCGCCCGTGCCCACTTCTCGATCTCCGAACGCACGAGCGCACGAGCCGTCGAGGGTGCGAGCTGGCCTGTTGGCAGGGCTCTGCGCGACTCGGGATCGCTCAGGCCGGCTGACGGCAGTCGCACAAGCCACTCCTGACTCGGCTGTCTCTGCAATAAAGCCTCTACAATAGGATAAAGCTACACATCCAGGATGCTTGGGATGGGATGCCATGGACGACCCCCAGGGCCAGCCGATACGTGAGGCGGACCTGCGTCGCCTGCTGGGAGCCATGAGGTCTCTCAACGACGGCGACTTCTCGGCGCGTGCGGCGACCGAGAGCGAAGGAGTTCTGGGCGAGGTGGCGGGGGTCTTCAACCAGATCGTCACGCGGAACGAACATCTGGCCACGGAACTGAGGCGCGTACGCCGGGCCGTCGCCAAAGAAGGCCACCTCGACGAGCGGATCTCGGCAAGCCCGGGTCCGGGCTCATGGGCCACCAACGTCGACGAGACGAACCAGCTCATCGAAGCTCTGGGGACCCCTGTGACGAAGGCGACCAGGGTGCTGGAGGCAATCGCCGACGGGGACCTGACGCAACACATGGAGCGGCACAACGGCAAGCACGGCGACCTCGGGCGGCTGGACAGCGGCCTGAACCGTCTCGTGGACCAGCTCTCCATGTTCACCGGAGAGGTCACCCGAGTCGCCCGTGAGGTCGGCACCGAAGGAAACCTCGGCGGCCGTGCGGACGTCGGGGACCTGTCGGGCGACTGGCGCCGCGTGACCGAGGCCATCAACGACATGGCGGAGCGGCTCACCGGGCAGGTGCGCGACATCGCCGGCGTGACGACGGCGGTCGCACGCGGTGACCTGACGCAGAAGGTCATGGTCGAGACCTCGGGTGAGCTGCTGGAGCTGAAGCTCACCGTGAACACCATGGTCGACCAGCTCTCCGCCTTCGCCGACGAGGTCACACGCGTCGCACGCGAAGTCGGCACCGAAGGAAACCTCGGCGGACAGGCCGAGGTGCGGGGTCTGTCCGGGGCGTGGCGTGATCTCACGGACAACGTCAACCTCATGGCCTCCAACCTGACCTCGCAGGTGCGCAACATCGCCCAGGTCTCCACGGCCGTCGCGCAAGGTGACCTCAGCAAGAAGATCACCGTCGACGCGAAGGGCGAGATCCTCCAGCTGATGAGCACCGTGAACACCACGGTCGACCAGCTCTCCGCCTTCGCCGACGAGGTCACACGCGTCGCACGCGAAGTCGGCACCGAAGGAAACCTCGGCGGACAGGCCGAGGTGCGGGGCGTCTCCGGTGTGTGGCGCGACCTGACGGACAACGTCAACCTCATGGCCTCCAACCTGACCTCGCAGGTGCGCAGCATCGCCCAGGTCGCGACCGCTGTGGCGCAGGGCGACCTCAGTCAGAAGATCACCGTCGACGCGAAGGGCGAGATCCTCCAGCTGAAGACCACCCTCAACACGATGGTCGACCAGCTCTCGGACTTCGCCGACGAAGTCACACGCGTCGCACGCGAGGTCGGCACCGAGGGAAACCTGGGCAGGCAGGCTCAGGTCAGGGACGTCTCCGGCGTGTGGAAGGACCTCACCGACAGCGTCAACTCCATGGCGCTGAACCTGACGTCGCAGGTGCGCAGCATCGCCCAGGTGACCACCGCGGTCGCCAACGGAGACCTCTCCAAGAAGATCGACGTCGACGCACGCGGCGAGATCCTGGAGCTGAAGGACACCGTCAACACGATGGTCCACCAGCTGCGGGCGTTCTCGGACGAGGTCACACGCGTCGCACGCGAGGTCGGCACCGAGGGCAACCTCGGCGGCCGCGCACAGGTCCACGGTGTCTCCGGCGTGTGGAAGGACCTCACCGACAACGTCAACTTCATGACCACGAACCTGACGTCGCAGGTCCGCAACATCGCCCAGGTCGCAACGGCGGTCGCCAACGGAGACCTCTCCAAGAAGATCGACGTCGACGCACGCGGCGAGTTCCTGGAGCTGAAGACCACCCTCAACACGATGGTCGACACGCTCTCCTCCTTCTCCTCGGAGGTCACCCGCGTCGCCCGCGAGGTCGGCAGCGAGGGCCAGCTGGGAGGCCAGGCACGCGTCGAGGGCGTCTACGGCACCTGGAAGGGACTGACGACGAGCGTCAACGAGCTCGCCCTGAACCTGACCACGCAGGTCCGTGCGATCGCCGAGGTCGCAAGCGCCGTCACCCAGGGCGACATGTCCCGCTCCATCCAGGTCGACGCCCGCGGCGAGGTGGCGGAGCTGAAGGACAACGTCAACGTCATGGTCGCCAACCTGCGCGAGACCACCCGCACCAAGGACTGGCTGGAGTCGAACCTGACCCGTATCGCCGGCCTGATGCAGGGACAGCGGGACCTGGTCGAGGTCGCCGACCTGATCCTGCGGGAGCTGACGCCGCTGGTGAACGCCCAGGCCGGCGCGTTCTTCCTGGTCGGCTCCGGAGGGAAGCCCGGCGAGGAGCTGGAGTACATCGCCGGCTACGGCACCAGCGGCCGGGAGGACCCGGGCGGGCCCGACTCCCCGCTGCGCGGTTTGATATCCCAGGCGGTCGCCGAGAAGAAGCGCATCCTCATCGAGGACGCCCCGCCGGACTACGTGAGGGTGGAGTCGGGCCTGGGCTCGGCGCCCGCGGCGAACATCCTCATCCTGCCGATCCTCTTCGAGGACAGGGCACTCGGTGTGATCGAGGTCGCCTCGTTCAGCAAGTTCAACGAGATCTACCTGACCTTCATCGACCAGTTCGTGCACACCATCGGCGTCTCGATCAACACGATCCTGGCCAACGCCCGTACGGAGGTTCTGCTCTCCGAGTCGCAGCGGCTGACCAAGGAGCTGCGCCAGCGGTCGGACGAACTGCAGCGCACCAACGCCGAACTCGAGGACAAGGCGGCGCTGCTCGCGACGTCGTCCCAGTACAAGTCCGAGTTCCTGGCGAACATGTCGCACGAGCTGCGCACCCCGCTGAACTCGCTGCTCATCCTGGCGCGGCTGCTCGCCGACAACCCCGACGGCAGGCTCTCCGAGCAGGAGGTGGACTTCGCCACCACGATCTACCGCTCGGGATCGGACCTGCTCCAGCTCATCAACGACATCCTCGACCTGTCGAAGGTCGAGGCCGGACGGATGGACGTGCGGCCGCGTTCGCTGCCGCTGACGAAGCTGCTGGACTACGTGCACGCGACGTTCCGGCCGATGACGATCGACCGCGGGCTGGGGTTCGAGATCGCGGTCGGCGAGAACGTGCCGCGCGAGCTGTACTCCGACGAGCAGCGCATCCAGCAGGTGCTGCGCAACCTCCTGTCCAACGCCGTGAAGTTCACCTCGTCCGGCGGCATCGAACTGCGCGTGGAGCGCGTCGCGGACAAGGCCTTCGACGAGGCGACGCTCCGCGATGCGGAGTCCGTGCTCGCCTTCTCCGTCAAGGACACCGGAAGCGGCATCCCTCCGGAGAAGCTGTCCGTGATCTTCGAGGCGTTCCAGCAGTCCGACGGCACCACGAGCCGCCGGTACGGCGGGACCGGCCTCGGGCTGTCGATCAGCCGGGAGATCGCGGGGCTGCTCGGCGGTCGGATCGACGTCGAGAGCCAGGAGGGCGTGGGCTCGCGCTTCACCCTCTTGATCCCGTCGGTCTACCCGGGCAGCGGGCCCATGGGCCCGCCGGAACGCGTGACGGCGCCCGCGAGTCTCAGCAGCCGCGACATCGAGGGCGGCACAGCGGTCGCATCGGCTCCGCCGCCGGCCGCACTGCCCGAGCCGGAGCCGCTCGGCCCGGCCGGTGGCGCGACGCCCGCGGAGCCGGAGACGGCGCCGCCCACCCGTCCCGTGGAACCGGAACGGCCGGAGAGGGCCGAGCCGGCGAAGCCCCGGGACGCGGGCGAGGCACCGGCACCGCCGACTCCCACGGCATGGCCCGAGCCGTCCGCACCGGCCTCCGAGGCGTCACCGCGGGTGGAGACCGTGGGGCCCGAGCGTCCCTCGGCCACCGAACCGCGGGCGGCGGAGGGCCACGAGGAGACCTGGCCGGAGACGACGCAGCTCAAGCAGTGGCTGGGCGGGGAGCGCGGCCAGGTGCTGGCGGGGACCAACGTGCTCATCGTCGACGACGACATCCGGAACGTCTTCGCCCTCACCCATGTGCTGGGACGCGTGGGCATCTCCGTGAAGTACGCCGAGAACGGCCGCGAAGGCCTGGACGTGCTGGACCGTTCGCCCGAGGTGTCGGTCGTCCTGATGGACATCATGATGCCGGAGATGAACGGCTACGAGGCGATCCAGAAGATCCGGCGCACACCGCGCCTGGCGGGCCTGCCCGTCATCGCGCTCACCGCGAAGGCCATGTCCGGCGACAGCAAGAAGGCGCTCGACGCGGGCGCCGACCTCTACGTCGCCAAGCCCGTGGACCTCGACGAACTGCTGCAGTCCATCTACGACCTGCTCAAGCAGAGCCACGGGGCGCAGCCGCCGAGCGGAGGCGCCACGGCCCCGGCCGCGCCGCCCCGGGCGGCACCGAGGACGGCGGCGGATCCGAACGGGTCCGGACCGGCACACGAATCCCCCGAGGAATCCACGGAGCAAGGCGCGGAGCCGCACGGCACAGCCTCGCCGGACGGCACCGGCGCCCGGGAGCACCACATCGGTTCTCGCGGGGACGGCACCGGCACCGAACCGCGGGACGGATGACATGAGCGCCGCGGTGCCCGACCGGTCCAGCATCCTGATCGTGGACGACATGGAGGAGAACCTGGTCGCGCTGGAGGCCGTACTCGGCCCGCTGGACCAGCAGTTGGTGACGGCGCGCTCCGGTGAGGACGCGCTCAAGGCGATGCTCCGCCAGGACTTCGCCGTGGTGCTGCTCGACGTGCTCATGCCGGGGATGGACGGGTTCGAGACCGCGGGCAACATCAAGCGTCTGGACCAGACGAAGGACGTGCCGATCATCCTCCTGACCGGCACCGACGTGGACGCGGACTACGCCTACCGCGGATACTCGCTGGGCGCCGCCGACTTCCTCTCCAAGCCCATCGATCCGTGGGTACTGCGCACGAAGGTCAACGTCTTTCTCGACCTGGACCGCAAGAACCGTCAACTCGCCGTCCAGGCCGAACAATTGCGACGTCTCCTGGTCGCCGAGCACTCGCCCCGCGCCGGCGGCCAGGGCACCGCGGCCGCAGACGGACCGCTGGAGGGCACCCGGCCGGAGGACATGGGAACCGGCAGAAGCGCAGCCGAGCAGCTCGCACACATCACGGAGATGCTCGTGCAGATCGAGATGATGCTCAGGGACGGCGAGAACGCCGCGTCGGCCGAGTTCGCCGGCCGCATCGCGGAGCTGGAGAAGTCCGTACGCCGGCTGGGGTCGGCGAGCGGGAACGCCGTCTGAGGAGCAGCCGCGCGGGAGGCACCCCGCACGACTGCTCCTGTTCCACTTGCTCTGCGGCTTTCCCCGCTCTGTGTTCTTCCTGTGCTGCGCCTTGCTTCCTGCTCTCTCCGTGAGGCCCGTCAGGCCCGTTCGGCCGCGCGACGGGGCACCTCGGCCGGCGCCTCGGTGCTCCCTCCCGCGGGCAGTCCGAGGTCCTCGGTGGGGAGATGGGCGGTCTCCCGTGCGGTCAGCGCGGCGAGCGCGGGCGGCACGCAGAGCGCTGCGGTGAACAGCGCGACGCGTGCCCAGCCGTCTCCCTCCGGCCCGGCGATGCCGGCGGCGAACGTCACCGCGAAGCCTGAGACGGCGAAGCCGATCTGGGTGCCGACGGCCATGCCCGACAGCCGCACCGACGTCGGGAACATCTCCCCGTAGAAGGAGGGCCAGATGCCGTTGGCGGCGCTGTAGACGACGCCGAAGGCGAGGACTCCGCTCAGCAGCGTGAGGGGGTAGCTGCCGGTGGAGATCGCCCACAGGTACAGGAACATCGTGACGGCGCTGCCCAGCGCTCCCGCGAGGAAGACCGGCCTGCGGCCCACCCTGTCCGACAGGCGCGCCCAGAGCGGGATCGCCGCCAGCGCGGCCGCGTTGGCGAGTGCGCCGACCCAGAGCATTCCGGAGCTGTCCATGCCGACCGCGTCGCTCGTCGCGTACGACAGCGCCCAGACGGTGAAGATCGTGCTGACGGAGGCGATCAGCGCACCGCAGATGACCCGCAGCAGTGCTCGCCAGTGCCCGCGCAGGAGGACGGCCAGGGGCATCTTCGCGACCTGTCCGGCCTCTGCCTGGCGTGTGAAGACGGGCGTCTCGTGCAGGGTCCGCCGGATGAACCAGCCGACCAGGGCGACCGCGGCGCTCAGGAGGAACGGTATGCGCCATCCCCAGGTGAGCATCTGCTCCTCCGGGAGGGCCGCGACGGGGATGAACACGAGCGTCGCGAGGAGCTGTCCCGCCTGGGTGCCGTTGAGGGTGAAGCTGGTGAACCAGCCGCGCCTGTGCGGCGGCGCGTGTTCCAGGGTCATCGAGTTGGCGCCGGCCTGCTCCCCGGCGGCCGATATGCCCTGCATGACGCGCAGCAGCACCAGCAGGGCGGGCGCCGCCCCTCCGATCTGGGCGCGGGTGGGCAGGCAGCCGATGAGGAAGGTCGCCGCTCCCATCAGGAACAGCGTGAACAGCATGATCTTCTTCCGCCCGAAGCGGTCGCCGACGTGGCCGAGCAGCAGGGCGCCGAGCGGGCGGACGGCGTAGGCGACACCGAAGGTGGCCAGGGAGAGCAGGGTGGCGTCCGCCGGGTCCGAGTCGTCGAAGAAGATCTTCGGAAAGATCAGCGCGGCCGCGCTGCCATAGATGAAGAAGTCGTAGTACTCCAGTGCGCTCCCGACCGCTGCGGCGACAGCGGCCTTACGCGGCTGTGCCGTTGCGGCGGCAGAGCCGGACTCGTTCTCGGCGGTCACAGCGTGCTCCTTCGGGCGTCCCTCGCGGCTCTAATTAACCCACCAGATAGTTAATAGCGGGTGGCTACGGATGCTGGGGCCGTACTCCTCCCATGTCAAGAGGTCAGGGCCGGGGATTCCGCGCCGGGGCTCCGCTCAGCCCTTCTCACCCGTCGTCAGATACGCGATCACCATGTCCGCGAGCATCGTCCGGTAGTGCTCGCGGCGCTTCTCGTCCAGCAGGTCGCGCTCGAAGAGAGCCCGGAAGGTGTGGCGGTTGGCGACGCGGAAGAAGCAGAACGAGCTGATCATCGCGTGCAGATCCACCGCGTCCACGTCGGCGGTGAAGACCCCCTGGGCCCGCCCGGCGTCCAGGATGCGCCGGATGACGTCGATCGCGGGCGAGCTGAGGCGGCGCAGCTCCTCGGAGCCGGCGATGTGCTCGGCCTCGTAGACGTTCTCGATGCTGACGAGCTGGATGAAGTCCGGGTGCGCCTCGTGGTGGTCGAACGTGACGGCGGCGAGGCGGCGAATGGCCGCCACGGGGTCCAGATGCTCGACGTCCAGCTGCTGTTCGGCTTCGCGGATGACCGAGTAAGCCCGCTCCAGCACGGCGGTGAACAGCTGCTCCTTGCCGCCGAAGTAGTAGTAGATCATCCGCTTCGTGGTGCGCGTGCGGGCGGCGATCTCGTCGACCCGGGCTCCCCCGTAGCCGGCACGGGCGAACTCCTGGGTGGCGGCGTCCATGATCTCCGCCCGGGTGCGGGCGGCGTCACGTACACGTCCGGCGGACTGCGCCGGGTCTTCCGCGGTGGTCATCCGGCTCCTCGGCGGGGGTCACTGCAGTCCAGCGATTGTAGGGCGAGCGAGGCGCGCACCGTCCTGCCGGGCTTCACAGCAGGGGCACCGGCTTGATATCACTAACGAACCAGTTCGTACATTGATGGGAAGCGACCGATGCCCCACTCCGCCGATCTCCCGGACGAGATCCCCGTGCTCGTCCTGAACGGCCCGAATCTCAATCTGCTCGGCCTGCGCGAGCCCGGCATCTACGGCAGGGAGACGCTGGCCGGCATCGAGGAGCTGTGCCGCGAGACCGCCGCGGCGCACGGGCTGCGGGCGGACTGCCGGCAGAGCAACCACGAGGGCGTGCTCATCGACGCGATCCACGAGGCCCGGACCGCGCACCGCGCGATCGTGATCAACCCGGCGGGGTACAGCCACACCTCCGTGGCGCTGCGCGACGCGCTCGCAGCGGCGGAATTGCCCGTCGTCGAGGTGCATCTCTCCAACATCCACAAGCGGGAGGCGTTCCGCCACCACAGCTACGTCTCCGCCGTCGCCGACACCGTGATCTGCGGCGCCGGCGCCCACGGGTACGCCCTGGCGCTGGCCCACGCGGCCACGCTGGTGCGGGAGAAGCGGTGAGCGGCGGCCGTACGTACCTCGTCGGCCTCATCGGCTCCGGCATCGGCCCCTCCCTCAGCCCCGCGCTGCACGAGCGGGAAGCGGAGCGGCTGGGCCTGCGCTACGTGTACCGGCTCATCGACCTCGACGGCACAGGGGCATCTCCCGGGCCGCCAGGCCCAGGGGCAGCCTCCGCGGAGCGGACGGGCGAGCTCGTGCGCGCGGCCCGCGAACTCGGCTTCGACGGGCTGAACATCACGCACCCCTGCAAGCAGGCCGTCATTCCGCATCTCGACGCGCTGGCTCCGCAGGCGGAGGCGCTCGGCGCGGTCAACACGGTCGTCTTCGACGGTTGCCGGTCCGTGGGTCACAACACGGACGTCACCGGCTTCGCCTCCTCCTTCGCACGCGGGCTGCCGGACGCCACCGTCGACGACGTGGTCCTGCTCGGGGCCGGAGGGGCGGGTGCCGCCGTCGCCCACGCCATGCTCGGGCTGGGCACGGAACGCCTCACCGTCGTCGATGCCGAGCCGGGCCGGGCCTCCGCCCTGGCTGGTTCGCTGGCCCGGCACTTCGGCGACGGACGGGCAACCGTGGCCGAACTCCAGGACGTGAGCGCGCGGTTGGCGCATGCCGACGGTCTGGTGCACGCCACTCCCACCGGGATGGCGGCCCACCCCGGACTGCCCGTTCCGGCCGATGCGCTGCACCCCGGACTGTGGGTCGCCGAGGTCGTCTACCGGCCGCTGCGGACCGAACTGCTCGGCGCGGCACGCGCCCTGGGCTGCCGTGTCCTGGACGGCGGCGGCATGGCGGTCTTCCAGGCGGCCGACGCGCTGCGCCTGTTCACCGGTCTGGAACCCGGACGCGGGCGCATGCTCGCGGACTTCGAGGAGCTGACGGAGGCGCCCGGCGTGCACCTGTGAGGCACCGCCCCGGGCCCCGAAACGCGGGGACCGGGGCCGCACCGCCACGGGCCTCTGCCCGTCCCGAGCACCGAAGTGCCGGGCGGGCGGGGGCCGTTCAGTATCGCCGCTCGCCCATGTACGGCGCGGTGGAGCCGGTGCGCATGTCGCGGGCGCCACGGGCCCGGCGCCGGGCCTCCCGCGCCTCGGTGGCGGCGGCAGCCTCGATGCGCAGACCGTCGGCACTCGTGACGTCGCGACGCCGGTTCCTGCGGACGAGGACCCACACCAGTGTGGCGATGATCAGCAGCAGCACCGCGTCGACAACCAGAAAGAAAGCCATCAGACACCCCCGTTGTCCGGATGAGCCTCGATTGTCCGGCACACGGCGACCGTCCGCCAGAGGACCGGGGCCTTCCGCTACTGGCCTCCGGTCCCCCGAGGGGCGGCGGTCCTACGGCACGGGCGCCGAGGCCTCCACCGTCACCGCACCGTCCGCGAAGCCGGACACCCGCGGCGTGCCGTCCGCGTCGACCGCGACCTCGAACTCCCGCTCCCCCAGCCGCAGTCCGCGCGCCCGCAGCGGCACGTAACCGCCCGCCATGCGCGGACGGACCGTGAGCCGGCCGGACGGCACGTCGGCCTGAAGTCCCAGCACCGCCTGGAGCACCGCAACCGCCGAAGTCGCGGCCCAGGCCTGCGGCCGGCAGGACGCCGGATAGGGAGCGGGCCGGGTGTCGGTGCCCTTGCCGTGACCGGCGAAGAGCTCCGGCAGCCGCCCGTCGAAGGAGACCGACGCGCTCACCAGCCCCGCCGCCAGCGACTCGGCGACCGCGTAGTGACCGTCGCGTGCCAGGCCCTGGACGGCGATCGCCGTGTCGTGCGGCCACACGGTGCCGATGTGGTAGCCGAGAGGGCTGAAGCCGCCGGAGTCGGCGGCGAGCGTGCGCAGCCCGAAGCCCGAGTCGAGGTGCGGACCGGCCAGACGCGCGGCGACGAGACGGCTTTCCTCCTCGTCCAGCAGGCCGGTCCCCAGCAGGTGGCCGATGTTGGAAGTCAGCGCGTCCAGCGGCTGCTTGTCGCTGCCGAGCGCGATGGCGGGGTAGGGGCCGTCGGCGTCCTCGACCCAGAACCGCTCGCGGAAGCGGCCGCGCATCCGCTGCGCCCACTCCTCCCAGCGGTCGGCGTCCGGACGGCCGAAGGCACGCAGCAACTCGGCGGCGGCCAGGGCGGCTTCGTGTGCGTACGCCTGCACCTCGCAGAGGGCGACGGGCGGTTCGGCGAGGCGGCCGTCGCGGTGACGCACGGAGTCACCGGAGTCCTTCCAGCCCTGGTTGGACAGTCCGCGCCCGGTGCTGTCGACGTACTCGAGGAAGCCGTCCCCGTCGGCGTCACCGTGCTCGTCCATCCACACCAGCGCCGACTCGGCGTGCGGCAGGAGGCGTTCGACCTCTTCGGCGGGCATTCCCCAGCGCCAGGCGTCGTGCAGCAGTGTCACCCACAGCGGGGTGGCGTCGACCGTCCCGTAGTAGCAGGGCGGTACGGACAGGCCGTCGCCGAAGTCCAGCCCGTCGCGGCGTATTTCGTGGAGGATCTTGCCGGGCTGCTCCTCGGTCGCCGGGTCGCTCACGGCTCCCTGACGGCGCGCTAGGGTCCGCAGCGTACCGGCGGCGAGCCCGGTGCCCAGCGGGAGCAGCATGCGGGCCGCCCAGATCGAGTCCCGCCCGAAGAGGGTGAGGAACCACGGGGCACCGGCGGCGAGGAAGGTGTCGTTCTCCTCCAGCGGGTCGGCGAGCAGCAGCGACCGCAGGTCCGAGCACGACCGGGCGAACCAGTGGTCGAGCCCGCGGTCTGCCGTGGTCAGAGCGGCACCGGAGGCGAAGTCGGCGCGTGCACGTGCGGTCACGGGGAGGAACGCCGCGCCCTTCTCGTCCTCGATGACGCAGCGCACGGTCGCCTGCCAGCTCTCGCGTGCGCCGAGTTCGATGCTGTAGCGCAGCTCGGCCGTCCCGGCGGGCGCCTGTTCGACGGCATCGGGTGCGGGTGTGCACGACAGGCGCGAGGTCAGTTCGCCGTCGCTCCAGCTGAGTCCGTCCTCCTCCCGTACGGGGGTGATTTCGGCCACGCTGTGCCCGGACTTGATGGTCTCCATCGAGGCGAGGTCGCTCCCGGCGCGCAGCGTCAACAGCACCTGCACGGCGGTCAGGCCGGCGTTGTGGAGAGTGATCGTCTCGTTCAACTCGCCCGGTTCCACGGCGCGTCGGCGCTCCAAGGTGACCGCGGGGTCGGGGCTGTGCTCGGCCAGGCCGCGCAGCACCGTACGGAACGAGGCGCGTTCCGCGCTGTCGGGTCCGCCGCTGATGGGCGCGTTCGGCACGTCCTCGGCGCGAACGGTCAGCAGCGACAGGCCGCGGCGGTCCCCGTGGTAGAAGCCGTCGCAGCCCTCGCTGATCTGGCCGTCAGGGCGGGAGACCGCCATGCTCGGCGCACGGAGGGTGATGCACGCGTCGTGCAGGAACGGCTGGAGTTCCGCCGGCGGGGCGGAGGTGCTCGGCGCACCTGTGCCGTCCTGAGTCTTGACAGTTGTCTCCACGTGGGCGCAACCTCTCAGCCATTGGATCGATAAAACCGACCATAGCAAAGAGGTCAAGAGCCCAAATTGCCCTCTACGCCCGGTAGATCGTCCATGCCTGCCAGCCTTCGCCCCCGGGAGACCGCTTCATGCCGTCACGATCCGCTCCAACGCCGCCCGTGCCGGGCCAGGGTTCGGGTGCCGGTTCGGGCTCCGGCACGGGCCGGGACTCCGGTTCGGGCTCCGGTTCCGGCACGGGCCGGGACTCCGGTTCCGGTTCGGGCTCCGGTTCGGGTTCGGGCTCGGTCACGATGGCGATGGTCGCGCGGCGGGCCGGGGTCTCCACGCAGACGGTCTCCAACGCGCTCAACACCCCGGACCTCCTGCGGCCCGAGACCCTGGAGCGGGTGCGGCGCGCCGTGGACGAGATGGGCTACCGCCCGCACCGCGCGGCCCGTTCACTGCGCACGCGAGCGAGCAGGCTCATCGGCTTCGGGATCGCACCGGCGGGCCCCGGCAACATGGTCCTCGACCGGTTCCTGCACGCGCTGTCCGAGACGGCGGACGCTGCCGGGTACCGGCTGCTCCTGTTCGCCGCGGAGTCCGGGCAGCGCGAACTGGCCGCCTACGAAGAGCTCCTGGGCGAGCACGGCGTTGACGCCTTCGTGCTGAGCAACACCGCACACGGCGACCCCCGGCAGGTCTGGCTGGAGGAACGCGGCATCCCTTTCGTCGCCTTCGGCCGGATGTGGTCCGAGCAGGAGGTGGGCGACTGGGTCGACGTCGACGGCGCCGCCGGTACCGGGGCGGCCGTCGAACGGCTTGTCGCCGACGGGCACCGGTGCATCGGGTTCCTCGGCTGGCCGCCCGGTTCCGGTTCCGGCGACGACCGCGCGGAGGGCTGGCGCCGCACGCTGCTCGCTCACGGCCTGCCGACCGGGCACCGCGTGGACAGCGTGGACGACGTCGGCTCCGCCGCCCGCGCCGTCCAGCCGCTGCTCGACGCCGGTGTGACGGCGGTGGTCGCCGCCAGCGACACACTGGCGCTGGGCTGCTACCGGGCCGTCTCCAACTCGGGGGGCGTGCCCGGCCGCGACGTGTCCGTGGTCGGCTTCGACGACTCCGCCGTCGCCCCTCTCCTCTCCCCGCCGCTGGCCAGCGTGGCGCAGCCGCTCGGCGACGTGGGAAGGGAGGCGATGCGTCTGCTGCTGGCCCGCATGTCCGACCCGTCGAAACCTCCCGAGCGTGTGCTGCTGCCGCCCGCTCTCGTCGTACGAGCAAGCCTCGGTGCCGCCTCCGGCTGAATCCGCAGCCGGAGGCTGCACCCCACCGCACCGTCACCTCGAATCTCCGCATCAACTCCTCCAGGAGGCCCACATGTTCCGTCGCTCCACCGTGGCACTCACCGCCTGTGCGGTGCTGGCCACCACCACGACCGCGTGTTCGTCCGGCTTCGACAAGAGCAAGGACGGACCCGAGCAGGACAGCGGCAAGAGCCAGTCGCTGCGCGTGCTGATCGCCACCTCCGGTGACGCCGAGACCAAGGCCGTGAAGTCGGCGACGTCGGCCTGGGCGAAGAAGACCGGCCACAAGGTCACCGTCCAACTCGCGAAGGACATGGACCAGCAGCTGGCACAGGCCTTCGCGGGGAACCGGCCGCCGGACGCCTTCTACGTCAACTCCGACCAGTTCGCGAACTACGCCAGGGGCGGCTCGCTGTACCCGTACGGAGACAAGATCCCCGACGCGGAGGACTTCACCCCCGAGCTGCGCAAGGCCTTCACCTACAACGGCAAGCTCGTCTGCCTGCCCAAGGACTCCTCCACTCTCGGTCTCGTGATCAACACCGACAAGTGGAAGGACGCCGGGCTGACGGAGAAGGACTACCCCACCACCTGGGACGAACTGGAGAAGACGGCCGACAAGCTGACTTCCGGCAAGACCACTGGCCTGGTGACCACCAACGAGTACCAGCGGCTCGGGGTGTTCATGAAGCAGGCCGGCGGCTGGATCACCAACTCCGACGAGACGAAGATGACCGCCGACAGCAAGGAGAACGCCGAGGGGCTCGGCTTCGCGCGGAAGCTGCTGCGTTCCGGGTCGATGAAGTTCGCCAAGCAGGTGGACACAGGCTGGGCCGGTGAGGCGCTCGGCAAGGGCAAGGCAGCCATGATCATCGAGGGCAACTGGCTGGCCGGCGCGATGAAGGCCGACTTCCCCGACGTCGACTACAAGGTGCTGCCGCTGCCGGCGGGCCCCGAGGGCAAGGGAACCCTGGCCTTCAGCAACTGCTGGGGCGTGGCGAAGGAGAGCACGCACCACGAGGCGGCCGTCGACATGATCCGTCATCTCACCTCCAAGAAGGAGCAGTTGGCCTCCTCCGACGCGGTCGGCGTCATGCCCTCGCGCGGCAGCATCATGAAGACCTTCGCCGAGGAGCACCCGGAGTCCAAGGGATGGGTGGAGGGCAACTCCCACTCCCAGAGCCCCGTGACGGTCCCCGGATTCACCAAGGTCCTCGACCAGTTCAACGCCGATCTGCAGGGGCTGCGCACCGGCTCCCCCGCGGACATCCTCTCCACGCTGCAGCGCAACGGCGAGCAGGCGATCAAGAAGGGCGACTGACCCCGCATGCCGACCACTGTCACCGAGCGCCCGGCGCCGCCGCCCGCCAGGCGGCGGCCCGGCCTCCCGGGACTGCCCGGGCGCTCCCGGTCCCGTACGACCCGCGGACGTGAAGGACTGTGGGGCTGGCTCTTCGTGAGCCCCATGGTCGTCGGCCTCGGCCTCTTCATGGCACTGCCGATCCTGATGGCGGCGTGGGTCAGCCTGCTGAACTGGAACGGGCAGTCCAACCCGTTCACCCCGGACGCGGACTTCGTGGGGTTGGACAACTACCGCAGCCTGCTGGCCGAGGACGGGCTCGCGCGCTCGCTGCTCGCCACGTCGCTCCGGAACAACGCGTACTACGTGCTGCTGACCGTTCCGCTGCAGACCGCGCTCTCCCTCACCCTGGCGATCATCGTCAACCAGCGGATGCTGCGCGGCCGCGGCATGCTGCGCACGACGTTCTACTTCCCGTCCGTCACCAGCTCGATCGCGGTGTGCACCGTCTTCCTGTTCCTCTTCCAGGGCAGCGGAGCGGTGAACCAGATGCTGGGCTGGATCGGCCTCAAGGGACCGAACTGGTTCCAGGACTCGCGCGGAGTCCTGTGGGTGCTGATGGACAAGCTGGGCATCATCGACGGCAGCAGCCCGGGCGGTTTCCTCGCCGAGCACCGGATGATGGGGCTGCCCTTCTCGGAGTGGCTGGCCGGGCCGTCGGTCGCGATGTGCACCCTCATCCTCCTTGCCGTGTGGACGACTTCGGGCACGTTCATGCTGATCTTCCTCGCGGCGCTGCAGAACATCCCGCGCGAACTGGAGGAGGCGGCGGCCCTGGACGGAGCCGCACGGCGGCACGTTCTGCGGCATGTGCTGCTGCCCGCGCTGCGTCCGGTGCTGTTCCTGGTGACGACGCTCGGTCTGATCGCCACCTGGCAGGTCTTCGACCAGGTGTACGTGCTGGGGCAGGGCGAGCCCGCCAACACCACGCTCACGCCGGCGTTCCTCTCGTACTCGTACGGGTTCGACAACGCCGAGTTCGGCCAGGGGGCCGCCATTTCGTTCATCCTGCTGGGAATCGTGCTGCTGATGACGGGAGTTCAGCGCTTCCTGCTGCGCGAACGCGGAGGAGGCCGGGAGGCGCGGCGCATCGCCGCGTCTGCCGTGAAGCAGCCGGTCGCCGGCGAGGGGAAGGAGGCGCCGGGTGCGCACCACTGACAAGTCGCTCTCCACCGACGAACGACCGGTACTGGCCCGCTTCCCCCGCCCCGCGCGGCTGGCGGGCTACACCCTGCTGCTCGCCTTCGCCCTGCTGTACGCGCTGCCGTTCCTGGTGCAGCTCGCAACGAGCTTCAAGACGGACCCGGAGGCCGCCTCCCGCCCGCTGTCGCTGCTTCCGCACGCCCCGACGATCAGCGTCTTCGAGCAGCTGACGGGCTCGGACGACTCGGGGAAGGGTGTGCCGTTCCCCCGATGGCTGGGCAACAGCACCCTGGTCACCGTGGTCGTCACGCTGGGCCGCGTCCTCATCGACTCGGCGGCCGGCTACGCACTGGCACGGCTGCGCTTCCGCGGCCGGGCGCTGCTCGTCGGCTTCGTCATCGCGGTGATGGCGGTGCCGCCAGTCGTGCTGCTCATCCCGAAGTTCCTGGTCCTCAACACCTTCGGAATCTTCGACACCTACACCGGGATGATCGTGCCGCTGCTGTTCGACGCGGCGGGCATCTTCATCATGAAGCAGTTCTTCGAGTCCATACCGAAGGAGGTCGAGGAGGCCGCCCGGATCGACGGCGCGGGCATCGGGCGGATCTTCTGGTACGTGGTGCTGCCGATGTCGAAGCCCGCGCTGATCACCGTGACCCTGCTCGCGTTCCAGGGGTCGTGGAACGAGTTCACGCACTTCCTGGTGTCGACGCAGTCCAGCGAATACGAGACCCTCACCACCGGGCTCGCGCGGTTCGTCTCCGGCAGTCTGGGCGCCGGCACGCAGTATCCGCTGAAGCTGGGCGCGGCACTGCTGTCCACGATTCCGGTGGCGGTGCTCTTCTTCTGCTTCCAGCGCCACTTCATCCGCGGGGCGAACGCCGGTTCCGTGAAGGAGTGACCGCGGAGCGACGCACGGCGCTCCCGTCCCTGTGTGCGGGGGCGGGAGCGCTGAGCTGAGCTGAGCTGAGCTCAGCTGCGGTCAACAGGCCGGTGAGCGGCCCGGGTTGCGCCTCAGTCCGTCAGGTTGTTCGGACGGTAGGGCTTGTACTCGCTGCCGGAGTCCAGGCCGTAGTCCAGTACACGGTGGTCCGTGCCGTGGCCGCCCCGCTGCTCGAACGCCGAGTAGGCAGTGTGCGAGTCGTCGGTCCACTTCTCGAAGATCACCACGTGGCGCGTGGTGTTGGAACCGTCGGCGTCGATGAGCAGGTCACCGGGCTTGAGGTCGCCCAGGTTGATCGGCGTCGTCAGGTCCCGGTTGCCCGCCAGCTCGACGGTGTTGGGACCGGACTTCCACAGCCCCAGCGTCATCGACACGTAGCCGGAGCAGTCCTGCCGGTACCCGTCCGACCAGACCTCGGTCTGGCTGTAGGGGACCTGCGCGCCGCCGTTGGCGGTCAGCCAGGTGGCCGCGCGCTCCAGCATCTGAGCACGTGTGACCGCATCGGCCTTGGCGGACTTCTCGCTCTGGGCGGCCGCGGCGGGCTTCCCGGCGGGCGTCGCCGTCGCGGACGACGGCATGACCGCGAAGCCCAGAACGGCGGCGCTGCCGGCGGCCGCAGCGGCGAGCGATATTCGCGCCCTCCGGCTGAGGGACGTCAAAGACATTGTGCTCCTCTTGGTGGGGGGAGATGTGCTCGCTCCGGGCCACCGGCCCGAAGCACGCACATCCTGGTGCCGCCCTCCTCACGAACACCGCCACCGCATACGAACGTTCACCCGATGAGCACAAGTGGAATCGGGCATCGGAGCAGGAGTGCGTCTTGTACTGACACACATTCACCGCAGGTTCCGCAGGTTGACCCAGTGGAGCCGACACGGACTCCGGGGACGCCCGCGGCCGTCTGCTTCCGGCGTTTCTTTCGGACCGTCAGGGTCCCGACCTCAGACCGTCAGGGTCTCGACGGAGATCTGCCACAGCCTCGCGGCCGCCTCCGGATCGACCGCGAAGGGAGCGACGCCGCGCGCCGAGCCGGGTTCGCTGACCGGCGCCTCGTTGCAGTCCTCGAAGTAGCGGCCGCCGACGCCTTCCAGCAGTGAGGACGTCGCGAGGAGCACACCGGTCGCCGCGCCCTGACCGGCCGTCTTCCAGCCCGGAACGTCGCTGCCGGCCCCGGCCCGCAACCGCTCGACCTCCCCCTCGCCGACGTGACGCTGCAGACGGGTGCGGACGGCGCCCGGCATCGCGGAGTTGACGGTGATGCCGTCGCTCTCCCAGCGCTCCCACGCGCCGACGGCGAAGAGGGCGTTGGCCGTCTTCGACTGCGCGTAGGCGGCCCACGGGTCGTATCCGCGACTGCGGAAGTGGATGTCCTCGAACCACACGGGCGAGTTCAGATGCGAGCTGGAGGTGACGGAGACCACCCGCGAACCGCCCGCCTCCGCCAGCGCCCGGTGAAGTCCCACGGTGAGCGCGAAGTGGCCGAGGTGGTTCGTGGCGAACTGCAGCTCCCAGCCCTCCGGCGTACGCACCAGGGGCGAGGCCATGACTCCCGCGTTGTTCACCAGGATGTTCAGCGGTCCCTCCCACGCCGCCAGGAACCCCGCGACGGACTTGCGGTCGGTCAGGTCCAGCGGGGCGACGCGGACGTGTTCGTTGCCGGTGGCGGCGACGATCTCCGCGGCCGTGCGCCGGCCCGCCTCGACGTCGCGCACGGCGAGGGTCACCTGCGCCCCGGCACCGGCCAGCGTGCGGGCCGTCTCCGCGCCGATGCCGGAGGCACCGCCGGTGACGATGGCCCGGCGTCCGGTCAGGTCGATGCCCGCGACGACCTCGTCGGCGGTGGATTCGGCGGTGAAGGGAGTGCTGACAGGGGCGGTGTCGGTCATGGTCTTCCCGTCTCGCGCGGCGGTCCGGAACGGGAGGCCCGGCACTCTTCGGCACGCCGGAACTCCTCGGGAACCACTTCACCGGAGCCCACCCCGATCATCAAACGGGCCTGTCCGCCGGCCGGGCGAACGCGCACCTGTACGGATCAGCACCGTCCGGTCGCCGCAGGGCACCGGCCGGCACCGGCCGACCGGTGCCGAGGACGCCCGCGCGGCGCCGCAGCGGCACGGCCGCGGATTGACAGCGCTCCCCCCGGTGCGAACCTGGAAGAGCCGCTGCTCCTGCCCGGGACGAGGGCGGTCACGGCCGGCCGGCGGTGCCCCGCAGGGCATGCCGCTCAGAGGCCGGGCAGGAGCCCGTTCCCCCGACCCGACGGGAGCCACCCGATGGCACACACGACGCACAGCGCCCCGGGCAACGCCCGCACCGGTGCGGCCTCCGCAGTCGGGCCGATGAGGGCACCCCTGGCGATCTACCTCAACGACCACCTCGTCGGGGCCACCCTCGGGAGCGAACTCGCGCGCCGTGTGGCGAAGCAGCACGCGATGTCCGCCGCGGGAGCGACGCTGGTCCGCCTGGCCGACGAGATCGCGCAGGACCGTTCCACGCTGCTGCTGATCATGCGGGACCTGGGCGTACCGGTGCGCCGGTACAAGATGGGCGCCGGCTGGCTGCTGGAGAAGGCGGGCAGAACCAAGACGAACGGCTTCCTCGTGCGGCGGGCCCCGCTCAGCAGCGTCATCGAACTGGAGAGCCTGCGCCTCGGGGTCGAGGGGAAGCGGCTGATGTGGCTGGCGCTGCGCGCGATGGGAGGCCCGCAGTCAGCCGTCCTCGACGACGAGCAGCTGAGCCGGCTCCTCGACCGGGCGCAGGAGCAGTCCGGCACCCTGGAAGAGCTGCGGCTCAGGGCAGCCGCGGACGTTCTCTCGCGGTACTGAACCGCTGCTCCACGCTGACCAGTGGATTTCGCGTCACCCGTCGCGGTCGGGTCTTCGGTCCCACCGCCGGACCGGCCCGCGCGGTCTGAACGCCGGGCTGAACCACCGGGCTGAACCGCCAGACTGAGCCACCGGATCGGGCCGCCGGATCGGGCCTTCGGTGACGGCCTGCCCTCCCGCGGCTCGTCTCACTCCCGCTTCGCCGGGGGTGGCGGCGGGGCGGGAGCGCCCCGGGGAGGTGCGATCTTCGCGTGGCCGGCGCCGGTGCCCGCGGACTGTGCCGGGAGCTTCCCGGCGGCTCCGGCCGCCGCCGGCTCGTCCCCCCTGTTCTGCTGCGGCGGCAGCAGGGCGTCGCGGCGGGCCCCGGGGTCCCAGCCGCGGTCGACGACGCGCACTTGCATCAGCACCGCACCGCCGAGCACGAGCGCGCCGATGAGCAGCATCAGCACGACGCCGGCGGCCTCGCCCGCCTTGGCGGCGTTGCCGATGAGGGTTCCGAACCACCCGAAGTCCGCGTCTCCGAACGTCGTGTTCTCCTCGCCGAAGGCGCCGAGCACCTTCAGCAGCAGCGCGGGCAGGAAGCTGATCAGCACCCCGTTGAGGAAGGCGCCGATGACCGCTCCGCGCCGTCCGCCCGTCGCGTTGCCGTAGACGCCGGCCGCGCCGCCGGTGAAGAAGTGCGGCACGAGGCCCGGCAGTACGAGCGCGAGGCCGAAGGCGGGCCCGAAGACGGCGGTGAGCAGTCCGAGCGAGGCGAGGCCCCCGGTGAAGCTGGCGATGAACCCGATCAGCACGGCGTTCTGCGCGTAGGGAAAGACCATCGGCGCGTCCAGCGAGGGCACCGCACCGGGAACGACCTTCGAGGCGATCCCCTGGAAGGCGGGGACGAGTTCGCCGAGGATCGTGCGGACGCCGAAGAGGATGACGGCGACGGAGATGCCGAACTGCAGACCCTGCATGACGGCGCTCATCACGTAGTTGCCCGCGTCGGTCGCCGCCTCTCCCCCGCCGGCCGCGAACACCTTGAACGCGGCCTTCTCACCCGCCCTCGCAAGGTGGACCAGCGCCATCACGACGTAGATCAGCAGCATGGACAGGGCGGTGGCGACCATCGAATCGCGCAGGAAACGCAGCCCCTCGGGCAGGTTCATCTCCTCGGTGCTGCGGCTGCGCCGGCCGAAGAGCTGACCGGCAGCGCCCGCGGTGACGTAGCCGGCGGTGCCGAAGTGCCCCATGGCGATGCTGTTGTTGCCGGTGATGCGCTTCGTCCACGGGTGCGCGAAGGCCGGCATGGAGACGAGCATGACGGCCAGCAGCACACCGCCGAGGAGGACGACCACGAGCGACGTGAGTCCGGCCGTGGCGAGCACCATCGTGATCAGCGTGGCCATGAACAGGATGTGATGGCCGGTCAGGAAGACGTAGCGCAGCGGCGTGAAGCGCGCCAGCAGCAGGCTCAGCGCGAACCCGGTGATCATCAGCCAGGCGACGCGGGCTCCGAACTCCTCCTGCGCGATTCCGACGATCGCCTCGTTGGTCGGGATGACGCCGTGCGCGCCGGTCGAGCCCTGGATCATCTCCCCCAGCGGTGCCAGGGAGTCGACGACGAGGCCGGCGCCGGCGTTGATCAGCAGAAAGCCGAGGGCCGCCTTGATGGCGCCTCCGACGACCTGCCCGGCGGGCTTCCTCAGCGCGATGAGACCTGTGGCCGTGATCAGGCCGATCAGAAACGGAGGCCGGCTGAGGATCTCGTTCACGAGGAACTCAGCGGTGGAGATGAGCGGGCCCATGGGTGCCGCCTGCTCCCTTCCCGTCGTCAGACGTCGTAGGTGTCGCGGAGAGCACCGTCGACCTCGGCGGTGCTGGTGAAGTCTTCGATGACCCGGACGGGGACGCTGATGCCCGCCAGGGCCGAGGCGATCTCGCGTGAGGTGAAGACGGCGACGGCCTCGGACGCCTTGCCCTTCGCCGAGACGGTGTCGGTCGCCTCGACGGTCACGTGGGTACTCCAGCCCCAGCGCTGGAGTACCTGCTCCAGGGTGTTCTTCAGGAACAGGCTCGTGCCGAGCCCGTTGCCGCACACCGTGAGGATCTTGTGCATGCCCGCCGCGCCGCTCCGCCGTGCCGTCGTGCCGGAGCCCCCCGCGTCCTCCTCGTCCACGCGGGTGCCGGTCCCGGAGTCGGTCCCGGAGCCGGCGGTCTCGGGGCTCCCGGGGCTGCCGGGCTCGGAGCCGGCGTCCTCCCGGCGGCCGGCGAGCACGGCCAGCAGCGCGTCCGGTGTGGCGGCGTCCTTCAGGGCCTGCGCGGCCGCCGGGTCGGCCAGGAGCTTCGCCAGCCCGGCCAGCGCCGCCTGGTGGGCGCCCTGGTCCTCGGCGGCGAGTCCGACGACCAGTTCCACGGGGTCGTTGGACTCGTGCCCGAACTCCACGGGTTCGGCGAGCCGCACCCATGACATCCCGGTTCTCAGCACCGCGGGTGACGGGCGGGCGTGCGCGAGCGCGAAGCCGGGCGCGATGACGATGTACGGGCCGTTCTCCTCGACGTTCCGGATCATCTCCGCGGTGTAGTCGGCGGTGCCGGTGCCCGTCCGTGCCATCAGCTCGCCGGCGAGCCGCACGGCCGCGCGCCAGTCCCCGGCTTCGGCGTCCAGCAGCACGGCGTCACTGGGGAGGAGTTCACTCACTGTCGCCATGAGCGGATGGTTGCACGTTCACCGAGCTGCGGAAACGGCGGGTCCGGCAGACGGAACTCCCGTTCGGGAGGCCGCCTCAGCGGGCCCGCCAGCCCGTCCAGCGTTCGACGGCGATCTCCACGACCGGCCCCTGCGGAGGCGCCGGTCCGTACTGGCTCACGTACCTCTGCGCGAGCAGCTCCGCGTACGCGGAGGACGCCGGTGAACTCCCGGCGGGCGGCAGGACGCGCCCCTTGCCATCGGCCCGCGCCCACCACAGCCGCTCCCAGTCCTCGTCGTAGGAATCGACGAGGAGTGAAAGTGCGGGATTGGACCGGATGTTGGCGAGGCGCTTCAGCCGGTAGGACCGCTTCGGCTTGTGGTCGACGGCGAATACGACGACGTCTCCGGTCATGGCGAAGGTGACGGGGACGAGGTGCGGACGCCCGCCCGCGTCAGCGGTGGCCAGGACGGCGGACCGTGCCTGGGCGAAGCGTTCGCGCGCCTCGTCACCCGTCATGTCCGGCATGCCGCGCGGCCCCTCAGCCGAACCGTCCGGCGAGGGCCGCGAGCCGGTCGAGCACCTCGAGCGACTCGCCTTCCGGACGCGTCGGCAGATACAGCAGCATCCGCTCCACGCCCGCGTTGGCGTAACCCTCGACCGTCGCCGGATCGTCCGCCGCGCCGTACACCGTCACCGGGACCTCCCGGCCGGCCTTCGCACGCATCCGCTGGATCTGCGGCCCGAGCTCCTCGGGCGAGACGCGGTTGGCGAGCCACGCGTCCCCCAGGGCGGCGATCCGGCCGAAGGCGCCCTCGCCTCCGCCGACGTAGATGGGCGGGTGCGGCTTCTGCACGGGCTTCGGATACGACCATACGGGGTCGAAGTCGACGAACTCCCCGTGGAATTCGGCCTTTTCGGCCGTCCAAAGCTCACGGATCGCGCGCAGCCGCTCGTCGGCGAGGCGGCCCCGGGTCGACGGGTCGGTCCCGTGGTTCTCCATCTCCTCGCGGTTCCAGCCGACGCCGACGCCGAAGACCGCCCGCCCTCCGGAGACCAGGTCCAGGGACGCCACTTCCTTCGCCGTGATGATCGGGTCCCGCTGCGCAACCAGCGCGATGCCGGTGCCCAGCAGCAGCCGGTCCGTGACCGCCGCCGCCGCGCTCAGCGCGACGAAGGGGTCGAGGGTGCGGTAGTAGATCTCCGGCAGGTCGCCGCCCCCGGGATAGGGCGAGCGGCGCTCCACGGGGATGTGGGTGTGTTCGGCGATGAGCAGCGAGTCGAACCCGCGTTCCTCGACGGCGCGGCCCAGGGCGGCGGGGGCGATTCCCTGATCGGTGATGAAGGTCGATACGCCGAATTTCACGGTGGTTGTTCCCTTCCGTTCGCGTCGCTCGTGCTGCGCGCGTGCCGGTGACTCCTCCGGACGGCGGATGTACCCGCAATCGCGCCGTTCACAACAGCGCTTCCGGCGGCGGCGATCTTCCCGAAGACGCGAACGGGGCCTGTTTCCGCCGTGGCGGGCACCCGTGCGCGGTGTTTGTCCGCAGGAAGGAGCCGCTGTGAGCGAGAAGCCCAGGAAGAACACGAAGGACGCCAGGACCAGGACGAAGGGCGCCGGGACCGGGAAGAACGCGCAGGGCGGCAGGAGCGCAGCGGCGGGGAGGGACGGGAAGATCGGCGGGAGCGGAAGGCCGGACGCGCTCAGGCGCTACCGGGAGAAGCGTCACTTCGCCACGACGGCCGAACCCCGCGGCGCCGAAACCGAACCGTCGGAGGGCCGCGGCGGCTTCGTCGTGCAGATCCACGACGCGAGCACCATGCATTTCGACTTCCGCCTGGAGGTGGAGGGAGTGCTCAAGTCCTGGTCGGTCCCGAAGGGCCCCTCGCCCGACCCGCGTGAGAAGCGCCTGGCGATGCCGACGGAGGATCACCCGCTGGAATACCGGGACTTCGAAGGCGTCGTCCCGGCGGGAGAGTACGGGGCGGGCACCGTCATCATCTGGGACGAGGGCGCCTACCGGCCGCTCTCCGAGAACTTCGCGGAGGCCCTCCGGCACGGTCACGCGACCTTCTGGCTGGAGGGCAGGAAGCTGCGCGGGGGTTACGCGCTCACACGCTTCCGCGGTGGCGGCGGGGACGACGGCCGTGAGGCGTGGCTGCTGGTGAAGGAGACCGACGCACGCGCCGCACACGACGGCGGCACCCCCGATCCGCTCCGGGCGCGCTCGGCGCGTACCAGGCGCACGCTGAAGCAGGTGGCGGCGGAGGAAGGGGCCTGAGCGGACCGGCGGCCGGACCGCAGCCCGAACACGAAACGAGCACCAGCCCGAACATGAACACGAACACGAACACGAGGAATTTTTGCCCTCTCCGTCTCACGTCCGGGGCTCCCGCGACGTCTTCCTCATGTGGACCGGAAGAATCGGCCACGCACGGAAGGGAGCGGGGCAATGACAGCAGAGACACACGCCGGGCACACCGGCGGCACGGCCGGCACCGGGAACATCAGGCACACCGTTGCCGGCTCGCCGCTGGGTCCGCTCACACTCGTCGCCGACGGCGGGGCACTGACCGGCGTCTACTTCGAGAACCATCTGCGCGGCCCGTCCCCCGAGCGGCTGGGACCGCGCGACGCGGAGGGCTTCGACGAGGCGCTGCGGCAGATCGAGGAGTACTTCGCGGGCGAGCGGCAGCGCTTCGACCTTCCGCTCGCGCCGCGCGGCGAGCCCTTCCAGCAGCGGGTGTGGAGCCTGCTGAAGGAGATCCCCTACGGCGAGACGCGCTCGTACGGTGTGCTCGCCCGTGAACTGGGCGACCGGAGGCTCGCACAGGCCGTCGGCGCCGCCAACGGCCGCAATCCGCTCTCCGTGATCGTGCCCTGCCACCGCGTCGTCGGTGCCGACGGCGCCCTGACGGGTTACGCGGGCGGCCTGGAGCGCAAACGGCTGCTGCTGGAGCTGGAGGGGGCGGCGTCGGTCACGCGGACGGCGCGGCTCTTCTGAGGTCTGCCCTTCCGGCCTCCCCGGCAGGAGCCGGGGAGGCCGCGCAACGCCTACGGGGTGTGAGAGTGAGCTTGAGACCTTTCGAGCAGATCGTCACCGAGTACGGGCCCATGGTGCTGCGGGTGTGCCGGGCCGTCGTCGGACCGGTGGACGCGGAGGACGCCTGGTCGGAGACTTTCCTGGCCGCGCTGAAGGCGTATCCGCGGCTGCCGGAGGACGCCCGCGTCGAGGCGTGGCTGGTCACGATCGCCCACCGCAAGGCCATCGACGTGGCGCGGGCCGTCTCACGCCGTCCCATCGCCGTCGCCGAGGTCCCCGAGCCCGGGACGGCTTCCGTCACCGGGGGCGCGGACGAGGCACAGGAGTGGGAGCGCGAGGCGGAGTTGTGGGACGCGCTGAGGGCGCTGCCGCAACGCCAGCGCGCCGCGGTCGCGTACCACTATCTGGCCGGTCTCCCCTACCGGGAGATCGCCGCGATCACCGGCGGCAGCACCGACGCGGCACGCAGGGCCGCGGCCGACGGCATCAAGTCCCTGCGCAGAAGCTTTCCACGCCGTACGGAGGAGAGAGGCGAGAAGCGATGACGACTCCCGCGGACCCCGCGCCGGGCACGAGCGGCGCATTCGACGCGTCCACCGCGTCCGTCGCGTCCGGCACCGCCGCCCCCGGAGACGGCGGCCTCGCGCAGCTGCTCGGCGACGCGGTCGACGCCGGCTCGGCGGCCCATGAGCGCCTCCACTCCCGTCTGGTGGACCGTGCGCAGCGCGGCCGGCTCCTGGACGTCGCCTACGGCACCATGGAGACCCCCGTCGGTTCTCTGCTGCTCGCCGCCACGGAGCAGGGCCTGATCCGCGTCGCGTACGAGGTGCAGGACCACGACGCCGTCCTGGCGGACCTCGCCGAGCGCGTGAGTCCGCGTGTGCTGCGGGCGCCCGGCCGCCTGGCGCAGGCCGTGCGGCAGATCGACGAGTACTTCGACGGGCGGCGCACCCGCTTCGAACTCGCCCTGGACCTGCGGCTGACGAAGGGATTCCGGCGTGAGGTGATCACGCATCTTCCAGGCATCGGCTACGGCCGCACCGAGAGCTATGCGCAGGTGGCGGCCGCGGCGGGCAGCCCGCGGGCGGTCCGCGCCGTCGGCACCGCGTGCGCGACCAATCCGCTGCCGGTCGTCATCCCCTGTCACCGGGTGGTCCGTTCGGACGGTTCGGCGGGTGGCTACGCCGGCGGGCCGGAGGCCAAGTCGACGCTGCTGAGTCTGGAGGCGGCGGACTGACGGCGCCTCTGCTCCGCGCGGCACCAGGCCGTTCCACCGCCCGTTCCACCGCCCGTTCCCCGCTTCCGTGGATCCCTTCCCCGGTTCGCTTCCGTACGTGTCTGCCAAGTGCCCTGGGCGGCGTGCCGATGCCTCACCGCCCGGCCAGTGGGCACCCTTGAACCACTGGCCACGGCGCCGGAGTCGTACCCGCGTCCCCGCACACCCCAGGAGCAGCATCACCATGGTTCAGGAGCGCACCGGCGGCCCGCACGGGCAGGGCGGGCCCGCCGCCAAGGTCGCCGTCGTCACCGGGTCGGAGTCCGGCATCGGCAGGGCCACCGCCCTCGCGCTGGCGCGGGACGGCTTCGACATCGGCGTCACCTGGTTCGCGGACGAGGCGGACGCGCAGCGCACGGCCGAGGAGGTGCGCGGCCACGGGCGGCGTGCTCAGGTGCGTCACCTCGACCTGACGCGGCTGCCGGGGCCGGAGGCCGTGATCGACGAATTCGCGGACGCCCTGGGCGGTTTGGACGTGCTCGTCAACGCAGCCGGGGACAATCGGGCCGCTCCCTTCACCGAGATGGCCTTCGAGGACTTCCGCCATGTGATGCAGGTGGACCTGGAGGGTCCGTTCCTGCTGAGCCAGCGGGCCGCGCGCCGCATGATCGGTCAGGGAAGGGGCGGCCGCATCATCAACATCACGTCGGTGCACGAGCACACGCCTCTGCCGTCGTCGGCCGCGTACAACACCGCCAAGCACGGTCTGGGCGGGCTGACGAAGTCGATGGCTCTGGAACTCGCCGAGCACGGCGTCACCGTGAACGCCGTCGCCCCGGGACTCGTCGCCACCCGCATGACCGGCCTGGAGGGCGCCGACGTGCACACCGTGCACCGTGCGGCACTGCCGGTGGCACGTCCGGGCGACCCGCGCGAGATCGCCTCCCTCGTCGCGTGGCTGGCCTCCGACGCGGCCGCCTATGCCACGGGGCAGTCGTATCCCGTCGACGGCGGATTCCTCATCGCCAATCCGCAGTTCACGACCAGCAACCTCGGCGCCGACGAAGGCTCACGGGAGTGAGCCTTCGCCCGCTCAGCCCCGCGAGCGTTCGTCGACGACCCGGCGGATCTTGCCGACCGAGCGCTCCAGTGTCTCCGGCTCGACGGTCTCGACGTCGACGCTCAGCCCGATCCCGTCCTTGACGGCCCTGGCGACGGACCGTGCCGCCTCCTCGCACCGTTCCGGCGCTGTTCCGGGCCGGGACTCGACGCGCACCGTCATGTGGTCGAGGCGCCCGCGGGTGCTCAGCCGCAGCTGGAAGTGCGGTGCGAGCCCCTCGGTGCGCAGCAGGATCTCCTCGACCTGGCTGGGGAAGATGTTGACGCCGCGGAGAATGATCATGTCGTCGCAGCGACGGGTGACCTTCTCCATCCTGCGGAAGGCGGGGCGTGCGGTGCCGGGCAGCAGCCGGGTCAGGTCCCGGGTGCGGTAGCGGATGACCGGCATGGCCTCCTTGTTGAGGGAGGTGAAGACCAACTCCCCTTCCTCGCCGGCTCCTTGGAGCACGTCGGTGACGGGGTCGACGATCTCCGGGAAGAACTGGTCCTCCCAGATGTGCAGTCCGTCCTTGGTCTCCACGCACTCCTGCGCGACGCCGGGGCCGATCACCTCGGACAGCCCGTATATGTCGACGGCGTGGATGCCCAGGCGCTCCTCGATCTCGGCGCGCATCTCCTCCGTCCACGGCTCGGCACCGAAGATGCCCGTCCTGAGCGAGGTGCTGCGCGGATCGACGCCCTGGCGCTCGAACTCGTCCAGCAGCGTGAGCATGTAGGACGGGGTGATCATGATGATCTCGGGTTCGAAGTCCTGGATGAGCTGCACCTGCCGGGCGGTCATGCCACCGGAGACGGGGATGACGGTGCAGCCGGCGCGTTCCGCTCCGTAGTGCGCGCCGAGCCCTCCGGTGAACAGGCCGTATCCGTAGGCGACATGGACCTTGTGGCCGGGACGGCCGCCCGCCGCGCGGATGGACCGGGCGACCATGTCCGCCCACATCGAGATGTCGTTCTCGGTGTAACCCACCACGGTGGGACGGCCGGTGGTGCCGCTGGAGGCGTGAATGCGGCGCACGTCCGCCATGGGCACGGCGAACATGCCGAACGGGTACGTCTCCCGCAGGTCGGCCTTGGTGGTGAACGGGAAGCGGGCGAGGTCCTCCAGGCTGCGGCAGTCCTCGGGGCGCACGCCCGCGGCGTCGAACTTCCTTCTGTACAGCTCGACTTCGTCGTAGGCGGTGTGCAAGGTCCGCTGGAGACGGGCCAGCTGGTACGCGCGCAGCTCGTCCGCGTCCATCCGCTCACCGGGGTCGAGCAGCCGCTCGGGCAGCGCCTCGCCGGGTACGCGCGGCGTGCGGCCGGAAGCCGGGATCTCGCTCGTCGTCATCGGGAGTCCTCCACGCGCCCAACGGTGCGGCTGCGGCCGCGGAATTCGGCTATGACCTCGCCGTCGCGCAGGACGCTCACGTCGTAGATCCCGCTGCGGCCGTATGTGGTGCGCTCCTCGGCGAGCGCCGTGAGCGTATCGCCTTCCCTGGCCGGCCTCACGAAGGAGATGTCGGCGCCGGAGGCCACGGTGACCGGTCCGTGGCTGTTGCAGGCACAGGCGAAGGCCGTGTCGGCGAGGAGGAAGATGTAGCCGCCGTGTGCGATGCCGTGCCCGTTGACCATGGACGCGGTCACCGTCATGCGCAGCTTCGCGGCGCCGTCCGCGGCCTCCATCAGCGTGATGCCAAGGCCCTGTGAGGCCTGGTCCGCGGCGAACATCGTGTGCGCCGCCCCGTCGCTCATGGCTTGCGTCATGCGTTCCACGCTCTCGTACTCGTCCCGCCGACCGACCATTCGGTCACCATCGAGGCGCGGTCCAGTAATCCAGCAACGCCGTCCGGCTGTCAAGGGCCGCGACCTGCACGGCCGTACGCCCAAGGACGCGGTGGGCGGGGCCTGCCGCTGGTCTAACTCTGGCCCTGGCCGCCGGCCCGTTCCGCCAGCGACGCGGCGAGCTCCTCCAGGTCCTCGGCGGCCCACTTGGGCCGCGACATCGTCTCCGGGTAGTGGACGGCGCCGCGCCGCAGCCAGGCACCGGCCAGCCCGGCGCGCTGCGCCCCGTCGACGTCCCACGGATGCACGGCTATGAGCAGCGCCTCGCCAGGCCGCACGCCCGCCCTGCGCACTGCGTACCGGTACGCGTCGGGCGCCGGCTTCCAGCAGCGCGGGCCGCTCACGCTCAGCAGCGCGTCGAACTGGTCGCGCACCCCGGCGCGCTTGAGCAGGCCGTCGGTCATTTCGGGCGAACCGTTGGTCATCGTCACCAGCCGGAAGCCCGCTCGGCGCAACTCGTGGACACCGGCCGGGACATCGGGGTGCACGGGGAGCCGACCCATGCCCTCGAGGATGTGCCGGGCAGCCTCGTCGGCCTCGTCCGGGCCGCGGGCGTCCAACTCGGCGAGGAGCGTGCGCAGTCCGTCCCGGCCGATGTCGGCGAAGTCCGCGTACGCCCCCGCGGCCGTCAGCGCGAAGCCGTCACGCAGCACCCCGGCGAACCACGTCCGCATGAGGTCCGCGGGGGCGCCGACCTCCTCGAAGCGGTCCCGCAGCGGCGTCATGTCGCTGAGCGTCTCGTTGACGTCGAAGATGATCGCCTTGAGCTGATGGCCGGACGGCGGCGGGGGTACCGAGTCCGGCTCGTGGGGCTCGGGTTGTTCCGGGGGCATGTTCCGCAAGATACCCGCAGGCCCGCCAACTGCGGGGCGCCACGGGTGAATCGTGTGTGACGGGCACGCGCCGGTCGGACCTCCCGGTGCGTCTGCGGCGGAGCCGGGCCTTTCAGGACGGGACCAACTCGCCCGGCGTGACGGGTTCGTCGCGAACGCGCACCCCGCACGGCCTCGCGGGCAGCGGCGCGACCTGCGCCTTCCGGACGGAGAGTCATCGTGGCAAACCCGGCCGCATACGGCACGCTTGGTAACGGACCGGTACGCGGACGCGTCGGCCGGCCGATGGCGCGAAGGGATGCGGGAGATGTTCGAGGCAGGAGACATCCGCGAGTGGCGGGACCATGACGTGGTCGACCCCGGCGGCAGCAAGATCGGCAAGCTCGAGGCCGTGTACGTCGACACCCGCACCGATCAGCCCTTCTTCGCCACTCTCACCACGGGCATGCCCACGCGGCGCAGGCTGGTTTTCGTGCCGCTGACCGGGGCGACGGTGGGCCCGGAGTACGTACGGGTCGCCTACGACAAGAACGATGTGCGCTCCGCCCCCTCGATCGAGACGGACGGCGAGCTGCCGGCGGAGGACGAGGCCGCCGTGTTCGAACACTACGAGCTGAAGTACGAGACGGGCGCGTCCGGCGAGCGCCGCCTCGCACGCCGCTGACCCCACTGCCCCTCCCGGCAAGGTTCGCCCCGTCGCGACGCCCGGCACGCGCTCCCCCAGCCCTCGGCCCGGGGGTGCCCCCACGCGGTGTCGGCCGAAAGCCCTGGTAGGTCCGCTGCGAGGACTTCCGGCCGCCTTGCGGTCACACGCACCGACCGCCGCTCCTTGACGGGCATACCTTCCCGGTCGCAGCACTAGAGTCGGGACCATGGCTGAAGACCCAGGGACCGTGCGGGTCGATGTGTGGATCTGGTCGGTACGGCTCACCAAGACCCGCTCGACGGCCGCGTCCGCCTGCCGCGCCGGCCATGTCCGCGTGAACGGCGAACGCGTCAAGCCCGCCCATCCACTGCGCCCGGGCGACCGGGTGCGGGTGCGGAACGCGGGGCGTGAACGGGTCGTGGTGGTCTCCCGCATCATCCGCAAGCGGGTCGGCGCCCCGGTGGCCGTGGAGTGCTACACCGACCACAGCCCGCCCCCGCCGCCGCGTGAGGCGGTCGCGCCGGCCGGGCGCCGGGACCGCGGAGCGGGGCGGCCGACGAAGCGCGACCGCCGCGAGATGGAGCGGCTGCGCGGGATGGACGGCGGTCCGCGCGGCGGCACCTCTTGAGCCGCCGGACTCCCCGGTCCGCCCCGGCACTGCCCTCCGGCCGGCCGGTACGACGCCGGTGACAGCCCGCCGGTGACGACGCGTCCCGGGGCGCGGGCCCCGTTCAGGCCTCGCGCAGCTCGCGGTCCGCGGCACGCAGCATCGTCAGCAGCAGCCGGTTGCGCGGCACGGCGAGCCCGTGGCGGTCGGCGCCGCGCACCACCGCGCCGGTGAGGTGTTCGTGCTCCAGGGGGCGCCCCGCGAGCCGGTCGTAGAAGGTGGAGGTCCCGCCGTCGGGCCCCACCGCGAGGTTCCCTCGCAGCGCCCTGCGTACGTCCTTCTCGTCCACCAGCGCGCCCTCCGCCTGCGCGACCGCGAGCGCTTCGAGGAGGATCTCTTCCGCCTGCCGGAGCATCTCCGGGTCCTCGAGTATGTGCATGCGCTGCTTGAGCAGCGCGGTCAGCGGGTTGGCGGCGACGTTGGTGAACAGCTTGCGCCATGACGCGGTGCGGAAGTCCGCGACGGTGCGGACCGTGAGCCGGCTGCCTGCGAGCAGCGCCTCGAAGCGCTCGCCCGACGGGCCGTCGGGGACGTGCAGTTCGCTGGAGAAGTGGTGCACGATCCGGCCGGGCGCGACGCGCTCGACGGCCATGAAGGCGAGCGTCGGCATGGCCTCGGCGCCGTCCGGCAGCAGCGGCACGACGCGCTCTGCATGGTCGATGCCGTTCTGGATGACGGCGACGACCGTCTCCGGCCCGCACAGGGCGCGCCGCCAGCCGGCGGCGCCCTCGGTGTCCTGGGCCTTGGTGGTCAGGAACACCCAGTCGTGAGGCGCCACTTCCTCCGGCTCGGTGACGAAGCGCAGCGATGGGCGCAGCACTTCACCCTCCGTGCTCACCGTGAGCTCGTCGAGCGGGCTCCGTAGGCAGAGAGTGACGTCGTGACCGGCCTCCCGGGCGAAAGCGGCGGTGAGGCCGCCGACGGCGCCGCCGCCGATCACCGCTATGCGTGCGGACGGTACTGAAGGGCTCATGCGGGCGATCGTATGCGCCCGCCGGTGAGCGACCTGGCCGGGGCCGCCATTACCGCGAAACCGACATAACGGGTGTTACGCATAGATCTCGCCCACAGATCTTCAGCCGGTTTCACAGGTTCCACAAGCGGGACGAGGTTCGGCCATGTACGTGCTGCCTGCAGCTCCGAGCACACCGGTCACCGACCGTCTCAGACGGCTCCCCGATTACGGGTCGGGCCCCTCCGGCCGGCCGCTGCTGCGTCTCGGGGCGGTCGCGGCGCTCTACACCCTGCTGCAGATCCTGCTCGTGCTGCCGGGCACGGGCCTCGGATGGGACGAGTCGGTCTACGTCAGCCAGGTCGACAAGCCGGACCCCGCCGCCTACTTCAGCGCTCCCCGCGCCCGCGGCATCTCCTATCTGGTGGCGCCCATCGTCTCCTTCACCTCGTCCACGACCGTGCTGCGCGTGTGCCTCGCGGTGCTGTCCGGTGCGGCGCTGCTCGTCGCGCTGTGGGTGTGGCGACGGCTGCTGCCGCTGCCGGTGCTCACCTGGGGAGGCGCGCTCTTCGCCGGGCTGTGGGTCTCCCTCTACTACGGACCGCAGGCCATGCCGAACCTGTGGTGCGCCTTCGGTTCGCTCGCGGCCGCGGGATGCTTCCTGCGCTGCGCACGCGGCGAGGCGGACCGCCTCGTTCTCGCCGGGCTCGGAGTCTCCGTCGGCGTGGTCTCGCTGATGCGTCCGCCCGACGCCGCCTGGCTGGTGCTCGCACTCGGCGCAGCCGCCCTGGCGGTTCGCGACTGGCGGCGCCCGGTGATCTTCGCGGCGCTGGCCGCAGGTGCGCTGGCGGGGGCCGCGCCCTGGATCGTCGAGGCGTTCACGTCGTACGGCGGCCTCCTCGCCCGGCTGCACAGGGGAAGCGAGATCCAGGGCGGCATGGGCTGGAACATCGCGATCGGCGATCACGTGCGGGCCCTCCAGGGCCGGATGCTGTGCCGCCCGTGCGACATGGCCTGGGAGGAGCCGCAGACCGCGGTCTGGTGGTTCGCGCTGCCGCTGCTCGCCGGCGCCGGCATCGCAGCGGCTGTGCGGGCGGGCAGGAAGGACGCGGCCGTGCTGGCCACGGTGACGTCCGTGGTTCTCGCCGTTCCCTACCTCTTCCTCATGGGGTACGCCGCGCCCCGTTTCCTGCTGCCGTCCTACGCGCTGCTCGCGCTCCCCGTCGCCGAGTGCGTGCGGCGGGCCTTCTCACAGGGCCCGAACGGACGGCGCCCGCTGCTGCTGATCCTCGTTCCGGCGCTGCTGCTGGGCGGCCATTTCGGAGTGCAGTACCAGGTGCTGGGCTCGGTGCTGGAGCGCAACTTCACGATGACGGGCCGCCTGACGGAGGCCGCGGAGACGATGCACCGGCTCGGCCTGCGGGCCCCGTGCACGGTCACGGGGCCGCTGGCCGTGCCGATGGCCCACTACGCGGGGTGCGCCTCACGCCAGTCCACCGGCCACGACGTGAACATCACCGGCGAGGGCCTGCGGCGGCTGGCCCTGCGGAACGAACCGATGGCCGTGACCACCCGGAACCACCGCCCGCCGCCCAGCTGGGCCCGGGACTGGCCCTCCCGGGAGCTGAAGCGGCTGCCCGGCTACCGCGTCTATGTGACACCGCACGGCGGGCGGGCGGCACAGCGCTAGACGGCTCTAGAGATGATCGCGGAGCACCCGTTCGTTCCAGGTGCGGGAGAAGACCCGCTCGTCGCCCTCGTAGCCGTCGAGCGTGGCGTCCAGCAGGAACTCCGTCTCCGTCGAACGCAGCACCGTGCGGGTCTCCGTGCGGACCCTCCACTCGTCACGCTGGAACGTCATCGTCCACGCGGACTCGCCCCGCACCGAACCGAAGTCGTCGGCCACGGAGGAGTACCGCTCGTACGCCCGGCGGCTGACGTCGAGATCGATGTCCTCGAAGTGCAGCGTCCCGGCGTCCTTGACGATCTCGAGCGCCGACTCGTAGTTCACCAGGTCGCGGTGGACCTCCCAGCGTGAGTCGACGGTGCCGGTCTGGGTGGTCTCCAGCGGCGGAGTGCCCTCCGGCTCCTCGAAGGGCCGGGTGCGCATCTCGCCCTCTTCGGTGGGCGGACGCACCGGCAGCGTGAGGGTGCTGCCGCCCGCGTACACGCTCAGCGTCACCGGCTTCGGCGGTGGCCACGCCAGCGGCCAGTACGACGTGGAGAGGGACAGGCGAATGCGGTGCCCCGGCGGGAACGCCGCCCCGACACCGTTGAGCTCGATCATGGCCCGGTAGCGCCGCCCCGGTTCGAGCAACTCGGGTTCGGAGGCGATGACCTCGCCCTCGCCGCCCCTGCGCGTGAGGTTGAGCAGCCCGTAGGTGACGCGGGTCGCGGGTCCTTCCGGTGCGACGTCCGAGATCCGGGCGGCCACCATCGCCACCGGCTCGCTGACCGAGAACTCGATCTCCACGGACGGCGATCCGAGGATCTCCACGCGTTCGGTGAGGGCCTCGGTGTCGAAGACGAGCGACCCCCCGTCCTCCTCACGCTGGTCGTAGGGCAGGTCCGGAGGCGCGTTGTAGGAGGCCCACTTCCCGGCGAACTGGCCGACGGACAGCGGGGAGCGGACCGTCAGCTCCTCATCCTCGACGCTCTCCCCCGGCTCCCCGATGCGGTGCCTGCTCAGCGGGTACACCACCGGGCTGATCTCCGGGGAGGGCCAGCTCGGCTCACCGACCCAGCGGCCCGGGCGCTCCTCGTAGGAGGTGGAGGGCGGGACGCTCTCCTGCATCCACGTACGGAGCATGGGGCCGTCCATGACGCCGTTGTCGACGCCCTTGAGCCAGTGGTCCCACCAGCGCACGACCTCCTGGAGGTACCCGATGGCCGGGCCGGGCTCCCCCAGGTGCGGGAACTTGTGCGACCACGGCCCGATGAGGCCCTTGCGGGGGACGTCGAGGTTGCCCAGGAGCCGTGTGACCGCGTTCGAGTAGCCGTCGGCCCACCCGCTGGAGGCGAGCACCGGGCACTGCACGTCCTCGTAGTTCTCCGACACCGAAGCGTGCCGCCAGTAGTCGTCCCGGCGCTGGTGGCGCAGCCACTCCAGCGCCCAGGGACGGGTGTTCTCCAGGCGTTCCCGCCACATGCCGCGCCAGCGCTCACCGACCAGCGCCGGGTCCGGCGGGCAGGTGGCGTGGGCGAACATGGTGCCGGCCTCCGCCAGGTTGTCGGAGAGCAGGCAGCCGCCCATGTAGTGCATGTCGTCGGCGTAGCGGTCGTCCGTGAAGGACGCGATGACGAGGGCGCGCAGGCTCGGCGGACGGCGTGCGGCGACCTGGAGGGCGCTGAAGGCCCCCCAGGAGATGCCCATCATGCCGGTGCTCCCGTCGCACCAGGGCTGCGCGGCGATCCATTCCAGGACGTCCTCGGCGTCCGTCTGCTCCAGCTCCAGGTACTCGTCCTCCAGGACGCCCTCGGACTCGCCGGTGCCGCGCACGTCGACGCGTACGCAGGCGTAGCCGTGACCGGCGATGTACGGATGGTGCATGGAGTCGCGGACGGCCGTCAGATCACGCTTGCGGTACGGGATGTACTCCAGGACCGCGGGCACCGGGTCCTCCTCTGCGGTGGCCGGCCGCCAGATGCGGGCGGCCAGGCGCGTGCCGTCGGAGACCGGGATCCACAGGTGCTCCACTTCCTCGGTCTTGTGCGGCAGGTTGCTCACGAAACGCATGGCCACGCTCCTTCCCTGAACGGCGGAGGGCTCACAGGTGCCGGCTTCCAGTCACGTGTGTCCGGCCGCCGGTCACTGGGCGTCCGCCGGTTCCTCGACGCGGAAGGGCAGCGCCGCCAGGCAGCGGTTGTACTTGTCGATCATGTCCTCCTCGCTGTCGGCACCGACGAAGACGTGCGCGAGTTCGTAGCTGTAGCTGTCCTGTTCGGGAGCGTCGGAGAGCAGTTCGTTCTCCTCGGGCACCACGTCGATCTTCACGCCGGGGATCTCGCGCTCGACCTCGGCGATCTCCTCCTGCGTGGGGACGCGCCGCACCACGCCGTCGGTGAACCAGCGGTGGTACCACTTCGCGGCGACGGCGTAAGTGCCGTGCCCGGGCAGGAGGCTGGGCTCCCGGCCGAGGGCCAGGCTGAGCATGCAGTCGTGGTTGGGTACTCCGTCGACGTATTCGAAGAGCTCGGCGTGGGACTGGGAGTGCCGCGGGTTGATCTCCAGCAGATTGATCTCGTCCGTCTGTGCGTCGTAGAAGAACTCGATGCTGAACGTCGCGTTGTTCATGCCTATCTGCCCGATGACACGCTTCGCGACGTCCTTGAGCCTGCGCTGGACGGGCTCGGGCATCTGCGAGGGGTACTGGTGGCGCAGGAAGCTGGAGCTGTCCGGGTAGTCGATCGAGTCCAGGGCGCCGTAGACGGTGATCTCGCCGTCGCGGACGTAGCCTTCGACGGCGCACTGCACACCGGTGAGCGACTCCTCGGCGAGGCAGGCCTGGCCGCCGGCCTCGGCGATCTCCCGCGGCAGCTCGATCTGTTCGAGGATGTACTCGAAGGGCCGCCCGATGCGTGAGATGCCGTTCCGGATCTCCTCCACGGCCTTCGCGAACTCCTCCTCGTTCCTGACACCGAAGGCGAGTTCGGAGGAGTAGGACTTGACGGGCTTGAGCCACACCGGGAAGCGCATGTGCTCCGGCAGGCTCGGGTTCTCGTCGTCGAGGTCGACCAGACCGAAGCGGGGGTGCTCGCTGATGACCTTCTGCTGCTCCAGCCGGCTCCAGTACTTGTGCTCGCACTTGACGATGGACTCCAGGCTGGTTCCGCGGAGTCCGTACTCGCGGTTGAGGAGCGCCACGAGCGTGCTGACGGGGAAGTCCCAGTAGCCGACGATCGCGTCCACGCTGCCGTCGAAGTCCTCGAGCGTCTTGCGGGCCTTCGCCAGCAGGTCCGGGACGGACACCTCGCCCTCCTGGAGCTCGCCGGGCTCCAGCAGGGGGTGGAACGCGTACTCCTCGGCATGCGGCACCTGGCGCAGGACCTCGTGGTTCGCCTCGTCCATCCCCAGGACGAAAATGTTCTTCCGGCTCACGTCTTTCTCCTCCTCGTCCTTCCGTGCGGAGTGGCCGAGGTACCCGTGGCCCGTGCATCCAATCGGCCGCAGACGTGATCCTGATCTCTCTGCCGTTTCCCCGCCCTGCTCACAGCGCCGGTGCCCGGACGCGGGCACGCCCGCGCCGGCCGCGAACCAGTGCGTCTGCCGGCCCCGGACCGGCCGAACCGGCGCTGCGCCGACCGGAGTTGGGAGGCACCCGGGCAGCCGGGCACGGGGAGGGCCGGCGGGGGGTCGCGGACATGCCACGGGGCCCGTACCTGCGAGCAGGTACGGGCCCCGTGGGCGAAGCCGCGATCAGGCCGGGGTGATGTTCTCCGCCTGCGGGCCCTTCTGGCCCTGGGTGACGTCGAAGGTCACCTTCTGGCCCTCGTGGAGCTCACGGTAGCCCTGGCTGTTGATGTTCGAGTAGTGGGCGAAAACGTCGTTGCCGCCGCCCTCCTGCTCGATGAAGCCGAAGCCCTTCTCGGAGTTGAACCACTTCACGGTGCCGGATGCCATGCCGATCTCCTTCTGAGGCAAATCTGGTGCCCCGCACCTCGCGGGGTACCGTCGCCGCCCTGACCCCATCCAGAAACACCGGAAAACAAAAATGCGCCTGAAGGTCACAACCGTCAGGCGCACACGTAATGGGTACCAAAACTGCAACTTCTGCAACCTAGCACACCTCTGGCCCCGGGGGGGCGCCGGGCGGTCAGTGGTGGCCGTCGTGGCCCGGAACCGTGCCGTCCGGCTTGGCCACGAGCAGCAGCCCGGCCATGCCCATGTCCGAATGGCTCTGCACGTGGCAGTGGTACATCCACGCGCCGGCGCCCGCTTCCTCGCCCGCGATGACCTGGAAGCCGAACGAGTCGGCCGGGCCGGTGATCTTGTTGTCGATGATCCTGCTGGGGTCGCCGGGCCCCTCCAGCAGGCCCGTCCGGTTGTCGGCCCAGCGGTGCCCGTGCACGTGGAACGTGTGGTAGTACTCACCGTGCGTGATCATGATGATCTCGACGCGGTCGCCCACGGTCACCTTGAAGTCGGGCCCCTTGGCCTGGTTGTTGATCGTCATGTCGTTGAAGACGATGGTGATCTGCTTCTCGGGCAGGATGTCGCCTTCCCTGCGCACGACGAGCGGGCCGTAGAGGCCGGCGCGGATGCCGCCGGTGCCGTGCTCGGTGCCGACGATGTGGTCGTGGTAGTGCCAGTAGCCCGCGCTGCCGGGGCGATAGGTGCCGTCCTTGCGCTTGCCGGGTGCGTGGGTGCGCCAGGTGTAGGTGCGCGTCCCGCCCGGTTCGACGACGCTGTCGTTCATCTTGGTGCCGTCGTTGGCCCGGTCGTAGTCGACGCCGTGCGGGTGGAGGCTGACCGTGGTGTCGGTGGTGTTCTCGAACTCGATGTGGAGCGTGTCCCCTTCGGTCAGTTCGATGAGCGGGCCGGGGACCGTCGCCTTGCCCTTCTCCAGGCCGTAGCCGATCTGATCGTCCGCCAGCTTCTGCGCGTAGAGCTTCATGTGGCGCACCTCGCCGCCGGGCCCGGCGCGCCGGACGCCCGCCGCGGCCTGCGGGGCGGCGGGTGCGGCGGAGGGCGCCGAGGCCGACGCGGGCGGCGCGAGGACCGCGGGGCCGAGCGCCGCCGCCGCGGAACCGGCGAGAAGGCGTCTGCTGAAGCTGCGACGGGCGAGGCTGCTGCCGGACGTCTCGGACATCGGTCTCCCTTCGGCGGCCGGAGGGGCCGCCACTGCCTGCGTGCCTGAACTGCCCCTGCGCGCCTGGACATTGGAGTGAAGCCGACAAGGACCGTAGCGCCGTCGGCCTCGTTTATCCATATCCAGGACAAAGTTCGTTGAATCGTGGTCATAGCTATTGGCGTTCCACCGAAAGAAGTCTAACTTCTTCCCCGTTTCTGTGACTTAAGAGGGGTGGATCAGTCATGCGGCTCGAACCGCATCAAAAGCCCTTGCAGTTGAGAGGGTTGCGCAGGTCACGGCCGGCGTTCCGGCGGATCTCCCGGCGCGGCCGGCTCGCGGCGCTGCTCGCAGGCGCGGTCTCGGCCGCCCTGCTGGGCGGCTCCCCTGCCCTCGCGGGCACGCCGCCGGACCCGTCCGACGCGAAGCTCCAACTCACCTCCCCGCCGGGCGGGGAGGACGTCCGCGTGCTGGTCTTCCACGGCTCCGCCGGAGAGGAGCCGCCCACCGTCGACGCCGGGATCGAGGCCATCGAGCAGATCGGCCGCAGCGGCCCGGCCGCACAGCGCTTCAGGATCACCGCGACGGCGGACCCCTCGGTGTTCACCTCCGAGAAGCTCGGCAAGTACAACGCCGTCGTCTTCCTCACCGGCGGCGGTGACGTGCTCGATCCCGCGCAGGAAGCGGGCCTGGAGAGCTACATGGAGGCCGGCGGCGGCTTCCTCGGCATCCACGGCGCGGCGAAGGCGGAGCCGTACTCCGACTGGTTCGGCGGTCTGGTGGGCGCGCGTCCCGCGGCGGAGGGGACCTCGAAGGTGCAGCGCGCCACGGTGGAGGTCGGCGACCGCCGCAACCCGGCGGCCAAGGACCTTCCCGTGGAGTGGAAGCGCCCCGACAAGTGGCTCAACTGGGAGGAGAATCCCAGCGGTTCGGTGCACACCGTCGCACGTGTGCGCGAGCGCAGCTACGACCCCGGCCAGGGCGCGATGGGCTGGGACCACCCCGTCTCCTGGTGCCGCGACTACGACGGCGGACGTTCCTTCTACACCGGCATGGGCGGCACGGCCGACAGCTTCCAGGAGGCCGACTTACGCACGCATCTGCGCGGTGCGCTGCTGTGGACGACGCGGCTGGCACGGGCCGACTGCCAGGCCACCATCACCTCCAACTACAAGGCGGAGCGGGTCACTTCCCCGAACAAGCCCGGCGAGTCCGACCAGATCGGTGAGCCTCACGGCCTGGCCACGGCGGACGACGGCCGCGTGTTCTACATCGGACGGGGCGGCGGCGACGGCGACGCGCCCGTGGTGACCGACTGGGACGACCCGCAGATCGGCAAGGGCCAGGGCACGGTCCACGTCTACGACCCGGAGACGAAGGAGGTCTCCCTGGTCGGATCACTCACCGTGTTCGGCAACAAGGGCGGCGGCGACGAACTCGTCAAGGTCGAGGAGGGCCTGCTGGGTATCGCGCTCGACCCCGACTTCGCCGACAACGGCTGGATGTATCTGCACTACACGCCGCACTCCCGGCTGGACCGGGACAAGCACATGGCCGAGCGCCGCGTCTCCCGCTTCACCGTGGACGCGAAGACCGGGAAGCTGGCCGAGTCCTCGGAGAAGGTGATGCTCAAGTGGCCCGTGCAGGTGCACAGTTGCTGCCACGCGGGCGGCGGCATGGCCTTCGACTCCAAGCGCAACCTCTACATCGCCACCGGTGACAACAACTCCTCACGCTTCAGCGACGGTTACTCGGGCAACAACCCCGAACCCTCCTTCAAGGGCGTCTCCTTCGCCGACGCCCGCCGCACCGCGGGCAACACCAACAACCTCAACGGCAAGATCCTGCGCATCCACCCCGAGGACGACGGCACCTACACGCTCCCCGAAGGGAACCTCTTCACCGGCGAGGAGACCGACGAGGGCGGCGGCAAGACCCGGGGCGAGATCTATGTGATGGGCGTGCGCAACCCGGCACGCATCTCCATCGACCCCGAGACCGACGTCCTCTACGCCGGCTGGGTCGGACCGGACGCGGGCGAACCCAGCACCACGTGGGGCCCCGCCAAGTACGACACCTTCGCCCGCATCACGCGCGCCGGCAACCAGGGCTGGCCGTACTGCATGGGCAACAAGCAGCCCTACCGGGACCGCAATCTGCCCGATCCGGACAAGCCGCTGGGCTGGTACGACTGCGACCACCTGAAGAACGAATCCCCCAACAACGACGGGCTGGTGAACATCCCGCCCGCGCAGCCGAACAACATCTGGTATTCGCCTCAGGGCGGAGCCCCGGACTATCCGCGCGACGAGAACGGCGTGCCCAGCTACGAGAAGGACGAGCAGAAGCTGCTGCTGCCGTGGCTCAAGGGCGGCGGCCAGGCCACCATGGACGGCCCGGTCTACCGCTTCGACAAGTCCGTCGCGTCCAAGGCCAAATGGCCGGCCTACTGGGACGGCAAGTGGTTCGTCGGCGACTTCTACGACGCCGAACAGCCCCGGCACGCGGTGGTGATGCCCGACGGCGACGAGCCCGGAGCTCTGCCGGTGCACGCCGAGAGCCTTCGCAGGATCATCCCGATCGGTGAGGGCGGCATCCGCAATCTCATGGACTGGAAGTTCGCCCCGGACGGCTCGCTCTACGTCCTCGACTACGGGCGGGGCTTCTTCACCTCCGACGACAAGTCGGCCCTGTGGCACGTCACTTACCAGGGCGGCAAGGCCACTCCCGCGGCCGGCGACGTCGTCGGCAGGAGCGCGAAGGGGGCGTCACGATGATCCCGTCCGCACGCACACGCAGGACGCCGGCGGCCCGCCGCCGGCGTGCCCTCGGCACCGCGGTGACGGCGCTGTTCGCGTCGCTGCTGATGGTGCTGGGCCTGACCTCGGCACCGGCGTACGGGCAGCAGCCGGAGCCCGGCGGCTCCGGCACGGCGGCCGCGCAGCTGCTGAGGTGGACCGCGGGCGACGACATCACCCGCTACACCTCGGCGCCCGAGACGGCGGTCGCGGGCCCGGCGACTATCGAGTTCGAGAACAGCGAGGCGACGGGCAACACCACGTCCATGCCGCACACGCTGACGTTCGTCACCGGGGACCCCGACTACAACGACGACGTGAACGTCAACATCCTCGCCAACCCCTCGGACGCGCAGGGCGGCAAGCACTCCGTCGAAGTCGTCCTGACCCCCGGGACGTACAAGTACCACTGCACCATTCCCGGCCACGGGCAGATGCAGGGAACCCTAGTCGTCACCGACGGCGGCGGGGGCGATGACACCACGCCGCCGGAGACGTCCGCCAAGGTCGAGGGCGACAAGAACGCGGACGGCGCGTACGTGGGCATGGCCACCGTCACCGTGACCGCCTCGGACAGCGGCAGCGGCGTCGCGACGGTCGAGTACGCCCTCGGCGACGGCGGCTACCAGGCCTACACCGACCCGGTGATGGTGCACGAGGCCGGCACGCACACCTTCCGCTACAGAGCCACCGACAAGGAGGGCAACGTCGCGGAGGAGAAGTCGGTGGAGTTCACCGTCGTCGCTCCGCCGACGGACGACACCACACCGCCGGAGACCTCCGCGACGGTCGACGGCGAACAGGACGCCGACGGCGCGTACGTGGGCACGGCCACCGTCACCGTGACCGCGTCGGACGCCGGTTCGGGCGTCAACACGGTCGAATACGCCCTGGACGACGGGGAGTTCCAGCCCTACTCGGCACCCGTGATGGTGCACCAGCCCGGCTCCCACACCGTCCGCTACAAGGCGACGGACAAGGCGGGCAACGCCGCCGCGGCCGAGTCCGTCGAGTTCACCGTCGTCGAGCAGCCCGAGGAGGACACGACTGCGCCGCAGACCACGGCCAGGACGGAGGGAAGGACGAACTCCGACGGCCACTACCTCGGCAGGGCCACGGTGACCCTCACCGCAACGGATGAGGGATCGGGAGTGGAGAAGGTCGAATACTCCCTCGACGGCGGCCCGTTCCTCGCCTACACCGAGCCGGTCGTGGTCGACCGTACCGGTCATCACAGCGTCGCGCACCGGGCGACCGACAAGGCGGGCAACACCTCGCAGGCCGTCGCCGAGTCATTCGACGTCGTGCCGGGCGGCGGTGTGCCCGCCCCCGACTGCCCCGAGTACGACGAGCGGGAGACCGTCTTCGTCGGTGACATCGACACCGGCGTCCCGAACCGGATGACGCGGCAGCGCTGCACCGTCGGCGAACTGATCGAGGACGAGAAGGACTGGTCCTCCCAGGCCCTGTTCCTCAAGCACGTCTCGGAGGTCACCGACGCGCTGCTCAAGGACAAGGTGCTCGACGCGCGGGAGCACAAGCTGATCAACAAGGCCGCGAAGAAGTCGGGCATCGGCAAGCCCGGCCAGCAGACGGGCTACAAGAAGCTGTTCGACGGGACGGAGGAGTCCTTCGCGCGGTGGCAGCACGTCGGCGGCGGAGCGTTCTCCCTCAACGGCGACGGCAGCATGACCAGCAGCACCCAGGCCGAGGGCATGGGCATGCTGTGGTACCCGAAACGGAAGTACGCCGACTACTCGCTGAAGCTGCAGTTCCGCGACGACGCCCCCGGTGACGGCAACGCCAACGCCGGTGTCTTCGCCCGCTTCCCGTACGTCCACGACAACCCGGAGGAGTCACGGCCCGAGTGGGTCGCCATCAAGTTCGGGCACGAGCTGCAGATCCTCGACCGGCCCGACGGCGACATGTACAAGACCGGCTCCGTCTACGGCTTCGACCGCGTGGGACTGGCCGGTGCCGGCGTCACCCCGAAGGGCACCTGGAACGACTACGAGATCAAGGTCGTGGGCCAGCACTATTCGGTCTACCGGAACGGAGAACTCATCAACGAGTTCGACAATGACGGCGGGCAGGTCTTCGAGCCGCCCCGCGACGACGACCCCGGCACGGACGGGCGCAGGTACGCCTCGGGCTACATCGGCCTTCAGGTGCACGGCGTCACGGACGTGATCTCCTACCGGGACGTGCGGATCAAGGAACTCTGACGCGGTTGCCGGGGGCGGACACGCCCCCGGTGAAGAGGTCCCGCCGTGGATCGGCGGGACCTCTTCACGTGGCCCGCTTCCCTCGCGTCGACGGACCCTTCGCGGCTTGTCGTCTTTCATCAAGCGGCCCGTGCCGGTGCGGAGCCCGGACTACGCTGCCGGGCGTGACGCCCCCGCTTCCCGGTCCTGCCACGCCGACGGCCGATTCGAGGACCACGTCGGCTGCCGCGCCGGCGCCGCCGGCGGGTGCCGCCCGCACCGCCGTCACCACCGTCCACGTCACCCCGGAGTCCTCTTGTACACCGCGCTGATCATCGCCGCCTTCGTCCTCTACGCCGCGGCGTTCTGCGCCGTGATGCAGTTGGGCGGACGTGAGGCGAGGAGACCCGGCCGGGGCAGACTCACCGCGATATTCGGCGGCCTCGCCGTCAGCGGGGCGCTCCTCATGACCGCGGACGAAATCGCTGACAGGCCGCCACTCGACGACGACCTGTGGCACACGGTGCTGAACAGGGCACCCGACTACGTGCCGTGGATGATCGTCATCACGGCGTCCATCACGTGCGGCTATCTCTTCTTCGGCCGCGGCAGCGAACCCCGTGATTCCGACGGGCACGTCGCCGGCCCGGGCACCTCCCGGATGCCGGGAGAGGACCCCCGGTCGGCGGAATCCTGAACAGGCCGGGGCCGGACCCGGGCACGGCTCCGCCCTGGTTCCGCGTACCCGAAGCGCCGGGGCTCAGCGGGTGGGCGGGCCCCCTTCGGCATCACCCTCGACGAAGGCGTCCAGCAGCCGGGCCGGAGCTGCCTGCTTCCAGGAGTCGAGAAGGATGTCGCGCATTTCGTCGAGGTCGTCCAGAGCGGCGATGCGCACACGAACCCATGGGGTTCCGGCCTCGTGCGGCGGGACCCAGAACTTCTCCGGCTCCGCCGCGATCAGTTCGGTCCGCTCGTACCTGGGGCAACGCACGGCGAAGGACGTCTCGTCGTCGGGAACCGTGACGAACATCTTGCCGGCGACGCGGAACGTGGGCATGTTCCACGCCTCCTTCTCCGCTGTCTCCGGAAGTGACAGCGCGATGCGGCGGACATCCTCCGAGTCGGGCATGGCACCAATCTACGGCTCCCGGCGGCACGCCCCCTCGCAGCGGGCTCGTCCGCGTCAACGGCGGTGCCGGCAGCGCCCGTCGGCCGCGGCGGTGGCCGACCGCCCGGAAGTGGGTTCTCCCGCGCTCGGGCAGAGGCCGGTCAGCGCGGAGCGGCCCGTGAGGTCTCCGGCGTCACGCGACGGAGGCGGGTGTCGGACCCTCCCCTCACACTGGAAGGCACCGACGAGCCGAGCGCACGGAGAGCCCCCGCATGATCACCACCCTTGCCGTCGAGAACTACCGGTCGCTGAGCCGCCTCATCGTGCCGCTGGAGCGGCTGAACGTCGTCACGGGCGCGAACGGCACAGGGAAGTCCAGCCTGTACCGGGCCCTGCGGCTGCTCGCCGACGCCTCACGGGGAGGGGCGGTCGCGGCCCTGGCGCGCGAGGGCGGCCTGCGCTCCACGTTGTGGGCCGGTTCGGAGAATCCGGCGCAGGGCGCGGGCAGAAGCGGGCCGGTGGGGCTGCGACTCGGCTTCGCCGGGGACGAGTTCGGCTACGCCGTCGACTTCGGGCATCCGATCCCCGCCGATTCGCTGTTCGACCTCGACCCGGAGATCAAGGTCGAATGCACCTGGGCGGGGCCGGTGCTGCGCCCCGCCGCGGTGCTCTCGGAGCGGAAGGGTCCCGCCGTGCGGACGCGCACCGCGGACGGTGACTGGCATCGCTCGGCGGGAGAACTGCGTCCGTACGACAGCATGCTGAGCGAGTTCGCCGACCCGCAGCTCGCACCCGACCTGCTGAGGCTGCGGGAGCGCATCAGGTCCTGGCGGTTCTACGACCACGTGCGCACCGACGCGCAGGCACCCGCCCGTTCCGCACAGATCGGCACCCGCACGCCCGTGCTCGCCCACGACGGCGTGGACCTTGCGGCAGCCCTGCGCACCATCCACGAGACCGGCGACCGCAAGCGGCTGCAGGAAGCCGTGGACGCCGCGTTCCCCGGCAGCCGGCTCTCCGTCTCAAGCCAGGGCGGACGCTTCGAACTGGAGCTGCATCAGCCGGGAATGCTGCGCCCCCTCACCGCCGCCGAGCTGTCCGACGGCACGCTGCGCTATCTGCTGTGGACGGCCGCACTTCTCACGCCGCGGCCTCCCGCGCTCCTCGTCCTCAACGAACCGGAGGCCAGCCTCCACCCCGAACTCCTGCCGCCGCTGGCGGAGTTGATCGTCGCAGCCGCTCAGGACACGCAGGTCGTGGTGGTCACCCACGCGTCGGACCTGGCCGCGCAGCTGGAGCGCGGCCCGGTGCGTCACCGGCTCGACGTGAACTCGATGGAGCTGGTCAAGGACGAGTACGGGCGGACCCGGGTGGCCGGGCGTGAGGGGCTCCTGGACCAGCCGGCGTGGCACTGGCCCAAACGCTGAGGGGCTCGGGTCCCCGGGCGCGGATTCCCCCGGTTTCTGCCGTCACCGCACCCGGTGACCGGGCGGCGTCTTCCCGTGCCGCGCCCCGGTCACCAGCGGTTCTCGTGGAGCACCTCGGACAGCGGCGTTCGCGGTGCCGGCTTGAAGGTGTCGCCGGTGTAGTGGGCGGTGGGGATGAGCGCGGCCTGGCGGACGTTCGCGGGGAGGTTCAGGACGCGGGCCACTTCGTCCTCGTACCGCAGGTGCAGGGTGGTCCATGCCGTGCCGAGACCGCGGGAGCGGGCTGCGAGCATGTAGCTCCAGGCGGCGGGGAGGATCGACCCCCACAGACCGGCCTGGTTGCCCTCGGGCAGTTCCCCTGAGGGCAGTTGGAGACAGGGGATCACCAGTACGGGGACGTCGCCCATGCGGTCGGCCAGGTGGGCCACGCTGTCGTTGACGCGGGCCTGCACGCGGGAGCGCTGCGGGTCGTCCGCGTACAGGCGGCCCGCGGCGTCCGGCGAGTCGAGGTAGGCGCGGCAGGCCTTCCGGTACACGGCGCCGACTTCCCGGCGCACCTCCTGGTCGGTGAGGACCATCCAGTGCCAGCGCTGTGCATTGGATCCGCTGGGCGCCTGCAGGGCCGTCTCCAGGCATTCGCGCACGAGAGCGGGGTCGACGGGCCGCTCCAGGTCCAGCCGCTTGCGGACACTGCGGGTCGTGGTCAGCAGCTCGTGGGGGGTCAGTTCGGGCACGGTGGGCTCCCAGGGGTGCGGGTGCGGGGCTGTTCGGCGACGGGGCCGCAGCCGCGAATCGCTGACGCACGTTAACGACGCCGCACTCGGGGCGTCCAGCGCCCCTCTTTCCGCAGGGCTCTTGCCGGGCGGGACGGTACGTGATTCAGTGGCTCATCCACTGAGTCACTGAGGAAGGTGCCGGGCGTGGAGACTCTGCCCCGCGAGACGATCGTCGACGTACTGGAGAACAAACTCCGCGAGGAGATCCTCACCGGATCCCATCCCGCGGGGAGTTATCTGCCCCCCGAGCGTGAGCTGGCCGACGGCTACGGCGTCACGCGGACCACCCTCAAACACGCCTTCGGGCGCCTCGTGCAGTCCGGTCTGCTGGAGACCCGTCACGGAGTCGGCACGCGGGTACGGGACTTCGTGCGTCTCGGCGGGGCCGACCTGCTGCCGATGCTGGTGCGGCACAGCCCCGACTGGCTGGGTGAGATCTTCGAAGTGCGGCGCAGCATCGGCGCGTTGATCGCCGAGCGGGCGGCGACGAAGGCCACCGCGGCGCAGCGCGAGGAACTGCGCAGGCTGCTTGCAGCCGTCCGGAAGGCCGGGGGCGGCGGCGACGTGCAGCTCGCCGACGTCGAGGTGCACCGCGCGCTCGCCCGCGCCACCGGCAACAGGGTCTACACGCTGCTGACCAACACCCTCTTCAACGCCTACCTGCCGATGCGCACACACCTCGTCGGCCCGTTCCTGGATCCGGACGTGGCGCACGGCCGGCTGGAGCCCGTCGTCTCGGCGGTCGGCGCGGGCGACGCGAAGGCCGCGCGCGAGGCGGCGGACGCGTACCTCGCCACCACCGAGCGCATCATGCTCGACGGTCTCGGGATCGCCTGATGGGCGGCCGGGGCACCACCTTCTCGGAGGTCATGGCCGGTTCCGTCCGACTGGCCGGGGAGAGCGATACGCGGGCGATGCGCCTGGATCTGACCGTACGGTCGGGCGACGTCCTGCTCCCGCACCGCACGACCAACGGTGCGGTGACCGGACGGGTCCGCATCGCCGGCCGGGCCGACGACGCGCAGGCGACGGGCGAGATGGAGATATCGCCGCTCGCCCGGCGCCGCATCCGCTACCGCATCGACTTCACGGCCCAGGGCCGCCGCTACTCCCTCGACGGCTGGAAGTCCATCTCCCTGGCCCGGCCCGTGAAGTCGATGACAGTCCTGCCGTTCTCCCTCTTCGAGGACGGTGAGGAGGCCGGGAAGGGAACGCTGCGCTTCCCCCTCAGCACGCAGCTGCTTCCCTTCCTGGCCGGCTTCCGCTTCCCGCGCTCCGAGGACGCAGCGGCCCAACTCGCGCCCCGCTGGGACGGATCGGCGGGACGGACGGAGGTCTGGTACACGACCGTCACCGACCCCGCCACCCGCAGCGGGCTGTGGCTGCACCACGAACTCGTCGCCCCGGCCGACGGATCGGACGCGTACGCCCACGGCTGGGTCGCCCGCTTCCCCGCCGACGGCGAAGGCCCCGTCGAGCACGCCCGGTTCGGCCCGAAGCCGTGGAAGCGGCAGCCCGGGGCGCGCGGCTTCGCGTCGGAGGGCATCGAGGCCGGCCCCGGGCGGCTGCGCGGCGCAGCGGGCCCGTTCAGCTGGGACCTGGCCGAACACCCGCAGGACGAGCCGCTGTTCACCTTCCCCCGCTGGTCCTGGCGCCGACAGCTGCTTCCTGCGGCGCAGATCGTGCCGGCGCCCCGCGCGTCGTACACGGGGACGTTCGCCTACGACGGCGGGGAGCTGAAACTCGACGGCGCCCCCGGGGCGACCGCCCGCATCTACGGGCACGGCAACGCACGCCGCTGGGCGTGGCTGCACGCGGGGCTCGGCGGCGGCGACGTGCTGGAGATCGTCGCCGCGACGTCGATGCGTCCCGGGCTGCGGCGGCTGCCGCCGCTGGTGTTCCTGCGGCTGCGCAAGGACGGCCGCACATGGCCGCGGCGGGCGGAGCGCACCGCGGTCGGCTGGGCGGGCCTGGGCCGCTTCAAGGCCCGTGTCTCGCTGCCGACCTGGACGGTCACGGGCCGCGCCGGCCTGCGCCGCATCCGCGTGGAGGTCACCCAGCCCGAGGAACGCACCCTCGCCCTCGACTACACCGACCCCGACGGAAGCGGCGCCGTGTGCCGCAACAGCGAGACGGCGGACGCGCGGATCGTCCTGGAGCGCTGGAGGGGACGGTGGCGCACGGAAGCGGAGTGGAGCCTGGAGGGCACGGCGCACGCGGAGGTGGGTGACCGATGAGCGGTCAGGAACCTCTCGCCGGCCTCGTCGCCGCCCTGCTCGCCGACGACGGCAGCAAGGCGTGGCCGGGTGCCGTGCCCGGACGTCTCGGCTCCGTGCTCGGCACGATGCCCGCGCCCGCACGTGCCGGTGTCCGGGCGGCGGCCGCCGCCGTCGACGCCTACGCCGCGGTCCGCACCGGCCGCCGCCTGCGCGGACTCACCCCGGACGAGCGGGAGACGGTGCTGGCCTCGCTGGCGTCCCGCCGCTCGCTGCTGCCGGTGCTGGACGCGGTGAAGGTGCCGGTGATGCTCGCCGCCGGCACGGAGCGCATGATCCACGAGGAGCCCGCTCCCACGCCCGTGTCCGCGCCGGAGGACCCGCCGCTGGACTGTGTGCCGTCGGTGGAATGGCCCGACAGGTCGACGGCCGACGCCGTGGTCGTCGGTTCCGGCGCGGGAGGCGCCATCGCGGCCCGCACGCTGGCCCAGGCGGGCATGCGTGTCCTCGTGCTGGAGGAGGGGCGCCGGCACACCACGGCCGAGTTCGGGCGGCGCACGCCGCTCGACCGGTTCGGGGAGCTCTACCGGGACGGTGGCGGCACCGTCGCCCTCGGCAACCCGCCGGTGGTGCTGCCCGTGGGGCGGGCCGTCGGCGGCACCACCGTCGTCAACTCCGGTACCTGCTACCGCACTCCGGACCATGTGCTCACCCGCTGGCGCGACGAGTTCGGGCTGGGCATCGCCGACGCGGACTCCTTCGGCGAATGCCTCGACGAGGTCGAACGCACCCTCCAGGTCGCCACCGCACCCCTTGACGTCCTGGGCCGCAACGCCCGCACCGCGCTGCTCGGCGCCGAGCGGCTGGGCTGGCAGGCGGCACCGCTGCGCCGCAACGCCACCGGCTGCAAGGGCTCCTGCCAGTGCGTCGTGGGCTGCCCCACGGGTGCGAAGCAGAGCGTGCAGTTGTCGGTGCTGCCCGACGCGTGTGCCGCCGGAGCCCGAATCGTCACCGGCGCGTATGTGCAGCGCGTCCTCGTGGAGAAGGACCGGCCGGGCGGACCGCGGGCGTGCGGTGTCCTCGTACGCCGCCCGGACGGCAGCGAGTTGGAGATCCTCAGCCCGCTCGTCGTGGTCGCGGCGGGAGCCCTTCACTCTCCGCCGCTGCTGCGACGCTCGGGACTGGGAGGCCACCCGCGCCTCGGCCGCAACCTGGCGATCCATCCGGCCGCGAGCGTGGCGGGGCGTTTCGCGGAGCCCGTCACCGCGTGGCGGGGCGTGCTGCAGAGCGTCGGCGTGGAGGAGCTTCACAGCGACGGCATCCTCATCGAAGCGACCGCCGGGCCGCCCGGCATGGGTTCGTTCGTGCTTCCCGGGGTGGGGCGCGCACTACGCCGGGAGCTGGACGGTGCCGAGTCCCTCGCCACACTGGGCGCCATGATCGCGGATCTGCCCTCCGGCCGCGTCATGGGCGCTCGCCGTACGCTGCTGCGCTACGACTTGGCACGCCGTGACGGGGAGCGGCTCATGCGGGCCGTCGAGGCGATGGGCAGGGTGCTCTTCGCGGCGGGTGCACAGGAGGTCCTCACGGGCATCCCCGCCGCGCCGAAGGCATACTCGCAGGACGAACTGCGGGAAATGCTGCGGGGGTTGTCGGCCAGGCAACTGCATCTGTCGGCCTTCCACCCGACGGGGACGGTGGCACTGGGCGCCGATCCGCAGACCGCTCCGGCCGACGCCGAGGGACGGCTGCGCGGCGTGCAGGGGGTGCTGATCGCGGACGGTTCCGCGCTGCCCAGCTGCCCGGAGGTGAACCCGCAGCTGACGATCATGGCCACGGCCCTGGCGGTCGGCAGGACGGCGGCCGCGGTGGCACAGAGTGCCTAATCCACCCCGAACGTGCCTACCGTGGCGGGGAGTTGGCACCATAGGGTGAAGATGTGTGCCGCGCGGTACCGATACGGGGAGAAGGATGAAGAAACGGAAACTGGCGGTTCGTCTCGCCGCACCCTGCGCGCTCGCAGTCGCCGCCGTCGCCATCCCCTCGGCCGGCGGCGGCACCGCCCGGGCCGGAGCGATCTGCGAGGTGGTGCACGACAACGCGCCTCGCTACGCGGCTGACAAGACCGACAGCAAAGTCGTCGGCACCATGCGGGCCGGCGAGAAGGTCGCCGCCGCCGGGCCGTCCCGCCTGTGGAGCGTCTCCCGCGCCGACACCGGCAAACCGCTGGGCCACATGCTCCAGACGGACCTCAACTGCGGCGGCTGAGGACCGGCGGAACCCCGGGGCGTGCGGGCGGCCGGATGCCCCGGGGCCCGGAAAAGCATACGACCGCGGCGAGTTGAGCGGTGCCGCTGCGGGTGAGGGGAGCACGGGGACGCCGGTCCCCTCCGCGGCGGGCGGGCCGACGGCGGCGGCGATCGCACTCATGAGCGCGTTGCCTTTCCTTCGTCGGGGTCGGGGTCGGGGTCGGGGGCTGGGACGGGGAACAGTGGTCGGGTGCGGGTCAGGGGCTGCGGGGCGTGGGGTCCATCGGGGGCGCGTGCGTTCGCCTGCGGCCCCGCTCCCCTCAGGTCTCTGCGGCTTGCTGTTCGTGCCGGTCTTCTGGCTGCGCGTGCGGCAGTCCGGGCTTCCCGGGACGTGCGTTCCGCCGCGTGACCCGGGGCAGGAACCGGTCCCGGTAGGCGTCGCGGTGAGCCGCCGCCGCCTGGCCGTCGGCCCGTACGGCGGTGGTCGCGGGGCGGACGGAGGCCGGGTCGATGCCGATGGCGGCGCCGCCCCATGCCGCCGCTCCCAGGGCGGGCGCCTCCGGTTCGGTGCAGATCTCGGTGGTCCACGGGGTGACGGCAGCCTTCAGCGCCGTCCAGGTGCGCTGGCGTGTGGAACCGCCCAGAAGGGTCACGGCGTGCGGCTGCGACCCGGTCAACTCGGCCTGTACGTCGGCCATCCAGCGTGCCTGGTACGCGGCTCCCTCCAGCAGGGCGAGCGCGAGGTCGGCGGGGCCGTGGCACGCGGCCATGCCGTGCACGGCGAGGCGTGCGGCCGGGTCGGGGTGCGGCGCGCTGCGTCCTTGAAGGTAGGGCTCGACGGTGATGCCGCTGGGCAGAGCCGGCCCGTGACCGTTCACGCGGTGGCCGCAGCGTTCGACGAGTCGGGCGAACTCCGCGTAGCGGGCGGCCGGTTGGGCCTGTCCGGCACCCGCTCCCGGCCCGGGCAGGAAGCGGTCGCAGAACCACTCGACGAGCGCTCCCGAACTCGCCATTCCCGCAAGGGTGATCCAGTGTTCGCCGTCCGCGTGCCGTCCCCAGGACATGCCTTCGGCCGCCGCGGCGGCCCGGTCCGGAGGTGCCGCGGAGACGGTGAGCACCGCTTCGGCGGTGCCCATGGAGTCGGCGGCCAGACCCGCGCGGCGTGCACCCGCGACCCACGCGCCGACGAGGTGATCGTGCCCCGCGACGACGACGTGCGTGCCTGCGCGCAGCCCCAGGCGTCGTGCCGTGGCCCGGGGGACGGGGCCGAGGGGGCGGCCCGGTGGATGGACGTGCGGCATGTGTGCGGGGGTCAGTCCGGCCTCGGCGAGGAGTTCCGCGCTCCACCGGCCCAGCGCGGCGCCGTCGGTTCCGGGTTCCCAGGCCATGCTGCGCTGGGCGAACGTCGCGTCGGTGCCGACGCGTCCGGTCAGTGCGCGCGCCACGAGGTCGGCGGCGCCCGCCCACTGCCGCATGCGGTTCAGCACTTCCGGGTGGTGTTCGCGCAGCCAGCACCAGCGGGCGAGGGGGACCTTGGCGCTGGGCAGCACTCCGGTGCGTGCGTGCAGTTCCGCTGCGCCGCACCTGCGGCGCAGCGTCTCGGCGTGCGGGGCGGGCGCGGGGTCGTTCCACGCGAGGACGGGGCCGAGAGGTGCCCCGTGCCGGTCGAGCGGTACGCCTGTCTCGGCCATGCCGGTCAGTCCGACGGTGTGGGGCGCGCGGCCCGCGGCTCGTACGCAGTCGGTGAGCGCGTCGAGGGCGGCGCCGGTCAACTCGTCGGCGTCGTGGGAGTGTTGGTCGGCATTGCGGGGTGTGGCGCGGTGCGCGCGCGCCACCACGGTGCCGTCGGGGGTGCAGATCAGGGCCTTGCAGTGGGTGCTGCCGATGTCGATGCCGGCGAGGAGCGGTGTGCCGGCGCGGGGGTGGGGGGCGGTTCCGTTGCGGGGACTCGATTGGCTTGTCATGTCACCTCCTCCCGGTCCATACCCGTCGCCGGTCCGCTCTCCACGGGTCAGGGCGAGAGCGTGGGGGCGCGTGCGACGCGCGCGTACCAGTGGCCGCTGTCCTTGACGGTGCGGCGCTGCGTGTTCCGGTCGAGGTGAACGAGTCCGAAGCGCGGCCGGTATCCCCTGGCGCGCCGGTCCGCTCCGAAGTCGTCGATGCGGCGCTGCCCGGTCCCGGGGACCATTGCCTTGTCCGTTCTCCGTCCGAGGTCGGGGCACGGACCTCCTGCTGGGCCGGGGTGGACCTTCCACGGCCACGGCCCGTGGTCCGGGTCCGTCTCCCGCACTCCGCGGGCGCCGACGACGCGGCGTGGAGCAGTTGATGCCCATGACCTCGCTGCGCGCCGATAGTCGCCGTCGCCGCCGGGGACAAGGTCCAGCCCCTGCGACCCGGCACCGGTGCTCGCGCATGTCCGCGGCGTTGCCTCGGCCGCGCACGGCATCGGGGAACCGGCGGTCGACGGAGCCGTCGGAGACGTGGGCGGCGGCACGGTCGGCCGCCTCCAGGGTGTGCGGGACGAGGCTGCGCGCAACGCCGGCCCGCAGGGCGGAGCCCTCTGGCGCGCGGGTGGGTCCATGCGCCGGCAGCCGCTGGTGGATCACCCGCACCGACACGGTCAGGTCCTTCTCCCCGGTGCATGGAGGCCGAGTTGACGTCCGAGGGGCCCGGCGGTCCACGGCTCGTCGACGATCACCCAGTCGCCTACGCGGCCGCCGAGCGCTTCGAAGCAGACGGCGGCGTGGTCGGCGAAGGTCCGCGGTGCGCCGGCGCAGCGTCAACGAGCAGCCGGGCTCCAGTCCGGGCGGCGGCCGCTCAGAGCGACGGCGCGGTCCAGGAGAGGCGCGTGGCCGGGCACCTCGACGACGGGCCCGAAGATCGTGCCCCGCATCTCCTGGGCCTCCGCCTGCGAGAGCATGCCGATCGACGCCTTCAGACTCTCCGGGTCACCGTGGTAGTCCTGCCCCGTGGCACGCGCCAGGTCCCAGCCGTGCAGGAGCACTTCGTTGAGTGCGACCACTCCGGCGAGGGCGCCGGGCAGGGTGACGCCGCCGGCCTGGGTCTCCCCCTCCCAGGCGGACTCGCTGCGCCACGCGGCGGCGAGTCCGTCGAGCCGGGCGGGCAGCCGGCTGCGCCAGTCCTCCGGCAGCGGCGGCGGGCCGTCGCCGGGGTCCTGGCCGGTCGCCTCGCCCAGCTTCTTCGCCGCGGCGTCGGTGAAGGCCACGCTCAGCCCGAGCAGGTGGCTCAGCAGGTCCGCCACGGAGTAGTCCTCGCACGGCGTCGGCGCCGCGAGCCGGTCGTCGCCGACTCCGTCGAGCAGTGCCTTCACCTCACGCGTCTGCGGTCCCAGATCGAGCATCGTCGTCACCTGCGCGCCCCTTCCTCCGGGCCGTCGGGCCCCGGTCCCGCCCCGGGACGCGGAAGCCCGGGCGTCCGTGGGGGCCGGCGGTTCATCCGCCGGTCGATGTAATGACCGGACGGGGCCGGGGAACTCATCGCCGGGGAACAAACCGGACGAGGACCGGCGTTGTTGTGGCACACACGGCGGCCGGCATCGGCAGAACGGGAGACTCCATGAGCGGCGTGCTCGGCTTCGACCCCCTCTCCTTCGGGGCGGAGCCCTCGGGCGAGCGGCTGGCCCGCATCGAGCGGTCGCCGAATTACGACACGCAGGCCGGCGCGTTCCGCAACCCCCTGCCCGCGGGACGGACGCCCAGAGCCGTGCGCAGCCGGCGTGAGATGCTGCGGGCCCTGCTCAGCCGCGAGGGGCGCAGACCCACCGGCCCCGTCCCCCTCTCCCGTCCCGACCTGACCTCGCCGCCCGCCTCCGGGCTGCGGCTGACGTGGCTCGGGCACGCCACGGTCCTCGCGGAGATCGACGGAAGGCGTGTGCTGTTCGACCCGGTGTGGGGCAATCGCTGCTCGCCGTTCCCGTTCATCGGGCCGAAGCGGCTGCACCCGGCTCCCTTGCCGCTCGCCGCGCTGGGCCGGCTCGACGCCGTCGTCGTCTCGCACGACCACTACGACCATCTCGACCTGCCCACCATCCGCCGACTCATCGCGTGCGGCGTGCCGTTCGCCGTGCCGCTGGGTGTCGGGGCGCACCTGGAGAGATGGGGCATGACGCCGGACCGGTTCACCGAGCTGGACTGGGAGGAGTCGGCAGAGATCGCCGGGCTGCGACTGACGGCCACCCCCGCCCGCCACTTCTGCGGCCGGGGCCTGCGCAACCAGCAGCGCACCCTGTGGGCGTCCTGGACGGTGACGGGCCCCGAGCACCGGATCTTCCACAGCGGCGACACGGGCTATTTCCCCGGCTTCGCCGCGATCGGCGAGCAGCACGGGCCGTTCGACGCGACGATGATCCAGGTCGGCGCGTACAGCGAGTTCTGGCCCGACATCCACATGACGCCCGAGGAAGGGCTGCGCGCCCATCTCGATCTCACCCGCAACGCGGGGGCGTTGCTGCCGATCCACTGGGGCACGTTCAACCTCGCCCCGCACCCCTGGGCGGAGCCCGTCGAGCGGCTGGTGGCCGCCGCGGAGCGGGCCGGTGTGCGGGCCGCGCTGCCGGTGCCGGGCGCCGGCTTCGAACCGTCCGCGCCCGTGCTGCCGACCACCCCCTGGTGGCAGGGCATCGCGGGCGAGCGGCGCACCGCGGCGTCGGGGCCCATGGGGGCGCAGCTCGGGCAGTCCTGAGGGGTCCTGCCGAGGCTCGTCCGGCCGTGGCGCGTCAGAGTTCGTCGAGGAGGCCGAGCAGGAAGGTGCGGGTCCGGCGTGCCGGTTCCGCGTCGGTCACCAGGCGGTCGATGACGTGGCGGTAGTGGTCGACCTCGTTCGGCTCCGCCGGGTAGGTGGCGCCGATGAGTTGCTCCAGGTAGATGACGTCGGGCAGCTCACGCTCCGGGAGCCGCAGCAGCGTCACGGGTCCGCCCGCGGCGGCGTGCGCGCCGGCCGCGAACGGCATGACGTGGACCGTGACGTGCGGGAGTTCGCACGCGGCGATGAGGTGTTCCAGCTGACCGCGCATCGTCTCGGTGCCGCCGACGCCGCGGCGCAGCGCGGCTTCGTCGAGGACGGCCCACAGGTGCGGGGGCCGGGTGCTGTGGAGGATGCGCTGGCGCAGCATGCGCAGTTCGACGCGGCGCGCGATCTGCGGCTCGGGGGCGCCCTGGTGTCCGAGTTCGATGACGGCGCGTGCGTACTCGGGTGTCTGGAGCAGCCCGGGGACGAACTGGACCTCGTAGGTTCGGATGACGCCGGCCGCCTGTTCCAGGCCGAGGAAGGTCTGGAACCAGTCGGGCACGACGTCCCGGTAGGCGTGCCACCAGCCCGGGGAGTTCGTCTGCGCCGCGAGGGCCCGCAGGGTGGCGTGTTCCGTCTCGTCGGTGATTCCGTAGATGGTGAGCAGGTCGGTCACGTCCCGCTCCTGGAAACCGCAGCGGCCACGCTCCAGTTGGGCGATGCTCACGTCGGAGGCCTTGATGGCCTCCCCGGCCTCCTTGCGGGAGATGTACTGTGCCTCCCGCAGTTTCCGCAGCCGCTCCCCCAGCACCAGCCGGGGCACTGCCGGCCCCGGTGGCCGGTCCGGGATGCGGCGGTCGGGCAGGCCGCCCGGAATCTCGGTGATGCGCATGCCTCAGCTCCCCGGGCTGTGGACGCATGGGTCTCGCCATGGCGAGCATGTGTCCGCTCTGGTCTCCTCCTCGCGCTGCGCGAGGGGTACGTTCCACGGCACTGTCCGTCCTCATTCCCGCACATGCCCCTGTCCAGTCCCCGCCACGAAGTCACCCGGAGCGGGACTGTTGCGCAAGTTGCACGAGGGAAGGAATGTACGTGGTGTGGCGTGGATCGGCCAATCCCGGAGGCCGAAAATATTCCCTCAGGGGCGGCACTTCCCGCAACCAGCCGATTCCGGTCACGCGCAGGCGTGTTGACGCCCCCGCGCGACCGGAACCGGACGACAGCGACCCTCGACCCTGGAGCCCCGCGTGCCCACTCCCGCGTCCGGCAGCCCCGCACACAACTGGGCGGGCAACACCGTCTTCACCGCCCGCCGGGTCCGTCGCCCGCAGTCCGTCGAGGAGTTGCAGCACATCGTCGCCTCCTCGCACCGCGTGCGGGCGCTGGGCAGCGGCCACTCCTTCAACCGCGTCGCGGACACCTCCGGCGACCTCGTGCGGCTCGACGGCCTGCCGCCCGCGGTCGACGTCGACGAGGCGTCCTCGACCGTCACCGTCGGCGCCGGAATGCGGTACGGCGAAGTCGCCGGCGTCCTGCACGAGGCCGGTCACGCCCTCGCCAACCTCGCCTCGCTGCCGCACATTTCGGTCGCGGGATGCTGCGCGACCGCGACGCACGGCTCGGGCGACTCGGAGAAGTGCCTTGCGGCGGCGGTGACATCGGTCGAGATCGTCGGCCCGGACGGTGAACTGTCGCTGCTGAGCCGCCAGGACGAACCGCGGCGCTTCCCCGGCGCGGTCGTCGCCCTGGGCGCGTTGGGCATCGTCACCCGGCTGACGCTCCGCGTGGAGCCGTCCTTCGACGTCTCCCAGCACATCTACACGGGCGTGTCCCTCACGGAGTTGGCCGCGCGGTTCGACGAGATCTTCGGATGCGCCTACAGCGTCAGCGCGTTCACCGACTACCTCAGCGGTGAGGCGCGGGTGTGGGTCAAGCGCCGCACGACGGAACGCGACGGCGGCGTGCGGCCCCCGGGCTGGGAGGGAGAGACCCCGGCGGACGCCGCACACCACCCGATCCCCGGCATCCCCGCGACGCACTGCACCGAGCAACTGGGCGTGCCTGGCCCGTGGTTCGAGCGGCTGCCGCACTTCCGGCCCGACTTCACGCCCAGCAACGGCGAAGAGCTCCAGTCGGAGCTGCTGCTGCCCCGCGCCGCCACGCAGGAGGCGCTGGCCGCGCTGCGCGCGCTCGGGGACCGTGTCGCACCGGTGCTGCAGATCTCCGAGATGCGCACCGTGGCGGCGGACGACCTGTGGCTGAGCCCCGCATGGGAGCGTGACTGCGTGGCCTTCCACTTCACCTGGGTCAAGGACACGGAGGCGGTGCTGCCGGTGGTCGCGGCCGTCGAGGAGAAGCTGCTGCCGCTGGGGGCCCGGCCGCACTGGGGCAAGCTGACCGCCATGGAGCCGGAGCGGATCGCGGCGTTGTACGAACGGGCCGGCGACTTCAGGCGGTTGGTACTGGAGCGCGACCCGGAGCGCGTCTTCGCGAACGCCTTCGTGGACCGGGTCTTCGCACTGGGCTGACGCCGGGCCGAGGGGCGGCCGCGGCTGCCCGTCGCCCGGCGCCGCGGGCGGGCCCCGCGCAGTGGCGACCATGAACCGGCGGAAGCCGGGGCAACCGGAGGGTGTCCGTGCGTCCAACGGTTGTCCGAAGGGACGGTCACATGTCACCCGTGCAGCGTTCAGGCGATCCCCGCAGGCGTCCGTCGTGGTGGGTCATGCTCTTCATGGCGTTGATCCTTCTTCTCCTGCTCCTCCTGCTTGCGGGGGTGCTGAACCTCCTGCCGAAGGCGACGAATCCGTTCGGGACGGAGACCAGGGACCGCACCGGGCCCGTTCTGCTCAAGTCCATCCAGGACATGAGCCGTTACGAGGCGGCGTCGGGCAGCTTCCAGGTCGTCGTCGATCTGGACAAGGACGCGAAGTTCCTGCCGGACGCGGTGCGCGGCAACCGCACCCTCTTCGTCGGCAAGGGCGACGTCGGCGCCTTCGTCGACCTGGGGGACGTCGGCGAGGACCAGGTGAAGGTCAGCCGTGACCGTACGGAAGCCACGGTGAAGCTCCCCCACGCCCGCCTGGAGAAGCCCGCGCTGGACGCGGAGCGTTCCTACGCGGTGACGAAGCAGCGCGGTCTGCTCGACAGGCTCGCCGATGTCTTCTCCGACAACCCGAACGACGAGCGCGAGGTGCACAAGCTCGCCGTGCGCCACATCGGTGAGGCCGCGAAGAAGAGCGACCTCACCGACCGGGCCGAGAAGAACACCCGGAACATGCTGCGGGAACTGCTGGTCTCGCTGGGCTACGAGAAGGTCTCGGTCCAGTTCACGGACGACCGCGGGAAGCGCGGCCGCTGACGGCGAACCGGTGCCACCAGTGGGGCCGCCGCGGATGCACCGCGCGTCCGAGGCGGCGCCCGATGATCAGGTAACCGATCACGGCACCGCTGCTGTTGAGGATGACGTCGTCGATGTCGAAGGCGCGGCCCTGGACGAGGGCTCCCTGCACCAGCTCCACCGCCAGCATGACCACCGCCGTCGTCAGCATCACGCGCACGAGGCCGCGGGTGCGGGGCACCAGGGCCGGCAGGAGCGCACCGAAGGGCATGCCGAGCACGATGTTCCCGCCCAGCTGCTTGATGGTGTCGCGCAGAGCGGGCTGCGTGAGGTAGTTGCGGATCGAGTCACCGGGACGCAGATTGTTGTGCGTGAGCGACTCGGACGCGGCCGAAGGGCCCAGCGTCAGCTTGGAGAGCACGACCGCGAAGCCGACCATCGCCACGAACGCGACCGCGAGGATCAGCACGCGCCACACGAGGGACAGCTGATGCTGGGTGAGCGCGGTCCGGCGGGCGGTCCCGTTGCGGGCCGCCGCCTTCCCGGGGGCGCTCTTCGAGGGCTTCTTCGGACTGGCCGCCGATGACCGCTTCGCCGTACTTTTCGGCTTCGTCGCACTTTTCGACTTCGTGGTGCTTTTCGACGTCTTCTTCGCTGTGCTTTTCGTTCCGCTCGTCGTCCTTCCAGGCGCCTTCCCGGGCGTCTTCTTCGTCGCCGTGCCGCCGCTGTTCCCCTTCGCGGACGACTTCGCCTTTCTCCTCATCTCAGTCAGGAAGTTCTCCATCTGCTTGCACCCCCGGAGGGCCTAGGTACTGTCTGGCCAGCAGTTACCCCCGGCAGGGCGAAGCATGCGCCGCCGCGTTCCGGCCGCGCGCCCGGCGCGGTCAGGGCTTTCGCGCGACCCCTCCGTAGACGGGGAACTCCGCGTCGGTGATGTCCGGCTGGGACTCGCCGTCGTCGGGGCGCCACCGGTGGGCGACGACCACGCCCGGCTCGACGAGCTCGAGCCCTTCGAAGAAGCGGTTCACCTCGGAGCTGGAGCGGATCTGGCCCTCCGCGACGGACGACTGGTACGCCTCGGCGACACGAGTGAGCAGATCCGGGTCGAAGTCGGCGGTGGCGTGCGAGACGACCAGGTAACTGCCGGACGGCAGCGCGTCCATCAGCTTGCGGACGATGTCGTACGCGCCCCGCTCGTCGGTGATGAAGTGCAGCAGTGCGATCAGCGACAGCGCGACGGGACGGCCGAAGTCGAGGGTCTCCCGCAGTTCGGGGGCCTCGAGGATGGCCTCGGGTTCGGTGAAGTCCGCGTGCACATAGGCGGTGCGGCCCTCGGCGGTGCCGCTCAGCAGTCCCTGTGCGTACCGGAGCACGATCGGGTCGTTGTCGACGTAGACGACCCGGGTTTCGGGCGCGACCGCCTGGGCGACCTGATGGAGGTTGGGTTCGGTCGGTATTCCCGAGCCGATGTCGAGAAACTGCCGTATGCCCGCCTCCCGCGCGAGCCAGCGGGTGGCCCGGTGCATGAACTCACGGTTGAGCCGGGCGCCGAGCAGCACCCCGGGCCACACGTCCACGACCCGGTCACCGGCGGCGATGTCCGCCTCGTAGTGGCTCTTGCCGTTCAGCCAGTAGTCGTAGACGCGGGCCGGGTGCGGCCTGCTGGTGTCGATCTCGTCTTTCGCGGTCACTGCTCTCCCCTACGCGCGCGGTCGCCGGCGACACACCTTCTCATCGATGGCTCTCCCCGACAGCTACCGAACCGGCCGCAACTCGCATCTCACGTCATCGCGTTCACACCTGTCAGGCTCCGGCCGATGATCAGCTTCTGGACCTGGCTGGTGCCTTCGTAGAGCGTGAGAACTCGCGCGTCCCGCAGGTACTTGCCGACGGGGTACTCGTCTATGAAGCCGTAACCGCCGAAGGTCTGCAGGCAATTGTTGCTGACCCGCACGGCGGCCTCGCTCGCGTGGTATTTGGCGATGGACGCGTCCGTCGCGTACTCCTTCGGCGGCACGCCCGCGTCGGCCATCCTCGCCACCTGGTGCGTGAGCAGCCGGGACGCCCGTATGTCCACCTCGGAGTCCGCCAGCAGCTCCTGCACCAGCTGGAACGAGGCCACGCTCCTGCCGAACTGCTCGCGCTGCGCTGCGTATCCGACGGCGGCGTCGAGCGCCGCCTGGGCCAGGCCTACGGCTCCGGCGGCCACCGAGACGCGGCCGCGGGAGAGCGCGCCGAGCGCGATGCCCAGGCCGCGGTCGACGGGCCCCAGACGCGCCGAGTCCGCAACCCGCACGCCCTCGAAGGCGAGTTCGGCCGTCGCCTGGCCGCGCAGCCCGAGCTTGCCGTGGATCTCCGTGGCGGTCAGGCCGGGACTGGCCGTGGGCACGAGGAACGCGGTGATGCCTCTCTCGCTGGTGCGGGCGAAGGTCAGCGCGACGTCGGCGACGGTGCCGTTGGTGATGAACATCTTGCCGCCGTCGATGATCCAGTCGTCGCCGTCGGGCGTGGCCCGTGTGGTCAGCGAGCCGGCGTCGGAGCCGGTTCCCGGCTCGGTCAGGGCGAAGCAGCCCAGGGCGTCACCGCTGACCAGCCGCGGTATCCACTCCTCGCACTGGGACTCGGTGCCGTGCGCGGCGATCGTCTTCGTCACCAGGCCGAGGGAGACCGAGACGATGCCCCGCACCGACGAGTCGCCGCGCCCCAGCTCCTCGGTCGCCAGGACGTAGGAGAGCATGTCCGCCTCGACACCGCCGTAGCGCTCGGGAATCGTCAGGCCGAGGAAGCCGAGTTCGCCCAGGCGCTTGGGGATGGCCGGATCGACGCGCTCGGCGCGGTCCCATTCGCGGGCATGCGGTGCGATCTCGCGGTCGGCGAAGTCCGCCGCCATGGCCCTGATGTCACGCTGCGTCTCGGTGAGGCCGAAGTCCCTCCTCGTCATGGGGAGTTCTCCTGGGTGTGCTGGGTGAGCGGGACGTCGGGGGCCGTCAGCGGCAGCCCGAGCTGAGCCCGCTCCCTGACCCAGCGCGTCGGCCTGTACCGGGGATCGCCGGTGGTGGCCAGAAGTGCGCGCTGAAGCGCGAACATCCGGGCGGCACCGATGCGTTCGCCCCACGCCAGCGGACCGTACGGGTAGCCGAGGCCCGCGGTGACGGCCAGGTCGATATCCGCGGGCGCCGCGATGTGGCGTTCGGCGATGGAGGCGGCCACCGAGACGACGGAGGCCAGCAGGCGCTGCGCGACGGAACCCGCGGTGTCCCGCACGACGGTGACCTGTGTGCCGTCGGCGGCGAGCGCGGCGGCCGCGTCCCGGACCGCTTCGGGTGCGGTGGCCGGCGTCACGGCGAGCACGCGACGTGCGGTGCCGAGCGAGAGCGGGTCGATACCGAGGGTGCGGGCGGCGGGCAGGCCGTGCTCGGCGACGGCATCGGCGACCGTCCCGCCCCAGGTGGGCACGAGCAGCAGCGGCTCGGCAGCGGGGCCACCGCCCTCTGTGCCGGCCGCGCCCTCGCTCCGCCTCGCCTCGGCGCTGCCGAGCAGTGCCCGTACCGCGTCGGCGTCCGGCCCCTCGCCCGCGACCTCCACCGCGCGTGAGGCGTCGCCGCCCGCGGGGGGCGGCGTGGGGGCGGCGGCGTCGCCGGGGGCGGCGGGCCCGTACGGGTAGAAGCCGCGGCCGGTCTTGCGGCCGTGCAGTCCGGCGGTGACCCGGTTCGCGGTGAGGTACGAGGGCCGCAGCCGGTCGGAGTGGCGGAATCCGCGCCAGATCGTGTCGATGACGGAGGCCGTGACGTCGAGCCCGGTGAGGTCCATGAGTTCGAACGGGCCCATGCGCAGGCCCAGCACGTCCCGGGCGACCGCGTCGAGGTCCGCGGGCGGTGCGACGGACTCCTCCAGCAGCGCCAGCGCCTCGGTGACCAGCCCGCGCCCGGCGTGGTTGACGAGGAAGCCGGGAGTGTCCGCCACGGTCACCGCCCGGTGCCCACAGCCCTCGACGAACTCGGTGAGGAATCCGGGGACGTCCTCGCGGGTGGCCGCGCCGGGCACGACCTCCGCGATCTTCATCAGCGGCACGGGGTTGAAGAAGTGCAGCCCGCCCAGGCGGGAGGGGTCGGCGAGCCGAGCGCCGATCTCCGTGACGGACAGCGAGGAGGTGTTGGTCGCGAAGACGGTGGCCTCCGGCAGCACCTTCGCGAGCTCCGTGAAGACGGCGGCCTTCGTCTCCAGGTCCTCCCGCACGGCCTCCACGACGAGGGCGGGCGCGGTCTCGTCGCTCCCGGGTGCCGTGAAGGGCGAGGAGAGCGGCACCAGGCGCTCGCGGGCGGCGTCCGCGTCGTCCTGGCTCATCCGGCCCTTCTTCACGGCGCGCTCCAGCATGCCGGTCACGAATGCGACGGCTTCGGTGACCGACTCCTCGCGCGCGTCGGCGAGTTCGACGGTGTGCCCGGCCGTGGCGGCCCACTGTGCGATGCCGCGGCCCATGACGCCCGTACCGACGATTCTGATGCGCATGCCTTCTCCGTCTCCGCTCCCCCGGACCGCTGCCGCCGCCCGGCCCGTCCCGGCCGGACGGCACCCGCCCGTTGCCGTCCCCTCGTCGTCCCGTCAGCGCAGATACACGCGCTCGGGGTCCACATCTTCGCGCAGCAGGGCCAGTTCGTCCGCCGAGGGCGGCTCGATGACGCTGAGGTCGCCGGCGGTCCTCAGGTTCCAGCCGGTGTTGGCCTTCACGTCCTCGGCCGTCACACCCGGGTGCAGGGCGGCCAGCTTCAGCTCCTCGCCCACGCCTTCGCGCGCGAGGATGCCCAACTCCGTGATGACGCGCGTGACTCCGGAACCCAGCGGGCGGATGCCGTCGGCGAGCGCCCGGTCCGGGCCGGGCGAGGTGCAGAAGTCGAGCTCGGTGAAGGAGCGCGGATCGTGGCGGCGCATGACGACGAACACCTCGCCGGAGCTGGCCATGACCTCGTTCGCGCCGCCCGATCCGGGCAGCCGGGCCTTGGGGTGGTGCCAGTCCCCGATGACGGAGGAGTTGAGGTTGCCCCACTTGTCGATCTGGGCGGCGCCGAGGAAGCCGACGTCGATGTGGCCGCCCTGGAGGACCGACCCGAAGAGCGTGGGCATCGGAATGACCGCCTCGGCTCCGGTGATGAGCACGGCGTCGGCGATGGTCTCGGGCAGGTGCGAAGGGTGCGCGCCGCACACCCCGGACTCGTAGACGATCTCCAGTCCGGGCGCGACGGTGAGATGGGCGAGGGAGGCGGCCAGCGTGGGCAGCCCGATTCCGGCGAACACCGTGCGCCTGCCCGCCAGTTCGCGGGAGGCGACGACGGACAGCAGCTCGGAGGAGGTCACGGTGTCGGTGGTCATCTGCGGCTCACTTCCGTGTGCGGAGGTGCGGGATACGGGTCGGGGAGTACGGTGGCCCCGGGCGCGTGGCGGGGCCGGGTGCCGGTGCGGAACGGGACGGCGGACGGGCGGGGCTCACAGCCTGCGGCCGTAGTTCACCGGCAGGCTCATCGCCTCTCCGACGGCGAGGCCCTCCCAGAACTCCTCGCCGAGCTTGGCGACGTACTCGGCGTGGTCCGCGGTCCCGTGCACCCACTCCTCCAGCCAGGCGGTCAGCCGCTCCTTGTCCTTGCTGATCGCCGACCAGGAGCGGTAGAAGGCGTTGTCGCGGTCGTAGTAGCCCTGGGCGAAGGACGGGTGAGCACCGCGCGGGCAGACGACGACGGCGTCCACCGCGTGCGACGGGATGACGGTGCGGTTCGGGTCGGAGCGCACGACCTCGTCCTCGACGACCTCCTCCACGACGACGACCGCCTTGCGCGCCGCGTACACGGCCTCGGCCTGGACGCCGGTCAGACCCCAGATCTGGGTGTTCCCGGAGCGGTCGGCGCGCTGCGCGTGCACGATCGTCACGTCCGGGTTGACGGGCGGCACGACGTAGATCTGCTCGCTCTCGCCGTCCGGGCCCGGGTAGGGCGAAGTGACCTTGCGCAGGGCCGGGTTGACGCTCGGCAGGTCACTGCCGCCGTAGCTGCGCAACGGGTAGAAGGGCAGCCTCTGGGCGCCGGCGATGTAGCGGCAGATCATGCCGTAGTGGCTGTACTCCTCGAAGGCGAGCGGCTCGGGGTCGGCCCTCTCCACGCGGCGGCGCAGCTCGCCCAGCGAGCCGGCGGAGGAGTTGCCGACGAAGGAGGAGACCAGCCGCGAGACGCACCCGGCGGCCAGCATCTGGTCGACGACGATGTCGGCGGTCATGCGGATCACGGTCAGGTCGCGGCGGCCCTGGCGGATGATCTCGTGCCCGGCCGCGGTCGGTATGAGATGCGTGAAGCCTTCGAGGGAGACGGTGTCGCCGTCCCTGACATGGGCTGCGACGGCCTCCCGCATCGTCATCGTCTTGTCCACGGCGGTCTCCACGGCCATCTCCACATCTCCTCGGTGCGGTTCGGTACGCATCGGTGCGCCTCGGTGCCGTTGTCACGGCATTGATCACGACATTGATCACGACATTGGTCACGGCAGGCCCGGGAGACCACGTTCCCACCCGGCATTGATTGGCGTCCAATACCGAATTAAGGTCAGTTTGAGACGTGAAACTGATAACTGGCCGACGGGAGCGTACCGACGTGGAACTGCGCTACCTCTCCTCCTTCGTCGCCGTCGCCGAGGAGCTGCACTTCGGCCGTGCCGCCAAGCGGCTCCAGATGGCCCAGCCGCCCCTGAGCCAGCAGATCCGGCAGCTGGAGAAGGAGCTGGGGGTCCAGCTCTTCGAACGCAGCACGCGCTCGGTGCGGCTGACGAGCGCCGGCGAGGCGTTCCTCAAGCCCGTCCGCACGGTCCTGGAGGACATCGACATCGCGACGCGGGTGGCCAAGGCCGCCGGGCGCGGCGAGTACGGGCGCGTCCGGGTCGGTTTCGCCGGTGCCTCCAGCCACACCGCACTGCCCCGCCTCACCCGTGCCGTACGGGCGGCGCACCCCGGCATCGAGCTCGTCATGCAGGGCCAGACGTACGCGAACAGGGCGGTGGCTCGGGTCGCCGACGGAACGCTGGATCTGGGCTTCGTGCGGCTCCCGGTGAACCGGCCAGGAGTCGAGCACCGGGTGATCGCCGAGGAGGAGCTGGTGTGCGCACTGCCCTCGGACCACCCCCTCGCCCGCCACGAGCGGATCACCGTGGGCGACCTGGCCGAGGAGCCGTTCGTCAGCTTTCCCGCCCGCACCGGCTCCAGCCTGCGCGACGTCACGCTGGAGACGTGCGAACACAGCGGCTTCCACCCGCGGATCGTGCAGGAGGCCCCCGACTCGTACACGATCCTCGCCCTCGTGGCGATGGGAGTCGGCGTGACGCTGACGCTCACCTCCTGCATGCACATCCAGCAGACCGGCCTCGTCTACCGTCCGCTGGCCGGACCGCCCGTGGTGCTCCAGGCGGCCCTGGCCTGGCGTACGGACAACCCGTCGGCGGCGCTGCGCAGCGTTCTGGAGGTCGCGGCCGACGCGCTGCCGCCTCCGGGGTCGTGAACGCGGCGGGATGCGGCAGCGATTGGGCACGGCAGCGATTGAGTGCGCCCGCGTATCAGTGCGAGGCGAATCGGATATTGGACCGGAAAAGTGCGCGGTGGAAGGGTCGTGGGCAAGCCTCGATCCCGACGTGCGCCCCCTCCTGTCCCTGTCCCTGCCCTCTTCTCCGCCCGTCCCCGCCCGTGACCGCGACCAGCCAGAACCAGTCAGGAAGGCCTCTCCATGTCAGCCCCCGCTCCGGCTCGCACCGACGTCGTCATCTGCCACCCCCTTCGCACGCCGATCGGGCGCTTCGGCGGCGCCCTGGCAGGCCGGCGGCCCGCCGCGCTGGCGGCACACGTCATCTCGGAGATCGTCGCTCGCAGCGGCATCGACGGCTCGCAGGTCGACGAGGTGATCCTCGGCCACGCCTATCCGAGCGCCGAGGCCCCGGCCATCGGCCGTGTCGCCGCGCTGGACGCCGGGCTGCCGGAGTCGGTCACCGGCAGCCAGATCGACCGGCGCTGCGGTTCGGGGCTCCAGGCGGTCCTCGACGCCGCGATGCAGATACAGGCCGGCTTCAGCGAGGTCGTGATCGCGGGCGGCGTCGACGTGATGAGCGCCGCCCCCTACTACACCCACGAAGGGCGCTGGGGCATCAGGGGCCCCGGGCTCCAGCTGCACGACGCTCTCGCCCGCGGGCGGGTCACCGCGGGCGGCGAGCACCACCCCGTACCCGGCGGCATGATCGAGACGGCGGAGAATCTGCGCCGCGAGTACGGCGTCTCCCGCGAGGACCAGGACGCCCTCGCCCTTCGTTCGCAGCAGCGTGCCGCCCGCGCCATGGAGGAGGGCTGGTTCGCCGAGGAGATCGTGCCGGTGACGGTGCGGGGACGTGAGGGCGAGAGCACGGTGTCCGTCGACGAGCATCCGCGGCCGGACACCACGGCGGACCAACTGGCCGCGCTGCGCCCGGTGATGGGAAAGACGGACCCCGAGGCCACGGTCACGGCCGGGAACGCCAGCGGCCAGAACGACGCCGCCGCCGCGTGCCTGGTCACCACGGCCGCGACGGCCGAACGCCTCGGCCTGACGCCGATGCTGCGGCTGATCTCCTTCGCCCGCGCGGGAGTTCCTGCGAAGACGATGGGAATCGGGCCGGTGGGTGCGACCACGGAGGCCCTGGAGCGTGCCGGACTGTCGGCGAGCGACCTGGACCTGATCGAGCTCAACGAGGCCTTCGCCGCTCAAGTCCTCGCCTGCACCCGCGAGTTGGGCTGGACGGACAAGGACCACGAGGAGCGCATCAACGTGTGCGGCTCGGGCATCTCGCTCGGCCACCCGGTCGGTGCAACCGGCGCCCGGATCCTCACGACGCTGGCGCACCACATGCAGCGCACGCAGGCGCGCTACGGACTGGAGACCATGTGCATCGGCGGCGGGCAGGGCCTCGCCGCGGTCTTCGAGCGCTGTTGACCGGCCCGCCGGCCAGGGCTGTCGCCCGGCAGGTCGCGGGCTGACCCGCGCGGACCACCGCTCGCACAACCAGGGCCCGGCAGCCTCCACTTGGCTGCCGGGCCCGTCGGGCTTGCCGAAGTATGCGCGGGGCGGGCTCAGTCCTGCGCGGAGCGGCGCTTGCGGGAGACCACGACCAGGCCTGCGCCCGCGGCCAGGACGACACCGGCCGCGCCGGCGATCATCGGGGTGGCGCTGGAGGCACCGGTCTCGGCGAGGTCGTCGCCTCCGCCGTTGGGAGCGGTGCTGGGCTTCTCTGAGGGCGCCGGGGCCTCGCTGCTGGACTCGCTCGGCGAGGGCTCGGGCGAGGACTCGCTCGGCGTGGGCGAGGGGGACTCCTCGCACACGGGCGACGTCTTGTGCTCGTCGCGGTCGAACTTGTCGTCGTCACCGGCGTCGATGACCAGGTGGACATCGAGGGGGGAGGTGTGCTTGGGGAGGTTCACCTTCTTGTCGAAGGTGCGGCCGAACTTCTCGTCCACCAGGGTCTCGTCACCCGCGGTGATCTTGATGGTGTTCTCGGCCTTGTCGCTGTAGTTCTCCAGGTGGATGCTCGTGGTGTAGCAGTCCACCTCCCAGCCCGGCACGTGGGCCGACGCGGGGGAGGCGACGAACATCCCGGTACCGACGAGCGCGGCGGCACCCGTGGCGACGGCGGCGGCGCGGTGCCATCTGTGGCGTATAGCGGTCATGGTCTCCCTCTGAAGATGAAGAAGTGGTGCAAAGAGCGGATGTCGTGCGAGGACAGAACGGTACTCCCCGGTACATCACTGGTCGCGCCCGCCCCCGGCTGGCCAAAAGGCTCTGAAAAAGGGGCAGTTCAGACGTGGTGGCGTGTGATGAGCAGCCATCCCCCGTACGGTCCGGCGGCTGCCCGCCCGTTCCCCGCTGGAACCCGCTGAGGCTACCGCCTCAAAGGCAACGGCGAGGGAAACTCACGGACATTGAGCGGTCTCAACTACGAAACGGGCGGAGCGAGTACCTGTGGAGGACCATGGCGTGCCACTGCGCCGAGCCGGCGAGGCGCCGGTCCACCACCCCAGGGAGGACAGTGAGTTGAGCCATCGACGCAAGGACAAGAAACGGGCGTATGTGATAGCCGGCGCGGGCACAGCGGCACTTGCGACGGCGGCGATCATGCTTCCGTACGCGAACGCGGGCCAGGAAGCCCCCGGTCCACGCACGATGAGCGCGAAGGCCGCCGCCGCGATGGGCACGAAGCTGGCGGACGAGAACGGGTCGAGCACCGCGGGCTGGTTCATCGACAGCAAGGCCAAACGACTCGTCATGAACGTCACCGACGAGGAGACCGCCCAGCGCGTCCAGGAGAGCGGCGCCGAGGCGAGAATCGTCCAGAACTCCAAGGCGGAGCTGCAGAAGGTCAGCGACACCCTCGCGAACGGCGCTTCGGTGCCGGGCTCGGCCTGGTCGATCGACCCCCGCACCAACAAGGTCTCCGTTCTCGCCGACAGCACGGTCGACGACGATGAGTGGGCCTCGCTGAACGAGACCGCCGCCGGCATGGACGGCATGATGTCGGTGAAGCGGACCGCCGGTAAGTTCCAGAAGTTCACGGGCAACGGCGGAGCCGGCCAGGGCGACGCCGGCGACCAGGGCCCCGGTAACGGCGCGGGCCAGGGCGAGGAGGGCGCCGGCAACGGCAACGGAGCAGGCCAGGGCGACGACGGCGCGGGCGCCGGCGAAGGCGGCGACGCGGCTGCCGAAGGTGTGCTCGGCGGCGACGCCATCTTCGCCGAGGGCACCCGCTGTTCGCTCGGCTTCAACGTGCAGGTCGACGGAGCGCCCGCCTTCCTGACCGCGGGCCACTGCGGCAACGCCGCTCAGAACTGGACCTCCGACGAGGCCGGTGCCCAGGCACTCGGCTCGATCACGGACTCGCAGTTCCCGGAGACCGACTTCGCGATCGCCACGCTCGACGACGCCCAGGCCGAGGCGCCCAGCGCCGTGAACCTCGACCCGCTGGGTGAGGGCCAGGGCGGAACGCAGGAGATCACCGGCGCGGCCGAGGCCGCCGTGGGCATGCAGGTGCAGCGCAGCGGCAGCACGACCGGCCTCAGCGACGGCGAGGTCACCGGCCTGGACGCCACCGTCGACTACGGCGGGGGCGACGTCGTCAACGGCATGATCCAGACGAACGTCTGCGCCGAACCCGGCGACAGCGGCGGCGCGATGTTCTCCGAGGACCAGGCCGTGGGCCTGACCTCGGGCGGCAGCGGCGACTGCACGCAGGGCGGCGAGACCTTCTTCCAGCCGGTCACCGACGCGCTGGAGGCCACCGGCGCGACGATCGGCGACGGCGGCGGGGAGGCCGAGCAGCAGCAGCTGCAGTAAGCACTGCCCGGCCGCCCCACGGGCGGCCCGTCAGCCGCTCACGGTGTCAGCCCGTCACGGTAAACGGGGAACTGGCCCCTGAGATGGCTTTCGGGTCGCCCGCGACCGGTTTGGCGTCGCCCTCGTAGGTGATCCGGTACTCGCCGGAGGCCGTCCCCTCGGGGATGTCCCAGGTGACGGTCACCTTCGAGGCGGCGACCCCGTAACGCTCCCAGCGGAAGGTCGTCGACCAGTCCCCGTCGTCCGCGACGGTGCGCCACTCGCCGTCCTTCCGCGCTTCCACGCGCAGATAGGTCCCGCCCCGGTGCAGCACGTTGCCGGGGTGGGCGCCCGCGAAGACGACCGTGACCCGCTCCCCCGCCCGGTAGTTGGCGCGCGGAGCCGTGAGCACGTCGCCGAACTCGCGTGCCAGCGGCGGCGCATCCAGCACGATCGGCGGCTGCAGGGAGATCGTCTTCCCGGAGATGTCCGGTGCGACGGGCCCGAGCGGCAGGCTCTTCCCGTCCCGCATGGCGCGTGCGAGCTGCGCCGCCGTCTGCTCGACGGCGGGCAGCTGCCAGCGCCCGAAGAGGGTGCTGCCGCCCTCGTACTGCTGCGAGTCGTACTCGTCGGGCGTGGTCAGGTAGTGGAAGTAGGAGTTGGCGTAGCCCGCGACGAGGACGTCCTTCACCTCCGCCCCGACGGTCTCCGCGACCGTGCGGCGCAGCCGCAGCCCGGCGCACACGGTCACCTCGCCGGGAACGCCGATGAGATACAGCTGCCCGATGCGCACCAGCTGCACCGGAACCTGTTCCTGCACCCACGGGTAGATGCGGTTCATCTCCCCGACGGGGGCGACGATTCCCTTCGGTGCCTGCGCTTCGCGCAGCTCGGGTGAGGCCTCGTAGATGACGGAGTCCGAGATCGCGTCCCAGAGGGGGTTCTCGCCCTCTTCGAAGCCGGGGAACGCCGGGCCGTCCTCGAGGCTTCCGGCCGCCATCGACGCGCCGATGGCGGGCTTGGCGGTCTTGTGCTGCTTGCCGTCTCCGGTGAACTCCGGCTCGACCGTCACGTCCGAGAGATCGATGTAGACGAGCCTGGAGTCCACTCCGCCCGTCATCTTCGTTCCCCGCTGGTCGAGTTGGCCCGCGGCGGACTTGTACTGGCGCAGTCCGCACTCGCGGGTGCTCTCGAAGTCGGCCGGCGTCGTCGGCGGTTTCAGGTCGAGGTTCGGGGACATGTCGCCGGCGTTGGTCTGCGCGAAGGCGGAGACGAACTCGGGTGCGGTGCCGCCGAGATAGTCGGCTCCCCCGACCTCCCGCTCCCAGTGGTGGGCGGCGTAGCCCTTGTTGTCGGCGCTGATCACCTTGTTGTCGCCGGACATGCTGGTGCAGTGCACGGCGAACCAGTTGACCGCCCCGACGGCCCGCCCCTCGCGCTCGACGCGCAGCAGCGTGCTCTGCGGGTCGATGCCGTCCGGGAAGTGGCCGCGCAGCCCGGAGGGGTTGCGTTCGAAGGCCTCGCGTGACCTGTTGACGCTGGTGCCCGTCAACTCCGCATGCGTGAGGGTGAGTTCGGCGGGCGCTGCGTCTTCGTGGGCGCGGGTCGCTGCCTCGACGATGCCGTCCGTCATCGCCTCGAAGGTCTTCTTGTGGAAGCCCAGCGTGGTGAGGTCGTAGAGCAGGTGGTGCGAGGAGCCGCCCGGTCCGCAGTGCGTGTGGGTGGCGGTGAGCATGACGTTGCGGTGCGTGTAGAGGTCGCCGTACTTCTCCCCGAGCCTGCTCAGCACGGCCTGGTGCACGCTCTCGAAGATCATGGCGGTGTCGACAACGACGAGGAGCACGCGCTCGCGCGTCTCCTGGTCCGCGAAGACGAACGCACGGGCGCGCAGGCGGGTGTGGAGTCCTTCGGCCTGCTGGTCGACGCGACCGTAGCCCATCATGCCGACCTCGGCGATCTCGCCGGTGGCGTCGGCGACGCCCCGGCCCACGAGATAGCCGCTTCCGGCGGCCGAGCTGCCGGTGTTCACGGCGTTTTCGGCCTGCGCGGCCTGGGCGCCCGGCGTGGCACCGGCCAGGCCGAGTCCGGTCAGCGCGGCGCCCGCACGCAGTACGGTGCGGCGGCTGCTGCGGGGCCCCGGAGAGGGAGTGTGCTCCGGCTGCCCTTCGGACGGTGGGGTGTGGGGGTGGGTGCTACTCAACGGGTGCTCCTCTGTAGGGCTACTTCCCGGTAACTGCCCGTTGAGCATGCCACTGTGTAACACACGCCACAATGCGCGTGCGGGGATTGGTCGGAACCAATTCCGGCGGGGTTCAGCCGCGTTGAGCGAGCAGCGACGCGTGAGTGGGGGCGTCCGGCACTCCGGCCGGCCTGCGCGCGGCGAACTCCTTGCGAAGTTCGGGCACCACTTCCTCGCCGAGCATGTCCAGTTGCTCCAGCACGGTCTTCAGCGGAAGGCCCGCGTGGTCCATGAGGAACAGCTGCCGCTGGTAGTCGCCGAAAGCCTCGCGGAAGGTGAGGGTCTTGTCGATGACCTCCTGCGGACTGCCCACGGTCAGCGGCGTCTGGTCGGTGAACTCCTCCAGCGTCGGCCCGTGCCCGTAGACGGGCGCGTTGTCGAAGTAGGGACGGAACTCCCGCACCGCGTCCTGGGAGTTCCTGCGCATGAAGACCTGGCCACCGAGACCCACGATCGCCTGCTCCGGGGTGCCGTGTCCGTGGTGCGCGAAGCGCTCGCGGTAGAGCCCGATGAGCTTCATGTAGTGCTCCTTGGGCCAGAAGATGTTGTTCGCGAAGAAGCCGTCGCCGTAGTACGCGGCCTGCTCGGCGATCTCCGGGCTGCGGATGGAGCCGTGCCAGACGAAAGGCGGCACGCCGTCGAGCGGCCGCGGTGTGGAGGTGAAGCCCTCGAGCGGGGTGCGGAAGCGGCCCGCCCAGTCCACCACGTCCTCCCGCCACAGCCTGTGCAGCAGCGCGTAGTTCTCGATCGCCAGCGGGATGCCCTGCCGGATGTCCTGCCCGAACCACGGATAGACGGGGGCGGTGTTGCCGCGGCCCATCATCAGATCGACGCGGCCGTCGGCCAGGTGCTGGAGCATCGCGTAGTCCTCGGCGATCTTCACCGGGTCGTTGGTGGTGATCAGGGTCGTCGAGGTGGAGAGGATGAGCCGTTCGGTGCGCGCGGCGATGTGGCCGAGCATGGTCGTCGGCGAGGAGGGCACGAAGGGCGGGTTGTGGTGCTCCCCCGTGGCGAAGACGTCGAGGCCCACCTCTTCGGCCTTCAGCGCGATCGCGACCATCGACTTGATCCGCTCGTGCTCGCTCGGCGTGCGGCCGTCGGTGGGATCGGTCGTGACGTCCCCGACGGTGAAGATCCCGAACTGCACCACTCTCACCCTCTCGTCGGCTCCGGCGGAAGCCATTGTTTCAATTAGTTCATTGTTGAACTACACGGTCCCACCAGTCTCCCACGTGCTCTTCGTCCATGGTCGCGCGGAGGCGCCGCCGCGGCGAAGCCGCAGGGCACACGACCGCGGGAGGGCCGGCCGCACACACCAGGGCGCCGCCGGAGGAAACACCTCCGGCGGCGCCGCGGCGGATCGGCCGGCCGGCTCGCCTCAGCCGCCGACGTTCACATCGACGCACGCATAGAAGGCGTTGGCCGTGTCCGCGATGTTCCAGACGGCGAGCACCTTCTGCTCGCCCCTCAGACCGCCGAAGTCGACCTGGTGCGTGACGGTCTCCCCGGGCTGCGCACCGCCGTCGTCGAACTCCGCGATCTTCGAGCCGCCGACGAAGTACTGCCAAGTGCTCGTCGCGTGACGTGCCGTCAGGTGCCACTTGAAGCTCGTCGAGCTCCCGACGGGAGTGACCGCCCAGCCCTTGCTGTCGTCGTCCAGCTCGGCGAACTGCTCGTTGCCGCCGCTGCAACTGGTGAGCCCCTTGGGGCCCTCGACGCTCTGCGGCTCCCACTTGATGGCTCCGCACTCCACCGTGCCCGCGGCGCACTGTGCCTGACGGCTCGGCGGCGAGTCGATGTAGCCGTGCGCACTGGCCGGGGCCGCCGGCAGCGTGAGGACGAGCAGAGGCGCGATCCCGGCCCCGATTCCCGCCGCGAGCTTCCTCTTGACGTTCATGCCAACTCCTTCACGGTCCGGCCGACCGGAAAGCGGCGAGGAGGGGAGGACACAGGGGTGCCGCACACCCTTACGGACGGCCTGGTTGAAAGCGGAGGCGAAGTGAAGGCACGCCCCGTCAGCGGCGAAGGGCAGCCGTGGAGAGTTCTGACGGCTTCGAGCTGGGGGACCCGGTATTCACGCTCGCCATTAGTCTAGACCATAGCGATTGTCTGTCCCCGGTCAAGACCTCGGAAGCCCTTCATGACAGCGCTTGCGGCACATCGGAGCCCGACAAGCGGTTTACGCCGCGTGCGACGGTGGGAACGCGGACCGGGACTCCCGGCGTGAGCCGCCGGAGCGGCCGAGGGCCGTCACGGTCCGACACCGTCCTCAACAGCAGGAGAGCACATGAGCACCACGGAGCTCACCAAGGACAACTTCGACGAGGTCGTCGCGGACGACGGCTTCGTACTGATCGACTTCTGGGCGGACTGGTGCGGTCCGTGCCGCCAGTTCGAGCCGGTCTACGAAGCTGCCGCCGAGCGTCACTCGGATCTGACGTTCGCGAAGGTGGACACCGAGACCGAACAGGAACTGGCCGCGGCGTTCGAGGTCCAGTCGATCCCCACACTCGCGATCGTGAGGGACCGCATCGTCGTCTTCTCGCAGCCGGGAGCGCTCCCCGAGTCCGCGCTCGAGGACCTGATCGGCCAGGCCAGGAACCTGGACATGGAAGAGGTCCGCCAGTCCGCCGCCGTGCCGGAGGAGCCGTCCGGCGAGGAGGGCCGGACGGACGCTCAGGATCAGCCCGGCTGAGCGGTCTCGGCCTCCTGTTCCTGCTGGACCCGCAGCCGTCGGGAGACGACACACGCCGCGGCCGCCGCGGCGGCGGCGAACGTCACACCCAGCATCCAGGGCTTGTTGAGCCGGTGGACCAGCAGGTGGTCCAGGGAGAACCGGCCGGGACCCGCGAGGGCGACGGCCGACCCGGCCAGCGCCAGATGGACCGGATACTCCATCCCGCCCCGGTCGTTGAAGAACCCCGCCGGCGCATGGACGGAAGCGGCCCCCGACATCGCGGCCGCCACCGCCGCGCCCGCTCCGGGTGTCGCGAGCCCCAGGGCGAGCAGCGTTCCGCCTCCGGCCTCACCGAGGCCGGAGGCGAGCGCATGGGCACGTCCCGGCCGGAAGCCGATCTGCTCCATGGACTTGCCGGTCCCTTCCAGGCCGTAGCCCCCGAACCAGCCGAAGAGCTTCTGCGTGCCGTGGGCGAAGAGCACTCCTCCGGTGCCGAGGCGCAGCGCGAGGAGTCCCAGGTCGTGGCGGATGCTGTGGGTCCTGTGAACGCGGTGACTGCGCAGGCGGTGTCTGCCGTGGCACATCGTGTGGCCCATGGCGTCGTCCCTTCTCACGTGCTCAGGTGGGGGTCTGCGGGGACTCGGTCAGCATGCGGGACAGGTCGTAACTGACGGGCTCTTCGAGTTGGGCGTAGGTGCAGCCCCGCGGCTCGCGGTCGGGACGCCAGCGACGGAACTGCGTGGTGTGCCGGAAGCGGTCCCCCTCCATGTGGTCGTAGGCCACTTCGCAGACGCGCTCCGGACGCAGCGGTACCCACGACAGGTCCTTCGTGCCCGTCCAGCGGCTCGGCGCACCCGGCATGCGGCTTTGCGTGTGGGCCTCCTCGCTCTGCCAGCGCGCCCACGGGTGCTCCGCGGGGTCGGTCATCCGCAGCGGTTCCAGTTCGGCCATGAGCTCGCGACGCCGCTTCATGGTGAACGAGGCGCACACGCCGACGTGTTGGAGCGTGCCGGAGTCGTCGTACAGGCCGAGCAGCAGCGAACCGACCCCCTCGCCGCTCTTGTGCGGGCGCAGCCCCGCGAGCACGCACTCCGCCGTGCGCTCGTGCTTGATCTTCACCATGAGCCGTTCGTCCGGCCGGTACGGCAGGTCGGGCGCCTTGGCCACGAGTCCGTCGAGCCCGGCACCCTCGAACTGGTCGAACCACTGCCTGGCCAGGTCGATGTCGGTCGTCGCGGGCGCCACGAAGACCGGGTCGCGCGCCGGGCCGAGCGCGCGCTGGAGGACCGTGCGGCGCTCCTCCAGGGGCGTCTCCATCAGCGAGTCGTCGTCGAGCGCGAGGATGTCGAATGCGACGAACGACGCCGGGGTCTGCTCCGCGAGCATCCGCACCCGGGAGGCCGCCGGGTGGATGCGCTGCCCGAGGGCGTCGAAGTCGAGCCTGTCGTTGCGGGCGACGACGATCTCCCCGTCCACGACGCAGCGTTCCGGGAGGTTCGCGAGCAGCGCCGTGACCAGTTCGGGGAAGTAGCGCTTGAGGGACTTGCCGGTACGGCTGCCGATCTCGGTCTCCTCGCCGTCGCGGAAGACGATGGCGCGGAATCCGTCCCACTTGGCCTCGTACTGCATGCCCGCCGGGATCTTCGAGGCGAGCTTGGCGAGCATCGGCTTGACGGGCGGCATCACCGGCAGGTCCATGCCCAGCACTGTATTCCCGCGCGGGCGCGCCCGCCCGTTCTCCTCGGGCAGTTGTACGAGCCGTCCCGGGGCCGGCTTCGGATCGGCGGAGGCCGACTACGCTGGGCCCGTTCGTGCCCGTCCGGGACCGACAGGCGAAGAGGTGAGGCCGCATGACCGCGTCGGAGGCCTCTGTATCCGGCACGCGGCTGTCCGCCACACGGACTCTCACGTCGCGTGCCGTGGCCTGACCCCCGTCCCGGACGCATTCCGGGCACCTTCGCCGGAAGCGTGAGCCCGCGAACCGGCAGCCCGCACGAACACCATCCTGAACGGATCTTCACCCACCATGACCACTCGCCGTACCTGGACCACCCGTGCCGAGACCTGCGCCGACACCCCGGCCATCCGGGAGATACTCCTCGCCGCCTTCCCCACCGCCGAGGAGGCCCGCCTCGTGGAGGCGCTGCGCGCCGACGAGAGCGCCTGGATCGAGGGCCTGTCCGTCGTCGTCGACGACGAGGACGGCCGGCCCGCCGGCCACGCGCTGCTCACGCGGTGCCACATCGACGCCGAACCCGCGCTGTGCCTGGCGCCCGTGGCCGTGCGGCCCGAGCTGCAGCGCACGGGGGCCGGCTCCGCCGCCGTGCGCAGCGTGCTGCGGGCCGCGGCGGACATGGGCGAACGCTGGGTCGTCGTCCTGGGCCACCCGGACTACTACCCGCGGTTCGGTTTCGCCCGGGCCTCCGTCCACGGCATCCGCCTCCCCATCGAGGTACCGGACGAGGCGGCGATGGCCCTCGCTCTCGGGTCCGGTGGGCGGCTGCCCCGGGGAACGGTGCGCTACGCCGCGCCGTTCGGCATCTGACGTCCGCGGTGCGGGGGCCCGCGCCCCCGCACCGCACGTCCGCGCCGGCCTCCGCCGACGGACGCCGGGAGGCCGTGGCAGCCCGAAGCTTTACCGTCCGCCGGGAGGCGGCACGGCACCGGGCCGCATAGCGTTGCGGCATGGGTGAGGCGGTGGAGCTGACGGTCGGCGGGCAGAAGGTGCGGCTGTCCAGCCCGGACAAGGTCTACTTCCCCGAGCGCGGGCTCACCAAGCTCGACGTGGCCCGCTACTACCTGACCGTCGGGGAGGGCATCGCACGGGCGCTGTACGAACGGCCGACGACGCTCGAGCGTTATCCGGAGGGCGTGGGCGGCGAGTCGTTCTTCCAGAAGCGCGCCCCCAAGAACCTGCCCGGCTGGATCCCCACCGCCAGGATCAGCTTCCCCAGCGGGCGGCACGCCGACGAGATCTGCCCGACGGGCCCCGCGGCGGTGCTGTGGGCCGCGAACCTCGGCTGTCTCACCTTCCACCCCTGGCCGGTGCGCAGGGCCGACACCGACCACCCGGACGAACTGCGCATCGACCTCGATCCGCAGCCGGGCACGGACTTCGAGGACGCTGTGCGGGCTGCGCAGCAACTCCAACCGCTGCTGGAGGAGTTGGGGCTGCACGGATGGCCGAAGACCTCCGGCGGGCGCGGACTGCACGTCTTCGTGCCCATCGAGCCCGAGTGGAACTTCGCACAGGTGCGGCGGGCCGCCATCGCTGTCGGCAGGGAGCTGGAGCGGCGCGACCCGTCCCGCATCACGACTGCGTGGTGGAAGGAGGAGCGCGGCAGCCGCATCTTCGTCGACTACAACCAGACGGCGCGGGACCGCACCATCGCCAGCGCCTACTCCGTACGTCCCAACCGGCGTGCCACCGTCTCCGCCCCGTTGCGCTGGGAGGAGCTGGGCAGCGCGCACCCCGACGACTTCGACGTGGTGACGATGCCGCTGCGGTACGCCGAAGTCGGCGACGTGCACGCGGAGATGGACGCGCACCGGTGCCGTCTCGACGCGGCCCTGGAGCTGGCCAACAGGGACGAGCGCGAGCACGGGCTGGGTGATCTTCCCTATCCGCCGGAGCACCCGAAGGTGAAGGGCGAGCCCAAGCGCGTCCAGCCGAGCAGGGCGAAACGCACCGACGGCTGAACCGCTCACGGCAGTCGGCAGGCCCGGGACCTCAGGCAGACGACGTGGCGCCGCAGTTGAGGGCTCGCGCCGGTCGAGAGGGCACGCCCGTCGAGGGGCCCGGTGTACGAGGCGCCGTCCGGTCTCCGGCCGCGGCGACACCGCCCGCCGGGACGGTCCGTGCGCTCCCCCCTCCCCCGCCTGAGCGTTCCCCCGCCACAACTGGGGTGGCGGGGGCTAGGGTTCCCCACTGGAACGGGTGTTCAGGGGGATCGGGGAGTTCGAAGTGACCGACGAGGACCGGCTGCTGGCGGGGAGGTACCGGCTCTCCCGGCAGCTCGGCCGCGGGGGCATGGGAACGGTGTGGCTCGCGGACGACACGCTGCTCGACCGGCGCGTGGCCGTCAAGAAGCTACATGTGCCGCCGCATCTGGAGGACGAGGAGCTGACACGGCTCTACGAGCGCACGCGCCGCGAGGCACGAAGTGCGGCACGGATAAGCCACCCCGGGGTCATCGTCGTACACGACGTGGTCGAGGAGGACGGGCTGCCGTGCATCGTCATGGAGTACGTGCCCTCCCGCTCGCTCAGCGATGTCCTGCGCGAGGACGGGCCGTTGCCGCCGGAGGCGGCCGCCCGCACAGGAGTGGCGATGGCCTCGGCGCTGCGCGCCGCCCATGCGGCGGGAGTTCTGCACCGTGACGTGAAGCCCGCCAACGTCCTGCTGTCGCAGGACACCGAGCGCGTCGTCCTCACCGACTTCGGCATCGCCGCGGCCTCCGGGACGACCACCCTCACGCGCACGGGGGAGTTCGTCGGCTCCATCGACTACGCGGCGCCGGAACGGATGCAGGGCGGTGAATCGGGCCCTGCCGCCGACGCGTGGGCGCTGGGGGCGACGCTCTACGAAGCGGTGGAGGGGACCGCACCGTTCCGCAGGGGCACCTGGGTGGAGACGGCGTACGCCACGGCGAGCGAACCGCCCCGGCCGATGGAACAGGCCGGTGCCCTGGGCGAGTTGATCGAAGCGCTGCTCGCGAAGGACCCCGGCGGGCGGCCGACGCTCCAGCAGGCGGAGGAGTGGCTGGCGGGTGCGGCGGGCACCGTGGCGCTGCCGCAGGGTGCGCCGTGGGACGAGCGCGAGCGGGGGCCGGGCGCCCGGAACCACGACGGGGCCCGGGGGCCCGCATCCGCCCCCGAGTCGTCCGCCGCCGCACCGTCGCCCGCGCCATCCGCCACCGACCCCGCGCCGGCCGCCGCCCCGCGAAGGCGCGGGTCGCGTGCCGCCGCCTGGGCGGTGTGCGCGGTGGTGGCCGTGGCCGCCGTCGCCGGAGGGGGATGGTGGCTGGCACGGGAAGGCGCGGACCAGGGAGGCGATGCCGGCAAGCCGGGCCCGTCCTCGTCCCACTCCTCGGGACAGTCCTCGACGGCGCTCCCTCCGCGGCCACCGGCCGCGGAGGGGTACCGGCGCGTGAAGGAGAACCTCGGCTTCTCCGTGGACGTGCCCGAGGGCTGGAAGCGGCAGGAGAAGCCCGGCGGCCAGGAGGTCGACTTCCTGGACCCGTCAGGCCGTACGGAACTCACCTTCAGCGTGCTGGACTTCGCGGACGCCAGTCCCCTGAAGCACTGGCGCCGGCTGGAGCCCGAAGTCCGGGCGAAGTCGCCGGGCTACCGCAACCTCCGTATGAACGCCACGACTTACCAGGGCCGGGAGGCCGCCATCTGGGAGTACACCTGGCAGGGCCGGGCACGGACCTACCACGCGCTGGACCTCGGCTTCGGCACGGAGGGCGAGCAGCACTACGCGCTGTATCTCTCGGCGCCGGACGCCGAATGGGGCGGGTCCAAGAGGTACTTCGACATGGCGGTGAAGACCTTCCGCATCGCCCGGGGCGGTTGACGGGCGGGCCGTCGTTCCGCCGGCCACGGGGACGGCGGCTCAGCCGTCCTGCCAGTGGCGCCGGCCGGCGCTGATCAGCAGCAGCTGGCGGCGGGCGGTGTGCGCGACGCTCTCCTCGTCGGGGCCCTCGCCGAGTTCGGCGTCCAGGAAGGCCGACGCCGTCATCACCATGTGGTCGACGAAGAGTTCGCCGAGCATCCGCATGTCCTGCGCGCTCCATCCCGCGGAGACCTCGTCCGTGGACAGTGCGCCGGCGACCTCGTCGGCGAAGCGGTCCAACTGGGCTCCTATGGCGGCCCGTACGGCAGGGACGCCGCCGTGGCGCTCGCGCACGACGAAGCGGATGTGCGTCGGGTGCTCGCGCACGTAGCGGGCGATGGCGGTGACGGTGCGCTCGATGCGGGCCGACTCGTCGGCGGGGCCGGCGAGGATCTCGCGCACGACGGCGTGGAGCGACCCGAGCGACTCCTCGACGAGGGCCACCCCCAGGTCGCTCATGTCCCTGAAGTGCCGGTAGAAGGCGGCCGGGGCCACTCCCACGACGCGTGTGACCTCGCGCAGGCCGAGGCTGCTGAGACTCTGGTGCTCCAGCAGCCGCAGGCCCGCATCGAGCAGGGCGCTGCGGGTCCTGGCCTTCTGCGTCTCACGGGCGGTCGGGGCGGACGCGGGGGTGTGGCTCATGTCATTGAGTAAACAGGTGTTCTCGCCCGTGTGCCAAGGTACTCTGTTCTCAGTGAACAGTTGTAATTACAACTGTTCACTGAGAAGTGGAGAAGCGGTGAACAGTTGTAATTACAACTGTTCACTGAGAAGTGGAGAAGCGGGTGCCGCGCGCACCGCCCCTCCGAGACGAAGGGCCACACATGATCTTCATCGTTGCCGCATTCCTCCTGCTGGGACTCCTGGTGGGAACCGCGGCCCACATCCCGGTCCCTGCAACCCTCGCCGCAGCCGCGGCCATCGGTACCTGGCTGCTGATCTTCGCCGTCCGTGAACGCAAGCACCACCGTCAGGGGAGCTGACCGTGAACGCCTTGAACACCCTTGTCCGCCCCGGCACTTCGCACTCGAAGGACCACAAGGTGGACGACTCCGGCACCATCGGCGACCAGCCGCGCACCGCGGCCGCAGCACGTCTGCACGACGCCGACGGCATGGCCGTCGCCTCCTTCGTGATGGGCCTGGCCGGACTGCTCGTCTTCAACCTCGTCCTCGGCCCGTGCGCCCTGGTGCTCTCCGGCCTCGCCCTGATGCGCGGCACGACGCGCCGCGCCCGGGCGGTCCTCGGGATGACGCTCGGCGTCGCCGACCTCGCCGTACTCGCTACGGTCGCCGCCGCCGACCAGTCCTTCTCCTGGAGCATCACCGGCTGAGCGGCCCCGGACCGGGCCGCGCCGGCGACGGCTCGGCCAGCATGAGCGCGAACCGCCCCTCCTCGTCCGTCCACCAGTGGCTCAACACGAAGCCACCACGCGCGAGTTCGTCCGTAAGAGCGCCGCGGCGGAACTTCACGGCGATCTCCGTGAGGATCTCCTCGCCCTCCTCGAACTCCGCGGTCATCTCCAGGGCGGGCAGCTCCACCGCCTGCGCACGGAGCGAGCGCAGCCGCATCTCGATCCGCTCCTCCCGCTCGTTCCACACCGCGACGTGCCGGAAGGCGGCCGGGTCGAAACGCGCACCGAGTTCGCGGTTGAGCACCCGCAGCACGTTCTTGTTGAACTCCGCGGTCACTCCCTGCGCGTCGTCGTACGCCGGGACGAGCACCCCCGGGTCTTTCACCAGGTCGGCGCCGAGCAACAGCGCGTCCCCCGGCCGGAGTCCGGCGCGCAGGGCGGCGTAGAACGCGGGCCGCGCCTCGCCGCCCAGGTTGCCGAGGGTGCCCCCGAGGAAGGCCACCAGACGCGGCCCGGGAGCGGTCTCCGGAATCCCGAGGTCGGTCTCCAGGTCGGTCACACAGCCGGTCACCCGCAGGCCGGGATAGTCGCGGCACAGCTGCTCGCCCGCCTCGCGCAGCGCGTCGGCGCTGACGTCGAGCGCCGCGTAGGCCTCCAGAGTGCCGTGCCGCAGCAGGCTGTCGAGGAGCAGCCGCGTCTTGCGCGACGAACCGGAGCCGAGCTCCACGAGTGTGCGGGCGCCGGTCGCCGCGGCGATCTCGTCGCAGCGCTCGGTGAGGATCGCGTGTTCGGCCCGCGTCGGGTAGTACTCGGGCAACTGCGTGATCTCTTCGAAGAGTTCGCTTCCGCGGGCGTCGTAGAACCACTTCGGCGGCAGCGTCTTCGGTCGGCCGGTGAGCCCCTTGAGCACGTCGGTGTGGAGCGCGTCGGTGAAGTACCCGTCGGGCAGGCGGCGGGTGAGGTCGAAGCGGCCCGTCATCAGGATCTCCTCGCGTGGATGCCGGTGCTGCCCCCGGACACGTCTGCCGGAGGCCGCGGTGCGGTGTGGACCAGAGGTGCTGTGCGTACGGACGAGACGGTGGCCACGAGCAGCGAGTCCTCGGGGACCTCCTGCCAGCCGGCCTCGGAGTCGTCAGCGGGCGCGTCGTCCGGCTCGGAGGCCACGCGCACGCTTCCGGGCCCCGTGCGGTACCAGAGGGTGTCGCCGCAGCGGCTGGCCCATACGGTGCGGCCGTCCGTGAGAAGGAAGTTGAGCCGGGCGCCCGGACGTATGTCCCTGATGCGCACCGCGAGCCACGCCAGGGCGTCCTCGGTCGGCTCGCCCGCGCGGATGCGGCCGGTCAGCAGTGCCCACAGCAGCGCGGAGTCGCAGCGGGCCTCCAGCCGGAGCAGTTCGGCGGGCTCCAGCGCCAGACCGAGGTCCTCCACCAGGCGCTCCCAGTCGCGCACGGCGCCGTTGTGGCTGAAGAGGAGCCGGCCGTCCGCGTACGGTGCCGCGGCTGTCTCGTCCTGGGCGGTGCCCTCGGTCGCGTCGCGCACGGCGGCGAGCACGGCCGTGCTGTGCACCGTCCGTGCGAGGTCGGGCAGGTTCACATCGGCCCAGACGGGGACGGCGCGCCGGTAGCGGGCCGGGAGCTGCTCGTCGTCCGCGGCCGCCGCGCCGCCGTCCCGCGGCGTCTGCGTCGCGGGATACCAACCGAGCCCGAAACCGTCGGCGTTGACGGTCCCGTACCGCTGCATCCGAGGAGCCCACGACTGCTCGTACAGCCCGCCCGCGGGAGAGATCACCAGGTCCGCAAGGGACGACGGCGGGCCGAGGTAGGCGAGGTGGCGGCACATCAGTCCGCTCCCCCGCTGCTGCGCGCCGTCCGGAAGCCCGCGAAGATCTGGCGGCGCACCGGCAGATCCCAGTTGCGGAACGTGCCCCGGCAGGCGACCGCGTCGGTGCCGAACGACCCGCCGCGCAGCACCTTGTGGTCGCTGCCGAAGAAGACCTCGGAGTACTCGCGGTAGGGGAAGGCCCGGAAGCCCGGGTAGCCGGTGAAGTCCGAGGACGTCCACTCCCACACGTCTCCGATCAGCTGCCGGGCGCCGCACGGAGCGGAACCGGCCGGGTAGGCGCCGGCGGGGGCGGGACGCAGATGGCGCTGGCCCAGGTTGGCGCGTCCCGCGTCGGGTTCCGCGTCACCCCACGGGTAGCGGCGGGATTCACCGGTCCGCGGGTCGTGGCGGGCCGCCTTCTCCCACTCGGCCTCCGTCGGCAGCCGGCGCCCGGCCCAGCGGGCGTACGCGTCGGCCTCGTACCAGGACACGTGCATCACCGGTTCGCCGGGCGGGACGCGCTCGATGTAGCCGAAGCGGCGCCGCAGCCACATCTCGCCGTCCCTGCGCCAGAACAGGGGGGCGGACAGTTCCGCCTTCTGCACGTACGCCCAGCCCTCGGGGTGCCACCAGCGCTCGTCACGGTATCCGCCGTCCTCGATGAAACGCTGGTAGGCGCCGTTCGTCACCGGTACGGCGTCCAGGTCGAAGGCGGGTACGTCGACGGTGTGCGCGGGACGCTCGTTGTCCAGCGCCCAGGGTTCGGTGGAGGTGCCCATCGTGAACGGCCCGGCGGGCACGTGCACTTCACCGTGCCTGTCTTCCGTGGCCCGGGAGGTGGGCGCGGGAGGATCGGGGGCGTCGAGCACGGCGGGGCCCCGGCGAAGCTGGTGCGTGGCGAGCATGGTCTCGTCGTGCTGCTGCTCGTGCTGGGCGACCATGCCGAAGACGAAGTCGCCCTCGAAGAGCGCACTGTCGGCGCCGTCGGGCGCTCCTGCGGCGAGCACCTCCAGCGCGCGGGCGCGCACTTCGGCGATGTAGGCGCGGGCCGCGTCGGGCGGGAGCATCGGCAGGGCGGGGCGGTCGGCGCGCGGGGTCCGGAATGCGTCGTAGACGGCGTCGAGATCGGGACGCACCCCGCCGGTGCCGCCCGCCTCGCGCAGCAGCCAGATGTCCTCCTGGTTGCCCACGTGCGCCAGGTCCCACGCCAGTGGTGACATCAACTTGGAGTGCTGGGCGGTCAGTTCGGCCTCGTCCAGACAGTCCGTGAGGGCCGCGGTGCGCCGCCGTGCCCGCTCCAGGGCGGCGAGCGCGCGCTCACGGCCCGCGGGTTCGGCGGTGGTGGTGGCCTGCGCGGCTGAGCGTTCGGACATCTTCGGTGTCTCTCCTCTCGTGTGGGCACCTGGGGGCACTCCCCCTCGCTTCATGGGGAGGTGCCCCAGGGGGGTCCCCACCCGTGCCGATGGCCCGGGGGGAGGGCGGGCGCGAAGGCGCGCGGCGTATCAGCCGCAGGTCTCAGCCGCGCATGGCGTCCAGTTGGTCGTGGGCGGGGCAGCGTCCGCGCTCGGAGTAGCGCTCGGCGAATTCGGCCACGGCACTGTGCACGAGGCTGCCGTGGTCACGGCGGGAGAGCCCCGACTCGGCCGCCGCGACGCACCGGCGCACCGCCGGTCCCAGCAGCGGGTCTGCGGGGCCGTTCCTCGCGGCGCGCTGCCACAGCACCGGGTCGCTCTCCAGGGGTTCCGTCGCCGCCCACGCCGTGTCCGCGGCGACGGGGTCGTCCAGCAGCGTCGCCACGACGGCCGTGGCCGCGATCCAGCCGTCGCCGCACTGCGCGTCGATCATCCGCAGTTCCAGCCAGCCGCGCGGCCGCACCGGCGGGAAGAGCGTGCCGAGGTGGTAGTCGAGGTCGTCGCGCGTGGGCGGGCGTTCCCGGTGGGCACCCTTCAGCCAGGCGCGGAAGGAGAGCCGGGGAGGCGCCGTCCATTCGGCCGGCGGGTCGCGGCGCAGGCAGAGCAGTTCGGCGTCGAGTGCGTGGCGTGCCCAGCCCTCGCGGGGGTCGCTGTGCGGGCGCGGCGGGCTGGTGCGCGCAGGGTCGGCGCGGGCCCACACGCTCTGCCGGGTGGAGACCCACCCGGTCGGACGGGAGCGCCACAGCGGCGAGTTGGCGAAGGCCGCCACGAGTACGGGGCCGAGACGGTGTGCGAGCCGCCAGCGGTAGCGGTACCCGGAGGGCCCGTCGGAGTCGTCACCCGCGTCCAGGCTGACCTGGACGGCGGCGGTGGCCCTCATCATCATCCGGCCCCAGGGGCCGGAACGGTCGAAGTGCGCCTCCATGGCGCGGTAGCGGGGATCCTCCAGCACCCGCGGGGGGCTGAGATACGGGTCGAGGCCCCGTCCGTACAGCAGCGCCCCCGAGTCGCGCACCCGGTGACGCAGAACAGTCAGATCGGCGGCGGTGGTGGCGATGCACTCGTCGAGCGTCTCGCCGGGCGGGGAGGAGACTTCGAGCTGACCGCCGGGTTCCCTTGTGAGCCTGCTGCCGCCCGGCAGGCCACGGGTCCACAGCGGCTCCAGCGCCTTCTTCAGCCGGCCGGGGGGCACGGCGCGGGACGGCGCGGAACGATCGCGGATGAGCCATTCCAGCTCCACTCCCACGCGGCGCGGCGGCCCGGTCTTGAAACAGATGCCGCCGACGTACGCGGCTGCTTCGTCCTCGTTCAGCACGGCATCCATGGGATCCGGCGCCTCCAGTCGGATACGGAACAGTGCATGCGGGTTGGTCCCGTGGAGTCCGAGACTGCTTCGGGGACGCGCTGCGCGCAAGACGGCAGAGCCCGCCGGGGTGCGGGCCGGGTGACCCCCGGGTGACGTACGAAACCGCCTGGAGAGGGCCGAATGGCGGTTTGCGCCACCGGGAACGGTCAACTCGTCGCGACGTGAAGGACATCGAGATCAGCGGGCCGGAGAAGGTGCTCTTCCCGGACGACGGGATCTCCAAGAGCGAACTCCCGGGCCACTACCGGCGCGTGGCCCCCGTGCCGTGCCGCGGCAGCGCGGCCGGGCCCTGATGACGGAGCGGCATCCGGACGGTATCGGCGGAAGCCGCTGATGCAGAGGAACGCCCCGGACCGCTTCCCGGAGTGGGTGCACACCGCCGAACTGCCCGGTGTGTGCCCGGCCGGGCGCACCCGTGGCCACTCCGGTCGGGTGGCCGGAGCTGGAGGACGCGAAGCTGCGCCCCGACCGGTGGAACGTCCGCAACATCGCCGACAGGCTGAGCGAGGACGATCCGTGGGCGGGAACGGCCTCGCGGGGCCGGTCGGTGCGGGCGGCGGACAGGCGCCTGCCGGAAAGGTCTGACGCCCCTTCCGGCCGGCGCCCGCGTCGGCCGGGCTCAGCCGCGGCAGGCCTCCAGCAGCCGCAACCAGACCTCGCTGACCGTGGGGTAGGCGGGCACGGCATGCCACAGCCGCTCCAGCGGCACCTCGCCGGCGACGGCGACGGTCGCGGAGTGCAGCAGTTCGCTGACGCCGGGACCGACGAAGGTGACGCCCGCGACCACCCCGCGGTCGGCGTCGACGACCATCCGGGCGCGCCCCCGGTAGCCGTCGGCGTAGAGCGCGGCCCCCGCGACCTCCGCCATGTCAAGGTCCGCCACCCGCACCCGCATGCCCCGCTGTTCCGCCTCCGTGGCCGTCAGCCCCACCGACGCGGCCTCCGGGTCGGTGAAGACGACCTGCGGCACGGCGTCGTGGTCGGCGGTGGCCGAGTGCGCGCCCCAGCGGTCGGTCTCCAGCAGCGGAACGCCCGCCGCACGCGCGCCGATGGCGCTGCCCGCGATGCGGGCCTGGTACTTGCCCTGGTGCGTGAGGAGGGAACGGCCGTTGGCGTCGCCCACGGCGTACAGCCACCCGCCGTGCACGTCCTTCACCCGGAGGCTGTCGTCCACGGTCAGCCAGCTGCCCGGCTCGCAGCCCACCGTCTCCAGGCCCAGGTCGTCGGTGCGCGGCTTGCGGCCGGTGGCGAAGAGGACCTCGTCGGCCTCGAGCGTGCTGCCGTCGCTGAGTGACAGGGTGACGGGCCGGTCCGGGGAGGGCCGCTCCAGGCGCTCGACGGAGACGCCGGTACGCACCGTCGCACCGGCCTCCGTGAGCGATTCGGCGACCATCTCTCCGGCGAAGGGCTCCATGCGGGCCAGCAGCCCGTCTCCGCGGACGAGCAGCGTCACCTCGGAGCCCAGGGCCTGCCACGCGGTCGCCATCTCCGCTCCGACCGCTCCCCCGCCGACGACCGCGAGGCGCCCCGGCACCTCCTTGGAGGACGTGGCCTCCCGGCTGGTCCAGGGCTCCGCCCCGGCCATGCCCGGCAGGTCCGGGAGGGCCGCGCGGCTGCCGGTGCACACGGCGACGGCATGGCGGGCGGTGAGGGTGCGGGAGGAGCCGTCCGGCGTCTCGACGGTCACGCGGCGCGGGCCGTCGAGCCGGCCGTGGCCGCGTACGAGGTCCACGGGGACGGAGCGGAGCCAGTCGACCTGGCTCCCGTCCTGCCAGTTCGAGGTGAACGAGGTGCGCCGCGCCAGGACCGCGTCCGCGTCGAGCACGCCGCCGACGGCCTGCGCGGCCCCGGCCACGCGCCGGGCGTCGGCGAGGGCGGCGACGGGACGGAGCAGCGCCTTGCTGGGCATGCACGCCCAGTAGGAGCATTCGCCGCCCACGAGTTCACTCTCGACGACGACCGCCCCGAGTCCCATCGCATGGGCGCGCTCGGCCACGTTCTCCCCGACCGGGCCCGCTCCGATCACGATGACGTCGTACTCGTCGCCGTCAGGGGCTGCCGTGGTCGGAGCGGTCGCCTCGGAGCGTGTCATGTCGGCCTCCACGTGCTGGGTTCTGGAGTTTGCGGGTGCGCCCAGGCACCGGCCGTAAACGGGCCAGGAGGCCGGTGGAGTGTTCGTGCGCCCGCGGGTGCGGCTCAGCCCGCCGGGGTGGGCACCAGCACCACCGGGCAGTGCGCATGGTGCAGCACCGCGTGCGCGACCGGCCCGAGCTGCAGTCCCAGGCGGCGGTGCGGGCGGCGGTGCACGGCGATCACGAGGACGTCGGCGGCGCGGCTGGCCTCGATGAGGGTGGCTGCCGGGCTGCCGCCCTGTTCGCCGGCGCTGACCTCCACGCCGGGGTGGTCCTTGCTGACCGGGTCCACCAGCTTGCGTACGAGTTCCGACGCGGCCGAGCGGGCCTGCTGGGCCTCGCTGGGCGGCAGTTGGAGCCTGCCGGGCATGCGGGGCTGGTGCCAGGCGTGCAGGACGCGCAGCGACGAACCGCGGCGGCCGGCCTCCTCGAAGCCGAAGCGCAGCGCGGCGTCGTCCGACTCGGAGTGCATGCCGACCATGACGGTGCCGCGGTCGTTGGCGCCGTCCTTGCGGCTGTCGCCGACGACCAGCAGCGGGCCCGCGCAGTGCGTGGCGACGCGGAGGCTGACCGAGCCGATGAGCAGCCCGGAGAATCCGCCGTGCCCGCGCGTGCCGACGACGGTCAGCGCGGCGCTGCGGCTGGCCTTGACGAGGGTGTCGGCCGCCAGGGCCTCGGTGTGGACCTGCGCCACGACGCGCAGTCCGGGAACGCGCTCGTGGGCTCGCTGCCCCGCCGCGTCCAGGACGGCCGCCGCGGCGGACCTGATGCGTTCGGTGTCGGCCTCCAGCACGGGGACCCTGGAGCGGCGGGGCCATCCGGCGGAAATCACCATCTCGAGCGTGACGCCTCTCCGGTCCGCCTCTTCGGCGGCCATGTCGAGGGCACGCAGCGAGGGTTCGGATCCGTCGACGCCGACGACCACGCGGCCTTCGGCGGCCGGGGCTGCGGAGCGGTCATTCATCGGGCGGTTCTCCTCGGGTGGGCTCGTCCGTTTGTCCCCAGTGTGCGGGATTCGGGCGAAGGCCGGGAGAAGGCGTGGCGCCCGCGAAGTGACGAGGTGACGGGCCGGCCCGAATGTGACGGCGCAAGGCTGACGCGGAGTGAACTGACGCGCCGGGGGCGTCGTGACGTCCGGAGCGGAGGTGTGCGGGACCCGCCGGAGGTCAGGCGTCCGACGAGTGACCGGAGCCGCCGCGCCGTGCGCCGCGGGCGACCTCCCGCAGCCAGGCGGGCCGGTCGGCGATCTCCAGCAGCAGGAGCAGACGCGTCAACGGGGCGTCCCAGTCGCAGTGTTCGAGCTCCGCGACGGCGGCCTGAGCGTCCAGCGGCCCGGCCGAGGCGGGACGTTCGGATCCGAATGAGGTCACCAGGACTCCAGAGTGAGGGACAGATGAGCCGAACTGCGGTGATTCCGGGGCACGTTCACCGTTCAGTGCCGCTGCGTCAGCCATTCTCCACCGCGCGTACTTACGCCTGCAAGTACATCTGCAATTACAGATGCAAGAACGCGCGGCTGTGAGACAGTACGACCCAACTACCCCCGTACGGCTGTCAGATGGACGTCACAGAGAGGGCATTCATGCAGATCGAGAACGGAATCGAGGCCACCCGGCTCAAGAACGTCACCTGGCGCAAGAGCGCGCGCAGCAACCCCAACGGCAACTGCGTCGAGCTGGCCGGCCTGCCGGGCGGTCACGTCGCCGTGCGCAACTCGCGCCACCCTTCGGGCCCCGCGCTGGTCTATACGCCCGCCGAGATGGCGGCGTTCGTGCAGGGCGCCAAGGACGGCGACTTCGACGACCTGCTGACCGCGGGCGGCTGACCCGGGCGGAGCCGGATCAGGCAGCGGGGGGCGCGTGGCCCCCGGCCGTATGCGGCGCCACGACGGTGTGGCACATGGCCGGGGTATGTGCAAGCAGCATGACTGTACGGGCCGTTGACCGAGTGGGACACTGGGCGCTCGGCTCGTCACTCACGGGAGCAGGGAAGACCTGATGTCAGCAGAGCGGGAAAGCGATTCCTCGGTCAGGCGGATCCTGGACCATCCCCGTGGCGGACCGACGATTCTGCGCATCGTGCTCGGTACACAGCTGCGCAGGCTCCGCGAGGGACGCGGCATCACCCGTGAAGAGGCCGGGGACGCGATCCGGGGCTCCCACGCCAAGATCAGCCGCCTCGAACTGGGCAGAGTGGGCTGCAAGGAGCGGGACGTCGCCGATCTGCTCTCGCTCTACGGAGTCACCTCGGCACCGGAGCGCGAGGAGTATCTGGTGCTGGCGCGGCACGCCAACACCCCCGGCTGGTGGCAGAAGTACAGCGACGTGATGTCGCCGTGGTTCGACAGACTCATCGGCCTGGAGGAAGCCGCCTCCGTCATTCGCATGTACGAAGTGCAGTTCGTTCCGGGCCTGTTGCAGACGGAGGACTATGCCCGTGCCGTCATGAGGCTGGGTCATCCGCGCGCATCGACGGAGGAGATCGAGCGACGCGTGGAGCTCCGCCAGGACCGGCAGGCCATCCTCACCCGGCCGCACAGCCCCAAGCTGTGGGCGGTCGTCGACGAAGCGGCCCTGCAACGCCCTCTCGGTGGTGCGTTGGTGATGCGCGAGCAGATCAAACGGTTGCTGTGGGCGACCGAGCAGCCCAACATCACCGTGCAGATCGCACCGTTCGCGATCGGCGGCCTCGCTGCGGCCGGCGGGCCTGTGACGATACTCCGCTTCCAGGAGCCGGACCTGCCGGACATCGTCTATCTGGAACAGCTCACCTCCTCGCTGTACTTGGAGAAGCGCGACGAGGTGGAGAACTACATGGTGGTCATGGACCGGCTGTGCGCCACGGCCGAACCACCGTCGATGACGGTCGAGTTCCTGGAGGGGCTGCTGAGCCGCTTCGAGCGGCACTCGGGCTAGGGCCTGTGCGCCGATACGGTGCTGCCGAAACCAAGCCGTCCGGTCGAGGGCGAGCTGTCCGGCATGCTCCGCCGGACAGGCCCTGACCGCGGCCAGATGCGGACCGGCCCCGCGTACTGGAGCCGCGGCGGCCCGGCGGTACCTCCGTGCGGCGGGGCCCGCCCTGCGGACCCCGCCCCGCCGCCGGTGCTCAGCGCTTGCGGGCGACGCCTCCGAACTCGTACCACTCGTCGGTGAGTTGCTTCGGCCCGAGGTCCGAGTCCGGCCGCCAGTCGTTGATCTCCCCCAGGCCCGGCTCCAGGATCTCCAGACCGTCGAAGTAGCGCTCGACCTCGTGCGCCTGACGCACCCTGCCCCAGCGGTCGCCGGTGGCCTTCGCCATGAAGTCCGTGACGAAGTCCCGGGTCGCCTTGTCCTCGCTCACCAGCTGGTTGATCACCAGGAAGCTGCCCGACGGAAGGCGTTCGGCGACGCGGCGCAGCACGGCCGCCGGGTCGGAGGAGTCGGGGATGCAGTGCATCACGGAGACGAACAGGGCACCGACGGGCTTCGAGAGGTCTATCAGCCGGCCCACCTCGGGGTGCGCGAAGATCTCGTCGGTGTCGCGCAGATCCGCCTGGATGACCGCGGTGTTGGTGTTCTCGTCCAGCAGGGCCCGGCCGTGGGCCAGCACGATGGGGTCGTTGTCGACGTAGACGACCCGCGCCTGCGGGTCGACGCGCTGCGCGACCTGGTGCACGTTGTCCTGCGTCGGCAGGCCTGACCCGTGGTCGAGGAACTGCCGTACGCCGTACTCCTCCGCGAGGATGCGTACGGCGCGCCGGAGGAAGCGGCGGTTGTTGACGGCCAGCGGCCGCGTGCTCGGTACGACCTTGTCGAGTTCCTCGACGGCCTGACGGTCGACCTCGTAGTTGTCCTTTCCGCCGAGGTAGTGGTCGTACATACGCGCCACACTGGGAGTTGTGACGTCCACTCCCTGACCTTCCGCGACTTCGTCTTCGCGCATGCGTCCCTCACCGTCCGCCGTGCACGCGTCCCGTTGCGTACACGTTCCGTCACGGCGAAGCATGGCACGGCGATGTGGCGAAGAGCACCGCAACTACCCAGTAGGGAAAGGAAATTCGCAAGCCGTGCGACCACTGCTGCGGCAGGGACGCGAGTGACGTATGTGACATGCGGTCACAGTCCGGGGAGAGGCAGCTCCGCCCACACGACGCGCCCGGAGTCCGAGTCCTCCGGGCGCACACCCCAGCTCTCCGCGACCGCGTTCACGAGTTGCAGCCCGCGGCCGTTCACATCCTCCGCGGACGCCCGGCGGGGAGCCACCTCGTCGCATCCCACGCCCTCGTCGCACACCTCTATGCGCAGCCGCTGCTCGCAGACCTGGAGTCTGCAGCGGACGCGGCAGCTGTCGGTATGCACCACGGCATTGGTGAAGAACTCCGAGACGACGAGCTGCGCCGTACGGCCGACCTCCTCCGGCAGGCCCCAGCCGCGCACCTGACCGCGCACCATCTCGCGGGCCTCGGCCACCGCCGTGGCGTGTGCGGGCAGCTCGAAGCCCCCGCGACGCACGAGCGCCCCTGCGGGCGCGGACGGGGAGAGCGGTATGACAGGGCGGGACAAGGCCACGGTTGGTCGACGCCTTCCGACTACCTGCTGCGGGGAGGGACAGGGCCCGGAGGCAGCACCATGCGGCGCATGAGCTGTATCACATCCATCACTATGCGCCGTGCTCATCCCAGTTGGCAATAGTCGGTCTGCGAATTGCAGAATCGGAGGAACAGAGTGGCCTGTGCATTGATCGCATGGGACACTTCTAGCCGGGCAAGTCCGGTGGAAGGGAAGCGTCTTGGCTGACGGCCGTACCGCTCCGACCGTGGGTCAGATGGTCCTCGGCATGCGACTACGGGACTTGCGTGAGGCCGCCGGATGCTCCTTCGCCGAAGCGGCCGCGGCCCTGAGCGTGAACACCACCACGGTCCGCCGCATGGAGAAGGCCGAGGTGGGCCTCAAGCCGCCGTACGTGGAGAAACTTCTCAAAACGTACGGAATTCCCGAGAACGAGATCACCGCCTTTCTCGAACTGGTCGACGAAGCCAACCAGCCCGGCTGGTGGCAGGGATTCCGCGACGTACTGCCCCAGTGGTTCAGCCTCTACGTCAGCCTGGAGGGCGAGGCGAGCCTGATCCGCGCCTACGAGCCGCACTGCGTGCACGGGCTGCTCCAGACCGAGGAGTACGCGCGGGCGCTGCTGCGCACCGGCTTCCCCAACGCCGGGGAGGAGGAGCTGGGCCGCCGGGTCGCCCTGCGCATGGAGCGCCAGGAACTGCTGAGGCGGACGGACGGGCCGCGGCTGTGGGTGCTGCTGGAGGAACAGGTCCTGCGGCGTCACGTCGGCGCTCCGCAGGTGATGCGCGGCCAGATCGACCGGCTGATCGAGAGCGCCGCCCTGCCTCACGTCACCGTGCAGATCATCCCGTTCGCCTCCGGGGCGCACCCCGCCATGTTCGGGCCGTTCCAGCTCTTCCGGTTCGACATCCCCGAGCTGCCCGACATCGTCTACGCCGAGAGCCTCAGCGGCGCCGTCTACTACGACGAGCGCCGCGACACCACCGTCTACCTGGAGGCACTGGACCGCATAGGTGCGCAGGCCGCACCGGCACGACGCACCGAGGCTCTCCTCGGTGAGATCCGCAAGGAGTTCTGACTGCATGGGCCGCGATACGACACAGGACATCTACAACGGCATGCCCTCCCGGGAGCTGGGTGCCGAGGGCTGGCACAAGCCGTGGAGCGGCCCGAACGGCGGGAACTGCCTGGAGGCCATGAAGCTCGGGGACGGCCGCATCGCGCTGCGGCAGTCCACCGACCCGGACGGCCCCGCCCTGATATACGACCCCGCCGAGATCGACACCTTCATACGCGGCGCCAAGCGCGGTGAGGCCGACTTCCTGCTCACCCACGGATGACCACGACCGCCCAGCACGGAAACGGAGCCACCGTTGACTGGAGTGACTGGAGTGACCGGAGTGACTGGACCGCCGGGACGGACGGGAGCGGCGCGGCCCGCGGGATCCTCCCGCGGCGGCCGCGCCGGGGGCCGGGCGGGACCGGCACCGGAGCCCGGAAGAGCGCACCCGGCCCGCATGCACGACTACTACCTGGGCGGCCGCGACCACTCGGACGCCGACGTGCGGGCTGCGGAAGCCATGGCCACCGCGATGCCGGCGGTGCGCACCGCGGCACGCGCCAACCGGGACTTCATGCTCCGGGCGACCCGCTGGCTCGCGTCCGAGCGCGGCGTCGGGCAGTTCCTGGACATAGGGTCCGGCATCCCCACCGAGCCGAATCTGCACCAGGCAGCCCGGGAGGCCGCCCCCGGGGCGAAGGTCGTCTACAGCGACAACGACCCCCTCGTCCTGCGGCACGCCCGTGAGGCTCTCGACGACAACGACGAGGGCCGCACCGCCTATGTGCACGCGGATCTCACGGACCCGGAGAGCATCCTCGACGCCCCCGGCCTGAGCGACACCATCGACCTGGGCCGCCCCGTGGGCCTCTCCCTCAGCGCTGTGCTGCACTTCGTGCGCGACGAGCAGCATCCGTACGACATCGTCCGCACGCTGCTCGGCGCGCTCCCCGCCGGCAGCCATCTCGTCCTCACGCACGCGACGGCCGACTTCCTCGACACCGCCGCCGCGGCGCGGGCCGAGACGGTGCTCGGGACGTATGCGAGCGGCTGCCCGCTGCGGCCCCGTACGCGCTCGGAGGTGGCCCGCTTCTTCGACGGTCTGGAGCTGGCCGACCCCGGACTCGTACTCCCCCATCAGTGGCGCCCGGGCCCGGACACCCCGGCGCAACTGTCCGGCGAAGAGGTGCCGAGCTACGCGGGGGTCGCCCGTAAACCGTGACCGGGCACCTCGAGGGGCAGCCGTTGACACGGGGTGCCGCGCGGACGCACGATAAGCAAGCGCTTAGGAATGCGCCCGTACGCCGCCGACCGTGATCGGATCACGCCACATGGCCAATTCGTCGCTCCTGCTCTCCCGCCGGGATCTGGACTTCCTCCTCCACCAGTGGCTCGACGCCGAGGAGCTGACCCGGCGCCCGCGCTTCGCCGAGCACTCACGCGAGACCTTCGACGCCGTGCTCGACCTGAGCGAGCAGATCGCCACACGCCGGTTCGCGACGCACAACAAGAAGAACGACCAGCAGGAGCCCCGCTTCGACGGTGAACGCGTGCACACCGTGCCGGAGGTGAAGGAGGCGCTGGACGCCTTCGCCAAGGCCGACCTGCTGGCCGCCCCCATGGACGAGGAACTGGGCGGCATGCAGCTGCCGCAGCTGATGACGACCGCCTGCTTCAGCTGGTTCCAGGCGGCGAACATCGGCACGTCCGCCTACGTCTTTCTCACCCTCGGCAACGCCAGGCTCCTGTGCGAGTACGGATCCCCCCAGCAGATCGACACCTATGTACGGCCCATGCTCGCCGGCCGCTTCTTCGGCACCATGTGCCTCTCCGAGCCGCAGGCGGGCTCTTCGCTGGCCGATGTCGCCACCCGCGCCGAACCCCAACCGGACGGCAGCTACCGGCTGTTCGGCAGCAAAATGTGGATCTCGGCGGGCGACCACGAGCTCGCGGAGAACATCGTCCATCTGGTCCTGGCCCGCATCCCCGGGGCGCCCCCGGGCGTCAAGGGCCTCTCGCTGTTCATCGTGCCCAAGTACCTCGTCGGTGAGGACGGCACCCTCGGCGAGCGCAACGACGTCGTGACGGCCGGGCTCAACCACAAGATGGGCTACCGGGGCACGACCAACACCCTGCTCAACTTCGGTGAGGGCGCGCACATTCCGGGCGGCGCCCCGGGCGCGGCCGCGTACCTCGTGGGCCTGCCGAACTGCGGGCTCACGTACATGTTCCACATGATGAACGGCGCCCGCATCGGAGTCGGCGCCGGGGCCATGGCCCTGGGCTACACCGGCTATCTGAAGTCGCTCGAGTACGCGCGCGAACGCCCGCAGGGCCGGCCCGCCGCCGGCAAGGACGCCTCCGCGCCGCAGGTGCCCATCATCGAACACGCCGACGTGCGGCGGATGCTGCTCGCCCAGAAGTCGTACGTCGAGGGCGCGCTCGCACTTCTGCTGTACTGCTCGCGGCTCGTCGACGAGCAGCAGACCGCCGAGCACGAGGAGGAGCGCGCGCACGCACGTCTCCTGCTGGACGTGCTCACCCCGATCGCCAAGAGCTGGCCCTCGCAGTGGTGCCTGGAGGCCAACAACCTCGCGATTCAGGTGCACGGCGGTTACGGCTACACCCGTGAGTACGACGTCGAGCAGCACTACCGCGACAACCGCCTCAACCCCATCCACGAGGGGACGCACGGCATCCAGGCCCTCGACCTGCTCGGCCGCAAGGCCGTCATGGACGGCGGAGCCGGTCTCGTGGCGCTCGGCGAGACCATCGGCAAGACGGTGGAGCGGGCACTGGCCACCGAGGGCGAGGCGGCCGAACTGGGCGCCGCCCTGCGGGAGTCGTGGGAGCGGGTCACCAAGGTCACCGCGCGGCTGTGGGGCACCGGCGATCCGTCGGTGGCCCTCGCGAACGCCTCCGTGTATCTGGAGGCGGTGGGGCACACCGTCGTGGCGTGGATATGGCTCGGCCAGTTCCTGGCGACGGCCGGTCACGACGACGCCTTCCACCAGGGCAAGCGGCAGGCGGCGCGCTACTTCTTCCGTCACGAACTGCCCCGCACGGCACCGCAGTTCGACCTGCTGGAGTCGCTCGACACCACCACGCTGGAGACCGAGCCGGACTGGTTCTAGGCGGCTCCGGGCCCAACGGCTCCGGGGCCCAACGGGAGCCCCGGGCTCCGGTTGGTCCCCGGCAGGAGGAGCCTCGGCCCGCCCTCGGGGGCCCCGCGTCGTGCGGGCACCGAAAGTCCGGGCGCGGCCCACGAGTTGACCGAGCCGCGCCCGGACTGCTGCGCCGTCCTTGTTGTCGGTCCGTGCTGTCAGTCCTTCTTGTCAGTCCTTGTTGTGCGGTGTGCGCCCGTCGCAGCCGAGTTCGTCACCGCGTACCGGGGCGCCCTCGACGCTGCTGCGGTCGTAGACGACGTCGGCCACGTCGGTGCCCTTCGTACCGGGCCTCACCGTGAAGACCTGCGAGTGCTTGGTGCCCTTAACCTTCTGGGGCCGCATCACCGCCCCGGGCATCGCTGCCGAGACGGTGCTCGCCTTGCGCTGCCAGTGGGCGTCGTAGGTGATCTCCGTGCGTCCGCCGCCGGCACCGGCGGCGGTGGCCCGCCGCGGGCTGATGACCTGGAAGCCGTTGTCCCGCAGTTCCTGTGCGATGTGCTCGGCGGTCTTTCCGCTTCCCTCCACCCGGACCTTGACCTCCTCCGGCCGGTACGGCACGGGCGTGGCGCCGGGCGCCGGGCCCGTGACGGTGTTTCCGGTGATGGGCCGGTCCGCGCGCAGATCGGCGAAGAGGGCACGGGCTCGCGGGCCGTCCCATCGGAGGGTGGAGCCCCACACGGGTGCGCGGTGGTCGAAGTCCTGGAGCGGCACGGTCGCGAACTCCGTGCGCTTCGCCGTCAGGCCGCGCAGGTCGTGTGCCAGCCGTGCCAGCTGTCCCGTCGTGAAGCCCTTGTCCCAGCGGACCGAGCCGCGCAACGCGGCGGCGGCACGTACCACTTCGAGCGGTCTCCCGGCAGTCCGGTCGCTGGTGAGCGTGCGCAGGAGCTCGCCGAGGACGTGCTGCTGCCGGCGGATGCGGCCGAGGTCGCCGGGCGGGTCGACGTGCCGGGCGCGCACGAACCGCAGCGCGTGGTTCCCGTTCAGCGTGTGCGTGCCCGCCGCGAGTTTCAGGCCGCTGTTCTTGTCCTTCAGCGGTTCGGCGGAGCAGACCTGAGCCCCCTTCAGCCGGTCCACGGTCTTCTCGAACCCGGGGAAGTCGGTCTCGGCGTAGTGATCGATGCGGACCCCGGTGCTCTGCTCGACGGTGCGGATGGTGAGCGCGGGGCCGCCGTGGGCGTACGCACTGTTGATCTTGCCGAGGTGGCGCGTGGTGCGTTCGGTGATCTTGCCGAAGCCCTTGCCGTGGTCGCGGTGCGCGGCGAACCGCACGTAGGAGTCCCGGGGAATGCTCACCACGCTGACACGTCGCCGGTCGGCGGAGATGTGAAGCAGCATCATCACGTCCGTGCAGTCGCACTGCTCGCCGTTCACATGCAGCCGGTTCTTCGTCTTCTGGGAGAGCCCCTCACGCCGGTCGAGTCCGACGAGAAGGATGTTCATGCCCGGACCCCGGGCGGGACGGGCGGCCTCGGAGAGCTTCTCGAAGGCGTTGCTCACGCGCTCCGAATCGCCGGGCGGGACGGGCGCGTTCGTCGCGACCGCCTTCGCGTCGAGCGCGGCGCCGCATGTGAGCGCGGCACACACGGTGCAGGCCACGGCGAGCAGCCGGCGAGCGCGCGGGGACCGGGCGGGACGGGCGGGACGCGGGGACCGGGCGGGGCTGGAGAGAGGGGACATGAGTCGGTGCACCTCCGGCGGAATGTGGGATTCCGCATGCTAGGCACGGCCCGTGCCCGTACTCCGGCGATACGTCGTGCTCACCCGTACGGCTCACCCGGTCAGATGAACGCCAGTCGATCCTGCCCGCCTCACCCGTCCCCGCGGGGCTCTCCCCCACGGTTCACGTCACGTCGTCGCGCCGTTCCAGAGGCCTGGTCGCAGGGCCCTGGATCACCCGTCCCTCGGTGTCGAAGCGCGAGCCGTGGCAGGGGCACTCCCACGCGCCCTCGGCGTCGTTGAACCTCACAAGGCACCCCAGATGCGTGCAGCGCGGCGAGAGCGCACGCACCTCGCCCTCCGGCGTGCGGTGCACCGCGCAGCGGCGCCCCCGCACCCGCACGATCGCGCCCGTACCCGGTGCGACCTCCTCCACGGAGTCGGCGTACGACGAGCGCAGCCGGTCACCGACGAAGCGGCCCGCGACCGCCGACTGAAGCCGCAGCATCGCCGGCGCCTCACGGGGACTCAGCCGGCGCGGCTCGTACAACTTCGCCCAGGGCGGCAGCGCTTCACCGGTGATGTACGCGGTGAGAATCTGCCCGGCCAGCACGCCGCCGGACATTCCCCAGCCGCCGAAGCCGGTGGCCACCCAGGTGTGCTGCGACGCCGGGTGGAAGGCGCCGATGTAGGGGACGCGGTCGGTGGTGTCGTTGTCCTGGGTCGCCCAGCGGTGCACGAGCCGGGCGTCGGGGAAGCGTTCGTACGTCCACGCCGCGAGCCGCTCGTAGCCCGCGGCCACCGAACCCTGTCCCCCGGTTCCCGGCGTGAACTTCTCACCGGTGACGATCAGCAGCCGCTTTCCCTTCCCGAACGGATAGGGAGCGGTCCGCACCGAACGCGTGCCGCGTTCCGGGGTGAGGTAGGCGCCGCGGGGGTCCTGGCCGTCCGGCAGCAGCGCGGAGACGACGAGTTCCCGGCGGGGCTCCAGCCTGGAGAACATCAACGCCCGGTCGAAGACGGGGTAGTGAGTGGCCACCACGACGTCACGGGCGACGACCTCGGCGTCGTTCTCGGTGACCACCCGGCACGGATCGCCCTCGTCCAGGCCGGTGACACGGGTGCGCTCGTGGATGCGCCCGCCGCGCCGCAGCAGGTCCTCGGCGAGAGCGAGCAGGTACTTGCGCGGATGGAACTGTGCCTGGTCCTCGACGCGTACGGCCGCGCACACCGGAAAGGGAAGCCCGGTCTCCGTGACGAAGGACGCGGGCAGCCCGGCCTCCAGGGCCGCCTCGGCCTCGGCCTGTATCTCGTCCGCGTGGTGCTCGGACTCGACAAAGGTGTACGCGGGGATCCGCTCCAGGTCACAGCCGATCCCCAACTCCTCTGTCACGTCCTCGAGATGGTCGATGGCCTGCTGCTGGGAGGAAGCGTAGAGGCGGGCGTCCTCGACGCCGCGCCTCTCCCGCAGATACGAGTAGACAAGACCGTGCAGGGCCGAGACCTTGCCGGTCGTGTGGCCCGTGACTCCCGCGGCGATGCGGTCGGCCTCGAGCACGGCGACGCTCCTGCCCGCCCGCGCCAGCTCCCACGCGACGGACAGGCCGGCCACTCCGCCGCCGACGACCGCGACGTCCACTTCCGTCACGCTCCCGGCCGGAAGCGGTGGATGGGCCGACGCCCCGGCCGACAGCATCCAGTAGGACTCGTAACCGACGGGCAGTGTGGTCACCGCTGCTCCTCGTGATCGTCCGCGGCTCGCCGGCTCATCCGGCTCGTCCGGGTCGTGCTGTTGTCCGCCGGGCCGTGCACCGGCGTCCGCCGTATGCACGTCCCGCGTGCCTCCCCCGCTGGATCTCCGTGGCATCCCCAGTACCACTGTCGGGCTGTTCAACCCTGCTGTGATTCCCGTCGCCGCACGGGTCACGCGTGACGGCGGGGTTTCCGCGGCCGTCTCCGCGTGTCCGGGGAGGGCTCCCGGGTACCCGGCCGCCTTCTACGGAGGTGATGAGGAAATGAAGGCAGTCGTCTGGCAGGGAAAGCGGGACGTGCAGGTCGCCGAGGTGCCCGACCCCGTCGTGCAGGAGCCGACCGACGCGGTCATCCGGATCACGTCGACCGGGCTGTGCGGCTCGGACCTGCACCTCTACGAGGTTCTGACACCGCTGATGACACCGGGCGACATCCTCGGGCACGAACCGATGGGTGTCGTCGAGGAGGTCGGCAGTGAAGTGACGCATCTGAAGCCGGGCGACCGCGTGGTCGTGCCCTTCCAGATCGCCTGCGGCTCCTGCTTCATGTGTGACCAGGGCCTGCAGACCCAATGCGAGACGACACAGGTCCGTGAGCACGGTGTGGGCGCGCCGCTGTACGGCTACACGAAGCTCTACGGGGCCGTGCCCGGCGCCCAGGCGGAGTATCTGCGCGTGCCGCAGGCCCAGTACGGACCCGTCAAGGTCCCCGACGGGCCGCATGACGACCGCTTCCTGTTCCTCTCGGACGTCCTGCCGACGGCCTGGCAGGCCGTCGAGTACGCGGACGTCCCCAAGGGCGGAACCGTGACCGTCATCGGTCTCGGCCCGATCGGCGACATGGCATGCCGGATCGCGCTGCACCGTGGAGCGGGGCAGGTCATCGGCATCGACCTGGTACCCGAACGGCTCGCGCGGGCGCGCGCCCGCGGCGCAGAGGTGCTGGACCTCACGGAGCACGACGACATCGGCGCCGCCGTACGGGACATGACACACGGACGCGGCACGGACGCCGTCATCGACGCCGTCGGCATGGAGGCACACGGCAACGTCGCGGGCAAGGTGGCACAGACCATGGGCGGCATGCTCCCCGGGAAGCTGGCCGAGAAGGTCATCACCAAGGCCGGGGTGGACCGGCTCTCCGCCTTCCAGGCCGCTATCGACATCGTGCGCCGCGGCGGGACGATCTCGCTCTCCGGTCTGTACGGCGGCGCCGCCGACCCCCTGCCGATGCTGACGCTCTTCGACAAGCAGATCCAGCTGCGCATGGGACAGGCCAACGTCAAGCGTTGGGTGCCGGACATCCTGCCGCTGCTCTCCGACGAGGACGTCCTCGGGGTGGACGACTTCGCCACCCACCACCTGCCGCTGGTGCAGGCGCCGGAGGCCTACGAGATGTTCCAGAAGAAGGCCGACGGCGCGGTGAAGGTCGTCATGCGGCCGTGACCGCGCCGGGACGTTGCCGAGCGGGGTCCTGTGCGGGGATTCGCTACGGGGATTCGCTACGGGGCAGCACCGCACGGGTCGACTGCACTGCTGAGCACGGGAGTTGAGCACTGCGACGACGGGCGCGCGCCGCTCGCGCGGGCGCCCCGGCGGCGCTTCTGCTTCCTGCTGCCGGATCAGTTCGCGGAGCAGGCCCCTGGTCCCCTCGTCACGAGGGAGTCACCTCGTCACGTGCAGGATGTCCAGCACCTCGTTGTCGCTCAGCTGCGGGAAACTCCCGTACCAGAAGCCGACCGAGCCGAACGCCGGCGGCACGTACGCGCAGACGATCTCGTCGGCCTCACCGGCCAGTTGATCCGTCGCCTCCCGCGAGCACACGGGAGCCGCGAGCACCGTGCGTGCGGGACCGGCCTGCCGCACGGCACGCAGCGCGGCGCGCGCCGTCGAGCCCGTGGCGACGCCGTCGTCGACGACGACAGCGGATCGGCCCGCGAGGTCCAGGGCGCCACGGCCCCGCCGGTAGGCCTCCTCCCGCCGCTTCAGCTCGGCCTGTTCGAGTTCGGCGGTGCGCGCCAGGTCGCGTTCGCTCAGCCCCAACTCCCCCAGAAGAACGGGGTCGTAGACGGGCGCGGCGTCACCCGCCACTGCTCCCACGCCCAGCTCCGGCTGGAAGGGAGCACCGATCTTGCGGGCGACGACGACGTCCAGCGGCGCACCCAGCGCCCGGGCGATCTCGTCGGCGACGGGTACACCGCCGCGCGGCAGCGCCAGCACGACGGGTTCCGGCAGCCGTCCCTCATGCTGCTGCCGGGTCAGCTTCTCGGCCAGGGCCTTCCCCGCCTCCCGGCGGTCACGGAACTGCATGACTGCCTCCTCCCTCCATGCGGGGAGCTGTGCCGTTCGCGGTACCCGTCTTCAGAGAAGCTACACAGTCCGCGGTACGGAAGTTCCCCTTCCGACACCGGAATTCCATCGAATCCGCTCCCGTGAGCGTGCCCGGAGGACTACGGTGTGTCGCTGCGGGGGTCGTCGTTTGCCGAATGCCGGGAGGGGCTCCGCCATGGGCGTGCAAGCAGTGCCGACGCCTGCTCTACACGTGCGACAGATGCTGGCGCGGGCCCGGAATCCGTTCGACATCTCCGACGCCGTGCTCGCCCGCGTCGAGAACGCCCTGCTGTGCCACGTGGAGCTGCACGGCTGGCGCCAGCGCAAGGCACCGGCGCCGAGCCTGCGGTGCACCAGCCACCGGCACGTCTTCCTGCTGCCCGACGGGGATCTCCTGTCGCTGTGGGAGCTCAGCTACGACAGCGACGACGGCGCCGGAGGCCGTGTTCTGCACGAGTTGTACGAGAGCGAGGAGGCCCTGGTCCGCTCGGAGCAGCGGGTGCACCAGGCGCACCGGTCCGCCGCGCACGGCCCGCGGAACCCCCGGCCGGTCCGCGACGTACCCGTAGAGCTGCTGCTGACGGCGGACCATCCCTTCGGCAGGCGTACGTACAGCGAGACCGACTCCCCCGACCACGCCCGCCGCCTTCTGCGCCGCGCGGAGAACGCCGACCGGCCGGGCGAGGAGATCGTGCGGCTGCTGGAGACGGCCCGCGGCCACGAGATCCTCCCCGTGCCGAGGCCGCAGGTGCTGGCCCACGAGCGGCACGTGTGGTGCACGGTCTACGAGCACGCGTTCCTGCTGGCCGACGGCTCCGAGATCAGCCTGTACGAGGTCGAGCACGACCTGTCCGGCACGGGAGCGCTGGTATGCGAGGTCTACCTGGAAGAGGGGTTCGCGGACCGTGCCGTGAACCGTCTGGTGCGTGACCGCGGCTTCGGTTCCTGAACGTCCGAGTTTCGGACCTGTCCGGCGACGGCTCAGGTGTGTGCCTCTGTGCGACTTGTCGTGACCCCTTGTGACTTTCCGGGCGCCGAACGTATCGTGGGCGCGCTCCGTAACCTCACTGACGCTCCGTAACTCCCAAGACGGGGTGCCCACTTGACCGGAGGTCCCGCCATGGCCGCTCGTGGACGTCACCGCCGCAATCGCACCGGCACGTTCTCCCGCACGTCGCTCAAGGTCACCGCGGGCGGTGCCGGCGTCGCGTTACCCCTTGTCGGGGCACAGCTCGTGCATGCCGCTCCGGACGGGGCCTGGCAGAAGGTCGCCGCGTGCGAGAGCGGCGGGGACTGGGAAATCAACACGGGCAACGGCCACTTCGGCGGGCTCCAGTTCTCACAGAGCACCTGGGAGGCCTACGGCGGCAGGGCCTACGCGCCCCGCGCGGACCTGGCGACGAAGGGCCAGCAGATCGCCGTCGCGGAGAAGGTGCTGTCGGGTCAGGGCCCCAAGGCGTGGCCCAACTGCGGCCCCCGGGCGGGACTTTCGGCCGCAGGCGTACAGGCACGGGCGGCGCGGGCGGCGGACACCGAGCGGCATACGGAGAGCGGGAAGCACGCGGCGCGCGGGGACGGTGCCGAGCAGGCGGAGCGGGCCGAGAGGGCCGAACGGGCAAGAGCGGACCGCTCGAAGAAGGCGACGACGTACGAGGTGGTGGGCGGCGACAGCCTCTCCTCCATCGCGGAGGAACACGAGGTGAAGGGGGGCTGGCCGGGCCTGTACGAGCGCAACCGCAAGACCGTCGGCGGCGACCCGGATCTCATCCTCCCCGGGCAGCGCCTGAACCTGGACAGCACGCACCGTACGGACAAGCCGCGGGCGAAGCCGGGGAACCGGAAGGAAGCCGGACCCGGGGCCGGTTCCGGCGCGGGGTCACGGGCAGAATCCGGAGCCGCCGAGGACTCCCGGCGATCCGGGCAGTCCGCCGGGAAGGACCGGGGCGAGGCGGCCGGGAAGGACCGGGGCGAGGCGAAGGCCGAAGCGAAGGCCGAAGCCGAACGGAAGGCCCAGGCGAGGGCGGTCGCGCAGCAGAGGGCCGAAGCGAAGCGGAAGGCCCGGGCACCGGAACGGAAGCCCGCGTCCCCCGCCGCGTCCGCCCCGGTCAGCGGCGTCGGCCCCGGCACGGCGTACAGGGCGGCGGGCAGCAGCTGGTCCTCCGGCCACCACACGGGCGTCGACTTCCCCGTGCCCACAGGAACCACCGTGAAGGCCGTCTCGGCCGCCAAGGTCGTCTCGGCGGGCTGGGCCGACGCCTACGGCTACGAGGTGGTGCTGCGCCACCGCGACGGCAGGTACAGCCAGTACGGGCACCTCTCGGCGATCTCGGTGCGGGCGGGCCAGAGCGTGAGCCCCGGCCAGCGCCTGGGCCGCTCGGGCTCAACCGGCAACGCCACGGGCCCGCACCTGCACTTCGAGATCCGTACAGGCCCGGGCTACGGCACGGACATCGATCCGCTCGGGTATCTGCGGGGGCACGGCGTGCGTCTGTGACGGCCGCGGCCGCCGATCCCGCGGAGTGCCGACGGCAGTGACCCGGGGACGCGGAACAACTCCTCGTCACCGCTTCCGGTCACCACCGGCACCGCCGGCAGGCATGCCACTGCCGGCCACGGCCCGTCACTGGTCCTCGTCGGTGTCCAGGTCCACCTGTTGCGGTCCCGCCGGGCGGGGCGGCCGATGGTCGACGCCTTCCGCCGCCTCGTCGATGTCCTCGACATCCAGGCCGAGTTCGACATCGTCGTCCTCCGCGACGTGCATGGCCGTCTCCTCCCCCGACAGCCCCTGCGCCGGTGACGCCGTGGAGAAGGTGTCCTGGTTGGCGGCCCGCCACGCCAGCGGATCGTCGCTCAGCTGGCCGGCTTGCTCGTCGGGGAGTTCCTCGGCTCCCTCGTCGCCGACGTCGGGCTCCTCCTCGGCCAGGCGGTCGTCCAGGGACTCGCCCTCGACCTGCTCGGAGAAGGTGGTTCCGTAGCTCTCCACGGCCACCGGCTCGTCCCCCGGTACGGGCGCCCGCTGGGGGTCGTCGGCCAGTTCCGCCTCGGGCGAGCCGTCCTGGAGGTCGGGAATTCCCTCGTCCTCCGGCTCCGCCCCCGGGTCGTGGCCCTCGTCCTCAGTCATGCCACCCGGCGGTACCCGTGTGGTCCAGTCGAAAACGTCCATGACAGGCCTCACCGGGAAGGTGGCGGACGCCGCCTGCGCCTGCGCCGCAGCACGACGATCAGGTCGGTGAGGGCGAACAGCGACAGGCCCCCGCAGATGGCGGTGAGTGTGTACAGAGAGTCGGCGCCCGGCACCGAACCGGGGTCCGTCTGCGTCGCCCAGAACCAGAACAGGGCGGTTCCGGCCAGAAAGACAGGGGTGAAGAGCACCGCGAGTATCAGCCGGACGCCCATGGCGCTACGGGCCGTGACCGGCTCGGTCCCCGTGCGTGGCCAGTACCGTTCGAACGGCTGGGGCGGCTCCGGGCGCTGCGTGCCGACCCGCTGTCCGGGACGGCGAAGTGTCATCTCTCTCGCCTCTTCCCGTTCCGGGGTGGTTCCACTTCCAGTGTCCTCCACAGCGCCCCGCGGGAGCACGGCTGCCGGCCGTCCCGGGCGGCCCCGGCCTGCGGGCCCCCGGCTCCGGGCTCCGGCTCAGGGCTCCGGGCTCCGCTCAGGCCTCGGCCTCGTGGCACACACCGCAGGTGAGACGTCTTGCGTTCGGCGTATGCGTGGACCTGCCCGTTCCGGCCGCCTCGTGAACGGTCTGCGGCGCCACGTGTGCGTGGTCCATGCACAGACCCGCACCGCAGCGGCTGCACACGGCCACCGCGACGGTGTTCTCCTGCAGTGCCCGGCAGTCGTAGCAGTTCATGACCGGTCTCCCTTCGGCAGCCTGCGGCAAGCCGGGCGGGCCCGCCGCGTCCGGACCGGGTTGCCACCGCTGCGGCCGCGGAAACGGCGCACCGTCGGTACGGCGCTCGCCGCATCGGTGACGCGGGCCCCCGGCCGCGACGGATTCGGTACCCGGCACCGAGACCTGGATGCGGGCGCCCTCAACAGCCCGGGGCGGGCGCCGGGTTGACACACGCTCCGGTCAGGGGCGCAGGAGACGGCATGCCGCACGCACCTCCCCGTACGGAATTCGAACCCCAGGTCCGTGGTTCCCGGGCGCCCGCACGCCGATGAGGGTTACGGTGCCATGCATCCGCGCGACGCGTCCGGCGCCGCCGGGTGAACCGGAAGCCAACACAGGTGCGGGGCGGGCCAGTTCGTCCCGTTCTCGGGGCCCTCATCCGGCCGGGAGAAACTTGCCGGGGTGCTATGCCCCGGAAACTCCCGTACCAGCGGACAAGATCAAGCCGTAGAGTTCCCGATTCCTTCCAACTGCCCGGCACCTGTCAGTAGCCTCATGACTCAGCGGCAACCGGCCGTGGAGTGGAACGAGCTGGAGACCCAGATGGAGCGTCCTGCCTGGGCCCCGCAGGGCATAGACCTGACGGTGCCGAGCGTGTCCAGAATGTATGACTACTACCTGGGCGGCTCGCACAACTTCGAGGTGGACAGGGAAGCGGCAAAACGCGCCATCGAAGCCTGGCCGGGGCTGCCGAAAATCATGCAGGCGAATCGTGCCTTCATGCGCCGCGCCATCCGCTACGCGATCAGCGAGGGCGTCACCCAGTTCCTGGACATCGGCTCGGGCATTCCCACCTTCGGCAACGTCCACGAAGCCGCGCAGTCAGCGGACGCCTCCGCCCGCGTCGTCTACGTCGACAACGACCCCGTGGCCGTCGCGCACAGCCGGGCGGTGCTGGAGGGCAACGACTTCGCCGACGTGATCTCGGCCGACTTCCGATCCCCGCAGGACATCCTCGGCAGTGCGGAAGCGGAACGGCTCCTGGACTTCGGGAGGCCCGTCGCGCTGCTGCTCGTCGCACTGCTGCACTTCGTCGAGGACAAGGACGAGCCCTGGAAGACCGTCGGCGAGATCAGGGACTCGCTCGCACCCGGCAGTCTTCTTGTGCTGTCGCACAGTTCGGCGGACGAGGGCCCGATGCGCACCCTCGGCTCGGGCGTACGCGACGTCTACAGACAGACGAGCTCACCACTGATCACCCGCACCCGCCAGGAGATCAAGCAGTTCTTCGACGGCTTCGAACTCGTCGAACCGGGGCTGGTGCCGCTGCCCCGCTGGCGTCCCGAGGACATGCCCGAAGCGGAGGATCCCCTCCTCCTCAGCGGCTACGCAGGGGTGGGCCGCAAGGCGGGAAGCGTCGGGTGAATCCAGGGTCGCAGGAGTCCGAAGGGCTCGAGAAGGACGGACTACGGCGCTTCGCGACCATCTGGAGCCGCGCCGTCTACCCGGTCACGCAGACCTCGATGACGCGTGCCGAACTGGAGGACTACCTCCACCCGTTGGCCGTGCGGCTCTGCGACGCGCTCCACGCCCAGCCCTTCACACCCACCGTGGGCCGTGACGTCGGGGTCGCGCTCGTCGCCGGTCACTTCACGAGCCCGGACGCGCTGCCGCACCTGCTCGGCGTCATCGACTCCTATCTGGTTCTCTACGGGCGCGACCCGGAGAACAGCACTCTCGACGTCGACGAGGCGCGCTCCCGCTGCTCCCGCCTCCAGCACGCCATCGCCGCAGGTTTCACGCAGGCCCTGCGCGACCGCACCCTCAGCGAGCAGGAGTCCCTCTCCAGGGCGGCGCTGGCCGCTCAGACCGCCGTCGAGGAGGCACTGCACGCCAGCGAGACCCGGTTCCGCGCCGTCTTCAACGACGCCACCATCGGCATCTCCATCGCCGACATGGACGGGCGCATCCGGGACGCCAACGGTGCGCTGGCCCGGATGTTCGGCCGCTCCGAGGAGGAGATGCGGCGGCGGAACGTCAACGAGTGGGTGCACCCGGACGACGCTCCCCATGTGTGGCGCATGCACCGGCAGTTGGTGCGGGGCGAACGCGACCACTTCCGCGTGGAGAAGCCGTACCACCGGCCCGACGGCACGGTCCTGTGGACCAACCTCACCGTCTCGCTGCTGCGCGACGCGGACGGCGAGCCGCGCTACCAGCTCGCGCTGCTGGAGGACATCACCGAGCGCCGACTGCTGCATCTGCGTCTGCGCTACGAGGCGACCCACGACGAGCTGACCGGGCTGCCCAACCGCACCCTGTTCGCGGAACGGCTCGACCGGCTGCTCTCGACGAGCGGCGACGTGAAGCGCTTCGGGCTGTGCTATCTCGACATCGACGGTTTCAAGGCCGTCAACGACAGCCTGGGACACGCCGTGGGCGACCAGTTGCTGATCGCCGTGGCGGAGCGGCTGCAGTCCTGCACGGCCGGCTCGGGTCACCTCGTGGCACGCATAGGCGGCGACGAGTTCGCCGCACTCGTCACCGACCCGTCCGGCCCCGAGGAGGTCGCGGAGCTCGCCCGGCAGGTGCTGGCGGCCCTCGCGACGCCGATAGGCGTCGACGGACGTGAGCTGTCCGTACGGGCGAGCATCGGCATCGTCGAGGGGCCGAGCGGCGAGCTGCGCCCCGAAGAGGTCATGCGCAGCGCCGACATCACCATGTACCGCGCGAAGGACGCCGGCGGCAACCGCTACGAGCTTGCCGACCCCGACTCGGACGCGCGTGCCATAGACCGGCACAGTCTCACCAACCGTCTGCCCGCGGCGCTGGAGCGGGACGAATTCTTCCTGGAGTACCAGCCGCTGATCCGCATGAGCGACGGCCACGTGGACGGCGCCGAGGCACTGGTGCGCTGGAAGCACCCGGTGCACGGGCTGCTGGGCCCGGACCGCTTCATCCCGCTGGCCGAACACACGGGTCTCATCGTCCCGTTGGGGCGCTGGGTGATGGAGCAGGCCGTACGGCAGGCGTGCGCGTGGCACGAGGAGCGCAACGCGGGCAGGAAGAAGGGACAGGGCGGCAAGGGCAAGGCAAGAGGCAAGGGCAACGACGACAGCAGGCCGCTGCGGGTCAATGTGAACCTCTCCCCCCGGCAGCTGCACCACCCGGATCTGGTGCCCGACACGGTGGCGGTGCTGGAGGCAGCCGGCATGGCGCCCTCCTCGCTCTGTCTGGAGGTGACGGAGAGCGCACTGATCGGCGCCGACGAGGACGAGCTCAAGCCGCTGCGCCAACTCGCCGAACTCGGCGTGGAGATCGCGCTCGACGACTTCGGCACCGGTTACTCCAACCTCGCCAATCTGCGCCGGCTGCCCGCCACCACGCTGAAACTGGACCGCTCCTTCACCCGGGGGCTGCAGCAGCACCCGGCCGACCCGGCCGACGTCACCTTCGTCGAGGGAATCGTGACGCTCGCGCACGCTCTGGGCCTGGCCGTGACCGTGGAGGGCGTGGAGACCGAGCACCAGGCCTCGAAGCTGCGGGATCTCGGCTGTGACACCGCGCAGGGCTGGTACTACGCGCGTCCGGGGCCGCCCTCCAGCTTCCAGCAGGGGTTCGCGAGTCTTCCCTGAAGCCGGCATCGGCCGCGGGCCGGCAGGTCCGTTCGGCGGCCCGCGGGTCCAGTGGTGCGGGGTTCAGCTGTGCAGCCGCTTGGGCGCCGCCTGCCGCCAGGAGTCGAGGAGGATGTCGCGGAGCTCCTCCACGTCCTCGAGTGCTTCCAGACGTACCCGCACGAAGTTGTAGTTGTCGTCGTGACCCGGCTTGACGAAGAACTTCGCGGGTTCGGCGGCGATCAGTTCGGCCCGTTCCTCCCTCGGGCACTTCACGCCGATCGTCGTGTCGTCGTCGCCGAGCGAGGCGAACATCCTGCCCGCGACGCGGAACGTCGGCTGTCCCCAGGCGAGCTTCTCCGTCGCCCCGGGCATCGACAACGCCACTTCGCGGACGTCGTCGGCCGAGACCGCCCCTGGTCTTTCACCGTCCCTCTTCTTCACCTCTGCTGCTCCCTCCGGACATCCCCGCGCGCGTCTCACACGTGCGCGTCGAGCCATTGCAGCAGGTCGGTGTGGACCTCGTCGCGGTTCGTCTCGTTGAGGATCTCGTGGCGTGCGTCCGCGTAGGCCCGCCAGTCCAGCTCGCGCATCCCCACGTACCGGAAGTCCTCCAAAAGTTCGTAGACGAGGGTCATGCCCTGGTTGCACGGGTCCTGGTCACCGACCGCGATGTGCACGGGAAGGTCGCGCGGAATCCGTGCCAGCTGCGCGGGGTCGTTGATCTTGCGGCTGCCGAGCACCCAGTCCAGGGAGAGCCCCGCGCTGAAGGCGAACCCGCAGCGCTCGTCGCCGGCGTAGACGTCGACTTCGTCCTCGTCGCGGGAGAGCCATTCGAACCCGGTGCGGTGCGGGTACGGGTCGTTGAACGAGCTGAACAGATCGGGCACGAAGTCCGAGACGGCGTCACGGCCGCCCTTGTCGATCTCGTGCTCGAGCTGCCGGATCGCCATGCCGGCCTCGCACCCGGGCAAGGAGCGGAAGGTGCCCGAGAGGATGAGACCGGCCACCCCCTCCCCGTACTCCTGGGCGTAGTCGCGGGCCAGCTGCGAGCCCATGCTGTGGCCGAAGAAGACGAACGGCGTTCCGTCCGGCAGTTCGGCGCGCACACGGTCGCCGACGGCCTTGAGGTCGTCGACGGTCGCCCGCCAGCCGCTCTCCCCCACCACGCCGTATCCGCCCGTGTGCTCGGCGGTGGCGCCGTGACCGCGGTGGTCGGAGGCGACGACGGCGTAGCCGAAGCGGCCGAGGAAGCGTGCGAACCGGTCGTAGCGCTGGGCGTGTTCGGCCGCGCCGTGTGCGATCTGCACGAGAGCACGCGGGGCCCTGCCGGCGCCCTCGGCGTCGTCGGGGAGCCAGGTGTAGGTGGCGATCGTGGTGCCGTCCGCTGCTGTCGTGTGGTCCCGCCGTACGCCGCCCACGGTCTCCGCCTCCTCGCTCGCTGGTTCGCTCGCAGAGGGTAACCGTACGCGGCGGTTCGTGTGCCGTGAAGGTCACCGCCCCTCGATGAGAGCGCCTACTGCGGCCCCCGAGCCATGTGTCTCATTCACGACGTACTGGCCGTACTCGTCGCGCAGTTCAAGCCACCTTCATCGGGTCGAGCGCACTCAGTCGGCCGTGCGCCGTCTTTATGGCACTCGCGATGGCGCGAGTGCGGCACGCGGCGCCTGATCCGGAACGCGCCGGCGCTCCGGGAGCGGCCATGAGACACCACCAAATGGGAGCAAAAACATACAGAGTTCAACGATAGACGGCGCACCCTCGCGAACCCTCACCGGCTTTCCTCGGTGTCGACTTGCCGCCATTGGGCAGGAATTGCTCCCTGCAAGCGGTAGCGAGGCTATGCCGGTGGGTAATGCTGGTGGGGCGCCCCCACAGGCACCGCCCCTGGGCCGGTGTCATGCGCCCCTTTGCACAAGCCAGTTGAAGTTGCAGTAGGGAGGGTTTCAGCCAAACCGGCTGAATGATCTTGAACTGGCGGTGCAACTGTGGAGCATAATGCGGACGGTCTATGCCAGGGGCGGGTTCAAAGCCGATGCACGACCTCCGCCCAACCGGAAGCGGAGCCACCCGCGCAGAAGGGCTCGTCATGCAAAGCTACTTCACGGACCATCAGCACGAGGAACTGCGTCAGTCGGTCCGGGAGTTCGCTGAGACCGAGGTCACGCCCCGAATAGCCGAGATGGAGAAGACCCGTACGGCCTCCGTCGGACTCTCCCGTCTGATCGCCCGTCAGGGGTGGATCGGCGCCACCGTGCCACCCGGATACGGAGGCATGGGCGTGGGCCACCTCGGCAAGACGGTGGTGATCGAGGAACTGGCCAGGGTGAGCGGCGCGATGGGCGCCATGGTGCAGGCGTCACAGCTCGGTGTCGCCAAGATCATTCACTTCGGCAACGAAGAGCAAAAGAAAACCTGGCTGCCGGCAATTGCCTCGGGCGACTGCCTCCCGACCATAGCCGTGACAGAACCCGAGTCCGGGGGGCACGTACTCGGAATGTCGAGCTCCGCCGTGCGTGACGGGGACGACTACATCCTCAACGGCAGCAAGGTCTACGTCGGGAACTCCCACGTGGGGGACCTGCACGGCGTAGTGGCCCGCACCGGAGAGGGCTCCGGCGGCCTCACCGCCTTCCTCGTGGAGGCCGACACCCCCGGCTTCTCGCTCGGCCGTCAGCGTCCCGCCATGGGTCTGCACGGCTTCAGCTTCGGCGAGCTGATCTTCGATAACTGCCGCGTGCCGGCGGCCAACCGGCTCGGCGAGGAGGGTGACGGGCTCGCCGTCGCCTACTCCTCCAGCGTTCTGTACGGGCGCGCGAACCTCACCGCCGTCTCCCTCGGCATCCACCAGGCGATCCTCGACGAGACCTCCGCGTTCTGCGCCGAGCGCCAGCGATACGGCGCACCACTGGGCGAGCTCGGCTCCGTCAAGCTCAAGCTGGGCCAGATGCAGTCACGGCTGATGACGTCACGCCTCGCCGCGTACCACGCCGTGCACCTGCTCGACCAAGGGCATTCGTGCGACGCGGAGTTGATGAACGCCAAGCTGGTGAACGTGGAGAGCGCCCTGGACTCCGCGCGTGACGCCATGGAGATCCACGCTGCGTGCGGGCTCTTCACCGACCGCCCGGTCGAACGCTATCTGCGCGACGCACACCACATCTTCGCTCCCGCCGGCACCTCGGACATCCAGCGGCTGCGCCTGGGCGAGATCGCCCTCGGCACGGCCAAGGGCTCCTGGTCCCAGCGACTGAGCGAACTCGTGCGGCGCGAGGCTGAACCCGTCCGCTGAGCGGAGCGGAAAGCGGCGTCCCGAAGGCCCCGCCGGGCCCCGGAGCCCGAACCCCGGCCCCCTGCCGGAACGGGCTTCAGGGCCCCTGGTGCTCCCGCCGGTGGATCTGCTCCACGAGGTCCGCCGCCATCGACTTGATGGTCTCCAGGCCCTGCCGTCCCCACGGCCGCGGCTCCTGGTCGACGACACACACGGTGCCGAGAGCCATGCCCGTCCGGTCTATGAGCGGGGCCCCCAGGTAGGAGCGGATGCCGATCTCGTCGACGACGGGATTGCCGGCGAATCGCGGATAGTCGCACACGTCCTCCAGCACCAGCGCCTTGCGCCGCACGATGACGTGCGGGCAGTAACCGTGGTCGCGGGCCATCACACGGCCGACCGAACCGCCCGCGTTCGACGACGAGTCCAGCTCAACGGCCTGGTCGGACCCGGGTGCGTACAGACCGGCGAAGTACTGCTTGTCCTCGTCGATGAAGTTCACCATCGCGTAGGGCGCGCCGGTGACCCGCGCGAGATGGCGGGCGAAGTCGTCGAACTCGGGGACGGGAGACTCCCCGAGGCCCAACTCCCTCAGCCGCACCACCCTGTTGGGGGCCTCGGCATCCTCGGGGGTCAGCAGCAGGTGGCTGGTGGGGTCATACGGTGTCGGTGCCATGGGAACTCCTCGTGTTGAGCAGATGCTGGACAAGAGAGACGAGAACCTGCGTGCTGGAAGAGGCCTGCCGGGCGTCACACAGCACCACCGGCACGTCGGGCTTGAGGTCGATCGCGGCCCGCACCTCCTCGGGCTCGTAGTGGTAGGAGTTTTCGAACTCGTTGACGGCGACGATGAAGCTGATGCCGCGCCGTTCGAAGAAGTCCACCGCCGCGAAGCTGTGTTCGAGCCTTCTGGTGTCGGCGAGCACCACGGCACCCAGTGCGCCCTCGGAGAGTTCGTTCCACATGAACCAGAAGCGCTCCTGGCCCGGCGTGCCGAAGAGGTAGAGCACGTGCGAGGCGCTGAGGGTGATGCGTCCGAAGTCCATGGCGACGGTGGTGGTGGACTTGTTCTCGACGCCCTCCAGGCTGTCGGTCGGAGCGCTGACCTGGGTCAGCAGCTCTTCCGTACTGAGCGGCTCGATCTCACTCACCGCGCCGACGAACGTCGTCTTGCCGACGCCGAAGCCGCCGGCCACAAGGATCTTCAGCGCGGTAGGGAACGGATCGGCACGGCTCGCCTCAGAGTCGTCTACGGAGCCCATCCAGCACCGCCTCCAGCAATTCTCGATCGGTCGGGTCGTTTCCCAGCGGCGCACGTCCCGGGGAACGCGAAGTGATGGCTCCGCAGTCCACGAGGTCGGACAGCAGCACCTTGGTGACCACTGCAGGCTGGGCTATCTGTGCGGCGATCTCTGCGACGGAGACGGGACCGCCGCAGAGTTTCAGAACATGGCTGTGGTCAGGGCCCAGGTAGCTCTGCGGCCGGGTCCCGGTGGCCATCACCATGGTCAGAAGGTCGAACTGAGCAGTGGGCTTCGTACGCCCATTGCTGACGGTGTACGGGCGGACCAGCCGTCCCGCGTCGTCGTCCAGCAACGGCTCTTCTAAGGGCTCTTGTCTCATGCAGCCGCCTCAGTGGCCGGCCGGCTGCCGCGCAGGCGTGCCCAGATACGGGCGGACGCTCTTCACCAGCATCGCCATCTCGTATCCGAGCACGGCGGCGTCGGCCTCGCTGCCGGCGAGCACGGCGATGCAGGCGCCCTGCCCGGCGGTCGAGACGAAGAGCAGCGACGTGTCGAGTTCCACCACCACTTGGCGCACCTGGCCGCCCTCGCCGAACCGCACCCCTGCGCTGCGCGCCAGCGAGTACAGCCCGGAGGCGAGCGCCGCCAAATGGTCGGCAGTGTCGGTCTCCAGCCCGTGCGCGGCCTTCACCAGGCCGTCGGAGGACAGCAGCAGCGCGCTGCGCGTGTGGGGCACGCGCTGGACGAGTCCGGTCAGCAGCCAGGAGAGGTCTGTCGTGTGGCCGATTGGGGCTTCGCTCACCATGATCGCGTTCTTCTCCTTCAGGGCGTGAACCGCAGAGCGGGCGGGAGCCGGGCCGACGAGCGGGCCGGGTCCGTCGGAATCTTGGGATCAGACCCGCGGCGCGTGATGCGTACGTACGACCGCGGGCTCGGGGACATCTGATCCGCCTGGCCGGTGAACGGCTGGGAGAGTCCATGCCGAAGGCCGGGGGATCGCGGGCGAGGCACCGGCACAGCCCTAGTCGGCGGGGTGAGGTGCGCCGCGTCCGGTGCTGTCGGTGCTGCGGCCGGCCTCCTCCGCGAGACTGGTTCCCCGCTGGAACGCTGCCATCAGGCCCGGATCGTGGCCTTGCGCCGCCACGTCCCACTCGGCCTCCGCCTGCCCGCCGCGGTCGGCGGGCGCCTCGCGGAGTTCGGGTACGAGGTGCTCCTGGCGGCGGCGCCTGGGGAGTTCGGGGCGCTCACTGTTCGGGGCACCGCCGGCGGACCCGGAGCGTTGAGGCCGGGGCTGGGGGCGGGGCGTGCCGTGCGCCGCGACGGAGGACGAAGAAGGTGACGGGGACGGTGAGGCAGACGGGGACCGTTCGGGCTGGGGCAGCGGCTGCCGCCCGGAGTAGGAGCGGGAAGGCGACTGGGGGCCGGGCGCGTACGGGAGCCTTCCGGGCTCCTCCGGGCGGCGGGCTCCGGGTTGAGCGGCACCAGGCATGGGCGACGGGGAGGGCGGGCGCTCCTGCGGGTGTTCGGTGCTCTCCGTCCTCGCGGGCGGCAGGGGCACCGTGTCACTCGTGGCACCGTTCGTCCCCGCGGTGCCGTGGGCACGCGCGCCGACCGCGGCTCCCGACTGTTCGCCGGCGGCGGGCTCGTCGCCGAGCACCTCACGCGGGAGCACCAGAACAGCCTGGATGCCGCCATAGATGTTGCTCTGCAGTTGCACGACGATGCCGTGCCGCTGCGCCAGCGCCGACACCACGAACAGCCCGATCCGGCCGTCCTGGAGCAGCTCCCCGACATCGATGCGGTCGGGGTCGGAGAGCACCGCGTTCATGCGGTCCTGTTCGGCGACGGGCATCCCCAGGCCGCGGTCCTCGACCTCGATGGCCAGACCCGCCGTCACATGCTGCGCGCGCAGCAGTACCTGGGTCTGCGGTGCGGAGAAGACCGTTGCGTTCTCGACGAGTTCGGCGAGCAGGTGGATCACGTCGGCGACGGCGTGGCCGCGCAGGGTGCCCTCGATCGGCGGCACGAGCTTGACGCGGGGATAGTGCTCGACCTCGGCGATGGAGGAGCGCAGCACCTCGGTCATGGTGACGGGACGGCTCCACTGGCGGCGGGATACGGCGCCGCCGAGCACGGCGAGGTTCTCCGCATGGCGCCGGATGCGGGTGGCGAGGTGGTCGACGTGGAAGAGCCCCTTGAGCAGATCGGGGTCCTCGACCTCGTTCTCCAGCTCGTCGAGGAGCTCGATCTCGCGGTGCACCAGGGACTGCAGACGGCGGGCGAGATTGACGAAGACCTCGACCTTCTCCTCGCTGCCGCCGGAGCTGCTGCGCACCAGTGCCACGGCGTCGGTGACGGCCCGTTCGGCGGCGTGCTGGGCGTGGGCGAGTTCGTACGTGAGGAGTTCGAACGCGTCGGCGTCCGGGGCCGGCTGGGGCGGCAACGGCCTGAGACCCGCAGATGGGCGCTCCCCCCGCTCCAGAGCGCCGAGCAGGGCGCGGATCTCGGAACGTCCGCGTGCCACGGACCGCCGGAGCACGGTGTGGCGCTCCAGTGCGGCGCGGGCGTGTGCGGTGGCGAAGTGCGCGGCACCGAAGACGACGCCGCAGACGAGAAGGAGCCCAGCGCCGAGGACGCTCCAGAGCACGGCGCCGTCTGTGCCCTGCGCGGGCGAGCCCGAGGCACCCGTGCTCCCCTCGACGCTCATGACATACGCCACCACCGCGGCGCCGGCCACAGCGACGATCACCGCGGGAAGCACGGCCAGGCGCACCATGCTGTGCCGGAGCGCGGCGTCGCCCTGAGTCAGCGGTGCCGGGGAGCGTCCGTGCCGCCGCCGGGAGCCGCTCGCCGCGGCCGCGCCCGGGGCTCCCGGTCCGACGTGCAGGGTCGCTCCGTCGGGTCCCGGCGTGGCTACGGGCAGCGGGGCGTTCCCGGAGCGGGGCCCGGAGGCGTGCGCGGGACCGGGGGTGCCCCTTCCTGTCTGCACCGCATGGCTCGGGGGTTCAGGCATCGGATTCCTCGGTTGACTTGATGTCTGCTGGTGGGCCTCTACGAAGCACGAGCACGGTGGCGCATCGACTCGGGCAGAGCCACGGACACGCTAGTGCTCGCAACCACTCATCGCGGACGCAGATGACATATTCGCCACCCTTCGCCAGCTCCTTAAGAGTGAACCTCGCAGCCGTTTGTGCGGGGCACGCGGGGTGATCGTAACGCCCATAAACGGCCCCGCAGTTACTCTTCGCCACACCTGCGCGGATGCGGGCAGGTGTGGTGAGGGGTGCTGTGCAACTCTGCGCCGAACAGGCCGAGTTCGTTCCCCCAAAGGCGCTGAGCTGCGAAATCGCCCGCGCCACGGCCTTGTTGGGAATGCTGGCCGACCGTACCGGGCGGCACGATCACCATCATGACGAACCGTTTCCGGATCGGAATAAATCCGGCCGCCCGGTTTCGGAAGGCGAACCGGGGCCAAGTGCCCATACGCACATATCGGGGACCCGTGAACGCTTGCTGACGCAGGCATATTCACCGCGCGCACACGCACTCGCCACTCAATTCACAAGCTCGCACAATGGGCCGGAAATCGACCCCCCGGGAGGCGTTCCACCGCACGGGCGGACACCGGCGCCACCCTCCGCGTCCGGCCGGGCACCATGTGTCACTTCCCGCCTGCGTGCTCCGTTCACGAGCCTCCCCATGTCGTATCGTCGGATCGGGCATCGGCTGTCGCACAGACGAGGAGCATCCGTGAGCCAGCAGTCCACCGAACCCACGTTGACCGGGGTACGCAACTTCCGCGACCTCGGCGGAATCCCGACGGCGGACGGGCGCCGCCTGCGGCACGGGATGCTCTTCCGCAGCGGCCACCTCGCCCACGCGACGCCGCAGGACGCCGCCTTCCTGGGCGGCCTCGGCCTGCACACCGTCTTCGACTTCCGCAACTCCGCCGACCAGGCCCTCGAGGGCCCGGACGTGGACCTGCCGGGCGTGCGCAACCTGAACATCCCGCTGTCCGACCCGGCGGACGGCGCCGAGTTCTGGAAGATGGTGCGCGACGGCGAGCTGGAACAGCTGCGGACGGTTCTCTCCGACGGCCAGGCCGCGGCCCGCATGATCGCCTCGTACCGTTCGATGGTCAAGAACCGCACGGCGGAGCACAGCCGGATCCTGCACGCCCTCGCGGAGGACAGCGTCCCCGCGCTCATGCACTGCGCGGCGGGCAAGGACCGTGCCGGCCTCTCCGTCGCGGTGACACTGCTGGCTCTCGGCGTGGAGCAGGAGGCGATCGAGGAGGACTATCTGCAGTCCAACTCCCCGCACCGCCGCTACAAGATGCACCGCGGTTCGAACGGAACCGTCTCCCCCGAGGTGGCGGAACTGCTCTCACCGCTCTTCGACGCGCGCGTCGCCTATCTGCACGCCGCCCTCAACACCATCGACGAGATGTGGGGCGGCGTCGAGCCGTACCTCACCGAGGGGCTCGGCCTGGAGCGGGCCACCCGCGAGAGCCTCCGGGAGAAGCTGCTGGAGGACGGCTGACGCGGGGCGGAGCCTGCCTCGTCAGCGGTTCGCCGCCGCCTGTCTGATCAGGTTCCGCCCGAACTCCCACATCAGGCCGCCACCGCCGTGGGCCTCGTCCATGATCTCCTTGAAGGCATGGACGAACCGGTCCACCTCCGGCTCGCCGATCACCAACGGCGGCGTGAGCTTGATGACTTCGAGTTCGTCGCCGGAGACCTGGGTGAGGATGCGGTGCCGCTGGAGCAGCGGCACCACCACCATCTGCGCGAACAGTCCCTTGCGCGCCGCCTGGAGCATCGTCCAACGCCCCCGCAGCTTCAGGGACTCGGGCCTGCCGAACTCGATGCCGATCATCAGGCCGCGCCCGCGCACCTCGTACAGCATCTCGTACTCCCCGACGAGCGCCGCGAGCCGGCCGCGCAGCAGGTCGCCCGTGCGGCGGGCCCTGGCGGTGAGGTCCTCGTTCTCCAGCACGGCCAGGGTCGCCAGTCCGGCGGCCATCGCCTGTGCGTTGGCCCCGAAGCTGGCCGAGTGGATCTGCACCCGGTCCATCGAGGAGTAGACCTTCTTGAAGATCCAGTCCTTCCCGAGCGTCGCGCCGACGGGCACATAGCCCCCGGAGAGCGCCTTGGCGACACACACGAGGTCCGGCCGCACATCCGGCTCGTGCTGGTGGGCGAAGAAGTCCCCGGTGCGCCCCAGCCCCGTCTGCACCTCGTCCACGATCAGCAGCGCACCGTGGCGGTGCAGCAGTTCACGGGCGGCGGCCAGATATCCCGGCGGCGCGGGGTGCACGCCCTTGCCCTGGATCGGCTCGACGATGAGCGCCGCGACCCGGCCGCTCTTCAACTCCCGCTCCAGAGCCTCCAGATCGCCCAGCGGCACGGCCGTGTCCGGCAGGAGCGGGTCGAACCCGCGCCGGAAGACCGCCTCCCCGTTGACGGACAGCGAACCCGTGGTGAGCCCGTGGAAGGCGTGGTCGCAGTAGAGGATGCGCGGGCGGCCGGTGGCGTACCGGGCGAACTTCAGCGCCGTCTCGACGGCCTCCGTGCCGCTGTTGCCGAAGAACACCCGCTCCATCCCGGGCGCGTGGGCGAGAAGCCGCTCCGCGAGGAGCCCCGGCAGCGGGGGGCAGTCGAAGCGGGTCAGGTCCGCGAGCTGCACCTCCAGAACGTCGTGCAGTGCCTGCCGCACCACGGGGTGATGACGTCCGATCCCCATCACGCCGAACCCGGCGAGCATGTCGAGGTAATCGCGCCCCTCGGCGTCGAAGAGCCATGCACCCTCGGCCCGTTCGTAGGCCTTGTCGAAGCCGATGGTCCGCAGCATGCGCAACTGCTGGTGGTTGAGGTGCCGCGCGTGCAGCTCGTACCGCTCGGCTCCGCGCTGCGCCAGCAGTTCAATGAGGTCGAAGTCGCTCATCTCCCGGCCCCCTTCACGGTGTCGGTTGCCTCATGGTGATACGGGCGGCACCGCGTGACGCCGCGCCGCGGAGGTACGGGCTCAGGCCCGTGCGGTCTCCCGGGCCGCGCGGAGCGACTCCTTGAGGGAACCCATGGTGGCCAGCACGGCGGTGGGCTCGTAGCCGCAGTGCGCCATGCAGTTGGCGCAGCGGGCGTCACGGCCCCGGCCGTAGGCCTCCCAGTCGGTCTCCTCCACGAGTTCTCTGTACGTGGTCACGTAGCCGTCGCTCATCAGGTAGCAGGGCCGCTGCCAGCCCAGGAGGGAGTAGTTGGGGATCGCCCAGGCCGTGCAGGGGAAGTCCGCCTTGCCTTCGAGGAAGTCGAGGAAGAGCGGGCTGTGATTGAGCCGCCAGCGGCGCCTGTTGCCCCCTTCGAAGGCTTTGCGGAACAGCTCGCGGGTCTGCTCGACACCCAGGAAGTGCTCCTGGTCCGGGGCCTTTTCGTACGCGTAGGCGGGCGAGATCATCATCTCGTCCACCTTCAGGTCGTCGTTGAGGAAGTCGAGCACCTCGATGACGGTCTGAGGCGTGTCGGTGTTGAAGAAAGTGGAGTTGGTCGTGACGCGGAACCCGCGCCGCTTGGCCTCCTTCATCGCCTCGACCGCCTCGTCGAAGACGCCTTCCTTCGCGACGGATTCGTCGTGCCGCTCACGCAGCCCGTCGATGTGCACCGCGAAGGCGAAGTAGCGGGAGGGTGTGAACTCCTCCAGCTTCTTGCGCAGCAGCATGGCGTTGGTGCACAGGAAGACATACTTCTTCTTCGCCACCAGCTGCCTGACGATCTCACCGATCTGGGGGTGCATCAGCGGCTCGCCGCCGGCGATCGAGACCATCGGCGCACCGGACTCCATCACCGCGCCCACGGCCTGCGCCACCGGCATCCGCTGCTTGAGGAGTCCCGCGGGGTGCTGGATCTTCCCGCATCCCTCGCACTTCAGGTTGCACGCGAACAGCGGTTCCAGCTCCACGATCAACGGGAACTTCTCGCGGCCTCGCAGCTTCTGCCGGAAGAGGTAGCTGCCGATTCGGACGGTCTGACGCAGAGGCATGGCCATGACTCGCTCACCTCCAGGGGAGCAGCAAGGATCGGTGCCATTCGAGGAATGCGGGCACAACTCCGCTGAGCATGCGGAATGCCGATATTCCACCTCGCAGTGTCCCGAGACGGATCAGTTCATGTCCGGGCGCGTCCACCACCACCCGTACGGCCGCAACGGGACGTCTGCGCCCCGGCGCCGAGGGGTCCGGCCCGCCGCGCGCGCCGCGCCGTCCGGCGGGCGTCGTGGCGGTGCGGAGCGTGGCGGCCGACTCCATGTCGGCGGCGACCGCGGAGGTGGCGGTGCGCAGAGCGGAGCGTGAGGGTCCGCGCACGATGTGCGCGGAACCGGCGAGCGGTCCCACGTGCACCGTTCCGTACGGGCGCAGCGCCTCGGCCAGCAGCTCCGTGCCGGTGCACTCCGTACGGCCCGACGCGTCCCGCGTCTCGTCGGCCACGACGAGGTCGCCGGGATGCATGCCGGGCAGGAGCCCGGCGCAGAATCCCGTCGCCACCACGGCGGTGCCGCCGGCCTCCGGCTCGTCCCGCAGCGCCCTGGCGACCGCGCGCTCGGCGGCCAGCGGCCCCATTCCGGTGCGCAGTACGGTGACCGGGCCGGCCGCCCCTTCCGGGATGACGCCGAAGCGACGCAGCGCGAGCCGCTCGATGCCCATCGCGCAGGCGATCAGGAGGGGGCCGCGGTCACCGGAGACCGTCATCTCTCTTCCTGCCGCCCGGCTCCGGTGCCCGGGCCGTGCAGGTAGCGGCCCAGTGCGGTGAGCGGGAAGACCTGCCGGTAGAGGTGGTAGTTGATGGAGAAGTCCCACGGGAATCCGGTGCCGGTGAAGTGCGGCTCGTCCCAGGTGCCGTCCTCTCGCTGCGTCCGCACGAGCCAGTTGATCCCCTGCTCCACCGCCATCGAGTCCCGCTCGCCCGCCGCGAGCAGTGCGAGCAGGGCCCAGCCGGTCTGCGAGGCGGTCGAGGTGCCGCGTCCGGCCCACTCGCGCTCATGGCCGGGACGGTAGGAGCGCAGGTCCTCGCCCCAGCCGCCGTCCCCGTTCTGGACGCTCTCCAGCCAGTAGACGGCGCGGCGGACGGCCGGGTGGGACGGCGCGAGCCCCGAGGCGACGAGCGCGGGCACCACGCAGCCGGTGCCGTAGATGTAGTTGACGCCCCAGCGTCCGAACCAGGCGCCGCTGACCTCCTGTTCGGACAGCAGCCAGGAGACCGCCCTGCGCACCCGTGGGTCGTCGCGCCTGCCCTCGGCGGAGAGCATCTCCACCATGTGCGCCGTGACGTCGGCGGAGGGCGGGTCGATGACTTCGCCGAAGTCGCAGAAGGGAAGCCGGTTGGGGAAGGTGCTGTCGTTGTCGGCGTCGAAGGCGCCCCAGGCACCGTTCCTGGACTGCATGCCCAGGCTCCAGCGGACGGCCCTGCGTACGGCGGTCTCCACACGCTCCTCGTCGTGGTGGCGTACGCGGCGCAGGGCGAGGACGACCTCGGCGGTGTCGTCGATGTCGGGGTAGTTGTCGTTGTGGAACTCGAACGCCCAGCCGCCCGGCGGCAGTTGGGGCTTGCGTACGGACCAGTCGCCCCGCCGCAGGACCTGCTCGCCGAGCATCCAGCCGGCCGCCTTGACGAGCGCGGGGTGGTCGGGGGCCAGGCCGGCGTCGGCGAGAGCGATGGTGGCCAGGCAGGTGTCCCATACCGGGGACTGGCAGGCCTCGACCATCCGCATCGGGCCGTCCTGCTCCTCGCCTGCCCCGCCGACCCGGTCCGCTCCGTAGCGGACGGTGAAGTTGTCGAGGGCCGCCAGGCCCGCCCGCATGACCGGGTGGTCCAGGTCGTAGCCGAGCAGGCGCAGAGCGATCAGCGAGTACACGGCGGGAGGCTGGATGCCGCCCCAGCAGCCGTCGTTCTCCTGCCGCTCGACGATCCACCGGGCGGCACTGCGCAGCGCGGCCCGGCGCAGCGAGCGGGAGGCGACCCTGCGGTAGGCGTGCAGGCTCCGGTCGAGGCGCTGGAAGAAGCCCTCCCAGGTGGCCGCAGGCGCCATGGCGCGGGGAGGGTTCGGGCGGGCCGGGTCGCGGTGCAGCTCGTCCAGCGAGAACGGTGCCGCACGGACGGGGCGCTTCGCGCACACGACGGTCAGCGGGACGATCGTCTGCCGGGCCCAGCAGCCGAAGTCGTAGATGTTGAGCGGGAACCACTTCGGCAGCCAGATCATCTCCGGCGGCATCTCGGGCAGGTCTGCCCAGCGCCACCAGCCGAAGAGCGCCAGCCAGATCCGGGTGAAGACCCGGCTGGCGACGACTCCGCCCTGCTCGCGCACCCATGCCGAGGCCCGCGCCATGTGCGGTGCGTCCGGGGGGTCGCCGGCGAGCCGGAGCGCGACGTACGCCTCGACGGTCGTGGAGAGGTCTGCCGGCCCGCCGTGGAAGGTCGCCCAGGTGCCGTCCTCCCGCTGCCGGGACCGAACGAAGCGGGCCGCCTCCCGCGTCGTCTTCTCGTCGCGGATGCCGAGGAACTCCCGCAGCAGCAGATCCTCGGCATCCATGGTGACGTTGGTCTCCAGGTCGCCCTTCCACCAGCCCGCCACGTCCTGCCTGGCGAGCAGGTTCTCCACGGCGAGGGCGGTCGCGTGCTCCGCGCGGCCCGCGAGGCTCTCGGGAGCCGCCGGCACCGCAGTGGCCATCGCCCCGGCGCCACTGTCCGTCGTCGCTGTCATCTCATTACCTTCCAGAGGACCCGGCGACGCGGCGAGCGCCGGGGTGCGGTCATCGCTGGCGTACGACGACGAAGTCGGCCAGCGCGGTCAGCTGATCGCGCACGTGCGCGGGCAGGTCGAGGGGCTGGAGGGCCGCGAGGGCGGTGGCGTGCTGCCGCTGCGCCTCCCCCGAGGTCCACTCGCGGCCGCCCGCCTCCTCGATCAGCGCGGCACGCGTGGCGAACTCGGCCTCGTCGAAGTCCTCGATCTCGGCCTGGCTCTTCTTCGCGTCCGCCCTCATCAGTTCGGCCAGACGGGTGGCGGCCGGGTCGGGCGAGGCGAGTGCGGCCACCACGGGCAGGGACTTCTTGCGCTGGCGCAGGTCGCTCCAGGCCTGCTTGCCCGTGGCACCGGGGTCGCCCCAGATGCCGAGCAGGTCGTCGACGGCCTGGAAGGCGAGCCCGAGGTGGTAGCCGTAGGACTCCAGCGCGTCGGCCGTGGGGTCGTCGGCCCCGCCGAGCACCGCGCCGATGGAGACGGCGCAGGCCAGCAGCGCGCCGGTCTTGTTGCCCTCCATCTCCAGGCATTCCTCGACCGTGACCTGCTCGCGGTGCTCGTAGGAGATGTCCTGCGCCTGCCCGTCGATGAGCTTGCGCGTGGCCCGCGTCAGCCGCCGTGTCGCGCGGCCGGCCTCGGGGGTGCCCGCCTCCAGCAGTATTTCGTTGGCCAGGGCGAAGAGCGCGTCGCCGACGAGGATCGCCTGAGCCGGGCCGTGCACCTTCCAGACGGTGTCGCGGTGCCGCCGCTGCTCGTCCCCGTCCATCAGGTCGTCGTGCAGCAGCGAGAAGTTGTGCACCAGCTCCACGGCGACGGCGCCGGGCAGGCCGGTCTCCGGTGGCGCCCCGGTGACCTCGGCCGAGAGCAGGGCGAGCGCCGGGCGTACGGCCTTGCCGCCGTCGGCCGCCGAGGGGCGTCCGGTCTCGTCGATCCATCCGAAGTGGTAGGCGGCGACGGTGTCCATCGGTGGAGCGAGCCGCTCGACCGCGGCGCGCAGCAGCGGGGTGGCGAGCCGCTTGCCTCGCTCCAGCAGAGCGCTGACGCTCGTGTTGTCGACGACGGTGTGCTGGTTCGCCGTGGTCACGGGGTCTCCTCTGCGTTCGGTGCCGTGCGTGCGGGTACCGCTGACCGCGGTGCTGCTGTGGGGGAGTTCTGCGGTGTTGTCCGTCTGCGTCGGCCGGACGTGCCGTCTGTGTCGGCGCTGATCATGCCACCGCCCTTTCGTGTGGTGCCGGGCACCTGATCATTGTCGTACCGGTGGCCCATGACAGTGAGAGCTTCCCGGGCGGCGGTCATTCCACTCCGTACGGCGCCCTCCATCGTCGCCGGCCAGCCAGTATCGGTCCAAGCTCCGGCGAGGCAGACACCAGGCGCCGCGGTGCGGGAGGCGGGGCGCAGCCGTCCGACGCCGGGGCGAGGGTCGAAGGTGGCCGTGCGTTCGCGGGTGACGAAGAAGTCGACGACGCGGGCGGTGCGGGCAGCGGGCAGCAGCCGCGCCAGTTCCGGCAGGTACCGCTCGCGAAGGGCCGCCACGGACCGGTCGATCTCCCCGTGCGCGGCCGACTGGGAGACGGCGAGGTACTGGCCGCCGCCGAGGCCCGAGGGGCCCGTGCGGTCGAAGACCCACTGGACGGGCGATCCGAGCGCGGCGAAGAAGGGCCGGCGCAGCACACGGCGGTCGTAGACGACGTGGAGATTGAGGATCGGGGCCGTACCGATCTGCAGCAGCCTGCCCGGCGACGGCAGCGCCCCCTCCGGCAGCAGCTCGTGCGCCTCGCGCTGGGGCACGGCGAGCACGACGGCGTCTGCGTAGTGCTCCGCGGCCACCCCCCGCCCGTCGCCGGCGGACACGGTCCAGCCTCCGCCGGGCGTAGCGGCGACGGCACGGACGCGGGTCTGCGTGACGACGTTCACGCCTGCCGCGCGCAGGGCTTCGCGGGCGAGCGTGTCGTGAAGGTGACCCAGCGGCACGCGGGAGATCCCGATGTCGGCGGCGCCCGGCGCGGAGAGCAGTCCCGTTCTGAAGACCGTCGCGGCGAGGCCCAGCGAGGCGTGCGAAGCACGGGCGTTGAGCGTGGCGGTGCCCACCAGGTCCCACAGCGCGCTGATCGCACGGTCGCTCTGGCCCTGCGCCCGCAGCCAGGTCGCGAAGTCGACGTCGTCCAGGGCCGGATCGGCCGGGTCGAGTGCGCCCATCGCGAGCGCCGCGCGGGCCGCCTTGCCTCTCTCGGCCGGCGTGAGGTGCCGGTAGGTGGCCAGTGACGCGGCCAAGTGCATCGGTACGGGCAGGCAGTTGCGTCGCAGCCTGCTCAACAGGGGCCGGGCGCCTGCCACGTCGAGGACGGGCACATCGAGTCGGCGTTGCAGCGGGGCGAGACTCACGCCGCCGATCCGCCGCAGGAACCAGGTGTAGGCGGTGCAGCAACGCAGGTGCACGTGCTGCCCGTTGTCGACGGTGAGCGGGCCGGCCGGCGAGTGGCGGCGGAAGGAGAAGGCGAGGCCGCCCAGCCGCGGACGCGACTCGAGGAGGGTGGTGGGCACGCCCGCGTCGGCGAGCCGGAGCGCTGCTGTGGCTCCGGCGATCCCGCCGCCGACGACGACGGCACGACGTTCGCGGGTGGCGTGAGTGGCCCCCAGCCCGGTCTCGGATCCGGTCATGCGCGTGCGCTCCGCCTCGCTGCGTGCCGCGCGTCGACGCCGGTGAGCCCACGCACGGCGACGTACGCCTTCTGCCTGTTCGGGAGCGAGACACGCTCGCGCAGCACCGCGTGCGGATCGGCGGCGATACGTTCCAGCAGACGGTGGTAGATGCCGGCCATGGCGGCGACACAGGCGCCGGATCTGCGGTCGAGCAACGGCAGCAGCCGGTACCCCTGCGCGAACAGGGCGCGGGCGCGCTGCACTTCGTGATGGACGAGCCCCCGGAAGTCGCTTCCGGGCTTCGCCTCGCCGTTGTGGAAGTCGGCGGAGCAGCCGAACTTCTCGAGATCCTCGGCAGGAAGATACGTGCGTCCGTGAACGGCGTCCTCCCGGAGGTCCCGGAGAATGTTGGTGAGCTGGAGCGCCAGGCCGAGAGTGTCGGCGTACTCGGGGGCGCGGACCGAGTCCCCCACACCGGGAAGAGTTCCGAGGACGCCGAGAGAGAGCCGGCCGATCGCACCGGCCACGCACCGGCAGTACACCTCCAGCTCCTCCCAGCTGTCGTACCTGGTGCCGCGCACGTCCAGCAGGACTCCGTCGATCAGTTCGTCGAGCCCGCCCAGTGGGACGGGGTAGTGGCGTGCCGCGTCGCTGAGCGCGACCGCGACGGGGTCGGTGTCGTCCTGGTCGATGCCGCCCTCACGGATGCGTCCCAGCAGCTCGCGGGTCTGCTCCAGCCTTGCGATCTTCACGGACTGGTCGAGAGGGCCGTCGCCGATGTCGTCGACGCGCCGTGAGAATGCGTAGAGCGCGGACATCGCCCGGCGCTTCCCGGTCGGGAGCAGCCGGATTCCGTAGGCGAAATTGCGGGCCTGCTGGCCCGTGACGGACTCGCAGTAGTCGTACGCGGCGGCCACCGACGGCGGCACGTACGGTACGGGCCGGGCTCTGTCCACGGTCCGCTCACCCCTCTCGTCGCAGGGTTGCGGCCACCTCGCGCAGCAGCCCGCGCGTGGTGGCCCGGGGAGGTCCTGGGAGTACGTCGTAACCGGCACGGCGGAGGGCGCGGAGGACGGCACGTCCACCGCCGGTGAAGCCCGCGAGCAGCAGCCTCAGGCGCCCGCGGACGCTGGCGGCGAGCGGGTCGCCCGACGAGAGCAGCACGCGGGCACGGTCCGCCTCGAAGGCCAGCAGGGCGCGAACCGACGCGTTGGCGCTCGGGGCGGCGAGGTCGGACTCGGTGACGTGGAAGCGGGCCATGTCCTCGGCGGGCAGGTAGATGCGGTCGCGGCCGAGGTCCTCGGCGACGTCCTGGAGGTGTTCGACGATCTGGAGCCCGGTGCACACGTCGTCCGCGTAACGGATCCGCTCGGGGGTAGCGGTTCCGGTGATGGCGAGGACGAGGTGGCCCACGGGGTTGGCGGACAGCTCGCAGTAGCCGAGCAGTTCGGCGTGGTCGGCGTAGCGGCGGACCTTCTGGTCCTGGCGGTTGGCCTCGATGAGGGCGAGGAACGGTTCGGGCGTCAGGTTCCGGCGGCGCACCGTCGGAGCGAGGGCCCGCAGCAGGGGATGCGCGGGGGCGGGACGTCTGGTTTCGAAGAGGCCGCGCAGGTCGGCCTCGAACGCGTCGAGCATCGCGAGGCGGTCGGCTCCGGCCTCGCTGCCCCATTCGGGGCCGAGCCCCAGATACTTCGCGTCGAGGCCGCCGGGGGCGAGATCGCCGTCGCCGATGTCGTCGACGAGCCGGGCGTACCCGTACACGGCCATCAGGTCGTAGCGCCACTCGCGCGGCAGGAATCCGGGCGCCACTGGGAAGTTCTCCCGCGTGGCCTTGGCGAGGACGGCACGCGCATGGGCGTCCGCCTCCGCGCTCACCACGTGCTGCCAGAAGCCATTGCCGTCACATCTCCGTTTCTACACCGCTGGGTCAAAACATCCTATTTCGGACACGCCGCTCCAGCACGGCGGTGAGGGGCGGTCCGTAGCAGCCCCACGCGCGGCGCCGAACGGGGAGGCAGGGGGCGCGGGTCCGGCCCGCCGGGGCTGCCGGTGAGGGCGGCACACGCGCCGGCGGGCGCTCGGCCTGGCGGATCCCGCGACGGGGCCGGCGAAGGCGCGCTCGGCCACGGCATGCGTCTCCCGGCGGGCAGGGACGCGGCAGCCGTCACGCGCGGCCACTCCCGCACCGGGCGGACCGTGACGTCGGCGGCGGGCTCCGGGCGGAAGCTGCTTCGCCTTCGCCATCAGCGAGCTGCGGCTTCTGCGGATGTGCGGCCCGGGCGGCGGGCCCGGCGATCCGCGCCGTGGCCGACACGGCGGTTCCGGTGCTGGGGAAGCTGCCCGGCAGACTCGGCCCGGAAGAGACGGCAGCCCCGGACCGTGCGGGGTCCGGCCCGCCCGGCACGAGCAGGGGCCCGCGAGGCACGGCACCGGCGCAGGAGACCACGTGCGAGGACCGTCCGATCAGGGCCGGCCCCCGCACGGAAAGCGGCGGCCGGTCCGGAACCAGGTCCGGGCCGGCCGCCGCCTCAGCTCGCGGTGGCGCGCGTGAGCGGGCCTACTTGCCCGTGAATTTTTCGTACTCCTTGAGCACTTCCTCGGTCGGGCCGTCGTGCACGAGTTCGCCCTTCTCCAGCCACAGCGTCCGCTCGCAGGTGTCGCGGATCGACTTGTTGTTGTGGCTGACGAGGAAGACCGTGCCGGCCTCCTCCCGAAGCTGCCGGACGCGCTGCTCCGAGCGGCGCTGGAACTTCTTGTCGCCCGTCGCCAGCGCCTCGTCGATCATCAGCACGTCGTGGTTCTTCGCGGCGGCGATGGAGAACCGCAGCCGGGCCGCCATGCCGGAGGAGTACGTGCGCATCGGCAGGGTGATGAAGTCGCCCTTCTCGTTGATGCCGGAGAAGTCGACGATCCCCTGGTAGCGCTCGGCGACCTCCTCGCGGGACATCCCCATGGCCAGCCCGCCGAGCACGACGTTCCGCTCGCCGGTGAGGTCGTTCATCAGCGCGGCGTTGACACCGAGCAGCGACGGCTGGCCGTTGGTGTAGACGCGGCCGCTCTCGGCGGGCAGGAGGCCCGCGATGGCCCGCAGCAGCGTCGACTTGCCCGAACCGTTGGAGCCGATCAGGCCGATGGCCTGGCCGCGGTAGGCGGTGAAGCTGACGCCCTTGACCGCGTGCACCTCCCGGACGCTGCCACCGCCCGGCTTGCGCCGGATGATGCGGTTCAGAGCCGCCGTGGCGCTGCCCTTGCCCTTCGCGCCCCCGTAGACGCGATAGACGATGTGCAGGTCCTCGGCGATGACGGTGGGGACCCACGGCTTCTCCGTCGCGGGGCCCTCCGCCTGGTGGATCACATCTGTCTTCTCCTGGGTGTCCTCAGCCACGGCCATAACGCTCCTCCGACTTCCAGAAGAAAACAAATCCGCCGATGCCGGCGAGCACGCCCCAGCCGAGCGCGAGCGCCCACACGTGCGGCGGGAGGGACGAGGCGGGGTAGCCGTCGATGAACGCGAACCGGATCAGGTCCATGTACACGGCCGCCGGGTTCGCCTGGAGGACGTCGACCATCCAGGCCGGTGCGTCGATCCTCGAGAGCTGGTACGGCAGGAAGAACATCACGCCGGACGCATACAGCCAGGTCCGTGTGATGAACGGCATCAGCTGGGCCAGGTCCGGGGTCTTGCTGCCCAGCCTCGCCATGATCAGGGCCAGCCCGGTGTTGAAGAGGAACTGGCAGAGCAGCGCGGGGAGGATCAGCATCCAGGACCAGGCCGGGAAGTGCCGGAACGAGACGAGGATGACGACCAGCACGATCATCGAGTACAGCAGCTGCTGGAGCTGCTGCAGGCAGATGGAGATCGGCAGGGAGGCCCGCGGGAAGTGGAGCGCGCGGACGAGGCCCAGGTTGCTGGAGATGGCGCGCACCCCGTTGAGCACCGAGGTCTGGGTGAAGGTGAACACGAACACACCCGTCACGAGGAACGGGATGTAGTTCTCCTGACCGCCCGGGATGCCCTTACGGCCGCCCATGATCACGCCGAAGATGAGGAAGTAGACAGCGGCGTTCAGCAGGGGCGTGACCACCTGCCACACCTGGCCCAGCTTCGCCTGGCTGTACTGAGCGGTGAGTTTGGCCCTGGAGAAGGCCAGGATGAAGTGGCGTCTCGCCCAGAGCTGCCGCACGTACTCCGGCAGCGAGGGCCGGGCACCGCTCACGGAGAGCCCGTACTTGGCCGCCAGGTCGGCCGGGGACAGACGGTCGTCCGGGGTGGGCGGAGGCTTCACGCCCACAGCACCGCCGTGCGTTGTCTCGGTCACGTTGGAAACTTTCGTCCTCACACGCGCAAGTGAACTGGAAGAAGTGATGGTGCTTGAGACGAGCTTGTCAGATCACGGGCGGGCGACCTAGTCGGGTCAGCCGCCACACGGTACGCCAGCGCATCGGCCTGCGCGGGCCGCACGGTTCGGCCCACCCCTCCCGGAATCCCCCGAGCCACGCGCGCAGGGCCGGGCGCGAGGGGCGGCGGGCGAGAGTGAGGAACAGCCAGACGCCGAGGTAGACGGGTACGAGCAGGGCCGGCAGGTTCCGGCGGGCGAGCCAGACGCGGTTGCGGGCGACCATGCGGTGGTAGACCGCGTGCCGGCTGGGCGCCGTCGTGGGGTGGTGCAGCACCATGTCGGCGCGGTAGTCGATCGACCAGCCCGCGTCCAGGGCCCGCCAGGCAAGGTCCGTCTCCTCGTGGGCGTAGAAGAACTCGTCCGGCAGTCCGCCGACTTCGGCGATGACCCTCGTACGGACGGCGTTGGCGCCGCCGAGGAAGGTCGTGACCCGGGAGGAGCGCATCGGGTCCGCGGCGCGCAGCCTGGGCACATGGCGGCGCTGTGTCTCACCGGTGTCCGGGTCGGCGATGCGGAAGCTGATGATGCCCAGCGACGGGTCGGCGGCGAAGGCCTCGCGCACGAGCTCGGCGGTGCCGGTGTCCGGAAGCAGTCCGTCGTCGTCGAGGAAGAGCAGGGCGTCGACCTCGGCGCCCGACGGGCCGAAGGCCTCGATGCCGACGTTCCGGCCTCCGGGGATGCCGAGATTTTCCGGAAGCTCGACCGTCCGTACACCTTCCGGCAACGCCGGCAGCGGCGCACCGTTACCGACCACGACGGTCTCGATCGCGTCTCCGTCCTGTTTGGCGACGGAGTCGAGCAGCGCCCGCAGTTCCTCGGGACGGTTGCCCATCGTGAGGATGACGGCGCCGAGCCTCGGGGTCTGTGCGGATCGCTCCGGGCTCTGCTGCGGCATGGTGGCTCCCTCCGTCACTTGAGCCTGCTGGAGGCGAGGATGGACACCAGATGCAGCAGCGTCTGGACGACGGCGATGCCGGCGAGCACGGCGACACCGAGCCTGGTGAAGAAGAGGTCCCCTCTGATCTCGTCCAGAACCGCGAGGAACAGGATGAGCAGCGACGCCTCGATCCCGAGGATCAGCCGGTGGAACTTCAGCGCGGCGGCGGCCTTCCGGGCCAGCGCCACCCCCGACGAGCGGGGCTCGCTCGCGGCCTCCTTCACGGGCGGCAGTCCGCTCTGATGGCGGGCCACGCCGACCAGATCGGTCTCGGCCTTGATCAGTACGGCACCGAGCGCGGCGAGGGTGCCCAGGAAGGCCCACAGCCAGTCGATCCGGCCGACGCCCCACAGGTCCGCGGCGCGCAGGCCGAAGCCCAGCAGCACGGCGGCGTCGCACAGATAGGCCCCGACCCGGTCCAGGTAGACCCCGCCGAGCGAGTACTGCTGCTTCCAGCGGGCGAGTTCGCCGTCCACGCAGTCGAGCAGCAGGTAGAGCTGGACCATCACCACGCCGAGCACGGCCCCGCCGATCCCCGGCAGCAGCAGTGCCGGGGCGGCGAGGACACCTGCGAGAGTCATCAGGTAGGTCAGCTGGTTGGGCGTGACCCCGGTGTTCACCAGGTGCCGGTCCACGCGCAGGGAGACCTCGCGCATGTAGAGCCGCCCGGCCCAGTGCTCACCGCTGCGCCTGTCCTTCACGCCCTCCGGGTGAACGACCGGACGGAGTTCAGCTACTGATGGCTTGTGCATAGTCGCGGTATGCGTCCCTGATCTGGTCGGCGGACAGGTCGAGGTGTTCGAGGATGGTGTACCGCCCGGGCCTGGTCTCCGGGGCGTACTCCGTCACTTTCACGAACTCGTCCTCGTCGAAGCCGATTTCGTGAGGCAATACGGGAAGGCCGTGGCGCTGGAGCACCTCGACCATGAGCATCGACATCTCCCGGTCGCCCCGCAGGAACGTGGCGAACGCCGCCCCGAGACCGCACTGTTCGCCGTGGCTGGCGGCGCGCTTGGGGTAGAGCAGGTCGAAGGCGTGGTTGATCTCGTGACAGGCACCCGAGGCCGGCCTGCTGTCACCGGCGACCGACATCGAGATCCCGGTCATCACCAGCCCCTCGGCGAGGACTTGGAGGAACGCGTCGTCGCCGACACCGCCGGGGTGCCGCAGCACGGCCTCCCCCGCCTGGCGGGCCATGGCGGCTGCGAGGCCGTCGATGTCCTCACCGCGCACCGTGTGGGCGAGCTCCCAGTCCCGCACCGCGGAGATGTTGGAGATCGCGTCGCCGATCCCGGAGCGTACGAACCGCGCCGGTGCCTCCCTGATGACGTCGAGGTCGATGACGACGGCGATCGGGTTGGGCACGCCGTACGAGCCCCGTCCCGCGTCGTTGTCGAGGGTGGCGACCGGCGAACACAGGCCGTCGTGGCTGAGGTTGGTGGCCACCGCGACCAGCGGCAGGCCGATGCGCGCCGCCGCGAACTTGGCACAGTCGATGATCTTGCCGCCGCCCAGGCCGACAACCGCGTCGTAGCGCCCGGACTTCATGGAGTCGGCCAGCTTGATGGCGTCGTCGATGGTGCCGCCGCCGACCTCGTACCAGTCGGCGCTGGGGAGGGCGGGGGCGAAGCGCTCACGCAGAGCCGCGCCCGAGCCACCGCTGATGGCGAAGGCCAGCCTGCCGTTCGAGGAGATCCGCTGATCGGCCAGCAGGCCCGCCAGGTCGTCCAGGGCGCCGCGGCTGATGTCGACGACGACGGGCGACGGAATGAGGCGGGTCAGTACTGGCATGCGATCTCCCTGCCCTTTGCGAGGTCGTCGTGGTTGTCGATCTCGACCCACTTCACGTCGCCGATCGGCGCGACGTCGATCTTGAAGCCGCGGTTGACCAGCTCCTGGTAGCCGTCCTCGTAGTAGAGCTGCGGGTCGCGCTCGAAGGTGGTCTTCAGCGCGTCGGCCAGCTCCTCGGCGGCCTCGGGCTCGATGAGGGTGAGGCCGATGTACTCGCCGCTCGCCGTGGCCGGGTCCATCAGCTTGGTGATCTGCTGGACGCCCTTCTCCGGGTCGGTGACGACCTTCATCTCCTCCTCGTCCAGGTGCTTGACCGTGTCGAGGGCGAGGATGATCTTCTGGCCGTTGCCGCGGGCGTCGAGGAGGGTCTTCTCGACGGATACGGGGTGGACGGTGTCGCCGTTGGCGAGCAGCGCACCCTGCTTGATCACGTCGCGTGCGCACCACAGGGAGTAGGCATTGTTCCACTCCTCGGCCTTGTCGTTGTCGACGAGGGTGAGCTTGACGCCGTGCCGCTTCTCCAGGGCTTCCTTGCGCTCGTACACCGCTTCCTTGCGGTAGCCGACGACGACGGCGACGTCGGTGAGGCCGACGGCCGCGAAGTTGGCCAGGGCGATGTCGAGGACGGTCTGCGACTCCTCGTCGCCTTCGGGGCCCACCGGCACGAGTGCCTTGGGAAGGGTGTCGGTGTAGGGGCGCAGACGCCGTCCGGCGCCGGCGGCCAGCACGAGGCCGATCATGCGGGTTCTCCTGTTTCGTCGTGTACGGCGGGTGCTTTGGAGGACACCCAGAAACGGATGCTCTCGATGAGCACCACTGCCGCGACGACCACGGCGAGCGTGGTCAGCGCGATGGTGAAACCTGTCGGGCCTGGGCCCTGCTCCGGGCCGCGGCCTGCGCCGGAGGCCCAGAGGGCCGCGGCGAGGGCGACGACCAGGGCTCGTCCTTCGTGACCCCCGGTCGCACGGACAAGCCAGTGCGGAGGCGCGCCGGTGCCGCCGCGGATGCGGTACACCGTGTCGTAGTGATGGTAGGCGACCGCCGCCACCAGCCCGAAAGCGGCGGGCAGCGCGCCGTTCACCCCTGATTGTTCCGCCCGTGCCGCAAGGACAAGCACGAGCACGTATTCCGCAGTACGGAAGACGGGCGGGGCAAGCCAGTCCAGTGGGCCCCGCAGCGGGGCGGCGACGGCGAAGCCGGAGGTCAAGGTGTAGACGAGCGCGGCCACGCACGGCCAGACGCTGCCCAGCGGCGTCCACAGCGCTGTGGCCAGCAGCCCGGCGGCGCCGAGGAAGGCGACGGCCGGAGGCCCGTATGCCGGAGCCTCACTCCCCCTGCCTCCGGCGGGGGGACCCCCGGCGCGGCGGGCCAGGGCCGCGAAACCCTCCGCGAGGGGGCCGCTGTCGGCGAGGTCGGCCAGGGCACGGGCGGCGCGGTCGGTGCGCCGGGCCTTGCGCGTGAGTGAGCGCAGCACGCGGCCCGCGGTGGTGTAGCAGGCGGCGAGGGCGCAGCCCACGAGGAGCACTACGAGGGTGATGCGGGGCGTGGTGCAGGCGGTCAGCACCGCGATGAGGGCCCAGCGTTCGCCGATCGGAAGCACGATCATGCGGCGCAGCCACACCGTCCACCCGACGTCGTCGAGCCTGGTGGAAAGGGCCGCGGTGGGGCTGGTGTTGGCGACGGCGTCGTGGTTGGCCTCGTTGAAGGAGAAGTCCACGACGTGGCGGACGGTCTGCAGCACCATCGCTCCGAGGGCCAGCGCCCATACGTCGTCGCCGCCGCGGGCCGCGCCGAGGGCGAGGCCCGCGTAGTAGGCGTACTCCTTGGCCCGGTCGAAGGTGGCGTCGAGCCAGGCGCCGAGAGTGGAGTACTGAAGGTCGTAGCGTGCGAGCTGCCCGTCGGTCGCGTCCAGCACGAAGGAGGCGATCAGCAGCACCCCGGCGGCGACGAAACCAGCCCTCGTGCCGCTCGCGGCGCATCCGGCCGCGATCAGCGCGGTCACGAGGGATGCGGTGGTGACCTGGTTCGGGGTGAGGCCGCGGCGTGCGCACCAGCGGGCGATGTAGCGGGAGTAGGGGCTGACGCAGAAGGTGGTGAAGAAGCCGTCCCGCGACTTCACCGCGTTGCGCAGGCGCACCGCCTCGTCGTCCACGCCGTCGACCGCGCTGCGTGCGGCCGCGCGTGCCTCCTCGCCCACCGGGACGGACGCGACGAGCGGACCCAGTTCCGGGCGGTGCACGTCGACGTCGCCGGCTTCCAGCGCCCCGGCCACGGCGTCGGGCAGGGTGCGCGGCGGTGCGGTGACCGCGCCCTCGTCGTCAGGTCCGGGGCCCGACGCGTCGGGGGCGGCGCCGGAGCCCGCGGAGTCCGCTTCGTGCAGGGCACGCGTCAGCGCGCCGCGGGCCTGCGCCTGTACGGACAGGGCCCCGGTGACGGCGCCCGCCGCGAAGCGGGGGTCGGTCAGCGCCAGCCGGAGGCTGTGGCGGTGACCGACGAAGTGCGGGTCGACGAGCGCGACCCGCGCTCCCGCGGGGGCGGCGGCCACTGCCGCGGCCACCTGGCCCGTCTCCGCGGCGACCTGGACGTCGAACCCCAGCGACCGCAGGTCGCCCTCCAGCGGCGACCCCGCGACCGGCGGACCGGTGAGGATGGCGGTCGACAGTCGAACTCACTCCTTGGACGCTGGCACAGCGCGTCTTCCGGCCTGGGGAGGGCCGGGCAGCGGGCAGGGTGCGCCGTGGCCCGTACGGTGGCGGGCGGCGCGTCGGCAGAGGCTATCGGATCGCACGGGCGCGCTTTCATCGCGCGTTCACCGTGCGGGGGTTGCACTGCCGGAGCACAGCATGGTCGATCTTGGACGGAGCGCAAAATGCGGTCCTGCCGCCGCCGCTTCCGGCTTCCGGTCCCCTGCGCACACCACCGGCGCCGCCGGGGACTCGTTCGGGTGGTGCCCTGCGGCGGGCCCGCCGCGAGCGGAGCGGCGGCCTGCACCGGCGTGCACGGAGCGCGGAACGGCCTCCCGGCCGGCGGATAGTCTGCCGTCATGACGTGGTTGATCACAGGCGGGGCCGGTTATATCGGGGCGCACGTCGCGCGGACGATGGCGGAGGCCGGGGAGCGGGTGGTCGTCCTGGACGACCTCTCGGCGGCGGTGCCGGAGCGCCTGGAGGGGATGCCGGGGCCACAGCCCGTACTGGTGCGGGGTTCGGTGCTGGACCGGGAGCTGCTGGACCGCACGTTCGCCGAGCACGGCATCACGGGAGTGGTGCATCTCGCGGCCCGCAAGCAGGTCGGGGAGTCCGTCGAGCAGCCGCTGCGCTACTACCGGGAGAACGTGCACGGGCTGACGGTGCTGCTGGAGGCGGTCGTCGCGGCGGGGGTGCGCCGCTTCGTCTTCTCCTCCTCAGCCGCTGTCTACGGCACTCCGGACGTCGATCTGGTCACCGAGGAGACGCCGTGCGTGCCGATGAATCCCTACGGTGAGACGAAGCTCACGGGCGAATGGCTCGTGCGCGCCACCGGCCGGGCCGCCGGCCTGTCCACCGCCTGTCTGCGCTACTTCAACGTCGCGGGCGCCGCCGAGCCGCGGCTGGCCGACACCGGCGTCTTCAACATCGTGCCGATGTTCTTCGACGCGCTCACCCGCGGCGAGGCCCCGCTGATCTTCGGTGACGACTACCCCACCCCGGACGGCACGTGCGTGCGCGACTACATCCACGTCCAGGATCTGGCCGAGGCACACCTCGCGGCGGCCCGCAGGCTGCCGGCGTCCGGGAGCGGCGGCGATCTCACCGTGAACATCGGCACGGGCAGGGGGCTGTCGGTACGGGAGATGGCGGATCTCGTCGCCGAGGTCACGGGGAAGCGGGAGCCTGCGGCGAAAGTCGCTCCCAGGCGGCCCGGCGACCCGGCGCGCGTGGTCGCTTCGGCACAGCTCGCCGAGAAGGAGCTGGGCTGGGCGGCCCGCCACAGCGTTCGCGGCATGATCACCTCCGCGTGGGAGGGCTGGTGCCTGCGGCACCCCGGCGCACGCTGATCACGCGAGGCGTCCGCTGATCCTCTGCGCTGCCCGCCCCCGGACGGAAACCGCAGGTCACGGCACATGACAACGGTGTTCAGCGTCGCGTTGCACCTGCCCGCCCGGCGTAGTTCACTTGCGTCCGAAAGGCGCTGGGCGCACAGGACCGAGGACGCGGAGGCTCACAGCGATGGGCGCTGGGCACGCTCACGGAGGGCCCGCTCCGGCGGCGGGCGGCACCGCGTCCGCCGCGTACCGGAAGCGGCTGCGTGTCGCCCTGTTCATCACGCTCACCGTCCTGGTCACACAGATCGTCGGCGGGCTGCTCGCCGACTCGCTGGCCCTGCTGGCCGACGCCGGGCATGTGGCGACCGACGCCCTCGGACTCGGCATGGCCCTGCTCGCGATCCACTTCGCCAACAGGCCTTCGAGCGAGCGGCGCACCTTCGGCTTCGCCCGGGCCGAGATCCTCGCGGCGCTCGCCAACTGCCTTCTGCTGCTGGGCGTCGGCGGCTACATCCTCTTCGAGTCGGTGGAGCGCTTCATCGAACCGGCGCAGACCGACGGCGTGCTCACCGCGGTCTTCGGCGGCATCGGCCTGGTGGCGAACGTCGTTTCGCTCTCGCTGCTGCTGCGCGGCCAGCGGGAGAGCCTCAATGTGCGCGGCGCCTTCCTGGAGGTGCTGGCGGACGCCCTGGGTTCGCTGGCCGTGCTGATCTCCGCCGTGATCGTCGCGACGACGGGATGGCAGGGTGCCGACCCCGCCGCCTCCCTCGTCATCGGCGCGATGATCGTCCCCCGCACGCTCAAGTTGGCGCGGGAGGCCCTGGACGTGCTGCTGGAGGCGGCTCCGCGGGACGTGGACATGGCCGAGGTGCGTGAGCACATCCTCTCCGTGGAGGGTGTGGTCGGGCTGCACGATCTGCATGTGTGGACGATCACTTCCGGCATGCCGGTGCTCTCGGCCCATGTGGTGGTCACACAGGAGACGCTGGGCACCGCGGGGCACGAGAGAGTGCTGCACGACCTGCAGCTCTGCCTCGGTGACCATTTCGACGTCGAGCACTGCACGTTCCAGCTGGAGCCGCGCGGACATGCGGCCCACGAAGCGAAGTTGTGCCACTGATCTGCGGCAGACTGGGGCCCGTTGCCGGCAGGCGGACGACGGACGGCCCCGACAGAAGGATCAACATGGCGAACAGCGCAGCGGCACCGATCATGCTCGAACTGGTCGATGAGGACGGGACCACGATCGGTACCGCGGAGAAGCTCTCCGCACATGTGGCACCGGGCCGGCTGCACCGCGCGTTCTCCGTTTTCCTCTTCGACGATTCGGGACGGCTGCTGCTGCAGCGCCGCGCGTTCGGCAAGTACCACTCCCCCGGAGTGTGGTCCAACACCTGCTGCGGACATCCCTATCCGGGCGAGTCGCCCTTCGCCGCAGCGGCGCGGCGCGTGAGCGAGGAACTCGGGACCGCACCTTTCCTGCTGCGTGAGGCGGGCACGGTCCGCTACAACCACCCCGACCCCGACTCGGGCCTCGTCGAGCAGGAGTACAACCACCTCTTCGCGGGGCTCGTACGCGGCGAACTGCGCCCCGACCCGGAGGAGATCGCCGAGACGGCGTTCGTCACCTCGGGCGAGCTGGCCCGCCGTCAGGCCGAAGGGGACTTCTCCACCTGGTTCATGACGGTGCTCGACGCGGCACGTCCCGCGATCGGGGAGCTCACGGGAGCGACGGCCGGCTGGTGACCGCCGGCGGCAGGCCGCCGTGGACGACGGGGATGGGCAGTGCCGCCCAGATCACCTTGCCTCCCGTGCCGGTCTGTTCGACGTCGCACACGCCGCCCGACTCCGATGTGATCACCTTGACGAGCAGCAGGCCCCTGCCGCCGACGTGCTCCTGATCGGGGTCCGCCTCCAGGGCCTTGGGTCTGTAGGGGTGGCTGTCCTCCACGGCGATGCGCAGCCACCCGTTCTGCAGGGCCACCTCCACTCCGATCTCGGGTGAGAGCAGCGCCGCGTGCCGTACGGCGTTGGTGGCCAGTTCGGAGAGGATCAGCAGCAGGTTCTGCAGGACGTCCTCCGGCACGGCGCCCTGGCGCCGGACGAGATCGCGTACGGCGTACCGCAGTTGCGGCACGGAGGAGTCCAGGGCGGGTGCGGTGAACCGCCAGCTTCCCTCGCGGACCGGTGGTGCGGCCCGTTCCTGCACCGGCAGGGCCGCCGGGGACATCCCGCCCGCTCCGGGCCCCATGCGCCCGCGGTTCTCCATTTCCCGCACCCCGATTCTCTCCGGATGTACTTGCACGCGAGCGTTCTTGCAGATGTACGTGCATAGAGTGTTGGTACGCCAGGGGCCGGCTCCTGCCCACTGACCGCAAGTCGGCACTTATCGATGGCAATTGACAGAAGACTTCCGCCCGGGACGGGTCTGTGACAGACCTTGCGCCCATGCTCCGGTGCTCGCCGGCCCGCCGCCTGACGTCTGCCCGGTCACCGTCCCGGCTACGATCCGTACATGGAGCGAGCACGACCCGCGCAGCAAGGACCGGCGGAGCCGCAGGCACATGCGGCAACTGAGGCACAGCGGACGCAGTGGGCTGAGCAGACACAGCAGGCACAGCCCACGCTGCTCACCGAGCACGCGGACGGCGTGGCGACCCTCGTCCTCCACAATCCGGCCAAGCGCAACGCGATGACCGAGGCCATGTGGCGGGAGGTGCCCGGGGTGCTCTCGGCCCTCGCCGACGACGCATCCGTACGCGTCCTCGTCGTGACGGGCGCGCAGAACACCTTCTGCGCGGGAGCCGACATCTCCACTCTGCGTGACTCCGTGGAGTCCTCACAGGCACTCGCGATCGCGGCCGAGGAGGCACTGAGCGCGTTCCCCAAGCCGACGCTGGCAGCCGTGCGCGGCCACTGCGTGGGAGGCGGCGCGCAGCTCGCGGCGGCATGCGATCTGCGGTTCGCCGCGCAGGGCTCGCTGTTCGGCGTCACACCGGCGAAGCTCGGCATCGTCTACCCGGCCTCGTCCACGCAGCGCCTCGTCCGGCTCGTGGGGCCCGCGACGGCCAAGTACCTTCTCTACTCCGGTGAGTTGATCGACGCGGACCGCGCGCTGCGCAGCGGGTTCGTGGACGAGGTGCACCCGCAGGAGAGCCTGGACGAACGCGTCCGCGCCTTCACGCGCACGCTGGTCGAGCGTTCGCAGCTGACGCAGGCGGCGGCAAAGGAGTTCACAGGGAGCACGGTGGACGCGTCACGTACCGAGCACTGGCGGCGGGTGGCCGCGGAGAGCGGCGAAGCGGCCGAGGGCGCCGCCGCGTTCATGGAACGGCGGGCCCCGCGCTTCCGCTGGGCCCCTGGTCCGGCGGGTCCGGCGGGTCCGGCGAGCCGGTAGCGCCGCAGGCGAGGCCACCCGTCCCCGCAGGCCCGCGCCGCACGGCTGCCCCGGGAGGAGACCGGGACAGGAGAATTACCTATCGGTAACGTGTGGTCATGACGTCTCTCCCGGAACGCGCCGCCCGCCGGTGCCACAACATGCTCAATCCCCTCCACTCGGCCGTGTACTTCTCCCCCGCGCTGGGCAAGGAGCTCGCCCCGTACGGCATCGAGGACCCCAGCGCCGTCTACCTCGCGGGCCGTGCCGCGCCTCTCGGTGCGGTGAATGCCGGCACGGTCACCGCCACCTTCTACAACTTCAGCCCCGCACTCGTCGCGCGCTTCGTGCCCGCCGTGTGGGAGTCCGCCTCGCCCGCGACGGTGCTCGCCGCGCGGCTGCGGGCCGTCGATTCGATGCTCCGTGAGCTGCTCGGCGAAGAGGTCCTCACCTCCCCGGAGATGACCGAGGCTGCACAGCTCGCGCTGAAGGCCACCGAAGGCTGCACGCGCCCGGGCCGTCCGCTCTACGCCGCCAATGCCGACCTGCCCGTGCCGGAGGCGCCGCACCTGGCCTACTGGCACGCCGCCACCGTGCTGCGCGAACACCGCGGCGACTCGCACATAGCCGTGCTGCTCTCGGCGGGCCTGGACCCGTTGGAGGCTCTCGTCAGTCACACTTCCAGCGGTCGCGGCATGTCCCCCAAGTGGGTGCTGTCGACGCGCGGTTACAACCAGCAGGACTGGACGGCGGCCCAGCAGCGGCTGCGGGAGCGCGGCCTGCTGGACGCCGAGGGCGAACTCACCGAGGAGGGCGCCTCCTTGCGCAAGGAGCTGGAGCACAGCACCGACCTTCTGGACAGCGCCCCCTACGAGCATCTGGGTGAGCAGGGGGTGGCGCGGCTCACCGAACTGGCCGGAGGCTTCGCCGCGTCGGCCGCGAACGCGGGTGCCTTCCCGGCGGACCTGTTCGGCAAGTGACACGGGCTGCGGGCAGGTTGGCCCGCTGCGGGTCGGGCACCGGGCCCGCCCGGGGTTTGCGTGCACCGTTCGGGGCCACCCGGTGCGTATGTTCCGAGCTATCGCAGACGCACTCCGCATGGTCGCGGGCGCCATCGCGACCGTGGTGACCCTGCCCTTCCGCCTCGTGGCGCGCCTCTTCGGCGGCGCGCCGAGGGCCGGCCGCAGGGTCTGAGCCTCCTACCACGCGACAGGACAACGGGAGACGGTACAACGGCCGGGCCCGCGTGCGGAGTTTTCCGCACGCGGGCCCGGTCCGTACCCCCGCCTGACGGTGCCACCTGCCACAATGCATGCTCACCGGGGACACCCAGCACCAAGAAGGCGGACCAACCATCGTGACGACGACCATCGAAGGCAGGATCGCCGAGGAACTCGGCGTACGGGAGCGCCAGGTCAAGGCCGCCGTCGAGCTGCTCGACGGCGGGTCGACCGTGCCGTTCATCGCGCGCTACCGCAAGGAGGCGACGGAGCTCCTCGACGACGCCCAGCTGCGCTCCCTCGAGGAGCGGCTGCACTATCTGCGGGAGCTGGAGGACCGGCGCGAGGCGGTACTCGAATCCGTGCGGTCCCAGGGCAAGCTCGACCCGAAGCTGGAAGAGCAGATCCGCTCGGCCGAGACGAAGGCCCGCCTGGAGGACATCTACCTGCCGTTCAAGCCCAAGCGCCGCACCAAGGCGCAGATCGCCCGCGAAGCCGGGCTGGAGCCCCTTGCGGACGGGCTGCTGAGCGACCCGGGCGTCAAGCCGGAGGCCGCAGCCGCCGCCTTCGTCGACTCCGAGAAGGGTGTGGCCGACGCGGCCGCGGCGCTGGAGGGTGCCCGTGCGATCCTCTCCGAGCGCTTCGGCGAGGACGCCGACCTGATCGGAGAACTGCGTGAGCGCATGTGGCTGCGCGGCCACCTCGCCGCCAAGGTGCGCGAGGGCAAGGAGGAGCAGGGCGCCAAGTTCAAGGACTACTTCGACTACACCGAAGCCTTCACGGAACTTCCCTCCCACCGGGTGCTGGCCATGCTCCGCGGCGAGAAGGAGGAGATCCTCGACCTGACGCTGGAGCCGGAGGAGCCGGGAGAGACCGCGGCGCGGGGCACGCCCAGCTCGTACGAGAGCACCATCGCCCAGCACTTCGGTGTGCGCGACGAGGGCCGTCCCGGCGACGCCTGGCTGCTGGAGACGGTGCGCTGGGCGTGGCGTACGCGCATCGTGGTGCGCCTCGGCCTGGATCTGCGGGTGCGGCTGCGCACCGCCGCGGAGGACGAGGCGGTCGGGGTCTTCGCGTCGAACCTGCGTGATCTGCTGCTGGCCGCGCCGGCCGGCACGCGTGCGACTCTCGGCCTCGACCCGGGTCTGCGCACGGGCGTGAAGGTCGCCGTCGTCGACGCGACGGGCAAGGTGGCCGCCACGGACACCATTTACCCGCACGCCCCGCAGAAGCAGTGGAAGGAGTCGCTGGCGAAGCTCGCCGTGCTGGCGCGGGAGCACTCCGTTGAGCTGATCGCGATCGGCAACGGCACGGCTTCCCGCGAGACGGACAAGCTGGCGGCCGAACTCATCGCCGCCGAACCGGAGTTGAAGCTGACGAAGGTCACGGTCTCGGAGGCGGGCGCCTCCGTTTACTCGGCGTCCGCCTACGCCTCGCAGGAACTGCCGGAACTGGACGTCTCGTTGCGCGGTGCCGTGTCCATCGCACGGCGGCTTCAGGACCCGCTGGCGGAACTGGTCAAGATCGACCCCAAGTCGATCGGTGTGGGGCAGTATCAGCACGATCTGTCCGAGGTGAAGCTGTCGCGCTCGCTCGACGCCGTCGTGGAGGACTGTGTGAACGGTGTCGGCGTGGACGTCAACACCGCGTCCGCGCCGCTGCTCTCCCGCGTCTCGGGCATCGGCACGTCCCTCGCGGAGAACATCGTCGCGCACCGCGACGGGCGGGGCCCCTTCAAGAACCGCAGCGAACTGAAGGACGTGGCGCGGCTGGGCCCGAAGGCGTACGAGCAGTGCGCGGGCTTCCTGCGCATCCGCGACGGCGAGGACCCACTGGACGCCTCCAGCGTGCACCCCGAGTCCTACCCGGTCGTCCGCACGATGGTGCGGGCCGCCGGCACCGACGTGACCACGCTCGTCGGCAACACGGCGGTGCTGCGCTCGCTCGACGCGAAGCAGTTCGTGGACGACACCTTCGGGCTGCCGACCGTCACGGACATCCTGCGTGAGCTGGAGAAGCCCGGCCGCGACCCGCGTCCCGCCTTCAGGACGGCCGCGTTCAAGGAGGGCGTGGAGAAGCTCACGGACCTCGAGGAGGGCATGGTCCTGGAGGGCGTGGTCACGAACGTGGCCGCGTTCGGGGCCTTCGTCGACGTGGGCGTGCACCAGGACGGGCTTGTGCACGTGTCCGCGATGTCGAAGTCTTTCGTGAAGGATCCGCGGGACGTCGCCAAGCCCGGCGACATCGTGAAGGTGAAGGTCCGTGAGGTCGACGCGGCACGCAAACGCATCTCGCTGACGATGCGGCTGGACGACGACACCTCCGGGGGCGGTGCGGGTGCCGGCGACGGCAGCGGCGGCGGTGAGCGCCGCAGGCGCCAGGGCGGCGCGGACCGCACGCCGGGGCCCCGCAAGGGCGGCGGGAAGCAGGGCGGAGGCCGTCCCGAGGGCCGGAAGCAGAGCGGGGGCGGCAACGGCGGCAGGCAGCAGCGCCGCGACGCGCAGCCCGCCAACAGCGAGATGGCGGACGCGTTGCGCAGGGCCGGGCTGCTGGGCGGCGACGGCAAGAAGCGCTGAGCGCGCGCGGCCGGGCCACCCCCGCGGGGGTGGCCCGGCCGTTGCACGGGAGCAGCCCGGCCGTTGCACCCCGCATCCGGGCCCGCGGTGACGAATGCGGCGGCGTCACCACGCAGTTGAGGGCGGGCGGTCGGCCCCGCTCCCAGCCCCCCGGACCGAGGGCAAGCGTCCCGGGGTGCCTACCGAGGCGGAGCTTGCGCCGGGGAGGCCTCCGGGCGCCGGCGTTCCCGTACGGTGCCGCCGGACACCTCGATGTGCCGCGTCGTGCGAACGGCCTCCAGCATGCGGCGGTCGTGGGTGACGAGCAGCAGCGTGCCCTCGTAGGAGGCCAGCGCCGCCTCCAGTTGCTCGATGGCCGGCAGGTCGAGGTGGTTCGTGGGCTCGTCCAGCACCAGCAGGTTCACACCGCGCCCCTGAAGGAGCGCCAGCGCCGCCCGGGTCCGCTCGCCGGGTGAGAGGGTCGCCGCGGGACGCAGCACATGACGGGCCGAGAGCCCGAACTTCGCGAGCAGCGTGCGTACTTCTTCCGGCTCCATCGCCGCGGCGTCGCGGAAGGCGTCCAGCAGGCTCTCCTCCCCGTGGAAGAGGCGGCGCGCCTGGTCGACCTCGCCGATGACCACGCCGGAGCCCAAGGAGGCGTTGCCCGCCTCGAGTTCGGCGCGGCCGAGCAGGGCGGCCAGGAGAGTGGACTTGCCGGCTCCGTTGGGCCCGGTGACGGTGACGCGGTCGCGCCAGTCGATCTGGAGGTCGACGGGCCCCAGCGCGAAGTCGCCGCGGCGCACCCGGGCACCCCGGAGCGTGGCGACGACGGACCCCGACCGCGGTGCGGCCGCGATCTCCATGCGCAGCTGCCACTCCTTGCGCGGCTCCTCCACGGCCTCGGCGTCGAGGCGTTCGATCATCCGGTCCGTCTGCCGCGCCTTGGCGGCCTGTTTCTCCGTGGCCTCGATGCGGGCGTTGCGCACGTTCTTGTCGTTGTCGGGCATCTTCCGGCGGGCGTTGCGCACGCCCTTGTCCATCCAGCCGCGCTGCTGCCGCGCCCTGGCCTCCAGTCCGGCACGGGTCCGTGCGTACTCCTCGTACTCCTCGCGGGCGTGGCTGCGGGCGCGGGCGCGCTCCTCCAGGTAGCTGTCGTATCCGCCGCCGTACTGGCTCACGAGCTGCTGCGCGAGGTCGAGTTCGAGCACGCTGTCCACGGTCCGGGAGAGGAACTCCCGGTCGTGGCTGACGAGCACCGTGGCGGCGCGCAGGCCGCCGACGAAGGTCTCCAGGATGTGGAGACCGTCCATGTCCAGGTCGTTCGTGGGCTCGTCCAGGAGGAAGACGTCGTAGCGGCTGAGCAGCAGGGACGCCAGGGAGGTGCGGGCGGCCTGGCCCCCGGAGAGGGTCGTCATCGGGCGGTCGAGGGCCACGTCCAGGCCGAGCCGGGAGGTGACTTCCGCCGCTCTTTCGCTCAGGTCGGCGGCGCCGAGGGCCAGCCAGCGTTCCAGGGCCAGGGCGTAGGCGTCTGCGGCGCCGTTCCGGTTCTCCTCCAGGGCGCGTGTGCTCTCGTCCAGCGCCCTCTGGGCCGCCGCCACGCCGGTGCGGCGTTCCAGGAAGGCGCGGACCGTCTCGCCCGCACGCCGCTCCGGTTCCTGCGGGAGGTGGCCCACCGTCGCTTCCGGCGGGTTGAGCGACACCTCCCCCTCCTCGGGCCCGGTCAGCCCGGCGAGGATCCGAAGCAGGGTGGACTTTCCGGCGCCGTTCACCCCGACGAGGCCCACCACTTCCCCGGGGGCGACGACGAGACCCAGTCCGGAGAAGAGCGTGCGGTCACCGTGACCTGCCGCGAGTGCCTTGGCGACGAGAGTTGCGGACATGCCCGCCGATGCTACGGGTACTTCTGACGGAGGTCGCGCGCATTCCGGGCTTCGGCGACGGCATGGCCGGCCGGGAGCACGGCCGCGGGGGCCGGTCACCGCGGGAGCCGGTCACTCCCCCGGGTCGGTCTCCAGCTCCAGTGCGGCGGCCCGCACGTCGGGCACCTCGTGGCGGCGCATCGCCCGCAGCAGTTCACGCCAGGACTCCGACCAGCCGGATGCCGGGTTGACCGCGGCGGCGAGCGTCACGGCCAGCAGCCCCGCCGCCGTGCCGCCGTCCTCGGCGAGCTCCCGCGCCACGGGCAGCAGCCGCTCCCTCGTCTCGGCCGGCCGCTGGAGGGGACGCAGCGAGCGGCGCAGCTCCTCGGCGGTCCGCCACGCCAGTCCGGGGCGGTGACCGTGCAGGCCGGCGATGCCGCGCAGCTGACGGCCGACGGTTTCCGGGTCGCTCTCCAGGGTCACCGCCGAGCACAGCAGTTTCGCCGCGACAGGTACGAACTCCTCGTGCCCGGCGAGGAGTACGCCCGTCCGTCCGGCAGGGCGGCGGGCGGCGTCCCGCTGCCCCGCGCACTCGCCGAGAGTGCGGGCGATGTGCTGGACGCGGCGCCTGGCCGGGCGGTCGCGGTCGGCGCGGGCGTCGGGGGTGTCGGGCGCGGAGTCCGCGGCGATGAGCCCGGACAGCACCTGTTCGAGCGTGCGGCCGGTGCCGGGAAGCGTGATCACCAGCTCGACGAGCCCTTCGGCGGCCTGCCGCCAGGTGCCGCGGTTGCCCAGGTCGGTGACGGCCGAGGACAGCACGGCCGCCGCGTCCGGTGCCCACAGCGCCCAGTCGGCCAGCGAGGAGTAGACGGCCTCGGTCACACCCCGGTCGTCCACGTGGCACAGGCCGGTGATCAGCCCGGCGTACCGTTCCCGGTGCCGCTCGGGCAGTTCGAGGGGACGTACGCGCATCAGGGCGTGGCGCAGTACGGGCACTCCCTGTGCCGCGGATTCGACGATTTCCCAGGCGCGGTCGTCGTCGAGCAGCCGCGGTGCGCACCTCACGCATGCCGACTTCACATCCGGGTGCTGGCCCGGGAGCGAGTAGACCTTCAGCAGCAGCTCCGCCGCCTCGGCCAGGGGCAGGCACTCCACGGCGAGCCGCACGGCCGTTCTGCGTGCGGCGAGCGACGCGGCTGCGGTGCGGACCTCCTCCGGGCCGCGCTCGGCGCCCGGCCGGCTCCGCTGCTCCGTCTGCGGCGCGCCGGACGCCGGGAGCAGCAGACGGCGCAGCACGTCCGACAACCGCCACGGGGCGGTGTACCGGAACGCGCGGGGCAGCGCGGGGACGGCGATGTGGGCGCGCCCGTCGCGGACGTGCTCCAGCAGCAGCGGAAGCGCCTCGTCGGGCCGGTCGGTCCGCACGGTGGCCGCCAGCGCGGTGTCGGCGAGTTCCGACTCGGCCTCGACCGGGTCGTTCGCCCACAGCCGCAGCTCCCTGCCGCCCTCACCGGGAATCGCGGCGAGGCGCCGCAGTGCCGCTCGCCGCGCGGGCATCTCGCTGCTGTCGTCGTCCGCCTCCTGCGCCAGGAGCTTCGCCGCGGCGCGCAGTTGGCGCGGCAGCCAGCGCGCCGTGCACTTCCCGACCGGCGGCTGCGGACGGCGGCTCTCCTTGCTGAAGAACCGGCCGCAGGGCGGGGTGGCGTCCAGGACGGGGTCGAGCAGATCCGTGCGCCGCGTCGTGATCGTCCGCGAGACGATGGGCAGGAGCGCCGCCGAGGCGTCCACGGCGAGCACCCGCTCGGCTCGCTCCGCCCTCCTCGCCGGGTCGGCCAGCCACAGTTCGACGGCGGTGCGGGCGGTGTGCTCGGTGCCGAACTGGACGGCCTGCCACAGTAGTTGCTGCAACTCCGGCATCCCCGAAGCGCGGCTGCCGACGGCGCGTGCGAGCGCGAACGTCAAGCCGTGGTCGTCGTTCTCGGCGCCCGCCTCCAGCCAGTAACGCAGCGCCTCGAAGACGGCGTGCTCCCCGCCGTGCGGCAGTCTCCGGTCGAGACGCCCGAGGTCCGCCTCGTCGGTGTTGCCCGTGAGCCGGACGATGGTGCGCAACGCCCATCCGGTCAGGCCCTGTTGGGCGCCGGCGACGTGCTCGCGCAGCACCGAGCGGGCGAGCCGGCCGAGTGCGGCGCGGCTCTCCTGCGAGGAGCCCGGCGCCCCCACGGCGTCGCCCGCGACACGGTCCAGGTGCTCGACGGCGGCGTCCTCGAAGAGCCGCGCCGGAAGGTCCGCGAGGGCGCCGAGCGCCGCGGCCCGTACGGACTCCTGCTCGTCGCGCAGCCGGGCCATGTCCGCCACGAGGGCCGTCACCACGGTCCGGTTGCCGCCGTGGCGCTCCGAGGTGTGTGCGGCCTGACGCACCAGCATCGGCCAGGCCAGGGCCCTGTCCTCGGGCGAGGGACGGCGAGTGGCGGCGGTGACTTCCGCGTACGCCGATTCGTCGGGCAGATGCGCCAGGGCGGCCGTCGCGGTCGACCAGTGCGCTCCGCGTGCGCGCGCCTGGTGCGCCATCCGCCGGGCCTCCTCCTCCCGGAGGCTGTGCGGCAGCGCCCGGAGCACCTCCTCGTGCACGGGTGCGTGCTCACGTTCCTCGGCGTCGGTCACGGCTTCGTAGAAACCGGCCCGGCGGCCGGGGGGCAGCGCGTGCAGCAGCTCCGCCAGGCGCGCGGGGTGGCCGCTGAACACCCGCCCCAGGTCCTCCAGTTCGGCCGGACCGACGTGCACCAGTCGCCGCAGCACGTGCGCCGGCAGCCCGGTCTCGCGAAGCCGGCCGATCTGGGCGGGACGCAGCAGCAGCCGCAGCGCACGTCCCGGGTCGGCCGAGACGAGCCGCACGAGGTGCGGAAGGAACTCAGGCGTGAGCAGGCCCTCCTCGCGGTACTGCTCCAGCAGATCCAGCACGCGTCGCGGCCGGGCGGCGGCCGCGCGGGCGATCCCGGCCCCGTACTGCCGCCACCACTGCTCGCGCAGCACGTGCGGCAGGTCTTCCAACTGCCGCCCCGCCTCGGCCAGAAGGAGATCCGGGTGCCGGGCCGCCAGCGAGCGCCAGCCGGTGACGGCGTGGAAGAGCGCCGGCAGCAGACGGGCCGCCGTCTCGGGGCTGCAGGCCGGGAGCAGCCGCGCTGCCTCCGCGTCGCCCCAGCGGCCGCGGACGGCGTCGATCAGGCCGTCCGTGAGCTGTGTGCGCCGCCCTCGGACGATGGTGCGCGCCAGTTGGGCCCGTACCGCGGACGGCGCGTCGTGCAGGGCCACCCACAGCGCGTCGTCGCTGACACGGGAGGAGGGTGCGGCGGCCGCGCGCTGGGCGTGACCTCGGATGAAGGGGTCGGGGTGTGCCAGCCGGGCGGAGAGGTAGTCGGTGTCCTGGCCCGCGCACGCGGCGATCACGGCGATCCGCTGCCCGTACGTCCCGTACTCCTCGAGCCCGTGCAGAAGTCCCGTCAGCTCCTCGGGGCCGGCGGCCCGTGCGTGGGCCGCGACCTGCCGGGTGCGCTGCGGATATGCGAGCGGCTCGAGAACGTCGAGAAGTTCGGTGGCGGCTGCACGGGACATGGCGCGGATTCTGCCCGCTGTATGTGCCACGCGTAAGGGTTCTCCGCAGGGATGTGCAGGACGTGAGTGTTTTGCGGCCGGCACGTGTGCGCAAGCGGCTGCCGGGGCATCTCCTACCGTCGGACGGTTCCCACGAGTCGCGGCGGGATAACGTCGCGGCATGGATGAAGTGATCGTCGTCGGCGGCGGGGTGAGCGGGCTGACGACGGCCGTGCTGCTCGCCGAGCGCGGCCTGGACGTTCGGGTGTGGAGCCGCGACCGGGACGCGGACACGGCGTCGGGGATCTCCGGAGGTCTGTGCTGGCCGTACCGCATCGAACCCAGGGAGAAGGCGCTGGAGTGGGCGGTGCGCTCGTTCCGGAAGTTCGCGTGGCTCGCCGAACAGCCGGCGCTCACGGGAGTACGGCTGGTGCGGGGCACCCTTGAAGGAGGGGCGTCGTCCTCCGTACCGCCGGAGTGGATGTCCCTCATCGGATCGCCGCCACGCACCCCCCTTGTCGACATGCAGACCTATCTCCCTTATCTGCGGGGGAGGTTGACGGCCGCGGGCGGCCGCTGCGAACAGCGCACGGCCGCCTCTCTCGCGGAGGCGTCGGCCGAGGCGCCGGTGGTGGTCGACTGCAGCGGGCTCGGAGCGCGCGAGCTGGTCGGCGACACCGAAGTGCGGCCCGTACGGGGGCAGATCGTCGTCGTGGAGAACCCGGGCATCGAGGAGTGGTTCCTCTCCTCGGAGGCGGGCGCGAGCGAGACCACCTACGTACTGCCGCAGCCCTACGGCCTGTTGCTGGGCGGCACGGCCGACGAGGACGCGGAGGAGACCACTCCCGACCCGGCAACCACGCGGGCCGTCGTGGAGCGTTGCGCCCGCGTCCACCCCGAGCTCGCGCAGGCGCGCGTCCTCGAGGTCCGCGTGGGGCTGCGCCCGTACCGCCCCCGGGTCCGGCTGGAGACGGAGACGCTGCCGGACGGCGCGCTGTGCGTGCACAACTACGGTCACGGCGGCGCGGGTGTCACGGTCTCGTGGGGCTGCGCACTGGAGGCGGTGCGGCTGCTGGGAGACGCCGGGCACAAGGGCACGCAGGGCTGAACGCAGCGGCGGATTCCAGCCGCACGGCATTCATGTGTAGATACACACGAAACAGATACGGAGGACGAGCGGAGTACATACCCTGCGACTGCTCACATCGCGCATCTTCGCGCTGTCGCAAGGGAGTTGGAGGACTCGTGCGTCAAAGACTCATCGTTACGGGCGCGGTGGCTGCCGTTCTCGCGCTGACCGTCCCGGCCTCCGCGGCCGAGGCCGGTCCTTCACCGGGCGCACCGGGAGCGGGAGACTCCTACTACCCGGACTACGGCAACGGCGGCTACAACGTCTCGCACTACGATCTGCGGCTGAAGTACCAGCCGAAGACGGACGAGTTGAGCGGCACGGCGACGGTCCTCGCCAAGGCCACCCAGGAACTGAGCCGCTTCAACCTGGACTTCGCGCTCGACGTGAAGGAAGTGCACGTCAACGGCCGCAAGGCGAAGATCTCCACCTCCGGCTCCCACGAACTGGAAGTCACGCCCGCCGAACCGCTCGCGAAGGGCGAGAAGTTCAGCGTCGTCGTCCGCTACTCGGGCGTCCCCTCGACGGTGGAGGTCGACGGCTACACGTCGTGGCAGCGCACCCCCGACGGAGCGGTCGCCGCCAACGAGCCGGAATCCGCGTGGTGGTGGTACCCCAGCAACGACCACCCCAGCGACAAGGCGACGTTCGACATCAGCATCGCGGTACCCGAGGGCTACAAGAGCATCAGCAACGGCGACCTCGTCTCGGAGGAGCCGGCCGGAGGCGGCTGGACCCGTGCCAACTGGCGCTCCGGGCAGCCGCAGGCCACCTATCTGGCGACCATGGCCGTGGGGAAGTTCGACGTCACCAGGAGCCGGACGGAGAGCGGCACACCGGTCATCAACGCCTACAGCAGGAAGCTCGGCGACGAGGACGGTTCGGCGCGCGCCAGTGTCGAGCGAACCGCCGAGATCACCGACTGGCTGGAGAGCGTCCTCGGCGAATACCCGTTCAGCTCCATCGGCGGCTACGTGCCTGCCAGCGGTGCCCGCTTCGCGCTCGAGACCCAGACGCGGCCGTTCTACGGCAACGCGCGCTTCAAGGACGGCACCGACGTCTCCGTCGTCGTGCACGAACTGGCGCACCAGTGGTACGGGGACAGCGTCTCGGTGCGGAAGTGGCGCGACATCTGGCTCAACGAGGGCTTCGCCTCGTACGCGTCGTGGCTGTGGTCGGAGAAGGAGGGCGACGGCACGGCACAGGAGATCGCCTCCGAGGTCTACGAGTCCTACCCCGCGAACGACTCGTTCTGGAAGGTCGCTCCGGGCGATCCGGGGCCCGAGAACCAGTTCCACGCCGCCGTCTACGACCGCGGCGCCATGGCGCTGCAGGCACTGCGCAACAAGATCGGCGACAAGGACTTCTTCAGGATCCTCAAGGGCTGGCCGGCCGAGCGCGAGGGCGGCAACGCGCGCGTCGGGGACTTCGTGAAGTACGCGGAGAAGGTCTCCGGCAAGTCCCTCTCATCGCTGTTCGACACCTGGCTGTACAAGACCTCGAAGCCGAAGAAGCCGGCGCTCGGCGGCGACGTGAACGCCGCCGATGGGAAACGGCCCAAGTCGTGGGAGGAGATCCAGGCCGTGCACGGCGCGCACCGCCACTGAACCTGCGTCACACCCGGCGGGGCGCCCGGCACCTCGCGCCGCACACACCGCGCACGGCCCGGCCCCGGGAGGCGGTCTCCGCTCCCGGGGCCGGGCCGTGCGCCCCTCCGTCTGCGTCCGGCTCAGGCGTTCCCCATCGGAACGGGCCTGATGAGCGCGAAGGCCGCCCCCTGCGGGTCCTGAACGACTGCCATGCGGCCCGCCATCATGTCGAACGGCGGCACGAGCACCGAGCCCCCCGCCCGGATCAGGGCGTCGACGACGCTGTCGGTGTCGTCGACCGCGAAGTACGTGATCCAGTGCGAGGGCGTTCCGGGCGGCGAGTTCTCCAGGCCCTGCATGCCCCCGACCGTCCTCCCCCCGGCGTTGAGCGCGTTGTAGCCGGGGGCGCCTTCCATCGGCGCGGCATCGATGGCGAGGTTGCGGTAGAAGGACGTGGCGGCGTCGACGCCGGAGGTGTTGAGCTCGCTCCAGATCACTGCGCCGTGCTCGTTGACTGTCTGCGCGCCGATGAACTCCTTCGCCTGCCACAGGCCGAACACCGCGCCCGTCGGGTCCTTGGCGACGGCCATGCGCCCCAGGTCCATCACGTCCACGGGCGGCACCAGCAACGCGCCACCGTTGTCCGTGATGCGCTCCGTCGCGGCGTCCGTATCCTCCGTGGCCAGGTACATGGTCCACGCGGGAGGGGGCGCCGGCCGGTCGTCCTCGGCGGGTGTGGCCATGATGCCCGCGACGGGCCTGTCGTGCAGGGTGCAGACCGAGTACCCGCCGGTCTCCGGAGGCCCGATCTCGCCCTGCCAGCCGAAGAGATCCTTGTAGAAGTCGAGGGCCGCCTGCTGGTCGGGGACCATCAGATCGACCCAGCACGGGACGCCTGGCTCGTACCTCTCAGTTACCTCGGGCATGACAGCTCCTTGTGGGGACTCGGTGCCGGTCACTGTGCCGAGAGGCTGTGCCGGGCCGCCTCCGCCACGCCGCCCCGGCGCCCTGCGGGCCCCGAATTCACCCGCATCCCCGCCGCGGCAAGGCCGAGCCGTCAGGCGCGGCGGCCCTCCCGGTACGCCTTGCGGGCGGCGTACGCCGGGGGCAGGAACCGCAGCCGCTCCGGGAGCCTCGGCACCAGGGCGCCCGCCACCCGCCCGAGGCGCACCAGCCGCCGCTCCTGCCTCGGCGACCACGGCAGGCCGATCGCCTCGCGGGCGTCCGGCGGCATGAAGCCGATGGTCACGAAGCGCTGGAAACGGGCGAACGCGGGCCGCAGCACGGGCCACAGGAGCCTCAGCAGCACACGCACGGGGCGCGGGCCGCGGTCGGGCGGGGGCACCCTGCGGCCGACGGAGACCAGCTCCTCCACGACGAGGGTCCTCTCCACCTGTTCGCGGAGCATCCGCCGGTAGTACGGCCAGAACTCCTCGAGGGTCTGCGGCATGTCGCGGTCCTGGATGCCGAGGACCCTCCCCACCTGCAGCCACTCCGCGTACAACTGCCGCTCCTCGTCCCGCGTGTAGGGGCGGCCACCGAGGTAGCGCCGGGAGTGCTGGAAGACGGGGAAGCCGGTGGCGTGCACCCAGGCGTAGTTGGCGGGCGTCAGGGCGTGGTACCCGCGGCCGTGCGCGTCCACTCCCTGGATGTCCCGGTGCAGGCGCCGCAGGCGGCGGCCCTCCTCGACGGCCTCCCCGCCGCCGTAGACCCAGCGCTGCACGCTGGCCACGGAACGCTCGGCCCGGCCCCACGGGTCGGTGCGGAAGACCGAGTACTCGTCGACGCCGGCGCTGACGGCCGGGTGCGCCACCTGCATGGTCAGGGCCGCCGGCAGCGTCAGCAGCACCCGTACCTCGCCCGCGAGGTCCCACAGCATGCCGTCCGGAGGGGGCGGCCGGGGATCGTCGCGGGCGGTTCGGGCACCCTCCGGGCCCGTGCTGCCGCCGCGGTCGCTGCTCGTGCTGCTCATCTTGTTCATGATGCTCCCGGCGGTCGGGGAATGCGCGTACGTCTGCCGGCGGCCGTTGGGTTCTTTTCCGTGCGCTGCGCCACTGTCTGGCCGTTCTGTCCGCCGAATCGGAGTGCGCCCGCTTTCCGGAGACCCTGCCCGATCCGCAGGCCCGAGGGTGGACCCGCAACGGGGCGGCAGCGCGATGCGGAACCTGCCGGACTCTTCCCACGGGAGGCATCCATGGCCAGACTGAGGACGGCAACCGGCCGGGTACACCGCCCCCGCGAGGCAGGCAGTTGACGGGCGGTCACGGCCATGACCGATACGACATGGAACGGCATTTTGCGCGCAGTGCCACTTTGACGGTCCACTGCGCGGGAACGGCATCCAACGGGAAAGCCATCGGCAGGAGTTACCGCCCCCGCGGCCGGTCCTGCAAACCCCGCGGATCCTGAACGGGCGGACGTAGGTGAGCGATTGATCAGATGTTTTCGGCCTGTGACCATGAATGATCACTGCCTCCCCTATATTGGTGCGGCGCTGATCGGACTGTCGTGGCCCACTCCCCACCCTGCCCGGACCTGTCCCCACAAGGACCCTGATTGATGACCCCCGAGACCTCCCCACCCAGCAAACGCCCCGCCCCCGGCGCAGCGGCCCCTGGATCCGGACAGCCGCCGAGAAAGCCGAGAGCGGGAACGGGCACCGCACTCGCGCTGCTGATCGCGGTGCTGCTCACGGGGCCGGCGTGCCTGGTGGCCGTCCACACGGCACCCCAGTCCATACGCCCCGGCATCGCCTGGGGCAGCGGCGCGGCAGCGCTCGCGCTGAGCGTCGCGGTCGCCGTCGCCACCCGCGGCATCCTCGTCTCACGCGGGCTGCGCGCCCTCGTCGCGCACCAGAACGCCGAAGCCGAGGCCGAGCGGGCGGTCGCGGCCCACTTCGCGGACGTCGTCGTCCCGATCCTCGTGGAGCGGCTCCGCTCCGGCGCCTCCGCGCAGACCGCCCTCGCCGCCGTACCGACCGTCGCCAACCCCACCCATCAGCGCGTGCTGCACTCGCTCGCCAACGAGGTGCACCGCGGTGAGGGCATGCGCGCGGCCGCGATGGCCGCGTGCGCCAACGCGGCGGGCCGCGTACAGGCGTTGGCCACGAGCATGGCCGCGGACCTGCGGGAGATGGAGCACAAGTACTCCGACGAGGAGGTCCTGGGCGACCTGCTGCACCTGGACCACCGCACGGCGCAGACTGGACGCCTCGCGGACTCCATCGCCGTGCTGACCGGCGCCCGCACCGGGCGCCGCTGGGCCAAGCCCATCGTCATGGAGAGCATCCTGCGCGGCGCGATGGGACGCATCAGCGGCTACCAGCGCATACGCCTGCACTCCTCGTGCGACCTGGCGGTGGCCGGTCACGCCGCCGAGGGCGTGATGCACGCGCTGGCCGAACTCATGGACAACGCCGCCAATTTCTCGCCTCCGACCTCCGAAGTGCACGTGTACGTGGAGGAGGCGTCGGCCGGTGTCATCATCACCGTCGAGGACGGGGGGCTCGTCATGGGTGACGTCGCCCTGGAACGCGCCCAGCAGGCCGTCTCCTCGGAGTCGCTGGACCTGACGAACCTCTCCGGTACACGCCTCGGCCTCGCCGTCGTGGGACGACTGGCCCACAAGCACAAGCTCTCCGTCTCCTTCCGCCCGTCGGCGCACGGAGGCACGGGAGTTCTGCTGATGATCCCGCAGACACTGATCACCACGGCGAAGCGGGAGCCCGAGACCGCGGCGCCCGCACGGTCCCGCGACTCCGGTGCCCTCACAGGTCCGCGTCCGTCGCCCGTCGGCGCCGCTCCCTCCGGGCCGCGTCCGTCAGAACCGCTCCCCCGGTCCTCGGACGGGTCGTCCCTGCCCGGCCGGGAGCCCGGGAGCGGTACCGAACTGCCCCGGCGCAGGCGCCCCGAGACCGCCCCGGCGAGCGAGGGGCCGGGGCACACGGAGCAGACCCTGGACCTGTCGTCCGGGAGCTCCGCCGAACCGTCCCCCGAGCACGCCTCGGCCACCGAGGCCGGTCCCCGCGGCCTGCCCAAGCGGCGCCGCGGGCAGACACTCGCGGCCTCGCGGCAGCGCAACGCGTCGCCCGAAGCGGGGAGGACGGCCGAGCCGGCCAGATCGTCGGAGCAGTCGGGATCGCGGTTCGGGGCCTTCCGCCGCGCCGTGCAGGGCGGTTCGTCCGTCCAGGAGAAGCCCGACGACGCTTCTTCCGTGTCCCCCTCCCCCTCCTCGTCACGTCCGGAGGACAACACCGAATGATCACAGACGGCAAGCTCGACTGGCTGCTGGAGAGTCTGCTGCGGCGGACCCCGGGGGCACGTCACGCCCTCGTTCTCTCCCGTGACGGACTGAAGTTGTGCAGCTCCTCGGAGCTCGACATGGACCAGGCCGACCAGCTGGCCGCCATCTCCGCGGGCATCCAGAGCCTCTCGCACGGCGCGTCCGTCGAGTTCGGCAACGGCACCGGCGGCGTGCGGCAGGCGATGGCGGAGTTCTACGGCGGCATCCTCTTCGTGGTGGAGGCCGGCTCCGGCGCCCACCTCGCGCTGGTGGCGACGGAGGACTCGGACGTGGGCCTCATCGGCCACAACATGAACGAACTCGTGGAGCAGCTGAGCGAGTACCTCACCACGCCGCCCAGGCAGCAGGACGAGACCAGAGACCCCGCATGAAACGGCCGGGCCGGGACGACGACCCGGACCGGCTGTACACCGTCACGGGCGGGCGCAGCCGGTCCGGCACCGACGCCTTCGACCTGGTGACGCTGGTGGTCAGCGAGTGCGAGCCGACCCCCGGGATGCAGTCGGAACACGCCTCCATCCTCCGGATCTGCAGCTCGCCGACGGCGGTGGTCGAGATCGCCTCGGACCTCGGACTGCCGGTGAGCATCGTCCGCATCCTCCTCGGCGACCTGCACGCCGCAGGCCGGATCACCGCCCGCCATCCGCGTACGGCCGCAGCCGCGGATCAACTCCCCGATCCAGAAATCCTGAAGCAGGTGCTCGTTGGACTCCGCAACCTCTGATCTGACCGGAACCCGCCCGCCACTGCGCAGCACCGCCGACAACGGCCTCAAGATCGTCATCGTCGGCGGTTTCGGCGTCGGCAAGACCACGATGGTGCGCTCCGTCAGTGACATACGTCCGCTCAACACCGAGGAGACGATGACGCGGGCGGGAGTGGGCGTCGACGACGCCGACGGCGTCCCCTCCAAGACGACAACCACGATCGCCTTCGACTTCGGGCGCATCAGCCTCGACGAGCGGACGGTGCTCTACCTGTTCGGTGCACCCGGCCAGGAGCGCTTCTGGTTCCTGTGGGACCGGCTCTTCACCGGCACGCTCGGCGCGGTCGTGCTCGTGGACACCCGCCGCCTCGCCGACTCCTGGTACGCGATCGACCGCCTCGAGGCGCACGGCATGCCCTTCATCGTGGCCCGCAACGACTTCGGCGGCCCCCAGCACTCCGCGGAGGACGTGCGCGACGCGCTCGACCTGCCGGACGACATCCCGCTCATCGAATGCGACGCCCGGTCACGCGCGTCCAGCAAGGAAGTGCTGATCACCCTCGTCAACCACCTGTACACCCTGTCCTCCTCCGCCCGGGAGACCGCTCAGTGACCACGCCGCACCCGCAGTCCGCCTCCGAGGAGCCCCGGGCGTACGGCGACTCCGCCGACGAGCGGACCGCACCCCCGTCCGGTGCCCCCGTGCACCCTGACGCCGTCCCCATGTTCGGGCCCCGCTTCATCAGCGAGGACCGGGGCAAGCTCTACCGCGAGATGCGCGAGCAGCACGGCCCGATCGCTCCCGTGACGCTGCTCGGCGACATACCCGCCTGGCTGGTGCTCGGCTACCGCGAGCTGCACCAGATCACCGGCAACCCGGCGCTGTTCACCCGTGATTCGTCGGTGTGGAACATGTGGGACCGGATACCGCCGGACTGGCCGCTGATGCCGATGGTGGGCCGCCAGCCGTCCATCCTCTACGAGGTGGGCGAGCGCCACGAGCGCCGCTCGACCCTGGTGAGCGACGCGCTACGCGAGGTCGACCCCTTCGAGCTGCGCACCCACTCCGAACAGCACGCGGACGAACTCATCGACGCCTACTGCGGAAGCGCCGAGGCCGACCTCGTCGACCAGTACGCCATGCAGCTCCCCGCCCTCGTGCTGGCCCGGATCTTCGGCTTCACCGCGGAGGACGGAGCCGCGCTCGTCCCCAGCATCAACGCGGTCGTCGACGGGTCCGACGGCGCGATCGAGGGCAGGCAGCATCTCCAGCGCGCCATGGGAACACTGCTGCGCTCCCGCGCCATCGCACCGGCCGGCGACGTGGCCACACGGATGCAGACGCATCCCAACTCGGGCGAGTTCTCCTCGGAGGAGATCCTGGAGGACATGATGGTCGCCCTGATCGCGGGCCATCAGCCCACCGCCGACTGGATCAGCAACTCGCTGCGGCTGATGCTCACCGACGACCGGTTCGCCGCCTCCCTCGGCGGAGGACGCGCCAGCGTCGGCGAAGCGATGAACGAAGTGCTGTGGGAGGAGACGCCCACGCAGAACATCGCCGGGCGCTGGACGACGCGCGACACCCAGCTCGGCGGCAGGCTCATCCAGAGCGGCGACCTGCTCGTCCTCAGCTTCGCGGCGGCCAACGCCGATCCGCACATCCGCCCCGACCAGCACTCCTTCACCGGTGGCAACAGCGCTTTCTTCTCCTTCGGGCACGGCTCCCACCGCTGCCCCTATCCGGCGCAGGAGATCGCCGAGGGCATAGCGCGTACGGGCATCGAGGTGCTGCTGGACCGGCTCCCGGACGTCGACCTGGCCGTGGACGAGGCCGAGTTGGCGTGGCGCCCCTCGCCCTTCCTGCGCGGCCTCGAAGCGCTGCCGGTCACCTTCACGCCCACCTCCGCCGTGGGCGGGTGACGGCTCCCGTCCGGCGGCGGGGACGGCCGGGCCCGCCGGCGGGGAGCGCCGCGGCGGGAGAGGCGTCGGATCAGCCGTCCGGTGTCCGCCCACCCTGCCCGTGAAGCTCCTCGACGACGGACCCGTACTTCTCCCGCAGGGCGCGGCGCCGCAGCTGGAGCGACGGCGTCAACTCGCCGGTCTGCAACCCCCATTCGTCGCCGAGGAGCTCGCCGGTGGTCCCGGAGGTGCAGACGACGGTCACGGGGTCGGTCGCGGGGTCGGTCGCGCGCGTCTCGCGCCAGGTGCGCTCGAAGACCTCCGCGTCGTAGGGGCGGTCCAGATCGGCGTAGGGGATGCAGCGGAAGTGCCCGGCGGCGGCGTCCGGTTCGACGACGACGAGACGGTCCAGCAGCGGCTGCCATTTCACCGACTCCGCGGCCCCTTCGGTCACGGCCAGCCGTGCGCGGCTGTGCTCGACGATGTGCGCGATCCGGCCGGGCGCAGCCGTGCCGTAGACCGAGTTGGACACGTAGACGGAGTCGGAGACGGGGACGGAGTCGGAGACGGGGACGGCGCCGAGATGGGTGAGGGCGAGATCGGTCAGCCGATGCTCGGGGCGGTTGCCCGTCATCATCAGGACGTGATCGCCGCGGGCGATGCCGAGAGCGGCAGGCCCGGAGGCGAGCCTGGCGATGCTCTCACGCGCCTCGGCCCAGGTGAGGGTGGCCCAGTGGGTCTCCCCGCTCTCACCGTGCTCCCGATAGGACAGGCGGGCGGGTCTCCGTGGTCCTCTGCGTTGCGCAACATCAGTGCGGGGACGGTGACTTCGGCCGGGTCCGCTTCGGTGAGTCGCAAGGTGGTGGGGACGGCGGCCTCCGGGGCTGGATACGGCTGTGCCCGGTGCACGGCCTTCGCGGCGGACCGGGGTGCCGGTAGATCTCCCTGGGAGGCATTGCAGTACAAGAGTGGTGAGACAGCAATACTGTTGAACGCAGTTGGAACGGACCGGGTCAGGGAGACGGGCGCATGGAGCAGCAGCAGCGGAACGGCCAGGCGGGCGCGGACAGCCTGACCGTGGACGAGCTCGCCGCGCGGGCGGGCGTCACGGTCCGCACGATCCGCTTCTACAGCACCCGCGGCCTGCTCCCGCCGCCCACCATCGGGGCGCGCAGGGTCGGCCGTTACGGACCGGCGCACCTCTCCCGGCTGGCCCTGATCGAGGAACTGCAGAACCAGGGCATGACGCTGGCGGCCATCGAGCGCTACCTGCAGCGCCTGCCCGAGGACACCGACCCGCACGACCTTGCGATCCACCGGGCCATGGTCGCCTCCTGGATGCCCGACACCGTCGACGAGGCGACGCGGGAGGTCCTCGAGCGGCGGGTGGGCCGCGAGCTGACGGAGGACGACCTGGAGCGGCTGACCGCGATGGGCGTCCTGGAGACCACGGAGGATCCGGCCCGCTTCCTCGTGGACCCCGCACTGCTGCACCTGGGTGTGCGGGTGCTGGACATGCCCCTGTCGCAGGAGACGATCCTGGCCGCGCGCGAAGCCATGCTGGAACATGCGCGGGCAGCCGCGCGGGAGTTGAGCCGCCTGTTCAAGGACGAGGTGTGGGAGCCCTACCGGGCGCGCGAGGCCGACCCGGAGCAGGTCGAGCGGATGAAGTCGCTGTCGGCCCATATGCAGCCGATGGTCGTGCAGGCGCTGATGACCGCTTTCCAGCGGTCACTCAAGGAGGAACTGCGGGGCGCGTTCCCGAAGGGGCGCGCCCCGCAGTCCCCCGGCTAGTCAGTCCTTGAAGAACTCGCCCTTGCCGGCCTTCTCCGCGAGGAGGTCCGGCACGGCGAAACGGTCGCCGTAGCGCTCCTGGAGCTCGCGGGCGCGCTCCACGAACCCGGCGGGGCCGCCCTCGTAGCCGTTGATGTACTGGATGACGCCGCCCGTCCACGGCGGGAAGCCGATGCCCAGGATGGAGCCGACGTTGGCGTCGGCGACGGAGGTCAGCACGCCCTCCTCGAAGAGCCGGACGGTGTCCAGCGCCTCTGCGAAGAGCATCCGTTCCTTCATGTCCTCGAACGGGATGCCGGGGTCGGCGTCCTTCTTGAAGTGCTCACGAAGGCCCGGCCAGAGCCTGCCGCGCTTGCCGTCCTCGCCGTAGTCGTAGAAGCCGGCCCCTCCGCTGCGGCCCGTGCGCCCGAACTCGTCGACCATCCTGTCGATGACGGCGTCCGCCGGGTGCGGCTTCCACTCCACGCCCTCGGCCTCCAGTCCGCGCCTGGTCTCCTCGCGGATCTTGCGGGGCAGGGTGAGGGTGAGCTCGTCCATCAGCGAGAGCACCTTGGCGGGGTAACCGGCCTGCGCTGCCGCCTGCTCGACGGTCGCGGGCTCCACGCCCTCGCCGACGAGGGCGACTCCCTCGTTGATGAAGTGCCCGATGACCCGCGAGGTGAAGAAGCCGCGGGAGTCGTTGACGACGATCGGGGTCTTCTTGATCTGCTGCACCAGGTCGAAGGCGCGCGCGAGGGCCTCGTCCCCCGTGCTGCGGCCCTTGATGATCTCCACCAGCGGCATCTTGTCGACGGGTGAGAAGAAGTGCAGCCCGATGAAGTCGGCCTGGCGCTCGACGCCTTCGGCGAGGGCGGTGATGGGCAGCGTGGAGGTGTTGGAGCACAGCAGGGCGCCGGGCTCGACGATGTCCTGGATCTCCTGGAAGACCTTGTGCTTGAGCGCCGGGTCCTCGAAGACCGCCTCGATGACGGCGTCGCAGCCCGCGACGGCCTGCGGTTCCGCGGCGGGTGTGATGCGGGCGAGCACCTCGTCCCGCTTCGCCTCCGTCGTACGACCTCGCTTCAGCGCCTTCTCCAGCAGGCCCTCCGAGTAGCGCTTGCCCTTCTCGGCGGCCTCCAGGGAGACGTCCTTGAGGACGACGTCGATGCCGGCCTTCGCGCAGGAGTAGGCGATGCCCGCGCCCATCATGCCGGCGCCGAGAACGGCCACCTTCCGGACGGGGCGGGACTCGATGCCCTTGGGGCGGCTGCGCCCCGCGTTGACGGCCTGCATGTCGAAGAAGAACGCCTGGATCATGTTCTTCGAGATCTGGCCGGTGACCAGCTCGACGAAGTAGCGGGCCTCGATGACCTGGGCGAGTTCGAAGTCGACCTGGGCGCCCTCGACCGCCGCGGCCAGGATGTTGTGCTGGGCGGGGTAGGGGGCACCGCCGGTCTGCTTCCTCAAGTTGGCCGGGAAGGCAGGGAGGTTGGCGGCGAGCTTCGGGCTCGACGGGGTGCCGCCGGGGATCTTGTAGCCCTTCACGTCCCAGGGCTGCACGGACTCCGGGTTGGCGTCGATGAAGGCGTGGGCGGCGGCCAGCATGGCTTCCTCGCTGTCCACGACCTCGTGGACGAGGCCCTTCTCCTTGGCCTTGGCCGGGAAGTACTGCTGCCCCTGGAGCAGCACGTTGAGCAGCGCGTCCGCGATCCCCAGCAGACGGACGGTACGCGTCACACCGCCGGCTGCGGGAAGCAGGCCGAGAGTGGCTTCCGGACAGCCGATCTTGGAGCCCTTCGCGTCGAGGGCGACACGGTGGTGGCAGGCGAGCGTGATCTCGAAGCCCCCGCCGAGCGCGGCACCGTTGATCGCCGCGACGACGGGCTTGCCGAGGGTCTCGATGCGCCGCAGGTCTCGCTTGAGCTCCATGCTGCCCTCGAAGACCTCCTGGGCGTCCTCGGGGCGGGCGCGGATGAGGTCGTTGAGGTCGCCGCCGGCGAAGAAGGTCTTCTTGGCTGAGGTGAAGATGACGCCGCGGAGGTTGCCCGCCTCGTTCTCGCGCTCCAGGCGGTCGGCGATGACGCCGAGCGACTCCTTGAACGCGGCGTTCATGGTGTTCGCGGACTGGTCCGGGTCGTCCAGCACGAGGGTGACGACGCCGGACCCGTCCTGTTCCCAGCGGATGGTCGTGGACTCAGGCATGGTGGGTTTTCTCTCCGTACGTGAGGGCGGGATGGCGGTGGGCGCGGTGCGGGAGTCGGCGCTCCCGCGGTGGTGGCCGCTTCCGGTCGGGCAGTCAGAGCCGTTCGATGACGGTGGCGCTGCCCATGCCTCCGCCGACGCACAGGGTGACCAGGCCGTAGCGCTGGTCGCGGCGCTCCAGCTCGTCCACGAGGGTGCCCAGCAGCATCGCGCCCGTGGCGCCCAGCGGGTGACCCATGGCGATGGCGCCGCCGTTGACGTTGACCTTCTCCAGCGGCAGTTCCATGTCACGGGCGAAGCGCAGCACCACCGCCGCGAACGCCTCGTTCATCTCGACCAGGTCCATGTCGGCCGCCGTCAGCCCGGCCTTGGCGAGGGCCTTGCGGGAGGCGGGCGCGGGCCCGGTCAGCATGATGGTGGGGTCGGCGCCGGAGACGGCTGCGGAGAGGATGCGCGCGCGGGGGCGCAGCCCGTAGCGCTGTCCGACCTCCTCGCTGCCGACGGCGACGAGGGCGCTTCCGTCGACGATGCCGGAGGAGTTGCCCGCGTGGTGGACGTGGTCGATCTCCTCCACCCAGTGGTACTTCTGCAGCGCCACCGCGTCGAAGCCGCCCATCTCACCGATGTCCTTGAAGGACGGCTTCAGCCCGGCGAGGGAGTCGGCCGTCGTGCCCGGCCGGATGTGCTCGTCGCGGTCGAGGACGGTCATGCCGTTTCGGTCGAGCACGGGGATGACGGAACGGTCGAAACGGCCGTCCTTCCACGCCTCGGTTGCCAACTCCTGCGAGCGGGCGGCGTATTCGTCCACGTCGCGGCGCGAGAAGCCCTCGATGGTGGCGATGAGGTCGGCGCCGATGCCCTGGGGCACGAAGCCCGTCTCCAGGCTCGTCAGGGGGTCCATGTGCCATGCGCCGCCGTCGGAGCCCATCGGCACGCGGGACATCGACTCGACGCCGCCCGCCAGGATCAGGTCCTCCCACCCCGAACGCACCTTCGCCGCCGCGAGGTTGACGGCTTCGAGGCCGGAGGCACAGAAGCGGTTCTCCTGGACGCCCGCGACGGTGTCTGGGAGCCCGGCGGCGATGGCGGCGGTCTTGGCGATGTCGGAACCCTGGTCCCCGATGGGGCTGACGACTCCGAGCACGATGTCGTCGATCGCGGCCGGGTCCATGCCGGGGTGACGGCGGCGCAGTTCGTGGATGAGGCCGACGACCAGGTCGATGGGCTTGGTCCCGTGCAGGGCGCCGTTGGCCTTGCCGCGGCCGCGCGGGGTGCGGATCGCGTCGTAGATGTACGCTTCGGTGCTCAAGATCGGCAGCCTTTCGGTGCGTGGCGGATCGGGCGGGTCGGGGCCGGTTCAGTCGAGGATCGAGCGGCCGATGATCTCTTTCATGATCTCGGTCGTGCCGCCGTAGATCGTCTGGATGCGCCCGTCGGTGTAGGCACGGGCGACGGGGAATTCGTTCATGTAGCCGTAGCCGCCGTGCAGTTGGAGACAGCGGTCGGTGACGCGCTTCTGCAGTTCCGTCGCCCACCACTTGGCCATGGACGCGTGGGCGGCGTCCAGTTCGCCCTTCGAGTGGTCCTCGATGCAGCGGTCGAGGAAGGCGCGGGTCACGGCGCACTCCGTGGCGAGCTCGGCGATCTCGAACCGGACGTGCTGGAGCCTGGCGAGCGGCCGTCCGAACGCCTCCCGCTCCTTCACGTACCGGGTCGTCTGCCCGAGGACCTCCTCGGCGCCGGCGATCGCTCCGACCGCGATGGCCAGCCGCTCCTGCGCGAGGTTGGTCATCAGATGGACGAAGGCCCCGTGCAGTTCGCCGAGGAGGTTCTCCTTGGGCACGTGCACGTCGTTGAAGAACAGCTCGGCGGTGTCCTGCGACTTCTGGCCGATCTTGTCGAGGTTGCGGCCCCGCTCGAACCCCTCCGTGCCCCGTTCGACGACGAGGAGGCTCAGGCCCTTCGCGCCGCCCTCGGGCTTCGTACGTGCCACGACGATCACCAGGTCGGCGAGGATGCCGTTGGAGATGAAGGTCTTGGAGCCGTTCAGCACCCAGTGGTCGCCCTTGTCCTCCGCGGTCGTACGGATGCCCTGGAGGTCGGAGCCGGCGCCGGGTTCCGTCATGGCGATGGCGGTGATGATCTCGCCGGAGCAGAAGCCGGGGAGCCAGCGGCGCTTCTGCTCGTCCGTCGCCAGAGACGTCAGATACGGGCCGATGATGTCGTTGTGCAGGCCCAGGGCGATGCCCGAGGCGCCCGCGCGGGCGAATTCCTCGCCGAGCACTGCGGCGTACCGGAAGTCGCCGGTGCCGCCGCCTCCGTACTCCTCGGGGACGGCGAGACCGAGCAGGCCCTGGCGGCCGGCCGCGAGCCACGCGTCGCGGGAGACGATGCCGTCCTTCTCCCACTGCTCGTAGTGCGGCTCGACCTCCTTGGCCAGGAAGGTGCGGACGGTCTGCCGGAACGCTTCGTGGTCCTCGGTGAAGATCTGGCGCTTCATGTGGTCGGTGCTCCCCTTCGAGCCTTCGCGTGGTCGCTCTGCACGTCTCGCCTGTTCACCCCGTACGCCGTGTCGCACGCTCCGTGGCGATCGCGGTGTCGGACCGGACGACGGCTCCGTCAGAGCCAGCCCTTGACCTTCTCGATCAGAGCGGCCGGGTCGGGCCCGACGGGCGTCACGTTGAGCATCGTCACCCCGGCCTCGCGGAACGCCTCGACGCGCTCACGCACGTAGCTCTCGGGGCCGCAGAGGGAGACCAGCTCACAGAACTCGGCGGGAACCGCGGCCTCCGCCTCCCGCTTCTTTCCCGCGAGGTAGAGGTCCTGCACCTTCTCGGCCGCCTCCTCATAACCGTACGCCCGGGCCACATCGTTGTAGAAGTTCCTGCCCTTTGCGCCCATGCCCCCGATGTACAGGGCGATCAGGGGCCGCACGGACTCCCGGACGGCCGCCGCGTCCTCACCGATGGCCAGGAGGGTGCCCGCGGAGATCTCCAGGGGACCGCGTTCCGGTGCGCGCAGCGCGGTGCCCTCCGCCAGCGCGGTGCCCCACACCTGCTCCGCCTTCTCCGGGACGAAGAGGTGCGGCAGCCAGCCGTCGGCGATCTCGGCGGTCATCCGGACGTTCGCCGGGCCGAGGGAGGCGATGTAGAGGGGGATCTCCTCCCGCTGCGGCCGGTTGAGGAACTTCAGCGGCTTGCCCAGCTTGCCGCCCTTCTCGGCGGGCAGCGGCATGTCGGTGATGCCGTGGTGGTCGATGACCTCGCGCCGCCAGATGCGCCGGCACAGTTCGACGGTCTCCCGGGTGCGGCCCAGCGGCTTGTCGTACGCCTTGCCGTGCCAGCCCTCGACGACCTGCGGCCCCGAGGCGCCGAGGCCCAGCAGCGCGCGCCCCTCGGAGAGGACGTCCAGGCCGGCGCCGGTCTGGGCGATGAGCGCGGGGGTGCGGGAGTAGACGTTGAGGATGCCCGCGCCGATGAGCATGCGCTCGGTGCGGGCGGCGATGTAGCCCATGACGGTGGGCGAGTCGAACCCGTACGCCTCGGCGACCCACACGGCGTCGAGGCCGGCGGCCTCCAGCTTCACGACCTCTTCGGCTGCCGTGCGGGGATTGTCGGCGTACTGGAGGGGCGTGGCGATCTTCATGCGTCACTGTCCTTGGCGGGGTCGGAGTCGGAGGGGGCATGCCCGGCGAGTGCGGGCAGCTGCCAGTCGCGGGCCACCTCGGCGGCGTCGGCACCGGGCAGCGCGGGCGGCCGGGAGACCGCGGCCGGAGTCGCGGAGAAGCGCGGCGCCGGTGCGGGCTGGGTGATTCCGGCGTGTTCGACGAAGGTGCCGCGGGCGGCCAGGTGAGGGTGCCGGGGAGCTTCCCGCAGGGAGAGCACGGGGGCGACGCAGGCGTCCGAATCGCGGAAGACCTCGTCCCACTCGTCCCTCGTACGGGTCCTGAAGCGGTCCGCGACGGCGGCGCGCAACTCCCCCCAGGCGGCGGGGTCGTCGCGGCCGGGCGCCTCGTCCCCGAGACCGAGGAGCCTCGTGAACTCCCCGTAGAACCGGGGCTCCAGCGCGCCCACGGCCATGAAACCGCCGTCGGCCGTCTCGTAGGTGCCGTAGAAGGGCGCGGCGCCGTCGAGCAGATTGGCACCCCGCCGGTCCTGCCACGCACCGGCGGCGAGCATCCCGTGGATCATGGCCGTGAGGTGGCTCGTGCCGTCGACGATGGCGGCGTCGACGACCTGGCCGCGTCCGTCCGGAGCGCGCGCGTGCTGGAGGGCCGCCAGCACGCCGATCACCAGGTAGAGCGAACCTCCCGCGTAGTCCCCCAGCAGGTTGGCGGCGGCGTACGGAGGGCCCTCGGCGGGACCGGTCATCCCGAGCGCGCCCGTCACGGCGATGTACCCGATGTCGTGACCGGCGCGCGACGCGAGCGGTCCGTCCTGGCCCCAGCCCGTCATGCGTGCGTAGACGAGGGCGGGGTTGCGCGCGAGGCAGGCGTCCGGGCCGACGCCGAGGCGTTCGGCGACGCCGGGCCGGTTGCCCTCGATGAGGACGTCGGCGCGCTCGACCAGGTCGAGGGCGCTCGCGAGGCCGTCCGCGTCCTTCAGGTCCAGCGTCACGGAACGCTTGTTGCGGTTGGTGACGTCGCTGGCGGGGTCGATTCCCAGTGCGGCGCCGCCGGGGCGGTCGACGCGCACCACGTCCGCGCCCAGGTCACCGAGCACCATCGCAGCGAAGGGTCCCGGGCCGATGCCGGCCAGTTCCACGACGCGTACACCGCGGAGCGGGCCCTCGCCGTACGACGCCGCTGCTGCCATCACGCCCGCCCTCTGACACTTTGACACAACTGATGTAACACCGGTGATGCTAAGGACGCGTTGCCCATTCCACAAGCCCGGGCGGCAGGCGGAGCAGCGGCCGCGCCGTGGCATGCGCCACACGGAATACAAGCCTCCCGGGCGGCACTTCGGGCCGGTGCCGGACGGACCGCGGAGGACGTCAACATCGTGCGCGACTGCTCACCCGGAGGTGGCCTGGCCCCGAAGACCGTGATGCGTGATACTGATTGAAGTCCGGTGGAAAAGTGCAACTTCGCGCAACAGTGCGCGTTCGCACCCCGTCGTCCGGCGGTCGTCCGGACCACCGCCGGACGACGGGATCGGCCGGATTGCGGTACGGGCAGCCGGGTGGACACGGCGCCGGGGAGGCGCGGAGAGGTGGGGTCGATGGGCGGAACCACGCGCATGGAACGGGAGTTGAGCAGCCAGCCCGAGACGTGGCACTCGGCCGCTCAGCTGGCCGCCGGGGCTCCGCTGCCCCGCACCGGGGAGCGGGTCGCGGTCGTCGGGTGCGGCACGTCCTGGTTCATGGCTCAGGCGTACGCCGCCCTGCGCGAGAGCGCGGGACTGGGTGTGACGGACGCGTTCGCAGCATCCGAGGCGATGCTCGGCGCCGGCCGGGGCTACGACAGACTGCTGGCCATCACCCGCTCCGGCACCACGACAGAGGTGCTCCGGCTGCTGGAAGCGGTGCGAGGGCGCATCCCCACCGTCACCGTCGTGGGCGACCCGGACACCCCCGCGACCTCCGTCTCGGACGAGACGGTCGCCCTGCCGTTCGCCGACGAACAGTCCGTTGTGCAGACCCGGTTCGCCACGAGCGCGCTCGCTCTGCTCAGGACACATCTCGGCGAGGACGTCACGGCGGCAGTGCGGGATGCCGAGGAGGCACTCGCGGCCGAGGTCCGGCAGGAGTGGGTGGACGCCGAGCAGTTCACGTTCCTGGGCACCGGCTGGAGCGTCGGGCTGGCGCACGAGGCGTCACTGAAGATGCGGGAGGCGTCGCAGTCCTGGACCGAGTCCTATCCGGCGATGGAGTACCGGCACGGGCCCATATCCATCGCCGCCCCCGGGCGCGTTACCTGGCTTTTCGGGTCTTCACCGGAAGGGCTGGGAGAGGAAGTGGCCCGCACGGGCGCCGCGTTCGTGCACCACGGGCGGCGCGATCCGATGGCGGAGCTGGTGCTGGTGCAGCGCGTGGCACTGGCGCGCGCCCTTGAGCGCGGTCTCGATCCCGACGCACCGCGCAGCCTGACCCGTTCGGTGATGCTGTAGACCCCTTGAGGCTGCTGGAGGCCCGTGAGCGCGGACGGACGGCCCGGCCCGGGGCCGGCCTCCACTCCCCCGGCCCTTCTCGTCTCGCGCCGCTTCCCGCCGCCGCTGCTTCGGCCTCTGCCCGCCCCTGCCCGCGCCTGTGCCGTTGTTCCTGCGTCCTGCTACCTGCCACCTGATTCCTGCCTTCTGGTCCCTGGTCCCGCCCTGTCCCGTCCTCAACGGAGGTCCGCAGCATGCCCCTTGTCTCCACCGACGCCGTCGTCGGTCCGGCGCGCGCGGCGGGTCTCGGCGCTCCCGCCTTCAACGTGCTGCACCTGGAGACCGCCGAGGCGCTGGTCGCCGCGGCGGAGCGCGCGGAAGTGCCGCTCATACTCCAGATCAGCGAGAACTGCGTCCGGTATCACGGGAGTCTGCTGCCACTCCTGCGTGCCACCCTCACCCTGGCGGAGGCCTCCGAGGCGGACGTCTCCGTGCACCTGGACCACATCACCGACGCCGCGCTGCTGCGTGAGGGCGTCTCGGCGGGAGTACGGTCCGTGATGATCGATGCGTCGGCTCTGCCCTACGAGGAGAACGTGGCCGCCACCTCGGAGCTGACGGGCTGGTGCCATCGCGAACAGGTCTACGTCGAAGCAGAGTTGGGCGAGGTGGGAGGCAAGGACGGTGTGCACGCCCCCGGTGCGCGTACCGACCCTGAGCAGGCGCTCGCCTTCGTCGAGGCCACGCGGGTGGACGCCCTCGCCGTCGCCGTCGGTTCGTCCCACGCGATGCGGGAGCGAACTGCCGTGCTCGACAAGGAGCTGATCCGCTCCCTGCGGCAGCGGCTTCCCGTGCCGCTCGTGCTGCACGGTTCGTCAGGGGTCCCTGACGACGAACTGCGTGCAGCCGTCGCCGCGGGCATGACGAAGATCAACATCTCCACGCACCTGGTCTCCGTGTTCACCGGCGAGGTGCGCCGGACGCTGTCGGAGAGTCAGTCGCTGATCGACTCCCGCAAGTACGTGGGTCCCGCCAGGGACGCGGTCTCGCGGGAGGCCGAACGGCTGCTGCGCATGCTGGGAGCACCGGCTTCATGAAACGGCACGAGCGCATGAACGCCCTGCTGGAGCTGCTGAGTCAGCGGGGGCGGCTCGAGGTGGCGGAAGCCGCGACATCCCTGGAGGTGTCGGTTGCGACCATGCGCCGTGACATGGACGCCCTTGCGGAGCAGCAGTTGCTCAAGCGCACCCGGGGCGGGGCCGTACTCGCCCCGGTCGCCTACGACCTGCCGATCCGGTACAAGAACGGTCACCAGGCCGCCCGGAAGCACGCCGTCGCCGAGACCGCGGCGGCGATGGTGGAGGAGGGCGACGTCGTGGGGCTCAGCGGCGGCACGACGACGACGGAGATCGCCCGGTCGCTCGCAACGCGGCCGGAGTTCGCCGAGGCCGGCCCCCACGCGCGCCTGACGATCGTCACCAACTCCCTCAACATCGCCAATGAGTTGGCGGTCCGGCCGCAGATCAGGATCGTGCTGACGGGCGGTGTGGCCCATTCCCGCTCCTTCGAACTCACCGGCCCCTACAGCGAGATGGTGCTGCGGCAGCTCACGCTGGACATCGCCTTCATCGGTGTGAACGGCATCGACGCGCAGTGGGGCGGGACCGTCCACGACGAGGCCGAGGCGAGCACGAACAGGCTCATGGCCGAGCGGGCGGCCCGTGCCGTGGTCGTCGCGGACTCCTCGAAGCTGGGCCTGCGCTGCTTCGCCCGCGTCGGCGGGGCGGAGGTCTTCGGCACGCTCGTGACGGACCCGTCCATGGACGAAACCGCCCGGCGGGAGTTCGCGGACCAGGGTCTGCGTGTGGTGACGGCCGCGCCGTCCGCGGCCGAGGGCTGACCGGCCACCCTCGGCAGGTCCACGGCATGCGCGTGAGCATGCGCCCCTCCCGGCACCCACCCGGCCTCTCGGGTGCGTCGGCCCTGGCGACGCGGCCCGGCCTGCGAGTCCGCTGCCACGGGAGAACGCCCGGCCGGTGCCAGAATGCCCGGCATGGAACGATCTTCCTCAGCGGCAGTCGGTACAGCGATCCCCTCCGGCCCGGCGACCGGCTCCGGCAGCGCCCCGGTGAGCACGGAGCCCGCCCGGGCGCCTGCGGACACAGCCGGGGCCGGGGGCGGTGGTGATGCCGGTCTTCCGGGCATCGCCCACGCCTGGGCCGCGCTGGGAGGCGACGGTGCTCTGCTGGAGAGGGTCTCCTGCACACGGCGAGCGGTGCTGCCGGCCCGGCTGCCCGTACTCGAACTGGCCCGCGCGTCGGTCGCGGTGTGCTCACTGGCCGCAGCCGAGCTGTCGTCCGTACGGGCGGGAGGTACCGGGACGGGCAGCAGCGCGGGCGGCGCCGGCGACAACGGCCCCCTCGCGGTTCCGTCCGTGCAGGTCGACGACGGCGCGGTGGCCACCTCGTTCACCAGCGGGCGCCATCTGAGGACGGACGGGCGCGCCCCGGTGACGTTCTCCCCGCTGTCCCGCTTCTGGCGCACCGCGGACGGCTGGGTGCGCACCCACGCCAACTACCCGCACCACCGCACGCGGCTGCTGTCCGCCCTCGGGATCTCCGTCGAGGACCGCGACGACACCACACTCGCGGAGATCCTCGCCACGGAACTGGCCCAGCGTGACGCCGCCGAGGTCGAGGAGACGGTGCACGCGGCGGGCGGCCTCGCCGTGGCTGTCCGCACGCCGCAGGAATGGGCGGTGCATCCTCAGGGCGCGCAGTCCTCCCGCCGTCCGTTGCTGTCGACGGCCCGCATGGACCAGGCGCCCGTCCGAGCCCTGCCGGAGCCTTCGGGCCACGGCCCGATGCACGCGGTGCGCGTGCTGGACCTCACCAGAGTCCTCGCAGGTCCCGTCGCCACCCGGGCACTCGCGCTGTTCGGCGCCGACGTTCTGCGCATCGACGCCCCGCAGCTTCCGGAGAACCTGGACACGCACGCCGACACCGGCGCCGGAAAGCGCTCGGCGCTCCTCGACCTCTCGTCCCGGTCCGGGCAGGCGGCGTTCGACGAACTGCTGTCGTCGGCGGACGTCGTCGTCACCGGTTACCGTCCCGGGGCGCTTGACCGCTTCGGACTCGCGCCCGAGTCGCTGGCGGACCGCCGGCCGGGAGTGGTCGTGGGCCAGCTCAGCGCCTGGGGCGCGTACGGGCCCTGGCACAGAAGACGCGGCTTCGACAGCCTGGTGCAGGCGGCGAGCGGAATCGCCACCGTCGAGGGCCAGCGGGACGAGGCGGGCGAGGGCATTCCGGGTGCCCTGCCGGCGCAGGCCCTCGACCACGGCACCGGCTATCTGCTGGCGGCCGCGGTGATGCGGGCCATGACCGAGCAGCGGCGTGGCGGGCGCGGGTCGAGGCTCGTGCGGCTGGCGCTCGCCCAGACCGCCAACTGGCTGGTCGACGGGCTGACTTCGCAGCTCTCGCCGTACGCGCGGGCGGAGGCGGCAGACGCCGCGGCCCAGGACCAGGCCGATCCCGCCCCCTGGCTGGCCGAGGCGGACAGCCCGCTGGGCCGCCTGCGCTATGCGCTGCCGCCCGTCGCCTACGACGGGTCTCCCTCGGACTGGCCGCATCCGCCCGGCATGCCCGGCACGGACCCCGCTGCCTGGTGGTGATCCGGGCGGGACGGCCGCCCGCCGGGCCGCGAGTTCGCCCTACAGGGACTCCTGGCCGTGACCGCTGTGGCCGTGGCCGCTGTGACCGTGACCGCTGCTCCCGTGGTCGCGGTGGCCTCCGGGCGGCCCGCCGTGTCCCCAGTGGCGGTCCCGTCCCTGCCTCCGCTCCCGGCGCTCCAGCTCCCGCTTCTGGCGCCGCTCGGCGCGCAACTTCAGTTTCTCCTCACGCGGGATCTTCCGTACGACGGCGACGCCGCCCATCATCGTGACGCCGGTGATCACCACGTGCGGTGCGTCGGCGTCGCCGAATCCGGAGGCGGAGGAGTCGAATCCGCCCATGATGCCGACGCCGCGGACCTCGACGCCGACGCCGGGCGGCACGGTGACGCTGAAGCCGCCCATCAGCGCGAAGCAGCGAATGACCACGTTCCGGTCCTCGAAGCGGGCCTCCCGCAGGTCCAGTTCGCCGCCGCCCATGAAGCCAAGGGCGGTGAAGACGCGCGGCACCGTCCACTGGCCACGACGCCCGAATCCGCCCATGATGCCGATGCCCCAGCGTGAGGTGGCGCTTCCGCCGATCCGTTCCGCCCACCGTCGCGTCTTGCGGAGCGACGGGGGCGGCGACTCGTCCAGGGCACCGGCCCTCTCCGGCGAGCGGCCGGCGGAAGCACCTTCGTCCCCGTGGTGCGGGAGATCGCGTACGAGAGGCACCAACTCCCCGCGTGTGCGGGCCCGGTAGGCGCTGTCGAGGCGTTCCTGGAACTCGTCCATGCCGAGCCGCCCTTCGGCCAGCGCATCGCGCAGACGTCTGCGATGCGCTCCCGTTCGGCGTCCGAAGCGCGCATTTCGGGGAGTTCGTCACTCATGTGGTCACCCTATTACGCACCGTTGCCCCCGGAATCGGCTACTGGACGGACGCGAGAAGCCACTCGGCCAGGGCGACGGCCGCGAATCCCAGCACCAGCACTCCGGTGGCGACACGGGTGCGGCCACGGCGGCTGAGCACGATCGCGGTGCCGGAGAGGATGAGCGCGATGCCGTAGAAGCCCATGGTGAGCACGGAGGGCGCACTGCCCAGGCGTACGACGAGAGCGACGGCCACGGCCACCATGACGACGCCGGAGACGACGATGCGGACCCTGCGTGCCTGCCGAGGCGTCAGACCGGTACGCGCGTCCGCTTCCCCCTGATCCCCCTCTGCTCCCGGTGCGGGCCCGGGTCCTTCGTCACCGGTGACCGCTGCGGCCGCCCCGTCCCCGGTGGTCTCTTCTTCGGTCGGCGCGCTTATGTTGGCTTCGGGCATGCCGGGAGGTTATCCGCATTCGGCACCGCCTGTCGCGCGAGGGCCTGCCAGGGCCCAGGGCGGCCGGACCGGCGGGGAGATCAAGCGGGCGGGAGCCCAACTCCTCGCCTACGAGGGCTCCTTGTACGTCCACTCGCGCAGATCGGCGCGGCTGTCGAACTTGGCGAGGTTCGTGTCGATCGGGTCGTCGGTGTACTGGTGGAAGTGCCACGGGTGCTCGATCCCGGGCTTGCCCGGCTTGCCGTTGTAGTGCGCTATCCACAGGCCGTCGCCGGCGAACGACGTCGTGTCGTGGTTGAACCAGAAGTTGGTGTTGCAGTAGAGCAGGACTCTGGTGTGGGGGCGTTCCTTCTGGACGTACTTGATGAAGTAGTCCTTCTCCGAGTTGGAGACCTCCGAGTCCTCCCAGTCCAGGACGAGCATGTCGCCCTTGACCAGGTTGATCTTCGACATGAAGTAGTCGGCCTGCTTCTTCATGCTCCCGGCGCGGCCGAAGTGGTAGAAGCCGGTGACGAGTTCGGCGTCACGCGCCGTCTTGCGCTGCGCGACCCACTTCGGGTTCGTGTACGACGTGCCCTCCGTGATCTTTATGAAGACGAAGTCGAGCCCTTTCGTGCTGTAGTCCGACGGTTGGTACGACGAGACGTCGACGCCCTTGATCACCCTGCACTCCTTCTGCCGTCCGGCCGCGCGGTCATCAGTTCCGATACCCGTAAGTCGGCGCACCGTACCCCGAACGGGCCGCCGTGGGGCGCCGATCGGGCGCTCCGGGCGGCACCGCGACCGCGGGCCCCAGGGCGTGCTCCGGCGCGTCCCCCGCCGCTCGCGGCCCCCGGCGGGGAGGATCGGTGCGGGTGCGGCAGCGGGCGCGCCCGGCACACTGGCACAGACGCACACGCGACCGAGGAGTCCGACGATGGCGACGACACGCACCGCTCACACCGTGTGGAACGGCGATCTGAAGAAGGGGTCGGGTGAGGTCACCTTCGACTCCTCCGGCATCGGCACCCAGTCCGTCACCTGGGCATCGCGCGCGGAGGAGCCAAACGGGAGGACCAGCCCGGAGGAGCTGATCGCGGCCGCGCACTCCAGCTGCTTCTCGATGGCGCTCTCCAACGGGCTCAACTCCGCGGGCAAGCCCCCGACGCGGCTGGAGACGCGGGCCGACGTGACGTTCCAGCCGGGCACCGGCATCACCGGCATCCACCTCACCGTGCAGGGCGAAGTCCCGGGCATCGACGAGGCCTCCTTCACCGCCGCGGCGGAGGAGGCGAAGACCAACTGCCCCGTCTCCCAGGCCCTTTCGGGCACCACCATCACGCTGACCGCCAAGCTGAGCTGAGCCGGGCCGCAAGCGGGCACGAGTCCCGCTGCCGCACGGGAGCGGAGGAGAGATGCCCGAACTGCCCGAGGTCGAGGCGCTGCGCGACTTCCTCGACGACCGCGTCACCGGGCGCACGGTGGAGCGCGTCACGCCCGTCGCGATCAGCGTGCTGAAGACGTACGAGCCGCAGCCCTCCGCGCTGGAGGGCCGGACGGTCACGGGGGTCTCCCGGCACGGGAAGTTCCTCGACCTGGAGGCGGGAGGTCTGCATCTGGTCGTCCACCTGGCCCGGGCGGGATGGCTGCGCTGGCGGGATTCCGTCCCGGCGGCGCCGCCCCGCCCCGGCAAGGGGCCGCTGGCTCTGAGGCTGTCGCTGGCCGGACCGGAGCAGGGCGGCGAAGGCGGCGGTTTCGACCTCACCGAGGCAGGAACGCGCAAGCGCCTCGCCGTCTACTGCGTGGACGACCCGGCACAGGTGCCGGGCATCGAACGGCTCGGGCCGGACCCGCTCGCCGACGACTTCACCCGGGAGTCCTTCGCCGGCCTCGTGCGGGGGCAGCGCCACCGGATCAAGGGGCTGCTGCGGGACCAGAGCGTGATCGCCGGGGTCGGGAACGCCTACTCGGACGAGATCCTGCACGCGGCACGCCTCTCCCCGTTCAAGATCGCGAGCGAGCTCTCGGAGGAGGAGGTCACCGGGCTCTACGAGGCTCTGCGCTCCACCCTTCAGGACGCCGTCGAACGCTCGCGGGGGCTGGCCGCCGGAAAGCTGAAGTCGGAGAAGAAGACGGGTCTGCGGGTCCACGGCCGCAAAGGAGAGCCGTGTCCTGTGTGCGGGGACATTGTGCGGGAAGTCTCATTCAGTGATTCTTCCCTGCAGTACTGCCCCACCTGCCAGACCGGCGGGAAGCCGCTCGCCGACCGGCGCATGTCCCGGCTGCTGAAATAGCCACGGCCCCGGGCCCGGAGAGTGCCGCTGTGCAGGGGGCGTACTGTGGCGCGACGAAGGGTCCACCGATGCCGAACGTTGAGGGAACGGGAATGTCTGCCGACGAGCTGGACGAGTTCGCCACAGGCCTCGCCCATATGGCACGCGATCTGCTCGCCCAGGAATCCGTGCAGAAGACCCTCGACCGGCTCGTGGAGTACGCCGTGGAGCTGGTTGACGGCTGCGAGGCCGCGGGTGTCATGACCGTGGAGAACCATCAGGTCAGCACCCTGGCCACCACCAGCGACGTGGTACGCGCCTCGGACCGCATCCAGGGCGAGGTCGGTGAGGGCCCCTGCTTCGACGCCGCACGGACGCCGAAGGAGGTCTACCGCATCGCCGACATGAACACGACCGTCAAGCGGTGGCCCCGCTACGCACCCGAGGCCCGCAAGCTCGGCGTCGGGAGCATGATGGGCTTCCTGCTCTACACCGAGGACGACAACCTCGGGGCCCTCGACCTCTACTCCTCCAAGCCGAAGGTCTTCACGCCGCGCTCCGAGCACGTCGGCTGGCTGCTCGCCTCGCACGCGGCGGTCGCCTTCTCCAGCGCACGTACGCACGCGCAGATGAACGCCGCCATGGAGACGCGGCACAGCATCGGCGAGGCGATAGGCATCGTCATGGAGCGCTACCACCTTGACGAGGACCAGGCCTTCGCCGTGCTGAAGAAGAGCTCACAGGACCGGAACATCAAGCTGCGCGAGATCGTGCGCGTCGTCACCGACACCGGCGAGGTCCCCGGCGCGAAGCCCCGCTCTTAGGGCCTGGGCGACGACAGCCCCTGGGCCGCCGTCCACTGAGATCATGGCGCGATGGAACGCATTCGCCAGACAGTCAGCTCCGGGTCGCCGCTCGAACCGCAGATCGGGTTTTCGAGGGCGGTCCGCAAAGGGGCGTACATTGCGGTCGCCGGAACCGCCCCCATCGGCGACGACGGTGCCACCGTGGGGCAGGGCGACGTCTATGCCCAGACCGTCCGATGCCTGGACGTTGCGGAAGCCGCGCTGAAAGCGGCGGGGGCGTCGCTGGGAGACGTCGTGCGGACCCGCGTCATGCTCACTGACGTGACCCGCTGGAGGGAAGCCGCGCAAGCCCACGGAGAGCGGTTCACTTCGGTCCGTCCCGCGTGCACCTTCGTCGAAGTCTCGCGCTTCATCGATGCCGACTGGCTCGTCGAAACAGAGCTCGACGCCGTTCTCGACTGAAGGCCGATGCGGCGATCCCGGTTTCCGTCCCGGCCGGCCTTCCCGGGACCGTGCTGCGGGAGACCGCGCCGCCGCAGAAAGCCACCGCGAAAGGCCGCCGCAAAGAGGGGCCGCCCGGCCAACAGCCGGCCGGGCGGCCACTTCAAGATCTTCGTCCGTCTCCTAGTGCTTCCCCCGCATGACCTCGCTGAGCATCTTCAGCTTCCCCTTGCTGCTGCTGCGCTTGGACGAGCTGGTGTGCCGGTAGCCGAACGGGCCCGGCAGGTCCATCGACGTCGTTTGGCGACCGTTCGAGTTGACGGTGCGGCGCGGGCCCTTCTTGCCGCCCGTGGTCACCGACCACGACTTGCGGTTGATGTTCAGCTTGACCCCGGGCAGCACCTGAAAGCTCTTACGGAACGTCAGCGGCATGATCGCCTCCTTGTGTCAGGACCGCTGCTGTCCCTCGTGCCCGTGATCGTTCACGGCATGCGCCGGTCGTCCGAACCGGCCGACGCGACCTCGCCCTGCGGGCGGAAGACCAGCTCATCGTCCTCCGCATCGACCAACAGCCGGGTGTGCGGTTTCAGTTCACCGCTGAGCAGCATCCGCGAGAGCTGGTTGTCCACCTCGCGCTGGATGGTGCGGCGCAGGGGCCGCGCCCCGTACTCGGGCTGGTAGCCGCGCCTCGCGAGCCACTCGACGGCGGCGGGCGTGAACTCCACGGCGAGGTCCTGGGCATGGACCCGGTGCCGGGTCTCGTCCAGCATCATGTCGGTGACGGTGCGCAGTTGCTCGTCGGACAGCTGCCGGAAGATGACGATCTCGTCGATGCGGTTGAGGAACTCGGGACGGAACTGCTCCCGCAGCGGCCGCAGTACGCGCTCCCGCCGGGCGTCTTCCTCTTCCTCCTCGTCGCCGCTGCCGAAGCCGAGGACGGCGCCGCGTCCCGTGATCGCCTCGGAGCCGAGGTTGCTGGTCATGACGATGACCGTGTTGGTGAAGTCGACGGTGCGGCCCTGGGAGTCCGTCAGGCGTCCGTCGTCGAGCACCTGGAGCAGGAGGTTGAAGACGTCGGCGTGCGCCTTCTCGATCTCGTCGAGAAGCAGCAGCGAGTACGGGTTGCGGCGCACGGTCTCGGTCAGCTGGCCCGCGTCCTCGTGCCCGACGTAGCCGGGCGGAGCACCCACGAGCCGGCTGACGGTGTGCCGCTCCTGGTACTCGCTCATGTCGAGGCGCACCATCCGCTCGTCCGTGCCGAAGAGCGAATCGGCGAGCGCGCGGGCGAGTTCGGTCTTCCCCACGCCGGTGGGACCGAGGAAGAGGAAGCTGCCGATGGGCCTGTCGGGGCTGGCCAGTCCGGCCCGGGAGCGCAGCACGGCGTCGGCCACGGCGGAGACCGCCTCGTCCTGGCCGATGACGCGTTCGCGCAGCCGGTCCTCCATGCCGAGCAGGCGCTCGCGCTCCTCCTGGGTGAGGCTGCTGACGGGGATGCCCGTCTGGCGGGAGACGATGTCGGCTATGTCCTCGACGGTCACCTCGGCGATGCGCCCGTTGGGGTGCTGCTTGCGTTCGCCGCGGCCGATCTCCTCCTCCAGCTCCGTGAGCCGGTCACGCAGCTGTGTGGCGCGCTCGTAGTCCTCGGCCGCGACGGCCTGGTCCTTGTCCCGGCTGACGCGTTCGGCCTCGCGCTCCAGCGCCCTCATGTCGGTACCTCGGGTCGAGTTGCGCAGCCGCACGCGGGCACCGGCCTGGTCGAGGAGGTCGATGGCCTTGTCCGGGAGGAACCGGCCCGTCAGGTAGCGGTCGGAGAGCTCGACGGCCGCGATGAGCGCGTCGCCGCTGTAGCGGACCTGGTGGTGCGCCTCGTAGCGGTCCCGCAGGCCCCGCAGGATCTCCACCGCGTCGGGCACGCTCGGCTCGGAGATCAGGACCGGCTGGAAACGCCGGGCGAGCGCCGCGTCCTTCTCGATGTGACGGCGGTGCTCCTCGAGTGTCGTGGCGCCGATGACGTGCAACTCGCCGCGGGAAAGCGGCGGTTTGAGCATGTTGCCGGCGTCCATCGAGCCGCCTTCGGTTCCGCCTCCGCCGGCGCCGACGACGGTGTGCAGCTCGTCGATGAAGACGATCAGCTGCTCGGACCGTGCGCGGATCTCGTCGATGATGTTGCTGAGCCGCTCCTCGAAGTCGCCGCGGTAGCGGGTGCCCGCGACGACGCCGGAGACGTCGAGCTGGACGACGCGGCGGCCCAGGAGGTTGTCGGGCACGTCGCCGTCGGTGATGCGCTGGGCCAGGCCCTCCACGATGGCCGTCTTGCCGACACCCGCCTCACCGATGAGGACGGGGTTGTTCTTGCCGCGCCGGGCGAGGATCTCGATGGTCTGCTCGATCTCCTCGTCCCTGCCGATCACGGGGTCGATGCGCCCGTCGCGGGCCATCTCCGTGAGGTCCGTGCCGTACTTGTCGAGGGTGGGGGTCTCGGAGCGCGGCTTGCCCTGGGCTCCCCTGCCGGGGGGCGTCTCGGCGCCGGGGGGCTGCCCTCCCGGGTACTGCGGAGCGCCCTGGCCGGGCTGCCCCGGCTGGCCGGGATGGCCCGGATGCCCGGGAAAGGGCCCGGAGGAGGCCGCACGCGGGTCGAAGTGGGCCGCGCCCAGGATCTGTCCGGCCGCCGAGTCGCGGTTGGCGGCGAGCGCGATGAGCACGTGTTCGCTGCCGATGTAGGAGGCGCCCCGCGCGCGGGCGATGTCGTGGGCGTCCAGCAGCGCCCGCTTGACGGCGGGGCTCACGGCGATGGACTTGCGCGGCGTGCCCTCCCCCACCTCGCGGTCGATGTTCTCGGCGAGCGTGTCGGTGTCCGCGCCGGCCCGGGTGATCATGGTGCGGGTCGGTTCGGTGGTGAGCGCCGCGCGCAGCAGATGCTCGGTGTCCAGGTCGCTGCTGCCGCGCTGGGCCGCGTACGAGGCCGCTTCGGAGATGAGCTGCCGGGCCGGTTCGCTCATCAGACGGAGAAAGTCGTAGTAGCGGGGGTCCCGGCTTCCGCCGCTGCCGCCCGACGGGTCGGCGCCCCCCAGGATCCGCCGTATGTACTCTCCGAACGGGTCCCTGCCGAAGTCCCGGGGACCCATGTACCCGCTGGTCATTGGAATCCGTCCCGCCGGCCCGGCGGCGCCGGGCCACGCTGTGTCGGCTTCATGTCGGCTTCATCGAGCTTGCGGTGCGGGGTTCCCCCGAAAGGCCGGGCAACACGTGCGCGGCGGTGTTCGCGGCGGTGTTCGCGGCGGTGTCCGCGCCGCGATTCCCCGGCCGCTTCAGCCCGCGGTGAGCAGCCCCGTCGCGACGGCGGCGCCGACGAGCCCCGCGGACTGCAGCCCGGTGGGGCGTTCCCGCAGGGCGGTGAGCCCGAGAAGCACCGGTATCGCGGGATACAGCGAGGAGAGCACGACGGCGACGGTGACGGTCTGTTCCCGGGTGGCCAGGAGGTAGAGCACGAGGGCGAGCGAGGCGGCCATGCCTGCCGCGGCGGCGCCGGTGGCTCGGCGCGGCGTCAGCACCGTCCACGCGGCCCGCGCCGTGGTGCCCGCCCCGTCGGCAGCCGCCGCCCGCGGCCCCGCGGCACGCAGCGCCGCGAGCGCCGCGGGCAGGATCACGGCCACGGCGGTGACGCGGCCTGCCGTGACGGGCCAGATGCCGGAGCCCTGGCCGGCCTGCGCGAGGGCCGCGTACTGGAGGGCGATTCCGGCGCCGGCGGTGAGTCCGTCCAGGGAGGCGCCGGTGACGAGGGCCGGTGCGCCGGGCGCGGGCGCGCTGCGTGACGTCAGCCAGAGGGACGGCACGGCGACGAGGATGCCCAGCCAGGACAGCGCCGACGGACGGTCCCCGAGGACCGCGACGGCCGCCAGTACGGGCAGGGCCAGTCCGCCCACCGCGCTGACGGGCACCACGACGCTCATGGCTCCGCGGCTCATCCCCCGGTAGAGGAAGACCATGCCCAGGCCGGTGCCGACCCCGGAGAGCGCTCCCCACGCGAGGTCGGGGAGCTCCGCTCCGGGCGCCGGGAACAGCGGCGCCACCGCCAGGGTGACCGCGAGTCCCGCGGCCTGGCCGGTGAGGGCGACGAGGGCGAAGCCGGCACGGCGCGCGAGCAGGCCGCCGGTGAAGTCGGCCACGCCGTAGAAGACGGCGGAGGCGAGCGCGAGGAGCGGACCCATCAGTCGCGGCGCGGAGCGGCGCCCGCACCGCTTGCGCCGCCTGCGCCACTTGCGCCACCTGCGCCACCTGCGCCACCTGCGCCGGACCCTCCCGGCCGGCCGCGCCGCTCGTCGCGCTGGGCCTGTTCCCCGCGCTCGGTCTGTCCGTCGCGCTCGGCCTGTCCGACGGGGCAGACCGCGCCGCCGTGAACGCAACCCGCGCGGTCGCAGAGGCGGCACAGCAGATCGGCGTTGCCGACCTCCTCGTAGAGCCGCGTCAGAAGCTTGGTCAGGAGTGCGTCGAGCCTCTCCCGTTCGGCCTCGTCCAGTACGTCCACGATCTGGTTCAGCGGGGTGCCGCGTGCGGCGAGCATCGCGCGGGCGGTGCGGGTGCCGGCGGCGGTCGGGGTCACGGAGACCCACCGGCCCGGCCCCGGGCGCCGCTCGACGAGCCCGCCCGCTTCGAGCGAGTCGACCATGCGGGCGGCGGCGGGCTGTGAGAGGCCGACGCGGCGGCCGAGTTCGGTGACGCTCAAGCCCGGCGAGGCGGAGAGCACCACCAGCGCGGCGGCGCCGCTGGCGCTGGTCCCGGCCGCCTTGGTGGCTCCGGTGAGAGCCAGGTCGGTCACGGCGAGCGCGGTGGCGCCGAGGAGATTGGCAGTGCGGTTGGCATCATGCATGACTCATGCATACAGCGTTGCCGGTGCAGTCTCAACCCCTCGGACCGGATGCGTGCCGAGCCGGCCGGCATCCGGCATCCCGCCTCCTTTACCGAGGAGGACGTCGTCGTCGTCACCTCCTGTACGGGCGTCGCCCGGCGTTGTACGGACCGCTGCCCGTACCCCCGTGCGACGCAAAGGAGTTGGACCTCACATCTTCGGCAACGACGTGGGGCGCTCATGGGCGGGACGAAAAGCAAGCAGGCCGGCAAGAAGAACGACGACCGGCCCGCCATCTGGGTCGGCTACGGAAAGCTGCTGAAGCTCTTCCGCGAGAAGGCACGGCTGACGCAGGAGGAGCTGGCCGAACGCATCAGCTACTCGCACGAGTCGGTTGCCTCGGTGGAGCAGGGCCGCCGTCCCGCGAAAGCCCCCTTCACCGCCGCGGCAGAGCGTGTACTGGAGGCGGGCGGTGCGCTGCAAGTCCTCCAGGAGGAGGTCGACTTCGCGAAACTCCCCGCGTTCTTCCGGGACTTCGCCCTGATCGAGATGGAGGCGGTGAGCCGCAGCTCGTACGACCCACTGATGGTTCCTGGACTCCTGCAGACGCAGGACTACGCGCGCACCCTCTTCGAAGGTCACTGCCCGCGCCTTTCGGAAGAGGCAGTCGAATACAGCGTCGACGCGCGCATGAGCCGGCAGACGCTCCTGACAAGGACACCGACCGTCGAATTCGCTTTCGTCATCGGGGAGTCGGCGCTGCGCAATCCGGTGGGGAGCCGCGAGGTCATGCGACGTCAGCAGCAATACCTTCTGGAGCAGAGCGGGTTGCCCAACGTCGAGATCCAGGTGATGCCCGCGGAATACGGCTACCACCCGGGCCTGGAAGGACCGATCGTCCTCGTGGAGACGCTGGAACACCAGCGGTTCGGCTATTTCGAGTCCCAGGGCATCGGTAACGTCGTCAGCGATCCTGCGCTGGTGAGCGCCTTCGGGCTCCGGTATGGCAAGCTGCGGTCGCAGGCTCTGCACACCGGGGAGTCCGCGAGGTTGATCGAGCAGTTGGCAGGGGAGCAATGAGCGCTGAGCGCATCATCGACGCCGACAAGTCGGTTTGGTTCAAAAGCAGTTACAGCGGTTCCAGCGGCGGTGACTGTCTCGAAGTCGCCGCGGGTGCGGGCTCGGTGAACGTGCGGGACTCGAAGTCCGCGCACGGGCCGGTGCTTTCGGTTCCGTCACGGCAGTGGACGACATTCGTGGGGTTCGTCGCGGGCGCCGAGCGCCGCTGAGGCAAGGACGAGGGCGAGCTCTCAGCCTGCCGCACCCCTGCCCCGGATCTCGTCCAGGTCCCTGGCGGACTGTTCGAGCAGAGCCCGCATGGCCGCCTCCGCACCGTCGGTGTCGCGCGCCCGTACCGCGTCGAGGACGGCCCTGTGGCTGGGCACCGGGTTCTGCGGGCGGTGGCCTGAGGCGTGGACGAGCCGGTCGCGGTAGGCGAGGCCGGTGGCGATGACCATCTCCATGCGCTCCAGCATCTCGTTGTGCGAGGCCGCGAGCAGGGCGCGGTGGAAGGCGAGGTCGGCGTCGACGGCCTCGTCGCCGACCTCCGAGGCACGCTCCATGGCGGCGAGTGCGTCGTCCAGCGTCGCGAGGTCCGCATCGGTGCGGCGTTCTGCGGCGAGCTGTACGGCCGCCGGTTCGACGATGGCCCGCACCTCGCCGAGGTCACGCAGCAGAGTGTTGCCGGCGCCCGCGTCCGGGCCCTCGGCGGACTCGAACTGCCAGCGCAGCACGTCCGCGTCGAGGAAGTGCCAGTCGGCGCGGGGCCGCACGAACGTGCCCCGTTTCTGCCGTGCGTCGACCATCCCTTTGGCTGCGAGCACCTTCAGCGATTCGCGCAACACGGTGAGGCTGACGCCGAGTTCGGTCTGGAGCGCGCCGAGGTCGAGTGTGTCTCCCTCACCGATGCGGCCGCTGAGTACCCGGTGTGCGATGGCCTCGACGGTCTGGCCGTGTACTCCGCGGCGCGCGTAACCGGACATGCCCTGCTCTCCTTCTCCGATGCCTTCTCGGGTGCCGGTCCGCCCGGAGCCCGCTTCCCCTCCCCCGGGGGTCCGCCTCATGCCGAGGACCTCATGACGAGGACTTCATGACGCTCCACCCGCCGTCGACGAGGAGGCTCGCGCCGGTCACGTACGACGCCTCCGGCGAGGCCAAGTACGCGACGGCGGAGGCGACTTCGTCCGGTGTGCCGAAGCGGCGGGCCGCGGTCTCCGCGACGCTGGCCGCCCGTTCCTCCTCGGGGACCCGGTCCCACAGCCCGGTGAGGACCGGGCCCGGCAGCACGGTGTTGAACCGCACTTCGGGCCCGTACTCGACCGTCAACTGGCCGCACAGCGACAGCAGTCCGCCCTTGGCGGCCGCGTAGGCGGGGTGCCCGGGAATGCCGTGGTGTGCGTGGACGGACGAGACGAGGACGACTGCTCCGCGTTCGGCGCGCAGGTCCTCCAGGCAGGCGCGTACGCCGAGGAAGGCGGCGGTGAGCCCGACGGAGATCTGCCGGTTCCACGAGTCGGGCGTGGTCTCGTGGGCGGGCGCGACCTCGACCTTGACCGCGTTGCTGACCAGCACACCGACAGGCCCGAATTCGCGCGCGGAGCGGAGGACGCGCCGCCAGGCGCCGGGGTCCGCCACGTCGGCCGGGACGAAGACCGCGTCGCCGCCGCCGTCGCGTATCCCCTCCGCCGCCCGGGCGCCCCCCGGTTCGTCGACGTCCGCGACCACGACGGCGGCGCCCTCCTGCGCGAGGCGGTGCGCGGTGGCCGCGCCGATGCCCGAGGCGGCTCCGGTGACGACAGCGGTCCGTCCGTGGAAGCGGCCTGGAGCGCTGCCGGCCCCGGCCTCGGCGTCCTTCGTCGGCCCTGTCATCGGGCACCTCCTCGCTTCGTACGGAACCGGCCGGGGAGGGTTGACCCCTTCCCGAGGTGCACTTACGTTAATTCATAATTAATGGATTGAACCATGTGCGTGCGACAGCGACCGACGACCCGAAGGTGCCCGGCAGCATGAAGAGGTCAGACAGGCGGATCCACTTCGGCGGCGACTACTACCCCGAGCAATGGCCCGAAGAGGTGTGGGCCGAGGACACCCGGCTGATGAAGGAGGCCGGGGTCACGATGGTGACGGCGGGGGTCTTCGCCTGGGCGCAGGTCGAACCCCGGCCCGGCGACTTCGACTTCGGCTGGTTCGACCGCGTGATGGACAATCTCGCGCAGGCCGGTCTGCGCGTCTGCCTCGCGACGATGACCGCCTCCCCGCCGCCGTGGCTGACGCGGCTGCACCCGGAGGTCCTTCCGGAGACGGAGGACGGGCGCCGCAAATGGCCGGGCGGCCGGCAGCACTACTGCCCCTCCAGCCCCGTCTACCGCGAGTACGCGACCCGCCTGGTCGAGCAGGTCGCGGGCCGCTACGCGCAGCACCCGGCCCTGGAGGTGTGGCACGTCGGCAACGAGTACGGCTGCCACATCCGGCAGTGCTTCTGCGACGTCTCCGCCGCCGACTTCCGCCGCTGGCTGCGCGAGCGCTACGGCACCGTCGACGCTCTCAACGAGGCCTGGTCCACGGTTTTCTGGTCACAGCGCTACGACTCCTTCGACGAGGTGCTGCCGCCGCGCCTCGCGCCCACCTTCGCCAACCCCTCCCAGCAGCTGGACTACTGGCGCTTCAGCGACGACGCGCTGCGCCAGTGCTACCTCGCGGAGACGCAGGTGCTGCGCCGCGTCACGCCGGACGTGCCCGTGACGACGAACCTGATGCCGCACCACAAGCCCGTCGACGCCTTCGAATGGGCGCGGCACCAGGACGTGATGTCGCTGGACTTCTACCAGGACCCCCACGATCCGGACACCCACCTCTCCGCCGCGTACAACTTCGACCTGATGCGCTCGGCACGCGGCGGGCAGCCGTGGCTGCTGCTGGAGCAGGCGCCCGGCGCCGTCAACTGGCGTCCGCGCAACGGCCCCAAGCCGCCGGGCGCGATGCGGCTCTGGAGCTGGCAGGCCGTGGCGCAGGGCGCTGACGCGATCATGTACTTCCAGTGGCGGCAGTCGCGGGGCGGCGCCGAGAAGTTCCACTCCGCGATGCTCCCGCACGGCGGCACCGGCACCCGCATCCACCGCGAAGTCAGCGACCTCGGCCGCGAGTTGAGTTCCGTACCGGAGATCGCGGGGACCCGCTCACGCGCGGACGCCGCGCTGCTGACGGACTGGAACAGCTGGTGGGCGCTGGAACTCGACTCGCGTCCGTCGACCGCTCTGGACCAGACGCTGATCAACCGTGCGCACCACCGTGCGCTCTTCGACGCGAGTGTGGCCTGCGACGTCCTGCCGCCGTCGGGTGAACTGTCCGGCTACAAACTGGTCGTCGTCCCCAATCTGTATCTGCTCGGCGAGGACGACGCGCGCCGTCTGGCTCAGTACGTGGAGGGCGGCGGGCAGCTGCTCGTCTCGTTCTTCTCCGGCATCGTCGACGGCTGCGACCGGGTGCACCTGGGCGGATATCCCGCACCGCTGCGGGAGTTGCTCGGTCTGCGCGTCGAGGAGTTCTGGCCGCTGGACGAAGGGGTGAGCGTCCCCGTCGAGGGCGTGGCGCCCGACGGGCCGCTCGGCGGACCGGGCACCGAGGGCGATCTGTGGTCGGAGGCCGTCGAGTTGGAGGGCGCGGAGGCCGTCGCCGTCTTCCGCGGGGGCGAGCTGGCGGGACGCCCCGCCGTCACCCGCCACGCCTACGGCGCCGGCACCGCCTGGTACATCGGCACCCGGCTCCGGCAGGCCGCCATGCGCGGCCTGCTGGACCAGGTCCGTCAGGCGGCGGGCGTGGGCCCCGTACTGGCCGGGCTGCCCGAAGGGGTCCAGGCCACGGTCCGCGAGGACGACGAGCACCGCTTCCTGTTCCTGCTCAACCACGGCGACGAGGACGCCGTCGTGGAACTGCCCGAACCGATGCGTGACCGGCTGGGCCCTCACGGAACGGACCGGGTCACCGCGGTGACGCTGCCGCCCCGCGGGGTCGCCGTCATGGAGCACTGAGCCGCCGTCATGGGGCACTGAGAAGTCCGGCATTCCCCTACGCCCGGCGGGGACCCTCCCCCTACGCCTCCGGCGTGGGGGGACCCCCACAAGGAGGTCAGATGCCCGTCCGCAGGAAGGTTCTCTCATGGGGCGCCGCCGCGGCAGCGGCGCCCGCGCTCGCCGGGTGCGGCGAGTCGGCGGGCGCGGCGCGGCGCACGACGCAGGCACCGCGCAGGGACGGCGAGAAGGTCCAACTGGTCTTCTGGACCTGGGTTCCGCTGCAGAAGGCCGTGGCCCTGTGGAACAGGAAGCGTCCGGACATCCAGGTCCAGGTGCAGATCGTGCCGGCCAACACACAGGGCGGCTACCAGAAGATGCACTCGTCGCTGAAGGCCGGCAGCCCGCCCGACCTGGCCCAGGTCGAGTACTACGCGCTGCCTGAGTTCATGCTCGTGGGCGGACTGACGAACCTCAGCGAGCACGGAGCGGACAAGCTCAAGGACTCCTACGTCGACTGGCAGTGGAACCAAGGGGTCTTCGGCGGCGACGTCTTCGCGATGCCCCAGGGGTCCGGCCCGATGGGCTACTACTACCGCAAGGACCTCTTCGAGCGCTGGGACGTCGAAGTCCCGCGCACCTGGGACGAGTTCCGACAAGCCGCCGTCAAGATCAAGAAGCGCGGCGGCGGTTCCCACATCACGTCGTTCCCGCCGAGGAACGCCATGTGGTACGCGGCTTTCCCATGGCAGCGCGGTGCGCAGTGGATACGGTCCGAGGGCGACACCTGGCTGGTGGACATCAACAGCAAGGTCTCGCTCGAAGTCGCCGACTACTGGGACGGGTTGATACGGGACGGCCTGGTCAAGGTCATGCCCGACACCCAGAGCGGCTGGTACCGGGCCCTGCAGACGGGCCAGTTGGCCAGCTGGCCCGGAGCCCAGTGGGGCGACGCCCTGCTGCGCGGCAACACCCCTGAGACGAAGGGGAAGTGGCGTGTGACGACGCTCCCGCAGTGGGAGGAGGGCGAGTCCGCCTCCGCCAACTGGGGCGGTTCCTCCACGGCGATTCTCCAGGGCACCCGGCATCCCGCCGAGGCCATCGAGTTCGCGCACTGGCTCAACACCGACCCCGAGAGCATCGACCTGCTCGTCGCCGCGGGATACGGCTGGCCGGCCGCGCGCATCGATCTGGAGAATTCCGCGCTGGGCAAGGCGGACCCCTTCTTCGGCGGCCAGCGCTACAACGAGGTCTTCCAGGAGTCGGACAAGCATGTGGACACGTCCTGGAAGTGGGCGCCGACCACCATTCAGTCCTTCGAGCACGTCAAGGACGCCTTCGGCCGGGCGACGGCGGGGCACGGCACGCTCGTCGAGGCCCTCAACGATGTGCAGGGCCGGGTCCTGGACGACATGAAGGCCAAGGGACTCAAGGCGAGGAGCGCGTGATGCCGACGTCTTCCGACTCCACCGCAGCGGCCGCCGGGCCCGGCGCAGGCACCGGCCCGTCCGGCCCGTCCGGCGCCTCCGGCACGTCGCGCTCCGCAACCGGCGCACGGGCCTCCCGCCCCCGCCGCTCCTCCCGGCCCGACTCCGCCGCCTGGTTCTTCCTCGGCCCGTTCCTGGCGCTCTTCGTCTTCGCCTTCGTCCTGCCGATCGTCTACGCCGTGTACCAGAGTCTGCTGACGGTGGAGCGGCACGGGCCGCTCGGCCTCGGCGAACCCACGGTCGGCTTCGGGGGTCTGGAGAACTACGCACTCGCGCTCCAGCAGACCGACTTCATCGAAAGCTTCGGCCGGGTGCTGCTCTTCGGCGTCGTCCAGGTGCCGGTCATGCTGGTGCTGGCTCTCGTGCTGGCGCTGCTGCTCGACCAGCTCTCCCACCGCTGGGCAGGTCTGCTGCGGGCGTCCTACTTCCTCCCCTACGGCATCCCCGGTGTCATCGCCACGATTCTGTGGGGGTTCCTGTACGTCCCGGGCATCAGCCCCGTCACCGAGGCGCTCGGTGCGTCGTCGCCGGACTTCCTCGGCTACGACAACGTGCTGTGGTCGATCGCGAACATCGTCGTCTGGGAGTTCGCCGGCTACAACATGCTGATCATCGTCGCGCAGCTGAAATCCATTCCGCAGGAGCTGTACGAGGCTGCGAGGATCGACGGCGCCGGTCCCTGGCAGACGGCCCTGCGGATCAAGATTCCGATGGTGCGGCCGGCCCTGGTGCTCACCTGCGTCTTCTCCATCATCGGCACGATGCAGCTCTTCGCGGAGCCCCTCGTCATCCAGGTGCTCTCGCCGGCGGTTTCCAGCAGCTTCACTCCCAACCTCAGTGCCTACAACGACGCCTTCGCCAATGCCAACGTCTACCTGGCGGCCGCCAAGGCGGTACTGCTCGCCCTCGTCGCCTGCGCGTTGTCGTTCGGCTTCCTCACCCTCGTCACCCGCAAGGACAGGAGAAGGCGATGAGCGCGACCACAACTCCCGCCGGCCCCGGGCCCGAGAGCACCACCACGGGCGACGGGCCCGGCCCGGCCGCGGTGAACGCGCCCGCGGGTCCGCGCCGCATGCCCTCGCCCGGACGCATCCTGATGATCCTGGCGCTCGCCGCCGCCACCGGCTACTTCCTGCTGCCCGTCTACTGGCTCATCGTCGCCGCGACGAAGACCACCGGGAAGCTGTACGGCAGCAACGGGCTGTGGTTCGACAGCCCGCAACTGCTGGAGAACATCGGCAAGATCCTCACCTACGACGACCACATCTACCTCCAGTGGGTGCTCAACTCGCTGCTCTACGCGGGAGTCGGGGCGCTGCTGGCGACGGTGCTGGCGGCCGCGGCGGGCTTCGCGCTGGCCAAGTACCGCTTCCGCGGGCGGGAGGCGGTCTTCAGGTCCGTGCTCGCGGGCGTACTGCTGCCGCACACCGCGCTCGCCCTGCCCCTGTACCTGCTGTTCAACCAGATCGGGCTGACGAACACCTACTGGGCGGTGCTCATCCCCGGCGTCGTCAGTCCCTTCGGCGTCTATCTCTGCCGGATCTACGCCGAGTCGGCCGTCGACGACACCCTGCTGGAAGCGGCACGCGTGGACGGAGCGCGCGAGGGGCGGATCTTCTTCCAGCTCGTGCTGCGCCTGATGTCGCCGGCGCTGGTCACCGTCTTCCTCTTCCAGTTCGTCGGCATCTGGAACAACTACTTCCTGCCGCTGGTGATGCTCTCCGACGACCGGAAGTACCCGATCACGCTGGGTCTGACCACATGGCAGACCGCTGCGGAACGGCTTCCCGAACTGCTGCAGTACACGATCGGCGGCGCCTTCCTCTCGGTGATTCCGCTGGCCGCGGCCATGCTGGTCCTCCAGCGCTACTGGCGGACCGGTCTCACCGAGGGGAGCGTGAAGGGCTGACCACCACCACGCACGACAGGCCCGGGCCCGCCCGGTCCGCACCTGACGGACCGGGCGGCGCGCCGGGCACGCTCAACCGCACCATCTGGAGCACCACTTGAAGATCACCCGAGTCGAAACCTTCGCCGTGCTGCCGCGCTGGCTCTTCTGCCGCATCGAGACCGACGACGGCCTCGTCGGCTGGGGCGAGCCCGTCGTGGAGGGCCGGGCGGACACCGTACGCACCGCCGTCCACGAGCTCGCCGACCAGTTCCTGATCGGCGCGGACCCCTCCCGCATCGAGGACTTGTGGCAGGTCATGACGAAGGGCTCCTTCTACCGTGGCGGCCCCGTCCTCTCCAGTGCGGTCGCAGGCATCGACCAGGCGCTGTGGGACATCGCGGGCAAGGCGCTCGGCGCCCCCGTGCACCGGCTGCTGGGCGGCCCGGTGCGCGAGCGCGCCCGCGCCTACTGCTGGGTGGGCGGCGACGAGCCGGCGGCCGTGCGGGAGCAGGTCGCCGCACAGGTCGAGGCCGGGTTCACCGCGGTGAAGATGAACGCCTCCGGGCGGATGAGCCGCCTGCCCACCGTCTCGGAGCTGAACGACGTCGCGGCGCGGGCGGAGGCCGCGCGCGAAGTCCTCGGGCCCGAACGGGACTTCGCGATCGACTTCCACGGCCGATTCTCGACGGCCGGGGCGGTCAGGGCCGCCGGCGTGCTCGAACCGTACGCGCCCATGTTCGTCGAGGAGCCCGTGCTGCCCGAGTACACGCATCTGATCGGGCGGGTGACCGGCTCGACGGCGCTGCCCGTCGCCACGGGTGAGCGGCTCTTCTCCCGCACGGACGTGCTGCCCGCGCTCCAGGCGGGGATCGCCGTGCTCCAGCCGGACCTCTCCCACGCCGGCGGCATCTCGGAGTGCCGCCGCATCGCGGCGCTCGCCGAGACCTTCGACGTGGCCGTCGCACCGCACTGCCCGCTGGGGCCGCTGGCTCTCGCCGCGTCCCTCCAACTCGCTTTCTGCACACCGAACTTCCTCATCCAGGAGCAGTCCATCGGCATCCACTACAACGCGGACGCCGAACTCCTCGACTACGTCGCCGACCGGTCCGTCTTCCGCTTCGACGAGGGCCATCTGCTGCGGCCGACGGCCCCGGGGCTCGGCGTGGAGATCGACGAGCAGGCCGTGCGGGACGCGGACGGCAGCGCGAAGAGCTGGCACAACCCGCTCTGGCGGTACGGGGACGGCGCGTTCGCCGAGTGGTGACCCGCGCCGCTTCTCCCGGGACCGGGCCGGGCAGAACGGACGGACGCCCGGGCGGCATGGCCCGGGCGGCATGGCCCGGGCGGCATGGCCCGGGCGGCGGCTCCGGCGCGCGAGGTGTCACCCTCGTCCGGAGCGAGGAGTCACCCTCGTCCGGAGCCGCCGGCCTGCCGCAGCGTCAGCATCCCGTCCCGACCGGTCTCGACCCGCACTCCGAACTGACCGCTCACCCTGTCGAGGACGGCACGCAGCCACTCGGCGTCCTCGGGCGCCGCCCGCGACAGCCGCATGCGCCGTGCCCGGAAGGGCGCCATGCGCAGGACCGTCAGTCTGCCCGTGTCGGCCTCGACCGAGGCCAGATAGAGCAGCCGCAGATCGTCGCGGTACTCCTCGTGGCCCTCGACGCCTTCGTAGTCGTCGATGAAGTCGCCGCAGCCGTAGAGCACGAGCTTGCCCCGGTAGAGCTCGATGGGCCGAGGGTGGTGCGAGGAGTGTCCGTGGACGATGTCCACGCCGCCGCCGTCGATGAGTGCGCGTGCGAAGACGGTCTGGTTCCGGGGCACGTCGTATCCCCAGTTCGAGCCCCAGTGGACGGAGGCGACCACGATGTCGCCCGGACGTCTCGACTCCCGCATGCTGCCGGAGATGAGGGCGGCCGCGTTGCGGGTGGTCAGGTCCAGGAGGTTCACGCCGGAGCGGTTCGGGAGTGCGGCCCAGTCCAGGGGGATGCCGCTGGAGGGCGTCCCCATCGACAGGACGACCACGCGCCGTCTCCCTCCGTCGAGCGGCACCACTGCCGGCTCGCGCGCCCCTGCCGTGTCCCGGCCCGCGCCCGCGGTGCGCAGGCCCGCTCCGGCGAGTGAGTCCAGGGTCTCCTCGAGGCCGGACCGTCCGAAGTCCAGCACATGGTTGTTCGCGAGCACGCACACATCGGGCCGCGCGGCGGTGAGGCAGCCGAGGTTGGCGGGGTTCATCCGGTAGTGGACGCCCTTGAAGCGGTCGAAGTCGTCGTGCCGTGTCACGCTCGTCTCGAGGTTGATCACACGGACGTCGGGCGCGGCCTCGTCCAGCACGTCCAGGGCGTCCCCCCAGGGCCAGGAGAAGCCGACCGGGGCGGGGATGCTCCCGTTGACCGCCTCCGCCAGCTCGACGTAGGCCCGCGCGTCCCGCATGAATCCCTCGCGCAGCTCAGGGGCGCCCGGGTGCGGAAGGATCTGGTCGACGCCGCGACCGGGCATGACGTCACCGCACAGGGACAAAGTGACCGATTCGCCGCTCATCACCGCAATATTTCATGCCGGGACGAGCAGGGCCGCGAGCTCCGCCCCGTGGTCCCGGCCGCGCACGGTCCCCGCGGAGATGCCGGCGCTGTACAGGCACGACGGCGTCTACCGCGGAGGGGACGGGCACGGCACACCCCGGCGCGGGCAGGCGAGGACCGCCCGTACGAGGAAGCGGCCGTGAGCCGTGTAGTAGCCGACGTAAGCGTCCGCTCCGCGGCGGAGCGCGTCGCGGGCGCGGTTCATGTGCCGCGGGACCTGGAGCGCGGTGTCCCGCGGCGGGGACTCCGTGAGTTCTTTCTCCAGCCAGTCCGCCGCGCCCGTGGCCTCCGTGAAGGTGCCGTCCATCATCGAACGCGGCTTGCGGAACCACATGTTCAGCTCGATCGGCGGCGTAGGGGACTCCGGATCGCGGGCCTCCCCGTCGCTCGGTCTCTCGTGGCCGGTGTAGCTGAAGGCATGCCAGTGGGTGTTCATCGTCCGTGTCCTCCGGGGCCCGCGCTCCTCCGGGGCCGCACGTGGGGCCCGCGGTGCGCGCATCGTGCTCCCCCGGCGCGGCCGCGCTCCCGTCGACCCGCCCGCGCGCGGCCGGGCGGTCACGCGATGGAGTGGAGGCGGGGGACGCACTCGCGTGACCGACGGGCGGGCGGGCAGACTGGCAGGGCCGGTGGCCGGCCTGGCGGGGAGGCCGGCCTGCGGATTAGTCAGCTGCGGCTAAAGACCGACTGCCGCCGCACGCCACGTCCTAGCGTGACGAGCCCGATCCACCACCAGAGGATTCAGATGATGCGTGCCGGTCGACCCCGTGTAGCCCTCACTGCCCTGCTCGTGGCGAGTTCACTGTCCCTGGCCGGATGCGGCATGGACAACGGCGGCTCGGCTTCCACGAAACCCGCCGGCGAGGCCGCGGCCGGCGACGAGAAGACGGACGACGAGAAGAAGGCACCGGAGAAGGACGCACCGGAAGGTGTCGCCCCGGGTGAGAAGAACCCGAACGGCACCCCGGCGGAGCTGCAGTTCACGAGCCGGACGATCGACGGGAAGGCCTTCAAGGGCGCCTCGCTGGCGGACAAGCCCGCCGTGCTGTGGTTCTGGGCGCCGTGGTGCGGGACGTGCCAGGGGCAGGCGGCGCAGACGGCGAAGCTCGCCGAGAAGTACAAGGGCAAGGTCAACTTCATCGGTGTGGCCGGCCTCGACAAGACCGAACCCATCAAGGGCTTCGTGAAGACGCAGAAGGTCGGCAACTTCCCGCACCTGAACGACCAGAAGGGCGCCGTCTGGAAGAAGTTCGGGATCACGCAGCAGAGTTCGTACGTCATGCTCGACAAGAACGGCAAGGCCGTCGAGCAGAACGCGGCGACCACCCCCGGCCAGCTGACCGAGCAGGTCGCCGGGCTCGCCGGCTGACCGGCCGGGAAGGCCCATGGACGACCTGCCCCTCGCGCTGGCGCTGACCGCGGGCATGCTCGCCGCGGTCAACCCCTGCGGCTTCGCGCTGCTGCCCGCGTATCTGTCGCTGCTGGTGCTCGGTGAGGACTCCCCCTCGCGGGGCGCCGCCGTGGGGCGGGCCCTGGCGGCGACCGCCGCGATGACGCTGGGATTCGCGGCGGTCTTCGGGCTGTTCGGCCTGGTCGTCGCCCCTCTGGCGGGCCAGGTGCAGCAGCATCTGCCCTGGTTCACCGTGGTGTTCGGGCTGCTCCTCGCGTGCGCCGGGGTGTGGCTCCTGGCCGGGCGGCAGCTTCCCGCGCTCCTGCCCCGCATCCGCCGCGCGCCCGGAGTCACCCGCTCCGTGCCGTCGATGGCGCTGTTCGGAGGGGCGTACGCCGTCGCCTCCCTCGGCTGCACGATCGCGCCGTTCCTCGCGGCCGTCGTCTCGGCGTTCCAGAGCGGCTCGACGGCAGGCGGTCTGCTGCTGTTCGGTGCGTACACGGCCGGGATGGGTGCGGTGGTCGGCACGGCCGCGCTCGCCGTGGCCCTGGCGCGGACCTCCGCACTCGGCCGTCTGCGGCGCATGGGCGCCGCCGCCTCCCGCGTGGGCGGGGGCCTGCTCGTACTCGCGGGCGCCTACACGGCGTACTACGGCTGGTACGAGATCCGGTCCCTGAGCGGAGGCGCGACGAGCGATCCCGTCATCGAGACGGCGAGCACGGTGCAGCGGACGATCTCGGCGGGCCTGGAGTGGACGGGACTCCCGGTCGTGGCGGCCGCCTTCGTGGTGCTGCTGACGGTCGCGGTGGTGCGGGTGAGGGGCCGGGGCCGTCGGTCCGCGGTGGAGAGCCGGCGCGAGGGGGAGGCCGACCGGGAGCACGTCGCCGGGTGAGGCGGGCGGCGGTTTCCGCCACGGCGGGCCCGTCGCCGCACTCCACGTGCGTCGCCCCCGCTTCCCGGCCCGGCCGGGCACCGACGGCAGCCCGGCCCGGCACCGACGGCACTTCCCCGACGTTGCGCACCCGAACAAGGGGGCCGATGTCGAGACGTCCGCGCCCCGGCACCAGACTGTGCAGGACAGCGCTGTCTCCCCTCCCCCGTCCGGGTCTGCCGCCCGGCACCTCGCGGGAGAGGTGCGGCGCCCAGGCGTACGCGTTCTGCCGCGAACGCCGCAGAGCGCGGCGGCCCGCCGCGGACCGCCAGCGGAGAGCCCTCGACCACGGAGAGAGTCAATGAACGATTTCGGCACGGGCTTCGAGAAGACCGTCGGCATGGAGTTCCCCGAGATCACGGCCGACAGGACCGTCGTCACCTGTGAGATCACCCCTGAACTCCTCCAGGCCTACGGCATCGTCCACGGCGGCGTGTACTGCTCGCTGGTCGAGACGGCTGCCAGCATCGGCGCCGCGGTCTGGTACGGCGACCGGGGCAACGTCGTGGGCGTCGCGAACCACACCAACTTCCTGCGGGCCATACGCTCCGGCACGGTCACGGCCACGGCGACGCCGATCCACCGCGGCCGCACCCAGCAGCTGTGGCTCGTCACCGTCACGGACGACGCGGGCCGCGACATCGCACGCGGTGAGGTGCGTCTGACCAACCTGCCCTCGGACGGTGGCGGTTCGCAGGGCACCGGAGCCGAGGAGGAGCCGCAGCGGCAGCCCGAGGGCGCCTGACGGCGCGAGCGGGGGCGGGAGTTCGCGCCCCCGTCCTCCCCCGGACCGCCTGCCCGGCCTCGTCGTGACGTGCCGGGCGGGCGGGCGGGCGGTGGAGGAACGGTCAGGCGTGCAGCAGCTCGCCCGGCACCGCATCCGGATCGTTGCGCACCTCCGCCGGGTTGGACTCCCGCAGGGCCCAGGTGCAGCAGAAGGTGACCAGGCCCATGGCCGCCACGAAGACCGACACCAGCGTGGTCGAGCCGGTCTCGGCTATGAGGGCGGTCATGACGAGCGGCGTCGCGCCGCTGACCGTGATGGCCGCAAGCTGGTAGGCCAGGGAGGCGCCGGAGAAGCGGATCTTGGGCGCGAACATCTCCCCGATGTAGGCGGCGGCCGGCCCGTATGTCATGGACTGGAAGATGCTGCCCACGGCCAGCGCGACGAAGAACAGCAGAAGGCTCTTGGTGTCGACGAGCCAGAAGTAGGGGAAGGCCCACACGATCAGCGCGGCCGAACCGACGAGGATCATGGGACGGCGGCCCATGCGGTCGGACGCGGCGCCCGACCAGAGGATCACGCCCGCCCCGAGCAGCGAGGAGAGCAGCGAGACCGAGAGCAGCGACTCGTGGCTCATGCCCAGTTCCTCGGTCGCGTAGCTGAGGACGCCCGCGATGCTGATGTAGAAGAGGCAGTTGGTCGCGGCGAGCATCCCGCAGGCGAGGAGGATCTTGCGCCAGTCCTTGCGGACGGCCTCACTGAGCGGAGCACGGGCGACCTTCTCCTGCTTGCTCCTGGAGGCCTCCTGCAGCGCGCGGAACTCCGGGCTGTCCTCGACCTTCGTCTGGATGTACAGCACCACCGGGAAGAGCAGCGCGGAGAAGAAGAACGGGATGCGCCAGCCCCAGGTCATGAACGCCGACTCCGACATGACGGCGGTCGACGCCAGGAAGGCCACGTTGCCGAGGATGACGCCGAAGGGCACGCCCATCTGCCCGAAGGTGCCGGCGAATCCCCTGCGTTTCGGGCTCGTCGACTCCGTCAGCAGCAGCACGATGCCGCCCCACTGCCCTCCGCACGCCAGCCCCTGGATGAAGCGGAGGGTCACCAGGAGTATCGGCGCGAGTATCCCGATGCTCCCGGCACTTGGCAGGCATCCGATCAGGAAGGTCGCCAGGCCCATGCCCAGCAGGCAGGCGACGACCATGGGCTTGCGGCCGTAGCGGTCACCGAAGTGTCCCGCGAGGATGCCGCCCAGCGGCCGCGCGATGAAGCCCGCCCAGAAGGTGCTGAAGGAGAGCAGCGTTCCCGTGAGCGGCGAGCTGGAGGGGAAGAAGACGTGGGGGAAGACCAGCGCGGCCGCCGTGCCGTAGAGGAAGAAGTCGTACCACTCGATCGAGCTGCCGATCAGCCCCGCGGCGAGCAGCTTGCGATGGCCCTCGGGTTGGGTTCCGGGCTGCGCCGCCGCTGCCGCATCCTCGCTCGGTTCCGCCGTTTCAGTCATGGCTCTCCCTTGGCGGTGGACTGCAACTGATCGCCGTAAGCTGACGTCATGTTCAACTTCTGGGCGAAGCTTCGGTGAAGGCCATTGCGGTGTCAACAGCCGGGACACGACCGTCTGCGCTGCGAGGACGCCCATCGAGGACGCAGCGGCGCCCCGACGACCGTGCGGCGGCGGGCCGTTGGGCAGCGGGTCGGAGCCGGCGACTCCGGCCGCTGCGCGGCGGGAGGTGCGGATGACGCCTCACCGTCACGCAACCGGGCGGGGCCGGCGACAACTTGGGGGCAGCAGCGAGTCGGGGGCCGGCAGCGGGCGGATGACAGTGGCGAGTTGAGCCGGCCGGCTCAGGAATGCCCGGGGAACCTCAGGCCGTTGGCCCAGATCCTGGTCACCGTGTAGACGACCTTCTCGAAGTCGACCGGCTCCTGAGCACCCCCGGTCGCGGCGAAGAGCCCGAAGGCGACGCGGCTGACCATGCTCGACAACGCCCGCGAGGCCAGCATCGGATCGAGGTCGGCATCGGCGAAGCCACGCTTTTGCAGATCGGCGATGCCGCGGGCGTTGCGGTGGATGAACGCCTCACTGCGGCGCCGGCGCAACTCGCGGAAGACGGGGTCGATGTTGGCCACCTGCTCCAGCAGCGCCATCAGCTTCGCGTTGCGACGGTAGGCCTCCAGATAGGCCCGGTTGCTCGCTTCGAGGACGGCGTAGGGGTCGTCGGTGTCCGGCACCCGGTCCATGCCGGGGTGCAGCATGTCCTGCTGGGCGACCTCGAGGACCGCGGCGAAGATCTCTTCCTTGTTCTTGAAGTACGTGTAGAAGGAGCCCGTCGAGCACTTGGCCTCTTTGGTGATGTCCGTCAGGCGGGCATCCAGGTAGCCGGAGCGTTCGAAGACCTTGCGTGCGGCGGCTATCAGTTCCGACCTCCGGCGGGCGCCGCGCTCGGTGGCGGGCGTCTCGCGCAACAGGGCCGGGTTCACCATCGACGGCAGCGGCGGACCGTCCCAGTCGTCGAACGCGGTGAATGCCATGGGCAACTTATACCTGAACTCGGCTTCACCTCCAACTTCGTTCCAGCCGACCGCCGCGGCCTCCCGCGGGCCGCCACCGATGGCGGCTGACCTGCCCTTCCCCATCCGGCAAAGCGGCATCCCCACGGCCGTGACACCCACCAATACCTGCCAGTAGCCTTCTTGCCGGACCACCCAGCGGGCAGGAGAACAGCCGTGCCAGAAAAGACCAGTTGCGCAGAGGCCTTCTTCGAGCAGGTGGCGGAGGACCGGTACGTGCCGACCGAGAACACCCGCGGCCCCTGGTCCGCGGACAGCCAGCACGCCGGGCCGCCAGCGGCACTGCTGGGCCGCGCCGTGCGGACGCGTCCGGGCGCCCGCGAGGACATGCGGCTGGCCCGGATCACCTTCGAGATCACAAGTCCCGTGCCGCTGAAGCCTTTGACGGTGACCACGCAGGTGCTGCGCGAGGGACGCAGCGTGGAACTGGTCGAGGCCTCGCTCACGCCCGAGGGCGGCAAGGAGGTCATGCGCGCACGGGCGCTGCGCATCCGCACCGAACCCGGCTCGGTTCCCCAGGAGACCCCGGGGCCGGAGGTGCCCGGACCCGCGAGCGGGCAGCCCGAGCCGTTCTTCCCCGTCCCGTGGGACGTCGGCTACCACACGGCCATGGAGTCCCGCTTCGCGCACGGCTCTTTCCTCGGGAACGGGCCCGCGGCCTGCTGGCTGCGGATGCGAATCCCCCTGGTGGACGGCGAGAAGACGGCGCCGCTGGATCGCGTGCTGGTGGCGGCGGACTCCGGCAACGGCGTGAGCAACGTGCTGGACTTCTCCCAACACCTCTTCGTCAATCCCGACTTGACCGTGCATCTGCACCGTCACCCGGCCGGGGAATGGGTCTGCGTCGACGCACGTACGAGCATCGACGCGGCCGGCGTCGGCATGACGGAATCCGCACTCCACGACGAGCAGGGACCGATCGGCCGGGGCGTGCAGAGCCTCTTCGTCGCCTCCCGGCCCTGAAGCCCCTCCCCCGCCGCCGGCCGCAGTCCGTTCGTCGTACACCGCTGCCCGCCTGCGGGCAGCGGGCTCGCGCATGCCACCGGCGGACCGCCGCCGCCGTGCCGGACAATGCGGGTATGCGGATCTCGGCGAGAGCGGACTATGCGGTGCGTGCCGCGCTGGAACTGGCGGCCGCGGGTGACGAACACCCCGTCAAGGCCGAGAAGATCGCGGAGGCCCAGGGCGTCCCCCGCAAGTTCCTCGAGGGCATCCTCAACGACATGCGCAGAGGCGGACTCGTCGTCAGCCGCCGCGGCGGCCGGGGCGGCTACAACCTGGGCGCTCCCGCCGAGACGATCACCATCGCCGATGTGATCCGCGTCGTGGACGGGCCGCTGGTCTCCGTGCGCGGTGAGCGCCCGCCCGCACTCTCCTACACCGGCCCGGCCGAGTCGCTGCTGCCCCTGTGGATCGCGGTGCGCGCCAACGTGCGCGCGATCCTCGGCGAGGTCACGCTCGCCGACGTCGCGCGCTCCGAGCTTCCCGAGCGCGTCAGCAGGCTCGCGGAAAAGCCCGAGTCGTGGACCAACCCCTGAGCCTGCGCGACGTTCCGACCGTGCACGACTCCTGATCGTGTCCGCGTGACGAGACACCCTTGACCCTCTCTCGGACCGTCGGGCAGATTTCTCTACCTAAGCGGTAGGAATACTAGGGATCTCGAAGATCGGGGCAGCATGCGTACGCTCATCCTGTTGGCACTGGCGGGCCTGGGTGCCCAACTGGTCGACGGCAGCCTGGGAATGGCCTATGGCGTCACGTCGACGACATTGCTGCTCGCCGTGGGTACCAACCCGGCGGCCGCGTCGGCCACGGTGCACCTGGCCGAGATCGGCACAACACTCGTCTCCGGTGCCTCGCACTGGCGCTTCGGCAACGTCGACTGGCGCGTCGTGGCGAAGATCGGTGTGCCCGGCGCGGTGGGCGCGTTCGCCGGTGCCACGGTGCTCTCCAGCCTCTCCACCGCCGTCGCCGAGCCCGTCATGTCGCTCATCCTGCTCGCGCTGGGCGTCTACCTGCTCGGGCGTTTCACCTTCGTCGGCTTCTCCTCCCGCAATCTGGGCAAGCCGCTGCGCAAGCGTTTCCTCTCCCCACTGGGCCTGGTCGCCGGATTCGTCGACGCCACCGGCGGAGGCGGCTGGGGGCCGGTCGGCACTCCGGCCATCCTCGCCAGCGGACGGCTGGAGCCGCGCAAGGTGATCGGCTCCATCGACACCAGCGAGTTCCTCGTCACCGTCGCGGCGAGCATCGGCTTCCTGGCGGGGCTCGGCTCCGGGGGCGTCAACTGGTCATGGGCGGCGGCCCTTCTGGTGGGCGGTGTGATAGCTGCACCGCTCGCGGCATGGCTGGTACGGCATGTTCCGCCGCGCGTCCTCGGGTCCGCCGTCGGCGGCATCATCGTCCTCACCAACGTCCGCACTCTGCTGAACGGCGACTGGGTGAGCGCCGGCGGCACGGTGAAGACGGCCGTGTACGTGGTGCTGTACGCGCTCTGGGCCGCAGCACTCGCCCACTCGGTGCGGGAGCACCGCCGCAACGTCGCACGTGAGCGGGACGACGAAGAAGAAGCAGCAGCAGCGACGGACGCCACCGCGAAGGAGGGCGCGCCCTCGGCGTGACCCGCGGAGCCGGTGCCCGGGTCGGCCGGCCCGGGCACCGGCGTCACCGCACACCGGCCCGGCCGTGTGCCCGAGCGGCTGAGGGGCTCGCAGGCCAAGGCGAGTTGGGGTTCGAATCCCGCCACGGTCTCCATGTGATGCCTCAGGTTCCATGCGGTGTCTCAGGACATCGGAAACCCCGGTGGGCGGACGGGCCCGGGCGGGCCTTTTCGGTGACCGTCCGGGCGAGGTGTGCACCGATCGGGTGACCGGGAGGAATACATCCGGCGGCCCCCGCGGCTTCCCCGGCATGACGACGAACGAACGCTCAAGGCACACCAGGCGGTTCGGCCGGATCGGTCTGTGGAGCACCGCACTGGCCTCCGCGAGTCCGTCGCGGCGCACGGAGATCGAGGAAGCGGCGGCGGAACTCGAGGAGTTGGGCTACGGCACCCTCTGGATCGGCGGCAGTCCCGGCGTGGACCGGGCCGAGCCCCTCCTGGCGGCGACCTCACGCATCACCGTCGGCACCAGCATCATGAGTATCTGGCAGCACAGGGCGGAGGACGTCGCGGCGCAGCATGCCCGGCTCAACTCGGCGCACGGCGGGCGCTTCGTGCTCGGTCTGGGCGTCAGCCACGCCGAGGCGGCGCAGGACGACACCACACGGGAGGAGCTGCGCCGGCGCCCGTACAGCGCGATGCGCGGATATCTCGACGAACTGGACGCCGCGCCGCAGCCCGTGCCGCCGCAGGAGCGCGCTCTCGCCGCCCTGGGTCCGAGGATGCTGGAGCTCTCGCGGGACCGTGCACTGGGGGCGCTGCCGTACCTGGTGACAGCCGAGCACACCGCCCGGGCCCGCGAGGTCCTCGGTGCGGACGCGCTGCTCGCCCCCGAGCTCAAGGTCGTCCTCGGCTCCGATGAGGAGCGGGCCCGCGCCACTGCCCGTGACTACCTCAGGCGCTACCTGGCTTTGGCCAACTACCGCAACAGCTGGCTGCGGATGGGCTTCGGCGAGGACGACCTCGCGGACGGCGGCAGCGACCGCCTGCTGGACGCGGTGTACGCCTTCGGCGACGCGGACGCCGTGCGGGAGCGGGTCGGCTCGTTCCTCGACGCCGGCGCAGATCATGTGGCGCTGCAGGTCGTCACCGAGGACTTGTCGAGCGTGCTGCCGCTCCCCCAGTGGCGCGCGCTCGCGGAGGCGCTGCTGCCGGGCTGACGTCCCGTCGCGTCCACGGGCGGCGGGCGGCTTCTGGCCGCGGCGTGTGAGCTGTCCGCGTCGCGGTCGGCAGGGCACTGGTCGCGTCGGCACGACGGGCAGAGCGCGTGCGCATACGAAGGGAACGCTCCGGGCAGAGCCCCGTCTCGCTCCGAGTGGGGCCGCTCAAGGAGGCGCAGTCGGGGGCCGGTTGACCCCGCATGTCCGTCCCCTGGACGCTTGCCCTATGAGCGACGGACCGGCCGCGAAGGTGCCCGGGCGCGTTCCGCGGGTGTGGGGAGCACGCGAGGAGGAGATCCGGGGGACGTACCCGTGCGACAGTCTGCTCGCCGAGCCGAAGGAGCACTGGTTCCGCGCCGTCACGGTCGCCGCGGACCGCGCCACCGTCTTCCGCTGGCTCTGCCAGCTCAGCATCGCTCCCTACAGCTACGACCTGCTGGACAACTCCGGCCGCCGCAGCCCGCGCCGGCTCACGCCCGGCGCCGGGAACCTCAGGACGGGGCAGCGGGTGATGACCATATTCCGGCTCGCGTCCTTCGCCGAGGACGAGCACATGACGCTGCTGATGGACGACCCCGGAGGGCTGCGGCTCTTCGGTGCCTTCGCCGTCACCTACGCGGTGACCGGCGAACGGGAGGGCGCCACCAGGCTGTTGGCGAAGCTGGTGGTGGGCGACGAGGAAGGCGTGCTCGGACGGATGCGCCGGCCCCTCCTGGCGTGGGGCGACCTGCTCATGATGCGCAGGCAGCTGCTGACGCTGAAGGAGCTGGCGGAGGGGCGCTGACCGCGGTCGGGCGCCGCACCGGACGCCCGGGCGCCGCACGGTGCGCCGCGCCGGTGCGTGCCGGTGCCCCTGGTCCGCGGCTCAGTCGCCCGACGTCCCGCCTTCCGCATCGCCCTTGAGGCCGCTCTTCGCGTCGTCCTTGAGGCCGTCGTTCGCGTCGCCCTTGAGGCCGCCCTTCACGCCGGCCGGGGATGCCAGGATCGAGTGCCGGCGGCCGTAGAAGAGGTAGATCAGCAGGCCCAGCACCAGCCACACCCCGAAACGCAGCCAGGTGAAGACGTCGAGGTTGGCCATCAGATACAGGCACGCGGCAGCCGTGATCACAGGCAGCACCGGCGAGAACGGCACGCGGAAGGGCCGATCGATGCCGGGGTTGCGGCGGCGCAGCACGGGCACCGCCAGTGCCACGATGAGGAAGCCGGACAGGGCGCCGATGCTGACCATGTCCGCGAGTTCGGCGATCGGGACGAACCCGGCGAGGAGCATGATCAGTACGGCGATCGCGATCGTCATCCGGTGCGGGGTGCGCCACCGCGGATGCACTTCGGAGAACTGGCGCGGCAGCAGACCGTCGCGGCTCATCGCGAAGCCGATGCGGCCGAGGGTGACGAGTTCCACCATCATCACCGACGTCAGGCCGGTGATGGCGCCCAGCCCCACGAGCGCCCCGACCCAGGGCGCCCCGGCCGACTGGAACGCCGCCGCGATGGGCGCGCCCTCGTCGATCTTCCGGTAGTCGACGACGGCGGTGAGCACCAGCGCCACCGCGACATAGAGCACGGTGCAGATCGCGAGGCTGCCGAGCAGCCCCCGGGGAAGGTCCCGCTTGGGCTCCTTGGTCTCCTCGCCGAGGTTGGCCAGCGCCTCGAACCCGGTGTAGGCGAAGAAGACGACAGCCGCGGCCGTCAGGACGCCCCCGAACCCGAAGGCGGACTGCTCCAGACCCGCCACGGCCTGGATCAGCGGCTGGTCGACGATGCCGGCGGCGGACTCGGCGGGCTGGGCCGGGGGTACGAACGGGACGAGGTTGGCTCCGCGGGCGAAGAAGAGGCCGGCGACGACGATCAGCACGCACACGGAGACCTTGATCACGACAAGTGCGTTCGTGAGCCGCGAGGACTCGCGGATGCCCGCGACCGCGACGGCGGTGAGGACCGCGATGATCAGCACCGCGCCTATGTTGACCGTGGCCTGCTCGCCGAACCACTCCGCCGGCAGGTCCAGCAGGTTGGCGACGTAGCCGGACCAGCTGCGGGAGACGACCGCGGCACCGAGCGCGAATTCGAGCAGCAGGTCCCAGCCGATGATCCAGGCGAACACTTCTCCCATGGCGGAGAAGGCGTACGTGTAGGCGCTGCCCGCGGTCGGCACCGCGGAGGCGAGCTCGGCGTAGCACAGCGCCGCCAGGGCCGCGACCACGCCCGCGACCACGAAGGAGATGACGACCGCGGGGCCCGCGTGCTGTTTCGCCTCGACCCCGACGAGCGTGAAGATGCCGGTGCCGATGATGACTCCGACTCCGAACCCCGCCAGGGACATCGCGGACAGCCGGCGTTTCAGAGTGTTCTGCCGGGTTCGGTCGAGGACGTGCTCGACGGGCATCTTGCGGAGGACGTTCATGAGGGGACTCGCTCTGTGGGGTGCAGGGGCCGTCGTGCCGGTGACCGGGACAGCGCGGTCGGCCGACCGTCAACCCTGTCATGCGCCGCTTCCCCTCGTGAACCCGGGAGCGATCACGCAGTGCCCGGCCTCACACGACGACGGATGCGCCCAGAGCCGCGGGCGGTACAGCGGACCGGAGACGTCGAGTTGAGCACACATACTCATGCCCGAGGGCCGCCGCGTACGGAAGAGTGCCGGGACGTGAGGGCCAGCCGAGTCCTCCGCCACCGCAGTGCTGCGGCAAACAGGCAGCCCCGTCACGGGGGGCGGGGCTGCCACTCACGCGGGCGGCCCGCACCGTCTTCGTACGGGCTTCGAAGTCCGGGCCTTCCCGCCTGCCTCAGAAGCGTCCGACCGCGACGAACACACAGAGCGCCAGGATGACGAGATTCGCGGCGACGTTCACGGCTTCCCGCCAACCGCGTCCGGCGGCACGGTCGGCTCGCAGCAGTGAGCCGTGGCTCGTCACAGCTCCCACCATCACGAGCGCCAGGCCCACCGCGGCCAACGGCGTCAGCTGCGGAGCCACGCCCGTCAGGCGGGGCAGCAACAGGCCTGCCACGGCGAGCAGTTCGCACACGGCCGTCGTCTTGATCACGGCGGGCGGGAACGGCGCCACGCCGGTCTGTCCCGTGGCGATCAGCCGGTCCTTTCTCATGCTGACCTTCAGGGACCCGGACACGAGGAAGAGGACTGCCAGCAGGATCTGCGCGGTCCACAGGGCGGCATTCATGGTGAGGCTCCAGGTCGGGAATCAGACGTCACCCACCACGACGGGACGGCGTACCGGGATGTGACATCCGCGGGCCGCGACGCCGGCGCCGGGCCCTGAGCCCCGGGCGGGTTCCGTCAGTCGCGCCGCTTCCCCGAACCGGCGCTTGCGGTGCCGGACTCGGCGTTGCCGGTCTTCTCCCGTGCCGTCTGCCTCTCCCTCAGCAGATCCGCCGTGTGCAGGCACCAGTCCCGGTGGCCCTCTTCGAACGCGAGGCCGCGCATGCAGGTCAGATACGGTCCGATCCGTGCGCCGCGGCGCAGGAACGCCTCCTCGTCCGCACCGCCGCGCATCCGCCGCAGCAGCTCGCCGAAGAGCTCGATCCTCCCTTCGGCCGCGGCTGCGCGCTCTTCGAGCTGATCGATGACGGGCCCCGCCTCGACGCGGTCGACCGCCTGGACCTTCACGAGCAGATCGTCGCGGATGAACGAGGGCTTCGACGCGGCGGAGACGAAGCCCTCCAGTTCTGCCAGACCTGCGTCGGAGACCCGGAAGAGGCGCTTGTTGGGCCGGGTCTCCTGGACCACCTGCCGCCCCGTGACCAGCCCCTCCTTCTCCAGCTTGGCCAGCTCCGCGTACAGCTGCTGCGGCAGTGCGTGCCAGAAGTTCGCGACGCCGACGCCGAACGCCTTGGCCAACTGGTATCCGCTGTACTCCCCGTCCAGCAGGGCCGCCAGCACCGCGTGCCTCAGGGCCATCGGTCCGCCCCCTTCCCGCTCGTCGTCCGCTCGTGCATCATACTCAAGGAATTGATTAGTCAGATCCTTGAGTAAGTCAGAAAGCCGCAATCCTGCGTACGCAAGTTGTGCGAACGAGCAGGAGGAGCCGGGGAGGGCCATGGATACCGCCGCACGCTTCCGCGCCGCCGTCGAGACGCGCGACCGGACCGCGCTGGAGGACCTGTTCACCGAAGACATCCGCTTCTACAGCCCGGTGAAGTTCACGCCCTTCGAGGGCAGGCCGATGGTGATGGGGCTTTTCGACGTCCTGCTGCGCACCTTCGAGGACTTCCGCTACGTCGGAGAGTTCGAGGGCACGGCGGAGACGGGCACCGAAGGCGCCGATGCCCCCGCGGCGGTCCTCGTCTTCCGCGCCACCGTGCAGGGCAAGCAGATCCACGGCATCGACATGCTCCACTTCGACGAGGCCGGCCGCGTAAAGGAGTTCACCGTCATGGTCCGGCCGCAGTCCGCCGTGCAGGCACTCGGTGAGGCGGTGCTCGCGGGGCTGGTCGCCGACGGTCTCGTCCCCAAGCCCGCGTGACGGGGCCCCGGTCCGGGGCCGGCACCTCTTCACCGTGAGGCGGGAGGCGCTCACCGAGAAGGCCGAGAAGGCCCGGACGGCACCACGCAGGGAGATGCGGGCGTCGCGGTCGTGGGCGACGAGGCCGGTGACCATGAGGGGCAGCAGAGCGACCGTGCTTGCGACGGCGCCGCCGGGAGCGGGACGGGGTCCTCGGACCGCGTCAGGGCCAGCCCCCGCCCCGGCCGCCCCGCTTCACCCCTTGCGCCCCTGCGGGGTGAAGTTCATCAGCCACGACACCGTGCGGCTGATGTCCGTGGAGGTGAGGATGCCGACGGCTCTTCCTCCCTCCACCACCACGATCCGGTTGCGCGGACCGGGCTCCATGCGCGGCACGAGGTCGGCCAGCGGGTCCTGCGGGGCCACGACGGTGACGTCCGTGAGCGGCACCATCACCTCGTCCACCGGCACTTCCTCGGCGCGGTCCCACGGCACCTTCCTGGCGTCGTCAAGCGTCAGCAGCCCCGCGGGGACGCCGCCGTCCTGGACGACGGGGAACGCGGAGTGCCGGTAGCGGAAGGACGGACCGGAGAGGAAGTCGGCCACCGACAGCCCGGACGGCGCGGTGACCGGGTCGCGTGTCATGGCGTCCTGCACCGGGACACCGGACAGCACGCTCCGCAGCTGTGCCTGCCGCCCCTCGGCGGTCGCGGCCGCGATGACGAACCAGCCGACGATCGCCAGCCACAGCCCGCCGAAGAAGCCGCTGCTGAGGAAGAAGACGACCCCCGCCGCCACGAGGAGCCAGCCGAACACCCGCCCTGCCGCCGTCGCCCCGACGGTCGCCTTCAGCCGGTCCCCGGTGCGCCACCACAGGAAGGCGCGCAGCAGCCGTCCTCCGTCGAGGGGAGCGGCGGGAATGGTGTTGAAGACGGCGAGGAGCACGTTGATGGCGCCCAGCCAGGCCACCGACTCCACCACGAGCCCGGGAGCGGAGCCGAGGTGGAGCAGCCAGGCCAGCAGCACGAAGAGGCCGCCCAGCACCAGGCTGACGAGCGGCCCGATGCCGGCGATGCGCAGTTCCGCGGCGGGGTCGGCCGCCTCCGACTTCAGGCGGGCCGCGCCGCCGAGCAGCCACAGGACGATGTCGTCCACGTCTACGCCGTTGCGGCGGGCCACGACGGCGTGGGCGAGTTCGTGAGCGAGGAGCGAGGCGAAGAAGACGACCGCCGCGAGCAACCCGGCGGCCCAGTACGCGGCCACGGGACTGTTCGGATACGCAGCGGCGAGGCGCCCCCGGGCCAGGCCGAAGGCGATGAGGCCGAAGATGAGCAGCACGCTCCAGTGGACACCGATCCGGACACCGGCGATCCGTCCCAGTACGAAGGTCGCCCGCACGTCTTTCTCCCCTGCTCGAAGACTCTCCGAACAGACAGCCGTTCCACCTCGGCGGCCGCCTTGAACCGCCGATGGGCCGTCGGTGTGGCGCTGCCGCGGCGGCGGTGTGCCGCGGGTGTGCCGTTCCGGAACCGAAGCCCTTATCGGAGGGCTCGTCGCCCGTCCCACCCGCCGGCTCGCTGCCTGAGCGGGCCCGCCCGTGGGTATCCGCACCACAGCTACGGCTGAAGCGATGTGGCCGTGCTCCATCGTCCGCGGCCCCGGACGGCGCCGACCATGTGTGCGGGTGGCGAGGAGCCGTTGCGGCGGCCCGCGACCGCCCCGGCCGAAACCTTCAGCACCGACGACGGCCCGGCGATGCCGGACCGGCTCCGTTGCACGGCCCCCGCCGCCCAGGACGAGGAGAGAACGCATGGCAGCGATCACCTTCGAAGAGCTCCAAGTGCCCGTACCAGGGGGCCACTTGACCGTGCTGCGCTGGCCGGCGACCGTACGGCGGCCCGAGGATGCCGGTCCCGCACCCACCATTCTGGCCCTGCACGGGATCACCTCGAACGCCCTGTCGTGGGCGGGCGTCGCGCATCACCTCGCGGGCCGCGTCACGCTCGTCGCTCCCGACCTGCGCGGCCGCGCGGGGAGCAACAGCCTGCCCGGCCCGTACGGGATCGCGGTCCACGCCGACGACGCCGTGGCGCTCTGCCGCGCGCTCGGCCTGGAGAAGGTCGTCCTCGCGGGTCATTCGATGGGCGCGTTCGTCGCGGCGGTCGCCGCCGTGCGGCACCCGGAGTGCTTCCGTTCGCTCCTCCTCGTCGACGGCGGAGTCGGCTTCCCGGTGCCGGACGGTCTGACGCCCGACCAACTGGTCACCGCCGTGATCGGCCCCGCGATGGAGCGGCTGAAGACGACGTTCCCCGACCGCGACGCCTACCGCGCCTTCTGGCGCGGCCATCCCGCGTTCGCCTCCTCCTGGGAGCCGTGGACCGAGGCCCACATCCAGCGCGATCTGGTGGGCACGGAGCCGGAGTTGCGCTCCTCGTGCCGGATCGACGCCGTGCGCACGGACGGCGCGGACGCGCTCGGTGAAGCGACCACGGCAGCGGTGCACCGCCTCACCCTTCCCACCGAGATGCTCTGGGCGGAGCGCGGTCTCCTCGACGAACCCCAAGGCCTCTACGACGACGGGCGGTTGAAAGCGGCCGGCATCGGCGACACGATGATCCGTACGCGCATGGTTCCCGGCACGAACCACTACACCCTGCTGCTGGGCGACGAGGGCGCCGGCACGGTCGCCGGCAGCCTCCTCGCGGCGACAGAAGCGCCACGGGCGGAGCGCTCGTAGGGGCTCGTAGGCAGCTCCGGGAACGGAAAGCGGGGTGCGATGAGCGAGATCGTGTTGATGTCGGATCCCAGGGTCGCGGCCGTCGCCGTCGAGGAGTGCGGCGAGCCTCTGGCAGACTGCCGCCGCGCGCTCCGCGTCGACGGACGCCGCTCCGACTCCGAGGGCAACTGGGCACATCTGCGGGCAGGGGTGCTCGAACGGCTCGTCCGTGCACAGGAGTTGCTCCCGGACGACTGGCAGTGGCTTCTGGTGGAGGGGCATCGCCCTCCCGCCCTGCAACGGAGCATCTTCGACGGGTATGCGGCTTCGCTGCGGAAGCTGCGTCCCGAAGCACCGGAGGCCGCCCTCAGGAAGGCGACGACGCGCTGGGTCGCCCCGATGGAGACCGCCGGTCATGTCGCCGGGGCCGCCGTCGATCTCACCGTCTGCACCCGGGACGGAACCGAAGTCGACATGGGCTGCCCCGAGGCGGCCACGCCGGAGGAGAGCGGCGGCGCCTGCTACACGCAGGCACCGGGCCTCCCCGCGCATGCGCGGCGAAACCGTGCGGTGATGATCGAGGCCCTCGAAGCGGTGGGCATGGTCAACTACCCCACCGAATGGTGGCATTGGTCGTACGGTGACCGGTACTGGGCTTTCGTGACAGAGGCTTCTGGTGCTTTCTACGGTCCGTGCGACCTCGGCTGAGAAGCTCGACCGCGCCGGGACGGCGGGCACCCGCACCGGTGAGGACGCGAACACGTCCGGCACGTGCGGCAGTCAGGGCAGCAGGCTGTGTTCCGATTTCACCCCCGGCAGCCCGGGGGAACGGGCGATTTCCTGCTCGGCCGCATCGATGATCGCCAGAATGGCCGCGGACGCCTCGGCCGGCCGCCCGCCCGCGACGGCTTCCGCGAGTGCCCGGTGGGCCGGGAGCGAGGCCTCGACGGCGCCCGGCGTCAGAGAACTCACGGCGAAGCTGTGTGCCAGGGCGACTTCGAGCGCGCGCCCCAGCGAGCCGAGGAGCCGGTTGCCGCTGGCGTCCAGCAGCGCCCGGTGGAAGGCCATGTCGGCCTCGACGAACTCCTCGGAGCCCGGGTGCGCGGCGGCGGCCTCCATCGCGTCCAGCGCCTCCGACATGGCACGTATGTGTCCGGGGCCGGCACGCCCTGCCGCGAGCCGGGCGGCCTCGGGTTCGACGGCACGCCGCAGTTCGCCGGTGTCGCGCAGCAACTGCACCGGCCCACAGGCCTGTTGCCATTGCAGCAGGTCGCGGTCGAGATGATCCCAGTGGCTGCTGGGCAGTACGTGCGTGCCGGTGCGGGGGCGGGTGCGCAGCATCCCCTTGGCGGCGAGGACCTTGACCGCCTCGCGCAGCGCGCCACGGCTCACGCCGAGTTCGGCGGCGAGCGTGTCCTCGACGGGCAGCGGCCGGTCCGGGGCGAGCTGACCTTTCACGATGCGCCGGCCGAGCTCGTCGACGACTCTCTGGTGCTTGGTCCGGTACCGCTCCACGATCTTTGTTCACCCCCTGGACGCGTCCACCGAATCATTCGATGATTGCCGCCACATTACCCGCCGCCCCCCCCGACCGGCACGAAAGAGACGTTCCCCATGACGCACACCGACGACCGAAGCGGCACCGGCAGCTCTGCCGCAGGCCCCTTCCCTCTGAACACCCGCAACCTCCCGCCACCCGAAGTGCGCGAGATGCCGCCGCCTCCACGCAAGACGTGGAAGATCATCGGGCCAGGCATCGTCGGCGCGGGTGTGGGGCTGGCCTCCGGCGAGTTCATCCTCTGGCCGTACATCGCCTCGCAGGTCGGCCTCGTCTTCCTGTGGGGTGCCGTCGTCGGCGTCGTCACCCAGTGGTTCCTGAACATGGAGATCGAGCGCTACACGCTCGCCACCGGTGAGACCGCGATGACGGGCTTCAACCGGTACTGGCGGCACTGGGGCGCGGTGATGGCGCTGCTGACGTATGCGTCGAACCTCTGGCCGGGCTGGGTCACCAGTTCCGCCACGATGGCCTCGTACGTCTTCGGCGGCAATCCCGCCTACATAGCGATCGCCCTGCTGCTGGCCATCGGCGCGATCCTCACGCTCGCCCCGGTCGTCTACACCGCTCTGGAAGGCCTGCTGTTCGTGAAGGTCGCGGTGATCGGCGGCTTCTTCGCCCTGGCGGTCATCTTCGCCGTGAAGGCGTCCAGCTGGGCGGACCTGCCGCAGGGCGCCACCCACGTCGGCCAGTTCCCCACCGACCTCGGCGTGGCCGTGCTCATGGGCGCAGTCGCCTACGCGGGAGCGGGCGGCGGACAGAACCTCTGCCAGAGCAACTGGATCCGCGACAAGGGCTTCGGCATGGGCCACTACGTGCCGCGGCTGGTCAGCCCCGTGACGGGCAAGAGCGAGGAGGACGCCGCAGCCACCACCGGGTACGTCTTCGTTCCCGACGAGGAGAACATGGCGCGGTGGAAGCGCTGGTGGCGGTTCGCGAACATGGAGCAGGCCGTGACCTTCGGCGCGGTCACCGTGCTGACGATCGTGCTCTCCTCGCTCCTCGCCCACTCCACGCTCTTCGGAACGGAGGGCCTGGCCAACGACATCAGCTTCCTGCAGAAGGAGGGCGAAGCCCTCCAGGCTCAGGTCGGCGACTGGTTCGGCGTCCTGTTCTGGCTGATCGGCGCGTTCTCGCTGTTCACCGCGGCGACGGGCATCGTCGACTACACCAGCAGGCTCGCCTCCGACGTCCTGAAGTCGACCTACATGCGCAACTCCCGGCTCTCCGAGAGCCGGCTGTACTTCTACCTGGTGTGGGCGATCGTCGCCGTCGGCATCTTCGTCCTGCTGACGGTGACCGACCAGCCGCTGGTGCTGCTGGTGATCTCCGCCTGCGTGGCCGGAATGATGATGTTCGTATACGCCGGTCTGCTGCTCTACATGAACCGCAAGGCACTGCCGGGGCCACTCAAGGTGCGCGGTGTCCGTGTCGCCGCGCTCATCTGGGTCATCGTGCTCTTCGGTGTGCTGTCGGTCCTGACGGTGCGGCAGCAGATCATGGACATCTTCGGCTGACGCGTCGCCCGGGCCGCCTGGGCGGCCGGCCAGGTGGCCGGCGGCCCGGGCGGGCGGGGCGCACGGACGGCGAACCCCCGGGTGTCCTTCTCCCGGGGGTGTCGATGACCGGGTGGGCCGAGGGCCGGGCACGGCCCGCGGCCCGGAGCCCGGACCCGGACCCGGACCCGGAACCTCGGTGTCCCAACCTCCGCGAATGCTCGCGCAGTTCACCGCAAGCGCTGAGGCCGCGTCACCTGTGGGCCTACAGTGACCCGCATGTCAGACGCCTCGTTCCCCGCCGACGCCGATGTGGCGGGGATCGGCACGCGGATGCTTCACCTGCGTGTGCAACGCGGCCTGACGCAGACGGAGTTGGCGGGCGACCGGTTCACCCGGGCATATGTGTCGTCGATCGAGGGCGGCAAGCGCACCCCCTCACCGGCAGCGGCCGCGTATTTCGCCGTCCGGCTCGGCACCGACCTCGAAGACCTCTGTTTCGGCTACCCCCCGGGCAGGCGCCGCGCCTTACGGGCCGAGGCCGCCGAGGCACGCGTCGCCCTGTCCGGCGGCGACACGGAACTGGCGTCCTCGGTCTACGAGGCTCTGGCCGCGGAGGCGGAGAGGCATCGGGACCGGACGCTGCGGGCGCTCGGCCGGTACGGGCTCGGGCTCGTGGCCCGCCACCGGGGAGACCCCGCCGCGGGCGGCGCACTGTTCGACGAGGCCTACGCACTGCTGCACGACCAGGCTCTCGCCGAGCGGCTTCCGGCGCTGATGGGCCGCCTGTGGGCTCTGTTCGCCGCCGGGTCCATCGATGACGCGCTCACACTCGTCGAGGAACACCTGCGCGAGGCCGTACGGACCTGCGAACCGACGGCGGAGTTCGCCCTCCTCGCGGCGTGCGGCCTCCCCCATGTGGAGCGTGGCGACCTGAGGCGCGCCGGGGCCGTCACCGACGCGGCGCTGGAGCGTGCCGCGGACGTGAGCGCGCCAGATGTCCTCGCCCAGGGCTACTACCACATCAACCGGGTTCTCGTGGCGCAGGGAAGGTACGACGAGGCGGAACAGACGATCGTGCGTGCCACGGCCCTGTACGAGCAACTGCGTCTGCGCACGGAAGTGGGCACGTGCCGGTTCGCCCACGGTTTCCTCACCGCGCGCCGTGGCCGGCTCGCGGAGGCCGAAGGGCAGTTGCGCGAGGCCCGGGGCATCCTGCGCGGGACCGGCGCCGTCCAGCGACGCATCAACGCCACCGCGGAACTGGCAGACGTCGTACGGAAGTCGGGGCGGCCCGGGGAGGCCGCCGAACTCGTCGGCGAATGCCGCTCCGCCCTGGCGCCCAGCCGCCAGGATCCCGAGCAGGCCGCCGAACTGGACCGCATCGAGGCACGGATCGCCGTCGACCGGGGTGACGCCGCTGCCGCCGAGGCCCTCTTCCGCTCCGCCATCGAGCGCTACCTGGAGGTGGGTGCCACGCTCGAAGCCATCGGGACGTGCCGGCTTCTCGGCGACCAGCTGCTGCGGAGGGGGCGCACGCAAGAGGCAGCCGCGGTCTACCGGCGCGGACTGGCGGCCCTGGAAGGCGTGTGAGAACGGCTGCTTCGGGCCCTGCCGTCCCGGGGCCGCCGCTCACCGGCCACTTGGCCGGAACGTCAACTTCCTTACCGCACACGGCTCTTGACGCCCTCTGTGGCGGCCTCCACACTTCTCGGCAGCAGGGTAACAGCTTCCATAACCCTTGTTGACAACTGCGGTGCGCCCCCTGTCCCGGCGCTGTGTCCTCGACCCCGCTCGACGAGGAGCAGCGGAGCCCGAGGCGACGGCGCGCCGGGTCAACTCGACGGAAAGCAACTTCAGTTGTTGCCCCGTGTACCACCTGACCAGTCGCACACCTGCGTGCCGCCCCACGCCCTGCCCAGGGCAGAGCACGCAGCAGCCCGGTCCGCACACGTCCGAGATCCGGTTCAGGAAAGGTCTGGTGCACTTCCATGCGAACTGTCACGCGCCGTCTGAGCGCACTCGTCCCGGCTGTCACGCTGCTGGCGGGCATGCAGATGGCCGGCTCCCCCGCCCACAGTGCGACACCCCCCTCCGCCGACGTCCGGCTGGCCGCCTCCGGGACAGCGATCCCGGGCAGCTGGATCGTCACCCTCAAGGACGGCACCCGATCGACGAGTTCCGTCGCGGATGAACTGACCAAGCGCGGCGACGGCCGTCTCTCGCACGTCTACGGTGACGTGCTGAACGGCTTCTCCGCGAAGATGACCAAGGCGCAGGCGCAGAAGCTGGCCGCCGACCCCCGGGTCGCTCTCGTGGAGCAGGACTCCAAGGTCACGGTCAGCGACACCCAGCCCGACGCCACGTGGGGCATCGACCGGATCGACCAGCGGGACCTTCCGCTGAGCGGCACGTACACCTACAACACGACGGCTTCGGGCGTGAACGTCTACGTCATCGACACCGGAGTGCGCACCTCGCACAGCGAGTTCGGCGGCCGGGCGTCCATCGGCACCGACACCGTCGGCGACGGCCAGAACGGAAACGACTGCAACGGGCACGGCACTCACGTCGCGGGCACCGCCGCCGGTGCCACGTACGGCGTGGCGAAGGACGCCTCCGTCGTCGGCGTCCGCGTCCTGAACTGCAACGGTTCCGGCAGCACCTCCGGTGTGATCGCGGGCGTCGACTGGGTCACCGCCAACGCCGCCAAGCCCGCCGTCGCGAACATGAGCCTCGGCGGCGGCGCCAGCGACACACTCGACGCCGCCGTGCGCAACTCCGTCGCCTCCGGCGTCACTTATGCCCTCGCAGCCGGCAACGGCAACTTCCTCGGCATGCCCCAGGACGCATGCACCGTCAGCCCCGCCCGTGTGACCGAGGCGATCACGGTCGGCGCCACGGACAGCTCGGACACCCGCGCGTACTTCTCCAACTACGGCACCTGCGTCGACCTGTTCGCCCCCGGCGTGGACGTGACGTCCGCATGGAAGGACAGCGACACCTCCACGAACACCATCAGCGGCACCTCCATGGCCTCGCCGCACACGGCCGGCGTCGCCGCCCTCTACCTGGCCGACCACCCGGACGCCTCCCCCGCCGAGGTCCGGGACGCCCTCGTGGACAACGCCACGAACGACAAGGTCCAGGACCCGATGGCCGGTTCGCCGAACAAGCTCCTGCACAGCTTGTTCTGACCCGGCAGGTCCGGTGGCGGGAAGCCTCCCGCCTCCTCGCCCCGGGCCGACAGCTCCGGCCCGGCGCCGCGCAGCCTGAGCTGTGCCCGCCGGGCCGGGACCCACGCACGACGGCTCGCATCGCCAGACCCGTCGGGCGCGCCCCTCCGCGCCCGACGGGGCCACCCCCTGCTCCCGACCCAGGAGTTGCCATGCGACTTCGTACACTCCGAAAACGATCCTCGCCCTGCCTTCGGCGGGCGGTAGCCCCAACCTGCGCCGCCCTCCTGGCGCTCGCACTCGCGGCGCCGCTGACCGCCACCACAACCGCCAGTGCCTCTCCCCCGGACCGGCCGTCGAGCGCGACAGTCGACGAGGACATCAGGCAGTACGAGATCCACGGACCGTCCACCCCCGCCGACCGCAGCGCGCTCGCCGCCACCGGGGTCCCGGTGGACGAGGTCCGCGACCACTCCGTCGTCGTCAGTGCCGACCCGGCGCAGGCCCGCAGCCTGCGCAAGCTCGGACACACGCTGAAGAAGCTGAGCGGGCCCCCGGCGCGCACCGGCGAACAGGCCCGCAAGCCAGGGGACTTCCCGCCCTCCGACTCCGGCTACCACAACTACGCCGAGGCGATGGCGGAGATCGACCAGCGCATCGCGCAGCATCCGTCCATCATGAGCAAGCAGGTCATCGGCAAGTCCTACGAGGGCCGGGACATCATCGCCGTCAAGATCAGCGACAACGTCGGCACCGACGAGGACGAGCCCGAAGTCCTCTTCACCCACCACCAGCACGCCCGCGAGCACCTCACCGTCGAGATGGCGCTGTACCTGCTGCGCGAGTTCGGCGAGGACTACGCGACGGACTCCCGGATCGCCGACGCCGTCAACGGCCGCGAGATCTGGATCGTGCCCGACCTCAACCCGGACGGTGGCGAGTACGACATCGAATCCGGCTCGTACCGCAGCTGGCGAAAGAACCGGCAGCCCAACTCCGGCTCCAGCTCGGTGGGTACGGACCTGAACCGCAACTGGGCCTACAAGTTCGGCTGCTGCGGCGGCTCTTCGGGCAGCCCGAGCTCCGAGACCTACCGGGGGCCGGCCGCCGAGTCCGCGCCCGAGGTGCAGGTCGTCGCCGACTTCGCACGCTCCCGGGTGGTCGGCGGCGAGCAGCAGATCAGGGCGGCCATCGACTTCCACACCTACAGCGAACTGGTGCTGTGGCCCTACGGGTACACCTACGACGACACCGCCGAAGGTCTCACCCAGGACGACCGCGACGCCTTCGCCGCCGTCGGCGAGAAGATGGCCGCCAGCAACGGCTACACCCCCGAGCAGTCCAGCGACCTCTACATCACGGACGGGTCGGTCGACGACTGGCTGTGGGGCGACCAGAAGATCTTCGGCTACACCTACGAGATGTATCCGAAGAGCTTCCTGGAGGGCGGCTTCTACCCGCCCGACGACGTCATCGAGCGCGAGACGAGCCGCAACCGGGACGCGGTGCTCCAGCTGATCGAGAACGCCGACTGCATGTACCGCTCCATCGGCAAGGAAGCGGAGTACTGCGCGGAGGCGTGACGACCGGAGGGCGGGGAGGCGGGGGCGCGAAGCGCCGCTCCCCACTTTCCCGCCCGACTCCGGACCTCACGGTGCTGCTCCCACCGGTACCGCTTCCGCTCCTCCGGCCGCCCTGGCGCGCGCCGAACTGGTCGGAAGCAGGGCGCGCTGCGCCGGGCGGCCTGCGGATGATCTGCCAGGAGGAGGGACTGGACGATGTGGCGTGAGAATGGGATGCAATGCAAGTCGGGGCTGCCGCACGTGAGTTGCGGCAGCCCCGCACGTCACGGACGGATCAGTCGAACGCGGCGACCGCCATCCCGATGAATCCGGCCCAGGCCGTCGGCGTGACAGCGAGGACCGGCCCGGCGGCGACCTTCGAGTCCCGGATGTGCACCCCGGCTGCGGTGGCTGCGACCTCCACGCACTCCCCGCCGCCACCATCGCTGTAACTGCTCTTGAACCAGGCCGACTCCGGAACGACCGACCCAGGATTCTTGATGCTCATCCCACTCCCAGCAGATCTTCGATGAAAGCCAGGGACTCGCACGGGGTGAGCCCCTGTGACCGCAGGATGCTATAGCGCGATTCCAGCTCATGGACCTTCCGATGGCCCGTGTACATCCGACTGTCCTCCTGCACCTCGGTGTACGCAATCCGCTCACCCTCGGCGGTCTCGATCAAGGTGAACGGTCCGCCCATCGCTGCGTGGTCCTCCCGGTCGGTGGGCATGACCTGGACCTCCACATTGCGCTGCTGCCCCATCAGCAGAATCTGCTCCAACTGCCCCCGCAGTACGCCACGGCCGCCCATCGGTTTCCGGAGTACCACTTCCTCGATCATGAAGCTCAGCAGTGGTGCCGGCTTGCGGGTGAAGATGTCCTGACGGGCCATCCGCGCCGCCAGCCGCTGATCGATGACCTCCTCGTCCAGCATGGGCCGACGCATCCGGAAGACGGCTCCGGCGTACTCGGCGGTCTGCAACAACCCCGGAACGGCATGGTTCGCATACACGCACAGGCCGATCGCCTTGGCCTCCAGCCGCGCCATGTCCCGGAAGAACGCCGGATATTGGGCTCGCGCGACTTCTTCCTTGAGCGCCCTGAGCACGCCCCCGGCCCCCAACACCTCGTCCGCGCTGTCGATGAACCGCGGGGGCGGAATGCGCCGTCCCTGCTCGAACGACGCGATCGACTGCGGCGCATAGCCCGTCCGCTTCCCGAACTCCGGCCGGTCCAGGCCTGCCTGGGTACGCAACAACTTCAACTGCCGCCCGAACGCCACCAATACGCCCATGCCCGGCTCATCCTCGAGCCCCGTACCGGCGTCTCGCGACCCACCCTGACCCTGTGTCATGTGCACCCCCGCTGCGTCGACGAGCACTCCCCGGTGCCAACGCCGCCCCCACCAGGTCCGTCACGCCACCGACCGCGTACAACGACCGCGCCGGCGCGTACAACGGCCCCTTGCGCTCACCAATGCACGGCCGCGTGTGAGAGCGCCCCATCAGGGTTCGTGGGTGGGCCCAGCCTGTCCGGTGGGTGGTGAAGTGAACGCGCTGGGCGCCTGCCACGCAGGGAAGCTCTCCCTACGGACGCGATTCGGGAGGGTCGACCGACGGGCGGAAGAACAGCCATTGACCCTGGGTCCCGAACGTCTGCCGGTGGTATCCGATCTCCTCGGCGATCCGATCCGCGTCCTTGTCTCGCAGCTTCGTGTATTTATGCGGGTTCAAGCCGATGTGGCCGCGCCGGCTGGGAGTCCCCGAACGCAGGTCCGTAAGAAAGACCTCTACCTGCTCCTCGTAGGAGTGCTTCCGCATCTTCCAGCCCTCCAAGAAGGTGAAGAAGAGCGACAGGACGAACATGACGCCTACGGCGCCAAGCACCCACCAACCCCAACCGCCGAACTCACCCCCCGGCGGTGCTGCGATCACCACTGCGTTCCCCAAAGATGATGGCACGTGACCCCCAAGATGGACTCGACTCCTTCGCAGCTGCATCCACTGCACCGTCACACTCCCGCGCCAGCGTCATCCGAACGTTTCCCTGATGTCCTCCCGGATCTGCTGAGCAGCCTGAAGTTCCTTCTCCGGGGGCGGCTCGGGAGGGGCAGTGAAGGAGACGCCGGCGGCGAACACCGTTGCCAGTTCGAGGAATTCGTCGCCGTGGTCCAAGTCCTCTGTCGCGAAGGAAATGGAAACGGCTTCGGGACTGTGAGGGAAGGCAAGCTGGAAAGTGACTGTACGCACTTGCGACAGCGTGTCTTCCTCAATGCCGAACACCATCCCCGGGACGCTCATTTCGTGACCGGCGACGATGACGGCTGCCACTCCCGCAGGGAGCTCCACCAGTCCCTGGTGCGTGCCCTTGGGAGGAGGGTCCTGAGATTCAAGGACGCTGAGCGGGTACAGGTGCGGGTCGCTTGGAGGACGTGGCACCACTGCGATCTGGCAGACGCCGGAGACCAGTTCATCGTCATCAGTGCGCAGCAGGAATGAACTGAAGTGCACGACTCCGTCGTCGGCGAGCTTGGCGAGTGAGGCTTCGAAACTGAGGGCGGTGACTGCCACTTGCTCGGGCGTTGCGGAAGGATGGAGCTCGGAAAGATCGGCAACGACCTGATCGAACCGCTCCTCCGGGGGCTGTGCGAAGTCGACCGGGCGAAACCCCTCGGGTATCCGGTACCAGAGAGGGATGGACTCGGGGGCGAGTCCGGCGCTTTCCGTGGGAGCAGCCGTCACAGGGCCCTCGCAATGGAAGAGATCTTACTCAACGGACCCCCTGCTGCCATTCCTCCGCCCACAAGAGCGTTGTTCGCAAGGGTACCCTTAGTTGCGGCATCCGCTGTGCTGTCGCTGGAATCCCACAGAGTCGCCGCTGTAGGTGCGCCGAGCCCTCCCGTCACCACAGCCTGGGTGACATCGGCAGCGGTACCAGCCGCTGCACGGGAGGCACCCATCGCAGCTGCTCCCTTCTCCACCGTGAGCTGGAACACCGGATTCAATGGGTCCGCCGCTTTGGAATACTCCTTGAAGTGAGCGGCACCATTCCGTACCGCATGCACCACACGGGAAGCACCGGTGGCCCCCTTCGCGGCTTCGCCCGCCTCCACGATCCCTCGGACGTTCTTCATCCCCGTGCCCACCAGCTTCGCGGCGTTGGCACCACGGCCGGTGGCAATTGCCGCCTTGGCGCCTTTGACAGCGGGGCCCACACCCGGAACGGCCCCCAGCACGTCTCCGCCAAGGGTGGCCCACTCGCCCATGTTCTTGGATGTGGGCGGCCACATGTCCTTGCCGCTCTTGGCGTACTGGTAGGCATGCTGTCCAGCCGCGGCCAGGCTCAGGCCGATCGCAACCGGCGCGAGGACCGGCACGAAGATGGCGGCAATGCCTGCGATCGTGGCCGCGACCGTAAGCACATCGCCGCCGTGCTTGTCCCACCAGTCCGAGACCTTGGACCAGAACCCTCCGTCCGGGGCGTGGTCCTCGGCGTGCTTGCGTATCTGGTCCGCATGATCCTGAGCGGTATCGGAGTGGCTGCGCTCCAACTTCTCCGCCGCGTCGATGAGTTCCTGGAGTTCCGTCTGGGCACGGTCCAATCGGCTCCACGCCGACTGGACTTCGCTGTTGGCGGCATCAAGACGATGCTGTGCGCTGTCGAGTTCACCCTTGCTACTGAAGCTCTGCCCGGCAAGCTGGAGGTCGGGGTTCTTCCGCGCCGCGTCGTACTTCGACTGCGCAGCCTTCATCTGTTGCCGCGCCTTCTTCGCGTCCGCCTCGTAGTGCGCCGCCTTCGTCTTCATCCCGTCGAGCGAGTCGCTCCAGGACTGGATCTCCTTACTGGCTCCTTGCAGGGAATCCTTCGCGTCCGCAAGGTACTTGGGGAGATCGGCGATCTTGTCGACGAAGTTCTCCTGGGCCTTGCCCTTCCAGTGCGAGCTTTCTTTCGTCAAGGAATCCAGCAGGTCATGGGTTTCCTTGAGGGTCTTGGCCGTCCCCTTGAGGTGCGTCGCGAGATTGGTCGCCAAACGCGGGTGTCCCGGTGTGGGGTTCCAACCCAATCCGCTCCAGTCGTCCGCCATTATCGCCCCCGTGTAGATTGCGTAAGACTCTTGTGGATCTCTGATTCAGTTTTCTCGTAGTTCTTCAGAATCGCATCGATACCCTCCTCCAGGATCTCAATGCGCTTCTTCGTCTCGTTCAGCCCGTGCTCCCAGTCGTCCTCGAAGTCATCGCAGGCACTGTCGAGCGAACGCTTGCCCAGGTTTTTGGGTCCTGTGTCCTTCATGCGTCGCAAGGACTCCTCAAGCCGGTCCTTGCTCTCGGCCAACTTCTTCTTGAGTTGGCGCAGTTCAGACAGATCAACTTGAAAGTCAGCTTGTGCCACACTTCTCCCCGTTCCGTGTGCTTTAGAGTTTCTTACACCCCGGTGGCACCTCGGTGGCCCTCATTCCCGGAGTCATCGCGAATCTTTTTGCTCATCACTGAAATCCTCCGATCGGAGGAAGAGCCAATTCCCCTTGGTCCCGAACGTCTGCCGGTAGTATCCGGCTTCATCGGCAATCCGATCCGCGTCTTCGTCCGTCAGTTTGGTGTACTTGACCGGATTCATACGGATGTGGCCGCGAACAGTGACAGCCCCGCTTCGAAGATCCTTGAGGAAGACCTCCACCTGGTCCTCGTAGGAAAGCTTTCGAATCTTCCAGCCCTCAAAGAACTTGACAAAGACCGCCACGATCCACAGGGCGCCGACGGCGCCGAGAGCCCACCAACCCCAACCGCCGAATTCACCCCCCGCTACTGCGATCACCACTGCTGTCTCCACGGACGGTGCCATGCGAACTCCCAAGGCAGAGGACTGGACGACCCAGGACGCAGGAACGGTCGAGCAGCTCAGAAGAGGGCGTCATCGCGCCCTCGTACATGGCCGCGCGGCCGGCCCCGTTCGCGCAGCGTCATACAGCATGTCGGCGACCGAACCCCCGTCCCCGTGGTCGCGGCTGCAACTTCATCAATCTCAGCCAACTCTGACCGTATCCCAGTCCCTTGGGAACCTGCACGACCGGGGCAGCGCTTCGCCTGAGGGCAGGCGAGGGTGGACCGTGCGGCCGGAGAAGTCGGCAGAGGAAGGGCGTCGGGACCGTGCGGCTCAGTCGAGCTCGCCGACCGCCATCGCGAGGAACCCGGCCCAGGCCTCGGGAGCTACGGCGAGCACGGGTCCGGCCGGGATCTTCGAGTCCCGGACGCACACCGACTCGGGGACAGCGGCGATCTCCACGCACTCGCCGCCGTTGCCTGTGCTGTAACTGCTTTTGAACCAGGCCGACTCGGGCACGATCGGTCCACTGAGTTGAACAGTCATCTCTCCCCCAGCAGCTTCTCGATGAACAGCGACGACTCACGCGGGGTGAGTGCCTGTGACCGAAGAATGCCATAACAGGCTTCGAGTTCCCGGACCCGTGACCGTGCGGTGTACAGACGACTGTCGCCTTGCACCTCTGCGTAGCCGATCCGGTGGCCCTGGGCCGAATCGATCAATGTGAACGGGCCGCTCAGGGCGGCGTGTTCTTCGCGGTCGATCGGCATGACCTGGATCTCTACGTTGCGCTCCTGGCCAATCAGCAGAAGTTGCTCCCACTGCTCACGCAGCACCTGGGCAGCCCCCGATCGGTCGGCGCAGCGCAACTTCCTCGATGATGAAACTCAACAGCGGGGCGGGACGTCGACGATAGACCTCGTGCCGAGCCATACGAGCTGCCAGTCGTTGCTCGATCACGTCATCTTCAAGCAGCGGCCGCTGCAGGCGGAAGCCTGCACGCGCGTATTCCTCGGTCTGCAACAGGCCCGGAATCGCATAGAGGGCGTACACACAGACTGACTCCGCTTGCGCCTCCAACCGCGCCGCGTCCCGGAAGAACGCCGGGTACTGGGCCCGCGCGACCTCCTCCTTCAGTGCGGCAACACGCCCCCGGCGCCGAGCACTTCGTCCGCGCGGTCGATGAAGCGGGGCGGGGGAATCCGCCTGCCCTGCTCGAAGGAGGCGACCGACTGCGGCGCGTAACCCGTGCGCCTGCCGAACTCCGCCCGGTCCAGGCCCGCTCGGGTCCTCAGGAGCTTCAACTGCCGTCCGACGGCGACCACTCCCCCGCCCAACGCCGTGCCGCCCGCCGCCGTCACGCCGCCCACCACGTACAACGCCCCGCACCTGCGCGTACAACAGCCGGCTCGCAGCGCGTCACCACTGGTCACGCTACGCCACCGGCGAGAGCGTTACGGCCATGACCGATGAGACAGTCCCGTCATTCCGTGCAGCACAAGTCCCGGCCCTCGTGGGCCACTTCACGATGCGGTTCAGTTCCACGCCGCGCGGTGCGAGGCTCGCCCGCCGGCTGGCCGGGAACCGGCTGGAGACGTGGGGCATCCCGTACGACAGCACCGCGCACGACGAGCTCGTACTCGTCGTCGACGAACTCGCGGCCAACGCGGTCCAGCACGGCCGGGTCTCCGGGGGTGACTTCCGTCTGACGCTGACGGCGCTCGGGAGCACGGTGCGCGTCGAAGTCACCGACGCCCGCGCCGAGAGCGTGCCGGTGACGGCCGTTCCCTCCGGGGACCGCGAGGGCGGCAGAGGGCTGTTGCTCGTTGCCGCGCTCGCTGCCCGCTGGGGCTGGCGTCCGCGCCGCGAAGGGCCGGGAAAGACCGTATGGGCGGAGTACGGCCTACGAGACATCGAACTGCCGTCCCTCGACCTGCCGGAGTTGGCGGGTGACGAATTCGAGGACACCCTGCGAGGCATGGGCTCGTGACGACGGCAGTGCAAACCGCTGCCCAGTCCGAGGGGGCCGGGCCGCATCGTGAGCGGCCCGGCCCCGGTTCTCTTTGCTCAGACCCCCGCCGCCTGCGGGCGCGCGCCGGAGCCTGCGGACGAACCCGCGTCCTCCAGCGCCCGGAGGATGTTCTCCACGCTCTGCTTCGCGTCGCCGAAGAGCATGCTGGTGTTCTCGCGGAAGAACAGCGGGTTCTGGACTCCCGCGTATCCGGAGGCCATTGACCGCTTGAAGACGATGACGTTCTCCGCCTCCCAGGCGTGCAGCACCGGCATGCCCGCGATCGGGCTGGTGGGGTCCTCGGCCGCGGCCGGGTTGACGGTGTCGTTGGCGCCGATCACCAACACGACGGACGTGTGCTCGAAGTCGTCGTTGATCTCGTCCAGTTCGAGCACGACGTCGTAGGGCACCTTCGCCTCGGCCAGCAGGACGTTCATGTGTCCCGGCAGGCGACCGGCGACCGGGTGGATGCCGAAGCGGACCTCGACGCCGCGTTCGCGCAGCGTGCGGGTCAACTCCGCCACGGGGTGCTGGGCCTGGGCGACGGCCATGCCGTATCCGGGCGTGATGATCACGGAGCTTGCGGCGCCGAGGAGTTCGGCGGCCTCCTCCGCGCTCGTCTCGCGGTGCTCGCCCTGCTCGGCGTCCTCGCCGGCGGGCGCCTCGATGCCGAACCCGCCTGCGATCACCGAGATGAACGAGCGGTTCATGCCCTTGCACATGATGTACGACAGGTACGCACCGGAGGAGCCGACGAGCGCACCGGTGACGATGAGGAGGTTGCTGTTGAGGAGGAAACCGGCGGCGGCCGCGGCCCATCCCGAGTAGCTGTTGAGCATCGAGACCACGACCGGCATGTCGCCGCCGCCGATGGCGGCGACGAGGTGCAGGCCGAGGGCGAGCGCCAGCACGGTCACGGCGATCATCAGGCCCAGGCTCGGGGCGATGGTGAACCAGACCGTCAGGACCAGGAACCCGGCGAGCGCACCGAGGTTGAGCACGTTCTTTCCCGGCAGCATCAGCGGCTGGGACTTGATGCGTGCGGACAGCTTGAGGAACGCGACGACCGAGCCGGTGAAGGTGACGGCGCCGATGAAGATTCCGATGAACACCTCGGCGTGGTGGATTCCGAGCAGTTCGGCGGGGACGACGTGCTGGGCGTCGCCCTTCGCCTCGACCTCGAAGTAGCTGTTCCAGCCGACCAGCACCGCGGCGACGCCGACGAAGCTGTGCAGGATCGCGATGAGTTCGGGCATCTCGGTCATCGCCACGAGACGCGCGCGCCACAAGCCCGCCGCGGCGCCGATCGCCATGGCGACCAGGATCAGGATGGTGGCGGTGGCGGAGATCTCCCGCGCGGCGAGAACCACGGTGGCGAGCAGCGCCATCGCCATGCCGGCGATCCCGAAGCCGATCCCGGCACGTGCCGTGCGGTGCTGCGAGAGCCCGGCCAGGCTGAGGATGAACAGAAGGGCCGCTACGAGATCCGCGGCCTGTGCAGACGTGGTGGCAGTCATGGGGCCTCAGCCTTTCGAGAACATGCCGAGCATGCGGCGGGTCACGGAGAAGCCTCCGAAGATGTTGATGCTGGTGAGCAGGATCGCCACGAACGACAGGACCGTGACGACCGGCCCGACGTGGCCGATCTGCAGCAGCGCCCCGACGACGACGATGCCGGAGATGGCGTTGGTCACCGACATCAGCGGTGTGTGCAGGGCGTGGTGGACCTTGCCGATGACGTAGAAGCCGATGACCACGGCCAGGGCGAACACGGTGAAGTTCTCGGCAAGTTGCCTCGGCGAGAAGGCGATCAGCGCGAACACGGCGGCCATTCCGGCGCCGACGAGGCCGTACCGTGCCGAAGGTGTCAGCCGCGGCTTCTTCTCCTCCTCGGCCGGTTTCGTCTCCTCGGCCGGCTTGGCGGCCGGAGCCGCGGACACCTGCACCGGCGGGGGCGGCCAGGTCTTCTCGCCGTCCCGCACGACGGTGACGGACCGCTGCACGACGTCGCCGAAGTCCAGCGTCAGCTGCCCGTCCTTCTCCGGCGTGAGCAGCTTCAGCAGGTTGACGAGGTTGGTTCCGTAGAGCTGCGACGCCTGGGTGGGCAGGCGCCCGGCAAGGTCGGTGTAGCCGATGATCGTGACGCCGTTGTCGGTGACGACGGCCTTGCCGGCGACCGAACCGTCGACGTTGCCGCCCTGGGAGGCGGCCATGTCGACGATGACGCTGCCGCGCTTCATGCTCGCCACGTCCTCCGCGGTGATGAGCCGCGGTGCCGGCTTGCCGGGGATCAGCGCCGTGGTGACGATGATGTCGACCTCGGCGGCCTGTTCGCTGTAGATCTCCGCGGCACGCCGGTTGTACGCGTCGGAGGTCTGCTTGGCGTATCCGTCGGTCGACGCCTCCTGCTCGACGTCGACGGCGAGGTACTCACCGCCGAGCGAGCGGACCTGGTCGGCGACCTCCGGGCGCGGGTCGGTGGCCCGCACGACGGCGCCGAGGCTGCTGGCCGCGCCGATCGCGGCGAGGCCCGCCACGCCCGCGCCGGCCACGAGCACCCTTGCCGGGGGGACCTTGCCCGCCGCGGTGACCTGCCCGGTGAAGAACCGCCCGAAGACGTGCGCCGCCTCGATGACGGCCCGGTATCCGGCGATGTTGGCCATGGAGCTGAGCACGTCCATGGACTGCGCCCGCGAGATCCGCGGCACCGCGTCCATGGACAACGCGGTCAGGGACCGCTGCGCGAGGTCGTCCAGGAGCTCCGGGTTGAGGCCGGGTGCGAGCATGCCGATGAGCGTCGCGTCGTCCCGCAGCCGCCCGATCTCCTGCCGCGAGGGTTCGTTGATCTTCAGGACGACGTCCGCCTGCCAGGCGTCGCCGATGGTCGCGCCCGCTTCGGTGTACTGCTCGTCGGAGAACCCCGAGGCCGCGCCGGCTCCCGCTTCGACGACGGTTTCATAGCCGAGTTTCGCGATCTTCCGGACGCTGTCGGGTGTGGCCGCGACCCGGGTCTCTCCGGCTTTCGACTCGGCGGGGACGCCGATCTGCTGCGGATGTGAATCTGACATCGATCTCCCTTTGCGGGGTGTTGGGCGGCTGCGCCGTCCGTTGCGCTGCGGGGCCGGACGGCAGCGAGGGGACTGCTGCGGGGCTGCTTATTTAATGCCAGGGTGACGGGCCCTGTGCAGGGACTTTGCCGATGTGAGTTCTCCGTGGCCCACCCGCGGTGGCGGGTGCTCGTCCGGCTCGGCCTCGGGTGGAAGGGCGAACGGACGGCAGCGGAGCAGCGGCTGATATGAGGATGCGCGTTGCCGCGGCGCGTAAACGGAGCCTGTCACGGGGTGGACCACCCACGGGACGCAGGGGGGAAAGCCGCCCGCCGGAGAGAAATCCGCGGGCGCCGGCCGGGAAGGGACCGACGCCGGCGGGCGCAAGATCTGTGTCCGAGGGGGGACTTGAACCCCCACGCCCGATAAAGGGCACTAGCACCTCAAGCTAGCGCGTCTGCCATTCCGCCACCCGGACAAGGGTCGTCGCCCGGCTCTGCCGTGGCGACGCGGACAACCATACCAAGCTCCGGCAGCGGTCTTCACCTCGGTGATCCCCGGTGAGCGGGCGGCCCGACCGGGGTGGTGCCGGTCCGCCCGCCGCGGCGGCAGGCCCGCCCGCAGTCCGGTGAGGGCCTGGGGTGCGGCGCCGCGGCGGCGGGGCCGGGTGCCCGCCGGGTGGGCGGGCCCGGGTGTGGGGCTGTGAGGACCTGTCGGTGTCCGGGGTGGGAGTGAACAGGGTGAGGGTGTGGTGCCCATCGTTCTTCTCCGCTCTCGTTGCACATACGGGGCGGGTCGCTGAAGCCGGCGTGAACTTATTACTGGACAGTAGCCAGTTGGCGCGTGCCTTTACACCCGCCCCCGCCCAGATATGCGGAACGTCACGTCGTCCCGCGCAGCTCACGCCGGCCCGGTCAGCTCACGCCAGCCGGTCGAGCACGAGCCGCGCCGTCCCGGTCGGGGTCTCGCCGACCCGCACACCCGCCGCCTCCAGCGCCTCCTTCTTCGCCTGGGCGGTGCCCGACGAACCGGAGACGATGGCGCCCGCGTGCCCCATGGTCTTGCCCTCGGGAGCGGTGAAGCCCGCGACGTAACCGATGACGGGCTTCGTGACGTTCTCCTTGATGAAGTCCGCCGCACGCTCCTCCGCGTCGCCGCCGATCTCGCCGATCATCACGATCAGGTCCGTCTCCGGGTCCTCCTCGAAGGCCGCGAGGCAGTCGATGTGCGTGGTGCCGATGACGGGGTCGCCGCCGATGCCGACACAGCTGGAGAAGCCGATCTCCCGCAGTTCGTACATGAGTTGGTAGGTGAGCGTTCCGGACTTGGAGACCAGGCCGATACGGCCGGGCTCCGGTGCGATGTCGGCGGGGATGATGCCCGCGTTGGACTGCCCGGGGCTGATGAGACCGGGACAGTTGGGGCCGATGATGCGCGTGCCGCGCTCCTGCGCGTATGCGCGGAAGGCGACCGCGTCGTGGACAGGGATGCCCTCGGTGATGGCGACGGCGAGCGGGATGCCCGCGTCCGCCGCCTCCACAACGGCCGCCTGGGAGAAGGCAGGTGGCACGAAGAGGACCGACACGTCGGCGCCCGTCGCCTCCCGCGCCTCCGCGACCGAGCCGAAGACGGGCACGGAACGCCCGTCCACGTCGACGTCCTGACCGGCCTTGCGGGGATTCACGCCGCCGACGATGTCGGTGCCGGACGCGAGCATGCGGCGCGTGTGCTTCATGCCCTCCGAGCCGGTCATGCCCTGGACGATGACCTTGCTCTCCTTGCTGAGGAAGATCGCCATGGTCTCCCGCCTCCCTACGCGGCCGCAGCCGCGGCCGTGGCCAGCTCGGCGGCCCGCTGCGCGGCGCCGTCCATGGTGGTCCGCTGCTCCAGCAGCGGATGGGGGTTCGCCTCGAGGATCTCGCGTCCGCGCACGGCGTTGTTGCCGTCGAGCCGTACGACGAGCGGCTTGGTCAGCCGTATCTGCCCGAGGGCCTGGGTGATGCCGTCGGCCACCGCGTCGCACGCGGTGATGCCGCCGAAGACGTTGACGAGGATGGACTTCACGGACGGATCGCCGAGGACGACGGACAGGCCGTCGGCCATGACCTGCGCGGAGGCGCCGCCTCCGATGTCGAGGAAGTTCGCGGGCCTCGCACCGCAGCCGGCGACGACGTCGAGGGTCGACATCACGAGCCCCGCGCCGTTGCCGATGACTCCGACCTCGCCGTCCAGCTTGACGTAGTTGAGGCCCTTCTCGGCGGCCTGCGCCTCCAGCGCGTCCTGGCCGCCGGCCTCGCCACTGTGGCCCTGCTCGCCCCAACGTGCCTGCCGGAAGCGGGCGTTGTCGTCGAGGGTGACCTTGCCGTCGAGCGCGACGATCTCGCCGTCGGCCGTGCGGACAAGGGGGTTGACCTCCACGAGGAGCGCGTCCTCGGACTGGAGGATCTGCCACAGCTTGCGCAGCACGGGCGCCACGTTCACCGGCAGTGCCGCGGCCGCCACGATCTCCGCGGCCTTCTCGTCGGTCACGCCCTCCGCAGGATCGACGGGGACCCGTGCAACGGCCTCGGGCCTCGCCTCGGCCACTTCCTCGATCTCCATGCCGCCCTCGGCGGACGCGATGGCGATGAAGCATCCCTGTGCACGGTCCAGGACGAAGGAGACGTAGTACTCCTTCTCGACCTTCAACGGCTGGGCGAGCATCACCTTGTGCACGGTGTGGCCCTTGATGTCCATGCCCAGGATCTGACGTGCCGTGATCTCCGCGGCGGCGGCGTCGGCCGCGAGCTTCACGCCGCCGGCCTTGCCCCTTCCTCCGGTTTTGACCTGCGCCTTGACCACGACGCCGTGCTGATCGGCGTCGAGCTTCACCGCCGCTTCGCGGGCCGCGCTGCCCGTCTCCGCGACCGCCGCTTCCGGTACCAAAACGCCGTAGTGCTCGAAGAGTTCCCTCGCCTGGTGCTCGAAAAGGTCCACATGTGCTCCCTGGTCGATCTTCGAAACGATCGGTGCACGCCCCCTGGACATCGCTCTCTCGATGCGGGATAACAAGGTTCATACAGTATTCGTCGACTGTATGCAATCTGCTCTGACCGGAGCTCGCACCCGACGAAGGGACTCGTGATCCATGCCCGACGACAGCCAGGAAAGCCGCGGGAGCCCGGACCTGATATCCGGCGGACACCTGGTCACCAAGGCGCTGAAGGCGGAGGGCGTGGAGGTCATCCACACGCTTTGCGGCGGCACGGCCGGAAGGCCGAGTACAGCGAGGAGCGGGAGCGGGTCGGCAACACCCTCGGCGACGTTCCCTGCGAGGAGTTCGCACGGCTCGGCGGCCACGGCGAAGTGGTGCGCGAGCCCTCCGAGCTCAGGCCGGCGCCGGAGCGCGCACGCGAATCCGGCGAGCCCTCGCTGGTCAACGTGGTGGATCGACCCCGGTGCGTACGCCCCCGGAACCATGAACCAGACGATGTACAAGTGAGGTGACTGCGGTGACCGATGTGACGGATATCAGTCATGCCACCGGCCCGACAACGGTGACGGAGAAGGCACTCGACGGGATTCGGATACTGGACATGACACACGTCCAGTCCGGGCCCTCTGCCACTCAGCTCCTCGCCTGGCTCGGCGCCGACGTGATCAAACTCGAGGCGACCTCGGGCGACATCACCCGCAAGCAGCTGCGGGACCTGCCGGACGCCGACTCGCTCTACTTCACGATGCTCAACTGCAACAAGCGCAGCATCACGCTCAACACCAAGAGCGACCGCGGCAAAGAGCTGCTGACGGAGCTCATCCGGCGCAGCGACGTCCTCGTGGAGAACTTCGGCCCCGGAGCGGTGGACCGGATGGGCTTCACCTGGGACCGCATCAAGCAGATCAACCCGAAGCTGATCTACGCGTCCATCAAGGGCTTCGGTGAGGGCCCGTACACCAGCTTCAAGGCGTACGAGGTCGTCGCCCAGGCGATGGGCGGCTCGATGTCGACGACCGGGTTCGAGGACGGGCCGCCGCTGGCGACCGGGGCGCAGATCGGCGACTCGGGCACCGGCGTGCACACCGTCGCCGCGATCCTCGCCGCGCTGCTCCAGCGCGAGCGCACGGGCCGGGGACAGCGCGTCAACGTGGCCATGCAGCACTCGGTGCTCAACCTGTGCCGTGTGAAGCTGCGCGACCAGCAGCGGCTCGCACACGGTCCGCTCGGCGAGTACCCGAACGAGGACTTCGGTGACGAGGTGCCGCGTTCGGGCAACGCCTCCGGCGGCGGACAGCCCGGCTGGGCGGTCAAGTGCGCGCCGGGCGGCCCCAACGACTACGTGTACGTGATCGTGCAGCCCGTCGGCTGGGAGCCGCTGACGAAGCTCATCGGCCGTCCCGAACTCGCCGAGGATCCGGACTGGAACACCCCGGAGGCACGGCTCCCGAAGCTGAACAAGATGTTCCAGATGATCGAGGAGTGGTCGTCCACGCTGCCCAAGTGGGAGGTGCTGGGCGCCCTCAACGCCCACAACATCCCCTGCGGGCCGATCCTCTCGACGAAGGAGATCGTCGAGGACGAGTCCCTGGCCGCCAACGGGATGATCGTCGAGGTCGATCACCCCGAGCGCGGTTCGTTCACCACCGTGGGCTCCCCGATGAAGCTCTCCGACTCCCCGGTGGAAATCACCTCCTCGCCGCTGCTGGGCGAACACAACGAGGAGGTCTACATAGGCGAGCTGGGCCTGAACGAGGAAGAACTGGCGCTGCTCAAGACGAACGGAGTGATCTGACCGATGGCGCAGGGTAAGAACGACGGCCTCGCCACGCCGGACAAGGAAGCGGTACGGGCGGTACTGGATGCCGCCCGCGCCGAGGGGCGCACGTCGCTGACAGCTCCTGAGGGCAAGCGCGTAGCGGACGCCTACGGCATCCCGGTGCCGGACGAGGGACTGGCGGAATCCGCCGACGAGGCGGTGCAGCTGGCCGACAGGCTCGGCTTCCCCGTCGTCATGAAGATCGTCTCGCCGGACATCCTGCACAAGACCGACGCGGGCGGCGTACGCGTCGGGGTGTCCTCCTCCGCCGAGGTGCGCAGCGCCTACACGGAGATCGTCGGCAACGCCCGCAAGTACGACGCGAACGCGAACGTGCTCGGCGTGCAGGTGCAGCAGATGGCGAAGCCCGGGCAGGAGGTGCTGGTCGGCACTGTCACCGACCCCACCTTCGGCAAGGTCGTCGCCTTCGGTCTGGGCGGTGTGCTGGTGGAGGTCCTCAAGGACGTCACCTTCCGCCTGGCGCCGGCGTCCCGCGAGGACGCGGAGTCGATGCTCGACGGCATCGGGGCCTCCGAGGTCCTCAAGGGAGTACGCGGCAGTGACCCGGTCGACCGCGAGGCGCTGACGCAGGTGATCACCTCCGTCTCGCAACTCGCCCACGACTTCCCGGAGTTGGTGGAGGTCGACCTGAACCCGGTCTTCGCCTCGCCCGACGGCGCGATGGCGGCGGACATCCGCATCCTCCTCTCCGAGGGGCAGCCCGCGGAGCGGCGGCGCTACTCGCCGGAGGAGATCCGCACCTCGATGAAGCGGCTCATGCAGCCGTCGTCGGTCGCGGTGATCGGCGCCTCCAACGAGCAGGGCAAGATCGGCAATTCGGTCATGCGCAACCTCGTCGACGGCGGTTTCCCCGGGGAGATCCACCCCGTCAACCCCAAGGCCGACGAGATCCTGGGTCGCAAGGCGTACAAGTCGGTCGCCGACATCCCCGGCGACGTCGACGTGGCGGTCTTCGCCGTGCCGGCGAAGTTCGTGCCGGACACCCTGGAGGCCGTCGGCGCGAAGGGGATTCCCAACGCCGTGCTGATTCCGTCCGGTTTCGCCGAGACGGGTGAAGTGGAGCTCCAGGAGAAGATCGTCGCCATCGGCGAGAAGCACGGTGTGCGGCTGCTGGGCCCGAACATCTACGGCTACTACTCGACGTGGCACGACCTGTGCGCCACGTTCTGCACGCCGTACGACGTCAAGGGCGGTGTGGCGCTCACCTCCCAGTCCGGCGGCATCGGCATGGCCATCCTCGGCTTCGCGCGCAGCACCAGCACCGGTGTCTCCGCGATCGTGGGGCTCGGCAACAAGTCCGACCTCGACGAGGACGATCTGCTCACCTACTTCGCGGACGACCCGAACACGAAGTGCATCGCGATGCACCTCGAAGACCTCAAGGACGGGCGGGCGTTCGTCGAAGCGGCACGGGCGACCGTGCCGAAGAAACCGGTCGTCGTGCTCAAGGCGGGCCGCACCAGTGCGGGCGCCAAGGCCGCGGGCTCGCACACGGGCGCGCTCGCGGGCGACGACGCCGTCTACGACGACGTCCTGCGGCAGGCCGGCGTCATCAGGGCGCCGGGCCTGAACGAAATGCTGGAGTACGCGCGGGCGTTGCCCGTGCTGCCCACCCCCCAGGGCGACAACACCGTGATCATCACCGGCGCCGGCGGTTCGGGCGTGCTGCTCTCGGACGCCATCGTCGACAACGGAATGTCGCTCATGGAGATCCCGCCGGACCTGGACAAGGCCTTCCGTGCCTTCATCCCGCCGTTCGGCGCCGCGGGCAACCCGGTGGACATCACCGGCGGTGAGCCGCCCTCCACGTACGAGGCCACGATCCGGCTCGGACTGGAGGACCCCCGCATCCACTCTCTCGTGCTCGGCTATTGGCACACGATCGTCACTCCGCCGATGGTGTTCGCGGAGCTGACGGCCAGGGTCGTGGCCGAGGCGCGGGAGAAGGGCATCGAGAAGCCGGTGGTGGCGTCCCTCGCGGGCGACACCGAGGTCGAGGAGGCGAGCCAGTACCTCTTCGAGCGCGGCGTGGTCGCCTACCCGTACACGACGGAGAAGCCGGTCGCGGTGCTGGGCGCCAAGTACCGGTGGGCCCGGGCGGCGGGCCTGCTGCGGTGACACCGCACGTGACACCACGTGTGACACCGCGCAGGGGACGACAAGAGCGACACAACTGACGAGCCGCAGATGCCGTGGGCTTCCCACGTGAGGGCGGATCCACCTCCCTCCGCCGCTACGGCGGGAAGCCCCGGCAGGGCTCCGGCGGAACCGCGGCCGCCGGAGTCCCCACACCCGCAGGACGAGCTGAAAGGCAGGACGCAGCACCAGAGCAAGAGATCGGGACAGGGGGCGCTGGCCAGACTCTCTCCACGCAAGGGGTGCAGAACATGACAACAACGGAAGCACCGTCGGCCCTCCCATACAGGGAGGTGACCGACAAGAACGGTCGGACCTACCGGATAGGCGAGACCGACATCGACATCATGGGGCGGCACCGCCGTTGGATGGTCATCCTCCCGTGGGTCGGAATGATGGGCATCTCCTCGGCGGAGTACGCGTTCGCGTCGGCCGAGGAAACGCTCCACACCGCGCACGGCTGGAACAGTGCGCACATCTTCTGGATGATGGGAATCTGGGTCCTCTTCCAGGGAGGCGTGGCCTTCCCGGTCGGCAAGCTGCGCGAGTCGGGCCGCTTCCCCGCACGGCAGGCGATGATGTGGGGTGCCCTGGGCACCTTCATCGGCTATCTGGCGCTCGCCTACTCGCCGAACGTCATCATGGCCTACATCGGCTTCAGTGTCTTCAGTGGCATGGGCGCCGGTGCGGTCTACGCGACCTGTGTGAACATGGTCGGCAAGTGGTATCCGGAACGGAAGGGCGGCAAGACCGGCTTCGTCAACGGCGGTTTCGCCTACGGCTCGGTGCCGTTCGTGTTCATCTTCACCGGCTTCATGGACGTCGGCAACTTCCGCTGGGTGCTGATCACTGTCGGCATCTTCCTGGCAGCCGTGGTCGCCGTCGCCGGCTCCTTCTTCAAGGACCCGCCGAAGAACTGGTGGCCTCCGCACGTCGACCCGCTCAAGGAGCCGGACGACCCGCGCGCACGCCGCGCGCTGAAGATGAACCCGCCCGCGGTGAAGCAGTACTCCGCCAAGGAAGCGTTCCAGACCGGACGGGTGCCGCTGATGTGGTTCTGTCTGCTGTGCACGTCCGGTGTGAACATCTTCGGTATCGCCTTCCAGGTGCCCTTCGGCAACGAGATGGGTTTCGCGGGCGGCATCGTCGCCACGGCCATGTCGCTGAAGGCCATCGTCAACGGCACCGGGCGTGGCGTCATCGGGTGGCTGTCCGACCGGTACGGCCGCAAGCAGTGCCTGATCTTCGTCTGCGCTGTGCTGGGGCTGTCGCAGTTCGGCATCCTGCTGTCCGGTGAGGCGAAGTCGATGCCGCTGTTCCTGCTCTGCTCGATGATCTCCGGCTTCGGCGGCGGCGCGATCTTCCCGATGTTCGCGGCGATGACGGCGGACTACTTCGGTGAGAACAACAACGCCACCAACTACGGCATGGTCTACAGCTCCAAGCTGCTGTCCGGCATAGCCGGCGCGGGCCTGGGCTCGATGGTCGTGAGCTCGTGGGGCTACGGCGGCGCGTTCTGGCTCGCCGGCGGCACGTCGCTGTTCGCCGGCGTCGTGGCGCTGTTCCTGACCCAGCCGGGACGGCCCAAGAAGTCAGTGATCACGCCCAATCCGCAGCCGATCGGCGGTGAGTGAGGAAGAGGAAACGGAGGACGACAGATCCGGCAGCTGCCGGGCCGCCCGCATCCCGCGGGTGGCCCGGCAGTTGTTCGTTCTCGCGTCCGTCCGTGCGCCCGCCGCTTTCGCCTTCATCTGGCTCAACACCCGTGCGGGCAGAGCGTCTTCGCAGAACGGCAGCCCGCAAGCGGACCGGTCCCGGGCAAGACGGTGGGACGGCCGTTCACCAGGTCTGCCACCCGTACTGGCGGGGGGCGTACGGGTGCGGAGAGTGGACGGTCCGTGTGGCGTTCGTGACGATGCGTGAGTACGAGATCTGCGAGGTACGGAAGCACGAGAGGACGGCCGGGCATGACGGACGGCACGGACGGTGCGGGCTGGGCGAACGTCACCGGGGCGGGCGGCGCGCCGATCGGCTGCGAACCCGAAACGTCGGACAGCTTGAAGGCGTTCGGCGAAGTCCTCAAGGCCTTCCGCAAACGGAAGGGGCTGACGCAGGAGGAGTTCGCGCCACGCGTGTGCTACGGACCCCAGACAGTCGCCTCGGTCGAACAGGGACGGCGGTTCCCGCAGCCGGAGTTCGTGGAACGCGCGGAGGAGGTGCTGGACGCGTTCGGGGCACTGCGCGGCGCGGCGCGGCACCTCTCGCGTCAGCCGGGACTGGCGAGCTGGTTCCGGCAATGGGCACGGCTCGAAGCCGAGGCGATCACGCTCAACACCTACGAATGCCGCCTGATTCCAGGGCTGTTGCAGACGGAAGCGTATGCGCGGACGCTGTACGCCAATCACCTTCCCCCGCTTAATGACGAGCAGATCGAGGCCCTGTGGGCAGCACGGGCAGATCGGCAACGCCTATTGAGAGAGCGGCCGAACACGGCCTACAGCTTCATCCTGGAAGAGCATCTATTTCTTCGCCACACGGGCGGAACGGCGGTAACACGGGAACTCATCGACCACGTACTGGAGATCGCGGAACTGCGCAACGTGGAGATCCAGCTGATGCCCGTCCAGCGGGAGAACCACGCGGGGCTGCACGGTCCAATGCAGCTGCTGGAGACTCCGGAACATAAGTGCTTCGGCTACAGCGAGGGGCAGGAGACCGGCCACTTCGTCTCCGACCCGAAAGTGGTCAGCATTCACCAGATGCGGTATGCCAGGATGCGCTCGCAGGCACTCCCCCTTGAAGACTCCCTGAGCCTGCTGACGCGAATGCGAGGAGCACTATGAGCGCCAGCGAACTGGTTTGGTTCAAGAGCAGCTACAGCAGCAGCTCCAGCGGCGACTGCGTCGAAGTCGCCCTCTCCTGGCACAAGTCCAGCTACAGCAGCCCCTCCGGCGACGACTGCGTGGAAGTCGCCTCCTGCCCGGACACCGTCCACGTGCGCGACTCCAAGAACGCCCAGGGCCCGCAGCTCGCCCTCTCCCCCACCGCCTGGGCGGGCTTCGTCTCGTACGCGTCCCGGGCCTGAGCCCCAGGACGGACGTTCAGCGACAACGGCGCCGGGCCGCTTCCCTCCCCCGCATGCGCGTGGGAGGGAAGCGGCCCGGCGCCGTCGCACGTGTCAGCGTGAACTGCCGCGCAGCGAGCGCAGATGGGACGCCGAGCGGCGGGCCGTCCTGAGGGAGTCCTCCGGCTGGTCGTGCTCCACCAGCCAGTTGTGCTTCTTCCCGCCGGGCGTGCGGCCGACCTTCGTCAGGAAGCGCCGGTAGTCGATGTCGCCGTCGCCGACGTCCACCATCCGGTAGCCGTCGTCGGACGTCTCGTCGTGCTCGCCGTCCTTGACGTGGAAGAGCGGGTAGCGCTCCGGCTGCGCGAGGACGTAGTCGACGGGCTCGAAGGGCGCAGGGGTGCCGTCCGGGCGGACGCTGAAGCGGTACTGGCCGGCGTACGCCCAGTAGATGTCCATCTCCAGGTACACCAGCTCCGGGTCGGTCTCGGCGAGCAGCACGTCGTACAGGCGCACGTCGGGGCGGTCCTCGGCGAAGCCGAACTCCATCTGGTGGTTGTGCTGGTAGAACTTCAGTCCGCGTTTGCGGGCGGCGGCCCCGTACCGGTTGAAGTCCTCCGCCGCGCGCTTCCACGCGTCGACGGTGCGGCCGTACCGGTCCGGGCTGGCGGCGGTGCCGACATGGGGCAGACCGAGCGCGGCGGCGTCGTCGAGGACCTTCTCCAGCTGGGTGTCGAAGGTGTAGTCGTCCGGGTTGCCGGAGTAGTAGCCGACATGGCTGCCGATGCCGCGCAGCCCGTACTCCCGCAGCAGCTTGCGCAGTTCGGCGAGGGAGATGTCCCCGGTCCCCTGGCTGTAGCCGGCGAACTCGACCTGTTCGTAGCTGTAGCGGGACAGTTCCTCGAAGACGGCGGCGAAACCGAGCGAGGCGACCTTGTCGCGCAGGGTGTAGAGCTGGATACCCAGTCGGCCCTTGGGCACCAGCGGGCCGCAGCGGCCGTGCGCCGCCGCCTCGGTTCCGTCGGCGGCGTGTGCCGTGCCGGCGGCGCTGCCCAGCAGGGAGGCCGCGGCGGCGCCTGCGGCGACACCGAGGAAGCCGCGGCGGCGCAGTCGCATGGACAGTTCGGGGTCGGGGGTGTTCGTCGTACGTCTCATGTGGGCTCTCCCAGAGCGAGGTTGACGAGCAGGGACTTGACGTCGGTGGCGGGCAGCGGACCGGCACCCTCCGCCACGCCGGGGCGTGAGCAGATGAAGACGGGCCCTTCGTCGCTGCGTCCGGGAAGCCGGCCGTGGCTGCCGCGCACCGGTGAGGGGTCGAGGGGCACGACCGCCATGCGGTAGCGCATGCCGGTCTTCTTGCGGGCGAGTGCGGTCGCGGCGCGCACTCGCACGTACGGGTCGAGCGGGTCCATGAACAGCTCGGCCGGGTCGTAGCCCGGCTTGCGGTGGATCTCGACCAGCCGGGCGAAGTCGGGGGCGCGGGCGTCGTCGAGCCAGTAGTAGTAGGTGAACCAGGCGCGGGGCTCCGCGACGGCGACGAGCTCACCGGAGCGGGGATGGTCCAGGTGGTGCGCCTTCTTGCCGCGCTCGTCGAGGAGTTCGGCGACGCCCTCCAGGGACTCGACCACCTCGCGGGCCGCCTCCAGGTCGGCGGCGGGGTCGCGGACGTAGATGTGGGCGAGCTGATGGTCGACGACGGCGAAGGCACGCGAAGTGGTGGGGTCCAGGTACTCCATGCCGTCCTGGGTGTGCACTTCGAGCAGGCCCGCGCGGCGCAGCGCACGGTTGATGTCGACGGTGCGGTCGACGCGCGTGATGCCGTACTCGGAGAGCGCGACGACGGTGCGTCCCTCGGCGTCCGCGTCGTCCAGCAACGGGGCGAGCACGGCGTCGAGTTCGGCGGCGGCGCGGTGGGAGCGGGGGTCGTCGGGACCGTAGCGCTGAAGGTCGTAGTCGAGGTGCGGGACGTAGCACAGGGCGAGATCGGGCCGGCGGGTGCGCAGCAGGTACCGGGTCGCGTCGGTGATCCAGCGGGAGGAGACGAGGTCCGCGCCGGGGCCCCAGAAGTGGAAGAGGGGGAACGTGCCGAGTTCGCCGGTGAGTTCGTCGTGGAGTTCCGGCGGCCGGGTGTAGCAGTCGGGTTCCTTGCGTCCGTCGGCGTAGTAGACGGGGCGCGGGGTGACCGTCCAGTCGGTGCCCGCTCCCATGGCGTACCACCAGCAGACGTTGGCGACGGTGTAGCCGGGGTGCCGGGCGCGGGCGGCGTCCCACAGTCTCTCCCCGGAGACGAGGGCGTTGTGCTGGCGCCACAGCAGCACCTCGCCCAGTTCGCGGAAGTACCAGCCGTTGCCGACGATTCCGTGCTCCTGCGGGGTGAGGCCCGTGAGGAACGTGGACTGCGCGGCGCAGGTGACGGCCGGCAGCACCGTGCCCAGCGGCCGGTAGCTGCCTTCACCGGCCATCGCCTTCAACCGCGGCATGTGGGCGAGGAGTTGCGGGGTCAGGCCGACGACGTCCAGGACGAGCAGCGGAGTCGGTGCCTGTGAGGACCCCCGGGGGCGGGAGGAGGACGGCGGGCCTTGCCGGGGCTCTTTCACGGCAGCTCCTTCAGGCCGAGGGCGGTCAGCATCTCCCGGGCCACGTCGAGTTCGGCCGCGATCCCGTCGGCCAGCTGGGCGCGGCTGCGCGGCCGCAGACCGTGCGGGAGGGCCTGCCAGGTGTAGGTCTCCACCTCGAGGTGGTGTGTCAGCGGCGCGGCCCCGCCGACGAGCCGGGCCAGCGCCGCCTCCAGCACGCCGAGGGTGGAGGTCAGCGGCGGCTGCGGCGGCGCGTGGAGCGGTACGTGGAAGTGCGAGCGCCAGGGGACGGATCCGGGCAGGGCCCCGGCGCGCAGGGCCTCGCCGAGGTCGTCGGTGCCGCGGACCCCGGCGGGGGTGAGGGCGCGCGTCTGGTGGAGGAAGCGGGGTTCGTCGAATGCCGCGAGGGCGGCCAGAGCCCCGTCGACCGCGGGGCGTTCGGCGTGGAGCGCGGCGGAGAGCTGGCTCTTCACGACGGGCACGTGCGCTGCGCTCAGGGCGTCCAGCGCGCGGCCGGGGTCCTCGAACTGGGTGGCCAGATGGCAGGTGTCGACGCACACGCCGATGCGGTGCGCGGGAGGGGCGTCCGCGCCGGCGAGCACCTCCAGCGCGTCGGCCGTGGTCTCCACGGTGCAGCCCGGCTCGGGTTCCAGGCCGACGCGGATGCTGCGTCCGGTCGTCTCCTCCAGCGCGTCGAGGCGTGCGGCGAGCACGCCGAGGGCGGAGAGCGCAGCGCGGCGCCGCTCGGGTGTGAACCCTTCGCGCCAGGCCAGCGGCAGGGTCGAGACGGTGCCTGCGTCGGCGTCCTCGGGGAGCAACGCAGTCAGGAGCCGGGCCAGTTCGGTGGTGTGCTCCAGCCGTTCGGGTTCGGTCCAGTCGGGCCTGTAGACGCGGTACTTGACCCGTTCGGCGCCGAACCCCTGGTAGGGGAATCCGTTGAGGGTGACGACTTCGAGGCCGCGGTGGTCGAGTTCGGCGCGCAGCGCTCTGACGGCCGCGGGGTCGGCGGTGAGTCTGCGTACGGCGTCGCGGGCCAGCCACAGGCCGATGCCGAGGCGGTCGCGGTGCAGGCGGCGGCGCACGGGTTCGGCGTGTTCGCGCAGCTGGTCCATCACGCCGTCGAGATCCTCGGCGGCGTGCACGTTGGTGCAGTAGGCGAGGTGGACGGTCGAGCCGTCGGGGTGTTTGAAGCGCATGGCAGTCCGCCTCTCAATTCCCGCCGCGAAGAATGGAGTTGCCTTCGTGCGTGGCCGGTCCGGAGCCGGAGGCCGCCTCGAGGTCGAGCCGGCCGCTCTGCCCGTAGAAGGCGACGGGGTTGCGCCACAGCACCTTGTCGACCTCGTCGTCGCTGAAGCCGGCGTCGAGCATGGCGTCGCCCACGGCGCGGGTCTTGAGCGGGTCGCTGCGGCCCCAGTCGGCGGCGGAGTTGACCAGGACGCGGTCCGTGCCGTGCAGTCGCAGCAGCCGCACCATGCGGATCTCGTCCATCTTGGTGTCGGGGTAGATGGAGAAGCCCAACCAGCAGCCGGACGAGGCCGCTTCGTCCACCGTCGCCTCGTTCAGGTGGTCGAGCACGACACGCTCCGGCGGCAGGGCGGACTCGCCGAGCACGTCGAGCGTGCGCCGCAGTCCCGCGGCCTTGTCGCGGTGCGGGGTGTGCACGAGGGCGGGCAGGCCGTGGTCGGCGGCGAGTTGGAGCTGTGCGGCCAGCGCGGTGTCCTCGGCGGACGTCATCGAGTCGTAGCCGATCTCGCCCACGGCGACGACGCCGTCCTTGACGAGGTAGCGGGGCAGTTCGTCGAGGACGGGCACGCAGCGGGGGTCGCCGGCCTCCTTGGGGTTGAGGGCGATGGTGCAGTGGTGGGCGATGCCGTGCTGGGCGGCCCGGAAGGGCTCCCAGCCCAGGAGGGAGTCGAAGTAGTCGTAGAAGGACTGGGGCGAAGTGCGGGGCTGGCCCAGCCAGAAGGACGGTTCGACGAGGGCGCGCACGCCCGCCTCGTACATGGCGGTGTAGTCGTCGGTGGTCCGCGAGGTCATATGGATGTGCGGGTCGAAGATGCGCATCAGATCTCCTCGGGCGGGTGCGCGGGGGCGGGGTCCTCCGGTGCTCCGGCGGTGGCGGGCGGGCCGTCGCCCGGCGGGCCCGTCAGGGCGAGGGCGCGGTGCAGGTCCGCCGGTACGGGGCGGCCGGCGGCGGTGCGTTCATGGGCGAAGTCGCTGAGCATCCGGGCCAGTTCGGCGTCGCCGCGTGCTCGGCGTGCCAGGCCGGCGACCGCGTCGAGGGGGACCGAGGTGAACAGGCACTTCAGCACCGCGTGCCGCCAGCCGTGGGGGTCGAGATGTGCTGCCGCGTACGGGCCGACGGCGGCGGCGACGAGGGTGGTGTCGTTGGCGCGCAGCGCGTCCTCGACCAGCGGCAGCGCCTCCGGCGCGGCACCCGCGGGCAGAAGGGGCAACGCGCGCAGCACGGCGGCGCGTTCGGCGGCCGTGCCCTGCCGGTACAGACGGGTGAGGGTGTCCGTGCCGGCGTCCGCCGCGTGCAGGAGGAGGACGCGGGCGTCGCCTGCGGCGGTGCGTCCGCAGTGGCGTCCCGCGGAGGAGAAGTGCAGCTCCCAGGTGGCGTTCCCGGGTGCGCGCCCCGCCTCGGCCGGTGCCTCGGCTGCGTCGGCGAGCGCCTCTGCCAGCCAGGCGCGGCCGGTGGCGTCCAGTTGGTGCTCCAGCCGCTCCCGGATGTCCTGGAGCGTGGGGTGTTCGTGCGCGTCGGGAAGCCGGGGTGGAGCGGGGGGAGGGGGGTCGTGAGGGATGCGGGCGTTCAGCATGGTGCGGCTCCTCTCTCCGTCTCGGGCAGGGGCCGTTCCGCCGCTCCCCCGGGGCCGGCCGGGCCGCCGCCGCGGGCCGCCCGGGCCTCGGCCTGCCGGAGGAAGCGGATGGCGTCGCGGGCGCAGTCGGGCCCGGCGTGCGAGTGGCGGGGCAGTTCGACGGTGACGAGCCCCCCGTAGCGCGCCTCGCGCAGCGCGGCGAGGACCGGCGGCACGTCCAACTCGCCTTCACCGAACGGGAGATGTTCGTGGACACCCCGCCGCATGTCCTCGATCTGCACATGCCTCAGCCAGGGCGCCGCGGCCCGGACGCACTCGTGCGGCGGCTCGGGCTCCAGGCACAGGCAGTGCCCGACGTCCAGGGTCACACCGAGGCCTTCGGGCTCGCCGAGGCTGGAGCGCAGCCGGTGGAATGCCGCCAAGTCGTCCAGCAGATGCCCCGGTTCGGGCTCGACCGCCAGTGCCACGCCCGCGGCCTGCGCTGCCGCGAGCAGCGCGCCGACGCCGTCCACGAAGCGGGGCCAGCCGGTGTGCGCGTCCACGCCGTCCGGCAGTGTGCCGCTGAAGAAGTGCAGGGCGTGCGCGCCGAGATCGGCGGCGACACGTACGGCCTTCAGCAGCAACTCCAGGCGCGCGGCCCGCGCTTCGGGATCGGGGTCCAGGAGGGTGGGGTGGTGCTTGCGGCGCGGGTCGAGCACGTAGCGGGCCCCGGTCTCGACGGTCGCGGACAGCCCGTGCCGCCTCAGCGTCCTGCCCACGGCGGCCGTCCGCCGAGCCAGGTCCGGTGCGAGCGGGTCGAGATGCATGTGGTCGAGAGTGAGTCCCACGCCGTCGTAGCCGAGGTCCGCGAGGAGAGCGAGGGCGTCCGCGAGCCTCAGATCGGCGAGGCCGTTGGTGCCGTACGCGTAGCGCAGGCCGGAGCTTCGCTGCTGCCGGGCGGTCCCGGTTCCTGTCCCGGCTGGGGTCCCGCTCATGTGGGGCTGACCTTCCGTGAGACCCGCGCCGCCGACGGCAGCAGGGCGAGCACCAGGGCCGCCGCGCCGGGCCGCCCCGCACGCGCGCCCAGCGCCGCCTGGAGCGGGATCGTGGCGCGTATCCCGCCTCCGACGGCGCGCTGAAGCAGCGGCGGCGAGGGGTTGAGGACCGCATGGGCGAGGGGGCGGGCGGCGGTGACCGCATAGGCTGCGGCCATCACGGCACGGGCCCGGCCCGTCGTCCTGCCGCGCGCGGGCCCGAGGGCTCCGCCGGCGACGGCGGCGACCGCTCCGACGGCGCCCAGCGCGGCGAGGGGCACCGCCGGTGACGCGCCGAGCGTCTCCCGGCGCGAGAGAGCGGTCACGGCGAAGGTGTGGGCCGCGAGCAGTCCGGCGGCCCGCAGCACCTCCCCCGTGCGCCCTCGCGTGCCGGGGTGCGCGGCGTTGGCCGCAGTGGTGGGCACGGTGATGGTCGCACTGGTGGGCACGGTGGCCGCCGCGCCCATGACGAGGTCGAGTCCGCGGGCGGCCGACATCGCGGCCGGACCGAACGGCGTGTGCTTGAGCCGCAGGTCGTAGGCCCAGACCGTGCCGGCGAGCGCGGTGGCCGTGAGCAGTGCTCCGCGGCCCGCCGCGGCGGCCAGGCCCAGTCCCGCGGCCGTCAGCGCCACCCCGGCCGCCAGTGCCCGTGCGGGGGTGATGCGTCCGGACGGGAGCGGGCGCCCGGGGCGTTCGACCGCGTCGATGTGCCGGTCCGAGTAGTCGTTGAGAGCCATGCCGGCCTCGTACAGGAACAGCGACGAGCCGGCCGCCAGGACCGTACCGCGGTTCGGCCGGTGTCCGGCTGCCGCGGCGCCCGCGATCGCGTCGCCGGGAACCGTGAACAGGGCCGATACGCGCAGCAGTTCGGCCCAGGCGGCAGCGGCGGAGCCACCGCGCCCGGGCGGCGCCGCTCGGCCCGTCGCGCCTCCGCCCGTCGTGCGTCCACGCGTCCCGTGTCCAGGCGTCCCGCGCCCGCCGCTCACGCGGCCGCCCGCAACCGGCCGGCCAGGGCAAGCAGTTCGTGCCACTGACCCGGCAGATCGGCCGGGCCGCTGTCGGGGTCCTTGAAGTAGAACCCGAGCCCGTCCACCGCTCCCTCGACGCCGGCCTCGTGGGCGCGCGCCACAATGCGCGCGAGGTCGAGGACGAGGGGTGCCGCGAGCGCCGAGTCGCAGCCCTGCCAGACGGTCTGGAGGATCATGCGGGAGCCGAGGAAGCCGTCGAAGGCGACGTGGTCCCACGCCGTCTTCCAGTCCCCCAGCGCCGGGACGTCGTCGATGTGCAGCTGCCCCTCCGGAAGTCCGCCCAGATTGTCGGCGAGAACGCGCTCCTTGCCGGCGTTCTTCGCGGCGGCGGCACCGGGATCGGCCAGGGCGGCGCCGTCGCCCCCGCCGAGGAGGTTGGTGCCCGACCACGCGCGCACCGGCAGCGCGCGCTGCGCGAACATCGGCGCGAGCACGGAACGCAGCAGCGTCTGACCGGTCTTGCCGTCGCGGCCCGCGTGCGGCAGCCCGCGGCGGCGGGCTTCCCCCCGCAGCCGTGGATGGTGCAGGCCCGTGGACGGCGTGAAGTTCACATACGGGCAGCCGGCGCGGAGCGCGGCGGCCGCGTAGCGGGAGCTGGGCGGCAGCGCGGGGTCGTCGCTGCCGGAACTGCCTTCCGTGGAGGCCACGTTGACGACGACCGTGCGGGCGAGGGCGTTCTCGCGGGTGAAGGCCGTGATGTCGGCGGCGAAGGCTTCGATCAGTTCGTCCTCGCCGCGCGGGTCCTCCCCCTCGGCGCCGGAGGGCCTGAGGGGACCGCCGGTGGGGGGACCGCCGGGACGTATGCAGGCGTCGGCTGCGGCGAGCCCGTCGTGCACGGCCGCGGGGAGGCCGTGCGGGAGGACCCCGCCCGCGACGAGCTGTTCGGCGCGCTTGGGCAGCGGGCACGACGTGGTGTCGTGGCCGCCGAAGACCAGCCGCCCCAGCGGGGGCAGGCCGCTTCCGGCGAAGGCTGCGGTCTCGGTGACCATGCCTGTGGGCGGGTGCATTCCGGAGGCGAGAGCGGCGCAGCCCGCGACGGCGGTCGTGGCGACGGAGCCGCGTGCTCCGATGAGCCACACGCCGGTGCGGGCGCCGTCCGGGGTGACGTCGGGCTGGGTCGGGTTGTCTTCGGTCACGGCCTGCCTCCGCTGTGAGGGGGTGTACGGGTGGACCGGGTCTCGCGGTGTCGCGGGTGGTGCGGGTGTCGCGCGGGTGTGTCGTGGTGAGGGGGTGCCGAACAGGGCCGCGCGGCCCCGGAGTTGCACCGGAACTGCACGGCCGGGACCGTGACGCCGCACGGGCGGGAACCGTCACCGGACCCGGCCGGGCTGAGCTCGGGCCCGTTGCCGGTGCCGTACCGGTGCCGTACCGGTGCCGTACCGGTGCCGTACCGGTGCCGTACCGGTGCCGTACCGGTGCCGTTCCGGTTCGGTTCGGTTCGGTGCGGTTCGGTGATGTGCCCGGTGCGGCTCCCGGGCCGGGTGCCGCACCGCTCACGGCTGGGGCGGCGGGGAGGAGTCGGCGTTCTCCTCGCCCGCCGCCTGCCGGTGCCCGCGGCCCCCCTCGGACCGGCGGACACCGTGTTGACGGACCGCCGGCTGCGGTCCGTCATCCGGCGTGTGCCGGACGGCGGTTCACGTCGGGGTCACCTTCGGGCGCGGCCCCGCCCGCCGCCGGGCGGCTGGGCGCGGCCGGGCCCCCGGCTCAGTGCCGTCCTCCCTGCCGGCTCGTGCCGCCCGCCGCGGGTTCCAGTTGGCGCAGCCTGATGTCGCGGAAGGCCACTTCGTCGTCGTCACCGTGGTTCTGCAGGCCGATGTGGCCGTCGGTGAGGCTGCGGGCGGGGTCGGTGTTGGTGAAGTCGTTGATGCGGGTGCCGTTGAGCCAGACCTGGAGTCGTTCGCCCTCGACGCGGATCTCGTAGGTGTTCCACTCCCCCGGCGGGTTGAGCGCCGCGTCACGGGCCTCCAGGTCGGCCGACTGGAATCCGTAGACCGAACCGGTCGTCTTCTCCGGCACGTCCGTCGCGTCGATCTGGATCTCGTAACCCTTGTCGACCGCGGACCACGGGTCGTCGGAGGCCGGGAAGCCCACGAAGACACCGGAGTTGTCGTCCCCGGCCATCTTCCAGTCGAACTTCAGGGAATAGCTGCCCTTCAGCTCCGTCCCGTGCCACAACAGGCCCATTCCGCCGACGGTGTTGAGCGTTCCGTCTCCGCTCTCCTCGAAGTGTCCGGGCCCGGCCTGCTTCCACTCGCCCAGCCCGGTGCCGCTGTCGTAGACGGCCCTGTAGCCGTTCTCCGGACGGCAGTCGGCCTGCGCGGCGCCGGTCGCCCACCGCACGCCGCCGAGCAGATGCGTGCGGAAGGCGTCGTCCGCGAAGGACTCCTTGGTGTGCCCGCCGCCGGTGTAGAAGGCCCGGCCGCCGCCGTACTCGTGGCACCAGGCGATGGGGTGGTCGCCGCCCATGTTGCCGCCCGTGTACGAGCCCTCGTCAAGGGCCGCGAGGACGTGGACGTCCTCACGCGGGTTGGAGCGGTAGTTGTACCACTCGTCGGTGCGCTCCCAGGCCGTGCCCAGATGGGCGGTGGCGGGGTTTGCCCTGTCCTCGACGTCGACCGTGGCGGGCTGGATCTGCGGGTGCGAGTCGAACCAGGCGCCCACGAGCCCCCCGTACCACGGCCAGTCGTACTCCGTGTCGGCCGCGGCGTGCACGCCGACGTAACCTCCTCCGTCCGCGATGTAGCCCTCGAACGCGGCCTGTTGTGACTTGTCGAGTACGTCGCCCGTCGTCGAGAGAAAGACCACCGCGTCATAGGCGGCGAGGCGTCCCGGGGTGAAGACGCGCGCGTCCTCCGTGGCGTCGACCGTGAAGCCGTGCTGTTCACCAAGGTTCCGCAGCGCCTCGATCCCGTCGGGTATGGAGTCGTGGCGGAAGCCGGCCGTGCGGGAGAAGACCAGCACGGATTCGCCGTCGCGCGGCGGCTTCTGCGGCGCCGCAGCCTGCACCGGCACCGCTGCCGACGCGGCCAGCAGCAGCGCCGAGGCCGCGGTGACGGCGGCACGAGCGGTGCGTGTTCCGCGTGTTCCGCGTGTTCCGCGTGTTCCGCGTGTTCCGCCTGTTCCGCACGTTCGGTGTGATCTGCGTGTTCGTGTTCGTTTCATCTGCTCTCCTCCTCTCAACCGGTGGTGACCTTGAAGCTGTCCAGGTCGAACAGGTCGCCCGCGCCGCCCTTGAAGACCAGGAAGAGCTTCCCGGTGCCCTGCGGTGCGTTCTCGACGGCGGTGGTCACATCCCGCCAGCCGTCTCCGGTGCCGGCCTCTGCCGTGCCGAGCAGGGTGCCGTCCGGCGCTCCCGCCCGCACCTCGACGGCGCCGCCCGCGCTGCCGCCGCCCTTGACGCGGGCGGACAACTCCGTGACGTGCTCGGTGACATACGGGTCGAAGGCGATCCACTGGCCGTTCTCCACTCCGGTCACCGCACGTCCGCCTTCGGCGCCTTCCGCGTCGGCGACGGTGACGCCGTCGGCCGAGGAGGTGAAGTGCTCGGCCTGCCGGTGCTCGGGCTGGAGGATGCTCTGGTCGTGACCGGTCAGCGGGTCCTGGCCGCCGCCTCCGCCGTCGGTGTACTTCGCGTCGAAGACCCCGAAGATGTCGGCGTTCGGGTCGTGTTCGCCGTCCGCGCTGGTCTTGATGGTGCCGGAGCAGCCCTTGGCCGAGGTGATCGGATGGCCGTGGCTGTCGTGGCCGAGCACGTAACTGACCTCGACCTTGGAGCAGTCGATCTCGCCGTCCTCCGGGTCGGTCACCTCGACCTTGAAGGGCACCTCGTCACCGAAGCCGAACGGCTGCCCGTCGGCGGGCAGTTGCAGCTCCACGGTCGGCGCGGTGTTCCCCACGGTGACGATGACGCTCGCGCTTCCGGTGCGGCCGCCGGGGTCGGTGGCGGTCACCGTCGCGGAGTACGTGCCGTTCTCGGTGTAGGTGTGCGTCGGGTCCGCCTCGTCGGAAGTGCCGCCGTCACCGAAGTCCCAGCTGAAGCTGAGCTCGTCCCCGTCGGCGTCGCTGCTGCCCTCGGAGGAGAAGGCGACTTCCAGCGGCGCCTGTCCGCTGGTCCTGTCCGACGTGGCCTCCGCGACGGGACTGTGGCCGTCGGTGGCGTTCTCGATGCGGTACACCGCCGAGTTCTCGTCGCCGTTGAAGAAGCCGGTGCCGTAGTCGAGCACGTACAGCGCTCCGTCCGGGCCGAACTCCATGTCCATCACCTGCGTCCCGGCCCAGGGGAAGTCGTTGATGGAGGTGACGGTGCCGTCCTTCTGCTGCTCGATCCGCTTGAGCCACTGCCGCCCGAACTCGCCGGCGAAGAAGTCCCCGTCGTACTCCTTCGGGAACTTCACATCCGAGTCGAGGTTCTTGTCGTAGCGGTAGACGGGGCCGCCCATGGGCGACTCGGAACCGTCGCCGAACTCCGGCACGGACGCGCCGTCGTAGGGGATCCAGGCCGCCTGCGCGGGCGGCAGCTCGGTGAGGCCGGTGTTGTTGGGCGAGTCGTTCTTCGGGGCGTCGCAGTCGAACTTCTCGCCGGACTCGCCGCTGCCGAAGTCGTAGTCGGTGAAGGCATCGTTGTCGCCGGTGCAGTACGGCCAGCCGTAGTTCCCCGCCTCGGTGACGCGCGCGAACTCCACCTGCCCTGCGGGACCACGGGCCGGGTCGGCAGTGCCGGCGTCGGGACCGTAGTCGCCGACGTAGACGATGCCCGTGGGCTTGTCGACGCTCATGCGGAACGGGTTGCGGAAGCCCATCGCGAAGATCTCGGGGCGCGTCTTCTCGGTGCCCGGCTCGAAGAGGTTGCCGTCCGGGATGTCGTAGGAGCCGTCGTCCTTCACCTTGATGCGGAGGATCTTGCCGCGCAGGTCGTTGGTGTTGCCGGAGCTGCGCTGGGCGTCGAACGCCGGGTTGCGGTCGGCCCGTTCGTCGATCGGTGTGTAGCCGTCGGACTGGAACGGGTTGGTGTCGTCGCCGGTGGACAGCAGCAGGTTGCCGTCGTTGTCGAAGGCGATGTCGCCGCCGACGTGGCAGCACAGGCCACGGCTGGCGGGTACTTCGAGGATCGTCTTCTCGCTGTCCATGTCGAGGGTGCCGTCCTCGGACAGCACGTAGCGGGAGAGCCGGTTGACGCCGTCGAAGGGCTTGAAGTCGTCCGGGTTGCCCGTCTCGGGAGCGTCGCCCTCGGGGGTGTTCAGGGGCGGCGCGTAGTAGAGGTAGACGAAGCGGTTGTCGGCGAAGTCCGGGTCGGCGCCGATGCCTTGGAGCCCTTCCTCGTCGTGGCTGTAGACGGGGATCTGCCCGGCCACCTTCGTGGAACCACCCGCGTCGGTGAGGCGCAGCGTGCCGTCGCGCGAGGTGTGCAGCACGGACCGGTCCGGCAGCACCGTGAAGGTCATGGGCTCGCCGGTCTCGGCAACTCCCTTGGCGAGAGTGACCTGTTGGAAGTCGGCGGCCTCGGGCTTGGCGTCCGCACCGTGGGGCGGTGCCGCCGAGGCCGGTGCGGCGCCGAGTGTGAGGCCGCCGGCGACCAGGACGCCGGAGACGAGAAGGGCGATGCGGGAGCGGAACACGCCGCGCCTCCGCCGGGTGCGGGGCGGCGAGTGACGCTGTCGTGGGTGTCTGTCAGGTCCGGAGGGCAGGAATGGGAAACGGGTGATCCTGTGCACGCGACTCCTCCTGAGAGGGAGAACGGTTGGTGACGTGGGTGTCGTTGACCGCTTGAGCTGGCACAGGCGCGCGCCGTCGCGCCGCAGTGGTGGTTGTCCGGGCAGGACCGTGGTGTTCGGTGATGCGTCGGAGTCGGGGGCTTACGGGAAGGTGCGGGAGCCGTACGAACTACGAGGGGGAACGCGGCTCATGTCCGTTGCACCACAGGACGGTAGCCATCTTCGTCCCATTCGGAAACCCCTTTGGCAACGGATAAGTTGGCTTCATCCACGATGTGGACAAAGTGTGAGGGGGCGTGAACGGGCGGGCAGTGACGCCCCGTTGAGACCTGCGGCGAGATGGGACGCCGGGACCGCGTGGCCCCTCGCATCCCCTGAACCAGGTCGCCGGCTCGTGCTCGCGAGCCTGCGAGCCGTGTACGGGCGCCGGCGGTGGGCAGCCGGAGTGACGTTCCGTGACCACGCGTGAGTTCAGAGTGCGCAGCACGCGGCGCGGAACTCGCGAGGGCGGCCGGATGGCGGACTGCATGGCCGGGGACACGTCCGCCGACGAAGGGCACGACTCCGCGAACAGCTGTGCCGACCGGAGACTTCGGACAGCCCCAAGGCCTTCGGCGAAGTACTGAAGCCGTTCCGCAAGCGGGCGAGGCTCTGTCAGGAGGAGTTCCGCCTCTGGTGCGCTATTCACAGCCGACCGTCGCCTCGGTCGAGCAGGGCCGGCGCTTTCCGCAGCCGGAGTTCGTGGAACGCACCGAAGAGGTGCTGGACGCGTTCGGAACCCTGCGGGGCGCAGCCCGGCACCTCTCCCGGCAGCCGGGCCTGGCGAGCTGGTTCCGGCAGGTGGAACTATGCAGCCACAGGTCTTCATGGGAGCGAAGACCCACACCTCAGAGACGCAGCAAGTCCCTGAAGCGAATCAACCATTCACAAGCTCACGGTGAATCCTGGAAGGTCATACTCTGCGAAAGCTTCAACACTCAACACGGGTGAGTCGTCGATCAACTGCGCGCCACACATATAGCGTGGCCCCGGCGCCCGCATGTACAAGACGTCGGCATCCCGAAACGCATCCTCCGTCCGGCACAGAATTGCCGCGTCTGCCGCCTTATAGCTGACCATTGTGTATCGATGGCGGCCGATTGGTGTCTCCGCTATCGCCTTCAAGTCCACGTCATCACCCCCCTCCAGGGAGACGAATACATGTCGCAATTCTGACCAGTCGATCTTGCTGGGGAGCCAGGGAAGTGAGTCCAAGTACCGGTGGAAGGCCACCGAATAGTGACTTTCCACCACGTAACTTTCATGACTGGCCATCCATTCCTGGATGTGGGGATGCTCCGTGTATGACACAGCCAAAATCCTATGTATGAGGGAAATGCTCGAGCGCTGCATAGTAAGCATCGGAAGGGTCAGATGAACGAATCACATTCGCCCCATACTCCCATCCATCGCTCCGCTTTGGGCCGTTCTTGACCCACCAGTTTACGTGGAACCCCTTGTCGGGATCCTTTGGGTCAAGATCAATTCTCCATCCCCTCATGCCGTCCGGGCTTTGCATGCCCGTCACCCGGCCTTTGTGCGGGCCAATCTCTTGAACGAACGGAACTGCGTCATCACCTAGACCAGCGCGCGCACGGGCAGCCGCCCGTGCGTCATTCAAATTGTCGAAGTGCGCCACCTGTTCTTTGCACCCCGCCAGCCCCAGCGGGTCCGCCCACGTGTGCGGGTTGTGCACGTACGTGACCGGGTTGGGGGCCGGGTCGAGGCCCAGGGGGTCCTGGGAGAGGTAGCGGGCCGTGGTGGGGTCGTAGTGGCGGTGGAAGTTGTAGTGCAGGCCCGTCTCCGGGTCGGCGTACTGGCCGGGGAAACGCAGCGGTGTGTAGGCCGTGGCGTCCGCGTTCCACGTCGTCGTGCCCCACAGGGTGCTGCGCGTGCGCCAGGCGATGCCGCCGCTCTCGTCGAGGAGCTCGGACGGGGCACCCACCAGGTCCGTGGCGATCGCGAAGAACCGCGAGTCGATCTCGGCCTGGGTCGTCTCGTTCGTGATGCGCTCGGTCTGCGTCAACGGCCGCAGACCGTCGTGGTCCCAGGTGAGGGTGACGGGATCGGGCAGGTTCGGAGCGGTGCTCGTCTGCTCGACCAGTGTGGTGCCGTCCCAGGTGAAGTCGACCTGCTCCAGCACCTGCTCGCCGTCACCGTGACCGTCGCCGCCGCCGAGCCGCTGCTTGGCGATACGCCGGCCCAGCGGGTCGTACAGGTACCGCCACCGCGTGCCGTCCGGCGTCGTCACCGACGTCAGACGGTCCTCGCCGTCCCACGAATAGCGCCAGGTGTCCGGCTTCTTCGACAGCCGCGACTTCTGCCGCAGCACCGCACGCCCCGCCTCGTCGTACTCGTAGCGGATCGACCCCGCCGTCAGCAGCTTCGTACCGCTGTAGCTGCGCTCACCCCGCGCGTCCGAACCGGCGTGGCCCCGTCCAGGGCGACACCCCACCCAGGGGCACCCAAGTCGCTCGCCAGTGCTCCTCGCCGCTTCTTCAGCCGCCTCGACAAGTCGTCGGGACCTTAAGGGCTCTGCAGTATCGGCAACTCACTGGCGCTACTGGGCTTTCCTCGACGATGCCCAGAGGGCGACCACAGAGAGCCTGCGCGTCATCACTGAGGGGGCGGGCATCCTGGTCACACACACGCTAGTCACGAGGATCATCCAAAGCCAGGCATCGACCGAGGCAAAGCATCGGGGACTTCCACGGGAGGCGAAACCGAGCCGCCAGCTCTGGAGACGAGGATCGCGCATACCTCAAGAACACCTTGGAGCATTTCACGGAATGCGAAGTTGTTCGTCCTTCGCACAGCACTCGAAAGCGAAGACGTGAACTCAGAGAATTTCGCAGCGTCGATGTGACACTCGTCTTCAATGATGGGTTCGACGCCTGACTCCACTCCCAGGACCTGCGAGACGAGCTCGACCTGCCCCACGAAAATCTTGCCCACCTGATTGGCAGGATTCCACACATCTTTTCCGGAAATAGTCACGTAGCAGCTCACGAAGCCCACCTTACTCGAACTTCCGTGCCGGGGTTATTCGCCTTCCACTGCCCGATTGCCTGCTCCACAGCTGCCTTGAACTCTGGGGTCGCCCCGGGGGTGGTGAAGTCCATGCCGAGTTTGGCATTCTGCCACCCTTCCAGGTGTGCCCGGGCCTCCACATATGAGTCAAGCTTCTTGAATACGTGCTTCTCGACCCATCGTTCCGTGTTGATACGCGGGTCCTGACCGGTAGCCTGCTTCTCCTCCCACAGAGTGTCCCCCTCCACCCGGTCGATGTCCGTGACCGTTTTCGACCAGTCGTTGGGATCGTCAACTACGTAGTTTGTGTCACCGTCGACGGGCGGCCTCTCCCTGTTGGTCATCCCGTCGGCCGGGTCGCACTTAGCGAGCCCCAACGGATCTGCCCAGGCAAGCGGATTCTGGACCCAGGCCATCGGATTCGGTGCCGGTCCGAGCCCGATTGGATCAGCGCTCATGTAACGGGCAGTTGCTGGGTCGTAGTGGCGGTTCAGGTTGTAGTTGAGTCCAGTCTCCGGGTCGGCGTACTGGCCGGGGTGGCGCAGCGGCGTGTGAGCGGTGGCGCCATGAGCAACTGCTGTGGTGCCCCATAGGGTGCTGCGTGTGCGCCATGCCAGCTCGCCTCGCGCGGAGACGAGTTCCTTGGGCGTACCGACAAGGTCGGTGACGATCGCGAAGAAACGCGTGTCGACGGCTTGTTGGGTGTCAGGGTCGTAAGCCCGCTCCGCTTGGGCGAGTGGGGTAAGTCCGTTGTACTCCCAGGTAAGCGCTACCGACCGCGTCGCCCCCACGGCCGTGGCCTGCTCAAGAAGCTGGTTTCCGTCCCAGGTGAACACAGTCTCCTCGACCACTCGGCCGTTGGTGTCAAGCCTCTGTTTGGCACTGCGGCGACCCAAGGGGTCGTAGCGATAGGTCCAGATGGTGCCGTCGGGCGTAGTACACGAGGTCAGCCGGTCCTCGGCGTCCCAGACGTAGCGCCACACATCAGGTTTGCGGGAGAGGCGGGCCTTTCGACGCTCGATGACCCGACCGGCTTCGTCGTGGACGTATGTCCAGCGCCCGGCCCTGGCCAGGCGCATGCCGGCGTACTCTCGAGCGCCAGCGGCTTCCTCGCTGTGTGCATGAGGCCAAGTCGCGTGCGTGATGTTGCCAGCGACGTCGTAAGTGTAGGTCTCAGTCCAATTCTCTCCGGTCACCTGAGTGATACGCCCGAGGCGGTCGAGGCGGAAGCGACGGGCGCCGTTGAGGTAGTCGGTGAGGCTGGCAAGGTGGCCGTCGGCGCGGTACTCGTAGTTGCGCTGCTGCACAGTTCCTAGACCAGAGCCATCGACGACCGAGTCGGACGTCACAATCTGGCCGATGAGACGCCCAGTCGTGTCCCAAGAGTTCGCCCAGGTCACTGCATCGTCCAGGCGGCGTTCGACCTCACGGCCCGCGGCGTCGAAGGCAGAGGCGAGTGTGTGCCCTTCCAGGTCGATGCCCACTCTGTTGCCTGCCGGGTCGTACGCGTAGGCCGTGACGGTCCCGGCCGGTGTAGTGCGGCGAATGGTGCGTCCGAGCTCATCGCGGTCGAAATTGAGGACCCGGCCCTCGTACATCTCCGTGCGGAGACGCCCCATTCGGTCGCGCTGGAGAACCAGTTCCGATTCCGATGTGGCGGCGGAGAGCAGGCGCCCGGCCGGGTCATAGGTGTACGCGGTCTCGTCGCCGTCGACATTCTTGCTCGTAATGCGACCTAGCTCGTCACGCTTGTACCTGACGGACTGCCCCAGCATGTTGGACCGCATGCTCAGACGGCCTGCGTCATCGTGCCAGTAGTGCAGGGAGCGGCCGTCAAAGTCGGCTTCGCCGACAACCAGACCGGTGGGGTCGTACTCATATTCCCAGGTCAGGCCTTGGGGGTTGGTGACCCGTCGCAACCGCAGTTCGGTGTCGTAAGTGAAGACGTGCCGGGAGCCGTCAGGCTCGGTGCGGGCTGCCAGGAGGTCGAAGTGTGTGTACTCGTACTTCGTGACGCTGCCGACCTGGTCGGTGTACAGGAGAAGGTTGCCTTCACCGTCCCACTCCCAGCTTTCCGTTGCGCCGCACGGACGTGTGCGGCGAGCTAGCTTCCCTCCAGTCGTCCAAGTCAGTTCCGTGGTGTTACCCAGCGCATCAGTCACGGCAACAGGCCGGCCGAACGCATCACGACGGTAGACGGTTGCGGCTCCGAGAGGGTCGACCACCCTCCTCGGCAGACCCGCAGAGTTGCACTCCACCCACGTGACTTGGCCGAGCGGATCCGTGACCGAGGCCAAGCGGCCATGACTGTCGTACGCCAGGGCGGTGGTGGTGCCGTCCGGACGGACGGTGCCGACAAGTCGGCCGGCCTCGTCGTAGGAGCGTTGGGTGACGGCGCCGTCCGGGTCACGTAGTTCGACGAGGTTGCCCTGCTCGTCGTATGCCACGGAGGCTGTGGTGCCATCCGGTCGTTCAACTTCAAACAGGCGGCCCACGTCGTCATAGCGGTAGGCCACCGTCGCGCCGAGCGGATCCGTCACCGTCAGCGGCCGGTGCTCGTCGTCGTACGTCGTGCGGGTGGTGCGGCCGGCGCGGTCGGTCTCGGCGACGATCCGCAGCTGGGCGTCGACGGTGAACAGGGAGGTGTGGCCGAGGGAGTCGGTGACCCGGGTCGTGGTGCATCCGGGTTCGCTGCTGTCCAGGCCGTACTCGAAGCGGGACTTGAGGTGTCCGGCTTCGCCCTCGTGGTGGATGCAGCGGTCCTCGTCGTCGTAGACGTACGAGAACGAACTGTCGTTGCTGTCGGTCCACTTGACGATGCGGCCGCGTTCGTCCACCTCGTAGCGGGTGGCACGGTCCTCGGAGTCGGCCACGGAGGTGAGGAAGCCGCGCTCGCCGTAGGCGTAGGAACGCAGCCGCACCGGCCCCTCGGGGGTGCTCAGCGACAGCGCCGTGATGCGTCCCGCGTCGCAGGTGAACAGCAGCTCGTAGCCGCCGGAGTGGGTCATGGAGTGCGGCTGTCCCAGGTCCCACTCGACGGAGATCCAGTTGCCCTGCGCGTCGGAGACGGAAGCGAGCCTGGCGATGCCGTCCCCGCCCGGTTCCACACCGGCGGGCGCTTCGAAGGTGCGGGTGATCCGCTCGACCGGGTCGTGGAGGATGTACGAGCCGTCCGGGTGACGCTCCAGCGTCCACGGCACTCCCTTGACCGGAGTGACGGGCAGGTCCGGCGCCGGATGCGGATAGGCGCGCACGCTGCCGTCGGCGGCGACGTGCACGACACCTTCGGCGTCGGCCTCCAGGCGCTCGTCGATGGTGGAGGCCCAAGCCGGCCCGAACCAGCCGCCGTTGCGGTAGGCGGACTCGAAGGTGCGGTTGAAGGCGAACGGGAAGGTGCCCGGCAGGCTGACGTCGGTCTGCGGCAGGACCATCCGCCCGGTGGCCATGTCCACGGGCTCGTTGCGCAGCACCTTGCACTTCAGGTCCCGCGCGAGGTCGCTGATGCGCTCCTTGACCGACTTGCGGGCGGCCTGCTTCGCGCCCTGCTCGGCGGCTTCCTTGCCGCCGGCCTTCAGGGCGCCCTTGAGGCCTCCCTTGGCGGCGCCGCCGGCGCCCTTGCCGCCGATGAGGTCGACGGCGACTTTCCCGATGGCCTCGGCGGGGTCGCTCCAGTTCTGGTTCTTGACGATGCCGACGAGGCGTTCGGGGTGGGCGACGGTGGAGGCCAGGCCGGTGGCGACGCCGTTGACGTTCTGCATGTACTGGCCGGGGTGGGTCAGGTTGTACGGATCCTGGGGGTTGAGCATCCGTACCAGGCCGACCGTCTCGCCCAGGCCCTTCAGCGCCCCACCGACCAAGTGCACGCTGTTGAGCGCCATGCCCTCGGACATGGATTTGAAGGCCAGCTTGGCCATGTCCCAGGCGCCGGGCAGCTTCGGGGCCTGCTCGACGAGCCCCTTCATGGCGTCCTTCGCGCGGCGCGCGGCATCGTCGCGCTGATGCCTGGCCTCGCCGACCATGTGCTGGGCCCGGTCCAGTCCGGCCTTGCCCGGGTCCTGGAACGGCGGCGGCTTCGGGCCGGCGTCCTGACCGGAGTCGTTCTTGCGGTTCCACTCGTCGGCCTTGGCGTTGTAGTCGTCAACTGCCTTGTCGGAGGCGGCCTTCGATTTCTTGTACAGGGCGATGGCCTCCTTGGCCTCGCCCTGAGCCCACTGCACGGTGGACGCGTACTGGACCATCTGCTTCGCGGCGGCCTCGCACGCGTCGGCTGCCTGCAGCCAGAACTTCGGCTGCGGCTGGAACTCGGAGCGGAACGCCTCCCCGGCCTCGCCTTCCCAGCCGTGCACGTCCAGGCGCTTGAGGCCGGTGCCGAGCTTGTCGAACGCCTTGTAGAAGTCCCGCAGATGCTCGGCCCGGTCGGTCAGCTTCTCCACGTCGCCGTGGATGATCTCCTTCGGGTCCTCCGTCTCCCCCAGCTGCCGCTCGGCGACGTCGGCACCGAGCTTGTCCGCCGTCCACTCGCCGGCGTCCCGTACGCCCTCGGCCGCGCCTTCCAGCCCCACGCTCTCAAGGCCGTCGGCGGCCTTGCCGCCGGCCCACTCGACTCCGTCGCCGACCGCTTCGAACGCGTCCCCCAGACCCACAGGTCAATTCCCCCCGTTGCCCCTGCCATTGCCCTGGCCGCCCTGCTCCTGCTCCGGCGGCCCGTCCCACTGCCAGTCCGACTCGTCCCACCGGTCCGGGCCGGCCACGTCCTGCCACGGGGAGTTCCCGAAGTCGTCCCCGACCTGCTCCCACTGGTCGCCCATCTCGCCCAGGTCCGGCACCGAGGTGTCCACCTCCGGCACGCGCGGCTTCACGCCGTCCCACACCTCGCCCCAGGACTTCTCGCCCGCCTTGTCCCCCTCGGCGACGCCCTGTTGCGGGTTGTACGAGCCTGCGGTGACGACGACCTCCTTGAGGGTGTCGTTCACGTACTGCTCCTGCTCGTGGTACAGACCGGCGGACAGGTCCAGCTTCTCCGCGATGTCGTTCAGGTGCTGCATCTTCTCGTGGATCGCCATTCCCCACAGGCCGCAGAACTGGCCGAACACGTCGGCCAGTTCACCGTTGCCCATCTCCATGCCGGACATCATCAGGAACTGGAAACCCTGGCCCTGCTGCGCGGTGATGGAGAAGAAGCCGGTCTCCTCCAGTTCCGCCGTCGCAGCCTTCAGGCCCTGCTCGACCTGCTTCGCCGCCGCGGGATCGAACTTGTAACCGCCGCTCACGCCGCCCCCTCCGCCTCCTCGGTCACGGCCACCTCGTCGGGCACGATCCCCTTCGCCGGCGGCAGCAGGAACGCGCCCTCACTGCCCACATCGACCGCAATACCGCAGGGGACGCCGACCTCGGCCAGGGTCTCGTCCAGCAGCCGGGCCCCGTAGACCCGCCGGAACTCCCACTCCCCGCCTTCGCCCCGCCCCTGCGCGAACGCAGTCAGCGTGTCGGTGTCGGTGAACGCGTAGATCCACCGCAGACCGCCCTGGTCCCCGGCGAGAATCCCGCCGTCCCGGATCGGGACGAGCACCAGCGATCTGCGGAACTCCCCCAGCACGGCGCGCACTTGCTCTTGCGCCTCATCGAGGTTCCCGCCGTCCTCGAACTCCTCCGTAAGCATCACACCCCCGCTCGCTCAGGCATTCCGACCCTAGGGGAGAGAGCGCACCCGCGACAGATCCTCCACCGGCACCCACCTCGGCGTCGCACCGGCACCCACCACGGCGTTGCACCGGATCCGGCCGGGCACCGGTACGAGGACCGGCCGGCCGCGGACCGCGCGCGGAACTCCCCCACGGCGGCGGCCACTTCGGCGCTGCGACCCGGCCCCCGTGCGGCGCTCCCGCGCCTCCCCCACGTCTGAACGACTGCCCGGGCACGTCCCGCGGACAGTTCCGTCACCGTACACAGCGCGGGCGGTGCGCCGCCGGTGAGGACGGCGGGAAGAGGCCGTGATCACATCCGCGTCCGGCCTGCCGCCGGGCGGAGCCGCGCCGGAGCACGACACCCGCCCCGGGTCGGCGGATCCGGGGCGGGCGTCGATCGCCGAAGGCGAAGTGGTGTGTCAGATCCCGCAGCTGGGGGCCGACCAGAAGCGGCCGTCGCCTCCCGCGACGTGGGTGTGGTCGTCGTGGCCCGGGTAGCCGGGGCCGAGGATCTCGGTGAAGCCGTGGTTGCGGGCCGCCTGGGCCAGGCCGCAGAAGCCCTGGGAACCCGCGCCCAGGTCGGCTGCGTGACCGTACATGTGGCGGCTGTTGGCCGCGCCGCCGACCGCGCTGTTGCAGGCGACGCTGCGGAAGCCGCCGTTGACGGTGATCGGCCTGTCGCCCATGGCGTGCCGCATGGCCTGGAGCTTCCACATGGTGACCAGGGCGTTGGCGCGGGCGGTCGCCGCGCCGACCTTGCCGCCGGACCAGTCGGAGTTGCAGTTGTTCAGCTCGTCGTAGCTGAAGTTGACCGGTGTGCAGTCGTCGTCCTGCAGCTCGTAGATCTTGTTGAAGGTCTGGGCGCCCGCGACTCCGTCGGCGGAGAGGCCGTACGCCGACTGGAAGCGCTGCACCGCGGCTTTGGTGGCGGGGCCGAACTGGCCGTCGATGGCCAACTGGCTGCCGGAGCCCGGGTATCCGGCGACGCGGATCTGCAGCTGCCGCACGGCTTCGCCGGACGCGCCCTCGCTGAGCGTTCCGCTCCAGGTGTAGCAGGCGTCGGCTGTCGCTGCGGCTGCCGGCGCGGAGCTTGCCACCGCGGGCACCGCCGCGGGGGCGGCGAGTGCCAGGCCCGCACCGGTCAGAACCGCGACCAGCGCTCTGACAGAACGTGAAGTCATGGGAGACGTTGCCTTCCTGGGTTGGGTTTGCCGGGCTGAAGAGGCTGACAGTCGCGCCAATCGCCGTTCGCGTCAAGAACAGACAAATACTCGGCAGAATTCATGAAAATCCTGCTGAAAGGCGGCAGTTGCGCGGCTGCCGCTTCCCCTTTCGGCGCCGCCCGTACGCGGACGGGGCGTACGGGCCGGAGCGGTGGACAGCGGTTATGACGTTCCGTGACCTTGCGCGGCTTCTCAGTGCGCGGCGAACCGAAGTGAGCGAGGAGCGGAGGGAGATGACGGACGTAACGGCGGGCGGGGATGAGGACCGGACACCGGTGCCCCGACTCGTCCTCTCCCCCGTGGCCCGGTCCGTCGTCCCGTACGCGGCGCAGGGCTGACGCGCGCAGGGCTGACGCCCGGGCGAAACCGCACCCCCGGGCAGGCGGCTTGGGTTGCCCGGGGGCGCGGCGGTGGGGGGTGGTGGTCCGGCGGCAACCGGCCCGGCCCGGCGCCCCGTTCAGCTGCTGAACGCCGCGTCGAAGGAGGAGGACGGGGGGTCGTAGTCGTAGGCCTTGAGCCGGCGCAGGGCCTCCGGCGCTCCCGCCAGCCGGTCCATGCCGGCGTCCTCCCACTCGACGGAGACGGGCCCGTCGTAGCCAATAAAGTGCAGCATCCTGAACACGTCCTCCCAGGCCACGTCGCCGTGCCCGGCGGAGACGAAGTCCCAGCCGCGCCGCGGGTCGCCCCACGGCAGGTGGGAGCCGAGCCGCCCGTTGCGCCCGTCGAGTCGCTTGCGGGCCTCCTTGCAGTCGACGTGGTAGATCCGCTCCCGGTAGTCGTAGAGGAATCCGGTCGGGTCCAGGTCCTGCCACACGAAGTGGCTGGGGTCGAAGTTGAGTCCGAACGCCGGGCGGTGGCCGATGGCTTCCAGCGCACGGTGCGTCGTCCAGTAGTCGTATGCGATCTCGCTCGGGTGCACCTCGTGCGCGAAACGCACGCCCTCGGCGTCGAAGACGTCCAGGATCGGATGCCACCGCTGCGCGAAGTCCTCGTAGCCGCGGTCGACCATGTGCGGCGGGACCGGCGGGAACATGGCGACCAGATGCCAGATGGAGGACCCGGTGAAGCCGACGACGGTGCGCACTCCGAGCGCGGCCGCGGCTCGCGCGGTGTCCTTCATCTCCGCCGCGGCGCGCTGCCGCACGCCCTCGGGGTCACCGTCGCCCCAGATGCGGGCGGGCAGGATGGCCTGGTGCCGCTCGTCGATGGGATCGTCGCAGACGGCCTGCCCCACAAGGTGATTGGAGATCGCCCAGCACGTCAGGCCGTACTTCTCCAGCAGGGCATGCCGTCCCTCGACGTAGTCGGGTTCGGCGAGCGCGCGGTCGACTTCGAAGTGGTCGCCCCAGCAGGCGAGTTCGAGTCCGTCGTAGCCGAAGTCGCGGGCGTGCCGGCAGACTTCCTCCAGCGGCAGGTCCGCCCACTGGCCGGTGAAGAGGGTGAACTGTCGGGGCATTGGCGCAGCCTCCTGATCCGTGCTGGGCTGGGTGATCCGGTCCGGTCCGCCGGACGTGGCCGGCCTCGTCAGCCGGCGTCGACGGTGACGTAGGTGCTCTGCTTCGCCGCGCTCTCCTCGACGGCGGCCAGGACCCGCTGGACCTGGAGCCCGTCGGCGAAGGACGGTTCGGCATCGGTGCCGGTGGCGATCGCGTACAGCAGATCGCGCGCCTGGTGCACGAAGGTGTGCTCGTAGCCCAGGCCGTGCCCCGGCGGCCACCACGCCTCCAGATAGGGGTGCTCGCCCTCGGTGACGAGGATGCGCCGGAACCCTGATTCGGACGCGGTGTCGGTGTGGTCGTGGAAGTGGAGTTCGTTGAGGCGTTCCAGATCGAACTCGAGTGAGCCGAGGGTCCCGTTGAGCTCGACGCGCAGCGCGTTCTTGCGTCCGGAGGCGACGCGGCTGACCTCGAAGGACGCCAACGCCCCCGATTGCAGGCGCCCGTTGAAGATGGCCGCGTCGTCGACCGTGACTGGCCCGAGCTTGCCGCCGGGTTCCTCGCCGGGCAGCGGACGCTCCGTCACGAAAGTCTCCGTCTGCGCGGAGATCCCGGCTATGGGTGAGCCCGCCAGGTGCTGTGCGATGTCGACGGCGTGCGCGCCGAGGTCCCCCAGCGCGCCGGAGCCGGCGGCCTCCTTGCGCAGCCGCCACGCCAGCGGGAAGGCCGGGTCGACGAGCCAGTCCTGCAGGTAGTGCACGCGCACGTGCCGCAGTTCGCCCAGCCGGCCCTGCGCGACCATGCGCCGGGCGAAGGCGAGTGCGGGCGTGCGGCGGTAGTTGAAGCCGACCATCGTCAACTGGCCCCGCTCGCGGGCCGCTTGCGCCGCGGTGGCCATCGCTTCGGCCTCGGCGACCGAGTTGGCGAGGGGCTTCTCGCACAGCACGTGCTTGCCGGCCTCCAGTGCGGCGACGGCGATCTCGGCATGGCTCTCACCCGGTGTGCAGATGTCGACGAGCTGGATGTCGCTGCGCGCGATCAGCTCCCGCCAGTCGGTCTCGGCCGCCGCCCAGCCGAGCTTCCCCGCCGCCGCGCGCACGGCCTCCGGGTCCCGTCCGCACACGGCGGTCATGGCGGGCGCGAGCGGCAGGTCGAAGACCCGGCCGACGGTGCGCCACCCCTGGGAGTGGGCGGCTCCCATGAAGGCGTAGCCGACCATGCCCACGCCGAGCGGTGGCGCCGATCCGCCCTGTTCGGGGCGGGCGGGCGCGGGTGCGGGCGCTGTGTCGTCGGACATGGGGCTCCTCCCTGTCGGGGATACGAGTGGGGGGTGGGGCACGGCCCTGGCGTGGTGCGCGGCGCGGTGCGGTGCCCGAAGCGGGTCCCGTCGCCTGTGCGGCTCGTCCGGTGCGGCCCGGTGCGGGAAGGCGCGCCCGGTGACGGGACCCGGGCCGGGCCTACTTGAAGCCCGTCGGCAGGTATTCGTCGACGTTGGACTTCGTGACGACGGCCGAGTAGAGCGTGATGGACGCGGGGATCTCGAATTCGGCGAGACCGCCGACCCCCTTGCCCTGACCCAGCGCGCGTGCGAGGTCGATCGCCGAGGCCGCCATCGTCGGCGGATAGAGAACGGTGGCCTTGATGACGCTGTTGTCGGCCTTGATGGTCTCCATCACGCGCCGTGATCCGGCGCCGCCGACCATGAGGAAGTCGTCGCGGCCGGCCTGCTTGATGGCCCGCTCGGCGCCCACTCCCTGATCGTCGTCGTGGTTCCACAGCGCGTCGAACTTCGGTTCGGCACGCAGCAGTTGCGCCATCTTCGACTGACCGGACTCCACGGTGAACTCGGCGGCCTGCCGCGCGACCTTCTCGATGTTCGGATAGTTCTTCAGGGCGTCGTCGAAGCCCTTCGTGCGCTCCCGGGTCAGCTCCAGGTTGTCGATGCCCGCGAGTTCCACGACCTTCGCGTTCTTCTTGTCCTTGAGCTTCTCCCCGATGTACCGGCCGGCGTTGAGCCCCATGCCGTAGTTGTCGCCGCCGATCCAGCACCGGTAGGCCTGCTGCGAGGCGAAGACCCGGTCGAGGTTGACGACGGGGATGCCCGCACGCATCGCCTTGAGACCGACCTGCGTGAGCGCCTTCCCGTCGGCGGGAAGGATGACGAGGACGTCGACCTTCTTGTTGATCAGCGTCTCGATCTGCCCCACCTGCTGGGCGTTGTCGTTGGACCCCTCGGTGGCCTCCAGGGTGACGTCCTTGTACTTCTTCGCCCGCTCCTTGGCCTGCTCGTTGATGGCGTTGAGCCAGCCGTGATCGGCCTGCGGCCCGGCGAAGCCGATCGTGACCCGCTTGCCGGGCTTGTCGTCGGCGACGTTCGCCTGCCCGGCCTCCGCGTCCTTGTCGTCGTTGCTCTGGTTGCTGGTGCATCCGGCGGAGAGGAAGGCGGCACCGGCGGCGGCGCCGAAGAGGATGTTCCTGCGGGAGGCACCGAGCGCACGGGACGAGGACGAGCGTGAAGGGGCCTCGGAACGGGGCGAGTTGGGTACGGGGTTCTGCGGATTCGGGTTCTCGGGCGATTCGGTCATGACGTCTTCCGACCCTTCTGGACCAGGACTGCGGCGACGATGATCGCTCCCTTGGCGATCTGCTGGACGTCCGTCTGGAGGTTGTTGAGAGCGAACAGGTTGGTGATCGTGGTGAAGACGAGCACTCCGAGCACGGAGCCGGTGATGGTGCCGCGGCCTCCGCTCAGCAGGGTGCCGCCGATGATCGCGGCGGCGATGGCGTCGAGTTCGTAGAGGTTGCCGTTGGTGTTCTGGCCCGAGCCGGTCAGGACGATGAGCATGAACGCGGCGATGCCGCAGCACAGGCCGGAGAGCAGGTACAGCAGCAGCCGCTGCCGCCGCACGGCGATGCCGGCCAGGCGCGAGGCCTCGGCGTTGCCGCCGACGGCGACGGTGCGCCGTCCGAACGTGGTGCGCCCCAGGACGAGCCAGCCCAGCACCGCGACAGCGGCGAAGACCAGGACAAGTGGCGGCACGCCCAGCACGTAGCTGTCGGAGACGCCGAGGTCGAGAACGGACTCCACCGTCACCACCTGCGTCTTGCCGTCGCTGATCAGCAGCGCGAGCCCCCGGGCGGAGGCGAGCATGGCCAGGGTCGCGATGAAGGGCACCATCGGCCCGTAGGCGATGAGCACGCCGTTGACGAGCCCGCAGCCCAGCCCCACGCACAGCGCGCACAGCAGCACGCCGCCCAGCCCGAACTCCTGCGTGGCCACGGTCGTCGCCCACACGGACGCGAGCGCCACGATCGCTCCGACGGACAGGTCGATGCCGCCGCCGATGATCACGAAGGTCACGCCCACGGTGACGACCCCGATGACCGAGGACTGGGTGAGGATCAGCTGAAGGTTGTCGCCGGTCAGGAACTGCTCCGGCTTGGTGAACGCGCCGACGACGACCAGCGCGAGAAGCACCCCGGCGAGTGAGAGGTGACGCAGCCCCGAACGGGGTGCGCTGATGCCGCGCCGGGACGGCGGCGCGGACGGCTGCGACGCGGGCTCCTTGACCGCCTCGGCACCGGTTGGGCTCAGCACGACGGGCTCCCTTCCATGACGAGGTCGAGCACCCGGTGCTCGTCGAGCTCCCGGGCGGGTGCGGTGTGCACGACGCGGCCCTCCCTCAGCACCAGCAGCCGGTCGGCCAGGCCGAGCACTTCGGGCAGTTCGCTGGAGACGAGCAGGACGGCGACGCCGGAGTCGGCGAGCCGGCGGATGACGGTGTACAGCTCGGCGCGTGCCCCCACGTCGACGCCGCGGGTGGGCTCGTCCAGCAGCAGCACCCGGCACTCGCGCAGCAGCCAGCGGGCGAGGACGACCTTCTGCTGGTTGCCGCCGGAGAGGGTGCGAACGGCCCTGTCGGGATCGTCGGGGTGCAGGGCGAGACCGCGGGTGCGGGCGCGGGTCTCGGCCCGCTCGCGGGAACGGTCGAGCCAGCCGCCGGTGGAGAAGCGGGGCAGCGCCGAGACGGAGACGTTGCTGGAGACGGGCTCCAGCATCAACAGCGCCTGGGACTTGCGCTCTTCGGGCGCCAGACCGATGCCCGCCCGTACCGCCGCGGTGACGTCGCCGGGACGCAGCGGCCTGCCGTCGACGAGGACGCGTCCTGCGGTGGGCCGGCGGGCCCCGGCGATGGTCTCCAGGATCTCCGAGCGCCCGGAGCCGACGAGCCCCGCGAGGCCGGTGATCTCACCGGCGCGCAGTTCGAGGTCGAGCGGCGCGAACTCCCCCTTCCGCGCGAGGCCTTCGGCGCGCAGCACGGGCGGCGGAGGCGCGGCGTGGAGGACGCGGTCCTCCAACGGCTCGGTGGAAGCGGGGCGTTCGGGGAAGGCGTACTGGACCTCGCGGCCGGTCATCAGGGCGACGAACTCCCGTGTCTCGGTGGTGCGGGCCGGCAGTCCGCGGGCGGCGACGCGGCCGTCCTTGAGCACGGAGACGCGGTCACCGATGCGCCGTATCTCTTCCAGACGGTGGGAGATGTAGACGACGGCGACACCGTCCGCCGTCAGCGCGGCGACGATGCGGAAGAGGTTGGAGACCTCGTCCGGGTCGAGCGCGGCGGAGGGCTCGTCCATGACGATGAGGCGCACGTCGTGCGAGAGGGCGCGGGCCATGGAGACGATCTGCTGCGCGGCGGCAGGCAGTGCGCCGACGGTCACGTCCGGGTCGATCTCGGGATGCCCGAGGCGGCGCAGGAGCGAGGCTGCGCGGGTCCGGGCGTCGCGTGCGCGGATGAAGCCGCGGGCGGACACCTCGTTGCCGAGGAAGATGTTCTCGGTGACCGACAGGTGCTCCACCAGGTCGAGTTCCTGGTAGATGGTGGCGATGCCGAGCCGCATGGCGGCCATCGGCGTGGGCAGCCGTACGGGCTCGCCCTGCCAGTGGATGTCTCCCTCGTCAGGCTGGTGGGCGCCTGCCAGGACCTTGATCAGGGTGGATTTGCCCGCGCCGTTCTGCCCGAGCAGGCAGTGCACTTCGCCGGCCTGTACGTCCAGGTCGACGCCGTCCAGCGCCCTCACGCCGGGGAAGGTCTTGGTGATGCGGGACATCGTCAGCAGTGGAGCCTGTGGAACATCTGGAGCCATGGCGGGCCTCCGTGCGTACTGCGTACGGGCAGGCGGAACCGTGCTCGGTGCCGTGTTGCGGGACTGTGGTGCCGGCGGTGCTGTGTGCGGCGTGGTGCCGGTGCCGTGATGCGGTTGCCGTGGTGCGGGGCGTGCGCGCGCTGTACGACGGGGCCTTGCGGGCGGGCCGGGAGCCTGGCGCGAGCCGGGCCCCGGGAGCCGGGTCAGGCCGGTGAGAAGAGGTGGTCGCTGATGAGGCGGGCGGCTCCGGTCACGCCGGCGACGGGGCCCAACTCGCCCAGGACGATGGGTAGATTGCCGGTCGCCAGTGGCAGCGACTGGCGGTAGACCTGTGTGCGGATGCTGGCGAGCAGGGTGTGCCCGAGTCCGGTCACGCCGCCGCCGATGACGACGAGTCCGGGGTTGAAGAAGCTGACGAGGCCGGCGATGACCTGTCCGACCCGGGCGCCGCCCTCGCGGATGAGGTCCAGGGACGTGCCGTCGCCCGCGGCGGCCGCGTTGGCGACGTCCTCGGCGCCAAGCCGCCCCGCGGCCTCGAGCCGGGCCGACAGTTCGGCCGACACCCCGTCGCGCGCGGCGGCCTCCGCGTCACGTGCGAGGGCGGCTCCTCCGAAGTACGCCTCGAGACAGCCGCGGTTGCCGCAGGGGCAGGGGCGGCCCTCCAACTCGACCTGTATGTGCCCGATGTCTCCGGCGCTTCCCGTGGTGCCGCGGTGCACCTCACCGCCGGCCACGACGCCGCAACCGATGCCGGTGCCGATCTTCACGCAGAAGAAGTCCCGTACGGAGCGGGCGACTCCGGCCTGCATCTCGCCCATGGCCATCAGGTTCACGTCGTTGTCGACCATGACCGGGCAGCCGAGTTCCTGGCTGAGGGCCTCCCGAACGGGGAAGCCGTCCCAGCCGGGCATGATCGGCGGAGCCACCGGGACACCCTCCGGGAAGCGCACCGGTCCGGGGACGCCGATCCCCGCGCCGGCGAAGCCGTCGGCGACGCCCGAGTCACGGAGCTTGCCGACCAGCGCGAGCACCTCGTCGAAGACGGCGACAGGGCCCTCACGCACGTCCATCGGCTGATTGACGTGCCCCAGGATCTCCAACTCGGGGTTGGTCACCGCCACATCGACGGACGTGGCGCCGATGTCGACGCCGAGGAACCGGAGTTCGGGGGCGAGCCGGACGTTGTGCGAGCGGCGGCCGCCACGGGAGGCGGCGAGCCCGTCGGCGACGACGAGCCCGGTCTCCAGCAGCCGGTCGATCTCCACGGCGAGCTTGGAACGGGAGAGGTCGACGTGGTCGCCCAGTTCGGCGCGGGAGTTCGGACCGCCGTCACGCAGCAGGCGGAGCAGTCGCGCCTGGTGCGCGTTCGCGGGCCGAGCTGTCATGCGCCTCACCGCCACCCTCCCTCCCCTGACAACCGTCAGCCGGCTCTGGGAAGCCACCCGGCCGGCGGTCAGGGTGCAATGCTCAACTCCCCTGCACGCGGCCGGACTTCTCGTCGACCTCTCCCGCGGAAGCGTGGGTCGCTCCCCGGGGATTGACTGGGAACGTACCAGCGCTCTGCGCGCTGGGGAAGAAGTTCTGCACAAACCCCTTCGACTTTTTCCATGCACTGGACAAAGGTTCAGACATCCGTGCACGGAGGGGAAGGAGTTACCGGTCCCGGGGCCGGGGCGGGCCCGGGGACCGGAGCGCGTGGCGCACGAAGTTCACGCACAACGGCGCCCCGGCTCCTCGGCCAAGCCGGGGAGCCGGAACGTGCGGGAGCCGAAAGGCCGGAACAGGGCGCGAAGTTGAAACCAGGTGCGGACAGCGGGCGCAGAGGCGTCAGCCGCGTTCGCGCTCGTGGTACGAGCGGCGCGTGTGCTCGGTGTGCTGCCGCATGATCTCGGCGGCGCGCTGCTCGTCCCCGTCGGTGATGGCGCTGATCAGCTCGCGGTGCTCGATCCAGGACTGCGCACCGCGCTGCCGCGCGACCGGCGTGTAGTACCAGCGCACCCGGCGGTCGACCTGCCGGGCGAGTTCGGCGAGGACGGCGTTGCCGGCCAGCGCCATCACGCGGGCGTGAAAGGCCGCGTTCGCCTCCACGACCGTCTCCACCTCCGCACCGCCGACGGCCGCCTCACCGCGGGCGCACAGGTCCTCCAGCTCCGCGACGCCGCCGGCGTCCGCGTTCGCGGCGGCGAGCCGGGCGGCCTCGGCCTCCAGCAGCGTGCGCACGGTCAGCAGCTGGTCGGCCTCCTCCTCCGTCGGCTCGTGCACGAACGCCCCCTGTGCGGGACGCAGGTCCACCCATCCGTCCGTGTTCAGCCGCTGCAGCGCCTCCCGTACGGGCTGCCGGGAGACTCCGAGATGCTGGGCGAGCTCGCTCTCGACAAGGTGCTGCCCGGGCCTGAGCGAGCGGGTGGTGATGAGCTCCAGCAGCGCTTCGTAGACCCGCTCGCGGAGCGGGCCCGGCCGCTCCAGCTTGGGCATGGTGCCTTCCGGCAGTCCGGCGGACAACATTCGGCGACTCCTGACCTTCGGGGGCCCTGGACCCTGAAAGATGAGAGAACCGTCAACGACGGGAACCCTGAAACTCTTGGCTATTGAATACAGTCTACGGAGTGCAGTGGCTCTGCGGCGTGCGCAGGGGCCATCTTCTGCTCACTGTGACACGTCACACCCCGCATTCCGGACACGAGCCCGGATCCCGAACGCCCGTGCCCCAACCGGATATTGGCGAGCGTCCCGCCCCTCCCCGTGCCACTCTCTGCTCCCATGGAGCGCGACTGGACACCCGACGAACTGGCCCACGCGGGCCCCGAGCACCTCGACCCCGGCTTCGTCAGCCGCTTCGACCGCAAACAGGGGCACCCCGACGCCGCCGGAGACCTCGACCTGCTCCGCGCGCACGGGCTCTCGGCCGACTCCGTCGTCGTCGATCTCGGCGCGGGCACCGGCCAGTTCGCCGTCCCGGCGGCACGGACCTTCGGGCGCGTCGTCGCCGTGGAGGTCTCCCCCGCTATGCGCGACGTGCTGCGTGAGCGTGCCGCCGCGGAAGGGCTGGCCACCCTGGAATGCGTGCGGGGCGGCTTCCTGACCTACGAGCACTCCGGTCCGCCGGCCGACGCGGTGTTCACCCGGCACGCGCTGCATCAGCTGCCCGACTTCTGGAAAGTGCTGGCGCTGCGCCGCATCGCGGGAATGCTGAGACCCGGCGGCATCCTCCGCCTGCACGACCTGGTCTACGACGTCCCCGCGCAGGAGATCGAGGCGTTCGTGGAGAGCTGGCTGGAAGGCGCCCCGGAGGACCCGGCCACGGGGTACACCCGCGAGGACCTCGCGGAACACATCCGCACCGAACACAGCACGTTCCGGTGGCTGCTCGAGCCGATGCTCGCCGCCACGGGTTTCGAGATCGCCGACGCCTCCTTCCGCGGCTCCGTCTACGCCTCGTACACCTGCGTACGACGATGAGGGGAACCGGGCCCCGCCGAGGCGTGGAACCGGAGCCCGGCAGAACCTGCGGAACCGGAAGAAGAACCGGAAGAAGAGGAGAAGGGGCCTTCAGATGGAGCTGACCGTGCTCGGGGGCTGCGGAGCGTGGCCGACGAGCACGCAGGGATGCAGCGGCTACCTGGTCACCTGTGAGGGCTTCCGGCTGCTCATCGATCCGGGGTACGCCACGCTGCCGGCGCTCCTGAGGCACACCGGAGCGGAGCAGATCGACGCGGTCCTCGTCAGCCACGGACATCCGGACCACTGCGCGGACCTCAACCCGCTGCTGCGCGCACGGGCCCTCGGCGGCGCCTCTCCGGCACCGCTCCCCCTGTACGCGCTGCCCGGCGCCCTCTCCGCGGTGCTCGCCCTCGACCGGCACGGCATGCTCTGCGACGCCTGGTCTCTGCACGAGTTCACCGCCGGGGCACGCTTCGAGATCGGCCCCTTCGGGGTCGCCACCGTGCTGCTTCCGCACTTCGTGCCGAATGCGGGCATCCGCCTCACCGGTCCGCGGGGCACCGTCCTCGCCTACACCGGTGACACCGGTCCGAGCCCTCAGGTGCCGCTCCTCGCCCAGGGGGCCGACGTCTTCCTCTCCGAGGCCACATACCCCGAAACCGTCCCGCCCGAGGACGCGGAGCATCTGCTCAGTGCCCGTCTGGCGGGCCGGTACGCGCAGCAGGCGGGCGCCGCCGGGCTCCTGCTGACCCATCTGTGGCCCGGCACTCCGCACGAGGAGGCGTTGCGAGCGGCCCGCACCGCCTTCACCGGGCCGCTCGCCGTCGCCATCCCCGGCACGACCGTGCGTGTCGGCGCGGCGGACCCATGACACGTGCCTGCGGGCGGGCCCGGTCGCGGTGAGCCGCCGCCCCGCATACACGGGGCCCTCCGCCGTCCGCGGCACGTCGTGCGGTGCACATCGGCGCGGTGCAGCGGCCGGGCCACATACAGTCGACGAAATCTGCCGCGGCTATGGTCATCTCCCGTTCAAATACCTACAGTTCGTCGCCATGGCACTCGGGTTTCTTGATCGCTCCCGCACCGTGGCACCGCCCGGCTGGAGCCGCTGGCTGATCCCCCCGGCCGCGCTGTCGGTCCACCTCTCGATCGGCCAGGCCTATGCGTGGAGCGTCTTCAAACCCGCGCTCGAGTCGTCCATGGGCCTGTCCGGGACGGCCAGCGCCCTCCCCTTCCAGCTGGGCATCGTCATGCTCGGCCTCTCCGCGGCTTTCGGCGGCACCCTCGTGGAGCGCAACGGGCCGCGCTGGGCGATGGCCGTCTCACTGCTGTGCTTCTGCTCGGGCTTCCTGATCTCCGCGCTGGGCGCCGCCACCGGGCAGTACTGGCTGGTGGTCTTCGGCTACGGGTTCGTCGGCGGCATCGGCCTCGGCATCGGCTACATCTCCCCCGTCTCCACGCTCATCAAGTGGTTCCCCGACCGTCCCGGCATGGCGACCGGCATCGCCATCATGGGGTTCGGCGGCGGGGCGCTCATCGCCTCTCCCTGGTCCGCGCAGATGCTGGAGAGCTTCGGCAGCGACAAGGGCGGGGTCGCCTCGGCCTTCCTCGTTCACGGCCTGGTCTACGCGGTCTTCATGTCGCTGGGGGTGCTGCTGGTCCGCGTGCCGGCCGAGGGCTGGCAGCCGCCCGGCGGGAAGCCGCCGCAGGAGCAGCTGGCGAGCAAGCCGCTGGTGACCACAGCGAACGTCTCCGCGCGCAACGCCGTGCGCACACCCCAGTTCTGGTGCCTGTGGGTCGTTCTGACGATGAACGTGACGGCCGGGATCGGCATCCTGGAGAAGGCCGCGCCGATGATCGGCGACTTCTTCGCCGACACCTCCACCCCCGTCTCGGCCTCCGCCGCGGCCGGCTTCGTCGCCCTGCTCTCGCTCGCCAACATGGGCGGGCGCTTCCTGTGGTCGACGACGTCCGACGTCATCGGCCGCAAGAACATGTACCGCTGCTACCTCGGCGTGGGCGCGCTGATGTACCTGGGGATCGTGCTGCTCGGCGACTCCTCCAAGCCGCTGTTCATCGGGTGCGCCCTCGTGATCATCTCCTTCTACGGCGGTGGCTTCGCGACCGTGCCTGCCTATCTGAAGGACCTGTTCGGCACCTACCAGGTGGGCGCCATCCACGGGCGGCTGCTGACCGCGTGGTCCACGGCGGGCGTGCTCGGCCCGCTCATCGTCAACTGGGTCGCCGACTCGCAGGAGGCGGCGGGCCGCTCCGGGCCGGGCCTCTACGGGCTAGCCCTGTCCATCATGATCGGGCTGCTGGCCGTCGGGTTCATCGCGAACGAGCTGATCCGGCCGGTGAATTCGAAGTTCCACGAGCCCGCGCCGGCGACCGCCGCAGGTCCCGCCGGCGACGAAGAGCACAGGGAGGCGACGGGGCGATGAGCACCGGCGAGAACAGCACACCCGACGCACCGGCGGCCGCCGGCGGACCCCCGGCGGCACTGTTCGCGCTCGCCTGGCTGTGGGTCGGCGTGCCGATGGCGTACGGACTCTACGAACTGCTCCTCAAGGCCGTGCAACTCTTCACCGGCGGCTGACGGGTTCCTTCGGGGCCGCTGCGAAGGGATAATTCGGACGCAATCATGTGCGGCGCAATCGCCGCACATGTATTGTCCGTTCGCGAGTGTATACAATATTCTGTCGACTATCTCAGGTTCCATCCCACGCTCGGTCCCCTCAACCGAACGGAGAGCGGATATGAAAGTTGCAGTCGTCGGCGCCGGAGCAATCGGTGCGTATGTCGGAGCAGCGCTGCACAGGGCGGGCGCCGACGTACACCTCATAGCCCGTGGACCTCACCTGGCCGCCATGAAGGAGAACGGCGTCCAGGTCCTCAGCCCGCGCGGTGACTTCACCGCACGGGTGCACGCCACGGACGACCCGTCCACCATCGGTCCGGTCGACTACGTCTTCCTGGGGCTGAAGGCCAACTCCTACGCGGCGTGCGGGCCGCTGGTCCACCCCCTGCTGGGCGAGAAGACGGCCGTCGTGGCCGCGCAGAACGGCATTCCCTGGTGGTACTTCCACGGTCTGGAAGGCCCCTACAAGGGCAGGCGCATCGAGAGCGTCGACCCCGACGGCGCCGTCAGTGCCGTACTGCCGCCCGAACGTGCCATCGGCTGCGTCGTCTACGCCGCGACACAGCTCAAGGGCCCCGGCGTCGTACAGCACATGGAAGGCACCCGCTTCTCCATCGGCGAGCCGGACACCACCGACTCCGCGCGCTGCGAGGAGTTCAGCGAAGCCATGAAGACCGGGGGCCTCAAGTGCCCCGTCGAGGCGGACATCCGGAACGACATCTGGATCAAGCTGCTCGGGAACATCGCGTTCAATCCGCTCAGCGCACTCTCCCGGGCGACCATGGCGCAGATCTGCCGCCACCAGGACACACGGGCCCTGGTCGCGACGATGATGCGCGAGACGCTCGCGGTGGCCGAGGCCGTCGGCTGCCACCCCGAGATCTCCGTCGAGAAGCGACTGGCCGGAGCCGAACGCGTCGGCGAGCACAAGACCTCCACCCTCCAGGACCTGGAGAGCGGCAAGCCCATGGAGCTGGATGTGCTCCTGGCCGCCGTGGTCGAGCTCGCCGCGCTGACCGGCACACGCGTTCCGAAGCTCTGCGCCATTCACGCCGTCACCGACCTGCTGGCACAGACCGTAAGGAGCGCAGCATGAGGCAACGCGAGCGGGGGAGACCGACGAAGGAGCACCCCAGCCTGACAATCCGGTGACGCACGGAAACCCCGGCGTCAAAGACCGATTCGGCCATCAACACAGCGACGGCAACACAGCCGGCGCTTGACGGGCGACGGTGCGTCCCGGCCGGCCCCCACCCCGTGGGGCCGGCCGGGACGCACCGCCCTCAGGAATCACGACAGGACGGACCGCATGGGACGGGTCACTGAGCGACGGCGTGTGCTGCGCATCCGCGACGGTGCGGTCAGCACCCGCCCGGACACCCTTGTCGCCGAGGAGCCGCTGGAGATCCGGCTGAACGGCAAGCCGCTTGCCATCACCATGCGCACCCCCGGTGACGACTTCGCGCTGGCCACTGGCTTCCTCGTCAGCGAGGGCGTGCTCGGCGCGGCCGAGGAACTCGCGAACATCGTCTACTGCACGGGCGCCACCGACGTGGGGGACCCGCCAGCGGTAGCGGGGCGAGGCTCCAACACCTACAACGTGGTCGACGTGCGCCTGGCGCCCGGAGTGCCGCTCCCGGACATCGCCCTGGAGCGGAACGTCTACACCACCTCGTCGTGCGGTCTGTGCGGCAAGGCCAGCCTCGACGCGGTCCGTACGACCGCCCGCTGGGGCATCGAGAACCCGGAGGACCCGGACGACCCCGCCGGGCCGCGGGTCCGCCTCGAACCCTCCGTGCTCTCCTCGCTGCCCGACACGCTGCGCGCGTCGCAGCGGGTCTTCGAACGCACCGGCGGACTCCACGCCGCCGCCCTCTTCACCTCCGACGGCGAACTCCTCGACGTACGGGAGGACGTGGGCCGCCACAACGCCGTCGACAAGCTCGTGGGACGGGCACTCCAGCAGGGCGGGCTCCCCCTGCGCGACGCCGTGCTGATGGTCTCGGGACGTGCGTCCTTCGAGCTGGCGCAGAAGGCGGTGATGGCGGGCATCCCCGTGCTCGCCGCCGTCTCGGCGCCCTCGTCACTGGCGGTTGATCTGGCCGCGGAGACGGGGCTGACGCTGGTCGGCTTCCTCCGCGGATCCTCCATGAACGTGTATGCAGGTGAGCACCGGCTCGCCCTGCGCACAACGGCCGGCCGGGCCTGACGGCCTCGCCTGCTGCACGGGATAGGGGCTCGGTCGGCGGGAGGCGCCCCCTGCGCCGGCCGGGCCCTTCCCCATGTCTGGCCCTTCCCCATGTCTAGGCCTTCCCGCGGGCGGCTGCTCTGCGCGTGCGCGTCCGTGTCTCCCCGAGTCTCCAGCCCCTGGTCTCCAGTCCGGGTCTCCGAGTCCGACAGCGCTCCTCGGCGCGCCCGTAGGCGCATTGTTCACTTCCGTCCCGACGCGGCCTCCGGCGCACCACAGGATCTGTGACGGGTGCAGCTCGGTGCGGCCCACCTCTCGGCAGCCTGTTGCACCTGCAGAAGTCAGTTGTGACGGGCGAGCTTGACCGCGGAAACGAGCAGGATCACGGCCAGCAACGGAATGAGCACCAAGTCCGGGAACACGCCCAGGAGCAGACCTCCCAGCACCGCTCCGGCGACGGAGCCCGCGGCCATGACAAGCGTGAAGCGGCGGTTCGCGCCGAGCACCGCGAAACTGCCGTCACGGCTGTAACGGGCGAACGCCACCAGCATCGTCGGGAACGACACCAGCAGCGAAAGACTTCCCGCAGTCTTGATGTCCTCCCCGAACAGCAGCACGATCGTCGGGATCAGCAGCTCGCCTCCGGCCACGCCCATGATCGCCGCTACCACCCCGATGCCGAACCCGGCTATGACCCCGCAAGGCACCTGCGCCCCCTGCGGCAGTCCGAGCGCCCCCAGGGTGGTGGCCTGAGTCACCACCACCAGGGCGATCGCCATGAGCACCAGCAGAGCCGCCAGCACTTTGTAGAGGGTGGCGGTGCGCATGCGCACCGCCCAGGTCGCTCCGGCCCAGGCACCCAGCAGACTGCCGGCCAGCAGGTTGACCGCTATGGGCCAGCGCGCGGCCACCTCACCGGCCGGGACCGCTGCCAGCCGGGCGGGCAGCGCGACCAGAACCACGACCAGGCTCATCGCCTTGTTCAGGATGACGGCTGAGAGCGCGGCGAACCCGAAGAGGCCGATCAGCAACGGCAGGCGGAACTCCGCCCCGCCCAACCCGATCATCCCGCCCACGACTCCGATGGCCGCTCCCGCACCGAACACCACGGGTGCTGAGCGCGTCGAGCGAAGAGGAACGAGGTTCTGATCAGTGGCCATGACCGGCATCCTCGCTGGTTGCCCAGCGTGCCCGCTAGGGCACGGACCCCACCTTCAAAGATCAGATGCCCACTCAGGATTCGGCTCCCGGACCTGCAAGCATCGGCATCGGCGCCCGATAGTTCCCCGCGCTGCCACGCCCTTCTTGCCGCACCCGGGCCTCAAGGGGAGAACTGCGGGGTTGTCCAGATGCGACGGGGTGTCTTTGAGTTGGATTGCATTTGCTGCATGACTGCTTCTGATGTCTTGCGGATGCGAGATTGTGCGCTTAGCTTTCCCGGCATGCAGAGCTACACGATCGGCCAGGCGGCTCGTCTGCTCGGGGTGAGCCCTGACACGGCCCGGCGCTGGGCCGACGCCGGCAGAGTCGCGACGCACCGCGACGAGGGGGGCCGCCGCCTCGTCGACGGAGAGGCTCTGGCCGCCTTCTCCGTCGAGGTGGGCCAGGGCGGTCTCGACGAGGACGAGGCGTCCTGCACCTCGGCACGCAACGCTTTCCCCGGCATCGTGACCGCCGTCAAGATCGGCGATGTCGCGGCGCAGGTCGAGATCCAGGCCGGTCCACACCGTCTGGTGTCCCTGTTGACGCGGGAGGCCGTAGAGGAGCTGGGCCTGGAGGTCGGCATGCGGGCCACCGCCAGAGTGAAGTCGACAAACGTGCACATCGACCGCACCTGAGCACACCGTCCCCGAACCCCGTGCCGCCACGGCCTGCCTGCCCGCCGGCTTCCGCCCCTCCCCTGCTCCCGTCCCCCTCACCGTTCAAGGAGCCTCGACTTCATGTCTTCCACGGCCACTTGGCGGCGTGCCGCCGCCGCGATCACCACCGCCTCCCTTCTCATACCGCTGACCGCCTGCGGCAGTGGCGAGAAGGACAGTGGCAGCTCGAGCAATGCCTCGAAGGCCGACCTGACGGTCCTGACCGCCTCCTCACTGACCGACGTCTTCAGGACCGCCCGGAAGTCCTACGAGAAGGAACACCCCGGTACGAAGCTGAAGTTCTCCTTCGCCGCCTCCCAGGAACTCGCCGCCCAGGTCAAGCAGGGAGCCCCCGCCGACGCACTGGTCACCGCCGACACCAAGACCATGGACGGGCTGAAGTCCGACGCCGGCACACCGACGGTCATCGCGAAGAACCGGCTGGTCATCGCCACCCGCAAGGGCAACCCGCAGAAGGTGCAGAACCTCAAGGACCTCGCCGACCCGAAAGTGAAGGTCGTACTCGCCGCTCCCGAGGTCCCTGTCGGCCGCTACAGCCGGCAGGTCCTGGACGAGCAGAAGACCGACGTGAAGCCCGTCTCCCACGAACCCAACGTCCGTGCCGTCCTGAGTAAGGTCGAACTCGGAGAAGCGGACGCGGGCATCGTCTACAAGACCGACGCCGCGACCGTTCCCGGCAAGGTCGACGCCGTCGAGATCCCCGACGACGAGAACGCCGTCGCCTCCTACCCGGCCGCCACCCTGAAGTCGTCGAAGAACTCGAAGGCGGCCGCCGCCTTCGTGAAGTGGCTGACCACCCCGGAGGCGCAGAAGCTCCTCCACGACGCCGGCTTCCAGAAGCCATAGCCCTCTGTCCTCAAGAAGGGCTGGCCGGCGAAAGCACGGACGGCCCCTCGCCCTCCGCACTCGCCGGCTTCAGCCCCGACCTGTCTCTGGATCACCGATGAGTCACCCTCGCACCCACTCACCCGGCGCCCGCACCCCCACCGCTCTCGCGGTGCCGGCGTTGCTGGCCATCGCGTTCCTGCTGCTGCCGCTGATCGGCATCCTTGCCCGGACCGAGTGGCACCAGCTCGGCTCGCATCTGACCGCCCCCGAAGTCACCGAGGCGCTGCGGCTGTCCCTGCTGGTGTCCTTCTGGGCGCTCGGGCTCTCCCTCGTCCTGGGCGTACCGCTGGCCTGGCTGCTGGCCCGCGTCCGCTTCCCCGGCAAGGCTCTGGTGCGCTCGCTGGTGCTGCTGCCGATGGTGCTGCCGCCGACCGTCGGCGGCGTCGCGCTGCTGCTGGGATTCGGGCGTCGCGGCCTCCTCGGGCCGTGGCTGGAAGGCGAGTTGGGCATCGTCCTGCCGTTCCACACCTCGGGCGCCGTCGTCGCCGCGACCTTCGTCGCCATGCCGTTCCTTGTCATCAGCCTCGAAGGCACCCTCGCGGGGCTCCGTCCGAGCTACGAGGAGACCGCCGCGTCCCTCGGAGCGTCCCCGGCACGGGTGTTCTTCACCGTCACCCTGCCCCTCGTCGCCCCGGGACTGGCAGCGGGGGCTGCCCTCACCTGGGCCAGGGCGCTCGGTGAATTCGGCGCCACCATCACCTTCGCGGGGAACCTCCCAGGAACCACCCAGACTCTCCCGCTGGATGTCTACCTGCTCCTCCAGGAGGAGCCTGAGGCCGCCACCTCCGTTTCCCTGCTGCTGCTCGCCGTCGCCACAGCTGTCCTCGTCGCCCTGCGCGGACGCTGGACAGGCGCCACCGCTGCCCGGCGCGTGAACTCGAACGACCGGCCGGCAGACGAGAACCCGGCCGAGGACGCAACCGTCGCGCCGGTCGCCGCCACGGCGGCACCCTCGACCCCGCAGCAGCAGTCGTCCCTCCACGCGAAGATAACCGGCTTCAACGACGTCACCCTCGACGCCCCCGGTGGCACCACCGTCGCCGTCGTCGGACCCAACGGGGCGGGCAAGTCGACCCTTCTGCGCGCACTCCTCGGACTCACCCCACGGGCCCACGCCCGACTGCGCCTCGGCGACACCGACGTTACGAACCTGCCGCCGCACCGCCGCGGCGTGGCCTGGGTGCCCCAGGACGGCGCTCTCTTCCCGCACCTCACCGCGATCGCCAACACCGCCTACGGACTGCGGACTCAAGGCGTGGGCCGCTCAGAGGCCCGCCGCACGGCGCAGGACTGGCTCGACCGGCTCGGCGTGGGGCACCTCGCCCGGCGCAAACCGGCCCAGCTCTCCGGCGGGCAGGCCCAACGCATCGCGCTGGCACGGGCGTTGGCCGCCCGCCCGCGACTGCTCCTCCTCGACGAACCCCTCGCCGCCCTCGACCAGACCACGCGCGCCCGGGTGCGCCACACGCTGCGCACACATCTCGAAAGCTTCGGCGGAGTCTGCCTGCTCGTCACCCACGACCCCGTCGAAGCCATCTCCCTCGGCGACCGCGTGCTCGTCCTCGACGACGGACGGACCCTTCAGTACGACACGCCCGGCGAAGTCTCGCGGCACCCGCGCTCCCCGTGGGTGGCCCGGATGCTCGGCCGCAACGCCTGGCCCTGCACGGCCAGTTCGGACGGAACGCTCTCCCTCACCGGCGGAGGCACCCTCGTCGTCGCCGATCCCGCGACGGCGTCTACGAACGCCCTGGCGGTCATCGCTCCCGAGGCCGTCTCCCTGCACCGCGAACGGCCCGCCGGCAGCCCCCGCAACAACTGGCCGGGAACAGTCCGGGAGATCACCGCCCTCGGGAGCCGCCTCCGTGTCGTCATCACCTCCGACCAGGTCCCCGACCTCGTCGCCGAGATCACCCCGCAGGCCGCGAGCGAACTCCGACTCGCGGACGGCACCACCGTGTGGACCAGCGTCAAGGCCACCGAGGTCACCCTGGTCACCCTCTAGAGATCCATCCGGCAAGCAAGCTCTGCAGCACTACCTCAAGGAGGGGATCACGACTCCGGACCGGATGGGAACGTCGGACTGCGCGGCCCGTCCCCTCCTCACCGCGATTTGTGTATCGCGACTACCCTTCACGAGATGCAGACCGAAGCGGGTGTCGTTCTGGCGGGCGGGCGTTCATCGCGGATGGGCGAGCCGAAGGCCGGATTGGAGTGGCACGGTTCCACGTTGCTGTATCGGACGTGCGCGCTGCTGGGCCGCGTGATCGACGGTCCGCTGGTGGTGGTCGCTGCGCCCGGGCAAGTCTTGCCGGGCCTGCCGTCGGGGGCCGAGGTGGTCGAAGATCCGGTCGAAGGCCTCGGGCCGATGCAAGGTATCGCGGCGGGTCTGGCGGCGCTGACCGGACGGGCAGAGGTCGCCTTCGCCTGCTCGACGGATGCGCCGTTCCTGCATCCGGCGTTCGTGCGCCGTGTGCTGCGGGGTGCGGAGGAGACGGGCGCGGACATGGTGTTGCCGGTGGCGCGGGGGTTCCGGCAGCCGCTCGCGGCTGGATACCGGACCTCGCTGTCCGGTCTCGTCACAAAGCTCATCGGGGAGGGCGACCTGCGACCCGGGATGCTGTTCAAGCACTGCGACGTCGCCCAACTCGACGACGCGGAACTGCTGGCGGACAGCGCTTTGGCCCGTCTCGACCCCGAGCTGGAATCGGTGGTCAACGTCAACACGCCGGAGGACTACGCCGAGGCGCGGAGCCGCCCGGCGCCCGAGGTCACGATCGAGCGATTCGGCGCGCTGGCCCGCAATGCCGGGCATCGACCGCGCACCGGCCGGGCTGCGACGTTGGGAGAGGCCGCCGAGTTGGCCGGGCTGACGCTGGACCGGCATGTGGTCGCCGCGGTGAACGGTGATCAGGTCACGCGTGATCCGTTGTTGCCCCTCGTGGCGGGTGATTCGGTGGCGTTCCTGTCTGCGGACGCCGGCGGCTGATCGTGTCGCAACCGCCCTGATGGGCCTAGAGTCGTGGTATGGCACCAGGTGGCTTCTTCGGGCAAGCACTGATCGTCGACGTCGGCGACGACGCAGCAACGGCCGCGGTGTGCGAGCTGGACGAGCAGGTGTTGCGCGCTTACCTCGGCGGCGCCGGACTGGGCACGTGGCTGCTGCACCGGTTCGCGCCGCCGCGGGTCGATCCGCTGGCGCCGGAAGCACCGTTGGCGTTCGTGTTCTCTTCCTTGGTCGGAACGCCGCTGACCACCAGCGCCAAGTTCGCCGTGGTGGCCAAGTCCCCGTTGACCGGGTTGCTGACCGACGCGCTGGCGTCCAGCCAGTTCGCCATCGCCGGCAAGCTGACCGGACACGACGCCCTCGTCGTCCGCGGACGCGCGGCGCAGTTGTCCGTACTGCTGATCGACGGTGACGGAGTCCGACTCGAACCGGCGCCGGAACTGGCCGGGTTGCCCGCGGCCGAGGCCGAGACGCGTGCCCGGCAGCGGTTCGGGCGCGGATGGCGCACGGCGGCGATCGGGCCGGCCGGCGAGCGCCAAGTCCGCTACGCGACGGTCAGCCACGACGGCCGGCACGCCGGACGCGGTGGCCTCGGGGCCGTGCTGGGCGCCAAGAACATCAAGGCCGTCCTGGTCCGGGCCACGACCAAAGTGGCCGTCGCGGACCAGGCCGCGGTGCTGGCCGCATCCAAGGACCTGCGACGGCGCAGTTTCGGCCCCGCCACGGCCAAGTACCGGGAACTGGGCACGCTGGCGAACCTGCTGGCGTTCAACGCGGTCAGCACGCTGCCGACCCGCAACTTCACCGCGGCCAGCTTCGAAGGCGCGCCGAGACTGGCCGCCGAGGAGCTGCACGAGATGCGCGGCGTGGCCCGCAACAGCTGCGCGTCCTGCTCGATCGGGTGCGAGCACATCTACTCCCGCAAAGGCGGCGGCAGCCAGCGGATGGAGTACGAGAACGTATTCGCGCTCGGCCCGCTGTGCGGCGTCTCGGATCCCGACGATGTGTTCGCCGCCAGCGCGAAGTGCGACGAACTGGGCCTGGACACGATCTCGGCCGGCGGCACCATCGCATGGGCCATGGAGTGCGTCGAACGCGGCCTGATCGACGAGCCCTGGCTGAAATTCGGCGACGGTCGCGTTCTGCTACGGGCGCTCGAGGCGATAGGCGCCCGCTCGCCCGGTCTTGGGGAGCTGCTGGCCCAGGGGTCATGGCGGGCCGCCGCAATCGTCGGGCAGGGCTCGATCGACTTCGCCCCCCAGGTCAAGGGCCTGGAGCTGCCGGGCTACGAGCCACGTAGTCTCCAGTCGATGGCGCTGGGCCTGGCGGTGAACTCGCGCGGCGCCGACCACAACCGCTCCGGTGCCTACGAAGCCGACCTCTCCGGCGAGGTGAACCGCTTCCGTGGCGGCGCCGCCCACGTGAGCGCGGCCATCGGCACGGAGGACCGGGCCGCGGTGATGGACTCGATGATCCTGTGCAAGTTCCTGCGAGGGGTGTTCGAGGATCCGTTCACCGAATGGGCAACGCTGTTGTCTCTGGTGACCGGATGGGCGGTGGACGCAGATGAGCTGCGCGGCACGGCCGCGCGGATCGTGCGTGCCAAGCGGGCCTTCAACCAGCGCGAGGGCGCCACTGCGGCGGACGACACCCTCCCGGCCCGCATGCTGGAGACGCCCTTGCCGATGGCATCCGGTCGCACCGCGACGTTGACCGCCCAGCAGCTGCAGACCATGGTCGACGGTTACTACGTGGCTCGCGGGCTCGATGAGGAGGGGCGGGTACGCGAGAGCGACCTTCCCGATCTTCTTTTCGACCACTAGCTGTATGGGGTATGTTGTATACAGCTTTTTTGTATACAACATACGCTCGCTTGTGACGGAGGTCAGTGATGACGGTAGTCGACGAGCCGGACACCGCTGTGCGCACGGTCACCACGACGATCGACGGCCACTCCGTGACGGTGCCCGAGGGAACGAGCATCTACACCGCGGCCCAGCAAGTCGGCGTCGACATCCCCGTGTTGTGCCACAACGAACGCTACGACCCGGTCGGCGTCTGCCGGATGTGCGTGGTCGACACCGGCGGCCGTGCGTTCGCCGCCGCGTGCGTGCGCCCGTGCGAGGACGGCATGGAAGTGAAGACCAGCACGCCGGAGGTGGAACGCAGCCGTGCGACGTTGACCGAGTTGCTGCTGTCGGACCAGCCGGACCGCGCCGAGGACCCGAAGCAGACCACCACCGGCGACAACATGTTGCTGGAGCTGGCCGACGGCTTCGACCTCGCCAAGGAAACCACCGACCTGCCGTGCGGATCCGGCCGCGGCAAGGACTCGTCCAACCCGGTCATCAACGTCGACCACGACGCCTGCATCCTGTGCGACCGGTGCGTCCGGGCGTGCGACGACATCCAGGGCAACGACGTGATCGGCCGCTCCGGCAAGGGCTACTCGACGAAGATCGCGTTCGATCTCGACGACCCCATGGGCTCCAGCTCCTGTGTCACCTGCGGCGAGTGCGTGCAGGCATGCCCCACGGGCGCGCTGACCAACAAGCCGATCAACCTCATCCCGATCCAGCCCCGTGAGCAGCTGGACGCCGTCGACAGCGTCTGCCCCTACTGCGGCGTCGGCTGCGCGCTGACCTACTACGTCGACCGCGACCGCGGCGGCATCTCCTTCGCCGAAGGCCGCGACCAGCCGGGCTCGAAGAGCCGGCTGTGCGTCAAGGGGCGCTACGGCTGGGACTACGCCGCCTCGCCGCAGCGGCTCACCGTGCCGCTCATCCGCGTCGACTCGTCGTACCCGAAGGGCCCGCTGTCCGCGGACGTGCGCGGTGACGCCGACAACGACCGCGGGCGCTCCGGAGGTGGCGGGAACCGCAGCGGCGGCGGCCGGAAGCAGAAGCGCGGCCGCGACGGCCGGCGCAAGCCCGGTGGCTTCGTCGACTACGAGGAGGTTCTGCCGCACTTCCGGGAAGCCACGTGGGAGGAGGCGCTCGACCTCGTCGCACGGCGACTCAAGGAGATCCACGCGAGCGGCGGTCCGGGCGCGATCGCCGGGTTCGGCTCGGCGAAGTGCTCCAACGAGGAGGCATACCTCTTCCAGAAGCTGATCCGTGCCGGATTCAGGACGAACAACATCGACCACTGCACGCGGCTGTGCCACGCTTCCTCGGTCGCCGCGCTGTTCGAGGGTGTCGGCTCCGGCGCGGTGTCCACGACCTACGGCGACGTGGCCAACGCGGACATCGTGATCATCACCGGCTCCAACCCGACAGCGAACCACCCGGTCGCCAGCTCGTTCTTCAAGCAGGCCCGCCGACGCGGCACCAAGATCGTCTATGTGGACCCGCGGGCCAGCACGGTCGCCGAACACGCCGACTACCACTGCCAGGTCAAGCCCGGCACGGACGTGGCGTTCTACAACTCGATCATGCACGAGGTGATCCGGCTCGGCCTGATCGACCGGGAGTTCATCGCCGAGCGCGTGTCCAACTACGACGAGCTGGCACGCACGGTCGCCGACTACCCACCGGAGCGCGCTGCGCAGATCACCGGCGTGGACGCGGACCTGATCCGCACCGTCGCCCGCGAGTGGGGCGAAGCCGGCGCCGGCGTCATCTACTGGGGAATGGGCATCTCCCAGCACACCACGGGCACCGACAACGCCCGCTGCCTGATCGCGCTTTGTTCCATCACCGGCAACGTCGGCCGGCCCGGCACCGGTCTGCATCCGTTGCGCGGCCAGAACAACGTGCAAGGCGCGTCCGACGCCGGTCTGATCCCGATGTTCTACCCGGACTACCAGGGCGTCGACCTCGATGGCACCCGCGAACGGTTCGAGCAGGCATGGGGCACGACGCTCGACCCGAACCGGGGCCTCACCGTCACCGAGATCATCGGTTCGGTGCTCGAACCCGATGGCGTACGCGGGATGTACATGCTCGGGGAGAACCCGTTCCTGTCCGACCCGAACATCAACAAGGTCCGAAAGGCCCTGGCGGCGCTGGACTTCCTGGTCGTGCAGGACATCTTCCTCACGGAGACCGCCGAGTTCGCCGACGTCATCCTGCCTGCCTCGTCCTATCTGGAAAAGGACGGAAGCTACACCAACACCGACCGGCGCGTGCAGCTGGGCCGCAAGGTCATGGATCCGCCCGGTCAGGCCCGGGTGGACTGGGAAATCGTGCAGGACATCGCCCAGCGGATCGGTCTGGACTGGAACTACTGCTCACCGAGCGAGATCTTCGACGAGATGGTCGCACTGATGCCCTCGTACAAGAACCTCGCCCACGACAACCTCGGTCTGTCCGGGAAGCTCTATCCGAACGACGACCCGGAGCACAGCGACGGCACCGTGGTGCTGTTCGACGAGCGGTTCAACACCGACGACGGACTGGCGCACCTGGTCGCCGCGCAGTGGTTGCCCGCCAAGGAACTCCCTGACGCGGAATACCCGCTGGTGCTCAACACCGGCCGATTGCTCGAGCACTGGCACACCGGATCGATGACACGGAGGTCGTTCGCGCTGGACTCGATCTCACCGATCCCGGAGGTGTACATGCACCCGAAGGATGCCGCCGACCGCGGATTGGCCCACGGTGAGCTGGCCCAGGTGCGATCGCGGCGGGGCGTGATCGAACTGCAGGTCCGGGTCTCTCACCGCGAGCAACTGGGGAACTGTTTCATCCCGTTCCACTTCCGTGAAGCGGCGGCGAACCTGCTGACCATCGACGAGACCGACCCGTACGGCAAGATCCCCGAGTTCAAGTTCTGCGCGATCCAGGTCGAGGCCCTGGATGCGGTGGACACGGAATCCGTCTCAGCGGCAGGAGTGGCGGAATGACCTTCAGTCCAGAACGGGTTCCCGGTGTGGAGGCGCGGGCGGGCAAGTTCCCGGGCCCGTCGCTGATTCCAGCGCTGAACGCGATCCAGGCTCGGCTGGGCTGGCTGCCACGGGAGGAACTGGAGGAGCTGGCCCGCGAAGTCCGCCGACCGCGGTACGAGATCGAGGGCCTGATCTCCTTCTACCCGCACTTCCGCACCACACCGCCGAAGCCGGTGCAGGTCAGTGTGTGCCACGATCTGTCGTGCTGGCTGCGCTCGGGTGCGGACCGGATCGCGGAGATCAAACAGCAGTACGGCGAGGACACCGATGTCGAGCTGACCCAGGTCTCGTGTCTGGGCCGGTGCGACGTCGCGCCTGCGGCTGCGGTGAACGAGCACCCGGCACCCGTGTCCGAGGTGGACACTCTGGTCACCGCCGCCCGCGGTGCCGGAGTCGGGCACGCGACGGCATCGCGCCGCGACGAACCGTGGCCCAACGACCCGTACCCGGCCGGATCGGAAGTGGCCGGCCGCTACCGGTCGTTGCGGGCATTGCTGGCGGGCGAGATCAGCACCGAGTCCGTCGTGGCGACGCTGAACGATTCAGGGCTGCGCGGCATGGGCGGTGCCGGGTTCCCGACCGGGAAGAAGTGGGGCCTGGTCGCGGAGGCCGAACCCGGCACGGTGAAGTACGCCATCTGCAACGCCGACGAGTCCGAACCGGGCACCTTCAAAGACCGCCAGATCCTCGCTGACCAGCCGCACCTGGTGCTGGAAGGGCTGCTGCTGGGCATGGTGGCGGTCGGCGCCGAGCAGGGCTGGGTGTTCATCCGGCACGAGTACGGACCCGAGGAACATGTCCTGCGCGAAGAGATCGTCGCGCTGCGGGACGCCGGAGTGATCGGGACCGACGCGTGCGGCAGCGGGCGCACTCTGGAACTGGACATCTTCGTCTCCCCCGGCGGATACATCCTCGGCGAGGAGACGGCACTGCTGGAGTGCATGGAGGGCCACCGCGGCGAACCCCGCAACAAGCCGCCGTTCCCTGGCAACTACGGCCTGCACGGCCGCCCGACGCTGATCAATTCCGTGGAGACCTTCGCCGACGTACCGGTGATCCTGCAACGGGGCGCGCAGTGGTGGCGCTCGCAGGGCATCGAGGAGTCGGTCGGCTGGAAATTCTTCGCCGTCTCCGGGCACGTGAGCAACCCGGGCGTGTACTGCGTGCCGATGGGCACGACTGTGCGGGAGTTGATCGACACCGCCGGTGGTGTGCTCGACGACGCACCGGTCGGTGCGGTCCAGCCCGGCGGGGCGTCGTCCAACTTCATCAGCCCCGACCAGCTCGACCTGCGGCTGGACTTCGGCACGCTGGCCGAGGCCGGCACGATGCTCGGGTCCGGCGCCCTTGTGGTGCTGGCCGAGGGCACCGACCTGCTGGCCGCGGCGACGAACGTGCTGCGGTTCTTCCGCAACGAGTCGTGCGGCAAGTGTGTGCCGTGCCGGGTCGGTTCCACGAAGGCGCACACGTTGCTTCGCGGCGTGCTCGACTCGGGATCCACTTTGGACGATGCTGGGCGCGGGAAGATCCTGCAGCTGGAAGAGGCCATGCGGAAGACGTCGATCTGTGGGCTCGGCCAAGTGGCGCTCGGGCCGGTGGTGTCCGTGCTGGGCTTGGACAAGGGTGGTGCCGTGGCGCGCCCGCAGCCGAGGCCCGAAGGGTCGAAGGACCAGCCGCCCCGGTGAGCGGACGCGAGTTCTTCACCACCCGCACCGTCGCCGAGGCACTCGCCGGTTTCCGGCCTGCGCATCGCACCGCGATCGAAAGTGTGCCGTTGTCGGCGGCGCTGCACCGCGTGCCCGCCGCCGAAGTCCCGTCGCCACACTCCCTGCCGGGCTTCACCCGGTCCACTGTGGACGGCTTCGCGGTCCGGGCGGCAGACACCTATGGCGCGTCGGACGGCCTGCCCTCGTATCTCGACTTGCTTGGAGCGGTCGACATGGGCGCGGCGCCCACGGTGTCCGTGCGGCCGGGCGGCTGCGTGGCGATGCCGACCGGCGGTTCGCTGCCCGATGGGGCGGACGCGGTGGTGATGGTCGAGTACACCGCTGAGACCATGCCCGGCACGATCGAGGTCACGCGGCCGGTCGCGCCGGGCGGCGGGATCGTGCGCGCCGACGACGACGTGGCCACCGGCGCACCGCTGGTCCCGGCCGGACGGCCGTTGCGTGCACCGGACTTGGGGCTACTGGCCGCCGCCGGAGTGGTGTCGGTTCCCGTGCACGCGCGGCCCCGGGTCGTGATCATCTCCACAGGCGACGAGGTCGTCCCGCCCGAGACCACTTCGCTGGCCGCGGGCCAGGTCCGCGATGCCACCGCGTCGGCGTTGGCGGGCCTCGTACTCGACTCCGGTGGTGAACCCGTCGTTGCCGGCATCGTCTCGGACGAACCCGGCGCGCTGAAGGCCAAGCTGACCACGGTGCTTCCCGAGGCGGATCTGGTGGTCGTCTCGGCCGGATCCTCGGTCGGTGCACGGGACGAGACCATGGGGGCCGTCGCCGCGCTGGGAGACGTCTGGTGCCACGGACTCGCGATCAAGCCCGGGAAACCGACGCTGCTGGCCGAATGCGGCGGCATCCCGGTGATCGGCCTGCCGGGCAACCCGTTGTCCGCGCTGGTGGTGTTCGGGCAGATCGGGATTCCCGTGCTGTGGCGGCTCAGCGGCTGCGAGACCCCACCGGCCCGGCCGACCGCGAGGGCCCGGCTGTCGCGAGACCTGGCCTCGGCGGCCGGGCGACTCGACGTGGTCCAGGTGCAGGTCCGCGACGGCGTCGCGGAACCGCTGTTCGGGCCGTCGGCGCTGCTTTCGGTGCACACCCGCGCGGACGGGTACGTGATCATTCCCGAACCGGCCACCGGGCTCGACGACGGAGTCGACGTCGATGTAAGCCTTTACGCATGAACAGCCCCTTCGTCTCCGACGTGCCCGCCGCCCAGGCCCATGCCGCCTGGCGGGAGGCACGGGCCGCCACCGGCTGCCCGGCCCGGGTCGAAGCAGTCCGGGTCCCCGTCGGCGCTGCGGTCGGCCGGGTCACCGCGGAACCGGTGTGGGCCCGCAGGTCCTCACCGGCGTTCGACTCGTCCGGGATGGACGGCATCGCCGTGCGCGCCGCGGACACGGTGGGCGCCTCCGAGACCACGCCGGTGGTCGTGGCTGACTTCGAAGTCGTCGACACCGGCGATCCGCTGTCGCCCACGTATGACGCGGTAATCATGCGTGAACATGTCCACCACACTCCCGACGGCGCAGAACTGCGCGCCGCGGTGCCGCCCTACCAGCACGTGCGCTCCATTGGCGAGGACATCAGCGCCGCCGAACTGCTGCTGCCCGAAGGCCACCGACTGCGCCCGGTGGATGTCGCCGCCTGTGCCGCGGCCGGACTTACGGAGCTGTCCGTCCGGCGGGCGCCGCTTGTCGTGATCATCCCTACCGGCGACGAAATCCGGCCCATCGGAACTGAGCTGCGGCCCGGGGAGATCGCGGACACCAACTCCTTGATGCTGGCCGCGCAGGCCCGTGAAGCCGGTTGCGACGCCCGGGTGACCGACATCGTCGTCGACGACCCGGCGGCCATCACCGCCGTCGTGCGCGCGGCCGCGGGCGAAGCCGACCTGGTCGTGCTCATCGCGGGATCCAGCGCGGGCCGCGACGACTACACCGCACGGGTCGTTGCCGAAGCAGGAAGCGTTGCTGTGCATGGCGTGGCCGTGCGTCCCGGACACCCGGTGGTACTCGGGACGGTCACGGGTGACCCGGCCAAGCCGGTTCTCGGCATCCCCGGTTACCCCGTCTCCGCGGCGCTCACCTTCGACATCTTCGCCGCTCCGCTGCTGGCAGAACTCGAAGGCGCCGCGCCCCGCGAGCGGCCCTCGACGACAGCCCGGCTCGCCCGGAAACTGCCGTCGGTGGTCGGGATGGACGACTGGGTCCGCGTCCGGCTCGGCCGTGTGCAGGACGACATCGTCGCGACGCCACTGCCCCGCGGCGCAGGCGTGCTCACCTCACTCGTGCGCGCCGATGGCCTCCTCGTCGTCCCGGCGGGCGTCGAAGGACACCACGGCGGCACCGAAGTCCGGGTGGAACTCCTGCGCGGGCTCGCCGAGATCGACCGGACCATCGTCGCGATCGGCTCGCACGACCTCGTGCTCGACCTCGCGGCCTCGGCGTTGCGCGCCACCGATCCCCTGGTGACGCTCGCCTCCTCCAACGTCGGTTCCCTCGGCGGACTGGTCGCACTGCGCGACGGGCTCTGCCACCTCGCCGGCTCACACCTGCTCGACCCGGCCACGGGCGAGTACACGTTGCCCTACGTCGACAAGCTCCTCGGCGCCGACGCCGCGGTGATCCGGCTCGTGCACCGGGATCAAGGGCTCATCGTCGCTCCCGGGAATCCCATGGGCCTCAAGGGGATCGACGACCTGTCCCGGCCCGGTGTGCGCTACGTCAACCGCCAACGCGGCGCCGGAACCCGTGCCCTGCTCGACTACGAACTGTCCCACCGCGAGATCGACCCCGGCGCCGTCCCCGGCTACGACCGCGAGGAACACACCCACCTCGCCGTGGCCGCCGCGGTGGCGGCCGGCCGTGCGGACACCGGTCTGGGCATCCTGGCCGCAGCCCGCGCGTTCGGCCTCGACTTCGTGCCTGTCGCGCAGGAACCCTACGATCTGGTGCTTCGCTCGGACGACGTGTCGCATGAACTGCTCGCACCCCTGTGGGAGCTGCTCGACAGCCCGCACTTCCGGGCCCGCGTCGAAGACCTCGGCGGCTACTCCTGCGCCGAGACCGGCAAACGCATCCGCTGACTCTCGCGGCCCGCTGTTTTTGGGCTGGTCGCGCCGAACTGCGCCGCGATGACGGGCAGTTGCGGCTGGAGGTGGACGGCGAAAGGGTGCCGCACCGGACGTGCCGGGTTCGGTGAACGTCACCTCCCGTTCGGCGTGCACCTGGGCCAGAGGGTGGACAGCCGGGCGCACCTCACCGGCGCCCTGGACGAGGTGCGCGTCATCGCCGGGGGCCGCTCAGTGCTGGACCTGCCGCTGGAGTGGGCCGGCCCGGCCCGGTGACGTCGGGCCGTTCCCATGCCCTGAGCCGTTCCCGTTCGCTGAGCGGTTCACCTTCGCCGGGGTTCACCGTCATCGGGCGGTTCACCTTCGCCGAGCGCTCCCCGCGGTCACCTTCCGGGCCGTCGGCGGCCCTCCCGCCGCCACGGTGCGGGTGGTGCCTTCGGTGGCGCTCGCCTCCGGTGCCTTCGCGGCCCAGCGCCGGGAGAGGAACGCGCAGACGATGAGCTGCATCTGGTGGAAGAGCATCAGCGGCAGCACCGCGAGACTCGCCTGCGCTCCGAACAGCACGCTGGCCATGGGCAGTCCGGCCGCGAGCGACTTGTTGGACCCGGCGAAGACGGTGACGACGCGGTCGGCACGCGTGAAGCCGAGCCGGTACGCCCCGTACCACGTCAGCGTCAGCATCAGTGCGAGCAGCGCGGCCTCCACCCCGAGCAGCGCCACAAGCCGCAGCGGCGTGATCCGGCCCCAGATTCCCTCGATCATGCCCTGGCTGAAGGCCGTGTAGACGACGAGCAGCACCGCTCCCCGGTCGACGAAACCGAGGATGCGGTGATGCCGGGTGAGGAAGCCGCCGATCCAACGGCGCAGCAGCTGCCCGGCCACGAACGGCGCGAGCAGCTGGCAGACGATCCCGAGGATCCCTTCGGCGCCGAGCGCCGCGTGCCCGCCGATGAGCCAGGCCGCGAGCAGCGGCGTGGCCACCATCCCGAGCAGGCTGGAGTAGGTGCCCGCGCAGATCGCCGCGGGCACGTTGCCCCGCGCCACGGAGGTGAAGGCGATCGACGACTGGACGGTCGAGGGGACCAGGCACAGGAAGAGCAGCCCGGCCTGGAGCCCCGGTGTGAGCACGTACGGGACGAGCGCCCGTGTGGCCAGCCCGATCAGTGGGAAGACAGCGAACGTACAGAAGAGAACGAGCACTTGGAGCCGCCAGTGCCGCAGGCCCTCGAAGGCTTCCCGCGTGGAGAGGCGGGCGCCGTAGAGGAAGAAGATCAGTCCGACGGCCGCCTTGGTGCCCCACCCGAGACCGGTGGCCACTTCCCCGCTCGCCGGGAGGAACACGGCGAGCAGGACGGTGCCCAGTAGCAGAGCGATGTACGGGTCGGCCAGATGTGCCAGTCGGCGCATGTCTCCCTCGGTGCGGTGCTGTTGACTCTCGTGGAACAAGGGCAAGGGCCGGGTTCCACGAAGGGTGCCGTTGAATGTCCTCCGGACCATTCTCTCGCGGGGCCCGCGGCTGCTTTACTCGGGGAGGTTCGGTGCAGAAAACTCGTACGATCTGCAACAACCCGACGACGCCCTTCCGATGTGCCCCGATATGACGGACTGACCGGATTCGGGGACTCTCCCCACCAGCTTTTTGATCGGATACGGTCACCGCGCGCTGTGCTTTTTTTCACAGCTGTGCACTGCACGTCGAGGAGCATTCCCATTGCGCGAGTTCACGGTCCCGGCTCTGGCGCCCACACCGCAGGTTGGCGGGCTGGCTGACACTGTTTTCGACCATGCCACGGAAGACCCGGACAGGGTCGCACTGTCCCGCAAGGACGCCGCGGGCGAGTGGCAGGACGTGACCGCCGCCGAGTTCCGTGACCAGGTCATGGCCATGGCCAAGGGGTTGCTGGCGGAGGGCATCCGCTTCGGTGACCGGGTCGCCATCATGTCCCGCACGCGCTACGAGTGGACGCTGCTCGACTTCGCGCTGTGGACCATCGGCGCGCATGTGGTGCCCATCTACCCGACCTCCTCGGCCGAGCAGGTCTGCTGGATGATGCACGACTCCGAGGTCACGGCGGCCATCGTCGAGCACGAGGACCACGCGATGACGGTCGGCTCCGTCATCGACCGTCTGCCGCAGCTCAAGCGGCTGTGGCAGCTGGACGCCCAGGCCGAGAAGGAACTCATGGCGGCCGGCGCCCACTTGGAGGACGACATCGTCCACCGGCACCGGCTCGCGGTCACGCCGGACTCCACGGCCACCATCATCTACACCTCGGGCACGACGGGCCGCCCCAAGGGCTGTGTGCTCACACACGCCAACTTCATCGCGGACGCCACCGCCATGCAGGGCAGGTACCAGCACGTATTCAGCCACAAGCCGAGCGAACCGCCGTCCCTGCTGCTCTTCCTGCCGCTCGCCCACGTCTTCGGGCGCATGGTGCAACTGGTGTGCATACGGTCCAAGGTGCGGCTGGGCCACCAGCCGGTGATGGCCGCCGAGGCGCTGCTGCCGGACCTGAGGACGTTCAAACCGACGTTCATGCTGGCGGTGCCGTACCTCTTCGAGAAGATCTTCCAGTCCGCCCGCCGCAAGGCCGAACTGGAGGGAAAACTCGGCCCGTTCGAGAAGGCCGTGGAAGTAGCGGTCCGCTACGCCGAGGCGATGGAGAACAAGGCGTTCCGCAGCGGCCCCGGCCCGAGCGCGTCGCTGCGCCTGAAGCACCAGGTCTTCGACACCCTCGTCTACAGCAAGATGCGGGAGGCCATGGGCGGTCTGTGCCGCGGCGCCATCTCCGGCGGCAGCGCCATGGAGCGGCGCCTCGGGCTCTTCTTCGAGGGCGTCGGCATGCGCATCTACGAGGGCTACGGGCTGACCGAGACGAGCGCGGGCGCCACCTGCAACCCGCCGGAGCGCATCCGCTTCGGCACCGTCGGGCACCCCGTGCCCGGCACGACGGTGCACATCGCCGACGACGGCGAGATCTGGCTGCGCGGACCCCAGATCTTCCAGGGCTATCTCAACAACCCCAAGGGCACCGACGAGGCCCTGCACGACGGCTGGCTGGCGACGGGCGACCTCGGCGCGCTGGACGAGGACGGCTATCTCACCATCACCGGGCGGAAGAAGGAGATCCTGGTCACCTCCGGCGGCAAGAGCGTCTCGCCCGGTGTCCTGGAGGAACGGGTGCGCGCGCACCCTCTGGTGGCGCAGTGCATCGTGGTCGGCAACGACCGTCCGTACGTCTCGGCGCTGGTCACCCTCGACCCGGACGCCGTCTCCCACTGGCTCCAGATGCGCGAGAAGCCGGAGCTGAAGCCGACGGAACTGGTGCGCGACCCGGACCTGGAGACGGAGGTGCGGCGGGCCGTCGTGGCCGCCAACACCCAGGTGTCACAGGCCGAGTCGATACGTACGTTCCGCATACTCGCGGCGCAGTTCACCGAGGAGGCGGGCTACGTGACCCCCTCGCTGAAGCTGAAGCGGAAGGCGATCGAGTCCGCGTACGCCGTGGAGATCGAGGCGCTTTACCACCAGTGACGTGAGCGCCGCCGTCACGGGAGCGCAGCCGTCGTGCGGCGTTCCTCGGAACGATGTGCCGCGGAACACCGGGCAACGGGCCTTCGCCGGCGACCTGCTCCCGGCCGGTGCACCGCCCGGGGCCGAGGAATGCCGCGATTCCCCTGATCGTTGAGGGGTACCGAAGTGGAACAGTTCGTCGACATGTGAGGACCGATCGTTCGTGAGCAGCGTTCCCACCATCACCCTCAACAACGGCAGCGTCATGCCTCAGCTGGGCTTCGGCGTCTGGCAGGTGCCGGACGACGAGGCGGCCCGCGCCGTGAGCACCGCCATCGAGGCGGGCTACCGCAGCATCGACACGGCCGCCATCTACGAGAACGAGCGGGGAACGGGCAGCGGCCTTGCCTCTTCGGGCGTGCCGCGCGAGGAACTCTTCGTCACCACCAAGCTGTGGAACTCCGAGCAGGGCTACGACTCCACGCTGCGCGCGTTCGACGCGTCCCTGGACAGGCTCGGCCTGGAGTACGTGGACCTGTACCTCATCCACTGGCCCGTGCCGGAGGCCGACAAGTACGTCGACACGTGGAAGGCCTTCGAGAAGATCAACTCTGAGGGCCGCGCCAAGGCCGTCGGCGTCTCGAACTTCAAGCCGTCCCACCTGCGGCGGCTGCTGGAGGAGACCGGCACGGTGCCCGCCCTCAACCAGATCGAGCTGCACCCGCACCTCCAGCAGGGCGAGTCGCGCGCCTTCCACGCCGAGCACGGCATCGCGACGGAGGCGTGGTCGCCGCTCGGGCAGGGCAAGGACCTGCTGGAGGAGCCCGCGCTGAAGTCGCTGGCCGGCAAGTACGGCAAGTCGCCCGCGCAGGTCGTGCTGCGGTGGCACCTGCAGACGGGCAACGTGGTGATCCCCAAGTCGGTGACGCCGGCCCGCATCAGGGAGAACATCGACGTCTTCGACTTCGAGCTCGACACCTCCGAGATGGAGGAGATCGCCAAGCTCAACTCGGACTCCCGTCTCGGCCCCGACCCCGACACCATGAACTTCATGGGCTGAGCGACGGCACGGCGCGCGGAGGGCCCGGGTTTGCCTTCCCGCCCGTCCGGCGCCGGCGTCCCCGCCGGGTTCCGCACCGCGCGCGGCCGGACCTCTGCGGCCGCGCGCGGTCGTGTGTGTTCGTACATGGGCGCGCGATCGTGCGTGATCCCGTGCACGCGGCGGAGACAGGACCAATCCGCCGGGCGGTCCGCCACGAAGGCTCTGTGAGCAGATCTCCCGGGAGGAAACATGGGCTCGACCGCACGGCGCCCCGCACACAGAAGCTCGCGCCCGGCAGCGCGGGGCGGCGCGGCGCGACCCGCGCCGCCCGCATGCGTGCGCGAATCGGGGGGAGGTGCCGGGGCGTGAACGAAACCGTGCAGATCGCGGACCCGGGCGGCACGGCTCCGCCCGACCTGGCCCAGCTGCTCTCCCAGGTGGCACGCGGGGACCAGGACGCCTTCGCCGACGTCTACGACCGCATCGCAGGCCCCGTCCTGGGCCTCGTCCGGAGCGTGCTGCGCGACCCCGCGCAGTCCGAGGAGGTCACGCAGGAAGTGCTGGTGGAGGTGTGGCGCACCGCGGCGCACTTCCGTCCCGAGAAGGGCAGCGCGATGTCGTGGGTGCTGACGTTCGCGCACCGGCGCGCCGTGGACCGGGTGCGCTCGGCGCAGGCCTCGGCGGACCGAGAGCACCGTGCGGCCATGCTGAACCGCACGCCCGCGTTCGACGAGGTCACCGAGGCGGTGGAGGCCCGGCTGGAGCGTGAGCAGGTACGCCGCTGCATGCGCACCCTGACCGAACTCCAGCGCCAGTCGGTGACCCTGGCCTACTACAGGGGGCTGACGTACAGGGAGGTCGCCGAGCTCCTCGCCCAGCCACTGGGCACCGTGAAGACCCGGCTGCGCGACGGTCTGATCCGGCTGCGCGACTGCCTGGGGGTGACGGCGTGACGGACGACGGCGTGCCGGACGGCGCCACGACCGGCGACGGCGGGGCAGGGCCCGAACTGCACACGCTGACCGGCGCGTACGCCGTGCACGCACTGCCCGCCGCGGAGCGCGAGACGTTCGAACGCCACCTGGCCGCCTGCCCCTCCTGCGAACAGGAGGTCGCCGAACTGCGGGCCACCGCGGGCCGGTTGGGCCTGGCCGTCTCCGAGGCCACCTCGCCGCAGATGCGGGAGAGCGTGCTGCGGCAGATCGCCGACGTACGGCAGGAGCCCCCGAGGGTCACGGGAGATCCCGGCCCGGGCCGCGGTGCGCGCGGGCGGAGGCGCTCGGGCGGGAGCGGCAGGCTGCGCTCCCTGCCGCGCTTCGCGCTCGCGGCGTGCCTGGCGGCGGTCACGGCCGTCTCCGGCGTTGCCGCGGTGTGGCAGTACGGGGCGGCACAGGACGCACGCGAGCAGGCGGAGCAGTCACGTCAGCGCGAGGCGGAGCTGGCGCGGGTGCTGGCGGCGCCGGACGCGAGGACGACCGGGGGCAGCGAACTGCCGGGCGGGGCGTCGGGCAGCGTCGTCGTCTCCCGCGACCGGGACCGTGCCGCCTTCCTCGCCTCCGGGCTGGCCGAGCCCCCCGCCGGCAAGGTGTACCAACTGTGGTTCGCCGACGGGCAGAAGATGCGCTCGGCGGGGCTGGTGGACTCTCCCGGTGACAGCAAGGCCGTCCTGATGGAGGGCAAGGTGGGCCGGGCGTCCGCGATGGGCGTCACCGTCGAGCCGGCGGGCGGCTCGCCGCAGCCGACGACCGAGCCGCTGGCCCTGATGAAGCTGCCCCGGGGGTAGACCTGTCGGGGCGGGCCGGGGTCCCGGAGGTGCCGGCCTCCGCCCCGGCTCAGCCCCGCCCCGGCTCAGCCCCGCTTGGGCGGCAGTGGGAAGAAGCCGCTGGTGCGGGCCGCGTACTCCGCGTATCCGGCGCGCCGCGCCATCTGCTGCTCCAGCAGCCGCTTTCCGCTGCCCTTCGTCAGCAGCAGGCTCATCACCACGGGGGAGACCAGCGTCGCCGCCGCGACGGCGAGGTCCGCGCACGCCGTCAGATACAGGCCCCACCACACGAGGAAGTCGCCGAAGTAGTTGGGGTGCCGCGTGTAGCGCCACAGCCCGCGGTCCATGATCCGGGCGCCCGTGCGGTCGCGGGCGTCCGGATCGGCCTTGAAGCGGGCGAGCTGGGCGTCCCCGACGGCCTCGAAGAGGAACCCGGCCAGCCACACCGCCACCGCCGCCGCCAGCAGCGCCGCCTCGGCGGCGGACACCGGCCCCGGCGCGTACTGGGAGGCCTGTACGGGCAGGGAGACGAGCCACACCAGCGCGCCCTGCAGCAGATACACGGTGCGCAGCGCGTACAGCCGCGGGTTGCCGGGGGCCCGCGCCAGCAGGCGCTCGTAGCGCGGGTCCTCGCCGTGGCCGCGTCCGCGCCGCGCGATGTGCCCGGCCAGCCGCAGGCCCCACGCGGCGGTCAGCAGCGTGACGAGCAGCCGCCGCCCGTCGTCGCCGTGGCCGGCGGAGAGCGCGAAGGAGACCGCGGCGACGGCGGTGAAGCCCAGCCCCCAGGCCACGTCGACGATGCGGTGCACGCCCTTCGCCAGGGCGACGGCGAAGGTCACGAGCATCACCGCGAGGGCGGCACCGGCACACGCGGCGAGGCCGGTCCCGAAGGCGCCCCAGGGGTAGCCGTTCACCGGCCGCCCCCGGACATTCCGCTGCGGCCCTCCGCGTCGGGACGGACGGCCAGGATCTGGTCCACGCCCATGCGTCCCTCCTCGAAGGCGAGCATTCCGCCCACCAGATAAAGGCGCCACACGCGCGCCGCCTCCTCACCGACCAGCGCCGTCACCTCGGTCCAGCGCTCCTCGAGGGTGCGGCGCCAGGCTGCGATCGTACGGACGTAGTCCTCGCGGAGTGATTCCACGCCACGCACCTCCAGCCCCGCGCGTTCCAGCAGCGAGACCGTCTCGCCGAGCGGACGCATGTGCATGTCCGGGGCGATGTAGGTCTCGATGAAGGCGCCTCCTCCGGGCGCGTTCCGGCCGCGGGACATCTGCTGGATGAGCAGCCGTCCGCGGGGCCGCAGCCGCTCGTGCAGCGATGCCGCGAACGCCGGGTATTCGGCGTCGCCGACGTGCTCCCCCATTTCGATGGAGCTGACGGCGTCGTAGGTGCCCGGCTCGATGTCGCGGTAGTCCCGCAACTGCACGTCGACCAGGTCCTCCAGCCCCTCCTCCCGGACGCGGCGGGTGACGGCCGCCGCCTGCTCACGCGCCAGGGTGACGGCCGTGACCTTGGCCTTGTAGTGCCGTGCGGCGTGCAGGGTGAGCGACCCCCATCCGCAGCCGACGTCGAGGAAGCGGGCACCGGGGTGCAGATCCAGCTTGCGGCACACGAGTTCGAGCTTGTCGTGCTGGGCGTCGGCCAGGGAGTAGGCCCGGTCCCCGGGGCGGCGCCAGTAGCCGCAGGAGTACGCCATCGACTCGTCCAGGAGCAGGGCGTAGAAGTCGTTGGAGAAGTCGTAGTGGTGGCTGACGGCCTCCCGGTCGCGGTCACGGCTGTGCAGCCGCCCCCTGGGACGGGACCGCAGTGCGGGCACCGGCGGACGCGGCCCGACCGCGCCCAGCCCCAGCAGCACCCGGAACGCGCGGGCCGCGGCACGCGGAGTGGGCCGGGGCGGGCGCAGACCGCCGGCGCGGGCGGCGCGCCACACGGTGCGCAGCGCTTCGGCGAGATCGCCCTCGACGTCGAAGTCCTCGGTGATGTACGCCTCGGCCACGCCGAGTTCGCCGGGCTGCCACAGCAGCCGGCGCAGCGCGCGCCGGGAGCGCAGCACCAGCACGGGCGCGTCCTCGGCCGAGTCGCCGGGGGCCGTCTCGCTGCCGTCCCAGGCGCGCAGCCGCACGGGGAGCGGACTGCCGGCGAACTCCTTGAGCAGGGGCGTGAGTCGCTGTGCGGCACCGCCTGGCTTCATGCGTGGTTCTCCTTGTTCTTCTCGGACCCGCCGGGACGGGCGGGGTCTCCCGGCCGGGTCAGCAGCAGCTGCCCGACGTCCAGGTATCCGGCGCGGAACCCCGCCTCGGAGTAGGCCAGATAGAACGTCCACATCCGCCGGAACGTCGCGTCGAAACCGAGCGCGACGGCCTCGGGGGCGCCTTCGGTGAAGCGTTCGCGCCACAGGCGCAGCGTCTCCGCGTAGTGCGGCCCGAACAGCTCCCGGTGGGTCACCCGCAGCGCGGTGGCCTCCCGGGTGGTGCGGTCGATGGCGTCGAGGGAGGGCAGCAGCCCGCCGGGGAAGATGTACTTCTGGATCCACGTGTAGGTGTTCCTGGTGGCCAGCATCCGTTCGTGCGGCATGGTGATGGCCTGAAGGGCCGCGCGGCCGCCGGGCGCCAGGAGCCGGTCCACGCAGCGGAAGTAGCCCGCCCAGAACTCAGCTCCGACCGCTTCGATCATCTCGACGCTGACGACGGCGTCGTACGTGCCGGTCAGCTGCCGGTAGTCGCGCAGCAGCAGCGTCACACGCTCCTCGTGCCCGGCTGCGCGCACGCGCTCGCGGGCCAGCTTCAGCTGCTCCTCGGAGAGGGTGGCCGTGACGACCCGGGCGCCGCGGTCGGCGGCGCGCAGCGCCAGCTCGCCCCAACCGGTTCCTATCTCCAGCAGGCGTGTGCCGGGGCCCACTTCGGCCATGTCGAGCAGCCGGTCGATCTTGCGTCGCTGCGCGGCCGCGAGGTCGGGCCACTGCGCGGGAAGACCGTCGAAGAGCGCGGAGGAGTAGGTGAGGGTGTCGTCGAGGAAGAGGGCGAACAGCTCGTTGGACAGGTCGTAGTGATGGTGGATGTTCTCGCGCGAGTGGTCCTCGGTGTTGCGTCCGCTCGCCGGCTGCCGCGCCGCCCACAGGGCGCGGAGCCGCTGTAGACGCTCCGGCACGAGCGCGGTGACGTTCTCGGCGAGGACGGTGAGCACCCCCGCCAGATCGGGCGCGTCCCACTCCCCCGCCATGTACGACTCGCCGAAGCCGATCAGACCGGACCGTCCGATCCTCGCGAAGAACGCCTCGGGGTCGTGGAGTTCGAGCAGCGGCCCGCCCCGGCCGAGGTCCTCTCCGTCGTCGGTGCGTACTCGCAGGGGCAGACGTTCCAGGGCGCGCCGCACCAGGCGCGCGGCGAGGGCTGTGCGCAGGGGCGCGCGCTGTGGAGCGCGGGCCACGTCGGGCCAGCGGGCGGGGTCGACCGCCGCGCGGCGTTCGGACTCGGACGGCATGTGCAGGCTCACTCCAGACCCTCCTGGATCCGGTGTCGGGGACGGGGACGCACGGGCAGGCCGCGCAGATACAGGCGGATGCCGTGCAGCCGGATGGCGGCGGTCACGGCGGCCGTGGGCCAGGGGTGGCGCAGCGCGGCCCGCAGCACTCCCGCGGTGGTCGCGGGGCGGCGCCGTCCGCGCAGGGTCGCGGTGAAGGGACTCCCGCCGGCGCGCTCCAGCCGGACGGACAGGCTCAGCGCGGTGCCGGGGCACGGCAGCCGCATCCGGTAGGCGCCGTCGACCGGGAAGAACGGCGAGACGTAGAACTCCTTGCCGGTGGTGGCCGATCCGGTCTCGTCGGTGTGCAGGAGGTAGCAGTGCCGCTCGCCGTAGGTGTTGTGCACCTCGGCGACCACGCAGGTCTGTTCGCCGTCGCGGTCGTGGCACCAGTAGAGGGTGAGCGGGTTGAAGACGTGCCCGAGGACGCGGGCGTTGGCGAGCATCAGCACCTGCCCGGCGGGCGGGCCGAAGCCCCTGGCGGCGAGGAACCGTTCCAGCCCGGCACGGATCGTCGGCGCGGTGCCGCCGAAGTGGTCGCGGCTCTCGAAGCGGGCGAGGGGACGCAGCACGCGGGGCAGCCGCGGCAGAAGGTCCACGTCGACGAGCCACATGTACGTGCGGTGCCGGACGGTGTGGCGCAGCGGCCGGGTCCGCACATGCGTCACCAGGCACTCGTACAGGGCCGGTTCGCCGGTGCCCGCCCGGTGCGTTGGCGCCTCTCGTGGCCCGGCGGTCACCATCGCACCCCCAGTGCGGCGGCCGCGTCGACGCCCGAGCGGCAGCCGTCCTCGTGGAAGCCCCAGCCGTGGTAGGCGCCCGCGAACGCCGTTACCGCGGAGGCGAGTTCGGGCAGCCGCTGCTGGGCGGCGACCGACTCCGGCGTGTAGACGGGGTGTTCGTAGACCATCGTGGCCAGCACGGAACCGGCCTCCACGCGGTCCCCTGCCCCGAGTGTGACGAGGAAGTCCTCCGGTGCGTCGAGCCGTTGCAGCCGGTTCATGTCGTAGGTGATGCGCACGGACGCGGCGTCGGTGCGGCAGGAAGGCATCAGGTAGTTCCAGGACGCGCGGGCCGCCCCCGCACGCGGCAGCACCGACCTGTCGGTGTGCATCTGCGTGGGGTTGCGCGAGTAGCGGAAGGCGCCGAGCACTTCACTCTCCGCCCGGGTGGGTTCCTCCAGCAGCCTCAGTGCCGTGTCGGCGTGCGTGGCCAGCACGACGGCGTCGTACTCATGTGCCGTTCCGTCCTCGGTGACGATCTCGGCACGGTCGCCGGGGCGCCGCACCGTGCGTACGGGTGTCGCGGTGTGAACTGCCGCCACCTGCTTGGCGATCCGCTCGACGTATTCGCGTGAGCCGCCGGCGACCGTCCGCCACTGCGGCGATCCCCTGACGCTGAGCATGCCGTGGTGCTGGAGGAAGCGGAACAGGTAGGCGGCCGGGTAGCGCAGCGCCGTCGTCGAGTCGCAGGACCACACGGCGGAGACGAGCGGCGTCATGAAGTGCGTGACGAAATAAGGGGAGTAGCGGCCGCGGACAAGGAACTCCCCCAGCGTGAGGGCACCTTGGTATCGCTCGTCGCCCGCGCCGCTCCTGCCGTCGGTCTCCTCCAGCAGGTTCCGCGCCTGCCGGTGGAAGCGCGGGACCTCGGCGACCATGCGCAGGAAACGGGGCCGCGCGAGGCTGCGGGGCTGTGCGAACACACCGCGTGCACCCCGGGCACCCGCGTACTCCAGGCCGCAGCCCTCGCACCGCACGGACATGCTCATCTCGGACGGCTGCGTCCGCACGCCGAGTTCGCGGAAGAGCCGCAGCAGCATCGGGTAGGTGCGCTCGTTGTGCACGATGAAGCCGGAGTCGATCCGCTGGAGCCGGCCGTTCGCCGACGGGACGTCGTGGGTGTGGGCGTGACCGCCGAGCCGGCCGTCCGCCTCGTACAGGGACACCGAGTCCGACTGCTGGAGCACGTAGGCGGCTGTCAGGCCTGCCACGCCACTGCCGACAACGGCCACCCGGCGCCGCCTGCCACTGCCACTGCGCTCTGCCATGCCGCTCCTTCCGTACGGGGGCGAACACTGCCCTCTTGGACCGCATTCGGAGCCGGAAGGGTGGTGGCTTGGTCGCGGAGCTGACTTTCTTCCGCCCAGCCTGAACTGCAACTTTTCCCTTCCTCGGACCAATCCCGCCGCACCGGTACGCCGAATCCGGGATGTGAACACGGACCGAGAAGCGATCCCGGAGACGAAGCGACGCACGCCCCCTACAACCGAGAGCGACGGCCGGAGCGGGCCTCGCCTGCTGCTCGCCGGAGCAGGCATGCTCAGCGGTCTCCTGGCCGGGGTCGCGGCGCTCGCGCTCGCCGAACCGGTGTCGGTGGCGGTGCGGCCCGAGGCGAGCCCGGTCAAGGCCGTCGGAGGCGCGGTGATCGACCGGACCCCGGCGGAGGTGAAGGATTTCGCCATCCGCGCCTTCGGCAGCCAGGACAAGCTCGCCCTCCAACTGGGCATCGGGGCGCTGCTGGTGCTCTTCGCCCTCGCGCTCGGGCTGCTCGCCCTGCGCCGGCGGCGTACGGGCTCGGCCGGGGTTCTCGCGCTCGGCCTCGTCGGAGCGTCAGCAGCGGTGGAGCGTCCCGGCGGGGGCCCGCTGGACGCGATCCCCTCCGTCGTGGGCGCCCTCGCCGGGGCCGCCGTGCTGTACCTGCTGGCGGGCCGGCTCGCTCAACTGCCGCCGCACGCACGGCGGAACGCGGCAGCGGCCGATGCGGAGACACCCATCGGAGCAGCCGCGCGGCCCGCCGCGCCGGACGGCTTGGGCACGCGCGGCTTCGACCGGCGCGGCTTCACCCTGGCGGCGAGTGCCGTCGCCGTGGGCTCGGCCGGTGCGGGACTGCTCGGCCGCCGGCTGGGCGCCTCACGCGGCGCACGGGCCGCCGCCTCCCGCGCCGCCGTCTCCTTGCCCGCTCCCCGTTCCCGGGCCGCGCCCGTTCCCCGGGGTGCCGACCTCGGGATCGACGGGGTGCCCCCGTTCCTGACGCCCAGCAAGGACTTCTACCGCGTGGACACCGCGCTGACGGTCCCCCGCGTCGACGTGGGCGGCTGGACGCTGCGCATCCACGGCAAGGGCGTACGGCAGCCGTTGACGCTCGGCTTCGCGGACCTGCTGGAGCGCGACCTCATCGAGCGGCACATCACGCTCACCTACGTCTCGAACCAGGTCGGCGGTTCCTACACGGGAAACGCGTCCTGGCTCGGCGTGCCGCTGGCGGCGCTGCTGCGCGAAGCCGGCGTGCGGCCGCCGTCGCAGGGCGGCGCGGCCGACCAGCTCGTGGCCCGTTCCGTGGACGGCATGACGCTGGGCAGCCCGGTGGAGACGGTCATGGACGGGCGGGACGCCATGCTCGCCGTCGGCATGAACGGTGAACCCCTTCCCTTCGCCCACGGCTTCCCGGTCCGCATGGTCGTTCCCGGTCTCTACGGCTACGTGTCGGCGTGCAAGTGGCTGCGGGAGCTGGAGCTGACCACCTTCGACGACTACGACGTCTACTGGGTCCGGCGGGACTGGGCGCGCGAGGCACCGGTCAAGACCCAGTCCCGCATCGACACTCCCCGGCCGCTCTCCTCCGTCAAGGCGGGCACGGTACGCGTCGCCGGGGTGGCCTGGGCTCAGCACCGGGGCATCGGCCGCGTCGAGGTACGGGTCGACGACGGCCCCTGGAAGCGGGCGCGGCTGGCCGAGGAGGACAGCCACGACACCTGGCGCCAGTGGGTGTGGCAGTGGCCCGCCGAACCCGGCAGCCACCGGCTGCAGGTGCGGGCCACCGGCAAGGACCGGCGGACGCAGACCGCCGAGCGCGCCGGGACAGTGCCCGACGGCGCCACGGGACGGCATTCGGTGGTGGTCGACGTGACGTGACGCGATCCCGACTCCCGCACCCCCGGCCGGACTTCAGGCCCCCGAACACAGAAGAGAGACAACGATGAACACCTCACGCATCCGCAGGACCGCCGTCGCCGTCACCGCAGTGGCACTGCTGCCGCTGGGCCTCACCGCCTGCTCCGACGACAGCGGCGGCGGCAGCAGCTCGGACAGCAAGCCCTCCGAGTCCCGGAAGAAGGAGAAGCAGGACAAGGCCGAGGCGGCGAGCGGCGAGTTCGGACCGGCCTGCAAGGCCGTGCCCGAGACCGGCAAGGGCAGCTTCAAGGGCATGGCGCAGGACCCGGTCGCCACGGCAGCCGGCAACAACCCCGAACTGTCCACGCTGGTCGGCGCCGTGAAGAAGGCCGGCCTGGTCGACACCCTCAACAGCTCGAAGGACATTACGGTGTTCGCCCCGACCAACGAGGCGTTCGAGAAGATCCCGAAGGCCGACCTGGAGAAGGTCATGAGCGACAAGAAGATGCTCACCAAGGTCCTCACCTACCACGTGGTGGGCGAGAAGCTGCCGAAGGAGAAGCTGGCCGACGGCACCTACCCGACCCTGGCGAAGGAAGACCTCACCACAGCGGGCTCGGGTGACTCCTACAAGGTCAACGACGAGGCCGCGGTGGGCTGCGGCAACGTCAGGACGTCCAATGCCACGGTGCACATCGTCGACTCGGTCCTGATGCCGCCGAAGTAGGGGCACGGCAGGCGCCGGGCGGCGCCGGAGAGACAGGCCCGTGCCGCGCGGATTCACGGGGTCCGCGCGGTACCGGCCGCCGGGTGACGCATCCGCGGACCCGAGGTGGCGGACCCTGCGGGACAGTACGTCCATCTGGTCGCACCACGGGTGGTGCGCCCCCGGCGGTGGCCGGACGCTGAGGCATGGCCCGAGTACGCCTGTGCACCAGCGACACGAGGAGAGCGCCAATGCCCCGAAAGCTCCCGGTCCTCGCCGCCACGGTCATGGCCGTCGGTGCCCTCGGCATCGCCGTGATGCCCGCGACCGCGGACGAGCCCTCCCCTCCCGGCCGCGCCGGCGCCGGCCCCACTGCCACCGGCGACGCGACGCCCGCCCCGGAGATCGCGCCGGGGATGCTCAAGAGCATCAGCAAGGACCTCGGCATCACCACCGCCGACGCCGTCAAGAGGATCGCGAACGAGCAGCGGGCCGTCGCCGTCGAACAGCAGATGCGCAAGAAGCTGGGGCAGCGCTATGGGGGCACCTGGGTCACGGGAGCGACCTCGAAGCTCGTCGTGGCGACCACGGACCGGGAGGACACCGCCGACATCAAGGCGGCCGGCGCCGAGCCGAAGGTGGTCGAGCACAGCCTCGCCGCCCTGGAGACGGCGAAGACCGCCCTCGACACCTCGGCGCTCAGGCGCGCGCCGCGCGGCACCTCGGTGTGGGCGGTGGACGTCCCGAGCAACAGCGTCGTCGTACGCGCGAACGAACCAGCGGGCGCGAAGGACTTCCTCACCCGCAGCGGTGCATCCGCCTCACTGGTCCGGGTGACGCAGTCCACCGAGAAACCCCGCCCCTACGCGGAGGATCTGCGCGGTGGCGACGCCTACTACACCAACGGCTCCACCCGCTGCTCCATCGGCTTCTCCGTCACCAAGGGCAGCACCGACGGGTTCCTCACCGCCGGGCACTGCGGGAAGGCGGGGGCGAAGACGACGGGCCACAACAGGGCCGCGCAGGGCACCGTCCAGGCCCGGTCCTTCCCGGGTCACGACTACGGCTGGGTCGCGGTGAACAGCGACTGGCGGGCGAAGCCGTACGTGAAGGGCCCCGGCGCGGTGAATCTGTCGGTCGCCGGGGCCAAGCGGGTGCCGTCCGGTTCCTCGGTCTGCCGCTCCGGGTCGACCAGCGGCTGGCGCTGCGGCACCATCGAGCAGCACAACGCCACCGTCGCCTACGAGCAGGGCACGGTGCGGGGGCTGGCCCGCACGTCCGTGTGCGCCGAACCGGGCGACTCGGGCGGGCCGTTCGTCTCCGGCGACCAGGCGCAGGGAACGACGTCGGGCGGCTCCGGCGACTGCTCGACGGGCGGCACGACCTACTACCAGCCGGTCGCCGCACCGCTCTCCGCGTACGGGCTGAAACTGAGCACCAGCTAGGTCACCCGCCCCGCGCTGTCGTGCACTGAAGGAGCCGGAACCCAGGGCCTGTCCGCCGGACAGCCCCTAGCTCGCGCCGTGTCCCGCCGCGATCTCCTCGACGCGGCGGGCCAGTTCGATGTCCTTCGCGGTGACCTGCCCGCCGACGCTGTGGGTGTTCACCGTGACCGACAGCGTGCTGTAGCCCAGCGTCATCTCCGAGTGGTGGTTCAACTCCTCCTGGATGGCGGCGACATGGACCACCATCGCGGCCGCCGGGAGGTGCTTGGCGAAGGAATAGGTGCGAGTGATGCTGTCGCCGTCGGTGCTCCAGCCGGGAAGCGCGGCGAGTGCTTCGTCGGTCTGCTGCCGGGTCAGGGGTTCGGGAGCCATGAGGGGGTCTCTCGCTTTCTGTTGCGGCGTCCTTGACGGCGTCCCACCAGCCTAGGGCGCAGCCCCGCGCCGCGGACGGACCCCCGGCGCCCTCCCCCTGAGGCGGGCTGCCGGTCCCGGCGAGCGGCCTACTCTTGGCCCATGACCACCTCGGCGGCCGGCAACACGGCCGGGCCCATGCTGCGGAGCTGGCGCGAGCGTGCGGGGCTGAGCCAGCTCGATCTCGCCCTGCGGGCCGGCTCCTCGTCACGGCACATCAGCTTCATCGAGACGGGCCGCTCCAGGCCCAGCCGGGAGATGGTACTGAAGCTGGCGGAACAACTGGAGGTGCCCGTGCGGGAGCGCAACGCCCTGCTGGTGTCCGCCGGTTACGCGCCGCACTATCCGGAGACGCCGCTCGACTCCCCCGCCCTGGAGTCCCTGCGCGCGGACCTGGAGCGCATGGTCACCGCGTACGAGCCTTATCCGGCTCTCGTGGTGGACGGCACCTATCAGGTGCTCGCCGCCAACCGCGGCATCGCGATGCTGCTCGACGGTGTCGCGCCCCGGCTGCTGGAGCCGCCACTGAACGCCATGCGCATCACGCTGCACCCGGACGGGCTCGCCCGGCGGATCGTCAACTTCCGCGAGTGGCGCGGCCATCTGCTGCACCAGATGGAGCGGCAGCTGGCGCTGCTGCGGTCCGAGCCGCTGCGTGCCCTGTACGAGGAGGTGTCGGCCTACCCGCTTCCGGCGGGCGGCGAGGAGACGGCCGGCGGGGCCAGCCCGTTCGCGCTTCCGATGGTCATCGAGCACGCGGGGCGCAGGCTCGCCTTCCTCTCGGCCGTCACGACGTTCAACACACCGGTGGACGTGACGGTCTCCGAGCTGGCGGTGGAGACGTTCCTGCCCGCCGGCCCGGAGACGGCAAAGGACCTTCAGCTGCTCATGCCGTAGCCGCGGCCTCGGGCACCCGGTCGAGGAAGCCGAGCACTGTGCGGATGCGGCCGTCCTCGGCGAGCGTGATCACGTCGGACCCGGCGACGGGTGCGGCGGCCTCCTGGCCGGGCTGCGCCTCGTCGGCCCGCAGTTCCCAGCTGAAGCGGGCGGTGTCGTGGTGGCCGTCGACGGTGCCGGTCTGCACGAAGCTGAATCCGGGGAACTGCTCCCGTACGGCGGCGATCACGCCGGCGAGCTCGTCATGTCCCCGTGCGTCGGCGAGGGGGTCGGTGTAGGAGCCGTCGGCGGTCCACGCGGCGGCGACGGCGCTCTTCCGGCTGTCGGCCTCGCCGGCGTTCCAGGCGTCGAAGTAGCGGTTCACGGCGGTCTCGTAGCGGTTCATGCGATGTCCTCCCAGGACGGTTTTCCTCGGTGGGACCACCTTCGGCTGCTGCGGCGCGGCGGTCGATTACCTCCCGGGTAAGGCCGCAGGCCCCGGGCGGGATTCTCCACCGGCGCACTTGTTGACACCCGGCGCCGGGTTCCGGTTGAGTGCTGGCATCGCGCCGTTGTTAAAGCGGTTCAAACGCCCGATGCCGTCGCATTCACCGGCGAAACCCAACACACCGCTCACCGAACAGGGTTGACGCATGGCAGCAGAACGGGAGAGACGTCCCACCATCGCGGACGTGGCGAAGCTCGCCGGGGTCTCCCCCAGCGCCGTCTCCTTCGCACTCAACGGCCGCCCCGGGCTGGCCAAGGCGACCAAGTCGCGCATCCTGGCGGCCGCCGCCGAACTGGGCTGGCGCCCCAGCCGCCCCGCGCAGGCCCTCTCGAAGGGCAGGGCCGGCGCGCTGGGCCTCGTACTGACGCGGGAGACCGACGCGATCGGCGCCGACCCCTTCTTCCCCGCCTTCATCGCGGGAGTCGAGTCGGTGCTCTCACCCCGCGGCGACTCCCTCGTACTGCACGTGACGAGCCCCGGCGACGAGGCAGCCGCGTACCACCGCCTCTCGGCGGACCGCCGCGTCGACGGCGTACTGCTGACGGACATGCGCGTCGACGACACCCGCCCCGCCCTGACCACCGGACTCAACCTTCCCGCCGTGGTGGTGGGCGACCCCGACTGCGCACAGGGGCTGTGCTCGGTGAGCCTCGACGACAGGCCCGCGTTCGCCGCGGCCGTCGAGCGCCTGGCCGAGCTGGGGCACCGCCGCATCGCACACGTGGCGGGCCCGGAGGAGTTCAGGCACGCGCGGCGCCGCCGGGAGTCGTGGGAGCAGGCCGTACGGGCGGCAGGGCTCACCCCGGGGCCCGTCCTGCCCGGCGGGTTCACCGCCGACGGCGGGGCGGCGGCGACCCGCGAACTGATGGCTCTCGGCGAGGGCGAGCGGCCCACGGCGATCGTCTACGCGAACGATCTGTCGGCGACCGCCGGGCTCGCCGTCGCGCACCAACTGGGCCTGGCCGTACCGGAGGACCTCTCCGTCGTCGGCTACGACGACACGCCTCTCGCCGCCTACACCCACCCCCCGCTGGCCTCCGCACGCGCCGACGCTCTGGGCTGGGGCGCCGCGGCGGCCCGCGCGCTCGACGAGGTCATCGCGGCGGGCCGCGCCGACGACGTCGAGCTGGCACCGGCGGAGTTGCTGCCGCGTGCCTCGATGGGGCCGGCCGTCGGTGCGGCCGCGCCTCCGGCCGGGACCGCCGGCCGGCGCGACAGCGCACACATCCACTCCGCGACAAAGGGCTGATCCCACCGTGCTCGACCGCTCGACCGCCGCCCCCTCCTCCCACGTCCCCTACCGCCTCGTGCGCGAAGGCGTTGTGATGTCGCCGTCCCCCGGCGACCCGATGGAGGCCGAGGGTGTGCTCAACCCCGCGTCCGGACGAACCGAGGACGGCACCCTGCATCTGCTCCCCCGGCTCGTCGCCGAGGGCAACGTCTCCCGCGTCGGGCTGGCCGAGGTGACACTGACGGACGGCGTGCCCACCGGTGTCGTCCGCCGCGGCGTCGTGCTGTCCCCCGACGAGGGCTGGGAGCGGGGCAAGAACAACGCGGGCGTGGAGGACCCCCGTGTGACGTGGATAGCGAGCCTCGGGCACTACGTGATGTCGTACGTCGCCTACGGCCCGCTCGGCCCGAGGGCGGCCCTCGCGGTCTCCGCGGACCTGCGGGAATGGCGCCGCATCGGCCCGCTCCGGTTCGAGTACCAGCCCGGCCTCGACACCGACCTCAACCTCTTCCCCAACAAGGACGTCGTCCACTTCCCCGAGCCCGTCCCCGGCCCGGACGGCGAGCCCGCGTACGCGATGCTGCACCGCCCCATGTGGGACCTCGGCTGGTTCCGTCCCGGCGAAGGCACCCACCTCCCCGCCGGCGTCACCGACGAGCGCCCCGGCATCTGGATCTCCTACGTGCCCGCTGCGGAGGCCGAGGCGGACATCACCGCACTGACCAGGCCGCGCGACCACCGGCTCGTCGCCCTGTCCGAACACCCCTGGGAAGCGCTGAAGATCGGCGCCGGCCCCGCCCCGGTCCGCGTCGAAGAGGGCTGGCTGCTCCTCCACCACGGGGTCTCCGGGAAGTTGGACAAGGCCTTCATGGACCAGCAGCAGCACGTCAGTTACGCGGCCGGGGCGATGATCCTCGACCCCGCCGATCCGTCGAAGGTGCTGGCCCGCTCGGCGGAGCCGCTGATGGCGCCGGAGACCGAGGAGGAGCGTTCGGGCACCGTCCCCAACGTCGTCTTCCCCACGGCGGTCGAGGAGATCGAGGGCGTCCGTTACGTCTTCTACGGCATGGCCGACGCGCACATCGGCGTCGCCCGGCTGGAGCGGACACACTGACCCTGCGGCCGGTCCGGGTCCGCTCCCGGGCCCCGGTCCGGCTTCGTCCCCGTCCGGGCGCGCGCCCCTGCCCGCCGAAGTGCGCCACCGTGGAAGATGAGGACGGCGACGCGGGGCCCCGGCCCCGCGAGCACACGCCGACAGCACGGACAGGACCCGGCAAGAGAACACGGGCAGGAGGGCACCCGGTGGACCCGATCACGGCACTGGACCGGATCGCTTTCCTGCTGGAACGCGCACTGGCCCCCACCTACCGGGTGCGGGCCTTCCGCAACGCGTCCGAGGTGCTGGCCGGCCTGGGACCGCAGGAGGTGGAGCGGCGAGCGGCCGCGGGGCAGCTCGAGTCCCTCAAAGGGGTGGGGCCCAAGACCGCGCAGGTCGTCAGGGAGGCGCTGGGCGGCGAGGTCCCGGGCTATCTGGCGAAGCTGGAGAGCGAGGAGGAGGCCCGGCCGGAGGCGACGACCGTGGACGACGCCCCGGTCACCGACGAGGCCCGAACACTGCGTTCGGCTCTGCGGGGCGACTGCCACATGCACTCCGACTGGTCCGACGGCGGCAGCCCCATCGCGACGATGGCCCGTACCGCCGCCGGACTCGGCCACGAATGGGCGGCGCTGACGGACCATTCGCCCCGTCTGACGGTGGCGCGGGGCCTGTCCGCCGACCGGCTCCGGGAGCAGCTGGACGTGGTTGCGGAAGTCAACGAGCAGATCGCCCCGTTCAGGCTGCTGACCGGCATCGAGTGCGACATCCTCCTGGACGGGTCGCTCGACCAGGACGAGGAGCTGCTGGCCCGGCTCGATGTGGTCGTGGCGTCCGTGCATTCGAAACTGCGGATGCCTGCGGCGGAGATGACGCGCCGCATGGTCGCCGCCGTGCGCCATCCGCTCGTGGACGTGCTGGGCCACTGCACGGGACGGCTGCGTTCCAGCCGCCCGGAGTCCCAGTTCGACGCGGAGGCGGTCTTCGCGGCGTGCGCCGAGTCGGGCACCGCCGTCGAGATCAACTGCCGTCCGGAACGGCTCGATCCGCCGCGCCGTCTGCTACGTCATGCCGTCGACGCGGGAGTCCACTTCTCCATCGACACCGACGCCCACGCGCCCGGCCAGCTCGACTGGCAGATCAACGGGTGCGTCCGTGCGGCGGAGTGCGGCGTGCCCGCGGAGCGCGTCATCAACACCTGGACCGCCACAGAACTGCTGAGCTGGACGCACGGTTCCCGGGAAGCGTGACGTGACAGGAGGACCAGGGTGTCCGATCCGAGCCCTCGACGGTCTCATCGCGGCGAGCGCAGAGAGCCACTGACGATCCGCCTGAAAGGCGCGGAAGTGGTTCTGCGGCAGCGGTACGAAGTGGCGAGCATCGTCAACGACATCTTCATCGCGGTGTGGTTCCTCGTCGGCAGCTTCATGTTCTTCTCCGAGCGCTGGGAGAGGACGGGCACCTGGTGTTTCGTATTCGGCAGCGTGGAGCTGCTGGTGAGGCCGGTCATCCGGCTGATCCGCCACTTCCACCTGCGGTGGATTCGCGGCGGGACCTACGCCGCGCACGAGTCCTCCCAGGACTTCTGAGACCGCCGCGGCGTCACGGCCCCCTCCGGCGGCATCACGGGCGCCCGCCCCCGCGCCGGGGGTGCACCTGGCGACACCCCGCTGCTGCGGCGGACACCCCTGGTGAGAGGCGGGCTGCGCGGCTGTCGGCACCCACCCCCGTGCCGGGAGGCTTCAGTGCATGACGACACCGGCAGCATCCACGACGGCGACCACGACGGACACCCCGGCACGCACGACGACGGGGACGGCAGCCCCGCGGCACGGGCACGAGGACGGACCACAGGCGCGCGGCAGTGACTTCGCGCGGCTGTACGCGCGGATCGACGAGGCGGGACTGATGCGGCGCCGCCCCGGCTACTACACGCTCCGGCTGACACTGGTCGGCCTGGCGGCCGCGGGCGGCTGGGCCGCGTTCTTCGCGCTGGGCGAGAGCTGGTGGCAGCTCGCGGTGGCCGGCTTCCTCGGGCTGGTCTTCGGTCAGCTCGCCCTGGCCGCACACGACCTCGCACACCGTCAGGTCTTCAGCCGGCGCAGACCGAGCGAGATCGGCGGCCGCATCGTCGGCAACCTCGGCATCGGCATGTCCTACGGCTGGTGGATGAACAAGCACACGCGCCACCACGCCAACCCCAACCACGAGGAGCTCGACCCGGACGTCCGTCCGGACATCCTCGTGTGGTCCCGGCGCCAGGCACGCACCGCCGAGGGACTGCCCCGCCTCGTCGGGCGCCACCAGGCGTGGCTGTTCTTCCCGCTGCTCACCCTCGAAGGGTTCAACCTGCACGTCGCCGGCGTCCGTGCGCTGCGCGAGAAGCACATGAAGCGGCGCGTGCTGGAGGGCGCGCTGCTCTTCGCGCACTTCGGGGCGTACCTCGCGGCGCTCTTCCTCGTCCTGCCGCCCGGCACGGCGTTCGCCTTCCTCTTCCTCCACCAGGCCGTCTTCGGCGTCTACCTCGGCTCGATATTCGCCCCGAACCACAAGGGCATGCCGATGCTCACCGGGGCGGACCGGCCGGACTTCCTGCGGCGGCAGGTCCTCACCTCGCGCAACGTGCGAGGCGGCCCGCTGACCGACCTGATGCTGGGCGGGCTCAACCACCAGATCGAGCACCACCTCTTCCCGAGCATGCCCTCACCGCATCTGCGCCGTGCCCGCGTCATCGTCCGCGGCCACTGCGCCGAACTGGGCATCGACTACCACGAGACGGGCCTGATCGACTCGTGGCGCGAGGCGTTGAGGCATCTGCACGACGTGGGCACGCCGCTCCGCGGCTGAAGTGCCGCTCCCCTGCCCGGCCGTGGACCTGCTCGCGGTCAGGCGGGGCGGGCCGCCGGCGGGCGGGACGGCGGGAGTTCCCGGTCCGTCTTCTCGATCGCGCCCCCCGCGCGCGTCGCCGGCACCGGGGGGCCCGCGGCCTCGTTCAGCCAGCGGCGCAGGACGAGGTGGACCCGTTCCGCCCCGACCAGCTCCGCTCCGTCCGCCGGGGCGGACAGCTCGCGCGGCCAGAGCAGGAACGCCTCGTTCTGTTCCCCTCCGAGGCCGCCGTGCGAGCCGATCTGCTGCTCGAAGGCGTGGACGGCGCCGGTGCCCGGGTCGACCACCGAATTGATCACGATGTCGGGCACGTTGCGGAACCCTGCGCTGCGCCGCACGGCCTCCACGGCGCCCGGCCCGAACGGAGCCAGCGGGTCCGCGCCGCCGGTGATCTCACCTGTCTCCAGGCGGTGTTCGGCTCCGCCGCCGCCGAGCACGACCGGGCCGTGCCGGTCGCTGTGCACCAGCAGGAAGCCGATACCGGGATGGTCGGCGAGCGTACGCAGCAGCGTCGGGTGCCGCTTGTCCACCTGCTCCCTCGACATCCGTCCGGGCACGTCGGGGAAGGAGACGAGCCCCAGGTTGCCGGAGGCCAGCACCACCGGGCCCTCGCTCCTGGACGGTTTGCGCTCCTCGCTCTGCGGCCCGTCCTCCGGTCTGTGCAGCGCGGCGCGCGCGGCGGCGCGCGCCTCCGCCCCGCTGGGTGTGCGCCCCACGCGGCGGGAGACGGGCAGCCCGCAGCCCGCCCGCACGAGGTCCTCCAGTGTCAGCCCGTAGGACGCGCGGAAGGTCTCCCCGGCGCTCTGCCCGTGGTCGGAGAGCAGCACGATGCGGTACGGGCGCGGCGCGCGCCGCGCCGCCTTGGCGATCAGTGCCACGGACCTGTCCAGCCTGCGCAGCACCTGCCGGGCGTCGCCGCCGCGCGGCCCGGAGTGGTGGGCCACCTCGTCGTAGCCCACCAGATCGGCGAAGACGGCGGTGCGTCCGCTGAAGACGTCACCGAGCACGGCGGCGACCACCACGTCGCGCTGGACGACCGTGGCGAACGCCCGGATGAGCGGGTACAGGCCGCCCCGCGGCACCCGCGGCCGGTCGCCGCGCAGCCGCGACCGCGTCGCCTGGACGAGCTCCCGCACCGCCTCGGCGACGAAGGACACGGCGGTACGGGTGGCGTTGGCCGGGTCGGAGAAGTACGCGAAGTAGCCCGCGCGGGACCGGTTCTCACGGCCGCGGCGAGCGGCCACGGAGACCACCAGGGCGACCTGGCCGGCCCCGCCGCTGAAGAGGTTGCCGCGGCTGGCGCCGTCGAGGGCGAGCAGCCCACGGTCGCCGGTCTCCTCGACGGCGCGGCGCTGGAGTTCGGCGGCGCCGGAGGGGCGGTTGCTGATCAGCACCTCCCCGGACTCCTTCTCGTACCAGCGGAATGCGGGCACGTCCTTGTTGCTGCCGTGGAGGATGCCGAGCTGGCTGGCCCCGGTCTGGGACGGCCAGTCGGTGCGCCAGCGCGTCAGCCGGTGCGTGCTTGCGTACATCTCGGCGACGGCCGGCATCAGCGGGGGCCCGCTCTCCGATCCGCTCACGGCTTCGCGCAGCAAGTCGTGTCCGACGCCGTCGAGTTGCAGGAAGACGGTGCCGGGTGTGCGCGGCGCCGGGCCCAGGCCCTCCCGGCGGCGCCTGCGTCCGGCGAGGCGGGCCAGACGGCGGCGGTAGGCACCGTCGTCGCGCACGGCCAGGGCCGTGCTGGTGGCCGAGGAGGCGGCGGACATCACCGCGGCCACGACCACCGCGGTGCCCGGCTCGGCCGAGCCGCGTCCGTACGGAACGAGGGAGAGCGCGAGCCACAGCAGGGAGCCGTTGAGGAAGAAGACGAGCGTGCCCAGGACGAGGGCCGGCACCAGCAGCAGGGCCCGCACCAGCACCGGCCACACCACCACGGAGAGCAGGCCGAAGACCCCGGCTCCTATGGCGGCGGTCGTGGCGATGAACGTGGCGCTGTCACCGTCAGGTGACTGCAGCCGGAAATCGGGAAGGATGCCGGCGAGCGCCAGCAGCGTGAGAGTGCTCACCATCCACACGGCCAGCACCCGCAGCACGGCGGCCCCGAAGGACCGCCAGCGCCAGGGGGTTCCCCCCAGCAGGGCGGGCGGAAAGATCCGCACCCGCATGCCGCCTCCCAACTCTCCCGGCTCCGCTCGCACACCCTCAGACACGAGAACCCACCCGATGCGCGGGATTTTCTCCGATTCTCCACGTTGCGCCCGGGTCGTGACACAGCGCCCGACCCGTCCCCGTGCGCCGGCGCTTAGGCTCGGAGCACGCGGCCAGCAACGAGGAGGAACACAGGTGCCGGTGGAAGTCACATGGTGGGGGCACGCCACCGCCACGGTGCGGGACTCCGGGGTGACGGTTCTCACCGATCCGCTGCTGGTGCGGCGCATGGCCCACCTGCGCAGACGGCGCGGCAGTCTGCCGCCGCCGTCCGCCGCCCACGCCGACGTGGTGCTCGTCTCACACCTCCACGCAGACCATCTGCACCTCGGCTCACTGGCGCTGCTGGCGCCCGGCACACGCGTCGTCGTGCCCCGCGGAGCCCTTCGCGCCGTACCGCGGCTGCGGCGGCTGGCGTCCGTGCTGCGCCTCGAGGAGGTGGGGCCCGGGGAGAGCGTCGCCGAGCGGGACGTGACGGTGCGCGCGGTCCCGGCGGCACACGACGGGCGCCGCCTGCCGTACGGGCCGCACCGCGCGCCCGCACTCGGATACGTGGTGGAGGGAGCCGCCCGCACGTACTTCGCCGGTGACACCGGCCTCTTCGACGGCATGGCCCGGTCGGTCGGCACCGTCGACGTGGCGCTGCTGCCCGTCGGCGGCTGGGGCCCCTGGCTGGGCCCGGAGCATCTGGACGCCGGACGCGCCGCGGAGGCCCTGGTACGTCTGCGCCCGCGCACAGCGGTGCCGGTGCACTACGGCACGTTCTGGCCGATCGGCATGGACGCGGTGCGGCCGCACGAATTCCACGCGCCCGGCGACGAGTTCGTACGCAAGGCGGGCATGCTGGCACCCGGGGTCACGGTCCACCGGCTCGGGCACGGTGAGAGCCTGACGCTGGAGTCGGCCTGATGTCCTTTCAGCACCTGCTCGCGGGGGCGGGTTCCGGAGCGGGCACCGTCATACCCGGGGAGTCCGCGCAGCAGGCCGTCACCTAACCTGCTCTGTTCCTGCTGGTGCTGCTCGGCTCGCTGGTGCCGGTGGTGCCGACGGGCTCGCTCGTCAGCCTCGCCGCGGTCCTGGCCCTCCATCAGAGCGTGCCGGTTCTCGGCCTCGCCCTGGTGTTCGTGACGGGTGCGGCCGCCGCGTTCCTCGGGGACCTCACCCTCTACTCGCTCGGACGGCGCGGCGTGGACTCGCAGAGCGGATCGCGCCGGCTGGAGCGGCTGCGGCAGCACGCGCCTCCGGAACGGCTCGGCCAGGCCCAGGACAAGCTCCGCGAACACGAGGTACCCGTGCTGATCGTCTCCCGGCTGATACCCGCGGGACGCATACCCGTCATGGTGGCCTGCCTGCTCGCGCGGATGCCCACGCGCGAATTCGTGCACGGCAACTTCCCCGCATGCCTCGCCTGGACCGTGGTCTACCAGCTCATCGGGCTCCTCAGCGGCTCCGTCTTCCCCGAACCGTGGGAGGGGATCGCGGCGGCGGTCGCCCTCACAGCGATCATCAGCGTCGCGCCGACGGTGTGGCGTCGGTTCCGCGCGAGTTGAGCACCGTCCGCGAAGGGCCGGCAGGGCGCACCTGACCGAGGCTCCCGTGACCGGCACGACGATGACCGCCACGACGGCGACGCACGCGGCGGCCGGCCCCGCCTCCGCCGTGGACGTCTACTCCTCCTGCTCCTCCAGGGCGCGCGACGCCCCGACGGGAAGGTCCCACAGATCGCTGCGCGCCCGTCCCGCCGCGGCCCACGCCGCACGCACGCGCTCCAGCGGCTGAAGCGGCGGCTCCGCCGAGAGCAGGAACGCGCCGTAATGCATCGGCGCCATCGCCCGCGCCCCCACGTCCGCGCAGGCCCGCACCGCTTCCTCCGGCGAGGTGTGCACCGGCCGGAGCATCCACCGCGGTTCGTACGCACCGACGGGGAGCAGCGCCAGGTCGATGCCGGGGCAGCGGCGGCCGATCTGCGTGAACCAGCGGCCGTAGCCGGTGTCCCCGGCGAAGTAGACGCGCCTGCCCATGCGCTCCCCCCGCCCGGCGCCGAGACGTGTGAGCACCCAGCCGCCCCAGAGGGAACGGCAGGTGTCCGTCAGCGTCCTGCGTGACCAGTGGTGTGCGGGGACGAACTCGAAGCGGACCCTGCCGCCGTCGCTCGCGGGCAGCTCCGCCGCCTCCCACCAGTCCAGCTCCGTCACGCTGGTGAAGCCCCTTCTGCGGCACCAGCGGCCCAGCCCGGCGGGGACGAACAGGTGGGTGCGGCGCGGGAGCCGGCGGAGTGTGGGGGCGTCGAGGTGGTCGTAGTGGTTGTGCGAGATGACCACGGCGTCGACGTGCGGCAGGTCCGCCCAGCGCAGGCCGGGAGGCGTGACCCTGGCGGGCGTGCCGAGGATGCGGTGGGACCACACCGGGTCGGTCAGCACCGTCAGACCGCCGATGCGGACGACCCAGCTCGCGTGCCCCACCCACGTCACGGCGAGGGTCCTGGGCCGTGCCGCGGGCAGCGGGCCCGGTTCGTACGGAAGCCGCGCGACGTCGCCGAGGGTCTCGGGCGCCGGACGCATCGACCTCTCACGTGCGACGCGGAGCAGCGCCTGCACACCGGGAAGCGGCGCGGTCAGCCGGTGCGCGAAGGTCCGCGGCCAGAGCCTCCTGGCTCCGACGGGAACCAGCGCCGGCGGCTTCGCGGGTGCCGGCGGGGCGGGCGCGGCCGGCGCATGCGGGGGCGCCTTCGTGGCTGTCTCCGTCTCCTGTTCGGTCAGCGTCCGGTCCGCTTCCACAGTCACCCCCGGAGGTCCGTCAGTTCGGTAAGGGCCGATTTCACGGAATCGAGTGCCCGGCCGGACCCGGGCGACGCCGGGGGCCCTGGCAGGTCCGGATCTGCGACGAGTCCGCCGGCCAGCCGCACCCGCAGCGCTTTCGGATCGTCGCCGAAGCGGTGCCCGCCGCACGCGAACGGCCCGAACATCCGCACCAGTTGCGCCTCCAGGCCGGGCGAGTCCCGGACGCCGTGAGCTTCGAGACGGGCCCGCACCGGCTCGAAGTCCGCATAGAGGTGGCGCCCCACGCGCGGCGGGCGGCACAGCGCTCCGGCCCCGGTGACGACGCGGTGCAGTCCGGCGAGGACCGATCCGTAGGCGCGCGCGGTGCTCACCCGGCGGGCCCGGAGCGGCTCGGGTTCGGTGAGGGCGTCGGCGACGGCGGAGTCGTCCGGGCCGGTCAGCCCCGTCAGCAGCGACGTCAGCACCCCTCGTACGGACTCGGCGAGGCCGTGCCCGCTTCCGCTGTCCGGGAAGCGGGCGATGCCGGCGGCCGGGCCGTGGGGCAGCAGCGTCTCCCCCAGTTCCGCGAGCACGACGACCTCGTCGGTCTCCCGGCCGCCCTGGACCATTTCGGCGGGGCTGACGACGACCGTGCTGTGCGGCGCGTGCGCCGTCTCGCGCCACGTCTCGTCGCTGACGACCAGCAGCCGCTCGTCACCCGCGGCTTCGACCACCTCGTGCAGCAGTTCGGGGGGCGCCGCGGTGCCGGTGCAGTCGTCCGCCACGGACAGCACCAGCACGCGGGGCGGTTCGGGTCCCTCGATCCGCACACGGCGGACCGTCTCCCGCAGGGCCACCGGATCGGGCACTCCCCCGCACTCGGCCGGCACGGGCACGGTGCGCACGGGACGGCCCAGCAGCCGGGCGGGCTGCGCGTACCAGTTCTCGCAGGGCCTCGGCGTCAGGACGGTGCCAGGGCCCGTGACGGCCAGCACCGCGAAGAGCAGAAGGTCGGCCCCGGGGGCGGCGACGACCTGGTCGGGACGGGTGTCCATGCCACGGCGGTGCCAGTAGCCGCAGGCGGCGACGGCTGCGGCGGACCGTGTACGCCGGTAGCCGTCGCTGCCCTCCATCGCTCACGCCTCCGCCGTCGCGCCGCCGCTGTCACCCTCAGAGAATCAAATAGGACAAATACACAGTGCGTCCACCTTCGCAGAGTTCCGAGGGCGGCGTGCGACGACACGTAGGCGCTCGATGCAGGGGTGCGGCCGCCCGGCTGTGGCTACGCGCCGTGCCCGCGGCTGCGTACGACCTGTTCGGCCAGGCCGGCGAGCTCCGCCCGCTTCTCCTCGACGACCCCGGTCAGCCCGTCAGGGTGGAAGGCGTAGACGGACACGGTCAGCACGGCGCCCTCGTGACGGAAGGGAAGCGTCGCGCACGCGCGCAGACCCCGCTGCAGCGCCATGGCCCGGTAGCGGGGCCACCGCGTCTCGTGCCGCACGTCGCTGACGAGCACGGGCTGGCCGCTCTCCAGCGCTGCGGGCACCGGTCCCTCCTCGGACTCCCACTGGACGGCGACCAGTTCGGAGACCTCGGGGTGCGTCACGGCGGAGGCCCGCCCCTCGGGGGCCTCGGCCAGAGGGCCGCCCGCGGGGTCGGTCAGCGTGACGGCGGCCGCGCAACTGCCGGAGGTGGAGACGGCGGCGTGCTGCGCGAGTTCGGTGAACCCGCGGCAGAAGGATGCCTCTGCCGCCTCTGCCGTCCCCCGCTCGTCCGGCTGCGTGAGCGGCGTCACGGAGCGGAGGGCCTTGTTCTGGGGGTTCAGGGGGCCGTCGAGAGCGCCGAGCGGTTGCTGGTCTTTCACATGCGGTCGGCTGCCCGGGCGGGCAGAACGAAAACGGCCGCATGTGTGCAGTTCCGGAGGGTTTCGTGAACATCAGGAGGTCTCGGCGGTGGCGGCCCGGAGATCTGGCCGGGCCTCGTGAGGCGCATGCGGGCTGTCGGGGCGTCAGCGACCGCCTCTCCCGATGTACACGACCGCTGCTCCCGATGCACAGGGGCGTTGTCCCGCATGCGTGCGGCCCGCCACATCACGCCGCAACCGGGGACGTGACGGCCGCCGGGGCCCGACTGCGCCGCTGTCGGGGTCAGGCGGCGGTGAGTTCGGCCCGGTGTCCGTCGGGCTCGCCTTCGCGGTCCGTGCCGGCGTCGACCTCCTGCTGGATCCGCTCACACGTCCGGCTGATCAGACGCGAGACATGCATCTGCGAGATACCCAACTGATCGGCGATCTTCGTCTGCGTCATGTCGCAGAAGAACCGCATGTACAGAATGCGGCGCTCCCGCTCCGGCAACCGCTCCAACCGCGGCTTGACCGACTCCCGATAGATCACATGCTCGAACCCCGGCTCACTGCGGCCCAGCGTGTCCGCCAGCGAATACCCGTCATCCGCACCCGACAACTCGGCATCCAGCGACAACGTGCTGAAACTCTCCAGAGCCTCCAGCCCCACCAGCACATCCTCCTGCGACATCCGCGCATGCTCGGCGATCTGCGCCACCGACGGAGCACGCTCCCCCATCGACAAACCCAGCTCCCGACGGCTGGCACGCACCCGGTTACGCAACTCCTGCACCCGGCGCGGCACATGCAGACCCCACATGTGGTCACGGAAATGCCGCTTGACCTCACCCACAATGGTGGGAACAGCGAAACTCTCGAACGCGCTGCCGCGGTCCGGATCGTAGCGGCGCACCGCCTTCACCAGACCCAGCGACGCCACCTGCCGCAAGTCCTCCAGCGACTCCCCACGATTGCGGAACCGCTGCGCCAGACGCTCCGCCATCGGCATCCACGCCCGCACGACCTCCTGCCGAAGCTCTTCCTTCTCCACCCCCTCGGGCAGAGAGACGATCCGGCGGAAATCCGCCGCGGTATCAGGAGCGTCATCATGCGGATGGCGGGCACGCGTCGTACGCATCGGCGCAGAAGTCATGTGCTTGGCCTACTTCCCTGGGTGTACTGCATCTGCGGACACCGCGGGAGACAAGACACAAGCGGGACGGACCGAACCTACGGCCACAAGCAGAGACCGAGCTCTCGAATGAGCCCTACTCCCGCGGATGTGCCTTCTTGCCGAAGCACTCACCTCCGCGTGCCCCCCACCCCAGGCAGCAAACGTCAACGCCGGCTCCGCGGTTGTGGCTTAACCCACCGTCCCGGCACGGCCCGCGCACCCCGAAGCAGGACAGGTGTTTCCTGCCCTTCGGCCCGGTAACCCGGGGCCGCATGCCTTCCGACTGCGATCACGTGCGGACACCTGCCGGCCTGCGGGGCTCGGACGGCGCCGTCGGCGCAGAGGGCTTCGGGACCGGTGCCGTCCACGCCCGCCGGGCCCGTGCCGGACCTCGACGGCGCGGTCCCCGGGAGCTCCGCGTACGCGACCGCATCAGGCGGTCGGCACCACGGGAGAGCTGACACCGGCTGTCGCGCTCCCGGGGCGCCTCCGGACCGGCCGGACGGCCCGACGGGCCCGGAAGGCAATCAGCGGGGGAACGAACCCGAACCTGCCGGCGCCGCCGGTATCGCGGGAGAGGAGCACGACCCATGTCCGAGAAGGTTTCCGACTACATCCTGCGCAGGCTGCGCGAGTGGGACGTCGAGCACGTCTTCGGCTACCCCGGCGACGGCATCAACGGCCTGCTCGCCGCCTGGGAACGGGCCAAGAACGAACCGCGCTTCGTCCAGGCGCGGCACGAGGAGATGGCCGCGTTCGAGGCCGTCGGGTACGCCAAGTTCCGCGGCACGCTCGGCGTTTGCACCGCGACCTCGGGCCCGGGCGCAATCCACCTGCTCAACGGGCTCTATGACGCCAAGCTCGACCACGTGCCCGTCGTGGCCATCGTGGGGCAGACGGCACGCTCCGCGATGGGCGGTTCGTACCAGCAGGAAGTCGACCTGCACTCCCTCTTCAAGGACGTCGCTTCGGACTTCCTGGAGACGGTCACCGTCCCCGAGCAGCTGCCCAACGTCCTCGACCGCGCCATCCGCACCGCCTACGCGCGCCGGGCGCCGACGGCCGTCATCGTCCACTCCGACGTGCAGGAGCTCGAATACCGGCCGCCGGGCCACGAGTTCAAGATGGTGCCCTCCAGCCTCGGCAGCAGCGGCTGGCGCACCGAACCCGCCGAGGCGGCACTCGACCACGCCGCCGAAGTGCTCAACTCCGGCAAGAAGGTGGCCATTCTGGCGGGCCAGGGCGCACGCGGCGCTCAGGCCGAGGTGCAGCAGGTCGCCGGCATGCTGCAGGCAGGCGTGGCGAAGGCGCTGCTCGGGATGGACGTGCTGCCGGACACCCTGCCGTACGTCACGGGCCCCATCGGACTGCTGGGAAGCCGCCCCAGCTACGAGATGATGCGGGACTGCGACACCTTCCTCACCATCGGATCGAGCCTGCCCTACAGCCAGTTCCTGCCACCCTTCGGCAAGGCCCGCGCCGTCCAGATCGACATCGATCCGCACATGGCCGGGATGCGCTACCCGTACGAGGTGAACCTGATCGGCGACGCCAGGTCCACGCTGCGGCGGCTGCTGCCCAAGCTCCGGCAGAAGAAGGAAGGGCGCGAGTGGCAGGAGGAGTTGATGGCCTCCGTCGACCGCTGGAAGGACGTGATGCGGCGCCGCGCCGAGGTGAGCGCGGACCCGGTCAACCCCGAATACGTCGCCCACTGCCTCGATCCGCTGCTTCCCGACGACGCGGTCATCACCGCCGACTCCGGCTCCACGACCAACTGGTACGCCCGGCACCTGACCATGCGTGGCACGATGCGCGGCTCCCTGTCGGGCACGCTGGCGACGATGGGCTGCGCGGTCCCGTACGCGATCGGCGCGAAGTTCGCCCACCCCGACCGTCCCGTCGTCGCGCTCGTGGGGGACGGCGCGATGCAGATGAACGGACTGGCCGAACTCATCACGCTCGCCAAGTACCGCATGTCCTGGACCGATCCGCGGTTCGTGATCGGCGTGTGGAACAACCGCGACCTGAACCAGGTGACGTGGGAGATGCGGGCCATGAGCGGCTCGCCGCAGTTCGTTCCGTCCCAGGCCCTGCCCGATGTCTCCTACGCGGCCTTCGCCCGCACCCTCGGCATGACCGGCATCAGGGCCGAGAAGCCGGAGGACGTGGAGGACGCCTGGCGGCAGGCGCTCGACGCGGACGGCCCGGCCGTCGTCGAGTTCATGACCGACCCCGCGGTCCCGCCGATCCCGCCGCACGCCGACTGGGACCAGATCGAGGCAACGGTGGCATCGATCGTCAAGGGCGACTCCGACCGCAAGGCCATGGTCAAGCAGGGCTTCAAGGCGAAGCTCCAGGAGTTCCTGCCCGGCGGCAGGCCCCATCCGTCGGACGGTGACGAGGAACCGCACCAGGAGCCGGGCACTGCCGCCGGCGCCCACGGGACGGACGGGCGCGGGAGCAGGACCAAGGGCAAGGAAGCCAAGAGCGACCGGGAGTCCGCCGCCGGACAGCACGGCGGGGAGAAGGCCGGCAGGAAGTCGAGGAAACGCAAGGCTGAAGCGGGACGCGAGGGCCGGGCGGCCAAGGGCCCGGACGCATGAAGCCCGCTCGCATCGGCCGGTGGACCGGAGCCCGCTGCGGGCTCCGGTCCGAGCACCGCCCAACGCCCGCGCCGCGGGCGCGGGACGCCGTGCCGCGACGGCCCGGTCATGCCCCCGCTGACGTCTCACGGGCGCGTGGCCGGTCATGCCCCCGCTGACGTCTCACGGGCGCGGGCACCCTCCCTTGTGCGGCCCGGCGTGACCGGACGGTCCGGGTGACGGCGCAGGTACTCGGACTCCAGCTCCGCCATCCGCACGCTGTGCGCGGACAGCGCGTCCTTCGGCGCGTGCAGCAGGGTGTCGTGCCGGGTGCGGTGAATGGTCTCGAGCTCCCTCAGAAGGTCCGCGTCGGACAGCTCGCGGGGATCGATTCCCATGGGGCTCCCTCTCTCGGTTCGGTCTCGTCTCGCTGATTGCTGTGCTGCGTCCGCGCCGGTCGGCCGCCGACCAGCCATTGCGCCCGTGCGAGCACCGCTCGTGTGGTTCGCGGCCGTACGGGTACCCGTGCTCGGCGATCCAAGGAGGAAATCAATGGAACTCGGATTCCTCGGTCCGCTCTTCGAGCGCAAGGGCCCTTGGGCGTCTGTCTACTTCGACACCCGCACGGCCTCCGAGGACGCCGCCACCCGCCACGAGCTCAACGCGAAATCGGCACGTGACCGGCTCAGGGACCAGGGAGCCGACGACGCCACGTGCCGAGCTGTGTACGACAGGCTCCTGGCGCTGTCCCGAGGCCCGGAGCCCCCCGCTCACGCGGTCTTCGCCACCGGGGGCGAGGTCGTCCTGGACACGGAGCTGACGGTGCAGCCCCCCGGCGGCGGCCCGATCGCCGTCTGGCAGGCGCTCCCGCACACGGGGCCGCTCGTCGAACTCGTCGACAGCGATCCCCCGGTGCTCGTGGCCTACATCGACCGCAAGGGCGCCGAATTCGAGCTGACCGGCCCGTTCGGTGCGCAGCCGGCAGGCGGCGTCACCGGCAGTGACTGGCCCGTGCACCGCACGCCCTCGGCCGACTGGTCGGAGCGGCACTTCCAGACCCGGGTCGAGAACACCTGGGAGCACAACGCCGCCGAGATCGCCGACGAGCTGCGCATCCGCTGGGAGAAGAGCGGCGCGGAAGTCCTCGTACTGGCGGGCGACGCGCGCGAACGCAGCTCCGTGCACGACCGTCTGCCGCCCGACCTGCGTGAACGTACGGTTCAGGCGGAGCACGGCGTCCGCGCCGACAGCCACGCCGAAGGGCCCGCCTCGAACACCGCGGGCGGCCGCAGGCTGCTCGCGGACGAGGTCGCCGGAGCGCGGGCGGAGTACGCGCGGCAGCGTGCCGCCGAAGTCATGGAACGCTTCCAGGCCGGGCGCTCGCCGGGCGGCGACGGCCGGATCGACGCCGCAGAGGGCGTGCCGGCGCTGGTCGAGGCCGCACGCGAGCACCGCATCGGCGTGCTGCTCGTACGGCCCGACGGCCCCGACGCGCACCGCGAGGTCTGGGTGGGCGACGAGCCGGGCCAGATCGCGCTGCGCCGCAGCGAGACCCAGTACCTGGGCGCCACGGAACCCTCCCCGGCACGCGCCGACGACGCGTTGCTGCGTTCCGCGGCGGCGACGGGCGCCGATGTGCTGTGCGTACGGGACTCCGACGTACCCGAAGGTGTGCCGCGTGACCTGCCGGACGGCGGTCTCGGGGCCCTGCTGCGCTGGCCGCACGAAGGAGCACCGCAAGGAGGTGGAGCCGGTGGAGGACAACATGCAACGCGGTAGTGACCCTCTGAATGTTCACCGGGACGACGAGGCCAAGCGGGAGATGCAGGGCTGGATCCGGTCCGGGCACCCCACGAGGGCCGAGGAGTGGGACGACCCCGAGCCCGGCGCCGACGACGACCCGGAGATCACGGAGCACCCGGTCCAGCAGGGGCTGCGCGCCCCGGACCGGGAGGAAGCGGAGGACGAGGCTCTGCGGTCCGAACTGGCGCGGCATCTCGGCCGTCGCGCCTTCCCGGCCGACCGCGAGGGCCTCAAGCGCACGCTCCTGGACCAGTACGCGCCGGAACCCCTGGTGGAGACGGTGCGTGAGCTGCCCAAGGACGGCGACACGTACGGGAACGTGCAGGAGGTGATGGCCGCTCTGGGGCGGAAGCCTCAGGCGTGAACGGCCGAACCGGAAGGAAGACCGCGGGCGCGGCCATGGGTGTGCCCGCGCGCGTCGGGCGCGGCGCGGGCCCTGCGGCGCATCGACCCCGAGCGAGTGCCGCGCGGACGCGAGCGGGCTGACTCCGGCTCCCGCCGTGTGAGCAGAGCGGAAGCGGTTCCTGTCCCCGGGACGACGGGAACCGCTTCGCTGCGCCCGTACGCACGGCGGCGGCCCCGCTTCGCGGCGGGACATGACAGGGCGGGACATGACAGGGATGGAGTGGGGGCGGGCGCGGTCACGGGCTGCGAAGGTTTACAGGCGACCAGGTCAGAGAAGGCGCAGCTTCATGGCAGCATTCACCGACCGCGTCGGCCGGAGCCTGCGCGGCTTCCGCCGTCGGCACGTCCAGAACCGGGTCGGGGCGTCGAAGCCGGGCACGGGGACGCTCTCGTCACCGTTCGCCCGCCGGAACACGGACGCGGCGTCGGACGAAAGGTCCGCCTGGCGCAACTGGCCCGCGTCGCGGGCCTGGTCGGCCACCGACCGCCGGCTGTTCGAGCTGGTGGCCAACCGCGACTGGCCCGGCCCGGAGCGAGTGCTGCCCCGGCTGAGCCGGAGCGCCAACAACGGACGGCTGTGGTGCGCGGTGGCCGGTGCGATGGCGCTGGCCGACACTCCGCGCTCCCGCAGGGCCGCGGCGCGGGGCCTGGCCTCCCTGGCCGTGGCGTCGGCGACGGTCAACACCCTGGGCAAGCAGGCGGTGCGGCGGGAGCGTCCGCTGCTGGAGGGCGTGCCGCTGATCCGGCAGTTGCACCGCCAGCCGGTGACCACGTCCTTCCCGTCGGGTCATGCGGCGTCCGCTGCGGCCTTCGTGACGGGAGTGGCCCTGGAGTCTCCCCGCTGGGGCGCCGCGGTCGCCCCCCTCGCGGCGGCCGTGGCCTTCTCCCGCGTCTACACCGGCGTCCACTACCCCAGCGACGTGCTGGTGGGTGCGGCCCTCGGCGTGGGTTCGGCGTTCGCCGTGCGCGGCATCGCCCCCACCCGTTCTCAACTTCCCTCCCCCGGACGCCCGTTGGCCGACGCCCCGGCGATGCCGGAGGGCTCGGGGCTGGTACTGGTCGCCAACTCCACCTCCGGTTCCCGGCTCGAGGAGTCCGACCTCTTCCCCGGGACGGGCCTGCTGGAGGGAAACCGCAGCGAGCAGAGCGCGGCGGCCGAGCAGGAGGAGCCCGCGGAGGCCGTCGAACCCCCGGCGCTGGGCGTCGTGCGGAGCATGCTGCCGAAGGCCGAGATCATCACCTGTGACCCGAGGTCCGGCGACATCGTCGGGCCCCTCGAGGAGGCGGCCCAGCGGGCAGCGGAGCTGGGCGGCGCGCTCGGCGTCTGCGGCGGCGACGGCACGGTGAACGCCGCCGCGGTCTGCGCGAAGCGTGCCGGTGTTCCGCTGGCCGTGCTGCCGGGCGGCACGCACAATCACTTCGCCTTCGACCTCGGAATCGAGGAGTTCGCCGACACCTGCCGGGCCGTGCAGTCGGGCGACGCCGTCGCCGTGGACCTGGGACGCTTCACGCCCCAGCCGGGGGCGGCGCCGGGGGCCGAGGAGGTCGTGCGCGCGGCTGAAGCGGACGACGTGAGCGGCCCGGAGGCCGATGGCGCCCTGCGGTCACCGGTTCCGGCGGAGCCCGGGCCGCGCGCCGCGGCGCCCTTGCTCCGGGCCGGGGAGCCGGGCTACTTCCTCAACACCTTCAGCCTGGGCGCGTATCCGGAGCTGGTCCGCATCCGCGAGCGGTGGGCCCACCGCATCGGCCCGTGGCCCGCCGGGGTGCTCGCCGCGCTGCGCGTTCTGCAGACGAGCGGGCCGGTCGAGGCCGGCCTGGGCGGCAAGGAGCGTGCCCTGTGGCTGCTCTTCGCCGGCAACTGCGCCTACAAGGTGGGGATGGCGCCCGTGCGGCGGCACGACCTCGCCGACGGCATGCTCGACGTCCGCCTCGTCAAGGCGGGGCGCTGGGCCCGTACGCGGCTGTTCATAGCGGCCCTCACCAGCGCCGTCGACCGCTCGCCGCTGCACAGCACGACGCGGCTGCGCCGCCTGATGATCACGGACATCCCGCCGGGCACCCACCTCAGCTATGACGGTGAAGTGGCAAGGGCCCCGGGGCGGTTGCTGCTCGACAAGGAGCACGAGGCCCTGCGCGTCTACCGGCCCCTGAACGTGTGAGCGCGGCCCCCGGTCCGCATGGCGGTCGCCCGTGGCCTCCCCGGCCCGGCGCGCAATAGCCTGCGCACCATGGCGTCGAGGGACAGAGCACAGGCGGCCGGGAACGCGGAGACGGCCGTCTACACACACGGCCACCACGAAGCGGTATTGCGTTCGCACACGTGGCGTACGGCGGTGAACTCGGCGGGGTACCTGCTGGGCGAACTGGAGCCGCACATGCGGGTGCTGGACATCGGGTGCGGGCCCGGCACCATCACCGCGGACCTCGCGGCGCTGGTGCCGGGAGGGCACGTCACCGGACTCGACTCGGCGCCGGGCGTGCTGGAGCGGGCACGCGGGACGGCGGCCGGCCGCGGGCTGGACAACGTGACGTTCGAGGTGGGCGACGTGCACGCGCTGGAGCACTCCGACGGCGCCTTCGACGTGGTGCACGCCCATCAGGTGCTTCAGCACGTGGGCGATCCTGTCCGGGCGCTGCGGGAGATGCGCCGGGTGTGCGCTCCGGGCGGAGTGGTGGCCGCCCGGGACTCCGACTACGGCGCGATGTTCTGGTATCCGCTCGTCGAGGGGCTGACCGGCTGGCAGGACCTGTACCGGCGGGTGGCCCGCGCCAACGGAGGCGAGCCCGACGCGGGGCGGCGGCTGCACGCGTGGGCGCGTGAGGCGGGGTTCCGCAACGTCACGGCCTCGTCGTCCACTTGGTGTTTCGCCACCGGCGAGGAGCGCGCGTGGTGGAGCGAGCTGTGGGCGGAGCGCACGCTGGCCTCGTCCTTCGCGGCATCGGCGGTGGAAGGCGGTCACGCGACGCGGGAGCAGCTGCGGGAGGCCGCGGACGCGTGGCTCGAGTGGGGCGCGCGGGAGGACGGCTGGTTCGCGGTGCCCCACGGGGAGATCCTGTGCGGGGCCTGACGTGCGCCGAGTCGCCCAACTAGGGTGCGGGCCATGGACATTCTGGGGACTTCACTGCGCGTCTGCGTCGACGATCTGGACGCTGCAGTTCCGGCGTACGAGCGGCTTGCGAGCACCGAGGCGGTGCGTTTCACCCAAGGACCGGTCTCGGTCGCGGCGGTGGGGCCCTTCTTCTTGATGAGCGGCCCGTCGGAGCACCTGGAGATCCTCCGGAAGATCGCGGCGACGCTCGCCGTGAAGGACGTCCGCGAGGCCGTCGCGGACCTGGAGGCCGTCGGCGCGCAGATCGTGGCCGGCCCCAAGGAGACGCCCATCGGGCGCAGCGTGATCGCACGCCACCCTGACGGCAGCGTGTTCGAGTACGTCGACCGCCAGGAGGCGGACGGGTAACCGAGCCCGGCGGACACCCCCGCCGTGCGGTCGGCCTCCCCCTGGCTTCGCCGGAGGGGAGGCCGACCCATGCCGGAGGCTCTGGTGGGGGGCGTCCCGGGCCGGCTCTGTACGACGTTCGGCTCTGGCGCACTTTCGGTGGTGTCGATGCCTGATCGGACTCGCTCGGTAGCACATGCGGAGTCTCAACGAGCTTGTGGGCATGGTGTTTTCGGGCTTGCCGCCGCCGGCGGTCGACGAGCGGTCGACGAGGGCGAGCTGATCCGGGTGCGGGCGCGGGCGCCCGCGGGCCGGCCCGGACACTTCGGCGCGTGGGGCGGGCGCCGGTGTCGGAGCAACGACGGAGGACACACGGCGGCAAGGAATTTGAAACGAACCATTGACAGGGGCTCCGGCCATGGGCACTCTCATGTGCACGCGATGGGCTAAACGATTTACCAAGGCGATATCCACTACTTTGGGCAGGGGTAATGACACGCCGGATCGGGATCAAGGATGTGGCTGCGGCGGCAGGTGTGTCGACCGCGACCGTGTCGCACATCCTGAACGGCGTCGAGGGCAAGCGGGCCAGCACGGAGACCCGGCAGCGCGTCCTGCAGGTCGCCGAGGAGCTCGGGTACGCGCCGAACGGCCTCGCCCGGGGGCTGAGGCTGAAGCGGTCGCACACCATCGGCTTCGTCAGCGACGAGATCGCCACCACCCCCCACGCCGGCCGGATGATCCTGGGTGCCCAGGAGGCCGCCGCGGCGGAGGGCCTGGTGCTGCTGCTGGTCAACACGAGCGGCGACGCCGAACTGGAGCGCACGAGCATCGAGATGCTGCTCCAGCGGCAGGTGGACGGCGTGCTGTACGCGGCGATGTACCACAGGATCGTGCGGATGCCGAAGATCATGGGCTCGACGCCCACCGTGCTGCTCGACGCGCGCTCCGACGACCCCGCCGCCCCCTTCGTGGTGCCCGATGAGGTTCAGGGCGGGTACACGGCGGTGCGTGAGCTGACCGACCATGGGCACCGCAGGGTCGGCGTGATCGTGCAGACCCTCGACATCCCCGCCCGGCAGGGCCGCTTGGAGGGATACCACAAGGCGCTCTCCGAGGTCGGTGTGTCCTACGACCCGTCTCTCGTCGCCGCCGAGACCGCAGTGCCCTACGGGTCGACAACCGGCGACGTGGACGCGGGCCACCGGGCCGCACGGCGTCTGCTGACGGCGGAGCAGCGCCCGACCGCGTTGTTCTGCTTCAACGACCGGATGGCCGCCGGTGCTTACCGGGCTGCCGCCGAGTTGGGGCTGTCCATCCCCGGCGACCTGTCGGTCATGGGGTTCGACAACCAGGAGCTGGTCTGCGAGACCGTCCACCCCGCACTGAGCACGGTTCAACTGCCGCACTACGAGATGGGGGCACGGGCCGTGGCCCAGTTGCTCGCGCTCACCGGAACACCGGGCCGGCCACCGGGCCCGGACACCCAGGAGATGCTGCCTTGCCCGCTGGTGGCGCGGGCATCGGTCGCTTCGCCGCCCCGACTCTGACACCGGGACGGCGAAGCATTTCGCACCATGACAGGCGACCGTCGCAACCGGTCGTCATCCCTGTCAGCACTCGAACACCGTGAGGGTACACATATGTCCCCTGAGACTTTCAATGAGCCATCGAACCGGCGCTGCCGTCCGATGTCCGACACCGTCGCCGATCTGTCCGCAGGCGTGGGCGAGTTGGTCTGCGTGACCTCGTCTCATTCCTCCGGCGCCCCGGCCCCTCGGGCGCGAGAGTACTGAGCCTCGCGCTTCTCGCCGACCCGGCGTCAGCGCTTCAGCAAGCTTTCCCGCACCTCGCCGCCGGCACCCCGCCGGACCGGCTTCGGCCGCCATGCGACCAGGGGCTGCCGCGAGTTCCGGTGGAAGCCACCTTCATCGAGTTCCCCAAGGGGATCGAGGCAGACCAGGTCCGGTGACCCTCCCTCCCCGCATGCTCCTTGCACATAACGAAAGGCACGTGCGTGTCTACTGCACCCTCTGATCCGTACCGGCCCGTCGCGCATCTGCGTCCGCCCCGGAACTCGATGAGCGACCCCAACGGGCTGGTCTTCCATGACGGCCAGTACCACGTCTGCTACCAGTACAACCCCTACGGCGCGACCCACGCGAACATGCACTGGGGGCACTTCCGCAGCCCCGACCTGCTGAGTTGGGAGCCTCTGCCGATCGCTCTGGCCCCGACCCCGGACGGTGAGGACGCCGACGGTTGTTTCTCCGGCAACGCCGTCTCCGACGGCGACCGGCTGGTCGCCTTCTACTCCGCGCACCGCGAGAACCGCTCGCCCCAGCATCAGCCGGTCACCAGCGCCACTTCCCGCGACAGCGGCCTGACCTTCAGCCCGCGGGGCGAACTCGTCATCCCCTCATGGCCCGACGGCTGCACCATGTACCGGGACCCGTACGTCTGGCGGGACGGCGACGGCTGGCGGATGCTCGTCGGCTCCGCCCTCGCGGACGGCCGCGGCGCGGCCCTGCTGTACGAGTCGTCCGACCTGGAGGACTGGACCTACCTGGGGCCCTTCGCCGCCCGCGAGCAGGAGCCGGCCGGCTGCACCGGCCTGAACACCGGCGAGGGCTGGGAGTGTCCCCAGTACCTGCCGGCGCAGTCCGGACGGCCCGGTGCCCTCATCTTCAGCGCGTGGAACCATCACGGCGGCGCGCGGTGCGTCACGGCCCTGGTCGGCGAGGAACGCGGCAACGTCTTCGAGGCCGGCCCGCCAGTCCTCGTGGACCACGGACCGGACTGCTACGCACCCGCGTTGCTGCGTGCGCCCGGGGGTGCTCCCCCAAGCGTTGCTGAAGAGACCCACCCCCACGCCGAAGGCAGCGGGGGAGGCCGATGGCTGCTGTGGGGCTGGTCCTGGGAAGCCCGCGAAGAAGGCTGGTCGGTCGCGGGCGGATGGGCCGGCGTGCTGACCGTTCCCCGGGAGATCTCGGTGAGCGACGACGGCACGCTGAGGCAGCAACCCGCTCCCGAGCTGCTCGCCCTGCGCGGCGGGCGCGCTGTCCGTGCCGAGGGCACGGCCCAGGGCACGGAGGCGGTCGAACTCGGCAGTGTGGGGCGCGCGTTCGACCTGACCGCCCGTCTGGAGACGACCGGGGCGGCGGGCCTGCGGCTGCTCACCACCCGGGACGGATCCGAGTACCTCGACATCCGCCTCGATGCCGCTGCGGGTGAACTGGTCGTCGACCGCGACCACGCCTCGCTGGACGCCCGCGCCCACGGTGGTTCCGCCCTGATGCCCTGCCCCACCGGCGAGCCGGTCGATCTGCGCCTGGTCGTCGACCACTCCATCGCCGAAGTCTTCCTGACCACCACCGGCCAGGTGCTCACCATGCGCTTCTACCCCACGGGGGACGACCCGTGGCGCCTGCAGGCCCACACCGCTCCCGACGCTCGCCTGAGCTACGCGGTCGACGCCTGGGAGCTGCTGCCCCTCGTGATCAGGGAGCAGAGCGCCGACACCCAACTGCCGCAAGGGCGGCCCACATGACGGATCCATCGCGCACGTGGCCGTGAGGCCGGTGCCGATCCCGAGTCCCCACAACGCACCCCACACCATCCACCCATACCCGCACCTCACACCGGAGGCACCCACCATGAACGTCGGCAACAGCAGATCCCGCCGGACAGCCTGTACGGCTCTGGCTCTCGTCCTTCCCCTGGCCGCACTCGCCGCCTGCGGCGGAGGCGGCGGCACAGGCAGCACCTCCGCCGAGAAGGGAAGCGGCACGGGCACCATCAAGGTCTGGGCCCACCAGGGTCAGGCCAGCGAGGCCGCCGCCCTGCAGAACGCGGTGAAGACCTTCAACTCCTCGCAGAAGAAGATCAAAGTCAAGCTGACGCTGATCCCCGACAACGACTACACCAAGACCGTCACCGCCACCGATCCCTCCAAGCTGCCGGACGTGATGGAGTTCGACGGCCCGACCATGGCGAACTTCGTCTACAACAGGAAGCTCGCCCCGATCGACGGCCACGTCTCCGCCAAGACCCTGGCCAACGCTACGGACGCCATCAAGGCGCAGGGCCAGTTCAACGGCAAGCAGTACGGACTCGGCATGTTCGACTCCGGGCTCGGCATATACGGCAACAAGAAGCTGCTGGACGAGGCCGGGGTGAAGTACCCGACGAGTCCGTCCGATGCCTGGACGGCGGACGAGTTCACCGACGCCGTGAAGAAGCTGGCAGCCGAGGACACCGACGGCAAGAGCCTGGACATCCAGGAAGGCAACGGCCTCGCCACCGAGTGGGGCACCTACGGCTTCGCCCCGGCCATCTGGTCCGCCGGCGGCTCCCTGCTGAAGAACGGCAAGGCCGAAGGCGCCGTGGACACACCGGCCGCGGTGTCCGCGCTGAAGACCTTCCAGTCCTGGAAGACCTACATCGACCCCAACACCAGCGGCAACGCCTTCGCCAAGAGCCAGGTCGCGCTGAGCTGGGTCGGCCACTGGATGTACCCCGACTACAGCAAGGCCCTCGGGAAGGATCTCGTCGTGCTGCCGCTGCCCGACTTCGGCAACGGCCCCAAGACCGGCCAGGGTTCCTGGGCCTGGGGCATCGGCGCCGACACCAAGAACGGCAAGGCCGCCGGCGCCTTCCTCGACGCCCTCCTGAACGACACCAACGTCACCGCGATGACCAAGGCCAACGGTGCCCCTCCCGGCACCGAGTCCGCGCTCGCCAAGAGTGAGCTGTACAAGAAGGGCGGCCCGCTGCAGCTCTTCGCCGACCAGCTCGCCAAGCCCTGCGGTGACACCGACATCGACAAGTCCTGCGTCGCCGTGACCCGTCCGGTCACCGGCGGATACCCCACGGTGACCGCCAAGTTCAGTCAGGCGCTGAGCGACGTCTACGGCGGCGCCGACCCGAAGAAGGCTCTGGCCAAGGCCGCCCGCGCCATCGACCAGGACTTCTCGGACAACGACGGTTACAAGCTGCCGTAGCCGCATCCATCGGCCGGGAGGGACGGACGCCGACGGCGCCCCCTCCCGGCCGGGAACAGGACTCCCATCGTGACCACCGTGAACCCCGCACCCGCCGTGCCTGACGGGCGGAAGCCGAGCCCACCACCGAGATCCGTCAAGTCCGTACGGTCCGGGCGCCCCCACCGCGACTGGGTGCACGGGCTGCTGATGTCCGCACCCGCACTCGGCGGACTGATCGCCTTCGTCGGCGTGCCGTTCGTCTACGCCGTCGTCCTGTCCTTCCACAACGTGCTGCTCGGCTCACCGCTCCCGCCCCGCTTCTCCGGCCTGGAGCAGTACCGGCGGATCTTCACCGACCCCGACCTGTCCGGCCCCTTCCTGCGGGCCCTGCTCAACAACCTGACCTTCGCCGTGGCCGTCGTCCCCCTGCAGACCGCCCTCGCCCTCGGCCTGGCCATCCTGCTGAACCGCAAGCTCAAGGCCATCGGCCTCTTCAGGTCCCTGTTCTTCATGCCGGTCGTCTTCCCCATGGCCCTGGTCGCGGTCATCTGGCGGCTCATCCTCGCCCGCAGCGACCAGGGCATGCTCAACTCCGCACTGGATGCGGTGAGTTTCGGCAACTGGGGCGCCTTCGACTGGCTCGGCAGCGCCGCCACCGCTATGGCCTCGATCATCGTGCTGTCCATCTGGCAGGGCGTCGGCTTCCAGATGGTCATCCTGCTCGCCGGCCTCCAGCAGATCCCGGGCGAACTCTACGAGGCCGCCCAACTCGACCGGGCCTCCCGGTGGCAGCAGTTCCGCCACGTCACCCTGCCCGGCATCCGCGGCACTCTCGTCTTCGTCGCCATGCTCACCTCGGTGCTGGCCTTCCGCGTCTTCGACCAGGTCTACGTCCTCGTCAAGGGCGGCGGACTCGACGAGGACGCCACCCGCACCGTGATGTACCAGGCAGTCACCACTGCCTTCGACCAGAACAACATCGGCCAGGCATCCGCGATCACCATCGTCTTCTTCCTGATCGTCGTCGTCCTGACTCTCGTCCAGCGCCGCGTCGTCCGCCCCGGCAACGAGGACTGATCATGATCCGCACACCACTTCGCCGCTTCCTCGACTACACCGTCCTGAGCGTGCTGGCCTTCATCTTCATCCTGCCCGCCCTCTATCTGATACTCGGCAGCTTCAAGCCCTCCGACGAGGTGCTCAACGGCCTGACCGGCTTCCTGCCCACCCACCTGTCCCTCGACAACTACGCCGCCGTTCTGAACAACTTCGACTCGGACGCCACCGGCTACTTCTGGCGCTTCATGGGCATCTCACTGCTCCTGGCCACCGTCGTGGTCCTCGGCGGCCTGATCGTCAACTCCATGGCCGCCTACGGGCTCACCCGGCTGCGCTGGCGAGGCCAGCGCGCCGTCTTCACGCTCGTCCTGCTACTGATGCTGGTGCCGTTCGAGGCGGTCGCGGTCCCGCTGTTCTACCTGTTCAACGGGCAGCGCAACACCATCTTCATCCAGGCCATCCCCTTCATCGCCTACGCATTCTCCGTCTACCAGTTCGCCACCTTCTTCCGCGGTATCCCGCGCAGCATCGAGGAAGCCGCCCGCATCGACGGCGCCGGCCCCTGGCGCACCTTCTTCGCGATCATCGTCCCCATGAGCAAGCCGGTGTTCGCGTCGGTCGCGATCCTGACGTTCCTCATCCAGTGGGGGTCCTTCCTGTGGCCCGTCCTGATGGTCTCCGACCCCTCGGTGCGCCCGCTGCCCCTGGCGATAAGCGTCTTCCAGGGCCAGCAGCCGGTGGACTGGGGCCAGATCCTCGCCTTCGGCGTGCTACTGGTCCTCCCCGTCCTGATCGTCTTCGCGTTCTTCCAGCGATGGTTCGTCCAGGGAGTCGCCGGCTCCGCCGTCAAGGGCTGAGCGTTCCGCACGCAGAAGGGCGGCCGGCCGCTGTGCACTCCCACCCGGCCGGCCCGGGGAGCAGCCTGCCGCTTGGGCGCGCTGATCCGGCGCTTTGATCCGGCGGACGCCCCGGGCCGCTGCGGCCCGCCCGCGAACTCCTCGCGGGCGGGCGGGACTTCAGGGCGGGACTTCACCTGCTCACGGCACCACGACGATCTTCCGTCCCTTGCCCGCCGCGAAGCGGTCGAGGGCGTCCGGGTACTCGTCCAGGGGAAGGCGGTCGGAGATGAAGATCTCCGGGTCCAGCACGCCGCCCGCGAAGAGTTCGGCGGCACGCTCGTAGCTGTGCAGGACGGCCATCGAGCCGGTGATGGTGATCTCCTGGTTGTAGATCTTGTACGGCTCGATGGTGGCGGTCGTCGCATAGTCGGAGACGCCGAACTGGAGGAACGTTCCGGCCTTGGCGACGCGGCCGAGCCCGTCCTGGATGGCGGCGGCGTTCCCCGTCGCGTCGACGACGAGGTCCCAGCCCTGCGGACGGTCCAGTTCGTCGGCGGTCGCGGCCGCGGAGGAGCAGCCCAGCCGCCGGGCGGTTGCCAGCCGCTCCTCGTTCAGGTCGAGCACGTCGACGGCGGCGGCACCGGTCCGCTTGGCCAGTTCCAGCATCATCAGGCCCATGGTTCCCGAGCCGTAGATCAGTACGTGCGCGCCGAGTTGGCTCTTGAGGACGTCGTAACCGCGTACGGCGCAGGACAGCGGCTCTATGAGCGCGGCGTCCTGTGTGCGCACGTGCTCGGGCAGCTTCACGCAGTTGGCGACGGGCGCGACGGCGTACTCGGCGGCGCCGCCGGCCGTGGTGACGCCGATCGCGGCCCAGCGTTCGCACAGGTTGTTGTGCCCGGTCCGGCAGTAGCGGCACTCGTAGCAGTACAGAGACGGGTCGACGGCCACCCGGTCGCCGGTGGACAGCTCCGTCACCTCGCTGCCGACGCCCACGACTTCGCCGGCGAACTCGTGGCCGGGGACGAGAGGCAGTGACGGTGCGAACTCGCCCTGGCGGATGTGCAGATCGGTGCCGCACAGCCCGCAGGCAGCCACCTGGACGACGACCTGACGGGGGCCGGGTGTCGGGTCGGGCACGGTGGTGAGGCCGACCTTGCCCACGGACTCGACGAGAGCTGCCTTCATTTCACGGCTCCTAGAGACAGGCCCTGGACCAGCTTGTCCTGGGCGGCGAACCCCGCCGCGAGCACCGGCAGGGAGATCACGAGCGACGCGGCGCACACCTTCGCCAGGAACAGGCCCTGGCTGGTGATGAATCCGGTCAGGAAGACGGGTGCCGTCTGCGCGATCACACCCGTCAGGACCCGGGCGAAGAGCATCTCGTTCCAGCTGAAGATGAAGCAGATCAGGGAGGTCGCGGCGATGCCGGGCATGGCGATGGGCGCGACGACGCGGGTGAGGATCACCGGCAGCCGGGCCCCGTCGATCTGTGCCGCCTCGATCAGGGCGCTGGGGATCTCCGAGAGGAAGGACTGCATCATCCACACCGCGATCGGCAGGTTCATGGAGGTGTAGAGGACGACGAGCAGCCAGATGTTGTCCAGCGTCCCGGTGTTCTTGGCGAACAGGTAGATCGGCAGCAGCCCCGCGACGACCGGGAGCATCTTGGTGGAGAGGAAGAAGAACAGGACGTCGGTCCACTTCTGCACACGCCGGATGGACAGCGCGTACGCGGCGGGCAGCGCCAGCAGCAACACGAACGCGGTCGAGACGACGGACGCCGTCAGGGAGTTGGCGAGGGAGAACCAGGGGCTCGGTCCTCCCCCGGCGCCGAAGAACTCGCGGTAGCCGTCGAGTGTGAGGGGCGCTGCCAGCGACGGCGGGTTCGTGGCGGCGTCGGCCTCGGAGTGCAGCGAGGTCAGGGCCATCCACAGCACCGGCAGCACGAAGGCGAGCCCGACGAGCCAGGCGACGAGGCCCAGCGCGGCGTTCGCCCTGCGCACCTTCCTGGGCGCGGTCTCCACGGCGGGCGGTGCGGAATTCACGTTCGTCGCGGCGCTCATGATGCGGCCTCCTCGCGGAAGAGGGACGAGACCACCCGCAGCGCGAGGGTGGCGATGATGATGGAGCCGATCACGACGAGCACGCCGGCGGCGGAGGCCGTGCCGTACTCGTGGCCCTGGTAGAAGGTCTGGTAGATCGTGTACGGCAGGTTCGCGGTGCCGAGACCGCCCGAGGTGATGGTGAAGACGGCGTCGAAGTTCTGCACGATGTAGACGGTGCCGAGCAGCGCGGCCAGCTCCAGGTAGCGCCGCAGATGCGGCAGCGTGATGTAGCGGAAGACCTGCCACGCGCCCGCGCCGTCGATACGGGCGGCCTCGACGGCTTCCGTGGGGCGGCTCTGCAGCCCGGCGAGCAGGATCAGCATCATGAACGGCGTCCACTGCCACACCAGCGACGCCTCGACGGCGCCGAGCGGCATCTCGGGAACCCATTCGGGCTGGGGGGCGCCGTCGCCGAACAGCCAGTGCAGTACGCCGTTGAAGAGCCCGTACTCGGGGTTGTAGAGAACGTGCTTCCACAGGAGCGCGGCGGCCACGGGCACCAGCAGGAACGGCGCGATGAGCATCGTGCGGACGGCCGCGCGGCCCCTGAAGCGGCGGTCGAGGAGCAGGGCGAGGAGCATGCCCAGCACGAGGCTGACGAGCACGACGGTGACCGTGAGGAGGATCGTGGTGAACACCGACTTGCGCAGTTCCGGATCGCCCAGCACCTCGCCGTAGTTGGCCAGTCCGGCGAAGGAACGGGCCTCCGGGTACAGGGCGTTCCAGTCGAAGACGGAGATCACCAGCGTGGCCACCATCGGCAGCTGCGTGACGACGATCAGGAAGATCAGCGCGGGCATCAGCGGCGCGCGGGTGACCCAGGCGCGCAGCCCGGCAGGTGGTTTCGCCGGCGGCGCGGACGGTGCGGTGCCGTGCGCGGACGCGCCGGGTGATGCGGTCGTGGTGGTCGTCGTGTCGGTCATGTCTGTCACTGCCCTCGCCCCTCGTACTCCTCGGAGATCTCTGCGGCCAGCTGCTGCGACTTCTTCAGGGCCGTCTCGACGGACTGGCGTCCGGCGATGGCCGCGCTGATCTCCTGGGAGACCTTGGTGCCCAGGTCCGAGAACTCGGGAATGTCCACGAACTGGATGCCGATGGTGGGGCGTTCCTGCACGCCCGGGTTGCGCGGGTCGGCTTCGGTGATGGCCTTGCGCGTGGTCTCGCCGAAGGCGCCGGCGGTCTTCTTGTACTCGGGTATGCGGTAGGTGGAAGTGCGTTTGCCCGCCGGGACGTTGGCCCAGCCGAACTCCTTGCCGACCAGCCGCTCGTACTCCTTGCTGGAGGCCCAGGAGATGAACTTCCACGCCTTGTCCTGGTTGCGGGAGGCCTTCTGCAGGCCCCATGCCCAGCTGTAGAGCCAGCCGGAGGACTTCGTCTTCACGGTCGGTGCCGGCGCGTAGCCGATCTTGCCCTTGACGGGGGACTTGGCCGCTTCGAGCGAGCCGGCGCCGGAGGTGGCGTCGTACCACATGGCGGACTTGCCCTGCGTCATGTTGTTGAGGCACTCGGCGAAGCCGGACTGGGTGGCGCCGGACTCGCCGTGCTTGCGGACCAGGTCGACGTAGAACTTGGTGGCCTTGACGAACGCGGGGTCGGTCAGCCTGGCCTTGTAGTCCTTGTCGAACCAGGTGCCGCCGAAGGTGTTGACGACGGTCGTGAGCGGAGCGATCACCTCGCCCCAGCCGGGCAGTCCGCGAAGGCAGATGCCGCTCATGCCCTTCTCCGCCCCGTCGGCCTTCGCGGCGAGGTCGGCGACCTGCGGCCAGGTCGGCTTGTCGGGCATCTTCAGGTTCTTCTTCTCGAAGACGTCCTTGCGGTACATCAGGAAGGAGGACTCCCCGTAGAAGGGCTCGGCGTAGGTCTTGCCGTCCTCGCCCTTCAGGGACTCGCGGATCGGGGGGAGGATGTCCTTCTGGTCGAAGGCCCGGTCCTTCTTCAGGTAGCCGTCGAGGGGTTTGAGCCATTCGTTCTTGGCGTAGATCGGCGCCTCGTAGTTGCTGATCGTGGCGACGTCGTACTGGCCGGCCTGGTTGGCGAAGTCCTGTCCGATCTTGTCCCGGACGTCGTTCTCCGGGAGCGTCGTGAAGCTGACCTTCATGCCGGTCTTCTTGGTGAAGTGCTTCGCGGTGAGCTTCTGCAGCTCGACCATCTGCGGGTTGTTCACCATCAGGACGTTGATGGTGTCGCCGCCGGTGGCGAGGCTCCCGGCGCCGGCGCAGGCGGCCAGCAGCACGTTGGCCGTGGCGACGCCTATGACTGCGCGTGTCCTGTGGCGACTGCGGGTGCGCATGTGCGGTCTCCTGGTCATAAGGGGGCGAAACGGGCGGTTGATGCGCGGAGCGGACCGTCGGCCGGGCAGCAGAGCGCAGGTCCTGTAGGGGCCTTCAGGCCCTGATCACTTGAGGTCCGCGCAGCGAGTACCGATGGGCCTCGGAGGCGGGCAGTCCCGTGGAGGTGACGATCGTCTGGAAGTCGCCGACCTCCGCGAAGCGGCAGAAGCTGACCGCGCCGAACTTCGTGTGCATTCCCGCGAAGATGCGGCGCCGCGAGGCCCGCAGCGCCTGCGCCTTGACCTCGCTCACGGCCGGATCCGGTGTGGTGAGGCCGTGTTCGCGGGAGATGCCGTTCGCTCCGACGAAGGCCAGATCGATGACGAAGCCGGAGAGCATCTTCGTCGTCCAGTGATCGACGGTGGCGAGTGTGCCGCCCCGCACGCGCCCTCCGAGGAGCAGCACGGTGATCTCCTCGGCCGCCGCGAGCGCGCCCGCCGCGGCGAGCGAGGCGGTCACGACGGTCAGCGGACGGTCGCGCGGCAGGGCCTCGGCGATGAGCTGCGGCGTGAAGCCCTCGTCGATGAAGACCGTCTCCGCCTCACCGAGGTGTTCGACGGCGGCGGCCGCGATGCGGCGTTTCTCCGGCACGTGCATGGTGGTGCGGAAGGCGAGCGTGGTCTCGAAACCGGCGCTCTCCACCGGGTACGCGCCTCCGTGCGTGCGGCGCAGCAGCCCGTGGGACTCCAGTACGCGCAGATCCCGGCGGACCGTCTCCTTCGCGACGCCCAGTTCCGCTGCGAGCTCGGCGACGTCGACGGAGCCTCCTCGCCGGGCGGCCCCGACGATCTCCCGTTGACGTTCCTCCGCGCTCATGGACGACGCCCCCTTCCCTCTCCGTACGGTCACGGATCTGCCCGTTCGGGCCCGTGTGCAGAGTTGTACAGCCCCTCGAACACGGGGACCAGGCCAAGTACCGGCGGGATCGTGACCGTATCCGCCCGTTTCCCCTCGTCCACGGGGCCGTGTGCCCTGGGGCGGCGCGGCCCGCGCGGTGCACGGGGGTGCCTGTTTCGGGGGCCGTGATGCCCGTTCCCGGCCCGGCTCGTCAGGCCGGACGCATCCGGAAGTCGTACCGAGCGGGCAGCGGGTCCGAGCTGATCGCCGCCCAGGTCTCGGCCAGCACCTCGTCGCCCTCCCGCAGATCGTCGACTTCGAACCCCTCGTCGAAGATGGCCCGTGCCGCCTCCTTCTCGCCGTTCGCGAGCAGCACCTGGGCACGCAGAAGCTGGAAGCGGCCGCGCCGCCGGTACGCGGGCGGCAGCAGCTCCAGCGCGTCGGAGGCGGCCGCCGTGCGGCCCGCCGCGAGCAGGACGGGCACTGCCTCCCGTACGAACGCGGCGAGGGTGGGCGCACCGGTGGCCGTCGCCAGGTCCAGGGCGGCCAGGTAGCGGTCGGCGGCACGCTCGGGGTGCACTCCGGCGGCGTCGGCGTAGGCGTCGGCGAATCCGAGGCAGCGCAGTGACCAGGGCGTGGGCGCCGCTGCGGCGGAACGTTCCCAGCTGCGTACGGCCTGCGCGCGGTCGCCGGCGTGCCACTGCGCGACGCCCAGGTGGTAGTCGGTCAGCGGCCCCGAGGGCGCGCACTCCAACTGGTCGCGCCAGGCGTCGGAGACGAGCGAAGGGCCGGGGTCGGAGGCGGTCAGAGCGGCGTGACCGCCTGCGGTGTCGTCGAGGAAACGACCGTTCGTCAGCAGCTGCGTCCAGGGCCGCTGCTGCTCGCCCAGCGTCTCCCGGGGGAAGGGCGTGCCGGGCAACTCGTAGCCGCCGCGGGCCACTTCGAGCGCTCCCCATCCGGAGCCGGTGGCGAGCCGGCGGCCGTCCTCCCCGGCTTCCGGCTCGGTGTCGGCGTGCGGGCGCCAGGCCGCGAACGCCGCGTCCACGTCGGCGCGGGGCAGGGCCTCCTCCAGACGGGCGGCGGTGTGTCCGCGTGCGGCGGCCCAGTCGGAGCCGTGCACGGTGGCCGGGTCGGCGGCGAGCGGCCCGTAGGCCTCCAGCCAAGCGAACTCCCGCCCCGCCTCCAGCGGAACGTGTTCGAGCTGGGTGCGTGCGAGGCCCGCCTGGATCTCCGCGTAACCACCGGTGCCGGGCTCGGTCAGCCACTGCTGCCAGCGGCGCCCTCCGGGTCCGTGGCCCCACACGAACAGCTTCCGGCCCCTCAGCAGGTCCGTCGACGTCTGGACGAGGCCTGAGCCCTGCTCGTCGAGGGAGGCGATCCACTTCCGCTCCTGGCGGGGGATCTCGTAGAAGTAGTCGGCCGGGAACTCGCTCCGCAGCGCGTACGAGCGGTCCGCCCCGTCCCACTCGGGCACGGGGATGCGGCGCAGGCGCCGCTCGTAGGCGAAGTACCAGGTCTCGTCCGCCGGTACGAGGACGCGGGTGCGCTCGTCCTCCGGCACCGCGATGTTGGACCACCAGTAGACGGGCACGGTGTGGTCGTGCGGATTGCGGATGCGGGCGCCCACGTAGAGGAAGTCGGACCCTTCCGGGAGCCACAGGTCCACCTGGAACGGGGTGTCGCGCAGCCGCTCCCACTCCCACAGCCGCAGCATCTCTCCACCGTCGGGGGCCGGTACGCGGGCAGCGTGCAGGGGCGCGACGGAGAGCGTGGTGTGACCGGTCGCGCCGATGTTCCACTCGATGCCGCCGGAGAACCACGCGCCGTTCAGGGCGAAGTCCGCGGGCTGCACCACGGGGTTGGTGTAGAGCAGTTCGCGGCCCGTGGGTTTGTGGTGCAGGGAGTGGACGCGGCCGCCGAGTCCCGGGAGCACGGTCGCGCGCAGCCTGTCGTTCTCCAGGACCAGAGCGTCCAGGGGCGCCGGTGTGCGCTCGCGTGTGTAGCCGTCGAGGATGCGGGCGGGCAGTACGGACCGCAGCGGCGCGTAGCCCGTCTGACGCGCCATGTCGGGCGGCAGCGCGGCGCGTTCGTCCTCGCCGATGGTGTGCATCTCGTCGAGCGGCGCCAGCGCGGGCAGCGGATTCTCCGGGCCGACGCTCCCCCAGGTACCGGCCCGGGTGGGGCCCCCGGCGACGGGCAGGGTCAGGGTGGTGCGGCGCAGTGTCGTCGGCACGGCTACCTCGATCCTCCGTGGGTGGCCGCCGCCTTCCCGGGGCCCCTGATGACCATGGAACACGGTGGACGTCACCTTGAACAGGCCGCCGTGAACAGGCCGCAGTGGCAGTCCGCCGTCGTCTCATCCGCGGTGAGGGGTCAGACGCGCAGGGCCCACGCGGCGGCGTAGCCGGCGGGCACGGCGATGTCGCCGACGCGCCAGCCCGGCGGTGAGGCGGGCCGCTGCGAGGTGCCGACGTATGTCACCGACGGCTCCTCCGCGAGGCCGCTGCCGGTGCCCTTCAGATAGGCCTCCTTGCGGGTCCAGCAACGTGCGAACGCCGCGGGCCTGTGCGGCGCCGGCAGCGCGGCGAGCTCGTCCCGCTCCCAGGGGTGGAGGGATCGTGAGACCTCTTCGGCGACGGACGGGCCCGGCAGCGACTCGACGTCGACTCCCACGGGTGCGCCGGCGAACGCGAGGAGCACCAGATCGCCCGCGTGCGAGAGCGAGAAGTGCAAGGAGCCGTCTGCGAGTCGGGGTTTGCCGTGCGGGCCGCCGCACACGGGGCAGTCGGCCCGGACAAGCGGAAGCTCCGACGGCGCCGCGCCGGTTCGGCGGGCGAGCTCGCGGCGAAGCGCGGTGTGTGCGACGTGGTAGCGGTCCCGGTCCTCCTGACGCCTGAACGCCCCGGCCCGTGCCCGTTCCTCCTCCGAGAGCCACTGCAGTTCGCGGGCGGCACGGGCGGCGTTCTCGGACACCCGCACGATGAGGGTCTCCGGGGCGGCGGAAGCCGAGGAAGGGGTGGGGCCGGCGGTCATGGTACGAACGTACCGTGACCCACCCCCGGCTCTTCCCGGCGTCGCTGCCGGTGCTCAACGACATGCGGCGCACCGCGAGCGGACGCGAGTGGCTCAAGCAACTGCCCGCCCAGGTCGAGGAGTTCCGCGACCGCTGGCAGCTTCGGCTCGGCACCCCGTACCACGGCGGCAGCTGCTCCTGGGTGGCTCCGGCGAGGCGGGCCGACGGCACCGCCGCCGTGCTGAAGCTGACGTGGCCGCACCTGGAGGCACGGCCCGAGGGCGAGGTGCTGAAGCTGTGGGCGGGCCGCGGTTCGGTACTCGTGTACGAGCACGACCCGGAGCGGTACGCCCTGCTGCTGGAGCGCTGCGAACCGGGCAGGGAGCTGCGCGCGGCGACCGGCCTGCCCGCGGAGGATCGGCTCCTGCTGGGCGCCGGGGTGCTGCGGCGGCTGTGGGAAGCGGGCCAGGAGTCGGGCGCCGGGGACACAGGTGGAGGCGCTGACACCGGCACGGGTACGGACGGCGGAAACCGAGTGCCGTCCGTGGACCGGCTGTCGGCGGTGGCTGCGGGCTGGGCCGATCTCGCCGAGGAACGCGTCGAGCGGTACGACTGGCCCGCCGGTGTCGATACCGGTCTCTTCCTGCTCGGCGCCGGGCTGCTTCGCGAACTCCCATGCGCCGGCGGACGGGAAACCGTCGTTCACGGTGACTTCAACCCGGGCAACCTCCTGACCGCTCAACGCGAGCCGTGGCTGGCGATCGACACCAAGCCGATGTACGGGGACCCGGCGTTCGACCCGTGGCCGCTGATCCAGCAGACCGACGATCCCTTCGGACATCCCGACCCGCAGCGGGTGCTCGCCCGGCGTACCGCGCTCGTGGCCGACGCGACCGGTACGGACGTGGCACGCGTACGCGCCTGGGCAGTGGCACGCCTCGTCGACTTCCTGCTGTACCACCTCGACGGCGACGGCGATCTGTCGGACACCGTGCGGATGTCGGAGCAGGTACGGGCCCTGGCGGAGCTCGCCGAGCTCTGAACAAGCCCCGGTCGCGGTTCATTTCACCCCCCGTCGACCACCCGAGGTCGGTTCGGGAACCGGCTCTCGGCCTGCTGCCGAAGGTTGAGGTCGAGGAACGCCCGCAGCCCTACCCGACCGAACTGCTTTTCGAAGGTCGTCGGTCGCGGCTAGGGTCGACGGCCATGCAGATCCTGCGCACCCCCGCTGAGCGATTCGCCGGTCTCCCCGACTTCGCCTATGAGCCCCGGTACGCCCACGTGTCCGACGACGAAGGCGGCGAACTGCGGATGGCGTGGGTGGAAGACGGGCCCGCCGACGCCGATCCGGTACTGATGCTGCACGGCGAGCCGTCATGGTCGTTTCTGTACCGGCGGATGATGCCGATACTGGCCGCGGCAGGCCATCGCGTCATCTGCCCGGACCTGGTGGGTTTCGGCCGCTCCGACAAGCCGACCGGCGTGTTCGACCACACCTACGCCCGGCACGTGGAATGGGTACGAGCCCTGGTGTTCGATCAACTCGACCTCACCGGCGCGACGCTGGTCGGACAGGACTGGGGCGGCCTGATCGGGTTGCGTCTGGCCGCCGAGCATCCTGAGCGTTTCGCGGGTCTGGTGGTGGCCAACACCGGCCTGCCCACCGGCGACTTCACGATGCCCGACATCTGGTGGAAATTCCGCGATGCCATCCAAGGCCAGCCCACCCTCGACATCGGCCGGTTCGTGCAGTCCGGATGTCAGCGCCGGATGAGCGACGCGGTACGCGCAGCCTACGACGCGCCGTTCCCCGACGATTCCTACTGCGCCGGTCCGCGAGCGATGCCCGCACTGGTGCCCACCTCACCGGATGACCCCGCCGCTCCGGCCAACCGGGCCGCCTGGGTCGCCTTGCGCGACAGCCCGACTCCGATGTCGGTGGCTTTCAGCGACGGCGACCCCATCACCGGGGGTATGGCCCCGATCTTCCAGCGCGAGATGCGAGGCGCTCACGGACACGATCATCCGGTCATTCGTGGTGCCGGGCACTTCCTCCAGGAGGATGCAGGTGAGGAGCTGGCCCGTCACATTGTTGAGTTCCTCGAACAACACACGAGTTCATGATTGGGCCGTTGGGCGCGATAGGTACCGGCTCACTCCCCCGTCGCTCCGTCCGCCATTTCCCTCGCCACGTCGAGCTGCCCCACGTGCCGGGCGTACTCCTGGAGCAGGTGGAAGAGGATCCAGGCCAGCGACGGCGCCTCGTCCTCGGTGGGGAAGCGCCCGCCGAGCCGCGCGCGGGCGTCCGGGCGGGCCTCGCGGACGATCTCGCGGGAGCGGTCGCACTGCGCGCGGAAGGCGTCGATGATGTCCGCCGTCGTGGCTCCGTCGGGGACGCGCCACCTGTCGTCGCCGCCTCGGTCGCCCCACGGGTCGGGGACCCGCTCGGCCTCGAACCCCCATGCCAGCCAGCGGCGTTCGACGTATGTCAGGTGCCGCACCAGCTCCAGCGGCGACCAGCCGGACGGCACGCGGCTGCCCCGCAGGTCGGCCTCCGAGAGCCCGTCGAGCTTCCGCAGCAGGGTGTCGCGGTAGTAGTCGAGATAGCCGCGCAGCAGCGCGTGCGGGTCGGCGACGGACGGATCGGGCTCGCCCGGCGGCAGCGGTGGGATGGAGGCTTCGATTGCGGTCACAGGAGTCCCGGTTCGTCATAGGTGAGGGTGCGGGCGTCGGCGTCCAGTACGGCCCGGACGCCGAGTGGAAGGGTGGGCGTGGACGGGCCGTGGCCGAAGCCGAGCTCCTCCACGACGGGAACGCCCAGCGGTTCGAGCCGGTCACGCAGCACGGCGCCGATCTCCTCCGGTTCGCCGCACGCCGTCCAGGAGCCCAGGGCGATGCCGGCGACGCCGGTGAACCAGCCCGAGCGCAGCAGCTGCGTCAGCATCCGGTCGATGCTGTACGGCGGTTGGTCTATGTCCTCCAGCAGCACGATGGCGCCGTCGGCGGAGGGACGGGCGTGCGGGGTGCCTCGCTCGGCGGCGAGGAGGGAGAGGTTCCCGCCGAGGGTGATGCCGCGGGCGCGGCCCGGGACGAGTGTCCTGCTCCCGGCCGCGGGCCCGATCGTCAGGACCGACTCGGGGTCGAGGAGCGAGCGCCGCAAGTGGTCGCGGGTCGCCTCGTCCTCGAGGAACGCGGCGGTGGTCGGCATCGGCCCGTGGAGGGTGGCGAGGCCGAGGCGCTGGGAGACGGCCTCGTGCAGGACGGTCAGGTCGCTGTAGCCGACGAAGAGCTTCGGGCCGGCCTCGCGCAGCCGGTCCCAGTCGAGCAGGTCGAGGACACGCTGGGTGCCGTAGCCGCCCCGCGCCGAGATGACCGCCGCGAACGACGGGTCGCACCAGGCTTCTTGGAGGTCCCGGGCCCGGTGCTCGTCGGTACTCGCGAGATGTGCCAGGGACGGGTGCGGGTCGAGCACGTGCCGGCCGACGTACGGCTCCAGGCCCCACTCGCGAAGCGCGGCGAGACCGGCCTTCAGCCTCTCCTCCGGGACGGGGCCGCTCGGGGCGACGATCGCGACACGGTCGCCGCGACGGAGCCGGGACGGCCTGGTCAGTGCCGTGGCTGTGGCTGTGGTCGTGCTGCTGCTCATCGGTTCAGCTCCAGTACTGGTACGTCGTCGCGTTCGATGCCGAAGGCCTGTGCGTACAGGGAGAGTTCGGCCTCCACGGCTCGGATGATCGTCTCCGCACGGCGGAACCCGTGGCCCTCCCCTTCGAAGGTGAGGTAGGCGTACGGGACGCCGCTGCCGTCGACTTCGGCCACGAAACGTTCGCACTGGACGGGCGGGCAGATCACGTCGTCGAGCCCCTGCAGCAGCAGGAAGGGCACGCCGACCCGGTCGGCGTGGTGCAGGGGGGAACGGTCGTGGTAGCGCTCGGGGACGCGTTCGCGCGGCCCGACGAGGGATTCCAGGTACTGCGATTCGAAGTCGTGCGTCTCGTCGGTGGCCCAGCCGGCGAGATCGAGAATCGGGTAGCTGATCGTCCCGCAGGCGTAGAGACCTTCGGCGGCCGGGGAGGTGAGGGAGGCGGCGCTGGTCCAGCCGCCGGCGCTGCCGCCGCGCACGGCGAGCCGCGCCGGGTCGGCTTCGCCCTCCGCCGCCAGCCGGCGTGCGACGGCGGCGCAGTCCTCGACGTCGACGATGCCCCACTGCTCGCGCAGCCGGTTGCGGTAGGCGCGCCCGTAGCCCGTCGATCCCCCGTAGTTGACCTCCACGACGCCTATGCCACGTGAGGTGAAGTAGGCGATCTCCAGGTCGAGCACGAGCGGCGCGCGGCTCGTCGGACCGCCGTGCGCCCACACCACGTACGGCGGCAACTCCCCTTCGGGTGCCTCGTATCCGGGGTGGCGCGGGGGGTAGACCTGGGCGTGGATGTCGCGGCCGTCGGGGCCGGTGAAGGTGCGCTCACGCGGCTGGGGGTAGTGAGCCGGGTCGACCGGGTCCTTGTGGTGTGCCGCGACGACCCTGCTGTGTCCGGTGCGTGTGTCGAGTTCCACGACCTCGTACGAACTCTGCGGTCCCGCGGCGACGCCGAAGACCCGGTCGCCCGCGGCCGCGACCGCCGCCCATTCCGTCCAGGGGCCGGTGGCGTCGGCGAGTTCGCCGCTCTGCGGGTCGAGCACACCCAGCCGCAGGCCGCCCCGCCCGTGCAGCGCCGCGATCAGGCCGCCCTCGAGCGGCTCGAACCACTTCTGTCCGATGCGCCAGAGCCCCGCCGCGAACTCCTCCTCGCGGGGGCACAGATCCCGCCTGCCGCCGGGGTCCGTGGCGGACGCACCGAGGTCGAGACGCTGCAGATTCCACCAGCCGGACTCGTCGGAGGACATCAGCAGCGCCCCGTCGGCCGCCCATTCGACCTGCGCCACGGACTCCTCCGGGCCGCCCGCGACGGTCCGCACGTCCTCGAACCCGCCGGCGGCGGTCACCCGAGCGGTCCTCACCTGCGTGCCGTCCCAGGGCATGGCGGGGTGGTCCCAGGCGAGCCACGCGGCACGGCCGCCGTCCGGGGAGAGCCGCGGTCCCGTCACGAACCTGCTCGCGTCGTCGGTCAGCTCCCGCACGCGGCCGCGGCCGTCGGCCGCCGAGCCGTCCAGCGGCACGGCCGCGATCACTCGCCGCAGATCGGTCGGCCCCTCGCCGGTGAACTCCTCGAGCACGCACCAGACTTCGGGCCCCGCGGGGCCCTCGGGCACGAGCAGCGGGTCGCACCAGCGCAGCCCGCCGGGGATGACTTCCGCGACGGGTGTGAGGGGGCGCGGCGCCGGGTCGGGCACGTCGGGCTCGTACGCGTAGAGCCGCTGGTCCGCGAAGTGGGTGAAGACGATCAGCGGCCCGCCCTCGTCGCGGGCGATGCCCGCCCACGGCACGCCGCCGTATTCGATGACGCGGTTGCGCACGTTCCACGGTGCCGGCAGCACCGACCGGGCCTCCCCGCCGTCCGCGGACAGCCGCATCAGGGCCCGGCGGCCGCCCTCGGCGGGGCGCGGCTCCGTCCACCACACCTCCTCGCCGACGGCGCCCAGGTAATCCGGCCGGCCGTCGTGCGACGCGACGAGGGCGGCGTCGATCGGGGAGGGCCAACTGCCGTACGGTGCCGTGGTCTTCACCATGTGTGACGAGCCTCCGTGGGGTCGGGGGTCAGAGAGCGAGCAGGGCCCGGTCGAGGACGCGGGTGCCGAAGTGCAGGGCGTCCACGGGGACGCGCTCGTCCACGCCGTGGAAGAGCGCCTGGTAGTCGAAGCCGTCGGGCAGCTTCAGCGGCGTGAAGCCGTAGCCGGCGATGCCGAGCCGGGAGAACTGCTTGGCGTCGGTACCGCCGGACATGCAGAACGGGACGACGTGAGCACCGGGGTCGAAGTGCTCCAGGGCTTCTCGCAGCACCGCGTACGCGGGTGAGTCCACCGGGGCCTCAAGGGCGACCTCACGGTGGTGGAACTCCCAGTCCACATAGGGGCCGGTGAGCCCGTCGAGCGTGCGGTGGAACTCTTCCTCGCCGCCGGGCAGCATCCGCCCGTCGACGAAGGCGGTGGCGCTGCCGGGGATGACGTTGACCTTGTAACCGGCGCTCAGCATCGTCGGGTTGGCGCTGTTGCGCACGGTGGGCTCCACCAGGGCCGCGGCGGGACCGAGTTGGGCGAGGAGCTTGTCGGCGTCGAAGTCCGGGGCGTCGGTGTCCGGCTCGGGCAGGCCGTGCACCGCGGCCAGTTCCTTCAGGGCGGCCCGCACTGTCGGAGTCAGCCGCTGCGGCCATTCGTGCTCACCGATGCGGGCGACGGCGGCGGCGAGCCTGCTCACGGCGTTCGCACGGCTGACCTTCGAGCCGTGCCCGGCCTTGCCGCGAGCGGTGAGCTCGAGCCAGGCGGTGCCCCGCTCCCCCGCGGCGACGGGGTAGAGCCGCAACCCGTCGCCGGCGTGGAAGGTGAAGGCGCCCGACTCGCTGATGCCCTCGGTGCAGCCTTCGAAGAGGCCGGGGTGGTGGTCGGCGAGGTAGTCCGACCCGTATTCGGCGCTGTCCTCCTCGTCTGCGGTGAAGGCCAGCACGATGTCGCGGCGTGGCCGCACGCCCGCGCGCGCCCATGCCCGCGCCACGGCCAGGACCATCGCGTCGGCGTTCTTCATGTCGATGGCGCCGCGGCCCCAGACCACACCGTCGCGGATCTCGCCCGAGAAGGGGTGGACGCTCCAGTCGGCGGGCTCGGCGGGCACCACGTCGAGGTGGCCGTGCACGAGGAGGGCGTCGGCCCCCGGATCGGAACCGGGAATCCTCGCCACGACGTTCGTACGCCCCGGGGCCTTCTCCAGCAGCTGCGGCTCGATGCCCGCACCGGAGAGCCGCTCGGCGACGTATTCCGCGGCGGCACGCTCGGAGCCCTCGCCTCCGCCGCGGTTGGTGGTGTCGATGCGGATCAGCTCGGAGGTGAACGTCACCGCCTCGTCGAGCGCCGCCTGGTCGATGTGCTCAGCCATACTGCTCCTCCACCGCTGCCGAGACGACCGTCGTGACCGCCTTGAACGTGCGGATTCCCTCGTACATGCCCGGGGAGGTGTAGGCGACGCGGCGCTCCCCGGTGCGCTCGACGCCGGGCACGACAGTCGCGGCGCCCACGAGATGCTCCGCGTCGAACTCCAGCTCCACCGTGTGTTCCTGAGGCGGCGACGGACTCGCCCGCACGGCGAGGGCGGCGGCCCTGCCGGCGGCGGACCTGATGTCCGCGGCCGTCCGCCCCGGTGTGCGGCAGACCGCCGCGTAGCGCGATACGTAGTCCTTCACCGCGACTCCGTAGGCGTCCGGGGCGTACCCCTTGGCGTCCTCGATGGTGCGGTCGTCACCGGTCACGAGGACCACCGGCACCCCGTACTCCTCGACGACGAGGGCGTTGAGGAGCCCTTCGCTCGCGCGTGCCCCGTCGACCCAGACGCCCGTGATGGAGTTGGCCAAATAGGTGTGCGCCAGGACGCCTTCGGTGCCGGCGCCCGTGTGGTAGCCGACAAAGGCGATGCCGTCCACGTCGCCGTGCTGCACGCCTTCGACCATGCTGAGCGTCTTGTGCCGCCCGGTGATCATCTGTGCACGGTCGTCGAGCTGTTCGAGCAGAAGATTCCGCATCGTCCAGTGCGCCTCATTGATGAGCACCTCGTCCGCGCCGCCCTCGAAGAAGCCGATCACCGCGGCGTTCACGTCCGAGGTGAACATCGGGCGGCAGCGCTCCCATTGGGGGGTGCCCGGCAGGACATCCGCGGGCCATGTCACGCCGGTGGCGCCTTCCATGTCGGCGCTGATGAGGATCTTCATGCCGGGAACGTTACGCGGTACGCAAACCCGGTGACACCCTTGTGGATAACTCCTGTGGTCTCGACCACTGAAGCCCTCTCACTCTCCCCGCTGACCAGGCATTTCACCCGCAGACGAAGGTTCTCTGGCGCCTCGCGCGACACGCGCCACGTCAACGCCCGACCCGGAGCGGAGCCGCCACCGAAGGACCGGTGTTCAGTTCTCGTGCCCCAGCTGCAGATCGCGTTCCGTGCGCCCACCGCCTGCGACCTGCAACACCGTCGCCACCGGCGGATACCCGGCAGCGATGACGGTGTATTCACCGGCAGCCAGGTCGACGAAACGGAAGACGCCGTCGGCACGGGTGGTCGCGGTGTCCACGACGTTGCCCGCCGCGTCGAGCAGAGTGACGCGCGCATCCTCCACGGCCCGTCCGCCGGCCGCCCGCACGGTGCCGCGGAGCATCGCGCCGCCCGCGAGTTCGATGTCCTGCCGTGTCTCGCGCGCGGCCGGTACCGACACCGGCAGCGCCGCGGGACGGTGTGCGGGGGCGCTCGCGGCGAGCGTGTACTCGCCGGCCACCAGCTGGTCCAGGACGTAACTCCCCTCCACGCCGCTGCGGGTGGCGGCCACGACCTCGCCCCGTACATCGGTGAGGGTCACCGCTGCCTCCCGCACCGGCTGCCCGTCCGGGGTGAGCACGCAGCCCGCCAGGCGTCCGGCGCCGCCGAGCACGATGTCCAGTTCGACGGGGCGCTCCGCCACGGTGACGCCGACCGCCTGCGGCTGATGACCGCTCGCCGCGGCGATCAGGACGTAGGAGCCGGTGGCGGGCGTGCTCAGCGCATACCGCCCGTCCTCCCCCGTCGCGCTCCGCCCGACCTGCTTCCCCGACGTGTCGATGAGCGTGAGCGCCGCGCGCGGCACGCTGCTGCCGTCGTGATGGCGCACGCTTCCGCACACGGGGACGCCTCCGGTGTGCGGGGCGCTCGCCGTGGCCGCCGCTGCGGGGGTGTGCGCCGGGGTGCGGGCCTCGGGGACGGCCGCGTTCTCGTTCACGAGCGGTTTCTCCTTGAGGAAGCAGGCGAAGATCAGCCCGAGCACGAGGACCGGGACCAGATACAGGAAGATGCGCGGCATGGCGTCGGCGTAGGCCTGTACGTAGATCTCGCGGAGCGGGCCGGGCAGCTTGTGCACCGCCTGCGGGGTCAGCGACGAAGGGTCGGGAAGCCGGTGCGGCACGTCGTGCGGCAGCCGCACGGCCAGCGCGTCGGTGAGCCGCTGGACGAAGAGCGTGCCGAAGACCGCGGCGCCCACGCTGCCGCCGATCTGGCGGAAGTAGTTGTTGGCGCTGGTCGCCGCGCCGAGGTCCCGGACAGGAACGGAGTTCTGCACGGCCAGGATCAGTACGGGCAGCACGAGCCCGATGCCCAGGCCCAGCACGGCCATCCAGACGCTGTAGGCCTCACGCGAGGTGCCGGTCTCCAGCCGCGACAGCAGCCACATGCCGACGGCCGAGAGGGCGCAGCCCAGCACGGGATAGATCCTGTAGCGACCGGTACGGGAGATGAGCTGGCCCGAGACCGTGGAGGAGAGCACGACCCCGCCCATCATGGGCAGCATCAGCAGTCCCGACTCGGTCGCGCTCACGCCGTCGACCATCTGAAGGAAGCCCGGCAGGTAGCTCGCGGCGCCGAACAGCGCGATGCCCACGGCGACGCCGACGATGCCGGTGACGTTGAAGACCGAGTCGCGGAAGAGGCGCAACGGCAGGACGGGTTCGCTCGCGAGGCTTTCGACGGCGATGAACAGTACGGCGCTCAGCACGCCGCCCGCCGCCAGTCCGAGGATGACGGTGTCGTCCCAGTCGTACTCGGTGCCGCCCCAGCTCGTCAGCAGCACCAGGCACGTGGAGAACGCCCCCAGCAGGAGCGTCCCGAGCACGTCCAGCTTCGGACGTCCCGCCGGGCGCGGCAGCTTCAGCACCAGAGCGGTGACGACGAAGGTGATCAGGCCGAAGGGGACGTTGATGTAGAAGCACCAGCGCCAGGAGAGTTCGTCGGTGAACCAGCCGCCGAGCAGCGGTCCTGCCACGGAGGCGAGACCGAACGCGGCGCCGATCAGGCCCATGTAGCGGCCGCGGTCGCGGGGCGGGACGACGTCCGCGATGATCGCCTGCACGCCGATCATGAGGCCGCCGGCGCCGACGCCCTGGATCGCCCGGTAGGCGATCAGTTCCGTCATCGTGCGCGACCAGCCGGCGAGGGCCGATCCGGCGACGAAGACGACGATGGCGAAGAGGAAGATCCCTTTGCGCCCGAAGAGGTCGCCGAGTTTGCCGTAGACCGGCAGCCCGATCGTCGCGGCCAGGAGGTAGGAGGTGACGGCCCAGGACATCCGGTCCAGGCCGTGCAGTTCGCCGACGATCCTCGGCAACGCCGTGGCGACGATGGTCTGTTCGAGCGCCGCCAGCAGCAGAGCGAGCATCAGTCCGACGAAGACCAGCCGCACGCGGCGCCTGCTGAGCCCTGCTGGGCTGTCCTGCCGGGGCTCCGCGGGCGGCTGCCCCGGACCGGTTCCGTGCTCGGTTCCGTGCTCGGTTCCGTGCTCGGTTCCGTGCTCGGCTTCGCGACCGGAGCCCCCGGCCACGGGGCCCCGCGCGGGAATCTCCAGGCTCACCTCGACGACCGCGGGTGACCGCGCCTCCGGGGGTTCCAGAGCCGTACCGCTCATCGCACTCCCCTGGTCGCATCCGGCCGTCTTCGGGGAGCATTTCTCGCATTACGTGACAGGAGCGAGCAAGTCAGACACCACTGGGCTTCGAAGAGCCACGGAAACCTCAAGTCCGTTGCCCGGGGCGCCTGTCGGGCGCTCAACTGCGGCTTTCGGTGGCGGGCACCGACGGGAGGGCTCGGGCGCGCGCCGTCCACGTCCGCGCGAGAACCACTCGATCCGGTGAGCGGGTGTGCGGCCGCACACCCGCTCTCCCGCTACTTCCGCCTCACTTCTCCGTCTCCGAGGCGAGCTTGGCGAGCATCTCGTCGTAGATGCGGGCCATGCCCTTGGGCGCGAAGGTCCGCTCGAAGAAGCCGGCGACACCGCCCGCGCCCTTCCATGTGGTCTTCACCGTGACGCGGGTGGTGCCGTCCGAGGCCCCCGGCCCGACCTGCCAGGTCGTGACCATCGTGGAGTTGCGGTCGCTCTCGACCAGCTCCCCGCCGGCCGAGTCGCTGACGTCGACGAGGCAGTCGCGGACCCGCTTGCTGGTGGCCTGGATCTTCCAGTGCACGACGGTGCCCGCACCCTTGCCGCCCTCGCGCACCTCGTACTCGCTGAAGTGGCCGGGCAGCAGCTTCGGCCGGGTCCCGCCGTAGTCGGCGAGCGCGCTCCGCACCGCCTCCGGTTCCGCCGCGATCTCGCGATGGGTCGTCGACTCGACCTGCGCCATGTGCTCCTCCTGCTGTTCGCCGCGTCCGTTGCGTCCCGCTTGGCACCGGCAACCCAATCACCCCGCGAACGGGGGCCCAAATCGGCTTGACGAGCGAGTGGGAACAGATGTTCTATTCTCTGTACGAACGGCACGCTGCACGAGGAGGGTCCATGCGCTGGGAGAACCTGAGCGGCGACGGGTCGGCGGTGAACCCCGCCCTCTTCGGTACGGACGTGGTCACCCGCACCTTCAACACCCCTGAATTCGCCGGGATCACCTTCCACGAGGTGCGGGCGCGCTCCATCGTGAACCGCGTGCCGGGGGCCTCCCGCATGCCGTTCGAATGGACGGTCAATCCGTACCGCGGCTGCTCGCACGCCTGCGTGTACTGCTTCGCCCGCGGCACGCACCGCTATCTCGACCTCGACACAGGAGCCGGGTTCGACTCGCAGATCGTCGTCAAGGTCAACGCCCCCGAACTGCTCCGGCGTGAACTGGGGTCGAGCCGCTGGCGCGGAGAGCACATAGCGATGGGCACGAACGTCGACTGCTACCAGCGGGCCGAAGGACGCTACCGCCTGATGCCCGGCATCCTCACGGCGCTGCGCGACTACACCAACCCGTTCTCGATCCTCACCAAGGGGACGCTCATCCTGCGCGACCTCGACCTGCTGCGCTCGGCGGCGGCCGTCACCGACGTGGGCGTCTCCGTCTCCGTGGGGTTCACCGACGAGGAGCTGTGGCGCACCGTCGAACCGGGCACCCCGGCACCCGAGCGCCGCCTCGACGTGGTCCGCACCCTCAGCAGCCAGGGCATCCCGTGCGGGGTGCTGATGGCCCCGGTCATCCCGTTCCTCGGCGACTCCCCGGCCCAACTGCGCACGACGGTACGGGCGATCGCCGCCGCCGGAGCCACGTCCGTCACCCCTCTCGCGCTGCATCTGCGGCCAGGGGCACGCGAGTGGTACATGCAGTGGCTGGCGAAGCACCACCCCGGACTGGTGCGGCACTACGAAGGGCTGTACGCGGACGGCGCCTACGCCCCCAAGTGGTACCAGCGCCGCATCACCCGGCAGGTGCACGAACTGGCCGCCGAGTACGGCATCGGGCCTTCCTCACCCGGCACCCACCGCCGCATCGACGCCCACCCCGGGCGGAGCGCCGAGACGGAACCCGAGACCCCCGACTGCACGCAGCTGACCCTGCTGTAGGACCCGGCTGCACGCAGGTCACTGCCGAAGAAGCGGCGGATATCCGCTCGCGCGGCCGTGCCTCCGGCAGGATCATCGCCCCATGTCCGAAATCACTCACATCAGTGCCCCGCAGGGCGTCGCGCCGGGCAACGGCTACAGCCAAGTCGTATGGGGCGAGGGCCGGTTCGTCGCCGTCTCGGGGCAGATCGCTCTCGACGAGAACGGCGACGTCGTCGGCCGCGGAGACCCCGCCGCGCAGGCCCGGCAGGTCTTCGAGAATCTGCGCCGCTGTCTCGCCGCGGCCGGCGCCGGATTCGACGACGTCGTGAAGCTCACCTTCTTCACCACGGACGTCGGGATCCTGCCCGCGGTCCGCGAGGCACGCGATGCCTGCATCGACATCGCCCGGCCGCCGGCCAGCACGGCGGTCCAGGTCTCCTCGCTCGTCCACCCCGACCTGCTGCTGGAGGTCGAGGCGTACGCGGTCGTCCCCTGACCCGCAGTCGGTATCCGGCAGACAAGCGCACACGGCCCCACCGTCGGCGGGCCCGGCGGGAGAGCAGCCGCCACCCGACGGGGCGGAGGGCCGAGCACCTCAAGTGCGTCCGGCTCCCTGAACGGGCCCCTGCTCGATGCGGGGGCCCGCTGTCGGTCCCGTACCGGGAATCACGATCCCGCGCACCCATCCGCCGTCCTCGGGCTCCTGCGCCCGTACCTGCCGTCCAGCACCTGCCAACTGCCTGCCATCTCCGCACAGTTGGTTGCGCAACGTGAACCTTCACACGGACCCCGCCGTAGGCCGGCGGAACCGGCCGGATGGCGGCCCTCTCTCAAACCGGTTTGATAACTGGGGTCAGAACTCTTGACGGGGTGTGTTTCAAACCGGTTAAGTGCCTGCCCAGGCCGCACGGCGAGCGACTGCCCCGGCCGGGGCCGTGCCCGTGCTCGCACGCAGCCGCAGCCAGTACCACCCACACCGTCCGGGAGAGACCGTGCGCCGAAGCCCGACGATCGCCGACGTCGCCCGCGTCGCCGGCGTCTCCAAAGGCACGGTGTCCTTCGTGCTGAACAACCGCCCCGGCGTCGCGCCCGACACCAGGGAAAGGGTCCTCGCCGCGGCGGCGGAGCTCGGATTCCGGCCGAGCCACCGGGCGCGGGCGCTGTCCTACTCCCGGGCGTTCGCGCTCGGTCTGGTGATGGCCCGGCCCGCCGAACTGCTCGGAGCGGACCCCTTCTTCCCCGCCTTCATCGCGGGAGTGGAGACCGAGCTGGCCAAAGTGGGCCATGCCCTGGTCCTGCGGGTCGTCACCGGCGGCTGGGACGAGGAGGCCAACGGATACCGTCAACTCGCCGACGACGGGCGGGTGGACGGTGTCTTCCTCTCCGACCTGCGGGTGGGCGACGATCCCCGGCTGCCGCTCCTTCAGGAGCTGCGGCTGCCGGCCGTGACCTTGCAGACGCCGGACACTCCGCCCGCCTTCCCCGCCGTGAACCTCGACGAGCGGACCGGGATCCGCGCCGCCGTGGAGCACCTGGCCACGCTGGGGCACCGGCGCATCGCGCATGTGGCCGGGCCTCAGCAGTTCGTCCACGGCCGCCGGAGACGTGACGCCTGGGCGGACACGCTGCGCGACCTCGGCCTGCCTCCGGGGCCGGAGGCCGCAGGGGACTTCACCGCTGCCGGCGGTGCCGCGGCCACCCGGCGCCTGTTCCAGGACGGCGAGCCGCCCAGCGCCGTCGTCTATGCCAACGATCTGATGGCGATCGCGGGCGTCACTGTCGCCCACGAACTCGGCCTGAGCATTCCCGACGACCTCTCGGTCACCGGTTTCGACGACACCGAACTGGCCCGCCATGTGCACCCGTCGCTCACCACGGTGCGGATGGACGCCCTCGCCATGGGCCGCGCCGCCGCCCGCGCCCTGCTCCAACTCGTGGAGAAGGGCAGCGCGGAGAGTGTCGACCTGCCGCCGACCGAGCTGATTCTCCGACGATCCACCGCACCACCCGCACCGGGCGGTGTCCCCCGCCCCAGAGTCTCCCAAGCCGACGACGAACCACGGAGTTCCTCATGAAACGAGCACTTCCCCTCGCCATGGCCCTCCTCGTGCTGCCGCTCAGCGCCTGCGGCGGCAGCTCCGACGGCGGTGACGGAAAAGCCGCCTCCGCCAAGGGCCCGATCAAGATCTGGTACGCCAACAACCCCGACGAGATCGCCTGGGCCAAGAAGATGGTCGCGTCCTGGAACTCCGCGCACCCGGACGAGAAGATCCGCGCCCAGGAGATCCCGGCCGGAAAGAGCTCCGAGGAGGTCATCGGAGCGGCCATCACCGCCGGCAACGCCCCCTGTCTGGTCTTCAACACCTCCCCGGCGGCCGTGTCGCAGTTCCAGAAGCAGGGCGGCCTGGTGCCGCTCGACGACTTTCCCGGCGCCACGGAGCACATCCAGAAGCGCTCCGGAGACGCGGCCGAGCAGTACAAGTCGGAGGACGGCAAGTACTACCAGCTGCCCTGGAAGTCCAACCCGGTGATGATCTCCTACAACAAGGACGTCTTCGAAAAGGCCGGACTCGACCCCGACAAGCCCCGCCTGAAGACGTACAAGGACTTCCTGGCCACGTCCGAGAAGCTGGTCGACAAGGGCGGGGTGAAGGCCGCGGTCTGGCCCGCGCCGAGTTCGGAGTTCTTCCAGTCCTGGTTCGACTTCTACCCGCTGTTCGCGGCGGAGAGCGGCGGCAAGCAGCTGCTGGAGGACGGCAAGGCGCAGTTCACCGGCCCCGAGGGGCAGCGGGTGGCGGACTTCTGGCGGTCGATGTACGACAAGGGCCTGTCGCAGAAGGAGAAGTACAACGGGGACGCGTTCGCCGACGGCAAGGCCGCCATGACCATCGCCGGGCCGTGGGCCGTGAAGGTCTACGACAAGAAGGTCGACTACGGCGTGGTCCCTGTTCCCACGTCGAAGGGTCAACCGGCCGCGAAGACCCGTACCTTCAGCGACGCCAAGTCGGTGGGGATGTTCAACTCCTGCAAGAACCGCGGTACGGCCTGGGACGTACTGAAGTTCGCCAGCAGCAAGGAGCAGGACGGCAAGCTGCTGGAGACGACCGGCCAGATGCCGGTGCGCGAGGATCTGACGGGCACGTACGGGGATTTCTTCGCGAAGAACGCGAAGTACAAGACCTACGCCCAGGCTGCCGAGAACACCGTCGAGGTGCCCAACGTGCCCCAGTCGATCTCCGTCTGGCAGAAGTTCCGGGACGCCTACTCGCGCTCGGTCATCTTCGGCAAGGCAGACCCGCAGACCGCGCTGAAGAAGGCGGCGGCCGAGGTCGAGAAGCTCGCCGGCCAGAAGTGACCATCGCAGGGAGGTGCAGTTGATGTCCTCGCCCACGAGGGGCGGCACGCGCCCCAGGAGCACGCGGCGGTCATTCGGCCGCAATCTCCTGGGGCTCGGGTTCGTCTCGCCGTATCTGGCGTTCGTCGCCGTGGTCTTCGCCTACCCGTTCGGGTTCGCGGTGTGGATGTCGTTCCACGACTACTTCTTCGCCGCGCCGAACGCCGTCGTGGAGTACCCGTTCGTCGGTTTCGAGAACTACGCCGCCGTACTGAGCGACCCGGACGTCCGTCAGGCATTCGGCAACATCGCCGTCTTCCTTGTCTTCAACGTGCCGCTGACCGTGGGTCTTTCGCTCGTACTGGCCACCGCGCTCAACGCGAAGTTGCCGATGCGCTCGTTCTTCCGCGCGGCGTACTACCTGCCGTACATCACCGCGAGCGTGGCCATGGTCGGCATCTGGATGTGGCTCTTCAGCAGCGGCGGCCTGGTGAACGAGGTCCTGGGACGGCTGGCTCCGGAGCCGTCGTGGCTGGTCAACGAGACTCTGGCGATGCCGCTGATCGCGGTGTTCGTCGCGTGGAAGCAGCTCGGCTTCTTCATCATGCTGTACCTCGCGGCGCTGCAGAACGTGCCGAAGGAGCTGTACGAATCGGCGGACACCGACGGCGCGTCCACGGTGCGCAAGTTCCTCTCCATCACGGTGCCGGGCGTGCGCCCGGCGACGACACTCGTGGTGATCGTGGCCACGATCACCGGGGCGAACCTGTTCACCGAGCCGTACCTGCTCACCGGGGGCGGCGGTCCTGACGGAGCGTCCGCCTCCCCCGTCCTGCTCATGTATCAGCGGGGCATCGAGCAGGGAAGTCCGGATGTCGCCGCCGCGATCGGCGTGCTGCTGGTGCTGTTCGTGCTGGCCGTCTCACTGATCAACCGCAAGCTGACGGAAAGGGGCTGAGCCGTGATGCCCGCCGCCACCACACGCCGGATACCCCGGCTGCTCGTGCTGCTCGCCGGCGCGTGCGCGTTCCTCTTCCCCTTCTACTCCATGGTGCTCGGCTCGCTGCAGTCCGAGCCGAGCTCCGAACCGTCGGCCGTGCTGCCCGACCCGTCAGGCCTCACACTGGGCAATTACACGGCGATCAACGACCGGGTCCCGCTGCTGAGGGCCGTCGCCAATTCGGGGATCTTCACCGGGGGCGTCATCCTGTGCACCGTCGTGTTCGGCCTCATGGCGGGCTACGCACTGGCGCAGATGCACTTCCGCGGCAGAGGCGCGGTCTTCGGCACCGTGCTCCTGGTGCAGCTGGTTCCGTTCCAGCTGCTGATGATCCCGCTCTACGTGATGATCGTCCGCAGCTACGGGCTGGCCGACACCTACCTCGGCATCATCCTGCCGTTCGCGATCAACTCGACGGCCGTCTTCGTCTTCCGCCAGTTCTTCCTGCAGCTTCCCCGGGAGCTGTTCGAGTCCGCGCGGATCGACGGGGCGAGCGAGCTGGCGATCATGCTGCGGATCGCGACCCCGCTGTGCAAGCCGGCCCTGCTGACCACGGTGCTGCTGACCTTCATCGGCCCGTGGAACGAGTTCCTCTGGCCGTTCCTCGTGACCAAGGACTCCGACATGCAGCCGTTGGCCGTGGCACTGGCCAACTACATCTCCAACGTCGCCGGACGGGCCGCCAACCCGTACGGCGCGATACTCGCCGGGGCATGCGTGCTCGCCGCCCCGGCCGTGGCGCTGTTCCTCGCGTTCCAGCGCCGCTTCGTCTCCACCGACCTCGGATCCGGCATTAAGGGCTGACACTTGAGCACCGACACGACCCCCCGTACGAACATCCCCTACACCCTGCGCCGGCTGGGCGTGGTGATGTCGCCACTGCCCGGCGAGGCCGACGAGAGGGAGGGCGTCCTCAACCCCGCCTCCGGCCGCACCCCCGACGGCAAGCTGCACCTGCTGCCCCGCCTGGTGGCCGACGGCAACGTCTCCCGCGTCGGGCTGGCCGAGGTCACCTTCACCGACGGCATACCCTCCGGCGTCGAGCGCCGCGGCGTCGTGCTGTCCCCCGACGAGGGCTGGGAGCGCGGCAAGAACAACGCCGGCGTCGAGGACCCCCGCACCACCTGGGTCCCCTCCCTCGGCAAGCACGTCATGTCCTACGTCGCCTACGGCCCCCTCGGCCCCAAGCCGGCCCTCGCCGTCTCCGGGAACCTCACCGACTGGACCCGCCTCGGGCCGATCCAGTTCGAGTACCAGCCCGGCCTCGACACCGACCTCAACCTCTTCCCCAACAAGGACGTCGTCCACTTCCCCGAGCCCGTCCCCGGCCCGGACGGCGAACCGGCGTACGCGATGCTGCACCGCCCCATGTGGGACCTCGGCTGGTTCCGTCCCGGCGAAGGCACCCACCTCCCCGCCGGCGTCACCGACGAGCGCCCCGGCATCTGGATCTCCTACGTGCCCGCTGCGGAGGCCGAGCAGGACATCCGCGCCCTGGTACGCCCCCGCCAGCACCGCCTGGTCGCCCTGTCTGAACACCCCTGGGAAGCGCTGAAGATCGGCGCCGGCCCCGCCCCGGTCCGCGTCGACGAGGGCTGGCTGCTCCTCCACCACGGGGTCTCCGGCTCCATCGAGGACCCCTTCGAGCAGAACCAGCGGGTGTCGTACGCCGCCGGGGCGATGATCCTCGATCCGTCCGACCCGTCGAAGGTCATCGCCCGTTCCGATGAGCCGCTGATGGCCCCCGAGACGGAGGAGGAGCGCTCCGGCACCGTCCCCAACGTCGTCTTCCCCACGGCGATCGAGGAGGTCGACGGGAAGCTGTACGTCTTCTACGGCATGGCCGACGCCCACATCGGCGTCGCCCTCCTGGAACGCGCCACGTGACGGGGCCGCCCCTCGGCCTCGGGCTGGTCGGCTGCGGATCGTTCGGGGCGTACGTCCTGGATGCCGTGGCCGGCCTGCCCGGCCTGCGCATCGCCGCCGTCGCCGATCCCGACCCGTCGCGCGCGAAGCCGCTCGGCGCACGGCACGGCGCGGCCGTACGCGACGGCCTCGACTCGCTGCTCGCCACGGACGGCGTGGATCTCGTGGCCCTCGCCACCCCGCCCGCCACGCACGCCGGGATGGCGATCGCCGCTCTCCGCGCCGGCAAGCACGTCTTCTGCGAGAAGCCGCTGGCCACCACCACCGAGGACGCCGCCCGGGTCCGGGACGAGGTGGACCGTTCGCCCGGAACTCTCGCCGTCGACCATGTCCTTCGCTACAACCCGGTCCTCCGCGCCGTTCAGCGGCTGACCGCCGAGGGCGTCCTCGCCCCGCCCCGCCGTTTCCTCTTCGAGAACGACGCGGCCGACGAAGACCTCGGCGCCGACCACTGGTTCTGGGACCCCACGCACAGCGGGGGCATCTTCATCGAGCACGGTGTCCACTTCTTCGACGCGGCCCGCGCCCTGCTCGGCAGCGAACCCGAGTCGGTGAGCGCCACGGCCGTGCGGCGCCCGGGCGGCCCCGTCGACATGGTGATCGCGGACGCCGTGCACCCCGGCGGCGTCCTCGCCACCCACCTGCACTCCTTCACCCACGCCCACCGGTGCGAACGCCAGCTGATGCGCCTGGACCACGGTTTCGCCGAGTCGCGCATCACCGGATGGATCCCGACGTACGCCGCCATCACCGCGTGGACGGACGAGGAGGGTGCCGCCCGGTGGGAGGAACTCCCTTCGAGGACCGCCGAGTTGCTTGCCGTTCCGGGCTTCCGCCCGCACGGCGGCGAACGCGTAGCCGTCACAGTGCACCGGGACGCGGGCGAGGCCCGTCCCGCCCGCGGCAGAGGCGTCGCACGCAGCGTCCCGCACCGCGCGGAGGCCGTGATCGACCTCGGTGGCGAGGCCCGCAAGCCGCATGCGTACGCCGAGAGCGTGCGAGCCGCCGTCGCCGACCTGCTGCACTGCGCGGCGGGCGGTTCCACACCGGTCGCCGACGCCCACGCCGGCCTGACCGCGGTCGCCGTGGCCGAAGCGGCCACCCGTGCGGCCGGCAGCGGGGCCGGCCGGATCGTCGCCGTGCCCGCGGGGGCTCACACTTCTTCGTAGAGGGTGCTGTCCTCGTCGGCCCGTCGGATCGTGCGCAGGGCGTGGCCCGGGTGCCAGACCTGGAAGACGATGTGCGGGTCCTCGACCCTGATCCGTACGACCTCGGAGAGCTCCGCGCGGAAGAGATGGAAGCGGTCCGGCACTTCGCCCTCCGCCGCGCCGGCCGCGTACCGGGCGAACTCCTCCGGGTCCGTCACTTCGACCGCGCGCCCCGAGATGCGCACGTCGCCGCCTCCCATTCCGGTGCCCGTGCCGGGGTTGGCGTACATGGAGAAGCGGGGGTCGCGGCGCAGGTCGAGCGCCTTGCGCGACCCGATCATCATGCCCAGCCACAGCTCGTCCCCCCTGAAGTCACCCTCCAGGCCGGTCAGGCGGGGCGAGCCGTCGGGGCGGATGGTGGCGAGCACGTGGTGCTGGAACGCCTGGAAGCGGGCTCGCACGGTGTCGGCGAACTCGGGTTCGGCGGCGCGGAAGGCCGCCCAGCTCTCGGTCATGGGTCCATCCTGGCGCCGATACCCGACATCTACCGTCCGGATTGCGTCCGCTGCGTGAGCCGTACGGGCTCAGGCAGCCGTCCCGGTCACGGGCAGCTGTTGGGTCTGACCGCCCTTCTGCGGGGCCGCCCCTGCGCCGCCGGGATGCGCGCCAGCGCGGCCTTCGCGAACGGCGAGAGCCGGTGGTGCTCGGCCGCCGCCGCCAGCACCGCGATGGCGCGCCGGTCCCCCAGGGCGCCCAGGCCCTGCACGCACGCCTCGGCGATCGGCCAGTAGTGCACCGGCCCCATCAGCAGCCGTTGCAGGACGGAGATCAGCGTGGGCACGGACTCGGGCGCCCGTAACGCCGTGAGCAGCCGCACGGCGTGCAGCGCGTAGCCGGTGCGCAGTTCGTTGGTCGCCAGGGCGGCGGCGGCGCGCGCCGTACGGGGATCTCGCAGCCGTGCCAGGGCGTGGGCGGCGGTGGCGCAGCGCACGGGGTCGCGGTAGTTCAGCATGAAGATCAAGGTTTCGAAGCAGCGCCTGTCCCCCGCGCTGCCGAGCGCGAACGCCGCAACTTCCCGCGCCCACAACGGGCGTTGGCTCTCCGCCAGCACGGACGCCAGTTCGTCCCGTGCCGCGGGAGTCTCCTCCCTCGCGAGTGCGACCAGCCGCTCGTACTCGACCGGGTCCGCCTCCGCCCGGACGCGATCGATCAACGATCGGAATGCGTCGGCCACTTGCGCTCCCTCCCCCACGTGCTCCGTCCCACAGCCCTGGAAGAGCCATACCCCTGGCGCATTGGTTACCCACGAGTTAAGCTGCTCGTCAGAGCGGCACCCCCGCTCAGGCGGCCTGGTGACGCAGCCGCCCGAGAGTGAAGTCGGTTCGGCGGGGGTCCGGGCCGCGGCGAACCGCCGCGGCAGCGCCCGGGCTTGCACGCCTGTACGGAACGGCCCCTGGGACAGGGCCGGTTGACCCCGATTCCCGTCCGGCTTCCCGAATTCCCAGAGTTTCGAATCTGCTGCCTTGCAGCCGCGCCCCGCACCGTGCTGTGCGCGCGGCCGGCACACCCTCATCGTCAGTCGTCACACCTGGAGTCCCGTGATGGACCGTCCGCCTCTGCACACCATCGCCGTCATCGGTCTCGGCACCATGGGCACCGGCATCGCCGACGTCCTCGCCCGGGCCGGCCGTGAAGTCATCGGCATCGACATCAGTGACGCCGCCGCACGTCACGCCACCGAAGCCTTCGAAGCCTCCACCGCGCGCGCCGTCCAGCGCGAGCGGATGACGGAGGCCGAGCGGCAGGACGCCCTCGCCCGCTTCCGCACCTCCGGCGACCTGGACGCCGCCGCCGAGGCGGACCTCGTCATCGAGGTGGTGCCGGAGGACTACGACACCAAGTGCCAGGTCTTCGCGGCGCTCGACACCGTCGTCAAGCCGGACACGATCCTCGCGACGGGCACCAACGCGCTCTCCGTCACCCGGCTCGCGGCCGACTCGGACCGCCCCGAACGGGTGCTGGGCCTGCACTTCTTCCACCCCGCCCCGGCGATGAAGCTCGTCGAGGTCGTCTCCTCGGTGCTCACCTCGCCGGAGGCCGTCACCGCGGTGACGGAACTCGCGCGCGAGCTGGGCAAGGAGCCCGTCGCGGTCGGCGACCGGCCCGGATTCGTCGCGGACGGGCTGCTCTTCGGCTACCTCAACCAGGCCGCCGCGATGTACGAATCGCGCTACGCCAGCCGCGAGGACATCGACAATGCGATGCGCCTGGGATGCGGGCTGCCGATGGGGCCGCTGGCGCTGCTCGACCTCATCGGCATCGACACGGCACGCACCGTTCTGGACGCGATGTACGCCGACTCGCACGACCGGCTGCACGCGCCCGCACCGATCCTGCGGCAGCTGAGCGACGCCGGTCTGACGGGCCAGAAGGCGGGCCGGGGCTTCTACTCCTACGAGGCTCCCGGCTCGTCCGTCGTCGTCGCCGACTCCGAAACCCCGGACGGGGACGCCACCCGCACCGCCGGCCGTCCCGTCTCCTCCGTCGGCGTCGCCGGCTCGGGCACCATGGCGAGCGGCATCGCGGAGGTCTTCGCCAGGGCCGGATACGAGACGGTGCTCGCCGCACGCAGCGAGGAGAAGGCGCAGACGGCCAAGGACCGCATCGCCAAGTCCTTCGAGCGCGCGGTGAAGAAGGGCCGGATGACCGACGACGACCGGGTCGCCGCGCTCGGCCGCATCACCCCCGCCGGTTCGCTGGAGGCGCTGTCCGGCGTCGACCTGGCGGTCGAGGCCGTCGCGGAGGACCTGGAGGTCAAGCGGGAACTCTTCGCCAGGCTCGACGAGGTGTGCAGGCCCGGCGCGGTGCTCGCCACCACCACCAGCTCCCTCCCGGTGGTGGCCTGCGCCCGCGCCACGTCCCGTCCGCAGGACGTCATCGGCATGCACTTCTTCAACCCGGCGCCGGCGATGAAGCTCGTCGAGGTCGTGCGCACGGTTCTCACCGGTGACGAGGCTCATGCGACGGTCCGCGAAGTCTGCGGAGGCATCCGCAAGCACCCCGTGGACTGCGGCGACCGTGCGGGATTCATCGTCAACGCGCTGCTCTTCCCGTACCTGAACAACGCCGTGAAGATGGTCGAGCAGCACTACGCGTCGCTCGACGACATCGACGCGGCGATGAGGCTCGGCGGCGGCTACCCGATGGGGCCCTTCGAGCTGCTGGACGTCGTCGGGCTGGACGTCTCCCTCGCCATCGAGCAGGTGCTGCACAGGGAGTTCCGCGACCCGGGGCTGGCTCCCGCGCCGCTGCTGGAACACCTGGTCGCGGCGGGCTGCCTGGGCCGTAAGACGGGACGGGGATTCCGCGAGTACGCACGGCGGTGACGCGTCTGTGAAGCGGGACAACCGGTGGGGCGGGCTGCTTGAGCCTTCCGCAAGCGGCCCGCCCCCCGAGTACGTCACGGCATGTAACGTTCCCCACATGTCAGACACCGCGAAGCCGTCCCGTTCGCCTGCCGCGTCCTCCCAGCGCCTCAGGATGCGACGCGAGTTGGCGGCGGCGGCGATGGAGCTCTTCGCGACGAAGGGGTACGAGGCCACGACGGTCGACGAGATCGCCGCGACGGCGGGCGTCGCCCGGCGCACGTTCTTCCGGCACTTCCGCGCCAAGGAAGAGGCGATCTTCCCGGACCACGACGACACCCTTGTGCGGGCACAGGCCGTCCTGGAGGCCGCGCCCCCGCACGAGAACCCGCTCGACACGGTGTGCCGCGGCATCAAAGAGGTCATGCGGATGTACGCGGCGTCGCCCAAGGGCAGCGTCGAGCGCTACAAGCTGACACGGGAGGTGCCGGCGCTGCGCGAGCGCGAGATCGCCTCCGTCGCGCGCTACGAGCGGCTCTTCACCCGGTATCTGCTGGGCCACTTCGACGAGGCGGCCCACCGCGACGGCGACGACGATCCGCTCCTCGCGGAGGTCGCCGCCTCGGCCGTCGTCACGGCGCACAACCACGTACTGCGCCGGTGGCTGCGCGGCGGCGGAGTGGGCGACGTGGAAGCGCAGTTGGACCACGCGTTCGCGATCGTGCGCAGGACCTTCGGCACGGGTTTCGGGGCGAACCGCCTGGCGGTCCCGGAGCCCGCCGGCGCTGCGAACGGCACCGCCCGGGCCGCGACGACGCGGGAGGACGAGGTGCTGGTCACCGTCGCCCGCACGGACGCTCCGATCGGCGAGATCATGCGCACGATCGAGGAGGCGCTGCGGGACTGAACCCCCGCCCGGGGGTTGTGAACGCGCGCACCGCTTCGGCGAAGCTGGCTCCATGACCGACGACCGTGAAGTGGACGCGAACAGGCTGGCCTCCGAGTCGCTGGCCGAGGACGATCCGACGGGATGGTTCGAGCGGCTGTACGCCCTGGCCGCCGCCGGCGAGGCGACGGTGCCGTGGGACCGCGGCGAGCCGAACGCGCTGCTGGCCGGCTGGGCCGAGCGGCAGGGCCTGGACGGGGCGGGGAAGCGGGCGCTCGTCGTCGGCTGCGGGCTCGGGCGGGACGCCGAATACGTGGCGGGGCTCGGATTCCGCACGACCGCCTTCGACATCTCGCCGACCGCGGTCCGCGGGGCGCGTGAGCGCTTCCCCGGCTCGGCCGTCGACTACGTCGTGGCCGACCTTCTGGACCCGCCGGCCGAGTGGGCGGGTGCGTTCGACCTCGTCGTGGAGTCGGTCACTGTGCAGTCCTTGCCGCTCTCGGTCCGTGCGGAGGCGATCGTCAACGTGGTCCGCACGGTGGCGCACGGCGGGAGGCTGGTGGTCATCTCCGGCGTCCGCGGGGAGGGCGAGCAGGTGGACGGTCCGCCGTGGCCGCTCACCAGGTCTGAAGTGGACTCCTTCGCGGTGTGCGGGATGCGGGCCGCGGATGTCGAGCAGGTGCCCCACCCCGGCGACCCGCACGTTCTGCGGTGGAGGGCGGAGTTCCGGCGGGCGTGACCAAGCTGGCAGGGCCCGAACGGCGCGGGCCCGCGGGACGGAGTCGCCACCGCGGGCCCGCCGGGCTGCGCGCCCTGCGTCAGGAGCGCTTCGAGGACGAAGCCTGCGTGCCGGGAGTGGCGCACTCCGCGGGGAGCTTCACCTTCCCGGGCTTGTGCACGAAGCTGTCCATCTTCGCCCATTCGTCCAGTTCGGGGTCGTAGAGATTCTGGAGACCGAACTGCAGCAACTGCCAGAACGTTCCCCTGTCGCGCTGGTCGACGTAGACGTCGGCGAGCGCGATCGGGAACCGCAGGTGCAGCCCCGGAGGCCGCTCCGGCAGGACTACGCCGGCTCTCCAGTGATTCACGTGCCGGGGCTTGTTCAGCCGGAGGGTCTCCCGTCCGACGAACCGTGAATTGGCGAGGAACTGGTTCAGCGTCCGCAGATTGAAGCCGGGGATCTGCGAGCACGGATGCACGTTCAGGCCCGGCCACTTGAAGGTGATCGTGTAGAGCGTGTTGCGGTAGATCAGGTTCGTGAACCAGATCGGGTACTGCGGGCCTCCGGCGGTCATCTGGCTGTCGCCGTTCTTCCCCTCCCAGGTGAACGGGACCGTGATGCCCAGGTCACGGACGATCCACTTGCCCTTGCCGCGGAAGTTCCGCGGGAGCTTCGGCGGCGGCGGGGTCTTCGGCCCGGACTTCCCGGCCGCGGCGGCGACGGAGGACGGCGCCGGTCCGGTCCGCTTCTCGGCGCCGGCCGGCGAGAGAGCCGTCACCGGGACGGCGATCACTGTGGCGAGAGCGGCCGAGCAGGCCGCGCGACGTGTCCGTGTCCAACCCATGGTCTCCCCGGCTTCGACTCGTGCGCCGTCGTGGCGCAGTACCCGATCTCAACGAATGGATCCAGAGGTCCCCGGACGGCGGAGAAGCCAAAAGCAACGGACGGACCACGGCCTGTTCGGCCCAGCCCTCGCACGGACAGCGACCGCCTGCACCCTCTCGGACATCACGGATATCGCGAGTATTCCGGGCATATCCCGCTGGTCTCGGGAAGTCGGAAAGCACATGGACGGGACCGAGGGACCAGGAGGACGCCATGTCTGCCGAGAACGCTTCGCCGCAGCTCAGCCGCCTGCTCGAAGGCCACCCGCCCGAGCCGGTCGCCCTGGTGCACGAGGGACGGCACTGGACGTACGGCGACGTGGCCGCCGCGGCCGGAGCCCTGGCCGCGGAGATGGACCAACTGGCGGGCGAGCGGGTGGCGTTCATGCTGCCTACCTGCCCCGAGGCCGCTCTTGTGTACTTGGCCTGTTTCCGTTCGGGGGCCGTCGCCACGCCGGTGAACACGCGCTACGCGCCGCCCGAGCTGGAGCGGGCGCTCAGGCGCGCACGTCCGCGCTGGCTGATCGTCGACGAAAGCCGGACGGACCGGCTCGACGGCGTCGACCCGGCACTCCTGGCAGGCGTCCGGATCCTGGTCACCGGGCGCAGCGGGCGCTTCGAGCCGTTCGCTCCCCTGCTGACCTCCCGGCCCGGCAGCGACCCGATCCCGCCCGCCCCGGACCGCCCGGCCGCGCTGTTCTTCACTTCCGGCTCGTCCGGCGAACCCAAGGGGGTCGTGCACAGCCACGGCTCCGCCCTGGCCATGCTCACCAGCACCTCCGAGGCGATGGGCGGCATCCGCGCCGACGACGTGGTGCAGGTGTGCGATCCGCTGGTGCACGTCAGCGGGTTCATCGAGACGCTGAGCACCCTGCTGGCCGGCGGAAAGGCCGTCCTGTACGACGGGTTCGAACTGCAGACCTACGCCTCGGGGCTGCTCGCCCACCGGCCCACCCTGATCTGCACCCACGTCGACGTCCTGGCCCGGCTCGCCCGCGCACCGCAGGCGGAGCGCGCATGGTTCTCCTCACTGCGCGGCGTCTACACCGGGGGTGACACCGTGCCCGGCGCCCTGCAGCGCGACTTCAGAGCGCTGACCGGACTGCCCATCAGTGTCGGCTACGGCCTGACCGAGGCGATCTGGCTCACCGTCGAGCGCGACCCGGGGCCCCATGGCGACAACCGCATCGGCACGCCCGTGGGCGGCGCGCAGCTGCGCACGGACGAGGAGACCGGTGAACTGCTCGTGCGGGGGCCGATGGTGATGAGTCGTTACTGGGACGACAAGGAACTCACCCGGCGGTCGCGGTCGGACGGATGGCTGCGGACCGGTGACATGGGTTCACGGGGCGCAGACGGGGCCTGGTGGCTCCGTGGCCGCATCAAGGACTTGATCGTGCGCCGCACCTCCAAGATCACCCCCGGCGAGGTCGAGTCGGCGATCGACGAGCACCCGGAGGTGGCCGACTCGGCGGTCGTCGCAGCGCCGGACTCCGAGCAGGGCCAGGTGCCGGTGGCCTTCGTGGTCCTCCGGCGAGGGAGCGAGATCACGGCCGAGGGGCTGATGGCGTTCCTGAAGAAGCGGATCGCCGCGTACAAGCTGCCCAGCCGCATCCACTTCCTCGACGCGCTGCCGCTCACGGCCAGCGGCAAGATCTCCCACCGCGACCTGCAGGAGACGGGGGCGCAGCGGCAACGGTCATAACAGCGAACGCGTGGAGCGCCCGCTGGGCCCGCACGCCGTACGGCGCGCGGGCCGCCGTCGCGGCGGGGGCCGTAGCACCGGCAGCCGCGCGGCGCGGCCGGCTTGCCCCCATCCCGGCAGGCGGACCGGCCCTCGCCCCGCCCGGCACAGGCACCGGCGGCTCCGGCACATGCAAAGGCACATGCACAGGCACAGGCACAGGCACAGGCACAGGCTCCGGCTCCGGCTCCGGCAGCGGCAGCGGCAGCGGCAGCGGCAGCGGAGCGCTCATGCGTGCGCGCCCTCACATCAAGTGAGAGAAATTGCTGGCACGCAGTGTCTTGTGCACTGGCACTGGGTGTCATACCTTGATGCATGTCCGGGCGCTGTCCCGACGGCACCACACCCGTACGTGCCCGGACGCCTGCGTCACAGGCAACCCGCGCTCACCAGCGCCGCCAAACAGCATCACCCGCCGAACCGACGGCTCTGCCTCACACCCGACGACCCTCAAAGCGTCTCCCTCAACAGCGCTTCGCCGGAGGCATTACCGTGAACAAGATCCTCGACGCGATCCTCGCGTCCGACACGACCGCCGAAGACTTCGCGAACCTTCCCCTCCCGGAGTCCTACAGGGCGGTGACCGTCCACCGGGACGAGGCCGGAATGTTCGACGGTCTCCCCTCCCGGGAGAAGGACCCCCGCAAGTCCCTCCATCTGGACGAGGTGCCCGTGCCCGAACTGGGGCCGGGTGAGGCGCTGGTGGCCGTGATGGCCTCCTCCGTCAACTACAACTCCGTGTGGACCTCGCTCTTCGAGCCCATGTCCACCTTCGCGTTCCTGGAGCGCTACGGACGCCTGTCGCCGCTGGCCAAGCGGCACGACCTCCCGTACCACATCATCGGCTCCGACCTCGCCGGCGTCGTGCTGCGCACGGGCGCGGGCGTCAACGCCTGGAAGCCGGGCGACGAAGTCGTCGCGCACTGCCTGTCCGTGGAGCTGGAGTCGGCCGACGGCCACGACGACACGATGCTCGACCCGGAACAGCGCATCTGGGGCTTCGAGACGAACTTCGGCGGCCTCGCGGAGATCGCGCTGGTCAAGTCGAACCAGCTGATGCCGAAGCCGGACCACCTCAGCTGGGAGGAGGCCGCCGCTCCCGGCCTGGTCAACTCGACCGCCTACCGGCAGCTGGTCTCCCGCAACGGGGCCGGGATGAAGCAGGGCGACAACGTCCTCATCTGGGGCGCCAGCGGCGGACTCGGCTCGTACGCCACGCAGTTCGCGCTGGCCGGCGGCGCCAACCCGATCTGTGTCGTCTCCAGCGAGCAGAAGGCGGAGATCTGCCGCCGCATGGGCGCCGAGGCGATCATCGACCGCAGCGCCGAGGGCTACAAGTTCTGGAAGGACGAGCACAACCAGGACCCGAAGGAGTGGAAGCGCTTCGGCAAGCGCATCCGCGAACTGACCGGCGGCGAGGACGTCGACATCGTCTTCGAACACCCCGGACGGGAGACCTTCGGGGCGAGCGTGTACGTCACCCGCAAGGGCGGCACCATCGTCACCTGCGCCTCCACCTCGGGCTACGAGCACACCTACGACAACCGCTACCTGTGGATGTCGCTCAAGCGCATCGTCGGCTCGCACTTCGCCAACTACCGCGAGGCGTGGGAGGCCAACCGCCTCATCTCCAAGGGCAAGATCCACCCGACGCTCTCGCGCACCTACAACCTGGAGGAGACCGGCCAGGCCGCCCACGACGTGCACCGCAACGTCCACCAGGGCAAGGTCGGCGTCCTCGCGCTGGCTCCCGAGGAGGGGCTGGGCGTCCGCGACACGGAGAAGCGCGCGAAGCACGTGGACGCGATCAACCTGTTCCGCGACACCGAAGGCGAGCGGACCGACAAGTACAGCCGCGACACCGAAGGCGAGCGGACCGACAAGCACAGCCGCGACACCGAAGGCGAGCGGACCGACAAGCACAGCCGCGACACCGAAGGCGAGCGGACCGACAAGCACAGCCGCGACACCGAAGGCGAGCGGACCGACAAGCACAGCAGGGACGCCGATGGCCGGAACGGCAAGCATGCCTGAGCGAGCCAAGGACCGGCCGTGGCTGATGCGCACGTACGCGGGTCACTCCACGGCCGAAGCGTCCAACGAGCTGTACCGGCGCAACCTCGACAAGGGCCAGACCGGGCTCTCGGTCGCCTTCGACCTGCCGACGCAGACCGGCTACGACCCCGACCACGTCCTCGCGCGTGGCGAGGTCGGCCGCGTCGGGGTTCCGGTCTCCCATGTGGCTGACATGCGGCGGCTGTTCGAGGGGATCCCCCTTGAACAGATGAACACGTCGATGACGATCAACGCCACGGCCATGTGGCTGCTGGCGCTGTACCAGGTCGTCGCGGAGGAGCACGGCGCCGACATCTCCAAGCTCCAGGGGACGACGCAGAACGACATCGTCAAGGAGTACCTCTCGCGGGGCACGCACGTCTTCCCGCCGGGTCCCTCGCTGCGTCTGACGACGGACATGATCGCCTACACCGTCGGCAACATCCCCAAGTGGAATCCGATCAACATCTGCAGCTACCACCTCCAGGAGGCCGGTGCCACACCGGTCCAGGAGATCGCGTACGCGATGAGCACGGCCATCGCCGTACTCGACGCCGTGCGCGACTCGGGGCAGGTGCCGCAGGAGCGGATGGGCGATGTCGTGGCCCGGATCTCCTTCTTCGTCAACGCGGGCGTCCGCTTCGTCGAGGAGATGTGCAAGATGCGGGCCTTCACCCGCATCTGGGACCGCATCACGCGCGAGCGGTACGGCATCGAGAACGCGAAACAGCGCCGCTTCCGCTACGGCGTGCAGGTCAACTCGCTCGGGCTGACCGAGGCGCAGCCGGAGAACAACATCCAGCGCATCGTGCTGGAGATGCTGGCTGTCACCCTCTCCAAGGACGCTCGCGCCCGCGCCGTCCAACTGCCCGCCTGGAACGAGGCCCTGGGCCTGCCGCGGCCCTGGGACCAGCAGTGGTCGCTGCGCATCCAGCAGGTCCTCGCGATGGAGAGCGACCTGCTGGAGTACGACGACATCTTCGCCGGATCGCACGTGATCGAGGCGAAGGTGAGCGAACTCGTGGACGCCTCCTTCGCCGAGATCGAGCACATCGAGAAGCTCGGCGGGGCGATGGCAGCCGTCGAATCGGGCTACCTGAAGTCGCAGTTGGTCTCCTCGCACGCCGAGCGCCGCGGCCGTATCGAGTCCGGTGAGGAGAAGATCGTCGGCGTCAACTGCTACGAGTCGACGGAACCGAACCCGCTCACCGCGGACTTGGAGACGGCCATCCACACCGTCGATCCGGCGACCGAGGCCCAGGTCGCGGAGGCCGTCCGGCGCTGGCGTGCCACCCGTGACGAGTCGCCGGACGACGGCGCGTCCCGCGCGCTCCAGCGGCTCAAGGACACCGCCGCCACCGACGCCAACCTCATGGAGGCGACGCTGGAGTGCGCCCGCGCGGGCGTGACCACCGGCGAGTGGGCCGGCGCCCTGCGTGAGGTCTTCGGCGAGTTCCGCGCGCCGACCGGCGTCAGCAGCGCCCCCGTCGCGGTGCCCGCCGAGGAGGGTTCCGCGCTCGCCGATGTGCGGCGCCGCGTGGAGCTGACGGCCGCGGAACTCGGCGTCGGCAGGCTCCGGCTGCTCGTGGGCAAGCCCGGCCTGGACGGGCACAGCAACGGAGCCGAACAGATCGCCGTACGGGCCCGCGACGCGGGCTTCGAAGTGATCTACCAGGGCATCCGGCTCACGCCGGAGCAGATCGCCTCGGCCGCGGTCGCCGAGGACGTGCACTGCGTCGGCCTGTCCATCCTCTCCGGCTCGCACGCGGAGCTCGTGCCGGACGTGCTGGAGAGGCTGCGGCGTTCGGGCGCGGCGACTTCCCCCGGGCCCGGGGACCCCACCCGGGCCGAAGGCCCACAGGGAGGCCCGGGCGATCCCCCTATTCCGGTCATCGTCGGCGGCATCATCCCCTCGGCCGACGCCGCGGCCTTGCGAGAGGCCGGAGTCGCCGCCGTCTTCACCCCGAAGGACTTCGGCATCACCGAGATCATCGGCCGTATCGTCAACGAAATCCGCACAGCGAACAAGCTCGACCCCCTGGAGGTCCCCGCATGACAGCCCCGTCGCCGGACACCGGCCAGGCATCCCGCACGCTGCGCCCGCGGCGCTCCTGCATGGCCGTGCCCGGAAGCAACCCGCGCTTCCTGGAGAAGGCGCAGGGCCTCCCCGCCGACCAGGTCTTCCTCGACCTGGAGGACGCCTGTGCGCCGCTGGCCAAACCGGACGCCCGGCACACGATCGTCAAGTTCCTCAACGAGGGCGACTGGAGCGGCAAGACGCGCGTCGTGCGCGTCAACGACTGGACGACGCACTGGACCTACCGCGACGTGATCACCGTCGTGGAGGGCGCCGGGCAGAACCTCGACTGCATCATGCTGCCGAAGGTCCAGGACGCCCAGCAGGTCCAGGCCCTGGACATGCTGCTGACGCAGATCGAGACGACGATGGGCTTCGAGGTCGGCCGCATCGGCATCGAGGCCCAGATCGAGAACGCCAAGGGCCTGGTGAACGTCGACGAGATCGCCGCGTCCTCGCCCCGCATGGAGACGATCGTCTTCGGGCCGGCCGACTTCATGGCGTCCATCAACATGAAGTCGCTCGTCGTCGGCGAGCAGCCGCCCGGCTACCCGGCGGACGCCTACCACTACATCCTGATGCGCATCCTGATGGCCGCCCGCACGCACGACCTCCAGGCGATCGACGGCCCGTATTTGCAGATCAAGGACGTCGACGGCTTCCGCGAGGTGGCCCAGCGTGCCGCCGCGCTCGGCTACGACGGCAAGTGGGTGCTGCACCCGGGCCAGGTCGACGCCGCGAACGAGGTCTTCTCCCCCTCCCAGGAGGACTACGACCACGCGGAGATGATCCTCGACGCGTACGAGTACTTCACGTCCGAGAAGGGCGGCAAGAAGGGCTCGGCGATGCTCGGCGACGAGATGATCGACGAGGCGAGCCGCAAGATGGCCCTGGTCGTGGCCGGCAAGGGCCGTGCCGCCGGGATGTCCCGCACGACGTCCTTCGAAGCTCCGGAGGCCTGATCGGCATGCAATTCGGTCGCACATACGAAGAGTTCACCGTCGGGGACGTCTACAAGCACTGGCCCGGCAAGACCGTCACCGAGTACGACGACCACCTGTTCTGCCTGCTCACGATGAACCACCACCCGCTCCACATGGACACCAACTACGCGGAGAGCACAACCGACTTCGGCAAGAACGTGGTGGTGGGCAACTACATCTACTCACTGCTGCTGGGCATGTCCGTGCCGGACGTCTCGGGCAAGGCCATCGCCAATCTGGAGATCGAGTCGCTCAAGCACGTGGCGCCGACCTTCCACGGCGACACGATCTACGGGCAGACCACCGTCCTCGACAAGATCCCCTCAAAGTCGAAGAGCGACCGCGGGATCGTGCACGTCGAGACGAAGGGCTACAACCAGGACGGCACGCTCGTCTGCGTCTTCCGCCGGAAAGTGATGGTGCCCACCGAGGCATACATCAAGGAGCGCGGAGGGGAGCAGCCGGGACGCCCCGAGCTGCGCGAGTCCGCCCCCGGCAAGGACGCCCCCGGCAAGGACACAGCGAAGGGAGGGAAGTGAGATGGGACGGCTCGCACAGACGGAAGGTCTCACGGAGATCCAGCAGGAGATCCTCTCCACGGTCCGCAGCTTTGTCGACAAGGAGATCCTCCCGGTAGCGACGGAGCTGGAGCACCGCGACGAGTACCCGACCGAGATAGTCGAAGGCCTCAAGGAACTCGGCCTGTTCGGCCTGATGATTCCCGAGGAGTACGGCGGCCTCGGCGAGTCCCTGCTCACCTACGCGCTGTGCGTGGAGGAGATCGCGCGGGGCTGGATGAGCGTCTCCGGGATCATCAACACCCATTTCATCGTGGCGTACATGCTCAAGCAGCACGGCACCCAGGAGCAGAAGGACCACTTCCTGCCGAAGATGGCCACGGGCGAGGTGCGCGGCGCCTTCTCCATGTCGGAACCGGGCCTGGGCTCGGACGTTTCGGCCATCTCGTCCAAGGGCGTCCGCGACGGCGGTGACGACGACCCCGACGCGGATTTCATTCTCAACGGACAGAAGATGTGGCTGACCAACGGCGGTTCCTCGACGCTGGTCGCGGTGCTGTGCCGCACGGACGAGGGGCACCCCGAGGGGACGGCACCGCACAAGTCGATGACGACGTTCCTGGTGGAGAAGGAGCCGGGCTTCGGCGAGGTGCGGCCCGGGCTCACCATCCCCGGCAAGATCGACAAGATGGGCTACAAGGGCGTCGACACCACGGAACTCATCATGCAGGACCTGCGGGTTCCCGCGGACCGGGTGCTCGGCGGGGAGACCGGCCGGGGTTTCTACCAGATGATGGACGGCGTCGAGGTCGGCCGCGTCAATGTGGCCGCGCGTGGCTGCGGCGTCGCTCAGCGCGCCTTCGAGTTGGGCATCGGCTACGCACAGCAACGGCACACTTTCGGAAAGCCGATCGCGCAGCACCAGGCGATCCAGTTCAGGCTGGCCGAAATGGGCACGAAGGTGGAGGCGGCGCACGCGCTGATGGTCGGCGCAGCACGCAAGAAGGACGCCGGTCAGCGCAACGACCTTGAGGCCGGGATGGCCAAATACCTCGCCTCCGAGTACTGCAAGGAGGTCGTGGAGGACGCGTTTCGCATTCACGGCGGGTACGGTTTCTCCAAGGAGTACGAGATCGAGCGCCTCTACCGCGAGGCGCCGATGCTCTTGATCGGTGAAGGAACCGCCGAGATCCAGAAAATGATCGTAGGCCGCCGCCTGTTGGAGGAGTACCGCTTCCAGGGGTGATGTCCCTTTCGGGGTGTTTTCCCGCCGGCCGGGACGACATCCCGAATCGGGATTACGGTCACGGACTGCCGCACTGGCTTGGCCAGTTGCCATCCGTAACCGATACCATCCCGAAAAGCCGCCGTCCCCCAATCACCGCCGCGGCTCCCTCCGCTACGAAGGTCATACATGCCCCACAGCCCATCCTCCGCACCACGCGGACGAGTCCGCATCGCGCGCGGAGCGTCGCCGTGGCTTCTGCCGACCGTGGCCACCGCGGCCGTCGGCCTCGTCCGGGCCCGCCGCTCGAAGAAGGCGGCGGCGCTCGCGGTGCCGGCGACAGCTCTCGCCGCGGGCATGCTCTGGTTCTTCCGCGACCCGGAGCGTGAGATCTCCCAGGGCCGCGTCATCTCTCCGGCCGACGGAGTGGTGCAGAGCATCATGCCGTGGCCCGACGGACGCACCCGCGTCGCGATCTTCATGAGCCCGCTCAACGTCCACGTGAACCGCGCTCCGCTCGCGGGCACCGTGGCCTCCTTGGAGCACATCCCCGGCGGCTACGTCCCCGCGTTCAACAAGGAGAGCGAGAACAACGAGCGGGTCGTCTGGCACTTCGACACCGAGATCGGCGACGTGGAGATGATCCAGATCGCCGGCGCCGTGGCCCGGCGGATCGTCCCGTACGTGCCGCAGGGCTGCAAGGTCGAGCAGGGGGACCGCGTGGGGCTGATCCGTTTCGGCTCCCGCGTCGATGTCTACCTCCCCGAAGGGGTCCAGGCCGGCGTCGAGGTGGGACAGGCCACGACTGCAGGGGTGACTCGCCTTGACCGTGATTGATCCGGATACGCAGGCAGCCGCCTGGGTCGCCGAGGCCCAAGAGGACGACGACGAGATGCCGCTCTCGACGCGGCTCTCGATAGCCGACACCCTGACGCTGGGCAACGCCACCTGCGGCTTCATGGCGGTGTACTTCACCACCACCGGCGTCCTCATCCCGCACCTGACGGGCAGCGAGGACGGCGGCATGGCCCGGCACAGCGCCGCGACCGCCGTGATGCTGATGCTGCTGGCGTCCGTCTTCGACCTGTTCGACGGACTGGTGGCGCGGAAGCTGCGCAGCTCCGCGATGGGCGCGGAGCTGGACAACCTCTCCGACCTCATCAGCTTCGGCCTGGCCCCCGCCTACTTCGTCGCCACATGGGGCATGGTCGCCAACGACGCCAATCAGGAAGTGTCGGTGGTGGCCGCCGTCGTGGTGCTGCTGGCGGTGGTACTGCGGCTCGCCAGGTTCTCGTGCGTGCCCATGCGTGACGGCATGTTCCAGGGCATGCCCGGCCCGTTCGGGGCGCTTACCGTCGTGTCGATCGTGCTGCTGGAGCTGCCGTTCGTGCCGACGCTGCTGGCCATCATGGGCGTCGCCTGGCTGATGGTGAGCCGCGTCGAGTACCCGAAGCCGCGCGGCCGGCTGGCGGTGGCGATGCTCGGCTGGATCGTCGCGAGCATGGGACTTCTGGCGGCCTGGGCGTTCGACGCCCCGGGCGGCGTGCTGCTGCTCCAGACCGGCTGCGCGCTGCAGGTCGTGCTCGGCGCCGTGATCCCGCTCTTCGCGACGGCGCGCAGGGTTCACACCTTCCGCGACAACCGCCGCGAGGCGAGGACCGCCGCACAGGGCTAGCGCCGGTCGGCCGTCCGCCCCCGCCATGTACGTGTCACGGAATCGGGTCCGGGCCGCAGTCTGCGGCCCGGGCCCGGTTCCGTTGTGCGTGGTCGTTGTCGTTGTCACAGGTCACGAGCCGTGAGGCGGTGGCATCCATGGAGGTGCCTGCGGGCTCCCGCAGCCGTCAGCGGTCGAGCTGAAGGCGGGACCAGGACCGCATGGCGAGCAATCCCGATACGAGCGGGATCAGCAGCACGAGCGCCAGCTGGGCGGCGGAGACGTCCCCCGGCCGCATGGCCCACAACGAGGGTGCGGCGACGGGAAACCAGGCGCCGGTGCCCGAGACGACCATGACCTGAGCGACGACGACGGTGCCGATGGACGTCGCGATCCCCGGGAGCAGACCCCGGCCGAGCGTCGCCGCCCACGCCGCCGGAGCAGCGAGCAGCCCGGAGAAGGCGGCCAGCGCGAGCAGCCGCACGAGCCCGGCGAGCGCTTCGCCGTCCGGCGCCCCGTTGCCCGCGACGAGGCCGGTCACGGCGAGGACGGACACCAGCGCGACCGCGACACCGGCCGTCCAGGCAGCGAACGCGGTCAGCTTCGCCGCCATGACGGTGGCCCGCGACACCGGCAGTGCGAACAGACCGCTGACCGTGCCCTCGGCGAACTCCCGCCCCACCGCCCACGCCAGCACGACCCCGAACCCGAGCAGGCCGCCCGCACCGGTGATCTGTGCGGCCACACCGGTCAGCCGGTCCCAGCCCTCCGCGCCGGCGAACTCGCCCAGCTGCGCGAGGATTCTTTCGTTGCCCGCCTCCGCGGCCGCGGTCATCGAGCCCGTCAGCACCGCGATGCCCGCGACGATCAGCACGGTGGCCGTCCGTACGACCCGGGACGCGGCGAACTTGCGTACCTCGACGGTCAGCGCCGCCGCGAATGCCGTGTTCATCCTGTTCCTCCCTTCCTCCGCTCGTCATCGGCATGGACCAGGGCGAAGAAGGACCGTTCGATGTCCACGCCTGCCGGGTCCAGCGTGCCGATCGTGCGGCCACGGTTGACGACGGTGATGCGTTGCGCGGTCCGCGCCACCTCGTCGAGGTGGTGGCTGGAGACGAGCACCCCGGCCCCGGCGTCCGCTCTGCGCCGCAGAGCCTCCCGCACGAGGATGACTCCCGCCGGGTCGAGGGCGCTTGTCGGCTCGTCGAGCACGATCAGGTCCGGGTCGTGCTGGAGCGCACCGGCGACCCCGAGGCGCTGCAGGTTTCCGCTGGAGAGCACCCGCGCACGTACACGGGCGTACTGTTCGAGATCGAGTTCGGCCAGCGCACGGGTCACGGTGGCGGGTATGCGCGGTCGCGGGACGCCGCGCATCCGGGCAGCCATCGTGAGATTGGCTGCGACGTCGAGTTCGGGGTACGCGAGCGGGTGGCCGACGAGATGGCCGACCCCGGCCCACGTCTTCGCGGACGCTTCGCCGAGGCCGCAGCCGTTGAGGCGTACGGATCCGGAGTCGGGCCGCAGCATCCCCAGCAGGAGGCGCATCAGCGTCGTCTTTCCGGAACCGTTGAGGCCGACAAGAGCGTGGATCTGTCCGGCGGCGACGTCGAGGTCCATGTCGTGCACGCCGGCGCCGCCCGGGAATGCGCGCTCCAAGCCCCGTATCTGCAGGCGGAGTTCACTCATTCCGGCGGCCCTCCACCGTGTCCAGCGCGGTGAGCACCGCGTCGCCGAGGGGGGCGTCCTCGCTCACCGACCACTCGAGCAGCGCCGCAGTCACCGCGGCGAGTACGGCCGCGGCGGCCACCTTTGCGGACAGCGGCCGGGCTCCGTCCCGTACGAGCTGCTCTGCGACCAGCCGTTCCGTCTCGCTGTTGTTGCGCCACATCTCACCCCTCAGGGCGGGTGTGCCCGCCACGATCCGCACCCGCCTCCGTACGACGTCGCCGTCCGGTTCCGGTACACGCGACCACGCCTGCCGCAGACCGCGGGCCGCTCTGCGGAGGGGGTCCAGATCTTCCGGCTGGGCGGCGACGGCGTCGGCGATCAGGGCGTCGTAGGGATCTTCGAAGAGGACCTGGTGCTTTGCCGGGAAGTGCCGGAAGAACGTCATCTCGGTTACGCCCGCGGCGGCGGCGATCTGTGCCACCGTCGTCTGCTCGAACCCCTGGCGCTCGAAGAGGGTCAGGGCCGCGCCGGCTAGCCGCTCCCGCGTCCGCTCGCTCTTGCTCATGACTGCCCGCCCCGTTTCCGTGCTCCACCCACGCCGATGTTAGAGGCTAACATTTTTGGACGCAGCCGAAGCGGGCCGGTCCGCGCGGGGAGACAAAGGACGTTGCGGGGCCCGCCCGCGCGCAGGGGAGCTGAAGGGTCCGAGGCACGGACGGGCGCGACCGCGCCTCGCGCCCGGGTGGTGCGGGCGGACCCGATGCGCCGCGCTGCGGAGAAGAAGCGGTCCTGCGACCGGCGTCAGAGGCGCTCCGCCGCCAGGTGTTCGGCGAGCTGCTCCAGCAGGGGGCCTGCCTGCGACATGCAGCGGGCCGTGTCCCTCTCCAAGTCGGTGAGGGCGTAGGCACGTTCGATGCCGGCGCCCTTGAGGGCCTTGTCGTCGAGCGCCAGGCGTCCGCACACCGCGAGGACGGGCCTGCCGGCCTTGCGGGACGCGGCGGCGACACCAGCGGGCGCCTTGCCGTGCAGGGTCTGCTCGTCCAGCGAGCCCTCCCCCGTGATGACCACGTCGGCGCGCTCGAGTGCGCCGGCGAAGCCGAGCACCTCCAGCAGCACGTCGATACCGGGGCGGAACGTCGCGTTCAAGCCGACGAGCGCGCCGTAGCCGATGCCGCCGGCCGCGCCCGCTCCGGGCGCCTCGGCGGTCTCGGCCGCCCTCGGCCCGACGGAGTCGCCCATCACCTGCACGAAATGCGTCAGCGCCGCGTCGAGGACCTGCACGTCCTCCTCGCCCGCGCCCTTCTGCGGGCCGTAGACCGCGGCCGCTCCCTTCGGACCGGTGAGCGGGTTGTCGACGTCGCTGGCGAGTACGACATGGATGTCCTTGAGCCGTTCGTCGAGGCCGGAGAGGTCGGCGGAGACCATCTCCACCAGCGGGCCGCCGCCGTGCGGCACGGGATCGCCGTCCTCGTCGAGGAAGCGGGCGCCGAGCGCCTCGAGCATGCCGGCGCCGCCGTCCGTCGTCGCGGACCCGCCCACGCCGAGGACGACGGCACGGGCGCCCGCCTCGACGGCGGCGAGGAGCAGCTCGCCGGTGCCGCGTGTGGTTGCGGTCAGGGGGGCGAAGACGCCGGGCGGCATCAGTTCGAGGCCGGACGCCTCGGCCATCTCGACCACGGCTGTTCCGTCGCGCAGCGCGAAGGCCGCGGTGACGGGCGCGCCGAGCGGTCCGGTGACCTCCACCTCGTGGCGCTCGAAACCGGCGGCGACGGCTGCCGCCACGGTGCCGTCGCCGCCGTCGGCGACGGGAAGCGATTCCACACTCGCGTCGGGCCGCGCCCGCCTGATCCCTGCTGTGATCCGCTCGGCGACCTCCACGGCCGTCAGCGATCCCTTGAACTTGTCCGCGGCGATCAGTACGCGCGCCGTCGTCGTCATGGTTCTGCCCCTGGGTCTGTTTACGTTCGAACAGGCAGTCGCGCCGATGCGACCCTATCCGCCGCGAGGCCCCGGCCACCATGGGCTATACGACGGCTGCCTGCCACGTTCCCGTGCCGGAGGTGCCGGAACCCCGTGCCGGGGGTACCGGGCGGACGGAACGCCGGGACCGGGCGGCCCGTCGGCGCCTCAGGCGCGCCGGCGCAGCTCCCGCCAGACCGCACGGGCGGCATGGTGTCCGGACATTCCGTGCACTCCCGGCCCGGGCGGCGTCGACGAGGAGCACAGGAAGACCGCGGGGTGAGCGGTGCTGTAGGGAAGGGTCGTCAGCTTCGGACGGATCAGAAGCTGGAGTCCGTCGGCAGCTCCCGCGCAGAAGTCGCCGCCGACGTAATTGGCGTTGCGGGCGGCCAGTTGAGGGGGTCCGGCCGTGGCACGCGCCAGCACGAGGTCGCGGAACCCCGGTGCGAAACGCTCCAGTTGGGCCTCGACGTGCTCGGTGGCGTCGCCTTCCCAGCCCTTCGGGACGTGTCCGTACGCCCAGAAGACATGTTTGCCCGCCGGTGCGCGGCTCTCGTCGACGAGGCTCGGCTGGGCCGTGATCAGGAAGGGCCGCTCCGGGACCTGCCCGGAGACGGCCGCCTTCAGTGCCGTGCCGATGGCGCCCGCCGTCGGGCCGACGTGGACGGTGCCCGAGCGGCGTGCCGCGTCGGACGTCCACGGCACCGGCCCGTCCAGCGCATAGTCGATCTTGAAGACGCTCGCCCCGTAGCGGAAGCCCTCGTAGGCGTTGCCGAGCCCGGCGATGCGCGCGAGCGCACGGGGTGAGGTGTCGAAGACATAGGCGCGGGCCGGGGGCAGTTCGTCGAGGCGCTTGACCTCGGTGCCGGTGTGGATCTGCCCGCCGTTCGCCCGCAGATACGCGGCGAGTGCGTCCGAGATGGCCTGTGAGCCGCCGCGCGGCAGCGGCCAGCCGGCCTTGTGCGCGGCCAGGGCGAAGGTGAGGGCCGCTCCGCTCATGGCGGGAGTGGACAGCGGCGCGATGACGTGGCCGCCGAGGCCGGCCATCAGCGCGCGGGCCTTCTCGTCGCGGAAGCGGAGGTTGAGCAGGTTCACCGGTTGCAGCGCCGTCAGACCGAACCGGGCGAGGAGCAGCGGATCGTAGGGGAAGCGGCCGTTGAACCAGGAGCCCATGCCGAGGAAGTCGGCGGCGAGAGTCTCCCACTTGGCGAGGAACGGTTCGACCATGCGCCGGTAGGTGCCCGCGTCGCGCGGGCCGAGCGAGAGGGCCGTATCGCTCACGGAGCGGGAAAGGACGGCTGCCGTGCCGTCAGGAAAAGGGTTGGCCATGCACAGTTCGGGGTGCAGCCACTCCAGCCCGTACTGCTCCAGCGGCATGTTGTTGAAAGCCGGGGAGACCGCCGCCGTGGGATGGACCGCGGAGCACGGGTCGTGCCGGAATCCCGGCAGCGTCAGCTCCTCCGTGCGGGCTCCGCCACCCACGGTCTCCTTCGCCTCGAACAGTTCGACGGAGAAGCCGCGGCGGGCCAGTTCGACCGCCGCGGTCAGCCCGTTGGGTCCCGCTCCGACGACGACCGCGTCACGGATCGATGGCACTGTCGGCTCTCCCCTCGCCTGTGAGGTCGCGCGCCGCACCGGTCAGCGTCCGGCGCGCAGCAGCCCCACCATACGCCGGGCCGTTCCGGCGTCCCGCGCCGCGGTGAACGGCAGCGCGTTACCTCCGGCGAGGCGGAAGGGCTCGCCCGCGACGGTGCGGCTCTCGCCGCCCGCCTCGGCCACGAGGAGCAGCCCCGCGGCGTGGTCCCACGCGGCCTCCCAGCTGAAGGCGACGGCGTCGACGCGGCCGCGCGCCACGGACAGATACTCCAGTCCGGCGGAGCCGCAGGGGCGGGGTGCCACGCCCTCGGTGCGCAGCCCGAGCAGCGAGCTCTTCTGCTCGTCGGTGGTGAAGTCCGGGTGGGATGTGGCCACTTCGAGCACCTTCTCCTCCCCGGGGGAACCGGCGCACAGCACCTCCCCGTTGAGGAGCGCGCCACCGCGGTGCCGTGCGATGGCCATCTCGCCGGGAACGGGGGCGTAGGTCCAGGAGGCGAGGATCTCGCCGTAGCGGGCGAGGGCGACCAGCGTGCAGAAGCCCTCGTGTCCGCGGACGAACTGCCGTGTGCCGTCGATCGGATCGACGATCCACACGGGTGCGTCGCCGTGCAGGGCCTCGTACGTGGCGGGCTTGGCGTGCACCGCCTCCTCCCCGACGACGACGGAGCCGGGCAGCAGCCGGACCAGTTCCCTGGACAGCTGCTCCTCCGCTCGCTGGTCGGCGACGGTCACGAGGTCGTGGGGGCCGCTCTTCTGCACCACTTCGTGGTCGGAGAGCTGACGCCAACGAGGCGTCACCTCTTCCGCGACGGTCCTGCGCACGGCGCCTTCGACTGCTGCGACCAGCTCATCGTCGATCATGCGCCCATCAAAGCACGGGGTGCGCGCGGTCCGCCCTCCCCCTGCCCCCGGGGCCTCCGCCGGCGTCAACGGCCCACCGCGTAGCCCTGCATGCCGCGCGGGTTGGCGCCGGCGCTGAGCACGCCGGTCTCCGGGTCGCGTGCCACGGCGCACAGCCGCCCCTCCGACCAGGACGGGCCGACCTCGACGTCGTGACCGCGCCGCCGCAGCCCGTCGACGACGGCCTGCGGCGTCCGGGCCTCGACGGTGACGCTGCCGGGGCGCATGGCACGCGGGTAGAAGGAGCCGGGGAAGCTGTCGGTGTGCCAGTTGGGGGCGTCGATCGCGCCCTGGAGGTCGAGCCCGCCGCGTACGTGGGGGCGCAGCGCGGCGGCGAGGAAGAAGTGGAGCTGCCACTGGTCCTGCTGGTCGCCGCCGGGCGTGCCGAACGCGAGCACCGGCCGTCCGTCGCGCAGCGCCAGCGACGGGGTGAGGGTGGTGCGGGGACGGCGGCCGGGCGTCAGGGAGTTGGGCAGGCCGGGCTCCAGCCAGGTCATCTGGAGGCGTGTGCCGAGCGGGAAACCGAGTTCGGGCACGACGGGGTTGGAGTGGAGCCAGCCGCCGCTGGGGGTGGCGCTGATCATGTTGCCCCAGCGGTCGACGACGTCGATGTGGCAGGTGTCGCCGCGGGTGGCGCCGTCACGGGCGACGGTGGGCTCCCCCGCTCCGGCGGAGGCCCCCAGGAGGTCGAAGCCTGCCGCCTCGCCGGCGGCCACCGCGGTGGCGTGCGCGGAGAGGCGGGGTTCGCGGCCGCCGGGGCTTCCGGGACGCAGTTCGCGCGAGGCCTCCTCGCCGATGAGGGCGCGCCGCGCGGAGTTGTACCCGTCGGACAGCAGCGCTTCGACGGGGACGGCGGCGGCGCCGTCGGCGTCCCCGTACCACGCCTCGCGGTCGGCCATGGCGAGCTTGGTGCCCTCGATCAGGCGGTGGACGAAGGCCCCGTCCGCCGAAGCGGAGCCGGCCGGTTCGTCCCCGAAGTGCACGTCCGCGGCGGAGATCCGGTCGGGCAGGAGGGCGAGCTGCTGGAGCAGCGCCGGGCCCTGGGACCACGCGCCGGCCTTGCAGACCGTCCAGCCGTTCCAGTCGTAGGTGACGGGGTCCTCGTACGTGGCCTCCCAGCCCGCGAGGTCGTCGCCCGTGAGGGTGCCGGCGTGGCGCTCCCCCGAGGTGTCCATGGTGGGGCGGGCGGAGGCTGCGAGGAGGGCGTCGGCGACGAAGCCCTCGCGCCATGTCCGGCGCGCGGCTTCGATGACCTGTTCGCGGCCCGGTCCGGCCGCGGCGGCCTCCGACAGGAGCCGCTGCCAGGTCGCGGCCAGCGCCGGGTTCTTCAGCAGCGCGCCGGGGGCGGGCGGGCGCCCGTCCGCGAGGTAGAGGGCCGCGGAGGTGGTCCACTCCGTCTCGAAGAGCTCCCGTACGGTCTGCACCGTCTCGCCGACGCGTTCGACGGCGGGGTGGCCGCGTTCGGCGTAGCCGATGGCGTAGCCGAGGACGCGTTCCAGGGACTGGGTGCCGTGGTCGCGCAGCAGCGTCATCCAGGCGTCGAAGGCGCCCGGCACGGCGGCGGCCAGGGGCCCGGTGCCGGGGACGAGTTCCAGGCCGAGCGAGGTGTAGTGCTCCACGCTCGCGCCGCGCGGTGCGACGCCCTGGCCGCACAGGACCTGCACGGGGCCGTCGGCGGGGGCGACGAGGATGGGCACCTCGCCGGCGGGCCCGTTCAGGTGCGGTTCGACCACCTGCAGCACGAAGCCCGCGGCGACAGCGGCGTCGTAGGCGTTGCCGCCGTCCTCCAGTACGGCCATCGCGGTCTGCGAGGCGAGCCAGTGGGTGGAGGAGGCCATGCCGAAGGTGCCTTGGAGAGTGGGGCGGGTCGTGAACACGGGTGGTGCTGCTCCCTGCTTCGTGGGCTGCTTCGCCGATCGGGGTGGGGTGTGCGTCCGGTCCTGGGTCTCTGCCTCGGTGTCGTCCGGTCCTGGGCTTGCTGTCCGGCCCTGGGTTTGCTGTCCGGGCCTCTTGCCGGGTCTTCTGTTGTCGCGGCGCCTCCGCCGCCCCGTTCAGGCGCGGGCGTGTGCCGGCACGGCCGCGTCCGGCGCGGTGCCGTCGTCCGCCACGAGGTGGCAGGCGACCGTGCGGTCGCCGTCCGGTCCGGGCAGCGTGCGGTGTTCCGGTGCCTGTGTACGGCACCGCTCGACGGCGAGGGGACAGCGGGTGTGGAAGCGGCAGTGGTCCACAGTCTGCGCCGTGCCCGCGGCCTGGGGGAAGACGGGGCCGGTCGGATCGCCCTGCAGCACGATCCGCTGCCGTGCGCGCTGGACGGGCGGGTCGGGTACGGGCACGGCGGAGAGCAGCGCCTGCGTGTACGGGTGCTTGGGCGCGGCGAACAGGTCGGCGGCGGGCGCCACTTCGATGATCTCGCCGAGGTACATCACGGCGATGCGGTCGGCGAGGAACTCCACGGCGGCCAGGTCGTGCGTGATGAACAGGCAGCCGAAGCCGCGTTCGCGCTGAAGGTCCGCGAGGAGGTTGAGCACGGAGGCCTGCACGGAGACGTCGAGGGCGGAGGTCGGCTCGTCCGCGACGAGCAGCATCGGATCCACGGCGAGCGCCCGGGCGATGGAGACCCGCTGCCGCTGTCCGCCGGACAGCTCGTGCGGGCGGCGATCGGCCGTCCCGGGCGGCAGCCCGACCTGGCCCAGCAGGGTCTCAACCCTCCCCCTGACTTCGTCGGGGGGACCCCCACGCAGGCCGGTGCCCCTCGCCATCCGGTGCAGCGCGAGCGGTTCGCCGACGATGCGGGAGACGCGCATGCGCGGGTCCAGGGACGCGGAGGGGTCCTGGAAGACGATGTTGAAGTCCTTGCGCAGCGGGCGCAGTTTGCGCGCCGGCAGCCGCGTGATGTCGGTGCCGCCGATGCGGACAGTCCCGGCGGTGGGGGTGTCGAGCCGCACGACGCACCGGCCTACGGTCGACTTGCCGGAGCCGGACTCGCCGACGAGGCCCACGACTTCGCCGCGCTTCACCGTCAGGGAGACCCCGTCGACGGCACGTACCGTGCCCTTTCCCCGGGGGGCGGTGAAGTGCCGTACCAGATCGCGTACTTCGAGGGCGGGGGCGTCCGCCGCCGCGCCTGTGGCCGTCTCTGCGGGCGAGTTCACAGTGTTTTCTCCTCTGTCTCCTCTGTCTCCTCTGTCTCCTCTGTCTCCTCTGTCTCCCCTGTCTCCTCCGTGCAGCCGGTGAGTTCGCCGGTGCCGTTCAGCGGGTGCCGGCAGGCCACTGTGTGCCCGCGGCCGCCGTCGGTTTCCTCGGGAGCGGCGAGCACGGGCCGCGAGGCGGTGCACTCCTCGTCCGCGCGTGAGCAGCGCGGCGCGAACGTGCACTCGTCCGGCTGGCGGGAGAGCCCGGGGACGATGCCGGGGATCTCCCGCAGCCGCGCCCGCTCGCCCGCGGGGGCGGACGCCGTCGCGCCGGGGCGCGGCACCGCGTCGAGCAGGCCGCGGGTGTAGGGATGGCGGGGCTGTGCGAACAGGTCGTCGACGCGGGCGTGTTCGACGGCACGCCCTGCGTACATCACCAGCACGCGGTCGGCGGTGTGGGCGACGACGCCGAGGTCGTGGGTGATCAGCACGACGGCGGTGCCCAGCCGTTCCCGCAGTGACGTCAGCACGTCGAGGATGCCTGCCTGAACCGTGACGTCCAGCGCCGTGGTGGGCTCGTCCGCGATGAGCACCGCCGGGTCGCAGGCGACGGCGATTGCGATCATGACGCGCTGGCGCATGCCGCCGGAGAGCTGATGCGGGTACTCGTCGATGCGCCGCTCCGGCGCGGGAATGCCCACCAGCTCCAGCAGTTCGACGGCGCGCCGCTTCGCCGCCCGCCTGTCGAGGCCCTGGTGGCGGCGGAGCACCTCCCCGATCTGGCGTCCCACGCTCAGCACCGGGTTGAGAGACGTCATCGGCTCCTGGAAGATCATGGAAAGCTCGGTCCCGCGCACTCCGCGCAGCAACTTCTCCTCGGCGCCCACGAGTTCGCGTCCGCGGAGCGTCACGGAGCCGGTGACGTCCGCCGTCCCGGGCAGCAGGCCCATCACGGCGAGGGACGTGACGGACTTGCCGCAGCCCGACTCGCCCACCACGGCGAGCACTTCGCCGGGCTCGACTTCGAACCCGACGCCGTCGACGGCGTGCACGTCGCCCTCCTCGGCGTGGAAGGTGACGGCCAGGTCGCGTACGCGCAGCACCGGGCCCTTGTGACCGGTGGTGGGCTCGGCACCGGTGGAGGCCGCTGGGACCGGCTCGTTCACCGGGTCACCCCCCTGGGGTCGAGAACGTCGCGCAGCCCGTCACCGAAGAGGTTGAACGCCAGCGTCGCCGCGACGATGGCCAGTCCGGGGAAGACTGCCATCCACGGCGCCGCCGCGATGTAGGGCTGCGCGCTGGAGAGCATCACGCCGAGCGAGGGGTCGGGCGGCTGCACGCCGAGGCCGAGGAAGCTGAGCAGTGCCTCCCCGATGATGGCGGTGGGCACGCCGACGGTGGCCTGTACGAGCAACGCCGAGGCGGCGTTGGGCAGGACGTGCCGGGCAAGGACGGTTCCGTCACCTCCGCCGCAGGCGATCGCGGCCCCGATGTAGTCGAGGTGTTTCAGCCGCAGCGTCTCGGCGCGCATCACGCGTATCACCTGCGGGACGAGCGAGATGCCGATGGCGATCGTCGCGTTCAGCAGCGAGGGCCCCAGCACTGCGGCGAGCCCGACGGCCAGCACCAGGAACGGGAAGGCGAGCAGCGTGTCGGTGAGGCGGGAGACGAGCGAGTCGGCGAACCGTCCGTAGTAGCCGGCGATCAAGCCGAACGGCACGCCCACCGCGAACGCCAGCGCCACCGCCAGCACGCCCACCTGCATGGAGGCGCGGGCACCGTGGATCACCCGGGAGAGCTGGTCGCGGCCGAGGTCGTCGGTGCCGAGCCAGTGGTCCGGTCCCGGCGCGGCCAGTGCGGAGCCGAAGTCGGCGCGCGCCGGGTCGTAGGGAGCGATGAGCGGCGCGGCGAGCGCGACGAACACGAAGACCGCCGCGATGACACCGCCGGTGAACGCGAGCTTGTTGCGGCCCAGTTGACGCAGCACGCTCTTCGGTCGCGCCGCTGCGGCCGGGGGTTCCGCGACCGGGGCGCGCGTCCCGTCCGGCCCGGTGCCTCCGGCGGTTCCGGTGACCGTGCTCACTGTGCACCTCCCAGCCTGATGCGGGGGTCGATGACGGAGTAGAGGAGGTCCACGGCGAGGTTGACGAGGATGTAGCCGGCAGCGGTGAAGAGCACGACGCCCTGCACCATCGCGTAGTCGCGCGTGAACACCGCGTCGATCATCAGCTTGCCGAATCCGGGCAGAACGAAGATCTGCTCCGTGACGACCGCGCCGGAGATGAGGTGGCCCAGCTGGAGTCCCAGCACGGTCACCACGGTGACGAGGGAGTTGCGCAGCGCGTGCCCGCCGATGACCTGGTGCGGTGCGAGGCCCTTGGCGCGGGCAGTGCGCACGTAGTCGGCCGACAGCGACTCCAGCATCGCCGCTCTCGTCTGCCGCATCACCACGGCGGCGAGCCCGCTGCCCAGGACGACGACGGGCAGCACCATGCGCCGCAGGTTCTCCAGCGGGTCCGTACCGAAGGGCACGAAGCCCGAAGCGGCGAACACCGGCACGGCGATGGCGAATCCGAGGATGAGAACGATGCCCAGCCAGAAGTTCGGAACCGAAAGGCCCAGCAGGGCAACGGTGTTGGCCAGCCACTCGGCGGGCCTGCCGCGCCGCACGGCCGCGGCCACGCCCCCGCCGATACCGACGACGATCGCCAGCAGCAGGGACAGCAGGGCGAGTTCGAGAGTGACTGGCAGTGCTTCGAAGATGCCGTCGACGACGGGCAGGCCGGTGCGGGCCGAGGTGCCGAGGTCGCCGGTGACGGCGTTCTCGACGTAACGCCCGTACTGCACCGCGATGTTCTGGTCGAGGCCGTACTGGGCCCGGATCGCGGCCAGCGCCTCCGGGGTGGTCTCCTCGCCGGCGAGTGCGCGTGCGGTGTCGCCGGGCATGGCGCGCACACCGAGGAAGACGACGATGCTGACGAGGACCAGCGTCAGTGCCGACTGGCCCAGCCTGCGCAGCACATACCGGGTCATCGGCTCCCCTCCGTACCTTCCCCTGGGGCCTGTCCCCCTCGCTCCTCCCCCTGGCTTCGCCTGGGGGTGCCCCCAGGGGGGACCCCCAGGGCAGACCCCGGGCCGCGTGCGTAGCCGGCGTTCTCGACGCGTATGAGGCCGTCGCCGTAGACGCGCAGGCCCGCCACGTCCTTCGTGGCCACGACGTAATTGCGCTGCCGGTAGAGGTAGATGAGCGCGTGCTGGTCGTTGATGGCGCGAGTGACGTCGCGGTAGATGCCTCGGCGCTCTTCCGGGTCGGCGGTGCGGCGTCCCTCCTCGATGAGGGAGTCGATGTGCTTGTCGGAGATGCCCGAGCGGTTCTCCGAGCCGAGGGTGGCGGCGAAGGCGTCGATGTTGCCCGCCGGGTCGAGCCGGCCGGACCAGCCGACCGAGACCGCCTCGAAGTCGCCCTTGTCGGCGTGTTCGAGGAGCGTGGTGAACTCCGTGGGCCGCAACTTCACCTGGAATCCGGCGTCCTTGGCCATCGCCTGGATCACCTGCCCGAGCCGCATGTCCTCCACCGTGTTGGAGATGGTCAGTTCCACGGGCACCTGCCCCTTCGCACCTGTCTCGCGCAGGAGTTGGCGCGCCTTGCCGAGGTCACGGCCCGGGCATGTCGTCTTCGTGCCCAGTTCGCTGGAGGGGGCGACCGGTCCGCATGCGGTGTCGTACATGCCCTGGAAGACGATCTTGTTGATGAGGCGGCGGTCCAGGGAGAGTTCGAACGCCTCGCGGATGCGCTTGTCGCGGGCGAGGGAGCTGTTCACCTTGCCCGGCTTCTCGCCCAGGCCCCGGGCGTTGCCCACGTTGACGGTCAGGCCCTGGTAGCCGAGCGTCGGGGAGTTGAAGAGCTGGAGCTTGTCGTCGGTCAGCGCGCTCTGCACCTCCAGCGGCGCGGTCTGGTCGCTGATCTGCGCGTCGCCGGAACGGAGGTTGGCCAGCCGCACGTTGCCGTCGATGATCGTGCGGTAGACGATCCTCTTCAGGTGCACGCGGGAGGCCGCGTAGTAGTTGGGGTCCTTCTCCAGCACGATGCGGTCGCCCGTCACGCGCTCGTCGAAGCGGAACGGCCCCACGCACGAGGGGTGCGCGGCGAAGTCCTCGCCGTACTTCTTCAGGGCACGCGGGGACATCACCATGCCGGAGCGGTCGGCGAGCGCACCGAGCAGAGGCTCGTAGGGCTCCTTCAGCCGCAGTTCGACCTCGTGGTCACCGACGGCCTCGATGCTCTCGACGGGCTCGAGTTCGCTGGCTCGGGCCGAGGCCGGCAGATCGCGGTGCCGCTTCAGCGACGTCTCGACGGCCTTCGCGTCCAGTGTCGTCCCGTCGCTGAAGCGGGCGCCGCGGCGGATGCCGATGACGACCTTCCGGCCGCCGTCGCTCACCTTCGGCATGCCGGAGGCCAGTTGAGGCTTGATGCGGTTCTCCGCGTCGGTGTCGTAGAGCTTCTGGCACATCGCGGCGAAGACGCTGCGGCCGACGAGGGTGCTGCCCAGGCTCGGATCGAGCTTGTCCGGATCGGACTTGAACGCGACGGTGAGCGTGCCCCCGTCCTTGACGGGCCTGGTGTCGCTCATCCGCACGCCGCCGACTTCGGTGGCCGACGTCGTCAGGGAGGCGCAGCCCGTCACGGCGAGGGCCAGTGCGGCAGTCAGGGACGCGGCGCGCGAGGAAGCTGATACGCGAAGCCGCATGGGTGCCCACCTCTGAAGCGGACCGACAGGATCCGGGAGACTGTATGCCGTATACAGTCAGTCTGGCTAGCCCCCGGACAGGATCTCCGGCCAGGCGCCCCGGTCACCACATGCCGGCAAGGTGCGCGCCGGGCTTCTCGCGGCCACACTCTTCTGCGCCGATGGTCCAGCGCGGGCACCGGCCCCGCGCAGGCGTCGGGCGGCTACGAACGGGGGTGGTGGCTGCGGCAGCGCCGTGACTGTCCTGACCCGGGCAGCCCGGCGCAGCTCGACCTGCCGTGTTCACCACAGCGCACAACCCGGCCACCCTGCGCGACCGCTCGATCCTTCCCGGGGTGACTACTCTTGGCCCGCATGGCTGCATCCCCTGACACCCCCGGCCCCGCAACCCCCGCACACGACGGGCCGCCCGCCGCGAACTCCTTGCGCGGCCCGCTCGTCGCGATCCTCAGCGGCGCGGGGATCTCCACGGACTCCGGCATCCCCGACTACCGGGGCCCGCAAGGGCTTTGGCGCAGCGACCCGGAGGCGGAGAAGCTCGTCACGTACGACTACTACATGAACGACCCTGACATCCGGCGCAAGTCGTGGCAGATGCGCCGCACCAGCCCCACCTGGGACGCCCGTCCCAACGCGGCGCACGAGGCGATCGCGCAGCTGGAGAAGGCCGGCAAACCCGTGCGTGTGATCACGCAGAACGTGGACGGGCTGCACCAGCTCGCGGGGCTGCCGGACCGCAAGGTGCTGGAGCTGCACGGCAGTTCGCGCACGGTGATGTGCACGCAGTGCGAGGCCGGGAGCACGATGGCGCAGGCCCTGGAGAGGGTCGAGGCGGGCGAGGAGGACCCCGCGTGCGTGGAGTGCGGCGGCATCCTCAAGTCGGGCACGGTCATGTTCGGGCAGGCCCTCGACCCCGAGGTGCTCGGGCAGGCGGTGGGCGTGGCCAAGGCGTGCGACGTGTTCGTGGCGGTCGGCACGTCGCTCCAGGTGCAGCCCGCGGCGTCGCTGGCGGAGATCGCCGTCGACCATGGCGCCCGCCTCGTCATCGTCAACGCCGAGCCCACGCCGTACGACGGCCTGGCGGACGAGCTCGTGCGCGAACCCATCGGCGAGGCCCTGCCGGCGCTGCTGGAGCGGCTGCACGCGGAGTGATCCCCGCCCGGCCGAGGTTGCCGCGACCGGCAGGCCTTCCGGGACGGGCACCGGCACCGGGCGTGCGGGGGACGGTTGCGGCCAAGTCGCAGTAGTTCCCGGCCCGTTGACCCGCTCCGGTGCTCGCCGGCACCGGCCCCGCCTGGCGGGCCACCTCCCGTCCCTCCTACGATGCTGGTCATCACGGGGAGGGGTGGATACGTGGCGCAGCGTATGGGACGCGTGGAGCTGGGCGTCAGCTGGATCGTCCGGAACCTGGACGTCGTCATCGCGGTCGGGCTGGGTCTGACGATCGGGTTCCTGGACGTCTTCGGGGACGCCGTCAGCGACGACGTCTCCTCCGGTGCGACTCTCCTCGTTCTCGGTGCACTTGCCGTGGGGTCGATGACGGAGCGCGTGCGCCGCCGGTCCGACATCCAGGAGGTGTCCGCCGACACGCGCCGTGCGCTGGAGGACCTGGCGATGGTGCGCTCCCTGTCCGGCAGCGAGGTGGGGGAAGCGCTGAGCAAGGCCCGGGAGCAGACCAACCGCTGGTACTTCAAGGGCGGAACGGGCACCTATCTGCGAGCGGTGACACTGCCGCGCTGCGTGGAGGCGGCGACCCGGCAGCGCACACCCCTCAGCATCAAGATCGACATCATCAACCCCGGCAGCGAGAAGACCTGTTCGGACTATGCGCGCTTCCGGCAGACCTTCGCGCGGCAGCGGAACGTGGACGCGGCCAACGCCTGGACGGCGACGCGCACCCGCAAGGAGTCGTACGCGACCGTGCTTGCCGCCTGCTGGTACCGGCAGCGACTGGACACGCTGGAGATCAGCGTGCATCTCTCGGCGGGAGTGCCGACGCTCCGCTTCGACCTGTCCGAATCCTGCCTTGTCATCACGCAGGACGACCCCAACCGCGTCAACCTCCTCGTGGCACGCGACCAGCCGCTCTACGACTACTACGTCACTGAGCTGCACCAGAGCAGGGAGCAGGCCGAGCGGCTCGACCTGCATGCGCTGCCGCCGCTGAGCGACGAGCCGACCGTCGACGAAGTACGAGCGGTTTTCGACCATTTGAGGCTCCCGCTTCCCGCCGTCTTCACCGACACCGACGTCGGCGAGATCATCGACAAGGCACTTCACGCGGAGGACCCGTACCGGAGGTGACCTCTCGGGCGCCATGGACTACGACGAGCTCGAACATGCGCTGCGGAGCGGCTCCGCGGCACGCGCGCCGCGCGAGGCGGCGGTGGACGTCCTCGGTGAAATCGCATCGGGGACACGGGAGTTGAGAGCGGTACGGCATCCGCTGGGCTTTCTGTGCCTGCCCGTGGTGCGCGACGGGGAGCGGGGCGTGTGCGTCCATCTCTTCGGCGGCGAGGTCCCGGCCGGGGAGCCCGCGGCGGCCGGAGTGCACGCGCACAGCTGGGAGTTGGTCAGCCATGTGCTCTACGGCCATGTCTCCAACGTCCCCGTGCGGGTCACGGACCCGGCGGCACCCGCACCGGCGTCCGGCCGGGACGCCGGCCCCTCCCCCGGGCCGACCCACCGTGTCTTCGAGGTGCACAGCGCACCCGACGGCACGGACGAACTGCGGCCCACCGGGCGCCTCGTGCGCAGCGAGCCGGGCCCGGAACACACCAGTGCCGGCGGGGAGACCTACACGCTGGCGGCCGGCGAGTTCCACTCGACAGTCGTCAGGAACGGCGAGCCCGCGGCCACGCTCGTGCTGGGCAGGACGCTTCCGGGCCGCAGCGACCTCTTCCTCGGACCGCTGCACGGCCCGGGCCACCGCACTGTGCGCCGGCTGTGCGGGGAAGAAGACACCCGAAGGACCGTGCGGGCTGCGCTGAGGAGGGTCCATGCAGGGCATCGGGAGTGACGCGGCCGCGGCCGCATCCGGGAACGACCGGCCGGGCGTGCACACCGGCGCGTACACGTACGAGCAGAAGGTCGCGGTCGAAGCGGCCGAGGAGGCCGGTGCGTTACTGAAGGCACGCTTCGCCCAGGCGCACACGGTGGGCAGGAAGGGCGACGGCGGCGACGTCGTCACCGACCTGGATCTGGCGGCGGAGAAGGTCATCCTCGGCCGGCTGCGCACACACTTCCCGCACGAGCGGATCGTCTCCGAGGAGGCCGGGCTGCTGGATGCCTCCGGCAGCCGGACGTGGCTGGTGGACCCGCTCGACGGCAGCAACAACGTGGCGATAGGGCTCACCGCCTACGCGGTCGGGATCGCGTTGTGCGTGGACGGTTCGCCCGTCGTCGGCGTGGTGCACGAGCCGGTGACGGGGCGGACGTGGCACGCGGCGCTCGGCCGGGGCGCCTGGTGCGGCACCGCGCGGCTCGGCGGCCCGCGCGGCGAGCCGCCGCGCAGCGGCCCGGTTCTCGCGTGGACGCAGGGGCACGCGGTGGGCAGGAGCGACGTGCGCGCTCAGGCTCTGCGCAGGGCCCTGGAGCTGGACTCGCGGCGCGTACTGCAGCTGTGGGCACCGCTGTTGGGATGGACCATGCTGGCGAGCGGCACCATCGACGGGTACGTCGGCTACCGGGCGGAGGGCGTCGACTTCCCGGGCGGTGCGCTGCTGGCCGCCGAGGCCGGCGTGGAGTTCCGTTCCCTCTCGGGCGGCGCCTTCCGGGTGGGCTTCGAGGGACCGGACTCGGGCCGGAGCTTCGTCGCGGGCCGCGGTGAGATGCTCGGGCGTCTGGTGGACCTGGCGTCCGCGGCGTCCGGGAGCGCGCCCGCGGCGGAGTGACCGGCTCGTGAACGGAGTTCATGACCGGAGTTTCGTGACCGCGGCTGACTGACCGGGGCTCGTGACCGGAAGGGCTCAGACGAGCGCGAGCGCGGCGGTGGCCGACACGGTCCCCGTCACGGCGAGCACCAGCCCGGTGGCCATGAAGCGGCGCAGGGGGATCCGCGTGCCGTGCCAGCGGCACCGCTCGAACCACAGCAGCGTCGCCAAAGACGCCCAAGGAGTCACCAGAGGGCCGACGTTGGTGCCGATGAGCAGGGCCAGAAGCTGGTGGTGGTTCCCGATCGGGACCGCCGCCTCCCCCGCGAGGTAGGCCGGGAGGTTGTTGAGGACGTTGGACAGGCCGGCGCCCACGCCCGCCGAGCGGAGCATGCCCAGCGGCCCGCCGTCGGAGCCGATCGCCGCCGTGAGCAGATCGTGCAGCCCGTGGGCGCTGACGGTCTCCACCACGAGGAACATGCCCGGCACCAGCATCAGCAGCCGCCACGGGACGAGCGAGAGCCGCAGCTCCGCTCGGCGTCTGAGCGCGAACGCGGCGACGACCACGACAGCCGCCGTCAGCGATGCGGACCACAGCGGCACGTCGATCACGAGGATCGACAGCAGAAAGCCGGCGCAGGCGAGCGCGCACACGCGGAAGAGCACGGGGTCGGCGGGCCGCAGCGGCTGCGGCGGTATGTAACTCTCTGCGCCGCGCCGGCCGAGCCGCCAGTAGAAGGCCCACAGGCACGCCATGGTCACCAGGATCGAGACCAGTTGCGGCACGCCCATGGTCGTGGCCATCTCGACGGGCGTGAGCGCGACACGGTCGGCCGCGAGCAGGTTGGTGAGGTTGGAGACGGGCAGCAGCAGGCTCGCCGTGTTCGACAGCCAGACCGTCGTCATGGCCAGCGGCACGGCCGCGATGCCGACCCGTGTGGAGAGCGCGAGCATCACGGGCGTGAGCAGCACCGCCGTGGTGTCCAGGTTGAGCGTGATCGTGGTGACGGACGCGAAGAGCACGCACAGGCAGAACAGCAGCGGATAGCTGCCCTTCCCGGTGCGGGCGACCCACGAGGCGACGGCGTCGAAGACCTCCGCCCTGCCGGTCAGTTCGGCCAGGACGATCACCGTGGCGAGGAAGACCACGAGCGGCGCGATGCGGGTCATCGCCTGCCCGGCCGGGTCCGTCGGCAGGACCCCGGTGGCCACCAGGAGGATGCCGCAGACGAGGAGTCCGCCGGCGAACCAGTCAAGGGGATGCGCTCTCTTCAGGATTCGCACGCCAGACAGAATCCCACACGTGCCGTGAGGAGAATGTCGCAGCCTGTCGAACCCGAGGTGTCCGACCTGCCTCTCAGCTCCTACGATGCCCACATGACGGGCAACGGGGAACTTGTGGGCCACACGCGGGACTTGGACTTCTTCATCAGCTACTCCCCGGCCGACGAGCAATGGGCCTCGTGGATCGCCTGGACGCTGGAGGAGGCCGGCTACCGCACCGTGATCCAGGCGTGGGACTTCGTCCCGGGCACGAACTTCATCGACTTCATGGACCGCGGCGTCAGCGAGTCCGTCGCCGTCATCGCAGTCCTCTCCAGCCACTACGGGCGCTCCACGTACGGACGCATGGAGTGGCAGGCGGCGCTGCGTGCCGAGCCGGAGGCGCCCGAGCGCAAGCTGCTGACCGTGCGGGTGGAGGACATTCCCATCGAGGGCCTCCTCGCGACGATCACGTACGTCGACCTCGTGGGCGTCAGCGACACCGAGTCGGCGCGGGAGATGCTGCTCACGCGCGTCGGGCAGGCCGTCGAGGGGCACGCACGCCCGGGGCTTCGGCCCGGCTACCCGGGCAGCGCCGCCGGGGAGGTCCCCGGGCCGCGCGCCCCCGGCGGCCCGGCCGGCCCCGCCGAACAGGCCGAGCACCGGCGCGAGGACGGGCAGCGCCCCCTGGGCCGTACGGGCTGGTCCGGACGCCGGCGCCCCGCCAGGGCCCCGCAGTACCCGGCCGCCCCGGGCGGCGGCGCCGGGTCGCGGCAGGACGCCCTGTCCGTACTGCACGTGGCCGGCCCCAACTTCGGCCGCGGCCGCGAACCCGACGCGCTGCTGCGGGAGATGTGGAGCGACCTCGTCGAGCTGAAGGACGCCGGCGCCCCCGCCCCCGACCTCCTCGTCGTCTCCGGTGACCTGACGGCGTCCGGAAGCCCCCGCGAATGCGACCAGGCCCTCAACTTCCTTACGGGGCTGCGGTCCCAGCTGGACCTGCCGCCGCAGCGGATGGTGATCGTTCCTGGCACGCAGGACGTCAGCCAGGCCGCGTGCCTGGGCTACTTCCACACCTGCGAGGCCGACGAGGTGCCGCCGCAGCCGCCGTACTGGCCCAAGTGGCGCCACTACACCCGCCTCTTCCGCGGCCTCTACCACGGCATGGACACGGTTTTCGAGAGCGACCAGCCGTGGACGCTCTTCCCCGTGCCCGAACTGCACACCGTCGTCGCGGGGTTCAACTCCTCCATCGCCTTCAGCCACCGCAAGGACGACCAGTACGGCTTCCTGGGCCGCGACCAGGCCACCTGGTTCTCCGAGGCGCTGCGCACGTACGAGGAGGAGGGCTGGCTGCGCATCGGCGTGCTGCGGCACCCGCTGACGGAGGGGCGGCAGCGGCCCGACGACGCGCCGGGCGGCCCGGGGCCGCTGCGCGACGCCGACACCTTCGCGCGGCTGACCGCGCGCCGCCTGCACTTCGTGCTCCACGGCCCCACCGGCGGCCCCCGCACCGCCTCCTCCGAACCGTTCCACGCCCAACTGTCGACCCCGGCAGGCACATTGCCCCTGTTCGGCTCCGCCGCCCCGGCCCGCTGCGAACTGCTGCGCGTGGCCGCCGACGGCGTCACACGCTGGACGGACGAAGCCGGCAGCGAGCCCGCGGAGTTCCCCCTCGAATGGCGCGCCGCCCACCGGATCTTCGCCGTCCCCGACGAGCCGGCCGCCCCCCTGCCCGTCCCGGCCCCCGCCGCGCCCGAGGACGACAGGGACAACCGTCCCCTCGAAGAGCCCGCCGACTCGCTCGCCGAGCGCGTACGCGAGGTGTGCCGGGCCCGCCACGAGAGCGTGCGCCTGCGCGACGTCCCCCGCCGCGACCATCACGACATGGCCCAGATCATGGCCACTTGGCACGAGGAAGGCGTGGTGCGGCAGCAGCGCATCTCCGTCCATCCGGGCACACCGACGGACGAGGAGATCGACCGCTTCATCGCGCAGGCACACGCGACGGACACCGGCTCCGAGGCGGAGGTCGTCCACGAAGGCCCCGCGCCGGAGCGTTCACTGCGGGAGCGGGCGAGCCGGCGGGGCATCCGCGTCCGCAGCTTCCTCGAGTTCCAGGGGCTGCTCGACCTGCGCGGGTACGTCGACGCCCAGACGGCGGGCCTCAGCGCAGACGACCGCTATCCGCCGGGCCTCTACCTCCCCGGGCGCTACCGGGACGCGGAACGCCCGGACGGCGAGGAACGCGACGGCCTCGTCGAGAACATGCTCGACCTGCTGGCGGCCGACCACGGCCGCTTCGTCCTGCTCCTGGGGGACTTCGGGCACGGAAAGACCTTCGCCCTGCGGGAGTTGGCCCGCCGCATCCCCGAACAGCTGCCGCATCTCACGCCGTTGCTCATCCCGCTCAACACCCTCGACCGCGCGCACAGCCTCGAAGGTCTCGTCGCCGCGCACCTGGCCGGTCACGGCGTCGACACGATCGACCTGCGGGCGCTGCGCTACATGCTCGCGCAGGGGCGCGTCGTGCTGCTCTTCGACGGCTTCGACGAACTGGTCAACCGCGTCAGCTACGACCGGGCCGCCGACCACCTCCAGGTCCTGCTGGACGCGTCCGTCGACAACGCCAAGATCGTCGTCAGCAGCCGCACGCAGCACTTCAAGTCGCAGGCGCAGGTCCTCACCGCCCTGGGCGAGCGCGTCGGGATGCTCCCCCGGCGCCGCGTGCTCTCCCTCGAAGGCTTCGTCCCGGCGCAGATCCGCAGGTATCTCGTCAACCGCTACGGCGACGAGGCACTTGCCGACGAGCGCTTCCGCCTGCTGCAGAACATTCCCGACCTGCTGGAGCTGAGCCGCAACCCGCGGCTGCTCAGCTTCGTCGCCGACCTGGGGACCGAGCAGCTTCGCGCGGTGGCGGGGGCCGGCCGCGCGCTGAGCCCCGCGGGACTGTACGAGGACGTCTTCGCCGCCTGGCTCGCCTTCGAGGAGCGCCGCGGCCAGGGCGGCCCCGGCGCTGCCCCCGGCCTGAGCGTCGAGCAGCTGTGGGCCGCGGTCACCGCGCTGGCGCAGCGGCTGTGGGAGAGCGGCCGCAGCGCCCTCCGCCTCGACGAACTGACCGAGACCGTCGCGGAGACGCTAAGCGGACTGGTGGGAAGCGGCTCGATGTCCACCCAGGAGAGCGCGCAGGCCGTCGGTGCGGGCAGTCTTCTGGTGCGGACGGAGGAAGGGCTCTTCCACTTCATTCACGGCTCCGTCGTCGAATGGCTCATCGCACGCGAAGCGGCGGCCCAACTGGCCCTCGGTGACGACACGTTGCTCGCCGCGCGTCCCCTCACCCAGCTCGCCGTGGAGTTCTTCTGCGACCTGGCCGACCACGAGCTGTGCACCGAGTGGGTCCAGAACGTGCTCAACTCCCCCGGCCCTCGCACGAGCGAGGCCGCCCGCGCCAACGCGGTGCGCGTCATCGACCGGCTTCGGGTGCCGGCCGACGCCGATCTGCGCGGCGCCCGCCTCGTCGGCGAGGACCTCTCCGCCCGTGACTTCTCCGGCGTCGACCTGACCGGGGCCGACCTGACCGACGCCCGACTGCTGGGCACCAACCTCTCCGGCGCCGTGCTGCGCGGCGCCCGCCTCGTCGGTGCCCGCCTGGACCAGGCCGACCTCAGCGGTGCCGACCTCACCGGCGCGGACCTGCGCACGGCGAGGCTGACCAGGACCGACCTGCGCGGCACCATGCTGACGGACAGCCGGTGGAACAGGGCCGCGCTGATCGACCCCGTCACCGACGAACTGACCGAAGCGGCACCGGAGTTGGCCACGGCCGCCATCGCGCCGGGCATGCCGGTCGAGGCGGGGCTGCGCCCCTCGGGTGTCGGCGTCCCCTACGGCTTCGACATGCGCACGAGCCGGCTGCCGGAACCGGTCTCCTACAGTCCCGAGGGTGAACTCCTCGCCGTGGGCAGCGAGGACGGCGGCGTCCTGGTGTGCGCCGCGGACACCGGCCGGGCCGTGCGTACGCTGCACGGCCACGAAGGACGGGTCTACGCCGTCAAGTTCCGCGCGAACGTGCTCGCCACGGGCGCGGCCGACGGCGAGGTGCGGCTGTGGGACCCGGTCTCGGGCCGGTGCCGGCACCGTATCGAGGTCCACCCCGGCGGTGTCTGGCCCGTCTCGCTCGACGCCGGGGGCCGGCAGCTGGCCACCGGCGACGCCGAGGGCATGGTGACGCTGTGGGACGTGGCCACCGGCCGGCCCCTGCACCGGCTGCCGGGGCACGCTGTCCCCGTCTACACGGCCGTCTTCAGCCCCGACGGCACCACCCTCGTCACGGGAGACGCGGGCGCGGCCCTGCGGATCTGGGACACCCGCACCGGGCGGTGCGCCGCGGAGGTGGACGGTCACCAAGGGGCCCTCTACCGGGCCAGGTTCAGCCCCGACGGGACGCTCCTGGCGACGGGCGACCGCGGCGCGGACGGCCACGGCACCGTACGCGTATGGGACATGACGGGCTCCGGCGAAGGGTCGCAAGGGGAGGCGCCCCGCCTGCTCCACGAGTTCACGGGCCACACGGGCCACGTCTACTCGCTCGACTTCCACCCGTCGGGCGGGCTGCTCGTCAGCGGCGACACCGACGGCCAGGTACGCCTGTGGGATCCCCGCGTCGGGGCTCCGGCCGGCACCCTGGAACGCGGCACCGGCGCCGTCTACCAGGTGCTGTTCGGCGACGAGGGCCGGCTCCTCGCCGCCTGCGACAGCGACGGCGCGGTTCGGCTGTGGCGGGTCAACTCCCCCGGCAGCGGCGGGCGTTCGGTGGCTCTGCTTCCGCAGCAGCCCGTCGAGCACCGCGGCTCCGCCTGGGCGTGCGCCTTCCGTCCGCACGACCGTCAGCTGCTCACCGTCGGCAATGACGGCGGCGCGCAGATCTGGGACGCCGGAACAGGTCAGGGCAAGCGGATCCTGCGCGGCCACGGACGGCGCGTCAACACCCTCGCCTTCAGCTCCGACGGCGCCCTCCTCGCGACGGGAGGCAACGACGGGCTGGTGCGCATGTGGGACGCCCGCTCGGGGCGGCGAACCGCCGAACTCTCCGGCCGCGGCGACCGGTTGGTCTCCGCGGTCTTCAGCCCCGCCGGTCCCGTGCTCGGCACCGCGAGCAACGACGGCGACGTCTACCTGTGGAACGCCACGAACGGCGAGTACATGCGGGAGATCGACGTCGAGACCGACCACACCTGGGCGGAGGCCTTCAGCGGCGACGGTGAACTCCTGGCCACCGCGAACGACGACGACACCGTCCAGCTGTGGTGGCGGGCCACGGGTGCGCACGTGACGACGCTGTCGCTGCACCGCGGCCGGGTGCGCTCCATCGCGTTCCGCGAGGACGGCGCGCTGCTTGCCACCGGATGCGACGACAGCCACGTCAGGCTGTGGGAGCCCGCCACCGGACGCCTCGTCGCCGACCTCGAGGGGCACGCCGACCGCGTGTACGCCGTCACCTTCTGCTGCGGCAACAGCGCGCTGCTGAGCGCCTCCTGGGACGGAACGGCCGTCGTGTGGGAGGACGGCGAGCAGCGGCACGTGCTGCGCGGGCACCGCGGACGGCTGTGGACGGCGGCGGCACACCCGCGGCGTCCGCTGCTGGCGACCGCCGGGGACGACCGCGCCGTCTGCCTGTGGGACGCGGACAGCGGCGAGATGACGGCACGGCTGACGGGACACACCGGCCGCGTGCACACCCTCGCCTTCAGCCCGGACGGCACACAGCTGGCGAGCGGCGGCGAGGACGGCACGGTCCGCCTGTGGAACGTCCCCGAGGGTCCGGATCCGGCGGCCGGCCCCGGTCTGCGCGCCACCCTGATCGGCGTGCCCGGCGGCTGGGCGGCGCTGACGCCGAGCGGCGGGTACAAGTACGAGGGCGACGTGACGGGCGAGTTCTGGCACGTCGTCGGCATGACACGGTTCACCCCGGGAGAGCTCGACGCCTACCTCCCGGGCGTCCACCGCCTCGCCCTCGACGCGGAGCTGTGACGGGGGTGCGCGGGCCCAGATGGATGTGGCGTGCGGGTGCCCGCCCTCGCCCCTTCAGCCGGTTTCCGGCGGGGGTTCGTGGCTGCCCGGAGTGTGGCCGAAGGCACGGCGGAAGACGTCGATGAAGGCGCTGGCGGAGGACCAGCCGCAGCGGTGGGCGACGTTGGTCACCGGTACGTCGTCGGCCAGCAGGCACAGCGCGTGGAACAGGCGCAGCCGGGTGCGCCACTGGGGGAAGGTCATGCCCAGTTCGCGGCGGAAGAGCCTGCTGAGGGTGCGCTGGCCGGCTCCCGCCGCCCTCGCCAGGTCGGCCAGGCCGCGCGGGTCCGCCGGGTCGCGGTGCAGCACGTCGCACACGGCTGCGAGGCGCGGGTCGGACGGGGCGGGCAGCCGGAGGGGGTCCTGCGCCGAGACGCGGAGGCAGTCGAGGAGTACCGCGCGCAGCCGCTGCCGCTCGGGACTCCCGTCGTGCGGGTCCCGGGTGCAGGCGAGGATCAGTTCGCGCAGCAGGGGACTGACGGAAAGCACTGCGGGGGCGTCGAGCCCGAGGGGGTTGCTGTCCGGCGGGAGACCCAGCAGGTGCAGGGCGAGCTGTCCGTGGGCCCGGTGGGCGTGGACGCATCCCGCCGGAACCCAGATGGCACGGGCGCCGGGAGCGAACCAGGTGCCTGCCTCGGTGGTGACGGCCAGGACACCGGAACCCGCGTAGATGATCTGGTGGTTGTCGTGCCGGTGGGCATCGATGCGTTCGCCGGGCGCCAGCACCTGGGTCCGGGTGGGCGCTTCGGGTGTGTGGCGGATAACCGGCATCGATCGGCACCTTATCGGAAGCGCGCCAGACGGTCCCGTGGCGATGATGCCGGGGTGCCCACGGACAAGACCTCACGTACCGGACCCATCACGCTGCTGTCGTTCGGGCATGCCTGCGTGGACGTGTACCAGGGGGCTGTGGCAGCCCTCGTGCCGTACCTCGTCTCCGAGCGCGCCTATACCTACGCCGCGGCCTCCGGCATCGTCCTGGCCGCGTCGCTGCTGTCGTCGGTGATGCAGCCGCTCTTCGGAGCTCTCACCGACAATCGGGCCGTCCCGTGGCTGCTGCCGGTGAGCACCCTGGTCGGCGGGGCCGGAGTCGCGTTCGCCGGAGTCAGCGACTCGTACGCCGTCACCGTGGCTGCGGTCGCCGTGTCGGGCGCCGGCGTCGCCGCCTATCACCCGGAAGCCGCACGCGTGGCACGACGCGCCAGCCGCGGAAGCCACACGGCCATGGGCTGGTTCTCCCTCGGCGGCAACCTCGGATTCGCCGCCGCTCCTCTGCTGGTCTCCGGTGTCGTCGCCACGGCCGGCCTGCGGGCCTCGCCGTTGCTGGTCGTCCCCGCGCTCGCCGGAGCGGTGCTGTGCCTGGCGGCGCTGCGAGGCGTCGAAGACCCCGGGGAAGCGGCAGCCGCCGCACGCGCGACACATGCCGTCGACACGGACGACTGGGCCTCGTTCACGAGGCTGTCGGGGGCCGTCGTGTGCCGCTCGGTCGTCTTCGTGGGCCTCAGCGCGTTCATCTCGCTCTACGTGCGCCAGCGCGCCGGCGGAGGAGAAGTCGCCGGTACGGCCGCGCTGTTCGTGCTCTACCTCGGCGGCGCGGTCGGAACAGTGGTGGGCGGGAGGCTCGCAACCCGCCATGGACGTGTCCCGGTCGTGCAGTGGTCCTACGCTCTGACGGTCCTCGCCGTCGCCGGAGTGGTCTTCGTTCCCGGTCCGATGCTCTACGTCTGCGTCGCCCTCACCTCGGCCGGCCTGTATGTGCCCTTCTCCCTGCACATCACCCTCGGCCAGGACTACCTGCCGCAGCGCGTCGGAACGGCCGCCGGTGTCACCTTGGGACTGACCGTCAGCATCGGCGGCATCGCGAGCCCGCTCATCGGCGCCGTCGCCGACGCCGCCTCACTGCAGACCGCACTGGCGCCGCTCATCGCGCTGCCTGCCGTCGGCTGGCTGCTGCTGCGCACTCTGCACGAGCCCGGGACGGGCGAAGCACCTCCCGGACCACAACCGGGCACCGCGCCACCGGGCACCGCACAGCCTGAGGCCGTTGCCGATCCTCCGGCCGGCCCCTGAGCCCGGCGGCCGGCCGGAGCGCCGGGAGCAGCGGATGCGTCACCTCACCGCATCGGCCCCCTTCGGCGGGCTCACCCGCATCAGCGCCACGTACAGCAGCAGCGAACTCGTCACGCCGACCGCCCAGCCGTAGTCGGCCAGCGGCCGGAGGAAGGGGATGAGGCCGTCGGCGGGGAAGGGGCCCTTGCCCTTGGCGGAGTAGGAGCCGCCGACGGCGAGCACACCGCCCACCATGAACGCCACGACGGCCCGCCAGTTCCAGCCCGAGCCGTACCAGTAGGCGCCGCCCTCGCGGTAGAGGTCTGCCAGGTGCAGGCGGGTGCGGCGCACCAGCCAGTAGTCGGCGATGAGGATGCCTGCGACGGTACCGAGCAGGCCGCCGACCGTCCCGAGCCAGGTGTAGATGTACAGCTCGGGCGTCTCCGTCAGCTTCCACGGCATGATCACGACGCCGACGACGCCCGTGATGAGCGCGCCGGTACGGAAGTTGATGAACCTGGGCGCGAGGTTCGCCAGGTCGTAGGCCGGGGAGACGACGTTGGCCGCCAGGTTCACGGAGATCGTGGCGACCAGGACGGTCACGAGCGCGAAGAGCAGACCGAAGACGTTGTCGGTCTTGCCCGCGAGCTCCACCGGGTCCCAGATCGACGCCCCGTAGACCACCTGCGACCCGGAGGTGACGAAGACGGAGAGCAGGGCGAAGAGCGTCATCGTCGTGGGCAGGCCGAGGGACTGGCCCCACACCTGGGCGCGCTGCCCCGCCCCGAAGCGGGTGAAGTCGGGGATGTTGAGCGAGAGCGTCGACCAGAAGGCGATCATGCCCATGAGGGCGGGGAAGAACACCGGCCAGAACTCGGGGCCCCAGCCCAGCTTCGACGGCTCGTCCAGCAGCGGCCCGAAGCCCCCCGCCTTGACGGCCATCCACGCAAGCAGCACGAAGGCACCGACGATCACGAACGGCGCCGCCCAGTTCTCGAAGCGGCGCAGCGTCTCCATCCCCCGGTAGATGATGGCGAGTTCGAGCACCCAGAACAGCACGAAGCAGACCCACAGGGTCCACGGCTGGCCGGCGATCTTCGCTGCCTCCGTCCAGCCTCCGAAGATCTTGCCGAGCAGTACGAAGATGCCCTGGCCGCCGATCCACGTCTGGATGCCGAACCAGCAGCACGCCACCGCCGCGCGGATCAGCGCCGGGAGGTTCGCTCCGCGCAGCCCGAAGGAGGCCCGTGCGAAGACGGGGAAGGGAATGCCGTACTTGGGGCCGGCGTGACCCGTCAGCAGCATCGGCAGCAGCACGATCACGTTGGCCAGGGCGATGGTGAAGACGGCCTGCTTCCAGTCCATGCCGAGGGCGACGAGACCCGAAGCCAGCAGCCAGGACGGGATGTTGTGGGCCATGCCGATCCACACGGCCGCGAAGTTGTAGGTGGTCCAGTGCCGTTTGGCCATCGGCACCGGGTGGAGGTCGGCGTTGGCGAACCGGCTGCCTTCCGGTATCGCGCCCTCGACGAGCTCCACCCGGCCGTCGGGATGGGTCAGTTCTCCAGTGGTGCCTGGACCGGGCGCGTCCTGCGGGCCCGGTGCGGCGGTTGGAACGGTCCCGGTCATGGCACACACACCTCTTCTGCTGGGTGCTGGGTGATTCTTCGGTTGTCGTTGCGGAATCGTCGTTGTGGCATCGTCGGTGCGGGTGCCGCGTTACAAGTGCGGTGTCCCGGCACTGCGCTGTCCCGGCACAAGTGCGGTGTCACGGCGACCGGGACGAGCGCAGGCGGGCCGCCCCCGCTCAGTCGTTCAGGGCGGGGATGATGTCCCGTCCGTAGGCGTCGATGACCGACTCCGTGGCGTCGTGCATGGCGTACACGGCGAACTGGTCGACTCCGAGGTCCCGCAGGGTCCGCAGCTTCTCGATGTGCGCCTCGGCCGGGCCCAGCAGGCAGAAGCGGTCGACGACGTCGTCGGGCACGAACTCGGTGTCGGGGTTTCCGGCCCGCCCGTGGTGTGCGTAGTCGTAGCCCTGACGTGCCTTGATGTAACTGGTCAGCGCCGTGGGCACGACGTCGGAGTTCTCGCCGTAGCGCGTCACGAGGTCGGCGACGTGGTTGCCGACCATGCCGCCGAACCAGCGGCACTGATCCCGGGCGTGCTGGAGGTCGTCGCCGACGTAGGCCGGGGCGGCCACGCAGATGGTGACGTCGTCGGGGTCGCGGCCGGCCTGGGCGGCGGACACTCGCACCGCCTTGACCATCGACTCCGTCAGATACGGGTCGGCGAGCTGGAGGATGAAGCCGTCCGCCTCACGGCCCGCCATGGCCAGCGCCTTCGGCCCGTACGCGGCCATCCACACCGGCAGCTTCCCGTCCCGCACCCACGGCAGTTTCAGCGGTGTGCCGTCGATGACCGCTTCGCGTCCCTCCGCCAGGTCGCGGATGACGGACATCGCTTCGCTGACGCGGGCGAGGGTGTTGGGCTTGCGCCCGGCGACGCGCATCGCCGAGTCTCCCCGGCCGAGGCCGCACACGGTGCGGTTGCCGTACATCTCGTTCAGGGTGGCGAAGGTGGAGGCCGTGACCTCCCACGAGCGGGTGCCTGGGTTGGTGACCATCGGGCCGACGATCAGCCGCTCGGTGTTCTCCAGCACGCGGCTGTGAATGACGAAAGGCTCCTGCCACAGCACGGCGGAGTCGAAGGTCCACCCGTAGCGGAAGCCCTGCCGCTCGGCACGCCGCATGAGGCCGACGGTCCGCGAGCCGGGCGGGTCCGTCTGCAGTACGAGTCCGAAGTCCATGCCTGTCGTTCCTTTCAACCGCTGGTATCAGCCGAGGAGTTGGCACAGACCGCGGGGCGTGTACTGCCCGTGCCCCGCGCGTCCTGTGTAGGTGCGCCTGTCGATGACGGTCTCGCCGCGCGAGAGCACCGTCTCGACCTGACCGGTGATCTGCTTGCCCTCGTACGCCGAGTAGTCGACGTTCATGTGGTGCGTGTCGACGGAGAGCGTCTGCTGCGCCTGCGGGTCGTAGACGACGATGTCGGCGTCCGAACCGGGCTGCAGAGTGCCCTTCTTGGGGTACAGCCCGAACATCCGGGCCGGTGTGGCGCAGGCGATCTCGATCCAGCGGCGGCGCGAGATGTGGCCGTCGAGCACGGCCTGATGCAGCAGGTCCATCCGGTGCTCGACGCCCGGCATCCCGTTGGGGATCTTGGAGAAGTCGCCGCGGCCGAGTTCCTTCTGCCCGACGAAGCAGAACGGGCAGTGGTCGGTGGAGACGACCTGGAGATCGTCGGTGCGCAGCCCCCGCCACAGTGCGGCCTGGTGCTCACGCGGCCGCAGCGGCGTGGAGCACACGTACTTGGCTCCGCCGAAGTCCGGCTCGGCCAGGTTGTCCGTGGAGAGGAACAGGTACTGCGGGCAGGTCTCGCCGAACACCGGCAGGTCCTTGTCCCGGGCCGCGGCGAGTTCGGCGACGGCCTCCTCGGCGGAGACGTGCACGACGTACAGCGGTGCACCCGCCACCCGCGCCAGCTGGATCGCCCGGTGGGTGGCTTCCGCCTCCAGCAGGGCCTTGCGCACCTCGCCGTGGTGGCGCGGGTCGGTCCGGCCGGCGGCCAGCGCCTGTTCGACGAGGACGTCGATGGCGATGCCGTTCTCGGCGTGCATCATCGTCAGGCCGCCGTTGGAGGCGGTGCGCTGCATGGCGCGCAGGATCTGCCCGTCGTCGCTGTAGAAGACGCCCGGGTAGGCCATGAACATCTTGAAGGAGGTGATGCCCTCCTCCACCAGCATGTCCATCTCCTTCAGCGTCCCCTGGTTCACATCGGAGAGGATCATGTGGAACGCGTAGTCGACGGCGCACTTGGAGTCGGCCTTGGCGTGCCAGCGGTCCAGGCCCTCCCGAAGCGCGTGGCCCTTCGTCTGGATCGCGAAGTCGACGATGGTGGTCGTGCCGCCCCAGGCGGCGGCCCGGGTTCCGCTCTCGAAGTCGTCGGAGGAGAAGGTGCCGCCGAAGGGCATGTCCATGTGGGTGTGCGGGTCGACGCCGCCCGGGATGACGTACTTGCCGGTGGCGTCGATGGTGTGCTCCGCGCTCCAGCCCTCGGCGACGCTGCTTCCGGTGGCCGCGGTGGCGACGATCCGTCCGTCCTCGACGAGTACGTCCGCGTGCGTCTCGTCGGACGCGGTGATGACGAGCCCCCCGCGAACGACCGTACGTGAGTGCGTCATTGCGAACTCTTCCCTCCCAGCTCGTTGTTGGCCGTGCGCAGGGCGCGCTCCAGGATTCCGGCGCCCTCCTCCGCCTCTGCGACGGTGAGACTCAGCGGCGGTGCGATGCGCAGCACGCTGCTCGTGGAGTGGCCGCCGCCCTTGCCGATGAGCAGACCCCCCTCGCGCGCCGCCTCCAGCACCAGCGAGGCCGCCTTCGGCGACGGGTCGCCGGTGTCCGGATCGACCAGTTCCACGCCGGCCATCAGGCCCCTGCCGCGCACCTCCCGTACGACGCCCAGGCCGGCGGACGCGGCCCGCAGCCGCTCCAGGAGCAGGCCGCCGACGCGGCGCGCGTTGCCCTGAAGGTCGTGCTCCAGCACGTAGTTGAGGTTCGCGTTGCCGGCGGCCATCGTGACGGGGCTGCCGCCGAAGGTGGAGATGGAGTTGGCGGGAAGGCAGTTCATGATGTCGGCCCGTGCGACGACGCCGCCGATGGACATGCCGTTGCCGATGCCCTTGGCGAAGGTGAGCATGTCGGGCGGGCCGGCCCGGTCATGGGCCTGCCAGCCCCAGAAGTGCTCGCCGGTGCGGCCCCAGCCCGTCTGCACCTCGTCGCTGATCCACAGGATGCCGCGCTCGTCGAGGACTTCGCGGAACGCGGCGAACAGGCCGTCCGGAGGTGAGGTGAACCCGCCGACGCCCTGCACCGGTTCGGCGATCAGAGCGGCCACGTCACCGCCGGTCTGGCCGAGCATGTCCTCCAGGTCCGCCGTGCAGGCCTCGATGAACTCCGCGTCGTCCAGGGCCGCGTAGGGACCCCGGGTGCGGACGCCTCCGTGCACGTAGAGCGTCTGGAGGGGCGAGAGGCTCGTGGGCGACCAGGCGCGGTTGCCCGTGATGCCGATCGCCGAGAAGGAACGGCCGTGGTAGCTGTTGCGCAGCGCGAGGATCTGGTTGGAGCGGCGGTAGGTGGTGGCCAGCAGCAGCGCCGTGTCGTTGGCCTCGGTGCCGGAGGTGGTGAAGAAGACGCGGGCGTCTGGAATCCCGGACAGGGCGGCGATGCGCTCGGCCAGCTCCACCATGGGCCGGTCGAGGTAGAGGCTGGAGGTGTGCAGGATGCGCCCCGCCTGCTCACTGACGGCCTTGGTGACCTCCGGCAGCGCGTGGGCCGTCATCGTGGTGAGGATGCCGCCGAAGAAGTCGAGGTAGCGGTTGCCCTCGCCGTCCCAGACGTACCGCCCCTCGCCGTGGGTGATCTCCATCGGCTCGTCGTAGTACAGCGCGAGCCAGTCGGGCATGACGGCGCGGTGCCGGTGAAGGAGCGCCGCCGCCGGTCCGGCGGTGTGGTGGGTGCTCATCAGGGCTGCACCAGCCCGTCGTAGGCGTCGGGGCGGCGGTCCCGGTAGAAGGCCCACTGCCGGCGCACCTCTTCGATCATCCCGAAGTCGAGGTCGCGGACGAGGAGTTCCTCCTCCTTGTCGCTCGCGACGTCGCCGACGAACTGGCCGCGCGGGTCGACGAAGTAGCTCGTGCCGTAGAAGTCGTTGTCGCCGTACTCCTCGGTGCCGACCCGGTTGATGGCGGCGATGAAGTACTCGTTGGCGACGGCGGCGGCGGGCTGTTCCAGCTGCCACAGGTAGGAGGACAGGCCCCGGTGCGTGGCCGAGGGGTTGTAGACGAGCTGCGCGCCCTCGAGTCCGAGGGCGCGCCAGCCCTCGGGGAAGTGGCGGTCGTAGCAGATGTAGACGCCGACCTTGCCCACGGCCGTGTCGAAGACGGGCCAGCCCACGTTGCCCGGCTTGAAGTAGAACTTCTCCCAGAATCCCTTGACCTGGGGGATGTGGTGCTTGCGGTACTTGCCGAGGTAGGTGCCGTCGGCGTCGATGACCGCGGCGGTGTTGAAGTAGAAGCCCGACTGCTCCTTCTCGAAGACCGGGACGACGACGACCATTCCCGTCTCGCGTGCCAGCTCCTGCATCCGCCGCACCGTCGGGCCGTCCGGCACGGGCTCGGCCCACTTGTAGTGCTCGGCGTCCTGCACCTGGCAGAAGTACGGGGCGTTGAAGACCTCTTGGAATCCGATGACCTCGGCGCCCTGCCGGGCCGCCTCGCGTGCGTGCTGCTCATGCTTCTCGATCATCGATTCCGTGTCGCCTGTCCATGTCGCCTGCACGAGGGCGGCGCGCACAACATCGGGCATGAGCAGCTCCTTTGCCGGGAGGTCAAGGCCATTCGACACGCGTAGATCCACGTGAGAATGTGACGGTAGGTCGGGTCACGCACGGTGGCAAGGGCATCTGCGCCAGGTCGCCCGAACGATCGGGCTTTCCGCTGACGCGTGAAAGACCGGTCCTCGAAGCCCCGCACGCCCGGCCACCAGGCACAACCGCCGGCGACGAGCCGCGCGCGGTTCCCCGGGCCGCCCGGTCACACCGCTCCCGGCACGCCCGGAACTCCCGCGGCCCGGAATGCGTCGGCGACCCTGCGGCAGTGCTCCGGGGACAGCGTCCGTGCCGCGTCCAGGACGAGAGAGACGAGCACCGCCGCAGCGGCAGGCGCCACGGGGGCTTCGGTCAGCACCTCGGCGGCTCCCGACGGTGAGCGGGCACGGATGACGGCGGCCAGCAACTCCACGGCCCCGCTCTCCCGCCCTGCCCGGTGCAGGGCAAGTGCGGCCTCGGCGATCTGCTGCGGCGGCCGGTGCGCGCCCTGGCGCAGCAACCGTGCGCTGTCCTCCGCGCGGCCCAGGGAGGAGAGCGCACCGGCAGCGGCGGCGAAGGCGCCGGCGGGCAGCGCAGCGGCCTCCCACAGCAGAATCCCCGCGTCCGACGTCATGCCGCGGCGGTGCAACTCCTCGACCAGCACGGCGAACCGGAGCGGCTGCCGGCCCGCGGCCTCGCACAGCAGCGCGTGCGCCTCGCCGCCGCTTCCCGCACGCCGCAGGTGCGTCAGCCGTGCGGCGGTCTCCTCCTCGGCCGCCCGCGCCTCGGCGACCTCCTCGGGGGCGGGTACGGCCGCGGCGGGGCGCCGCACCGCCCCGGCGAACCGGGCGCCGCGCGGCGGCGGTTCACCTGCGGCGGCGGCACCGGCGTTCCCGGCGGCGGGCGGGACGAGGTCGGGCGACGGGGCGCCGGGCGGCACGATCGCGGCGGGCCCGGCGGCGTCCGGCGCTGTGAGGGGCGCCCCGGCGAAACGCGAACCGCCCGTACGAGCACGCCTGTTGGCGCGCGCGGGGGTGTCCGGAGACGGATCGGCAGCGGGCCCGTGGTGCTCGGGCGCGCCGGCCCGCTCGGCCGGCCCGCCCCGCGTGGGAGCGTCGAGAGCTGCGTGACGGGCGCGCAGCTCCGCACGGCGCGCCTCGGTCCGCGCGAGATGGTCCAGCGCCCACGCCAACTCGGTGCCGCCGTCCGGCTCCAGTGCCCGTACGCGCGCCGCCGCCTCGGCCGACTCCCCCTCCACCACGGCGAGCCGGCTCCGCAGCACCGGCCCGCCGCCGGCCCAGATGTCATACGCGGTGGTGGCCGCGGCGTGCAGCCGCAGCAGGCGTTCCTCCGCCCGCCGCGCCGGTCCGGTCCCGTACAGGTGCGTGAAGTCGTCCAGCAGCGAGGCCACGACGTCCCAGGGGGGAACCTCCCGGCCCGCCAGGCAGTCCCGCAGACCCTGCGGGTCGTGCGCGGCGAAGACGGCGTACCAGCCGGAAGCCGCGTCCAACTGCCCGGCCAGCGCGGCCAGTTCGGCGGCGTACACACGAACCGGTTCCAGGGGCGGCCGGGCGGTCGCCGCAGCGGGCACATCTGCCATGCCCGGCATTGCACACCCGCCGTGTTACAGCGGGTGTGTCCGGGATGCTACGGGCAGTTTTCGTCCCGCTCCCCGTCCGCTCCCGGCGACCGTCAGGAGCCGGCCGGGCCGGCCGGCTCCTGACGTCCCCCACGTCGAGGGGCGCAGCTACTTCGAGGGGCGTACCACCATCGCCGAGCCGCCTCCGCGCCGCTCCTCCTCCGCCGCGGCGAGCCACCGTCCGCCGGGCAGCTGCTGCACTGCGGTCGCCGCGCCGATCTCGTCGATCCTGGTGAAGGAGTGGCCGAGATCCTCCAGCCGGGGCCGCACGCCGCTGTTCCACAGCGCGGGCTCGATCTCGGTCTTCGCCGCGTTGCGCTGGCTGGCGCGGGGCGCGTTGAGCGCCTTGTCCAGCGGCATGCCCCGGTCCACGTGGTTGATCATGCTCTGGAGCACGGTGGTGATGATCGTGGCACCGCCGGGCGAGCCGAGCGCGAAGGCCGGTTTGCCGTCCTCCAGCACGATCGTCGGCGACATGGACGAACGCGGACGCTTGCCCGGGCCCGGCAGGTTCGGGTCGTGCACGTCCGGGTCGGCGGGCTCGAACGAGAAGTCCGTCAGCTCGTTGTTGAGCAGGAAGCCCCGCCCGGGGACGGTGATGCCGCTGCCGCCGGTCTGCTCGATCGTCAGCGTGTAGGAGACGACGTTGCCCCACTTGTCGGCGGTCGTCAGGTGCGTCGTGCTCTCGCCCTCGTACGTCGTCGGCGCGGCCTTGTCGCCGGAGCCGCACTCCTCCGGGTCGCGCGGATCTCCGGGCGCCACCGGGCTCTTGAGTACCTCGTCGTCCTTGATGAGGCAGGCACGTGAGTCGGCGAAGCGCTGCGAGAGCAGCTCCTTCGTGGGCACGTCCTCCGCCGACGGGTCGCCGACCCAGCGTCCGCGGTCGGCGAAGGCGACGCGGCTGGCCTCGATGTAGCGGTGCAGCAGCTTCTTCTCGCTGAGCTTGCTCAGATCGCCGCGCTCGAGGATGTTCAGGGCCTCGCCGACGGTGGTCCCGCCGGAGGAGGAGGGTGCCATGCCGAAGACGTCGAGACCGCGGTACTCGGTGTGCGACGGCGCCTGCTTCTTGACCTCGTACGCCTTGAGGTCCTCTCGTGTCAGGTCGCCCTTGCGGACCTTCTCCCCGCTGCCGGGGTCGACCGGCGGCCTGCGCACCGTTTCGACGATGTCGTCGGCGATCGCCCCGTCGTAGAGCTGCCCCGTGCCGTTGCGGGCAATCGCCTTGTAGGTGCGGGCGAGGTCCGGGTTGCGCAGGGTGCTGCCCGTCTTGGGCAGTTCGCCGCCGGGCATGAACAGCTCGACGGTGTCCGGGAACTTGCGGAAGCGCTCCTCGTTGTCGGCGGTCTGCTGACGGAAGGTCTTGTCGACGGTGAAGCCGTCGCGCGCCAGCTTCTCGGCGGGGGCGAGCACCTTGCCGAGGGGCTTCGTGCCCCACTTTCCGAGGGCCTTCTCCCATGTGGCGGGCGTGCCCGGGGTACCCACGCTCAGGCCGCTGGTGACGGCCTCGGCGAACGGTATGGCCTCGCCGTTCTCCTGGAAGAGCTTCTCGTCGGCGCTCTTCGGCGCGGTCTCGCGGCCGTCGAGAGTACGGATTCTCCCGTCCGCCGCGCTGTAGGAGACGAAGTACCCGCCTCCGCCGAGGCCTGCCGAGTACGGCTCGGTGACGCCGAGGGCGGCGGCCGTGGCCACCGCGGCGTCGACGGCGTTGCCGCCCTGCTTGAGCACCTTGATCCCCGCCGCGGACGCGTCCGCGTCCACGCTGGAGACGGCACCGCCGTAGCCGACGGCGACCGGCTTCTTCGACGGCTCGTGCCCGGCGTCCTGACCGCTTCCGGTGAGGGCGGGTGCTGCCGCGGCACCCACCGTGGCGACGGCCGCGGTGGCGGTGATCACGGCGATCAGTCTGACGGAACGGCGGTTGGTCATACGCCGCATGGGAGCCTCCTGACGGGACGGGTCAGCGAAGACTAGCCCGCCGCCGAAGTCGCGTCAGCACCGGTGCGGGGCTGATCCCGCCGCTCTCGCTGCGCAGATCCCGCCGACCCCGCTGCACCCCGTCCGTCTGCGCAGTACGCTCCGGCTTCATGACGCAGAACCTGCCTGCTCTTGTGCTGGGTGCCGTCGCGGTGGCCCTCGCCATCGCCCTGGGCTGGTTCGCGCGCACCTTTCTGTGGCGGCGCGGACTCGGCCGCAAGCAGCGGTTCTTCGGCCTGCCGCAGCACTCCGAGTGCCTCATGGTGGTCAACCGGGACGCCGCCACCGCCGAATGGTCCGTCATCCGCAACGACGTCTTCGCGCTGCTCGAGCTGTCCGCCGTCGTCAAGGAGTGCGGAGCGAACGCCGACGTCATATCCCACGACATGGCGCAGCAGGGCTTCGGCGAGCGCACCGAGTTCTGCATCGGCGGGCCCGTCTCGAACCGGCGCATGGCAGCTCATCTGCAATCCCTGCTGCCGGGCGTACGCATCGACACCGAGACCGGCAACAGCCCGGACAGGGGCGCCTTCACCATCGGCGGCGAGCGTCATCTCCTGGAGCCCGGCGTGCGCGAGCACGTTCTCCTCGCGCGGCTCACCGCCGGGCAGGGCGACACCGCCCGCCCCGTCTTCCTCATCTGCGGCCAGCGCTCCGTCACCCACCAGGCCGCGGCCCGTCATCTGGCCCGGCACCACGACCAGCTGACGCGCAGATACGGGGCCAACGGGAACTTCTGCGTGCTGCTGCGGGTCGTCAACTCCCAGGCATACGGGGCGGACGTCGTCGAGCTCGTCGCCGACGTCACCCGCGCCGCGACGGCGCCACCACCCGCATCGCCGGCCGACCCGGACGCGGGCGGACGCCGCGGCAGTCACCGGGCGAAGAGCTGAGCACACGGAGCGCCCTGCCTGCACACCCGCACGGCCCGCCCGTCCTTCGGCCGGCTCAGGCGACGCCCGGCCCGCGCTCCGGGCTCACGTCTCGGAGAACTCCGCGTACAGCTGCGACAGCTCCGGCGTGCCCGTCTCCGCCCACGAAGCCCCCTCCTCCAGGACGTCCAGCTCCCGGCCCGAGCCCAGCCGCACCACCGGCTGACCGTCCGGCCGCAGCCGCCACCGGGCGCCCGGCACGGTCCGTACGAGAACCGTCCCCAGGTACAGGCCGGCGTCGCTGCCGAGCCAGGGAGTGATCTCCGGGTCGTCCCGCCAGCGCGGCAGGAGCTGGTCCAGGGCGGCCAACGACTCGACCGAGTCGTCGAGTTCGACTCCCGCGTCCCCTGCCTGGTCCCGCAGCAGTTCGCATTCCGAGAGAAGCTGCGCGGCACCCTCCGGGTCCTCGCCGGACACCGCGTCCGCGATCGAGGCGTTCCGCGCGTCGCCGTGCCTCTTACGCCAGTTGTCCAGGAAGGGGATGTTCATGCGTTTCAGGGTGTCATTCCCCCATGGGCGAGCACCACAGGCACGCTGTGCATCGGCAGGCGTGCGGAAAAAACGGCCGGTGTCCCGACTGGACACCTTGACGCCGCTTTGCCGTCTCTCTACCTTCACCGGGCCTCGGTCGAATCGGGGCGCGCGGAAAGGGTGTTGGTGCCGGACGAAGAGAGAGGACCGTCGGCGTGCGCGGACGTCTGTGGAGTGTTCCCCTCGTGATCCTGCTGACCCTCGCGGGTGCCCCCGCGGCAGTGGCGGCGGAGGACCGCACGACAACGACCACCGAAGAGCCGCTCCCTCTGGAGCGGCTCTTCGACAACCGGGCGGTGAGCGACGACGCACGGCCGGGAGCCGCCGACTTCGACGGGGCGGGCAACTCCCTCTCCGCGCAGGACCTGAAGGCCGCCGGCTGGGAGCCGGGCCGCCTGCTCGGGCTCGACTCCGCCGCACTTCGCTGGCCGCACAAGCGTCCGGGACAGCCCGACAACGTACGCGCCGACGGGCAGCAGGTCCGGGTCAGCGGAACCGGCAACGCGGTGTCGTTGCTGGTCGCGGCCACCTCCCGAAGCGGAGGCCCGGGCGCGGGCGTCACCGGCACCGGCACCATCCGCTACTGGGACGGCTCCACGTCCCCCTACACGCTGACCGCTCCCGACTGGCGCGCCGGCCCGCTCGCGACGAAGGCCGTCGCGCTGCCGCACATCAACACCCGCTCAGGAACGCCACTCACGGAGAAGGCAAAGCTGTACGCCGTGACGGTTCCGGTCCGCAAGGGCCGCTCCGTCCGCTCGGTGACGCTGCCGCGCGACGCCGGTCCCGAAAGCGATCTGCACGTCTTCGCCGCGTCGGTGCGGCGTCAGGAGCCTGAGTGGACGGGGAGCTGGACGACGAGCACCGCCGGGTACACGACCGTCGGCCCCTGGGCGAACCAGACGCTCCGCCTCGTCGTGCACACCTCCGCCGGCGGCTCGCGCACGCGCATCCGGCTGGCGAACACCTTCGCCTCGGCGCCCGTCGAGATCGGGCGGGCCTCGGTCGTCGTCCAGCAGGAGGGCGCCACCGGCAGGGGGAGGCCGGTGAAGCTGCAGTTCGGCGGCCGCGACGGAGTGGTGATGCCCGCGGGCACGCACGCGGTGAGCGATCCCGTCGGCTTCCAAGTGCCCGCCGACAGCAATCTTCTGGTGAGCATCCATCTGCCCGGCCCGGTGGCGGCCGCTCCGGTGCACAGCGCGACGAGTCAGCGCAGCTACGTCAGCGCCGGCGGCAGCGGCGACCGCACGGGAGACCAGGAAGGCACGGCGTTCACCGGCTCGTTGGGGGTGTGGCCCTTCCTCACGGGTGTCGACGTGCGCGGCGGCCCGGGGTCCGTCGTCGCGTTCGGCGACTCCATCACGGACGGGGTGCGCTCCACGCCCGACACCAACCGGCGCTGGCCGGACGTGCTGGCCCGGCGGCTGCGCGCACAGCAGGAAGTGCCGCGCTACGGCGTGCTCAACCAGGGCATCTCCGCGAACCGTGTCGTCTCCGACCGCTATCCCGGCGACGGTGTCAGCGACGACACGGGCGGCGTCAGCGCCCTGCACCGTCTGGAGCGTGACGTGCTGGCGCACTCGAACGCGCACACCGTCGTCGTCCTCGAAGGCATCAACGACGTGCGGTGGGGCGCCTCGGCGGAGGAGGTCGTCGCGGGTCTGAAAGAGGTCGCCCGGCGCGCGCACGAGCGTGGACTGCGCGTCGTCGGGGCCACGCTGACGCCCTGTGAGGGCTACAAGGACTGCCTGCCGGAGGTCGAGGCCAAGCGCAGCGCAGTCAACGCCTTCGTCCGCGACAGCAAGGGAACCTTCGACGCGGTGCTCGACTTCGACGCGGTCGTACGGGATCCGGACCGCCCCCAGCGGATGCTGCCCGCGTACGACAGCGGCGACCATCTGCACCCGGGCGACGCGGGATACAAGGCGATGGCGGACTCGGTGGATCTGAGGAAGCTCGTGCCGTAGCCGCACCGCGCCCGGGACCGGGACGAAAAAGCACAGGCCGGGACGGGAAGGGCGTCGCGCGGAAACGCCGGCGGCGCCCTGCCCCTGCCGGGACGGTCAGAGTTCGAGGTCGACGACGACGGGGGCGTGGTCGGAGGCGCCCTTGCCCTTCCGCGCCTCCCGGTCGACGTAGGCGTCCTTCACGGCCGCCTCGAACGGAGCGTTGCCATAGACGAGGTCGATGCGCATGCCCCGGTTCTTCGGGAAGCACAGCTGCCGGTAGTCCCAGTACGTGTACGGGTGGTCGTACTTGAGGGGGCGCGGCATCACATCCGACAGGCCCTCCTGGCGCAGGGCCTTCAGGGCGGCACGCTCCGGCTCGGTGACGTGGGTGGAGCCCTCGAAGACGGCCCGGTCGTAGACGTCCTCGTCGGTGGGGGCGATGTTGTAGTCGCCCAGTATCGCGAAGGGGACGTCGCCGGAGACCTCGTGCCGGGCGGTCCGGCGGAGCGCCTCCAGCCACTGGAGCTTGTAGTCGTAGTGCGGGTGGCCCACTTCGCGGCCGTTGGGCACGTACACCGACCACACGCGCACACCGCCGCACGTCGCAGCCGCCGCGCGCGACTCCTGGCCGCCGTCGTAGGCCGGGCCCTCGGGCAGGCCGGTGACGGTGTCGGCCAGGCCGACGCGGGAGAGGACCGCGACCCCGTTCCACCGCCCGTCGCCGTTGACCAGCGACTCGTAACCCAGCGCCTTGACCTCGGCGGCGGGGAAGGCCTCGGCGGAGCACTTCAGCTCCTGCAGGCAGAGCACATCGGGAGCGGAGGACTCCAGCCACTCCAGCAGCCGCGGCAGACGGGCACCCACGGAATTGACGTTCCAGGTCGCGATACGCATGCCGTGAAATCTACCGCGCGACACCGACACTCTCGCCGGGGGCCAGACGCCCGTGCTCCACGCCTCCCAAGTCGCCGATGAGCCGGTCGTAGACCGGCCTCGCCTGGTCCGCGAGGAGTCCGTCGTGCACGTCGAAGGCGCGGCGCGGCGCGACTTCGCGCAGGTAGTCGATGACCTCGGAGACCTTGCTCCAGGGCGCGTGCACCGGCAGCAGCAGCGTGTCCACGGGGCGGCCCGGCACGGTCAGGGCGTCACCGGGGTGGAAGAGGGAACCGTCCACGAGGTATCCGCAGTTGGCGATCCGCGGGATGTCGGGGTGGATCACGGCGTGCAGCTGCCCGTGGACCTCGACCGGGAAACCCGCGGCGTCGACGGCGTCGCCCTCTCCGACGGTGTGCACCCGGCCGGGGAAGGTCGTGGAGATCCGCTCCGACACACTGCGCGGCGCCCAGATCTGCGCGGCCGGGTTGGCCTCCATGGCGGCGCGCAGCCGGCCCTCGTCGAAGTGGTCCGGGTGCTCGTGCGTGACCAGCACCGCGTCGGCTCCGACGGCGGCGTCGCCCTCGCTGAAGCCTCCGGGGTCGATGACGAGCGTGCGTCCGTCCCTCTCGACCCGTACGCAGGCGTGGCCCTTCTTGATCAGCTCCATGGGGGCCATTGTGCCTGCTGCTCCCGGCGGTTCGGCGCGACGTCCGCGTGGCCTGCGCGCGACCCGGGAGCGGGGCTACTCGTCCGGCGTGGTCTCCTCCCGGATCACGCCCTGGGCGACCGCGAACGCGGAGTTCGCGGCGGGAACGCCGGCGTAGACGGCGGTCTGGAGGAGGACCTCCTTGATCTCCTCCGGGGTGAGGCCGTTGCGCAGGGCCGCCCGGATGTGGAAGGTCAGTTCGTCGTAGTGGCCGCGGGCGACGAGCGCGGTGAGGGTGATCACGCTGCGGGTCCGCCGGTCGAGACCCTGACGGGTCCATACCTCGCCCCAGGCGTAGCGCGTGACGAAGTCCTGGAAGTCCTGCGTGAAGTCGTCCGCGTTCTCCTGCGCCCGGTCCACGTGCGCGTCTCCGAGAACCTCGCGGCGGACCTTCATGCCCGCGTCGTAGGTGTCGCTGCGGGCCGTGACGAGGTCCGCGGACTCCAGTTCCGCCACGGCGCCGGTGGGCCTGATCGGTGCGGGAGTGATCACGGGCGCCGGGGCGGGCGGACCCGCGGGCGACTCCTGCCAGCTTGTCGTGAAGTGCCTGATGATCAACTCGGTGACGGCGCCCGGCTGTTCGACGGGCGTCAGGTGCGACGCTCCGGGCACTATCGCGAGCCTCGCGTCCGGTATCCCGGCGACGAGGGCGCGGGCGTCGGCGGGCGGTGTCGCCTCGTCCTCGGCGCCGGCGACGACCAGCGTCGGCACGCCGATCCCGCCCAGTTCACTGCGCACGTCGAAGGCGGCCAGCACCTCGCAGGCCGCGATGTAGCAGCCGGGGTCGGTCGTGCGCACCATCTGCACGGCCCACTCGACGATCGCGGGCTGCGCTTCGACGAACCCCTCGGTGAACCACCGCTCGGGCGTGGAGCGGGCGATGGGGTCGAGCCCGTTGGTACGGACGACGACGCCGCGCTGCCGCCAGGCGTCGGCGGTCCCGAAGCGGGGCGAGGTGGAGATGAGCGCGAGCGAGGAGAGCCTTTCGCGGGCCAGGATGCCCAGCTGTATGCCGACGGCGCCGCCGATGGAGCACCCGGCGAAGCCGAAGCGCTGGATGCCGAGGGAGTCGAGCGTGGCCAGGACGCGCTCGGCCAGCGACGTGGCCGAGTCGGCGGGATACGCGGGGGCTCCCCCATGACCTGGCAGGTCGAATCGGAGAACGCGCCAGCTGCGGGTCAGTTCCGGTATCTGCCGGTCCCACATGTGCCACGTCGTACCGAGGGCCGGACCGAGCACAAGCACGGGGGCGTCGTCGGGGCCGTCCAGGCGGTGTTGCAACATCCGGTCACTCTGCTTCTCGCTCACGCGGCCACGCTACCCAGCACTCCGCGGGGCGCGACCACGGGGGCATTGCTCTGTACATCAGAACTTCACTGTGGACACGACATATACACGCGGCGTGCTCCGGTACGTGCGGTCGACGGTGATCGCCACGTCCGGGCGGCTGCCGCTCTGCCGGTACGTGGTACCCGCGTAGTCGTGCCCCTCCTTCTCCAGGTCCCAGCCGACCTTCTCGGCATGCCTGCCGCCGATGGTGACGTGTCCGGACCTCAGTTCGGAAGAGCTGGTACCGACGTCTTCGAGGAATTCTCCGAGCTTCTTCTGCGGGACGCGGAACTGCACGTAGAGCGTGCTGGTCTGCCAGGAGTTCGCCTCGTAGAAGGCATAGTGGCTGGACCGGGACGGCAGAGGCACATCGTAGACGTCACGCTGCACCTTGCTCGGCCAGCCGTAGGTGAGGTTGGTGGCCGCCGCGTTGCGCTGCTTGTCCTCGCCGCTCTCGCGGCTCTGGAAGGCGGACCTGACCAGGTAGCCGAGCGGCACCGCGATCAGCAGCACCACGATGAGCAGAGTGAGCAGGCGGTGGCGCGGGCGGTGCGGCGGCCGCCGCGACGGGCGCACTCCAGGGGGCGTGGTGGTGGTCACTGGCCCACCGCCCGGCGCAGGTTGTCGGCGGCGCGTTCGTAGCGCTCGTATCTCTCGAGCCGGCGCCGGTTGGCGCGCCGGAACCGGCGGGCCACGAGACGGGCGAGGTCGGCGGCACCGACCATGCCCGCTTCGGGGCCGAGCTGTGCCTTGGCGATGGTGGCCTCCGGCCGGTAACCGCGGCCCGTGAGATGACGCTTGAAGGCCTCACGTGCCGGGTCGATGAGCAGTTCGTCGGCGGCGCTGACACCCCCGCCGATCACGAAGCCGCCGGGGTCGAGGGCCGCGGCGAGGTTGGCGATGCCGACGCCCAGCCAGTGCCCGATGTCCTGGAGCAGTTCGGTGCACATCGCGTCGCCGTCGCGGGCCAGTTCGGTGATGAGCGGGCCGGTGATCTCCGAGATGTGGCCGCCGACGCGCTCGATGATCCCGTACGCGACGGGGGACTCGGCGACGGCGAGTTCACGGGCCTCGCGCACGAGGGCGTTCCCCGAGCTGTACTGCTCCCAGCAGCCGCGGTTGCCGCAGGGGCAGCGGTGGCCGCCGGGCACGACCTGCATGTGCCCGAACTCGCCCGCCACCCCGTACTTTCCGCGCTTGACGCGGCCCTCCTCCAGGATGGCGCCGCCGATGCCCGTGCCGAGGGTGATCATCACGAGATGGTCCTCGCCCCGTCCGGCTCCGAAGCGCCACTCGCCCCAGGCCGCGGTGTTGGCGTCGTTGTCGACCATGACCGGGACGGCGAGACGTGCGGTGAGAGCGTCCTTGAGGGGTTCGTCACGCCAGGCCAGATGCGGCGCGAACAGGACGCGGGAGCGGTCGGCGTCGACCCAGCCGGCGGCGCCGATGCCGACGGCGTGCACGTCATGGCGGTCGGAGAGGTCCAGGACCAGCTCGGCGATGGTGTCCTCGACGACCTTGGGGCTCTTGGACTTCTCGGGCGTCTCGGCGCGCACCTGTTCCAGGATCTGGCCGTCGGCGTCGACGACGCCCGCCATCACTTTCGTGCCGCCGATGTCGATGCCGACCGTGGGGACGCGGGGCGCGGACAGCGGCGAGCGGCGCTCCCGGGTGCTGACCGTCCGCAGGACGCTGGCGCTCGGCGCGGAGCGGCGATGGCGGCGGTCCCGGTCCGCGCGCTCTCGGTACATGCTCACTGCGCGGCCTTTCCTCGTGCGCGGCTGCCGGCCTCCGGGCCGGCGGGTCGATCGTTCCGTGGGCCGGACGGAACGGTGAGCCCGGTCCCGGCCCACAGGCCGATTCTGCCTTACCGCGCGAGGTCGCGGCGCCACACTCCTGTGACCAGCCAGGACGCGGAGGTGCCGGCCGGCGCTGGCGCCGGTGGCCCCCGCCGTCACTCCAGATGCTGCGGTACCGGCGCACGCTCCAGTTCGTGGCTGAGCTGTTCCAGCTCGCTGCCGCCGGACATCTGCCGTGTCAGCTCCTCGAGTTGCAGGCCGTCCTTGTGGTGGCTGCCGGCCATCGCTCCGCGCTTGAGCAGGACGAAGCGGTCCCCCACGAGGTAGGCGTGATGGGGGTTGTGCGTGATCAGCACCACTCCCAGCCCGGCGTCGCGGGCCGCGGCGACGTACTTCAGCACCACGCCGGACTGCTTGACGCCAAGCGCGGCCGTCGGCTCGTCCAGCACGAGCACCTTCGCTCCGAAGTACACGGCGCGGGCGATCGCCACGCACTGCCGTTCACCGCCGGAGAGGGTGCCGATGGGCTGGTCGACGTCGCGCAGGTCGATGCCCATGCGCAGCAGTTCGCTGTGCGTGGTGCGCCGCATGTGCTCCACGTCGAGCCGGGCGAAGGGTCCCTTGGAGAACCGGCCCTTGGCGGGTTCCGAGCCGAGGAAGAAGTTGCGCCAGACCGGCATCAGCGGGACGACGGCGAGGTCCTGGTAGACGGTGGCGATGCCGCGGTCGAGAGCCTCGCGCGGCGAGGAGAGCCGGGTCTCCTCGCCGTTGATGCGGAAGGTTCCCGCGTCGTGCTGGTGGAGCCCCGCGACGATCTTGATGAGCGTCGACTTGCCGGCGCCGTTGTCGCCGAGCACGCACGTGATCTCGCCCGCGTGGACCTGGAGGGAGACCTCCTCCAGCGCGCGGATGTTGCCGTAGAACTTGCTGACGTCCGTCAGCTCCACGAGCGGGGCCTTCGCCGTCGCGGCGTCCGGGGGTGCGCTGCCGGTGTCCACGGCCGCCCCGGCGCCGGTCTCCGTGTCCTTGTCCGTGTCCTTGTCCGTGTTCTTGTCCGTGTTCTTGTCCGTGCTCATGTCCGTGTTCTTCTCCGCCGTCATCGGCTCGCCTCCGCACGCTTGCGTATCCACGCGTTCAGCAGGACGGCGACCAGCAGCATCGCCCCGAGGAAGAACTTGAACCAGTCGGGCTCCCACTGCGCGTACACGATGCCCTTGCTCGTCATGCCGAAGATGAACGCGCCCACGGCGGCGCCCACCGCCGAACCGTAACCGCCGGTCAGCAGGCAGCCGCCGATGACGGCCGCGGCGATGTAGATCAGCTCGTTGCCGACGCCCTCGCCGGACTGGACCACGTCGTAGTTGAAGAGGAGGTGCTGGCCGGATATCCAGGCGCCGAGGGCCACCCCGAGATACAGGCCGATCTTGGTGCGGGCGACGGGGACGCCCACGGCGCGCGCGGTGTGCTCCCCGCCGCCGACAGCGAATATCCAGTTCCCGGCCTTCGTGCGCAGCAGCAGCCACGTGGCCAGGACGACCAGGGCCAGCCACCACACGACGGTGATCTGGATCTCGGCGGGCCCGATGGTCAGCTCGGAGGCGAAGAGCGCCCTGGCCGAGGCGAAGCCCTCCATGTCGGAGATCGTCTTGGTGGAGACGGTGCCGCTGATCAGCTTCGTCAGGCCGAGGTTGAGCCCCGTCAGCATCAGGAACGTGCCGAGCGTGATGATGAAGCTCGGCAGTTTCGTACGGACGAGCATGTAGCCGTTGAAGAAGCCGATGCCGAGCGTGACCAGCAGCGAGAAGCCGACGCCGACCCAGACGTTGGCCGTCATCTGGTAGCTGAACATCGACGAGACCAGCGAGGAACTGGTGACCATCACGCCGGTCGACAGGTCGAACTCGCCGCCGATCATCAGCAGCGCCACCGGCACCGCCATGATCCCGAGGGTGGAGGAGGCGTAGAGCACCGTGGAGAGGCTGGAGGCGCGCAGGAAGCTGTCGGCGACCACGGAGAAGACGGCGAAGACGGCGATCGCGCCGACGACGGCGCCGAGTTCGGGACGGCCCAGCAGCCGCTGAAGCAGCGGCCGGTGCACGAGGCGCTCGTCGCTCTTCCCCGCCGGGCCGGTGCCCGCGGAGCTTCCGCCTGCCCGCGCCTCCGTGGCGGTGCCGTCTTCCGCCGCCCCGGGGGCGCCCGGTGGTGTGGGTGGTGTGGGTGTGGGTGCAGCCGTCATCGCGTTCCCCGCTTCGTGTACTTCTGCAAGGTGGATGCGTCCTTCTTCGTGAGGATCTGCGGGCCGGTCAGCACGGGCTTGCCGCCGCCCAGCATGTTGGCGTTGTAGCGCTCCAGCCACAGCAGGTCCACGGCCTCGTAGCCCTGCATGTACGGCTGCTGGTCCACGGCGAATCCGATCGAGCCGTCCTCGAGCCCCTGCGCCGCCTGGTCGTTGAGGTCGAACGTGACGGTCTCCGCCTTGCTGCCCGCGCCCTCGGAGGCCTTGACGGCCGTGGGAGCGAAGGGCGCGCCGAGTGTCACGACGGTGTCGATCTTGCGGTCCGACTGGAGTTCGGCCTCGAGGGAGGACTCGACGGCGGGCATGTTCGTACCGTCGGCGTGGAGGTTGCGCACCTTGCCGTCGAAGGTCTTGCGCAGGCCCCGGCAGCGTTCCTCGTGGCCGACGTTGCCCTGCTCGTGCAGGAGGCACACGGCCTTCTTGCGTCCGCGCTCGTTCAGCTCCCGCCCGACGGCCTCGCCCGCGAGGACCTCGTCCTGGCCGATGTGGGCGAGTGCGCCGTACTCCTCGGACTTGTCCTGGCCGGAGTTGACGGTGACGACGGGTATGCCGGCCTTGACGGCCTTCCTCAGCGCGCCCTTCATCGCCTCCGGCTTGGCGAGGGAGACGATCAGGCCGTCCACCTCGTTGTCGACGGCGGCCTTCACGAGCTGCGCCTGGCGGCCCGCCTCCTTGTCGTGCGAGTAGTGGAAGTCGATGTTGTCCTTGGCGGCCGCCTGCTCGGCGCCGCTCTGTACGATGTCCCAGAAGGTGTCGCCCTCGCCGGAGTGGCTCACCATGGCGATCTTCCAGCGGGGAGTGTCCACGGCCGCGTCGCCCGAGACCGCCGCGTTGCGCTCCTCCTCCGCCCGTTTTCCGCCGGTGCTGCTGCACCCCGCCAGTCCGGCGGACGCGAGCCCGACGGAGACGAGGACGGCCGCTGCCGTCGCGGCCCGGGTCGCGCGGGCTCCCGCGCGGTTCCGGCGGAACCTTTCCAGCCTGGACACGTACTGCTGACCTCTCGGTGCGGGTGTTCCTGTTCGTCGCGGCGCCCGCGGCGGCACCCCGGACCGGCGCGGACGTCCGCGCCAGTATCGGGGGCCCGCCCGCGGGGGATGTTCACCGGGTTCCGCGCTTGGTGTATTTCTCCAGCCGCGGCACGTCCTTGTCCGTGACGATCTGCGGTCCGGTCAGGACGGGCTTGCCGCCGCCGAGCTCGTTGGCGTTGTAGGCGTGCAGCCACAGCGCGTCGACAGCCTCGTAGCCCTGGAGATAGGGCTGCTGGTCGACGGCGAAGCCGAAGCTCTTGTCCTTCAGCCCCTTCACGACCTGCGCGTTGAGGTCGAAGGTGTCGATCTCCGCCTTGCTGCCCGCCTTCTCCTTGGCCTTGGCGGACGTCGCGGCGAAGGGAGCGCCGAGGGTGAGCACGGTGTCGATGTCGCCGTCCGACTGGAGCTTGGCCTCGACGGAGGACTGCACGTCCGGCATGTTCGTGCCGTCCACGTTGAGTGTGCTCATCTCACCGTCGAAGGTCTTCTTCGCACCGGCGCAGCGCTCCTCCAGCGAGACGTTGCCCTGCTCGTGGATGACGCAGAGCGCCTTCTTGCGGTCGCGCTTGTTCAGCTCGTCGCCGACGGCCTCGCCCGCGATCGCCTCGTCCTGGCCGATGTGCGAGAGCGCACCGAGCTCGGAGGAGTACTGGCCGCCGGAGTTGATGGTGATGACCGGGATGCCGGCCTTCACCGCCTTCTTCAGCACGCCCTTCATCGCGTCGGGCTTCGCGAGAGTGACGATGAGGCCGTCCACCTTCTTGTCGATGGCGGACTTCACGAGCTGCGCCTGGCGGCCCGCCTCCTCGTCGTGCGAGTAGTCGAACTGGACGTTGTCCTTGCGGGCAGCGTCCTTGGCTCCGCTCTGCACGATGTCCCAGAAGGTGTCGCCGTCGCCGGAGTGGGAGACCATCGCGATCGTCATGCGCGGGGTGTCGACGCCCTTGCCGCCGCCCGCACCGTTGCTCTGCTCCTCGCCACTTTTGCCGCCGGAGCTGCTGCAGCCGGCGGCGAGTAGGGCCGCGCTCGTGAGGGCTGCGGCCACCGTTGTCGCTCTACGTGCTCTACGCCGAAGGACCATGAGCGGAGTTCTAGCCGCGCCCGGAGCGGGCCGTCAATACTTTGTCCGAACATTCTCCATGAGAGTTTGTCCGAACAAAGTGTCCGCCCTTCTCCGGCCTCCGGCCCTGCCTGCGAGGGCACGGCGCCGGGGGCGATGGAGACTCGGCGGCGGGTTCCCGGCTCAGGACCGCACGAGCAGCTGGAAGTCGAACGCGTAGCGCGAGGCCCGGTAGAGGTGCGAGGCGTACTCGACGGGACGGCCCGTGTCGTCGAAGGTCGTGCGCTCCATGGTCAGCAGCGGCGCCCCCGCGTCCTCCCCCAGCAGCTTCGCCTCCTCCGCGGTGGCGGCCCGGGCACCGACGGACTGGCGCGCGCTGTGCAGCGTGACACCGAGGCCCCTCATCAGCCGGTAGAGGCCCGTCGACTCCAGCTCCTCGCCGCTCTCCCCCTGGAGCAGGTCGCCGGGCAGGTGGTTGCGGAGGAAGGCCATGGGCTCGCCGTGAGTCAGGCGGAGCCGCTCCACGCGCCGCACCTGGGCGCCCTGGACGACGGAAAGCGCGGCGGCGACCTCGGCCGTGGCCTCCTCCTTCTCGTACATCAGCAGCTGCGTGGCCGGGCGCTGGCCCGCGGCCTCCAGATCGTCGTAGAGACTGCTCAGCTCCAGCGGACGCCGGACCTGGGAGTGCACGACCTGGGTGCCGATGCCGCGGCGGCGTACCAACAGGCCCTTGTCGACCAGCGACTGGATGGCCTGGCGCACCGTGGGGCGGGACAGACCGAGCCGCCCCGCGAGCTCGATCTCGTTTCCGAGCAGGCTGCCGGGGGAGAGTTTGCCGCGTTCGATGGCGGTCTCGAGCTGTTGGGCGAGCTGGAAGTACAGCGGGACGGGACTGCTGCGGTCCACGCTGAACTCGAGGTCCACGGGATCATTCTTGGCCACGAGGGGAGCGTAGTGCGCGGGGCGGTCCACCGGAAGGCGTAAGTTCGGTTGTCCGGACAAAGCGGACCGTGATCCGGTGATCCCTCCCCGTGGTTCGTCCAATTGTCCTGACAAAGTATTGACAGCTCTCGAAGCGGCACGCGAACGTACCCACATGCGCATCGGACTCATCGGCACCGGCCGGATCGGCACCTTCCACGCCCGCACTCTCGTCGCCGAACCCGAGGTGAGCGAACTGCTCGTCACCGACGTCGACGCCCCGCGCGCCGCCGAGGTGGCCGGGGACCTCGGAGCGACCCTCGCCCCCTCACCCGAAGAACTCCTCTCCCGCGACCTCGACGCCGTGGTGATCGCTTCGGCGACCGCCTCGCACGCGGGCCTGATCCAGGCGGCGGCCGGGCGCGGCCTGCCCGTCTTCTGCGAGAAGCCGATCGCTCTCGACCTGCCCGGCACGATGGCCGCCCTGCGCACCGTCGACGAGGCCGGAACCCTGCTGCAGATCGGCTTCATGCGCCGCTTCGACGCCGGGTACGCGGCGGCACGCGCCGCCGTGCGCTCCGGCTCGCTCGGCCGGCTGCACACCGTGCGTGCCGCCACCTCCGACCCGGCGCCGCCGCCGGCCGCCTACATCCCGCTCTCCGGCGGCCTCTACCGCGACTGCCTCGTCCACGACTTCGACGCCCTGCGCTGGGTGACGGGCCGCGAGGTGCTCTCGGTGTACGCGGCCGGCTCGGACGCGGGCCCGGAGATGTTCCGCGACGCCGGTGACGTCGACACGGCCGCCGTGCTGCTCACACTGGACGACGGCGTGCTGTGCACGGCGACGGCCACCCGCGTCAACGGCGCCGGGTACGACGTGCGCATGGAAGTCGCGGGCGAGAAGGACCAGATCGCCGTGGGCCTCGACGCCCGAACGCCGCTGACCTCCGTCGAGCCGGCGGCGACGCCGTCGAAGGGCACGCCCTGGCCCGGCTTCCTGGAGCGGTTCGCCCCGGCGTACGAGTCCGAACTCTCCGCGTTCGTGCGGGCGGTGCGGGGCGAGGCGCCCAACCCGTGCGACGGATACGAGGCGCTGGCCGCGCTGCGCATCGCCGAGGCGTGCGAGCTCTCTCGGCGCGAGAAGCGTCCGGTGGCGGTGGCCGAGCTGGCCTGAGGGCCGTGCCGGGCCGTGCTTCCGCCCGGCGCCCCCGCCGATGCCGGCGAGCCGACGCGTGCGTCAGCGATGGGTCAGCACGTTGACCACGCGCCCGTTCGGATCCCTGACGAAGAAGCGGCGCACGCCCCACTCCTCGTCCTGCAAGGGGTGCACGATCTGCGCGCCGGCCTCGACGACCGCCGCGTACACCGCGTCCACGTCCTCCACCTCGACGCTCATGTCGGGCTCGACGGGCGCGGTTTCGTCGCGGTTCATGACGATGACCTGCGCCGTGGGGTTGTCGGGAGAGGCGAGGGTCATCACCCAGCCCAGGTTCATGACCTCCTCCAGGCCGAGCAGCCCGTAGAAGTCGCGGCTGTCCTCCATGGCCTCGGTACGGATGTCTGGCACGACGCGGCGGACGGACATCGAAGCTCCCCTGGGTCGGCCGGCCCGGACGGCCGGAGATGTCCGGACACTAGCCGCCGGGCGAAGCCGCGGCCACCAGGCGTCCGGCGGCACGGCCGCAGCGCCCGCGCGCCCTTCTCACGCCGCCGCTTTTTCCCGCGCGCGGGCTCAGGGCGTGACGGCAGGCGGCCCGCCACGGGCGAGGAGCCGGAAGATCTTCGCCGTGTGCGGGCACGGAGGTCGATGGGTCATCGCCGGCTCCGGGACATGGACGGCCCGAACCGGCCCCGGGCTCAGGGCTGTTGGGCCGTGCCCGCCGGATCCGCCGGGTCCGTCGCGTCCGCCGGGTCCGTCGCGTCCGCCGGGTCCAGCAGCTTCACCATGAATGTGCAGCCGTCGGCGACACGGTGGGTGAGGCCGGCGCTGTCCTCGTAGGAGCCGCAGTCGAGATAGGGAGTCGAGTCGCGGTAGCCGAGCCGCTTGTAGAGGTCGTGCGTGCGCGGGTTGTTCTTCTCCACGCCCACGCCGACCTTGACGCGGCCCCGCGCGAGCACGAGCCGCTCGGCGGCCTGGATGAGGGCGGTGCCGACGCACTGCGTGCGCAGCGCCTCCGGCCAGAGGCCGAGACCGCTGATCTCGGAGCAGTCGGGGTGCACGGCCCTGACCTCCGGCGCCTGGCAGCCCTCCCAGAGGATGTCGCAGCTGCCGACGGGCAGTCCGTCGCGCCATGCGATGAGGAAGGTGGCTGCACCCTCGCGGTGCCGGCGGAAGCGGGAGGCGTGGTCGCAGGCAGCACCGGGCGAGGGCATGTGCTCTTCGAGCACTGCCACGTCGGTTTCCCGGCACTCCCTGATCTGCATTGGCACAGACTAGATTCTTCTTGTGCCGTTGAGGTGGGGGTTCGGGAGTCATGTGAGGCGGAACATGCGGCTCCGCCCGCAGCCGCTGCTCGCGGGCCGTCGCCGGCTGACCGCTGCGGCGCCCCCCTGGGGTGACGCCCGGTACGGCACCGGTTGCGGAAAGCGGGTCAGCGGCCGCGTCTGCGGGACGAGTCGGGGACGGCCTCCTCGAGCCGCTGCAGCAGATCCGTGACGCGCTTCGCGGTCGCCTCACGGTCCCCCTTGGTGAGCGCCGAGCCCATGCCGCAGGCGACGGCGCCGGCGGCGATCCACTCGGGGGCGTTCTCGACGGTGACACCGCCGGTGGGCAGGAGCGGTGCCTGCGGAAGCGCCGCCCGTACGTCCTTGAGCCAGGACGGGTCGTGGCCGGAGGCGGGGAAGAGCTTGAGCGCGTCGGCGCCCAGTTCCAACGCCCGCACCATCTCCGTGGGCGTGGCGACGCCGGGGAAGACGGGAACGCCGTATCGGTGGCCGGTGCGGATGACGTCCGCGTCCAGCGCGGGTGAGACGAGGAACAGCGCGCCTGCGTCGATCGCGGCGCGCGCGGAGGCCGCGTCGAGGACGGTGCCGGCGCCGATGACGCATTCCGGCCCGGTCTCGCGCCGCAGGGTGGACACGGCGTCCAGGGCGTACGGGGTGGTGAGCGAGATCTCCAGGCTGTTGACGCCCGCGCCGAGGAGCGTGTCCGCCGTCGACGTGACGCCCTCGTAGCCGTCACTGCGGATGATGGCGAACATGCGCTGCTCAAGGGCGGTTCGGGTGATCTCCCATCGGTACACGGCTGTGGCCGCCTCTCTTCTGGTCCGGCGGAGCGGCAGCGGTACGGCCGTTGTGACCCGTTCCCCCGCCACGCTCCGCCCCTCGCGGTGCGCTCGGTCTGCTGGTCGTTCAGTCTTTCGGTCTTCGCCTGGACTTCTTGTTGCCGCCAGGCGGCTCCGTACCCGTGGTCAGCGGTGCACGGAATCGGCGCCGCCGAGGAACCCCGCCAGGGCGCGGTCCCTCGCGTGGGCCGTGGGCAGCCCGTCGGTGTCGCCCGGCGCCTGCACGACCAGGGCGGCGACGCATGCCGCTTCGGCCAGGGCCTCTTCGGGCTTCCGCCCCCGCAGCCAGGCCGAGAGCCAGCCGGCGGCGAACGCGTCGCCCGCGCCCACCGGGTCGCACACCGGAACGTCGAAGGGCTCCTGTGTGCACTCCCCGTCCCTTCCGAGGGCGGCCGCCGAGTGGTCACGTCGCTTGACGACGACGGTGCGGGCGCGGCCCATCGTCAGCAGTGCCTTCGACGTCTCCTCCGCGCCCCCTCCCAGCAGCAGTTCCAGCTCGTCCTCCCCCGCGATGACGAGGTCGGCCTCGCGGAGCAGCGGGCCGACCGTGCGGATCCAGTCGTGCTCGGTGCCCAGCTTGCGCCGCACGTTCGGGTCGAAGGAGACGGCGGCGCCCGCCTGCCGGGCGCGCTCGACCAGCGCCCAAGTGGCCTGTGCCGCCGACTCCGAGAGCATGGGCGTGATGCCCGAGACGTGCACCACCCGGGCCCCCTCCAGCATCTCGGGGCGGATCTGGTCCGCCGAGAGGAGCGAAGCGGCGGAGCCGGCGCGGTAGTACTGCACATCGATCACGCGCTGCGGGTGGCTGTCGCGCAGCAGCAGACCGGTGGGTGCCTTCGGGTCCCTCTCGGCGCCGGAGACGTCGACTCCGTCCGCGCGCAGCTCGCGCAGCACGGCCTCCCCGGCGGGGTCGTCGCCGACGCGGCCGATCCAGCGGGCCCAGTGACCGAGGCGGGCGAGGCCCTGGGCGACGTTGGACTCGGCGCCCGCGACGGAACGGCGGAAGGAGGCCGCGCGGTCGAGCGGCATGCCGGGTTCGGCGAGCATCAACAGCATCGCCTCACCGCAGGTAATGGCCTCCGGTCCGTTTACCACCGGTTTCTCCCCACATCTGCCACCAAGGCATCACTCTCAGTGGAGACGTTACCCGTTCACACGGACAATGCCACCCCCGGAGGCGGACTTCCTCCCCCGTCGAGGAAGCGGCGCAGCGGCAGCGTTGCAGCGCCGACGGTCACGGCGTCCGGGCCGAGCCTGCACATCTCGACGGCCGTACGGGCCGCCGGGTACCGGAGAGCGTACGCGTCCGTCGCCTCCCGCACAGCAGGAAGCAGCTGTGGCCCCAGCAACAGTCCGGCCCAGCCTCCGATCACTATCCGTTCCGGGTTGAACAGGTTGACCAGGTCGGCGATGCCGGCGCCGAGGTACTCGGCGGTCTCCGCGAGCACGCCCGCGGCCACGCGTGCCTGCTCCCCCTCGCCCTGCCCGGCGGCCAGCAGTCCGGCGAGGGCCGACTCCTCGTCGTCGGTACCGGGTTCGCCGCCCGCCTCCCGCCAGCGGTCGATCACGGCGCGCGCCCCGACGTACGCCTCCAGACAGCCGCGCGCCCCGCACCGGCAGCGGCGGCCGCCCACGGTGAGCACGGTGTGGCCCCACTCGCCGGCCCCTCTGGAGGCACCGCTGTAGGGCTCACCGCCGGTGACCACGCACGCTCCGACCCCGGAGCCGATCAGCGCGATCACTGCGTCCCGCGCTCCGCGCCCCGCCCCGAACCACATCTCGGCCTGGCCGAGGGTCTTCGCCCCGTTGTCGATGTGGAGGGGGACCCGATGCCCTCTTTCCCGCGCTCCGCCTGCCGGGAGCCCGGCGGATTCGCGCAGCAGGGCCTCCAGCGGCACCGCGTCCCAGCCGATGGTCTGGCCGTGCACCACCGCTCCCACGTCGGAACGCCGCTCCACGATGCCGGGCACGCCGATTCCCACACCCAGCAACGGCCCGGTGGACGGCCCCACTTGGGCGAGCACCGCGGCGAGGCCCTTCTCGACGAGCTGAACGACGAGTGCCGCGTCGTGCCCGCCGTCGTCCAGCGGCTGTTCGCTGCGGGCGACTTCGTCGAGCTTCAGGTCGAACAGCTCGACCCGCACCCGCGTTTCACCGACGTCGACGCCGATGAGACAGGCGCTGCGCGGCGCGACGCGCAGCAGCGTCCGGGGGCGGCCGCCGTCGGAGCCGACGGACCCGGCCTCCTCCAGGACGCCCTCGGCGAGGAGTTCGGTGACGACATTGCTTATCGACCCGGAGCTGAGCCCCGTGGCCGGGCCCAACTCCTGCCTGCTGAGCGGCCCTTCGAAATAAAGATTGCGCAGCACGGACGCGCGGTTGCTGCGCCGCAGGTCGCGCACGGTTCGACTGTCTTTCCCGTCCATCAGCTGCCCTCCTCTGCCAATCTACCTCTGTCAGAGGTCTTGACGCCCCTTTCTTTCACTACTTAACTCACGGCGTGAAATTAGTGGTTCGGGTCATTCAGGATCCGAACACAGCCGCCTCGGGGAGGGGCCGCCGCCATGAGCAGAAGCCGGGCACGGACCGCAGTCACCGTCACACTCGCCGCCGCAATGACGGCCGTCACCGCCGCGTGCGGTGGCGGCAGTTCCACCGACGGCGAGGGCACCAACGACAATCCGAAGGAGCTCACCTACTGGGCCAGTAACCAGGGCACCAACATCGCCCACGACAAGCGCGTGCTCACGCCGGAGCTGAAGCGCTTCGAGAAGCAGACCGGGATCAAGGTCAAGCTCGAGGTCATCCCGTGGGACAGCCTCCTTGACCGCATCCTCGGCGCCACGTCCTCCGGCCAGGGCCCGGACGTGCTGAACATCGGCAACACGTGGTCCGCCTCCCTCCAGGCGACGGGAGCCCTGCTGCCCTGGGACAAGAAGAACATGGCCGAGGTCGGCGGAGCCAAGCGCTTCACGCCCTCGGCGCTGGCCGCCGCCGGCGCACCGGACAAGGACCCCGCGGCGCTGCCGATCTACTCCCTCGCCTACGGGCTCTACTACAACAAGAAGATGTTCAAGGACGCGGGCATCGACGAACCCCCCGCCACCTGGGACGAGTTGATCGAGGACGGCAAGAAGCTCACCGGTGACGGCAAGTACGGCATCGCCGTCGAGGGCGGCGACCCGGTGGAGAACTCCCACCACGCGTTCATCCTCGGCAAGCAGCACGGCGCCGACTTCTTCGACCCCTCCGGCAAGCCGACCTTCGACTCGCCCGGAGCCGTCAGGGCCGTCAAGCAGTACGTCGACCTGATCGCCGCCGAGAAGATCGCCCCGCCCGGGAACGCCGAGTACGCCAAGCGCGAGTCCGTACGCGACTTCGCGACGGGCAAGGCGGCCATGCTCATGTGGCAGGCGGCAGCGACGAGCCTGAAGTCCAACGGCATGAAGTCCTCCGAGTACGGCGTCGCACCGATACCCGTGCAGGCACGCGGTTCGGGCGAGAAGGGCACCAGGTCGATGGTCGCGGGCATCAACCTGGCGGTCTTCAAGAACACCGACAACATCGACGGTGCCCTGAAGTTCGCGAAGTTCATGACGTCCGACAAGGAGCAGCGCCACCTCAACGAGGCGTACGGATCGATCCCGCCGGTCAGGTCGGCGCAGTCCGACAAGGCCTTCGAGACGTCCGACCTGAAGGTCCTGCGCGATGTGCTCACGACCTCCTCCGCGCCTCTGCCCCAGGTGGAGGACGAGTCGAAGTTCGAGACGCTCGTCGGCAAGGCCACCAAGGACCTCTTCGCCGACGCCGCCGCCGGGCGCAAGGTCACGACCGATTCGGTGAAGAAGGAACTGTCCGCCGCGCAGCAGCAGATGCGCAAGTAAGCGGCGCCGATGACGACTCTCAGCCCCCCACCCGGCACGGCAACGGCACCGGCCGGCAACAGGCCCTCACTCCCCCGGCGCAGGCGCATCCTCCCCGACCGCCTGCGCCGGGCCGGACTGCCGTACCTTCTGCTGCTGCCCGCCCTCGTCCTGGAGATCCTCATCCACCTGGCGCCGATGGCCGTCGGCGTGGTGATGAGCTTCAAGGAACTGACACAGCAGTACATCCGGAACTGGGACGCGGCGCCGTGGATCGGCGCGGACAACTTCCGCGTCGCCGTGGACGTCAACGCCCCCGTCGGCGAAGCCCTGTTGCACTCGTTCCTCGTCACGTGCGCCTTCACGGTGCTGGCGGTCTCGCTCGCGTGGCTGCTGGGCGTGACGGCGGCGATCCTGATGCAGGAGTCCTTCCGCGGACGCGGATTGCTGCGGGCGCTGTTCCTCACGCCGTACGCGCTGCCCGTCTACACCGCCGTCATCACCTGGTCCTTCCTGCTCCAGCGCGACGGCGGCATGGTCAACCACGTCATACACGACCAGTTGGGGCTCACCGACTCCGAGCCGTTCTGGCTGATCGGCGACAACAGTTTCGCCGCGCTCGTCGTCGTCGCCGTGTGGCGCACCTGGCCGTTCGCCTTCCTCATCCTGATGGCCGCGCTCCAGAACATCCCGAAGGAGTTGTACGAGGCGGCCCAGGTCGACGGTGCCGGCATACGGCAGCAGATCCGCCGGATCACGCTGCCGTCGCTGCGCCCGGTCAACCAGGTGCTGGTGCTGGTGCTGTTCCTGTGGACGTTCAACGACTTCAACGTGCCGTACATCCTGTTCGGGAAGTCGGCGCCCGAGGCGGCGGACCTGATCTCGATCCACATCTACCAATCGTCCTTCGTCACCTGGGACTTCGGCTCCGGCTCGGCGATGTCCGTACTGCTGCTGCTCTTCCTGCTCCTGGTGACGGGCGGCTATCTGCTGGCGACCGGCGCGGGGAGGAAGCGCGATGTCTGAGACGACGACCGCCCCCGCGGGCGGGATCGGGAACGGCACGGCGGACGGCACCTCACGCGGGTCCGGCGGCACGGCCGTCGCAGCCGGCTCGGGTGCCGGATCCCGCAAGGGCCCGCGGGGCGGCTCCCGCGCCGTCTCCCCCACGGCGCCGCCGCCGTCCTTCGTGTGGACACGCCGCATCGTCCTGACCCTGCTGACACTCTTCGCGGCGACTCCGCTGCTGGTGATGGTGAGCAGTTCGCTCAAGCCGCTGCAGGACGTCTCCGACCGGTTCCGGTGGATTCCGAGCTCGTTGACGATCAGTCCGTATGTCGACATCTGGAGCACGGTGCCCCTGGCGGACTACTTCCTGAACTCGCTGATCGTGGCGGGTGCGGCGACCGGGTGCTCGGTGGTCATCGCCACGTTCGCGGCCTACGCCGTCAGCCGCTACCGCTTCCGCGGCAAGCGCCTGTTCACGGTCACGATCCTCTCGACGCAGATGTTCCCCGGCATCCTCTTCCTGCTGCCGCTCTTCCTCATCTTCGTCAACCTCGGAAACGCCACGGGCACAGCGCTCTACGGCTCGCGCGGGGCGCTGATCGTCACCTACCTCACCTTCACCCTGCCCTTCTCCATCTGGATGCTGATCGGCTACTTCGACTCCATTCCCCGCGACCTGGACGAGGCGGCCCTCACCGACGGCTGCGGGCCGCTCGGGGCGCTGATGCGCGTGGTGGTACCGGCGGCCGTGCCCGGCATCGTCGCCGTCGGCGTCTACTCCTTCATGACGGCTTGGGGCGAGGTCCTCTTCGCGTCCGTCATGACGAACGAGACCACGCGAACCCTCGCCATCGGGCTGCAGGGCTACGCCACGCAGACGCAGGTCTACTGGAACCAGGTCATGGCTGCCTCGCTCGTCGCGAGCGTGCCGATCGTCGCCGGGTTCCTGCTGCTGCAGCGCTATCTCGTCACCGGGCTCACGGCGGGCGCCGTGAAGTGAGCGTCAAGTGAGCGGGTGAGCAGGGCCGTTCGGCTGGGACTGGGCGGTGCCGTGCCGGGGTGCCCTCCGAGCAAGGCACCGCCCGGGCACCGCCCGTCCTCATCACCGGTATCCCGCCACCCAACACCTGCCACCTGCCTGCCCGGGCCCGATCCCGCCCCGTACGAAAGGAACGTTGTGTCCGAAGCGACCGAATCCTCCCATGCCCCCTCGACGTCGCCGTTCCCGCTGCCCGCCGACTTCCTGTGGGGCGTGGCCACCGCCTCGTACCAGATCGAGGGTGCCGCGGCCGAGGACGGCCGCGAGCCGTCCATCTGGGACACCTTCTCCCGCGTGCCCGGCGCGGTCGCGAACGGCGACAACGGCGACGTGGCCTGCGACCACTACCACCGGTGGCGCGAGGACATCGCCCTGATGAAGCAACTGGGCGTCGACGCCTACCGGTTCTCCGTCGCCTGGCCGCGCGTCGTGCCCGGCGGCAGCGGAAGGACCAACGAGGCCGGACTGGCCTTCTACGACCGGCTGACCGACGCGCTGCTGGAAGAGGGCATCACGCCCTTCCCGACGCTCTACCACTGGGACCTGCCGCAGGCGCTCCAGGACCGCGGCGGGTGGCCCGCACGGGAGACCGCCGAGCACTTCGCCGCGTACGCCGCGGCGGTCGCGGAGCGTCTCGGCGACCGCGTCACGCACTGGGCGACGCTCAACGAGCCTCTGTGCTCGGCGTGGATCGGCCACCTGGAAGGGGCGATGGCCCCGGGGCAGACCGACATCGAAGCGGCGGTCCGCGCCTCGTACCACCTGCACCTGGGGCACGGGCTGGCCGTTCAGGCCCTCCGCGCGGCGGTGCCGGACGCGCAGGTCGGCATCGTCAACAACCTCACCCACTGCGAACCGGCGTCCGAGAAGGAGGCCGACGTCGCCGCCGCGCGGCGCGCCGACGGGCACACCAACCGCTGGTGGATGGACCCGCTGCACGGCCGCGGCTACCCGCAGGACATGCTGGAGCTGTACGGGGTCGAACTGCCCGAGCGGCCCGGCGACTTGAGGACCATCGCCGAGCCGCTGGACTGGCTGGGACTGAACTACTACTTCCGCAACATCGTCGCCGACGACCCGGGCGGTCCCCTCCCCCGCGCCCGTCAGGTCGTACCGGCCGGGGCGCGGCGCACCCACATGGACTGGGAGGTGCACCCGCCCGGCCTGGCGAAGACGCTGCGGCGGATGACGGACGACTACGGCGCCCGCCGCATCTACATCACCGAGAACGGCTCCGCGTACCCGGACCTGGTGGGCCCGGACGGGGAGGTCCACGACCCGGAGCGGGTCCGCTACCTCGACGAGCACCTGGCCGCCTGCGTCGACGCCGTCGACCAAGGGGTGCCGCTGGCGGGCTACTTCGCGTGGTCGCTGATGGACAACTTCGAGTGGGCCTACGGCTACGACAAGCGCTTCGGGCTCGTCCACGTGGACTATCCGACGCAGCGGCGGACGATCAAGAGCAGCGGTCACCACTACGCGGACATCGTGCGCAGGCACCGGCGCCGCGCCCGCCGGGCCGCGTAGCCGGTCGCCGAACACCTGCCCCTGCGTCCCCCAGCCCGGCCCCACGGACCAGCCGGGCGGAGTCGAGGACGTGGTCTTCGAGAACCCGGACGGCTCCCGTGCGGCCGTCGTCCTCAACTCCGCCGATTCGGCACGGAAGTTCTCCGTCACCGAGGCCGGCCGATCGCTGGCGTACGAACTTCCGGCGGGTGCCGTGGCGACCTTCGCCTGGCCTGCGGCACCCGCCGGCTGACCGGCGGCTGACGGAGGGGGTGAACGTCGTCAGCAGCTGAAGTCGACCTTGTCGAACGACTCGTAGTGGTCCTCGGTGAAGTAGTCCTCCTGCTCCTCCTCACCGGTCACGATGCGCTTGGCTCCCCGGTCGGGGGAGCCGGGCGTCTCCACGGTGTACTCGTGGTAGTAGCCGGTGTCCTGGTCCGGGAGGATTCCTTCGCGGTTCTCGAAGACGGTCCCGTCCTGCGGATACGGGTAGGGACCGCCCTTGTCGATGAGGTCGAGGGTCTCGTGGGCCTCCTCCGGCAGCTTGGACTCGCAGATCTCTCCGACGTCCGCGGCGGCGACCGCCGCCGGAGCGGAGGCCTTCGGGGCGTCCGCGGTCGCTTGGGCGATCGCGGCGGGACCGCCGACGAGGAGGGAGAGGGACAGGGCACCGAGGGCGCTGAAGCGCGCGATTCGTGGGGGGAATCTCATGCACCCATGCTGACGCGCGTAGATGACATGTCAACGCCAAGTGAGGGATTTTTAGCGGGAGTTCACCCGTCCCCGGTCGCCCGTCGGTGGCGTTCTTCCAGGTCGCGGACGCCCTGTTCGGTGAGCGACCCGTGCAGACGCAACCGGGCGATGCCCCCGTCGGGGTGGATGTCGAGCCGCACATGCGTCACCGGCGGGGTGCCGGCGAGCAGGAAGCGGTGCACCGTGTCCGGCTGGAGCCGGGTGCGCGGCAGCATCTCGCGCCAGTCGCCCTGTTCGCCGTCCCTGCCCCAGAGCTCCGCCCAGCCCGCCGCGTTGCCCTTGAGGCAGCCCGTGTCGATCTCGACGGCGCGGACGGCGGCCTGGGCTGTCAGGGCATAGCGGATCCAGTCGTTGCCGGTGTCGCGGCGGCGGCGCGTCTCCCAGCCGTCGTCCATCTGCCGCGGACGGCCGGGCAGAATCGTGTTTCCGGGCGGCGAGTAGAACCGGTCGGAGGCGTCCTGGACGTGGCCGCCGTTCTCCAGGGCCACCAGGTCGAACGTGCCGAGGGCCGCCAACCACGCGGGATCGGGGGCGACTTCGCCGTACACGCGCAGCCGCGCGATCCCTCCGTCGGGGTGCTGGTTGACGCGCAGATGCGTGAAGCGGCGGCCGTCGTCGACGGTGAAGCCGTTGGCGGCGTGACCCCCGATGACGGTCTCCGGGACGAGGACGGCCCAGTCGGTTGCCTCGTCGAGCAGTTCCTCCGGCGAGGGCGCGCCGGGCACGCAGGCGGCCTCGACCGAGACGGCGCGCGGGTAGTTGCCGCGGAAGTGGGCGGTGTCGACGACGATCCCGCGCACGATGCCGGGAGCTCCCAGCCGCACGAGCGCCCAGTCGTGATCGTCCGCGGCGGGGTGCGGCGACGTGGCGCCGGCTCCGCGGCGGCGGCGGGTCTCCCAGCCGTCCATGATCTTGCCCTTGTGGCCGAAGCGTTCGGGGTCGAACTCGGCGCGGCCCGGCTTGAGCAGGTTCTCGCGTTCGGCGAAGAACTCGTCGTTGGCGGCGGTGACTCCGGCGCCGAGCCGGCGGTCGGCAAGGTCCGGGAGGTGGGCGAAGGGGAATTCGGCGGTGCGAAAGTCGGCGTACGGATCGCCGCCCCGGTACGGGTTCGCGTCGCCGGTGAAGCGCGGAAGTCCCTCGTCGGGGCCCGCGTCGTTGCCCGGATCGGGGCCCGCGTCGGGGCCCGTGGCCGGCGTGGAACCGGAAGCGGTGGCGGGGGCGGGGTGCCGCGTGTCTGTCATGCCGTGGGCCTCTCGATCCTCTCGGTCCTTCCGGGGCTCTCGGTTCCGGTGTCCGTGTTGCGCTCGGCCGCGCCGGGGTGCTCGCCCGCGGGACGCTCGGTCCGCTCGATCAGCCGTCCGCTCCGCCCCAGCGGGCGGCCGTCCTCGGCGATCCGCCGCCCGCGCAGCCATGTCGCCCGTACGACGCCGTCCAGAGTGCGGCCCGCGTAGGCGGTGACGGGGTTGCGGTGGTGCAGCCGCGCCGGGTCGACGGTGAAGTTCTCCTCGGGCGCGACGACGGCGAAGTCCGCGTCGTGGCCGGGTGCGACGGCGCCCTTGCGTCCGTCCAGTCCGGCGAGCCGCGCGGGCCCCGAGGACATCCAGCGCACGACGTCGTCGAGCGTGTGTCCCCTTCTGCGCGCCTCCGTCCACACGGCCGGGAGGCCGAGCTGGAGCGAGGAGATGCCGCCCCACGCCGTACCGAAGTCGCCGTCCTTGAGCTCGGCGGTGCAGGGCGAGTGGTCGGAGACCACGCAGTCGACGGTGCCGTCGGCCAGTCCCTGCCAGAGGGCGTCCTGGTTGGCCCGCTCCCGGATGGGCGGGCAGCACTTGAACTCGGTTGCGCCGTCCGGGACTTCCTCGGCGCTGAGGGTGAGGAAGTGGGGGCAGGTCTCGACGGTGAGCGCCACGCCGTCCCCGCGCGCCCGTGCGATGGCCGGCAGCGCGTCGCCGGAGGACAGGTGCAGCACGTGCACGCGTGCTTCCAGCTTCCGTGCCAGGCCGACGAGGAGGTCGACGGCGTCGTTCTCCGCGGCGCGCGGACGGGAGGCGAGGAAACCGGCGTAGGCGGGGCCGCCGCTCCGCGGCGCCGCGGCCAGCCGCGCGGGGTCCTCGGCGTGCACGATGAGCAGGCCGCCGAGGCCCGCGATCTCGGTGAGCGCCGACTCCAGTTCGTCCGGGCCGAGTTCGGGGAACTCCTCGACGCCGGAGGGCGAGAGGAAGCACTTGAATCCGAAGACGCCCGCCTCGTGGAGGGGGCGCAGGTCGGCCACGTTGCCGGGGATCGCGCCGCCCCAGAAGCCGGTGTCGACGTGGACCTGGGCGCGCGCGGTCTCCTGCTTCGTACGGAGGTGGGGGACGGTGGTGGTAGGCGGCAGGGAGTTGAGCGGCATGTCGAGGAGCGTGGTGATGCCGCCCGCCGCGGCGGCGCGGGTCGCGGTGGTGAAGCCCTCCCACTCGGTGCGCCCCGGGTCGTTGACGTGCACGTGGGTGTCGACGAGCCCGGGGAGCACCGCGTCGTCGCCCGTGTCCACCAGCTGCGCCCCGTCCGGCACCCGCGCGTCGTACGGTCCGACCTCGGTGATTCTGCCGTCCGCGACGCTCACCGTCGCCGCCCGCGTACCCTCGGGTGTGACGACGCGCGCCGAGCGCAGGACGAGTTGGACGCCGGGCACCTGACCACCCCTCTCTTCAACATTCTGTTGATGCCAGATCCTCTTGGCAGATCCCTGCCACGTCAAGACGCCGGCCATGGCGGATTCCGCTCAATGGAAGTACAATTCCGCATTGCAGAATCAATGTCGTCTCCGGTCCGGATATCCGCAGGGCCGGCGGTCACGGGGCCCGAGGATCGTGTGCCGGTAGCAGGCGCCCCACCCGCAGGAAAGGAACGCGACGTGCCGTCGTCCGACCGGCGAAACCCCGCCACCGCCCCCAGCACCTCTGCCTCCACGGGGCAGTCGGGCGGCGTCCAGTCCCTCGAGCGCGCCTTCGACCTTCTGGAGCGTATGGCGGACGCCGGCGGCGAGGTCGGGCTGAGCGAACTCTCCGGCACCAGCGGACTGCCCCTGCCCACCATCCACCGGCTGATGCGCACCCTCGTGGCCTGCGGCTACGTACGCCAGCAGCCCAACCGCCGCTACGCGCTCGGCCCCCGCCTCATCCGCCTCGGCGAAAGCTCCTCCCGGCTGCTGGGCACATGGGCGCGGCCGCACCTCGCGCGGCTCGTCGAGGAGACGGGCGAGACCGCCAACATGGCGCTGCTCGACGGCGACGAGGTGGTCTACGTGGCGCAGGTGCCCTCGCGGCACTCGATGCGGATGTTCACGGAGGTCGGACGGCGCGTGCTGCCGCACTCCACGGGCGTCGGCAAGGCGCTGCTGGCCGGCAGCTCGCCGGAAGAGGTGCGCGCGGTGCTCGCCCGCACGGGCATGCCCGCCGCGACCGAGCGGACCATCACCACGCCGGAGGGCTTCCTCGCGGCGCTGGAACACGTCCGAGAGGTGGGCTACGCGATGGACGACAACGAGCAGGAACTCGGGGTGCGCTGCATCGCCGTCTCGGTGCCCGACTCACCGACGGCGGCGGCGATTTCGATCTCCGGGCCGGCCGGCAGGGTCACGGAGGCGGCGACCGACAAGTTCGTGCCGCTGATGCACGAGGTGGCCGAACAGCTCTCGAAGGCCCTCGCGAGCAACGGCGCCACGGGGGCCTGAGCGGCGCCTGCCGCACGGCCTGCGGCGGCCGCGACCGTGGGGCCGACCTGCCGTCCCTGTGCCATTCCCGGGAGGGCCGAGCTGCCCCTGCTGTCCGTGCAACTGCCGTCCCTGACGGGGCGGTTGCGCACCGCGCTCAGCGGACTTGGCAGACCAGCTTCGCGTCGCTTGCCGGCTCTCCGCACCGCGCTCCGGGTCACCTTCCGCTGCGCGAGCCGCGGACGTTCGTGATCGTCCATGCCGGCAAGCCCTCCGACGCCGATCGGTGCGTTCGTGAAGCGCCGGCCTGTCCGGGTGTGGGCCCGGACAGGCTTCGGCTTCCCGGGCCGCCTCAAAGCTCGCCCCAACCGCCTCTCACCGGCCACCGGTTGGGCCCGCGCGTCATCGGCATGTAAGGACTCGGACGATTCCCTTATGGCAACCCGCGAGGCGCTGACGCCCCGCACCGTGCGGCCCGACGGGCGTGGGCCGCCGGTCCGTCCCAGGCTGTACGCTCCGATCACCTCGCCGGGCGGCAGCCCCGGCCGACCGGAAATTCAGCGTGAGGAGTCCTCATGAGCTACGGCCCGCCGCCCGAACCGAACGCGTCGGTCCCGCAGCCCGGCGGACCGGCTCCGGCGGACCGTCCCAAGGGGTTCGGGGCCGCGGTGGCCGCGGTCGTCCTCGGCCTTGCCGGATGCGTGCTGCCGCTCCTCCCGATGGACCTGACCGGCGTTCGGGCCTATGTCGGCCTGCCGTCCGGGGCGGGTGGGATCATCCTCGCGATCGTCGCCTACCGCGGGCACAGCCGCGGCAAGCCACTGGCCATGACCGGCGCGATCCTGTCCGCCCTCGCACTGGTCCTCTGGATGATCATGACCGCCGGTCAAGGCTGACGCGGGCTCGGGCCGCGTCGGTCCCCTCGCCGGCATCCTCGTCCGTACGGGCCTGGCGAACTCCCGGGAGACAGAACCTAGTTGACGCCCTGGAAGCCCAGCGGTTCGCCGAAGAGCTCCATGGCGTTGCGCAGGGCCGAGAGCGCGTCCGCGAGAGCGCTCACCGAGCCGATGGCGGCGAGGATCTGGAGCAGGGAGCTGCGCAGCTCGTCGGCCGTCGGAGCGCCCTCGGCGACCCGGGCGGCGAGGGCGGTGAGTTCGTCCTCGGCTGCATGCCTGTCGTACAACAGGGCCGGGTAGGCGTCCAGTTCGGCCCGCAGACGGGCAACGGCAGCCCTCAGCCCGGCGACGCGGGGATCGTCCCCAGTGTCGGCCACAGGTATCGCACGCTGCTCTACGGCATCGCTTCGCGCCACGATTCGCCCCCACAGTGATGATGCCGCGCACCCGCCCCCCAAAGGATCGAACGCGACCGGCCGTCCCCAAGTAAACGCCACTCTCCGCACATCGCGCCACACAGAGCGCGAAATTCGGGGCGTGAAGCACCAAGTTCGCCACGCCTTGCGCGACTCGTGCGCAATCGTGCCTTATGGAGGTACACCGGCCCCCGGGCGGTGACACGCCGCCTTCGGACGGAGGTGCACCGCCTCCGGGTGCGCGCAGGGCGGCGAGACTGCGGGAGACAGCCGGGCGGCCGACAGGCAGGGCCCGGCACAGGACCGGCCCGAGGACGGCACGGCAGGAGAAGAGGTCCGGATGACTGGCGAGCGGGACGAGGACGAGGGCCGGGCCGCCCCAGTGGTGGCCGGGCTGCTGCTCGCGGCGGGTGGGGGACGGCGCCTGGGCGGCCGCCCCAAGGCCCTGTTGCCGTTGCACGGGAGGCCGTTGGTCGAGCACGCGGTGCGGACTCTGCGCGCCGGCGGCTGCGACCGCGTGCACGTGGTGCTGGGCGCGGCCGCGGGACGGGTACGCGCCCGTGCCGAACTCTCCGGCTGCACGGTGCTCGACAACCCGCACTGGGAGTCGGGGATGGGCTCCTCGCTGCGGCTCGGTCTCGACTCCCTCACCGGTACGGGCACGGACGCGGCGGTTGTGCTGCTCGTCGACCAGCCGTGGATCGGTCCGGGCGCGGTCGCCCGCGTGCGCTCGGTCTGCCGCTCCCCCGCCACGCTGGCGGCCGCGTCGTACGGCGGGCGCCGCGGCCATCCGGTGCTGTTCGGGGCGGACCACTGGGCGGGGATCGCGACGAGCGCGGAGGGCGACCAGGGCGCGCGGGCGTATCTGCGCACGCGCTCGGACGAGGTCGAGCTGGTCGAGTGCGGCGACATCGCCGATCCGGCGGACATCGACACCCCCGTGGACCTGGAACGCCTGAAGGACGCCGGCTCGTGAGCGGGCGGAACGCGGGCCGGCCCGTATCCCGGGCTCGGCCCGCACCCCCGCTCGAATGCGGGGGCGTGGACTCGGGCACGGGCACAGGCACAGGCACGGGGCCACCGACCGGGTTCCGGCCGCGAGTCGGGGGCACAAGGCGAGTGCCGGGGCACCGGCCCGCCCGCGGGTTTCGCCGGGCAGGGCCGCGGAACCCATCCTCCGTCCGCGCCTCACCACCGGGGACGGCGCAGGCGCCGGCTCCGGAGGACTGGCACTCAGGGCCACGGGCCGGAGCGCGGAACGGGTGAGGGATGTCTCGACGTCAACAGACCCTTGATTATTCCACCATAAGGAAACTAGTCTCCACTGTTCAGAAAGCGTTTGGGCTCTCCCATCGAGACCCGGACCGCTTCCACGAGCGCCGCTCGGCCCGCGGCACTCCGTGCCGAACGCACGCGACCGGCGGCCGTGACAGCACGCCGCCCTAAGGAGTGACCACCATGCCCGCAGGAGCGTCCTCAGCCGTCGAGATCGTCGATGCGCCTCCCGTGGAGCGCCAGGAAGAGGTGCTGACCGGGCCCGCTCTGGAGTTCCTGGCCGCCCTGCACCGCCGGTTCACACCGAACCGCGACGAACTGATGACGCAGCGCGCGGAGCGCCGGGCGGAGATCGCCCGCACCTCCGCCCTCGACTTCCTCCCCAACACCGCCGACATCCGCGAGGGTGACTGGCAGGTGGCCGGATGCCCCGAAGCGCTTTTGGACCGCCGCGTCGAGATCACCGGTCCCACCGACCGCAAGATGACCATCAACGCGTGCAACTCCGGCGCGAAGGTGTGGCTCGCCGACTTCGAGGACGCCTCCGCCCCGACGTGGGAGAACGTCGTCGGCGGGCAGCTCAATCTGATCTCCGCCTACGAGCGCACCATCGACTTCACCGACGAGAACTCGGGCAAGTCCTACAAGCTCGGCCCGGCCGAGGACATGCCCGCCGTCGTGATGCGTCCCCGCGGATGGCACCTGAACGAGCGGCATCTGCGGGTGGACGGGGAGCAAGTGCCGGGCGCCCTCGTCGACTTCGGCCTCTACTTCTTCCACAACGCCCAGCGCCTCATCGACATGGGCAAGGGCCCCTACTTCTACCTGCCCAAGCTGGAGTCGCACCTCGAGGCGCGGCTGTGGAACGAGGTCTTCGTCTTCGCCCAGGACTACTGCGGCATCCCGCAGGGCACCGTCCGGGCCACCGTGCTGATCGAGACGATCACCGCGGCGTACGAGATGGACGAGATCCTCTACGAACTGCGCGACCACGCCTCGGGGCTGAACGCGGGCCGCTGGGACTACCTCTTCTCCATCGTGAAGAACTTCCGTGACGCGGGCGCCAAGTTCGTCCTGCCCGACCGCAACTCGGTGACGATGACGGCCCCGTTCATGCGGGCCTACACCGAACTCCTCGTGCGCACCTGCCACAAGCGCGGCGCCCACGCCATAGGGGGCATGGCCGCCCAGATCCCCAACCGGCGCGACCCGGAGGCCAACGAGAAGGCGTTCGCCAAGGTGCGGGCAGACAAGGACCGCGAGGCCGCCGACGGCTTCGACGGCTCCTGGGTGGCGCACCCCGACCTGGTGAGCGTCGCGCAGCAGTCGTTCGACGCGGTCCTCGGCGAGCGTCCGAACCAGAAGGACCGGCTGCGCGAGGACGTGGAGGTCACGGCCGCCGAGCTCCTCGCCGTCGACTCCACCGACGCGAAGCCGACGTACGCGGGGCTGCGCAACGCCGTCCAGGTCGGCACCCGCTACATCGAGGCCTGGCTGCGCGGCATGGGCGCCGTGGCCATCTTCGGCCTCATGGAGGACGCGGCCACCGCGGAGATCTCACGCTCGCAGATCTGGCAGTGGGTCAACGCAGGTGTGGTGCTGCCCGACACCCCCGAGGGCGAGCAGCGCGTCACTCCGGAGCTGGTGCGACAGGTCGCCGAGATGGATCTGGCCGAGCTGCGCCGCGAGTTGGGCGACGAGGCCTTCGAGTCGGGCGAGTGGCAGCGGGCCCACGACCTGCTGCTGCGGGTCGCGCTCGACGAGAAGTACGAGGAGTTCCTGACGCTCCCGGCGTACGAACTGCTGGGCTGAGCCCGTCAGCCCAGTGCCGGGTCAGGGGATGAAGGGCTAGAATGCGCCTCCGGCGCCGCCTGCGCGCCCGACCTCCTGACCCGGCCCTCACGCTGCCGGGCGGCGCGGAGGCAGAGGTGATCTTCTTGTCATCGCGGGCGTGTTCCTTTGTCTGCCTTGTCGGCCTGTCCTTTCGTGGCGACGGTGGCGGGCCCGCGTGAGGGGTTCGCATCGTGTGCCCTGAGAGGATCGACGGTGACGGAGCAGCGAGCGCTCAAGAAGCTGGTACGGCGACGGATGGCCCGTACCGGAGAGTCGTACACGACGGCCCGGCGGCACGTACTGGCTCAGGCGGCCCGCGCCGAGGCCCCGGCCCTCCCGACCGGCCTGGTCTACGGCGAGTTCGGGACCGACCAGCACCACGAGGCCTCCCTCGTCCGGCACGCGCTGGGCAGCGTCCACGACGAGGCGCTGATCGCCGGCCTGGCCGGCGGCATCGGCTTCATGTACTTCGTGTTCGAGTACAAGGACATGCCGCCGATGATGACGATCGTCGCGCAGCACCACCCGGAGCCGTGGGTGCCTGCGGCACTGGACCGGCTCGGCGTCCCCTGGACCGAGCAGCACAGCACCAGGCCCCGCTGGGAGCGCGTGCGTGCGGCCCTGGACGAGGGGCGTCCCGTCTTCTGCACCGTGGACAGGTCCCGGCTGCCGTGGCACGGGATGGTGCCCGGCTTCGGAAACGACCCGTACACCGTGACGATCGCCGGGTACGAGGGCGACACGTTGTACGTCGACGACGAGTCGGTGACCCCGCACGCCATCGGCACCGAGGAGTTCGGCGAGGCGTGGTCCTCGCACAAGAAGGGCCGCCACCAGATGATCGTGCCGTCCGGGCCGCCCACCGGCGCCCCGGACACGGCCGGAGCGATCGCGACCACCTGCGCCCATCTGACCGGTCCCGTCATGGGCGGCAACTGGGACGTGAACTTCGGCTTCTCCGGCATGGACAAGCTGGCCGCCCAACTGCGCGACACCAGAACGAAGTCGGGGTGGGAGCGGCGCTTCGGGGACCCGGTCGCGTTCTTCCACGGGGTGCGCCGCATCTACGAGTGCCTGGAGCTGGAGTACACCGCGCCCGGCGGTACCCGCCCTCTCTACGCGCGGTTCCTCGACCTGGCCGGCCGGACCAAAGCCGCGGAACTCTTCCGCGAGTCGGGACGCGGCTGGGAGAAGCTGGCCGGCCTGGCGCTGGAGACGGTCTCGGAACTGGGTGACTACACCGAGCTCTGCGAGCAGCGGATGCAGCTGATCATGTCGCAGGGAAGGGGGGCAGCCGCGGAGATCCGCGCCCTGGGAGAGCGGGCCGGCGCTCTCGCCCACGAGTACGGCGCTCCCGACGAGAGCACCCGGAGGCGGCTGTTCGACGAGATGGCGGACGTCGTCGACTCGTGTGCGGCGCTCGAACGCAGGGCGGTCGAGCTCCTCGTGAAGACGTAACGGTCGTACGGGCGCCGCGTGTCCGGCCGTCACCGTTGCCCGAGGGCAGCACGTCGCGGCCGGGCACGCGCCTCACCGCAGACCGATCTCGGCCCACACGGTCTTGCCGGGCGCGGGCGCGTTGTCGATGATCCCCCAGCGGGACGCGAGAGCGGAGACGAGCAGCAGCCCGCGCCCGGACTCCGACTCGTCCGCGGGCGGGACCAGTTGGCCCGGCGCGGTGGGGCGGCCCCCGGTCCTCGCGTCGGTGACCTCCACGCGGACGTGGTCGCCGCCGAAGCGCAGCATCAGGGCGAAGTCCCTTCCGGGCACCCGGCCGTGCAGGACGGCGTTCGAGGCGAGTTCGCCGACCACCGAGGCGATGTCGTCGGACGGTCCGCTGCCGTACGGCACGCCCCACGCGTCCAGTTGTCGCAGGGTCAGATACCGGGCGAGCCTTGCGCCGCGCCGGGTGGCGCTGAACCGCTGGGCGAACGCACGTACGGTAATGGATTCCGGAGCCGAGGCATGGGCTGACATGGCCCCAACCTGCCGCCTCTACAGAGCAGTTGACCAGCACCTCCGCCCGTACGCACCCGTGCGTACGGGCTTCCTCCGTGGACGGTACGCATCACCGACGGTAATCATGGACCAGCCGGATCGGCGGCGGATCGGAAGACCGGAGGTGGCCGGAGATGACGGGGTACGAGGGCGCACTCGGCGGCGAGCCCGAGGGCACCGACGGCCTGAAGGCGTTCGGAGCGGTGCTCAAGGCCTTCCGGAAACGCGCACGGCTCACCCAGGACGAACTGGCCGCGCGCGTACGGTACTCGGCGCAGACCATCGCCTCCGTCGAGCAGGGGCGGCGACTGCCGCCGGCCGACCTCGTCGAGCGGGCGGAAGAGGTGCTGGACGCCTTCGGCGCGCTCAGGGCCGCCGCCCGGCACGCCGTGCGCAGACCCGGGATCGCGTCCTGGTTCCGCGAGTGGGCGAAGCTGGAGGAGGAGGCGGTGAGCCTGTGCACCTACGAATGCCGGGTGATCCCGGGCCTGTTGCAGACGGAGGCGTACGCGCGGGCTGTGACGCTGAACGTGCCGCCGCCGCCCTCCGCCGAGGAAGTGCGGGAGCGTGTCACCACCCGCCTCGAACGCCAGCAACTCCTGCGCCGGGAGCGGCCCGTCGCCTTCAGCTTCATCATCGAGCAGGCCCTGCTGGAACGCCGTACGGGCGGCGTCGAGGTCACCGGAGAGCTCATCGGCCACCTGCTGGAGGTCGCGGAGCTCTGGAACGTGGAGTTGCAGCTCATGCCTCTCCAACAGCGGTGCCACGCGGGCCACGACGGGCCGATGCAGCTCCTGGAGACCCCGGACAACCAGTGGCTCGGATACACGGAGGGGCAGAAGACCGGCCAACTGCTGCTCGACCGCAGAGACGTGAGCGTGCTGCTCCAGCGGTATGCCAGGATGCGTTCACAGGCTCTCACCCCCGAGGACTCCGTGAGCCTGCTGAGGCGGATGCGAGGAGAGCTATGAGCAGCACGGATGAGCTGACCTGGTCCAAGAGCAGCTACAGCGGCTCAGAAGGTGACAGTTGCGTGGAAGTCGCGACGCTCCCTGACACCGTCCACGTCCGCGACTCCAAGGACACCACGCGCCCGCACCTGATCCTCTCCCCCACCACCTGGAACACCTTCGTCTCCCACGCCGCGGCCCGGTGAGCCCCGCCGGCTGAACCGGAATCGGCCCCCGCCCGGACTCGGGCGGGGGCCGGTTCCGGGACCCCGGAGGCCGGGATCGGTCTCTCGGCCGGAAGACCGCTCACGCAGGCTCGAACGTCATGCAGTCCACCTCGTCCTGCACATACCCGACGGTGATTCCGGGCGCCCGGCACTCGAACTGCGTGTTGTGCCGGCAGCTGGAGACCTTGCAGGCGCCGACCCTGCCCGTGGTGGCCGGGTCTCCGCCCTTGGACTGGGCGGTGAAGAAGGTGTCGCAGTGGGCGCGCTGCATGTCTCCGACCGTGATGGCCAGTGCGTGGCAGGAACGCTCCCTGTTGTAGGCGCAGGCATCCACGCTGCATTCCTGTACGACGGGCATTTCCATGGGCGATCTCCCTATCGACTCATCGACATGTCGCGGACGCGCCCCGGTCACGGCCGCTCGGTGGTGACGCCGGGAACGGGCCGGGCACGGGGCGGGGCCGGACGAGGTTCCGCGGGGACCATCGCACGCGGCCCCATCGGCTGCCCTTCACCAGGCCGGGGGGACCGCCGGGTGGCGTACACGAACCGCTCTGCCGGGCTCGTCGCTCAGGCTGTACCGCCGCCGAATGCGGAGGCGGGCACACGCACGGCACCGCGGCTTCTCCCTCCGGCTTCCGGGGCAGGGAGGAGGGCCAACGCGCGTGCCGCGACCGGACGTTGCCGAACCCTCGCGTCGGCAGGGCCGGCGCAGGTCAGGTCAGGTCAGGTCAGGTCAGGTCAGCGTCGCACCCGGAGCACGGGCGTTGCCGGCCGCGCATCCGGAGGCGCCACGGCGAGCGGTCACACCCCTGGGCCCCGCTGGAGCTCCGCCCGCAGCGCCTGCCGCAGCCAGGTGTACTCCTCGGCGCGTGAGGGCTGCGGGTCGTGGCCTCTGACGGTGCGCAGCAGTTCCCGGAAGCTCTCGGCTCCGGCGTCGAGGCCGACCTGCAGGGCTTCGAGGACCTCGGCCCGGTCCGCGTCGCCGAACAGTTCCGTCAACACCCCCGGAGCGTCCGCGCCTTCGGGGTCCACGCCGCTTTGCCGCGCCTCCCGCACCACCGCCACGACGTGCCCGGTGAACCAGATGTGCCCGCCGTGCCGCCGCTGGGCGGGCGCGCTCAGTTCCAGCATCCTGCGCATCCCGGCGCGGAAGTCCGGGTCCTGGATGAGTTCGGCGAGCCGGAGCCAGGCGTCGACCTGCTCGGGCGTCGGGCTGTCGGGAAGTTCGACGGGGGAACGCCTCAGCCGCTCCCCCATGTCGGGGGCTCCGTCGACACCGTCGGCCACCTCCTTCATGAAGTCCTCGATGATTTCCCTGCGTTCGTCCACTGATAGCCGTGCGAGCTTGTTCATCAGTGCTGTCTCCTCCGCTGTGGAACCGCGCTTCGCGACGGTGGACAGAACCGCCCGGCTCACCTTCAGTGCCCGAATGCGTGCGTCCAGGGCGGCGACATGGGTGGCGGCGACCTCGGCGACCGTGGTCTCACTGCGCACGATCCGGCTCACCTCATCCAGGCCGAGCCCCAACTCCCTGAGAGTCCGTACGAGTTCGAGACGGGCCACGGCCTCCGCGCCGTAGAGCCGGTAGCCGCCCGAGGACCGGCGCTCGGGCGTCAGCACGCCCACGTCGGACCAGTAGCGGATGGTGCGCACCGCGACACCGGCACGGTCGGCGAGCTGCCCGATGGTGAGAGATTCCGGGTGTTCGTCACTCATACCGGGAGTCTGGACCTTCCAGCGGCTGGAGACTCAAGTCCCCGCAAGCGCCGGGATACACGCCGCCGCGGCCAGGCCGCCGTAGCTCCCCGGGGAACCGTGGAGGTGCTCACCGAGCCTCCCTGGCCCGTGCGGAGCGGGAGTTCACCATCGGGGGGCGGTGGCCACGGGCGCGGTACCGTCCGTCAGGTGACGCGGATGGCGATGCCCGGGTAGTCGTGGAGGAGGCCCGAGCTGTCGTAGGCGAGACGGGCTTCGAAGCCGAAGGAGGGGGCGGAGTATTCGTAGCGCTGCCGGCCCGTCTTGTCGCGGACGAGTTCATAGCTCTGGTGGAGCCGGTCCACGGCGAGTTCCCCCGCACGCACATACACGGCGGGCGCCTCGGCGCGCTCCCCCTCTGCGAGAGACAGCCGGCGCACGGGCAGCGCGTTGGTCATGGCGGAGGATTCGAGGTCGATGTCGAGGCATCCGTCGAGTTCGGGCGCCACGACGCCGTCGACCTGCCAGTGTCCCTCGCCGTTGCTGATGATCGACCTCGTGACGCGGCCGGCGGCGGAGCGGCCCGAGATGTGCGCGGAGCGGGTGACCCAGGCGCTGTCGAGTTCGAGTTCGTAGTCGACGATCCAGGTGCTGCCGTCCTCAACGGCCGTCGTGCAGCCTTGGATACGCCAGCCTTCGCCGGTGGTCCGGAAGTACACGACCTCGAAGCCGGCTCTGGCCTTGATGTGCTGCCATGCTGCGGTCTTCGGCGGGTCACGGAAGTCCATTGCCGGCGCCCTCCTCCAGGGTCGGGGGCACCATCCTGACCCGCACCCGAGGGCACGCCGAGGCGGCTCGCCGGTCGCCGGGAGGGAGCGGTGGCACGGGCGTCCGGGTGCCGGGCGGGGGCTGCGACAGGAACTGGCCGAATCCGGGCGGCAGACCGGGAGGCGGCCGGGTGTGTCAGACGACGCGGCTGTCGAAACCGGCCCGCTTCGCCTGCGCGCGGCGTTCCTCCCCCGCCTCTTTTCGCCACTGCTCGAAGTCGTCCCAGTCCAGTGGCTGCATGCACATCAGCTCACCCGTTCCGGGGACGAGCAGCACGCCGCCGAAGACCTCGTCCCCGGCGAACCAGCCCCCGTCCGCGATCGCGTCGGGCCAGCGGGGATGACCCATCGGCTCGCGGGCGACCATGTCCGGCGACTTCAGGCCCTCGTAGCCCAGGACCACCACGCGCTTCCCGTGCCGCCACAGCTCCAACCCGTATACCGGGGCGCGGAATTCGAAGGAGTAGACGCTCAGGACGCGGGCGCACTGCCGCACCCAGCGCAGCTGGTCGAACCAGAAGACCGTCGCCAGCGCGATGCCGAGCAGCCCCACACCCATCAGCGGTATGAGGGAGGTGGCCCTGGTCACCAGCGGCACGGCCATGAGCACGAGACTGGAGACGACGAGCACGGCGTAGCGCTTCAGGAGGGCCGCGTACAGGAAGTTCACCGGGCCCCGGTGATCGCTGCCGTCCGTGGGGTACGGCGCCGGGGTGCCTCTCGACGGCCGGCGCAGCACGTACCGCACCGCCATGACCTCGAGGACGACGAGCCCCAGCATTCCGGGTATCGCGAGGAACACGAGACCGTCGCTGCCCAGGAAGAGCGTCATCCCGTAGGACGCGGCGGCCGCCACCGCCCAGAGCACCTCACGTCTGAGCGGGACGGCTCGCTCCGGAAGGCCCGCGGGGGCCGGCGGGCCCTCCGGGGGAGAGAGCGTGCGGGCCTCGGGCGGCACACCGGCCGCCTCGTCCTCGCCGCGTTCAAGTGAGGCCCCTGGCATGACATCTTCCTGTTGATGGTCCGCAGTCACCGAAACACCGTTCCTTCACTGCATCAGCCGCGGAGCCGGGATGCCGGCTCCATGTCTCCCCGGGATGTCGCTCCACGCGGGGCCGTCGGTGAGACGTCACCGTACTCGCCCGCGGCGGGCCGTACGGGAAGGATGAGCCATCAGCAAAAGACCTCGTCAGGACGGTTCCCCGGATTTCCGGCACTGCGGGACGATCAGCCGAATCCACCGAGATCGCACCAGAGGTCCAGCAATCGCTCACGGTGGGCCGGCCCGCTCGGCTCCCCGGCCCGGGGCGGAACCAGGGTGAGGGCGTCACCGGTGAGGAGCGGGGGACCGCGGTCACGCGAGCGCCGGCGCGGCTGCCGCCTCCCGCCTCCTACGACCCGGTTCGGCGGAGGACGTGTTCCTTGTCCTCCTGCGGCAGTGCGTCCGCAGCCAGAAGCTTCGGCAGCAGTCCCGGTTCACGTGTCAGCGCGCGGAAGGCCAGGGCCACGGTCACGTCGTGATCGGGGCGGTGCCGGATCTCGACACCGTCGCCTGCCCGGATCTCACCGGGCTCGATCACGCGCAGATACGCACCGGGAAGCGCGGCCAGCGTGAACTCCTTGATCCACCCGTCGCGTTGAAGCCAGCCCTGGAAGGTCCCGCACGGAATCCGCGGGCAGGACACTTCGAGGACGACGTCCGAGCCGATACGCCAACGCTCCCCGATCAGGGCCCCGTTGACGTCCAGGCCGAGGGTGGTGAGGTTCTCCCCGAACACGCCGTTCGGGAGTGTCCTGCCCAACTCGGCTTCCCAGCCGTCGAGATCCTCCCGGGCATAGGCGTACACGGCCTGGTCACGGCCCCCATGGTGTTTCACGTCGTAGGCCCTGTCACCGGCCAGGCCGACAGCGCCGTCCCCCTTGGGGCCGGGCGCGGTGACCAGCACGGGCCCGTCCACAGGCTGCTTGTCGATGCCCGTCGCGGCCTGCTGCTTCCAGGGGTTGGGACGAGGACGGCCGACGTTGACGGAAAGCAGTTCCATGCCGCACGACGCTACGGCCGCCGGCCGTCTTCCGCGAGCGCAATTCGGGGAGCGCTCCGCAGCGGCCGCCGACCCACCCCCATCCCGGAAGGACCGGTGGTCAGTTGCGGCGCGGCAGGCGGTGGAGTTGCACCTGTGACAGGCCCTCGTCCGTCACCTCGGCGGTCATGTAGGTGCAGTACGGCTGGCGTCTGCGGTCCGTCGGCGAGCCCGGGTTGAGCAACCGGAGCCGGCCCCGGGCCGTGCTGTCCCAGGGGATGTGGCTGTGGCCGAAGACCAGCACGTCCGCTTCCGGGAAGCGTTCGGCGCAGCGGCGCTCGCGGCCTTGCGCCCCGCCTGTCTCGTGCACCACGGCGAAGCGCACCCCGGCGAGTTCGGCGTGCGCCACCTCCGGCAGGCGTGCGCGCAGAGCGGGTCCGTCGTTGTTGCCGTGGACGCCGACGAGCCGCCGGGCGCGTGCCTCGAACAGGTCGAGCGTGCCGGTGTCGACCCAGTCCCCGGCGTGGAAGACGACGTCGGCGGCGTCCAGTTCGCCGAGCAGCGCCTCCGGGAGTCGCTTGGCGCGCTTGGGCAGGTGGGTGTCCGTGGTCAGCAGCAGTCGCACGCCGGTGACGATAACGCCCCGGGCGTCCTGCGAGCTGCGGTGGAGCCGCACGTCCGTGCCTCGTCGGGGCGTCGTCTCCAACCGCCCCGCGGAACCCGGAGGTCGGTGGCCGCGTCGCATTCGCATGAGCCATCCATGGGGGAACGCACGCACCGCGCTGGGAGCCGCCGTGGGCGTCACGTTGGCCGGGGCGCTGCTCAACGGCTGCGGCACCGGGAGCGACTACTCCGGCCGGACCGACTGGAACGCGCCTCGCAGCTACAGCTACACACTGGGGATAAGCACCATGGCCGTGACCGGGTCCTTCCGGGTCCGTGTCACGAACGGCGAGGTCGTGCGGGCACGGCTCCTCGACGGCAGCAGGATGCCTGCCGGGCGGCTCGAGGACCGGGTCCACTCCGTCGAGGAGTTGCTGAAGCGGGTCGAGGACGCGCGGGAAGAGGACGCGCACCGGGCCGATGTGGCGTACGACGGCGAGCACCGTCCCGCACGCGTCGAACTCGACCCGTACAAGGAGGCCTCCGACGACCAGGCCTCGTACAGGATGCGCGACTACCGGATCGGGTGACGGCGTCGAGTGACGACGAGGCCGCTCGCGACGGCGTCCTTCCACGGAAGCGAGGCGAGCCCGGTCCGGTCCGTCCCGGCCCGGGCCGGGCCGGGACGGGCCGGGACGGACCGCAGCGCCGGTCACGGCCGGCGCGCGGGCTGCTCGTCCGGCACGTCGCCGGCCCGCGGCTCCGGCACCGCTGCCTCGCCGGCGGCGCCGCGCCGCCGTCCCAGATGGTTGAAGAGCAGGTTGAGGACGACCGCCGTGACGCACCCCGTCGAGATGCCGGAGTCCAGGATGATCCGCGCGCCGGCCGGGAAGACGCCGTAGAACTCCGGGGCGGCGACGGGGATGAGACCGACCGCCAGCGACACCGCGACGATCACGATGTTGCGGTCGTCGGCCAGGTCGGCCCTCGCCAGGGTGCGGACGCCGCTGGCTGCGACGGAACCGAACAGGACGACGCCCGCCCCGCCCAGCACCGGCTGCGGCACGGTCGCGATCAGGGCCGCTGCCGCCGGGCACAGGCCCATCAGGATGAGGATGCCGCCGCCCGCGGCGACCACGTAGCGGCTGCGGATCCTCGTCATCGCCACGAGGCCGATGTTCTGCGCGAAGGCGGTGGCCAGGAAGCCGTTGAAGAACGGGCTGATGAAGGAGCCGAGTGTGTCGGCGCGCAGCCCCGCGGCGATGGTCTTCTCGTCGGCGGGCCGGTCCACGATCTCACCGAGCGCGAGCATGTCGGCCGTGGACTCCGTCATCGAGACGAGCATGACGATGCACATCGAGATCACGGCGGCGACGGCGAACTGCGGAGCACCGAAGTGGAAGGGCGCGGGGAAGCCGACGATCGCGGCGTCGCGCAGCGCGCCGAAGTCCGTGATGCCGACGGGCACGGCGATCAGCGTGCCCACGAAGAGTCCGAGCAGCACCGCGATCTGCTTGACGAAACCGCGGGTGAAGCGGCTCAGCAGCAGGACGACGACGAGGGTCACGCCGGCCATGGCGATGTTCTTCGTCGCACCGTATCCGGGTGCCTGCGGGTCGCCGCCCTGCGCCCAGTTGAAGGCGACGGGCATCAGCGAGACGCCGATGAGCGTGATGACACTGCCCGTGACCACGGGCGGGAAGAAGCGCACCAGCTTGCTGAAGTACGGCGCCAGGAGGAAGCCGAGAGCGGCCGCCACCATGCAGGCGCCGAATATGACGGGCAGCGCGTCTTCGCTCCCCTCCGACTTGTGTATCGCCAGCATCGGCGCGACGGAGGCGAAGGTGACGCCGTTGACGAAGGGCAGGCGTGCACCTATCCGCCACACGCCGAGGGTCTGGAGCAGCGTGGCGATGCCCGCGAGGAAGAGGCTGGCGCCGGTGAGGAACGTCAGTTCCGTGACGGACAGCCCGACGGCCGAGCCGATGATGAGAGGCGGGGCCACCACGCCCGCGTACATGGCCGCAACGTGCTGGAGACCGGTGGTGAGGAGCTTCAGGGGCGGGAGGGACTGGTCGACGGGGTGCTTGGCCGTCGGCGCCGGGTCCGGCCCGTGCTCCGGGTCCGGCCCGTGCTCCGGGTCCGGTGCGGGTTGCCGGTGGCTGCCGTCCTGCGGCTGGTCGTCGTGTGCGGGCGTCTCGGTCACGGCGGATCCTCCTGTCGCTCTTCACAGGTCAGGTTCGTTCAACGTCGTTTCTGTGCCGTTACGCCCGGTGGTGCCGGACCGTCCCGGGAGCGTGAGGGGTTGGGCCACGCCCCGGGAACGGCTGGTGTGATGTCCGGACCGGCCGGGAGCCGTCCCTCCCGGCCGGAGTCATGTGGGTGCCGCGGTCCGGGCTGCTCAGCCCTCGTCCGCGGCGATGCGTGCGAGTCTCCGGGCTTCGTCCCGCGTCTCGCGTGCGATCAACTCCTCGTCGGCGTTGGTGAGACGGCCGTCCTCGACGACGGCGCGGCCGTTCACGAGCGACAGCGTGATTGGTGCCGCGGCGCCGAGCACGAGCGCGGCGACCGGGTCGGCGATGGAGGAGTGCCCGATGCCGTCGATGCGCCACAGCACCAGGTCGGCGAGCTTGCCGGGCTCCAGCGACCCGATCTCCTCGGCCCTGCCGAGGACTTCGGCTCCGCCGTACGTCCCGAGGCGCAGCGCCTGGCGCGCGGTGAGGGCCTTCTCCTTGTGCGCGCCCAGACGGTTGATGAGCAGCGCGTTGCGCAACTCGGTGTGCAGTTCGCCGGATTCGTTGGACGCGGTTCCGTCGACGCCGAGGCCGACCGGGACGCCGGCGGCGAGCATGTCCGGCACCCGCGCGATGCCCGCGGCCAGGCGGGCGTTGGACGAGGGGCAGTGGGCAACGCCCGTGCGGGTGCGGGCGAAGGCCGCGATGTCGGAGTCGCTCATGTGGACGCAGTGCGCCATCCACACGTCGTCGCCGAGCCAGCCCACCGACTCCAGGTAGTCGGTGGGGCCCATGCCGAACCGCTCGTGGCAGAACTTCTCCTCCTCCACGGTCTCCGAGCCGTGCGTGTGCAGCCGTACGCCCTTGCGGCGGGCCAGTTCGCCTGCCTGGCGCAGCAGTTCGGTCGTCACGGAGAAGGGCGAGCACGGTGCGACGCCGACGCGCAGCATCGAACCGAACGACGGGTCGTGGTGGGTTTCGATGGCCTCTTCGGTGGCGGTCAGGGCGTCGTCGGTGGTCTCCACGGCGAAGTCCGGGGGCAGTCCGCCGTCGGAGGTGCCCAGATCCATCGAGCCGCGGGTGGGGTTGAAGCGCACGCCGATGTCGCGGGCGGCGCCGATCTCGGCGCCGAGAAGGTCGCCCGAGCCGCGGGGGAAGACGTAGTGGTGGTCCATCGCCGTGGTCACACCGCCGCGCACCATCATGCCGAGGGAGCCGCGGGCGGCGGCTCGCACCATGTCCTCGTCGATGCGTGCCCAGACGGGGTAGAGGGCGACGAGCCAGTCGAAGAGGTTGGCGTTCTGGGCGAGTCCGCGGGTGAGCCACTGGTAGAAGTGGTGGTGGGTGTTGACCAGTCCGGGCGTGACGAGGTGCCCCGTACCGTCCACGCGGCGCACGACGTGGCCGAGCCCCGCCGGCGCGGCGCCCTCCCCGACCGACTCGATCAGGTTGCCGGCGACGACGATGTGGCCGCGGGCGTGCTCGGTGCCGTGCGCGTCGACGGTGGCGACGGCGCAGTTCTCGATGACGATGCGCTCTGTGCGGTCTGCCGGATCAGTCATGGCTGGGGAGTCCTCGATGCCGGTGGGCCAGGTAGGGGTTCAGGTACGGGTACGGGAACGTGTGCGGGCCGGGCGGGGAATCGGGGACGGGCGCCCGGTTGCCGCGGCCCGCCGGTTCCGGGCCCGTTCTCACAGGTTGGTCCTGCGGGCTTCTCACAGGTTGGTCATGTCGACGGGTATGCGCGCCTCGGCGCCGTCGCGCAGCACCGTCGCCTCGATGAGCCCGTAGGGGCGGTCGGCGGCGATGTAGACGGCTCCGTCGGCGGCTTCGTTCTTGATGCCGAACGGCTCCAGATCCACCCTGAAGTGGTGCTTGTTGGGCATCGAGAAACGGATCTCCTCCAACTCGGGTCTGCCCGCGAGGACTTGGGAGCCCATCCGGTAGAGGGTCTGCTGGAGGGAGAGCGAGTAGGTCTCCGCGAAGGCCCGCAGCATCAGCGCCTTCGTCTCTTCGTAGGAGCTGTTCCAGTCGGGCACCGCAGTACCGTCGTCGCCGCTCCAGGAGTGCCGCCACACCGCGCTCACATCGGTGGCGAGGACGCGGTCGTAGTCCTCCTTCAGCGTCGTGTACTCGTCCTTGATGTATCCCCAGAACTCCGAGTCGGTGGAGTTGAGGACCGTGAGTCCCCTGAGTCCGCCGAGCACCTGGACGGTGGAGCCGTCGTATGTGACCTGCGCCGTACGGGTCTCCTGGCCGCGCCGCACGAAGGAGTGCGGTGCCTCGCCCTCGGATGTGGCGATGCGCTCCCACGCGTACTCCTCGACGCGGATGCGTGCGGTGCGGATCGGCTCGGTCGTGTCGACGAAGTGCCGGGCGAGTGCGAGGCCGAACTGCTCGGCGGATTCGACGCCTTGCTCCTTGGCGAAGGCGAAGACCGTGTTCTTGGTGGTGTCGGTGGGCAGGACGTTCGTGTTGGAGCCGGAGTAGTGGACCTCGTCGAGGTCGCCGCTGAGGGCGACGGAGACGTTGAGGTCCTTGATGTGGTGGGTCGCGCCGTCCCTGGTGATCTTGACGACGCGGTTCTCCGCCTTGCCGTACTGGTTCTGGCCGAGAATCGTGGTCGGCACCGTCATTCGCTGTCAGCTCCCTCGGTATACGGAATAGCCGAACGGGTTGAGCAGCAGCGGCACGTGATAGTGCTCGCCGGGGGCGACCGCGAAGACCACCGTCACCTCGGGGAAGAAGCTCCCCCGCTCCCCCGTCTCGTGCTCCCCGTGCTCCCCGTGCGTCCTGTTCGCGCTGAGATACGGCTCCACCCCGAAGGTGAGCCGGGCGTGTGCGGTGCCCTCCGGCAGCGCCGGAAGGTCTTTGCAGCGTCCGTCCGCGTCCGTCGCCGAGACGGAGTGCGCGGTCCATTCCGCGGCGCTGTCCGTGCGCACGGACAGCTCCACGCCGACACCCGCGGCGGGACGACCGACGCTGGTGTCGAGGATGTGCGTGGAGACCGATGCGGTCGCGCCGCCGGGGTTGTCACCGCTCATGCTCGCTCGCCTTCTCCTCCTGGGCCTGCCGGCCCCGATGGTGCTCCCGTCTCCGCCTGTCGTGCCGTCCGCGCCAGTGAGGTCAGCCGGATCCGGTTGATCTTCGTCAGTTCGGTGCGGACGATCTCCCGCTCTTCTTCTGGTGAGTTGCCGACGCGGCTGCGTGCGGCGTCCCTCATCTGCTCGCCGCTCAGGCCGGTCGCGCAGATCAGGAAGACGTGCCCGAACCGCTCCTGGTAGGCCAGGTTCAGCTCCAGCATCTCCGCCTTCAGGGCCTCGGAGGCCCCGGCCATGCCGCGCTGCTCGCGCGCGGAGGACGGATCGCCGGGGCGTGGACGCCCGATGGGCGGGTGACCCGCCATGGCCTCGTCGAGGTCAGCGGCGGTCAGCTCCGTCATCGCCGCGTCGTTCGCGGCGAGCAGCCGCTCCGTGGTGGCGTACGGCCGGCCGTCGAGCAGCGCACCCGCCCACGCCCGGGCGGCGCACACCCCGAGGAGCGCGGCGCGGGCGTCGCTCTCCTCGGCGGAGTTGAGCCAGGTCAGACCTGGCGTCGCGGGGGAAGGGGAAGGCGTCACGTATGCCTCCGGAAAGTGTTCGGACTGGGAACAGCTAAACCCCGCAGGAGAACAACGTCAACAGTTTGTTGAAATTCCGATCCGGTGGACGACTGCCCCCGGCGCGGGCGGCCCGAGTCTCGCCGCAGTCCGAACTCCCGGCCCGAAAGGCCCGGATGAGCGTCGTCGTCACCGGCGGAGCGGGCCGGGACCGCCGGAACTGCCGGGCCTGGACCGTCGCCGCCCCGCTCCCCAAATGCATGCGATTCGCATACAGTGCCCCCATGGAGCCCGACCCCGTACTGGAAGCAGCCGTCAGCCGCTGGCACACGACGGTCAACGACGGCGATCCGGGCGCGGCCGCGGACGCGGTCACCGATCCGGTCGTCGTGCTGGGCCCGAAGGGCGCCGGGTCGATCACCCCGGCCCAGTTCGCGGACTGGGTCCAGCGGTCCGGGATCAGGCTGGTCCCGCAGACCTGGCATCCGGTCGGTGAGCGGCTGGTGGTGGTCGAGGAGGACGCCACCTGGCCCGGGAGCAGCACCCCGGCCCGCGTGGCCACGGTCTTCCGGGTGACCGGCGAGCGGGTGTCCGCCTCACTGCGGCTGCCCGACCTCGAATCCGCACTCGAAGTGGCCCGCATCTGCCGCGAGATGGCTGCCACCGAGTGAGCGGGAACCGCGACGCCGGAGGGCAGGACGCGGAGCAGCCCGGCGCCGAGCGCGGCCCGGGCCAGGTGCTCTTCGAGTTCGTCCGCCACTGGTCGCGCCGCCCTCACGCGAGTGAGCCCCGAGCGGCGGAACAGGGGCGTCTCGTGCTCGTCACGGAGGCCGTCCACTCGCTGACGCGGCGGGGGCCCGCGACGGTCAACGCCGTGGCCCGCGAGATCGGCATCGACCAGAGCAATGCGTCCCGCCTGGTGAAGAGCGCGATCGCCGCCGGTCACCTGCGGATGCGGGCGGCCCACGCCGACGGACGGCGCCGCGAACTGTCGGTGACCCCGGCGGGCCTCGCCATGCTCGAGGAGGCACACCGGTGGCAGGAATCCGTCTTCGACCGGCTCACCGAGGGGTGGAGCGAGGAGCAGCGCGCCGGCTTCCGGCAGGCGATGCTGAGCCTGCTGGAACGGTCACACGCGGCCGGCTCGTGAGGCCCGCGTTCACGGCTGATCCGCGTCGGACCTCTTGCCCCGCTCCTTGGCCCGCTTCTCCTCCTGGGAGTTGATGTAGTTGTAGACCGTGAAGCGGCTGACGCCGAGCGCGCTCGCGACGGTCTCGACGCCGTGCCGCACGGAGAAGGCGCCACGGCTCTCCAGCACGCGCACGACCGACTGCTTCGTCCTGCGGTCCAGTTCGGCGAGCGGCATGCCGTGGCGGCGTTCCAGTTCGGCGAGGATGTGGTCGAGGGAGTCGGACAGGTGGGGCAGCCGTACAGCGATGACGTCCCGGCCCTCCCACGCGAGGACCACGTCGTCCCCCTGGGCCTCCTCGGGCGCGACCATCTCCGCGCCCATCGCGTCGACGAGCGGCTTGACCGCGTCGGCGAAGCGCCGGCCTCGGTCTCCGTCGGCAGCGGTCATGCCGCGCCCCCGGCGGTGCCCGGCTCCGCGTCCGCGTCCGCGTCCGCGTCCGTGAGGACGTTGAGCTGGAGCGAGATGCGGGTCGCGCCGGCGCCGAGCGAGTCGCGCAGCACGGCCTGTACGGCTTCCAGTACGTCCTCGGCCCGGCCCTCGACCGTGTTGCCGAAGGGACCCACGTCGACGGAGTCGAGCGGTGCGCTCTGCACGACGTCGCGGGCCACCAGGGCATGCCGCGGCGGCTCGTCCAGGTCGAAGGGCTCCGTCGTGAACTCGGCTCGCAATCGCACGTCGTCAACCTACGCGAACGCCACGGGGAGCGGCCATCGGAAGGGCGACGGGACGGCGGCCGGCGGCCGGGGTACGCGGTTCCGTGCTGCGGCAGACCCCTTGACAGCTTCCGGGATTCGAGAGCACTCTTCCATGAAGTAGAAACCAACTTTCACGATACGAAATACATTCCGACCGGAGGGAAGGCGATCCGCGTGGCGCCCCAGTCCGAGCTCGCCGGCATCGGCGGCACCGATCACCGCTACACCGTCAACCTGTCGATCCTCTTCACCGAGCTTCCGCTGCTGGAACGCCCCGCCGCGGCGGCCGCGGCGGGCTTCACCGCGGTCGAGCTGTGGTGGCCGTGGGTGGACGCGCCCGTACCGGAGCGGGCCGAACTGGACGCGCTGCGGCGGGCGTTGACCGACGCCGGTACCCGGCTGACGGGCCTGAACTTCTACGCCGGGCAGCTGCCCGGACCGGACCGGGGCGCGCTGTCGGTGCCGGGCGAGGAGTCGGAGAAGTTCCGCCGCAACATCGACGTCGTCGTGGACTTCGCGCAGTCGACCGGCTGCACCGCACTCAACGCCCTCTACGGCAACCGCGTGTCCGGGGCAACGCCGCAGGAGCAGGATCAACTGGCCCTGGAGAACCTGGTGTCGGCGGCACGCGCGGCCGACGGCATCGGCGCGGTGCTGCTCATCGAGGCCCTCAACGCCGTCGAGTCGCCGCACTGCCCGGTCGTCAGCGCCCCGAAGGCCGTCTCCGTCGCCGACAAGGTGAACGAGGCCACCGGACTGGACAACGCCAGGTTCCTGATGGACCTCTACCACCTGGCGATGAACGGCGAGGACCTGCACAAGGTCATCGACGAGCACACCGCCCGCACCGGACACGTCCAGATCGCCGACTGCCCGGGACGCGGTGCCCCCGGAACCGGCGAACTCGACTTCCCCGACCTGCTGGGACGCCTCTCCAAGGCGGGTTACGAGGGCCGCATCGGCCTGGAGTACAAGCCCGGCGACCAGCCGAGCGCCGAGAGCTTCGACTGGCTGCCCCGCTCGCTGCGCGGCGCCTGAGCACGAAGGCAGGGACCGGACCCGGCCGGGGCCGCGCGCCAGCCAAGGCCCTGACCCCGGCACCGCGCCGTCGGACACCGGCGCATCCGTGCCCGGCTCTCCGCCGAGTACGCCCGTACGCAACAGACTTCGAAAGGCATGACGCCCCATGAGCCACACCCCGGACAACACCAAGGTCGCCTTCATCGGCCTCGGCATCATGGGCGCGCCCATGGCGCGCAACCTCCTCCGAGCCGGTTACGACGTGACCGCCTTCAACCCCACCGCCTCCAAGGTCGAGGCCTTCGTCGAGGACGGCGGCAAGGGAGCCTCGTCCGTCGCCGAGGCCGTCCGCGGGGCCGACGTCGTCATCACCATGGTCCCGGCCTCACCGCAGGTCGAGCAGGTCGTGCTGCACGAGGGCGGCGTCCTGGAGAACCTCCGCCCGGGCGGCCTGCTCATCGACATGTCGTCCATCACTCCGCAGACCTCGGTGGACGTGGCAAGGGCCGCCGCCGCCAAGGGAGTCGACGTGCTCGACGCACCCGTCTCCGGAGGCGAGGCGGGAGCGGTGGAAGGCGCGCTGTCCATCATGGTCGGCGGCGAGCAGGAGACCTTCGACGCGGCACAGCCCCTCCTCGAGGTGCTCGGAAAGACGATCGTGCTGTGCGGCCCGCACGGCTCGGGCCAGACGGTGAAGGCGGCCAACCAGCTCATCGTCGCGGTCAACATCGAGGCCCTCGCGGAGGCCGTGGTCTTCCTGGAGAAGTCCGGCGTCGACCTCCCGGCGGCACTGGAGGTGCTCGGCGGCGGGCTCGCGGGCTCCACCGTGCTGAACCGCAAGAAGGAGAGCATCCTTGCGGGCGACTTCCGCCCCGGATTCAAGATCGACCTGCATCACAAGGACATGGGCATCGTCACGGACGCCGCTCGCAATGTCGGCGCGGCCGTCCCCGCGGGCGCGCTGGCGGCGCAGCTCGTCGCGGCGCTGCGGCAGCAGGGCGACGGCGGTCTCGACCACTCCGCGTTGGTGCGCGGCGTGAGGCGGCTGTCCGGCGAGAAGACGGAGGACTGACGCATGGCCCCGAAGAGGATGCCCGCAATGAACGCCGCCGTCTCCATCATGGTCGACGAGGGGGTGGACATCGCCTTCGGCTGCCCCGGTGCCGCGATCCTTCCCCTGTACAAGGCGATGGAGACGGACGGCCGCATCGAGCACCTGACGGTCCGCCACGAGGAGGGCGCGACCCACATGGCCGACGGGTGGGCCCGTACGAACGGCAAGGTGGGGGTCGCCATCGCCACCTCGGGTCCGGGCGCGACCAACCTGGTCACCGGCCTCTACACCGCCCAGGCCGACTCCATCCCGATGGTGTGCCTCACGGGCCAGGCGGTCTCGCCGAAGCTGCACCAGGAGGCCTTCCAGGCCGTCGACATCGTGGAGATCACCAAGCCCGTCACGAAGTGGGCCGTGCAGATCAAGGAGCCGGCACAGATCCCGTGGGCCTTCCGGGAGGCGTTCCGCATCGCCCGTACGGGCCGTCCCGGGCCGGTGCTGATCGATCTGCCGCTGGACCTGGCCAAGCGGGAGATCACCTACGACGCGGAGATCGACACGCGGCTGCCGGTGCCCGCCGTCGAACCTCATCTGCCGCGTGTGGAGAGGGCGCTGGAGATGCTGCTGGCCGCCGAGCGGCCGCTGATCCTGGCGGGCGGCGGCGTCATCCTCGCCGATGCCGGCGCCGAACTGCGGGAGCTCGTCGAGGAGTTGAGGGTCCCCTTCCAGGTCACCCTCATGGGCAAGGGCGTCATCGAGGACGATCACGAGCTGAATCTCGGCACGACCGGCATCCAGACCTCGCAGCGCTACGCCAACGCCTCCTTCCTGGAGTCCGACTTCGTGCTCGCCGTGGGCGCACGCTTCGGCGACCGGCACACCGGCGCGAACCTCGACATCTACCGCGGCGAGCGCACCTTCGTGCACGTCGACATCGAACCGGGCCAGATCGGCAGGGTCTTCGAACCGGACCTCGGCATCGTCTCCGACGCCGGCCTCTTCCTCGCGGCGCTGCTCGCGGCGGCGCGCAAGCGCAAGGCGCGTGCGGACGTGGGCAGTTGGGTCGAGCGCTGCAAGGAGCTGAAGCGGACCCTGGTGCGCAGGGAGGACTTCGACTCCACTCCGGTGAAGGCGCCCCGCGCCTACAAGGAGATCAACGAGGCATTCGACGAGGACACCTACTTCGTCACCGCGATCGGGCTCTACCAGATCTGGGGCGGCCAGCATCAGAAGGCGTACCTGCCTCGGCACTACCAGGTCTGCGGGCAGGCGGGTCCGCTCGGCTGGGAGGTCCCGGCCGCGATCGGTGTGAAGAAGGCGCTGGAGGGGATGGGGAAGCCGGACGCCGAGGTCGTGGGCATCGTCGGCGACTACGGCTTCCAGTACCTGGTGGAGGAGCTGGCGGTGGCCGCCCAGTACCACGTGCCGTACGTGCTCATCATGCTCAACAACGAGTATCTGGGCCTGATCCGTCAGGCCGAGATCGGTTACGGCATGAACTACCAGGTCGACATCCACTACGACGAGTTCGGCACGGACAACGTCAAGGTCATGGAGGCCTACGGCTGTTCGGGACGGCGCGTGCGGGAGCCGGAGGACATCGCCGGCGCGATCCAGTGGGCCCGCAAGGAGGCGGTGGCCACCTCACGTCCCGTCCTCGTGGAGATCATGATCGAACGCGAGGCGAACACGCCGCACGGGCCGGACATCGACGCCGTGCGGGAGTTCGAGGAGGCGTAGGCGCCGGCGAGCAGATCGATCCCGGGACGCGCCCGGTGCCGGTGCGGCGGTCCGAGGCGGGTCCGGCGTGCCGGGTGGGGCGGCGGCCATCAACGCCCCACCCGGCACGCCGGGTTGCTCACGGACCCCGGGTGGCGGTGGCGCCGGCAACTGTCATGTCGCGCCCTCCGGTGCCGCCGCCACCCGGCCCGCCTCAGCGCTGACTTGGCAGCTCAGGCCGGGACGCGAGCCGGACCTGGAGTTCGCGGTGCCGGAACTGCCACGCCGTCCCGGCCACACGCAGGATGCCCAACCGGTAGCAGTCGTCCAGAAAGCGGCCCAACCTCAACGGCAACCGCCCCCGGGTGCACAGCAGAAGCGCGAGATACCGGACCACCGCGTGACCACCCGTGCTCATGTCGCCGTTCACGGCCCCGTCGGTGAGTCCCAGCAGAATCCAGAAGACGACCGCAACCGCGGGCACGGTGACGAGCCCGATCTCAGGCCCGTGCAGAACCCCTACCACGAAGCCGACGACGAGCCCGGTCCCCACACCGCCCACGAGCCTGGCGATGAGATCACCGCGCAGCAGATCACGCGGATCGGTCACCGGCTCGTGCTTCCTGGGCGCGGTCGCCCCCTCGGAGAGCAGGACCGTGAACACGCTCCCCAGCACCAGCACGAAACCGAGCCCCGCCCCCAGACCTGTCCCCAGACCGCCGACGAGCACGGCTCCGAGCCCGCCGATGAGGACGCGCAGTCCGGCGTGGGCATGGAGCCGGCGCAGATCCATGCGCCGTGGCCGGGGCCACGCCCTGTCCCGTACCGCGAGGACCGCGAACGGAAGCAATCCCAGGGACAGGACCAGGTAGTTGCGGTCGAGCAGCGCCAGCGGAGCGAGGAACACGAAGACCAGCAGTACGGAAACGGCACCCTCCACCCACCGCACCCGGCCCGGGCCGCCGAGGGGCCACAGCTCGTGGAGGACCAGGTCGGTGCCGCTGAGGGTGCGCCCGGCGACGGTACGCGGCGGACGGGACGCGGTCCCCGCGTTGCCGTCGAGGTAGCGGGCGAGCGTGGCGAGCCGGGCCCGTACGAGATCGGCGTCGGGTTGGGGCCTGCGGCCCTTCCGGCCCGGGAGCGCGGAAGTCGAGTCATCGGCCCCGTGACGGGACGCGGAAACGGCGGCTCCGATGTAGCAGTCCAGGAGGTGGCCGTGCAGCCGGCCCCGCTCGGAGAGGGTGAGCAGGTCGGCGGGGTCACGCGTGTAGTTCCCGTCGGGCGTGCGCTCCTGGAAGACGGTGGCGGCCAGGGTCAGGCGCCAGGGCGTGTCCAGGGCGGCGGCCAAGGCCGTGGAGGTGGCGGCCGCGGTGCCGGAGGGTCCCGCTGACGCGGCGTCCTCCAGGGCGGTGAGCACCGGCTGCCAGCGCTCCCGGCCGACGTCGGTTGCGGCAACGCTCTGCGCCAGGTAGTCGCGGGCACGGGCCGCGTCGATGCGCGCCACAGCGAGGTCGACGACAGGATGTGGCCGGACGTCCGCGTCCATCAGGGCCTCGTAGTGGCCACGGCGGCAGGTGACGACCACCGGGCAGCGCGTGCCTCCGCGCTCGAAGCGCTCGACGGCGCGCAGCAGTTCGGCGGCACGCGAGGTGTAGCCGGGGGCGCTGTCCGCGTCCATCTCGTCCAGGCCGTCGACGACCGGCAGCACGAGCCCGGCGTCGAGGAGCAGTTCGGCGTCACGCGAGTTGAGCTGGTAGGCGCCGGTGAGATGGGCGTGCAGCCACTGGTGCATCGTGCCGCCGGGCCAGGAGGCCGCGGTCAGCCGTACCGGCACCGGCTCGCCCGCGGTGCGATCCCTGGCCAGACCCAGCAGCAGGGCCAGGGCGAGCACGGTCTTGCCGGTTCCGGCGTCGCTACCGGCCCGCGCCTCCGCACCGGGAGAGCCGGTGGCGGGAGAGGGGGGAGAAGGCGTGCCGGTGATGACCATCCGTTCCGGGCGCAGGCTCCGGTAGATCTCTGCCGCGTCTTCCAGCCTCCCCGGCTGCGCGTCCCCTCCGTTGCCGGGGACGTGCGGGACGTGCGCGGTGAAGGTCAGGTCGATCGGCTCCCGGGGAGCCGACGGCCCGTTGCCCAGCAGCTGCCGGTACTGCTCGCCCTCCGCCCACACCACTCTCTGCGCCAGCTCCGCTGCGACCACGTCCGCTGTGCGCTGCACACGCGTGCCGTGTACCGCTGCCCACAGGCCCCAGGCGCCGCAGACCGCGCCGACCAGACCCGGCCAGAAGGACAACACCCCCGCGGCGTCGCCCTCGTCCAGCTTTCCCCGCGCCAGCGCGAGCACCGTCCACAGCAGACCGCCCGCGCACACCACGCCGCTCAGCAGCACCGCCGCGACCCACGCGGCACGCCCCTGACGTCTCATACGCCACGATCCTTCCCGCCCTGCCCGGCGCTGCGCTCCCGTTCGGCCACGGGGCCGGGGCCGGCACCGGGTCCACGGCTTCGGGGCAGCCGGGCCGGTGCCTCAAGGTCGCTGTCCCGGTGGGGAGTCGAGGCGTCCGAGGGACGAATCCGGATCGCGAACCCACCGTCGTACTTCTCGTCGCCGGCGGCGACGGCGGCCTCCACCGCCTTCGCGCCCCGATCAGCGAGCAGGGTCAGTGGGTCGCGGCGCAGATCCCGCGTCAGGGCCACGCACATGCCGATCATGACGAGCACGAACGGCACGGCCATAAGGGTCCTCATGGTCCTCAATCCTGTGAACGCCGCGTCTCCGCCATCGCCGATCAGCAGCATGAGCATGGCGACGGCGCCTGTCATCACGCCCCATGTGACGACGACGTTGCGGCTCGGCTCCAGGGCGCCCTTCTGCGAGAGAGTGCCCATCACGCGAGAGGCGGCGTAGGCGCCGGAGACGAAAAGAGTGGTCATCAGAATCAACGCGATCAGCGCGGTCGTCCCGGCGAGAGGATGCTCGCGCAACACCGCGAAGAGCTGATTCTCGGCTGTCGACTCCTCGGTGATCTGCGCTCCGCCCCGCTCCAGGCTGATCGCTGTACCACCGAAGACCGCGAACCAGACGAGGCTCACGGCGCTCGGCACGAGGATCACGCCGCCGACGAACTGGCGGATCGTGCGGCCGCGGCTGATGCGGGCGATGAACATGCCCATCAAGGGAGCCCAGGAGAGCCACCACGCCCAGTAGAAGACCGTCCACGCGGAGAGCCAGTTCGCGACTCCTCTGCCTGCGGTCGAGTCGGTACGGGCCACCAGCTGCGGCAGATCCCCGATGAACGAACCCACGGACGTCGGCAGCAGGTTGAGCATCAGGACCGTGGGCCCCTCCACGAAGACGAAGACGACCAGCAACGTGGCAAGCACCATATTCATGTTGCTGAGCGACTGGAAGCCGCTCTGCGCGCCCGCAACGGCATAGGCGACGCAGGGAATGGCGAGCACGGCGGTGACAGCCACAACCGTCGCAAGGCGCACGCTGGTGGCCCAGCCGACTTCCGTGGCGCCGCTGCCGATCTGGAGGGCGCCGAGGCCCAGCGAGGCGGCGGAACCGAAGAGCGTGGCGGAGACCGCCAGAGTGTCGATGACCCGTCCGAACGCCCCGTTGGCGTTCTTCTCACCGACGAGCGGCGTGAAGACGGCGCTGATCGTCTGCCGTCGCCCGCGCCTGAAACAGCTGTAGGCGACGGCCAGACCGACGACCGCAAAGATCGCCCACGGGTACAGAGTCCAGTGGAAGAGCGTCGTCGCCATCGCCGTCTGCACCCGCTCCGCGGCGGAGCCGCCCGTACCGGGCGGCGGGTCCGCGAAGTGCGCGACCGGCTCGTTCACCCCGTAGAACATCAGGCCGATACCCAAGCCCGCGCTGAACATCATCGCGACCCAGGACACCGTACGGAACTCAGGCTGCTCGCCCTCCTTGCCGAGGGTGATCTTCCCGTAACGGCTGAAGGCCAGCCACAGGCAGAAGACCAGGCACCCCGGCACAACCAGCACGAAAGCCCAACCCCCGTTGTGCAAGGTGTTGTCGAGCATCACCGTGGAGACGTTCGCCAGCGACTCCGTTGCGACCGCACCCCACGCCACGAAGGCGAGCGTCAAAGAGACCGTGACGCCGAACACCACCCTGTCGGTGCGCCGCCCGGGCGCCCGTCCCCCGGCAGCCTGTTCAGGACCCCGCGCAACCCCTTCTTCCAAAGCCTCCCCCTCAACAACACGAACCGGAGGCCAACTTACGCAGCCTCACCTCGTCCCCGCAGCGGGGCACGCACGAACCCGCCACCGCACTCAAGGGAGTTGAGACGCCCGAGCGCTCGTCTTGTCCTTCGTCAAGGGGGCCACAGGCGGGAGGCGTCCCCCCTCACACCGCTTTCTGTTCCGTTCCTCTTCGGAAACCCCGTCCTTTCGGCGACGATATGAGCAGGGTCGCGACGTCCGTCGCCCCCGATCCCGCCGACCGTCCCCGTTCCGCTGATGCCGCTGGAGCCGAAGAGATGGCAGAAAGCGTGCCCGTGCGCTGCCCCGAGTGCCGCCGCGAGCACACCTACACGCCCCCGGTCTACCCGTGCGACTGCGGGGCGCCCGTAACGCTGCCCCTGCTGCGCGACAGCGCTCCCGCGCAGATCCGGCACCGCACATGGGCGGGGTCGTGGGTTGAGGTGCGCTGCCCGTCGTGCGGGACGGCGAGGGAGTGGCCGCAGCCCGAACTCGGCTGCCGGTGCGGCACGTTGCTGCGGATGCCCGTCGTGCCGCCGCAGCCCTCGCCTCCTTCCGCCGAGCCGCCCCGCACCGCCGCGGACCGGGCCCCCGGCACCGCCGCGGAGGCCGGCCGCCCGGCCGGTACCGACGGAGTCCCCGTCGCCGGCGACGCCGAGGGCACGGCGGCACCGTCCGCGCCCGCCGGCACACCCACGGGGAGCGCGGGCCACTTCACCGCTCCCGCACCGCTCAAGGCGCACGACGCGCAGAAGGAGCCGCGGCACGCGGCGCGCCCCGCCTTCCGTCCCGTCACGATCCGCACCGCCCAGGACGCCCGCACGGCCGCGGCCGAGTATCTGCGCTGGCTGGGATTCCCGGAGGTGCGTGTGACGGAGAGGCGCCCGGCCTCCGGCGTCGACGTGCGCGGCGCCGGCATCATCGCTCACGTCGACCCGACGACCGCCCCGACGACGCTGCGGGAGGTCGAGACGCTCTGGCTGAACGGCCTCAACGAAGAGGTGGGAACGGCCTGTTTCTCCCTGGCGGGGTATTCGCGTGAGGCCCGCACCCGCGCGGACTCGCTGTCCGTGCCGCTGTTCGTCCTCGATCTGACGGGCATGCCGCAGGCCGTGAACGACCCGGCCGACGACCTGGTCCGCTCCGTGCACTGACACAGGGCGGGTCTGCGTACCACCCCGGGCCGCTCCGCGTACCGGCACAGAGGCCCGCCCGCCGGGCACGGGCGGACCCGGTGCCTCAGCGCTCCTCCCGGAACTCCTCCCCCGCCTCCTGCGCCGCGTGCGCGCGCAGCTCGACGCGGCGGATCTTGCCGGAGATCGTCTTCGGCAGCTCGGCGAACTCGATGACGCGGACCCGCTTGTACGGCGCGAGCGTCTCCCGCGAGTGCGCGAAGATCACCTTCGCCGTCTCCGCTCCCGGCTGCCAGCCCTCCGCGAGCACCACGTACGCCTTCGGCACGGCCAGCCTCAGCTCGTCCGGCGAGGGCACCACCGCGGCCTCGGCGACGGCCTCGTGCTCCAGCAGCGCGCTCTCCAGCTCGAACGGCGAGATCTTGTAGTCGCTCGCCTTGAAGACGTCGTCGGAACGCCCGATGTAGGTGATGTAGCCGTCCTCGTCGCGCGAACCGATGTCGCCGGTGCGGTAGTAGCCGCCGGCCATGGCCTCCCCGGTGCGTTCGGCGTCGCCGTGGTAACCCGTCATCAGCCCGACGGGACGGGCGGACAGGTCGAGGCAGATCTCGCCCTCGTCGGCGCCCGCCTCTCCCGTCACCGGGTCGAGCAGCGTCACCTCGAACCCGGGCATGGCCCTTCCCATGGAGCCCGGCTTGAGCTGCTGGCCCGGCGAATTGGCGACCTGCACGGCCGTCTCGGTCTGGCCGAAGCCGTCGCGGATCGGCCTGTCCCAGGCGCGCCGCACATGCTCGATGACCTCGGGGTTGAGCGGCTCGCCCGCGGCGACGACCTCGCGCGGCACGGCCGTCAGCTTGCTCAGGTCGGCCTGGATGAGCATGCGCCACACCGTGGGCGGCGCGCAGAAGCTGGTGACGCCGGCCTTCTCGATCTCGGCGAGGAGCCGGTCCGCGTCGAAGCGCGTGTAGTTGTAGATGAAGATCGTCGCCTCGGCGTTCCAGGGCGCGAAGACGTTCGACCACGCGTGCTTGGCCCACCCGGGCGAGGAGATGTTGAGGTGCACGTCCCCCGGCTGCAGCCCGATCCAGTACATCGTCGCCAAGTGGCCGACGGGATAGGAGACATGGGTGTGCTCGACGAGCTTGGGCCGGGCCGTCGTGCCGGAGGTGAAGTAGAGCAGCAGCGTGTCCTGGGCACGGGTGGGACCGTCCGGTTCGAAGCTCTCGGAGGCGCCGTAGGCGTCCTCGTAGGCGAGCCAGCCCTCCCCCGGGTTCCCGCCGCCGCCCACGGCGATGCGGGTGTAGCCGCCCTCCACGGTCTCGAACTTGGCCGTGTCCTCGGCCCGTACGACGACGTGGCGGGCCTCGCCGCGGTCGATGCGGTCGGCGAGGTCGGCGGGGCCCAGCAGCGGCGTGGCCGGGATGACGACCGCGCGCAGCTTCATGCAGGCCAGCAGCGTCTCCCACAGCTCGACCTGGTTGCCGAGCATCACGATGACGCGGTCGCCGGGCCCGACGCCCTGAGCGCGGAGCCAATTGGCGGCCTGCGCCGACCGTGCGCGCATCCGGGCGAAGGAGTAGCGGGCGGCACTGCCGTCCTCCTCGACGATGTGCAGCGCGGTGCGGTCGTTGTCCTCGGCGACCGAATCGAACCAGTCCAGCGCCCAGTTGAAGTACTCGGGCCGGGGCCAGGAGAAGGCCGCGCGCGCCGCGTCGTAGTCGGTCCGGTGCCGCAGCAGGGTGTCCCGGGCGGCGCGGAAGGCGTCGGTCGGGCTGGTGGGCTCGGTCGCCGTCATCGTCAACTCCTCGGATGCCGCTCATTGTGCTGCCGGTGCGCCGCGGGGCCGCCGGTTCCCTCCGGGCAGGGCCCTTTGAGGGCTGCGCCGAGTCCGCCGCTGGTCACACTGCGGATCATCCTGGGTCACCGAACGCGCGGGCACCACCCCCGAGCGGCAGTTCGTCCGTGCGCCGTGGATGCTGGAGGGATGTCCCCCGCCCCCGAGGACGCGGCGAGCGCGAGCACTCCCCGGCGCATGCTGGTGCTGGCGATCTGCTGCATGAGCCTGCTGATCGTCAGCCTCGACAACACCGCGCTGAACGTCGCGCTGCCGTCCCTCCAGCGGGATCTGAACGCCTCCGTCTCCGGCCTGCAGTGGACGCTCGACGCCTACACCCTCGTCATCGCCTCCCTGCTGATGCTCGCCGGCTCGACGGCGGACAGGGTGGGGCGGCGCCGCGTCTTCCAGACGGGGCTCGTGCTCTTCACTGTCGGCTCGCTGCTGTGCGCCCTCGCGCCCGGCCTCGGCTGGCTCGTCGCGTTCCGGGCGCTCCAGGCGGTCGGCGGTTCGATGCTCAACCCGGTCGCGATGTCGATCATCACCAACACCTTCGTCGAACCGCGGGAGCGGGCACGGGCGATCGGCGTGTGGGGCGGCGTCGTCGGCATCTCCATGGCGGCCGGGCCGCTGCTGGGCGGTGTCCTCGTCACGGCGGTGAGCTGGCGTGCCATCTTCTGGCTGAACCTCCCCATCGGTCTCGCGGCGCTGCTGCTGACGGCCCTGTTCGTACCGGAGTCCCGGGCGCCGCACCCGCGCAGGCTGGACCCGGGAGGTCAGCTTCTGGTGATGGCGGCGCTCGGCACGCTCACCTTCGGCATCATCGAAGGCCGCAACGCCGGCTGGACCTCCCCGCTGATCCTCGGCTGCTTCCTCGTCAGCGCGTGCGCCGCGGCGGCCCTGCCGCTGTACGAGCGGCACCGCGCCGAACCGCTCGTCGAATTCCGCTTCTTCCGCAGCGTCCCCTTCTCCGGCGCCACGCTCACCGCGGTCACGTCGTTCGCCGCGCTGACGGGATTCCTCTTCCTCAGCACCCTGCATCTGCAGAACGACCGCGGCCTCTCGCCGTTCGAGGCCGGTCTGCATCTGCTGCCGATGGCCCTGATGACGGCCGTCTTCGCGCCTCTTTCCGGGCACCTGGTCGCCGTACGCGGCGCACGGCTGCCGCTGCTGTTCGCCGGTGTGTTCATGACGGCGAGCGGCCTGCTGTTCGCGCTGTTCGACGCGGAGCGGACCGACGCGCTGCTGTTCACCGCGTACGTCGTCTTCGGCATCGGCTTCGGCCTGGTCAACGCACCCATCACCAACGCCGCGGTCTCCGGGATGCCGCTCGCGCGCGCCGGAGTGGCAGCGAGCATCGCCTCCACGAGCCGTCAGATCGGCTCGGCGCTGGGCGTCGCCGTCATCGGCGCGGCGCTCGCGGCCGGTTCGGATGTGACGGGGTGGTGGATCTTCACCGGATGCGGCGCGGTCGTACTGCTGCTGGCCTTCCTCACCACCGGACCCCGGGCACGGGCCAGCGCGGAACGCGTCGCCTCCTGCCTGCCGCCGGAACCGGTGGACACCTCGAAGACGTCCCCCGGCTGACGGGCGTGGGCGGCCGGCCTCCGTCCCAGACCCCCGGTGCCGGAATTCGTCCTGACAGGACCTCCGCGGGGAAAAGCGCCCGCCTCACCGCACACGTGGGTGGAGAACTTTGACGGTTGCGCCACAGGACCGGCAGGTCTCGTAGGGAGTTGCGCGGACGAAGAAAAGATCGGAAGGACGTACGCCCCCCTGTGTGTGCGATGGTGCACCATCAAGAACGTGTTGACGGGGGACCGGAACCATCGCACCAAGCGGGACGGAAGCCGCGGCACGGTGACGGAGCATCAGCTCCGGAGCACCGCGCGGCCCGTCCGTCCCCGCCATGAGCGTGTACGGCGCGAACAGAGGCCGCGGCGGACGCGCCGCCGCCCCATGGCCTGGTTCGTCGTCCTGGCACTGGCCCTGCTGAGCGTGCCGCTCACCTTCCGCGGCATGAACGACGACGGGCCCACGCCCATCGCCCAACTCCTCGCCTTCCTCCCCTGGTTCCTCGTACCGGGATGGCTGGCGCTGCTGTACACGGTGCTGGCACGCCGGGTGCTGCTCGCGGCCTGGGCGCTCGCCGTGCTCGCCGCCACCGTCGGATACACCCTGCCCCAGGGGCCGGAGGCGCCGGCCGAGGCATCCGAACGCACCGGGAAGGCACGCTTCCGCGTCCTGACCGCCAATGTGCGCTACGGCACGGCGACGCGCGCGCTGGTGCAGACGCTGCGCCGCGAGCGCCCGCACCTCGTCGCCGTCCAGGAGTGCGACACCCGGTGCGTCGAAGCGCTGCGAAGCGCGCGGATGTACGAGACCTACCCCTACCGGCACATCATCGAGAGCGGCGGCGCGAACGGCTCGGCGCTGCTGAGCTCGTTCCCGCTGCGGAACAAGTCCTCCCTGCCGGGGCGGATGGCCATGCCGAACGCCGTCGCAGACATCTCCGGCACGAGCGTGAAGGTCCAGGTCGCCCATCCCATGCCGCCGGCCCCGGAATCGCTGGGCACTTGGCGCAAGGAGCTCAAGACGCTGCGCTCGTACGGCGCTTCACGAGGCGGGACACCGATGATCGTCGCGGGCGACTTCAACGCCTCCCAGGACCACGCCGCCTTCCGCTCCCTGCTGAAGACCGGGCTGAACGACGCCGCCCGCCTCACCGGCCAGTCCCGCACACCGACCTGGCCGAACAACACGCCGCTGCGTCCCATGGGCGCGCAGATCGACCACGTCCTGGTCAGCGACCCGCTGACAGCGATCGACGCCCGGTTCCTCGAACTCGGCGGCTCGGACCACCTGGCCGTACTGGCGGACCTCAAGCTGCTCTGAGCGCCGCGCGCCGGGCGCAGTCACCGAGCACGGCCGGCCGACGGGGCGGGGCCGGCCCCCGCACAGACAGGCTGACATCGTCGAGACCGCGCACCCGCATCCGCTCCTCCAGTTAATCAAGTTTGACTAATCGCCTCGCGGGAGGGAGACTCCGAAACCGAGTAGTCAAATTGGACCAATATCGAGGAGGCTTCGTGCCGGACACCACTTCCCGCACAGCGACGGATCAGGACCACCAGGACCTGGAGGCATGGTTCGCGCGCTACGACGCCCACGCCGCGAAGGCCGACGTCGAGGCCATGGCGTCGATGGCGCTGTTCCCGCTGAACCTGGTCACGGACGGCGCAGATCCCGGGTCCGGCGTGGCCAGGCAGTGGAGCCGCGAGGAATTCGTGCGCACGATGTCCGCGGTCATGGGTGACGGCGGCGAGGAGGTCCACTTCGACTCCCGGCGCTCACCGCACTTCCTCTCCCGGAGCCTCGCCGTGGTGTTCACCGAGTCGGTGATGACGGTAGGTTCGCAGAGCCAGTCGATGAACTACGCGGACATCCTCGTCAAACGGGACGGCGAGTGGTACTTCCAGACCATGATCCAGGGCGGCTGGGCGGCAGTGCTCACCGGTGGGGAGGCCTGAGTCGTCCCTTCTCCTCCCGCGGGGGCTCCAGCCCTCGGACCGGGAATCGACGCGCGTGACGGCTCGGAAAGCCGCGCACGGCGGCCTATGCCACCTCCCCGAACCCCGGTCCGGTGCGGGCGGCCGTTTCCGTACGGGCGCCCGTCCCCGGCTCGCGGTGGATCGGGGTGTGCGCGCCGGTGAGCGGAACGCCGGTCCCGCCGTGCCGTACCGCGACGATCTCGGCGGCGATGGACAGTGCCGTCTCCTCGGGGGTGCGGGCACCGAGGTCGAGGCCGATGGGCGAATGGAGCCGGGCGAGTTCGGCATCGCTCACACCCGCCTCGCGCAGCTGCTCCAGCCGCGCGAGGTGGGTGCGGCGCGAACCCATGGCACCCACGTACGCGATGGGCAGCCGCAACGCCCGCTCCAGCAGCGGCACATCGAACTTGGCGTCGTGGGTGAGGACGCACACGACCGTGCGGGCGTCCAGTTCCTGGGAGTCGAGGTAGCGGTGCGGCCACTCCACGACGACCTCGTCGGCGTCGGGGAAGCGGGCCCCGGTGGCGAATACGGGACGGGCGTCGCACACGGTGACCCGGTAGCCGAGGAAGGCGCCCGTGCGGGCCAGAGCGCTCGCGAAGTCGATGGCGCCGAAGACGAGCATCCGCGGCGGCGGCGCGCTCGACTCGACCAGCAGCGTCACCGCCGGCCCGCACAGCGGGTCGCCGTCGCCCGCGGCGCCGCGTCCGCCGGCACCGGGCGGGCCTCCCTCCGTACCGGTCTCGACGGTGGCGGTGCGGCCCGCGTCCAGCAGAGCGCGGGTCTGGGCGGCGGCGCCCTCGTCGAGCGATGCGGAGCCGCCGAGGGTGCCGGAGGACGGGCCGTCGGCAGGCACGAACATGGCACCGCCGAGCAGTTCCTCCGGTCCCTCGACGACGCGGGTGAGGGCGACGGCACGGCCGTCCGCGGCAGCGGCGGCCGCGCCCGCGTACATCGCGTAGGCGTCCGTGCCCGTACGGACGGGCGTGACGAGGATGTCGATGACGCCGCCGCAGGTCAGCCCGACGGCGAAGGCGTCCTCGTCGCTGTAGCCGAACTGCTGGACCACGCTGCGCCCGGATTCCATCGCCTCCTGGCACAGCTCGTAGACGGCGCCCTCGACGCATCCCCCGGAGACGCTGCCCACCGCCTCGCCGGCGGCGTCCACGGCGAGCGCGGCTCCCGGCTGGCGGGGTGCGCTGCCGCTGACGGCGACGACGGTCGCGACGGCGAAGTCGCGCTCCTCCTCGCACCAACGGTGCAGTTCGGCGGCGATGTCCAGCATCAATGGGCTCCTCACTCGCACTCACTCGCATGCACTGGGGTGCGGCCTGCGAGCTTACGCCCGGCGGCCTGGGCGGCCCGGCCTTCCCTCTTTCGTTCATGCCTCACGGCGCCGCGCCGCTCACCCCACGTTCACCTCACGCCGAGCCACCCCTCGAGCGGGCTGAGCGTGAAGTAGACCAGGAAGACGGCGGCCAGCCCCCACATCAACGCACCGACGTCGCGCCACCTTCCCTGGGCCGTCTTGATCACGACGTAGGAGATGCTGCCGGCGGCGATGCCCGCGGTGATGGAGTACGTGAACGGCATCAGCACCGTCGTGAGGAAGACGGGGACGGTGGTGGCGAGGTCGTTCCAGTCGATGTGCCGGGCGTTGGTCATCATCATCGCGCCGATGACGACGAGCGCAGCGGCGGCGACCTGCGTCGGGATGATCCGGGCCAGCGGTGTGAAGAACAGGCAGAGGGTGAAGCCGAGTCCGGTGACGACGCTGGCCAGACCCGTGCGGGCGCCGTCGCCGACGCCTGCGGTGGATTCCACGAAGACGGTCTGCCCGGACGCACCCGTGAGGCCGCCGGCGACGCCCCCCGCACCGTCGATGGCAAGGGCCTTGTTCAGGCCCGGCATCCGGCCCTCGTCGTCTGCGAGACCAGCTTGCTGGCCGATGCCGATGATGGTGCCGATCGCGTCGAAGAAGCCCGCGAGGACGAGGGTGAAGACGATGACGCCCACCGTCACGGCGCCGACGTCGGTGATGCCGTCGAAGGAGACCTTGCCGAACAGGCCGAAGTCCGGGGTACTCACGATGCTTCCGGTGATCTCCGGCGCGTTCCGCCCGCCCCAGTCCTTCTTGTCGAGCCCGGCGAAGTGGTGCACCAGGCCCGCCACGACCGTGCCGCCGACGATGCCGGTGAGGATCGCTCCGGGTACGCGCCGCACCTGGAGCACGAAGACGAGCAGCACGGTGACGGCGAAGCACAGCACGGGCCAGCCGGTGAGCATGTCGTGGGTGCCCAGTTGGAGCGGTTTGGCGCCGGCGACTCCGCCGGGGCCGGGCATGCCCGTCACGAAGCCCGCCTGGACGAGGCCGATGAGGGTGACGAACAGTCCGATGCCCATCGTGATGGCGTGCTTCATCGCGAGCGGAATGGCGTCCATGATCAGCCGCCGCAGTCCGGTGACGACGAGCAGGATGATCACCGCGCCGTAGATGACGCACATGCCGAAGGCGTTGGGCCAGGTCATCTCCGGCGCGACCTGGTAGGCGAGGACCGCGGAGACGCTGAGTCCCGCGGCGAGGGCCAGTGGCACGTTGCCGAGCACGCCCATCACCAGGGTGGTGGCCGCGGCGGCGAACGCGGTGGCCGTGGTCACCTGCCCCGCGTCGAGCGTGGCCTTCCCCGCGTCGGGCACGGAGAGGATGACCGGGTTGAGCAGGACGATGTAGGCCATCGCCATGAACGTCGTCGCGCCGCCGCGCACTTCGCGGGCGAGCGTGGAGTGGCGCTCGGATATCCGGAAGTACCGGTCGATCCGGGAGCGTCCCTTTGCCGGCTGTGGTTGCGGAGCGGCGGAGCCCGCGTCTCCCGCGGGGCCGTGGGTTGCGGTCTTGGACTGGGTCATGGTGTGCGTTCTCCCAAGTTTCGCTGGGGCACCCCGAAGCGCCGTGGCACTGCGAAGTGCCATGACGCTGCGGGGATTTGGGATGCACGACCCGGGGGACGGCCCGAGACGGTACGGAAGGTGCCTGCGGCCGGTGCGGGGATCCCGCACCGGCCCGGCGCTAGATCGCTTGCGTGTCTGTCAGATGCTCGGGACGCACCGGGACCCTGTTCAGGGCGAGACCGGTCGCGTCACGGATGGCGGCGACGACTGCCGGGGTGGAGGAGAGCGTCGGCGCCTCGCCGACACCGCGCAGCCCGTACGGGGCGTGCTGGTCGGCGAGTTCGAGGACATCCACGGGGATGGTGGGGGTGTCCAGAATCGTGGGGATCAGATAGTCGGTGAAGGAGGGGTTGCGCACCTTCCCGCCGGGGTCGACGAGGATCTCCTCCATGACGGCCAGGCCCAGGCCCTGCGTTGTGCCTCCCTGGATCTGGCCGACGGTCGAGAGCGGATTGATGGCCTTGCCGACGTCCTGCGCGCAGGCGAGTTCGACGACCTTGACCAGGCCCAGTTCGGTGTCGACCTCGACGACGGCGCGGTGCGCGGCGAAGGAGTACTGGACGTGGCCGAAGCCCTGCCCCGTCCTCAGGTCGAACGGCTCGGTGGGCCGGTGCCTGAACTCCAGTTCCTCCTCGACGACTTCGTCCCCGAGGACGTCGGCGAGCGCCGCGAGGACCTCGCCCGCTTCGGTGACGATCTTGCCGCCCTCGAGCAGGAGTTCACCGCCGGCCGCCCACGCGGGGTGCCCGTCGGCGAACTTCTCCCTGCCGAGCCGGAGAACCCGCTCACGAACGGCCTCGCACGCCTGCTTCACGGCGCCGCCCGTCATATAGGTCTGACGCGACGCGGACGTCGAACCGGCGGAGCCGACCTGTGTGTCGGCGGGCAGGATGCTCACGCCCGAGACGCCCAGTTCGGTGCGGGCGATCTGCGCGTGCACGGTGACGCCGCCCTGACCGACCTCGGCCATCGCGGTGTGCACGACGGCGACGGGCTCCCCGCCCACGACTTCGAGGCGGACGCGGGCCGTCGAGTAGTCGTCGAAACCTTCCGAGAAGCCCACGTTCTTGATGCCGACGGCGTAGCCGACGCCGCGCACCACACCCTCACCGTGCGTCGTGTTGGACAGGCCGCCCGGAAGCGCCCGGACGTCCACACCTGTGCCGCCTCCCGCCGCTCCGGAAGTCTCCCACTGGCGCTCCGGCGGCATCGGCATCGCCTTGACGCGGCGGAGGATCTCCGCGACCGGGGCTGGGGCATCGACCTGCTGTCCCGTCGGCAGCAGCGAACCCTGCGACATCGCGTTCCGCTGTCTCAACTCGACCGGGTCCATGCCGAGTTCGGCGGCGAGGCGGTCCATCTGCGCCTCGTAGGCGAAGCAGGCCTGCACGGCGCCGAAGCCGCGCATGGCGCCGCACGGCGGGTTGTTGGTGTAGAGAGCGAGCGCCTCGACGTCGACGTTGTCCACCTCGTACGGCCCGACGCCCAGCGACGCGGCGTTGCCGACGACGGCGGGCGAGGACGAGGCGTACGCGCCGCCGTCCAGCACGATGCGGCACTTCACGTAGAGGAGCCTGCCGTCGCTGTCGGCGCCGTGCTCGTAGGTGAGTTTGGCGGGGTGGCGGTGGACGTGTCCGAAGAACGACTCGTAGCGGTTGTAGACGATCTTGACGGGCCTGCCGGTGGCCATCGCCAGCAGGCACGCGTGCGCCTGCATCGACAGGTCCTCGCGCGCGCCGAACGCGCCGCCGACCCCGGAGAGCGTCAACCGCACCTTGTCGTGCGGGAGTCCGAGTACGGGCGCGAGCTGGTCGCGGTCCACGTGCAGCCACTGCGTCGCGATGTACAGGTCGACGCCGCCGTCCTCCGCGGGCACGGCGAGACCCGACTCGGGGCCGAGGAACGCCTGGTCCTGCATGCCGACTTCGTAGTCGCCGCGTACGACGACGTCCGCCTTCGCCTTCGCGGCCGCCACGTCGCCGCGCACGATCGGCTGCCGGTGGACGATGTTGGGGTGCTTCACGTGCGGCGCGTGGTGGTCGTCGCGTCCGGGATGCAGCACCGGGGCACCGGCGGCGGTGGCGCTCTCCTCGTCGTGCACGGGCGGCAGTTCGGCGTAGTCGACGCGGATCTTCGCCGCGGCGCGGCGGGCGGTCTCCGGATGGTCGGCGGCGACGATGGCGACGGCCTCGCCGTGGTAGCGCACGCGGTCCTTCGCCAGCACCGGCTGGTCCTTGACCTCCAGGCCGAAGTGCGTCTTGGCGGGCAGGTCGTCGTGCGTCATCACGCTGTGGACGCCGGGAAGCTTCAGCGCCTCGGAGACGTCGACGGAGCGGATCTCGGCGTGCGAGTACGGGCTGCGCAGTGTGCAGCCCCACAGCATGTCCTCGTGCCACAGGTCGGAGGAGTAGGCGAACTCGCCGGTGACCTTCAGCGTCCCGTCGGGCCGCAGCGTGGACTCGCCGATGCCGCCCCTGGTGGCGCTGCCCTGGGTGAGGGCGGTGGGGATGCGGGTGGGGTTCGCGCCGGCCATCGTCAGACCACCTCTCCCTGTGCGGGGCCCGCTCCGGGGCCCTGGGCGGCTCCTTCCGCGTGGTCAGTGCGCGCGGCCGCCAGTCGCACGGCGTCGAGGATCTTCTCGTAGCCGGTGCAGCGGCACAGGTTCCCCGACAGGGCCTCGCGGATGTCCGCGTCGGAGGGCCGCGCGTTGTGCTCGATCAGTTCGTCGGCGGCGACGAGCAGTCCGGGCGTGCAGAAGCCGCACTGGACGGCGCCCGCGTCGATGAACGCCTGCTGCACGGGCGAGAGGCGCACGCCGGCCTCCGACGGGGGCATGGCCTGCCAGCGCTGCTCGTCGGCGGCGGACGTGGATGCGGATGCCGACGTGGATGCGGAATCGGATGCGGAATCGGATGCGGAGTCGGCCCTGCCCTGCGTGGACGGGGCCTCGGTGCGCTGCCGCGCGTAGTCGGCGAGCCCTTCGACGGTCACGACGTCCCTGCCCTCGACCTGCCCCGCGGCCACCAGGCAGGCACACACGGACTCGCCGTCGAGCCGCACCGTGCAGGAACCGCATTCGCCCTGTTCGCAGGCGTTCTTGGAGCCGGGCAGGCCCATGCGTTCGCGCAGGACGTACAGCAGCGACTCGCCCTCCCACACGTCGTCGGCCTCGTGCCGCCGGCCGTTGACCGTGAATGTCACGCGCATCGGGCGCCTCCTTCGTCGGTTCCGGCGCCGCCCGCGCCGCTTCCCCGGTAGCTGTCCCAGACCCAGCCGAGCGTCCGGCGGGCCATCACGCCGACGGCGTGCCGGCGGTACGCGGCGCTGCCGCGCACGTCGTCGATGGGGTTGCACGCCCCGGAGCACAGCTCGGCGAACCGCCGCGTCACCGACGGCGGAAGAGCCTTGCCGCTCTCCCACAGCCCTTCCTCCGCCATCGCGGCGTTCAGGAAGTCCTCGGCCGCCGACGCCCGGAACGGGGTGGGCGCAGCGGAGCCGACCGCGGCCCGCACCGAGCGACGTTCGGGGTGCAGTGCGACGGAGAAGCCGCACACGGCGATGACCATGGCGTTGCGGGTCCCGATCTTTGAGAACTGCTGCGGTCCGCTCGCCTTCTTGATGTGCACCCGCTTGATCAGTTCGTCGTCGGCGAGCACGTTGCGCTTGACGCCGGTGAAGAACTCCTCGACGGGGATGCGCCGCGAACCGCGCACGGACTCGGCCTCGATCTCCGCTCCCGCCGTGAGCAGCGGGGGATGCGAGTCGCCCGCGGGGGACGCGGCGCCGAGGTTGCCGCCGACGCTGCCCCGGTTGCGGATCTGCGGGGAGCCGACCGTGTGCGCGGCCAGCGCCAGCCCCGGCAGCTCACGCCGGAGGTTCTCGATGATCCGCGCGTAGGGGACGCACGCGCCGAGGGCCACGTCCTCCTCCCCCGCCTCCCATTCGTGCAGCTCGGTGACGCGGTTCAGGTCCAGCAGCTGTGCGGGACGGCGCTGGTCGAAGTTGATCTCGACCATGACGTCGGTGCCGCCCGCGATGGGCACGGCGGTCGGGTGCTCGGCCTTCGCGGCGAGCGCCTCCTCCCACCGGGCGGGACGCAGGAAGTCCATGGGCTCTTCTCTATTCGCTGTTCGCTTCGGGTCGCTGACGTACGCGGGAGTTTCCGACGGGCTCGGCTCGCCGGCGTACGTGCCGTGCGGGCGATTCCGGTTCAGTACACCGATGCCTGCCCCGCTGCGGGCAGTCACGGAAACCATGAAGCTCCCGCCCGGTCGCGTCCGCCGTCTTGTAGATTCGTACGAACACCGTGGAGCACGCTGCTCGCGGCATCGCACGGACCGGACCGGCACCCAGCTCCCGCACCGCCCCGCACCGAATCTCTTTCGCTCCCGGGGCCGCGGCCGGAACGGACCGGTACCAGTGCGGAGCCAAGAACGACATCCACAGAACGGGGCGAACAACCATGCGCCTGCGCGCACTTCTGGACACTGGCTCTCTCGGCCTGCGCCTCCTCAACGGGGAGGATCAGCTGGACCGAACGGTGGGCGGCGTCATGACCACCGACCTGCGCGATCCCGGCCGCTACCTGTCGGGGGACGAGCTGGTCCTGACCGGCCTCGCCTGGTACCGGGCACCGCAGGACGCCGCGCCGTTCGTCCGCATCCTCGTCGCGGCCGGCGTCGCCGGGCTCGCGGCGGGTGAGGCCGAAATGGGCCACGTCCCGAAGGCGCTGGTGACAGCCTGCGCCGAGCAGGGGCTGCCCCTGTTCGCGGTGACGGAGGACGTGGCCTTCGCGACCGTCACCGAACACGTACTGCGGCAGGTCTCCACGGAACGGGCCGGTGACCTGGCCGCCGTGGTGGACCGCCACCGCCGGATGATGTCGTCCGGCCCGGCGGGAGGCGGCCCCGACGCCGTACTCGACCTGCTCGGCTCGGACCTGGACCTTCGAGCGTGGGTGCTGTCCGTGACGGGCCGTACGGTGGCGGGCCCGGGCGGAAGCGGCGCCGAGGGCGGCGGAACCGGAGGCGGCCCGCGCCGCCGCCCCCTGCCGGCGCAGGTCCGCTCCCGGCTGGCGGCCGCGCACCTGACCGCCGCGCGGGGGAGGCGGCCCGGCCTCCGCCCGCACCGTGTCAGCGCGGCCGGCACGACGTACTCGCTCTTCCCCGTCCAGGGCACCGGCCCGCCGCCACGTCCCGCCGGCGAGCCCGCTCCCCACGAACCCCTTGGCCTGGCCGACTGGTTCCTCGCCGTGGACGACGACGCGGCCGACTGGCCCGCCGAACGGCTCGACCTCCTGCACGGCGTGACGCAGCTGATCGCCGTCGAACGTGAACGCCGCGACGCGGCCCGTACGGTCCGCCGCCGCCTGGCCACCGAAGTGCTGGAGCTCCTGCACGCCGGAGCACCGCCCGCCGAGATCGCCGCACGCCTGCGCGTCGCCGCCCCGGTGCTGCTGCCCGGCCTGGGCAGTGCCCCGCACTGGCAGGTCGTCGTGGCGCGTCTGGAGGGCCCGCGCCACGGGGACAGCCGTACATGCCGCTCGCTCCTGGAGGAGATCCTTCTCGACCCACGTGCCACCGGTGCGGAGACGGCCGACCGCACCGCCGTCGCCCACACCGGCGGCGAGGCCGTCGCCCTGGTGCCGCTGCCCGCGCTCGCGCCCGCCCGCGACACGGCCGACGACGGTGAGGCCCCGCAGCCACGTACGCCGCAGAGCCCGGAACCGCCGCACTCCGCCGGGCAGGGCCTCGACGCCGAAACCCTGCTCGCCGCGGTCCGCGAACCCCTGGAACAGGGGCTGGCCGACGGCGAACGGCTCACCTTCGGCGTCAGCGCGACCGTGCACTCCGCCGACGGGCTGCACGGCGCGCTCGAAGAGGCCCGGCACGCACGGCGCGTCGCCGCCGCGCGCGAGGGACGGGTGTGCGCGGCCGGACACCAGGAGCTGGCGTCGCACGTGCTCCTCCTCCCCTTCGTCCCCGACGACGTGCGCCGCGCCTTCACGGCACGTCTCCTGGCACCGCTGCGTGACTACGACTCCCGCCACCGCGCCGAACTGCTCCCCACCCTCGCCGCGTTCCTCGACGCCGACGGCTCCTGGACGCGCTGCGCCGACGGGCTCCACCTGCACGTCAACACCCTCCGCTACCGCATGGGCCGAATAGAACAGCTCACCGGCCGCGACCTGTCCCGCCTGGAGGACCGGCTCGACTTCTTCCTTGCGCTGCGGCTGAGTTGAGGCTCGGGGAGGACGCGACGGCTTTACGCGGACGAGGCGAGCCGTCCATAACCTCCGAACCGTGCGTATCGTTGTACCGCGCGGCTGCGCGACCGGGCGCGGCGGGACGGAGCGTCACCGTGACCGTCATGACCGACAGGATCGAGATGACAGAGCCCGACGAGCTCACCTTGGACGAGCTGTTCGCGACGGTCCGTCAGTGGTCGGCGTCGCTGCCGATGTAGAGCCCGGCGACGGCGCGCCCTGCCTTCTCGGACCGCGTCATGCGCCGCAGCCGGGCCGCGGCCGTCCCGGCCTTGAACGGGTCGCCGGAGGACGGGCCGTGCACGATCTCCGAGACCCACCGGTTGAAGTCCTGGTACTGCCACACACGCCTAAGGCAGGCGTCGGAGTAGCCCTCGAGGCCGCTCTCGTCGCCCTCCCGGTAGAAGGCACGGAAGGCGTCGGCCAGCAGCAGCGCGTCGTTCAGCGCGAGATTCATGCCCTTCGCCGCCACGGGCGCCACGAGGTGCGCGGCGTCACCGGCGAGATGCAGCCGGCCGTAAGTCATGGGTTCCACGACGTAGTTGTGCATGTCGAGCACGCGGCGCTCGATCACCTCGCCCTCGTTGAGCGGAGGGGCCTCTCGTGCGCCGAGCCGCGTGCGCAGTTCGCTCCAGACGCGCTCGTGCGGCCAGTTGTCCGGGGAGTCCCCCGGCGGGCACTCCAGGTAGTAGCGGGTGACCTGCGGTCCGCGGGCCATGTGCGCCGCGAACCCCTTCGGGTGGAGCCCGAAGACGACCCTCTCCGCGGACGGCGGCGCCTCGGCCAGCAGCGCCAGCCAGCCCACCCCCAGATCGTGCCGGAAGATCTCGACGCCGCCCTCCGGTATCGCAGCCCGCGAGGAGCCTCGGGCGCCGTCGCAGCCGGCGACGAAGTCGCAGGAGACGATGTGCTGTTGCCCGGTCTCCGCATCGGTGTACGAGACGGAGGGACGGTCGGTGCGGATGCCGTGCACCGCGACGTCACCGGCACCGAACCGCACGTCGCCGCCGGCTTCGTCGGCGAAGGCACGCACCAGGTCGGTCACGAGGAACTGCTGCGGGTAGACGATGTGGCGGTTCCCCGAGAGCTCCCCGTAGCGGAAGACATGGCGCGTCCCGTCCATCCTGAACTCGCAGTCGCCCTGCGCCTCTGCCCCGAGCAGACCGGGCCCGGCCAGGCCTCGCCGCTCCAAGGCCCGTACGGCCCACTCCTCCAGGAAGCCCGCTCGCGGCAGCGCCTCGATGCGCTCCCGGCTCTCGGCCTCCAGCAGCACGCAGGGGACGCCCTCGGTGTGGAGGAGATTCGCGAGAGTGAGCCCCGCGGGCCCGGCGCCGACGATGACGACGGAAGTCCTCTCGCCGCCCGGCGAGGAGGTGGGCGTGGAGGCACCCGCGTCCTGCTGCTCCGGAACCACGCGAACCTCCCGAACGATGCGTCAACCACCGGGCAGGCGCCCAAGATTAGAGCAGCGTGATCTTGGTGTACAGCGGCACTGGGAAGGTGCGGCAGCACCGGGGAAGCGCCCTCGCGCCGCCGCGGCGGGGCCGCGCCCCCGCCCTTACGTCAGCAGCAGCCGCCAGGCTGCGGCCGCCGCCATCACGACGGTGAGCACGGTCAGTACGAGCATCCCCACTGCCACAGCCCTTCCACTGCCACTGCCACTGCCACTGCCACCGTTACTGCCTCGGCTGCCACCCTCCGGACCGCCGTCCCCGGGCATCCGGTGTTCACCGTCCACGGGCCTCCCCTCGGTATCGGCCTTCGGTACCCCGTGCACCCGTCCAAGGGTCTCCGCGCGGGGACCGGTACGTACAGGAGACTCTGGGCCAACCGGGCGAAGCACGTGCGATACGGCCACGGGGGCGCGATCATCGGGCCATGGAGATCTCCCTTCGCCTCGCGCAGCAGCCCGAAGCCGACGAGCTGCTCAGCCGCAGCCCCCTGGCGGTCATGACCGGCATGCTGCTCGACCAGCAGGTGCCGATGGAGTGGGCGTTCACGGGGCCGTACACCATCGCCCGGCGCATGGGCGGGGACGACCTGGACGCGCATGCGATCGCCGCGCACGACCCGGAGGAGTTCGCGGCGCTGCTGTCGCACAAGCCCGCCGTGCACCGTTACCCCGGCTCGATGGCCGGGCGCGTCCAGCAGCTGTGCCAGTACCTCGTCGACCACTACGACGGGGACGCGAGCGCGGTGTGGCGCGACGTCCCCACCGGCGCCGAAGTACTCAAGCGCCTCAACGCCCTGCCCGGTTACGGCAAGCAGAAGTCGCAGATCCTCCTCGCACTGCTGGGCAAGCAGATGGGCGTGACCCCGGAGGGATGGCGGGAGGCCGCCGGCCCGTACGGCGACGCGGACGCGCACCGCTCGGCCGCCGACATCACGGGACCGGAGACGCTGGATCAGGTCCGGGCGTTCAAGCAGGAGGCCAAGCGGGCCCGGAAGAAGACGTAAAGGGCGGGTTCCGGTGGCCCCCTGGTTGGCAATCAGGGGTACCGAGTAAAACTTTGTGAACTGATTCACAGTAAACCCTTGGCCGGGTCCCGCACTCCGTGCTGAGATGCGCTCACATCCGGCTCGAAGCTCAACGGTGCGCTTGGGAGGGCAACTGTGGCGGAAACCGCCATGTCACGTTCGGTACGGCTGGAGGCCGAGGGCGGCGAACCGTCTCCGGTGTTCGGTGCTGGCGCACCGCCGGAAGGGCCGGGCAGGGTCTCGCCGGTGGACGGGGCGGTGTGGCGGTTGCGCTCACGCGGCTGCTGGGAGGACGCGGCCGCGCTCCTGGAGCCGTACGCGGCGACGGACACGGCTGCCGCGCTGCGAAGGGCGGCGCTCCTGGTGGAAGCGTGCATGTTCACGAGCGTCGGCTGGGACGCGGCGGAGTCGGCGCTGCGGGCGGCAGAGGCGCTCGCCCAGGACGACGAGGAGCGCGGTGCCGCCGCGTGCGAACGGGGCCAACTCGCCTACACGGCAACGGTTCTGGGTGTCCGCGACCGCTCGGACGAAGCGCGCGCGGCGCTGGGCAGAGCCGCGGCTCTGCTGCCTCCGACCGCACGCGGACGGGCCATGCTGGACTACCGGCGCGGGCTGCTCGCCGAACACCTCAGTGACACACCGCAGTCGGCGCTGGCCGCGTACCGGCGTGCACACGCCGCAGCGGCCGCCCTCGACGACCTGCTGCTGTGCTCCTTCACCTGGCGGCATCTGGCCGGGCTCGCGCTGCGGGAGGGCGAAGTGGCCGAGGCGAGGCACGGTTTCACCGAATCGCTGCGGCTGCGCGAGGAGTTGGGTTTCCTGGTCGGCATGGCGCCGGCGCTCACGGCGCTGGCGGAGGTGGAGCCGGAACCGGAGGCGACGCGGCTGCGCGCGGAGGCCGGACGTCTCTTCCGGCTGCTCGGCGGCGTTCCGACATGGCTGGCCGGACAGCTTCCCCCGGTTCCCCCGGCTCCTCCGGTGCCTCCGGTGCCTCCGGTGCCTCCGGCCTGAACGAGGTTGCAGACGCCTGAGGTTGAACACGCCCAAGGGTGCACGCGCCCGAGGTCGAACACGTCCTCCCCGCACGGGCGCTGACACGAGGCGAAGTGGGCCGGTGCCGCCCTCGCGGGACCGGCCCGGCGGAACGCGGCAACGTCAGGCCGTCACGTGTGCGCGCATGAGATGTTCGACCGCGGCGAGGTCCCGGTCGCACAGCGCGTCCAGAAGGATCATGTGGTCGGAGGCGTCCCTGAGCAGTTCCTCGGTGCGCTGTGAACGGGCAGCGGGGGCCGGGCGGCGCTGGGCCCGGCGCTGTATGTCGGCCGCCACGGTGACGAGTTGGCGGTTGCCGGTCAGTTCCAGCAGCGCGCAGTGGAAGGCGCAGTCCGCATCGGCATAGGCGGCCCGGTCGCCGCGCCGGGCGACCGTCAGGGCCTCGTCGGCGTACGGGCGGAGGCTCTCCCAGCACTCGGGAGGCATCGCGCGGGCCGTCTCCAGGACCGAGGGGATCTCCAACAGGACTCGTATCTCGGCCAGTTCAGCCACGTCCCGGTCGCTGCACACCGCTATCCGGAAGCCGCGGTTGGGCACGGTCTCGACGGCTCCCTCGCACGCCAGGCGCTGCATCGCCTCCCGTACGGGCGTCGCCGAGACGCCGAGCCGTTCGGCGAGCCCCGGTGCCGAGTAGACCTCGCCGGGGGCGAGTTCCCCGGAGAGCAGGGCCTCGCGCAGGGCCTTGAGCACCTGCGTTCGCACGGAGTACCGCTCGGGCTGCTTCACGGGGCGGGCACGCCGGAAGCGCGAAGGACGCCCGCCGGGCAGCCGTGACTCCGGGACCTGCCCGGCCGCACCGGCCCCCTCCGGTTCACCGGGCGTGACGGCGCCCGTCGCCGGCGGCGCCGCCGGCTCGCTGTGCACATGCTCGCCCCGTGCCCCCTGGTCGCCGGCCCCCGCCGGGTGCTGCTGTCCGGCCGTGGCCGGACGAGAGGGGCTGTGGGGGTGGAGTGCGGCATCTCCCGCCGGTACGGGCGCATCCGCTGCGGTCTGCTCCATGTGCCCTCCAGGTCTCGCTGTGCACCATAGGCGGACCCGGCGCGAGATCAAACCTTCGCGGCATCGGCTAAGGTAAGGCTAACCTGCTGATGATCGTCGATCGGTGGTCCGCCCATGGCAATGCCCACGCTCGCCCCCGCCCCCGCAGAGCCCGCCCGCATCTCGCCGCTCACCGCGGCGTACACGCGACTGACCGAGGTGTTCCAGGGACTGCGCGTGCATGAGGCGGCGCCCGGCGGGGCTCTTCCCGCGGGACCCGACTGGCTCCTCGCCACCCGGCTGGCAGAAGGCGGGCCGGTTCTCGACGACTTCATCGCCCAGGACGCCGAGCAGGCCCTGCGCGACTACGGTCGCCGGCCCCGCCCCGACGTCGCCGCGACCTTCGGTCTGCACCGGTACGCGTGGCCGCTGTGTCTGCTCGTCACCATCCCGTGGTTCCTGCACCGGCGGGTCCCCCGGGTGCCGGTCGAGGCGGTGGCGTGCCGCCGCACGTTCGGCGAACTGGCGGTGCGTGTCGAGGAGTTCGCGTGCCTCCCGGACGACGCGGCCGCGTCGTCTCCGGGCGCACGCGTCGTCCCGGACGAGGAGGCGCTGCGCGCCGAGGTCCGGGCCGCGCTCGCGGAACATCTCACGCCGGTGCTCGACGCCTTCCGTCCCCGTATACGGCGGGGCCCGAGAGCCCTGTGGGGTCTGGCCACGGACGAGATCACCGAGGGCCTCTGGTATCTCGGGCACCTTCTCGGGGAGGAGAAGCGGGCCGTGCACGAGGCGGGCCTGCTGCTGCCGGGCGGCGTCCTTCCGTACGCCCTGCCCGCGGGATTCCGCCAACTGAGCGGCAAGGACGGCGAGTTGCTGTCAACCCGAGACAGGGCGAGCTGCTGCCTCTACTACACGCTGCGCCCCGAGGACACCTGCGTGACGTGCCCCCGCACGTGCGACGCCGAGCGCATCGCGCGGCTGTCCGCGACTCGCTGAGCAGTTCGACCGCAAACGCCCAACTCGGCACCCGCTGACCCCCGTTGGCGTTCAGTTGTGCCGAATTCCCCTTGATGCGCGGCCCGCTGCACCAGGATGCCTCGCGTCAGAGCGGACCAGGCCGGCGCAACGGGCGGCCGACGGGCGGCGAGGGGCATCGGATGACAATGACGGATCTACCGCTGAGCGGGGTGGTGGCGGGCGGAGTGCTGCTCGCCGGGGCCCTGGCGGCGGTCGTGCTGATGACACGGGGAAGACGGGCGGACAGGAACGACAGCGGCGACGGTGCGTACGCCGACTCCTGGGAGCAGATGGAACAGCGCCGCCGCCGCAAGGAGACCGTCTACGCGACGGCCGCCTATCTGCTGCTGTTCTGCTGCGCCGCGGTGGCCGCGGCGCTCTCCTTCCACGGCCTCGTCGGCTTCGGGCGGCAGAACCTGCGGTTGTCCGGCGGCTGGGAGTACCTCGTCCCGTTCGGGCTGGACGGGGCGGCGATGTTCTCCGCCGTCATCGCCGTACGGGAGGCGAGCCACGGCGACGCGTCGCTCGGATCGCGGCTGCTGGTATGGGCGTTCGCGGGTGCGGCCGCATGGTTCAACTGGGTGCACGCACCGCGCGGCGCCGGCCATGCAGGCGCTCCCCAGTTCTTCGCCGGGATGTCGCTCTCCGCCGCGATCCTCTTCGACCGTGCGCTCAAGCAGACGCGCCGCGCGGCGCTGCGCGAACAGGGCCTCGTTCCGCGGCCGTTGCCGCAGATCCGGGTCGTGCGGTGGCTGCGCGCTCCCCGCGAGACCTTCCGCGCCTGGTCGCTGATGCTGCTCGAAGGTGTACGGACGCTGGACCAGGCGGTGGAGGAGGTGCGGGAGGAACGCCGACGGCACGAGCAGGAACGTCTCCGCCGCAAGGAGCGCCAGCGACTCGACCGGGCCAAGGTGAAGGCCCTGGGCAGGCAGCACCGGGGACACGGCCGGCGCGAACACCGCAAGCCGGACAGCACGGGTGCGGCGTTCCCGGCCGCGGTCACCGCGTCCCAGGTCACCGGGCCGGGTGCGGACCCGTCCGCGGCGGTGCCGTCGCTGCCCGCACAGGGCACGGGCGGACGGGGAGACGACGCCGCGGCCGGTACCGCAGGGCCTCGGCTGGACTCGCTGGAGGAGAAACTCGCCGAGATCGAGCGGCAGTTCGGCTGACCTTCCGTAGCGGCCCGGCCCGCCGTCCGCGGCAGCCGGGCCGGGCCGGGCCGACCCAGCCGGTTCGGTCCGCGCCGGTCGGTCCGCGCCGGTCGGTCCGCGCCGGTTCGGTCGGGCGGGGCCTCTCGCCGCTCCCCGCCTGTGGCGGGTCACGCCTCCCAGACGGCGACGGCCGTGCGGTCGTCCGCGTAGCCGCGTACGCGGAGCTGGACGTCGGCGAGGAAAGCGGCCAGGCCCGGGGGTTCGTCCCGCTCGTGCCACGACCGGGCCAGGCGCCGCGCGAACGGGGGCTCCGAGCGCAGCGGTTCGGCGAGCCCCGGGCTGCACAGCAGCAGCGTGTCCCCGCGCCGGGCCCTGGTCGCACAGAAGCGGAACGGTTCGGGATCGGGACGGGCCGGGTGCGGGAGGTTCGGCCGTGCCCGCGCCGCGGCCGCCGCCGCGGCCAGGTCCATGGTCGGCGGGTCCGACTCGCTTCGGCCGGCCGGGCCGAAACCGTCCGCCGTCCCCTGCTGCCGGTCGCCTCCCGGCGGGCCCACGGGGACGCTCAGCGCCGCGGGGTCGCCCAGCTCGGAGGGGTCGAGCGCGTCCAGCGCGGTATCCGTGCCGGGGTCCGCTTCCCGGCGGGGGCCGCCGCCGTCCCGTGGGCGCGCACCCGGCTCGATCTCGCGCCACGCACCGGCGCGCAGCAGGAACAGGCCGCCCGCGCCGGCGCCGAAGAACACTCGCGTACGGCACCGGGGGTCCGCGGAGAGCAGCAGACAGCGCAGATCCGCCGTGTACTCCTCGGGCTGCATCTCCCAGGCGGCGGCCTGGGCGCGCAGCTTGCCGTAGCAACGGTCCGTCAGACGCTGAAGGCCGGACTTGAGCTCGGCACGGCGGTCCGCGCGTATGTCCTCGGCGAGACGTGCGTGGCTCCGGCCGACGACGCCGCCTATGGAGTGGCAGATCTCGCGGGCCGCCCGGTGCCCGCCGGTGGCGGCCCGGCCCCCGGCCGCGACGGCGACGAGCAGCAGTGCGGACTCGCCGGAGCCGAACCGGGCCGTCAGCAGGGCGTCGCGGCGCAGGGCGCCCCGGTGGCGCGCGGAGTCGCCACGTATCGAGGCGGCACGGAGGGTGAGCCCGCCGTAGTGGGCCCCGTCGAGGACTGTGTCGGGGACGAGTTCGGCCAGTGACGAGGGGTCGGCGGCGGGGAAGGTGGCCGGTTCGGCCTCGTAGGTCGGCGGGCGGTCACCGACGTGGTCCGGACGGAAGGCGGCTCCGGGCTCCCCCGGGCTGCCGCCCTCATCGACGGCCGGGGCGTCGAACTGCCCGGCCGCGGCGGCGGGTGCCGCCGGGCCGGCGGCCGTGGGCGGCGCGGGCGGCACGTCAGCGGTCACCGGCGGCGGGCCCGCGGGTGGCGGCGGCGGGCCGGCGGGGCGGAGGGCGGGCGGTTGCTCCTCGGCCGGCGGCCCGCCCTCCTGAAGTCCGCGTTCACCGCCGGGTTCCCCCGCGCTTACGGCGGTCGGTCCGGGGTCCGTTTCCCGGTCGGGCCCGGGGCCGGTCTCCTCCGGCTTGTCCTCCCCCTCCGGCTTGTCAGCCTCCTCCGGCTTGTCTTCCCCCTCCGGCCTGTCAGCCTTTTCCGGCCTGCCCGCCTCCTCCGCGTCGCGCTCGTCCCGCCGCGAGGAACGCCCCGCGCCCGTCCCACCGGGAGCTGTTGCGGGGCCCACCGTGCGGCGCACGGACGCGTACCGGTCGTCGAGGGTGTCCCCGGAGCCTCCGCGGCCCGTGTCGGGTGATCCCGGGTCGTACAACTGGCTCCACCAGTCGTCCTGTTGGCCGGGATTCGGGCCACGCGACCACCCCTGCTGACTCATGCCCATATTGTTGCCCCGCCTCCGGCCCCTGCATGACCGCTTCCCGCTCCCGGGCCGCCCCGCGTCCGGCGGTGCAGGCCGGAGGCCCCACCCCTGATCGGACCGGCGCCCGATGCGCGGCGGCCCGGCCCGTGTGAGCCTTCCGGCATGAGCGCTACCACCCGCCAACGTGGCCTCAACAAGGCCGAACGCGCCTATCTCGCGAGCCAGCGGCTGTGCCGGATGGCCACTGTCGATCCCTCGGGCCAGCCGCAGGTCAACCCGGTCGGCTTCTACCTCCAGGACGACGGCACGATCCTCTCCGGCGGCCTCGCACTCGCCGAGACCAAGCGCTGGCGCAACCTCCACTCCAACCCGCGCCTGGCACTGGTCGTGGACGACCTGGTGAGCGTCGACCCGTGGACGGTGCGGGGCGTGGAGATCCGCGGTGAGGCGGAGCTGCTCGTCGGCCCGCACGACCTGGCGCCGGGCATGAGCAACGAGTTGATCCGTGTGCATCCGCACTGGGTGCACAGCTGGGGCATCATCGGCGTCTGACGGACGGGCACTCACCGGACTTCCCGGTGACGACGGGACCACGAGTGCCCTTCAGCCCGTTCGGCCGCATCGCGCCGTTCGCGCCGTTCGCGCCGTTCGCGCCGTTCGCGCCGTCCGGGCCCTCCGCTACGCCTCCCGTCCCTCGCGCCCGTCCTGTCAGTCCGCTCCTTCCCGTCCGTCCGGTCCGCCGTCCGAGGCGACCCGCCACAGATGGTGCAGCGCGTACGAGCGCCAAGGGCGCCACGACTCCGACCGCCCCGCGTCGGTGCCGCTGCGGGCCAGGCCGTGCCGCACGCCCACATCCGCGCCGAGGAAGACGTCCGGGTCCCCGAGTGCGCGCATGCGCACATAGCCCGCTGTCCACGGACCGACACCACGCAGGGCGAGAAGCGCATGCTCCGCCTCGTCGCGGTCCGCTCCCGGGCCGAGGGCGACGGTCCCGTCGGCGACCGCCTCCGCCACGGCCCGCAGCGTGGCCCGCCGGCTCTCCGGCATACCGAGCTCGCCGAGGGGTGCCGAGGCGAGCGCGCCGGCCTCGGGGAAGAGGTGTGTGAGGCCGCCGTCGGGCACCGCGAGGGGCTTGCCGTACGCGGCGACGAGACGCCCTGCGAGCGTGCGTGCCGCGGCGACGGTGATCTGCTGCCCGAGCACCGCCCGTACCGCGAGTTCGTGCGGGTCGGCGGCCCCGGGAGAGCGCAGCCCGGGTTCGGCCTCGACGATCGGGCGCAACGCCCCGTCCGCGGCGAGCCGTTCGGAGACGGCGTACGGGTCGGCGTCGAGGTCGAACAGCTGCCGGACGCGCTGCACGGCGGTCGTCAGGTCCCGCAGGTCCGTGAGATGGAGGCGGCAGTCGAGCCAGCCGCCGGACCGGTCCGTGCCGCCGGACCGGTTCGTGCTGCCCCCTCCCGCGGGCAGCTCGTCGACCTCCGCGATTCCGCTTCCGTACGGCAGCCGCAGCGTGCGCCGGTAGGTGCGCGCGCCGGGCTCGCCCGTCACCTCCTCCATGCCGGGGATCGCGCGGCGCTGGAGGAAGCCGAAGACCTGCCCGTACGCGTAAGGCCCGCGGTGCGCGAGGCGCAGCGGCACGCCGCCGGGTCCGGGCCCGCCTGCCCCTCGGGCGTGCCGGGTGAGCCGGCCGTGACCACCGCGCGCCGCCGCCTCGCGCAGTGCGCTGGGGGTGCGGGCGTAGATCTCGCGCATCGTCTCGTTGAACTGCCGCACGCTCGCGAACCCCGCAGCGAAGGCGACCTCTGTCACGGGCAGCAGCGTCGTCTGCAGCAACACGCGTGCGCTGTGCGCGCGTTGCGCCCGTGCGAGCGCGACCGGCCCGGCGCCGAGTTCGGCGGTGAGCTGACGCTGCACCTGCCTGGCGCTGTACCCGAGGCGGGCGGCGAGGCCCGCCACGCCCTCCCGGTCGACGACACCGTCGGCGATCATGCGCATCGCACGCCCGACAAGGTCCGCCCGCATGTTCCACTCGGCCGAACCCGGAACGGCGTCCGGCCGGCAGCGGCGGCAGGCGCGGAAGCCCGAGCGTTGAGCCGCCGCCGCGGACGGGTAGTAGCGGACGTTCTCCCGCTTCGGCGTCACCGCGGGGCAGCTCGGACGGCAGTAGATGCCGGTGGTGCGAACTCCGAGGAAGAACACCCCGTCGAAGCGTGCGTCCCGGCTGCGTACCGCTTCGTACCTGCTCTCATCCGTCATCACGGTCCCAGTGTGCGCCTGCCCCGAAGAGTTCACTCGCGGAAATCGGACACGACGGCCGGAGCCTGGAGCCCTGCCCCTGCGCGCCTCGTCACCGCTCCGTTCCCGCACCACGCTCCCGTCCACGCCTGCGCCCGCTTCCGCGTCCGCGCCCGTTCCACAGCAGAACGAGCGCGATCAACAGGTACGGCACGGCCGCGAGGACGAAGAGCGTACTGTGCGCCCACAGCTGCGAGCCGAGTGCGTAACCCGCGCACAGCAGCACCGAGACGACCTCCGCGCCGAAGCCGGCGACGGAACTGACCGTGGCACGGGCCCGGTCGGAGAGACGGTCCTGGAGCATCGCGTCGCACGTGACCATCGCCCACTGGAAGACGCCGAAGGCGAGCGCGAGCAGCACCGCACCCGCGGGACCGGTCAGCGCACCCGCCGCCAGCGCGAGGGCGCCCACCGCCAGCGCCGGACCGAGCAGGCGGGCACCTCTCCCGGCGCACCAGCCGCCCACGGCCACGCCCACCGTCACCAGCAGCATCAGCAGCGGCACGGTCGAGACGCCGACGTCCATGGAGCCCATCAGCAGCGGCACGTACTCGTCGATCATCAGCGCACCGGTCACCGCCGAGGTCAGCAGCACGGCGTCACGGGCGGGCCGTGACCCCCGCAGCTCCCCGAGTCCCGCGCGGAGCACCGTGAGGAAGCCGGGCTCGTCGGGCTCGTCGCACCCCTCGGGGCCGGTGGACCCGGTGGACCCGTCGGGGCCGGTGGGCCCGGTGGGCCCGTCGGGGCCGTGCGCCGCGAAGTCCTCCTGTGCTGCGGTGCACTTCGCCGCGGGTGTTGCCTGCGGCGCATCGGCGGCCCCGGCCGGGAAGCCGGCCCGGCAAGCGTCTCGGGGCACAGCACCGTCCGGCGTCCGCGCCTGGTCGCGCCCGGCACGTGACTCGGGGAAGGACCGGCCGACGAGAGCACCCAGCACGCAGACCGCGACGCTCGCCGCTCCCACCGCCGCGTAGCCGCCCAGATGCAGCACGGGCCCTGCCAGCGCGGTCGCGGCCATCACCGCCGTGGTGCCCAGTGCCTGGGAGCGGCCCATGAGCCGGGCGTACGAGCCCGCCCTCCCCCAGCGCTCCAACTCCTCGTACACCAGGGCCTGAAGGGTCCCGGAGCACAGCGAACTGCCCACGCCCCACAGCACGAATCCCGCCGCGAACGCCGGATAGGAGGGCAGCCACGTCCACAGCGCGTAGCCCGCTCCCGTGACGAGCGGGGCGAGGGTCAGCAGCAGGCGGCGGGAGAAGAGGTCGGCCCACAGGCCGGAGGGGATCTCCACGACGAACGTGACGCACGACCAGACGATGAACAGCGTGGAGATCTCGGCGGCGGACAGCCCGTGCCCGGCGAACAGCAGCGCATAGACCGGGTAGAGCAGGATCAGGTCTTCGAGGAACGCATAGGCACAGAGCCGCCGGGCAAGCCCGGTCACTGCGGCGGCAGGTGCTGCCTTCGCCGCAGTCGTCGCGGAGACTCCGGATGAGGCTCAATGTCGCCAGGTCATGCGTTCAGCCTAAGCCCTCGCGGACCGTCACGGCACGCTGTTTTCCCAGGGCCGGACGACCGGGCCCACTCGCCGGAGCGGACCGGCCTTCCCGCCGGTACAGGAGACGGGCCTTCTCACCGGACCGCGGCCCGTGCGGCGAGCCGTGCGGCGGTCCGTGCGACCATCCGGTCCCCGGGCTTCACCGCTGCTCCGGCGGCTCCGTCCGCTCCATCCGCGGCAGCCGCTGGAGCAGCCCCCACGAGAACTCCGCGATCACGTCGTACCTCTCCCCCGCCGCGTCCGGCGCGGCGAAGCCGAGCCGGACGCGCGTCGGCGCCGACCCCTCCAGCGGCTGCGCCGGCGCGAACGCGCGCGCGACCTCCTCGACGGTGCAGGACCAGGGACGCAGATCCTCGACCGTGCGGAGAGCCGGAGCCGCCGCCCCGGCGGCGCGCACCAGCCACTCCGTGACGACGCCACCGCCCGGCACCGTCAGCACTTCGAAGCGCAGGTCCGGCCAGAGCGGCACCGGCCAGGTCAGCACCTCGCAGTCGAGGTCGCCGAGCGCGCGGCGCTCGGCTCGTTCGGGCGGGCCCAGCACGGAGCGGTAGCGGCCGACCGCGCTGCGCCGCCCGCGCTGTGCGTGCAGCATCGCCTGCCAGCGCCGGTTGGCCTCCCTCATCTCGGCCCGCCCGGAGCCCATTCGGGACAGGGCCTCCAGAACGAGGTCCTGCTGGAAGTCGGCCATGCGGCGCAGCAGTACGAGCTGGAACTCGTGGGGTCCGAACGCGCTCACGGCAGCCCTTCGTCGGTGTCCCGCCGGTGAAGGCATCGGCGGGGGCGGGCGGAGCACCGGCGAACGCCAGTGCTGTGACCGGTAGGGTTCACCGGCTCGCGACGCCCGGGAAACCTTCCCGGCCACAGCACCAGCAACCTCCCGGCCCCCGCCCTGCCCGCTTGTCCTGGCCCGCGCTACGTCAGGGTTTCCGCCGCGGTCCGCGTTTGCGTTCCGCGTTGTGCCGTCCGATCGCCGACATCTCCTTGAACCGCCGCTTCTGCTCGGCTCGCAGTCGCGCATCCGTGCGGGCGGCGAGGCGGGCGTTCTCGCGAAGCAGCTGGCGGTAGCTCTCCAGCCGGCGCTGCGGCAGCGTGCCGTCGTCGACGGCGGCGAGGACCGCGCATCCGGGCTCGGACTCGTGCCCGCAGTCGTGGAAGCGGCACTCCTCGGCGAGCCCTTCGATCTCGGAGAAGGTGCTGCCGACGCCGGCCTCCGCGTCCCACAGGCCGACGCCGCGCAGCCCCGGTGTGTCGATGAGCACGCCGCCGGCGGGCCCGGGCAGCGGCAGCAGATCGCGGGCCGTCGTGGTGTGCCGGCCCTTGCCGTCGCTGCCGCGGATCGCCCGTACGTCCTGCACCTCCTCCCCCAGCAGCGCGTTGGCCAGTGTGGACTTGCCCGCACCGGACCGGCCCAGCAGCACGCACGTGCCGCCGCCGAGGACCGCGGCCAGCGCATCGAGCCCGTCGCCGTCGGCGGCGCTCACGCACAGCACCTCGACGCCGGGCGCCGACGCCTCGACGTCCGCAGCGAGTTGGGCGAGCGTGTCCCGGCCGCCGACGAGGTCGGCCTTGGTGAGGACGACCAGCGGCCGGGCGCCGCTCGTCCAGGCGAGGGCGACGAACCGCTCGACGCGCGCGAGTTCGAGTTCCTCCGCGAGCGACACCGCGATGAGGGCGACATCGACGTTGGCGGCGAGGACCTGGCCCTCGGAGCGATTGGTGGCCGTCGAGCGTACGAAGGCGGTGCGTCGCGGCAGCAGCGCCCGCACCTCCGGCATGGCGCCCGCTCCTGCCGCGGAGCGGGACGCATCCGGGACGGCGGCCGGGCTCAGCGCGGCCCAGTCGCCGGTGCACACGGCGCGGGTCGGATCGCCGGTCGCGACGGGGCCTGTCCAGGCGCGCACGATGCCTTCGGCGGTGACGACGTCGCACCGGCCGCGGTCGACGCGGACGACGCGCGCGGGAAGCAGGCCTTCGTCCTCGTACGGGGTGAAGGCGTCGGCGACGCGGCTGTCCCAGCCGTAGCGCCGCAGCGGGTGCGGGGGCGGGGCCGAACCGGAAGGTGAGGATGCCTCGGAGCCGGACGGGCCGAGTGAGCCGCGGGAATCCGGCGAGCTCTGTGACCCCGACGGCGAGTCCGGGGAGTTGAGGGAGCCATGGAGATCTGAACTGTTGAGGGAGTTCACGGGAGTGACCCTTCGCGAAGGGTGGCTCCGGCTGTGCGCGCTTCCGCCACGGACCCGATGCGGCTCGGGCCGGTGCCCGGACGGCGGCGGCCGAGTGTCAGCCGGCGACCACGGAGGTGGAGTCAACGGACTTCGGGATGCGGGCAGCGCCCGCCACGACGACGGCCATCGGTCCTCACCTCCTGCTCACTCGCGGCTCCACGAACGGCCCGTCTCGCACGGACCGTTCGTCACTCGCAGGTGAGCCTAGCCAGGGGTGCGCCGCGCCGCGAACGGTTTTCTCCGCGGCCTCGACGTCCTCGAACGGGCCCCGCGGCTCCGGGTCTGCGCCCTCTCGGCAAGTCCTCCGCGGCGACGCCCGCACACCGGTCGGGCACCCGTGCCCGGCGGGAGAGCGGCGCCCGGCGGGGAGCGGCGCCCGCTGGCGGGGTTCAGCGGCGGCGGCGCGAGCGCAGCCGGGCCCGGAAGTCGGCGTGCGGGAGGAACTTCGTCCAGCGCTCGGGGAATTCCGCGGGCGCGTTCATCTCGTCGTCGCCGCCGGTGCTCTCCGCGCTGCGCATCGCGCGCCGCGCGGCCGCCGCCGCGACGACCTCCGCGGCGGCCTCCTCACGTGCCCGCTCGTTCATGCGCCGGGCCGTGGCGGTCGCCACCGACGGCCACACGTGGTCGATCGCGGCGTTGACGGCCGCGCCCACCAGAACGGCGAACGCGGAGACACCGATCCACAGCAGCACGGCGACGGGAGCCGCCAGCGACCCGTAGATCGTGGGCCCTTCGACGGTGTTGGTGATGTAGAGACGCAGCAGAAAACTGCCGAGCACCCACATCGCCAGCGCCACGAACGCGCCGGGAATGTCCTCCCGCCACGGCGAACGCACCGGCACGGACACGTGGTAGAGCGTCGTGAGGAAGGCCACGGAAAGCAGCAGCACCGTCGGCCAGTAGAAGACGGACACCGCCCACTGCGCCTGCGGCACGAGCCGCAGCACCGCGTCCGGCCCCGCCACCATCAGGGGCAGCACCACCGCGCCCACGAGCAGGGCCACGAGGTAGAGCAGGAAGGCCAGCAGCCGCGTCTTGACGATGCCGCGCTGCCCGTCCAGCCCGTACATCACGGTGATGGTGTCGATGAAGACGTTCACGGCACGCGACCCGGACCACAGCGCCAGCGCGAACCCCAGAGAGATCACGTCGGGCCGCCCGCCGCGGATGACGTCGTCGATGAGCGGGCGGGCCAGCTCCCGCACTCCCCGGTCGGAGAGCACCGCGGCGGAGGCGTCCAGGAAGTTCTGCCTGATGGACGCGATGGTGTCGGTGCCGATCCAGGAGTCCAGATAGCCCAGCATGCCGATGAGGCCCAGCATGAGGGGCGGGATGGAGATCAGCGTGAAGAACGCCGCCTCCGCGGCGAGACCGAGCACCCGGTACTCGATGCAAGAGTTCACGGTGTCCTTGAGCAGCAGCCACGTCACGTTGCGCTTGGGAACGTTCCGGTAGATGACGCGCGCCCTGCGGAAGCGTCCGCCCTGGCGCGGTGGGGTTTCGTCGGCTGGCTGCACCTCCTTAACGTATCTGCCATGCCAGCCTCGACTCACACCGTGACCAATCAGCCGCCGCCCCTTGTCGACTACGACATCTTCGCGGCGGACCCCGCCCTCACCGAGGCGGTCGACCGGCACGTATCGCCGGAGCATTCCGAAGCGGTGCGTGCCGAACTGAGCGAGCTGGGCCTCGGCGCCGGTTCCGCGGAGGCCCAGGAGTGGGGCAGGCAGGCCAACGAGGTGCCGCCGGTGCTGCGTACGCACGACCGTTACGGCAACCGCATCGACGAGGTGGACTTCCATCCCGCCTGGCACCGGCTGATGAACCGCGCCGTCGGTGCGGGACTCACCGACGCCTGGTCCCGGCCGGACGGTCAACTGCGCCGCACCGCGGGCTTCTTCGTGTGGAGCCAGGTCGAGGCGGGCCACGGCTGCCCGGTCTCGATGACGCACGCGGCGGTGCCGGCGCTGCGCAGGGAGCCCGACGTGGCGGCCGAGTGGGAGCCGCTGCTCGCCTCGCACGTCTACGAGCCGGGGCTGGACCGCCCGGCGCGGGCGAAGGCCGGCGCCATCGCCGGGATGGGCATGACCGAGAAGCAGGGCGGCAGCGACGTACGGGCGAACACGACGGTCGCCGTGCCGCTGACCGGTGAGGGCGCCGGCAGCGGCGAGTACACGCTCAGGGGCCACAAGTGGTTCTGCTCGGCGCCGATGTCGGACGTCTTCCTGGTGCTGGCGCAGGTCACGGGTGAGGGCGGCGCAGGCGACGGGGAGGAGGGGCTGACGTGCTTCCTGGTTCCGCGCGTGCTGCCCGACGGCTCCCGCAACACCTTCCGCATCCAGCGTCTGAAGGACAAGCTCGGCAACCGCTCCAACGCCTCCAGCGAGGTCGAGTTCGACGGGACGACGTGGGCGCGGCGCGTGGGCGAAGTGGGCCGTGGCGTGGCCACGATCATCGAGATGGTCGCCGCGACCCGACTGGACTGTGTGACGGGCTCGGCCTCGCTGATGCGTCAGGCCGTCGCGCAGGCCTCCCACCATGCCGCGCACCGCAGCGCGTTCGGCGGCCTGCTGTCGGAGAAGCCGCTGATGCAGAACGTGCTGGCGGACCTGGCGCTGGAGTCGGAGGCGGCGACGGCGCTCACGATGCGTCTCGCGTCGGCGTTCGACGCCGCGCACGGCGGCGGAGAGAACGCCGAGCAGGAGCGTCAACTGCTGCGGCTGGCCCTTCCGGCGGCGAAGTACTGGGTGACCAAGCGGGCGACGCCCCTGGCGGGCGAGGCGCTGGAGTGCCTCGGCGGCAACGGCTACGTGGAGGAGTCCGGGATGCCCAGGCTCCTGCGTGAGGCGCCGCTCAACTCGATCTGGGAAGGCTCGGGCAACGTGCAGGCGCTGGATCTGCTGCGTGCTCTGCAGCGCTCGCCGGAGGCGCTGAACGCCTTCCTCGTCGAGACCGGACACGCACGCGGCGCGGACCACCGGCTGGACGCCGCGATGAAGGACCTGCTGACCGAACTGTCGGACCTGGAAGGCATCGAGGCCCGCGCCCGTCGCCTGGTGGAGCGCATGGCGCAGGTCCTTCAGGGCTCGCTGCTGGTGCGGTACGCGCCCGCGCCGGTCGCCGACGCGTTCTGCGCCTCGCGTCTGGGCGGCGACTGGGGAGCGGCCTTCGGCACGCTGCCGCGCGCCCTGGACCTGGCCGCGATCGCCGACCGGGCGCGGCCGACGGTCCCGTAGGCCTGTCCGGCCGGTGCTGCCCTCCCGTCGACGGGCAGCTACAGCACCGCGCGGTGAACCGGCAGCCTCAGGGCGGCGCTGTCAGTACCCGGGCAGGCGCTCCCAGAAGTGCTCGACGATCTGCTCGAGATAGCGCCGTCCCTCCTCACCGGTGGCGTTGGTGCTGGCCCAGCCGAGGGTTGCCGCCATGAGCGCCTGGTACTCCTGCTGCATGTCCCGCAGGGGGCCTTGCAGCTCGCGGCGGTCGATGGCGACCAGCTTGGCGATGGCACGGACGTGGGCCTGCCAGCGGGTCGAGACGGCTTCGGTGAGGAGGCGTGCGAGTTCTTCCTCATGGCCGGTGACCGCGATGAAGTCGCGTGGCGGGAGTTTGAGGACGCTGCCGAGGTTGGCGGTCTGCCGCTTGTCGCCCGTCCATCGGCCCGTTTCTTCCATGCGCCGGTAGTCGTCGAGGTCCAGGCCTATGAGGCGCGCGACGTCGTCGGCGGACATGCCGCGGGCGAGCCGGTGCTCGAGCAACGTACGGGGGCGGCCCATCAGTTCACCGGGGTGGCACCACAAGGCGCCCGCCAGGGCCGTCACCTCGTTCGCGGTGGGCAGGGCGTCGCCGCGTTCCCATGCGGTGACGTGGTCGGGGCTGACGTGACTCATGCCGTACGAGGCGCGCATGCCGTAAGCGACGTGGCCAGGGGCCATCCCCAGTCTCTCGCGCATGGTTCGGGCGGCGCGCGCGTTGAAGGAGATCGGTGGATGCACGGGGAGAGAGTAGGGGGTTACACACCGCGACTCCATGGGCCGCAGTCCCTGCATCCCTTTTTGGGAGATAGTTCCGGGGTGATTCTGTAGGAACCCACGAGAGCTGTTCGCTGCTTTAAACCTCAGGTGCGGCACAACAATTGTGAAATTCTCCCCGCCGCGTATGATCCGCTCGGCAAGGCACCGCACGGGGGTGGGGCAACTGACCGTCGCACGCTCCCGGCTCCCCCTCATACCTGTTTGGTCCAGGAGACGCAGACATGCAGACGAGCACGACAAGAACGCCCGCTGCGCCGCAGTCCACAGCCGGCGGCCCCATCGACCGGTTCTTCCGCATCAGCGAACGCGGCTCGACGTTCGCACGGGAGATACGCGGCGGTTTCGCCACGTTTTTCACGATGGCCTACATCCTCGTGCTCAACCCGATCATCCTCGGCAGCGCCGAGGACAAGTTCGGCCAGCAGCTGGACGGCGCCCAACTGGCCACGGCCACGGCCCTGGTGGCCGCTGTGATGACCCTGATCATGGGTGTGGGGGGTAATCTGCCGCTCGCCCTGGCCACCGGCCTGGGCCTCAACGTCATCGTCGCCCACCAGATCGCTCCCCTCATGCGCTGGGAAGACGCGATGGGCCTCATCGTGATCGAGGGCCTGCTGATCTGCGTGCTGGTGGTGACAGGGCTGCGCGAGGCCGTCATGCACGCCATCCCGCAGCCTCTCAAGCAGGCCATCAGCGTCGGCATCGGCCTGTTCATCGCCTTCATCGGCTTCGTGGACGCCGGTTTCGTCACCCGCATCCCGGACTCGGCGAAGACCACCGTTCCCGTGCAGCTCGGCAGCGGCACCCTCACCGGCTGGCCCATGCTCGTCTTCTGCCTCGGCGTGCTCGTGACGATCGTTCTCGTCTCCCGCAAGGTCAAGGGCGCGATCCTCATCAGCATCCTCCTGATGACGGCCGCCGCCATCGCCATCAACGAGTTCGCCGACGTGAAGAACTGGGGCGTGACCTCTCCTTCGCTTCCCGGCAACCCCGTCGCCCTCCCCGACTTCGGGCTCATCGGCGCCTTCGACGTCGTCGGCGCTTTCGGTCAGGTCGGCATCCTGACCGTCGTTCTGCTGGTCTTCGCCCTGATCCTGACCGACTTCTTCGACACGATGGGCACCGTCGTCGGCGTCACCGCCGAAGCGGGGCTCCTCGACGAGCGCGGCCAGGTCCCCGGTGTGGGCCGTGTGCTGCTCATCGACAGTGCGGCCGCAGTCGCCGGCGGTGCGTCGTCGGCCTCGTCCGCCACCACCTACATCGAATCCGCGGCCGGCGTCGGGGAAGGCGCCCGAACCGGCTTCGCCAGCGTCGTCACCGGCGGCCTGTTCGGTCTCGCCCTCTTCCTCACCCCGGTCCTGACCCTCGTGCCCCTCCAGGCAGCGGCCCCGGCGCTCGTCGTGGTCGGGTTCCTGATGATGACGCAGGTCAAGCACATCGACTGGGACCGCTACGAGCTCGCCATCCCCGCCTTCCTGACCATCGCGGTCATGCCGTTCACGTACTCCATCACCAACGGCATCGGCGCCGGCTTCATCGCGTACGTCGTCATCAAGGCGTGCACGGGCAAGGCCCGCGAGGTCCACTGGCTGCTGTGGGGCAGCGCGGCGCTGTTCACGGTCTACTTCGCCATCGAGCCGGTTAAGTCGCTCCTCGGAGCCCAGTAACCGCACGGAGCCCCACGGACGGGGTGGCCCCGGCATCGCGCCGGGGCCACCCCGTCCGCGCGGTACGGGCCGCGTCCGCTGCCGCGCACCCCGTGTACGAGTGGAGAAGGGCTTCGCCCGGACTGCTTCCGACCTGCGGTGATCGCCACCTGCGCAGGGGCAGCTCGCCCGCTAGCATGGATTTTGTTCTCCGGCCACGCGGCAGAGCCGCGTCAGAGAGGAGCGAACGCCGTGACGATCGCCCCACACAGCGCAGGGCACGAGACCTTCCAGTACCAAGCGATGCGCGAAATCGTCGAGCGCATACACGACGGAGTGCCCGGCAAGCTGGAGATCACCAAGGAAGGGATCGTTCACGACATGATGTCGCCGGGGGGACCTCATGAGCTGACCGCTGCACGCGTCAGCCGCCGTCTGGAGAAGGTGATGCCGGACGAACTCCTGGCTCACACCGGCACACCCGACGTGGAAGACGTTCAGGAGGGCGTGCTGCGCCATCCGGACATCATGGTGATCGCAGAGGCCGACATGGAGGTCGAGTCGGCCTTCGACCCGCGCTCGGTCCTGGCGGTCGTCGAGGTCGTGTCGCGCTCGAACCCGGACAACGACTGGACGGGCAAGATGCGCGACTACCCGCTGCTGGGCATCCCCGTCTATGCCGTCTTCGACCCACGTGGCGGAGAGGGCGCCGTATTCTCGGACATTCACCCCACCGCTCACGGACCTCGTTACGCGACGAGGAAGGACTTCGTGTACGGCGAGGACGTCACGATCGCCGACTGGACGATCTCGACCCGGGACCTGCCCCGCTACCCGGACTGACCCAGCCGGCTCACCGCAACTCCCCCGCCCGGAGCGGGTTCGTCCGCCGGACCGCGCAGACCCGCGCAGCAATGCAGGAGACAGAGGCAAGACGGGTGGGGGACGTCCCAGGGCATCGGCGCTGAACCGAGGTATGCTTAGTCCAGCACTTAGTCCACCCTGGAGATCACTGGCGAGGCAGCCATGGAAGCAGCTCATCAGTACAACGTGCATGACGCGAAGACGCACTTCTCCAGGATCCTGGAACAGGTCGCCACCGGTGAAGAGGTCGTGATCAACAAGGCTGGTGAGCCGGTTGCCAAAGTGGTGCCACTGCATCCCAAGGTGCAACGGACAGGCCGCGGTTCCCTGCGGGGACGCATCCGCATTGCAGATGATTTCGACGAACTGCCCGACGATCTCGCCGAAGCCTTCGGGACGAAGTGATGCGACTCCTGCTCGATACACACGCGGTGCTGTGGTGGCTCGAGGACTCCTCTGAGCTGTCGGACGAGATCAAAAGTCTGCTCGACACAGAGCCGGCGGTATATATGAGTGCCGTCTCGCCCTGGGAGGTCGCCATCAAACAGTCCCTCGGGAAGCTTCAGGCACCCGAGGATCTGCCGGAGCGCATGCGCGACAGCCAGTTCACGAGCCTGCCCATCACTGCCGGACACGGCGTGCGGGCCGGGCGGTTGCCGGGCCATCACAGGGATCCTTTCGACCGGGTGCTGGTCGCGCAGGCCCAGATCGAAGGGATGACCCTGGTGACCAGGGACAAATGGATCCCGAGTTATGACGTGCAGGTCCTCGCGATCTGACGCTGCACCGCTCCAGGGCTCCCTGCGGCACCCTTACACCTCCCCCGCCCAGGGCGGATTCGCCCCCCGCACCGCACACACCGCCGCGGCCACGCGGGTGCCGAAGTCCAGGGCGGCGGCGAGGTGTTCGGTCGTGAGGGTGTCCAGGCGGCCGCCCAGGGCGCCGGCTCCGTGCAGGGAGTGGAGGAAGCCCGCCATGAAGGAGTCGCCCGCGCCGACCGAGTCGACGACGTCCACCGACGGCGCGGGCACGTGCAGCCGCTCGCCGTCGAGGGAGGCGAAGGCGCCGTCGGCGCCGAGCGTGACGACGACGAGACGGGCGCCGTTCGCATGGAAGGTGTCGGCGGCCCGTTCCGGGGTGGTGCCCTCGGGTGCGAGATGCGCGAGGTCGTCGTCGGAGAGGCGGAGGATGTCGGTGGCGGCGCACCAGCGCGGGAGAGCGCCGCGGTAGGCGCACGGATCGACCAGCAGCGGGCGGACGTTGGGGTCGACCGACACCGTCGCCCGCTCCCGGACGTCCGCCAGCAGGTCCTCGATGGCCTCGCCGCCGGGCGGCCGGACGAGCGCCAGCGAACCGGTGTGCAGGCAGGAGAGGGGACCGTCGGACGCGGCGGTGAGTTCTCGCGGCGTCCACTGGAAGTCGGCGGTGTTCTCCGCGTGGAAGGAGTAGTCGGCGCGGCCCTCCTCGTCGACGTCGGCGACGGCGAGGGTGCTGGGTTCGCGCGCGGTGAGGGTGCGGCTCAGGTCGACGCCGGAGCGGCCCAGATGATCGCGGAAGAGCCGCCCGAAGACGTCCCCGGAGATGCGGCCGAGGAAGCGGGTGGGGGTGCCGAGGCGCGCCAGTGCGACGGCGGTGTTGGCGGGGCCGCCGCCGGGGAGCACGTCCAGTCCGACGGCAGGGGTCTCCGTATCCGTGGCCGGGGGCCGGACGAACGCGTCGGCGACGCATTCGCCGAGCACGGCGATCGGGGCGGCGTCAGCGTCGGCGGCGGGAACTGGCGCGGTCATGCGGACCTCACGGCTTCGGGTTCGGGTGCGGGTTCCGGTTCGGGTGCGGGTTCCGGTTCGGGTGCGGGTTCCGGTTCGGGTGCGGGTTCCGGTTCGGTTACAGGACGCCGCATCCGGGGCCACCGCCCCGGCGCACGGCTCGCGCTGGAGTCCAGCAGCAGCCCGTGACCCTGTCAACGCGGCATTCGCGCACACGGGCGGGAGGCGGGCAGCGGCGGGGACGTGCCGGACGCGGTGCGTGCCGGGTGTCCGCCCGGCCGGGGTGGGCCGGTCCCGGCGCCGGTGCCGGCCGCGTCCGGTATGTATCGTCCGGACGCAGGCAGTCTCCGGCGGAAAGGGAGGACGCAGTGCCACGTGAGCAGGGCCGCGGCCCCGGCGGCCACCGGGCGCACCGCGGAGCACGGAGCGGCCGCGGCGGACCGTACGCACGGCGCGACGGGCACGGACCGCACGCGCGGCGCGATCGCGGCGACGGAGGTACCGGCGGCGGGGAACCGCGCGAGGACGCACCGCCGCACGCACACGGCGCTCCGCGCGGCGGCCTGGAGCAGCAACTCGCGGGCCTGGAGGGCGCTTCGTACGGCCGGTACAAGGGTCTGGTCGGAACGTGGAAGATGCCGGGCGCGGAGGCGACCGGGGAGACGCTGCGGCTCGTGCGCGGCCAGTCCGATCCGTTCGCTCCGCCTGCGCGTGTGGCCGTGCGGGTGCCCGCGGAGCGTGCCGGGTTTCCGTCCGCGCTGTGGGGCACGCCGGTCCGCCGCCGCGCCCTCGCGTCCTTCATCGCCCGCCGTGCGGCCCAAGTCGCGGGTGGGGAGCGTGCGTTGCGGATCGACGCGGGCGGCCAGGAGGTGCTCGACCGGGGTTCGTGCCAGGTCTCGGCGGACGACGGCGCGGTCACGCTCCGGTTCGGTCTCGCCCTGCCCGGCAAGGGCCGGCGCATCGATGCCCGTACCGCGCAGCGTCTGCTGTGCCGGGCCGTGCCCGACATCGCCGAACGCGCGCTGCGTTACGCGTCGCTGGACGCGGAGGCGGTGGACGGGTTCGTGGCGACGGTCGAGGACTCCGACGCCCTGCGCGAGGCGCTGCCCGGACTCGGGCTGGTCGCGTTCGTCGCGGACGGGGCGGTGCTGCCGCGGGGCAGCGGCGTGGACGACCGTCCGGCCGTCGGCGAGGGCGTCGTGCCGTTCTCCTCGCCGGAGGGGATGCGGGTGACGGTCGGTCTGCCGAACGCGGGCGAGGTCACGGGCATGGGTCTGCGCGAGGGCGTGAGCCTGATCGTCGGCGGCGGCTTCCACGGCAAGTCGACGCTGCTGCGCGCTCTGGAGACGGGCATCTGGGATCACGTGCCGGGCGACGGGCGTGAACTCGTCGTCTCACGCCCTGAGACGGTGAAGTTGCGTGCGGAGGACGGCCGCCGAGTGGAGAGGGTGGACGTGCACGCGTTTGTCGGCCATCTTCCGGACGGCTCCGACACCACCGACTTCTCGACGGACAACGCCTCCGGCTCCACCTCACAGGCCGCGTCCCTGTGCGAGGCAGTCGAGACGGGGGCGCGGGTGCTGCTCATCGACGAGGACACAGCGGCGACCAACCTGATGATCCGTGACGCCCGCATGCAGGCACTCGTGGCCAAGGAGCGGGAGCCGCTGACGCCGCTGGTGGATTCCGTGCGCTCCCTCCACCGCGACCACGGCGTCTCGACGGTGCTGGTCATGGGCGGTTCCGGCGACTATCTGGAAGTCGCCGACCTGGTGCTGATGATGGACGCCTACCGCCCCTCCGACGTGACGGAACGGGCGCGCGAGGTCGCGTCCGTTCCGACGGGACGGCACGCCGAGGCCGAGAGTTTCCCGGCCGTGGTGCACCGCAGCCCCGACCCGGCGTCGCTGGAGTCGGAGGCGCGGGGGCGCAGGCGCGTGCGCTCGCGCGGCGAGGACGCGCTGACGTTCGGGGAGTACGAGGTCGATCTGCGCTCGGTGGAGCAGATCGCGGACGCCCGTCAGGTGGCGGGAATCGGTCTCGCACTCGACCTGATGGTGCGCCGCGGGCACGTGGACGGCACCCGTACACTCGCGGAGGCCCTGGACCTGCTCGACGCCGAACTGGCGGCCGGGGGTGCGGACGCGCTGCTGGCCGTGCGCGACGAGGACTTCGCCGTGCCGCGCCGTTTCGAGACGGCGGCGGCACTCAACCGTGTGCGCGGTCTGCGCGTCCGCAGAGCGGCAAGCACGCCTTGAGCGAGTACGGAGAGAACCGTTGAGCGAGAACGCGACGCGGAGTGTCACCACGTGGTTCCTGGAGCAGACGGCTCCCGGGGATCTGACGGGCGAGCCCCCCGTGGAGGAGGCGTCCGGTCTGCGCATCGTGCGGGCCGAGGTGGTCTCCGCCGCCTTCAGCAGGTTCCTCTACGGCGAGGTCGGCGCGGATGTGGAGTGGATCGACCGGCTGCCGTGGACACGGGAGCAGTGGCACCGGTGGCTGGACCGTCCGGGCGTGGAGACCTGGGTGGCCTGGGAACGGGGCACTCCCGCCGGGTACATCGAGCTGGACGGCGCGACCGAGGACACCTCGGGACGCGCCACCCGCCCCGGCACCACGGTGGAGATCAGCTACTTCGGCCTCCTTCCCGACTTCCGGGGGCGGGGCATCGGCGGGCGGCTGCTCGCGTTCGGCACCCGCCGCGCCTGGGACATGCGGGACCGGTGGGAGGGCCGGCCGCCGACGTCCCGCGTGTGGTTGCACACATGCAGCAAGGACGGGCCGCACGCGCTGCGCAACTACCAGCGGCGCGGCTTCGGCGTCTACGCGAAGGACGTGACCCTGGAGACGCCCGGGGAGAAGGGGGACGCGGCTGCCGTCCCCGGGCCGCCGGCGCAGCGTCCGGCTCCGGAGTGAGGGCCTCGTCCCCCTGACTGTCAAGAGGGCATCGTCCCGCCATTCGGGACAGGACTGTCCACATCCTGGATATTGGTGGACTGCCCGTTCGGCGCCGTGCGACGCTTCCGTCATGTCTCGCGCTGGAATTGCCTTGGTGAGTCGACGCCACGTCGACTTCGGCCGCATGTCCAGCGCCATCTGTCGCGCGGGCTGACAGTCCCAGCACCACCCATCACGAGCCGCCCTCACAGTCACGTGGGGGCACCCCCGGCGAAATCCCCCTGGGCCCGGCGGCCCTGGAGGTTCCCCAGGGGAAGTGCGCTCCCTCCCGGCTGAAGCGTCGCCGCGGTCCTCCCCTGCCTTCCGCACGTGCGCAACCTGCCGCACGCACGGACCTCACCAGGTGTGACGCGCGCGCACTCACCCGCTGACCTGTACCCGTCATCGACGGCCGGCCGTCTCCGGCTGCCCGGCCGCCTGCCCGGGGCTCCGCCCGAAGGACACCTGAAGGACCCGAAGGACAACTGCCATGGCCGAGACCTCCAAGCGTCCCGCTTCCGCACCGAGCCGCCGCAAGACCGGACGCCACCGCGGCGAAGGGCAGTGGGCCGCCGGTCACTTCACTCCCCTCAACGGCAACGAGCAGACGAAGAAGGACGACGACGGTCTCAATGTGCGGACACGCATTGAGACGATCTACGCGCACCGCGGGTTCGACTCGATCGACGGCGCCGACCTGCGCGGCCGCATGCGCTGGTGGGGCCTGTACACCCAGCGCAGGCCCGGGATCAGCGGCGGCAAGACCGCCGTGCTGGAGCCGGAGGAGCTGGACGACGAGTACTTCATGCTCCGCGTCCGCATCGACGGAGGGCAGTTGACCACCCGGCAGCTGCGCACCATCGGCGAGATCTCGCAGGACTTCGCACGCGGCACCGCCGACATCACCGACCGGCAGAACATCCAGTTCCACTGGATCCGCATCGAGGACATGCCCGAGATCTGGCGACGCCTGGAGAGCGTCGGCCTCTCCACCACCGAGGCCTGCGGCGACACTCCGCGCGTCATCATGGGTTCGCCCGTCGCCGGCATCGCCGCCGACGAGATCATCGACGGCACCCCCGCCATCGACGAGATCCACCGCCGGGTCGTCGGCAACCCCGCGTATTCGAACCTGCCGCGGAAGTTCAAGACCGCGGTGTCCGGATCTCCGCTGCTCGACGTCGCGCACGAGATCAACGACGTCGCGTTCGTCGGCGTCGAACACCCCGAACTCGGGCCCGGCTTCGACGTGTGGGTCGGCGGCGGCCTGTCGACCAATCCCAAGCTGGGCGTGAGGCTCGGCGCCTGGGTGCCGGTCGAGGACGTCGCGGACGTGCACGAGGGCGTCGTCTCGGTCTTCCGCGACTACGGATACCGGCGGCTGCGCACCCGCGCCCGCATCAAGTTCCTCGTCGCCGACTGGGGCGCGGAGAAGTTCCGTCAGGTGCTGGAGGACGAGTACCTGCTGCGCAAGATGGCGGACGGGCCCGCACCCGAGGCGCCCGTCCAGCAGTGGCGCGACCACATCGGCGTGCACGAGCAGCGCGACGGCAACTACTACGTGGGCTTCGCGCCGCGCGTGGGGCGCGTCGACGGCGGCACGCTCGCCAAGATCGCGGACCTCGCCGAGTCGCACGGTTCGGGCCGCGTCCGCACCACCGCCGAGCAGAAGATGATCGTCCTCGACGTGGCCGGGGACCGGGTTGAGTCCCTGACGGAGGCGCTGGAGGCACTCGACCTCACGGCCCGCCCGTCGGTCTTCCGCCGCGGCACCATGGCCTGCACCGGCATCGAGTTCTGCAAGCTGGCCATCGTCGAGACGAAGGCACGCGGCTCGTCGCTCATCGACGAACTGGAGCGCCGCCTCCCCGAGTTCGACGAGCCGGTCACCATCAACGTCAACGGCTGCCCCAACTCCTGCGCCCGCATCCAGGTTGCCGACATCGGGCTGAAGGGCCAGCTCGTCACGGACGCCGACGGCGAGCAGGTCGAGGGATACCAGGTCCACCTGGGCGGCTCCCTCGGCATGGAGCCCGGCTTCGGCCGGAAGGTCCGCGGCCTGAAGGTCACCGCCACGGAACTGCCCGACTACATCGAGCGCGTGCTGCTCAACTTCCAGGAGCAGCGCGAGGACGGCGAGCGCTTCGCCCAGTGGGCGGCGCGCGCGGAAGAGGGTGCGCTGAAGTGAGCGAGCCTCGGCGCGCGGCGACGGCTGGACCGAGAAGCCGCGCAGCGACGAAGGAGCAAGCAGCGACGAGGGAAGCCGACGCGTCACAGCACGCCGAAGCTGAGCGGGGGACACAGTGAGCGAGCCTCGGCGCGCGGCGACGGCTGGACCGAGAAGCCGCGCAGCGACGAAGGAGCGAGCAGCGACGAAGGAGCGAGCAGCGACGAGGGAAGCCGACGCGTCACAGCACGCCGAAGCTGAGCGGGGGACACAGTGAGCGAGCGGGCCGCGCCGTTCTACTGCCCGTACTGCGGTGACGAGGACCTTCGCCCCTCCGAGGAGACGGGCGGGGCGGCCGCCGCGGGCAAGGGGGCGGCCTGGGAGTGCGGCGCGTGCAACCGGGCGTTCAAGCTCGCGTTCCTCGGGCTGCTGGCCAGGGGCCTGCAGCGCGGAGGCGGCGACCCGCACGGCACGGGCGCGGGCACGGACAGCGAAGCCGGCCGGGAGGCCGGCCGGGAAGGCAGCACCGAGGAAGGACGGCGCACGCCATGACCACAGCCGCGCAACGGCACTCATCGGCAGAGCTGCGGCGGCTCGCGGAAGACGCGGGCCGAAAGCTGGAGGACGCACCGGCGCTGGAGGTGCTGCGCTGGGCCACGGACACGTTCGGCGACCGCTTCTGCGTCACCTCCTCCATGGAGGACGCGGTGGTGGCGCATCTCGCCTCCCGCGTCGCACCGGGCGTCCGCGTCGTCTTCCTCGACACCGGCTACCACTTCCCCGAGACGCTCGGCACGCGTGACGCCGTGGCCGCCGTCATGGACGTCGAGGTGATCACGCTGACGCCGCGGCGGACCGTCGCCGAACAGGACGCGGAGCACGGCCCGGAGCTGCACGACCGGAACCCCGATCTGTGCTGCGCCATGCGGAAGGTGGCACCCCTCGAGGAGGGCCTGCGCCACTACGACGCGTGGGCGACGGGCCTGCGCCGGGACGAGTCGCCCACCCGGGCGGGCACTCCCGTCGTCGGCTGGGACGAGCGCCGGCAGAAGGTCAAGATCTCGCCGATCGCCCGCTGGAATCAGGCCGATGTCGACGCCTACATCGCGGAACACGGCGTGCTCACCAACCCGCTGCTCTCCGACGGTTACGCCTCGGTGGGCTGCGCCCCGTGCACCCGGCGCGTTCTTGAGGGCGAGGACGCCCGCGCCGGACGCTGGTCGGGTCAGGGCAAGACCGAGTGCGGGATCCACCTGTGAGCGTGAACTCCGTGACAGGGAGCGGGAGATGACGACAGCGACAATGCGGCAGGAGAGCGGGGCCACCGTCTGGCTCACGGGCCTGCCGAGCGCGGGCAAGACGACGATCGCGACCGCGCTTGCGGAACAACTCGCCGCGAGGGGCCACCGCGTGGAGGTGCTGGACGGGGACGAGATCCGTACCTTCCTCTCCGCCGGGCTCGGCTTCTCCCGCGAGGACCGGGACCTGAACGTGCAGCGCATCGGCTTCGTCGCGGAGTTGCTCGCCTCGCACGGCGTGACCGTCCTCGTGCCGGTCATCGCCCCGTACGCGGACAGCCGGGAGGCGGTGCGCAAGCGTCACCAGGCCGCCGGCACCGGGTACTTGGAGGTGCACGTCGCCACCCCGGTCGAGGTGTGCTCGCAGCGCGACGTGAAGGGACTGTACGCGCGTCAGGCCTCGGGGGAGATCTCCGGGCTGACGGGCGTGGACGACCCGTACGAGGCCCCCGAGGAGCCGGATCTGCGGATCGAGGCACACCGGCAGGGCGTGGAGGAATCCGCTGCGGCGCTGCGCGCGCTGCTGAGTGAGAGGGGACTGCTGTGAGGACGGCCGTCACGACGCTGGAAGAGCGGGAGAACCCGTACGCGCTCTCGCACCTGGACGCGCTGGAGTCGGAGGGTGTGCACATCTTCCGTGAGGTCGCGGGCGAGTTCGAGCGCCCGGTGATCCTCTTCTCCGGCGGCAAGGACTCCATCGTCATGCTGCATCTGGCGCTGAAGGCGTTCCGGCCGGCGCCGGTGCCGTTCACGCTGCTGCACGTGGACACGGGGCACAACTTCCCGGAGGTGCTGGAGTACCGCGACCGTGTGGTGGCGCGGCACGGGCTGCGGCTGCACGTGGCCCGGGTGCAGGAGTTCATCGACCGCGGCGAGTTGAAGGAGCGCCCGGACGGCACCCGCAACCCGCTGCAGACCGTTCCCCTGCTGAAGGCCATCGAGAGCAACCGCTTCGACGCGGTCTTCGGCGGCGGGCGGCGCGACGAGGAGAAGGCGCGGGCGAAGGAGCGCGTGTTCTCCCTGCGCGACGAGTTCGGCGGCTGGGACCCGCGGCGTCAGCGCCCGGAGCTGTGGCAGCTCTACAACGGACGTCACGCACCGGGTGAGCACGTGCGCGTCTTCCCGCTGTCGAACTGGACCGAGCTGGACGTGTGGCAGTACATCGCCCGCGAGAACATCGAACTCCCCGAGATCTACTACGCACATGAGCGCACGGTCTTCTCCCGCGCCGGGATGTGGCTGGCCCCCGGCGAGTGGGGCGGCCCCGGCGAGGACGAGCGGGTGGAGCGGCGCAAGGTGCGCTACCGCACGGTGGGCGACATGTCCTGCACGGGTGCCGTCGACTCCGACGCCGACTCCATCGAGAAGGTCATCGCCGAGATCGCCGCGTCCCGGCTTACGGAGCGGGGCGCGACACGGGCCGACGACAAGCTCTCGGAGGCCGCCATGGAGGACCGCAAGCGCGAGGGGTACTTCTGATCATGACCACCCCCTTCTCCGGCCAGGACCCGCTGGAAGCCGCGGCCGACGCGGCGCTGTCGGCGACCTCGCTGCTGCGCTTCGCGACCGCCGGCTCCGTCGACGACGGCAAGTCGACGCTGGTGGGCCGGCTGCTGCACGATTCGAAGTCCGTGCTGGCCGACCAGCTGGAGGCGGTGGAGTCCGCCTCGCGCAACCGCGGCCAGGACACTCCCGACCTGGCGCTGCTGACCGACGGTCTGCGCGCCGAGCGGGAGCAGGGCATCACCATCGACGTCGCCTATCGCTACTTCGCCACGCCGCGGCGGCGGTTCATCCTCGCCGACACCCCGGGCCACGTGCAGTACACGAGGAACATGGTCACCGGCGCCTCGACGGCCGAGCTGGCCGTCGTCCTCGTCGACGCCCGCAACGGCGTCGTCGAGCAGACCCGCCGGCACGCCGCAGTCGCCGCGCTGCTGCGCGTCCCGCACGTCGTCCTCGCGGTCAACAAGATGGACCTCGTCGGGTACGACGAGGACGTGTTCGCGGGCATCGCCGGGGAGTTCACCCGCTACGCGGCCTCCCTCGGGGTTCCGGAGATCACCGCGATCCCGGTCTCCGCCCTCGTCGGCGACAACGTCGTGACCCCCTCCGCCCACATGGACTGGTACGGCGGCCCGACGGTGCTGGAGCACTTGGAGACCGTGGCCGTCACCGACGATCCCGGCGACGACCCGGCCCGCTTCCCCGTCCAGTACGTCATCCGCCCGCAGACCGCCGACCATCCCGACTACCGCGGCTACGCGGGCCAGATCGCCTCCGGTCTGCTGCGCGTCGGTCAGCGCGTGACGGTGTATCCGTCGGGGCTCAGCAGCACCATCGAGGCCCTGGACGTGCTGGGCCGGTCCGTGGACGTCGCCTGGGCGCCGCAGTCGGTGACGGTGCTGCTCGCCGACGATCTCGACATCTCCCGCGGCGACATGATCGTGCCGTCCGACGCGTCCGTCACTCCCAGCCAGGACCTGACGGCGACCGTCTGCCACCTTCATGACACGCCGCTGACGCCCGGCGCCCGTGTGCTGCTGAAGCACACCACGCGCACCGTCAAGGCGATCGTGAAGGAGATCCCCTCGCGGCTGGCACTGACGGATTTCGACGAGAAGCAGGGCCTCTCCCAGCAGCCCGACCCGGGGCGGCTCGTCGCCAACGAAATCGGGCGCGTGGTGCTGCGCACGTCCGAACCGCTGCCCGTCGACGACTACACCGACTCGCGCCGCACCGGCTCGTTCGTCCTGATCGACCCCGCGGACGGCTCGACCCTCACCGCGGGCATGGCCGGCCACGCCTTCGCCGACGCCGTACGCGAGACCGCTCAGGCCGAGGCCGGAGAGGCACCGGAGGACGACGGCTGGGACTTCTAGACGACGGCCACCGCCCGCGCCCCGAGTACCGAACCGCCCTGTCCGCACCCACCAATCCCTCCCACGCCCGACACCCTTACGAGAGGACCCGTCCCATGTCCGTCCGCAGACCGGCACAGCTGCGAACGCTCCGCGCGCTCGCCGTGCTGGTCGCTCTGCCCCTGCTGGCGACGGCGTGCGGCTACGGCTCCAAGGCGCCCGAGGACAAGGGCGGACCGGCGGCCGCGGGCGGCAAGAAGGTCGACGGCCTCGACGAGGTCAAGGTCGGCTACTTCGGCAACGTCACCCACGCGACCGCGCTGGTGGGGCTGCGGGACGGCGGTGAGATCCCGCGCGAGCTGGGCGGCACGAAGGCCTCGACGCAGGTCTTCAACGCGGGGCCGGCGGCCATCGAGGCGCTCAACGCCAAGGCCGTCGACATGACTTGGGTCGGCCCCTCCCCCTCCGTCAACGGGTTCACCAAGTCCGGCGGCAAGAACCTCCGTATCGTCGCGGGCGCCACGTCGGGCGGGGCGTCGCTCGTCGTGAACCCGGAGAAGGTCCCCTCGCTCGGCGACCTGAAGGGCAAGCGGATCGCCACCCCGCAGCTGGGCAACACGCAGGACGTCGCGCTCCTCGACTTCCTCGCGGGGAAGGGCCTGCGGGTCAGCCCGGACACCGGCAAGGGCGACGTCTCCGTTCTGCGGCAGGACAACAAGGAGATCCCGACGACCTTCCGGCAGGGCGGCATCGACGGGGCATGGGTGCCCGAGCCCACGGCGTCCAGCATCGTCGCCGGCGGCGGGAAGGTCCTGCTGAACGAGAAGAAGCTGTGGAAGCACGGCGAGTTCGTCACCACGAACCTGGTGGTGCGGCAGGAGTTCCTGGAGAAGCACCCGGAGGCGGTCGAGGCCGTCGTACGCGGCTCGGTGCGCGCCAACGCCTGGATCCGCGAGCACCCGGACCAGGCGAAGAGGCACATCAACACCGCTCTGGAGCGGGACTCCGGCAAGCCGCTGCCCAAGGACGTACTCGACTCCTCCTTCGACGACATCGACGTCACCGACGACCCGCTGGCCGCCACGCTGGCCGAGGAGGCCGAACACGGCGTCGAGGCGGGCCTGATGAAGAAGGCCGACCTGCGGGGCATCTACGACCTCTCGATCCTCAACCGGGTGCTGAAGGGCGAGGGCCGACCCGCCGTCGACGACGCGGGGCTCGGCAGCTGACGCCCGCCGGCACATTCCACGACCACGCACCACACCCAACGGAGGTGAGCGCGATGACCACGACACTGACCGCCGGGCCCGCGCCCGGCACGGGGTACGCGGCGACGGGCACGGGCGTCGCCGACGCGCGCCCCGCCATGGACGAGGCGGGCTACGCCGTCCGCCTCGACCACGTCTCCAAGACCTTCGGACGCGCGGGCGCGGAGCAGCTCGTGCTGGACGACATCGCACTCGACGTCGGCCCCGGCGAGTTCGTCACGCTGCTCGGCGCGAGCGGATGCGGCAAGTCGACGCTGCTGAATCTCGTCGCGGCGCTGGACAAGCCGTCCGCCGGCACCATCGACGTGCCCGGCGGCCGCCCCTCGCTGATGTTCCAGGAGCACGCGCTCTTCCCGTGGCTCACCGCCGGCCGGAACATCGAACTGGCCCTGAAACTGCGGGGCGTGCCCAAGCCGGAGCGGCGGCCCGAGGCGGAGCGTCTGCTGGAGCTCGTACGGCTCACGGGCGCGCACCGCAAGCGAGTGCACGAGCTGTCGGGCGGTATGCGTCAACGCGTCGCGCTTGCCAGGGCGCTCGCCCAGGACAGCGGACTGCTGCTGATGGACGAGCCGTTCGCCGCGCTCGACGCGATCACGCGTGACGTGCTGCACGAGGAGCTCACGCGGATCTGGTCGGAGACCGGCGTCTCCGTCCTGTTCGTGACGCACAACGTGCGGGAGGCCGTGCGCCTCGCGCAGCGCGTGGTGCTCCTCTCCTCCCGGCCGGGCCGTGTCGCCCGCGAGTGGACGGTGGACATCCCGCACCCGCGGCGCATCGAGGACACCGACGTGGCGAACCTCTCCGCCGAGATCACCGAAGAGCTGAGGGGAGAGATCCGCCGCCATGGCCAGCACTGACTCCCGGCCAGTCGAGGCGGACGGCTCCCGGTCCGCGGAGCGCGCGACGCGGGACGGCTCCCGGTCCGCTGAGCGCGCGACGCGGGACGGCTCCCGGTCCGCTGAGCGCGCGACGCGGGACGACGCCGGGGACCTGGCGGGCCTGGAGGCGGGTCTCGACGCGCTCGACACGCGAACCGCCACGCGGCTGCCGCTGGCGCAGGTGCTGCGGCGCAAGGCGCTGCCGCCCGCGGTCGCGGTCGTGCTCGTACTGGCGCTGTGGCAGCTGGCGTTCGCGCTGCGCATCAAGGAGCCGTACCAGCTGCCGGGCCCGTTGATGGTGTGGGACGCCCTGGCCGAGGAGTGGTACAAGGGCACCATCCTGTCGATCGTCTGGCAGAGCGTCTCGCGGGGCGCGCTGGGCTTCGCCGTCGCGCTGGTCCTGGGCACGCTGCTCGGGCTGCTGGTCGCGCAGGTCAAGCCGGTGCGTGCGGCGATCGGGCCGATCCTCTCCGGTCTGCAGTCGCTGCCGTCGGTGGCGTGGGTGCCCGCCGCGATCATCTGGTTCGGGCTGACGGACGCCACGATCTACGCGGTGGTGCTGCTCGGCGCGGTGCCGTCCATCGCGAACGGGCTGGTCGCGGGGGTCGACCGAATCCAGCCGCTGCATCTGCGCGCCGGTCACGTCATCGGCGCGACGGGGTTCCGCGGGGTGCGGCATGTGCTGCTGCCGGGCGCGCTGCCCGGCTACATCGCGGGGCTCAAGCAGGGCTGGGCCTTCTCGTGGCGCTCGCTGATGGCCGCCGAGCTGATCGCCACTTCGCCCGAACTCGGCGCGGGGCTGGGGCAGTTGCTGGAGACCGGACGCGCCTATCAGGACATGCCGCTGGTGCTGGGGGCGATCCTCCTCATCCTCCTCGTCGGCATCGGCATCGAACTGCTCATCTTCGCGCCGCTGGAGCGGAGGGTGCTGCGCCATCGCGGCCTCCTCGCGACGGCTCACTGAACGCCCTCAGCCGCACGCGGCCCGACGGGAACGAACGACAACCGACAGAGCGGAGCCGGAAGCCGGAAGCCGATCCGGATTCGAAGCCGGAACCGGAACGGAACCGGCACCGCAACCGCAACCGCAACCGCAACCGCAACCGACAAGCAGGACAAGGAACGGACGACCGCCATGCACGATGCGACACGACCCGTTCTCGTGGTCATCGCACACGGCAGCCGCGACCCGCGGCACGCCGCGACCGTCGCGGCGCTCTGTGCGCGCGTGAGGGCGCTGCGCCCCGCGCTGCGTGTGGAGGCGGCACATCTGGACTTCAACGCCCCCTCGGTGCCGCATCTCCTGGAGAGGCTGCACGCGGAGGGCGTCCGCGACGTCGTCGCCCTGCCGCTGCTGCTCAGCCGCGCCTTCCACGCCAAGTCCGACATCCCCTCCGTGCTGCACGACGCGACGTCCCGGCTGCCGCGGCTGCGGGTGCGGCAGGCGGACGTGCTGGGCCCGCACCCGCTGCTCGTCGAGGCGCTGGAGCGGCGCCTGCGAGAGGCCGGGCTGCGGCCGGCGACGAACCGCTCGACCGGGGTCGTGCTGGCCTCGGCGGGCTCCTCGGACGCGGAGGCGATCGCAGTGATCGCACAGACCGCGCGGGAGTGGCGGCGCACCGGTCGCTGGTGTGCCGTGCGTCCTGCGTTCGCCTCCGCCTCTCTTCCCCGCACGGAGGACGCCGTGCGGGGGTTGCGTGCCGACGGCGTCCGGCATGTGGCGGTGGCCCCGTACGTCATCGCGCCCGGCCGACTCCCCGACCGCATCCGCAGCGGCGCGTTCGAGGCTGGGGCCGACGTGCTCGCGCCGGTGCTGGGCGCGGCGCCGGAACTGGCGGAGCTGCTGGCGCTTCGCTACGACGAGGCGGCCGCGCACGGGCCGCTGGCGCTGAGCGCCTGACGGACCGGGCGCCGTGCGCCTGACGGCCGGCGGCGGCCCCGCCCGGCGCCTGACCTGCCGGTCAGGCGCCGGGCGGGGCCGTGCAACAGACGCGCGCCCGGCGCCCCTTGCGGTGCGCCTTTCGGCGGGCGCCGTGACGGCCCTCAACGCGCCCTGTCCGGCGCGTACTTGTAGCCGACGCGGCGGACGGTGACGATCGTGTCCCGGAAGCGGCCCAGCTTGCGCCGCAGACGGGCCACGTGCACGTCGACGGTACGGCCGTCCCCCCACGTCGCTGTAGCCCCACAGCGCGGACACGAGGTGGCCGCGGCCGTGCACCCGGTGCGGGTTCGTGACGAGGTGGGCCGGCAGCTCGAACTCCAGGTATGCCAGGCCCAGTTGCTCTCCGTCGGCCCGCGCGGTGTGCCGTTCGGGATCGACGTAAGAGGCGTCGAAGAGCTGAGGGACTGCGGCCGCAGCGCGGGACCTGGCAGGACGGCGGCGAGGGGCAGGGCGGAAGGAGAAGAGCAGGAAGGCGGAAGGAGACGAGGATCGGCGCACGAAGGCCCCCGGAGACGCGCAGGGACGGACCCTGCGCCCTGGGCCGGGCCCCGGGCCAGGGCATCGGGCATCGGGCATCGGGCATCGGGCGCCGTGCGCCGTGCGCCGTGCGCCGTGCGCCGTGCGCCGTGCGCCGTGCGCCGTGCGCCACCAGCATGGTCCGGCACGGCCACCACACCAACGCGGCCGCCCGCCGCGCCCCTTGTGGAGCGCGACGGGCGGCCCGTTGTGCTGATGGAGCCCTGGGTGCCGCCCGTCCTGTGCTCAGCGGGCGGCCCCGCCGGTCACTTGCCGACGTTCAGGAGCTCGTTCTTCGTGCCCTCGCTCGGGTTGGATATCGCGTCCTTCGTGGCCTGCTCGCTCAGGCCCTTGGCGACGTCCGCCGGCTTGGCGTCGTTGTTCTCGCCGAGGAAGAGGGCCGCGGCGCCCGCGACGTGCGGGGCGGCCATGGAGGTGCCCGACAGCGTCTCCGTGGCGTCGTCGCCGGTGTTGGTCGCGGAGACGATGTCCACGCCAGGCGCGTAGATGTCGACGATCTTGCCGAAGTTGGAGAAGTCGGCCTGCTTGTCGGCGTCGTCGCTGGCGGCGACGGTCAGGGCGTCCTGCACGCGGGCCGGCGAGCTGTTGTCGGCGTCCTGGCCCTCGTTGCCCGCGGCGACGGCGAAGGTGATGCCGGCGTCGATGGCCTTCTGCACCGCGGCGTCCAGCGCCTCGTCCTGCGGGCCGCCGAGGGACATGTTGGCGACGGAGGGGCCCTTGGCGTTCTTGGTCACCCAGTCGATGCCCTTGACGACCTGCTCGGTGGTGCCGGAGCCCTGGTCGTCCAGCACACGCACTGCGACGATCTTGGCCTTCTTGGCGACGCCGTGGTCGCTGCCGGCGATGGTGCCCGCGACGTGCGTGCCGTGGCCCTGGCCGTCGTCGGCGTCGTCGTCGCCGTCGACCGCGTCGAAGCCGGACTCGGCGCGCTTGCCGAAGTCCTTGTGCGTGATGCGGACACCGGTGTCGATGACGAACGCCGTCACGCCCTCACCGGCGCTGTCCGGGAAGGTGTACTTCTTGTCGCCCTCGGTGTCCTTCTGGTCGATGCGGTCCAGGCCCCACGACGGCGGGTTGGACTGCGTCTCGTTCACCGTGAAGGTGTGGTTCTGAACGACCTTCTCGACCTGGGAGTTGCCGGCCAGCTGGCGGGCCTCCTTGGCGCTGAGCCCCTTCGCGGAGAAGCCGTTGATCGCGGAAGTGTAGGTGTTCTTGACCTTGCCGCCGTACTGCTCGGCCAGGTCGGTCCCCGTCGCCTTCACGGAGTTGGCACCCTTGCCGTCCTTCAGCATGACGATGTAGCTGCCGTCGACCGCGCCCTTGGCCTTCGTGCCGTACACGTGGCCCTCGGCCGGTGCGGCACCTGCGGGCAGCGTCAGCAGCGTGGCCGCCCCGATCACCGCCGCGGTGACACCGGTGGCGATGGTGACGCGACGGCGCTTCGCGGACTTCTGGGGGCTTCTCGGCGTGTTGGTTGCCATGACGAGGGTCCTCCTCGTGAGGTGTGGGGGGTTGTATGTCTGTTTTCGCCCCCGGTTCGCAGGGCAGCGTCGATCCGCTACCGGGGGACTCGAAACACTGTCTGATTGATCCGCTCACCTCAACCCGTATGAGCGGGTGTGACATACACAACTCTCGGATCGCCACGGCAAAGCGGCCCGTATCGCCTCAAGTCGTCACGGCGGGGCGCCGGTTCGGTCGGCGATCCGACCGAACTGACTCACCAATGTTCAACTCTTGAGCGGACTGCGTTTCTTGAGGAAAAGCCGCGCCGGCTCGCGGACTGCTTGAGGGCGGGTTCGGGACAGGTCGTGGGCGGGGTCCGGACGGGTCAGGGGGCGGCGGATTCAGCTCGCGAGTTCGATGAGCCGCTGGACCGTGCGCCAATTGCGGCCGGTCATCGCCACCTTGGGGGAAACGGACTCGAGAGCGGACGGGAGCCTGCTCCGGCCCATTCCGTCCGGGAAGTAGCAGTACACGGCACTGCCCACGTGCTCGAAGGTGTCGGGGGCGAACTTCGCCCCGTCCAGTGAGCCGAAGTGGCCCTTCCGGGGAGCCTCTTCGAGGAAGAGGACCACCAGTTTGGCCGGGTCCAGCTCCGCGGCCGGATAGGGGCACGCGTCGGCCACGGCGCGCAGCTCGGCGGCCGTGCGGACCAGACAGCGGACCTCGAAGCCGAAGCGGTCCGCGACGGCGCGCTCCAGGCGGTCGCCGGGGTCGGCGTCGCCGGTGGTGAAGACCGCGTTGCCGCTTTGCAGATAGGTGCGGACGTCGCTCCACCCCAGGCCGGCCATGAGGTCCCTCAGCTCCGCCATGGGCACCTTCTTGTGTCCGCCCACATTGATCCCCCGCAGTAGCGCCGCATAGGTCGTCATGTGCGGCAGCTTAGAAGAGGTGCGTGTGGGCGGTCCGGAGGCTGTGCGCACCGGACACCGGCGGCACCGAGTTCACGACACCGGGCGCGAGTCCGTCCAGGCGGACTCGAATTCCTCGCGGTAGGTCTGGAACAGCCCGTGCACACCCTCGTCCTGAGGTTTGCCGTACTCCCCGCTCCGCTGCACCAGTTCCCTCCCCCGCCGCGCAGGACCAGCACCGGCGCCTCCATCCCGCGGACCCGCCGCAGATACGGCTGTACGACGGCCAGGCCGTCCGCCCCGTCCCCGTCGACCATGTACGCGGAGAAGCGCGGCGTCTCGTCGAAGACATGGATCTCGAACGCGCCGGTGTCGCGCAGCCGCGCCCGCACGCGGCGCATGTGGAGGATGTTCATCTCCACGGTGCGGCTCAACTCACCCTTCTTTATGCCCAGTTCGCGCTCCCGTCGGCGTACGGCGCTGCTGGCGGGGTTGAGGAAGAGCAGCCGCAGCCGGCACCCGGAGGCGGCCAGCCGCACGAGGCGGCGGCCCGAGTAGTTCTGCACCAGGAGATTGAGACCTATGCCCATCGCGTCCAGGCGCCGGGCACCGCCGAAGAGGTCCTCGGCGGGAAGGCGCCGCTGGAGGCGGACGCGGTCGGAGTGGACTCCCACCACGTCGGCGAAACGGTCACCCACGAGGTCCTCCACCGCGTCGACGGGCAGCCGGTGCGCGGAGGGCGGGTCGTCCCCGGAGGCACCCAGCATCTCCAGAAGCCGGGCGCACATCCGCTCCGCCTGTGCGAGCACCGTCTCGGACAGCGCGCGGTTGCGGGCGACGGCGCTGCGCGCCACCTCCAGCTCGTCCAGGGCGAGTTCGACTTCGCGACGGTCGTCGAAGTACGGCTCGAAGCACGGCCAGTGCTGCACCATCAGCTCACGCAGCTGCGGCAGCGTCAGGAAGCAGAGAACGTTGTCGTCGGCGGGGTCGAGCAGATAGCCCTTGCGGCGGCTCACCTCCCGTACCGCCACGGCCCGTTGGACCCACTCCTGCCCGGCGGGACCGGCCGCGGCGACGACCCACTCGTCGCCGTGCACCGGTTCGTAGATGGGCCGCAGCACGGCGGAGACGACGGCCCGCAGCCGCTGCTCGACGAGATTCAGCCAGATGTACGCGCGCCCCGCCCGCCTGGCCCGGGTGCGCACCTCGGCCCACGCGTCCGCGTCCCAGTCGAGGTCCGCGCCGATCTCCATGGGACGTGCCAGTGACACCGCACCGGCCGGTGCGCCGGCGGCCTCCCCGTCACCGTCGTCGCCGCCTTCACCTGGGGGGAGCTCAAGCCCTCCCGCACCCACCCGCGCACCGCCTTCCTGACCCTGTTGAGCGATCAAGGAAGACTACTGCGGCCCTGGAAGAGCCGCACCCTGAACCCCCATCAACTTGCCCTGCCCGTACGCCCGTACGGGGGATTGCAGCCCGACGCACCGTCCCTTTCGCGTGACCTGGGCAAGGATGCCCCGGTGCGGCGGCAGCAGCCGGACGGCAACTGCGGAAGGAGAGCATCGCATGCAGGTCTGGCCGGGACAGGCGTACCCCCTCGGCGCCACCTACGACGGCGCCGGAACCAACTTCGCGGTCTTCTCCGAGGCGGCCCGCCGCATCCAGCTGTGCCTGCTGGACGACGAGGGGCGGGAGACGGCGGTGGAGCTGCGCGAGTCCGACGGCTACGTGCGGCACGCCTACCTGCCGGGTGTGATGCCGGGGCAGCGCTACGGATTCCGCGTGGAGGGCCCGTACGACCCGGGACGCGGGCTGCGCTGCAACAGCGCGAAGCTGCTGCTCGACCCGTACGCCAAGGCGATGAGCGGCCGCATCGACTGGGACGAGGCGGTCTACGGCTACCGCTTCGGCGCCCCGCACCGGCGCAACGACCTGGACTCGGCGCCGCACACGATGGCGTCGGTCGTGGTCAACCCGTACTTCGACTGGGGCGACGACCGGCCGCCCCGCACCGGTTACGACCGCACCGTCGTCTACGAGGCGCACGTGAAGGGCCTCACGATGCTCCATCCCGGGCTGCCGCCCGAGCTGCGCGGCACCTACGCGGCGCTGGCGCACCCCGCCGTCATCGACCATCTGACGCAACTCGGCGTCACCGCAGTGGAGTTGATGCCGGTGCACCAGTACGTCACCGACCACAGGCTGGCCGACGCGGGGATGGCGAACTACTGGGGCTACAACACCGTGGGGTTCTTCGCCCCCCACAACGCCTACGCCTCGTGGGGCGACCGCGGCCAGCAGGTGCTGGAGTTCAAGCAGGCGGTGCGCGCCCTGCACGCGGCGGGCATCGAGGTCCTCCTCGACGTCGTCTACAACCACACCGCCGAAGGCAATCACCTGGGTCCCACGCTCTCCTTCCGGGGGCTCGACAATCCCTCGTACTACCGGCTGAGCGAGGACCCGCGCTACTACACCGATACAACGGGCACGGGTAATTCACTGTTGATGCGCAGCCCCCACGTCCTGCAGCTCATCATGGACTCGCTGCGCTACTGGGTGACCGAGATGCACGTGGACGGCTTCCGCTTCGACCTGGCCGCGACGCTGGCCCGGCAGTTCCACGAGGTGGACCGGCTCTCGTCCTTCTTCGACCTGGTGCAGCAGGACCCGGTCGTCAGCCGCGTCAAGCTGATCGCCGAACCGTGGGACGTGGGTGAAGGCGGCTACCAGGTCGGCAACTTCCCGCCATTGTGGACGGAGTGGAACGGCCGTTACCGCGACACGGTGCGGGACCTGTGGCGCGGGGAGCCGGGCACGCTCGCGGAGTTCGCCTGCCGGCTGACGGGGTCCTCGGACCTCTACCGGGACGGCAGACGTCCGCTGGCCTCCATCAACTTCGTGACGTGCCACGACGGTTTCACCCTGCACGACCTCGTCAGTTACGACGGCAAGCACAACGAGGCCAACGGCGAGGGCAACCGTGACGGGGAGGACCACAACCGTTCGTGGAACTGCGGCACCGAGGGCCCCACGGACGTCCCGGACGTGCTGCGGCTGCGGCGGCGGCAGATGCGCAACTTCCTCGCGACGCTGATGCTTTCGCAGGGCGTGCCGATGATCTCGCACGGCGACGAGTTCGCACGCACGCAGCACGGCAACAACAACGCCTACTGCCAGGACGGCGAACTGGCCTGGGTGCACTGGCCGGACGGTGCGGGCGGGGCAACCGCTGCGGAGGGTCCGGGCGGCGCAACGGCGGCGACAGGCGTGCAGGAACTCGGTCCGGAGACTGAACTGTGCGCGTTCATCGCCGAGTTGACCGCGCTGCGCCGCGAACACCCCGTCCTGCGGAGGCGGCGCTTCTTCCGGGGGCCCGCGTCCGGGGACAGCGGCGAGGAGGCCCGGCGGTCCGCCGACATCGCCTGGTTCACCCCGCAGGGCGAAGTCATGGGCCCGCACGACTGGCACGAGGAGGACTCCCACTCGCTGGCGGTGCTGCTCAACGGCGGCGCCATCTCCGAGACCGGTACCCGCGGCGAGCCCGTCACCGACGACTCGTTCCTGCTGCTGTTCAACGCGCGGAACATCCCTGTGGACTTCACCGTCCCGGACGGCCCCGAAGGGTGGGACTCCGGGGGACAGTGGCAGCTCGTCCTGGACACGGCCGACGAACTGCCGCCGTCGGCCCAGGAGATCCGCAAGGCCGGGACGGGCGACCGGATCACGCTGGCGGACCGCAGCCTCGTCGTGCTGCGGTGCGTCAGGCCCGGGGCGGCGGCTCCAGGGAGGGCGGCTGCGCCACGGCGAGCCTGAAGCCGGTCTGCCCGAACCTCACCACGTCACCGGGGCGCACCCTCACCGAACCCGTCACCCTGCTGCCGTTGACCCACGTGCCGTTGCTGGAGCCCAGGTCGCGCAGCTTCCAGCCGTCGTCGGTCGCCCGCAGCTGCGCGTGCGTGCGGGAGACGGTGAAGTGGTTGAGCCGCAGCATCGAACCCGGCGCGCGGCCTATCGAATACGCCGCCGAGCCGGGCCCCGGCAGCAGCAGCTCCGGCAGGCGTTCGGACTGCCACGCATGCCGCAGCGCACGGTGGAAGGAGTGGAAACGGGCGATGCCTTCGGCGAACCACCGCTTGCGCGCCCGCCGCGTCGGCAGGTCGTGCAGCACCTCCTGCAACTCACCGTGCCACTGCGCCTTGAGGATCACGTCCATGCGCCGTTCGAACGTGTTCTGCGAGATGCGTCCGTCCGCCGCACCCTCACGCAGCACCTCGAGAGCCCGCTCCCTGTCCGCGTCGGAAAGCCGCGGGGGGTAGGCACCGAACTCCAGTGAGGTCATGCACTGCATTCTGAGTACACGCAAACCCCCTGTCCAGGCCTGCCGTTGAGCAGTAGCCGAACCAATACATCCGCTTCCTGGCAGCCGTCCGGAAGCGCGCCGGCGGAAACCCGGTGGACGGGCGCGGGGACGGCCCGCTACGTTGCGCTCACCCCGCCGGCCCACTGCCGGCGGGCCTGACGGCACAGGCACGGCACAGGAGAGGAGGCGAGAGGCGATGTGCGGCACATCCACACCCGCGCGCTCCTCCCCCTGGGCCTTGCGGCCCGGGTGGTACCCCCACCCCCTGGATCCGGGCCCTGCCCGGGCGGGGGTCCTCCCGCCCTCCGCGGTGCCTCGCCCATGAGGAGGCACCGGCACAGGTAGGTGGTGTGCCCCGGGGAGCGCAACGCTCCTTCCGGAAGGACCACTTGACCATGACCGGCATGACCGGAGACCTCGTCGTCCGCACCCTCGCGAAGTCCGAGGCGCGTGACGTCTTCACCTCCCTGCACGACCCCGGCCTTGTGGGCAAGCCCCTGCTCGGCCGTCCGTACACCACCGTCGGCGAGGGCGGCGAGTACCGCCCCGAGTGGACGTGGGTCGCCGAGCGCGACGGGCGCGTCGTCGCCCGGGCGGCCTGCTGGGCAGGGCCGGGCGCCCAACAGCCCGCGCTGATCGACTGGTTCGACTTCGAACCCGCTGAGGACGAGGCGGCAGTGCGACTGCTGCGCGCCCTCTCCCCGAAGGTCGAGTTCGAACTCGTGCTGCCGCCGGGCTGGCGGACCGACCCCGCCGTACTGGCGGCGGCCGAGGCACGCATCGGCAATGCAACGGCGGCAGGCTGGAGCCCGCTCGTCGAACGCTTCCGCTACGACTGGACTCCGCCAGGGGTGCAGGGCCCCGAGGGGCTGCCCGAGCCCTCCGGCCGTCTCAACTTCCGTCCCGAGCCGGACGACGAGGTGATCCTCGACGCGCTGCGCCAGGTGCAGCACGGCACACTCGACGCGCACGCCCGGCACGCCCTCGCCGCCGAGGACACGGCCGCCGCCGGCATCGAACGGGCCGCCCGCGAGGACCTGGAACACCTTCGGTGGATGGCGTCGTACGGCGGGCGCGAGTGGTGGCGACTCGCGTACACGCCGGACGGCGAGCTGGCCGGTCTGCACGTGCCGGGGCTCATCCCGAGCGGCTACGCGGTCGGGTTCATCGGCGTGGTGCCCGGGCAGCGCGGCAACGGCTACGCCTACGACCTGCTCGTCGCGTGCACGCGCCTGCTCGCCGCCGAGGGCGCCCGTTCGATCGCCGCCGCCACGGATATGGGCAACGCGCCGATGGCCGCCGCGTTCGCGAAGGCGGGATACCGCGTCATCCAGCACCGCTTCTGCATGACGCCGCCGCACGGCCCGGAGGACGCATAGAAAAGGGCCGGGTGCCCGGGCTCCCGCTGCGGGAGCCCGGGCACCCGGCCCGGGTCGTCCGGACCGGCGCTGCGGCCCGGACGGTCGTGCTCAGACGATCACGCGATGTCGAACCGGTCGAGGTTCATGACCTTGTCCCACGCCGCGACGAAGTCGCGCACGAGCTTGTCCTCGGCGTCGTCGCACGCGTAGACCTCGGCGAGAGCGCGCAGTTCGGAGTTCGAACCGAAGAGCAGGTCGACGCGGCTGCCCGTCCACCTGACCTTGCCCGTGGCGGTGTCGCGGCCCTCGAAGGTCTCGGAGGTCTCCGAAGGCTGGGACGTCGGCTCCCACTTCGTGCCCATGTCGAGCAGGTTCACGAAGAAGTCGTTGGTCAGCGCGCCCGGGTTGTCGGTGAGCACGCCGTGCGACGACTTGTCGAAGTTCGTGTCCAGCACGCGGAGACCGCCGATGAGCACCGTCATCTCGGGCGCGCTCAGCGTGAGCAGGTTCGCCCGGTCGATGAGCAGGTACTCCGCCGGAAGCCGGTTGCCCTTCCCGAGGTAGTTGCGGAAGCCGTCCGCGGTCGGCTCCAGCGCCTCGAAGGACTCCACGTCGGTCTGCTCGGCCGACGCGTCCGTGCGTCCGGGTGTGAAGGGGACCTCGACCTGGTGGCCGGCGTTCCGGGCCGCCTTCTCGACTCCCGCGCAGCCTCCGAGGACGATCAGGTCGGCCAGCGAGATCTTCTTGTTCCTGGTCTGGGCGGAGTTGAAGCTCTCCTGGATCTCCTCCAGCTTGCGCAGGACCGCGGAGAGCTGGTCGGGGTTGTTGACCTCCCAGCGGTTCTGCGGCTCCAGGCGGATGCGCGCGCCGTTGGCGCCGCCCCGCTTGTCGCTGCCGCGGAACGACGCGGCCGACGCCCACGCGGTGGAGACCAGCTCGGAGACCGTCAGACCCGAGTCGAGGATCTGGGTCTTGAGGGCGGCGATGTCGTCCGCCCCGACGAGCTCGTGGTCCACGGCGGGAACCGGGTCCTGCCAGATCAGCCGCTCGCTCGGAACCTCGGGACCGAGGTAGCGCTCGATCGGGCCCATGTCGCGGTGGGTCAGCTTGAACCAGGCCCGCGCGAAGGCGTCCGCGAACTCCTCGGGGTGCTCGAGGAAGCGGCGCGAGATCGGCTCGTAGACCGGGTCCATGCGCAGCGAGAGGTCCGTCGTCAGCATCGTCGGGGCGTGGCTCTTCGAGGAGTCGTGGGCGTCGGGGACGGTACCCGCGCCGGCGCCGCCCTTCGGCTGCCACTGGTGCGCACCGGCGGGGCTCTGCGTCAGCTCCCACTCGTAGCCGAAGAGGATCTCGAAGAAGCTGTTGTCCCACGTGATCGGGGTGTTCGTCCAGGTGCCCTCGAGTCCGCTGGTGATCGCGTCACCGCCGACGCCGGTGCCGTGGTTGCCCTTCCAGCCCAGGCCCTGCAACTCCAGCGGGGCGCCCTCGGGTTCGGGGCCCAGGTGGGAGTCGGGAGCCGCTCCGTGAGTCTTGCCGAAGGTGTGGCCACCGGCGATCAGCGCGACGGTCTCCTCGTCGTTCATCGCCATGCGGCGGAAGGTCTCGCGGATGTCGCGGGCGGCGGCGATCGGGTCCGGATTGCCGTTGGGGCCCTCCGGGTTGACGTAGATGAGGCCCATCTGGACGGCACCGAGGGGGTTCTCCAGCTCCCGGTCGCCGCTGTAGCGCTCGTCGCCGAGCCAGGTGGTCTCGGGGCCCCAGTAGACGTCCTCCTCGGGCTCCCAGACGTCCTCTCGGCCACCGGCGAAGCCGAAGGTCTCGAAGCCCATCGTCTCCAGGGCGACGTTGCCCGTGAGGACCATCAGGTCGGCCCAGGACAGCTTGTTGCCGTACTTCTTCTTCACCGGCCACAGCAGCCGGCGGGCCTTGTCGAGGTTCCCGTTGTCCGGCCAGCTGTTGAGGGGCGCGAAGCGCTGCTGGCCCGCGCCGGCGCCGCCGCGGCCGTCGCTGATGCGGTAGGTGCCCGCGCTGTGCCAGGCCATACGGATCATGAACGGCCCGTAGTGGCCGAAGTCGGCCGGCCACCAGTCCTTCGAGTCCGTGAGCACCTGCTCGATGTCGCGCTTCACGTCCGCGAGGTCAAGGGACTTGAAGGCTTCGGCGTAGTCGAAGTCCTTGCCCATGGGGTTGGCCTCGGCGGGGTTCTTGGCGAGGACCTTCAGGTTGAGGCGGTTCGGCCACCAGCCGCGGTTCCCGCCGCCCTGGGTCGGGTGGGGGGCGCGGCCGTGCGCGACCGGGCAGCCTCCACTCTCCGTGTTCGCCTCGTCGACGACTGCTTCATGGTTCTCAGACACGGAATTCCTTCCACATGGATCAGGATGATCAGGAACTTGGTACGGCGGAACAGCCGGGGCACAGGCCCCAGTAGATGACCTCGGCCTCGTCGATCGCGAAGCCGTGGTCGTCGGATGCGGTCAGGCAGGGCGCCTCACCCGTGGCGCAGTCGACGTCGGCGACGGTGCCGCACGACCGGCACACCACGTGGTGGTGGTTGTCCCCGACCCGCGCCTCGTAGCGCGCCAAGGAGCCCGGCGGCTGGATGCGCCGCACCAGACCCGCGGCGGTCAGCGCGCGCAGCACGTCGTATACGGCCTGATGGGAGACCGCGCCGAGATTCTCACGCACGACACCGGTGATCGATTCGGTCTCGGCGTGCGGATGCTCGTGCACTGCGCGCAGCACTGCCACACGGGGCCGCGTGACTCGCAGTGCGGCCTCGCGCAGCATGCGCTCGACGTCCGAGGTTGTAGGCACGGTCCGAAGCCTGCCGCAAAAACTGGAATCAATCAAGAAAGACATCTGCATCGGCTGCCCGCCCGAAGGGAGAGCCGCCCGGCACAGGCGCAGACGAGCTGTCCCGACACGCCCCGCCCCGACTCACCCTGGGCCGCCCTGGCCCGCCCGGGGCCCGCCACCCCTAACTTTCCAGCGCCAGCCGGACACCGAGCACCAGCAGCACACCGCCCGAGATCTGCTCCAGCCTGCGCCGTACTCCCGCCCGCGAGAGCACACGCCGCATCCGCCCGACGAACCACACGTACATGCCGTAGTAGCCCACCTCGAAGACCGCCCAGACCGCGGCCAGCGTCACCATCAGCGGCAGCTGGGGCGCACCATCCGGGACAAACTGGGGCAGGAAGGACATCGCGAAGACGGCCGCCTTCGGGTTCGCGAGATTCAGCAGCAGCCCTGCGCGGTAGCAGCGCCAGCCGCCCTCCTGTGCCGGCCCGGAGGCCGCGGCCACCTCGAAGCCGCCGCCCCGGCGCGCCGCGCGGATCGCCTGCACACCGAAGACGATCAGGACGGCCGCTCCCCCGAACCGCAGTACGCCGTAGGCCAGTTCGGACGCCGCGAGCAGCGCGGTAAGCCCGAACGCGGCGACGAGGCCCCAGACGAAGACCCCCGTCTCGTTCCCGAGCACCGTCATGAACCCCGAGCGGCGGCTGCGCAGCGAGTTGCGGATGATCAGCACGGTGCTGGGGCCGGGCGACATGGCGATCAGGAGACATGCGCCCAGAAACGGCAGAAGAGTCGTATGCACGCGAGTCATCCTGGCCGCACGTCCGGGTGTTGGCGAACGGATTTACGCCGGCACTGCCGAGGTCCGCGGGGTCAGACGTGCGCGTCGCGCCCGGGCTTCCCCGGCAGGAACGAGGCGATGAGCAAACCGGTCAGGGCGGCACCCGCCGCGATGAGGAACGACACACGGAACCCCTCCTGGCTGGGCACTGCGGTGCCGCCGGCCGGGATGCTCATGCGTGCCAGCACCACGCCCACGACGGCGCTCGAGGTGGACGTGCCGATCGAACGCATCAGCGTGTTCAGCCCGTTCGCCGCCCCCGACTCCGACTGCGGGACGACGCCGATGATCAGCGCGGGCATCGCCGAGTAGGCGATGCCGATGCCCACACCGATCAGGACGGCGGTCAGCACGACCTGCCACACGGCACCCATCAGTGCCGTACCGGCCAGATAGGCGACGGCGAGCACCACCAGGCCCGTCATCAGCGAGACCTTCGGGCCGCGCGTCTCGGAGATGCGCGCCGAGAGCGAGGAGACGAGCATCATGGCGAGGCCCATCGGCGCCACGCACACGCCCGCCACGACCATCGTCTGCCCGAGGCCGTACCCCGTCGAGCGCGGCAGCTGGAGCAGCTGCGGCAGCACAAGCGTCGCGGCGTAGAAGGCCAGGCCGACAGTGATGGAGGCGAGGTTGGTCAGCAGCACCTGGCGGCGGGCCGTGCTGCGCAGGTCGACCAGCGGCTCGCGCACACGCAGCTCCATCAGCCCCCACAGGACGAAGACCACCGGCGCGGCGGCGAAGAGGCCCAGCGTGGTCCCGCTGCTCCAGCCCCAGTCGCCGCCCTTGGATATCGCGAGCAGCAGCACGACGAGCCCGGCGGTCAGACCCAGCGCTCCGGGGACGTCGAACCGGCCTCCCGTGCGCTGCTCGGATTCCGGAACGACGGCGGCCACCAACAGCATGGCCAGCACGCCGAGACCGGCCGAGCCGAAGAACAGCACGTGCCAGTCGGCGTGCTGGGCGATGTACGCGGCCGCGGGCATGGCGAGCGCTCCGCCGACGCCGAGCGAGGAACTCATGAACGCCATGGCCGAACCGAGCCTGTCGGCCGGCAGTTCGTCCCGCATGATGCTGATGCCGAGCGGGATGGCGCCCATTGCGAACCCCTGCACGGCGCGTCCCGCGATCATCGGTACGAGCGACGAGGTCAGCGCGCACATCAGCGAACCGGCCACCATGGCCATGAGGCTGGCGAGGATGAGCCGGCGCTTGCCGTACAGGTCGCCGAGCCGCCCCATGATGGGCGTCGCGACGGCGCCGGAGAGCAGCGTCGCCGTGACGACCCACGCGGCGTCGGACGAGGTGGCGCCCAGCAGCTGCGGCAGCCGGGCCACGACGGGGACGAGCAGCGTCTGCATGACCGCGACCGAGATACCGGCGAAGGCCAGTACCGGCACGACTCCCCTGCCGGCGCCCTCAGTTGCCTCTCCGAGCGGGCCGCTGGCCGCTGTCCCCGCGCCGGTGCCGGCCCCGCCGCCGGCGCCGTCCGTCCGGGGGCTCCGCGGACGCGGTTCGGCGGAGGGGGACGAGGCGGCGCTGCGGGCATGGGTCATGCGGACTCCGTTGCGTGACGGACGGCTGTTCGGATCGTTTGTAACGTACAAGCGAACCGCCGCACTCCGCCCGGCTATTCCACCCCGGGCCACGGGAGGAGCGAGCAGGCCGGCAAGGCGGTGTTTCCCGGCGGCCAGCGGGGGAAGTGCACGCATGACGGTGTGGTCCGTCCACCGTCCACCGTCCACCGTCCAGAGCCTGCGGCCGTCTCCCCGTCCGCCCGGACCGCCGGAGCGCCTCGCGGGGCACGGCAGCGGCTCCCGTCTTCTCCGCTTCAGCAGGCGAGGACGTACGTACGTATTCCCCGTCCGGAAGGCCCCCTGTGAAGAACGACACCACCGAAACGTCCGCGCACCCAGGCGCCGAACAGGGCCGGAAGTCCAAGGGGGACGGCCGTCGTGGTCGTCGGGGTCGTGATCGGGATCGTCGTGGGCGTCGTGGTGGGCGTGAGGATGCCGAGCCGCAGATCGCCGAGGATGATGTGCTGATTCCGGTGGCCGGGATTCTGGACATTCTCGACAACTATGCGTTCGTGCGGACGTCGGGGTATCTGCCGGGTCCGAATGATGTGTATGTGTCGCTGGCGCAGGTCCGTAAGAACGGGCTGCGCAAGGGGGATCACGTCACGGGTGCGGTGCGGCAGCCGCGTGAGGGGGAGCGGCGGGAGAAGTTCAACGCTCTGGTGCGGCTGGATTCGGTCAACGGTGCGTCGCCGGAGGGTGGCAGGTCGCGGGCGGAGTTCAACAAGCTGACGCCGTTGTATCCGCAGGAGCGGCTGCGGCTGGAGACGGAGCCGAATCAGCTCACCTCGCGGATCATCGATCTGGTCTCGCCGATCGGCAAGGGGCAGCGCGGTTTGATCGTGGCGCCGCCGAAGGCGGGCAAGACGATGGTGCTGCAGTCGATCGCGAATTCGATCACGGTGAACAATCCGGAGTGCCATCTGATGGTGGTGCTGGTCGATGAGCGGCCGGAAGAGGTCACCGACATGCAGCGGTCGGTGAAGGGTGAGGTGATCTCCTCGACCTTCGACCGTCCCGCGGAGGATCACACCACGATCGCGGAGCTGGCGATCGAGCGGGCCAAGCGGCTGGTGGAGCTGGGTCACGATGTGGTGGTGCTGCTGGACAACATCACGCGTCTGGGCCGGGCCTACAACCTCTCCGCTCCCGCCTCGGGCCGGATCCTGTCCGGTGGTGTGGATTCCACGGCGCTGTATCCGCCGAAGAAGTTCTTCGGTGCGGCGCGCAACATCGAGGACGGCGGGTCGCTGACGATCCTGGCCGCCGCTTTGGTGGAGACCGGTTCGCGCATGGACGAGGTGATCTTCGAGGAGTTCAAGGGCACCGGCAACATGGAGCTGAAGCTGGACCGGAAGCTCTCGGAGAAGCGGATCTTCCCCGCCGTGGACGTGGACGCCTCCGGCACCCGCAAGGAGGAGATCCTCATGGCGGGCGACGAGCTCCAGATCATCTGGAAGCTGCGCCGGGTACTGCACGCCCTGGACCAGCAGCAGGCCATCGAACTCCTCCTGGACAAGATGAAGCAGACCAAGTCCAACACCGAGTTCCTGCTCCAGATCCAGAAGACCACCCCCACCCCCGGCAACGGCGGCAACGGCGGCAACGGCGGCAACGGCGGCAACGGCACAGCCTGACCTGCCGCTCCTGGACCGGCGGCGACCAGGGGTCCACCTCGGTCACCGGCGGCGAGGCGAGGCTGCCCGCACGCGACGGTCGCCGCACCGCTGTTCGTCCACGGGTGCAACGAGGACGGAATGGAGGACCAGATCGGCGCCCTGGACTGGTCCTCAACGCCCTGGTGCTGTTCAACGCCGTCCCGTTCGGCGCGGTCCCCGCGGTCGGGCGGCGGCTCGGGGACTGGACGGGCCGAGTGGTGGTCGACATGACCAACCAGTTCGCCCGGTCCGACCCCTACCGCGGCTTCGCCGACGTCTCGCCGCTGACCGGCAGCGGTGCGGACCAGATGCAGAGCCCGGTGCCGTGCGGGCCCCGCCGTATCGGCGACGGACAGCACGGCCGGCGGAGTTCAGCGGCGGGCGTCACCAGGTGCGAGGAGGCCGGTCACCTCCGCGATGACCTCCGGCGGGGGCTCGAAGAGGCGGCGGAGGTTCCCGGCCTTCCATGTGCCGGGACCTGGCCATGAGCGTCAGCTCGGAGGCACCCTCTCCGAGGGGCGCGCCGGGCACCGGCCCGCGGCCGGCGCCCGGCGAACAGCCCGCCTCAGGACTCCGAGGGCACCAGGCGTACGGAGATGCTGTTGATGCAGTAACGCTGATCCGTCGGGGTCGGGTAGCCCTCGCCCTCGAAGACATGGCCGAGGTGCGACCCGCAGCGGGCACACCTGACCTCCGTGCGGAGCATGCCCATCGAGTGGTCCTCGATCAGCTCGACGGCCTCGGCCTGCGCCGGGTCGTAGAAGCTGGGCCAGCCGCAGTGCGACTCGAACTTCGTGTCGGAGCGGAAGAGTTCCGCTCCGCAGGCCCGGCAGTTGTAGACGCCGGTCGTCTTGGTGTCGGTGTATTCACCCGTGAAGGCGGGCTCGGTGCCGGCCTGGCGCAGCACCCGGTACTCCTCAGGGCTGAGCTCGGCCCGCCACTGATCTTCCGGCTTCTCGATCTCGTACGTCACGGCCGGTAGGCCTCCTTCGTCTGTTCCCGGGCTTCACGTGGTCAGTGCGGCAGCCGGGCGAGGATCTCGGGACCCAGCTCCGTCACGTCACCGGCTCCCATAGTGAGAACGAGATCACCGGGCTCCGCCATTCCCGCCACCAGCTCGGCGCCCGCCGTGCCGGTCGCCGCGTGCCGCACATCGGCGTCCGCGGCGCGTGCCGCATCGATGATCAACTCGCTGGTGACGCCCGGAATGGGGTCCTCGCGGGCCGGATAGATGTCGAGGACGACGGAGGCGTCGGCCAGGGCCAGCGACTCCCCCATCTCGGTGGCGAGCTCCTGCGTGCGGCTGAAGAGGTGCGGCTGGAAGAGCACGATGATGCGTCCGTCGCCCGCGCCGCCGCGGATGGCCTCCAGGTCGGCGGTCATCTCCGTCGGGTGGTGGGCGTAGGAGTCGATGACCTGGACGCTGTTCGCCTCGCCCTTGAGCTGGAGGCGGCGCCGCACGCCGGTGTACGTGCCCAGAGCCTTCGCCAGCTCGTCCGCCGGTACGCCCAACTCGGAGCCCGCGACGAGCGCGGCGACGGCGTTCAGCGCGTAGTGCCTGCCGGGCACGAAGACCGCGAAGGTCACCTCCTGCCCGTCGAGCCGCACGGTGGTCTCGCTGGTCAGGCCGTGCGGGGTGATGTCGAGGACGTGCACGTCCGCGTCCTCCGCCTCGCCGTAGGTGCGGACCCGCACGTGCCCGCGCTCGCGCACCCGGCGCGTCAGCTCGCGGGCGCCCTCGTGGTCGGCGGAGACGACGAGCACACCGCCGGGGCGGATGCGGTCGGCGAAGGTCACGAAGGACTCGTAGATCTCCTCCATGGAGGAGTAGTTGGCGTGGTGGTCGAGCTCCACGTTGAGCACGATGGCCACCTCGGGCGCGTACTTGTGGAAGCTGCGGTCCGACTCGTCGGCCTCGGCGACGAAGATCTCACCGCGTCCGTTGTGCGCGTTGGAGCCCGGCTCGTTCAGGTCGCCGCCGATCGCGTACGACGGGTCGAGGCCGAGGGCGCCCAGGGCGACGGCGAGCATCGAGGTGGTGGTGGTCTTGCCGTGGGTGCCGGCGACGGCCAGGGGCCGGCAGGCGTCCATCAGCGCGGCGAGCGCGTCCGAGCGGTGCACGACGGGAACGCCGCGCGACGCCGCCGCGGCCAGCTCTGGATTGTCGGGGCGGATGGCGCTGGAGACGACGACGCTGGTGGCGTCCTGTGCGAGATGCGCGGCGTCGTGGCCGATGTGCACGGTCGCACCGAGTCCGCGCAGCGCTGCCGCCGTCACCGACTCCCTGGCGTCGCTGCCCTGCACCCGCGCTCCGCGCTGGGTGAGGATCTTCGCGATGCCTGACATCCCCGCACCGCCGATGCCGATGAAGTGCGGACGTGCGAGGTCCGCCGGGACGGTCGGGCTGGGCAGGTCGGCTGCCATGCGGGCGCCTCCATGACTCGTACTCTCGCGAACGGGCGCGCTGCGCGGCTCCGGGGAAGCCCCGGAGCGTCCACGACGCGCCCGCCCAGCCTATTCGCTGCGGGGCGGCGGCCCCGCCTCAGGCTCCGCGTCATCCCTGTCCGGCATTCCGGGGGGGGCCACTCGGCAGGACTCCGGCAGACATGCGGCAGAGGGACGGGCCGAGAGGCGGCAGACAACCGACAGGTCTCTGCCGGGGCCGCCGGGAAGGTCAGGGGGTGTGGGCGAACAGCTTCAGCACCGGGACACCCACCTTGTGCCGGGCCCGTGTCGCCCAGTCGCGGTGGAAGAACTCCTCGACCAGGTGCGGGGCCGTCAGCACGATGACCTCGTCCGCCTTGTGCCGCTCCACCGTCCCGGTCAGCACGTCGAGCGGATGCTTCTCGATGATCTGGCCCTCGGCCTCCGCACCCGCCTCGCGCAGCAAGGTCAGTGAGTGCTCGAGGGCGGTGACGGCCGGACTGTGGGTGTCGCGGTCCTCCGGTTCGCTGCCCTCGCGGACGGCCTGGTCGAACTCTCCGAGTGCGACGTCGTCCAGGGCCCGCAGCAGGCGGTCCTGGTCACCTCGCGGCTGCATCAGTACGACGAAGGAGACGTCCTCGTCACCGTGCAGCGTCGTGACGAGTTCCACATCGTCGGACACCAGCGGCTTCTCGATCATCAGTACGGTCGTGAACACTGCGGCGCCCTTCTTCCCACGTGGAGCCCTGGGCTCCATGACGATCATCCGGCCAACGGCTGCCCGCCCAGACGGCACTCACGCACACCGGCCCCCGGCGAATGTATCCGGAGCGCTCTGCTCCGCCGCCGGGCCTGGCCGCTGGTACCGCGTGAACAGGAACCCGTCCTCTTCCAGTACCCCGGCGAGCCGGAAGTCCACCGGCACCTGCATCCCGGGGCCGTTCACGATCCGTACGGCCCCTCCCGAGGTGACGCGCGGCGCGACCGTCAGGCACAGCTCGTCCAGGACCTCGCCGGAGACCAGCTCCCCCAGCAGCCGCGGACCCCCCTCGGTCAGCAGCCGCCGCAGGCCCCGCTCCGCAAGGGCGGCGACCAGCCGGGCGGGTTCGGCGGCGGTCCCCTCGCCCGCGAAGACGACCTCGGCGCCCGCGTGCCGTGCGGCATCGATCCGGTCCGAGGGCGCCGCCGCACCCGTCACCAGCAGTGTGGGCACCACGGGACGCGAGAAGAGCGGCCCGGAGAAGTCCAGGTCGAGGCCCGCGCTGACGACGGCGATCGCCGGAGCCGGGCCCTGCCCGGCGGCGGCCCGGCGGCGGGCGAAGACATCCCGCTCGCGCGCGGGACCGTAGCCCTCCTGGCGCACGGTCTGCGCTCCCACCACGACCGCGTCCGCGAGGCCCCGCAGCACGCCGAAGATCCGCATGTCGGCCGAGGAGGAGAGGGGCTGCGAGCGCCCCTCGTGATGGGCGGCACCGTCCAGCGAGGAGACCATGTTGGCGCGCAGCCACACTCCCCTCCCCGAGGCCGCCGGCTCCGGGTAGGCGTAGGCGTCGGCCAGGTCGTCGATGCTCCACTCGCCGCCCTCGGGGGCGGCAGGGGCTTCGGGACGCTCGTCGGCGGGGAGTGGGAACAGACGTCGCATGGGATGGCAGTGTGGCACGACCCCGCCGGCCGGCCGTTTGGCGTCCGGGGCCCGCGGAACCGCGATTCCACGCCCGGCCGGCGGCCCCTTTAGCATGAACGGCGTGTCCAGCTCCCTCGACTCGCACGGTTCCGCCCGCGGTTCCGGCCCCGCCGCCGGCGCGGCCCACTCTGCCGGTGTCTCCGGCGAGGGGAGCGCACCGCTCTCCCTGACCGCGCGCGAGCCGCAGGCACCCGCCGAGCGTCTCGTCGCCGAGATGGTGCCGCCGCCGCGCTTCGACTCCGTCCGCTTCTCGACGTACGTGCCGGACCCGGAGCGGCCCAGCCAGCCCGAGGCGGTACGGGCTCTGGAGTCGTTTGCCGGGAGCATCGGCGAGGCTCCGGGCTCCCGGAGCGCGGGCAGCGGCCTGACCCGGTGGTTCCGGCGCGGCGGCGGTGCCGCCGCCCGCCCCGGCGCCCCCCGGGGCGTCTACCTCGACGGCGGCTACGGCGTCGGCAAGACGCACCTGCTCGCCTCGCTCTGGCACGCCACCGAAGCTCCCGCCGAGCGCAAGGCGTTCGGCACGTTCGTCGAGCTGACCAACCTCGTCGGAGCCCTCGGCTTCCAGCAGACCGTACGCACCCTCGGGGAGCACCGGCTGCTGTGCATCGACGAGTTCGAGCTGGACGACCCTGGAGACACCGTCCTCGTCTCCAGCCTCCTGAGCCGACTCGTCGAACAGGGTGTGGCGCTGGCCGCCACCTCCAACACGCTGCCCGGCAGGCTCGGAGAGGGCCGCTTCGCCGCGGCGGACTTCCTGCGCGAGATCCAGGGGCTCTCGGCGCACTTCCGTACGCTGCGCATCGACGGCGAGGACTACCGGCACCGGGGCCTTCCCGCCGCTCCCCCGCCGCTCGAGGAGGACGAGGTCACGCGGGTCGCGAACCTCACCCCCCGAGCCTCGCTCGACCACTTCCCCGGCCTCCTCTCGCACTTGGCCGCGGTCCACCCGAGCCGCTACGGGGCGCTCGTCGACGGTCTCGGCGCCGTGTGCCTGACCGGGGTCGGGCCGGTTCCCGACCAGTCCACGGCGCTGCGGCTGGTGGTGCTCGCGGACCGCCTGTACGACCGCGAACTGCCGGTGGTGGCCTCGGGCGCGCCCTTCGACGAACTGTTCGGGAAGGAGATGCTCGAGGGCGGCTACCGGAAGAAGTACTTCCGCGCGATCTCCCGCCTCACTTCCCTCGCGCGTGACGGCGCACGGCTCGCCGCCGGCTGAGGGCACATCCCGCACCAGGCGGGCTCCCCCGCTCTCACTCCGTCACCGCACGCGCGTAGACGACAGTTGTCGTGGCTAGTGCCCGTACATCCGTCCGCGTGATAAACACACGAGGTATCTGCCCGCCGACTGGGAGTTCCGTATGACGACACGACGTCAAGTGCTGGCAAGATCGGGCGCCTTGGGAGCAGGCATCGCCTTCTCGGGTGCCCTCTCGGAGTTGTTCACGGGAACCGCCGCCGCCCAGGGCACCGGGGGTCGTTCCGGCTACGGGCCGCTCGTGCCCGACCCGGAGGGCGTGCTCGATCTGCCCAAGGGCTTCAAGTACAAGATCCTTTCCCGCGAGGCCGACGAACTGCGCTCCGGCGAGGGCAAGGTCCCCAGCAACTTCGACGGGATGGCCGCCTTCGCCGCCGCGAACGGGCACGGCGACCGCCACGGCTCGACCTGGCTCGTCCGCAACCACGAGAACAGGATGGACGCCGAGCACGGCGTGCCCACCGTCGACGGCCTCACCTACGACCCGGAGGCGCTGGGCGGCTGCACGGTCCTCGAAGTCGACCGTCGCAACGAGGTCCTTCAGGAGCGCGTCGGCATCGCCGGTACCTCCACCAACTGCGCGGGAGGCCCCAGCCCCTGGGACACCTGGCTGACCTGCGAGGAGACCGAGTTCAAGGCGGGCGAGGAGGGCTACGCCAAGGACCACGGCTTCATCTTCGAGGTCGGCTTCCGGCACGACCGGCCCACCTCCACCGAGCCGCTGGCCGCGATGGGCCGCTTCCAGCACGAGGCCATCGCCTTCGATCCGCGCAACGGCGTCGTCTACGAGACGGAGGACGCCTTCGAGAAGCCGTTCGGCCTCTTCTACCGGTTCCTGCCGGAGAAGCCGCTGGGCGGATACGGCTCCCTCCACGCGGGCGGCACACTCCAGGCCATGCGCGTGCCGGGCGTGCCCGACCTGTCGGTCGTGCAGGAACCGGGCACGAGCTTCGAGGGCGTCGAATGGGTCGACGTCCCCGACCCGCTCGCCAAGGAGACGGCGATCCGCTTCCAGGACTTCGGCAAGGACGGCATCACGCATGCCCAGAAGCTGGAGGGCTGCTACTGGGGCGGCAAGTCCGTCTACTTCGTCTCCAGCTTCGCCAAGACCGCCGACGGCTCGAAGGCCGACCACTACGGACAGGTCTGGCGCTACGACCCGAAGCACAAGAAGCTCACACTCGTGGTGATCTTCGGGCCCGACTCGGATCTGGACATGCCGGGCGAGGAGCCGGACAACATCTGCCTGGCGCCGAGCGGCGGCCTCATGGTGTGCGAGGACGGGGAAGGCGCGCAGCACGTCTACGGGCTGACCAAGCACGGCTCGGTCTACCCGATGGCCAGGAACCGGCAGAACACCGGCACGGACGACGAGCCCGCGTGGGGCGAGTTCGCGGGTGTCGCCTTCTCGCCGGACAGCCGCACGATGTACGTCAACTGCTACGACCCCGGCACCACGTTCGCGGTGACGGGCCCCTGGAAGCACTGAGGAGCCACGCCTCAGGCCTCAGGCCTCAGAACCCACCGGGAGGGTCCGGTGTCCTTGCGGGGACACCGGGCCCTCCCGGCCTCTCACGGGTGACCGGTCACGGCAGCCGGTCCGGGGAACAGAGCCTGGCCGTTGCCGCCTGCGGCTCCGCCGACGACGGACGCCGCGGTCGCTTCCGGCGACGATGTCGGCCCGCACGGCCGCTTCCGCCTCCCCGCACGGAGGCCGACTCCGTCCGCTCCCGGGCCGGTTGAGGGTCTGCGGCGGCTGGCAGACTGGCCGGGTGAACGACGCACAGGAGTACGCGCTGCCGCTGGTCGTCCGGGTGGAGCGGGACGCGCCGCCGGAGCGCACCGACGCGCTGGAGACGGCGGCGCGCGCGGTGCTCACCTTCCTGTCCGACGAGCGGGTGGCGGAGGACGGCGAGTGGGGCGAGCGTGTGCGGGCGTGGGAGGACAGTGCGATCCGCAAGGTGGTGCGGCGGGCACGCGGCGCGGACTGGCGGCGTGCGGAGGCGCTGCCCGGCGTGACGGTGACGGGGCGGACGGCGGCGGTGAGGGTCTGTCCGCCGGTGCCCGTCGGCGACTGGCCGAGGGACCTGGCGCGGTTGCAGGTCTCCGGCACCGAACTCACCGATCCGGAGCCGCCCGCGGCGCCGCCTCCCGGGGTGCCGGTGATGTGGCTGGCGCCGGATCTGGAGATGTCGGCGGGCAAGGCCATGGCGCAGGCCGGACACGGCGCGCAATCGGCATGGTGGGAGCTTTCCGCCGCCGCGCGCAGGGACTGGCGCGAGGCGGAATTCGCCCTCGCCGTGCGCAGGGCCGCCGGTCCGGGGCAGTGGGCCCGCCTGGTCCGCGGCGGACTCCCGCTCGTACGGGACGCCGGCTTCACCGAGGTCGCGGCGGGTTCGGTCACCGTGGTGGCCGGCCATCCCGCGCTGCGGACCTGACGCAGCGCCGCGGCCCGGAACCCGTGCACACGTGCACACGTGCACACACGCGCCGAACCTCAATTCCCGCTCCGAACACGGCACACGGTGGATTCGGCGGACCGTTCCGTGGCAGGAGCGAGGAAGACAGGGGAGGTGCACATGGGATCGGCGCACACGGGCGGAGCAGACCGGTCGACGGCCGGCACAGCAGTACGGCTGGGCATGGGCATCGGCTGGCGGCCCGAGATCGCGGACGGGATCGAGGCGCTGCCCGGCATCGACTGGGTCGAGGCCGTCGTGGAGAACCTCTGCCCGGACCATCTTCCGGACGCCCTCCGGCGGCTGGGGGACCGCGGCACGACAGTCGTACCCCACGGGGTCTCTCTCGGGCTCGGCGGCGCCGAACCGCCCGACCCGGCACGGCTGTCGGCGCTCGCCGAGATCGCCGAGGCCCTCGGGTCGCCACTCGTCACCGAGCACATCGCGTTCGTACGGGCAGGCGGCCCGGGGACCGGCCGGCCGCAGATGGAGGCGGGCCACCTGCTGCCGGTGCCGCGCACCCGGGACGCCCTGGACGTGCTGTGCGAGAACGTACGGACCGCGCAGGAGGCCCTGCCCGTTCCGCTCGCGCTGGAGAACATCGCCGCGCTCGTCGAATGGCCGGGCGAGGAACTCACTGAGGGCGCTTTCCTCGCCGAGCTCGTGGAGCGTACCGGTGTGGGCCTGCTGATCGACGTCGCCAACCTGCACACCAACCACGTCAACCGCGGCGAGGAGCCGGCCGCCGCGCTGGACGAACTCCCCCTGGACGCACTGGCGTACGTGCATGTGGCGGGCGGCTTCGAACGGCACGGCGTCTGGCACGACAGCCACGCGCATCCCGTTCCGCAGCCCGTGCTGGATGTTCTCGCCCAGCTCTGCGCACGCACGGACCCACCGGGCGTGCTGCTGGAGCGGGACGAGAACTTTCCGCCCGTGAGCGAACTCGCGGGCGAGCTCGACGGCATCCGCAGCGTGGTCGAACGAAGCGTGCACCCACATGCGCCCAAGGGAGTTGAGCGCCCCAGGGCGGCTGAGGAGACCGCCGGCACCGCCGCCGCGCGCGAACGGCTCGCACGGGCGCAGGCGGGGCTGCTGGCCGCCCTCGTCGCGGGCGCGCCGCCGCCGGAGGGCTTCGACCGCGATCGGCTGGCCGTGCAGAGCCGCGCACTCGTCGCGAAGCGCACCGGCGTCGTCGCGAAGGTCGCGCCCCAACTGCCGGAGATCATGGGCGAGTCGGCCTTCCGCACGGCCTTCGCCTCGTACGCGCGGACCAGGCCCCTCACGGAAGGACACCGGCGCGACGCACTGGACTTCGCGGCCCACGCGCTGGACGAGGACCTCGCCGGCGACCGACGCGCCCGCAGGAGGCTGCGGACGTGGTGGCTGGAGCGCTCCGGCCCGGAACCGCTGCCCGGGGGACGGCTCGCCCGCGCGCTGCACCTGATGCGCACCCGCTGACGAGGACGGGCCCGTCCGGCTCCCCGCCTCCTTCGCACGCGGCGCCGACGACGTCTTGGCCGGGAACTCTCCCGCGTGCGGGCGGACTTCGCACGGCGTTCGCCCGCGGTCGCTGCTTCGGGCGCACCGCCGCCGACACCTGCCGCCGGTCCTTTACTTCGTCAACTCCCGTGCCGACCATGCGTGTTGTCACGCAACGCATACACACGATCACTTTCAGCGCAGAACCCCCGTCGGCTGCCGCCCCGCTCCGGTCGCCGCACAACAGGAACGAGGCACCCCGTGCGCCCAGTCGCGATCCATGCCGCGCTCGGGGCTCTGGTCCTCACGGCCGCCGCCGTCCTGCCGGGCGGCACCGCCCCGGGCGGCCTGCCCCTGCCCCTGCCGCTCCGCGACGTACGGGAGGCGGTCGGCGCGGCCGAGGCGGCCGAGGCGGCGTGGGCCGCCGGCGTCGGCTGGGGCAAGTGCCCCGCCACGGAGGGGCTTCCGTCATCCGCCGAGTGCGGCAGCGTCACCGTCCCCGTCGACTACGCCGACCCGCACGGGGAGAAGATCCGGCTGGCGGTCAGCCGCGGACGTGCGACCGGGCCCGCGTCTCTGAGACGCGGGCCTCTGCTGCACAACCCCGGCGGGCCCGGCGCCGACGGCTTGGACTTCCCGCTCTACGCCACGGTCCCCGGAGGCGTGTGGAAGAAGCTCAACCGCTCCTACGACCTGGTCGGTTACGCACCGCGCGGTGTCGGCCGCTCCGGGCCGCTGCTGTGCAGGGACCCTCACAGGGTGCACGAGGCGGAAAGCGGCCCGTCACGCTCGCCGCGAGTGCCGTCCGAGCAGTTCAAGCGGAGGATGCGCCGTCAGGCAGCCGCGTTCGCCGCGGAATGCGCACACCGGCACGGGTCGCGGCTCGCCCACTTCACCACCGCCGACAACGCCCGGGACCTCGACGTCCTGCGTGCCGCCCTGCACCGCCGGAAGACCGACTTCGTCGGAACCTCGTACGGCAGCTACCTCGGCGCCGTGTACGCCACGCTCTTCCCGGACCGCGTGGGCCGTCTCGTGCTCGACAGCGTCGTCGATCCGCGCCCGGAGCGGATCTGGTACCGCAACGCCCTCGAACAGAACGAGGCGTTCCAGCGCCGCTGGCGCGACTTCACCTCCTGGGTGGCCGGACACGACTCCGTCTACGGACTGGGCCGCACGACACACACCGTGCAGCGGAACTTCGACCGGGCGCGCGACGCCCTCGACCGAGGGCAACCGGTCGGCTGGACCGGCAGCCGCGTCGGCTCGCGGCAGCTGCTGCGGGGCTACCTCGAAGCCGGCTACAGCGACGACAGCTGGCCCCGGCTGGCCGGGGCGCTCGCGGACTTCCGCGAGGGCGACCCGCGTGCGCTGGCCGGGGTGGCCGCTCCCGGTCCGCGTGCCGCGGAGCAGCGGATGAACAGCGACTCCGTCTACCGCGCCGTTCAGTGCTCCGAAGGGCACTGGCCACGCGAGTGGTCACGCTGGGACCGCGACAGCACCGCGCTCGCGCGGGAAGCGCCCTTCCAGACGTGGGAGAACCTTCGGGCGAACCTGCCGTGCGCCCACTGGGAGGTCAGGCCCGCACGGCCCGTCGATGTGCGCACCGCGCCGGGCGACGTGCCGCCTGTGCTGCTGCTCGCGTCGACACGCGACGCCGCAACCCCCTATGCGGGCGCCGTGGAGACCTGGAAGCGGCTGTCCGGCTCCTCCCTCGTCACCGTGCGGGGCGCCGGCTCGCACGGCGTCGCAGGCGGCGGCGCATGCGACGACCGGCATCTCGCCGCCTACCTGCTGGAGGGCAGGACACCCGGCCGACGGGCCGACTGCCCCGCACCTCCCGCACCACGCCCCGGCCGATGACGTCCTGACGCGACCGCCCTGACCGCCCCCTGACGCGACCGGCCCGACCCCGCTGACGCCCTGGTGCCGCTGCCCCGTGCTAGACCAGCCCGGCCAGCAGCTCCGCCACGGGCTTGCGGCGCCCCGTGAAGAACGGCACCTCTTCCCGTACGTGCATCCGCGCCTCCGAACCCCGCAGGTGACGCATCAGGTCGACGATGCGGTGCAGCTCGTCGGCCTCGAAGGCGAGGATCCACTCGTAGTCGCCGAGGGAGAACGCAGGCACCGTGTTGGCCCGTACGTCCGGGAACCCGCGGGCCATCTTCCCGTGGTCGGCGAGCATGCGGCGGCGGTCTTCGTCCGGCAGCAGATACCAGTCGTAGGAACGCACGAACGGATACACGCTCACGTACGCCCGCGGCTCCTCCTCCGCCACGAAGGCGGGAAGGTGCGACTTGTTGAACTCGGCCGGGCGGTGCAGGGCCATGTTCGACCACACCGGTTCCAGGGCCCGTCCCAGCCGGGTGCGGCGGAAGCGGTTGTAGGCGTCCTGAAGGGCGTCGGAGGACTCCGCGTGCCACCAGACCATCAGGTCCGCGTCGGCGCGCAGCCCCGAGATGTCATAGGTGCCGCGCACCACGACGTCCTTCTCGGCGAGCTGCCCGAACAGGTCCTCCACCTCGTCCGCGTGGCCCGAGCGGTCCTCGGGCAGGGCGTCGCGCAGCCGGAAGACCGACCACAGGGTGTATCGGACGACCTCGTTGAGGTCCTTGGCCTTCTTGCCCGCGTTGGGCGTCTTCCCCGGCTTCTCCGGCTCAGGTACAGCTGTCATGCGCCCATTCTCGCGCGCTGCCCGCCACCGCCGGCGCCAGGGTCTCCCGGGCAGCACGCTCCCCGCTCGCGATGCACGCCGGGATGCCCACACCTTCGTAGGCGGCTCCGCACAGCGCGAGGCCCGGCACCCGCTCCACGGCCTCACGGATTCGGGCGACCCGCGCGGTGTGGCCGACCGGGTACTGCGGCAGGGCACCGTTCCAGCGGCTGACGACACGGTCGACCGGGGCGGCGGACAGACCGGTCGCGGCGGCCAGATCACGCAGGGACAGCTCCACCAGCTCGGAGTCCTCGCGCTCCAGGACCTCCTCCTCCCCGTACCGTCCGACGGAGGTCCGCAGCACGAACAGCTCCGGGTCCTGCGCGGCGACCCAGTCCCACTTGTTGCTGGAGAACGTGGACGCCTTGATGGTGCGGCCGTCGACAGGCGGTACGAGGAAGCCGCTGCCGCCCGGCACGTGCTCCATGTCCGCGCGCCGGAAGGCCATGGTGACCAGCGCCATCGACGCGTACTCCACCGCGCTCAGCCCCTCCGCGGCGGCCGGCGCCTCGTCCGCGAGCAGCCGCGCGGCCTGCTGGGCGGGCACGGCCAGGACGAGCGCGTCGGCTCCGAGCGTCTCGCCGCTCCCGGTGACCACGGTCCACCGTGCGGGGGCCGTGGTGCCGGGCGGTGACGGTTCGCCGGCGGCGTGCGCGCGCACGGTCCGTACGGGAGTGCCCGTGCGGATCACCGCACCCGCGGCGCGGCAGGCGTCGGCCACCGCGCCGGGCAGCCGCCCCACCCCTCCCTCGATCCCCATGAAGACGGGCGAGCCGCAGGGCGCGGCCGGCGCCCGCTGCTGCAGCCCGCGCACGCCGGCCAGCAGCGACGTCCCGGCTCGTGCGGCCTCGTAGAGCTGGGGCACGGCGGCGCGCATGGAGATGCGGTACGCGTCGCCCGCGTACACGCCGCCAAGCAGCGGTTCGACGAGGCGGTCCACGACTTCGGGCCCCAGCCGCTCCGCCACGTACTCGCCGATGGCGACGTCCTCGCCGACCTCGGTGGGCGGGAGCGAGACGTCCGCGCCGACGCGCGCGACGCCCTCGTCCGAGAGCAGACCGCGCAGCGCTTCCGGCTCGCCCGGCACGCCCATCACATGCCCCTTGGGCATCGGGCACATCTCGCCGCGCGACCAGATGGCGGCGCTCGCGGCGGTCGGCGGCCCGAGCGCCTCCGCCAGGCCCGCCTCCCGCGCGAGATCCACGCCTTCGGGGCGGCGCGCCAGCATCGACTCCGCGCCGAGATCGACGGCGGCGGAACCCGCGACGGAGCCCGTGAGCAGCTTCCCGCCCACCCGCGCGGACCCCTCCAGTACGGTCACCGACGCGCCGCCCGAGGAGAGCCGCAGGGCCGCGGCGAGCCCCGAGATGCCCCCGCCGATCACAATCACACGCATGTGTCCCATCGTCCCAGGGCGGGTACCGCCCAGCGTATTCAGGGCCATGGCGGGAAGCCCGGCAACAAGGGAGCCCCGCCCACGACGGAAGGACTCTGGACATGGCCGCTGCCCGCCGCATGGTCGTCGTCGGAGGTGACGCGGCAGGCATGACGGCCGCGTCGCAGGCCCGCAGGCTCCGGGGGCCGGACGAGCTGGAGATCGTCGCCTTCGAGCGCGGCGACTTCACCTCCTACTCCGCGTGCGGCATCCCGTACTGGATCGGCGGCGACGTCGGGGAACGGGACGCTCTGATCGCACGCACGCCGCGGGAGCACCGCGAGCGCGGCATCGATATGCGGACGCGCACCGAGGTCACCGCGATCGACGCGGACGGCGGGCGGGTGCGGGCCCGTGAGCTCCCGCGGGACGCGCCCCCCGGGCCGGAGTTCTGGACCGGCTTCGACGAGCTCGTCGTCGCGACCGGCGCAAGGCCCAGGCGCCCGCGGCTGCCGGGCATCGACGCCGAGGGCGTGCACGGCGTCCAGTCGCTGGAGGACGGGCAGGCCGTGCTGGACGACCTGGACGCATCGGAAGGGCGCAGGCGCACGGGACCAGGGGACGGCGGCCCCCGGAAGGCCGTCGTGGTCGGCGCCGGCTACATCGGCGTCGAGATGGCCGAGGCCCTTCTCATGCGGGGTTTCGAGGTGACGGTCCTGGAAGGTGCCCCGCAGCCGATGACGACCCTCGACCCCGACATGGGCGAGCTGGTGCGCGACGCGATGTGCGGCATGGGCATGGAGGTGGCGACGGGCGCTCCGGTCACCGCCGTCGAGACGGACGGGAGCGGCCGGGCCCGCGCCGTCACCACCGAGGAGGCCACGTACCCCGCCGACGTCGTGGTGCTCGGCCTCGGCGTCGCGCCGGAGACCTCTCTCGCGCGGGAGGCCGGGCTGCCGCTCGGCGAATCGGGTGGCCTGCTGACGGACCTGGCCATGCGCGTGCGGGGAAGGCAGAACATCTGGGCGGGCGGCGACTGCGTCGAGGTCCTCGACCTGATCTCCGGACGGACGCGGCACATCGCTCTCGGCACGCACGCCAACAAGCACGGGCAGGTCATCGGCGCCAACATCGGCGGAGGCTACGCGACCTTCCCCGGCGTCGTCGGCACCGCCGTCAGCAAGGTCTGCGATCTGGAGATCGCCCGTACGGGACTGCTGGAGCAGCAGGCCCGGGACGTGGGCCTGCAGTTCGTGACGGTGACTGCCGAAGCCACGAGCCGTGCCGGATACTTCCCGGGCAGCCGTCCGATGAGGGTGAAGATGCTCGCGGAACGCGGCACGGGACGGCTGCTGGGCACGCAGATCGTGGGACGTGAGGGCGCGGGCAAACGGGTCGACATCGCGGCGGTCGCGCTCACCGCCGGGATGTCCGTGGAGCAGATGACGTATCTCGACCTGGGCTACGCGCCGCCCTTCTCCCCGGTCTGGGACCCGGTGCTGGTGGCGGCACGCAAGGCGACGGCGGCGGTCTCACGCTGACGGACGGGCGGGCGTGGGGCGCGCCGACCGGGACGCGCCGACCGGGCCCCACCCGTGGGGCCGGCCCGGAGAACTCGGCTCAGCCTTCCGTCTTCCCGTCCGCCGATCTCCCGTCCGCCGACTTCTCGTGCACGTACTCCACGAGCCGGGTCAGCGCCTCCGGGTCCGTGTCGGGCAGAACTCCGTGCCCCAGGTTGAAGATGTGGCCCTCCAGGCCGCTCGCCGAGTCCAGTACGCGCTGCGCCTGAGCCTCCACGGCCCCGCGCGGCGCGAACAGCACCGCCGGGTCCAGATTCCCCTGCACCGCCTTGCCGGGCCCGATCCGCCGGGCCGCCTCGTCCAGCGGCACCCGCCAGTCCGCCCCGACGACGTCCGCTCCCGCCTCGGCCATGGCTTTGAGCAGTTCGCCCGTGCCGACGCCGAAGTGGATGCGGGGCACGCCGTAGTGCGCCACCGCCTGGAAGACCTTCGCCGAGGCGGGCATGACCGAGCGGCGGTAGTCGGCCTCGGATAGGGCGCCCGCCCAGGAGTCGAAGAGCTGCACGGCCGACGCACCGGCCTCGATCTGCACCTTCAGGAACGTGCCGGTGATGACGGCGAGCCGGTCCAGCAGGGCGGCCCACAGCTCCGGGTCGCCGTACATCAGCGCCTTGGTGCGCTCGTGGTTGCGCGAGGGCCCGCCCTCGACGAGGTAGCTGGCCAGAGTGAACGGCGCCCCGGCGAATCCGATGAGGGGGGTGCCGCCGAGTTCGCGGCCGAGCAGCCGCACGGCGTCCGTCACGTATGCGACATCGTCCGGCTCGAGGGGCCGCAGCCGCTCCAGGTCCGCGCGCGTGCGCACGGGCTGCTGCACGACGGGCCCGACACCCGGCTTGATGTCGAGGTCCACGCCGATGGCCTTGAGGGGCACGACGATGTCGCTGAAGTAGATTGCGGCGTCGACCCCGTGGCGTCGCACCGGCTGGAGCGTGATCTCCGTGACCAGCTCCGGACGCATGCAGGAGTCGAGCATGCCGATGCCCTCACGCACCTTGCGGTACTCCGGCAGCGAGCGTCCGGCCTGCCGCATGAACCACACCGGGGTGTGCGGCACGGGCTCCCTCCGGCACGCCCTGAGGAATGCGGAGTCGTGCGGGTCGGTCGGCTTGCCCGGCTGGGGTTCTTCGGCGCTCACGCAGGGCAGTCTCCCACGCCACGGAGGGGCCCCTGACCGGCGAGGTGGCTCAGGAGCGCGCGGCTCCTCGTACGTCCCGCTCCGGCGGACGGCGCGCCCCTGCCGCGAGCCGTCAGTTGTCGGCCAATCTCGCGGCCCGGCCGGCGGCCGTCCGCTCCCTGACCGCGCCGCGGACCCGCGGACATCCTCAACACCCACCATTCTTCGGCCACTTGCGAGTGTCCCTACCGGTCTGCGCCTGCCGCTCGCCCTACTCTTGCGCCCCATGGCAGCGGCGAGACCAACGACGACGGAGGGTTCCGGCGACTCGGGCAACGGAGGCGACGGCGCCCCCTTGCCCTTCCAGCGGGCGATGGAGGCCCTGAATTCCGCACACACCAGACCCGAGGTGCAGCTCTCCCCGCTGCCCGCGCCCAAGCGCCTGGCTCCCTACTCCTGCGCGCTGTCCGCCGCCGTCATGGACCCGGAGGACGAGTCGGCCGAGCTCGCGGACGGCCGCTTCGTGCTGCTCCATGATCCGGCAGGGCAGGAGTCCTGGCAGGGCACGTTCCGCGTCGTCACCCTGGCCCGCACCGAGCTGGAGCCGGAGATGGCCGGCGATCCGCTGCTGCCCGACGTCACCTGGTCGTGGCTGACGGGCGCGCTGGAGGCCCAGTCGGCGGCGTACTCGGACTCGAGCGGCACGGTGACCAGGTCCGGTTCCTCCTACTTCGGCGGCCTGGACGAGCGCCCGCCGCAGACGGAACTGGAGATCCGGGCCAGCTGGACACCCCGCCCCGACGAGGCGGCGGCACCCGACGCCCTGCCCGACATGGCCGTCCACCTGACTGCCTGGTCGGAGCTTCTGTGCCAGTGCGCGGGACTGCCGCCGGAGGCCGGCGAGGGAAGCTCCGTCGTCTCCCTGCCTAAGCGGCGGGGCCCTCAGCCTCTCTGACGGGCGCCTGCCCCTGCGTCCGCGGCGGGCAGCGCGGGTTACGGCGCGGCCGTTCCCCGGCGCGCGAGGGCGCGTGGGGCGGGGTCGAGCGACTGTCCTATTCAGGAAATATCGGTCATCAATTGGTGATCTTCCCCTAAAGCAGGGCCCCCCACCTGCCGAAGGAGTCTATGACCCTTCCACACGGAACCCCCCGGCCCACCCCACTCGGTCACCGGAATCGTTCCGTCCGCAGCCAGCCCTCGGAGGCCCGGTGTCTGTTCTTCTTGAGCACCCCACAAGCCTGGTCGCCTACCGCCCGAACAAGCCGACGGCCATGGTCGTCGTGGCCGACCCCCGCGTCCGTTCCACCGTGACCCGACATCTCTGGGCTCTCGGCGTACGTGACGTGATCGAGGCGTCGTCGATCGCGGAGGCACGTCCCCGAGTCAGCAACCCACGCGACATCTGCGTGGCCGACGTCCACCTCCCCGACGGTTCGGGCCTCAGCCTGCTGTCCGAGACCCGAGCAGCGGGCTGGCCGAACGGCCTGGCCCTCTCGGCGGCCGACGACATCGGCGCCGTACGCAACGCCCTCGCGGGCGGCGTCAAGGGCTACGTCGTCACCGGCACCCGCAACAACCTCGGTGCCATGCCGACCCGGCACGGCGCGGCCCCCATCGGCGCGGCCGCCGCGCGCATGCACCGCCGTCCCGGTGGCGGCCCCGGCGGCCCGGGTCACCCCGGTGGCCAGCGTGAGCTGTCCGGACGCGAGGTGGAGGTCCTGCGGCTGGTTGCGGAGGGCCAGTCCAACAAGGCCATCGGCGTCTCCATGGGCCTCTCGGCCCTCACGGTGAAATCCCATCTGGCCCGCATCGCCCGCAAGTTGGGCACCGGGGACCGTGCCGGCATGGTCGCCGTGGCGCTCCGTACCGGCATCATCCACTGATCACGCGCTCCTCCGCGGAGCTTCCCCTCCCCCACACCTCGAGGCGCCCGCCGGCGGCACGGTCCGCAGGCGGGCGCCTCGTGTGTGCGCCGCGGAACCCGCCGCGCGGCACCGCCGCCTCAGCCCGGCGGGGATTCCGGTGCCACGGGCAACGATCTGCCCGGACATTCGGACAACGACGGGCCTTCCGCAGCTACCCTTGACCGGTGACCGACGCCCGAGAGACCGCATCAGCAAACCCCGCTATGGCCCGGACCGAGGGCCAAGACCCTGGTCAGGCGCCGGTCCCCCTGCTCGAGCCCCGCGAGGGCGTTCCACCCGTGACTGCCGACGAGGCCGGTCTGGCCGAGATCGTCGCCGCTTTCGCCAAGGGCACCGGTCCGGTCGCCGTGGACGCCGAGCGTGCTTCCGGATACCGCTACGGGCAGCGGGCCTATCTCGTACAGCTGCGGCGCGAGGGCGCCGGAAGCGCACTGGTCGATCCCGTGGGATGCCCGGACCTGTCGGCACTGGGCTCGGTGCTGGCCGACTCCGAGTGGGTGCTGCACGCCGCCACGCAGGACCTGCCCTGCCTGCGCGAGATAGGCATGGTGCCCCGGAGACTGTTCGACACCGAGCTCGCGGGACGCCTCGCCGGGTACGCGCGGGTCGGCCTGGGCGCGATGGTGGAGAACCTGCTCGGCTACTCGCTGGAGAAGGGCCACTCCGCCGTCGACTGGTCCACCCGTCCGCTCCCCGAGCCCTGGCTGCACTACGCGGCGCTGGACGTCGAGTTGCTGATCGACCTGCGGGACGCCCTTGAGGAGGAGCTGGAACGGCAGGGCAAACTGGCCTGGGCGCGGGAGGAGTTCGAGACCATCGCCTCCGCGCCCCCAGCTCCGCCGCGCAAGGACCCGTGGCGCCGCACCTCCGGCATGCACAAGGTGCGGCGGCGGCGTCAGATGGCCGTCGTACGGGAGATGTGGACGGCACGGGACAAGATCGCGCAGAAGCGGGACGTCTCGCCGGGCAAGGTCCTCTCCGACTCTGCGATCGTCGAGGCGGCGCTGGCGCTCCCCTCGGACGCGCGGGCCCTCGCCGCCCTGCCGGGCTTCGGGCACCGGATGGGCCGTAAGCAGCTGGACCAGTGGCAGGCGGCCGTCGACAGGGCGAAGGCGCTGCCGGAGTCGGCTCTTCCGCAGCAGAGCCAGACTCCCAACGGTCCGCCTCCGCCGCGTTCCTGGGCCGACAAGGACCCGGCGGCCGCCGCACGGCTCGCGGCGGCGCGGGCGGCGGTGACGGCACGAGCGGAGGAACTGGGCATGCCGCAGGAGAACCTGCTGACGCCCGACTCGGTCAGGCGGCTGTGCTGGCAGCCGCCGAGCGCGAGCACGGAGGCCGAGGTGGTCTCGGCGCTGCGTGCGCTCGGGGCCAGGGAGTGGCAGATCGAGCAGACGGCGTCGCTGCTGACCGAGGCACTGGCCACCGCCGCGCCGTCCGAGTAGCGGCCTTGGCTGTCCCCGGGCGAGCGGGAGCGGCGCCGGTCCCGGGCCCGGTCCATGGGTGAGCTGTTGCCGTATCTCGTGACCGCGGGTGTTCTCGCGGCCGTCGTCGGCTTCTTCACGTGGCTGGCGGCGGTCGTGCGCCGTCGTGGCGTCGCCGGCACCGCCGTGCGTGGCGCACTTGCCGCGCACGACGAGGCGTTCCATGTGACCGCACACGATTCCGCGTACGAGATCCGGGCACAGGCGGAACGAAAAGTGCCCGTGGCCCGGCCCGGTGGCGGTACGGGCGGTACGGGCCGGCGGCCGTTCGTACCGCGTCCGCGTGCGCGGCGGAGGTGGCGATTGCGGAAGGGCGGCCCGCGCCGCCGCTGACCGGATCCGCCGTCCGTGTCGCGAGTGTGGTCCGCGGGTCGCGGGGCACGCCGGTGACGGGCCCCGGTGTGACGTGTGCCCCTCACGGCGAACCGGTCTTGCCCCTCAGTTACCCACGGGTAGCATGAGCCGTGGGAAGCGCGCCGTACGGCGTAACTGCACCGCACCTGGAGGAGAGCCAAAGTGCCTCGTACCGCTAGGGACGTCGTCTTCGTCGACGGCGTCCGCACACCGTTCGGCAAGGCGGGCCCCAAGGGCATCTATCACGAGACCAGGGCAGACGACCTGGTCGTGAAGTGCATCCGCGAACTGCTGCGCCGTAACCCGGAGCTGCCCCCCGAGCGCATCGACGAGGTGGCCGTCGCCGCCACCACCCAGATCGGCGACCAGGGGCTGACCCTCGGCCGCACCGCGGGGATTCTGGCCGGACTGCCCAACACCGTCCCCGGATACTCCATCGACCGCATGTGCGCCGGCGCGATGACGGCGGTGACGAGCACCGCCGGTTCCATCTCCTTCGGCGCGTACGACGTCGTGGTCGCGGGCGGTGTCGAGCACATGGGCCGTCACCCCATGGGCGAGGGCGTCGACCCCAACCCGCGCTTCGTGTCGGAGAAGCTGGTCGACCAGTCCGCCCTGTTCATGGGTATGACGGCCGAGAACCTGCACGACCGCTTCCCCCACCTGAGCAAGCAGCGCGCCGACGAGTACGCGGTGCGCAGCCAGGAGAAGGCCGCCAAGGCCTACGCCAACGGCAAGATCCAGCAGGACCTCGTGCCGATCTCGATCCGCCGCACGAACGGTGAGGGCGGGGAGACCGGCTGGGGCCTGGCCACGCAGGACGAGCCGATGCGTCCGGGCACCACGCTGGAGAGCCTCGCCGGGCTGAAGACTCCCTTCCGTGCGCACGGCCGCGTCACGCCGGGCAACGCCGCCGGTCTCAACGACGGTGCGACGGCCTCACTGATCGCCGCCGAGGACTTCGCGCGGGAGATGGACCTCCCGGTGAAGATGCGGCTGGTCAGCTACGCGTTCGCCGGTGTCGAGCCGGAGGTCATGGGCGTCGGGCCCGTGCCGTCCACGCAGAAGGCGCTGGCGAAGGCCGGGCTGTCGATCGACGACATCGGCCTCTTCGAGGTCAACGAGGCCTTCGCGGTGCAGGTGCTGGCGCTGCTGGACCACTACGGCATCGCCGACGACGACCCGAGGGTCAACCAGTACGGCGGCGCCATCGCCTACGGGCACCCGCTGGCCTCCTCCGGCGTCCGCCTGATGACGCAGCTGGCCCGCCAGTTCGAGGAGCAGCCGCACGTGCGCTACGGGCTGACGACGATGTGCGTCGGCTTCGGCATGGGCGGAACCGTGATCTGGGAGAACCCCCACCACGAGAAGGCAGGGAACAAGTGAGCACCAAGACCGCCGAGTTGCTGAAGGGCGCAGCCGAACTGTTCCCGGACGAGGTCGTCACGCAGGCGCACGTGCGCCACCTCGACCTGCCGGACGGGGCGGGCCGGTTCGCTCTCATCACGCTGGACAACGGCTTCGACCACACCAAGCCGACGACGTTCGGGCCGGCTTCGCTGGCCAACCTCGACGCGGCGCTCGACCAGGTGGAGAAGGAGGCGAAGGCGGGCGAGATCGTCGGCGTGGGCCTCACCGGCAAGCCGTTCATCTTCGCCGTCGGCGCCGACCTCAAGGGCGTCGAGCTGCTCAAGGAGCACGAGGACGCGCTCGCCATCGGTCAGGGCGGTCACGCGGTCTTCCGGCGGCTGGCCGACCTCGGAGTGCCGACCTTCGCGTACTACAACGGCGCGGCCATGGGCGGCGGCGTCGAGGTGGGGCTGCACTGCAACTACCGCACCGTCTCGCAGGCCGCGCCCGCGTTCGGGCTGCCGGAGGTCTTCCTCGGGCTGGTGCCCGGCTGGGGCGGCTGCGCGCTGCTGCCGAACCTCATCGGCGCCGACCGCGCGGTCTCCGTCATCATCGAGAACTCCCTCAACCAGAACAAGCAGCTCAAGGGCCCGCAGGTCTACGAACTCGGCATCGCCGACGCCCTGTTCGAGGGCGCGGACTTCCTCGAGCAGTCGCTGCGCTGGACGGCGGCCGTCCTCAAGGGCGAGATCGAGGTCGTACGCCCCGAGATCGACCGTGACGAGGCGTGGGACCAGGCCGTTGCACGCGGCAAGCAGATCGCCGACGAGAAGGTGCACGGCGCCGCCCCCGCCGCGTACCGCGCGCTCGACATCATCGCCGCGGCCAAGAGCGGCGATCTGCGTGCGGGCTTCGAGGCCGAGGACAAGGCGCTGGCCGACCTGATCATGGGCGGCGAACTCCGCAGCGGCATCTACGCGTTCAACCTCGTGCAGAAGCGTGCCAAGCGGCCGGCGGGAGCTCCGGACAAGTCGCTGGCCCGTCCCGTCACCAAGGTGGGCATCGTCGGCGCCGGGCTCATGGCCTCTCAGCTGGCGATGCTCTTCGCACGCCGCCTGGAGGTGCCGGTCGTACTGACCGACATCGACCAGGAGCGGGTCGACAAGGGCGTGGCCTACGTCCACGAGGAGATCGACAAGCTGCTGCTGAAGGGCCGCGTCAACCAGGACAAGGCCAACCGGCTGAAGGCGCTGGTGACCGGTTCGCTGGACAAGGCGACCGCCTTCGCGGACGCGGACTTCGTCATCGAGGCCGTCTTCGAGGAGATGGGCCTCAAGCAGAAGATCTTCGCCGAGGTGGAGGCGGTCGTGCCGGAGCACGCCCTCCTCGCCACCAACACCTCGTCGCTGTCGGTCACGGAGATGGCCTCGAAGCTCAAGCACCCCGAACGTGTGGTCGGCTTCCACTTCTTCAACCCGGTGGCGGTGCTGCCGCTGCTGGAGATCGTACGGGCGGAGAAGACGGACGACGCCTCGCTGGCGACGGCCTTCTCCGTGGCCAAGTCGCTGAAGAAGACGGCCGTTCTGGTCAAGGACGCACCCGCCTTCGTCGTCAACCGGGTGCTGACCCGGTTCCTCGGCGAGGTGCTGCGCTCCATCGACGAGGGCACTCCGGTCGACGTCGCGGACCGAGCGCTGGCGCCGCTGGGTCTGCCCATGTCACCGATCGTGCTGCTGGAGCTGGTCGGTCCGGCCGTCGCCCACCACGTCTCGGGCACGCTGCACGCCGCGTTCCCCGACCGCTTCGGCGTCTCGGAGAACCTCGGACGCATCGTCGAGGCGGGCAAGCGCAACCTCTACGTCCCGGGCTCCGCGAAGCCGGAACTGGACCCGGAGGTCGAGGCGCTCTTCCAGACGGGCGACGTGGCGCTCACCGAGGAGCAGGTGCGGGAGCGGGCGCTGGACGCCATCGCGCAGGAGGTCCGCCTCATGCTCGACGAGGGCGTCGTCGCCGAGGCGCAGGACATCGACCTGTGCCTGATCACCGGTGCGGGCTGGCCTTTCCACCTCGGCGGCATCACGCCGTACCTGGACCGTGAGGGCGTCAGCGAACGGGCCACCGGACGCCGGTTCCTGGAGCCGGGCGTCGCCAGCGTTCCCGCGTAGCAGGCAGGGAGACGGACACGGAAACGGCGGCGTCCGTCCGCGCACACCGGCAACGGGTGCGCGGGCGGGCGCCGTTCGCCGTCGCGGGTCGCCTCGCCCGCGACGGCGAAGGAGACGGCGAGGCCGCGAGGGGACTGGGGCTCTGGACGGGCTTCAGACCAGCCACTTCCCCCCGGAGCCTGGACCCGCGTCCGCGCTCAACCGGCCGCGGCGGCCGAACGGACGTACACGACCGCGCCGTCGACCGTTCCCACGCGTTCGTAGTGACGGGCCACGTACACCCGCAGCGTCGGCGTGCGCGGCAGCGCATACGGCTTCCCGCGGGAGTCGTCGACGATCAACTCCGGGGGCGTGCTTCGCAGTTCGCGCCGGAGGTGCGGCCAGGCCCCCTCCATCGCGTACCGCTCCCCCACGCGCGCCCCGGTGCGTCCGCCGCTGAAGTTGGTGAGGAAACCCGCGGTGAGATAGCGGGAGGCGGGGGTACGTGCGGAGAGCCAGTAGCCTTCGGGGTGCATGCCCCACAGAAGGACGCGGTCGGCCGGGGCGGTACGGGCGCGGACCTCGGCGGCCAGGCGCTGCTGATGGGCGAGTTCGCCGCGCGGGAAGAGCAGCAGCGCCCAGGCGAGGAACCCGGCGGCGATCAGCGCGTTGCAGGCGATGACGGCCACGGCGCCGCGCGCGGTGAGGTGTTGCAGCGCTGATGCCGCCAACAGAGCTACGGCAGGCGTGAGTTGCAGGAAGTAGTGGCCGAAGAACTGGAAGCCTGCGGTCGCCGCGGCCGCCGAGGCCGCCAGCCACACCCACACGTCCGACGTGCGGGACGGCATGCGTCCCCAGCGTGCCGCGCACAGCACCGCGAGCAGCATCGGCAGGCAACCCCCCGCCAGGAGGCCGCAGTTGGCGAGAGCCCGCACCAGCGCGTAGCCCAGCGAGCCGTCCGCCGAGAGGTAGCTCCGTGAGCCGGTGGCCATCCAGAAGACGAACCGCCCTGGCCCGTACAGGAGCGCGGCGGCCAGTACGGGAAGCGCCGTGGCCGCGGAGAGGCGCACCAGGGGCCACCAGCCGGCTCGCGCCGACCACAGCAGCCACAGCACGGGCACCAGCACGGCGCCGCCGGTCTGCTTGGTGAGCACCGCACCCGCGACCGCCAGGCCGGCCCACGCCCAACGGCCCCGGTCCGCACACCACATGGCGAGGACCGTCCACGGCAGCATGAAGACCTCGAACGTGGCCGCCTGTGTGTCCTCGGGAACAAGGGCGACGGACGTGAGGACGTAGCAGACGCCTGCCAGGCGTCCCGCACGCTCGCCCCAGCGGCGGCGCGCGAGGGAGGCGAGCAGCACCGCACCGGCCAGCACGGCCAGCACGGCCGCGACTTTCAGCGGCCACAGGGAGCGGTCCCCGAAGAGCGCGAACGCGCCGCGGTACAGCCAGGGCAGCAGCGGCGGCTTGCGGTCCACGACCGTCTCGTACAGCGTCCCGCCGGCCGCCAACTGCCGTGCCTGGGTGGCGAGATAGCCCTCGTCCGGGTTCCACAGCGGACGGGCGAAGGACGGCAGCCTGGAGACCGCCGTCAGCAGCACCAGCAGCGGCAGCAGACGCGCCCAGAATCGCGGCCGCCCCCTGTCGTCGACGGCAGTGACGACGTCATGGCCGGTGGGAGCGGGAGCACCGCCCCCGGGTCCGGGCACGGCGGTCGTACGGGAGGGCGGCATGCACCAAAGCTAGCGGGACGCACGGGACGGCACCCGGCAGGGCCGGACCGGAACCCTGAGGCATTCGGTCCGGCCCTGCCGGGTGCGGTCGTGCGCGCGTCAGTCGCGCGCGGCTTCGGCCGTCTCCGTCTCGTACCGCCCGTCCAGCTTCGCGACGAGGCCCGTCACCTGACGGGCGATGTCCGGTGCGGTGAGCCCGATCTCGGCCATCACGTCGGCGCGCGAGCCGTGGTCGAGGAAGCGCTCGGGGATGCCGAAGTCACGCAGCGGGACGTCGACGTTCGCGTCCCGCAGTGCCTGCGCCACGGCCGAACCGACGCCGCCCGCACGGCCGTTGTCCTCGACGGTGACCACGACGCGGTGCTGCTCCGCGAAGGGCGGCAGCTCCTCGTCGACGGGCTTGACCCAGCGCGGGTCGACGACGGTCGTCGAGATGCCCTGCTTGTCGAGGAGGTCGGCGACCTCCAGGCACATCGGCGCGAGTGCGCCCACCGACACCAGCAGCACGTCGGGCCGCTGGACGTCCGCGGGCCTGCGCAGCACGTCCATCCCGCCGACACGGCCGACGGCCGGAACGGGCGGGCCCACCTTGCCCTTGGAGTAGCGCACCACCGTCGGTGCGTCGTCCACCTCGACGGCCTCGCGCAGCTGGGCGCGCACCTGGTCGGCGTCGCGCGGCGCCGCCAGCCTCAGACCGGGAACGCACTGGAGCACCGACATGTCCCACATGCCGTTGTGCGAGGCGCCGTCGGAGCCGGTGACGCCCGCGCGGTCCAGTACGAACGTCACGCCGCACTTGTGGAGCGCGACGTCCATCAGCAACTGGTCGAAGGCCCGGTTGAGGAAGGTGGCGTAGACGGCGAAGACGGGGTGCACCCCGCCGGTGGCGAGGCCCGCAGCGGAGACGGCGGCGTGCTGCTCGGCGATGCCGACGTCGTAGACGCGGTCGGGGAACTCCTCGGCGAAGCGCTGCAGTCCGACGGGGCGCATCATCGCGGCGGTGATGGCGACGATGTCCTCGCGCTCACGCCCGAGCTTGACCATCTCCTCGCCGAAGACCGAAGTCCAGTCGGCACCCGAGGACTTCACCGGCAGGCCGGTGTCGGGGTGGATGATGCCGACCTGGTGGAACTGGTCCGCCTCGTCCTCCAGAGCGGGCTGGTAGCCGCGGCCCTTCTCCGTCAGGCAGTGCACCAGCACCGGCCCGCCGAAGCGCTTGGCGCGCTGGAGGGCGGATTCGACGGCAGCCAGGTCGTGCCCGTCGATCGGGCCGACGTACTTCAGGCCGAGGTCCTCGAACATGCCCTGCGGGGCGATGAAGTCCTTCAGGCCCTTCTTGGCGCCGTGCAGCGTCTCGTACAGCGGCTTGCCGACGACGGGCGTGCGGTTGAGGACCTCCTTGCCGCGGGCGAGGAAGCGCTCGTAGCCGTCCGTCGTGCGCAGCGTGGCGAGGTGGTTGGCGAGGCCGCCGATGGTCGGTGCGTAGCTGCGCTCGTTGTCGTTGACGACGATGACGAGGGGGCGGTCCTTGGCGGCCGCGATGTTGTTCAGCGCCTCCCAGGCCATGCCCCCGGTCAGGGCGCCGTCACCGATGACGGCGACGACGTGGTCGTCCTTGTGGCGCAGCTCGTTGGCCTTCGCGAGGCCGTCCGCCCATCCGAGGACGGTGGAGGCGTGGCTGTTCTCGATGACGTCGTGCTCGGACTCGGCACGCGAGGGGTAGCCGGAGAGGCCCCCCTTGCTCTTGAGCTTGGTGAAGTTCTGACGGCCGGTCAGCAGCTTGTGGACGTAGCACTGGTGGCCGGTGTCGAAGAGGATCTTGTCCTTCGGGGAGTCGAACACCCGGTGCAGGGCGATGGTCAGCTCCACCACGCCCAGGTTCGGCCCGAGGTGCCCGCCGGTCTTGGAGACCGAGTCGACCAGGTACGACCGGACCTCACCGGCCAGCTGCTCCAACTGCTCCGGTGAAAGCTGGTCGAGGTCGCGCGGTCCCTCGACGCGGGTCAGCAGGTCCCACCTGCCGCGGCGTTGTGCCCTGGGGAACTCCACCGCCCCCGACCCGGGATGACGCGCTGAGCGCGGCCCCTTCTCCACGGTGCCTCCTTGCTTTCGAGCGTGATCGAGCTGTGCCGATCCGTCGAGTCTAATGTTCCTACCGCAGACGGGGTCTCCTGGCCGTGCGAGATCGATCACCCGTCTGGACGTGGCACACGTGGTCTCCGGGCCCGTTTGCGGGGCGGAAAGCAAGTCCGGCACACCGCCCGAGAGGCCTCCTTTCCGGGGAACGGCGGCGTCCTTCCGGGCGCCCGCACCCCGGGAAGGCGGCCGGTCCGGCGGTGCTGCCACCCCCGGGTGACGGTCGGCCGGGCCCGGGCTCATCGGGGCGGGCGAGGCGCCCGCTCGGTCCATGCGCGGGCGTCACGCGGTGCCGGAAACCCCCCGACGCAGGCCGGAGTTGTCCCCCTTCAGGGCGTTTCGGGGTGAATCGGAAGCCCGGACAGCCCCTGGCTCATGAAGCCGGACAGCCCCGGCCCATGCAGAGGGAGCCCGAGCCGGGCCGGAGGCCGGTGGCCCCGTCGAGGTGAAGGAGACCCGCCGGAATCGGGCGGGATCGGCCGGACCGCGTTCCGCAGCGGCACCGCCGCACGCCAGGGGCCTCTGCGGAAGACGTCCGCGGAGGCCCCGCCGCCCCGGGCCCATGAGGGGCGGCACCGGGAGCGCGCTCCCGGGTGGAAGTGGCGGGGCAGGTTCCGCGGAACCCTGCCCCGCCACTTCGAGAGCGGCCACGAAGGCGGCCGCCGGACGAGTTCCAGGTCCTAGCTAGGTTCGTCCCGCCGTCTTCTGCGTCCGCCGGGAGACGGAGTCGATGACGACCGCGGCGAGAAGCACCGCACCGGTGATCATGTACTGGATCTCGCTGGCCATGCCCAGCAGGTTCAGGCCCTGCTGGATGGACTGGATGACCAGGATGCCCAGCAGGGCGGACCAGATCTTGCCGCGTCCGCCGAAGAGGCTGGTGCCGCCGATGACGGCCGCCGCGATGACGTTCATCAGCGTGTTGCCAGCGCCGAGGCTCTTCGTGGCGCCGCCGGAGAGGCTGGCGATGAACAGCCCGCCGAAGGCGGCCAGCATGCCCGCGATGCCGAAGACGGTGATGCGGACCCGCTCGACGTTGATGCCGGCCCGTCGCGCCGCCTCCGCGTTGCCGCCGACGGCGAAGATCTGCCGCCCGTACGTCGTGCGGCGCACCGCGAAGTCGGCGATGACGAGCACCGCCAGGAACAGCACCAGCGCCAGCGGCAGTCCGCGCGACTGGTTGAGCACGTACGCGGCGACGAAGGCGACCACCGCCATCACCGCGGTGCGCACCACGATCTCGCTGACCGGACGGGACGGCAGCCGGGCCGACCGGCGCCGCTTCGCGTCCACCAACAGGGCTGCGGCGTAGGCGATCACGGCGACGATGGCCAGTCCGTAGGCGGCGGCGATGTCCTCGAAGTAGTAGCCGGTCAGGTCCTCGACGACGCTGCTGTCGGGGGTGTTGATGCTGCCTTCCTGGCCCATGAGCCAGATCTGCAGACCGCTCCATCCCAGGAATCCGGCCAGCGTCACCACGAACGCGGGGACGCCGACCTTGGCGAAGAAGAAGCCGTGCAGCGCACCGATGGCCAGGCCTGAGGCGATGGCGATCAGCACCGCAAGCCAGTCGTTGACGTCGTGCGTGACGCTCAGCACCGCCCACACGGCCGCCCCGACACCCGCGACGGAACCGACCGAGAGGTCGATCTCTCCCAGCAGCAGGACGAAGACGATGCCGGTGGCCATGATTCCCGTGCCGGCGATGTAGACGCTGATGTCGCTGACGCTGCCCGCGGAGAGGAAGTTCTCGTTCAGCGACTGGAAGATGACGGCGATGATGATCAGGCCGAGGATGACGGGGATCGAGCCGAGCTCACCGCCGCGGACCTTGCGCTTGAACTCCGTCAGGTAGCCCGCGAAGCCCTGCTCGCGCACGAGCAGGCGGGGGTCGACCACGCGGTCCCCGCCGCCGGCCCCGGCGTCGCCGTTCGCGGGTGCCGCTTCCTTCGCGTCCGCGGCGTCGGTGCCGCGCTCCTTGTCGACGGTGTCGCTCACTGCGCCGCCTCCTTCTCGGTACGGGCCTGGCGGCGGGTGACGGCGTTGTCGGAGGCGCCGGTGATCGCGGCGATGACCTCTTCGTGGGAGGTGGTCTCCACGTCGAACACCCCGTTGTTGCGGCCGAGGCGCAGCACCGCGACACGGTCGGCGACGGCCTGCACGTCGGCCATGTTGTGGCTGATGAGGATGACGGCGAGGCCACGTTCACGCAGCCGCTCGACCAGGTCGAGGACCTGGGCGGTCTGTTCGACGCCGAGTGCCGCGGTCGGCTCGTCGAGGATCACGACCTTCGGCTCGCCGATGAGGGCGCGGGCGATGGCGACGACCTGCCGCTGCCCGCCGGAGAGCGAGGCGACGGGGATGCGGACGCTGGGGATGCGGATGGAGAGCGTGTCCAGCAGCTCCATCGCCCGCTTCTCCATCGCGATCTCGTCGAGGATCGCGGCGTGGCGCGCCTCGTTGCCGAGGAAGAGGTTGGCGACGACGTCGAGGTTGTCGCACAGCGCCAGGTCCTGGTAGACGGTGGCGATGCCGAGGTCCTGGGCGTCGTGGGGCCGGCTGATCGTGACCGGCCTGCCCTCCCATTCGATGCCGCCCTCGTCGATGGGGTGAACACCCGCGATGGTTTTGACGAGGGTCGATTTGCCGGCGCCGTTGTCGCCGACGAGGGCGACCACCTCGCCGGCCTGTATTTCCAGATCAACGTCGGTGAGTGCCTGGACGGCACCGAACCGCTTGGAGATCCCGCGCAGCGCCAGCACGGTTTCCTTCGCCACTGGGCAAACTCCGATCTTCCGTCAGGAGCCGCCCCCGCTCACGGCGGGGGCGGCGGCCTGCGCTTCGTTCAGGGAGACGCTTCGTTTCAGGAGGGGCCGCCCGGACGGGCGGCCCCTGGGGTCACTTCAGACCGGCCGACTCGCAAGCCTTGGCGAACTGCGGGGTGCAGATCTGACCGACCTCGTAGACCTTGTCCTTGAGGATCGTGTCCTTGATGTTGTCCTTGGTCACGATCTTGGCGTCGTACAGCTGGGCGGGAACGCCCTTCTTGCTCTTGCTGTCGACCTTCTTCGGCGTGAACTCGTCGATCTTCTTGCCCTTGAGCAGGGCCACCGCGATCTCCGCCGTGGTCTCCGCCTGCGGCTTGATCGCCTTGTAGATCGTCAGCGTCTGGTCACCCTTGATGATCCGCTGCAGACCCGCGAGTTCGGCGTCCTGGCCACCGAGCGGCACGTCCGTGACGCCCGCCTTCTTCATGGCGGTTGAGACACCGCCGGCCATGCCGTCGTTGGCGGCGTAGACGCCGTCGAAGCCGTCCTTGCCGAGCTTGGTGATGGCGGCGCCCATCTTCTTGTTTGCCTCGTCCGGCGACCAGTCCGGGATGTCCTGCTCGTAGACGACCTTCTTGACCTTGCTGTCGAGGACGCTGTGCGCGCCCTTCTTGAACAGCGGCGCGTTCGGGTCCGTCGGCGAGCCGTTGATCATGACGACGTTGGCGTCCTTGGCCTTGTCGCCCAGCGCCTCGACCAGCCCCTGGCCCTGCAGTTCGCCGATCCGCTCGTTGTCGTAGGAGATGTAGGCGGAGATGTCGCCCTCGGCGAGGCGGTCGTACGCGACGACCTTGACGTCCTTCTTCGCGGCGCGGTCCACCCACGACTTGGTGGCCTGCGCGTCGACGGCGTCCAGGATGATCGTCTTGACGCCCTGCGCGATGAGCGCGTCGAACTGCTTCTTCTGGAGCTCGGAGTCCTGGTTGGCGTTGTTGTACTTGACCTTGCATTCCTTGCAGAGGGACTTGATCTTGTCCGTCATGTAAGGACGGTCGAACGTCTCGTAGCGAGTCGTCTTGTTCTCCGGCAGCAGCAGGCCGATGGTCTTGTTGTCGCCATCGCTGCCGCCGTCACCGCCGCCGGCCTTGCCACAGGCCGCGAGGGACACGGCCATCGATATGGCTGCCGTACCGATGACGACGCGACGCAGCTTTGCGTTCATGGGGTTCCAACCTCCCTGACGAGGCCGCGTCGTTGCGGCCGAGGTGCTCGGAAGTCAACTCTCAGGCCAGCCAGGCGTCAAGAAGTAAATCATTAACGAGACGGCAACGATGCCATCCGTTATCTCCATGAACTCAGAACGCCCACGGCGTGTGCCCACACGATTCCGGAGCGCAGGCGGATGCCGTTCGTCTTCGTCGCCCCGCCCGCCTCCGGGTTCGTCAGACGGGCGCCGCGAGCGCGTCCACGGGCGCTCTGCGTTCACCGTCGACGGCTCCCGCGGGCCTCCTCCCCGGCACGGGGGCGGAGGGTTCCAGCAGCGTCGCGTCCCCCATCTCGCTGAGCACCAGGGCCAGCGCGCCCAGCACCTCCGCGCGACCGCCCAGCGTGCCGGGCACCACCGTCAACTGGCGTGCGGCGCTGGGGATCGCGTACCGCGCCACGGAGTCGCGCACGGGCCCGAGCACGACGTCGCCCGCCTCCGCGAGATCGCCGCCGATGACGACACGGCTGGGGTTGAGCAGATTGCAGAGGTTGGCGACACCGCTGCCGATGTGGCGCCCGAGGTCACCGACGACCCTGCGGCACCCCGGGTCCCCCTCGCGCGCCAGCTGGACCACCCGCGCCATCGTCAGGTCGGTGCCGTGGCTGGAGTGCAGCAGTGGCAGTACGTAGCGGGCCGCCGTGAAGGTTTCAAGGCAGCCGCGGTTTCCGCAGCGGCAGACCGGGCCCGACTCGTCCAGGGTGATGTGCCCGATCTCGCCCGCCGTGCCGCCCGGGCCGCGGTAGATCTGCCCGTTGATGACGAGGCCGGCACCGACGCCGCTGGCGACCTTGATGTACGCGAGGTCCGTCGCGCCGCGGCCGTTGCCCCACACCTGCTCGCCCAGGGCGCCGAGGTTGGCGTCGTTGTCGACGTGGACCGGAACTCCCAGCCGCGACGCCAGCTCCTCGCGCGGGTGGGTGCCGCTCCAGCCGGGAAGGATGGACGTCGACCCCAGCTCACCGGTCTCCACGTCGATGGGCCCCGGAACGCCGAGGCCCACTCCGATCAGCTTCTCGCGGCTGATCCCGGTGGCGGCGACGAGCCGGTGGACGAGCTGCTCGGCCCGGTCGAAGCCCTCCTCCGCCGAGGCGTCCACGTCGATCGGCTCGGCCTCCTCGGCCAGCACCTGGTGCGCCAGGTTCCCCACGGCGACGCGCAGATGGGAGTGCCCGAAGTCGACCCCGACGACGGCGCCCGCGTCGCCGCTCAGCGAGACCGCACGCGCCCTGCGCCCGCCCGCCGAGGTGGGCGTGACCTGGACGGTCCCGCCCTCCTTGAGCTCCCGGACGATGTTGGAGACGGTCGCCGCGGACAGCCCTGTGGTGCGCGCGATGTCCGCCTGCGTGAGCGAGCCCGCCATGCGTACCGCCCGCACGACCCGCTCGAGGTTCGCCCGGTGCAGCGACGACTGCGACCCCGGAGTCTCCACCACTGATCCACTCCCGCCTCGACGGCCGGCGCGACCATCGGACCGTCCGCCGCACCGACTCTTCGAAACGGCTTGTCTCCAATACCTGAACTCCAAGCAGAGCCCGAGCGGTTCTCTCCCGTCAAGACCTTGAACGGGGTGTGCGCTCACATGTGAGACTTTCTACGGAGGGTGAGCGGGGTGTCCGAAGTACGGCCCCTACTTCAGCGCACCCGCGGTCAGCCCCGCCACGACCTGCCGCTGGAAGATGATGTACGCCGCCAGCACCGGCAGCATCGCCATCACCAGGCCGGCGAACAGACCCGACCAGTCCCCCTTGTACCCCTGGCTGGCGGCCAGTTCGACGAGTCCCTGGGTGAGCACCCGCTGGTCCGGGTCGGTGTTGAGCACGGTGGGCAGCATGTACTGGTTCCACTGCCCGAGGAAGTTGAAGATGCCCACGCTGATCAGACCGGGCTTCGCCATGGGCAGCATCACCTGGAAGAAGGTCCGGGTGTGCGAGGCCCCGTCGATGAGCGCCGCCTCCGCCACCGACGTCGGCAGCGAGCGGAAGAACGAGGTCAGGAAGAACGTCGTGAACGGCAGTGAGTACGCGATGTAGGCAAGGATCAGGCCGTGACGGGTGTTCAGCAGCCCCGTGTTGCTCATCACGTAGAACAGCGGCACCAGGGCGAGGATGATCGGGAAGCTCATCCCGCCGATGAACAGGAAGTAGAAGAAGCGGTTCCCGGGAAAGTCGAACCGGGCCAGTACGTACGCGACCATGCTGCCGAGGAGCATGGTGCCGGCCAGTGAACCGCCCACCACGAGAATGGTGTTGAAGAAGTACTCGCTCATGTGCGCCTGGCTCCAGGCGCGCGACCAGTTGTCGAAGTTGAGCGTGGACGGCGGTGACCACGGCGAGGTGAAGATGCTCTTGTCGTCCTTGAAGGAGGTCATCACCGCCCACAGCAGCGGCATCACCACCATCACGGCCCACAGGACGAGCATTCCGTGCGAGAAGACGTTGAGGGTCTTCCCCTCGGAGCCCCTGGCGCTCTCCTTGTCGGCGGTGCCGCGCAGCGGGTCCCCCGTGAGAACGCTGCTCACCGTCTCGGTCTCACGGTCCTCGGGCAGGGTTCCGGTGCTCTTCATCAGTACTCCAGCCTTTCGCGGCGACCGAGTTTCAGTACGACGGCCGCGAAGGCCAGAGTGACCACGAGCAGCGCTACGCCGATCGTGGTGGCGTAGGCGGCCTGCCCGTCACGGAATGCCTTCAGGTACACGTACAGCGGCAGCACGGTGGTGGAGTAGGCGGGACCGCCCGGACCGGTGGTCATGATCTGCACCACCGCGAACGCCTCGGCGCCCAGCGCCAGGATGCCCATGTAGATCCAGCCGGACTGCACGGTGTCCCACAGCAGGGGCAGGGTGATCCGGAAGAACGTGGTGATCCGGTCGGCGCCGTCCAGCAGCGCGGCCTCGTAGTAGTCACGCGGTATGGACGTCATGGCGGCCGAGAAGAGCACGACGAAGAAGCCGACCGTGCTCCACACCATCACGGCCATCACGGCCCACAGCGCGGTTTCCGGGTCGCCCAGCCACGCCGTCTTCAGCGCGGAGAGACCCACCGCGTCCAGCGCCGCGTTGAGCGAGCCGCTGCGCGGGTTGTAGGCGAAGCGGAACAGCAGGGCGACGATGGCGATCGACAGCACCTGCGGGAAGAAATAGACGATCTTGTAGAAGCCGGATCCCCGCACGCCGGAGACCGCGGAGTTCTTCCGCCGCCGCCCCCCGACGTTGATCATGAAGGCGAAGAACAGCGCAAGGCTGATCGTCACCAGCGGCAGCAGCAGCAGGAACAACAAGCTGTGCTGCAGCGACTTCCAGAAGACCTCATCGCTGAACAGCTTGATGTAGTTGTCGAAGCCGACCATCTTGAAGTCCGGACTCAGTCCGGTCCAGTCGGTGAACGAATAGTAGATCGACTGGGCAAACGGCCAGATGACAAAGACCGCGTAGATCGTGAGGGGAACGATCAAGAACCCCACGATGAACCGGTACTTGCCGTGCTCCATTACTCACCGACTCCGATCCTGCTGTGACCTGCCGCCGCTGGTGGCGAATGTTCAGTTGTGCTTGTAGTGCGTGATGGAGTCGTCTTCGCGCGCTTCGTCGGTGTACTTCTGGGCCTTCTTCATCGTCTCGGCCGGGGTCATGCGGCCGGCCATCATCTCGCCCAGACAGGCGACGCCGATCTTCTCCTTCTGCAGGGCGACGTACCAGTCCTGGATTCGGGGATTGACGATGTTCTTGCCCGCCTTGTCCAGGGCGTCGACGGCCGACTGCAGGCCCGGGGGCAGCGACAGGCCCTCCGTGCCGCCGTTGAAGGACGTCAGCGAGGACACCTGCTTGGTGAAGTTCTTCGAGGACGCCTCACCGAGCATGATCCGCAGCTGCTCCATGCCACCCGCGGGGTTCTTGGCCTTGGCGGGCACGATGAACGGCTCGCCGCCGGAGGCCCACAGCGTGCCGAAGGGCAGCTTGTCGCCGCTGTCCAGGCCGGAGGGTGCTGCCACCCGCATCTCGAAGTCCTTCGGAGTGGTCTTCTTCGCCTCGTTCTCCACCCAGGAGCCGTTCGGGATGAACAGCGCCTTGCCCTCGTTCCACGCGGTCTGCGACTCGATGTGGTCCAGGCCCGGGGTGCCGTCGAGGATGTAGCCCTTCTTGAACAGCTCGTAGTACGCCTCGAGGGCCGCCTTGACCGCCGGCTGCTTCCAGGCGCCGGGCTCCAGGTTGTCGATCGCCTCGAGCACCTCGGGGCCGCCGATCTTGGCCATGAAGGGGTAGAGGCTGAAGGGCAGGTAGTACGGGTGCTTGCCCGCGTACGTCCATCCCGCCATGCCCTTCTTCTTCGCCTTGGCGCAGACGGCGAGCATGTCGTCCCAGGTCTCCGGGTATTCGGCGTCGAGCTTGTCGAGCGCCTTCTGGGAGTACCAGACGCCGTAGACGGTGTAGGCGTAGTACATGATCCACACCGGGCTGCCGTCGAACTGGCCCATCTCGACCACACCGGGGCGCAGGGTGTCGCGCACCTTCTTGTCCGGGTCGTCGATGGAGGGTGCGTCCAGCAGGTCCGTGAGGTCGGTGAGCTGTTTCTTGCCCACCAGGACGCCCATGTCCATCTGCTCGGCGCCCGAGTTGTCGATCAGGTCCGGAGGGGTGCCGCCGTTGAACCGGGGCTGCAGCACCGACTGGATCTTCTGGGTCGACTTCAGCTTGGTCTTGGCCTTGGGGAAGTTCTTCTCGTATACGGCCTGTGCGTCCTCGGCGTACTTGGTGCCGAAGCCGCCGTCGAAGATGTAGATCTCCAGAGGGGCGCTCTTGTTCACGCCGAGCGGGTTGTCCTTGGTCTTCTTGCCCTTCTCGACCTTGTTGTCCTCACCGCTGCCACTGGCGCACGAGGTGAGTGCTCCGACGGCGGGGACGGTTATCAGGCCGGCTGCGGCTGCCTGCTTGATCAGGTTACGGCGGTTGACGTGGTTGGGTCCCATGCTCAAGTCCTCGCCTTCTCCAGGACTCAGGCGGTGTTCCGGGGTCTCCCGAGGACTCGCCCACCGGCGAAAAGCCCGACACCGCGGGTCAGTTGAAGCTGAGTTGGTCGTTTTCGCTACCGCCGGGAGCGCCGCGTGCACGGGGCCCTCGTGAGGTGCCGACAGGTATAGTCCACTTGCCGTCAACAGGGCAAGATCAAAACAACCCGAAAGGTGAGTCTTTCCCGAGTTGAGACCTGGCGGATTCCCGGCGGCACCGGGAAATGCCGACGGCATGAGACCACAAAGCGGCGGGCGCCGGGAGCTGACTCCCGGCACCCGCCTGTGCCCTCGGTGCCCGCCCGCGCCAGGGGCGGGCCGGGCCGGTACTACGCGTTCAGCAGCGAGCGCAGGACGTACTGCATGATCCCGCCGTTGCGGTAGTAGTCGGCCTCGCCAGGGGTGTCGATGCGTACGGTCGCGTCGAAGGAGACACCCGACTCCGTGCTGACCCCGACCGTCGCGGGAATGCCGCCGTCGTTGAGCGCGGTGATCCCGGAGAAGCTGAAGGTCTCCTCGCCGGTCAGTCCCAGCGACTCGGCGGTCTGCCCCTCGGGGAACTGGAGCGGCAGCACACCCATGCCGATCAGGTTCGAGCGGTGGATCCGCTCGTAGGACTCGGCGATGACGACCTTGACACCCAGCAGCGCCGTACCCTTCGCCGCCCAGTCGCGGGACGAGCCGGAGCCGTACTCCTTGCCCGCGAGGACGACCAGCGGGATGCCCTGCTCCTGGTAGTTCTGCGAGGCGTCGTAGATGAAGGAGACGGGCGCGTCCGGCTGCGTGAAGTCGCGGGTGTAGCCACCTTCTGGCAGAGAAGAGTAGCCAGCGCCCTCGGCGATCTGGTTGCGCAGCCGGATGTTGGCGAACGTCCCGCGGATCATCACCTCGTGGTTGCCGCGGCGCGAGCCGTAGCTGTTGAAGTCGCGGCGCTCGACGCCGTGTTCGGTGAGGTACTTGCCGGCGGGGGTGTCGGCCTTGATCGCACCGGCCGGCGAGATGTGGTCGGTTGTCACCGAGTCGCCCAGCTTGGCCAGCACGCGCGCGCCCGAGATGTCCTCGACGGGGGCGGGTTCGGTGCCCATGCCGTCGAAGTACGGGGGCTTGCGCACGTACGTGGACTCCGGGTCCCACTCGAAGGTGTTGCCGGTGGGCACCGGAAGCGCCTGCCACTGCTCGTCGCCGGCGAAGACGTCCGCGTAGTCCTTGGTGAACATCTCCTGGCCGATGCAGGAGGCCACGACCTCCTCGACCTCCTGCTCGGAGGGCCACAGGTCGGCCAGGTGAACGGGGTTGCCGTCCTGGTCGGTGCCGAGCGGCTCGGTGGTGATGTCGACCTTCATCGAACCGGCGATGGCGTAGGCGACGACCAGCGGCGGGGACGCGAGGTAGTTCATCTTCACGTCCGGGTTGATCCGGCCCTCGAAGTTCCGGTTGCCGGAGAGGACGGACACGACGGCGAGGTCGTTGTCGTTGACGGCCTGCGAGATCTCCTCCGGCAGCGGCCCGGAGTTGCCGATGCAGGTCGTGCAGCCGTAGCCGACGAGGTTGAAGCCGAGCTTGTCCAGGTACGGGGTGAGGCCCGCACGGTCGTAGTAGTCCATGACGACCTGGGAGCCCGGGGCCAGGGTGGTCTTGACCCACGGCTTGCGCGTGAGGCCCTTCTCCACCGCCTTCTTGGCCACCAGGGCGGCGCCCACCATGACGTACGGGTTGGAGGTGTTGGTGCAGGAGGTGATCGCGGCGACCGCGACGGCGCCGTGGTCGATCTCGTACGAAGCCCCGTCCGGGCCCGTGACCTGGACGCGCTTCGTCGGGCCGCTGTCGGTCCCGGAACCGAGGGACGCGTGCTGCGGTGCGCCGACACCGTTCTCGCTGGTGCCGTAGGCCGGGGCGTCGCTCGCCGGGAAGGACTCGGCGCTCGCCTCGTCCACGGGGGAGCCGCCGGTCTGCGCCTTCTGCGGCTTGCCGTTGTCCTCCTCCTTGACGTAGGCGGGCAGGTCGGCGAGGAACTGCCGCTTGGCATCGGAGAGGGAGATGCGGTCCTGCGGGCGCTTCGGCCCGGCGATCGACGGCACGACGGAGGCCAGGTCCAGCTCCAGGTACTCGCTGTACTCCGGCTCGTGGGCAGGGTCGTGCCACATGCCCTGCTCCTTGGCGTACGCCTCGACGAGCCGGAGCTGCTCCTGCGAACGGCCGGTGAGCGTCAGGTAGTTGATGGTCTCCTCGTCGATCGGGAAGATCGCGGCGGTGGAGCCGAACTCCGGCGACATGTTGCCGATGGTCGCGCGGTTCGCGAGCGGCACCGCGCCGACGCCCTCGCCGTAGAACTCGACGAACTTGCCGACCACGCCGTGCCGGCGCAGCATCTCGGTGATCGTGAGAACGAGGTCGGTGGCGGTGGTGCCCGTCGGCAGCGAGCCGGTGAGCTTGAAGCCGACGACGCGGGGGATCAGCATCGAGACCGGCTGGCCGAGCATCGCGGCCTCCGCCTCGATGCCGCCGACGCCCCAGCCGAGCACGCCGAGGCCGTTGACCATGGTCGTGTGCGAGTCGGTGCCCACGAGGGTGTCCGGGTAGGCCTGCCCGCCACGCACCATGACCGTACGGGCGAGGTGCTCGATGTTGACCTGGTGGACGATGCCGGTGCCGGGCGGCACGACCTTGAACTCGTCGAAGGCGGTCTGGCCCCAGCGCAGGAACTGGTAGCGCTCGCGGTTGCGCCCGTACTCCAGCTCGACGTTCTGCGCGAAGGCGTTGGCGGTGCCGAACTTGTCGGCGATCACGGAGTGGTCGATGACCAGCTCGGCGGGGGCCAGGGGGTTGATGCGGTCCGCGTCGCCGCCGAGCTCCTTGACGGCCTCACGCATGGTCGCCAGGTCCACCACGCAGGGCACACCCGTGAAGTCCTGCATGATCACGCGAGCCGGCGTGAACTGGATCTCCCGGCTGGGCTGGGCGTTCGGATCCCACCCGCCCAGGGCGCGGATGTGGTCGGCGGTGATGTTGGCGCCGTCCTCGGTGCGCAGGAGGTTCTCCAGCAGGACCTTCAGGCTGTACGGGAGGCGCGCGGAGCCCTCCACCTTGTCCAGCTTGAAGATCTCGTACGACTCGTCGCCCACCTGCAGCGTGCTGCGGGCGTCGAAGCTGTTCGCCGACACGACAGTCTCCTTCAGTGCGTTGGCATCCGTCCCCTGGCCCTGCGGCAGGAGACCCCCAGCGGGCGAAGCTTGTCGGCTGGCTGCGGGCGAGCCTGCAAGCCTTGCTCGGCTGCGGTCGATTGTGGTGCGCGCGCTCGTGCTGTGCGCACTCAGGCAAGTTATCTCGATGTCGAGATAACTCTAGTACACGTGCGCCCCCGGGTCATGAGGGGTGCCCGAACCGATCGGCGCCACGCCCGGGGTCGCACGGGATTCAGCGGTCCGCGAGCCGCACCTCACCCCCGCCGGCCCCGGGACTGCACTCCGCACCGGGGCGGTCTCACGCCGTATCGCACCGCACGTCAACCGCACAGGCACATCCTCGGTGCGAAGTCATCTCACATGTGAGATATTCTCGACGCATGACTGATGACTACCTCGCCCGCATCGGGCAACTCATTCGCGACGCCCGTCAGCACCGGGGCTGGACTCAAGTGAAGCTCGCCGAGGCCCTGGGCACGAGCCAGAGCGCCGTGAACCGGATCGAGCGGGGCAACCAAAACATCAGTCTTGAGATGATCGCGCGCATCTCCGAGGCGTTGGACAGTGAGATCGTCTCGCTCGGCTACTCCGGCCCGATGCACCTTCGCGTCGTGGGCGGGCGGCGCCTGTCCGGCAGCATCGACGTCAAGACGAGCAAGAACGCGTGCGTCGCGCTGCTGTGCGCCTCGCTGCTCAACTCCGGGCGCACGGTGCTGCGCAGGGTCGCCAGGATCGAAGAGGTCTTCCGCATCCTCGAGGTGCTCTCCTCCATCGGCGTCCGCGCCCGGTGGATCAACGACGGCGCCGACCTGGAGATCGTGCCCCCCGCCGAGCTGGACCTGGAGGCCATCGACGCGGACGCGGCGCGCCGCACCCGCAGCATCATCATGTTCCTCGGTCCACTTCTGCACCGCATGGAACAGTTCCGCATCCCGTACGCGGGCGGCTGCGACCTCGGCACGCGCACCGTGCAGCCACACATGATCGCCCTGCGTCGCTTCGGCCTGGAGATCACGGCGACCGAGGGCCTGTACCACGCGGTGGTGGAGCGCTCCGTCACGCCCGGGGGGCCCATCGTGCTGACCGAGCGCGGCGACACCGTCACCGAGAACGCTCTGCTGGCCGCGGCCCGGCACGACGGCGTCACGATGATCCGCAACGCCTCCTCCAACTACATGGTCCAGGACCTGTGCTTCTTCCTGGAGCAGCTCGGCGTCAAGGTCGAGGGCATCGGCACGACGACGCTGACCGTGCACGGTGTCGCGGAGATCGACGTCGACGTCGACTACTCCCCCTCCGAGGACCCGGTCGAGGCGATGAGCCTGCTGGCCGCCGCGGTCGTCACCGGCTCCGAACTGACCGTCTGCCGGGTGCCGGTGGAGTTCCTGGAGATCGAGCTCGCGGTGCTGGACGAGATGGGCCTCGACACCGACCGCAGCCTGGAGTACGCGGCCGACAACGGCCGTACACGGCTGGTCGACCTGACGGTGCGCCCCTCCAAGCTGGAGGCGCCCGCGGACAAGATCCACCCGATGCCCTTCCCGGGCATCAACATCGACAACGTCCCGTTCTTCGCCGCGATCGCCGCCGTCGCGGAGGGGCAGACGCTCATCCACGACTGGGTCTACGACAACCGCGCCATCTACCTCACCGACCTGAACCGGCTCGGCGGGCGCCTGCAGCTCCTCGACCCGCACCGGGTCCTGGTCGAAGGCCCCACGCGCTGGAGGGCCGCGGAGATGATGTGCCCGCCCGCACTGCGGCCCGCGGTCGTGGTGCTGCTCGGGATGCTGGCGGCGGAGGGGACCTCCGTGCTGCGCAACGTCTATGTCATCAACCGCGGCTACGAGGACCTCGCCGAGCGGCTCAACGAAGTCGGCGCGCAGATCGAGACGTTCCGCGACATCTGAGCGTCAGCCGCCTCCCTCCGGTTCTCCGGCCCCACGGGCCCCTCCGGCTCCTGCGGCCAGGCAGGCCATGCACGCCACGCAGCGGCACACGCCCGTGCCGCCGCGCCCGGGAAGCCCGGGCGCGGCCGGTCCCGGTCAGCCTGCGGGCGGCCGGGCGTCGCCCCTCACACCCCGTCCGGGCGCGTCCTCCTCGGCGAGGAGTGAATCGTCGTGCGTACGGGCGCCCGGGAGCCGGTGCCGGGCAGCGATCAAGGCCGCGTCGACGTCCTTGGTGCCGGTGGCGATGCAGAGGGTGTACTCCACGTCGTCGAGGCGCTGCCGGGCTTCGGGAGTGCCTTCTTCTGCGTTGACGGCGTGGAGAGTCTCGTACTGCCGGAGCAGCTTGTTCAGGACGGCGGTGTGTGCCATCAGCATGGCCGGCCTCCTCCGATTGCTGTTTCGGGTCACGCTGCACGGCAGACAGCGGCGCGCTGCTCGTTCGCCGGCGCAGTCCTCGGCTGACCGCCCCCTTCCCCGGGCGACGGTGCTTTCGCTGAACGCGAGTACCCCGTCGGCCGGTTCGATGCGGGCGGCAGCGGCAGACAGCCGCGTCGTCACCGGATCTCCACACCGGGTTGGCCTCCGCGTTCCCCTGCCCGGACCGAACCGGGTCCGGGCCGGACCGCACGCTGCGGCCGGCGCCGTCTTCCCGGGGCTGGAGCAGAGCCCGTATGACGAAGTGAGCGCCGCCGTGCAGCCCCGGACCGAATCGGGGTACACGGCGCATATGCATCAAATACGGCATAAAGGTTTCCTGAGGCTGCTCCTCGTTCTCGTGGCCGCCCTTCTGCCGGTGCTCGCCATCGCTCCGGGCGCGCAGGCGTCCAGCAAGGCGGACAGCGTCGGCGAGGTGGCCGCAGCACTGAGAGAGGGCCCCGTCTACGTCGACCCGCGCGCCTCGGACCGGCTGTCCGGCGCCGACGCCAAGGACCTCACGCGGAAGATCAAGGACGCCGACAAGCCGGTCTTCGTCGCCGTACTGCCGAAGGCCCGCGAATTCCCCCCGTCGAACCTGCTGCGGGACCTGCGCGCACAGGTCGGCGACAGGGGCGTCTACGGCGTCACGCTCGGTGACGAATTCGCCGCGGGGGCCGACCGCTCCGTCATGTCACGCCCCGCGGTCGACGATCTGCGCCGCTCCGCCGAAGGCCCCGGCGGCGACACGAAGGCGAAGCTGGACCGGTTCGTCGACGGCGCCACGAAGGAGGCGGACGGCAGCGCACCGGCCTCGTGGGACAGCAGCACGTCACGGGGGACGGGCGGCGGCTTCGCCCTGGTGGCGCTCCTGGCGCTGCTCCTCCTGGGCACAGGGGGCGCCCTCCTCGTACGCAACCGGGCACGCAAGCAGCAGGCCGAGCGGGAGCGCGCGCAGCTGGAGCAGCTGCGTCCCGTGGTGGACGAGGACATCACGGCCTTCGGCGAGGAACTCGACCGTGTCGGCTTCGATCCGCAGGCCCCGGACTCGGACGACGCCATGCGCAGTGACTACACCCACGCCATGGACAAGTACGACGAGGCGAAGCGGAAGATGGAGGCCGCGCGCGGGCCGGGAGAGGTCCGCGGGGTCACCGAGGCCGTGGAGGACGGGCGCTTCGCGCTGGCCACCGTCGAAGCCAGACGGAACGGCGAGCCGCTGCCGGAACGCCGGATGCCGTGCTTCTTCGACCCGCGCCACGGCCCGTCCGTCGAGGACGTGCGCTGGGCACCGCCGGGCGGCACCGAGCGGACGGTGCCGGTGTGCGCGGCGGACGCGGCGAGGCTGAGGGACGGTACCGAACCGATGGCCCGCAACGTCGACACGCCTCAGGGACGGCGGCCCTACTGGGAGGCCGGGCCCGCCTACGGGCCCTGGGCGGGCGGCTACTTCGGCGGCGGCATCCTGCCCGGTCTGCTCGTCGGTACGCTCCTCGGCAATGCGCTCGGACCCTGGAGTTACGGCGACGGCTTCGGCGAGGGCGGATTCGACGGCGGCGGGGGCGAGGGCGACGGGTTCGGCGACGGGGGCGGGTTCGACGGCGGCGGCTTCGGCGGGGGCGACTTCGGCGGAGGGGGCTTCTGATCAACGGACCGTCACCGCCACGCCGTTGAGACATCGCACGCGGCGCTGCGCGCGGCGCCACCGTTGCGGGCCTGCCGGGCTGCGAGCCGGCCGGACTGCCGAGCTGCCGGGGCGGGCGCCAGTCCCCCGGCCCGCAGCCCTGCCGGCTCTCCCGGCCCGCCCTCGCCCGGCCTGCCCGTGTCCGTCCCGCCCGTGTCCTGACCGTCCGCGCCCCCGCGCAGGCGGTGATGCCGGGCCTTACTTCGTTTGGCACAGGCAACCGCCGCTGCTGTTGCCGGTTGCCCGCCGTCCGCTTTGACTCGAATGTGCGGACGCCGTACGGAGGTGGCACTGATGCTCTCGTCCCGAAGCCTGTTCCGGGAGATTCTGGAGAACGACCGTTCCTTCCAGCTCTTCTGCTCCATCGCCGCCAGCGGGGAGGCACAGGGAGGCTGGGAGAACGCCCGGATCGCGGCCCTCGCGCCGGAGAGCCTGCGCGGTCTCGCCCCGAAGATCACCAAGCACGGCGCGGACGAGGACAAGCACGGCCGCATCTTCAAGGCCCTGCTGAAGAAGCGCGGCCTCGAGCCCGTCCCCGTGCCGGCGGAGACCGACTACACGATGCTGCTGGAGCGGAGCGGCATCGGCCTGATGCACGAGAAGCTGCGGCGCGACGAGCAGCTCACCGAGCACGACATCATCGTCTACCTCTCGCACAGCAGGGTCACCGAGCAGCGCGCCTCCGACCAGATGGCGATGCTGCTCGACAGTTGCGGCGACGACCCCGAGACCGGCCGTGCCATCAGGATGATCAGCAACGACGAGGACAACCATCTGGCCTACTGCCACGAGGAGTTGCTGCGGCTGGCCGCGAAGGGCCACGAAGGGACGATCCGCCGCAGTCTGCGGCAGTGCGCCCGCGCCGAGATCGTCGTCCACCGCGAGGTCTCCCTCGCCGTGATGTCCCACATGGGGCGGCTGCTGGACTGGCCCGCCGTCAAGACCGCGTCGCTCGCCGCCGGCATCCACGGCATGTACCAGTTCGAACGGTTCGGCGGCTGGCGGCGGATGGCCAACCTGACCATGCCGGAGAGGCTGGACGCGCTCGGCGAGCACTCGCCGAGCACCGCCCCCGTGCTGTGATGCTCCGGGCCGTGCGGCGGACGTGCCTCAGATCCGGCCCCCAGCCGTGTCGGACGACATCCGCTGCGCGATGTAGATCGGGATGACGGAGAGCAGCACGAGGACCGCCGCGACCACGTTCACCACCGGTGCCTGCTGCGGGCGTGCCATGTTGGAGAAGATCCAGATGGGCAGCGTCTGGGTGTTCGGGCCCGCGGTGAAGGTCGTCACGATGATCTCGTCGAAGGAGAGCGCGAAGGCGAGCATGCCGCCCGCGACCAGGGCCGAACGCACAAGCGGGAAAGTGACGTCGGCGAAGGCGCGGAAGGTGTTCGCGCCCAGGTCCATGGCGGCTTCCTCGTAGCTGCCGGACGTCCGCCGCAGCCGGGCGATCATGTTGTTGTAGACGACCACGACGCAGAACGTGGCATGGCCGACGATGACGGTGAAGAGGCCGAGCCCGATGCCGAGGGGCTCGAGGACCGTGCGGAACGCGGTGTTGAGCGCGACACCGGTGACGATGCCCGGCAGCGCGATCGGCAGCACGACGACGAAGGAGAGCACCTCGCGGCCGAAGAACCTGAAGCGCTGGATGGCGAACGCGATGAGCGTGCCGAGGACGAGCGCGGCGACCGTCGCGCCCGCTCCTGCCTTGAGCGAGGTGACCAGGGCGTGCCGTGCGCCCGCGCTGCCCCACGCGTCCGCCCACCAGTGGAAGGTGATGCCGGGCGGCGGCCAGCTCGAACTGCGGTCCGGATTGAGCGAGTTGATCAGGACGAGGAAGAGCGGGACGTAGATGACCGCGAAGCCGAGCACCGCGGCGACGCCCAGCGTGATCCGTGCGGGCCGGGAGAGTTTCATCGTCGTATGCCTTCGCGTCGTCGGGTGGCCGCCGGCGGCTGCGCCGGACGGTGCGGTCAGAGGCTGCTCAGGGCGCCGGTGCGGCGCACCGCGAGCAGGTAGAACACGATGATCACCACGGGGACGGTGCCGAGCGCCGCGGCCAGCGGCAGGTCCAGGGTGATGTTGGAGTAGATGAGGTTGCCGATCAGCTGGGTCTTGCCGCCCACGATCTGCACGGCGATGTAGTCGCCGAGGCTGAGGGAGAAGGTGAAGACGGACCCGGCGGCGATCGACGGCAGCAGGAGCGGCATCACCACGGAGCGGAAGGTGCGGCCCGTGCGCGCGCCCAGGTCGGAGGAGGCGTCGAGAAGGTTGCCGGGAATCTGCTCCAGCCCGGTGTGGATCGGCAGGATCATGTACGGCAGCCACAGGTACGTCAGCACCAGGATGGTGGCGACGAGGCCGAACCCCGGGCCGTCGAGGCCGAAGGGTGAGAGCAGCCAGTCCAGCAGGCCGCCCTCGGCGAGGATGAGCCGCCACGCGTACGCCTTGACCAGGTAACTGGCCCACAGCGGCGTGAGGATGGCGACGACGAGCAGCGGCCTCCAGCGGGGTGAGGCGATGCGTGCGGTGAAGAAGGCGACGGGGAAGGCGATCACCACGCAGATCACGGTGACCGCGAGGGCGACGCCCACGCTGCGCAGGGCGACCTGCTGGTAGACGTCCGTGGTGAGCAGGGTCGTGAAGTTGTCCATGGACCAGACCTTCACCACGTTCGAGGTGAAGGTGTCCGTGGTCCAGAACGCGGACATGAACAGCGCGGTGAGCGAGCCGAGGTAGGCGAGGATCAGCCACGTCAGCGGCGCGGTCAGCAGCAGGGACAGTTGCAGCCGGGGACGGCGGTGAAGGGTCCCGGCTAGCCGCCGGGCGGTGTGCCCGGCGGCCGGCTCGGTTTTGCTCATCGGTGTCGGTCCTAGTCCTTGATCTCGGTCCAGGCCTGGACCCACTTGGCGTACGGCACGCACTTGGCGTCCTTGCGGCCGTCGAGGCACTGCTGGGTGGGCGTGGTCCAGAAGTGGACCTTCTTCCAGTAGTCCTCGTCCTCGGCGTGGAAGGTGCGGCAGTGGTTCTTGTCCGCCGTCAGCTTGCACGCCTTCTCGTTGGACGGCGCCTCACCGAAGTACTCGGCGACCTGGGCGTTCGCCTCCGGCGAGATGATGTGGTCCAGCCACTTGTAGGCGCAGTTGGGGTGCTTGGCCTTCGAGGAGACCATCCAGGTGTCGGACCAGCCGGTCGAACCCTCCTTGGGCAGCACGGCCTTGACCGGCGCCTTCTCGTCCTGCGCGGTGTTGACGATGACCTGCCACGAGGTGCCGACCACGGAGTCGCCGCTCTTGAAGGCGGAGATCTCCTTGAGGTAGTCGCTCCAGTACTCGCCGATGTTGGCGTTCTGCTTCTTCAGCAGGTCCACCGAGGCGTCGAACTGCTTCTGGTCCAGGGAGTAGGGGTTCTTGATGCCGAGGGAGGGCTTGTGCTTCATCAGGTACAGAGCGGCGTCCGCGATGTAGATCGGGGAGTCGTAGGCGGTGACCTTGCCCTTGTGCTCACCGGCCTTGTCGAAGACGGCGGACCAGGAGTCGGGGGCGGGCTTGACCTTCTCCGTGTTGTACATCAGGAGGTTGGCGCCGCGGCCGTGCGGGATGCCGTAGGACTTCCCCTCGACGGAGTTGAAGTCCTGGTTCTTCAGGCCCTTGAAGACGTCCTTGTAGTTGGGCACCAGCTTGGTGTTGACGGGTTCGGCGTCGCCGGAGGCGATCAGGCGCAGTGAGGCGTCGCCCGAGGCCGAGACGGCGTCGTACTGACCCGTCTTCATGAGGCTGACCATCTCGTCGGACGAGGCGGCCGTCTTGGTGTTGACCTTGCAGCCGGTCTTCTTCTCGAAGGGGGTGACCCAGTCGACCTTCGGGTCGTTGCTGCCGTCCTCGGCGTAGCCGGCCCACGCGATGAGGTTCACCGAGTTCTCCGTCTTGCCGATCTTCTTCTGCGGCTTGAGGTCCGGCGGGTCGACTGCACCCGAAGAGGACGAGGAGGATCCGGAGGAGCCGCAGGCGGTGGCCAGGAGCAACGCACCTGCCGCGGCGAGGGTTTTGAGGGTTGGGGACTTGCGCACAGAGATCTCCACAGTAGGAGGGGCGGCGAATCGTAGGTGCGGAGGTGGGGGTCGGTAGGGATGGGGGGAGAGGCGCAGGCGTCGCTCAGGGCGCCTGTTCCACCTGGAAGTTGTGCCGGTGGTGCCACTGGAGCCTCACCCGTGAGCCGCGGTACGCGGCGACGTCCTCGGAGGAGGCCTCCAGGTTCTGCTGGACGGCGGTCAGCCGTCCTCCGGCGTCGAGGTCGACCAGGAAACGCGTGGTGTCTCCCAGATAGACGACCTCGGCGACGGAGCCTTTGGCGGCGGTGTGTTCCGGTTCGTCCGCACCGGTCGCCGACTCCTTGAGCACCCGGATCTTCTCCGGGCGCACGCTGAACGTGCCGGGCTTGCCCACGACCTGCTCGGCGGTCTCGCCGGTCAGCAGGTTGGAGGTGCCGACGAAGCCCGCGACGAAGGGAGTCGCGGGGCGTTCGTAGATCTCGGCGGGCGTTCCGGTCTGCTCGATGCGGCCGTCCTGGAAGACGGCTATCCGGTCGCTCATCGTCAGCGCCTCGTCCTGGTCGTGGGTGACGAAGACGAAGGTGATGCCGACCTCGCGCTGGATCTCCTTGAGTTCGATCTGCATCTGCTCTCGCAGCTTGAGATCGAGGGCGCCCAGCGGCTCGTCGAGCAGCAGCACGCGCGGACGGCCCACGAGTGCGCGGGCGAGGGCGACGCGCTGCCGCTGCCCCCCTGAGAGCTGGGAGGGGCGGCGATCGCCGAACCCTGCGAGGCGGACGCTCTCGAGGCCGTCGGCGGCCCGGCGCAGCCGCTCGGCCTTGGGCACCTTCTGCACCTTGAGGCCGTAGGCGACGTTCTGCTCGACGGACATGTGCGGGAAGAGGGCGTAGTCCTGGAAGACGGTGTGCACGTCACGCTCGAAGGGCGCGAGCCGCGTGACGTCCTTCCCGTCGAGTTCGATGGTTCCGCTCGTGGGCGTCTCGAAGCCCGCTATCAGGCGGAGCACGGTCGTCTTCCCCGAACCCGAGGGCCCGAGCATCGAGAAGAACTCACCGTCCGATATGGCCAGTTCGACGCCTGCGACGGCCTCGGTCCGGCCGAAGGCCTTGCGCAGGCTCCGCAGCCGGATGGCATTCCCCTCCATCAACGGGAACCTTTCTGGTGCTGTGGTCGTTGGCCGGTAAATATATGAAGTCATAGTTCAAGCTTCAAGACCACTCCGAGCCCTCTTCAGGTAAAACTTGAGCCAACTGACAAGGTGGTGGCCGTGAAGAGAGACCAGGACGGCGCCCGAAGAACGGTCTTCACGCCCATCGGGACACAAGCCCGCGTCGAGGCCGTCGTGCGGCGCCTCGGTGACGCGATTGAACTCGGCCTGCTCGCCGACGGCGAGCAGCTCCCCGGCGAGCAGGAACTCGCGGCGCAACTCGGCGTCTCGACGGTCACCTTGCGCGAAGCACTCATGGCGCTGCGCCAGCGCGGGCTGGTCACCACCCGCAGGGGACGCGGCGGCGGCAGCTTCGTCACCGTCCCCGAAGGGCCCGTCGGGGAACGGCTGCTGGCCCATCTGGGCAGCTGGAGCCTCGAGGAGCTGCGCGAACTCGGGGACTACTGGACGGCCGTCTCCGGTGCCGCCGCCCGCCTGGCCGCGCAGCGCACCGCCCCGGACGACCTGCATCAACTGCACCGTTCCGTGGAGGAGTTGGAGGCCGCCGCGGACGCGGCCGCGCGCAGCCGCCTCTACGGCCGCTTCCACGTCGAGCTGGCCGCCGCGGCGCAGTCGGCACGGCTGACGAGGGAACTGGTGGGCGTCCACTCCGAAGTGGGCGCACTGCTCTGCCTCGTCCTCGGCGAGGAAAGGCATCTGAAAGACGTCTGCGATCGTCATCGTGCCGTGATCTGTGCGGTGCAGGATGATGCGGCGGAGCAGGCGAGAGCCCTTGTCGAGGAGTGCGTTCAGGTCTCCATGGGGCGCCTGGTCGAACTCCGCCTCGGTACCCCCGGCCCGGCCGGCGGCCCGCAGACCAAGGAGGGCAACCGTGGGCAGCAGTCCTCGTCCAAGTCACCGATCCGGACCCGCGAAGGGCGGAACACACGTCGTTGACGACCCCGCGGCAGCCGCGGCGTCGGGCGTGCGTGACGCGCTGGAGTGCGTCTTCGACGCCGTGAGCGAGATCCGTACGGACACCCTGGCGCTCCTCGCCGACGCCGCCGCCGAGCACAGACGGCCCACGACCACCGACCTTGCCGGTCTCCGTCCCGGGCTGAAGAAGCGGCTCACCCGGCTCTCACTGGTCTCAGGCGCCGGCTTCGTGGCCGCACCGGGGCTGCTCGCCGACGCCGAGGCGTGGCTGGAGTGGTGGCAGACGGGACCGGGCGGCGACGTGCGTCCGCTGCTGCTGGACCTCGACCCGCGGCACTCGGCGTACTCGGACTACACACACTGGGAGTGGTACGCGCTCGCCCGTGACACCGGGCGGCGCGCGGTCGCCGGACCGTACGTGGACTACCTGTGCTCCGACGAGTACAGCCTGACCCTCTCGGTGCCGGTGACCCTCGACGGGCGCTTCAGCGGAGTGGCCGCGGCCGACGTCTACCTCCCGGACTTCGAGGCGGCCGTCATGCCCGTGCTCCAGCGGCTGCCGGGGCCCGCTTGCCTGGTCAACTCCCGTGGCCGCGTGGCGGTCTCGACGTACGCGCACCACCTGGCGGGGTCGCTGCTCAAGGGGCCGGACTTCGCCGCGGTGCCCGTGATGCCCCCGGACCCCGCGGACGGCGGTGCCCCGGCCGGGGAGAGCGGCGGACCCCGTCCCGGCGAGCCCGCCCCCCACGTCCAGCAGGGGCTGGCGCTGCGTGCCTGCGGCGACATCCCGCTCATACTGGTGACCGACGAGGAATGACGGGGCGGAGTGCGCGTGCCTCGGGCCCGGCCCGGGGCAGCGTGGCCGGCCGGGCGCGCGGACAGACCCGTTGACACTTCGGCGCCCGCCGAAGTGTCGCGGGAGCATCATGGCCGTATGGAACCGGACGCAGGACCCTCCCGACCCGATCGGAGCGGACAGCGGCTCGCCGAACTGGCCGGACTGCTCGCCGACCGCACACGTGCCTCCGTCTGCCTGGCGCTGCAGGACGGGCGTGCGTGGACCGCCGGCGAACTGGCGAGGGCCGCCGGTGTCACGGCTGCGACGGTCAGCGCGCACCTGGACAAGCTCGTCGCGGGCGGGCTGCTGGAGGAGGTGCGGCAGGGCCGGCACCGGTACGTGCGCATCGCCGGTCCGGGGATCTCGCAGCTCATCGAGGACCTGACAGCACACGCCGGGCCTCCCCCGCCCCGCGGGGACTGAGCGCCGCGTCGGCCGGTGCTGCGATGGCACGGGCGCGGACCTGTTACGACCACCTGGCGGGCGCTCTCGGCGTCGGTGTCACCGACGCGCTGCTGGCGCGGGGGCTGCTCCAGCAGTCGACGGGCTTCTCCGTGACGGACGAGGGGCTGGCGTGGTTCGGGAAGCTGGGCATCGACCTGGCCCCGCGCCGCGGCAGCCGTCGAGGGCCCCACCCGGCCGCCACGGCTCAGGGGGCGGCACGCTCCTGCCTCGACTGGACCGAACGCCGGGTGCACCTGGCGGGCCGTGCGGGCGCCGCTCTGTGCACCCACGCGCTGGAGGAGGGCTGGTGCGAACGCATCGGCAGCCGACGGGCGTTGAGGGTGACGCGCAAGGGCCAGGACGCGTTCGAGGACCTGCTCGGCCTGCGGGTGGACGAGATCGGCGTGCGGGTGGAGGCGGCCGCGTGAGCACGCACGAGAAGTACGGGACCTTCCGGAAACTGCACCACGGGGAGCGTCCTCTGCTGCTGCCCAACGCCTGGGACCACGCCTCGGCCGCCGCCCTGCACCGGTGCGGCTTCCCCGCCATCGGTACCACGAGCCTGGGCGTCGCGGCCGCCGCGGGACTCCCCGACGGGAGCGGCGCCGCACGCGAGCAGACGCTGGCGCTGGGCCGGGGGCTGGCACGTCTGCCGGTGCCGGTGAGCATCGACATCGAGGGCGGCTTCAGCGACGACCCGGCTCAAGTCGCGGCACTGGGAAAGCAGTTGGCGCAAGCGGGCGTGGCGGGGGTGAACGTCGAGGACGGCCTGCCCGACGGCACGCTCGCCGATCCGGCGCGTCACGCGGCGAAGGTGTCCGCGCTGAAGGAGGCCGCGCCGGGCCTCTTCGTCAACGCACGCACCGACACGCACTGGCTGGGGGGCGACGCCACGGTCGCCGGGGCGTCCCGCAGATGCGCCGCGTACGTCGAGGCGGGCGCCGACGGGGTGTTCGTGCCGGGGCTGGTGGAGCGCGATGACATCACCGCGCTGGCCGCGGAGTTGGGGACGACGCCGCTGAACGTCCTGTACTCCCCCGCCCACTTTTCGTACGACGAGCTCGCGCGGACCGGCGTCAGCCGCATCAGCCTGGGCTCGCTGCTCTTCCGTGCGGCGCTCCAGCGGGCCGCCGACCTGGCGCGCTCGGTCGCCGCCCCGGACGGAGGCCCCGAGGTCCCCTCCCCGGTGCCGGGTTACGGCGAAGTGCAGGGTCTGCACAACGACTTCGGGCAGCGGCCGTAGGAGCACGCCGACCGTGCCGGGCGCGCCCCGGCTGCGTCCCGAAGGGCCAGGTGCGGGGCCGTGGCCCTGGGGTCTATGTCTCCGCGCAGTCCCTTTCGTACGCCACGAGGGCAGCCTGACGGCACGCGAACAGAGAACGGAGCGCTTCCTGAGCTGCATCGGGGTCCAGCTCCCCCTGGTGCGATTGACGCGCCAGCACCATGCGCGCCTCCGATTCCATGGCCGCCCACGCGTGCCGCGCACGCCTGTTGGCCACCATCCGCGCATCGCTGCGCAGGAAACCCGCACCCGACGAGAAACCCGCCGCCACCAGCGCCAGCACCGCGGCGGGCACTCGCGCATCAGCCGTCGCCAGCCCGGCCGCTCCGGACACTCCTGCGAGGAGCGCGGCCGGGAAGCCCAGGGCGACATCGATGTAGGCCCAGAGCTGCACCCGGCGATGAGCGGTGCGCACCTGGGCGGCCGCTTCCCTGCGCAGAGCCTCGACTTCGGCGCGGAAGCCGGTCGGCGACGTCGGCGAGCGGTCGGCCTCGTCACCGCCGAGGCCATTGCCGTTCTGAGAAGCGACCACGCGAGAAGAGTCTCAGAACTGGGCCTTTTGCGCGGGGAGTTGACCGAATCACGGTCCTGCACACCTGGCTCGGTGGAGGAGACACGGACGAGTCGGGGCCCGGCGAGGCCCGGCGAGGTCCGGCGGTACGAGAGGCCTCCCCCGGGCACCCGCCGGGCGGTGCTCTCAGGTCAGTGCCGGGGCCAGAAGCCGGGCGGTCTTCGCGATCAGCGCCCGGTCCGGCTCGGCGTCGGCGGACTTCTTCGTGGTGAGGACGGCCAGGACGACCGGCTCCCGGCCGTGGGCGGTCCAGGCGACACCCACGTCGTTGTGCGTGCCGTACTCGCCCGCGCCGGTCTTCTCCCCCACGGTCCAGCCTTCGGGGAGCCCGGCGCGCAGGCTCTCGTCCCCCGTGGTGTTGCGCTTGAGCCAGTCCGTCAACTGGCGGCGCCCGGCCCGTCCGAGGACGTCGCCGAGAGTCAGGCGCATGTACGTCCGCCCGATGGCCCGCGGCGACGTCGTGTCCTTCACGTTCCCGGGCTCCGCGGAGTTCAGCTCCGTCTCCCAACGGTCGAGGCGCGTGACCTCGTCCCCGAGGGAGCGGCAGAAGCGGGTCACCGCGGTGGGGCCGCCGAGTTCGCGCAGGATGAGGTTGGCGGCCGTGTTGTCGCTGTGGCGGATGGCGGCGTCGCAGAGCTCCCGGAGGGTCATCCCTTCGGCGAGGTGGCGGGAGGTGCCGGTGACCGGGGAGTGGGCCTCCAGGTCGGAGCGGGAGTAGCGGATGCGCTCGTCGAGAGGACGGCCGCCGTCCCCGTCACGATCCTTCATGACTGCCGCCACCGCGAGGGGCTTGAACGTCGAGCACATGGGGAAACGCTCGTCGGCGCGGTGGATCACCGTCCTCCCGGTTCTGGTGTTGTGCGCGAACACCCCGAGGCGGGCGTCGTGTTCACGCTCCAGGTTCTTCAGCCGACGGGTCGTCGCGGCGTCCTGCGACCGGTGGCCAGAGGGCGACGGGGGCTTGTCACCGGCGGAGGAGGTGCATGCGGCCAGCACGCTCCCGGCGCCGGCGGCCAGCATCGTTCGGCGGGCCGGCCGGGACACGTCCGTGCTCAATTCGGCGCCTCTTTCGTGCTGTTCGGACCATCCCTGCTGTCCGGGACCGATGTCAGTGAAACAGGACATCTCCACGCACCGGCCGGTTCCGGCCACAACCGCAGGGAGCAAGCGTGTTCGGCCCAGGTCCTCCCCCGGCACCGGTCCCCGGCACCGTCACTCCGCCTTGCACGCGGACCGCTGCCGAATTCGTCGAGGAAGTCTCGCAGTGCGGTCGAGGGACCCCGCGGCCCGGTGGAAGGACGGGGAGCGCACCTGCCAAGGACAAGGACCACGTCGTTCGCGTCACCTGGTTCGGTGACCGACGCGGAGTCCGGCGCGAAGCCGCCGGGAGTGCCCCGCGGTGTACGTCACGGCAGGACCGCGATGCCGTCCAGCTCCACCAGCGCCTCCTCGTCCCACAGCCGGGAGACGCCGATGAGGGCCATCGCCGGATAGTCGCGGTGGGCATGGCGGCGCCAGACGGCGCCCAGGTCGCGGGCGGCGGACCGGTAGGCGGCGACGTCGGTCGTGTAGACGGTGACGCGGGCGAGGTCGGCGGGGCCGCCGCCGGAAGCGGCCAGCGCCGTCAGCAGGTTGGCCAGCGCCTGCTCGAACTGCTCGGTGAGCGTGCCGCCGACGACGGCCCCCTCGCCGTTGAGCGCAGTCTGCCCGGCCAGGAAGACGATCCGCGAGCCGGTCGCGGTCACGGCGTGCGAGAAGCCGGTGGGCGGGGAGAGTTGGGCGGGGTTGGTGCGCTGGAGGTGGGGGCGGGAGTCGGCGTCGGTCACCGGTAGAGCTCCTTCGCGATGATCGAGCGCTGCACTTCGCTGGCGCCCTCGTAGATGCGGGGTGCGCGGACCTCGCGGTAGAGGTGTTCGAGGAGGTGTCCGCGCTGGAGCGCGGCCGCGCCGTGGATCTGCACGGCGGTGTCCACGGCCTGCTGCGCGGTCTCCGTGGCCAGCAGCTTCGCCATGGCGGCGCGCCGCGCGATGTCCGGCTCGCCGCGGTCGTGGGCCGCGGCCGCCGCGTAGACCATCAGGCGGGCGGCCTCGATGCGGGTCGCGGTCTCGGCCAACTGGTGCGAGACGGCCTGCAGATCACTGAGCGTGCCGCCGAACGCGCGCCGCCTCCCGGCGTGTTCGACGGCGGCGTCGAGGGCCGCCTGTGCCATGCCCGTCGCGAACGCGCCGACGCTGGGCCGGAAGAGGTTCAGCGTGCGCATGGCCACGCCGAAGCCGCGGTCGGCCTCACCGAGGAGGTCGTCGCGGGAGACGGGGACACCGTCGAAGGTGAGGGTGCCGATCGGATGGGGCGAGAGCATCTCCACCGGTTCGCCGCCGAGCCCTGGCCGCCCGGCGGGTACGAGGAAGGCGCTCACGCCGCGGGAGCCGGCGCCCTGCGTCGTACGGGCGAAGACGGTGAAGACGTCGGCGTGCGGGGCGTTGGAGATCCAGGTCTTGGTTCCGGTCAGGCGCCATCCGTGCCCGGCCCCGGTGCCGTCCGGCTCGGCGTGGAGGGTGAGCGCCGCCGCGTCGCTGCCCGCTCCCGGCTCGCTCAGCGCGAAGGCCGCGACGGCACGTCCCGCGGTCACCTCGCCGAGCCAGCGCCCGCGTTGGGCGTCGGTGCCCGCGAGGGCGACCGGTCCGGCGCCGAGCCCCTGGAGGGCGAGCGCGGTCTCGGCCTCCGTGCAGGAGTAGGCGAGGGATTCGCGCAGCAGGCACAGATCGAGGGCGCTCGCGGGGCGCCCGTCCGGCGCGAACAGGCGGCCGAGCAGCCCGAGTTCACCGAGGGCGGCGACCAGCTCGCGGTTGATGCGGCCGTCCTCCCCGGCCTCGGCGAGCGGCCGGAGCTCGCGGGCGCCGAGCGTCCGCAGCTCCTCGCACCACTTGTGCTGCTCCGGTTCCAGTGCGAACGCGGGCATGCGGGCCTCCTCCTGGTGGCGGGCTGGTGCTCCCGGTCACTGATCCTCTATCGCGGACCGTTGACTGTCGTCACCAACACGTTACGCTCAACGGCACACCGGCGACACCGGCCACCGGCACACGGCACACCCCCGAGGGGGCTTGCGATGCATCTGAGCCCGTCCGCACACGTCGACACCTTCGCCCGGGAGCATCTGCCCCCGCCCGAGGACTGGCCGCGACTGGTCTTCGACCGGCCCGAACTGCACTACCCGGACCGCCTCAACTGCGGTGCCGAACTGGTCGACGGGTCCGCCGCGCGGTACGGCGCCGAGCGGCCCGCCTTCCGCGGTGACGACGGCGAGTGCTGGAGCTACGGCGAACTGCGCGCCCGCGTGGACCGCATCGCCCACGTCCTCACCGGCGTCCTGGGCGTCGTCCCCGGCAACCGGGTCCTGCTGCGCGGCCCCAACTCCCTTCACCTGGCGGCCTGCTGGCTCGCGGTGATGAAGGCCGGGGCCGTCGCGGTGACGGTGCTCGCCGCTCAGCGCGCGCACGAGCTGCGCACCGTGTGCGCCATGGGGCAGGTCAGCCATGCGCTGTGCGACGCGGGTTCCCTGGAGGAGCTGACGAAGGCGGACGTACCCGGGCTGCGGGTGACCGCCTTCGGCGGTGACGGAGGGGAGGACCTGCTGGCCCTGTGCGAGTCGCAGCCCGACCGCTACGAGGCCGTCGCCACCGCCGCGGACGACGTCGCCATGATCGCCTTCACCTCCGGCACCACCGGGAAACCCAAGGGGTGCGTCCACTTCCACCGCGACGTGCTCGCCGTCGCCGACACCTTCTCCGCGCACGTGCTGCGTCCGACGCCGGACGACCTCTTCGCGGGCAGCCCGCCGCTGGGGTTCACCTTCGGGCTGGGCGGCCTGGTGATCTTCCCGCTGCGGGCGGGCGCGTCGGCGCTGCTCGGCCAGTGGAGCGGCCCGCAGCAGATGCTCGCGGCGGTCGAACGCCACCGTGTCACCGTGCTGTTCACCGCCCCGACCGCCTACCGCGGGATGCTCGCCGAACTCGGCACCGCTTCCCCGCAGGCCCCGGCAGGCGGGCGCACGTACGACATCTCCTCGCTGCGCCGCTGCGTCTCCGCCGGCGAGAACCTGCCCGCCGCCACCCACGAGGCATGGCGTGAGAGGACCGGCCTGCGGATGATCAACGGCATAGGCGCGACGGAGATGCTGCACATCTTCGTCTCCGCCGCCGACGAGGCCGCCCGCCCCGGCGCCACAGGTGTCGCCGTGCCGGGCTTCGAGGCCCGCGTGGTGCGCAAGGACCAGGAGGGCCGCCTGACACAGGTGCCGGACGGCGAACCGGGACTGCTCGCCGTGCGCGGCCCCGTCGGCTGCCGCTATCTCTCCGACCCGCGGCAGCGCGAGTACGTGTGCGACGGCTGGAACCTCACCGGCGACACCTACGTACGCGGGACGGACGGCTACCTCCGCTACGTCGCACGCGCCGACGACATGATCGTCTCGGCCGGTTACAACATCTCGGGCCCGGAGGTCGAGGAGGCCCTGCTGCGCCATCCCTCCGTGGCCGAGGCCGCTGTCGTGGGACGCCCCGACGAGCGGCGCGGCCAGGTCGTCGTCGCGCACGTGGTACTGCGGGAGGGAACCGAGGGGGGAGCAGGAACGGCTGAGGCGCTGCGCGAGTTCACCACCGGAGAGCTCACCCCGTACAAGTGCCCCCGTGAATTCGTCTTCGCCACCTCGCTGCCGCGCACACCGACGGGGAAGCTCCAGCGGTACCTGCTGCGGGAGGCAGTCCCGGCACAGGCCGGGCCGGAGCCGACCACCGCGGATCGGACCGCGGGCGGGCTGCCCGCCTAGAGTTGCCGCGTGAATCAGCAGCAGCCCGCCGCCAGGCCGTCGCCGAGTTCGCTCATCCTCACCTTCTACGGGGCGTACGGACGTGCCTTCCCCGGCAGCACCGTGCCGGTCGCGGCGCTGATCCAGCTGCTCGGCGCGGTCGGTGTGGACGCGCCGTCGGTCCGTTCCGCCGTCTCGCGGCTGAAGCGGCGCGGGCTGCTCACCGCGGACCGGCCCGGCAGCAAGGCGGCGGGCTACGCTCCCTCGGACGCCGGGCGGCAGCTCCTCGACGACGGCGACCGCCGCGTCTACGCCCGCCCCGCGGCGGACGGCCGCTGGCTGCTGGCCGTCTTCTCCGTGCCGGAGAGCGAGCGGGGCCGCCGCCACATACTCCGCTCCCGTCTCGCACGGCTCGGCTTCGGCAACGCCGCACCCGGCATCTGGATCGCCCCCTCCCACCTGGAGGAGGAGACGCGTCACAGTCTGGGGCGGCTCGGTCTCACCCCGTACGTGGACCTGTTCACCGGCACGCACGTGGGCTTCGAGACGACCGCGGACGCGGTGGCGCGCTGGTGGGACCTCACGTCCCTGGCGGCTCTGCACCGCTCCTTCCTGGACGTGCACGAGCCGGTGCTGCGCTCCTGGGCGCGGCGGCGCCAGGCGCCCCCGGAGGAGGCGTACCGGGACTATCTCCCGGCGCTCGACGCATGGCGGCGTCTCCCCTACGCCGATCCGGGCCTGCCGGCGTCGCTGCTGCCGGCGGACTGGCCCGGCGAGCGTTCCGCGGAGGTCTTCTTCGCGCTGCACGAGAAGCTGCGGGAGCCGGGACGCGAGTACGCCGTGGGCTTCGCGCAGGGGTGACGGGCGGACGGTCGGCAGGTCTCTCCCCGGCCGCCGGGCACCGCCTCTCGTGGGCCATCGGGCACCGCCTCCCGTGGGCCGCCGTGCCGCAATACCCTGGAAATATGTACGCACGACGGCGCAGGCGTTACTTCGTGCTGATGGCCACGTGCCTGGTGCTCTTCGTCAGCGCATGGAGCTTCGTGCGTCTGATCTCGGTCCCCGCCGCGGTCGGGCTGTGCGTTGCGGCGCTGGTGATTCCGCCCATCGCGGCGATCGTCGGCAACCGGCGCGAGCCGGACGACCGCTGGTTCGACGAGGACCGCAACCCTGACCGGGACACCTATCGCAGATGACGCCGCGGAAGACGCCCCGCAGGCGCCGGACGAACACGGACGCCCGGCGGGCGGCCGCTACAGCGTGAGCCGCGGCTTGGGCGCGTCGGTACGGCCCGTCGGGGGTTTGCGGCTGCCCGCACGGTAGGGCGGCGGCCAGGGCGCGCCGGGGCCCTGGTATCCCTGGTCGGCCGCGGCGTGCAGCGTCCAGTGCGGGTCGTACAGGTGGGGGCGTCCCAGCGCGCACAGGTCGGCACGGCCGGCGAGCAGCAGCGAATTGACGTCGTCCCACGAGGAGATGGCGCCGACGGCGATCACGGGCACCCCGACGGAGTTGCGGATGCGGTCGGCGTACGGAGTCTGGTACGAGCGCCCGTAGTCGGGCCGCTCGTCCGCGACGACCTGTCCGGTGGAGACGTCGATGGCGTCGGCTCCGTGCTCGGCGAACGCGGCCGCCACGCGCAGCGCCTCCTCGGGTGTGATGCCTCCCTCGGCCCAGTCTGTGGCGGAGACGCGTACGGTCATCGGCCGCTCCCGCGGCCACAATTCGCGCACCGCGTCGAAGACCTCCAGCGGGAAGCGGAGGCGGGCGTCGATGCCGCCGCCGTAGGCGTCGGTGCGGCGGTTGGTGAGCGGCGAGAGGAAGCTGGAGAGCAAGTAGCCGTGTGCGCAGTGGAGTTCGAGCAGGTCGAAGCCGGCGCGGGCGGCACGCCGCGCCGCGTCGGTGAACTCCTCGCGGATCGCTGCCAGTTCGGCCACCGTGAGGGCCTGCGGCACCTGGTTGACGCCGCCGCGGTACGGCAGGGGTGAGGGGGCCACGAGCGGCCAGTTCCCCTCCGGCAGCGGTTCGTCGATTCCCTCCCACATCACCTTCGTCGAGCCCTTGCGGCCGGAGTGCCCGAGCTGCACGCCGATGGCGGTGCCGGGCGACTGCGCGTGCACGAAGCCGGTGACGCGGCGCCACGACGCCTCCTGCTCCTCCGTCCAAAGGCCCGTGCAGCGTGGCGTGATGCGGCCGTTGGGCGAGACGCACACCATCTCCGTCATCACCAGGCCCGCTCCGCCCAGCGCGCGGGCCCCCAGGTGCACGAGGTGGAAGTCGCCGGGGGTGCCCGCCTCGTCCTCGGACGAGTACATGTCCATGGCGGAGACCACGACCCGGTTGCGCAGGGTCAGTTCACGCAGCCGGAAGGGTGTGAACATCGGCGGAGTGCCCTCGGGGACGCCCGCCTCCGCCTCGACACCGGCGACGAACCCGGCGTCGCGCAGCCGCAGATTCTCGTGCGTGACGCGGCGGCTGCGGGTGAGCAGGTTGAAGGCGAACTGCCGTGGCGGCTGGCCCGTGTAGGTGGCCAGGTCCTCGAACCATTCGAGACTGCCGCGCGCCGCGCGCTGCGTGGAGAGGACGACGGGCCGGCGTTCCTCCTCGTACGCCGCCAGCGCCGCAGGCAGGTCGGGCTGCTCCTCGATGCAGGCGGCGAGCGCGAGCGCGTCCTCGACGGCGAGCTTGGTGCCGGAGCCGATGGAGAAGTGAGCGGTGTGCGCGGCGTCGCCGAGCAGCACCACGTTCCCGTGCGACCAGCGCTCGTTGAGAACCGTGCGGAAGGCGATCCACTGCGAGTTGTTGCCGCGCAGCGGGCTGCCGCCGAGGGTCTCGGGGAAGAGCTTCGCGCACTGCTCGGCCGAGGCCCGCTCGTCGAGCCGGTCCAGTCCGGCGGCCCGCCACACCTCTTCGCGAGCCTCGACGATGACGGTGGAGGCACCGGGGTTTGGCCCGTCCGCGCGCTCGTACGGGTAGGCGTGCAGCTGGAGCACGCCGTGCTCGGTCTCGGCGATCTCGAAGCGGAAGGCGTCGAGTGCGAAGTCGGCGGCGAGCCAGATGTAACGGCAGCGGTGCGTGGTCACCCGCGGCCGGAAGACGTCGGCGAAGGCGTCCCGGGTGGCGCTGTGCACCCCGTCGGCGGCGACCACCAGGTCGTGGGTGGCGGCCAGTTCGGCCGCCGGAGGCGCCTCGCTGCGGAACCGCAGCTCCACTCCCAGTTCGCGGCACCGCTCGTGCAGGACGGCCAGCAGCCGGCGGCGGCCGAGCGCCGCGAACCCGTGACCGCCGGAGGTGAGAGTGTGCCCTCGGTGCACGATGTCGATGTCGTCCCAGCGCACGAACTCCCGCTGGAGCGCGGCGTACACGGCCGGGTCGGCGTGCTCGATGCCGCCCAGCGTCTCGTCGGAGAGGACGACGCCGAAGCCGAACGTGTCGTCGGGGGCGTTGCGTTCGTGGACGGTGACGCTGCGGGAGGGGTCGAGGCGCTTGAGCAGCGCCGCCGCGTACAGCCCGCCCGGTCCGCCTCCGACGACGGCGACGCGCATCCCCGTGGTGCCGGCCGAGGGCCCCGGGCTCATCTCATCTCCCCTGCCACTTCGGCGGGCGCTTCTCGCTGAACGACGCGTGGAACTCCGCGTAGTCCTCGCTGTGCATCAGCAGCGCCTGTGTGGACGCGTCCATCTCGACGGCCGCCGAGAGCGGCAGGTCCAGCTCCGCGGTGAGCAGCGCCTTGGTCTGCGCGAGGGCCAGCGCCGGCCCGTCGGCGAGGGTGCGGGCCAGCTCGGCGGCGGCCGTGTGCGCCTCGCCCTCCCCGGTCAACCGGCTGATGAGGCCGATGCGTTCGGCCTCGTCGGCGCGTACGGGCTCACCGAGCATGAGGATGCGGGTGGCGTGTCCGAGGCCGACGACGCGGGGCAGCAGATAGGCCGCGCCCATGTCGCCGCCGGAGAGGCCGACCTTGGTGAAGAGGAACGAGAAGCGCGCCGTTGGGTCCGCGACGCGGAAGTCCGACGCCAGCGCCAGAACGGCACCGGCACCGGCGGCCACCCCGTGCACGGCCGCGACGACCGGGAACGGCGTCTCGCGAAGCGCCCGTACGACCTGGCCCGTCATGCGGTTGAAGTCGAGGAGTTCAGCGGTGCCGGCGTCCAGGGTGGCCCCGATGATCTCCTCGACGTCGCCGCCGGAGCAGAAGCCGCGGCCCTCGCCCGCGAGCACCAGCGCGCGGGCGCGGCGCTCCCGCGACAACTCGGCGAGAAGGTCGCGCAGATCGGCGTAGGCGCCGAAGGTGAGGGCGTTGAGCCGCTCCGGACGGGCCAGCGTGACCGTGACCACTCCGTCGTCCTCGGCCACGCGGATGTGCTGCCACTCGCCGGTCGCACGGGCCGAGCCCGTGTACGGGCTCACGCGGACGCTCCGGGGGCGCTGTGCTCTTTCGTGGGCTCGCTGGTTGGCTCGGTCATGGCTCAATGCCTCCTTCGAGACGCCGGCGACGGCACACGCTGAACGTATCACCGGTTCGTGACTGCCGTCACGGGTGCGCGATAGACGTCCGCTGTGGTGCGGGCCCGCGACCCGTTAGCGTGAGGGGCCGGTCGCGGGAGGGAAAGAGGCTGATGGAGCACGGTCCGCTGATACTCGCGCTGTTGGCGCTCTTCGGACTGGTGGGCGGCATCGGCATCACGGCGGTCGGTCCGGGCGGTGTGCTGCCCACCATCGGGATGTTCGTACTGACGGGCCTCTCCCCCTCCGGCGTCGCCGGCACGGCCATCGCCACGCACATCGCGACCGGAGCCCTCGGCACCGCCGCCTATACGCGCTCCGGGCAGCTGCGCGACGCACGCACGCGCCGCATCGCCGTCGTCCTCTCGGGCACCGCGCTCGTGGGCTCGCCGCTGGGCGTGCTCTTCAACACCCGTGTCGACGGGCGGGTGTTCGGGATTCTCCTCGCGGTCGCCGTCGCCACCACGGGCATCCTGGTGTGGGTGCGCGAGCGCCGCACCGCCGCACCCGGGGACGGCGCAGGAAGGAGCCTGTCACCTCTGGTCACAGGCGCCGTCGGGTTGCTGGTCGCCGTCGCAGCGGGCCTCTTCGGGCTCGGCGGCCCGATGCTGAGCGTGCCGCTGCTGGTGATCTGCGGCCTGCCGCTGCTGCCCGCCCTGGCCGCCGCCCAGGCGCAGTCCGTGGTCATCGCGGGCGTCGGTACGGTCGCCTACCTCGTGCACGGCTCGATCGACTGGGCGCTCGCCGCGATCGTCGGCATCCCGGAGCTGGCGGGCGTCATGATCGGCTGGAGGATCGCCCATGCGGTGCCGACGCGGAAGCTCAAGTTCGCCCTCGCGGGCACCCTCCTGGCCCTGGCGCCCTATCTGGCACTGCACGGTTAGGTTCCTGAGCCGGTGAGCCGTTCCGCGTACCGGCGGACCTGCGCCGCCGCCGGCGGCCACGTCTCCGTGCGGCATCGTGCGGCGCATGGGCAACCCCGAACACTCCGGCGGTGCCGGCAAGAGCCGGATGGCACACCGCCTGGTTCCGATGAGCGGACGTGACCCCGAGGAGATCGGACGGGGGCAACGCCCCCTGGAGCTGCTGATCACCCGTCACGCTCGCGGTGCTGGCCGTGTCCGTGGCACTGTCGACGGCCGGCGCCGGGATCGCGGTGTGCCTGCTCGTGGTGATGCCGGCCCCGTTCGTCACCGTGGTCGGCTACGGGACGATCGGCCACCGGCATCAGCTGCGGATGCTGGACGCCATCGCCGCGTGGGGGCGCTGACGGCCCGTAGGAACGTGGCCGGGCGGAGACCCGAACCTGCGGTCCCCGACGGTCACGAGATCCGGAACGCCCGCCGGTAGGCGCCCGGCGTCGTGCCCACCTGGGCACGGAATCGGCGGCGGAGGTTGACCGCGGAGGTGAGTCCGACGCGGGTGGCGATCGCCTCCACCGGCAGGTCCGTCTCCTCCAGCAGGGTGCGGGCCTCAGCGATCCGGCGGGACAGCAGCCACGCTCCCGGGCTCGTGTCGAGTTGATCGGCGAAGCGCCGTGCCAGCGTGCGGGGTGAGACGTTGAGGTGCGCGGCCAGGTCGCCCACCGACAGCGGTGTCCCAAGGCGTTCGCCGGCCCACTCCAGGAGACCGTCCAGCGCGTCCGCATGCGGTGGGGACGGCGCGTACTGTGCCTGGCCGCCGTCGCGTTGCGGCGGCATCACCATGTGGCGCGCCAGAAGGGCAGCGTGCCCGGGCCCGTGATCCTGCCGGACGAGGTGCAGGCACAGGTCGAGCCCCGCCCCCGCGCCGGCGCTCGTGGCGACGTCGCCGTGGTCCACGTAGAGCGCGTCGGGCTCCACGCGCACCTGGGGGAACTCCCGCCGCAGCTGGGCGGCGCGCGCCCAGTGCGTGGTGGCCGAGCGGCCGTCCAGCAGGCCCGTGCGGGCCAGCGCGAACACTCCGGAGCAGATCGTGACGAGCCGCGCCCCGCGGGAGTGTGCCCGCAGCAGCGCGCGGCGCACCTGGGGTGAGAGCGGCGCCTCCACGGGCTGCCAGCCGGGGATGAGCACGGTGTCCGCGGACTCCAGCGCCGAAAGGTCCCGCGCCACGGACATCGTGTACCCGGCGGATGTCGGCACAGGACCGGGCGTCTCCGTGCACACGTCGAACTCGTAGTGCTGTGGCACTCCGTCCCGCGCCGTGCCGAAGACCTCGGCGGCGCAGCCGAGTTCGAACGTCGACTGCACCGGTCGTACCAAAGCCAGCACCCGATGCATGGCAGGAAAGTACCCCGTGGTGTCTTCGCTGACACTGCCCGGCCGCAGCCCGCGCACGGCACGGTGGGAGACATGAACCCCGAGATCCTCGCCCAGGAGGGCTACACCTCCGTCTCGACCAAGGAATCCCCCGTCCGCGAGCTCTTCCCCGGGATCCGGCTGCGTCAGCTGTGGACGGGGCCGACCGGCGCGCACGCCCACGTGCTGGAGATGGACCCCGGCACATCGTGGCCGCGCCGCGACGTGCACGGGCCCGGACCCGAGGAGGTCTACGTCCTCGAAGGCACGTTCAACGACGGCGCGCGCGACTATCCGGCCGGGACGTTCCTGCATGCCCCCGCCGGGTCGTGGCACGTGCCCGCCTCCCCCACCGGCTGCACGCTGTTCGTCTTCTACCCGGAGGGTTAGCACCTCGCGGGCGTGGCCCGGCAGATGACCGGGCCGCGGACCCGGTGAGCGGGGCCGCGGCGGCCTCCGCCGGACAAGGCCCGCAGCGCGGCGCACGGCTAGGGCCTTTCCGAGACCCCGCCCGCGAGCGTCGCGACGAGCACCGCCTTGATGGTGTGCATCCGGTTCTCCGCCTCGTCGAACACGACGGAGTGCTCGGCCGATTCGAAGACTTCGTCCGTGACCTCCAGGAAGTCCAGGCCGTGCCGTGCGTGGATCTCCCGTCCCACCGCCGTGCCCAGGTCGTGGAAGGCGGGCAGGCAGTGCAGGAACTTCACGTCGGGATTCCCCGTGGCCCGCAGCACGTCCATCGTCACGGCGTACGGCCGGAGCAGCGCGATCCGCTCGTCCCACACCTCCTGGGGCTCGCCCATGGAGACCCAGACGTCCGTGGCGACGAAGTCGGCGGCGGCCACGCCCTCTTCGACGTCCTCGGTGAGGGATATGCGGGAGCCGGTACGGGCCGCGAGCTCGCGGGCCTGCGTGATGACGGGCTGCTCGGGCCACAGTGCGCGCGGGGCGACGATGCGCACGTCCATGCCGAGCAGGGCGCCGGTGACGAGGTAGGAGTTGCCCATGTTGTTGCGTGCGTCGCCGAGGTACGCGAACGCGGTCTCCGTGAGCGGCTTGGGGCAGTGCTCGGTCATCGTGAGCACGTCGGCGAGCATCTGCGTGGGGTGCCAGCTGTCGGTGAGCCCGTTGTAGACGGGGACGCCGGCGTAGGCGGCGAGCTCCTCGACGACGGCCTGGCCGCTGCCCCGGTACTCGATGCCGTCGTACATGCGGCCCAGCACACGGGCGGTGTCCCGCGCGGACTCCTTGTGTCCGAGCTGGGAGCCGCCGGGGTCGAGGTAGGTCGTGCCGGCGCCCTGGTCGGCGGCGGCGACCTCGAAGGCGCAGCGGGTACGCGTGGAGGTCTTCTCGAAGACCAGCGCGATGTTGCGGCCCCGCAGCCTCTGCTGCTCGGCGCCCGCCTTCTTGGCCACCTTCAGCTCGGCGCTCAGATCGATCAGGTGACGGAACTCCTCGGAAGAGAAGTCCAGTTCCTTGAGGAAGTGGCGGCCCGTGAGGTCTGTCGCCATGAGGGCTCCTAGGTCGCTGGCAGAGGCTGACTGATATCGACCTGGAATTCTATACCGTCGTTCGAATCTCTATACAGTGCCCTCGCTTCCTGCCGCCGCGGCCGCGTTCAGACCGGGTCCCTCTCCACCGGGCAGCTCATGCACCGCGGCCCGCCCCTCCCCCGGCCGAGTTCGCTGCCCGGGATCTCCAGCACCTCGATGCCCTGCTTGCGCAGGTGGGTGTTCGTGGTGACGTTGCGCTCGTAGGCGAGCACGACGCCCGGTTCGACGGCGAGCACGTTGCACCCGTCGTCCCACTGCTCGCGCTCCGCGGAATGCACGTCCTGCGTGGCCGTGAGCACGCGGACGTGGTCCAGGCCGAGCGCCGCCGCGATCGCCCTGTGCATGTGCTCCGGCGGGTGGTCCGTCACCTTCAGCTCGTTGGCGCTGCTGCCGGGCTCGATGGTGTACGAGCGGAGCATGCCCAGCCCCTCGTACTGGGTGAAGGTGTCGCCGTCGACCATCGTCATCACGGTGTCCAGGTGCATGAACGCACGGCGCTTGGGCATGTCGAGCGCGACGATCGTGCGGGCGGAGCCCGCCGCGAAGAGCCCCCGTGCCAGCATCTCGACGGCCTGCGGAGTGGTGCGCTCGCTCATGCCGATCAGCACGGCGCCCGAGCCGATGACCAGCACGTCCCCGCCCTCGATGGTGGACGGATACGCGCCCTGTCCCTCGGACCACACGTTGAAGGAGGGACTGCCGGGACCGGCGAAGAGCGGGTGGTGGAAATAGATCGCCTCGAAGTGCACCGTCTCGCGCTGACGAGCCGGCCAGCGCATCGCGTTGATGGAGACCCCGTCGTAGACCCAGGCGGAGGTGTCGCGCGTGAAGAGGTGGTTGGGGAGCGGGGCGAGCAGGAAGTCGTCCAGGTCCATGACGTGGAAGCGCACGGACGCCGGCTCCTCGTGCCCCTCCAGGAACTCGCGCTTGGTCATGCCGCCCACCAGCGCCTCGGTCAGCTCCCTCGTCGGCAACCGGTCGAAGGCGGCGCGCAGATGACCGGTGGCGAGCGGACCGTACTCCTTCTCGTGGAAGACGCGGTCCAGGACGAGGGTGCGGGCGTCGGGGATCTCCAGCGTCTCGGCCAGCAGATCACCGAAGAGGTGCACCGCGATGCCGCGGTCGCGCAGCGCGTCCGCGAGGGCGTCGTGCTCCTGGCGTGCACGGCGGACCCACAGCACGTCGTCGAAGAGGAGATCGTCCTTGTTCGTCGGCGTGAGGCGCTTCAGCTCCAGGTCCGGGCGGTGCAGGATGACGCGGCGCAGCCGTCCGGCCTCTGAATCGACATGGAAACCCATGTCTCCATCCTCGCCGAGGTCGACGTGACGCGCGTAGTGTTTGCGCAAAGGTCTCCACGCCGGAGGGGCAGAACAGCGGGCCGTACCCGAGAGGGTGCGGCCCGCTGCGCGGTCCGGCCGCACCCCGCGAGCGGGTGCCGGGCGGGCGGACGGGGCGGCGGATATGGCCTGCGGGACGGTTGCCCGGAACGCAGAGATGCCGAAGAGTTGCGGCCGGTAACATCCGCGGGCCGAGGGCGGGCCGGAGAAGAGGGCGGTTTCAGCGTGGTGGATTCGAGCGAGCAAACCGGCACGTCGGGCCCCTCCCGGCGGCTCGTGACGGCTGCCATGGCCTCCGGCCTGGTGGGCGCCGTCAGCGTGGCGGGGAGCCCCGCGGCGCAAGCCGCCGAACGCCCGTCCGCCGGCCGCCGCGACCCCGCCCACCACGACGTGCTGTTCGTGAGCGCACACCCGGACGACGAGGCCGGCAACCTGTCCACCTTCGGCCTGTGGCGGGAGCGGCTGGGCCTGCGCACGGGAGTCGTCACCATCACCCGCGGCGAGGGCGGCGGGAACGCCGTCGGCCCGGAGGAGGGCGCACCGCTGGGCATGCTGCGCGAGGACGAGGAGCGCTCCGCGACCGCGCTCGCGGGCATCGAGAACATCTTCTACCTCGACAAGCCCGACTTCTGGTACACGCTCTCCGCCCCGCTCACCGAGCGGATCTGGCACGAGCAGGACACCTTGGAGCGCATGGTCCGGCTGCTGCGCATGACCACGCCGCACACCGTCGTGACCATGGATCCGCGTCCGTTCAACCAGCACGGCGGGCACCAGATGTCGGCGCGGCTGGCGATCGAAGCGTTCTTCCTGGCCGGTGACGAGCGGGCGTTCCCGGACCAGTTGAGCTGCGAAGGGCTGAAGCCGTGGCGCTCCCGGCGCCTGCTGGCCCAGAACTACGGATTCTCGGACCTGCTCGGGCCGGACGCGCCCAGGGAACGCCGCAAGGACCCCGCCACGGGACTGCCCGTCGTCGGCGTCTGGTCGGGGCACCGCTCGCGCGAACACGGAAAGTCCTGGGCGCAGGTGGAGCGGGACGCGAGCCGCATGTACCGCACGCAGGGCTGGGCCGCGATGCCGCCCGAGGTTCCCACGGACCCCGCGAAGCTGGGGTCGGACTGGTTCAGCGTGCTGGCACAGGGGGGCCGGGCCGTGCGGGCGCCCGTGCGGGAGCAGGGCGAACTGCGGCCCGTGTACGCCGAGTTCCGCGAATGGACGCGGCGGGTGGGGCTGCCGTGGCTGGCCAACGACGCACAGCCCGACTATCCGGCCGCGCCGTCGACGACGGTTCCCGAGGTCGCGGTGGCTCCCGTGCTCAACGGCGTCGAGGGCGAAGGCGAGTACCCAGGGCCCGAGTTGACCCTTCGGCACTGGGAGGGCGAGGAGGTCCCGGACTCCGACTGCTCGGCGACGGCGAAGATGTCCCGGCACGGGGACGACCTCTACGTGCTCGTCACGGTGACGGACGACAAGGCAGGGACCGCCCTGGACCAGGACGACGCGAAGCGGCACTGGCGCACCGACGCCGTCGAGATCGCGCTCGACCCCCGCGGCGACGGCGACGACACCTCGGTGACGTTCAAGACCGGCATCTTCCCGTTCACGGCGGGAGACGCAGGCCCGGCCGCGGAGCGGGACGCCGACAACAGGCAGGGGCCCGCGGAGAAGACGGCGCCCGGCATGCGCGTCGCCGCGGCGGTCGCCGAGCCGTTCCGGGGCTACACGGTCGAAGCGAAGATCCCCCTCGGGGAGTTGCCGGCCGCGGCGGACCCCGAGCACTTCGCGGCGAACATCCTCGTGTACGACTCCGACACCCAGGACAAGACGGGCCAGACGCGGCTCGCCTGGTCGCCGTTCGGCAGCGCCCAGGCCGACCCGTACGTGTGGGGCACCGCCCGGCTCGAGGGGTACACACCTCCCTCGGACCGTCCGACGGTCCCGGCCGACCCCGAGATTCCCACGGAGGCGGCCCGCAGCGAGGACTCCCCCGCGTCCGTCGCCCAGGCCCGGCGCACCGGCGTCCCGCTCGCCGGAGGCCCGCGCCCCTGCGGATGACAGGACGGGCCGGGCCGGGATGGGACGGACGGGGCAGGGCGGGACGGGCAGAGCGGCGACCGGGCGTGGCGGTACGGTGCGCAGCGGGGCGGTGCTTTACGGGCGGCGTCCGCCAACTCGCCGCTGTCCAGGGCGGATCAGCCGTCCGCCGGAGAGGCCCGCCCGACGGCCCGCATGGCGGGTTCGCGGGCCAGTTCCGCGATGAGGCCGGGGCCCACGCGGCAGCAGCCGCCGATCAGGCGGGCGCCCTTCTCCACCCAGTCGGCGGCTCGGTCGGCGGACCAGGAGCGGGAGCCGTGCCATGCGCGGCCGTCGGCGGCCCACTGCTCGCCGCTGTTGGGGTAGACGATGACCGGCTTTCCCGTCACCGCCGCGGCAGCGACGGCCCGGTCCGCGTCGCCCGGAGCGCAGCAGTTGACGCCCACCGCGACCACCTGCCCCTGACCGGACGCCAACGCGAAAGCTTCCTCCAGGGGTTGACCCGCGCGGGTGCGGTCACCGGAGATCGTGAAGCTCAGCCACACCGCAATGCCGCAGCCTTCCGCCGCGCTCAGCAGCGCCTCCGCCTCCACCACGTCCGGGACGGTCTCCAGCGCCAGTACGTCGGGCTCCGCCTCGGCCACGGCCTCGATCCGGGGCCGGTGGAAGGCGGCGAGTTCGCGCACGCTCAGCCCGTACCGGCCCCGGTACTCGCCCCCGTCCGCGCGGACCGCGCCGTAGGGGCCGACCGAACCCGCGACCCACACCTGATCGCCCACGCCGCAGCGTTCGGCGGCCCGGCGGGCGAGCTCCACGCTGCGGCGGAAGAGTTCCCGCGCCTCCCGCTCCCCGGTGCCCGCCCGCGCGAAGCCTTCGAAGGAGGCCTGATAGCCGGCGGAGATGAGCACCCGCGCGCCCGCCCGCACATACGCCGCATGCGCTTCCTCGATCTGCCGCGGGTCGTCGCGCAGCAGTCGCGCCGTCCACAACTCGTCGTCCAGGTCGCACCCCTGGGCCTCGAGCTGGTTGGACAGCCCGCCGTCCAGGACGAGCGGGCCGCGGGCCAGGGCGGCGCTCAAAGCGGCGGCGGGCCGGGTCACGACAGCTGGGGGCGTACCTGCTCGGAGATCAGCTGAAGGTGATCCAGATCGTGCACGTCGAGGAACTGCAGGTAGATCCGGGAGGACCCGGCCTCCTGGTAGCGGCCGATCTTGTCGACGACCTCTGCCGGGGAACCGGCGAGCCCGTTCTCCTTCAGCTCGTCCACGTCGCGTCCGATGGCCGCGGCGCGGCGGGCGGTCTCGGCGTCGTCCTTGCCGACGCAGGCGACGAGCGCGTTGGAGAAGACGATCTCCCGCCCCGTCTTCTCCGCCGCCGCCCGTACCCGGGCGAACTGCCGCTCGCTGTCCTCGACGGAGGCGAAGGGGATGTTGAACTCGTCGGCGAAGCGCGCGGCGAGAGCGGGCGTGCGGACCTTGCCGTGGCCGCCGATGAGCACGGGCACCTTGGGCTGGGCCGGCTTGGGCAGCGCAGGGGAGTCCGTGAGCGTGTAGTACTTGCCGCGGTGGTCGAACTTCTCACCGGGCGGCGTGGACCACAGCCCGGTGATGATCTCCAGCTGCTCCTCCAGCCGCCCGAACTTCTCCCGTGGGAACGGGATGCCGTACGCGGTGTGCTCGTCCTCGAACCAGCCGGTGCCCAGCCCCAGTTCGACCCGGCCGCCCGACATCTCGTCGACCTGGGCGACCTGGATGGCGAGGGGACCGGGCAGCCGGAATGTCGCCGCGGTCATGAGGGTGCCCAGCCTGATGCGGCTGGTCTCACGGGCCATCCCGGCGAGGGTGGTCCAGGCGTCGGTCGGGCCGGGAAGGCCGTCGGAGTCGCCCATGGCCAGGTAGTGGTCGGACCGGAAGAACGCGTCGAAGTGCAGGTCCTCGGCAGCCTTCGCGACGCGCAGCAGCGTCTCGTAGCTTGCCCCTTGCTGGGGTTCGGTGAATACGCGAAGCCTCATGGCACCCATCCTGCCTCACCCGCCTCACCGGCCCCGCGCCTCCGCGTCAGGCCGCCGGGCCGTGTTCCTGTGCCTCCAGCCTCCGCATCATCCCCGTGACGCGGTCCCCGGACTCGTCGGCCGAGTCGATGGCCTCGATGCACTGCCAGTACAGCCCCTCCTCCCTCGCCGAGACGGCCACGAGCACGAGCGCCACGCCGACCTCGGCCAGCAGCAGACTCAGGTCGGACAGCGCGCACTTGGGGTCCTGGACCTGGGAGAGCCGGTCCGCGCGCGCCTCGCACCAGCGGCCTCCGCACGGCACGGGACCCGTCGACGAGAGACAGGCCCGCGTGCCCGCTTCACTCAGTCCGAGCGCCTCGGTCCGCACCGACTGCGGCCCGCTCACCGCGAGATGACGTCCGATCGCCCCGGCGAGGGCCTGCACCTGCCACGCTTCGGCGACAGTCTCTTCCACGGACTCGCACTCGGCGAGCGCGTGGCGGGTGGCCTTGATGAGATGCACGGCATCCAACTTCACCACCTCCCTCCACGCGTCACTACGGAGAGTGACGCACAATAGGCAAGCAAGCCTGGCTAATTGCAGCCAATCCGGGCATACCGCCTCTCGCGAATACCTCTGTCACTTCATAGAGTGACCGCTTCCGGTAGCCGGGAAACGCTTCTCGTTGCGCTCGATCTTCGCGGCAAGCGCTTTCAGCACGTCGACGCCCAACACCTCGCAGAACTGGAGCAGATACGCGAGCACGTCCGCGACCTCGTCCTCGACGCGGTGCGCGGTCTCGGGACGTTCCATCACGCGAGCCGACTCCTCGGGCGTCAGCCACTGGAAGATCTCCACGAGTTCACCGGCTTCGACGCTCAGCGCAGCGGCCAGATTCTTCGGGGTGTGGTACTGCTCCCAGTCGCGTGCCCTCGCGAACTCCGCAAGCCTGTACTGCAGTTGGGACAACGACAGGGACTCGTGCGGGCCGGGTTGCGGGGGCCCGCCGGATGGAGACGCGGAAGAAGAGGGGGATTCAGTCACCCCCAAGGTCTACCAGGGACACACCCGGGTGCCGCGCGGCCTCCTCCGCCGCCGTCCCCGCATCGCTCACCGCGGCCAGCAGCCTCACATGCCCCCGCTTGCCCATCCGCACCGCAAGCGCGATCAGTTCGGCCGTCTGCCGCGCGTCCAGGGTGCGGTCCAGCCCGTCGGCGAGCACCGTCATGGCCTGCCTGGCGGGAAGCACCTCCTGGGCGGGGTCCATCGACAGCACCCCGGGGCCCGTCAGCAGCACCAGAGCCAGCGCGGCGTAGCGCAACTCGCCGTCGCCCAGCCACTCCAGGGGTGTGCGGACGCGGGTGTGGCCGGCGCCGGGAGCACGGTCGGAGCCGGGGCCGGGGCCGACGATCAGCGCGCGGACGCGGCCCCTGTCCGAGCGTTCGCCCGGGATGTCGGCGACCACCTCCGCGACGGGACCCGCGAAGCCGGCGCTCAGGGCGTCGACAAGATGTCCGTACCGGATCGCGCACTCCGTGCGGGTCCGGCGCAGCACCGCCGCCAGGTTGTCGCAGCCGCCACGCAGCAGGGTGTCGCCGACGGGGACGGGATCGCGCATGGTCTCCGGACGCGGATCGCAGGCGAAGGCGGAGCGCAGCGCCACCACCACCTGCTCGGCTGCTTCCAGCACCCGGCGCTCCTCCTTGGTGCCGCCGGCGACGCGGAGGGGCAGCAGGGCCGTCGCAAGCCTGTCGGCGGGAAGCCGGGCCCGCGTGACCCGGCCGGTCCCGGCGCTGTGCCATTCGGCCTGCACGGCGGGGCGCGCGGGGTCGCGCAGCGCCGTGGCCAGCAGGGTGCGACCGCCGGGCACCGTCAACCGCTCGCCCACGATGCGCAGTTCGGGCTCGGCCTGCACCGCGAGATCGAACCGCACCGGCCCCGCCGGGCCGTCGACCGTGCAGCCGAGGCGGAAGCCGCGGCGCCCCTCGGCGTCGGGGCGGGAGCGGCGGGGCACGTACGCGCCCGGGCCTCCGGAGGCGCGCCCGAAGACCTCTCCCAGGGCCTCCCCGCCGCCGAGCCGGGCCAGGGCCTCGTGCGCCTCCAGGACCGCCGACTTGCCGCTGCCGCTCGGCCCGGTCAGCACGGTGACCGGGGCGAGGGGAACGGTGCGGTCGCGCAGCGTGCGGAACGAGGACAGGTGCAGACCGGTCACCGCCGCGGCTCTCGACGGGGCGGCCGCCTCGTCCGCACCCTCTCCCTCGTCCGGGCGCTTTCCCTCTTCGGGGCTCTCGGCAGCCGGAGCCGGAGCCGCGCAAGAGCCGTCCGCGGTGCGGTTCTTCGTGACGTGCATGCCCCGGACGGTAAGCAGCGCGGCGCCAGCCGAACCGTTCCGTCACCCCCGGTCTCCCCCTAACGAGCGACGCATGCGGTCACGGTGCCGTGCCACACGGAGCGCTCAAGTTGCGAACGCGAAGCGAAGAGGAGCCTGTTGACGGAGTGACGGGATGCGTCGGATCAAGTGACGACTCGGTGAAGGGGTTTCACAGCAGGCAGCGGGCCGGCCGGGTCACGCGGCGCGCACGCGGACCCCCGCACGGCCGCAGCGACCGCATTCCGGCGCCGGCAATCGCGTCCGCAATTTCCGCCCAGAAGCGCGAGGAATCACGAAAGAAAGTCGCCCGCATTTGCCGGTATTGCCACCCGGATTGGATCACCGGAACACCTTCGAACATCTTTGACTTTATCGAACCGTGATCGAAAAAATACGCGCCCGCACGTATCCGCGCGCGCGAGGCTGCTGCTATTTCTAGGATGTTCTGTTCTCATCCCCCACCTTCGGAGAAGACAACTTCATGCGCTCGTTGAAGCTGCTGTTCGCCGCATTGCTTGCGATGGTGGCCATCGCCTTCGTCGCTCCGGGATCACAGGCTGCCGCGGGCAAATACGTGGCCCTCGGTGATTCTTATACCGTCGCTGTAGGAACGAGGACCTACGACAACCCGGACGACCCCTGCCGCCGTGGTCCCACCTCCTACCCGAGGCTCTGGGCCGCCGCGCACCAGGACGTCGGATTCGTGGAAGCGGCGTGCTCGGGCGCCACGACGGCCGATGTCATCAATACGCAGGTCGGCCAGTTGACGCCGGACACGTCCCTGGTGACGCTGCAGATCGGCGGCAACGACGTCGGGTTCGTCGACGTGCTGAAGAACTGCATCCTCACCACGGACGACGCCGACTGCATAGCCGGCGTCGACGCTGCGAAGGCTGCCGCCAACAGCACGCTGTCCCCGGCGCTCGCCCAGACGTACTCGGCGGTGCGCGCCGCGGCGCCGTCGGCGAAAGTGATCGTCGTCGGCTATCCGCGGCTTTACACAATTGGAGGTGACTGCGGCATTCTCGGCCTCAGCGACAAGGAGCGGACGGCACTGAACTCCGCGGCCGACACACTCGCCGAGATCATGTCCGCGCGGTCGAATGAAGCCGGATTCACTTTCCTGGACGCGCGGCCGGTTTTCGACCCGCACACCATCTGCTCGAGCGGTGACGAGTGGGTCACGAGCCTGGAGTGGGACAAGCTCAACGAGTCCTACCACCCGAATACGAAAGGGCACCGGGACGGCTACCTCGCCGCCCTGAACCCCCTGATGGGCTGACCGGCCGGCACTTCCCCGGCATGGACGTGAAGGGGCGCCCGCCGTACACGGCGGGCGCCCCTTCACATCTCGAATCCAAGTCCGGGCACGGGTGCCACGTCCCGTGGACGTGCACGGTCACGCCGTAACTACGCCCGCGAGCTTCGGACTCGGCGAATCCCTGTCCGCATGCTGCTTGCTGCCGCGATCAGCGGCGCGGCGGTCCGCCGGGCGACGCCACGGGACGCTGCGGCAGAGGTCCCGCCGACGGCGCCGGCCCCGTTCCCTGCGGGGACCGCCGGCCGCCACCGTCTGGGGCACCTGCGGGGGCGCCGCCCTGGCCACCGGCAGGTTGCCCCGCACCGGGACCGGCCGGTACGCCGCCGCCTCCGGCGGCACCGCCCCGCCCCGCCCCCGCCGCCGCGCCGGCCGCGCCCTCCTCGCCCACGAGCATCTGGGAGGCGGCGAGTTCGCGGTAGAGCGGGTCGGCCTTGACCAGTTCCTCGTGGCTGCCGAACGCGCGGATCTCGCCGTGCTCCATCACCACGATCTGGTCGACGTGGGTCACGGTGGACAGCCGGTGCGCGATGAGGATGACGGTGCAGCGCCGGGCCGCCTGGTCCACCGCCTCGCGCAGCGCCTGCTCGTTGCGGGCGTCGAGCTGCGCCGTCGCCTCGTCCAGCAGCAGCACTTCCGGCTTGCGCAGCAACGCCCTTGCGATGGCGAGCCGTTGACGCTCACCGCCCGAGAGGGAGACGCCGCGGTTGCCCACCTCGGTACGCAGCCCGTCCGGCAGCCGGCTGATCAGCGTGTCGAGCCGTGTCACGCGCAGAGCCTCGGCGATGTCGGCCTGCGAGGCGTTCGTCGCCGAGTACGTGAGGTTGTCCTCCAGCGTGCCGGCCATCACCGGGGAGTCCTGCTCGACGTAGGCGATGCGGCGGCGCACCTCGGCACGCCGCATGCTCTCGATGTCGACGCCGTCGATGATGATCTGACCCGCCGTCGGGTCGTAGAAGCGCTGGAGCAGCGCGAACATGGTGGTCTTGCCGGCGCCCGAGAGACCGACGAGCGCGGTCTGCGTCCCGCCGGGGATGGTGCACGAGATGCCCTTCAGTGCCGTGCCGCGCCCGGGGTAGCCGAACCGCACGTCGCGGAACTCGATGGTCGGCGGCCTGCGCACACCGCCGGCCCGGGCTCCGATGACCTTCAGTTTCATCGTCGAGGAGGGGTTGCCCCGGATTCCGCCGTCCTCGTCGGCGCCACCGCCGGCGAAGCCGTTCACGTGGCCGTCGGGCTGTCCGTTGACCCTGCCGTTCGCGCCGGGGCTCGCCGGATGCCTGGGCATGTGGTCCTGCGGCAGCTCGTCGACGTCGGCCTCGACGGCCATCCGCTTGATCTGCTCGATGCGCCCCACCGCGCCCAGCCCCTGCTGGAGCATGCCCAGCCCCCCGACGAGGGAGCCGATCGGGCTCGCCAGGTAGAAGACGTAGAGCAGAAACGCGATCAGCTGGGGCGTCTTGAGGTCCCCCGAGGCGACCAGCGCACCGCCGACACCGAGCACGGCGAGGAAGGCCGCCTGGATGGAGACTCCGGAGAGGATCTTGACGAGGGCCACGTACTTGGCCCCGACCAGTCCCGCCCTGTAGGCGCCGTCGATGGCGTCGTCGGCGACCTCGGTCTCCCGGTCCTCCGCGCCGTTGGCCTTCACCGTGCGGGCCGCACCCAGCGTGCGGTCCAGCGCCGAGCCGACGGCGCCGATCGACTCCTGGGCGCGCGCGACCGCCTTGCGGATGCGCGGCAGGACGCCGCCCATCACCAGGCCGACCGCCACCAGCACGCCGACGGTCACGCCGAGCAGCGGAAGGTGCACGATCCCCATGAGGACACCGGCGCCCACGATGCTCAGCAGGCCGTTGGCGATCATCACCAGGCCCTCGGTGGCGGCGTTCTGCAGCAGCGTGCTGTCGGAGGTCACCCGCGCGATGAGATCGCCGGGAGGACGGCGGTCGAGTTCGGGTACGCGCAGCCTGATCAGCCGGAACACGAGTTCCTGCCGGACGCGGCGCACGACCCTCTCCGATGTGCGCTGCTGCCACCACGACTGAAGTCCGGTCAGCCCGGCGCCGGCCACGACGAGCGCGCCGAGCAGGATGACCGGCCCCTTCACATCGCCCCCGCCCGAGAGGGAGGTGAGGACCTGCTGCGCGACGAGCGGCTGCATCAGGCCGGCTCCGCTGGAGGCGAGCACGAGCAGCAGCGTCGCGAACAGGACGAGACGGTGGGGACGGGCGTACCCCATCAGCACGCGCAGCGGCGCGCGCTTGCGGTGGTCGATCCGCAGCACGCTCGCCCGCGGGTGCCCGGCCACCTCGGGCAGAGCCGGAGCCTGCGGTGGCGGAACCTGGGGCTGGGAGCCCTTGAAGAACCCGAAGGGCTCGGGGGGTCCGGGAGCCGTCGTCATGTGTGTCCTACAGGTCGCTGGTCGGGCGGGAGTCAGCCTGCTGCCTGGTAGTTCGCCGCCTGTGCGGCGATGCGGTCGAGGTGGTCCGCGGCGGCCCGCGCGCCGCCGGCCTCACGGAAGGACCGGCCGATCGCCTCGGCCGCCTCCCTGTGGCCCCCCGCCGGATCGAGCACGGACGTGACGGCCGCAGCCAGCCGTGGAGCGTCGACCCTGTTGAAGCGGACCCGCACTCCCGCGCCGGCGTCGACGACCTGTCCCGAGACGATCGGCTGGTCGTCGCGGATCGGTGCGAGGACGAGGGGAACGCCGTGCCAGAGCGATTCGCACACGGTGTTGTGGCCGCCGTGGCACACGACGGCGTCGAGGTGGGGAAGCAGATCGAGCTGCGGCACGTACTCGCGCACCAGAAGCCCCGATCCGGTCTGCTCCCTGGGTGCTTCGAGCAGACCGCCGGGGTCGACGACGATGCCCTGCACCGTCTCGCGCAGACTCTCCAGCGCGGCGACGGCCTCGCCGAGGAACCGCCCGCCGGCGTCGGCGTTGGCCGTGCCCAGGGTGACCAGCACCTTGCGCCGCCCGGGGTCCAACTTCCCGTAGGGGAAGTCGCATCGGGGTGCGCGCGGGGCGATGGCCGGGCCCACCATGTGCACGCCGTCCCAGGGCAGCGGGGCGTCGCCGAGCAGCGCGCGGCCGGTGAAGGCGACGATGCCGTGCGGGGAGAAACGGGGGTCGCCGCTGCATTGATCGTCGCCGAACTCGGCACGCAGCGAGGCGAAGATGCCCTTCAGCCACGCCTCCACCTTCGGCATCGAGGTGAGCGGGTCGGTGAGTTCGGCCGACGTGGTCACCGACGTCACGTACGGGATGCCGTGGCGTTCGGCGACCAGCGCCCCGGCAACGGCGTGCTGGTCCGCCACCACCAGGTCGGGGCGGAACTCGCGGATCGCGGAGTCGACGCCCGGCGCCATCAGTCCGGCCAGCGGCGCGAAGAAGTCCTCCCACAGGAAGCGGAAGGCCGCGGGCCCGGTCAGCCTCGGCGGCCGGCCGAGGTCGCTGTCCGGCATCCGCGTCTCGTGGACCTCTGCGTCCTCTCCCGCCAGGCGCCGGATCAGCTCGCCGTACCCGGCCCAGGCCACCCGGTGGCCCCTGCGGGCGAGTTCGGCGGCGACGCCCAGCAGCGGGTTGGTGTGCCCGACCAGCGGGGGGACGACGAAGAGGAGGCGAGTCACCGTGCGGCCTCCGCCAGTTCGTGCCCGGCCGCCCTCTTCTCGGCCTCGTCGTGCTCGCGCACCCAGTCCAGGAGCAGGTCCCGTGTCTCCTTGGTGCGCTCCACCAGGACGGAGTGGCCCTGGTCGGGCAGCACGACGGTGCGGCAGCGCTCCAGCACGCTCTCGAACAGCGGGACCTGGGCGACGAGCCCCGACTCCTCACCGAAGATCGCCAGCACGGGGCAGGTGATCGCCGACAGGTCGTCGTCTATGACACGTCCGCTCCACACCTCTGCGCCCAGCGTGGTGGAGTTGAGGATGCGGCCCGCGATGCGCGACAGACGCGCGGTCTGCGCACCGCGGTTCTCCTTGATCCAGTCGATGACCTCCTCGTGCACGAGCTGCTCCTTGGCGAGAGCGAGCCCCTCGGCCATGTGCCGTGTCCAGCGCTGGACCGGCGGCTCGGCCTCGATGAGGGTGAGGGTCGCGATCCGCTCCGGGTACCAGGCGGCTGCCCCGGCCGCGACCGTGCCGCCGAATGAGTTGCCCACGACGTGTACCCGCCGCCGCTCACCGAGCGCGTCGAGCAGCGCGACGAGGTCGTCGACGAAGGACTCGATCCGGTACCCGCTCTCCGGCCGCTCGCTGCGGCCGTGCCCGCGCAGGTCGTACATGATCACGTCGATGCCGGCCGCCGCGAACGCGGGCCCGAGCGTGAAGTAGTAGCTCGCGAGGCTGTCGGTCAGCAGCCCGTGCACGAACACCACGACAGGCGGCTCGCCCTGCTGCCCCTCGCGCACGGTGGCGGGGAGGCGCTGCACATGGGTGGTGATCTCTCCGGTACGGATCTTCATCCCGGATCAGCCCGCTTCCGTTGCGCGCAGCGACGCGACGACGAAGTCCACCAGCTGCCCGACGGTCAGCGCGATGATCTCGTCGAGTTCGAGATCGGCCACGAACTCGGCGAAGTTGATGCGGTCCCCGTAGTGTTCGCGCAGCGAACCCGAGAGCGTCACCAGGTCGATGCTCTCCAGCTCCAGGTCGTCGTGGAAGGTCGTCTCCCTTCCTATCTCGGCCTCGTCGAAGCCGTACTCCTCGAGCAGTTCGCGCAGCATTCCGGCGATGTCCGCCAGGACTTCCCCCGGATCGGTTCCGGCCTGCGCCTTCCCGTGCGCCTGCGCAGGCGCGAACCGGGTCGCGTCAGTGGTCATCTTGCACTCCTGATTCCTCGTAGGCGGCCGCCCAGGCGACCACATACCGCCGCTCGGGCAAGCCCGGCGGATTCGATGTTTCCCGCACCCGCACCTCGTACGAGTGGCCCCCGTGACGCACCCGGAGCCGGTCGGTGTCCGCCGAGACCACCTGGTAGTCGGACGGACGGCCCCGCAGTCCGGTGCCGCGCAGCTTCGCCACGGCTTCCTTCGCCGCCCACATGCGCGTGAACCAGACCTCTTCACTCCCGGAACTCTCCGTGCCGCGCTCCGGCCCGGCCTCCGACAGGCCGCGCAGCAGGGCGAGTTCCTCCGCTCCGCAGGCCGCCTCGACGGTGGCCCGGGGGCGTGCGGTGACCTCCTCGACGTCGATGCCGCACGGGCCGCGGCGTGCGATCGCGACACCGCACTCGCCGCGGTGCGCGATGGAGACCGTCAACTCCCCTACGGTGCGCCCGTGGACGCCGCGGACGAAGGGCCTGCCTTCGTCGTCGTTGTGCACGAAGACCTCCGCCGGGTAGATGTCGCCGGCGCCTTCCGTCCACAGCAGTCCGCGCACGGCGTCCTTGGCGGCGATCCTGCCGAGCAGGAACTGCCGTCTGCGGACGGGAGGAAGCGCGGCGTAGCCGGCGCGTTCCCCGCTGCCGAGCATGTTGCGCATCACCAGTTCGCGCGTCGCCAGGTCCGGCCAGCGCTCGTGCACCAGCGACCACCCCTCCGGCTGCTGCGTGGAGAGAGTGTTGCTGCCGGGGAAGCGGTCGACCGCGCGGATGCCGGGGTCGGTGTCGAAGCGGCGGTCCGTCCAGCCCGTCAACTCCGCCCACACACGGCCTTCGTGGAGCAGCTGCATGTCGGCGGTGAGCGTGCTGCGGGTGACGCCGGTGATGCGGACGGAGCAGGTCAGGCGCTCGCCGACGCCGGGCTCGGGGCCGTGGAAGCGTATGTGGTCCACGCTGACGGGGAAGACCGTCGTGCGCTCGGTGAGCGTCGCCATGATCCAGTAGCCCAGGAGCTGGCCGACGTTGTCCAGCAGCGAGCCCGGTGCCTCGGGCGCGGTGATGACGCCCCGTACGTGCCGGTCGCCGATGGCCGTCAGCTCGCTCACGCCCTGGAACTTCGGCCCGTGGAACATCCACCGCTCCGTGTAGAGCTGTTCGGCGCGCATGTCCGGTGCACGGTCCGAGGACGGGTCGACGGGCCACGGCGCCGGGGGGACCCCCCGGACTCCGTCCGGGGAAGGTTCGTGGCGGGGAGCGATTTCGACGACGGCGCGGGACGAGCCCGTCAGCTCCACCTCCACCTCGGTGGGCGCGGTGCGCCGGACGGCGACGGGAACGTCGTGGGCCGGGACGGCCTCGATCCACTTCAGCAGCCGCACGTCGCGAAGGCCGATCGCCCGCATGCCCGGCACGGCGCGTTCGGCGATCTCCATGATGTGCCTGATCACGGTGGTGGCGGGCACGATGGGCCAGCTGTCGGCCACGTCGGGCCAGCCGGGGCGCTGCCGGAAGAAGCAGTGGTCGACCAGGTACGGCATCTCGTCGAGCCCCACGCGGAGCACGGAGGGCACGGACGGCACCGGTTCCGGCACGGCAGGCGGCACTGCGGGCGCGGAGGGCGGTGCCGGCGGTGCGGTGCGCTCCCGGCCCGCCGGGCGCACGGACTGCGGGGCCGGTGCCGGGCCCGCCGGTGCCGGTCCGCGCCGCGCGGCCGGCCCGCCCGGATGACTCCGGTGCGCGGGCCGCGCGGCCGGCACGTGACGGCGGGCGCCGGCGCCGATCACGTCGGCGGCGGCGGAGGCCGTCTCCTGCAGGAGCGCGGAGAGTTCGGCGGCCAGCGGGTTCGCGGAGCCGGCCTTGTCCAGCCTCGCCATCGATGCGGAGGCAGCGGCGAGGGCCGGAGCCGCCGGACCCACCGTTCCGGAGAGACTTCCGTGCACCCGCTCGGGCAGTGACACCAGCGCCCCGTCGAGATCGAGCCGCACCCCGGGGCGTGCGGAGGACCCGGCCCCCGCCTTCGCCTCGGCGCGCCCGGTGTCCTCGGAGCCGAGCAGGGGCCGCACGTCCGGATCGGCGCCCTCCACCCACAGCGCGGTGACGACGCGGCGCAGCTGCGCAAGGCTGTCCCGCGTACCGGCGTGCGCGGAGACGACGAGGCGGTCGCATCCGGAGAGCGTGTCGTCGATGAGGGAGCCGAGCTGCCCGGCTCCGAGCTGGATGAACGCACGGTGTCCGGCGTCGTACATGGCCAGGATCATCTGCCGGAAGCGCACCGGCTCCAGCAGATGCCGTACGAACAACTCCCGTATCTCGTCGGGGTCTTCGGGATAGGGCGAGGCCGTGGTCGCCGACCACACGGGTGTCGTCTGCGGATGCAGGCGGTAGGCCTCCGCCGCGCCGCGGATCGGCCCGAGGTAAGGGGCGAGCATCGGCGTGTGGAATCCGGAGCGGAACGGCAGCACCTGGCTGATCACTCCGCGGGAGCGCATGCGCACCACGATGGCCTCGACGGCCTCTTCGGAGCCGCAGATCATCGACTGGTTCGGCGCATTGTCGTGGGAGAGCACGACATCCGTGCGTCCGTGCAACTCCGCGAGGACGTCCTCGGCGGGCATGCCGAGGACGCCGAAGACGGCTCCCGGCACGCGCAGCGCGTCCGGGTCGAACCCGGCGAGGAACGCGTCGACTTCGTCGGCGGCGTGGATGCCGCCGCACGCCATCGCCGTCCACTCACCCACGCTGTGCCCGGCGACGGCGTCCGGGACGACGGCGAGTCCGCGCAGCGCGGCGTCGAGAATCCTGCCGAGCTGGAAGACGGCGGCGCCGTGCCGTCCGACGTCGCCGACCTCCGCTTGACTGCCGAAGGAGAAGTCGAGGCCGAACCGCTTTGCCAGACCGTCCGCCCTGGGCTCGAACTCGGCCTCCAGTCCCGGGAAGACGAAGGCGGTGAGCCCTCCCGCGGGACCGAGTATCGGGCGGGGGCTGAACCACACGTCACTGCGTCCGGACCACGGCATGCCCTTGGCGACGGCCTTGCGTGCGAGCTTCAGTCGCCGCGCCGTCGGGTCGACGATGCCCAGCCGGCACCGCGCGGTGACGGGGGTGGTCTCGTCGAGGCTCTGCGCCAGCACCGCCGCGTCGTCGCACTCCAGCAGGTCCGCGAGTGCCTCCGGTCCGTCGGCGGCCAGCCGCAGCACCCGCTCGGGTTCGACGACGGCCGCGGTGGCGGAGGCACCCCCGCCGGCCGGGGCGTTCCGGTCCGCGGCACGCGTCGCGGGCTGCTCCAGTACGACGTGGGCGTTGATGCCGCCGAAGCCGAAGGCGTTGACGCCTGCCCGGCGCGGTGCGCCGCCTTCCGGTTCCTCCCAGGGGCGTGCCTCGGTGAGCGGTGCGAAGCGCGTGCGGGCGAGGGCCGGGTGCGGGTCGTCGCAGTGCAGCGTCGGCGGCAGCACGTTGTGGTGGACGGCGAGTGCTGCCTTGATGAGTCCGGCTATGCCCGCGGCGGGCATGGTGTGCCCGATCATCGACTTCACCGAGCCGATGACCGCGCGGGCGCCCTCCCCCGCGTCCGCGGCGGTCCCCGCGGGGCCGGGGCCGGGGCCGAACACCTCGGCGAGAGTGGTCAGTTCGGCCTCGTCGCCGGCGGGTGTCGCGGTGCCGTGAGCCTCCAGCAGCCCGATGGCGCCGGGAGCGAGCGGGTCGAGCCCTGCGGCGTCCCACGCCTGGCGCACGGCACGCACCTGTCCGCCGGGGTCGGGGTTGAACAGGCTGGAGGAACGGCCGTCGCTGGCCACGCCGGTGCCGCGCACGACGGCGTATATCCGGTCGCCGTCACGTTCGGCGTCCGCGAGCCGCTTGAGCACCACGACGCCCGTGCCCTCGCCGATGAGGACACCGTCCGCCCCGCGGTGCAGCGGCCGTATCCGCTGGCTGCGCGACAGCGCGCCGAGCTGGCTGAAGACGGACCACAGGGTGATGTCGTGGCAGTGGTGCACGCCGCCGGCGAGCATGATGTCGCAGCGTCCGGCGTCGAGTTCGCGGACCGCGTGGTCGACGGCCACGAGCGACGAGGCGCACGCCGCGTCCACGGTGTAGGCGGGGCCGCGCAGGTCGAGCCGGTTCGCGACACGTGAGGCCGCCAGGTTCGGCACCAGGCCGATGGCCGACTCCGGTGCCTCGGGGCCGAGTTGGCCGGCGAAGGCCGAGCGCACCTCTTCCAGCCGGTCCTCGCCCAGTTCGGGCACGAGTTCGCGGAGTGTGCGCACGACCTGGTTGCTGGTGCGTACGCGCTGGTCGAGCCGCACCAGGCCGGGCGTGAGGTACCCGCCGCGGCCCAGTACGACTCCTGCCCGCTGCCGGTCCTCCGGCAGCACCCCTTCCCCGCCGGCGTCCTCGATGGACCGGTGGGCCACATCGAGGGCGATGAGCTGGTCGGGCTCGGTCCCGGGCACCGAGTTGGGCATGATGCCGAACCGCGTCAGGTCGAACTCGGCGGTGTCGTCGATGAATCCGCCGCGCCGGCAGTAGACGCGGTCTGCGCGCCGTGGCCCTCCCCCGGACTCCGTCCGGGGGGACCCCCAGGCCGCGTAGAACTCCTCGTCCCAGCGGCCTTGGGGCACGTCGGTGATCGCGTCGACGCCGCCGACGATGTTCTGCCAGTAGCGGTCCAGATCGCCGGCGCCCGGGAAGAGAGCGGCCATGCCGACGATCGCGACGGGGGTGCGGGAGGGACCGAGCTCAGGGGCGGACACGGTTCACCAGCCGGACGCAGCGGCGACCACCGCGTGCACCGTGGGCGCGCCCCAGGCGAGTTCGCGCAGCAGACTCAGCGGCCCCTCCTCGGGGTCGAGGAGTTCGATGCCGCGAGCCGCGTAGGAGCGCATCAACTCCGGCGTCACCATGCCGCTGTTGGTCTCCGACGCGGCCCAGGGCCCCCAGTGCACGGTCAGACCGCGGCGGTCCTCCGTCGACCAGCGCCGGCCCAGCTCCTCCAGGGCGTCGTTGGCTGCCGCGTAGTCGGCCTGTCCGCGGTTGCCCAGTGCTCCGGCGATGCTGCCGAACAGCACGGCGAAGCGCGGGGATTCGGGCAGGGCGCCGAGGGCGTCGAGCAGCACGCGGGCACCGTCGGCCTTCGTGGAGAAGACACGGCGGAAAGATTCCGGCGACTTCTCCGCGATCAGCTTGTCCTCGATGACGCCTGCCGCGTAGACGACTCCGTCGAGCCTGCCGTGCTCCGCGTGTATCTCCTTCACCGCGGCGCGTACGGCTTCCTCGTCCAGCGCGTCGACGCAGCGGTAGCGGGCCTGGCTGCCCGACTCCCGCAGTGCGGCGAGGGTTTCGCGCACCTCGCGTTCGGCGAGGACGGCTGAGACGGCACGCTCGATCTCCGCCGGTGACGTCATCCCGGAGCCGATGAAGGCCGTGCGCAACTCGTCGCGTCCCGGAGCCGCGGCCGTGGCCGGGTCCTCGGACGGCGGTGGCACGGGAGTGCGGCCCAGCAGCTCGATCCGGCAGCGGCTCGCGGCGGCGACGGTGCGGGCGAAGCGCGCGGTGATGCCGCGGGCGCCGCCGACCAGGAGCAGGACGGAGTCGCGGTCGAGCCCGGCGGCCGCCGCCTCGGAGACGCCGTCACCGGCCGGGCCGGCGCCCGTCGCGGCGACGGCGCCCAGGTCCTTGGGTGCCAGCCTCAGCGCGCGCCTGCGTCCGCCCTCGGAGAGGACGACGGGTTCGCGCTCCGTGGCGCCGAGTTCGGCCACGAGGAGGCGGGCGACCGTCTCCGGGTCGTCGTCCGCGCCGACTTCGACCAGCGTCGCGGCGACGTCCTCGTACTCGCGGGCGACGCTGCGGAAGAAGCCCCGCAGACCGGAGGCGGCCCCCTCCGCGCGCCGGTCCGCCCCGATCAGCCGCGTGGGTCCGGAGGCCAGGATGCCCTGGAAGAGCGGGAAGGTCTCGGGGAGCGTGGTCTCCGGCGACTCCAGGAAGTGCAGGTGGAAGACGATCTCGCCGACCTGCTCCGGGAGCGGCTGGCCGTCGGGCACGGTGTGCGGCATGGCGCCCAGCTCCCGCAGGCGCTCCGCCACGAGGGTGCCCAGCGCGCCGCCGCCCAGGACGGTGACGGTGGCGCCCTCGGCGAGAGCGGGGGCGGGCGGTGCGGGCAGTTCGGTCTCGGTGAACTCCAGCCGCTGCGGCGCCACGACGACGGCGCCGCTCGCGGCGGGCTCCTCGGAGGGTGCGTTCTGCGCCGGTGCGGGCACGGCTGCGGGGGCCGCGGACCGCGCAGCCCCGGTCGCGGGTGCGGCGGCGCCGAGCCTGGCGACGAGAAGCTCGGAGATCGCGGCCGCCGTACGGGCCGCACTCAGCTCCTCCACATCGGCGTCCCGCCCCACAGGCAGACCCAACCGCACCGCCAACTCACCGGCTATCTCAGCCCTCTTGATCGAATCCACACTCAGATCCGCCTCCAGATCCAAGCCCGGCTCGATCATGTCCACCGGATAACCCGTACGCTCAGCCACCACCGACAACACCGACTCCAGCACCGCATCCGCCGACAACACAGCGGCACCGGCACCAGCAGCGGACGATGGCGCGACAGCGGCGGGCGACGGGGCGGACGCCGGCGCGGCGGCGCCGAGCCTGGCGACGAGAAGGTCGGAGATCGCGGCCGCCGTACGGGCCGCACTCAGCTCCTCCACATCGGCGTCCCGCCCCACAGGCAGACCCAACCGCACCGCCAACTCACCGGCTATCTCAGCCCTCTTGATCGAATCCACACTCAGATCCGCCTCCAGATCCAAGCCCGGCTCGATCATGTCCACCGGATAACCCGTACGCTCAGCCACCACCGACAACACCGACTCCAGCACCGCATCCGCCGACAACACAGCGGCACCGGCACCAGCAGCGGACGATGGCGCGACAGCGGCGGGCGACGGGGCGGACGCCGGCGCGGCGGGCGTGCTCGCGGCCGTCGCGGGGGAAGGCGCGGCGGGCACGGTGACGGCGGGTGCGGGCAGCGCCGGCGAACCGGCGGGGGCGGGGGGAAGTTCGGCGGCTCCCAGGTAGCGCAGCAGCACATCTCTCTGCGCGGTGACCATCTCCCTGCTGGAGCGCAGGAATTCGGCGATGAGAGCGTCCGGACCGGACAGCGTGGTGCCGTCCTGCGTGGGGGGTTCCGGCACGATCAGCTCCGTGACTGGGCGTGGGGGACGAAGGGCGTTGGGCGGGATGGTGCCGTCGGCGAGACGGACGAGCTGACCGTCCACGGTCCAGCCGGCGGGCTTGCCGGGGGTGGCGCTCTCCGGGTCGACGGCGTCCCGCCCCTGGTAGAGCATTCCGGTGCGCACGTCTGCGCCGGCGACGGCAAGTTGTGCGACACCGGCGAGAAAACCGTACAGTCCCCCGCGCCTGGCGTCCTCGAATGTGACCGTACTGTGTGGACGATCGCCGAGGATCGCCGATACGAGCCTGGTCAGGACCTTGCCCGGGCCGACCTCTGTGAAGACGCGTGCGCCCGCCGCGTACATCGACTCGATCTGCTCGGCGAACCGGACCGGCGACCCGATCTGTTCGGCGAGCCCTGCGCGCACCGCATGGGGGACGGCGTCGTAGGGCTCTGCCGTGCTGTTGGACCAGACGGGAAGTCCGGGCGCGTGTATGTACATCGACTGCAGCGTCCGCGCGAACGCTTCACCGGCGCCTGCCACGAGCGGGCTGTGGAAGGCGCACGCCACCTGGAGCGTCCTGGCGGACAGGCCGGCGTCCTTGAGGTGACCGACCGCCTTCGTGACGGCCTCCGTCGGGCCGGAGATCACGGTCTGCCTCGGCGAGTTCCGGTTGGCCGTGACGACCTCACCGTCGAGCCCCGCCAACGCCAGTACCTCGTCGACCTTTTCGGGGAGCGCGGTGACGGCGGCCATGGCGCCGGCGTCGCCCTTGTCCGGGATCTGATCGAGTATCGCCTCGGCGCGTGCGGCGCTGGCCGTGAGCACGTCCTGGGGAGACAGCGCCCCCGCGACGCCCAGCGCGACGAGTTCGCCGTAGCTGTGCCCCGCGGCCATGTCCGGGCGTATGCCGAGGGAGGCGAGCAGGTCGGCGGCGGCGAGTTCGACGATGCCCAGGGCCGGCTGGGCGACGGCGGTGTCGGTGATGCGGGCGAGCTGCGCGTCGGCGGTCGCCTTGTCGAAGGCCGTCGGCGGGTACAGCGCATCCGCCCAGCGCCTGCCCATGTGGAGGTAGCGCTGGAGTTCGGGGAAGGCCACGAAGAGGTCGGCGAGCATCCCGGGGCGCTGGCTGCCCTGGCCGGGGAAGAGGAAGGCGATGGCACCTCCCACGGATGCCTCGCCCGTGGCGCTGTCCGAGGCGGCGAAGATGCCCGCCGCCGGATCGTGCGCGCCCTCGGCCGCACGGTGCAGCAGCCCGCGCAGCTCTCCGACGCTCTGCGCGAGGAGAGCGATGCGCACCGGCTCGCCCCGCACGGCGGCCGAGTCGCTGACGCGGGCGGCACCGAGTGCATGGTCCCGCAGCCGCCACGCGCCGTCCCGTCCCGTCTGCCCAGCCTGCTCGACCTGCTCCAGGAGGCGGCGCACGGCGCGCTGCGCCGCGGCGTCGTCCTTGCCGCGGAAGGTGAACAGCTCGACCGGCCACTCGTCGCTGGAGTGCACGGAGGGCGCCTGGTCGTATGCGCGCAGCACGGCGTGGAAGTTCGTCCCGCCGAAGCCGAATGCGCTTACACCCGCGACACGTTCGGAGGCCTCGGCGGCCCACGGCCTTGCCGCCGAGTGGAAGAAGAACGGGCTGCTCTCCTGATTCCAGGCGGCGTTGGGCTCCTCGATGTGCAGCGTCGGCGGCTTCACCCCGTGGTACAGGGCCAGCGTCGTCTTGATCAGCCCCGCCAGGCCGGCGGCGCACTTGGTGTGCCCGATCTGCGACTTCACCGACCCGATGGCGCAACTGCCGGGCGGCGCGCCCGCCTCGGTGAACACCTGTGTGAGCGTGGTCAGTTCGGTGCGGTCGCCCACCACCGTGCCCGTTCCGTGCGCCTCGATCAGGCCGATCTGCGCGGGCGATACGCCCGCGTTGCGGTAGGCGCGGGTGAGCGCGGCACGCTGGCCCTCGGGGCGCGGCGCGGTCAGACCGAGCGCGCGGCCGTCGCTGGCGCTGCCGACGCCGTCGATCACCGCGTAGACGCGGTCGCCGTCGCGCTCGGCGTCCGCGAGGCGCTTGAGCACGACGCAGCCGACGCCCTCACCGAGCGCGATGCCGTCGGCGCCGTCGTCGAACGTGGACGAGCGCCCTGTCGGCGAGAGGGCGTGCACGGAGGAGAAGAGCAGGTAGTCGTTGATCCCGTTGTGCAGGTCGGCGCCGCCGCACAGCACCATGTCGCTGGTGCCGGTGACCAGTTCCTTGCAGGCCACGTCCACGGCGGTCAGCGACGAGGCGCACGCGGCGTCCACGGTGTAGTTGGCCCCGCCGAGGTTGAGCCGGTTGGCGATGCGGCCGGCGATGACGTTGGCGAGGACGCCGGGGAAGGAGTCCTCGGTCAGGTGCGGCAGCTGTTCGTCGAGAGCGGCGGGCAGGTCCCCGCCGAGGTATGCCGGGAGAACGGTGCGCAGGACGCTGGCGTTGGACAGGTCGCTGCCGGCCTCCGCCCCGAAGACGACGGACGTGCGGGAGTGGTCGACGGGCCGCCCTTCGCAGCCCGCGTCGGCCAGGGCCCGCCGCGCGGCCTCCAGCGCCAGCAGCTGCACGGGCTCGATGCTGGCGAGCGAGGCGGGCGGGATGCCGAAACTCAGCGGGTCGAAGGGGATTTCGGGCAGGAACCCTCCCCAGCGCGAGGGGGTGCGCTCCCCGTCGCCGTCCGGCGCGTAGTACAGCTCCGGATCCCAGCGCTCTTCCGGCACCTCGGTGACGCAGTCCTTGCCGGCCAGCACGTTCGCCCAGAAGGCGGAGAGATCCTCGGCGCCGGGGAACATGCCCGCCATGCCGACGACCGCGATGCGCAGCGGCTCGGCCCGGCTCTCCTCCTCCGGCCCGGATCCGTGCTCCGCGAGGCCGAGTTCGTCCCGCAGCCGCCGTGAGCGTTCGCGCAGCACCGAGGCGGCCCGCTCGCCGACGGACTCGTGGAGCGCGGCGACGGTCGTGACGGCAGTGCGCAGCACGCACACCTCACCGGCCATGAACATGCCCTCGTCGCCCTGGCGTTGCTCGTCCACGCCGCGCAGCTCGGGCCCGACGCGTTCGATGCCCTTGCTGGCGACGCGCAGCCGCCCGACGTTGAACTTCTCCAGCTGCTCCCAGATCTCCCGCTCGGGGACGCCGGCCTGGCGCAACTGCTGCTTGAGGGAGGCGAAGTGGGAGGTGAAGGCGCTGTGCGCGCACCGGGTGGCGTGTCCGGGTGCGGTCTCCAGCAGGTCGGTGCGCTCGGCGGAGACGACCTGCTGCTGGAAGCGCGGAAGGATGGCTCCCGCGTCGACGGCTTCCTGGGTGAACAGGTAGGCGGTGCCCATCAGTACGCCGGTGGCGACCCCGGCGCGTGTCAGCGGTGCGGCCAGGGCGGCGACCATCGATGCGGATCGTTCGTCGTGCACGCCGCCGGCGAAGAGGACGGTGATCTCACCGGCAGCGCCGGGTCTCTCCTTGGCCACGAACTCCAGCAGGACCTCGGCCTGTGCCTCCCACAGCGGGAAGCTGTTGCGCGGGCCGACGTGGCCTCCGCACTCGGCGCCCTCGAAGATGAACTTGCGGGCGCCGGCGGCGAGGAACTGCCGCAGCAGCCCCGGCGAGGGCACGTGCAGGAAGGTGGATATGCCCTCCGCCTCCAGCGCGGCCGCCTGTGCGGGGCGGCCGCCGGCGATGATCGCGTGCGTGGGCCGTACCTGGCGTACGGCCTCCAATTGGGCCGCCCTGATCTCCTCGTCGGCGAAACCGAGGATGCCCACGCCCCAAGGAGCCTCGCCCAGCGCGGACTTGGTGGCCTCGAGCATCGTCCTGGTCTGCTCCGCGCCGGCGAGCGCCAGCGCGAGGAAGGGCAGCGCACCGTCCGCGGCGACGGCGGCGGCGAACTCCGGCTGGTCGCTGACGCGGGTCATCGGCCCCTGCGCGACGGGCAGCCGGGTACCGAGGGCGGCGGCGCCGGGAGCGCCGGGGCCGAGTGCCCCGGCCGCCTCGTCGTCCTGAACGACGGCGGCGACGGCCTCGCGCATGCCCCGTACGACGTCGGTGACGGAGCTCCACCTGCGCGCGAAGGAGGCGGCGAGGAAGACGTCCTGGCCGGCGGGGAGGAACTGCGTGCGCAGGTCGTCGCCGCCTATTCGGGAGGCGAACTCATCGGCGTCCTGCGGCAGTTCGGGGGCTCCGGGGCCGCGTCGGCGCAGCACGCGCATGCCGTGGTGCAGGACCGTCTCGGAGCCGTCCAGCCCGGAGAGGGCCTCGGTGATCTCCAGCGGCAGCCCGGCCTCGTCCAGCAGTGCCAGCTGCGTGTCCAGTACGACACCGGCCGCGCCGCCCGCGACGGCGGCGGCAGCGGTGTGGGGCCCGATGCCGCCGCACGCCCACACGGGCATGCCGTCGGGCAGCCCGTCGCGTGCTCCGCCGAGGGCCGCGAGGACCTGCTGGAGCAGCACGAAGGTGCTCAACTCCCCAGCGCGGCCGCCGCTTTCGCTGCCGCGGACGATGAGGCCGTGGGCCCCGGCGGCCGCGGCGCGGCGTGCCTCGTCCAGCCCGGCGACCTCGACGAGGACGCGCCTGCCGCCGAACTCCCCCGGTGACCTGGCGGGATCGGCGAGCAGAACGGTCTCCACGGCTGCGGGGAGGTCGCCGTCCGTCACCGGGCAGCCGGGGCGGATGCGCACTCCGAAGGGGCGTGCCGCCCATCGGTCCGTGCGGTCGAGATGCTCGGCCGCCTCACGCAACGCGCCGTCACCGGCGGGCAGTTCGAGCACTCCGAGTGCACCTGCCGCGCAGGCGCCCGCGGTCAGCCGTGGTGACGGCCTGTGCAGGGGGTTGATCGCGATGACCGGGTTGGATCGCGAGGACACGTGGGACGCGTCCGTATCCAGCATCCTCATGGGCTCTCCCGACTGCACGATCGCTTCGGCCAGCTGACCATGCGTAGTAGACGGGACGGTTACTGTGCGGTCAACCGATGGTTTCCCGCGTGCTCGTCACTCTCCGTCAACTGCCGGAGAGGCGCCCAGTGCCGGGCATTTCGCCCTCCGAGGCACACCGAGCAGGGCCGTGACACGCACGTCATGAAGACGGAACGCAGCGGTCATTACGTTTGTCATGGCCATGTAACCGTCCGCTTACATGCCACACGGGCACTGTGTGGCAGATCACAGCATTGGAGCGGGATTTCCGGATCAGCCGGCGGCCGCGACGAGCCACCGCGACGGCAGGAGGTCGGCCTGCCGGTGGCCCGGGGCGGGTCACGCCGGGCGGATTCCGGTTGTCCGGCGATTGTGCCCCAGCTCCCCGCACCGGCGGCCACCATTGAGGAAACGCGCAAATACGCCGCCGGGAAGGCTTCGGGGCCGGACCCCTCACATCATCCGTCGAAGGGCACGGGGAGAGTGGGGGCGTGAGCAGCGGGCGGACGGGCGGGGGTCCGTGCTTCCGCTGCACCGGTGGCCTGCGGGGGCACGGCGGCCCGCCCCGGCATCGGCGTGCGTCTGCTCGATCTCACCCTTGGAGCAATGTGGTTGGGGGTCACGGCGGTCTCCTTGGCGACTGTCCCGGTGGGGTCGGAATGTCTACGCGCGGAGAACGTACGACGGCATACTCGTGAGTCACAAGAGACGGACCCACAATGGCAAGTACCTGCCACGAATTCACGTGTACGGGCACGCACACGGTGCGATTTCAGCTCCACACCGGGGCCTGATCGTGCGCTTTCGGCCGTCGTACCCCCGTTCGGCCACACCTGCTCGCCAACTCGGGGCTCAAGTACCCGCTGTTTTCCGCCTGTTCGTACGACGGACTCGACAGGAGGGCGATCCGGCGCTAAGAGCTTGTCTCATTTGGGGTAGCAGTCGGTAGCCTGCGGTCGTGGGGATCGTGGAGCGCTTGGTGCCGGATGAATTGTGGGAGCTGTTCCAGCGAGTGGTGCCCGAGGCACCTGCGCGACCGCAGGGCGGCGGCCGTCGCAGGTACGCGGACCGGGAGGTACTAGCGGCGATCATCTTCGTCGCCACGACGGGCTGCACCTGGCGGCAGCTTCCCCCTTCCTTCGGCCCCTCAGGACCAACGGCTCACCGCAGGTTCGCCGAATGGTCGAAGGCTCGGGTGTGGGCCAGGCTCCACCGCGTGGTCCTGGACGAGCTGGGCGGCCGCGGAGAGCTCGACTGGACGCGCTGCGCGATCGACTCGTGAACATGCGGGCCCTCAAAGGGGGGCGCTGACAGGTCCGAATCCTGTCGATCGGGGCAAGAAGGGGTCGAAGATCCATCTGATCACCGACCGCACCGGCTTGCCGCTATCCGTCGGCATCTCCGGTGCCAACACGCACGACAGCCAGGCACTGATACCCCTGGTCAAGAGCATCCCGCCGATCCGGTCGCGGCGCGGGCGGCGCCGGCGTCGGCCGGACAAGCTCCACGGCGACAAGGGCTACGACTACGACCACCTGCGGAGCTGGTTACGCGGACGCGGCATTACCCACCGCATCGCCCGCAAAGGCGTCGAGACCTCCCAACGGCTGGGCCGCCACCGCTGGACCATCGAACGCACCATGGCCTGGCTCGCCGGCTGCCGCCGTCTCCACCGCCGCTACGAACGCAAGGCAGACCACTTCCTCGCCTTCACCAGCATTGCCTGCACCCTCATCTGCTACCGCAGACTCAACAAATGAGACGAATTCTTAGGACCGGTGGCAGACAGCCTCTACGTTGTTGCCGTCGGGATCGCGGACGAAGGCTCCGTAGTACGACTCGTGGTACTCAGGCCACAGTCGAGGCGCGTGCAGGACCTCGGCACCCACCGCGACGGCCGCAGCATAGAAGGCGTCCACGGTGGCGCGGTCGGCCGCAGCGAAGGCGATGTGCAACTCGCGCGCGGGCGAAGGGTCGTTCGCGGGGACCAGCCACAGCGGGTGTCCGGTGATGCCGAAGCTGATGTTCTCGCCGAACTGCTTCTTGCGCTCGCCGCCGAGCGGGGCGAGTACGGCGTCGTAGAACGCGGCGCTGGCCGCGATGTCGCGCACCTGGATGGCAATGTGATCAAGCATGCTCACACCCTGCGTGCTTGGCGGCGCACTTGTCACGCGCTTTCCGCCCCAGTGCGCTGGGCCATGCCCATCCGCCACCACTACCTCACCAAATGAGACCAGTTCTAAGGCGTGAGTCAGAAGTCGTCGGCACTGGACGGCGACTCCGCCGGGACTCGCCGCTGGTCTTCGTCCGGACGGTCAAGGACGACTCGCCTCCGGCCGGCGACGAAGCTCACGCCTCCGCGCGTTGCCCGCGCCGACCGGACCCACGCACACACATGTCGCGCCGCCCGGCGGCGGCAGTGCGGCCGGCATGACTTGCGTGCCGGTGGCCCGGCTGCGTCCGTGATCCGGGTCGTCACCGTGCGCAGGCAAGATCAGCTCTCGCGCCGGACGCGCCCTCCGGTTCCGGGCGGAGCTCTCGCGGGAGCCGGACGTGGATGGTCTTGCCGGGCCCGGGGCCGAGCGTGATGGTCACGCGGCTGGTGACGCTGCGGATCATGTGCCAGCCGAAGCCGCCGCTGCCGCCGCTGCGGTCGGGCGTCCGCTCGCACGGGCGTGCCGGACTGGGGTCGGTGACCGCGGCGGCCAGCGCGTCCGGCCCGGCGGACAACTCGAGGGTGTACCGGCCGCCACCGTGACGCAGGGCGTTGGTGACGAGTTCGGAGACCACCAGGACCAAGGTGTCCGCCAGGGAGCCGTCCGGTGCCGGCGTGAGGCTGTCGGTGAAGGCACGGGCGGCGTCGCGGGCCTTGTGAACGTCGCATGAGCGCTCGCCCCGCACGACGGTCGCTTCGGGATTCGGCATGCTGGTGATCATCGTGCTGTTCATGCGCGTACACCCCACTTGGATCGTTGTGCCGCTCTTGCCGTGCCCAGGCGCATGCCCGCCCCGGCTGACCTTCATACTCCGCCGGCAGTGCTCTCCGGTGCAGCTTTTCGGGGGCAAGGGAGGACAGAAGCCGGCATTCCTTCTCACAGAAAATCTGTCATGGCGGGAGTAGACATGTGAGCCTCCCGGGGTTAGTGTCTTCCTCGTAGCCAAGAGATCGAGAAGGCGCGGCAGAGGACGAACTGCCGCGCATGCAGGACCAGCAGGTTGGGCACGGCAGTGGAGTGGCGGGGCCGGAAGGATTCGGGGTCCCCTCGCTGACTGCCGGGCCGGGTGGCTCACCAGGAGCCGCCGTAAGAACGCAGTACCCGTAGTGGCAAGCAGGTTGAACCGCAGGAAAGAGACAGAAGGAGGCAGACGCCATCCAGGATCGCCCGGGCGAGGACATCGACAGCCCGGGTACCGCAGGCCCCGGAATGGAAGGTGGTCCCACGGTCACGCATCCGCGATCCCCGCACGCGCTCCCCTCTTCCGGGGGTCGGTGCGGAACGAGAAGGCCGGCACTGCAGTAAGCCGGCAGATGGTGTTCAAATCCCTCGGGGCCCTGGTGCCGTTCGGCACCAGGGCCCCACGATGCGTTCCCCCAACAGAGGTGCAAATGACAGAGGACAACTCACTCGGTCGTCTCGACGACGACGACTACCCCGCTTTCACCATGGGCCGTGCCGCCGAAATACTCGGCACCACCCCCGCCTTCCTTCGCGCCGTCGGCGAGGCCCGCCTCATCAACCCCCTGCGCTCCGAAGGCGGCCACCGCCGCTACTCCCGCTACCAGCTGCGCATCGCCGCCCGAGCCCGCGAACTCGTCGACCAGGGCACTCCCATCGAGGCCGCCTGCCGCATCATCATCCTCGAAGACCAGCTCGAAGAAGCCCAGCGCATCAACGAGGAACTGAGCCGCGACACCAAGTCCCGCCACGGCGCCGAAGCCTGAGCCCTCCTGCCCGCGCACCCGCGACGGCCGGCCTCGGCCCGCCTCGGCCCGGCCGGCAGCCGGCCGGGCCGGTGCCCGCAGCCCGGCCGGCTCCCGACCCGTACCAACGGCGTGATGATGCCGGGTGAGACACCACCGCCACGCCTACGACCAGGGCGTTCCGCCGGGCCGGTCGGGTGTTGGCCGGGGTGTGCCGCCGACTGATGTGCAGCGGACGCGGATTGCGCCGTTGCTTCCTGGCCGAACGCCGCAGCGGGCATCCTCATGCGGTCATCCCCATGATCTGAACGAGACACCGCGGGCGGCGCGGGGCGCTCCAAGTCTGTCCGCGGGGTTGTCTAAACCGATTTAAACGGGCAGGGTGCGAGATCCTCCAGCCGGACGGCGAAGACCGGTGCGGTCGGGCACGGGCCAGGACGCGGCCGGAAACGCGCCGGAGAACAGGCCGGAACGCACGCCGGGACGCAGTCGAACGCCCGGAAGAAGAAGACAGGGAAGAGGAGCCGAGACCATGAGTGTGCCCCGCAGAAGACTCCTCGCCCTGGGCGCTGCCGTACCGGCCTCCTCACTGCTCGGGGCCCCACCGGCACGCGCAGCCTCCCCCGGCACCCGCGGTGGCACGGGCCGCCTGACCAACCTCGCCCACCTCCGCTTCCTCGGCGACACGGTCGAGCCGGCACCGCTCCCGGGGCACGACACCTACCGGCTGCGGGAGGAGCCCCGGCTCGGCACGCTGTGGACCTACGCGGAACGGCAGGACGACGGCTCGTACCGGCGCATCGGCGGCGGAAAGCTCGACCCCGGCACCGGCCACTACGAGCAAGGCGCCTTCAACGCCGACGACATGGCCCGCGCCGCCGTCGTGCATCTTCGGCACTGGGTGAGCACGGGCTCCGGCCGCAGCCGCGACTCGGCCCGACAACTGCTGCGCGGCATCTGCTACCTCCAGACGACCGACGGCCCCCACGCCGGCAACGTCGTCCTGTGGCAGCAGGCCGACGGCACCCTCACTCGCAGCGCCTACCCGCCCGAGAAGCCCGACCCCTCGGACTCGGGCCCGTCCTACTGGCTGGCACGGTTCGTCTGGGCGCTCGGAGAGGGCTTCGAAGCGTTCCGCCGTACCGACCCCGCCTTCGCCGCGTTCCTCCGCGACCGCCTCGAACTGGCCCTGACCGCCCTCGAACGCGATGTGCTGAGCCGGTACGGGACATGGGAGACCGCCGACGGCCGCCGTGTGCCCGCGTGGCTCATCACCCACGGCGCGGACGCCTCCTCGGAGGCGGTGCTCGGCCTCGCCGCCTACGTGCGGTCGGGCGGCGGCACCCGCGCCCGGACGGCCACGGCACAACTGGCCGAAGGCATCGCCGCGTTGGCCTCCGGCGGTCCGGGCCGTTGGCCGTACGGGGCGGTGCTGCCCAGCGCGGCGGCGGTCTCGCAGTGGCACGCCTGGGGCGCCCAGATGCCGACCGCGCTCGCGACCGCGGCGTCCGTGCTCTCACGCCCCGGCCTGCTCCGTACCGCGCTCGCCGACACGGCCGGTTTCACTCCCGAACTGCTGACGGCCGGAGGTTGCGACAACGGCTGGCTGCCCGCCCCCGTCGACCGCAACCAGATCGCGTACGGCGTCGACTCCCGCCTGCGCGCCCTGCTCACCGTCGCCGAGAACGGCGGCGCACCGGGCCTGTATCCGCTGGCGGCGCTCACCGCCGCCTGGTACTTCGGGGCGAACGCGGCAGGCGAAGCCGTCTACGACCCGGACACCGGCGTCACCTTCGACGGCGTCGCACCCGACGGCAAGATCAACCGCAACTCCGGGGCCGAATCCACCATTCACGGCCTGCTCTCGATGCTCGCCCTCGACTCGCTCAGCGACCGCGGCGGCGCGCGCTCCGCCGCTTCCCCGCTGGGCCTGGGCGGCACCGGCCAACGTGACGGACTGCGCGTGTTGGAGGCCGAGAAGGGCGAACTGACGGGAGCCGCCGAGTCCGTGAGCCCCGACTCGCCCTGGACCGGGGAGTCGCAGTACAGCGGCGGCGCCTACGCCGCCCTGCGCGAGGGCGGAGGCATCTCGTGGACGCTGCCCGACGACACGGAAGGGCCCCTGCTCGCCTCGCCGGTCGTCAACCTCGTCCCCGACACCGACGCCGGCGCGACGCGCTGGGGCGCCCGCGGCTCCGGCCCCCGGGCCACCCGCGTCGACCACGGCACTGCCGGAGACCAGGGCATCACCGCGGCGCCCGGTGCGCTCACGCCTGTTGCGCTGCCGGAGACGTTCGCACCGGGAGGACGGCTGCGGGCGCGCGCCGAAGCCGTCGGAGAGCATCCGCTGCGCGTCGACGCCGTGTTGGTGCGGCCCGTCGTGGCACGACGGGTGCTCCACGGGCCGGAGCGGAGCATCGCTCTCCTCCACAACGGCGACGGACGGGCGCACACGGCCGGGGTGACGCTGCCCGGTCAGGGACCTGTGACCGTCGAGCTGTACGACGTCCGGGCACGGCCGCGCGGCCTGCGTACCGTCCCCGGTCCGGACGCCCAGGTGACGCTGCCCGCACACGGATTCGCCGTCGTACGGCGGAAGGCCGCACGACGGACATGACGGGAAGGCGGGCGCTAGGGCGTTTCTTGCGGATCATCTGCTCGTTGATTGTGGTGTGCCGTTAACTAACGCGCAGTGGGCGCGGATTGAGCCGTTGCTGCCGGACCGGACACCCAAGCGGGGCGGCCGGTGGCGTGACCACCGGCAGGTGATCGACGCGATCGCCTACAAGTACCGGACCGGAACGCCGTGGATGGACCTGCCCGCCGAGTTCGGCTCGTGGAAGGGCGTGCACAACCGGCTGCGGACCTGGGCCGCCGATGGCACCTGGGAACGCGTGCTGACCGCCCTCCTGGCCCAGGCCGACGCCGAAGACGATCTCGAGTGGGCCGTCGCGGTCGACTCCACCATTGTCCGCGCTCACCAGCACGCGGCCGGGGCCCGTCAAAAGGGGCCCCGGCAGGCGAGCCACACGATCATGCCCTCGGACGCTCCCGCGGCGGACTGACCACCAAGATCCATCTGGCAGCCGACGGCCAATGCCGTCCACTGGCGTTCACTCTCACCCCGGGCCAGGCCGGTGACGCACCCGCCTTCCCGAAGGTCATGGCACACCTGCGCGTGCCCCGGCCACGAGGCGGCCGGCCACGCACCACACCCGATGTGCTCCTGGCGGACAAGGCCTACTCATCCCGCGCCATCCGCACAGAACTCCGCAGACGCGGGATCCGGGCGGTCATCCCCCAGCCCGCCGACCAAGCCGCCCACCGCAAACGACTCGGCCAACGCGGCGGCAGACCACCGGCCTTTGACCGCGAGGTCTACAAACACCGCAACACCGTCGAGCGCTGCATCAACAAGCTCAAGCAATGGCGCGGCCTGGCCACCCGCTACGACAAGACCGCCACCATCTACCTCGCCGCACTCCACATCGCCGCGATCCACATCTGGTCAGCCCGATGATCCAAAAGAAACGCCCTAGTGCTGTGGCCGGGAGAGTTTCCCGGGAAGCTCGCGGCGTCCGGTGCATGGGGTCTCCACCGCGAAAGCGAGGGGACACATCGCAAGGCGGAGGATCGTCCTCGTACTGGGGTTCCCCATGCCGAAGGGCTGGGTTCCCCATGCGAAGCCTTGGGGTTCCCCATCCGAAGCCAGGGGAGGGAGTACTCAGGCGACTCCGACAACGCTGGGGGCACTTCCCCTGGCTTCGCCGGGGAGACCCCACCCCGGCGAAGCCAGGGGAGAGGTGCGTGCCGGGCGTCGCGAGCCGGTGAGCCTTACCGGTCACAGCACTAGACCCCGTCCTCACGGTGCGCCCGCCGCCGTCCCCGCACTGCCCGCGCCAGCAGGCACACGGCCGAGACGGCGAAGAGTGCCGCGGTGACCAGCAGCCAGCGGCCCATGAATACGCCCGGTTCGAGACCGGTGTATGAGGCGTAGTGGCCGCCCCGGTCCAGGATGAGCGGAAACCAGACGAGAAGGAGCAGCAGCGAAATGACGGCGGGCACCCGCACATAGTTGACCTGCTCCGACTGGCCCGGCTGCTCCGGTGATGCCGCCGCCCCGCGCCCACGGCCCTTGCGGGGCCATGCTGTGACGGCACGCAGCGCACGGTCGGCGACCGAGTAGAGCGGAACCAGGACGAGGTCGTGCACGACCGCTGCGCCCACGAACCACAGGACGACGCCGAGCGTGTCCCCCTCCAGCAGCCGGACGCCGGCGTACCCGGCCAGCGCGAACGAGCAGAGCACCAGAAGCAGATGCAACGGCGATTCCCCGTACCGCGCGCGGAACGCAGCCAGGCCTTTGGCCCGCTCCGGGCTCCTCTCCTCCGGGCCTCCCTCCTCCGGGCCCCTCTCCTCCGGGCCCCTCTTTTCCGGGCTCCTCTCCTCCGGGCCCCTCTCCTCCGGGCCCCTCTTTTCCGGGCTCCTCTCCTCCGGGCCTCCCTCCTCCGGGCCCCTCTCCTCCGGGCTGTGGTCCCCCGAACTCCGGTCGCCCGTCGGGCTCTTGTCCCCAGGGCGCGCGTCCCTCGGGCCCTCGTCGCCCCTCGGGTCCTTGTCTCCCCTCGGGTCCTTGTCTCCCGAGCTCTCATCCGCCGGGCCGCCCGTCACGGCCGCGCTCCGAAGGTCAGGCGCGTGACCCACTTCGTGTTGTTCACACCGGGGTTGGCCGGAACGATGACGCGCGCGGGATAGCCGTGGTCCAGGGACAGGTCCGCTCCGTTGACGTGGAGGGCGAGCAGGGACCGCGGGTCGCGGACCTGGTTGTCGCGCAGGCCCGCCGAGCGGAACGAGCCGCTGCGCTGTGCCGATTCGACGAAGACGTCCGGAGGATCGTCGCGGAACCCGACCAGGGCCGCCAGCGTCGTCAGCCTGACGCCGCTCCACTCCTGGTCGTCGGTCGACCACCCCTCTACGCACGCGATGGGGAGGGCGGCGGCGTGCTGCGGCAGATCCAGCAGCTGCTGCCGGGAGAGGATCCTCTCCCGGTCGCCGGAGCGCACCGTCAGCCGCCAGTCCTCCCCGACGTCGGCGGCACGGATGCCCCGCGCATCTGCCGTCTTGTTGATCTGGAAACCGTTGGGTCCGGTGCCGGGGTCGGTGTGACGCGGCGCCAGTACGGCCGTCTCACGCAGCGATCCGCCGATGCTCTGGCCGGCCGTCACCACGAACAGCACGAGTGAGCCTGCGCCGACCATGCCCAGGGCGCCACGCCGGGACATCGTCGCCGGTGCCGGATCCGGGGTGACCAGGCCGGTTGCGTCGGGCGGTTCGGGCTCGGTGCGGCGGGTGGGGGTACGCAGCTCCCTGCGCAGATCGCGGCTGCGCAGGGCCCGCGCCATGACGGGGATGCGGAAGGCGATGTGCACGACGAAGGCGCCGATGAAGACCCAGGCTCCGTAGAAGTGGAGGGTGTAGAAGGAGCCGGGGAAGATGTAGTCCAGCTGCACGTTCAGCAGGCCGGTGGCGAACTCGAAGAGCGCCCCGCCGACGAGCAGCAGCAGCGAAAGCCGCTCCAGCCCATGGCTGAGGGAGCGCACCGGCGGCCAGGTGAACAGCTTCGGCACCACCGACCACAGCTTCGCCAGCAGGAACGGCACCAGGACGACCCCGAGCGTGACGTGCACACCCTGATTGAGGCGGTACAGCCACGGAGGGTCCGTCGGCCAGGGGAAGAGGTAGAAGCCCAGCCAGCCCTTGTCCGGCGTCTTGTCGTTGGGCGGCCCCAGGCCGGGGTTGTACGCGGCGTACGAGAGCAGGCCCGTCACGAAGAGCACGGTGATGCCGACGAGGAGGACCACCCCGAACATCGAGGTCAGCCACGGGCCGCGGAGGGGGCTGCGCCAGAAACCCGGCCGCGTCGGACCCGGGGGCGGGCCGAGGGGCGAGTTGCCCTTGCCGCCCCCGCGGGCGGCGTCGCGCAATCGGGTGAACCGCCCCTGTCCGTCCGGCTGTTGAGAGGCGCGGCGTGCGCCGTGCTCGCCGGGTCCGGGGGTGTGACCTTCCGGCGGACCGGTCTCCGCCGGGTGCTCCTTGGCCTGCATCTTCGTCCTCCGCGGTGCGACGACGGCCGGACGGCCCGTCACATCGACGGTATGCAGCGGGGCACGCCGGGCCATGGAGGTCGACTGCCACGTCACCGGACCGTTCAATCTTTCGCCCCGGCGCCACACTAAGGAAGCCCCGGGCAGGAAGCCGCAGCCGGGAAGCCACGCAGGACGCAAGACGAAACCGGCCTGCGCCCCTGAGGGGTGCGCAGGCCGGCGCTCACCGCGCGGCAGGGAGGGAGTCCATGCCGCGCGGTGAGGTGGTTCAGAAGACGCTCACGCCGTACGCGCTCAGCGCCTCGGTGACCGGCTGGAAGAAGGTCGTACCGCCGGAGGAGCAGTTGCCGCTGCCACCGGAGGTCAGGCCCAGGGCCGTGCTGCCGGCGAACAGCGCGCCGCCGCTGTCGCCGGGCTCGGCGCAGACGTTGGTCTGGATGAGCCCGTTGACGATGCCGTCGGCGCCGTAGTTCACGGACACGTTCAGGGCCTGGACGGTGCCGCCGTGCAGTCCGGTCGTGCTGCCGCTGCGCTGCACGGACTGGCCGACGGAGGGGTTCCCGGCGTTGGTGATGTCCTGGTAGCCGCCGTTGTAGAGGTAGACACGGCCGTCAGCCGCGTTCGGATCGGAGTGGCGGATGATGCCGTAGTCGTTGCCGGGGAAGCTGCTGCCGGCAGTCGTGCCGATCGACCAGGAGCTGCCGATGTTGGTGCAGTGACCGGCGGTCAGGGCGTACTTGGTGCCGCTGCTGTCCTGCACGTTGAAGCCGAGCGAGCAGCGGGCGCCGCCCGTGGTGATGGCTTCGCCGCCGGCTATGAACTTGGTGAACTTGCCCGGTGTCCGCTTGATCTCGTAGGCACCGGCGTTCACGCCGGCTTCCTTCTTGATCTTGGCCAGGTCGGCCTTGGAGACCGTGCGGTCGGCCGTCACGACGACCTTGTCGGTCTTCGAGTCGGTGTACCAGGCGACGCCGCCGACATCTGCTGTGCGCAGGGCCTGGCTCGCGTCGCTGAGCGCGGCGGCGCTGAACTTCGTGGGGGCGGGTTCGGCTGCTGAGGCGCCGCTCGCGGGGAGCGCAAGCGCGGCGGCGACCGCGAAGCCGGATGTCACTGCGATCAGCCGCGCGCGTCTCGCAAGGCGATGGGGGGTGGTGCGCGTGATCCTCACTGATTCCTCCAGTTGGAGAACGGGGGCCCTATGGGGTGGTGGGCCCGTTGAGCGCAGCCATGAGCGCACGACGGTGGGGCCGCCGTGTCCCTGACAAGCACTGGAGGGAATATTTGCTCCAGGCCCCCGGTCCATGCAAGACGCTGTTTCAAAGTTCAAAAAGTGAAAGATGCGAGGCGGGACGAAATGTCAGATTGATCCATCTGATAACCGTCGCAAGCGGACACACATCAAGTGAGCGTCTCTGCCCGGTTGTTCGCGGAAAGCCGCATCGTGGGTGGCTCCACCGAGTCGGCGCTCGCTCATGAGGCGCGCCGATCGCCGTCCGGCGGCGGCCAGTTGGGCGCGCGGCGGCCTCGGGAACGGGACTCCGGCGGCACCTGCCCGGGGGCACACCGGACACGCCACTCCCCCGGCACCGCCCGGACGCGGCTCACGCGGCAGCCCCGGAGGGCGGTGATCACTTCCTCCACCCGGACTTCAGAACCCGACGGAATGACGAAGGAGCCGGCAGTCAGCGCCTCTCGATGCGGGCCTGGTCCACGAGCTCGGAGTAGGCCTCGTCGTCATCGAGGTCCGACTCGTGCAGAAGGAGCGCCGACCACGGGACCGGGCACGGCGGAGCGTGATCCGGGTCCGGGCAGAGAAGCCTGGCAATGCGCTCCTTGATTTCCTCCGCCTGCTTCTCGGTCGCGTAGATCCCCAGCCGTACTTCCCACACACTCGGCTCGTCCGGCAAAACCCACCGACCTCCTCGGAGACAATTTCCTTCGGAATGAATCAGAAACGGGGTCCGAATTGAAAAGAAAAGGGAGGCGAGCTCTCACTCGCCTCCCTTTGCACGCTACCAGACGCGCTTTGCGTCGCAGTGGCGCTTGTAGTGGCCCTGAGGCACGGGGACGTTGGCCTTCGCGGCCTTGATCGCGTTCTCCTTGGAGTTGCCGGTGCCGTCGGCCCGGTCGTAGCCCACGACGTTGTTGTCAATGATGCGGACGATCTGGCACTGCACGGTGGCATGCCAGGTCCGCAGAATTCCGGCGCTGTGCGCGACGGCCTCGGGCGAACTGCCGGCGGCCGAGGCCGCAGGCGCCACGAATCCCCCCAGCGCGAGGGCCATTACTGCGGGAACGAGTACGCGGCGGAGCGTCTTCATGAATTTCCTCCCAGACGATGGTGGGGCCGGACCATGCCTGCCCGGCGACGCCAGATGACCTTCGCACCGGCTCACTCCGTGATGAGTCGTTTGTCAGGCAAGCGGCAGTCCCGCGTCAGGTTTCCGTCAGTCGGCTGCCGACTTGCGGAAACTGCCATGTCATGCCCTGCCGTGGGGGCGCGCGCCCCGGGCCCGTCCGGGTCGCCTCGGGGACGAGTCCGTGAACCGAAGCCCCCCGGCCCGCTACGTACAGGGAGCACAGACAAAGCGGCCCGCAGGAGATCACATGGCGCACGAAACGGCTGTCCCCCTCAGGGCGGGGCGGCGGGACAATCCTTCACTGGCGACGGTCACGGGCACCGAACTCGCCCGCAACAAGCGGGGGTTCATCTTCTGGTACCACCTGCTGGCCCCCGTCGTGATCACCGTTCCCCTCTTCATCGGCGCGCTCGGTTCCTCCGAGGCGAAGGCCGGCCAGACCTTCGAGGTGTTCCGCAACGTCACCCTCGAGTTCTGGGGCGTCCTGGTGCCCATGACGGCCGCGCTCGCCGCCGCGCTGACCGTCCGCGCGGACCAGGACCCTTGGCGGCTGCTCCTCTCGTACGGCGTGCCACGGGGGCGCTACTTCGTCGCCAAGGTCGCCGCGCTGGGCGTCCTGGGCTTCGTCTCCTCGACGGTGCTCCTCGCGATGCTCTCGCTCGGCTCGGTGATCAGCGGACGCTTCCCGGAAGGCATCGGAACGGTGGCCGCGGCGGTCTACCTGCCGTGGCTGGTCGGCCTCTCCATGACGGCGCTGGCGGTCCTCGTGGCCGTCATGTGGGGCATGGGGCCCAGCATCGGAGTCGGCGTCGCGGGCCTGCTGTGCGGGGCTCTGGTCTCGGACAAGGTGTTCTGGTTCGCCGTCCCGTTCGCCTGGCCGATGCGGGTGGTACTGCCGCTTGCCGGCATCGGGCCCAACGGGGTGCCACTGCCGGAGGACAGCCCCGTCACCGAGATGTCCGCGATCCCCCTTGCTCTGGGCCTCGCCACGGTGCTCACCGTGGTCCTGCTCTTCCTCGGCCGCCTGCACATGATCCGTAAGGAGATCTGACCATGTCCGTGGGAACACCCGGCACACAGACTGCGGACGCCCTGGTGATCCGTCAGCTGCACAAGCACTACGGCACGCACCGCGCGCTGGACGGTGTGGATCTCACCGTGAAGTCCGGCGAGGTCTACGGCCTGCTCGGGCCGAACGGCGCGGGAAAGACGACGCTGATGAAGGCGCTGCTCGGGCTGCAGCGGCCGACGTCCGGCAGCATCAAGATCTTCGGCAGGCCGGTCGGCCGGGAGACACTCGCCGAAGTCGGCGCGCTGATCGAAGTGCCCGGCCTGTGGCCGACGCTGACGGGCGACGAGACGCTGAAGGTGCACGCCAAGCTGCGCGGAGTGCCTGAGGAGCGGATCGAGGGGGCGCTGCGGCTGGTGAAAATGACCGATGCACGCGGTCGCCGGGTCGGGGCCTACTCGCTCGGTATGCGCTGGCGGCTGGGCATCTCCATCGCGCTGCTCGCTGCGTGGAACGGCTGAGACCGCAGGGCCGGATCCGAGCTCGCCGGGCCCGAAGGCCGGCGACGGCCGGGCCGGGCTGCCCTCAGCGGCAGCGCGACGCAGCACATCCGGAGACCCGGAGACCACGAGACCCCCGAGAGCCGGAGTCCCCCAACGGTTCAGCATCGTGAACGCTGCACGCTGCTGTATGTGTACGGAGTTGGGCGCCGACAACGGCAAGTCGGCAGGTTGCCCGTGCACTCACACGCGGGAGTGCCACTGCAACCGTCAACCTCGTGCCCGGACACGGCGCGACGGCCGACTCCAACCGGCTCCGCTCCGCGGACGAGGGCATCTGCACAGAAGAACTCTGTCCACGTACAGGAATGCCGATTATGGTTGTGGCCAGGCGGAGTTGACGGGTTGCCGGACGGGCCGGTTGCACGGGCCGGTTGCCGGACGGGCGTGCGGCCGCCTGTGCGCGACCGTGAAACCCCGACCCGCCCCGCCCCAGACGCGCCCCCGCCCCGTCGCACACCCGACACCAGGATTTCCCGACACCAGGACGCAGCTGTGAACACGACGCACAGCGGCCCGCAGGCCGCGCCCCGGGCGGACGAAGCGGCGCCCGACAGGATCCGCGGGATCAAGCTCTCCTCCGTCCGCCTTCCGCTCGCCACACCGGTCAGTGACGCGAAGGTACTCACCGGACGCCAGCGGCCGATGACCGAAGTGGCTCTCCTCTTCGCCGAGATCACGACGGAGAACGGTCACGAGGGCATCGGCTTCACCTACTCCAAGCGCGCGGGCGGCCCGGGGCAGTACGCCCATGCCCGCGAGGTGGCGCCCGAGCTGATCGGCGAGGACCCCAGCGACATCGGCCGGCTCTGGACGAAGCTCGTGTGGGCGGGTGCTTCCGTGGGACGAAGCGGCCTCGCCACGCAGGCCGTCGCCGCTTTCGACGTCGCCCTGTGGGACCTGAAGGCCAAACGTGCCGGTCTGCCGCTGGCCAAACTCCTCGGCGCCCACCGCGATTCCGTGCGCTGTTACAACACCTCGGGCGGGTTTCTGCACACCCCTGTCGAAGACCTCCTGAGCAACGCCTCCGCTTCCCTCGCCCGCGGGATGGGCGGAGTCAAGATCAAGGTGGGCCATCCCGACCACAAGGAGGACTTGCGGCGACTGACCGCCGCACGCGAGGAGTTGGGGGACGACGTACCACTCATGGCCGACGCCAACCAGCAGTGGGACCGGCCCACGGCCCGTCGCATGGGCCGTGCCCTTGAGGACTTCGGACTGGTCTGGCTCGAAGAGCCCCTCGACGCCTACGACTCCGAGGGTCACGCGGCCCTCGCGGCCGCCCTGGACACCCCGGTCGCCACCGGCGAAATGCTGGCGTCCGTCGCCGAGCACCGGGAGTTGATACGCGCCGGCGCGGCGGACGTGATCCAGCCGGACGCGCCGCGCATCGGCGGCATCACCCAGTTCCTCACGGTCGCCGCCCTCGCCGAGCACCGGCATCTCCAGCTCGCACCGCACTTCGCCATGGAGATCCACCTCCATCTCGCGGCTGCCTATCCGTACGAGCCATGGGTGGAGCACTTCGACTGGCTGGAACCGCTGTTCAACGAGCGACTGGAGATCGGCGACGGACGTATGCACGTGCCGTTCCGCCCCGGCCTCGGGATCACTCTCTCCGAGCGTGCCCGGGAGTGGACGCGGGAGGAGTGCCAGATCACCGGCCGTCCCTGACGGAGGGACGGCGCCGGTGCAGACTCACGGCCGGCCCGCCGGTGCCCGTACAACTGCCCTGCCGCAAGGAGCAGTTGCCCGGCACGACCCGACCTGCCGCACGGCTACGCCGTCCGCCCTCCCGGCCCGGAGCGGCCGCCCCCCGACCACCCGCACCGCCCTCTCCGGCGCTCAGCGCCCGCCGCGGAGCAGCGCCCCGGCGTCCGGGACCGAGGGGTCGAGCCCGAGTTCGCTCAGGATGCGGTACGCCGTGGCGGTCGCCGCCGTCAGCACCGGCAGGCCCGAGGCGTCCTCCACGTACTGCACGGACGGCAGCGACGGCATCTGCACGCACGCGGACAGCACGATCGCATCGGCCCGGGCGAGGTCGAGACGCCGCCAGTGCTCCCGCAGCGCCGACGGGTCGAGACGGGCGACGGCCAGGTTGTCCGGAACCTCCAGGCTCAGCGAGTCGACGACTTCGGTGCCGGCGTCCTCGATGTAGTTCACGACGGTCTCGGTGAGCGGCTTCATGTAGGGGGTGATGACGGCCACGCGCTTCGCGCCGAGCGCCTCGATCCCGCTCAGCAGCGCACCGGCGCTGGAGACGACCGGAACCTCCGCACCCTGCTCCTTGAGGACCGCGCTGATCTCGTCCTCGGCCGTGCAGTGATGGCCCGGCCCCTGAGCCATGATCGCCACCAGGCACGCGGTGGCGACGACGTCCGGCCGGGCGTCGGCGAGTTCGAGGGAGGCGCGCTCTGTCTGCGCGTTCATCTCCTTCAGTTGCTCGGGGGTCACCTTCTGCATCCGCATCCGGCTGCTGTGGAAGACGAACCGTTCCCCCGGCACCGCCTCCTCGCGGGCCCGCAGCATGCGGGGCAGTTCGGTCTCCATCGTCAGGTTGGAACTCGGAACGATCATGCCGATGTGGTGGTCCGCCATGGGAGGCTCCCGTCTTTCCGGCGGCGACCCGGAGGTGGCCGCGCACAGAATTAATCCGAACACGTACTATTTGTGCAGGCATCTCCCGCCGACAGCGGGGGATGCCACGCCCCGTACGGTTCACTTCCTGCCCGGGACGGCTCCCGGCCCCTGCCGACCGGGCCCGCCCGACCCGGCACGGACCGTTCGGACTCCCCGAGCCCGCTCAGGACTCCCCGGACAGCCCTTCCCAGTGGTCGGCGAGCTCCGTGAGCTCCCGCATCAACCGGCTGCGCTCCGCCCCGGATCCGTAGTTCTCCAGCAGGCGTTCGTCCAGGGCCCGCGCCCGGCCGTCGGCCTCCCGCAGCGCCCTCTCCCCGTCCTCGGTGAGAAAGAGAAGCTTGCGGCGTCCGTCGTCGGCTGCCGTACGGCGCACTATCAATCCGCGCTTCTCCAGGCGCCGGGCGACGTCCGCCATCGTCGAGGTGTCCAGCGCCACCGCCGACGCCATGGCGCTCTGGTCATGTCCGGGCGCGGCATCGACGGCGGTGAGTACGGCGAACTGCGGGCCTGTCAGGGTCGGATCGACGCTGCGCACCCATGCCGCGAGGTATGCCTGGTAGAGACGGCGCACCTGGTAACCGGGCGCGGCGAGCAACGCCGCGGGCGGGGCAGCCGTACCCGAGGCCGGTGAGGTCTTGTCAGCCATGGGCCCACTAAAGCACGGCGGCGTCATTGCGTGTTCCGCGCCTCCCGCGCCCCGTCTTCGCACCGTCCTGTTCACGCCAACATGGCGCGCAGCGCCTCACGCAGGGCCTCCAGGGCGGCGTCCGGTGCGTCCCAGAAGACCATGTGCCCGGCGCCGGGGATTCCGGCCAGGCGTGCCTGCGGATGCTTGAGGGTCGCCTCCTCCACGCCGGCCGGGGTGACGACCGGGCTGTCCTCTCCGTGGAGGAGCGCCGTGGGTGTGGGCACCGACGGCCACCAGTCGAAGAAGTCCTCGTTCTCGAAGCCGTGGTGCGTGGCGCGCAGCGCCTCCTCACCGCAGCTGGAGAGCCAACGGGCGCGCAGCTCCTGCTCGCGGCGTGGCCAGCGGGGCCATGCCCTGGCCACCTCGTCGGCGTCGGTGCCGCGCCGCGCCTGCTCCAGCTGACCGAGGAAGGCGGACAGCGTCGTCGGGTACGGCTCCCTTCCGGGGCCGCTCATCGGCGGGTCGACCAGGACGGTGCCGAGGAGCGGCACCTTCGCGTGCACAGCCGTGACCGCCGCGATGCGGGCACCCATGGAATGCCCGGCCACCACCGGGCGTTCGAGGCCGAGTCCGGTGATCCAGGCTTCGGTGTCCTCGGCGTAGGCCTTGAGCGAGTAGTCGTCCCCGTCGTCGGAGAGTCCCCTTCCGCGGATGTCGGGGACGATCGGGCGTACGAGGTCGGTCAGCCTGCGTGCGACGAAGTCCATCGTGACGGCGGGGCTGGTGATACCAGGCAGCAGCAGCATCGGCACACGTCCGCCCTCGAGGTCGTCGCCGTAGTCGAGGGCGTGCAGCCGCAGCGGACCGGAGCGCACCCAGCGGCTGCGGGCCGGCACGTCGGCGAGGTCGGCGAGGGCGGGCTGGGTGATGAACCGGTCAGGCATGGTGCTTCCTCGGTCGAGTGGTACTGGACGGGACGGGACTCGGGGCGCGGGAGGGGGCAGGGGGAATGCGGCGTTCTGCGGCTCTTCCACGGCGCTCGCCGCAGGTCAGCCTGCCAGCCTGTCAACCGGACGGGCGGCGGGAGACGGCAGGCCCGGGCAGCCTGCCGAGGTAGGCGAGGGCGTCTTCGAGCGGCACGACGTCGCCGTACTTGGCCTGGATGTCGAAGAGCGCTGCGTCGTGCGGTCCTTCGGCCCGGTCGCCCGCGCACTCCTGCGGCACCAGCACGGGAAACCCGGACTGCACGGCGTCCACCGCGGTGGCCCGTACGCATCCGCTGGTGGTGGCACCGCAGACCAGCACGGTGTCGCAGCCGAGGGCGACGAGCGTGGCGGCCAGCGAGGTGCCGAAGAACGCCGACGCGCCCTTCTTGACGACGAGTTGGTCCTCCGGCCGGCACGGCAGTCTCGGGTCGAGCGCGACGGCCCGGCTGCCTTCGGCGAGGGCCCGCATGCCGGGCGCCTTCTCCAGCCAGGTCACCGATCGGCCTTCCGCCTCGGCCCTGGTATAGGCGATCGCTGTCCAGATCACCGGGACGCCGGCGGCGCGCGCCGCGTCGACCAGCGTCGCGGTGGCCTCGACCACCTCGGTCAGGTCGGAACCGGAAGGGTAGGAGTCCTCGGTGAATCCGCAGGTGAGGTCGACGACGACGAGGGCGGGGCTGCTGCCGCGCCGCACCGGGGCGCCGAAGCCGGCCCGCTCGTACGTGCGGTCGGTCTCCTCGCCGTAGCGGCCGGTCTGCACGGACGGCTCTCCGCTCACCGGAACCTCCTCGCCGCCGCGCCGCACCGGCTTCTTCCGCCGCCGAATGCCCGGCTGAGAAGCCATCCCTCGAAGAGGCCGAACGCGAACGCTCCGACGACCGGGGCGTACTTGGCCGCCGCCGGCCCCAGAAGCACCGCGAGGCCGTTGAGTTCGGTATCGGCGCTACCGGCCTGTGCGGCGAGCGCCGCACTGTTCTCCCCCGCACGAGCCGGCTGCCTGTCGCTGCCCGTGCCGTCTCCCGCCGGGGCCGGGGCCGTTCCGCGGCGCTCCTGGTCGAGCAGGCTTCCGAGGTTCGCCGCGAACTGCTGGAGAATCCTGTCCGAGACGGCTGCGACCGCGCCCTTGCCGAACTGGGCGATCTTTCCGCGGATGACGAGGTCCGTCGTCATCCGCAGTTCGGCGCCCTCCGGGGCCGCAGCGACCTCCAGGGCGACCTCCGCCTCGGCGTCGCCGCTGCCGTGGGTGTCGGCGCCGCGTGCCTGGACGCGCAGTCGCCGTTTCTCCTCGTCGACCTCCAGGAACCGCACGGTGCCGGAGTAGGCCGCCGTGATGGGGCCGACCTTCACCTTCACCCGGCCCGTCCAGGCGTCACCGTCCCGGCCCTCCAGCGTGGCTCCCGGCATGCAGCCGGCGACGCGCTCCACGTCGTTGACGAGGGCGAACACCTCCTCGGGTGACGCCTTCACCGGGACCGCGTTGTCGATCCGCATGGAACCTCCTCGTGCTCCTCGTGCCGCTTGTGCTCTTCGGTGCCGCCGGGGCGTGCGTCGTGCGGGTGTGTCCCGTCCGGCCGTGTCCCGTCGAGTCGCCGCTGGAATGCGACGCGGCGCCGCGCGGCGCAGTCGTCGATCGCCTCGACGATCGTCTGGTAGCCGGTGCATCGGCACAGGTTGGAGGCGACGACCTCGCGTATCTCCTCCTTCGTCGCCCGTGGCCGCTCGGCCAGGAAGCCCTCGGCGAGCATCAGGAACCCGGGCGTGCAGAATCCGCACTGCAGGCCGTGGTGTTCGCTGAACGCCCGTTGCAGGTCGCTGAGTTCGCGTCCGTCCGAGAGCGATTCGACGGTGCGGATCTCCCGGTCCTCGGCCTGCGCGGCGAACATCAGGCAGGCGCGCACCGGTCGACCGTCGAGCAGCACCGTGCAGGCGCCGCAGATCCCGTGTTCGCAGCCGACGTGGGTGCCTGTCAGACGCAGGTCGTGACGGAGCACGTCGACGAGGGTGCGGCGGGCCTCCGTGAGCAGTTCGTACGTCTCGCCGTTGACATGCAGGGTGATCAGCTGCTGGTGCCGCGGGTCGCGCGGTGCGTGTGCGGGTTGCGTCATGAGGTGTGCTCCAGTGCTCGCGCCGGTGAGGCCTCGAGTGCGTCGGCCACCGTCTCGGGCGTGATGGGAGTGTCGTTCAGCTCGACGCCCGTGGGGACCAGGGCGTCGTTGACGGCGTTGAGCACGGCGGCGGGAGCGCCGATCGTGCCGCCCTCCCCCACGCCTTTCGCGCCGGTCTCGGTGAACGCGCACGGTGTCTCGAGGTGGTGGATGCTCACCTCGGGGATCTCCAGGGCGGTGGGGACCTTGTACTCCATGAAGCTGACCGCGGAGGGTGCGCCCTGCGCGTCGTAGGTGACCTGCTCGAACAGCGCCCCGGCGATGCCCTGCGCTATGCCTCCCCTGGCCTGGCCCTCCACGACCTTCGGATTGATGGCCACTCCGCAGTCCTCGACGCAGACGTACCGCAGGATCTCCACCTGGCCGGTGCCCTCGCGGAGTTCGACGACGACGCCGTGGGTGGCGTTGGAGAACGTGCCGTCGTTGAAGACGTCGAAGGTGGCGGTCGCCGTCAGCCCCGGTTCGACGCCCTTGGGCAGCAGATGCGACTTGAGGTAGGCGATGTCGGCGACGTCGCCGTAGGTCACCGAGCCGCCCGTAGCGGGATGGACGACCAGTCCTTCACCCAGCTCCAGTTCCTCGGCGGGCACTTCGAGCATCGAGGCGGCGATCGTCTTCAGCTTCTCGCCGAGCTTGCCGGCCGCCAGCCGCACGGCGCTGCCGCCGACGGCGATGGACCGGCTGGCGAAGGTGCCCCAGCCGTAGGTGATGCGGTCGGTGTCGCCCTGGTGGATGCGCACGTGCGCGATGTCGAGGCCGAGTTCGTCGGCGGCGATCTGCGCCATCGTCGTCTCGTGGCTCTGACCGTGGCTCATCGTGCCGGTGGTGACGACGAGTGCGCCGCTGGTGTCCATCCGCACCTCGGAGATGTCGAAGCCGGGGACGACCTCCATCTTGCGCTGCGCGAAGGCGGCCGAACCGTAGCCGGTGCGCTCGCTGAAGCAGGAGTAGCCGATGCCGATGTGACGGCCCTCGGCGGCGGCCTCCTCCTTGACGGCGTACCAGCCCTCCTCCGTCAGCACGCTCTCGCACAGGTTCAGCGACTCCAGGTACGAGCCCGGGTCGTAGGTCACGTTGTTGACGCCGGTGTAGGGGAACTGCGTGATCAGGTTGCGGCGGCGTATCTCCGTTGCCGCCAGGCCCAGTTCGCGGGCGGCACGCTCGAAGAGCCGCTCCACGACCATCACGTACTGCGGACGGCTCACGCCCCGGTAGGGCGCCGTGGGCGCCTTGTTGGTCGTCACGGCCCGCGCATTCACGCGGTAGGCGGGGACCTTGTAGACGCCCGGCATCTCGGCCGAGGCCATGAGCGGTTCGATGCCGGCGGTGAAGGGATAGCAGGAGTAGGCACCCATGTCGCAGACGATCGCGGCGTCCAGCGCGAGGATCCGCCCGTCGCCGTCGAAGGCGGCCCGTACGTCGTAGTGCTGTTCGCGCGCGAGGAAGGAAGCGCTGAGGGCGTCCTTGCGGTCCTCGATCCACTTCACCGGCCGTCCCAGGCGCAGGGCGGCCGCACCCACCGCGATCTCCTCGCGTCCGACGACGCACTTCAGACCGAAGCCGCCACCCATGTCGGGCACGACGACGCGGACGGCCCGGTCGTCGAGTCCCAGGCAGCGTGCGGCAGTTGTACGAACCTGGTGCGGCACCTGCGTGGAAGTGCGCAGCAGCAGCTGCTCCTCCCGGTCGTCCCAGCCGGCGAGGACGCCCCGGGTCTCCAGGGGCAGGGCGTTCTGCCGTCCCGTCCGGGTGTCCACGCGGACGACGCAGGGGGCTTCCTCGAAGACCTCGTCGATGCCGTCGGTGGCGAACATCGAGACGTCGAGCAGGGTGTTGGCGCTCGCCTCGGCGTGCACGAGCGGAGCGCCGGGGGCGAGAGCCGTCTCCTCGTCGAGGACCGGGGGCAGCATGTCGTAGGTGACCTTCGCCGCCTCGATGCCGTCCTCGGCCGCGTACGGGTCGCGTGCGACGACGACCGCCAGCGGCTCCCCCATGTAGCGGACGCGCTCACGCGCCAGCACGGGCATGCCGGTGGGCACGAACTCGGTGAGCGGACGGCCCAGCCGCGCCGTGATGTCGGCCAGCTGGAGGTCAGCGGCGTCGAACGCCGCGACGACGCCCGGCACTTGCCGCACGGCGGACAGGTCGAGGGAGGTGACTGTGGCGTGGGCGACGGTGCTGCGCACGAACTGCGCGTGCAGCGTGCCCGGCACCTCCAGGTCGTCGGTGAAGCATCCGCGGCCGCTGAGCAGCCGGGGGTCCTCGCGGCGTCCGACGGAGGCGCCGATCCACGCGCCGTCCCGGCGGCGGGTGTTGGCGCGGCCGTCGCCCGGTTTGTCCCGGCCGTGCACGCTGCCCGGACCGTCCAGGCCGTTCCGGTCGTCCGTGCCGCCCTGCCGGCGGTGTTCCTGCGTCATCGGGACGTCGCCTCCTCGCACGCGCGTGCCACAAGGGTGCGGATGAGCCTGCGCCGGTGGCGTGCGCTGCCGTTCGCGTCGGCGGGGGGCCGGGCCACGGCGGCCGCCGACTCGGCGCACTCGGCGAAGAGTTCGGGCCCGGCCGGGCCTCCCTGTTCGAGCACCGCCTCCGCTTCCGGGATCCGCACCGGCCGCGCGGCGACACCGCCCAGCGCGACGCGGCCCCCGCCGACGCTCCGACCGTCCCCGTCGAGCCGGAGGTCGACGGCCGCGGCGACGACGGCGAAGTCGCCGCGCCGCTCGGCGAATTCGGTGAGCGCGGCATGGGGGGCGGGCCGCGGGAACACCACTTCGACGAGGATCTCGTCGGGCGCCAGGGCGGTCGTGTAGTAACCCTGGAAGAAGTCACCTGCCGGTATGCGCCGCTCCCCCGAAGGACCGCGGGCCACCAACTCGGCGTCCAGGAGCACCGCTAGCAGGCACCATTCGGCGGTGGAGTCGGCGTGCGCGAGGCTGCCGCCGACGGTTCCGCGGGTGCGGATCGGCAGATGCCCGATCCAGCGCATGGCCTCCCGCACGACGGCGAAGCCGGGCCCCAGGGCGTCGGGCGGTGCGGTCTCCACCGCGTGGTGTGTGGCGAGCGCCCCGATGTGGAGAGTGCCGTCGGCGTCGGTGCGGATCCCGTCGAGTCCGTCGAGCCCGCCGATGTCGACGAGGTGTTCCGGCCGTGCCAGGCGGAAGTTCATCATCGCCACGAGGCTCTGGCCTCCCGCGATGATCTTCGCTTCGTCCCCGAGTTCGGCGAGCAGACGCGCTGCGCCGTCGACGTCGCGCGCACGGTGGTAGGTGAATGCGGCGGGCTTCATCTCACTCCTCTCCTGCTGCGTCCTGCGGCGGCGTTCCGGCCTGCGGTGTGCGCGCCGGCCGCGGGGAAGCGGACGGGGCACGCCGGTCCGGGGAGAAGTCCTGCGGGCACAGGTGCCAGGGGTGCCATCGGGGCCGTGCGCCCGTGCCCGCAGGACGGCTTCAGCCCTTCACGGGCGTCTTCTCGGCCGGCGGTGGAACGGTCACCGTCTCGTTCGCCGCCCCGTCACCGGCGCCGCCGGTCCCGCCGGTGTCATCGATGTCGTCGAGGTCCTTGCCCTTGGTCTCGGGGGCCCCGAAGGCCATCCAGATCACGGCGAGGACGACGATCACGCCGAGCACCGCGAAGGTCATCGGCAGCCCGAGCAGCGGCCACATCAGCGACCCGAACAGCATCGGGGCGAATCCGGTGCTGATCCGGCTGACCGACGAGGCCCAGCCGAAGCCGCTGGCGCGCAGCGTCGTCGGGTACAGCTCGGCGGCGTAGGCGTAGAGGACGGGGATGGTCAGCTGGATGAGGAAGCCGAAGGCGGCGATCGCCACCATTGCCGCGGTCTCCACCTTCAGCACCATCGCGAAGGCCACGAGCGCCGCCGTCGAGACCGGCGCGGCGACGCCGATGATCCACTTGCGGCCGACGATGTCGACGAGCCAGGTCGACACGAGGACGCCGATGATGCCGACGCCGCTCATCAGGGTGGGCCCCATGAAGGACGCGGTGTCGTTGTAGCCCTCGTCCTTGAGGATCGACGGCATCCAGGTCAGGGCCGCGTAGTACACCAGCATGATCGTGATGAACAGCAGCCAGGAGACCGAGGTGATGCGGGGGTTGTACTTCCACAGCCGCCGGAACTGCTCGACGCCGGCGCGCACGCCCCTGGGCCGGTCGGAGCCGTCACCAGCCGCGGGCGCGGGGATCTCGTACGGCTCGGGCAGGGCTCCCGTGCGGGCGACGAGAGTGTCGATGACCTCACGTGCCTCGGCCTCCCGGCCGACCCGGGTGAGGTAGATCGGGGACTCGGGCACGCCGCGGCGCACCCAGAAGAGCAACAGCGCGGGCATGACCATGGTCGCGAGCATCCAGCGCCAGTTGCCGGGCAGCGGCACCATCATGGTCGCCGTCAGGCCGCACAGGGTGACGCCGACCGGCCACCACAGGTCGAGCGCGGTGAGGATACGGCCGCGGTGCTTCCTCGGTGAGAACTCACTGACCAGGGCGTAGTCCACGGGGATGCATCCGCCCAGGCCGACGCCCGCGAGGAAACGCAGCACGAGGAAGACCGAGTAGTCGGGCGAGAGCGCTCCGAGCACGGAGAACAGCGCGAATATCAGCAGCGTCGCGCTGAAGGCCCTGCGACGGCCGATGCGGTCGGCGATGGCACCCCAGACGACGGCTCCGACCGCCATGCCGACCAGGTTGGCCGTCGCGACGAGACCGCTCTCTCCGACGGTGAGGCCGAAGTCCTTGGACAGCAGTGGCATGAGGAAGCCGTTGAGCGCGATGTCCCACGCGTCGAACAGGTAGCCGAGGCCACCGATGATGAAAATCCTGCCCTGGACACCCCATTTCCATGGGAGTTCCTGGACTATCTGATCGCCTGTCTTCACGGTTCGCTCCACGGTTCGGTGATGGGCTGGGGCGCGTCGCCGGAAAGGGCGACGCCGACGCCGGTTCGCTCGCCGGTCAGCGGGGACGTCGCATCGACGCGCCCGCGCGGCTCACCGGGAGAATTGGTAGGAAAAGTCCCCCAGGTCGGGGTCGTTGAGCGGTGTGCCGCTCCACAGCCAGTCGTAGGAGACGTCGGACTCCCCGTCGAAGCGTTTCAGCTTCTCGTCGCGCTGCCTCTGCTCGGGTCCGTCGGGGTAGTGGTAGAAGGTCTTGTTCCGCAGTGAGGCCTGCTGCACCATGCCGGCGTGCTTGGCCCGCCGGTCCACGTAGCGGCGCAGCGCGCCGCGGATGCCGTCGGCGGTGACGGCGCCCAGTTCCTCCGCGAGTACGGCCGCGTCCTCCATGGCCTGCGAGGCGCCTTGCGCCTGGTAGGGAAGCATGGCGTGGCACGCGTCGCCCAGGAGCGCGACGTTGCCGTCCATCCACACAGGGTCGGGGCGCCGGTAGTACAGCGCGAAGCAGGTCACGTCCTCCTTCGCCTTGGAGAGCATGGCCGGGACCCTGTCGTCCCAGCCGGGGAAGGCTTCCGCCAGTTCCTGCGCGCTGGAGGGCGCCACCCACTTCTCGGCGACCTCGTCGGTGCAGGGGACACAGGCGACGACGTTCAGATACTCGCCGCCGCGGATCATGTAGTGCACGAGGTGGCGGTCGGGTCCATACCAGATGGTGCTCTGGTAGCGGTCCACCAGCCACCTCGTGGCCGGGTCGGCGGCGATCAGGTCTCCCGGGATGAGGGCCCGGTAGGCCATCTCGCCGGAGAAGACCAGGGTGTCGTCGGCACCCATCGCGTCACGCACCCGTGAGCGGATGCCGTCCGCCCCGATCAGGGCGTCGGCCTCGTACCGGCCGCCGTCGCCGGTGATCGCGGCGGGACGCCGCGGGTCCGTGCGGTCCAGGCCCGTGACCTTCTTGTCGGTGTGGAGGGTGACCGCGGGGCCCGGACCGTCCGGATCCGTGCAGGCCTCAAGGATCACGCGGTGCAGATCGGCGCGGTGGTAGTGCCAGTACGGGGCGTTGTACCTGTCCTTGCAGAACTGGCCCAGCCTGGTCAGGCCGACGACGCTGCCGTCCTTCCACCTGCGCCGCACCTGGTCCTGCGGCTCGGTGTGGATGGCCTCCATCTGCCCGCGCAGTCCGAGTCCGAGCAGCACGCGGCTGGCGTTGGGTGCCGTCTGGATCCCGGCCCCCACCTCTCCCAGTTCGGGGGCCTGCTCGAGGACGGTGACCCGGATGCCCCTGTGGCGCAGGGCGAGCGCGGCGGTCAGACCGCCCAATCCACCGCCGACGACGGTGACTTCGAAAGACTGGCTGGGCGCCAAAGCTCCTCCAAGGCGAGGCGTGAACGTGAAGATCTGTGGCCCGGGCCGGCGGTGCGGCAGGGTCAGCGCTCGATGAGCCGGCCGTCCACGACGACGTCCGTGCCGTCGACGGAGACGGTGCAGCCGCGCATCGCGATGTCCACGTGTGCGTAGGATTCGCGGCCCAGGACGGGGTGCGGCCCCGTCGACCAGAGGAAGTTCCCGGCGAAGGCACGTGCGTCCATGCCCATCAGGTCGCTCTTGCCGTAGAGGGCGGTCGCGAACCAGTCGGCGGTCTTCATCAGGCCCCACCCCATGTGGGACAGGCTGCGGCCCCACTGGTCGTCGGCGTCGTCGAAGAAGGTCTCCAGGAGCTTCGCCTCGGCGCCTCCGGAGATCTTCTCGATGTGCCCGTCGGCGATGTGCAGCGTGACGGGGTCGCGGACGTACTCCTTGAAGGGCAGCAGGATGTCGCCCTCGGCCAGCACCAGTTGACCGTCGGAGAACTCGGGCCAGCACATCACCATCGTGCTCGGCCAGTGGTCCCAGCGGCCGGGGTCGTCGGCGAAGCCGACCTGGAACTCCGGGTGGGAGCCCTTGAGTTGCACGGTCAGATCCGTACCGGAGCCGGAGGTCACGCGCATGGTCTCCGAGCGCTCGAGCAGACCCGCCCCCTCAAGGACGCGCTTCTTGTCGCTCGCCTGCGGCAGATTGCGTATCAGCACGTCGGGGGCGTCGCAGACGAAGATGATGCGGGTGCCGGCCTTGAGGATCTCCTGCTGGACGGGGGCGTGGATGAAGCCCTCCTGTGTGAGGTCGACGACCAGGTCGGCCGACTTCAGCAGGTCCTGGGCTGCCGTGTCGTCGAGCACGGAACGCAGGCCGGGGCCCGCGCCGGTGTGGGTGCTGTCCATCGGGGCGGCGCTGCCGCCGGGCACGGTCGCGGAGATGACGTGGGCGCCCAGGGTCTTGGCGGCTCCGAAGGCCGCGGCGACGTAGTCGCCGCGGCTGTCGGGCTCGGCGAGGACGACGACGTGCTCGTCCTTCTTCACCTTGCACAGCTCCAGTTCACGGGTGAACGCGTCGAGCAGATCGACGGACGACAGATCGAACATGGATGTTCCTCCAGGAGGCTTCGCTTCAGCTTTGGGGGCCTTCATGCGGCGCTTCACCGCGTGGACCGGCCGTCGGAACGTCGGGATCGCAGGCCGGAATCGACCCACCGCATAGGCTCTGACCAGCGGAAATGGGCAGGCGCTGGGCGTCTGGACGAAACTAATCCGAACACGTACTAACTCTGCTTGGCAAGGGTTGAGCCATGAGTTAACCGGGAATTTTCGTCGATCCTTGATCGGCTTTGACCGTTCCGGACTACCTGCGATCGACGCCGGTCCCCCTGTGGAACACGCTCCAGGAACTCCCGAGCGTGCAGGTGGAACCCCTGACGAGCCGTCGCTCGTTGACCTACGGTCTGACCGACGACGAACCGGGACACAGACTCCCGACGGGACGGAGCCGGACGGCTGCGCGAAGAACCGCGCCTCCCGCGCGGTCGGCGCAGCCGGGCGACACGGGGAAGGTGACGATGCAGTCCACAGGGCCGGAACGCTTCCGGATCGCCGTCGTGCAGGGCACCAGGCAGGGCTCCGGCTATCTGCTGACCTCCCGCCTCGTGCTCACCGCCGGACACCTGGTCACGAACCGGTACCAGGTGAAGGTCGCGGCGCTCGGCGGTGTCGGCGAGGTCGAGTGCCGGGTGTTGTGGGCGCGACACGACCGTGAGTGCGATGCGGCACTGCTGTTCGCCAAGAAGCCCGGACTGCTTCCCCCCGAGCGAGCCGCCGAACTGGACCAGACATCGGTGCGGTGGGGGATGCCGCAGGCGCTGGAGACGATGGAGTCCTGCCAGGCCATCGGCTTTCCGCATGTGCAGCGCGACGACGAGGAACTCGACACCGAACAGATCGTGGGCACGTTCAAGCCCGGCTCACGAATGGTCCGCGCCCGGTACGTGCTCGACAGCTCGCACACCGCACCGACTCCGCTACAGGGCAGCGACTCGCCCTGGGCGGGGATGTCCGGCGCAGCACTGTTCGCAGAGGGCCACATCATCGGCGTGGTGGTGGCCGACCCGCACGGCTGGCAGCACGGACGCCTTGAGGCAGTGCGCAGCCGAGTGCTCTTCGACGACCCGAAGTTCGTGGACGAGTTGGTGAAGCACACCGGCCACGAGCCCACCATCGTCGAGTTCTCAGGTATCGAGCACAATCCCCACGCCGAGTTCGAGCGACGCTACGCCGCCCAAGTGGTCGATCTCTACAGCGGCTTGACCATCTTCGGGCTGGACTTCAGCCGACAGGACCATGCCGAGTGGCCGCTGGATACGGCCTACCTCAGTCTGGAACTGGTCCCCCACCACACCCGGGACCACAGCGTGGACCTCGGGCCGGACACTGCCGATCTGGTCGGCGGTGGACGGCGCCGGGTCGAATCGGCGTTCTCCCGCGAGACGCGAATTCTCCTGCGGGGCCTGGCCGGTTCGGGCAAGACGACGCTCGTCCAGTGGCTCGCGGTGACCGCCGCGCGTCAGGACTTCCCCGAAGGGCTCGGACACTTCCAGGGATGCATCCCCTTCGTCCTCCCCTTGCGGACGCTGGCGCGGCGCGAATCCCTGCCGTCGCCGCAGGACTTCCTGACCGCGTGGACGATCCGTCCCGGGGTTCGCAGCGGACGATCCCCGAGACGACATAGGGCCTGCCGCCCCCGGCTGCGACCACCGCCCGGTGCCCGTCGACCTGCGGGACGACTGGGGTGCCGCTCTGGAAACCCGGGGGTTCACCCGTCCCGTCCGACCGCCTGGCTGAAGGGCTGGCTGGCTGAGGGACTGCTGCCGTATCTGCCGCCCGAGGCCGAGGTCCGCCTCTTCACGGAGGTCGGCCTCCTCTCGGCGGCAGGCAGCCGCTTCGCCCTCGAACGGTTCGACGACATACACCAGTTGCTCGACGATCCCCTCATGCGCGAGCGTGCCGATACGGTCGGCTTCGACCTGCTCTCCCTCTTCCCCGGCGGGGAGCGTGAACCCGTCGGGAGCAGCTGACCCGTCTGGGCTGGCTGCTCGACGATCACCCCGTGCCCGAGAGTGCCGCCGCCTTCGAATGCCCGCAGGCCGGCCCGTCCACGTTCACGGAGCACGTCACCCACACCATCGCCCGGCTCGCCTGACGGTTCCTGTCCCGCCCCGGCCGACCGGCCCCCCGCAGGAAATCCGGTCGGCCCCGGGGCCTCTTCGCGAAACACGGTGCCGCTTCAGGCCATGGCGGGTTGCGCCGCACCTCGTCCGGGCCCCTCGGCCAGGCGTGCCCGGCCTCTCAGCCCTGAGTGAGGCCGGCGCGCAGCTCGCCGAGGCACCTGCGCAGCAGGCGCGAGACGTGCATCTGGGAAAGACCGAGAACGTCCCCGATCTGCTGTTGCGTGAGCTCCTCGCCGAAGTGCATCTCGAGGATGCGGCGGTCACGCTCCTCGAGTTCTGCCAGCAGCGGCTTGAGCGAGTTGAGGTTCTCGACCTTCTCCAGGGCGGGGTCCCGGCGGCCCAGGCGGCCCAGGAGGGTGTTGACCTCCTTCGCCTCGCCCTCGTCCTCGCTGGAGAGGTTGAGGGAGTGCGTGGAGTAGGCGTTCGAGGCGATCACAGCCTCGGTGACCTCGCCGACGGACACCTCCATCGCCTCCGCCAGTTCCTGCGTAGTCGGAGCACGGCCAAGGCGGGCCTCAAGCCGGTCGGTGGCGCGCGCCAGGGCGATGCGCTGTTCCTGAAGCCGTCGCGGGACGTGCACCGCCCAGGTGGTGTCACGGAAGAAGCGCTTGATCTCACCGGCGATGTAGGGAATCGCGAAGGTCGAGAATTCGACTTCCCGGCTCAGGTCGAACCGGTCGATGGCCTTGATGAGCCCGATCGTCCCGACCTGGCGGATGTCCTCGTACTGGTCGTCCCGGTCCTGGAATCGCTTCGCGACGAATCCGACCAGGGGCAGGCTCAGTTCGATCAGCGTATTGCGCGCGTACTGGTAGTCGGCGGTGCCTTCCTCGAGCTCCTGGAGCCGCCCGAAGAAGACCGCCGTCAGCCGTCGCGCGTCCTGAGGAGCGACGGACTGCGGGTCGTCGATCCGCGGGGGCCAGGTCTCACCAGCTGTTCCGGTTTCGGCCTTCGCATTCGCCGCTCTGCACCGCGGCACGGTTCTGCTGCCCATAAAAGCCTCCGTACGGCAACTGTTGTCGTTCTGCATCTTTCTACCTGCCATGGAGGCCGAGCACCACACCCCTGTACGAAAAGTTGTCGCCGTGCAAGCAACGCACGCCATCCCGAGGGCGGACCGCACCCCGCCCGCCCGGCGGCACACCGGAGTTCGGACGCAAAGGTTCCACCTGTGATCTCGTTCACATCTTCGACATACAAGTGAAGGTTTGGTGTCGCGTACTCTGGCCACGACAAGCACGTCCGGCGAAGCGCTCACCGGCGCCGAGCCGCCACCTCGTGCCCGGCATGGCAAGAAGCAGGACAAGTGGACAGATTCGCTGTGGTCGAGCGCGCTCTGCGCGCCGCCGCTCCCCACGAGCTGCCCGACGTCGTCACCAAGGCGATGCGGCAGCACTACGACGCGCTCGACGTGCGGCTGCGCATGGCGGACTACGCGGTACGGACACTTCAGGCCGTGGAGCCCGTGCCGTTCACCACCGAGCCGGTGCCCATCCACGACAGCCCGCAGGGCCGTGCCTTCGGCGCGCAGGAACCGGTGGTCGAACTCGACCCGGCTGCCCACACCTTGACGGCACACCTCGCGGTGAGCGTCCGCGGCGACCGCGTCGGCGTGCTGTCGGTGGTGTTTCCCGAACACATCGACATCAAGCCGCTGCTGGGCCAGCTGGAACAGCTCAGCATGGCGCTCGGCCACGAGATCATGGTCGCCGAGCGCGACACGGACATGTATCTGCTGGCCCGAAGGGCCTCGCGGCTCACCCTCGCCGCCGAGATGCAGTGGCAACTGCTGCCGGGGCGCTCGTGCCGGCGGTCCGAGTTCGCCCTCGGCGCCCACCTGGAACCCGCGTACGCGATCTTCGGCGACAACTACGACTGGTCCGCCTCCGCCGACCACCTCACCCTCTCCATCACAAACGGCATGGGCGAGGGAATCGAAGCCGCCCTGCTCACCAACCTCGCCGTCAACGCGATGCGCAACGCCCGCCGTGCGGGCCTCGGCCTCGCCGACCAGGCGTGCCTCGCGGACCAGGCCATCTACGCCCGGTACGACGGCCAGGCGTACGTGTCGATGCTGCTGCTCCGCTTCGAGCTGCTGTCCGGGCGCGTGGAAGTCGTCGAGGCGGGCTCACCCCGCACCTGGCGGGTCAGGGAGGGCAAGGTCGAACCCCTCCACTTCGAGGCCCAGTTGCCCCTCGGGATGTTCGAGGACACCCTCTACGTCGCCCAGCGCTTCGACGTACGGCCGGGCGACCGCCTCCTCTTCGCGAGCGACGGCGTCTACAACACCGTCTCGAGCACCGGCGAACACTACGGCGAGAGCTCCCTCACACGCGCACTGAACGCCAATCGGCTGCTGCCCGCGGAGCAGGTGCCCCAGGCCGTCCTCCGTGATCTCTCCGACTACCGGGGAGTCGCGCCGCTCGACGACGACGCGCTGGTGCTCTGCGTCGACTGGCAGGGACGCGGAGCCGCCGACGGTGGGCACGGGCACTGACCGCCACCGACACGGTGCGGAAGGTGCGCGAGGCTCGACGGCGTGACCGCGGTCAGGCCGAGCTCTCCACCTGCCCGCCGCCGCTCAGTCCCAGTTCGGGGTGGGCACCTTCCGCGGCGTTCCGGAATCCCTTGAGGCCTTCCATGAGAGCCGCACGGGCCCTCGGCGTCATGGCGGCGACCGTCGCCGTCAGCGCCTCCTCGCGCCGGCGTCGCAGATCGCGCAGGTAGTCCCTCCCCTGACGCGTCAGGTGCAGCTCGAGCTCCCGGCGGCTGACCGGACTGGGCGTGCGCTCGAGGAAGCCCAGCGCCTGAAGACGGTCGCACAGCCGGCTGACGGAGGACGCCGCGGAGCCCAGGGTCTGGCCGAGCGTGCGCAGGTTCATCCCCTCGTCACGCTCCAGGCAGTAGAGCACCTTCAGCTGCGAGGCGGAGACGGGCGAGGGGGAGACCGCCTCACGCCCCCGCTCCCACAGCACCTCGAGCAGTTCGAGCACCTCACGGGCCTCCCTGGCCGCGTCCTGCGACCCGCGTTCCCGTGACTGTGCGGACAACGAGCGGTTCTCACCCTTCACAGCGGCACTCCGACCCGGGTTGACCGACCCCTGATGCGACCCCTGATGCGATGCGGTCTCAAAGCTTCATTCCCACGCCTTCGAGTTCCGAGAGGGACGTCGGACCCGGCACCGGCACTCCCACCACGTGCCCCGAGCACGCCTCCGCTCCTGGAAGCGCGCCGGTGCGCGGGGTGTCACGCCGGACCGTGCTGCGAAGGCACACACCGATCTGACCCTTGTCGGACGACAAACATACTCCGGGGATTCGTCTGCCCGGCCCCGGCCGCCCGTACACCTGTCTTCTGCCTCCGCGGCGCGGGCGCCGGGCCGAGGCGCCCCCGCACGTCGGTGCTGCGGGCCCGGGCTCTCCTCCGCGGGGGCTTTGGAGGTCTGCTCCGCAGCAATCACCGCCGGCTACTCGAAGCGTGTGACGTCGCCCGCGCCCCTGCGCACGATCTCGGCACCGCCGCCGGAGAAGTCGATGACGGTGGTCGGCTCCGTGCCGCAGTCGCCCGAGTCGATCACCGCGTCCACCACGTGATCGAGCCGTTCCTTGATCTCCCAGCCCTGCGTCATCGGCTCTTCCTCGTCGGGCAGGAGCAGCGTGCTGGAGAGCACCGGCTCGCCGACCTCGGCGAGCAGCGCCTGAGTGACCGCGTGGTCGGGGATGCGGACCCCGACCGTCTTCTTCTTCGGGTGCAGCAGCCGGCGCGGCACCTCCTTGGTCGCGGGGAGGATGAAGGTGTAACTGCCGGGCGTGGCCGCCTTGATCGCACGGAACACGTCGTTGTCGACGTGCACGAACTGGCCGAGCTGCGCGAAGTTCTGGCACACGAGGGTGAAGTGGTGACGGTCGTCGAGGTTCCGGATCGACCTGATCCGGTCCATGCCGTCGCGGCTTCCCAACTGGCATCCCAGCGCGAAACAGGAATCCGTCGGGTACGCGATGAGGGCGCCGTCGCGGAGACTGGCGGCCACAGCGCCGATGGTGCGGGGTTGCGGGTTGTCGGGGTGCACGTCGAAGTACTTCGCCATCCACCGACCCTATGCGACCTGCGGCACCGGCGCCCACGTCAGGCACGGCGCCCTCCCCGTTCCGTCACCGGTGCCGCATCTCAGTCCAACGCACCGTCGTAGTCCGGCAGTTTGAACGTCTTCTCGGCGTGCCCGCCCACGATGTCGGTCGGGGTGTTGCCGATATTGGCGATGATCTTGTAGCCCTTGGACTCGATCTCGGCACGCTTGGCGGTCTTGTACTTGCTGACCTCGTCGAAGATGTCCGGCAGGTCGCGCAGGTAGAGCCCGTCGATCGGGTATCCGGTCTTCTCCAGATTGTCCTTCGTCAGCCAGTGGATGATGCCCGGGCGGGCGGTGACGAAGTAGACGTCCACACCGCGGGAGTCCGCGTAGCGGGCGAGCTCCAGCGTCTGCTCGACCGGAGGCGTCGGCAACTCCCAGATGGGGTGGAAATGCGTCTCCAGCGAGGTGTTGTCGATGTCGAGGACGATCGCCATCTTCTCGCCGGCGCCTTTAGCGATGCGTTCTTCGAGGTACGGGCGGGCTTCGTCCGTCACCGCGCTCACGTCGCGCTTCCAGGTCTCGTAGTCGACGTCCGCGCGCGTGCCGCTGCCGCCGCGGTCGGCTTGCTGCTGCACCGGCGCGGCCGAAGTCGTGTGTGCGGCCTGCGAGTCGGCCGGGGCGGAAGCGGCGCTCGCAGACGTCGCACCCGCGGCCGTCACCGTCGCGACCGCCGCACCGGCGACGGAGACCGCTATCCGCGTTGTCAATGTGCGTCCATGCATGGGGGGTTCACTCCTGGGTCGCAGAACCGGCAGGGAACGGCCCGTCGCCGGATCGACGAGGAGCCCGTGGCATGTTCACGTCTCATCATGACCGGAGTGGAAACATCCGGCTACCGATCGGTAGTGATTGGTGTGTTCCAAGCCATCTGAACGCGCCCCGGGCGCAGGGCAGTTGGTGGTCGCCTTCGGCCCCACGAGAGCCCCGCCGTACCGTGGACGCCCGCGCGGCATCCGCCCAGGCCGGGAGCAAGCCGGGAGCAGGCAGAAATGCGAACTGCCGGCCCCCGGCGCCCCGGAGCCGGCTTCCGGCGCCGACGGCGTCGCCGCGAACGGCGGCCCGGTTTCCGTCCACGAGTGACCGCCGTCCCGGGACAGGACAAGATCCGTGCCGCCCCCGCGCCGCGCCCTCGCCGCCCAGGAACTGCGAGTTCACCGCACCCGGTTCGAGACTGGTCGGGACACCCGCCCGAGCGGCCGCCCGCACCGGCGGAGCCGGCACCATGGCTCAAACCCGCCACAGAACACCCCCGAGCCCCCTCAGGCACCCTTGCGCCCGCCCGCGCCAGGCGCATCAATAAGCATCGCGTGGACCCGCCGTGAGCCAGACCCTGCGGCGCCCCCGGAGTGCGGCCTGAGCCGCGGACTGTTCGCACTCCCGGAGACCGCGGCACGCAACCGCACCCCCACACCGTCCCCGAGCGTCAGACGTGACGCGACGACTGCGGTGATCATGCAACTCCCCCACAACGGAAGGCTTTCCCATGGGACGCAGCAGATCAGCCCTGACAGCAGCACTGGGTACGGCGGCACTGGCGGCGGGCGCCCTGGCGTTCGCACCGACCGCGTCCGCCGTCGACCCGACGACCGCCATCGTGACCGCCGACTGCGGCAGCGCCGGTTCCGGCGAGGCCACGCTCACCGCCACACAGGACGGGACCGCGGCCACGATCACGCTCTCGTCCTCCGCCGTGAAGGCACCGATCGACGTGGCCGCCGGATCGGTGGAGACCACCCTCACCATGACGAAGAACGGCAGCGACACCGCGACGTTCACCGGCAAGTCCAACCCCGCGATGTCCGCCGGCGACGACGTCAACTCCGGACCGCTGGACGGGACCGTCGCTGCTGGCGACGTCATGGAGGCGAAGTCGGTGAAGCTGGTCATCTTCGGCGCCATCACGGTTAACTGCACCGCCACCTCGGCCCAGACACCTGGGCCGTTCACCTTCTGAGGCCCCTTCTCAGAAACATCCGGGCCCGGCAGATGCCTGGCCGGGCCGGCGGCGGGGCGGCGTCCTCCGGCGCCGCCCCGCTCGCCTCCCTGACCCGCCCGACGGCGCTCGCGCGCACGTACCCGCCCGCATGTATCCGGTTTGTATGCCCGGCTCCTTGAATCGCTCGGTCAACCGACGACAAGGAGAACGTCATGCCAAAGCATTTCCGCCGGTGGCTGGCGGCCGTGAGTGCGGTCGCAGCCCTCATGGTCACGGCTCCGATCGCCGTTGCGACGCAGGAGGAGTCCTCGTCACAGGCCGCGCTGAGCGGACGGCCGTCCTTCAGAATGCCCTTCGAATGCGGCCAGAGATGGCTCGGCAGCAACTGGCGCGGCCACAGTCCCGCCCACTCCATCGACTGGAACCACTACAACGCCGCCGGCGGCACGGACGACTACGGCCGGCGCGTGTTCGCCAGCGCCCGCGGCAAGGTCCTCGCCTCGTACTACTCCACGAGCACCGGGTACGGCAACACGATCGTCATCGGGCACGGGGACGGCTGGCGCACGCGGTACGCCCACCTGAAGACCCGCGCCGTCCAGCGCGGCGACCGCGTCAGCGCGGGCCAGCGGATCGGCCAGGTCGGCAAGTCGTCCGCGATCTACGACATCTCGCCGCACCTGCACTACGAGCAGATACACGACGGGCAGACCGTCGTCTCCGTCATCCAGGGCGTCCGGTGGAGCGACTACCTCAAGCGCTACCAGACGAGCAAGAACCGCTGCTGAACAAGCGCTGCTGAACAACCTCCGCTGACAAAGGAGTTCACCGTTCCACAGGGTTCTCCGGAGCCGGCGACGGCGGTCCCGGTGCGGCCGTCCCGGTGCGGCGGTCCGGCGACGGCGGTCCGGGTACGGCGGTCCGGGTACGGCGGTCCGGGTACGGCACGAACGTCCGTACCCGCGTCCGCCCGCCCGGTGCACCCCGCCCCGCGTCAGCGCAGCGACCGCAGCTTCGCGTCCACGAGGGCGGCCTGGTCGCGGGCCTCCAGACGGCGCCACGTCGAGAGGGAACGGTGGAAGTAGCTCCGGGCGGTCTGCTTCCGTCCGTTGGCGTGATGCAACTCGCCCAGCAGGCACGCCACCCGCGCCTCCGCCCGGCGGTCACCGAGCTGCTGCTGCACGGCGAGCGCGTCGGTCAGCATCGCCGACGCCTCCCTCGCGTTGCCCTGCCGCAGGCACAGTTCCCCGATGCTCTGCTGTACGTAGGCCGCGCAGTGGGCATCGGACAGCTCGTCGAAGATGCCGAGTGCGCGCTCCAGTTCGGCCCGCGCCGCCCTCGGTTCGCCACGCAGCTCGTGCAGTTCGGCGATCCGCCGGCGCACCTGGGCCTCCCGGTGCCGGTCGCCGACCTCACGGGAGAGCTCAAGCGCACCGGAGAGCCAACCGGCGGCGGCTCCCGGGTCCTTCCGCTCCAGCCACACCGAGGCGATCGCATTGTGAGCGACCGCTTCACCGTGCCGGTCGCCTGCCTTTCCGAAGGCGTGCAGTGCATCGGTGAACGCCTCGAGGGCGGCGTCCAGATCGCCCACGACCCGGTGCACGGACCCGGCTCCCGCAGCAGCGACCGCCTCGCCCGGCAGATGCCCGAGACCGGCGAAGAGCGCGCGGGACCGCTCGAAGCACGCGCGGGCCTCGCCGTACCGGTCCTGGTAGAGGTGGAGCTGGCCGAGGTTGCGCAGCAGCGCCGCGGCCCGGACACAGCTCGGATCGTCCATCGCGTCGAGCGTGAGCCGATGCGTCCTCAGCCAGTCCCCGTAGTAGCCGCGCATGTCGAAGAAGCTCGCCAGCTCGACGGCCAGGTCGGCGGCACGCGAGACCCGGCCGAGACGTATCGCGGAATCCACCGCGGCGACGAGGATGCGGCGTTCGCTCTCGAACCACTCCACCGGCCGGGCACGCACCGTGTCCGCCAGTGAGGACGCGGGGGCCGTCAGGGGTGCCGGCTCGCCGAGCACACCCAGGAAGCGGGTGGGCATCGCAGAGTTCGCACAGCGGGCGATCCCGATCAGGGCGTCGATCACCCGCGCCTGCTGCCGCACCCGCACCTCCCGGCCGTCTCTGCCGGCCAACTCCCGTGCATAGCAGCGCAGCAGGTCGTGCATGCCGTAACGCTGCACCCCGAGACGGTCGGTGCCCGCGGCCTCGACCAGATGCTCGTCGAGCAGCGTCTCCAACGCCCCGGCGGCACTGTCGGTTTCGTCCATGGCCACCGCGACGGTCCAGCCGGCCACCGCGATGTCTCCGAGCTGACCGAAGGCACGGAAGACCCTCGCCGCCGCGTCGGGCAGATGCCGGTAGCTCAGCTCGGCGCTCGCCCGCACCTCCATCTCGCCGGTCCGGAGCTGGTCCAGCCGGCCCCGCTCGTCGTGCAGGAAGTCGGCGAGTGTGGCAACGGTCCAACCGGGACGGTTCGCCAGCCGGGCACCCGCGATCCGCACGGCAAGCGGCAGTGAGCCGCACCCGTCGATCACCCGGTCCACGTCCGCTCCCTCGCCGCGCAACCGGTCCGCTCCGGCGATCGCGCCGAGGAGCGCACGGGCCTCGTCGCGTTTCATGACGCCGAGGGGTGCGCTGTACGCCGGCAGCCCCGGCATCCGGCGGCGCGAGCCGACCAGCACCGCCGAGCCCCCGGTGCCCGGAAGCAGCGGTCGGACCTGCGGGGCGCCGGCGGCGTCGTCGAGGACGATGAGGACGCGCCGCTGGGCCAGGCGCGAGCGGAACAGCGCGGCCCGCTCGCCCGGTTCACCGGGGATGGTGCTGTCGATGACACCGAGGCCGCGCAGCATCTCCGCCAGCACGTCGGCCGGTTCGCGCGGCTGATCGCTCGTCCCGCCCAGGTCGACGAAGAGCTGACCGTCCGGAAAGGCGCCACGCATCCGGTGCGCCACATGGACGGCCAGCGTGGACTTCCCGGAGCCCGGCGGGCCCGACACGATCGCGACGACCGGCTGCCTGCCCGCCGACGACAACAGCCCTTCCAGCGCTGCGATCTCCTCGGCGCGGCCGGTGAAGTCGGGGACGTCCATCGGCAGTTGGCACACCGGTTCGGGGACCGTGGTGCGCCGACGGCCTGCCCAGCCGTTGATCTCCTCCCCGATCGCGCGCAGGGGTCCGCTCGGTTCGATGCCCAGCTCGGCGGCGATGATCCGCTCCGCCTCGGCGTATGCGGAGCGGGCCTCAGTGATGCGGCCCGAGTCGCGCAGGGCCTGTACGACCATGCGCCACAGGTCCTCCCGCAGCGGATCCTCGGCCAGCCGGGACCGTAAGTCGGCCACCAGGGACGCGTGATCGCCCGTCCGCAGCCGCACCTCCAGGCACTCGTCGGCCGCGACGGATCTCAGTCCTTCGAGCCGGGTGACCGCCGGATCCCACACCACGCTGGACGGCAGGTCCTGGAGCACGCTGCCGCGCCAGAGGCCGAGCGCCGACTCGTAGCCGCGCAGCGCCGCGGCGTCATCGCCGCGGTCGCGCTCCGCACGGGCATCCTCCAGCCGTTCCTCGAAGAGCAGCGCGTCGACCTCGCCGGGAGCGAGCAGGAGGGCGTAGCCGGCGGACTCCGTTCGCAGCTCCGTGGCTGTCCCCGCTGTGGAGAGGGCCCGTCGCAGCGTCCGCACGTAGGTGCGTACATTGGCGACAGCGGACGGAGGCGCGCCTCCGGGCCACAGCACCTCCGTCAGCAGGTCGACCGAAACGAAACCGTTCGGCTGCAGCAGCAGGGTGGCGAGCACCGCCCTCGGCTTCGGTCCGCCGACGGCGAGCGGGGCGCCGCCGGCCCGCACCGTAAGTGGCCCCAGGATTCCAAATGCCGGCTCCCCCATCCGCACGCCTCCGCGACAGACCGCAATTGCGGCCGCAGCGTACCGGTGCACGGGCGACGCCGAACAGAGCCGCGAACGCACTGGCCACCGCGCCCGGCGAACGCGAGAACCGGCTCCCCTTCTTCCACGTCCTCTTCCACGTCACCTCTATGTCCCCTTCCACGTCCGGCTGTTGCGGTTCACGGCTCCGGGGAGGGGGCGGTGCGTACTCGGCCCGACTGCTCACGCGCCGTGGGCTGACGCGCCGCGTGCGCGCCGCATGCTCACGGCGCGCTACGGCCTTCGACGCATCACGACGTTCGGGCTGCCGTCACAACCTGCCCCACGTCACAACATCCCCCGCATACGGTGAATCTCGCTCGTCTGCTGCGCGATCACGTCGTTCGCCATCTCTCCGACGAGGGTGTTGCGGCCCTCCATGGACACCTCCGTGGCCATGGTGACCGCTCCTTGGTGATGGGTGATCATCAGTTTCAGAAACAGCCGGTCGAAGTCCTTGCCCTCGGCATCACGCAGCGCGTCGAGCTGCTTCTCGGACGCCATGCCGGGCATGGACCCGTGATCGGTTCCGTGATCGGATTCCTTCTCGGTCCCCTTCTCCGACCCCTGGTCGTTTGAGCCGCCGTGGTCGCCGTGCGTCCCGTGGTCGCCGTGCGATCCGGACTTCCGGTCACCGGCCTCCTTCTTCAACCAGGCGCGCATGGCTTTGATTTCGGGCCCCTGCGCTGCAGCGATGCGGGCGGCTATCCGCTTCACCTTGTCGGAGCTGGCCTGCTCCGGCACCAGCGCGGTCATCACCAGAGCCTGCCCATGATGCTTGATCATGCGCTGTACGTAAGCGACGTCCGCCGAGTTGGGGCTGTCGTCCCCCACGGACTTCCGGGCCTCCTCGGCCGACAGCTTCTTGGCCGGCTCCCCGGGCTTGCCCGGTGCCACCACTGAAGGTTTGCCGGAGTCCGACCGGGCCGACGTGTCGGAGGTGCACCCTGCGAGGGCGAGTATCGCCGTGGCGGCGATCACGGCTCTGGTCGCGGCAACGAGAGCGGCGGAGCGCGGAGTTGGGCTGCGGTGGAGCACGAGACCTCCTCGGGGACCGGAACCGACGCGAACCTCTCCCGTCACGCCGACACCAGGCGGCCGCGGAATCGGGACTTCCGATTACAACGTCGTTGCATCTTCCTGATGCGCTAATCATGCGGTCATACTTGGCGCGATCCAACCATTCACGCCGAACTGAACAAGGGAGAAGGACCGTGACGCCATTGCACAACCCCCGCAAGCGGCGCAGACGCCTCGGTGTCGCGGCAGCCGTGGTCGGGCTCATCGGATCGTTCCTGGCGGCCGGACCCGCGGCTGCGATACCCGGCCCCGGCGGCTCACCAGCCGATACCCGGGTCAGCAAGAGCGAGGAGGCCGAGGCCAGGGCAGCCATCAAGAGTGGCGACATCCCCGGTGTGGACGAAGAGGCCCACAGCGCGAACGTGACGAAACTGGCCAACGTTCCCAAGGACGCACTGAAGGGCTTCAATTCGGACCTCGCCTTCCAGGGCAAGTACGCCTTCGCCGGCAACTACGACGGCTTCCGGATCTTCGACGTCAGCGATCCGTCACACCCGAAGACGGTGAGCCAGGTGCTCTGCCCCGGCTCGCAGAACGACATCTCCGTCTCCGGCAACCTTCTCTTCCTGTCCACCGACTCCTCACGCAGCGACGACTCCTGCAACAGCACCACACAACCCGCGAGCGAGAAATCCTCGTGGGAGGGCATGAAGGTCTTCGACATCAGCGACAAGGAGAACCCGAAGTACGTCTCCGCCGTCGAGACCGCCTGCGGCTCTCACACGCACACGCTCGTGCCGGAGAAGCGCAACGTCTACCTCTACGTGTCGTCGTACTCGCCGAGTGACGCCTTCCCGGACTGCCAGCCGCCGCACGACGGGATCTCGGTCATCAAGGTGCCGCGCGCGGCGCCCGAAAGAGCCGCGGTCGTGAACTTCCCGGTGCTCTTCCCGGACGGCGGGAACCCGGGAGCACCGGACAACCCGGGCGTGTCCAAGACGACGGGCTGCCACGACATCACCGCGTACCCGAAGCTGAAGCTGGCCGCGGGTGCCTGCATGGGTGACGGCATCCTGATGGACATCTCGGACCCGGTTGAACCACGGGTCATCGACCAGGTGCAGGACAACGTCAACTTCGCCTTCTGGCACTCCGCGACGTTCAACCAGCGCGGCAACAAGGTCGTCTTCACCGACGAGCTCGGTGGCGGCGGCGCGGCCACGTGCAACGAGGAGATCGGCCCGAAGCGCGGCGCGGACGGCATCTACGAAATCACCGGCTCGGGCGACAAGAGCCGGCTCTCGTTCCGCAGTTACTTCAAGATCCCGCGGCACCAGGCGGACACGGAGAACTGCGTCGCCCACAACGGTTCGCTCATCCCGGTCCCGGGCCGCGACATCATGGTCCAGGCGTGGTACCAGGGCGGCATCTCCATCTGGGACTTCACCAACTCCCGGCAGCCCAAGGAGATCGGCTACTTCGAGCGCGGCCCACTCTCCACGGACGCACTCCAGATCGGCGGATCGTGGTCCGCGTACTACTACAACGGCCACATCTACTCGAACGACATCGAGAAGGGCTTCGACGTGCTGCGCATCGACGACCCCCGGACGGACGGAGCCAAGGGGGTGCGCATGGACGAACTCAACGTGCAGACGCAGCCCCGGTACCGATGAACGGGTCGCGGAACCCGTCAGCTGACGGGCACGGGCCGGGCCCTGTTCCCGGTGACCCGTCCGGCACGTCCGGTTTCCTTGGTCCGGTCCGCCTGACATCCCGCTGACGCTGTCCCGCCGGGCGCTGGTCGCCCGGCGGGACGATGGCTGCGAGACCGCTCCTGACGACGACTTCGCGTCGGGAGCCAAAGTGCCCCTGCGTCGAGCAGGGCAAGAGCCGTACTGCAACAGCCCGGACGTTGCTCGATCGCAGCCGGCCCCTCGGAGTCGAGCGCACGCGGTGCGAGGGGTACGTGCGAATACGACGTCCCCCCGTTCGCCACCCAGCGGAGGCCAAAGACTCGTCGACACAGTGGCCGCCTTCGGCCGGAGAACACTGTCGGCCGACGATGGGCGGAATTGGAGCACAGTCAACTGCCCTGAGTGCACGTGGTAGGCGTGACGGTCCAGGAGACCGTCGAGGCGCGCGACGCCCTAGCCGACGCGCTCACCCGCGCGGGCATCCAACTCCCGGCGATGGACGTACGCACGCCCTGGATGGACGTCCTCGAAGACGAAAACGGAACCGAGACGGGCGCGGACGCCAAGAGGGCGGCCCGTTACGCCCTCGTCCACCTCGGCGTCTGCTCCGCCCCCGTCGCCATCGCACTGGCCGCCGTGATCGTCAAGGGAGCCGGCCGGTGACCGACGACCCTCGACCGGGTGCGGGCGGCTCGCCGCCCGGCCCCGTCGTCGGCACCGCCGTCCGGGGACACCGCCCGCGACCGCGTGGGCATCGTCATGGGCCACGAAGGGCCCTACCTCCAGCTCCGCCCACTCAGCGGCGGATGCGAATGGGACGCCGACCCCAACAGCATTCAACCCCTCAGCCCCGCTGAGCTGTTGAGCGCCCGCGTAGCCGAAGCCAACGCGCGCAGCCGCACCGGCCTCGACCTCAACGGCTCACCGGGACAACCGCGAAGCGGTTAGCCGAGAACCGTGCCCGATGGATCCGAACTGGACGGCACGAGCTGCGTCCCTATTTCGTAAGCCCAGCCGGCCGCCAGCCTGCGAGCAGGTCGTCTTCGGCTACGCGCACCACCCGACGGATGGCTTCGACATTCGGAAGGTGCTTCTCTGTGAATACCCTCTTGTTGCGCGTCCTCCGGATAAAACTGCGGACTGCTCCGTAGAGAGAAGCGGCCGCAAGGACGAGCAGTGGAATGGACGCAGGAAGTGTGGCGATGAAAAAAACGCCCCAGTAGGCGAGAAACAAGCCAATCGCTGCAAGCCACGATGTGTTCCACGCTCCACCGACAGCCAGCGCCTGCCACTTGCTCGCCTCCTCTTCGAGCCGGTAACACTCGTCAGGGTCGAGAACGTCGACGCCCGTCTCCTGCAGAACCTGTTTGGCTTCTGCCTGCGCCTTCGGGTTCGCTCGCACCAGGTCTCGCCGGGGGCCGCCAATGATGTCCGCAGGGGGAGCGTCCGTACGACGGACGTCCCAGTGGTAGCGACCCGAGATCTTCCTTTTGTCGAGGACCTCGAATCCCCAGGAATATGCAACCTGCCGCGCTCGTTCATCATCGAACGGGGCACCGGAAGATGCACGCATTCGCATGCCGTCCACTGGGACATACACGGCCCTCCACATACTCTGCCGCCAGTGGTCATTCTGAGTACTCAGGAAATACAGAAACCGCGACGTCGCACGGTCCGGACTCCGGTCGTCACTCATCCTCGGGCCTTGTTCATGTCGACCGAGGGCTCCTCGGGCACCGCCTCGTCCAGGTGCATGCCGCGAGCGATATGCACGGCGAAGGCGGCCAAGGGCAGCATCACCCAGGCCACCACGAGCGCGATCCACGAACCGAGGTAAGCGTATGCCAGCAGCGCACCCACGGCGGCAGCGATGAAGGGGACGGCTGCGACTTGGACCCCCGGCTGCCAGGTGACCGGGTGGATGACGGGACGGCGTTCCAGCGGCCGGGTGTCCGCCCGGTCGACCTGCGTGCCGGCTGTCTGCCATGCGAACGTGTCGGACCGCTGTACGGCTCCGGGGATCTCCTCGCCCGAGTCGAGGACGAACAGTGCCCAGGTCGAGTCGGCGCCGCGGACCGGTGGGGCGCCGTCCCAGTAGAGGGTGCCGGTAGCATCCCCCATCTGCTGCGCCAGCGCGCCCGCTTCGATGCTCCTCTCGACGAACAGCCGGACGACCGCTCCGCCTTGCAGCGTGAGCTCCACGAACGGGCCGGACTTCTCGGGACGTTCGGAACGGTCGGGGTTGTTCGTACGCTCCGGCGGCCGGTGACGGGCCACGCCCGTACGGCCCGCAGCGGCGGGAGCGCACCGGAGCGATCCCCGTCGGCTGCCGTCCCGTACCGACTTCTTGCTGCTGAACAGGGCCATCGCGGCGAACATTCCGGCGAGGCCGAGGCCGCCAGCTGTGACGCCCATCCAGAACGTGTCGGCGGACCCGCCCTGCAAGGCTTCGAGCTGCTCCTGGCTCTCCTCGGTGTGGCCTCCGATGTCGGGCTTCCCTGGGTCGTAAAGCACCCAGACCGTGCTGCCGGGCGAGATCTCCTGGAAGGAAGCGACGGTGCTTTCCACCACCTCCGTGCCGGAGTCGAAAGCGACCCGGTGATGGATGGTGTACGAGCGCTCTTCCGGGCCGCGGCCGCTGTCGTCGCCGGAGACCTTCGTCACTTCGATGACCTGGGACGAGCGGATCACCGGGTCGGCGTCGAGGACGCGCTGGACCTTGGGCGTGAGCTCCGAGACTCCCGCTCCGAGGGAAAGGCCAACTGCGGCGGCCGCCCAGACACCGGCGAAGACCATCATGGGCCGCCCGTAGTGCCACCGTGAGGAACGCACCTCGCGCACGACCGGGCCGGAGGCCCTGCGCACGCGCCAGACCACTAGCGCCGCGAGGGCCAGGACCGCGACCCAGGCGACCATGTCCCAACGGGGCGCGGCAGCCGCGTACTTCACCATCCCCTGGACGAGCAACCCGCCTACGGCGAGGACACACAGCCACGGTCCGTGGCGACGCAGGGCACGCTGCATTATCCGAAGTCCTTCCTGACCTTGTCCTGGGCCGACGGTTCGCCGTCCTCCTTGAAGGGCTCACCAGCCGCTCCGGCGCCGCCGGCGGTGACGCCGCCGATCACACCGTCGATCGAGAAGTGTGGCCCTCGCTCGCTCGGCGGGACATAGTCGGGGTCGGCTGGGCCGTTCTGCTGCCCGCCACTGCCTGAATCAGGCGTTGTGTCACTGCTGTCCCGAGTGTTCGCGTCACCGCCGGCGTTCTCTGGGGTCGTGGCGTCGGCAGGCGTAGTGACGGGGGCATCCGGGCCGTCGATCCCCTTGTACGCACCGGCAGTGAGCCCGCCTCCTGCCGCGCCCCCGACCCCATTGGCTACCGCGCTGACGAAAAAGTTTCTGCCACTGAACTCTTCTCCGGTCGCCACCTTCATGCCGTCGGCGGCGGCGCCACCGACCACGTTGCCGGTCGCGCCGGCGGTGGCACCTTGTGCGATGTTTCCCCAGTTGAGGTGGCTCGCGGCCTTTCCAGCGAGGTTGCCAGGCCCCGTGCCGACCAGCGCACCCACGCCGCCCGTCCACACCGCTTCACCCACGTTCACCTTCTGTCCGGTTGCGACGCTCGTGATCATCGAACCGCCCGTGTTCCCCGCCCAGTTCACCAGCACGGTCTTGATGAACCGCTGCCCCCGCATCGCCTGGGCGACTGTGCGGAACGACTGCGCGATCCGCGTCAGGATCTGCCCCAGTCTTCCGGCCAACTGCGTGGCCCGCGCCGCAAGTTGCGCAGCCCGTGCAGCGCCAGCGGCCGCGGAGAAGCCGACGGTCACGAACGACAGAGCCACCGAAACGCCGACCGAGACCCCGATCTCCAGATAGATCTGGTGGATCTGTTCGTTGATGTCCTCGATGCTGTCGGCTGCGTCGTTGAGGTGTTTCGCCGCGTTGTCGCACTGCGGAGTTGTGTCCTCGACGGCCTTCTTGAGATCTTGCCAGTGTTTGTCGAAGGCGTCGGCGGAAGGCCCGGTCCAGGCGCCGGCCCCTTTCACCCGTCGCCAGTCCCGGTCGAGGTCGGTGACCATCTTGTCGAGGGCGGTGCCCATCGCTTTCCAGGCGGTGGCAGCCTCACGGAGTTTGCCCGGGTCACCGCCCGGGTTGACCAGTTCAAGTCCGGCTTCGTAGACCTTCTCGGCTGCTGACTCTTCCCCCATGACGGTTCACTTCTCCTTGAACATGCCGGAGAGCGCCTCGTCGGCAGCCTCTGTGTTCTTCGCGTTCTGCTTGATGCCGTCAGCGATCTTGTCGAGGTGCCTCTGCAGCCCCTTGACCGTCTGCTCCATGTCCCCGGACAGCTCGATGTACGCCGAGGTGACCTCTTCGGACTCGGTCAGCATGCCGAAGCCGTCGTGGATGGCCTCCGCGTCCGTCTTCGGCTTGAACTTGGCGAGCGCTTCCCCGAGCTCCTGGGCCCGCTGCTCGAAGGACTTGGCGAACTTGGCCATTTCGCCCGGATCGATATGGAATTCCGTCATCCCAGCCCCCGTTCCCGGCCCTCCGGTGGGCCGTTTCTGATTGTGCGCCCGCCAGTGGCAGCGGGCGATTCCTTTCACCACGTGACTGTATCGGGGGCAGGTTGGCTGGGGAATGCACACCCGGGTTGGGGCACTTGACGATGGCGAGCGGTCCGGCTGCGCCGTCACGTCGGCGGACGCAGGCTCACTGACAAGTCTGTTTCCGCAACCCGTGACACGAGAGAGCCACGTGCCGAGGGCCAATGCGTGTGCAGCGCTTAACTCCGCACCCTGCACGATCGGTTGGTCAGACCCACGCGGAGATCCGCCTGGGTGCCCGACAATGTTCTGAGGGGTACTCAGAAGTGGTACTCAGAAGTCCCGTACCCCCTGCGAGACCCACGTCCGTCCCCCCACAGCGACGGCGCGCACCCCGCCGCCAGAAGGAGAGCGAGACCCGTAATGGCCCAGGCTCAGAAGGCGCCCCTGCTCCGCGATGTCATCGACATCAAGGAGTCGATATCGACCTCGGACTTCGTCCTCCGGCTCTCCGAGGCGACGACCCCCGAGGGGGGCCGAGCATGCGCTGCGGGACTACGTCGTCACGGAGCGGTTGCTGGACAACTTCGACGAGGCGCTCGGCCTCATCAAGTCCGCGCTGGACGGGCAGACCTCCAAGGCGGCCTATCTGCACGGGTCGTTCGGTTCTGGTAAGTCGCACTTCATGGCGGTCCTGCACGCGCTGCTCAGCGGCAGCCCGGCGGCCCGGAGCCGCCGCGACTTCGACCCCGTGCTGACCAAGCACGAGTGGCTCGGCACGGACGGGAAGAAGTTCCTGCTCGTGCCGTACCACATGCTCGGGGCGAAGGCGCTGGAACAGCGGATACTCGGCGGCTACGTGAGCCACGTCAAGAAGCTGCACCCGCAGGCGCCGACGCCGCAGGTGTACCGGACGGATGCGCTCTTCGAAGGCATCCGGGCAATGCGCGCCAGCATGGGTGACGCGGCCGTCATCAGCGGACTCACCTCCTCCGACGCAGGGGACGACGACGAGGGTGACGAGTGGGGCGAGTCCTTCGCCTGGGAGCCGGCGCTTCTGGACGCGGCCCTCGCCGCGGAGGAAGAGCACGAATCCGGGGGGTCCCTCAACCTCGTCAGCCCCTCCACGCCCACCGAGCTCCGGGCCCGCCTCGTCCACGACGCGAGCACGAACCTGCTGCCCGGCTTCGCGAGGAACGTCGCCGAGGACGAGCACGGATTCATATCCCTGGACGCGGGGCTGTCCGTGATAGCCGAGCACGCCAAGTCACTCGGCTACGACGGGCTGATCCTGTTCATGGACGAGCTGATCCTGTGGCTGGCCACGCTCATCCACGACCAGAAGTTCGTCGCCCACGAGGCCAGCAAGATCACGAACTTCGTGGAGGGCGGCGACGCGCGCCGCGCCATACCCGTGGTCTCGTTCATCGCCCGTCAGCGGGACCTGCGTGAGCTCGTCGGCGAGGAGGTCTCCGGTGCGGCGGAGTCCTCTATCCAGGACACCCTCAATCTGACGTCAGGCAGGTTCCACAAGATCACGTTAGAAGACCGGAACCTTCCGCAGGTGGCGCACGCACGGCTCCTCCAGCCGAAGAACGCCGAGGCGAAGGCCGTCATAGACGACCGGTTCGCCAGGACCCGCAAGGTCCGGCAGGAGGTGTGGGACACCCTCCTCGGTTCCGACCGAGGGGCAGACGGGGTCGGAGCCGACGAGGAGAGCTTCCGGCTCACCTACCCCTTCTCGCCCGCCTTCATGGACACCCTCGTCCACGTCTCCTCCGCACTCCAGCGCAACCGCACCGGCATGAAGCTCATGGGGCAGCTCCTCGCCGACCACCGCAACGAACTGCGGGTGGGCGACCTGATACCCGTCGGCGACCTGTATCCGCTGATCACCGCCGGGGGCGACAAGCCCTTCACCGACAGTCTCAAGGTCGTCTTCGAGGCGGCCGACAAGCTCTACCGCACCAAGCTGCGCCCCCACCTCCTCACCACGTACAACGTCTCGGAGGAGGACGTCGAGCAGTACGCGAACCGCGGCCCGGAGAGCATCGCCGACGAGGAACTGCGCGGACGAGTCAAGCTGTTCAACGGGGACAACAGGATCATCGGCACCCTGCTGCTCTCCGCGCTCGCACCCAGCGTGCCCGCCCTGGCCGACCTGACCATCCGGCGGCTCTCCGCCCTCAACCACGGCTCGGTCGTCTCTCCGATACCCGGCCGCGAGTACGGCGCGCTGCACAACAAGATCAGCGAATGGGCCGGCCACTTCCCGGAGATCAAGAAGACCGGCACCGATGCCAACCCGGGCGTCCGTCTCGAACTCACCGGTGTGGACGTCGACTCCGTGATTGCCAACGCCAAGGTCAACGACAACCCGGGCAACCGCCAGGCTCTCGCCAAGCGGCTCCTCGCGCAGGAACTGGGAGTCGAGCAGGGTCAGTTGACGAGCCGGGTGGACTTCGCCTGGCGGGGCACGAACCGCAGCGCAGAGGTGGTTTTCGGGAACGTCGCCGACGAGGACGACCTGCCCGACCACGATCTGATGCCGCAGGAGGAGGGGTTGTGGCGGATCGTGGTCGACCTCCCCACGACGAGGGCGAATACGTGCCCCGTGACGACGCCAACCGCATACAGCGGCTCCGCGAGCGGCAGCAGGGGGAACGCTCCCGCACCGTCGCCTGGCTGCCCACCCATCTCTCCGCCCAGCGCTACGCGGACTTCTGCCGTCTCGTCGTCATCGACAAGGCCCTCGCCGACGAGCAGCGCTTCGACAGCCAGTACGCGGGCCACCTCAACGCCGACAACCGCGCACGCGCCAAGGGGGCGCAGGCGGAAGAGAAGCGGCTCTTCCCCCTCCAGAAGTTGTGGGGCGGGGCACCGGCCGCCGTCTTCCACAAGGACGATCTGCACCCCGAGAGCGCCGGTGAGACCTTCGGCCCCGAACTCAGCGAGGCGCTCGCCGACGGGCGCACGCATGTGGCCGTCGTGCTGAACGCCGTGGACGACAGGCTCGCCAAGGAACAGAAGCTCGGCGACGGCGCATGGCGGCCGGATCACATCCCTGGCCTGGTCGAGCTGCTGCGAGCGGCCGCGGTGCAGGGCATGGCCGTGATCGTCACCAGCGACCACGGACACGTCGTGGACCGGCACGGCACGAAGGTCGACGCCGACGCTCCGGAGTCCGCACGGCACCGCAAGCCCGGCGGGTCGCTGGCGGCCTCCGAGGTCGCGCTCTCAGGTCCGCGTGTGGTCTGGCCCGAGCCCGGGGGATCGATCGTCGCGCTCTGGGATGCCTCCTCGCGGTACACGGCCCTCAAAGCGGGCTACCACGGCGGGGCGTCCCTCGCCGAGGTGGCCATCCCCGTACTTGCGTTCCTCCCCTTCGGTGCGACGCCGCCGAGGGAGTGGCGAGAGCTGGGTGCCCAGCGGCCGCCCTGGTGGTTGCTCGGCGAGGAAGCTCCGCTGCCCATTCCCGCAACGGATCCGGACGCCGGTCCCGCGGCGAGGAAACCGGTCCGCCCCAAGCCGTCGAAGGCGCAGAGCGAGCTGGCCGAGACGCACGACTCCTTGTTCGATGTTGCTCTTGTGCCGGCTAAGGAAGAGCAAGAAGTCCCGGTCGACAAAGCTCCATCGCCTGCTTCGTCCGAGGCCTTGGTGAACGCCCTTCTCGCCTCTGCCGCTCTCCAGGGCCAGGTGGGTCTGCTGGCCCGCAAACCCCCGATGGACAAGGTCGAGAAGGCGCTGCTCGCACTGCTCGACGCGGGCGGCACACTGCCCGTGACCGCGGTGGCGCAGCGGGTCGACTACCCGCTCACCAGGGCAGACGGCTTCGCCGCCGTGCTGCGTCAGCTGCTCAACTTCGAGGGTGTGCAGGCCCTGGAAACGTTGCCGGACGGGCGTACCCTGCGGCTGCACCCGGGGCTGCTGAGGGAGCAGTTCAGCCTGGGCTGAGTCCTGGCACAAGGCGGTCGCGGTGGGGCCCGCCCGTGGTAGCCTCACGTACAGGGACGTCTTCTGAAAGTGACGCCCGGTTCGCCTCAGGCCCCGCGGATGCGGGGCCTTTGTGCTGTTCAGGCTCCTTCGCCCTCCTACTGCTCCGGAGCCCAGCAGCGCTGATGGACCACGCGCGGCTTCACGAAGGACCACAGCGTCTCGTTGGCCCTGCGGGCCCGGCTGTCACCGTCCTGGCCGCTGAGCAGCCGCCTGTGCAGGTATGCGATCAGGTCTGCGGCCTGAAGCAGCCGGCTCGCCTTCGAGGGCGCGAAGTGGATGGTGTCGACGAGACACGGCAAGGTGCTGCTGATGCTCCCGCCTGTGCCCGTCATCTGGTAATCGCGAAAGTGGCGCCGGTGATCGTCCGCCCCGTCGATCTCGTCCGCGATCACCAGGGCCAGCTCGGCCCGCGCATCCACGTGATCACAGATCTGCTCCAGCAGATGCCGCAGCACAAGCTGGTGGGGAGACGTGTGCGGGCCAGGGTCGTTCTGACGTGACCGGTAGGCCGGCAAGTCAAGCCCGCGGACGATTACTTGCACATCATGAGAGCCGATCGCCTTCATCGCGTCGCCGTAGATGCCTATCCGGGCGCGGACCATGTTGCGGCCCTTGTTTCCCATCCGCTGCCAGTCGTCCCGAGCCTGCACCAGGGCATGGCCGTGCAACTCCGCCTCCGGAGCGACTGGATAGTTGTCCGCAGCCTTCCTCACGACGGAGTCGAGAGCGCTGTGCAGTGGCCGCAGATGTCTCTCGGCCACCACCAGGGCGACCATCCAGTATCGGTCCTTGTCATATGACTCATCGACATAGGTCAGCAACACAGCGTGAGTGTTTCACAACAACGCTTTGCCGAGCGCGACTTGGCGTCGCGGAGCATCGGGCCCAGGCATCCGGACGTGCCGGGTGAGACAATCTCAGCCGTGAGCTCAGCCAAGCCGCCACCAGCCTCGTCAGCTTCAACTACCCGCAGGCGCACGGTTGTCGACGCTTTGCGGCGCGGTGCAGTGCCCGAGAGCGGGCTCGACCTGCTCGCCACCGGACTGGACCACTTCGAATCGGCGCTGCATGCCGAGCTCGACGGCGTCGCCTCCGGCGGATCGGTGTTCAAGGCCGTACGGGGTGAATACGGGTCGGGTAAGACGTTCTTCACACGGTGGCTGGGTGAGCGGGCCAAACGCCTCGGCTTCGCGGTGTCCGAGATCCAGATCTCGGAGAACGAGACGCCGCTGCACAAGCTGGAGACCGTGTACAGGCGTCTCACTGAACGACTCTCCACATCGAGCTTCCCTCCGAGTGCGCTGCGCCCGATCGTCGACGCCTGGTTCTACGCCCTGGAAGAAGATGCCCTCGCGGCCGGTGCGAGCGAGGACGACCTGGCCGGTGAGGTGGAGAAACTGCTGACCGGGCGGCTCGCCGAAGTGTCACGGCATGCCCCGTCCTTCGCGACGGCGTTGCGCGGCTATCGGTCCGCCTTGGTCGAGGAAGACGAAGCGACAGCAGCGGCAGTACTGGCCTGGCTGGGCGGCCAGCCTCACGTGGCCGCGGCAGCGCGTCGCTCCGCCGGGGTGCGCGGAAATCTCGACCATTTCGGGGCTCTGGGCTTTCTGCAGGGCCTGCTGACCGTGCTGCGCGACTCCGGGCACAGGGGGCTGTTCGTCGTCCTGGACGAGGTGGAGACTCTGCAGCGTGTGCGGTCGGACGCCCGCGACAAGGCGCTCAACGCGCTGCGCCAACTCATCGACGAAGTGCATTCGGGCCGATTCCCCGGCCTGTATCTGGTGATCACCGGAACCCCGGCCTTCTACGACGGCCAGCAGGGTGTTCAACGTCTTCCCCCGCTAGCCCAGCGCCTCGCAACCGACTTCACCACCGACCCCCGCTTCGACAACCCTCGCGCGGTGCAGTTGCGGCTGCCCGGATTCACCGAGGACTCCCTGGTGAGTCTCGGGGTGACCATACGCGACCTCTACGCGGCCGGAGCCGGAGCACCGGACCGGATCAAGGCCCTGGCGGACGACAGCTACGTCGCCGATCTCGCCCAAGCGGTCGGCGGGGCGCTCGGCGGCAAGGTCGGTGTGGCACCACGGCTCTTTGGCCGGCGCCGCCTCCGTGGAGCAGCCGCCTCACAGCCGTGGAGCGGGGGCCGGGGAGCAAACGCCGATGACGACCGTCGCCAGCAGCCGTGCACCGGCGCGCTCCCCCCGGACGGCCACCGGGATGGGCGACGCAGCCGGACGGAGCCGCCCTGCCCCGCCAACTCCTAGCGGGACGAGCGTGTTTCAGTCGGAGTACCCCCGGGCGAGGTGGAGTTGTGCGAGGGCGGAAGCGAGGTCTCGGGGCCGGCCCCCGGACTTCCGTCAGGCCCTTCGCTGTTGGGCGAAGTGCTCTGCGACGGTGTGGGTGTCGGACGCGTCGTCTGTTGCGGCTCGTCGCTCTCGCTGGACACGCCGAACGCAGCGAACGCCAGCACGCCGACGACGACTGCCGTCGCCACCGCACCGATCAGCGGCAGCGGGAATCTCCGTGGACGGGCGGACGGGGCCGGTGCGGAACTCTCGTGCGGGGACGGCCCCTTGCCGCCCTCATAAGCAACCCCGCCGGCGGACGGGGACTCCTTGACCGTGACCGGGTCGACTTCCGGAAAGGACCCCGAGTCGGTCTCCGACGCCACGATGTCCGCCGGCGGACCCAGCCGGTCCAGAACGGCCCGTACCGCGTCGGCGTGCACGGCCTGTGCCTCTTCGGTGCCCGCTTCTATGTGCTCGACGATCTCCTGTCTGAGCTCGGCCCGGCGCTGGTCCGGGAGGAACACGGAGGCGTTGTCGAAACGACGCAGGTACTCCTCGACAAGCTGATCTCCCCTGGATGTCACCGGTGCTTCCCCTCACTGTCGAGAAGACTGTCGACGGTCGATTTGAAGGAGCCCCACTCCCCCGCGAAGTCCTGCAGCGCCCTTCGTCCGGCCGCCGTCAGCGTGTAGTAGCGGCGCGGAGGCCCCGTTTCGGACTCCTTCCAGACGGTGGTCACCCACTCCTCCTTCCGAAGCCGTGACAGCAGCGGGTAGATGGTGCCTTCGCTGGTGTCGAGGCCGTGGGCATCGCACAGTTCCCGCACGAGTTCGAAGGCGTACCTCTCGCCGTCGCGGAGCAGAGCCAGGACGCAGAACTGGAGGATCCCGCGCCGGAGTTGACTCACTCCGGAACGCCCGCCACCGCCAAGTACCATGCAGAACAAGGTACCTGTCGGGAGATCGTACCGCTACCTCCGGACTCGGTCCGGGGAGGCGGAGATGCGAGCGCCCGCCGCTACACCGCGGCGGCCGCCGCGTCCCGTTGCCCCCGCCCGGACACGGGAGTTCACCCGATGAGCCTCTGCCGCACGGCCGGGACCCGCGGGCCGTGCGGCCACGGACCGCGGGGAAATCACTGGCCGTCCCCCACTGCCGCGTGCTGGGGTCGCCCCATGACCACGTCCGCGCCCGACCCCCCGTGCGACGGCCCACAGCCGTCTGCGGATCCGACGCCCGCAACACTCGCCTGGGCCGCCGGGCTCCTCGGTTCCGCCGCCGGTCCCGACGCGATCGCCGCACGCCGGCTGGACGGCGGAAGCCACGCCTCGACTCACCTGCTGCAGGCGGCCGATCCCCCACGTCGGGCCGTGCTGCGGCGCTTTCCGCCCGGCGACGACTCCGCCGCCCGCGAGGAGAAGGTGCTGACGGCCCTCGACGGCCTGGACGGCTTCGCTCCCCGCCTGCTCGGAGCCGATCCGCGGGGCGAACGGTGCGGTGTGCCCAGCATTCTGATCACCCATCTCCCCGGGCGGGCCGACATCACCCCCTCCGATCCGGACGGCGCTGCTGCCGCCCTCGGCCGGGCGCTCGCGCGGCTGCACGCCGTACCCCTCGCACACGTCGCCGGGTTCCGGGAGGGCATCAGCGCCTCCCGCAGCGTCACCGGCCCGGCCGCGGCGGCGCTGGAGGGGCACGCCAGCCGGCTGGCCGCACAGCCGCGCGTGCTCTGCCACTTCGACTACTGGTCCGGAAACGTCGTCTGGCGGGACGGTGTGCTCCTCGGCGTGGTCGACTGGTCCGGTGCGAGCCTGGCGCCGCGCGGCTACGACATCGGCTGGTGCAGGCTCGATCTCGCGCTGCTGCACGGTCCCGACACCACCACCGCCGACGCCTTCTGCGACGCCTACCGTGACGCGTCGGGGATGCCGCTGCCGGACGTGGCGCTGTGGGACCTCCACAGCCTCGCCCGCTCCCACCGCACAGTGGAGACCTGGGTCCCCAACTACGCCGGGCTCGGCCGCGCCGACCTCACCGCCGAGGAGCTCCGCCGCCGCCACACAGCGTGGACGGCCCGGTGCCTGGCCGCCCTCGGCCCGTAGTGCGCCCGCCCGCACTCCACGTGCCTCTGGCCGACAGCCGTGGTCCAGTGGCCGTGCCGGCGCTCTCCCGTCCCGGACGTCGAGTTGGACGACGGACGCCCCAACGGGCCCCGACCGAAGGGCAGATGAGCCTCCAGACGTGGAGAGACCTGGCCGACTGCGCTAGTTCGCCCTGCGTCGGGCGAGTAGCGTGGAGTCGTGGACGTCGACCGTCACTCCGTCCCGGACCACCGTCCGTGGCCGCTGTTCGACCACGAGGACGTCGAAGCCCTCGGGCAGGCCGGCCAGCAGCTCCTCGGCACGGAACATCGCCCGGCGATGGCTTGCGCTGAGATGCGTGAACACCTCGGACGGCGCGTGGCCCACGACCAGGAGCAGCCCGCCGGGGGCGACGGCCTCGGACAGCCGGCCGGTGACCTCGACCATCCCTCCGTCCGGTGGGTGCAGGAAGTGGGTGGTGACCAGGTCGTAGGAGCGGCCGTCGGCCGCGAAGGCCCGGGCGTCGACCTGCCACCAGTCGGTACGGTCGGAGACCCCGGCCTGCTCGGCGTGCCGGGCGGCACGGGCCAGGCCGTTGGCGGAGAAGTCGGCGCCCGTGACCTTCCAGCCCTGCCGGGCCAGCCAGATCACGTCGCCGCCCTCTCCGCAGCCGACGTCGAGCGCGCTGCCCGGGGCCAGTCCGGAGATCTCCGCGACCAGTTGCGGGTTGGGATTCCCGCTCCAGACCGTCTCCTCGCCGGAGTACCGCTCCTCCCAGCCCGACGGCTCGAACATGGCCGCCGCTTCCTTGTCGGTGAGCTCGTGTCCGTGTCCGCTCATCAGGCTGCCCTGCCTTTCGGGGCGTTCCGGTACTCCGCGACGGCCGCCGCGGTCTCCTCGGAGATGAGGTCGTGGTTGAGAAGCGTCCCGGCCACCATGCCGTCGGCCGCCGAGGAGATGACCCCGCCGTACGGGGCGGCCGCGTTGCCGACGACTTCCACACCGGGGGCCTCCGGGCCGCCGACCGCATCGAGCAGCGTGGTGTCCGGGGTCGGCACGGTGGTGACCACCAGCGCCGCCCGAGGCACGAACTCGCCACCGGCCAGCTCGACACCGGTGATGGCATCGTCCTCGACGACCACGCGTGCGATCTTGCCCGGCACCCACCCGATACCGCGGGCGGCGAGCCTCTCCGCGTCCTCCCCCTGCGGGGCCGGACGGCCGTTGAGCAGGATCACCACTTCCTCGCTCCACTGACGGAACAGCAGAGCCCGCTCGACGCAGTCCGCCCCGCTCGCCACGACCCCCAACGGCGAGTCGGCGACTTCCCAGCCGTGGCAGTACGGGCAGTGCAGCACGTCCCGGCCGAACCGCTCCTCCAGCCCCGGCACCTGGGGCAGCTCGTCGACCACGCCGGTGGCCAGCACCAGCCGGCGAGCGGAGACCGAGCTGCCGTCCTCGAACCCCAGAGCGAAGCCGTCACCCGTGCGGGCGGCGGAGACGGCCCGGCCGGGGCGCACCTCGACGCCGTAACGCCCCACCTCCTCACGGCCGGCGGCCAGCAGCTCGGCCGGGGTCGCGCCCTCTCTGCCGAGGTAGTTGTGCATGTGGCCGGCTCCGGCGTTGCGGGGCTCTCCGGCGTCGATCACCAGCACCGAGCGCCGGGACCGTCCCAGCACCAGCGCGGCGCTCAGCCCGGCGGCTCCGCCTCCGACCACGACCACGTCGTACGACTCTTCGATGTCCATGCCCGCAGCGTGCGGGGCTTCTTCCGAATTGGCAAATATTCTTGCCGGTCTGGCAAACTGGGAGGATGGCAGACTTCGATGACGTACTTGAGGGCGTCGGCCCGCGGCTGCGGGCGTTGCGGGTGGATCGGGGCGCGACCCTGACGGAGCTGGCGAAGAGCACCGGCATCTCGGTCAGCACGCTGTCACGGCTGGAGTCCGGGCAGCGCAAGCCCACGCTGGAACTGCTCCTGCCGCTGGCGAGGGCGCATCAGGTGCCTCTCGACGAGCTGGTCGACGCACCGGAAACGGGGGACCCCCGGGTCCGGGCCAGACCGATCAAACGGCACGGCTGGACGTTCATCCCGCTGACCCGGCGGCCGGGCGGCCTCCAGGCGTTCAAGGTGATCGTGCCGCCGCACGACCCGCCGGGGCCCTACGAGCCCAAGGTCCACGAAGGTCACGAGTGGATCTATGTCCTCTCCGGGCGGCTGCACCTCGTCCTCGGCCGGCGGCAGCTCGACCTCAACCCCGGCGAGGTGGTCGAGTTCGACACCCGCACTCCTCACGTCATCGCCAACCAGGGCGACCACCCCACGGAGATGCTGGCGCTCTTCGGCCCGCAGGGCGAACGGATGCACGTCAGGTCCGGAGCCTGACCGGGCCTACATCCGGTCAGCTGGAACTCCGGCGGTCCTCTCTCCGCCTGACAGACGGCTTGCGCGCGCTTCGGGGGACCGACGGAAACCTGGCATGACCTGTGGAATTGACGGGGGAAAATCGTGGAGTTGGGCACGCTGCTTGGCTTGAACCTGGTGAAGCTCCAAGAGGCGGCGGATTGATTGGAAGGCCGTAGCTGCGAAGCTCCGTGAGGCGGCGGGCGACGTCGAGAAGTACGTCACCAGACCCATGGCCGGCGGAGCGCACTGGCAGGGCGAGGACGCGGACGAAGCGACGAAGGCGTCCCGCGGCATACAGATGGATGTCCGTGCCGTGGCCAAGGAGGCCGAAGCCGTTCACACGTACCTCGATGCGATGGCCACGGGCGACGGCGACGGGTTCGGCAACGGAAACCTGAAGAAGGCGCAGGACGAAGCCCGAGACCTGCTGCAAGAGGCGCTCGACCACGGGTTGACCGTCGATCCTGACGTTACTGTCCGCTGGGAGGTCATGCGGGCCCCGGGCAAGCTGAGCCAGGAGGAAGAGCAGCAGGAGAAGGCGAAGCATGCAGAGTGCGACCGGATCGGCAAGAAGATCAAAAAGGTACTCAAGACCGCCGGGGCCCTGGACACACAGATGAAGGAAGCGCTCCTGGTGATCTTCGGCACGGAGGAGACCTTTCGCACGGAGAACCGGGGTCGCCGTGACGGCGACCCCGGCTTCGGCGACCGCTTCACCGAGTCCCAGATGTACGCCGTGGCGAAGTACATGGATGCCAAGGACTGGGACGACGCATCAAATCTCCTCAACCACTACCTCGAAGGCAGCGGTGACCCGTACGAGGTCGATGCGAAACGAATGCTCGATGAGTTGCCCACCTTCCAGAAGGATGTCGGCACCTCACTCGCCGACCTGAAGAAGCAGCCGGACGGCCCGGTTTCGACCGGCTGGCAGTCCTCGAATTCCGGCACGAAGGGCAACGACAAGGTCATGAACTGGTACTACGGTCTGCACCACTTCGAATACCGGGTGGTGGGCCACAAGACCGGCGACCAAGTCGCATACCAGGTGGAGGTCCGCAAGCGGTACGACTGGGGTGTTCCCAGTGAGCACCGAGGAGACCTCGTCGCCCCTGCGGGCGTCGTCGATGTCGAGCAGTCCGAGGTCGCCCGGCTCAATCAGACCCGGCAGGCAAAGGACTTCGACGTCCACGGCCGCACCGGCACGATGACCACTCGGTAGGCTCAGGGGCGATGAAGAATCACAAGTGGTCCTTCCTGGCTGGCCTCTTGCTGACGCTAGTAGCGTTCGCCGTGGTGTCGGTGTTGATCTTCAACTGGCTGGACGAGCCGGTTCCAGGCTGGCTCAGCGACTCGGGGGCACCGTGATGTGGTGGAAGCACGTCCTCGCGTTCGTCGCGGGCGTCGTGGTGGCGATGATGTGCATCCTGCTGATCGTGTGGGCCTGGACAATCGATTAGAGCCCCGGAACTCCCCGACCGACGCCGTCAAGTGGCTTGATCTGATGGCCCGTTGAATGCGACTGATCAGTAGATCTTCTGCGGCTCCGGCCCGCACGTACGGTCCCCGCAGAGGCCCTCCGGTCGCGGCCGGATAGGCATGTGCGGACGGCACGGGCGGGCGCGCGTCGATGTGTTGGTGGCGCGGGCGAAGACAACGCCCGGGTGATTTTTCGACGACTTCGAGGCTTGCCCGACCCCGTCGCTTCGGCCCGCAGGGCGAACGGATGCACGTCAGGTCCGGAACATGACCTGGCCCGCACGCACAGCGTCCCGCCCGCGGCCCCTGCCGCGGACTCCCCGTATGAGACGAGCGCTCAGGCAGGCAGAAGGGAGTCGACGACCGGAGCGGGTGCGCCGGGAAAGCTCAGCGTCCGGTACACGGCGACGTTGCCGGCCAACTCGGCGCATGCCCGGGCGGCTGCCATGGCCCTGTGTGTGCATGAGGGGTCGCGGCCGTCCAGAAGGACTCCGAGAGTCGTGCCGCTGTGCCCGACGGCCACGCCGAGACCGCCGACGTCACGGCAGATCTCCAGCATCGGCTCCAGCGACCGCTTGTACCGGAGCGACTGATTCATCAGAGCGCTTCGCGTCGCCACTCTGCCCACCTCCTCCAGGTCGTGTCTCGGCACGGCGTCGGCGAGCCTGTCCAGCAGCCGGGCGTATTCACAACCCTGCGCCGCGGAGAAGGACTTGGGGATGCGGTTGAAGTCGACCGTGTCCACGGCACCCCCCTCGTCGATGCCCACCACGGTCATCGCCGGAAGGGATCCCAGGACGGCCCGGAGCCGTACCGCGCGATGGTGGAACGCGACGATCGCCGGGTAGAGGACTCCGTCGGTCGGCTCGATCCGGGCGAGCAGTCTCTCGATCCGGGAGGGCGGCATCGGCGTGTTGAGGGAGTTGCCCACGGCCCGGGCAGTCGCGACCAGGTCAGCCGAGGAACTGGCCAGCCCCTTGCCTTCCGGGATCACGCTGTTCACGGTCAGTGTCCCTGCTACAGGGTCCGGGACCTCTTGGGCGATCATGCGGGCGAGTTGGAGAGCCTTCTTCTTGTGCGAGGGCCGCACAGTGATCCCGTCGACTCCCGGATCCTGCTGGAAAGTGGCCATGCTCCAGCGGGCGACGGGCAGGGTGACCAGGAAGTCGCCGTCCTCTTCCGGCAGTGCACCCTGCAGCAGTTCGCCGAACGTGCCGAAGGCTGTGCCCACTCCCGTCGCCCCCTGTCGCGGTGTCACATCACGGGAGAGCTTCACGTCTTCCTCTTCTCAAGCTTCTTGACTGACCGGCGGATGCCACGTGGGACGACGGTCACCTCTCAGAACCCGCGGCGCACCGGCAGCGTGCCCGGCGCAGCGCCCTCGCCGTTGAGGCAGCTGGACGCGGGGGAGCCGCGCGCGGCACCCGGCTCGAGGACGCACTCCGAGCGAGGCACCGGCACGGGGCGGCACCGACAGAGGTAGATGAAACTGATAATCGTTCTATCTCCTTTGCCTTGAGGAATCAAGCCGGCCCCCACCCCGCACCGGAGCGGCCCCGGAGGAGGTGGACGCATCCCCGGCCTTGTGACCGTTAGGCCTGACCGTCGAGTTCAAACGGTCTTGACAATCATTTCCATCTAGCCTCATGCTGCGCTGGACGCAGGCAGTCGTCCGGCCGCAGCGGCCTTCCGCATCGATGGGCGGGGGCCTGGCCGGGGGAGCCACCACGGCGTCTCGTACGGCCGGTCCGTACGGGTCTCGCCAACAGTGCGCTCACTGCCGGGAATTGGCCGCGCCAGGGAGGCGTCCCACTGCACCGCGGCGCAGCCGGGCGCGTCGTTCCCAGGAAAAACCACAGGAGGAGCCATGCGGGAGCAAGGCCGCACGAAGACAGCACTCTCCGCCGGCGACCCGGCCGAGGCCAGGGCATGGGCCCTCCAGGATGTGCCGGCATTCCTGTTCGAGCTGCGCCGGAACGCAGCGGTCTGACAGGGACTGCGGATGCATCCACACATAGCGGAAGCGGTGAAGCAGCCCGATCTGATCCGTGTGCAACAGGATCTGATCTGCCTGCGTTTCGAGACGATGAAGATCTATTCGGCACTGGGGGCGGTTCGCCATCTGCTCGACTCCGGGGCCGTGAAGCAGGGCGACACGCTCATCGACAGCTCCAGCGGCATTTACGCGCAGGCGCTGGCGCTCGCCTGCCACCGCTTCGGGCTCAAGTGCCACATCGTGGGCTCCACGACCGTGGACCGTACGCTCCGGGTGCAACTGGAGATTCTCGGCGCCACTCTGGAACAGGTCGAGCCGTCGAAGAACCTGAGACTGGACCAGGAGCTCCGGGTACGCCGGATCGCCGAGATCCTCGAGGACAATCCGTCCTACCACTGGATGCGCCAGTATCACGACGCAATCCACTACTGCGGCTATCGCGACGTCGCCGAGGTCATGGACGGGGAAATCCCGCCGGGCGCGGTCACGTTGGTCGGCGGCGTCGGTTCCGGGGCATCGACGGGCGCCCTCGCCACGTACCTGAGAGAGGCCGGCCGGGATGTGTCCGTGGTGGGCATACAGCCCTTCGGCAGCGTGACGTTCGGGTCGGAGAACGTCTCGGACCCGGACATGATCATCGCCGGCATAGGCAGCGCCATAGAGTTCAGGAACGTCCGGCACGAGGTGTACGACCGCATTCACTGGGTCAACTTCGAATGCGCCCTCTCCGGTTCCGTCGAACTGCTGCGAAGCACCGGAATATTCGCCGGGCTGTCAGCCGGTGCGGCGTACCTGGCCACCCTGTGGGAACGGAAACACCGTCGCAGAAGCAGCTCGCGGACCTACGTGTTCATCGCGGCGGACACAGGTCACCGCTATGTCGACAGCGCCTTCGCTCAGCACCGCAGGGCCAAGGACATCGACACCCTCGCACCCCACGAGATCACGTCCCTCGACGAACTGAGGCATCCGTGGTCGACGGCCTCGTGGCCCGGCATCTCCGCTTCGCAGCACGGCAGTTGACGCGACGCGCACAGCACGTGGCGTACGCCGGGAACAGCCGGCTCCTGCTCGGAGGACAGAGCATCCACCCACCACTCGACGAGAGAACCGAGAAATGCCGAATCCGAAGCCGCACACCGTCGCGGAACTGACCGAGGGAGTGCTGGAGGGCGCTTACGGTCCCGATCCGAAGAATGTGACCGTCACCAGCGCATTCTGGCTCTACCACACCACGCGCCTGGCGGGCGGCGAGGTCACTTACCACAACCACTATCTCCTGCTGCGGGCCGGTGAGAGCTTCGGCGCCTGCTCCTTCGAAGCGGGTGAACTGAGCCCCGATTTCTGCGAGAACGCCTCCGGTTTCCCACTGGAGAGACTGCTTCGCAGCGAGGCAACCCCGGTGCGTATCGCCGCGCTGGATGCCTACCTGTCCAACGTGCGACCGCACCGGGACGCCGCCGACGCCGAGCCGCTCACGCTGCCGACCGGCACCCCGGAGCTGAGGGCGCGGGCGCGCGACAGTGCCATCGCCCGGCTCCTCGACGTCGAACCGGGTGCCCGGGTCGCCCTGATCGGCGTGGTGAACCCACTCATCGAAGCGATACGGGAGCGGGGCGGCGTCTGCCTGCCCTGCGACCTGAACCTTCGCACCACGCAGTGGGGCGAGCCGGTCTCGGACGACATGACCGAAGTCCTGGGGCGGGCCGATGCCGTGGTGGCCACCGGCATGACGCTCAGCAACGGCACGTTCGACCTGATCCTCGAACACTGCAGGCTGCACGACGTCCCGCTCGTGGTCTACGCACAGACCGGCAGCGCCGTCGCCCGCGCGTTCCTTCCGAGCGGCGTCACCGCCCTGTCCGCCGAGGCCTTCCCGTTCTCGCAGTTCAGCGCCGACGCGACCGTCCTGTACCGCTACCGGGCCGACCGGTACCCCACCGCGCTGGAGGCATCGTGAGCGCCGGCGCCGGGACTTCACAGATGAGGCGCGAGGAGACCGGGGCGGGTGAGCACCTTCCGAGCGACCTGAAGATGACGCGCACGCTGTGGCCCGTCCTGCTGGCCTCGGCGGTCGGGCTGCTGCCGTTCACCGTCTTCAGCACGTATCTCGTCCCGATCGCGGACGAGTCCGGGAGCAGCGTCGCGGCGATGGGCGGGCTCCGCGGACTCGGCGGGCTCGCGGCGCTGCTGGTGGGTACGGCACTGGCACCGCTGATCGACCGCGTTCCGAAGGAGTGGGCGGCCGCCGGCGGTCTCGGAGTGCTTGCGGCCTCGACCGCGCTCGGAGCGAGCGGCGAGTACCTGCTTCTCGTGGCGTTCTGCCTGCTCGTGGGGGCGGGGACGGCCGTACTCAACCCGGCTCTGACCGCGGCGGCCGCCGACCGGTTCGGTTCCGGCAAGGCGGCCGGCAGAGCGGCGACGCTGGTCACGGCAACCCAGTCGATGACGGCGATGCTGGCGGCGCCCCTGATCGCGCTCCCGGCGGTGTTCTGGGGGTGGGAGGGAGACCTCCTGGCGGTCTCGGCGGTATCGCTGCTGCTCGCGGTGGTCCTGTTCTCCCGGCGCGCGCCTTCCCCTCGGAAGGAGGAGGAACGGACCGGCAGCGAAGAGAAGTTGACCTACCTTGCCTCCTTCAAGGCTCTTGCCGCCGTGCGGGGTGTCGTGCCCCTGCTGCTGATCTCCTTTCTCCGCACGGCCGTGTTCATGGGATATCTGGCGTACCTGGCCGCGTACTACGACAGCCGCTTCCAACTCGGCCCCGGTCTCTTCTCGTTGGTCTGGACGCTCAGCGGTGCCTCGTTCTTCGTGAGCAATCTCCTCACGGGACGGCTCACGAACTCCGCTCAGCCACGCGTGCGTACGGAGCGCTTGCTGGTCCTCGGCCTGGTCGCCGCTCTGGCGTCCGTCGTCGGGTTCTACTTCACGCACTGGCTTGCGCTGGCTCTCGTCCTCACCTCACTCCACGCGGCAAGTCACGCGGTCGTCGCCGCCTGCGCCGTGAGTCTGCTGGTGAGGCGCTGCGGGGCGCTCCGCGGGTCCGCGCTGAGCATCAACGCCGCGGGAATGAGCCTGGGCGTCTTCGTGGGGGCCTCCCTCGGCGGCGGCGGCCTCGGTCTCGCCGGCTATCCCGGGGTCGCTCTGGTCTTCGGCGCGCTCGTGGCGGCCGCGCTGGGTGCCGCGTTCCTGGTCTCCCGTCTCCCCGGCGAACACATCGGCGCGGATGGCGAGGAAGCCGCCGATTCGTCCGGCACGTGAGCGGCCTCGTGACCGGCTCGCTCCCGATGAACACGGCCCCTGCGTTCCGGAAAGGACTGCGCATGCACCCGTCTGCCCCCTCCTCGGCGCCGCCGGGAAGCAGCGGCGCGCACGCGGACGAGAGCGCGCGCGGCGCTCCGGGCGCCCCTGGTTCGGGGTCGTCTTCCCCGCGACGGGGTCTGACCACGGCCTGCGTCGCTCTCTCCGTGCTGCTGCTGGTCTCCGTCGTGGTGGCGATCGGTCTCGGGTCCGCGGTGATCCGGCCGGGCGAGACGGTCCGGTACCTGTGGGCCGCCCTCAGCGGCGGGCAGATCGGCGCGAGCGAGGTGACGACCTATCAGATCGTCTGGGAGATCCGCACTCCCCGAGTGCTGCTGGCCGCGCTGGTCGGGGCGGGGCTGAGCACCGTGGGTGTGGCCATCCAGGCGATGGTGCGCAACGCGCTGGCCGACCCGTACGTGCTGGGCGTCTCGTCCGGGGCGTCCGTCGGCGCGGTGGGCGTCACCGTCACCGGTGGGCTCGCCGGGCTGGGGGTCCACGCCATGTCGGCCGGTGCCTTTCTGGGAGCGCTGACGGCTTCGGCCCTGGTGTACGGAGCAGCGGCGAGCCGGGGCGGGCTGTCACCGCTGCGGCTCGTCCTGACCGGCGTAGCCATGGCTCTCGGCTTCCAGGCCGTCATGAGCGTGATCATCTACTTGATCCCCAACAGCGAGGCCACCAGCACGGTCCTGTACTGGACGATGGGCAGCTTCGGGTCCGCCACGTGGGCCGCCCTGCCCGCCGTGGCCGCGGCGGTGCTGCTCGGGCTGGTCGTGCTGAGGCGCTTCAGCCGCGCGCTGGACGTGATGGCACTCGGCGACGAGACCGCGGCGAGCCTGGGTGTCGACCCCGACCGGCACCGCAAAGGACTCCTGGTCCTCATCTCGCTCGTCACCGGCGCGATGGTCGCCGTGAGCGGTGCCATCGGCTTCGTCGGTCTGGTCATGCCTCACCTGGTCCGAATGGTCGTCGGAGCCACCCACGCACGCGTACTCGCGGTCGCTCCCCTCGTGGGAGCGGTCTTCATGGTGTGGGTGGATCTGGTGGCGCGGACTCTCGTCGCGCCGCGGGAACTTCCCCTCGGTGTCATCACCGCGCTGGTCGGCGTCCCGGTGTTCGTCTCCTTGATGCGCCGCAGGGCCTACATCTTCGGAGGCCGCTGATGGACCTGACACTCGGCCAGCTCTCCGTCGTGACGGACGGCAAGGAGCTCCTGCACGACCTCTCCCTGAACGTGCCGGACGGCCGGTGCGTCGGCCTCGTCGGACCCAACGGAAGCGGCAAGTCCACCGCGCTCAAGTGCATCTACCGGGCGCTGCGCCCCAGTTCCGGGGCGGTGTGGATCGGTGAGCACGAGCTTTCGTCCCTGAGCATGCGGCGAAGTGCCCGGCTCGTCGCCGCCCTCGCCCAGGACGGGGAGGTCGAACTCGACTTCACCGTCGAGGAGATCGTCGCGCTGGGCCGTACACCCCACATCCGGGGCAACCAGGTGCTCGGCGTCAGGGAGCGGGAGCTGTGCGAGCGGGCCATGGAGCAGCTCGACATCGCTCACCTCGCCGGGCGCGGCGTCATGACGCTCTCGGGCGGCGAGCGGCAGCGCGTTCTCGTCGCCCGCGCTCTCGTCCAGGAGCCTGCGGTCCTCGTCCTCGACGAGCCGACCAACCACCTCGACGTGCGGCACCAGGTGGAGTTGCTGTCGCTGCTGCGCGGCACGGGCCTGACCACGTTGATCGTGCTGCACGACCTGAACCTGGCCGCCGCGGCATGCGACCAGATCGGTGTCCTCTCCGAAGGACGTCTGGTCTCCACCGGAACTCCGGAGAACGTCCTGACCCCCCAGCTGGTCCACGACGTCTTCGGCGTCCGCACCACCCTCGTCAGCCACCCGCTGACCGGAGATCCGCAACTGCTGTATTCCCTCAGCCCCTCATCACCGAATGGAAGTGACACGTCATGCCACTCATCAGGCCGCTGAACCACGCGCGGCGGCACGCCGTCCTCGGATCGACCGCCGCTGCCGCACTCCTGCTCAGCGGTTGCGGCGCCGACGTCGAGACCGACGGGAAGAAGTCGGAGAAGGTCACCGTCAAAAGGTGCGGAGAGCCGGTCGAATACACCGTCCCGAAGCGCGCTGTCGCCTACGAGGGAGGAAGCGCCGACAAACTCTTCAGCCTGGGACTGACCGACCGCGTGCACGGCTACGTGATGCCGCCGGCCAACCCGCCTGTGAGCGAGTCGCCGTGGGCGTCCGAGTACGCCGAGGTGAAGAAGCTCGGCGACGATCTCCTCAACAAGGAACTCGTCGCCGACGCCAAGGCGGACTTCGTGGTCGCCGGCTGGAACTCCGGCTTCAGCGACCAGCGCGGAATCACCCCGGAGATCCTGGACAAGCTCAGGATCCAGAGCTTCATGCACACCGAGAGCTGCTACAACTACCCCGAGTTTCCCGAGAAGAAGAAGCCCTTCGAAGCCCTCTACACCGACCTGGAGCGGCTCGGAAAGATATTCAGGGTGGAGGAGAAGGCGGAGAAGGTCGTCGACGACCTGCGGGAGCGGGAGAAGGCCGTGGCTTCGAAGGCACCGAAGGGCGACCCCGCCCCCGTCTTCCTCTACGACTCGGGTACCGACCAGCCCTTCACGGCGGGCAACCAGGTCCCGCCCAACGACATCATCAAGAAGGCCGGTGCGAAGAACGTGTTCTCGGACCTCGACGAGCGCTGGACACAGGTGAGCTGGGAGAGCGTCACCAAGGCCCGGCCCGAGGTCGTCATCATCCTCGACTACGGTGACAAACCCGCCAAGAAGAAGATCGAATTCCTCAGGAAGTCGCCGCAGACCAAGGAGTTGCCCGCCGTGAAGAAGGACAACTTCTTCATCCTCGACTACAACGAGGGCATCAGCGGCCCACGCAACATCGACGGCCTGGAGAAGTTCGGCAAGTACATGCGGAATCTGGAACGCTGACTTCACGACTCCCCCATCACCGGGGCGATTCCCCCTCGTTCGCGTTTCTTCCTGCCTTCCGTGGCCGCGAAGGTGCGGACGGCGGGCGCCGGGGCCCGCACGGCGTGCGAGGGGTCACATCCTTCGAGCAAGCCGGGCGGGAACCGAGCCGTCGCTCCCTCCGACTACCTGCCGGCACCCCCACACCGGGGGCCGACGGGAGAGGGAGAGAAAGACCATGGTGAGCAGCACGGCCACTTCGCCGCGGGTGGAGGAGTCACCTTCCGGGGCCCCGGCAACAGACACGGCGGGCACATGGCCGGGAATACGGGCGCTGTTGCTGCGCCTGCACTTCTTCGCGGGGGTCTTCATCGGCCCGTTCCTGCTCGTCGCGGCCGTGACCGGTCTTCTCTACACGGCGACACCGCAGCTGGAGAGGACGCTGTACCAGCACGAGTTGAAGGTGGCCCCGCGAGGTGAACCGGACTCGCTGAAGGTTCAGGTGGCGGCGGCGAAGCAGGCCGTACCGGACGGCACCCTGGTCTCCGTGACGACCGGGCCCGGCCCCGATGACAGTACGCGGGTCGTCTTCGAGGAGCCGGGGCTGGAGGAGGGGTACACGCGCACCGCCTTCGTCGACCCCTACGACCACTCGGTGCTGGGCACGCTGGAGACCTTCGGGCGGTGGCTTCCGGCGCGCGCCTGGTTCGACGATCTGCACCGCAACCTCCACTTGGGCGATTTCGGACGCAACTACAGTGAGATCGCGGCAAGTTGGCTGTGGGTGGAGGTCGCCGGCGGGCTGGCGCTGTGGATCGGGGCACGGCGCTCGCGCCGCGGGCTGCGCCGCACGTTGCTTCCCGAGCACTCGGCTCCCGCCGGGCGCCGGCGGGTGAGGTCCTGGCACGGAGCGGTCGGACTCTGGGCGGCCGCGGGCCTGTTGGGGCTGTCGGCGACGGGGCTGACGTGGTCCGCCTACGCGGGAGCCAACATCACACAGCTCCGGGAGCAGCTGAACAGTCCGACGCCGACGGTCGCGGCCGGCGTACCGCACGCCCACGAACACGACCACGGCCACGTCCCCGGAGCGGGAGAGGGGGGCGGCCGGGACATCGGCTTCGACGGCGCCGTCCGAGCCGCGCGGGAGGCAGGACTCGGCGGCGTTCTGGACATCACGCCCCCTGCCGGCAGCGGCAGTGCGTACGTCGTGAAGGAAAACACCCGCTCCTGGCCGGAGCGGCAGGATTCGGTCGCGGTGGCACCGGGCTCCGGTGAGATCACCGACACCCTCCGCTTCGACGACTACCCCCTGCTGGCGAAGCTGTCCCGCTGGGGCGTGGACGCGCACATGGGGCTGCTGTTCGGCCTGGTCAACCAGATCGTGCTGGCCGTGCTCGCCGTCGCGCTGATCGGAATGATCTTCTGGGGCTACCGGATGTGGTGGCTGCGACGGCCCACGCGCGGCGCCGATTCCGCCGGGCGGCTGCCGCGACCGGGACGTGCTCCGGTGCGCGGTGCGTGGCGCCGCCTCCCGGGAAGGGTGCTTGCCCCGGCCGCCGTCGCGACCGCGCTGGTGGCGTACTGGCTCCCGTGGTTCGGCATCCCGCTGCTGCTGTTCCTCGCCGTGGATCTCCTGGTGGGACGGGTGCGCCGGAACCGCGAGCCGAAGGAGGCGGATGCATGATCTCCGCGCCCGGTCCGCGCTGGATACTCACCGGCGCGCTGACGATCCTGTCGGCGCATGCGCTGTGGCGGGCCGTCCGGTCCCGCCGGCCGGCGGGCCAGGTCTCTCATCTGCTGCACGCCACCATGGCGGTGGCATGGCCGTGATATCCGTACTCGTCACCTGAGTTGCCCGGACGGGACGCGGCCGGACCCGCCCCGCTCCGCCCCGTCGCCTCCCGTCCCCGCCAATCGGCGTCCACGGCTGGGGTGTTGGGCCGGCTCCGCACGACCGGCGCCGTTCGGGAGCCTGTGCGGGCGAGGAGTTGGAAACGGAACGCCCGGCCGCATGCCACGCGATCACAGCTTCTGTCCGCGAGTGAGCGGTTTTCGGCCGCCCATGTGCGGCCCGCCGAGCGGGTGCGACGATGGGCGGACCATGCATGCGGGAAGCGTCCTCAGAGTGCTGCGCGCCGGAGTGTTCGCGGCCGTCTGCGTGGTGCTCGCGGCCCTGGGACATGCGATGACGTCCGGGCGTACGGTTCCGGCCTGGATGCTCGCCGTCGGCTGGGCCGGCGCCGCTGGCGTCGCCTGGTTCCTGACGGGCAGGGAGCGTGGGCCCCTGCTGGTCGGCGCCCTGACGGTCTTCACGCAGATCTTCCTGCACACGGCTTTCTCGCTGGGTCAGGCGACGATGCCCCCTGCGGCCCTCCCCTCCGGACACGGCCAAGGCCACGGCGCTCGGCATCCGGCCGGCCATGCCACGCCCCACGGGACGCATGGGACGGACGGGGCGCACGGCATGCACGGGACAGCCGGACAACTCTCCAGCGACGCCCACCACTTGACCCCGCACATGCAGCACGGGATGACGAGCCACACGCCGGCGGCAGCGGCCGGTTCCGGAGCGGACGCTCCGGCCGCCCTCCACGGCGGGCACGGCGACTCCACGGCGATGCTCGCCGCCCACCTCCTCGTGGCGCTGCTCGGCGCCTGGTGGATGTGGGGCGGGGAGCGGGCCGTCTTCCAGCTTCTGCGCGTGGCCTCCGCGAAGTTCTTCGCGCCGCTCGTCCTCGCTCCCGCTCCTTCCCTGCCGGCCCCGATTCCCGTTCTGCGGCTGGGGCGTTGGGGGCGACGGCACACCCCGCGTCAGCTGTTCCTGAGTCACGTCATCTGGTTGAGAGGTCCACCGGGCGGCCCGGCTGTCTGAGACAGCACGGTCGTAACCCCCGGCCGGCGCCTGCCCGCAGGTGCCGGCGCACGGGACCCGTTCACCGGCTGACCGGAACCCGGCAGCCGGATCACCCGAAGGACTTCAGATGACGACCCCTGTGCGCACGCGGGCGCCCGGAACCCCCGGGACCCCGCCAGGCACGACTCGGAAACCCATCCGTTCAGCAGGCCCGCCGGCCCGGACTCCCCGACGCGGGACCGCGATCGTCACAGCTGCCTCCCGGCGCGCCCGGTCGCGGAGCCTGTCCCCCGCACCCGGAGCCGTCCGTGGCGTCGCCCGGCACGTCGCCGGTGACGTCCCGTCGCAGCCGGAGCGCCTTGACCTCCCACGCCCGGCACTCGGCGCATCCCGCGAGGTGCTCCTCCAGCCTCCGCCCGGTGACACCGGGAGGCAGGTCCTCCTCGTCGAGACGGGCGGAGAGCGCGGTGCGGGCACGGGAGCAGAGCATGCGTCCATCCTCCTCGATCCGCGCCGGTGGCGGGGAGGGGAGCCGCACGGTGGCTGACGACACGGAAGCGACGGCATGGGCGCTGGCCGCCCGTGCCGGAGACGAGGAGGCGGCGCAGGAGTTCGTGCGGGCCACGCAGCTCGATGTGCGCCGGTTCGTGACGCACCTCAGCGGCGACGCCCAGGCCACGGACGATCTCGTCCAGGAGACCTACCTGCGCGCGCTGCGGAGTCTGCCGGGGTTCGAGGGCAGGTCCTCGGCCCGTACGTGGCTGCTCACCATCGCCCGCCGGGCTGTGGCCGACCGCATCCGCGCCGGCTCGTGCCGCCCCAGGCTCTCGGCCTCGGACGACTGGGAGACGGCGGTGGAGAAGGCGCAGCCGCGCGGTCTGCCCGGATTCGAGGAAGGAGTGGCGCTGAGCGAACTGCTGGCCGTCATCGACGGTCAGCGACGCGAAGCGTTCGTCCTCACCCAACTCCTCGGACTCTCCTACGCCCAGGCAGCAGCGGTGATCGGCTGTCCGCTGGGGACGGTGCGCTCCCGCGTCGCCCGGGCGCGCGAGAGCCTGATCTCCCTGCTGGAAGAGGCGGAGCAGGACCGTCCGACCGGGGACGGCACCGTCACGGCCCGGCCCGGAGGGTACGCGGAACCGGGCGACGGCCGGGCCGCGTTGGCAGGCTCGGCGGCTTGATCGGGAAGCGGCGGCCCTTGATTGCGCGTTGCCGCGCGCTCGGGGCTGCCGCCTCTCCATCCCCGGTAGGGCCTGCCGCTCTCCCCGACCGATCTGGAACGGTCCCTTCGAAGAGGCAGATCATCGGGCAGCAGCCGGAACGCCTTGTGACGGCCGAGGGGGCGCACGGCGTCGCGGAAGTCGCGGCGGTCGAGGGTGAGGATGGCGTCGGTGTCGTAGTCGGACGCGAGGGCCACGTGATGTGTGTCGCCAGAAGTGGCCTCACTGCCTTCTCACGCGAGTTCGGCAGCGGGCCAGCACCTTGCGGACGCACCTTCACCGGCGACGGCCGCCCGTCCCCAGCGAGAGCTGCGGTGACACCGCTGTCCGCCCGACCGTTACCGCAACACAAAACTGCAGGTCACACCGTTTTCGTAGATGGACCGCCATCGGCTCATCGGGCTTCCGGAACCGGCCGATCGGCACACGCAGCCGCGAACTCGCAGGTCAGCGCGCCTTCCCCACCGGCTCCAGGATCGCCACGCACTCCATGTGGTGCGTCATCGGGAAGAGGTCGAAGGCGCGCAGGAAGCGCGGCACGTAGCCGGCGTCCTTGAAGTACGCCAAGTCCCTCGCCAGCGCCGCCGGATCACACGCCACGTAGCCGATCCGCCGCGGTCCGAGGCCCGCGATATGGCGCACGGTCTGTTTGCCCGCGCCCGCGCGCGGCGGGTCCAGCACGACCAGGTCGGCCTCCGTGATTCCCGTGCGCGGCAGCACGGACTCGACCTTGCCCTGCTCGATCCGGACCCGCGGGAAGTCCGCGAGGTTGTGCCGGGCGTCCTCGACGGCGCGCTTGGACGACTCGATGCCGAGGACGGCGCCGCTCTCGCCGATGCGGTCGGCGAGAGCGCCCGCGAAGAGGCCGACGCCGCAGTACAGGTCGAGCGCCATCTCGCCCTTGCGCGGGGTCAGTCCGCGCATCAGCGCGTCCACCAGCAGCTCCGGCGCCTGCGGGTGCACCTGCCAGAACCCGCCGGCACCGATGCGCCACGTGCGGTGGTCGGCCCGCTCGCGCACGAAGTCGCGGCCGTGCACGCGGTGCAGGCGGCCCTTGTCGCTGCCCCGCTCCCCCACCCTCAACACCGAGACGGGACGGTCCAGTTCGACGATGGGGAGCCGCCCGCCGGGCTTCGGTGCGAGGACCACCTGCCGGTCCTGCGAGCCGGTGGCGGCGGTCGCCTCGATGCCCGCGATCTGCGGCCACTCGCGTCGCTCGACGCCGAGTGCCTCGACTTCCGGAGCGGCGATCAGGCAGTGGTCGACGGGCTCGACCTCGTGAGAGCGGTGCCGGCGCAGCCCTACGCGCCCTTCGTCGTCGACGGCGAACTGCACGCGGGTCCGCCACCCCGGCACCTCGCCCGCGGGCACCTTGTCTCCCGGCGCCGGTTCGACGGTGCCGTCCCACGCGACGTCCTCCGGCGTCAACTGGGCCAGCCGCCACAGCTGTTCGGTCAGCACCTCGCCCTTCAGGCGCCGCTGCGCCCCCGGCTTCACGTGCTGCCAGTCGCAGCCGCCGCAGCGTCCCGGACCGGAGAAGGGGCAGGGGGCGGGGATGCGGTCCTTCGCGGCCTCCAGCACGCGCACGGCGTCCGCACGCAGGAAGCGGGAGTCCTCCCGGCCCTCGGTGACGCGGGCGACGACGCGCTCTCCGGGCAGTGTGTGCCGTACGAACAGCACCCGCCCCGCCTCCGTACGGGCCACGCAGTGGCCGCCGTGTGCGACGGGGCCGATCTCGACCTCGTACTCCTCACCGACCAGCGTGGGGGCGGGAGCGTCTGCGGGGGCATCGGGCATGGCGGGTGAACTCCAGAGGTGCGGAATCGCGGCGGCGGGCAGCGGATCGTGTGGTCGGGACGTCGGGCGGTCGGGAATTCCGTGCGGGCACGGCCCGAACGGTGGCCGCCCCGTAGGCGGGGCGGTCCTCGGCGAGGCCCTCGGCCGAGGCCGGCAGCCTGTCCGGTGCCGACCGTGCAGTCTACTTCCCGTTCCCGCCCGGCTTCCCGGCGCTCGGGCCCCCGCCGCTGCCCTTCTTGCCGCCGCGGCCCCCGCCCGGCCGTGCCGCCGGCCCTCTGCGCACGGCGCCCGGCGCGCTCCACTCCGCTCGCTTCCTGAGGCGCTTGCGCGCCAGTTCGGAGGACTCCAGCTGCCAGGGCACGGAGGTCACCATGACTCCGGGTGTGTAGAGCAGCCGGCCCTTCAAGCGCAACGCGCTCTGGTTGTGCAGCAGTTGCTCGTACCAGCGGCCGACGACGTACTCCGGGATGTAGACGCTGACGAGGTCCCGGGGGTTCTCCTTGCGCAGCCGCTTCACATAGTCGATGACGGGCCGCGTGATCTCGCGGTAGGGCGAGTCGAGGATCTTCAGCGGGACGTCGATGCCGGCGGCCTCCCACTCCTTGCGAAGGGCTGCGGTCTCCTGCGCGTCCACGCTGATGGTGAGGGCCTCGAGGGAGTCCGAGCGCATCAGCTTCGCGTACGCGAGCGCGCGCAGCGTCGGCTTGTGCGTCTTGGAGACGAGCACGATGGAGTGCACACGGGAGGGCCGGACACGCTCCTCCTTTGGATCGTCTGCCGCGAGTTCCTGGCCGACGAGGTCGTAGTGGCGGCGGATCGCGGTCATCACGCCGTAGAAGAGCACCATGCCCAGCAGCGAGACCCAGGCGCCGTGCGAGAACTTCGTCACCAGCACGACGACCAGGACGAGCCCGGTGAAGAAGGCCCCGAACGCATTGATGGTACGGGAGCGGTGCATGCGGCGGCGCGCTGCCGGGTCGGTCTCCTCGGCCAGCAGGCGGTTCCAGTGCCGGACCATGCCGGTCTGGCTGAGCGTGAAGGAGACGAAGACGCCGACGATGTAGAGCTGGATGAGGCGGGTCGAGTCGGCGTCGTAGATCACGACGAGTATGGCTGCGGCGCCCGCCAGCAGCACGATGCCGTTGGAGAAGGCGAGGCGGTCGCCGCGGGTGTGCAACTGCCGTGGCAGATAACGGTCCTGGGCGAGGATCGAACCGAGCAGCGGGAAGCCGTTGTACGCGGTGTTGGCGGCCAGGAAGAGCACGAGGGCCGTCGCGGCAGCGAGGAAGACGAACGGCAGGGTGCCGCTCCCGAAGACCGCGGCCGCCACCTGCGAGATGACGGGGTTCTGGTTGTAACCCGAGCCCGCCGGGTGGCCGTTGATGAGCAGATCCGACGCCGGGTTCTCCGCCATCTTCACGTCCGTGGCCAGCGCCAGGGCGATGATGCCGGCGAACATCACGGCCGCGATGAGGCCCATCATGGCGAGGGTGTTGGCCGCGTTGCGGGACTTGGGCTTGCGGAAGGCCGGTACGCCGTTGCTGATCGCCTCGACCCCCGTGAGGGCCGCACAGCCGGAGGAGAAGGCACGCAGCAGCAGGAAGGCGAGGGCGAACCCCGCGAGCCCGCCGGACTCTTCGGTCCTGATCTCGAAGTCGGCCGTGGGCGCCCGCATCTCCTCGTCCAGCACGGCCCCGCGTATGACGCCCCAGACGATCATCCCGAACACGCCGGCCACGAAACAGTAGGTGGGGACGGCGAAGAGCTTGCCCGACTCCCGTACGCCGCGCAGGTTCATCAGCGTCAGCAGCACGATGGTGAGTACGGCGACGAGGGTCTTGTGCTCGACGACGAACGGCACCGCGGAGCCGAGGTTCTCCACCCCGGAGGAGATCGACACGGCGACGGTCAGCACGTAGTCGACGAGCAGGGCGCTCGCGACGGTCAGGCCGGCCCGGCGCCCCAGGTTCGTCGTGGCGACCTCGTAGTCGCCGCCTCCGGACGGGTAGGCCCGGACGTTCTGCCGGTACGAGGCTACGACCGTGAACAGCAGAATCACCACGGCGAGGGCGATCCACGGGCTGAAGTGGTATGCGGAGATCCCCGCCACCGACAGCACGAGGAGAACCTCTCCGGGTGCATAGGCCACCGACGACAGCGGGTCGGAGGCGAACACGGGCAGCGCGATCCGCTTCGGCAGCAGTGTCTCCGCGAGCCGGTCGCTGCGAAGCGCACGCCCGAGCAGAAGTCGCTTCGGTAGATGGGTCATCCTTGGCACGGGGAGGATCGTATGCGGTCAGCCGTGCGATCCTGAGACGGCCCGCTGTATGTGACGAGAGGGACGGGCGTGCATGTTGTGATCATGGGCTGCGGCCGGGTTGGCGCTGAGCTCGCGCAGGCGTTGGAGCAGCAGGGCCACACCGTCGCGGTCGTGGACCAGGACCCGACGGCCTTCCGCCGGCTGGGCTCCGGCTTCGGCGGGCGCAGAGTCTCAGGGGTCGGCTTCGACCAGGACACCCTGCGCGAGGCCGGGATCGAGGAGGCCGGAGCGTTCGCCGCGGTCAGCAGCGGTGACAACTCCAACATCATCGCGGCGCGGGTGGCGCGGGAGATGTTCGGCATCGAGCACGTCGCGGCGCGCATCTACGACCCGAAGCGGGCCGAGGTCTACCAGCGCCTCGGCATCCCCACGGTGGCCACGGTGCGCTGGACGGCCGACCAGATGCTGCGCCGGCTGCTGCCCTCCGGTGCGGAGCCGCTGTGGCGGGACCCCAGCGGCGGCGTCCAGCTCGCGGAGGTGCACACGTCCCCGGACTGGGTGGGCCACCGGGTCAGCAGACTCCAGGAGGAGGCCGGGGTCCGCGTCGCCTTCCTCACCAGGGTGGGCGAAGCGATGCTGCCGACCTCGCAGACGGTGCTGCAGGAAGGCGATCTGGTGCATGTGATGATGCGCTGCGATCAGATCGACGAGGTGGAGGCCGTCTTCGCGACAGGCCCCGAGGAGGGGCGCTCGTGACCGGCGTACGCACAGCGAACAGGGGACTCGGCCGATGAGGGTAGCTATTGCGGGGGCCGGTGCCGTGGGCCGCTCCATCGCGGGCGAGCTGCTGGAGAACGGCCACGAAGTGCTGCTCATCGACAAGGCGCCGACGGCGATCTCGGTGGAGCGCGTGCCGCAGGCGGAGTGGCTGCTGGCCGACGCCTGCGAGATCACCTCGCTCGACGAGGCCGCGCTGGAGCGCTGCAACGTGGTGATCGCGGCCACCGGTGACGACAAGGTCAACCTGGTGGTCTCGCTTCTCGCCAAGACGGAGTACGGCGTTCCGAGGGTCGTCTCGCGGGTCAACAACCCGAAGAACGAATGGCTGTTCAACGAGTCGTGGGGTGTCGATGTCGCCGTCTCGACGCCGCGTCTGATGTCGGCCCTCGTCGAGGAGGCCGTGAGCGTCGGCGACCTGGTGCGGCTGCTGCGCTTCTCGCAGGGCGACGCGAACCTGGTGGAGCTGACGCTGCCGCCCGAGGCGGCGCTGGCCGGGACGCGTGTGGGCGATGTGACGTGGCCCGAGGACACCGCTCTGGTCACCATCATCCGGGGCAACCGGGTACTGGTGCCGGACGGCGACGACGCGCTGGAAGTGGGCGACGAGCTGCTGTTCGTGGCGGCTCCGGCGCGCGAGGAACAGCTGGAGGACCTGCTCTCCATGCGTGGCGGCGGGTAGCCGTCGCGCGGGTACGCCGCGCGACGGAGCCCCGCAGCGGGAGATGCCGCGAGCACGCCTCAGCGGCGGTGCCGTCCGCCCTGGCCGGGGCGGTGGCCGTCGGCGCCGGAGGGGTCGTCACGGAGCCGTTCGGAATCGGCGAGCAGCGCGCGTGACGCATCGTCGGCGAACTCCCCGCCGATCGTGTCGAGCGTCCTCCGCTGAGCCTGTTCCCGCTCGTCCCGCTGCTCGCGTTCCTGCTCGGCCTTCTCCTCCGCCTCCATCTCCGCGATGACGTTGATGGGGGCGGGCGCCTTGGCGAGGAAGATCCACGTCAGATAGACGGCGAGCAGGAACGGCGGGATCTTCAGCGCCATCGTCACCCAGCCGAACTTCGTCGTGTCCCCCCACAGATACAGCGGGAAGAGGACGGCGCACTTGCCGAGCAGGATGAGGCCCCATGCGTAACTGGCCTTTGTGTACGCCTTCTTGCGCCCCGGGTTCCTCTTGCGCCAGGAGAGGTTCTCCTTGAAGACCGGCCCCAGCACCAGGCCCAGCAGGGGCACACCGGCCGCGGCCGTGACGAGGTACGCGACCGCCAGCCCGAGCGTGTAGAACATGCCCGGCAGATAGAAGTCCTTGGCGTTGCCGGTCATCATCGCGAAGAGCACGCCGAAGGCGACGCCGAAGACTCCGCTGAAGGCGTGCTTGACCGTGTCACGGCGGACCAGCCGCGTCACGCCCAGCACGGCCGAGATCGCCAGGGCCGTCAGCGCCGCGGCGTGGATGTCCTTGTTGACCGTGTAGATCGTGATGAAGACCAGACCGGGAAGGGTCGTCTCCACCAGTCCGCGGAATCCGCCGAAGGCTTCGAAGAGCGCTGCTTCGGTGACGGCGCGCGAGGCAACCGCCTCTCCGTCGGCCCCGGTTCCGGAATCGGGACCTGTTCCGGTCCCTGCTCCGGTTCCGTCCGCGGTCGGCTTGTCGAGGGGGGTCACCCACTACTCCTGTCCGAGGGGTCGCAACTCGTACTTGGGGTTGAACATCACCGGTCGGCCGTGGTTCATCGAGATCCGCCCCCATGCGGTGAGGCCGCGGCCGGGTTCGATGCCGGCGATGGCACGGCGGCCCAGCCAGACCACGTCGAGAGGGGCGGACCCGTCGAACAGTTCCGCCTCCAGCGTCGGCACCCCGGCCCGTGGGCGCAGGGTGACGGTGCGCAGCGTACCTGTCACGCGCACGATCTGACGGTCACCGCAGGCAGCGATGCGGGTGCAGCCCGTGCTGTCGGCCTCCTGCTGCAGCTCCTGCGAGTGCAGTTCCTCCTCGGAGGAGGACAGCCGTTCCAGAAATCGCTTGAACCGCCCGCCTCCGCCGCGCTGTGCCTTGTCTGCTCGGGTGGCGCCAGTCATGTTGCCAGCGTACCGGTGAGGGCGCCCCGCGGCGGCGGCCGATCCGAGTACGGAGAAGGCGGGCAGGGGCTGCGCGGAGACGGCCGGGCGCGGCCTGGCCGGAACAGGAACGCCCGGGGCCCCGGAAGACGCCATGTGCGCGACGAGCCGCCGGCGGCCCGCTCCCGGCGGGCACGCACGGCGGCTCGTTGACGTCTGCGAACCGTAGCGTCAGCGCACCTCGGTGATCTCGGGGCCGCGCTGCAGCTTGTCGAGGCCGCCCGCGAAGCGCGAGCCCTCCTCGACGGTCTCCTGCTGGACCCCGTCCGGCACCATCTGCGCGTCCTCCGGGAGCTTGAGGACGATCGGGTCGCGGGGCGCCATCGGGGACTCGCCGCGGACGATGACCGTGTCCCGGAAGACCTGCTCCAGCAGTCCGCCCATCTGCGGCTGCACCGCGCCCTGGCCGGAGATCACCCCGCGCAGGAACCAGCGCGGGCCGTCGACGCCGACGAAGCGCACGACCTGCACTCCGTTCGTGCCGTCCGGCAGCTGCACCGGGACCTGGGCCCGCAGCTCCCAGCCCAGCGGGCCCTCGACCTCGTCGATCACGCCGCCCTGCTTGGTGATGCCGGTCGCGATCTCCTCGCGTACCTCTTCCCACAAACCCTCGCGCTTGGGAGCGGCGAAGGCCTGCAGCTGGAGGGCGCTGTCCTGGACGACGAGAGTGGCCGCGACGATCGACTCTCCCGCGACCTCGACCCGCAGTTCCATGCCCTCCACGCCCGGCACGTACATGCCGCCGAGGTTGACCCTGCCGTTGCCGGGGTCGGAGACCTCGCTCACGTCCCATGGGCCGTCGGGACGCGGCGCCGGCGGCAGCTTCACACGCGTCGCTTCGGCGTCCGCGACCGCATCGGCGGGAAGGGGCTCCTCTCCGTCCTGCGGGTACGAGCCGAAGTCGTCCGAGGTGCCCGTCTCAGGCTCTTCGCTCTTGTTGCGACGACGTCCGAACACGTCACTGTCCTCTCAGGTCGGAATGCCGGTCGGCTCCGACCGGAACGTTGTCATTCTGATGTGCGGCGGCCTGGCTGTGACCGCCTGTGGAGCCGAATCCCCCCGCGGCCCGCGCCGAGCCCGGCAACTCCGCCACCTCGTGGAAACGCACCTTCTCCACCTGCTGGACGACGAGTTGGGCAATGCGGTCGAGACGCTCGAACCGCACGGTCTCGCGCGGATCAAGATTGGCCACAACCACCTTGATCTCTCCACGGTACCCGGCGTCGACCGTTCCGGGTGCATTGACCAAGGAGATGCCCCGGCGAGCTGCGAGGCCCGAGCGGGGGTGCACGAACGCCGCGTAGCCCTCGGGCAGAGCGATGGAGATCCCCGTGGGCAGCACGGCGCGCTCCCCCGGCGCCAACTCGGCCGCTTCGGTGGTCACCAGGTCGCAGCCCGCGTCGCCGGGATGGGCGTACGCGGGGACCGGGACGTCGGGGTCCAGACGCCGCAGCATGACGTCGACGGGCGGGCGGCTCACGGGTTCACCTCGAACGCCCGGGCCCGCCGGACCTGGTCGGGGTCGGCCATGGCGGCCTGGATCTCCTCGTCGCGCCCGTGGTCGGTGAAGTGCTCCACCCGCACCTTGACGAAGAGGGCCTCGGCACGGACGGCGACGGGGCCGTCGGGGGCGCCGATCCTGCCCGTCGCCGTGGTGAAGACCTTCCGGCCCTGCACCGCGGCGGCGGATGCGCTGAGATGAAGCACGGTGCCGACCGGGACCGGGCGGACGAAGTCCGTCTCCAGGCGTCCCGTCACCATGATCGTGTGCATGAGCCAGCCGAGCGAGCCCATCGTCTCGTCGAGCGCCGTGGACAGGACACCGCCGTGCGCGAGGCCGGGAGCGCCCTGATGCACGGGACGGACTCTGAACTCGGCGGTGACGTCGACGCCTTCGCCCGCTCTGGCCTCCAGGTGCAGGCCGTGCCCCTGTTCGGCGCCGCAGCCGAAACAGTGCCCGTAGTGGGAGCCCAGCAGCTCCCCGGGCGCCGGAGCGTCGGGGTGTCGTACCGCTGCGCCGGCCTCGGGCGGCGGCGTCAGCGATGTCTTCGGCGGATCGGGCCGGCCCGGGGTCCCGGGGGCGTTCCGCAGTCGGGCTGTACTCACGTGTGCAGACCTTACCGCCGAGTTGCGCCCGGATGACGCCGAAGAGACGCGGATCCCCGGCCCCGGGCCCGCATCGCGCGTGACAGGCTTGGCGCATGGTTGCTCAGGAACGGCCCTACGACGAACGCCTCACAGCGCCCCGCTCCTGGTGGCTCATCGCCGGCCTCTTCGGCGTCGGGGGCGCGCTGACGATGCTTCCCCTGGGAGTTCTGCCGATGCTCGGCGGGCTGGCGGTGGCGGGCGTTCTCGCGGCGGTGGCGGTCAGTTCGTACGGCTCCGCGCGCATCCGCGTCGTCGCGGATTCGCTGGTCGCGGGCGACGCACGCGTACCGCTTTCCGCGCTGGGGACCGCGCACGTGCTGGACGAGGAGGAGGCCTTCGCCTGGCGCACGCACAAGTCGGACCCGCGCGCTCACATGCTGCTGCGCAGCTACATCAGGACCGCGGTGCGTGTGGAGGTGACGGACCCGTCCGATCCGACGCCGTACCTCTATCTCTCGACGCGCACCCCGCGGAAGCTGGCCGACGCGCTCGCGGCGGCCTCCGCGGGACCGCGGCAGACCACACCCGAGTGAGGATTCCGCAGGCCGGTGCGGCGACCGGGCGGGAGGACGGCTCGGTGTGAGGACGGCTCGGTGAGGACGGTTCAGCGGGGCGACGGAGGCAGTGCGGCCCGGCCGGCCGGTCCCAGGCCGTCGGGGTCTTCTCCGGCGCCGGGCGGCAGCGCTTCCCAGCCGTTTCCGGCGGCACGCAGGTCGGCGCGGATCTTCTCGGCGATCTTTCTGGTGTCCCGGCTGTTCATCACGGCGCCGACGGCCGCGCCGACCATGAAGGGCGTCAGGTTCGGCAGATTGCGCACGGTCCGCTTGAGCAGCTGCTGCCTCAGCTCGCGCTTCATCTGGCCGCCGAGGGCGGCGTTGAGCGTGGTGGGCCTGGTGATGTCGATACCGCGCTCGGACGTCCACGCTCCGATGCAGGCCGCCGCCCGCTGCTTCACGTTGCCTGGCAGGCGGTGTCCGTACACCTCGTGGAGCTCCGCGATGAGCTTCAGCTCGACGGAGGCGACGCCGACGATCTCGGCGGCCAGCTCGGCGGGCATCGCCGGCGGCACCGGCAGCATCGCCGCGGCGCCGACTCCGGCACCGACGGTCGCCGAGCTGCGCGCGGCCCCCGCGACCAGCTTGTCCGCGATCTCTTCCGGCCCGAGGCCGGGAAACTGCTTTCGCAGAGTCTCCAGGTCGCGCACCGGGATACGGGGCGCGACGTCGATGACACGGTCGGCGACGAGCCCCAGGAAGGCCCGCACCTTGCCGCGCTGCTCCGCGTCCTCTCCCGCGTCGCCGCCCCCCTTGCGCGGCCACGGGAGACGGGGCCGCTGACGGGACTTCGCGGGTACAGGCACGAGCGAGGTCCGCTGGTCAGGCTCGCCTCGCTCGTCGTCACGCATGTGGTCCGCCACTACGGCAGCCCCGCCCCACTCACGCCGCGCAGTCGCGGCAGATCGGCTGGCCGTTCTTCTCGGCGGCCAGCTGGGACCGGTGGTGGACGAGGAAGCAGCTCATGCACGTGAACTCGTCGGCCTGACGCGGAAGGACCCGTACGGACAGCTCCTCGTTGGAGAGGTCCGCGCCGGGCAGCTCCAGGCCCTCGGCCTGCTCGAACTCGTCCACGTCCACGTTGGACGCCGACTTGTCGTTCCGCCGGGCCTTCAGTTCCTCGATGCTGTCTTCGTTGACGTCGTCATCGGTCTTGCGTGGGGTGTCGTAGTCCGTAGCCATTTCGCTCTCCCCCTCTGGGTTTCTGTGGTGTCTCAGCGCACGTAACGCGTGAGAGGCCGGAGATGTGCCCGACCTGAGGCGGAGATTTTGCCTCACATCAAGGTCTGTTACTCAATCGACACCCAACCGCGCCCCTGAAGAGGTGATCGCGTCAGTTGCCGAGGAGACCTTAAACGGTCCCCTGCTCGCGCTGCGCGCACGCACCCCGGGTACTGCCCACGATCCCCACCTGCGGAAACCTGGATTTTCCGGTAATTCTTCCCTTACGAGGTCACCCAGGGTGGGGCCCAGGAAAATCGCGTGTGTGATCGATCACAGACGGGGCCGGTGCGCGCCACGGGACAAAATTCCACATATAGCGAACCCGAGGGGTTACCCTCCCGGATCCGCTCCCGGTCTGCGCCGGTACGGAACTCGGTCGCGCCTCCGGAGTGCCCAGGAGGACCGCCCCTCACACGGGGAGCACGACACGCAGCGCAAGACCGCCCTCCTCCCGCCGCTCCGCCGTCACCGTGCCCCCGTGGGCCCGAGCCACGGACCGCACGATCGAGAGGCCGAGGCCCACCCCTTTGTCGCTGCCCGTACGGTCGCTGCGCAGGCGCCGGAAGGGCTCGAAGAGGTTGTCGATCTCGTAGGCCGGCACGGCCGGGCCCGTGTTCTCGACGAGCAGCATCCCGTGACCGGGCAGCGCCTCGGTCGCGACGGAGACCCAGCCACCCTCCTGCTGGTTGTAGCGCACCGCGTTCTGCACGAGGTTCAGGGCGACGCGTTCGAGGAGCACGCCGTTGCCCTGCACGTACACCGGGTGCCGCACCCCGCGCAGCTCCACGCCCTTGCCCTCCGCCTCGGCACGCACCTGCTCCACGGCGTGAGCGGCGACCTCGGAGAGATCGACGGGCTTGCGGTCGACGATCTCGTTCTCGCTGCGTGCAAGCAGCAGCAGCCCCTCCACCAGCTGTTCGCTGCGCTCGTTGGTGGCGAGCAGGGTCTTGCCGAGCTGCTGCAGCTCCGGCGACGCCTCCGGGTCGGAGAGCTGGACCTCCAGCAGCGTGCGGTTGATCGCGAGCGGGGTGCGCAGCTCGTGGGAGGCGTTCGCGACAAAGCGCTGCTGGGCGGTGAAGGCCCGGTCGAGCCTGTCCAGCATGTCGTCGAAGGTGTCCGAGAGCTCCTTCAGCTCGTCGTCGGGGCCCTCCAGCTCGATCCGCTTGTGCAGGTCGGAGCTCGCGACCTGGCGGGCGGTGCGGGTGATGCGGCCCAGCGGCGAGAGCACCCGCCCCGCCATCACGTACCCGAAGGCGAAGGCGGCCACCGCGAGGCCGAGCAGAGCCATCAGGGAACGCTGAAGCAGCTCGTCCAGCGCGACCGCACGCTGCGCGTCGGTGCACTCGCCGAGCCGCTGCATGAACTGCTCGCTCGGCAGCGTGCCGGTGAGGCCGGGGCAGCTGTCGGAGGTGAGCTGGGCGTTGGCGTTGAGGATGCGGAAGGGCAGCTTGCTGCCCTCGTGAAGGGCCTGGGCGGCGAGCAGGTAGATCAGCGTGAGCAGCACCATTCCCGCGATGAGGAACATGCCGCCGTACAACAGCGTCAGCCGTATCCGGATCGTGGGACGCAGCCACGGGTACGGGCGCGAGGGCTCGCCCGGGTCCCACGTGGGCTTCGGCGGCGCGGCGGCCGGGTCGCCGGGCGGCTGCTGGCGGGGCTCGGCCGGGCCGAAGGGGGTCGTCGAGGCGGCCATCGCGATCAGATCCTGTATCCGGCGCCGGGGACCGTGAGGATCACCGGGGGCTCGCCGAGCTTCCGGCGCAGCGTCATCACAGTGACCCGCACGACATTGGTGAAGGGATCGGTGTTCTCGTCCCAGGCCTTCTCCAGCAGCTGCTCCGCGGAGACCACGGTGCCCTCGCCGCGCATCAGCACCTCCAGAACGGCGAACTCCTTCGGGGCGAGCTGGATCTGCGCACCGTTGCGGAAGACCTCCCGGCGGTTCGGGTCGAGCCTGATGCCGGCGCGCTCGAGCACGGGTGGCAGCGGGGAGGTCGCGCGGCGGCCCAGGGCCCGTACGCGTGCCACGAGTTCGGTGAAGGCGAACGGCTTGGGCAGATAGTCGTCCGCTCCGATCTCCAGGCCCTCGACGCGGTCGCTGACGTCGCCCGACGCGGTGAGCATCAACACCCTTGTGGGCAGGCCGAGATCGACGATGTTGCGGCAGACGTCGTCGCCGTGGACGAGGGGCAGGTCGCGGTCGAGGACGACGACGTCGTAGTCGTTGACGTCGATGCGCTCCTGGGCCGCCGCTCCGTCGTAGACCACGTCGACGGCCATGGCTTCCCGGCGCAGCCCGGTCGCGACCGCATCGGCGAGCAGCTGCTCGTCCTCGACGACGAGTACCCGCACGGCACCCTTCCTTCCTGGTACTGAACCCGCCCGCGATCGTGCCGCGGTGGGCCGGCTTGATGCTGCAATCCTGCCGCGTACCTCGGTAAATCGTCGGTAAGAGCCGCTTCGCGGAGGGCCCGCGAGATTTTTCCGGCCTTGAGGTTTCTCTGAGGTTGCAGACGGGGAGGACGAGGGGCACACCCCGCGATCACGCCCTGTAGGCGGCTAGCCACCCCGACCGGAGACCCGGACGACCCGGCTGCCGACCGTCCAGCCAGGGAGCACGTCGTGATCATGATCGACAGAACCCTCGGCACACATCCCCGTGCCACTGACCCATGACGAGGGGGCGCACATGGACGCGTTCACTGCCGGACTTCTGCAGCGCATACAGAACACCGAGACCGACCTCAGCCGCGCTCGTGAGTCGGGCGACGACTTCCTCGTGGACGTCGAGCAGTCGGAACTGGAAGACCTCCACCGCATCGCCGCCGAGCACGGCGTGCAGATCGGCGCCAGCACGGTCTGAGCGCCCCGGGCCGCGCGGAGAGCGCATCGCCCGCTCCAGGCCGCCGGCCGAATCCCGATCACGGAACTGTTGTGAGCCCCCGGGGCCCCGCCCCGGGGGCTCACTCGTGTGCTGCCCGTCCCACGCGCGCCGGCGGAGCGGGGCCACGGGCGGAACGGTCAGTCGTGCCAGGCGCCGAGACGGTCGAGCAGCGGCTGGAGGATCTCGAACACCCCGGGGGAAGCCGCGACGGCCAGTTCACCGTCCGGCGGCAGTCCGGGGCGCCCTCCCGTGCACGCTCCGGCCTCCCGCGCGATGAGGTCGCCCGCGGCCAGGTCCCAGGCGTGCAGGCCGCGCTCGTAAAAGGCGTCGAGCCGGCCGGCCGCGACGTCGCACAGGTCGACGGCGGCGGAACCGGAGCGGCGGATGTCGCGCACGCGCGGGATCAGCTGGCGCACCAGGTCGGCCTGCGCCGCGCGCCGTTCGGCCACGTAGTTGAAGCCGGTGGCGACCAGCGCCTGGTCGAGCGGCGGCGCGGGACGGCACCGGAGGGGCTGAGCGTTGCGGAAGGCACCGTGGCCGAGCGCCGCGCGGAAGGTCTCGCGGCGCGGCGGCGACTCGACGACGCCGACGACGGTCTCCCCCTCGAACTCCGCGGCGATGGAGACGGCCCAGCCGGGCAGCCCGTACAGGTAGTTGACGGTGCCGTCGAGGGGGTCGACGATCCAGCGGACACCGCTGGTGCCCGGCGAGGACGCGCCCTCCTCACCGAGGAAAGCGTCGTCGGGCCGGCGTTCCGAGAGGTACCCGGTGATCAGCTTCTCGGAGGCCAGGTCCATTTCCGTGACGACGTCGACGGAGCTGGACTTCGTCGCCGAGACCTCGAGGTCGGCGGGGCGTCCGTCGTTGAGGAGGGCACCGGCCCGGTGTGCGGCCTCCAGGGCGAGTTCGAGGAGTTCGGCCTTGAGCTGGTCGACCTGGGCGCTCACGTTTCTCCTTGCCTCGGGGCTCTCGTCTGCTTCGTCGCATGTTCTCCACGGGTGCTTCTGCTCGCGGCGCGCGGGCCCTACGCGTAGGGACTGTCCGCGCCCGCCGCGGCGGGCTTGGCAGTCCTGCCGGGGCAGCAGCCCACGGGGCACACGTCGTGGCTGGGTCCCAGACTGCCGACGGCGCACCGTTCGGGCCGCGCACCACGCTCGGTCGCTGCGCGCTCCAGGACCAGTTCCCGTACTGCCGCCGTGAAACGGGGGTCCGCACCGACGGTCGCGGAGCGGGCCAGAGGAAGCCCGAGCGAACCGGCCTTGGCGGTGGCCTCGGTGTCGAGGTCGTAGAGGACCTCCATGTGGTCGGAGACGAAGCCGATCGGCACCATCACGGCGGCGGGCGCGCCCTCCTCGTGGAGGGTCTCCAGGTGGTCGCAGATGTCCGGCTCCAGCCACGGCACCTGGGGCGGGCCGCTGCGGGACTGGTACACGAGCTGCCAGGGGCGCTCTGCGCCGGTCCGCTCCGCCACGTCCGCGGCCACGAGGCGGGCGGCATCCATATGCTGCGCGACGTACGCGCCTCCCGGGCCGTGGTCCGCGGGCGGCCCGGAGGTGTCGGCAGCGGCGGTGGGAATGGAGTGGGTGGTGAAGGCGAGGTGAGCGCCGTCGCGCACTCGGGCGGGAAGCGTCTCCAGCGCGGCGAGGACGCCGTCGGCCATGGGCCTGACGAAGCCCGGATGGTTGAAGAAGTGGCGCAGCTTGTCGACGCGGGGCGGCCGGAGGCCTTCCCCTTCGAGGGCGGCCAGCGCCTCGGCGAGGTTCTCGCGGTACTGGCGGCAGCCCGAGTACGAGGCGTAGGCGCTGGTGGCGAACGTCAGCACGCGGCGCCGGCCGTCGCGCGTCATCTCGCGCAGGGTGTCGGTCAGGTACGGCGCCCAGTTGCGGTTGCCCCAGTAGACGGGGAGGTCCACCCCCTGCTCTGCGAAGTCCTTGCGGAGGGCGTCCAGCAGGGCGCGGCACTGTGCGTTGATGGGGCTCACGCCGCCGAAGAGGAAGTAGTGCTCGCCGACCTCCGCGAGGCGTTCGCGCGGGATGCCGCGTCCCCTGGTGACGTTCTCCAGGAACGGAACGACGTCGTCGGGCCCTTCCGGACCCCCGAACGACAGCAACAGCAGGGCGTCGTAGGGGCGGGCGTCGGCGGGACGGGCGGAGCCGGCCGGGTCTGCGGCATCGAGCGCTTCGGACATGTCCCGATCCTCCCATCCGGGGAGTGCCCGGGGCCGTCCCGGCTCCCTCGCCCGGTGGCGGCACGGCGTCCCGGCCGCGGGCACGGGCGGAGGCGCCCCCGGAGGAACGGGCCGCGAACCGTGAGTATGATCCGATGTCACTGCGAGAGGGGGCACGGCCTGATGAGCGCGCAGCCGACGAGCAGCGGCCGGGGCGGCCGGACGGCACGCACGGACCGGGGCACCCGCACGACGTGGCGCAACTGGGCGGGGAACGTCGCCATGGCTCCCGCCCGCACCGTCGCTCCCTCCACCACCGAGGCGCTGGCGGAAGCGGTGCGCCGCGCCGCCGAGGACGGCCTGCGGGTCAAGGCCGTCGGCACGGGGCACTCCTTCACCGCCGCGGCCGTCACCGACGGGATGCTGATCCGGCCCGAACGCCTCGTCGGCATCCGCGGGTTGGACCGTGACGCCGGCACGGTGACCGTGGCCGCCGGCACCAGCCTCAAGCACCTCAACGAGACGCTGGCCGCGGCCGGTCTGTCGCTGACCAACATGGGCGACATCATGCAGCAGACGGTCTCCGGCGCCGTCAGCACGGGGACCCACGGCACCGGCCGCACGTCGGCCTCGCTGGCGGCACAGGTCACCGGGCTGGAGATGGTGTGCGCCGACGGCTCGGTGCTGCGCTGCTCGGAAGAGGAGAACGCGGAGGTCTTCGCCGCGGCCCGGCTCGGGCTGGGTGCGCTCGGGGTGATCAGTGAGCTGACCTTCTCCGTGGAACCGGAGTTCCTGCTCACCGCACGCGAGGAACCGATGCCCTTCGAGAAGGTGACAGGTGAGTTCGATCAACTCGTCGCCGAGAACGAGCACTTCGAGTTCTACTGGTTCCCGCACACGGACAACTGCAACACCAAGCGCAACAACCGCAGCGACGGTCCGGTACGGCCGCTGCCCCGAGTGCGCGGATGGATCGACGACGAACTGCTCTCCAACGGCGTCTTCCAGGGCATCTGTTCACTGGGGGCCGCCGCGCCCGTGGTCGTCCCGCCCATCGCCCGCGTCTCCAGCAAGGCACTCTCCGCGCGTACGTACACCGACATTCCGTACCGGGTCTTCACCAGCCCGCGGCGTGTGCGCTTCATCGAGATGGAGTACGCCCTGCCGCGCGAGGCGCTCGTGCCGGCCCTCTGGGAGCTGAGGCAGCTCGTCGAGCGTTCGCGCCTCCACATCAGCTTCCCCGTCGAGGTGCGCACGGCCCCCGCGGACGGCATCCCGCTCTCGACGGCGCAGGGGCGTGAGACGGGGTACATCGCGGTGCACATGTACCGGGGTTCGCCGCACGAGGCGTATTTCACGGAGGCCGAGCGGATCATGACCGCCCACGGCGGGCGTCCGCACTGGGGCAAGCTGCACTCGCGGGACGCCTCGTATCTCGCCTCGTCATATCCGCGTTTCGAAGAATTCACCCGCATCCGCGACAGGCTCGACCCGGGCCGCGTCTTCGGCAACGACTATCTGCGCCGGGTGCTCGGCGAGTGACTCTGCCCGGGGCGGGGCGGGGCGGATTCCGGCCGAGGTCGGCGCGCGGGACCCCGTGACCTGCGGCGGCTCGACACCGCCGGCCCTCGGCCGGGCGAGCGGAACACGGCGGTCCTGTTCAGGAGGGGGAGCACGGCCCGCTCCCGTTCGCCGGTGCTCTGCCTCTGTCCGCCCCCGGCGCACCCCCGTGCAGAAAGGAGCCTCGCCGATGCGTCCGAAGTCGTCGCCGGTCCGGGGGACTTGCTGTGCTGACCTGTCAATATGCGGCACTGCGCGATTCGTTCATAACGCGCGACCAAGTGGGCAGTATCCGAAAGGATTGGCTCAGTTCCGGGCGGTTCTGTGACTCTTGCCACCCGCGGACGGCCTTTCTAGGCTTGTCCGGACCTTCAAATCCCCTTCCCCGCGAGCAATTTGAACGGCGCGCCGGTCCACCCCCGTGGCCCTAATGGAGTAGTGTGACGAGCCCTGGCCTCGGCTCAGACCCGGCTCAGGCAGCACAGGTGACGAGGACGGTCACTATGCGTTGCGAAGTGATAACCGTGCCGCAGGCGGCTCCGGGAAGGTCCCGGTCGTCGGACAGGTCGGCAAGGTTGTGGCAGGCCGCACACGGGCAGGCCACATTCGTCCAGCGGGAGCAGCGACGCACGTGATGTCGGCAGGCACCACCCGGGAGGTTCACATGCCCGAACTGCGTGTCGTGGCCGTCAGCAACGACGGCACACGTCTGGTGCTCAAAGCTGCCGACAGCACGGAATACACGCTTCCGATTGACGAGCGGCTGCGGGCGGCCGTACGCAACGACCGCGCACGCCTCGGCCAGATCGAGATCGAGGTCGAGAGCCACCTGCGGCCCCGTGACATCCAGGCGCGCATACGGGCCGGTGCCTCCGCTGAGGAGGTCGCTCAGCTCGCGGGGATTCCCGTCGACCGGGTGCGCCGTTTCGAGGGCCCCGTGCTCGCCGAGCGCGCGTTCATGGCCGAGCGCGCACGCAAGACGCCGGTGCGCCGCCCCGGGGAGAACGCCGGTCCGCAGCTCGGAGAGGCCGTGGCCGAGCGGCTGCTGCTGCGCGGCGCCGACAAGGACGCCGTGCACTGGGATTCCTGGAGACGCGACGACGGCACGTGGGAAGTGCTGCTCGCCTACCGCGTGGCCGGCCAGCCTCACTCCGCGACGTGGACCTACGACCCGCCGCGGCGCCTTGTGCAGGCCGTCGACGACGAGGCGCGCTCGCTCATCGGCGAGACCGACGACACCCCGGAGCCCAGCACCCCCTTCGTTCCGCGGATCGCGAGGCTGCCCAGGGAGCGGAGCGACAAGAGCGACCGCGTGGACGCCGACACCAGCGCCTTCGCGGGCGATATCGACGCGGACGGCGAACCGGACTCCCTGACAAGCCTGTTGGAGGCCGTGCCCAACTTCCGCGGCGACCTGGTCGTGCCGGAGCAGCAGAGTGCGCCGGCGTCCGCCGTCCACGGCTCGTCCGCTTCGGAGACGGAGAACTCCTCCGACGACGACCGTGAGACCGACGAAGAGGAAGAGCCTGTCGAGCCTCCGGCCACGGCCGCCGGCGCCGGCTCGGCGTACGCGGACGTGCTGATGCCGCGTTCGGTCAGCGCACACCGGGACCGGCTGAAGGGGAACACCGACCGGCAGGCCGAGGCGGACGGCGTGCGTCCCGGTCGCCGTGCCGCGGTGCCCAGTTGGGACGAGATCGTCTTCGGCACCCGTCGCAAGAAGGACTGACGCGCGCGCCGTACCGGAGCGCCCGCTCGGCGGCCGCCGCACACGGCGGCGGCTGCCAGGCGCTCCGGCCGGTCCGCCCGCCTGCCCGTTAACGGGTCGCCTTCACGGGTCGCCTTCACCCGGCCCGTCGTGAACGCGCCCGCGGTTCAGCCCGGTTCGGCACCCGTGGCGACCGGGCGGCCCGGGTCCGCGGACCATTCGCTCCACGAACCCGGGTACAGGGCCGCGTCGATTCCCGCCACGGCCAGCGCGAGAATCTGGTGTGCCGCCGAGACGCCGGAACCGCAGTAGACGCCGGTCTCGGTTGCGTCCGTGACGCCCAACTCACCGAAGCGGCTGCGCAGTTCCCCGGAGTCGCGCAGCAGCGGGGCACCCTTCTCCCCTGCCTCCGTCACGTTCTCCGCCGTCGGCGCGGACACGGCACCGGGGATGTGCCCGGCGACCGGGTCGATCGGCTCCACCTCGCCCCGGTACCGCTCGGCGGCACGGGCGTCCAGGAGCACCCCGCGCCGCGCCAGTGCCGCCGCCCCGTCGGCGTCCAGCACTCGCAGCGCTCCGGGGCGCGGGACGAAGTCGCCCTTCTCCGGTTTCACTTCGCCGGTCTCCAGCGGCCCGTCCCACGCGGCGAGGCCGCCGTCCAGCACGCGGACGTCCCCGTGCCCGGCCCAGCGCAGCAGCCACCACGCACGGGCCGCGGCCCAGCCCGTTCCACCGTCGTAGACGACGACGGGGCGGGTATCAGAGACCCCGGCCCGCCGCATGGCCGCCCCGAACACCTCGGGGTCCGGCAGGGGATGGCGGCCGGAACCGCCGGGCGGGCCGGCCAGTTCGGAGTCCAGGTCGACGTAGGCCGCTCCGGGCAGGTGGCCGGCTTCGTAGTCCGGCCTGCCGTTCGGGCCGCCCAGCTGCCAGCGCACGTCGAGGAGCACAGGAGGTTCGTCGCCGGTGAGTTCGTGCGCGAGGGCTGATGCGGAAGTGATCGCTGTCATCCCGCCATTTTCACTCACGCGTGCGGAACAGACCGCTGCGAAAGGGGAATTACCGGCGGTGTCGGGGACTATGACGCCACAGGTGGTGGGAGCATCGGTAAGCGGCACGGAAGGGTACGCAATCCGAAGCGTTACATCGCTGCCAATAATCGCTGCCAATACACGACGTGACCACATCGACGATGGTCATGAGGGAGACAACGCATGACGGAATCAGTCACTCGGCACACACAGCCGAGACAGATGCCCGGCACACCATGCTGGGCGAGTCTGCTGGTGGAGGAGCTGGCCAGGAGCCAGGAGTTCTACCACCGGCTGTTCGGATGGGAGTTCTACTCCGGGCCGCGCCAACCGGGGCCTTATGTACGGGCGTTGGCGGACGGCCACGAAGTCGCCGGCCTCGGCGAGATCGTGCCCGGCCGGCGTCTGAACGTCGCCTGGCTGCCGTACATGGCGAGCGACGACGCCGACGTGACCGCCGGTCTGATCCGCGAACGGGGCGGCACGGTGGCCGTCGGACCGCTGGACGCGGACGACGCGGGCCGCATGGCGATCGCTGCCGACACCGCGGGGGCGGGTTTCGGCGTGTGGCAACAGGCGTCGCAGCCGGACAGCCTGGCCCCGGCCACCGCGGAGGTGGCGGGAGCACCCGTCTGGTACGAGCTGATCACTCGTGAGTCCTCGGCGGCCGGCAGCTTCTATCCGGCGGTATTCGGATACGAGCCCGCCGGCGGCTCGGGGAACGGCGACGGCGGCGAGCGGCACGACCCGGACGGCCGGGACTACGTGACGCTCCATGTGAACGGGGAGCCCGTGGCGGGCATCCACGGCGTCGGGCAGGCGCTCCCCCGCGACCGCGGACCGTACTGGAAGACCTACTTCGCCGTTGCCGACGCCGACGCCACCGCTCGGCGCATCGTCGAACTCGGAGGCTCCGTCGTGCACTTGCCGGCCAACACCCCGCACGGCCGCGTCGCCACTGCTGCCGACCCGGAAGGCGCACAGTTCAGCGTGATCGCGCACGTCTGACGGCCGGGCCGGGGCCGGGTGGCGCTAAGCCCTGTCGTTCGGATCTCCGCGGGCCCGCGACGACAGCTACGGCGCCTCTCTGCGTTGTCGGAGTCATCCGAGTACGCCCAGTACGAGGACGATCCTCCGCCTTGCGATGCGTCCCCTCGCTTTCGCGGGGGAAGCCCCATGCATCTGACGCCGCGGGCTGATCCACGAAGATCCAAACGACAGGACCTAGAAGACTGCTGAAGATCTTGGTTGATCCGGGTTGCCACCGTCAGGTGGTGGCCTGGATCTGCCAGGTGGTGCCGTTGTGATGGAGTCCGAGGTTGATGAGTCGGCGGAGATTGAGGGCGGCGGCTCGGGTGTGGATCCAGGTGTCGTTCTTGATGGTGCCGCGGTAGCGGAGTTTGCGGTTGCCGTGGTGGACGAGCCAGGCGACGGCGCGTTCGACGGGTGGTCTCCAGCGTCGGTAGTCGGCTTGCCAGTCCGTGTCAGCGGCGGCCTGGTGGCGGGCTTGAACGAGTAGATCGTGGTGCGGCCGGATGGTCAGGATGCGTCCGGTCTTGGCTTTGGTGCATCGCTGACGCAGAGGACATCCGGTGCACTCCTTGGCGAAGGTGGCCTTGCGCTGACGGTGCCGTCCGCTGGGATCGGTGAGGGGGACGGTGTGTCCCTGGGGGCAGGTCACCGTGCCCGCGAGGGTGTCGATGGCGAAGTCGTCGAGGGTGAAACCGCCCGGGACAGCAGGCCGCAGTGGCGCGGGCTTGAAGAACAGCCGGTGCCCCGATTGTTGGAGACTTTGACAGGCGGAACCGGTGGAGTAGGCAGTGTCGCCGAAGGCGTCCACCGGATCGTTTTCCTGGGCGAGCAGGTCGAGGCCGACAGCAGCTTCGTGGTGTTCGCTGCCGGTCGCGGGCCGGAGGGCGACTGCGGTGAATAAGCCGGTCTCGGGCTCGATGGCCAGATGGGCCTTGAAGCCGTCCTGCTGCTGGTGGCGGGTCTTGTGCGCGTGGCGGGACTCCGGGTCGACGGTGGAGATCATCCGGTCGTAAGCGGTGCCCTGGGTGATGCGCCAGCGCCCGTCACGCCCGTCGCTGTCATCGGCGGGTTCGACGTCCTGGCCGGCGACCAAGGCCAGGATGCCGACCGCATTCGCGGCCTTTTCACCGAGTTCCTGCTCGGGCAGATGACCCAGCAGCCGCAGTGCGTCACCGACCAGGGCGTCCACCAGCTCAGCTCGTGCCGCCTGGTCGTTCCAGGCGATACGGGGCTTGCCGGGATCGCTGTAGTCGTGAGCCCGACACTGCTGGTCGGCGACTGCCGGGGCGCCGGGGACCTCACGGATCACCGTCCGGATCGCGGCGACGATCTGGGTAACGGTGTCCTGGGTGGCCACCGCATCATCCAGCACCGTGGAGTCCAGTGCCCGACGGTGCTTGCCCTTGAGCACGCCGGTGGTCTTGATGACCTCGCGGACGGTCTCGAATACCCGGTTCGGCCGGGCCGAGCGGGCCAGCCTGCGGCGAAAGTAGGACAGCAACGACGGGTCGAAGGCCGTGTCGTGCAGGCCGAGTCCGCAGGCAGCCTTCCACCGCAGGTCACAGCGCAGTTCCTGAACCGTCTCGAAGTCCGACAGGCCATGAAGAGCCTGCAGCGTGACGGCCGCGGCCAGGATCTGCGGCGGCATGCTCGGCCGCCCGTTTGCCGAGGGGTACATGTCCGCGAACATTCCTGCCGGGAACAACCGTCCACGGTGCTCGGCCAGGAAAGCGAACACACTCCCAGCCGGGATCAACTCCCGGCAGGTCTCCCACACATCCGGACCGACCGTCTCCCCGACCCACTCCCCTTGAACCACACCAACGAGTCTGGCCCCACCGCTCAAACGACGAGGCCAGAACCCCAAGATCTTCAGCAGTCTTCTAGGTGACGTGCGGCGTGGCGGGGGCGTCGATGGGAAGCACGTCCGGGGACAGCGCCCCGGCCCCCGCTGCGGCGGCGGTGAGCCTGCGGCGGTGGTGACGGCGGCACAGGACCTCGTAGCCGACCTCGCCGGTGGGTTCGCCCACGTCGCCGACGACGACCTGTGCGCCCTCGACGACCATCTTCCCCCCGACCGTACGGGCGTTGTGGGTGGCGCGGGCTCCGCACCAGCACAGCGCCTCGACCTGAAGCACCTCGATGCGGTCGGCGAGTTCCATCAGCCGCTGCGAGCCGGGGAAGAGCCTGGTGCGGAAGTCCGTCGCGATTCCGAAGGCGAAGACATCCATGCCCAAGTCATCGACGATGCGGGCCAGTTGGTCGATCTGCTCGGGAGTGAGGAACTGCGCCTCGTCCACGATGACGTAGTCGGCACGGCCGCCGGCGGTCAGATGCTTCACGAGATGGACGTGGAAGTCGAAGCCGTCCCTCGCCTCGACGGCGTCGGTGACGAGCCCCAGCCGGGACGAGAGACGCCCCTCCCCCGCACGGTCGTTGCGAGTGAAGATCATGCCTTGAAGGCCGCGGGTGGAACGGTTGTGCTCGATCTGGAGAGCCAGTGTCGACTTGCCGCAGTCCATGGTTCCGGAGAAGAACACCAGCTCTGGCATGGAGACGTCGGCCTTTCTGCGCGGGCGGGCAGGTCGGTGTGTGCTCGTACGGGCCGGGGGCGAGCGTACGGGCGGCTTGGGTTACGTACGGACTTCGAGGAGCGGGACGAGCTGTTCGGCGGGGGTGGCGGAGCCGTGCATCCCGATGAGCGCGGACTCCTTCGGCTCGCGCTCAGTGGCCACGACGGCGGAGTCCCCGCTCATCGCGGCCACGACGTCGCCGATGCGGGCACGCACCCGATCGTCGATCCGCGGCCCGAACCAGCCCAGTTCCACGGCCTCTTCGCGGGTGGCAACCCACGCGTGCCCCGCGAGCACCTCGCGCCAGACCGACGCCACGTCGCGAGCGGCTCCGGGCACGGCGTAGAGGTGGCGCATCCTGCCCTCCCCGCCGAGCTCGGCGACGCCGGCGCTCAGCTCCCAGTCGTCGTCGACGTCGAACCGCGCCTGCGCAGTGAGCGGAACGTCGACCATGCCGTGGTCGGCGGTGATGTACAGCGCGGAACGGGACGGCAGTTGCTCGGCGAGCCGCTGGGCGAGCCTGTCCACGTACATCAGCTGGCCGCGCCAGGCGTCGGAGTCGATGCCGTAGCGGTGGCCGTGACCGTCGAGTTCGGCGTAGTAGGTGTAGACGAGCGTGCGGTCCGCGGCGGCCAGGCGCTCGGCCGCCCGGTCCATGCGTTCCTCGGCGCTGAGCACCCCGAGGAACGTGCCGCCCGACAGCGCGATGCGCGTGAGCGGCGTCTGCTCGAAGTGGGGTGCGGAGACCTGGCTGGCGGTGATTCCGCCGGCGTCGGCGAGCTGGAAGACCGTCGGGTACGGCTGCCAGGCGTGCGGGTCCGTCCAGGGCTGCCAGCGCAGCTGGTTCATCAGCCGGCCCGTGTCGGGGTCGAGAGCCGTGTACCCGGGCAGGCCGTGCACACCGGGCGGCAGACCGGTGCCGACGGAGGCCAGCGAGGTGGCGGTCGTGGAGGGGAACCCGGCGGTCAGCGCGGACCCGGTGCCCCCGAGGGAGGTGTGCAGCAGGGAGGTGAGGAACGGCGCCTCCTCGGGATGCGCACGCAGCACGTCCCAGCCGAGACCGTCGACGAGGAACACGCAGGCGCGGTCGGCCGGTTCGAGCCGCAGCCCCGTCTCCAGGCCCTCCAGGCCCTGTGCGGTGACGATGGCGGGCAGCAGATCCGACAGCGACGCCAGACCGTAACGCGGCACGGGTGCGGTGCGCGGGTCCAGCGGCAGTGGTTCCTGCGGGTTCTCGGTGGCGGCCTGTGCCATCAGGAGGGTGTCACCGTCGCCTCTGAGAGCGCCTGCGCAAAGGCGAGGGTCTGCCGCACGGTGTCGGGCCCGTCCGCCGCCTCGCTCACCCGGAGCGAGAGATCGTCGGCGGTCGACGAGCCCGTATAGCCGTGATCAGCCTCGCAGTTGGGGTCCCCGCAGGTGGCGGGCTCCATGTCGAGCCTGGAGACGGCACCCCAGCCGATGGTCAGCACCACCTCGCGCGGCAGCGTCCCGGGCGTGTAGGACTCCGGGTCGGCGACGACACGGGAGAGCACGACGGACGAGATGCGCTGGATCTTCACGGACTCCGTGGACGTCGTCGCGTACGGGGACGAGGACGTGCCGTCCGCGGGCTGCTCGTCGGTGTGGCTGACGAGGAACCGCGTACCGGTGAGGACGAGGACCGTGACATGGCGGCGCACCTCGTTGGAGTCGAACGTCGTCTCCTGGTGCACGAGGTAGGAAGTGACGGGCTCGCCGCCCACCGCCGCCTCGACGGCCTCGGCCACGAGGGTCGGGTAGTAGCCGCTGCGCTCGATCGCCTCACGCAGCCCCTGGGTCGTCGTACCGGTCTTCGCCATGCGGGCCATCCTACGGGCCGGTGGACTGTCAGTAAGCGGGCAGGCTGCGGCGGCCCAGGTCGGCCCTGGGCGACGGCTCGGCGACGCGCACGGTCGCACCGAGCACCGTGTGCCCCCGGGACGCGACGACGACGGGTTCCAGGTCCACCGCGACGACCCCGGGGTGGTCGTGGAGCAGACGCGACACCCGCAGCAGAAGCTCCTCCAGGGACGCGACGTCGACGGGCTGCGCGCCGCGCCATCCGAAGAGGATCGGGGCGCTGCGGATGGCCCGCACCAGTTCGGCGGCGTCCTTGTCGGTGACGGGGACGAGGCGGTGGGCCACGTCTTCGAGCAGCTCCGACGGCGTCCCCGCGAGTCCGAAGGAGAGCACCGCCCCGATCGTCGGATCGAAGGCCGCGCGGACGACGGTGTCGACGCCGCGCGGTGCCATGGTCTGCACGACGGGACGCATCCCCGCGGAGTCCCCGAAGGCTTCCGTCAACTCGGCGTGCGCACGGCGCAGTTCACTCTCCGAGGAGATGTCGAGGCGCACGCCGCCGAGGTCGGCGCGGTGGCGCAGGTGAGGGGCCGTGGTCTTGAGGGCCACGGGGTAGCCGAGACGTGCTGCCGCGGCCGCTGCCTCGTCCGGCCCGGGAGCCGGGACCGTGGGCTGGACGACGATGCCGTAGCAGGCGAGCAGCGCGGCGGTGTCCTCGGCGCCCAGAGTGACGCCCGGGCTCCTGTCCGGGGCGGGACCGGGGACGGGAGACGTGGTGAGGGCTGCGGCGGGGGCTGTGGTGGGGGCAGGGCGGGCCGCGCGGGCAGCCGGCCCGGAGGGGTCTTCGGACGAGCGTCCGGAGGTCTCCTCCGTGCCGGTGTCCTCGGTTCCGGTGCCCTCGGCCTCGCTGACGCCGGCAGCGGATTCCCCGCGCCGGGCGGCGGAGACGTCCGCGGTCCCGGCGGGTCCGGGCGACGCGGGCACTTCGCCGTCCCCGAGGGCCGTCGCCGGCTCTGCCGCCTCCGCATCCGCCTTCGCGGTCGCGTCCGGAGCACCTGCACCTTCCGCGTCCGCCGCCGCACGGGCGAGCAGTTCCGAGGCCGCGGCCTCGTCGGCCTCGAACTCCGGTACGCGTCCCGGGTTTTGCGCCTCGCGGCGCCAGCGCGCGTAGCGGGAGGCCTCCGAGAGGGCGCGCACCGCGCGCTCGGGCGCGGGGTAGGAAGGGATGCCGTGCCCGGCGAGGGCGGCGTCCAGGCCCTCGATGGCCAGATGCACGACGGTGACCGGTTTGTCGGCGCCCTCCGAGGCCTCGCGCAGCGAGTCCGCCAGCTCCGCCACCGGGGTGTCGCCGACCCAGGGGATGACGGTGACGACGACCGCGTCCGTCTCCGGGTCCTCAAGTGCCTCGCGCAGTGCCTGCCGGTACTCCCCGGGCGTCGCGGACGTCCCGAGGTCGCGCACGGGCTGCGGACGCAGCTCACAGGCGAGCGCCGCGTCGTACGAGAGCAGCCCGAGGGACTCCGCGTTCCCGAGGATCGCGGTGCGCGGCCCGGCCGGAAGCGGCTGCGAGACGAGCAGGGCGCCCGCGTCGAGCAGTTCGGTGACCGTGTCGACCATGACGACTCCGGCCTGCCTGAGCAGCGTGGTGACGGTGGCGACCGGCGTGGTGGAGACCGGAGCTGCGTGCCCCGGCGGGGGCGCGCTGCCGCTGTGCCGCGCGCCCTTGACCACGACGACCGGTTTGCGGGCGGCGATGCGCCTGGCGAGCCGGGTGAACTTCCGCGGGTTGCCGATCGATTCGAGGTAGAGGAGCGTGACGTCGGTGTCGGGATCGTCGTCCCAGTGCTGGAGGACGTCGTTGCCGGAGACGTCCGCCCGGTTGCCCGCGGAGACGAAGCTGGACAGCCCGATGCCGCGCTGATGCAGACCGGCCAGCAGAGCGATGCCGATGGCGCCGGACTGGGTGAACAGGCCGACCCTGCCGCGCGCGGGCATCTCCGGCGAGAGCGTCGCGTTGAGACGCACTTCCGCAGCCGTGTTCATCAGTCCGAAGGCGTTCGGACCGATGACGCGGGTGCCGTACGAGCGTGCCAGCCGGACGAGTTCGCGCTGCTCGTCACGGCTGAAGTCCGCGGTGAGCACGACGAGTCCCTGCACGCCCGCCTCACCGCACTCCCGCGCGAGCGCATGCACCTGGCTGGCCGGGACGGCCACCACGGCCAGGTCGAGGTCTTCGGGCACGTCCTTGACGGAACGGTAAGCGGGCACGCCGCCGAGTTCGCTCTCTCCACCGGGAAGCTCGCGGTTGACCGCGTACACCCGCCCGGTGAACCCGGAGGTGCGCAGGCTCTCCAGGACCCTGCGGCCGGCGCCTCGGGGCGAGCGGCTCGCGCCGATCACGGCGACCGAGCCGGGCGCGAGCAGCCGGCGCACGGAGCGGCCCTCGGCCCGCTGTTCACGTGCGCTCATGACGGCCAGGGACCGCTCGGTCGGTTCGAGATCGAAGGTGAGATGGACGGAGCCGTCCTCGAAGCTGCGGTGCTGCGAGTAACCCGCGTCCGTGAACACCTTGATCATCTTGTTGTTGGCGGGCATCACTTCGGCGATGAATCGCTGGATGCCGCGCTCACGCGCCACAGCGGCGATGTGCTCGAGGAGCGCGGAGGCCACGCCACGGCCCTGGTGGTCGTCACGTACCAGGAAGGCCACCTCGGCCTGCGCGGAGCCACCCGCACCGGAGTCGGCGGCCGCGCGTCCGGTTTCGTCGACCCTGTCGTAGCGGACGGTGGCGATGAACTCGCCCCCCACGGTCGCGGCGAGGCCCACCCGGTCGACGTAGTCGTGATGTGTGAAGCGCCGCACGTCACGGTCGGACAGACGCGGGTAGGGAGCGAAGAAGCGGTAGTACTTCGACTCGTCGGACACGAGTTCGTAGAAGGCGACAAGCCGCTCGGCATCGTCCGGGGTGATGGGCCTGATCAGTGCGGTGCCGCCGTCTCGGAGCACCACGTCGGCCTCCCAGTGCGCCGGGTACGCACGCTCCCGAGGGGTACGCATGGGACTCAGGGTAAGGCCGTAAGGGCAACTCCGGCCCCGGACGTCCGACAGCGCACGTCAAGGGGTGCGGCCGTCAGCCGAGAGAGGCATGCGAGACTTGTTCCCGGCCGAAAGCACGACTCGAAGGGCAACAACCATGGTAGAGCGCCGCGTCACCGTCGGGTGGGCCGAGGGTCTGCACGCCCGTCCCGCTTCGATCTTCTGCCGCGCGGCAGCTGCGGCAGGCGTCCCCGTCACGGTCAGGAAGGGCGACGACGGCGCTCCTGTCAACGCGGCGTCCATGCTCGGTGTCCTCGGGCTGGGCGCCGAGGCGGGCGAGGAGATCGTGCTGGCGTCCGACTCGATGGACGCGGAGGGCGCGCTGGAGCGTCTGGCCACGCTGGTCTCCGAGGGCTTGGAAGAACTGCCCGAGACCGTCTGACCGTCCGGAGCGGGCGGACAGCGCCTCCGGGCGGCTGCCCCTTGCGCCCGCTTCGGCGTCCGCGGACACGAACGCGGGCGCTCGCCCTCTCTCCGCCGGGGTCGTCGCGGCGGAATCGGCGGAATCACTGAAGAGTTCGATGCGCAGTTCACGGCGGCGCCCCCGCCGTACGGAGAGCCCCCGGTCGCCGGTGTGCGGCCGGGGGCTCCGTGGTGCATGCGCCCGGACGGGGGCAGGCGTACGGGACGCCTGCCCGTCGTCGGGCAGTCGCGGAACCGGTCAGAGAGCGACGCCGTGCTTCCTCAAGTAGGCGACCGGGTCCATGTCCGAGCCGTACTCGGAGCTCGTGCGGGCCTCGAAGTGCAGGTGCGGGCCCGTGGTGTTGCCCGTGGAGCCCGACAGTGCGATCTTCTGACCCGGCTTGACCTGCTGGCCCGCCGAGACGGCTACCGACGACAGATGGCCGTACTGGGTGTAGGTGCCGTCGCGGTGCTCGATGACGACGCTGTTGCCGAACGAGCCGTCGGCGCCTGCCTCGACGACCTCCCCGGCGGCGACGGAACGGACCTCGGTCCCCTCGTCCGCCTCGAAGTCGATGCCGGTGTGGGCGCCGGAGGACCACAGTCCGCCGGAGCTCTGGTACGACGTGGAGACCGACGCGCCCTCGACAGGGGCGACGTAGGCGTTGAGCTTCTTCCGATCGGCCGCCCTCGCGGCCTTCTCCCTGGCCTCGCGCTCGCGCTTCGCCTTCTCGGCGGCGGCCTTGCGCTTGGCCTCCTTGGCGGCCTTGGCCTGTGCGGCCGCGGCTTCCTGGAGCCGGGCCTGGTCGCTGACGCTGTCGGCGATCGCGTCGCCGAATCCGACGGCGTGGTGCAGGGTGGTCCGGGGAGTGCCCTGGCCGGTTCCGCCAGTGGTCTCCTCGACGGTCTTGTCGGCCCCGCTGCTCACCGCCTGCGGCTGTCCCCCGGTCTCGGCCAGGGCGGGCGACGCGAGCGATCCGACCACGCCGAAGGTCAGCCCGGCTATGCCTGCTGCCTTCGCGCGTCGGCTCATGGGGCGGGTACGGCGGTGCGTCCCGGTGGCACGGATGAACGCCATGCTGCGGCGTGACTCCTTTCCCTCCTTCTCGCCTACCGGGTCTGCCTCCTGCCTGTCTCGTTCCACGCGCGACCGCGCTCGGGGCTCCGTGCACGGTCGCAGCGGAACGCCCGGCGGAATCCTGCGGGAATCCGGGCAGAAGGGGCCCCCAGTCGGTTCGGAGCAGGAAGGTCTCCTACGGTCCGCTGGGCGGTCGGACCGATTCACCCCACCCCTCCTGCGCCTCGCCGTTTCCGGCTCGGACGGGGAGGGACCCTCTGCGCCTGGCGGCGCCGAGAGGGAAGGGCCCCCGGTTCTCCATGTGTACGTCGTCGTACGGGAGACTCGGCGATGCCGATCGTCGGCCGCGGTTCGCGGTCACTTCTGACGAACAGCCGGATCGACGCTAAATGGGGCATCTGGCAACAGCCAAACCAGACCGGCATTTTGTCGCGCACACCACATCGCAGAACGTGACAGAAATGCCAATTCAGACATAGCTCTCGCTCGGCACCGTCGCGGCCGGAGGCCGGACAGTGCAAAGAGCAGCGGTCCCGGTGGACTTCTTCCGTCCACCGGGACCGCCCGCGCGCTCTCCTCGTCCCTGCCGGCGGAATGTCCGCCGCGCGGCTCCTCAGCCGCCGGTCACCACCTTGACCTCGCCGATCCCCAACTCCCGTACCGGCTCGGCGATCTGGGAGGCGTCGCCGACGAGAATCGTCACCAGACGGTCCGGCGGGAAGGCCGCCACCACCGCGGCGGTCGCCTCGACCGTGCCGGTGCGCGCCAGCTCCGCGTAGACGCTCGCCTGGTAGTCGTCGGGGAGTTGCTGCTCGACCTGTTCCGCGAGGGTGTCCGCGACGGATGCCGCCGTCTCGTACTTCAGCGGCGCGACCCCGACCAGGTTCTGCACGGCCACGTCGCGTTCCTCGTCCGTGAGCCCCTCGGCCGCCAGTGTGCGCAGAACCTGCCACAGGTCGGCGAGAGCCGGGCCCGTGACGTCCGTGGCGACCGAGCCGGAGACGGCCAGCAGCGCCGCGCCGGTGCCGTCCGTGGTGGAGCGCAGCACCTGGCCGAAGGCGCGCACACCGTAGGTGTAGCCCTTCTCCTCGCGCAGCACACGGTCCAGCCGCGATGTGAGCGTGCCGCCGAGGCAGTACGTGCCCAGCACCTGGGCCGGCCAGACGCGGTCGTGCCTGTCGGGGCCGACGCGGCCGATCAGCAACTGCGTCTGCACCGCGCCGGGGCGGTCGACGATGACGACACGTCCGGAGTCGTCGGCGGTGATGGGCGGCGCCGTGCGCGGCTGCGTCGCGGCACCGGTCCAGACGCCGAGCGTTTCCGCCAGGACGGCGTCGAGGTCGACCCCTTCGAGGTCTCCGACCACGACGGCGGTTGCCGCAGAGGGCCGTACGTGCCTGTCGTAGAAGGAGCGGACGGCGGCCGCGTCGATGCGGGAGACCGTCTCCTCGGTGCCCTGGCGGGGACGGGACATGCGTGCCGACGCCGGGTACAGCTCCTTGGCGAGTTCCTTCGCGGCGCGACGCGTCGGGTTGGCCAGCTCGTGCGGGATCTCGTCCAGGCGGTTGCCCACCAGTCGCTCGACCTCGCTCTCCGGGAAGGCCGGAGCGCGCAGCGCGTCGGCGAGCAGCCCGAGCGCCTTGCGCAGACGGGAGGCGGGCACCTCCAGCGAGACGCGCACGGCCGCGTGATCGGCGTAAGCGTCGATCGAGGCGCCGCAGCTCTCCAGCTCGTCGGCGAACTGCTCCGCGTCGAGCTTGTCCGTGCCCTCCGAGAAGGCCCGGGCCATGATCGTCGCGACGCCGTCGAGCCCCGCAGGCTCGGCGTCCAGCGGCGCCTGCAGGGTGACTTCGACGGCGACGACCTGCTGGCCCGGGCGGTTGCAGCGCAGCACCGTGAGGCCGTTGCCGAGCACGCCGCGGTCCGGCGCGGGGAAGGCCCAGGGCCTGGGCTGCCCGCCGCGCGGCTGGGGGTGGAAGTCCATCTGCTTGCCCTGCGCCTCCGACGTACCTGCCGCGGCGGTCTGTGGGTTCGGGGCGTCGCTCACTGGCCGGGCTCCTCGGTCTCGTCGTTCTCGCCGTCTGCGGCGGCCTGTTCGGTGGGCTCGTAGACGAGCACTGCACGGTTGTCCGCACGGAGCCGTGCGGCGGCCACCGCCCGCACCTCTTCGGCGGTCACTTCGAGGACGCGCTGAACGGCGGTCAGCGCGAGCTGCGGGTCGCCGAACAGCACGGCATAGCGGCACAGTTCGTCGGCGCGGCCGCCCACGGTGGCGAGCCTGTCGAGCCACTCGCGCTCCAGCTGGGCCTGCGCGCGCTCCATCTCCTCCGGTGTGGGGCCCTCTTCCGCGAAGCGCCGCAGCTCGTCGTCGATGGCCTCCTCGATCTGCGACACCTCGACGCCGCCGGACGCCTTGACGTCCAGCCAGCCCAGGGACGGCGCGCCCGCGAGCCGCAGCAGCCCGAACCCGGCGCCGACCGCGAGCCGGTCGCGGCGCACGAGGCGCTTGTTGAGCCGCGAGGACTCGCCCCCGCCGAGCGCGGTGAGCGCCAGGTCCGCGGCGTCGCACTCACGGGTGCCGTCGTGCGGCAGCCGGTAGGCGGCCATCAACGCGCGTGAGGGCACCTCCTCTTCGAGCACGTGGCGCTGCTCGGCACCGATGACGTCCGGCAACTTCCCGTCCCGCGGGGGCTTCTTGCCCTCGTGGCCGGGCACGGAACCGAAGTACTTCTCGATCCAGCCGAGCGTCTGCTCCGGGTCGATGTCGCCGACGACGGTCAGCACCGCGTTGTTCGGCGCGTAGTACGTGCGGAAGAACTCGCGGGCGTCCTCGAGGGAAGCCGCGTCCAGGTCGGCCATGGACCCGATCGGGGTGTGGTGGTACGGGTGGCCCTCCGGGTAGGCCATGGCGGTCAGCTTCTCGAACGCCGTGCCGTAGGGCACGTTGTCGTAGCGCTGGCGCCGCTCGTTCTTGACCACGTCGCGCTGGTTCTCCATGGACTCGTCGTCCAGGGCGACCAGCAGGGAGCCCATGCGGTCCGCCTCCAGCCAGAGCGCGAGCTCCAACTCGTGGGCGGGCATGGTCTCGTAGTAGTTCGTGCGCTCGAAACTGGTCGAGCCGTTGAGCGATCCGCCCGCGCCCTGGATCAGTTCGAAGTGGCCGTTGCCCTGTACCTGCGCGGAACCCTGGAACATCAGGTGCTCGAAGAGGTGGGCGAGGCCGGTGCGGCCCGCGACCTCGTGGCGGGAACCGACGTCGTACCAGAGACAGACCGCGGCGACCGGGGTGAGATGGTCCTCGGAGAGCACCACGCGCAGGCCGTTGGCCAGCCGGTGCTCGGTCGCTGTCAGCCCGCCGGTGGCCGGCGGGGGCGTGGCAGTGTGACCCATGGGCATGGAGTCCCTTCGATCGCGTCAGTTGCGTGTACGTACGCAAGCGGTCCTGTCACCCTATGCAACCGAGCCGAGAGCGTGCGGAGTTCCCGTACCGTACGCCCCGGAACCGGGCTCGTCCCGTGGCGTTCACCGCAAGAGCGGCGGCGAGCACGGTGACGACATCCCCGACCGCCGGGTCGGGCGACCGGTTGTCAGCGGCGCGGTCCACAATGGTCCGCGTCAGACCCGCCTCCGCACAGGCCGGCCAACCGGCCGCCCGCACCGTGAGCACAGAAGGAGCCGCAGCCGCGATGGCCCCCCGCAGTACGAAGACACAGCCGGACGATTTCGAGGAACGCATCCTCGACATCGACGTCGTCGACGAGATGCAGGGCTCCTACCTGGAGTACGCGTACTCGGTCATCTACTCGAGGGCGCTGCCCGACGCGCGGGACGGGATGAAGCCCGTGCAGCGGCGCATCCTCTACCAGATGCACGAGATGGGTCTGCGTCCCGAACGCAGCCATGTGAAGTGCGCCCGCGTCGTCGGTGAGGTGATGGGTAAGCTCCACCCCCACGGCGACTCGGCGATCTACGACACGCTGGTGCGCATGGCCCAGCCGTTCACGATGCGGCTGCCGCTCGTCGACGGGCACGGCAACTTCGGCTCGCTGGGCAACGACGACCCGCCCGCCGCCATGCGGTACACGGAATGCCGGGCGACGCCCGCCGCGAACCTGATGGTCGAGTCGATCGACGAGGAGACGGTCGACTTCGCCTCCAACTACGACGGCAGCGAGCAGGAACCGGGCACCCTCCCGGCCGCGTACCCCAACCTGCTGGTCAACGGCTCCTCCGGCATCGCCGTCGGCATGGCGACGAACATGCCCCCGCACAACCTGGCCGAAGTCATCGCCGCCGCCCGGCACTTGATCAAGCACCCCGGCGCCGACCTCGAGACGCTGATGCGCCATGTGCCCGGCCCCGACCTGCCCACGGGCGGACGGATCGTCGGCCTGGACGGCATCAAGGACGCCTACGCGACCGGACGCGGGACCTTCAAGACGCGCGCGACCGTCACGGTCGAGCAGGTCACCGCCCGCCGCAAGGGCCTCGTCGTGACGGAGCTGCCGTTCTCGGTCGGTCCGGAGAAGGTCATCTCCAAGATCAAGGACCTGGTCAACTCCAAGCGCCTGCAAGGGATCGCGGACGTGAAGGACCTCACCGACCGCGCGAACGGCCTGCGTCTGGTCATCGAGGTGAAGAACGGGTTCAACCCGGAGGCCGTCCTGGAGCAGCTCTACAAGCTGACGCCCATGGAGGAGTCCTTCGGGATCAACAACGTGGCGCTGGTGGACGGTCAGCCGCTGACGCTGGGCCTCAAGGAGCTGCTGGAGGTCTACGTCGACCACCGGTTCACGGTGGTGCGCAGGCGCAGCGAGTTCCGGCGCGGTAAGCGGCAGGACCGGCTGCACCTGGTCGAGGGGCTTCTCGTGGCGCTCGTCGACATCGACGAGGTCATCAGGATCATCAGGTCGAGTGAGAACGCCGCGCAGGCCAAGGAGTCGCTCATCGGGCGGTTCGGCCTCAGCGACGTACAGACGCAGTACATCCTGGACACGCCGCTGCGCCGGCTGACCAAGTTCGACCGGATCGAGCTGGAGAGCGAACGCGACCGCCTGCGGGGTGAGATCGAGGAGCTGACCCGGATCCTCGATTCCGACGCGGAGCTGCGCAAGCTCGTCTCGAGCGAGCTCGCCCAGGTCGCGAAGAAGCACGGCACCCCGCGCCGCACCGAGCTGCTGGAGGCGACGGGCGCCCCCCTCGCGGCCGTCCCGCTCGAGGTCTCCGACGATCCGTGCCGGGTGCTGATGTCCTCGACGGGGCTGCTCGCCCGTACGGCCAACGGCGAGCCCGCCTTCGACCAGGAGGCCAAGCGCGCCAAGCACGACGTGATCGTCTCCGCCGTGCCCGCGACGACGCGCGGTGAGATCGGCGCCGTCACGTCGGCGGGCCGGCTGCTGCGCCTGTCCGTGGTGGATCTGCCGCAGCTTCCCGAGTCGGCGACGGCGCCGAACCTGTCGGGCGGCGCCCAGATCTCGGAGTTCCTGACCCTGGAGGACGACGAGAGCGTGGTCTGCCTGACCACGCTGGACGAGTCCTCCCCCGGCCTGGCGCTGGGCACCGAGGCGGGAGTGGTGAAGCGGGTCGTCCCCGACTACCCGTCGCACAAGGAGGAGTTGGAGGTCATCTCCCTCCGCGAGGGCGACCGTGTCGTGGGCGGCGCCGAGCTGCGCACCGGTGAGGAGGACCTCGTCTTCATCACGAGTGAGGCGCAGTTGCTGCGCTACGCCGCGAGTCAGGTCAGGCCGCAGGGGCGTGCGGCCGGTGGCATGACAGGTATCAAACTGGCTGAGGAGGCCAAGGTGGTCTCCTTCACCGCCGTCGATCCGGCCGTGGACGCGGTGGTCTTCACGCTCTCCGGTTCGCACGGAACGCTGGACGATTCGATCAGTACCGCCAAACTCACGCCGTTCGACCAGTTCCCCAGGAAGGGCCGGGCGACGGGCGGCGTCCGGTGCCAGCGGTTCCTGAAGGGTGAGGACTCACTGACGATGGCGTGGGCGGGGCCCGCTCCTGCGAAGGCGGCTTCGAAGAACGGCACTCCGGCGGAGCTGCCCGAACTGGATCCGCGCAGGGACGGATCGGGCGTGCCCCTGGCGAAGCCCGTCGCGGTGGTCGCGGGGCCCGTATAGAGGTTCTGCCCACGGCAGGTCGACGCCGGGCCGGCCGCGCACCGCGAGCGGGGCGGCCCGGCAGGACCCGAGGGCGGAGTCGGCGGAGCGTACGCGCGGCTCAGTCGTCCGCGTCCGGGTCGTACGTGAAGTCCTCGCCCTCGGCGGGTACTCGGGGTTCATCCCCGTTGCCGGGGCCGCCCGCGGCGCCCTCCGGTTCGTCGCCCGGTTCGTCGCCCGCCTCGTCGGCGGCGACGGGTTCCTCGGCCTCCTCGGCCGCCACGTACCCGTCGGCCTCGACGTCTGCCGCGTCGCCGGTCTCGTCAGCCTCGACGTAACGCAGTACGCCCCACATGGCCTGTGGGTCCGGCGGGACCGAGGCGTCGGCGACGCACGCCGCAAGCTCCTTGCGCAGCGCCTCGCCATCGGTGCCGGCGCCGATCATCACCAGCTGCGTGGGCGCCGCCTCCCCCGGTTCTCCCGGCTTACGGCGGGACGGTGCGAAGCGGAGGAACCCGCCGACAGCGTGCACGGAGTAGCTGTTCACGGGGTCGGCCGCGCCGAAGTCGACGAAGCCCTTGATCCGGTAGAGGCCGGGTGGACGGCTGTCGAGGAACGCGAGGAAACGCCTGGGGTCCAGTGCCGTCGCCGAAGTGAACTCGACGCTCTCGTACGCCGCGTGCAGATGACCGGAGTGGTCGTCGTCCGCTCCCCCGCCGGCGTCCCCGGGCTCGTCGCGCAACAGCGCGTCGAAGGAGAGCTGTTCGACGGGCGGGCGCGGCCGGTGCACCGGGTCGAACAGCAGCGCGGGGTCGATGCGGCCGTGCTCGGCCGGCACCACAGGAGTTCCGGGGGCGGTCTCCTCCAGCGTCTCGCGCAGCCGCCGCAGCTCCGTCTCGCCCACCCGGTCCGACTTGTTGAGCACCACGAGATCGGCGGCCCGCACGTGGCGGTCCAGCTCGGGATGGCGCACCCGCACGCTCTCGAACTCGGCGCCGTCGACGACCTCGACGAGCCCGCCGTAGACGCTGTGCTCGCTCCCGGAGGCGAGAATCATGCGGATCACGGTCTCCGGCTCGGCCAGACCGCTGGCCTCCACGATGATCACGTCCATCCCCGCCGACGGGCGGGCGAGCCTTTCCAGCACACCGTCCATGTCGCTCGTGTCCACGGCACAGCACAGACAGCCGTCGCCGAGCGGGACCATCGAGTCCACCTGTCCGGCCACCGTCATCGCGTCGATCTCGATGCTGCCGAAGTCGTTGACGATCGCGCCGATGCGGGTGCCGCCGCTGTGCCGCAGCAGATAGTTGAGCAGGGTGGTCTTGCCCGAGCCGAGGAATCCGGCGAGGACGATGACCGGTACGCGTCGTGGTCGCTCCACGAGTGCTTCCTCCGGGATGTGCGGGCCCGCGGGGCTGACGTCGCCCGCGGGATCTGCGGGTGCGGCGGCTGACGATCGTACGCGGCGATGCCGCATGTCACAGCGCGAGGCCGCGCGGAGCGGTTACGGTCCTCACACGCCTTCCCCGGCCCCTTGTCCCGTCAGCCGCCGGCCCCGCCCCGCGGCCTGCCCGGCGGCTCGCGGTCCAGGCCGCCGCCGCCACCGTTTCTCGACCCGTCCCCCGATCCGCCCGAGGTCCACGTGACCGCTCCATTCACCGCGTCCGGCTCAGAGCCCGTCACGGGTGCGGCACCGTCTCCGCAGCCGCCGGCCGCGCCACAGTCGCTGAGGCCGCCGGAAGCGCCCTCCGGCAGGCGCCGCCTGTCCGTGTCACTGGTGCGTCCGCGCTGGCCGCAGCGGGTCTTCGCCCAGGTTCTCCTGATGCAGCTGGCGATCGCGACCGGCGTCACGGCCCTGGTCACGGGCCTCTTCCTGGCACCGCTCAGCGGCGAGCTGGACGAGCGGGCGATGGACCGGGCCCTGGCCATCGCGCAGACGACTGCCGCACGGCCCGAGTTCGCCCGCCACCTCGCCGCCGGCGGGCCCGGCCCGTCCGCTCACGGTCCGGTGCAGCGGCAGGCCGAGCGGATACGCAGGTCCACCGGGGCCGGCTTCGTCGTGGTGATGGACACCCGCGGAATCCGCTGGTCCCATCCCGAACCGCGCCGAGTCGGCCGCCACGTCTCCACCGACCCCAGCGCTGCCCTCGCCGGGCACGAGGTGCGTCACATCGACGAGGGAACCCTGGGACGCTCCGCCCGTGGCAAGGTGCCGCTGCGCGACGGACGGGGCGAGGTGATCGGCGCCGTCTCCGTCGGCATCGCCTACGAGGGCGTGCGGGACAAGTTCCTCGGCGCGGTCCCCGAACTGCTCGCCTACGCCGGCGGTGCACTCGCCGTCGGCGTCCTCGCCTCCGTACTCGTCTCGCGGCGGCTCCAGCGGCAGACCCACGACCTGGCCTTCTCCGACATCTCCTCGCTGCTGGACGAGCGGGAAGCGATGCTGCACGGCATCCGCGAGGGAGTCGTCGCCCTCGATGCGGAGGGCCGGATCAGACTCGTCAACGACGAGGCACAGCGGCTGCTGGAACTGCGGCCCGAGCACACCGGCCGTCCGCTGGCGCAGGTGCTGGGGCCGGGACGCACGGCGGAGGTGCTGTGCGGCAACGTCACCGGAACAGATCTGCTCGCCGTCAGCGGCGGCCGGGTGCTCGTCGCGAACCGCATGCCCACGGGCGACGGCGGCGCGGTGGCCACCTTCCGCGACCGCACGGAGCTGGAGCTGCTCGGCCGCGAACTCGACGGCTCACGCGGCCTGATCGACGCCCTGCGCGCGCAGGACCACGAACACGCCAACCGGATGCACCTCCTGCTGGGGCTTCTGCAACTGGGGCAGCACGAGGAGGCGGTGGCCTATCTCAGCGAGGCCGTCGGTGTGCACAGGGCCACGGCGGAACAGATCGCGGAACGCGTCGAGGACCCGCTGCTCGCCGCGCTGCTGGTGGGGAAGGCGACGGTCGCGACCGAGCGGGGCGTCGCGCTGCGCCTCACCCCCGACACGCACCTGCCGGACCGGTTGGTCGAGCCGCGCGAGCTGGCCACGGTGCTGGGCAATCTCGTCGACAACGCACTGGACGCGGCTGCGGGTTCGGCCGACGCACTGGTGGAGGTGAAGCTGCACACGGGCCGCCGCACCCGGGAATGCGGAGACTGGGGCGACGCCAGGACGCAGGGACTCCGGGACGCCGCGCTCGCGGGGGACGGCACCGGCGTCGTCCTCCAAGTCACCGACAGCGGCCCGGGAGTCCCCGGCGAGCTGCGTGAACAGGTCTTCGCCGAGGGCTGGTCCACGAAGGACCCGCCTGCGCACCGTCAGCGCGGCCTGGGCCTTGCGCTGGTGCGCCGGCTGGCGGAACGTCACGGCGGCTCCGCGCGGGTGGGCGAAGGGGTCCGCGGAGGCGCCGAGTTCACGGTGGTGCTGCCGCAGGCGCTGCACCCGGCGGATTCCTCGGGCTGAAGCCGGCGGCGTCCGGACCGGCGCCCGGCAACGCCGGTCCGGACGGTTCGTGGGACGGCCGGGGACGGCCGTCAGTTGCCGCCCGTCACACGGACGTAGTCGACCACGAGCTGCTGGGGGAAGCTGGTGTTCCCGTCGGGGTCGCCCGGCCAGTCGCCGCCGACGGCGAGGTTGAGGATCATGAAGAAGGGGTGGTCGAAGACCCAGCGGTCGCCACCCAGATCGGCGGGAGTGCGGGTCTGGTACTCGTTGCCGTCGACCGACCAGACGATCTTTTCCGGTGACCAGTCGACGGCGAAGGTGTGGAAGTCGTCCGCGAATTTCTGCCCGTCCGGGAGGGAGTAGCCGGAACCGATGCCCTCGCCACCGGAGTATCCGGGCCCGTGGATGGTGCCGTGCACGGTGCTCGGCTCGGATCCGATGTTCTCCATGACGTCGATCTCGCCGCACGCGGGCCATCCCGCGCTGCCGATGTCCTCGCCGAGCATCCAGAACGCCGGCCACATGCCCTGCCCCTGCGGCACCTTCATGCGGGCTTCGGCATGCCCGTAGGTGGTGGTGAAGGTGCCCGCGGTGTTCAGCCGTGCCGAGGTGTATTCGCACGGACCGTACCAGCAGCTGTAGTTGCCCGGGTTCTCCTTCTTGGCGGTGATGACGAGGTTGCCGTTGCCGTCCAGCGCCGCGTTGTCGGTTCCCGATGTGTAGTACTGGCGCTCGTGGTTGCTGACGTTGTCGCCGGTCTCCAGTTTCCACTTGGAACCGTCCACGGCGCCGCCCGCCGGTCCGTCGAAGTCGTCGGTGAACTGCGCGGCCTTGGCGGAGTCCCGGTCCGCGGGCGGTGTCCCGGCGCTCGCCGGCACCGAGAGCAGCGGGGTCATCGCGAGGGCGACGGCGGCGAGCAGCCAAGCCGTCAGGGAGGTCTTCGGTCTCATCGAGCGGTGCCTTCCTGTGGGGAGGACCGGCTGTGCGGCCCAGAAGGTCCACGGCCGCGTGGCGCGGCCGGGTTCGCGCTCCGGCAGTCCGGCGGACGGGCCGCACCTCGGGTGAACAGGTGTGGGGCGCACGGCAGTTCACTCGGCGCACTCGGACCGCATCGACGGGCATGTCGTCATCTCTTGAAGACAATTTCCGGCGCCGAGACAGCGATGTCAATAGGTCTGGACCTAACTCTTCACAATGTGGCCGCACGCCGCCGCCTGCACCATGCTCCGCACCGCTCGTCAGACCGCTCCCGCACCCGTGAGCGAACGGACCTCCGTCTCCGCGTGCTTGGCGTCGTCGGGCGCCTCACGCGATGTGACGGTGCCGAGCCAGCCGAAGAGGAAGCCGAGCGGAATCGCGACCACGCCGGGGTTCTCCAACGGGAAGACCGCGAAGTCGAACCGCGGGAAGAGCGCACCGGGCGCGCCGGAGACGACCGGCGAAAGCAGCACCAGCACGATCGCCGGCACCAGCCCGCCGTAGACCGACCACACCGCTCCCCTCGTGGTGAACCGGCGCCAGAACAGGGCGTAGAGCAGCACCGGCAGGTTGGCGGCAGCCGCCACCGCGAACGCCAGACCGACGAGGAAGGCGACGTTGAGATGCTGCGCGAGGAGCCCGAGTCCGATCGCGACGGCGCCGACCCCGACCGCTGCGACGCGGGCGACGCCCACCTCACCTCGCGTGCCGCGCTTGCTCAGCGACGCGTACAGATCGTGAGCGACCGACGCGGACGACGCGAGGGTGATCCCCGCGACCACTGCGAGAATCGTCGCGAAGGCGACCGCCGCGACGACCGCGAACAGCACGGAGCCCCCGGTCGATCCGGCTCCCCCGCCCAGCTCCAAGGAGAGCAGGGGCACCGCCGTGTTCCCGGCCGGGTCGGAAGCGCGCACCGTCCCGCTGCCCAGCAGCGCGGCGGCCCCGAACCCGAGGACGATCGTCATCAGGTAGAACGCGCCGATCAGGCCGATCGACCAGACGACCGACCGGCGCGCGGCCCGCGCGGTGGGCACCGTGTAGAAGCGCGACAGGATGTGCGGCAGCCCGGCAGTGCCCAGTACGAGCGCCAGGCCGAGACTGATGAAGTCCAGCCGGTGTGTCCACTCGCCGCCGTAGCGCAGGCCGGGAGCGAGGAAGTCCCGCCCGTGGCCGCTGCGTTCGGCGGCAGCGCTGAGCAGTGCCCCGAGATCGCCGCCGAAACGCATCAGCACGAGCACGGTCAGCGTGACGGCCCCGCCCAGCAGGAGCACCGCCTTCACGATCTGAATCCACGTCGTCGCACGCATTCCACCGCAGGAGACGTAAACGATCATGAGGGCTCCGACGCCGATCACCGTCCAGGAACGCGCCGCCACGCTCGCACTCCCCAGCAGGAGCGCCACGAGACTGCCCGCACCGACCATCTGCGCGACGAGATAGAGCACCGAGACCGTCACGGACGAGATGCCCGAAGCGATGCGGACCGGGCGCGCGCGCAGCCTTGCGGTGACGACGTCCGCCAGCGTGTACCGCCCGCAGTTGCGCACGAGTTCGGCAACGAGAAGCAGCACCACCAGCCAGGCCACGAGGAACCCGACGGAGTAGAGGATTCCGTCGTAGCCGTACAGGGCGATGACGCCGGCGATCCCGAGGAAGGAGGCCGCCGACATGTAGTCGCCCGCGATGGCGAATCCGTTCTCCATCGGGCTGAAGAGCCGGCCGCCCGCGTAGAACTCCTCGGGTGAGCCGCGCCGTCTGCGGCTGGCCAGCGTGGTGATGGCCAGGGTGGTGGCGATGACGGCGCTGAAGAGCACCAGAGTCAGCGTCTGATGGTTGCCGGTCAACGCATGCCCTCCGAGGCGGTACGGGGGGCGGGGACGGCGTACGCGCGGGCCATGTCCTCGGTCTCCCAGCGCAGTTCGAGTGCGAGTTCGTCCCGGCGCAGCCGCGCGTGGCGCACATACGCCCACGTCAGCAGGAAAGTGCTGGCGAACTGCGCGAGACCGGCGGCCATGGCGACGTTGAACACCCCCGCGAGGGGACGGGCCATCAGCTCCGGTGCCGCGGTCGCGGTGACGAGGTAGGCGAGATACCAGGCCAGGAAGGCCACGCTGACGGGAGCCACGAAGCGCCGGTAGCGCCGCCGCACTTGCTGGAAGGCCTCACTTCGCTGAACGGCGATGTATACCGCGGCGGCATGAGCCTCGGGGGTCTCCGGACCGTCCCCGCGGTTCGCGGGCTGCCCGTCACCGGTGCGCGCACCCTCACCGGCCCCGGTGCGCGCGTCGCTGCGAGGAGGCAGGGTCGCGGCCGTCGCCGCGGGCAGGGCATCGTGAGCGCCCGGACCGGAGGCCAGGGCGTCGTACCAGGGATCGTCGGTGCGCATGCCCAAAGAATGGACAAGCACAGAAGATCACGGATGGGGCATCCTGGACTGTTCACCCCTTCAGGTGACTTACCAATCCAGCGGTCATGACCGCTGGACCGGCACCCGGCCGGCGCCCCGTACATGGCGCCGGCTGCGGGTGCGGCTCAGACGTCGATCCGCGAACGGTCCAGGGTCGCCGCGGAGGAGCTGATGAACTCCCTGCGCGGGGCCACGTCGCTGCCCATGAGCAGGTCGAAGGCGGTCTCCGCCGCCTCCAGGTCACTGATGTTGATCCTGCGCAGGGTGCGGTGACGCGGGTCCATCGTGGTCTCAGCGAGCTGGCCGGCGTCCATCTCACCGAGGCCCTTGTAACGCTGGATCGAATCCTTGTAGCGCACCTTGCCGCGCTCCAGCTCCATGAGCGTCTGCCGCAGCTCGTTGTCGGAGTAGGTGTAGATGTACTTCTCCTGCCCCTTCTTGGGGTTGACCAGCTCGATCCGGTGCAGCGGAGGCACCGCGGAGAAGACCCGTCCCTCCTCGACCATGGGCCTCATGTAGCGCTGGAAGAGCGTCAGCAGCAGGCACCGGATGTGCGCGCCGTCGACGTCCGCGTCGGCGAGGAAGATGACCTTGCCGTACCGCGCCTGGTCGATGTCGAAGGTCCGCCCGGACCCGGCCCCTATCACCTGGATGATCGAGCCGCACTCGGCGTTCTTGAGCATGTCGGCGACGGAGGACTTCTGAACATTGAGGATCTTGCCGCGGATCGGCAGCAGCGCCTGGAATTCGGAGTTCCGGGCCAGCTTCGCGGTACCGAGCGCCGAATCCCCTTCGACGATGAACAGTTCGCTGCGGTCGACGTCGTCACTACGGCAATCGGCGAGCTTGGCGGGCAGCGAGGACGATTCCAGTGCAGTCTTCCGCCGCTGCGCCTCCTTGTGCTGCCGGGCGGCGATGCGCGTGCGGGCAGCGGCGGCGATCTTCTCCAGCACGGCCCGTGCCTGCTGCTTGGCATCACGCTTGGTCGAGGTGAGGAAAGCCTTGAGCTCGTTGGCCACGACCTGTCCGACGATGCGGGAGGCCGCCGAGGTGCCGAGCACCTCCTTCGTCTGCCCCTCGAACTGCGGCTCGGCGAGGCGCACCGTCACCACGGCGGTGAGGCCTTCCATCGCGTCGTCCTTCGCGACGTCGTCCTCGGCCACACGAAGGATCTTCGTGGAGCGCAACGCCTCGTTGACGGTCTTGGTGACGGCCCGCTCGAATCCCGAGACGTGCGTGCCGCCCTTGGGGGTGGCGATGATGTTGACGAAGGACTTCAGCGTCGAGTCGTAGCCCGTGCCCCAGCGGAGCGCGATGTCGACGCCCAGCTCGCGCTGCACCTCTGTGGGGATCATGTGACCCCGGTCGTCGAGGACCGGCACCGTCTCCTTGAACTGACCCTTGCCCTGGAGGCGCACCACGTCGCTGACCGGCTTGTCCTGCGCCAGGTACTCGCAGAACTCACTGATCCCGCCGTCGTAGCGGAAGACCTCCTCGGAGACCTCCTGCCCGTCCAGTCCACGCTCGTCGCGCACGACCAGCGTGAGCCCGGGCACGAGGAAGGCGGTCTGCCGGGCGCGGGCGTGCAGGGTCTCCAGCGAGAGTCTGGCGTCCTTGAGGAAGATCTGCCGGTCCGCCCAGTAGCGCACGCGGGTACCGGTGCGGTTCTTCGGCAGCTTCTTGCCCTTGCGCAGTCCGCTCCCGGGATCGAAGGGGGCGTCCGGACCGGACTCCGTGAAGATGCCGGGAACGCCGCGGCGGAAGCTGATCGAATGCGTGCGGCTGCTGCGGTCGACCTCGATGTCGAGTCGGGAGGAGAGCGCGTTGACGACGGAGGCGCCGACGCCGTGCAGGCCGCCCGACGCCGCGTACGAGCCGCCGCCGAACTTCCCGCCGGCGTGCAGCTTGGTCATCACGACCTCGACGCCGGACAGGCCGGTCTTGGGCTCGACGTCGACCGGGATTCCGCGGCCGTTGTCGCGGACCTCGACGGAGCCGTCCTCGTACAGGACGACCTCGATGTGGTCGCAGTGGCCGCCGAGGGCCTCGTCGACGGAGTTGTCGATGATCTCCCACAGGCAGTGCATCAGGCCCCGGCTGTCGGTGGAGCCGATGTACATGCCGGGGCGCTTGCGCACCGCTTCGAGCCCCTCCAGGACGAGCAGGTGCCGCGCGGTGTAGTTCGCGCCGCCGTCCCTGTCTGCCCCGCTGAGCAACGCGGTGGACGGCTTGGTGTTCCCCCTGCCGGAGGCCAGGGAAGAGTCGGCGGTCACGCGGTTCGCTCCTCGCTGAATTCTGCTTGTGGTGGCTGGTTGCCGCGTCAGAGGGTACCGAGAGTGCAGGAGAGGGCGTTGCTCGCCACCCGGGAAGGGATTCATGGTAGCCCATGATCGTTCGTACGTTCGATAACTCGATGGGGTGACGCACACATCACGTTCCCTTTGGCGCATGAACCATTTAGGCTCCGGGCACGTCCCCTTCAACACGGGAACACTGAAGAGACAAACAACTGGACAACAGCCACCAAGCACCGTGATCACGAAGCAACCCACGTAATACGGCTCATTCGCCGCCACCCGGCAACATGCAGCCGCCCCCGGGGAGAAATCTTCGAGGATTCGCCGAGAGCGGGAACGTTTTCGGCCTGGTTGGATGTTGACCCTGGTACGACAGCTCGTCGAGCTAGAGAAGAGGCGACGTGACTACTGTTCTGACCCCCGCGACTCCGTTGACGGCCGCCGATCGCTGTGACCGCTGCAACGCTCAGGCCTACCTGCGCGTCGTACTGCTCAGCGGCGGAGAGCTGCTGTTCTGCGCACACCACGGGCGTAAGTTCGAGCCGGAGCTCAAGAAGATCGCCGCGGAGATACAGGACGAGACGGAGAAGCTCACCGCTCCTGCCGGCACAGAGGCGGGAGAGGGCTGAGCTGCCCTACTGACCAGACGTCCCGAGAACCGACGAGCTCGGACCGGCAACAGGCTGGTAGCGAAGGGCGGTCATCCGGTGATCACCGGATGACCGCCCTTCCGCGTCCCGGGACGGCCCACCTCCCGGGCTGAGCAAGCTCCAGAGGCACAGCCGCCCCCGGGTTCCGCTGCGGGCGAACAGCCCCGCGGGCGTCGGCCTTCCCCGCCCCGTGCCTCTCGTCACTCGCTGTGCTCACGGACGAGACCCGCCACGGACGAGACCCGGGTGTACACGCCGGGCCTGCCTTCCTCCCCGCAGCCCGCCCCCACGAGACCAGCCCGACGACTCTCCCGTTCACCACCAGCGGCCCGCCGCTGTCGCCCTGGCATGCGTCACGACCGCCCTCCGCCACACCCGCACACACCATCGAGGCCTCGTCGAAGACACCCTCGGAGCCGCTGGGGTAGGCGCGGGCACAGGCAGAGTCGTTCATCATGTCGACCTCGGCGACGCGCAACCGAGGGCCGTAGTCCCCGTTCCCGCTGATGTCGCCCCAGCCGTAGACCTCCGCAGCGGACCCGGCGGTGTAGCCGGCGTCGCTGCCGGCGGCCATCGGGATCGTGGAGCCCGCGGGCAGCGGCTCGCTGAGTGTGAGGACCGCGATGTCGCCCGCGTTCGTCGCCGCGTCGTACCGGGGGTTGATCCACTTCTTGCGGACCTTCACCTCACGTCCGGTGCTCGTACCGAGGTCGTTCCTGCCGGATATGACGTGCAGGTCGTCGACATCTCCGTGCGCCACCCCCAGCACCTCCCGGCTCAGACAGTGCGCGGCCGTGATCACCGTTCGGGAACCCACGAGCGCTCCCCCGCAGAACTGGCCGGAACGAGTGTTCCCGAAGCGGTCCCGGCTGGAGAGGGCCACGACCCACGGATGCTCGGCAGCGTCCACCGGACGCCCGCCGACCACTGCCCGGTCCCGCGCGTGGGCCTGCGGCGCCGGCACGAGGGCCAGCACGAGGCCGAGCAGCACAGGTATCAGCGAGGGCAGCGGGAGCGCGCGCAGCGGACGCATACAGCCTCCTGGCGGTGAGAGGGCCTCGGGAAAGGCCTTCCGGACCATCAAGAGTGAGCCGGATGGAGCAGCTCCGCATCCGGAGGGAGCACTGCATACACACGGCAAGGGCCGGTGACCCTTGGTAAGGTCACCGGCCCTTGCCGTAAGAGCTGCCGCGGCGGAGCCGCTCAGTCCAGGTAGTCCCGCAGAACCTGGGAACGGGAGGGGTGACGCAGCTTCGACATGGTCTTGGACTCGATCTGACGGATCCGCTCACGCGTGACGCCGTAGACCTTGCCGATCTCGTCGAGGGTCTTGGGCTGACCGTCCGTCAGGCCGAACCGCATGGACACCACACCCGCCTCGCGCTCGCTGAGCGTGTCCAGGACCGAGTGCAGCTGCTCCTGGAGAAGCGTGAAGCTGACCGCGTCGGCGGGGACGACGGCTTCCGAGTCCTCGATGAGGTCACCGAACTCACTGTCGCCGTCCTCACCCAGAGGCGTGTGCAGAGAGATCGGCTCACGCCCGTACTTCTGGACCTCGACGACCTTTTCCGGCGTCATGTCCAGTTCCTTGGCCAGCTCCTCCGGGGAGGGCTCGCGGCCCAGGTCCTGGAGCATCTGCCGCTGCACACGCGCGAGTTTGTTGATGACCTCGACCATGTGCACCGGAATGCGGATGGTGCGCGCCTGGTCGGCCATCGCACGCGTGATGGCCTGCCGGATCCACCACGTCGCATACGTCGAGAACTTGTAGCCCTTGGTGTAGTCGAACTTCTCGACCGCGCGGATGAGGCCGAGGTTGCCCTCCTGGATCAGGTCCAGGAAGAGCATGCCGCGGCCCGTGTAGCGCTTGGCCAGCGAGACCACGAGGCGGAGGTTGGCCTCCAGCAGGTGGTTCTTGGCCCGGCGGCCGTCCTCGGCGATGATCTCCAGCTCACGCTTGAGCTTGGGCGCGAGCTTGTCGGCGGCGGCCAGCTTGTCCTCGGCGAACAGGCCGGCCTCGATCCGCTTGGCGAGCTCCACCTCCTGCTCGGCGTTGAGCAGAGGAACCTTGCCGATCTGCTTGAGGTAGTCCTTGACCGGGTCCGCGGTGGCGCCTGCGGCGGCGACCTGCTGGGCCGGTGCGTCGTCCTCGTCGTCGTCGGAGAGAACGAAGCCCTCGTTCTCGTTCTTCACCTCAGCCGTGGGGCCGTCGTTGGCACCGGGCTTGTTCAAAGGCTTGGCCGGTGCCTCGTCGGTCGCCTCGTCGGCGTCCTCGAGGATCTCGTCGACCACGGACTTCTTGGTTGCGGTCTTCTTCGCCGTGGCCTTCTTCGCCGTGGCCGCCTTCTTGGCGGTCCTCTTCACCGTGGCCGCCTTCTTGGCGGTCTTCTTCACCGGCTCGGCAGACGGCTCGGCGACGGCCACCTCGACGGGATCCACGTCGACGACGCCCTCGGGCACTGCGACGTCGGGCTCCGCCGAAGCCGCCTCCGGCTTGGCTGCTGCCTTCTTCGTGGAAGCGGACCTGGCCGGGACCGTCTTCGTGGCGGTGCGCTTGGCGGAAGTCTTGGCCGCAACACTCTTACGGGTGCGCTTGGGGGCCTCTGCGGCACTCACCATCAGCGTCACACCCTCCTCGTCGAGGATCTGGTTGAGGCTGCGCAGTACGTTCTTCCACTGGGTTGGCGGAATCTGGTCAGCTTCGAAGGCCCGACGCACGTCGTCGCCGCCGATCTGCCCCTCAGCCTTTCCCCGCTCGATGAGCGCCACCACAGACTCGGATTCGGCGATCTCCGCAGGGAGCGTACGGGATGTGCTGGCCGACACGAACAACCTCTCGGAACGATGGAAACGGCAAACCGCCGGTGGGAATGAACCGACGGCGCGGGCTGAGCTGTGGGAGGAATACAGCGCCTGTACGAGCACCGGGCTCCTGGCCAGTATTCCCTCCGCGGCTGTCACCTCTTGAGTCATCGCGCTGCGACGCGAAGCGTTACGGGCAATACGCGTGGCCCGGGTCACATCCTTACTCGATGTATTCAGGAAGGATGCTGACGAAAAGGACATCACTCTGAGAAGTTGCCCCGTATGTACAAGGGCACACACGGCTGCGCCGCCCGGATTCCGGCGGTGCAGCCGTATGTGCCACGAGACGGGACATCCCCGGCCGCCGAGAGGGCCGGGGCCGGTGCCCGCGAGCGCGGCACGGGACTCCCGGCACCCGCGCCGGTCAGTGCTCGCGGGGCGGGGGCACCACGTGGTCGGAGCCGCCTGCACCGCTTGCACCGGGCTGGGGGACGGTGGCAGTCGCGTCGGGGCGGCCGCTGAGCACCTGCCGCATCGCCGACTCCGCGGCGCCGCCCTCACCGGAGGTGAGCGCGTCCACCACCCGCTGATGCCGGGCGACGGATGCCTCCGTGGCGACATCGCATCCCGTACCGGTGCCACCGGACACCTGGAGGGCCGCGGAGACGATGCCCGAGAGGTGCTCGATCATGCGGTTCCCGGCTGCCTGCAGCAGCTGCCCGTGGAACTCGGCGTCCGCGCGCGAGAAGGTCAGGGTGTCTCCCTGGCCCACGGCGTGCGTCATGATCTCGACCATGTCCGAAAGGCGCTGCCGCACCTCGTCACGTACCTGACCGGCGGCGAGGCGCGCGGCCAACGGCTCGATGGTGCTGCGAAGTTCACGCAACTCCCGGCGCTGGTCCTCGCGCTGCGGTCCGAAGGCCCGCCACTCGATGATGTCCGGGTCGAGCAGATTCCAGTCGCTGACGGGCCGTACCCGCGTACCCACATTGGGCCGGGCACTGACCAACCCCTTGGCTTCCAGGACGCGGAGAGACTCACGTACGACGGTGCGGGAGACCTCGAAGCGGTGACCGATCTCTTCGGGGACGAGAGGACGATCGGCCCCCAGATCTCCGGAGACGATCATCTGGCCGAGCTGCTGGACGAGTTGGCCGTGCAGCCCTCGCCCGCGGCTGCCGGCCGCCCGCCGCCCTGGTCGGTTGAGGTCGGCCTCGGAGCCTTGCCAGGCAGGGACGTTGCTGGAAGTACGTGCGGAGCCGGAGGACTCGGCGTATGCGTAGCGGTCGAGTTCGCCCGGGCCGGCCTGTCCCGAGTCGGCTGAGCGAGCGGCGGTCATCATGGAGTGCGCAAGGGTAGTCACGCATCCTTTGTCGGCGGCGCTCCGGGCGGCCTTGAGGGCTTTGGTGAAAAGCACACGAAAGGGTGATCACTGACTTCCTGTCAATTGACGCCTTATCGGAAAGAAAGCGTTGTGGCACCATCTGCCCTTTTTTCAGGGCAAGTTGACGCTTCAGGAAGCCCGGAGGGACGAGGACCAGGCCTGCGACTACCCTGCTCTGCTGTTCTGTGTGGAGACGAGATACCCGGCCAGCAGCGCCCCCACTGTCAACGCCAGCGCAAAGCCGACAGGTTGTGAGGCCAGTTCGATCAGCGCAGCCGCCCAGCGTTCGGTCCCCGGCGGCCAGGGCATCAGCAGCACCGCTTCCAGGCGCCCGGGGAGCCCCTCGGTCGTGTGCAGGCCATCGCCGAGAAAAGTCCGTACGAGCGGAGCGAGCAACAAGGGGACCGCCACCACCACTGCCGTGCCGACCGCACCTGACCGGAAGACGCCCGCGGCCAGAACTCCCGCCCAGGCGCAGCCGACAGCGAGGACGAACACTCCCGCGACGTGCATCTGCCACGGCCCGTCTGCGGCGGAAGTGACGCCGGAGGGAAGGGAGAGAGCTCCGGCACCGAAGAACAGCGTCACGCTTGCTGCGTTGACGGCCGCGACCGTGATGCCGAGCAGCACCGTCAGAGTCGCCGAGACGGCCAGTTTGGCTGCAAGAAGGCTGATGCGGCGCTGTACCGGGGAGCGGGCGGGGGCGAGAGCGGGATAGCGGAACTCCTCGCCGAACGCGAAGGCTCCCAGCAGGCCGGCCGCCACGGCGACCGGAGGCAGGATGCTGAGATCCCCCGAAGGCCAGCCGGTCAGGAGACGCACCACCGGTGTCAGCGAGTTGTCCGCCCCGGAGGGAAGTCCCAGACCCGTTCGTGCCATCACGAGCGAGACGCAGAGCGCCACACCCACGGTGACCGCCACGGCGATCCAGGTACTGCGGACGCTGACCAGGCGGCACACCTCGTAGCGCAGGGGCGCAGCCGGGCCGGGGCGGGCGAGGGCGTGCAGCTGCGGCGGTAGTTCGGCGGCCGCACGTGCGGGAGCGCGCTTCGGGGCCCAGAGGGGCTTGATCCTGCGAGGGGCGTCCGGGTCGACCAGCAGCTTCATCAGGACAGGACGGGGCGCAGCGGCTTCACCGGCGTCGCGCGCGGGGTCTGTGGCGGAGGCGGTGGCTTCAGCGGAGACGGGAACCGCGGAGGAGCCGGCAGCCTCGTCGGAGCCTGCGAAGTAGGCGGATTCGGTGGAGACGACGGATTCGATGGAGGGATCGACGAGAGGGCCGTCGCTGAGCTGAAGTGTCGGTTCCTCCGCGGAAGTTGCCGCCGCGTCGGCCGTCCCGTCCGGTGCGGGACCAATTGCGGCGTCTGCTCCGAGATCGCCCTCGGCGTCCGGCGTTGTGACGGATTCCCCTCCCGGGGACGTGTGTTCTGCGTGATCCGATCCGGCCACGAGGGCCGGAGAGTTGCCGGTGACCGCCCGGACCGACGAGGTGGACCCGTACGCAAAGCGGGTGGGCGAAGCGGCCGAAGCCGTGACGAGCACGGGCTCGTGCCCGGACGGGCGTTCCGAGCGCCGCTCGGACCCGGCCTCGGGATTTGGATCGGAGTGCGAGTCGGCGAGCGTGTCGGCATCGCCGTCCGGGGCCGCATCGGAGACGGCGCTGTGCGGCTCCGTGGATACGGACGATGCCTTCGGATCCGAACTCACCACGGCGGAGCGGGAGTCCGTAGTACTGACGTGCTCGGAGTCGCCGGGATCGGACGAGGCCTCAGCCGGGCGGTCGTCGGTCTCTCCGAGCTCCACCTCCAGTGCCAGCGGCGCCGGTTCGCTTCCGGACTCGGAGCCGGTGGTGCCCACGGGTACGGGGCGTGTCCCCTCCGCCTCCGAACTCGGCGTGACCGGACGAGGATCGGCACCTGTGCCTTCCCGTGGCGGGCGGCGGCCGTCGGCGCGGTCGAGCGGGGCCGGAGGATGAGCGTCTCCGGCAACCCCGCGCTCGTCGGTGAGTTGATGGACGAGAATGCCGTTGCGGTGGGCGTGCTCCCCGACTTCCGCGCAGCTGCTGCCGTACACCGAAACCTTGGTGCCGCCTTCACGCACGACTTTGATCGGACCGCTGTCGCGGTCCTTCCCCGCTCTCCTTGCCTCTTGGGTGAGTACGGCGACGAGCCGGTCGACGTGCGGCGTCCGGACGGCGACACGGGGACGCAGGCGCGTTCGCACGAAGTCCGCAGCGTGCTGGTCGGCAACGAGGCGGCCCGATTCGATACTGACGACACGGTCGCCGAGTTCGGCCGCCTCGTCGGAGATGTGCGACGTGACCAGAACGGTGCCGCCCTGATGCGCAAAGCCACGCAGCAGTGAGTACAGCCACGCGGTCTCACGTGGGGACAGGCCGTGGGCCGGCTCGTCGAGGACCAGGGTGTGCGGGTCTCCCAGCAAGGCGCAGGCCATGCCGAGGCGTCGGTCCATACCCCGGGAGTAGGTGCTCATCCGCTGGTCGGCCAGCCCGCTGAGGCCGACGACGTCGAGCACGTCGTCAGCTCTGGTGTGCGGAACGCCGGCAGCGGCGGAGAGCATCCGCAGATGGCTGCGGGCGGTGCGCCCGGGATGACCGTTCACTTCGCCCAGCAGCACACCGACTTCGCGCGCGAGGTGCTGGATCCGGTGGACCGCACGTCCGCGGAAGAGCGCCGTCCCGCGCCCCGCCTGAAGCTGGAGCATGAGGCGCAGGGCAGTTGTCTTGCCCGAGCCTTCCGTTCCGAGGAGCACGGTGACGCGACCGGGACGGGCCTCGAAGGTGAGGTCGTCGACAGCGGGCGTGAGTTGGTGGCGGCGAGGCAGACTGGTCAGCCCGATTGCCTGGATCATCGCTTCTCCCGCGCGACGCATGGAGGATGCACCCACGCAAGATAACGCGACATGTCGTGCTTTCACCGGCAATGAGTCTCGACCGGTCAAGTGCGTTGCGGACGAGCCTGCCGTGGCAGGGATCAGACTTCGGGGCGCAGCATCGGCGGGTTGAGCAGGTTGGCGCCCCCGGCGCGGAACAACTGTGCGGGACGGCCGCCCTGCCGTGTCGTCGTTCCGCCGCTCGGCACGAGGAAGCCGGGCGTCCCCGTCACCTTGCGATGGAAGTTGCGCGGGTCGAGCGCCACACCCCAGACCGCCTCATAGACCCTGCGCAGCTCGCCGACAGTGAACTCGGCTGGGCAGAAGGCAGTGGCGAGAGATGAGTACTCGATCTTGGAACGGGCCCGTTCCACCCCCGCCGCGAGGATCTGTTCGTGGTCGAAGGCGAGGGCCTTCTCGCCATCGGCCGACGGCCGGAGGGAGCCGTCGCCGGCCCCGAGCAGGTCCCCGACAGGCGCCCAGCGGGCTCCTCGAGCGTCCCCTCCTGGCGTGGGCGACGGCAGATCCGGCGCGAGCGCGAGATGGGCGACGCTGACCACCCGCATCCGCGGATCACGGTCGGGGTCGCCGTAGGTCGCCAGTTGTTCGAGGTGGGCACCGGGACTGTCCGTGCCGTGCGCACGCAGACCCGTCTCTTCCGCGAGCTCGCGTGCCGCTGCCGAGGCGAGGTCCTCGTCGGCCCGGACGAAGCCCCCGGGAAGCGCCCACTTCCCCTCGTACGGCGCCTCACCCCGGCGCACCACCAGCGCGCAGAGCGCGTCTCTGCGCACCGTGAGCACCACGAGGTCGACGGTGACGGCGAAGGGAGGGAAGGCCGACGGATCGTAGGGCATGAGGTGATCATAGTCGTCTGCCTGACGATAAACAGGCGGTCGCCGGCGTCCTCCGCAGCAGCGTTTCCTGCCCCGCGCTCGCGCTGTTGCCGCCCCAACTCCGTTCAGTCGAGGGTGACTCGCAAGCCGTCCGCCAGCTCCTCCACCTCTGTCTCACCGGCGTCGCTCACGCGGACCGAGAAGGGCCGGCCCGCGATGCGCAGTCCGGCGATCCGCACAGCACCGAACGGCGCATCCCTGAGCGGCCGGACGGAAACCGTTCCCGCCGGAACATCCGGACGTACCCCCACGAGCGTGGTGACCAGATGCACGGCACCGGCCGCGGCCACCGCCGCGGGACGGCACGCCGCAGGGTGCGGCAGCGGCACCCCGCCGTCGGCACGCTGCTCGGCCGCGTACATCTCCGGGAGCCGGAGGCCGAACGACGACGCCGCATCGAGCACGCCGCGCAGCAGTGAACCGGCCTCACCTCCGTGGCCCGCAGCGGCGAACCCCGCGACCGCCGCGACGGACTCCTGGACTCGCACCACGCCACCACGGTGCCCGAAAGGGTTGTGCCGCGGATCGTCTCGGCCGAGGCTGCGCAAGCCCCAACCGGAGTCGAGAGCCGGGTTCCGCAGGTGCCGGCAGAGCTTCTCGGTCTGCTCCGCGGTCAGCAACCCGGTGGCGGGCCGTCCCCCGCCGGCCAGCCCCGTGTCGAGCAACTCGGCCGCCGCGGCGCCGGAATGGGCAAGGGTGACCCCGCCCCGGGTGCGGACCATCACGGGCCCGGCCCCGGTTTCCTCCTCCAGCCAGAACTCGTTCCGGAAGCAGTGGCCCAACTCCTGCGCCCACTCCCGCAGCTCCGCTCCACCGTCGCGGCCGCAGGCGTCGAGCAACTCGGCACCGAGCAGGGCCGCGCGGTGCGCGCTTGCCTGGACCTCACACCGGTGGGGACCATCGGGCGCGGGGTCGGGGACAAAGCTTCCCCCTCCTGCAACGCCGGCCATCCAGCTGAGGCAGCGCTCGGCGGCAGGCAGAAGCTGCTCGATCTCGCATTCGGGCAGGCCCCACCGGCGTGCTTCTGCGAGGACTGCGGGAAACAGCAGCGTGGCTTCCGTCCCGCTGCAGCTCGGTGGAGCGTACGGCCCGGAATGGCGCAGGGAGCCGGGCAGCCTGCCCTCGTCGGGGCCGGGCGCGGTGAGCTGGCTGCGGGCGAGTGTGCGCAGGGTGCCTGCGGCAAGGCGCGTGCCGAGGGGCAGGAGGAGCCGGGCCGCCCGCAGGGATTCGGCCGGCGCGAACGCGCATCGCCATGGGGCGCCTGCGGCGAGATGGAGGTCGGACGGCGCTGCCGGATCGCTCAGCAGCAGCGCGTTGGCGTCATCGAGACCGGCGCGGAAGAGCGCAGCGATCCTTCTGTCGTCAGCGTTCGCTTCGGCGCCCCGCCAGAGTCTCGGCGGTCTGGTGGGACGGGGAGCGATGACGGAGACCGGGCCGGGGGCGCCTTTCCGCTTGCCTCTCCCCTTGCTCTTGCTCCTGTCCTCGCCCTTCCGGGAGCCCGTGTGCCCGGGGCCCATGCGGGCCAGATCGGTCCTGAGCACGACTGTGCGCTGGGCTCCGGGCGCCAACTCCCAGTCCCACCTGAGCAGTCCAAGGCGAGCCCAGCTGGTGCCGGGCTGCGGATCGGCAGCCACGGTGGCTCGCAGGTCGCCCGCCGACCAGGAAAGGCCCGAACCGTGAACGGAGGCCGGAAGCTCCTCGCCGGTGCGTCCGACGGCGATGGCGGCGATCTCTGCGAGGTCTGTCCCGAGGTGCAGTTCGAAGGGAAGTCTCAGCGGGCGGCGGCCCGTGTTGCGGACGGTGATGCGCTCGGTGCCGTTGGCCGACCGCAACCGGTCGACGAGGATCTCCGGGTCGGGTCCCGTCCCCGCCGTGGTCGGCGCCGTCGCTGTGAACCGGGCCTGCCTTGCACCGACCATCCGCCCATGGAGCGGCAGCGGTTCCTTGCCGCCGAGGAGGATGCGGCAGCGGGAGATCACTCGCCTCCCCGCGTAGTAGAAGCCCTCCATGCCCTCACCGTTCATCTGACCGTGCTCCGCGGACACCACGAGATGCGGTGCCGCGACGCAGATCAGTGCGTCGTGAGCCGACTGGTGTTCCGCCGTGGGCGGAGGCCCCGGAGGGATGCGTCCACGAGCCGGAGTCCCTCGTGGCCCGGCGGCACGGGCGGGCGAGGCTGCGCCCGCCGTCTGCCGACCGGAGGTGTGCGACTGCGGCGAAGCCGGCTGCGACATCGTGGACACGGGCGTCCCTCCGCTTCCTCTTGTTCGTGGTCCGGCGAGGGCCGGTGCTGGAGATGAGCGGCGTCTGCACTGAGATGAACGGCTCACGGCGATGCTGGTCACGGCAGAGTGCAGGTCGACGGGCCGGCGGGGCCGTGGTTTTCCTGCGCCTGGCGCAACGCCCGCTCCTTGCGCATGCAGCGACGCAGCGGCTCCGGGTCCACCCCGTCGTTGAAGGCGCGGTGGAGCAGCCGGGCGAAGACGTAGTCCGGGTCGCTGCGAAGAGCACGGTCGAGGGCGACCCTGGCCGAGGGCCCGTCGCCGGCTGACCAGGAGACCCATCCCGCCAGCGTCAAGGGGGCAGCGGCGTGCTCGTCGTACGGCCCGACGCAGCGCCGGGAGAGGGCTCGCCAGAGCCGCACGGCCGGTCCGCAGTCGGGGCCTTCCATCCACTCCGCCGCCCGGTCACGCGTCCTTCGGTCCTGGAGGCCGAGGATCATCGCCGCCGCCTCGTCATGGCTGAGCAGCTCGTCGTCGTGGGCGTCCGCGAGAACGGCGTCGCCCTCTCCCGGGAGGGCGTCCCGGAACCGGATGATCAGCGACCAGGCCAGCCGGAGCGTCTCGGCTCTCACCGCCGCGCATCCGTCGGGGTCCAGCATCCGGGGGACGAGGGCCGAGCTCGCCGAATCGAGAGCATGTTCCTGAGCCTGGGCCGCGTCCTCCCTGATCGCTGTGAGCCGCCGTTCCATCTCCCGCAGGGAGCCGCGCACTTGGATGCCCGCGTACGCGGCAGCGGCGGCCATCGCGGAGGTTCCGGCCTCCCCCTGCGGACGTCCCCCGGGCGGACAGCACTCGGAGTCCGGGCAGCAGTACGAAATGTGGAAGCCGCCGGACAGGCACAACGCCTCGTAGACCGGGATCTCCCTCTCCCCGCACGCTGTGCGCAGCGCCTGGGCCAGCGGGCGCAGCCCTTCCATGACCTCCTCCCTTTTCTGACCGGGACCCGGGTCCTGGCAGAGGAAGACGATGGCCCCCTCGGGCCTGCGGTCGCGGGAGCCGGCCTCGCTCTCCAGGCACGCGGCGACCTGTTCGCAGACCGCGGGCCATTCGTCGCGGTCGGCGGGAATGCCGATCCTGATGCGCCCGCCGAAGCGTCCGCGCGGACCGTGCAGGGCGACGACGACGATGGAGTCGTCGGGGTAGAAACCGAGCAGGTAGGGAAGTGCGTCGGCCAGCTCGGCGGGGCCGCGCAGCGCGATCTCGTTCCGGGATCCTGACGGCCTGGAAACGGGGGCGGGCACGGTGCCGTCCAGGCGGTCGCCGGTTTCCTCGTGGTGACCGTGGTGCGGGTTGTCTCGCTGTGTCATGAGGAAACCGTGCAGGAAGGAACTCGACACTTGCCCCGGGTTGTCCACAAGCTTCCCGGTTAGTACTTCTGTCGCACCAGCGGTCGGGTTGTCCACAGGCTCGTTGGCCGAATACGTCCGGCATCCGGTTGCATGGAGCCATGAACAACACGGAGCTTCGCCTCAAGGCCGACGCTGTTCTCGCCCGCCTCGTCGGTGACACCTCGGGCGAGGCCCGGCTGCGCGACGACCAGTGGCGCGCCATCGAAGCGCTGGTAGCGGAGCGGCGGCGGGCCCTCGTCGTCCAGCGCACCGGCTGGGGCAAGTCGGCGGTCTACTTCGTCGCGACGGCGCTGCTGCGGGCCGCCGGCGAGGGGCCCACTGTCATCGTCTCCCCGCTGCTGGCCCTGATGCGGAATCAGGTGGCCGCCGCCGAGCAGGCCGGCATCCGCGCAAGCACCATCAACTCCTCGAACACGCAGGAGTGGGAAGCCGTCCAGGCCGCGATCGCCGAAGGCGGCGTGGATGTACTGCTCGTCAGCCCGGAGCGGCTGAACAATCCCGACTTCCGGGACCAGGTCCTGCCCGAGCTCACCGCCGCCACGGGCCTGCTCGTGGTGGACGAGGCCCACTGCATCTCGGACTGGGGTCACGACTTCCGGCCGGACTACCGCCGCCTGCGCACCATGCTCGCCGAGCTGCCGGCCGGCGTGCCCGTGCTCGCCACAACGGCCACGGCCAACGCGAGAGTGACGGCCGACGTGGCCGAGCAGCTCGGCACACACGCACCCGCCGAAGGCTCCGGCCCGGAGGCCGCCGGTGGCGGCGCGCTGGTGCTGCGCGGGCCGCTGGAGCGGGAGAGCCTCAGCCTCGGTGTGCTCAGGCTGCCCGACGCGGCGAACCGGATGGCCTGGCTGTCGGATCACCTGAAAGAACTGCCGGGCTCCGGCATCGTGTACACCCTCACCGTCGCCGCCGCGGAGGAGGTGACGGCATTCCTGCGGAGCCAGGGACACGCCGTGGCCGCGTACACGGGCCGCTCCGAGAACGCCGAACGGGAGGCGGCTGAGGCCGACTTGCTCGGGAACCGGGTCAAAGCCCTGGTGGCCACATCAGCACTGGGCATGGGCTTCGACAAGCCGGACCTGGGCTTCGTCATCCACCTCGGCTCCCCCTCCTCCCCCATCGCCTACTACCAGCAGGTGGGCCGGGCGGGCCGAGGTGTCGCACACGCGGAGGTGCTTCTCCTGCCGGGCCGGGAGGACGAGGCGATCTGGCGCTACTTCGCGTCCCTGGCCTTCCCCGCCGAGGAGCAGGTGCGCCGAACCCTCGACGTTCTGGCCGCAGCGGACCGTCCGCTGTCGCTTCCGGCGCTGGAACCGCAGGTGGAACTTCGCCGGTCGCGGCTCGAAACCATGCTCAAGGTCCTCGACGTGGACGGAGCGGTGCGGCGGGTGCGGGGCGGCTGGACGGCCACGGGCCAGGCTTGGGAGTACGACGCGGAGCGCTACGCCTGGGTCGCGCGCCAGCGTGAGACCGAACAAGAGGCCATGCGGCAGTACGCGGCGACGGCGGAATGCCGAATGGAGTTCCTGCGGCGACAGCTCGACGACGGGGAGGCGGCCGCCTGCGGGCGCTGCGACAACTGCGCGGGCCCCCGGTTCACGCCCGAAGTATCCGCGACCACGCTGGAGGCGGCCCGCGGGGAACTCGCCCGGCCGGGTGTCGAGGTGGAACCCCGCAAGATGTGGCCGACGGGGCTGCCGACTGTCGGTGTCGACCTGAAGGGACGGATCCCGGCCGCTGAGCAGGCAGCCACCGGCCGCGCCCTGGGAAGGCTCTCGGACATCGGTTGGGGCAATCGGCTCCGTCCGCTGCTCTCACCTGGGGCGGAGGATGCCCCGGTACCCGACGACGTCGTAGCGGCGGTGGTGGATGTGCTCGCCGACTGGGCCAAAGCGCCGGGTGGTTGGAGTTCGGGCGCTCCTGACGCCCCGGCCCGTCCGGTCGGCGTGGTCACCGTGGACTCGCGCACCCGGCCGCGGCTGGTCCGGTCGCTGGGCGAGCGCATATCGGAGATCGGCCACATGCCCCTGCTCGGCACCGTCACCTACGGAGCGGGTGGCCCGCACGGCGCGCCCGCACGCAGCAACGGGGCGCAGCGCCTCCGCGCCCTGCACGGTTCGCTGACGCTGCCCGGGCCACTGTCGGCGGCGGTCGCGGACGCCGGCGGCCCGGTGCTGCTGGTGGACGACTTCGCGGACACGGGCTGGACGCTCGCGGTGGCGGCACGGCTGCTGCTGCAATCAGGGGCGAGCGCAGTCCTGCCGCTGGTCCTCGCCGTGCAGGGATGACCGCGCAGGGATGACGCGCCGAGGCGTTGCCGCCTGCGCGCGGGGCAGGTCAGCCTCGGCGCTGCCCGCTCAGAGGAGCTGACGAAGCCGCTGCGGGTCGCCGCAGACGATCAGACTGCGCCCTGCCTTCGCGAGCGCGGCCGGCAGGGCCTCGGCAGCCTGCGTGTCCGTACCTCCGTTGACGGCCAGGACGACGACGGCCCGCCGCGTGACGCGTGACGTCGCGGTGGCGTGTACACAGAAGACGTCCTCGCCGTCGGCCAGTTGACCCCAGTAGGCGTCCTCACCGAAGGAGAGTTCGTGCTGTGCCCACGGATGCTGTTCGCCGGTCGTGATGACAAGAACGTCACCCGGTGGGGTGCCCTCGTCGAGAAGCTTGTCCACGGTCTCGTCCGCCACGTCCACGGCCGTCGTGTCGGTGGCGGCGACCAGTTCGATCGCCGCGGCGGGGCGGGCGGACGCGGTGGCTGTGCGCTGCGAACCCGTGCGCACAGGGCCGGGGCGGCCCGGAGTCGGCCCCTTTCTGTCCGCGCGCGGCGGTGTGGGACGCGAGGGAGCCCGGGGGCCGGGAACGGGTGCTGCTGGGCGGGAAGCCTGCGGAGTCCGGGTCGCTGCCGCCGAGTTGCGGCTGCCCGGGGCGCTCTCCTGAATCTGTGGCTCCTCGGGAGTGAGAGGCATGAGGGATTGTCTATCAAACGCCGGAACGAGCTGCGTAAGCGGGTTCGGCCAGGGATTTCCGAGGTGGATTCCCGGTCCGCGGAGGCCGGCTCAGAAGAAGCTCATCTGCTCGGCGGGCGGGGTCTCTTCGTCCGGGACGACGCGCATCCGCTTGAGGTGCTGCCAGCGCGGCAGGGCATCCATGAACGCCCACGACATCCTGTGGTGCGGAGTCGGGCCGAACGCCTGCAGCGCCGTCTTGTGCACCGGCGAGGGGTAGCCGGCGTTGTCGGCGAACCCGAAGTCCGCGTGATCTGCTCCGACTTCGGCCATGAGGGCATCCCTGCGCACCTTGGCCAGAACGGAAGCAGCCGCCACGGAGATGCACGACTGGTCACCCTTGATCACGGTCCGCACCCGCCACGGGCCGCCCAGGTAGTCGTGCTTGCCGTCGAGGATCACCGCGTCCGGGCAAACGGGCAGGGCCTCGAGCGCGCGCGACGCGGCGAGCCGGAGCGCGGCCGTCATGCCCAGCGCGTCGATCTCCTCGGAGGAGGAGTGTCCGAGGGCATGGGCCGAGACCCATTCGTCCAGGAAGCCGGCGAGTTCCGTGCGCCGCTTCGCGGTGAGGAGCTTGGAGTCGGTGAGGCCTTCCGGCGGTCGGCGCAGCCCCGTGACGGCGGCGCACACGGTGACGGGCCCTGCCCAGGCTCCCCTGCCCACTTCGTCGATCCCGGCCACCACTTTGGCGCCCGTCTTGGCGCGGATCGACCGCTCGACGCGGTGAGTTGGAGGTGGGATCGGCATGGCCGGATCAGCGTAGCGCTGCTCCTGCGTTCCTTGGCCGACGGGCCCGGGGCAATAAGCACCGCCCTCCCGGCCATCGTGCGGCGGACCGTCCCAAGTGCCGTGCGGCGCCTGGGACTTGCCGTCCGGACGACCAGCGAGATCTCCGGATACCGCGTCTTGGGCTTCGTCCTTCATGATGATGCGTTCACGGTGCGTCGTTCGGTTCTCGTCGTTCCGCGTGGCACCCGGCCCGTCCGCCGCCTCCCGCTCGCGGTCGGCCGTCCCACGGCGTCACGTTCAGGGTCCGTACGAGCGCGGTGTGCACCATTGCTCGAAGGGCCGGTCGAGGTGGTAGCGCCCGTCACTCCCCAGTTCCAGCGTACGGGTCTCCGCGTTACCCGGGTTCGACAGCGACTCGAACTCCGCCACCGTCCAGTGCAGCCACCGCATGCAGAAGAGCCGCATGGTCAGCCCGTGCGTGACGATCAGGACGTTCGGCGGGTGGTCCGGCCGTTCGAAGCTGCGCCAGAGGCTTTCCAGGAACGCACCGGCCCTGTCGTAGACGTCCGCTCCGGACTCCCCCTGCGCGAAGCGGTAGAAGAAGTGCCCGTAGGCGTCGCGGTACTGCTTCTGCTTCCGTACGTCCTCGCGGTCCTGCCAGTTCCCCCAGTCCTGCTCCCGCAGTCGTGGCTCCTCGCGTACACGCAGCAGCGCAGGGTCGAGCGCGAACGCGGCGAGTGTCTGCAGCGTGCGCCGGTACGGGGAGACGTAGGCGGAGACACGCTCGCTGCCGAAGAGTTCGCGCAGCTGCTCACCGGTCGCCTCGGCCTGCCGCACGCCCTTCTCCGTCAGCGCAAGGGCATGGTCCGGCACACGCTCGTAAATGCTGTCGTCGCAGTTCCCCTCCGACTCTCCGTGCCGGACGAGGACGATGCGCCTCGGTCGTGCCATGCGGCCACTCTATGGCGCGGGGCAGAGGTCAGACGGTCCAGGAAGGCTCGAGGTCGATCACGTCACCGGCGATTCCGGTCACATCCGCTCCGATCTGGGCGCGGAGTGCGAGCCGTTCCACCCGCTCCGTGCGGTATTTGCCGTGCTCCGCCGCGGAGTCCCACATCGACAGCACCATGAACTCGTCCTCGGTCTGCGACTGTGTGAACACCCCGCGCAGCATCCCCGGCGACCCGGCCATCGCCGGATTCCAGACCTTCTCCTGCATCAGCGTGTAGTGCTCGATGCGGTCACCCCGCACGCGGCAGTGGGCGACGCGCAGCAGGTCGGCGTCAGCGAAGACGGGGCGGAAGCCTGTCTTCACATCGAAGCGGTACTCGAAGAGGCGCACGCGCATGTCCTTGTACGTGCCGACCTGGGCCGCGTGCAGCCGGTCGTGGGAGCGCGCCATGAACGAGTCGTAGAAGGCACGGCTCTCCCAGAAGCCGAAGAGGTGCGCCACGTTCTCCCTGGAGCGGCTCCATCCACCGCCTTGCCCCCGGAAACCCGGCTCACCGAGCAGCCCAGCCCACTTCCGCTGTCCCCGCTCGAACCCTCGACGGTCCACGACGGTGCAGCGCATCCACTTGACCAGCACCGCGCCATCGTACGGCCAACCGGGTGACAAGCCGTACGCACACTGTTCCCTGAACGCGGGCTCAAGCCCTCCGGCACCGCCACATCACTGCCTGCGACCGCTCCCTTCAGCGGCTGCGGTCGCCACCACATACTCGGTGAAGGTCCTGCGTCCCACGGCGTGCCCGGGAGTGGTGTGATGCCCGGCCCGGTAGCCGCGGACCGCCTTGCCCGCGAGAGGAACCGGCAGCAGCGGCCGCCGCCAGCGGTACGCGTGCAGGGTCAGCTGGGCCAGTTCCCGGGAGGTGCGCACCTCGGGGCCGCCCATGTCCGCAACCCGCCCGGCAGGTGCCCCCAGGGCCAGCTCCGCCAAGCGTTCCGCGACCTCCCCCACCTCGATGGGCTGGAACGACATCCCGGCCGGGTAGAGCGTGACGGGCAGCCACCGCTGAGCCGTGGTGAGCCGCGCGATCAGGTCGTGGAACTGGGTGGCGCGGAGGATCGTCCAGGGCAGCCCGCTGCCCTGGACGATCCGCTCGGCTTCCGCCTTCGCCCGGTAATAGAAGAACGGCACAAGATCGACGCCCACGATGGAGATGTAGATCAGGTGGGGTTTGGCGCCGGACCGGCTGAGCGCCTCGGTCAGCCGTTGCGTCGCCTCGACGTCCTTACCGGTCCCGGTCGTGGCGCAGTGGACGACGCTTCCCACCCCGGCCACGGCCGCGCCGAGTCCCTCGCCCGATGCGAGATCGCCCGTCGCCCACTCGGGGTCCTGCCCGCCGCCTTTGGCCCCGGCCACTGCCGGGCTGTGCGGGCGCGGACGGCGGCTGAGCACCCTGACCGCATGTCCGCGCTCCAGCAGTTTCCGTACGACCGTGCGGCCGAGCGTGCCCGTGCCGCCGGTCACCAGGACGGGGCCTCGCGGGCCTCCGCCCGCCGTGCTCATGCGGTCCGTCGTCGGTTCGTCCATGCGACCATCCTCCGCCTGCCGCACGACGTCCCGCAGCCCGCCCGCGCCGACGGTCAGGCTCCCGGTCGGCCGGGCCGGCTCGATGTCCCGGTCCGCACGAGCAGATGCGGGGCCCGGTCCGTACCGGTCCCGAATGGTCGACCCTGCCGGGCCTCGCCCGTGGGCGGGCGCTCCTGCTGGTGGAGATCGCCTTTGCGCTGAGCTGCCGTTCCGGATGGATCGCCGGCCGGCGAGGACTCAAGTGGTCCTTGCCCTATAAGTTCCCGCCATGACGGATGACTGGCGCAGCGACCGGATCGGGAGTGCCTTGAGGGGCGAGAACCCCACCGTGCTGAGACGGCTGGAGGCGGGGTTCGCGGTGATCGGGGACATCCAGTTCCTGCCCGGCTATTCGGTACTGCTGATCGACGAGCCGGATGTGCAACGCCTGTCGGATCTGCCGAAGGCGAAGCGGATGTCATTCCTCTCGGACATGGACCGCCTCGGGGAAGCGGTCGAACGCGCTTGCCGCCGCCTGGACCCCGCCTTCAGGCGCGTGAATCTGGAAATTCTCGGCAACACCGACAACTTTCTGCATGCCCACGTCTGGCCCCGGTTCGACTGGGAGCCGGGCGAGTTGGTGGGCAAGCCGGTCTGGTTGTACCCGAGTGAGCGATGGACTGATGAGCGCTTCGCTTTCGGTCCGCGGCATGACGCGCTGCGGCAGGCGATCGGCGACGAACTGGACGGGTTGTCCCTCACCGCGGAGTGAACGAGGACGGTTTGTCCCCCACCGTTGAGTGAGCGAGGCACGTTGGCCTCAAGCGCGCCACGACCGCCGGATCGTCGAGTCGGCTCCGCCGGAGCCGGCAAGGATGCGTCCCCGCTGAGGCCCTCCGAACGGGCTGTCCGAACCGGCCAGTTGACCGTTGTCCTCCGTGAACACATGGTGCTTGAACGCCGGAGAGGGTGCCGACCGACGGCCGGCACCCTCTCTCAAGCGCAGATCAGCGCCCTCAGCAACAGCTGCTCAATGTCGCATCAGACACAGTTGCGCCCGTACTCAGCTGCACCCGCTGGTCGAGCCGCAGCCCTCGCACAGGTAGCAGCTGCCCGCGCGGCGCATCTTCGTCCCGCAGGAGAAGCACAGCGGTGCGTCGGCGTTCAGGCCGAGCTGCATCTCCATCAGCTCCGTGGAGTTGTGGGCACCGCCCGGAGCGGGAGCCGGCGCCTGGGACTCGCTGACCCCTTCTGCCTTGGCCTCCTCCTTCGCCTTCTCCTTGGCCTCCCTGACCGTCTCGGCCTTCGGCGCGGACTGCGCGAGACCCTCCACGTCGAGCTCCTCCTCGGAGGGCTCGTACGAGCCCGTCTCCAGGTGGCGCTGACGCTCGCTCGCCGAGTGGATGCCCAGGGCCGAGCGCGTTTCGAAGGGCAGGAAGTCCAGGGCCAGACGCCGGAAGATGTAGTCGACGATCGACTGTGCCATCCGCACATCCGGGTCGTCGGTCATCCCCGCCGGCTCGAAGCGCATGTTCGTGAACTTCGAGACGTACGTCTCCAGCGGCACGCCGTACTGCAGTCCGACAGAGACGGCGATCGAGAAGGCGTCCATCATGCCCGCGAGGGTCGAACCCTGCTTGGACATCTTCAGGAAGACCTCGCCCAGCCCGTCGTCCGGGTAGGAGTTCGCCGTCATGTAGCCCTCGGCGCCGCCCACCGTGAAGGAGGTGGTGATGCCGGGACGGCCCTTGGGCAGGCGCTGCCGCACCGGCCGGTACTCGACGACCTTCTCCGGCTCGGCCTCGGCCTTCTCCTCCTTGCGCTTGGCGGAGAGCGGCTGGCCGACCTTGGAGTTCTCCACGTAGACGGCGAGCGCCTTCGTGCCGAGCTTCCAGCCCTGCAGGTAGATCTCCTCGACGTCCTCGACGGTGGAGGACGCGGCCATGTTCACGGTCTTGGAGATCGCGCCGGAGAGGAACGGCTGTGCAGCGGCCATCATCCGCACATGTCCCATCGGGGAGATGGAACGCTCGCCCATGGCGCAGTCGAAGACGTCGTAGTGCTCCGGGCGCAGACCCGGCGCGTCGATGACGTTGCCGTGCTCCGCGATGTGCTCGACGATCGCCTCGACCTGCTCGGCCGGGTACCCCAGCCGCTTGAGCGCCTTGGGCACCGTGTTGTTGACGATCTGCATGGAGCCGCCGCCGACGAGCTTCTTGAACTTGACCAGGGCCAGGTCGGGTTCTACGCCCGTCGTGTCGCAGTCCATCATCAGGCCGATGGTGCCCGTCGGTGCCAGCACGGAGGCCTGCGCATTGCGGAAGCCGTGCTTCTTGCCCAGCCGCAGCACGTCCTGCCACGCCTCCGTGGCCGCCGCCCACACGGGGGTGTCCAGGTCGTCGGCCCGCCGCGCCGAGTCGTTGGCGTCGGAGTGCTGCCGCATCACGCGGTTGTGCGCGTCGGAGTTGCGTGCGTAGCCCTCGTACGGACCGACCACCCCGGCCAGTTCGGCGGAGCGCCGGTAGGACGTGCCCGTCATCAGCGAGGTGATGCTCCCGGCCAGCGCACGGCCGCCGTCGGAGTCGTACGCGTGGCCCGTCGCCATGAGCAGCGCGCCCAGGTTGGCGTAGCCGATGCCCAACTGGCGGAAGTCACGGGTCGTTTCCCCGATCTTCTCGGTCGGGAAGTCGGCGAAGCAGATGGAGATGTCCATCGCGGTGATGACGAGTTCGACGACCTTCGCGAAGCGTCCGGCGTCGAAGGACTGGTGGCCCTCGTCGTCGTCGCGCAGGAACTTCATCAGGTTCAACGAGGCCAGGTTGCAGGACGAGTTGTCCAGGTGCATGTACTCGCTGCACGGGTTGGAGGCGGTGATCCTGCCCGACTCCGGCGACGTGTGCCAGTGGTTGATGGTGTCGTCGTACTGGATTCCCGGGTCGGCGCAGACGTGGGCGGCCTCGGCCATCTTCCGGAAGAGCGCCTTGGCGTCGACCTCGTCGACGACCTCGCCCGTCATGCGCCCGCGCAGGCCGAACTTCGAGCCGGACTCGACCGCCTTCATGAACGCGTCGGTCACACGCACCGAGTTGTTGGCGTTCTGGTACTGGACGGACGTGATGTCGTCGCCGCCGAGATCCATGTCGAAGCCCGCATCGCGCAGGGCGCGGATCTTCTCCTCCTCCTTGACCTTCGTCTCGATGAAGGCCTCGACGTCGGGGTGGTCGACGTCGAGCACGACCATCTTGGCCGCGCGGCGCGTGGCGCCGCCCGACTTGATCGTTCCGGCGGAGGCGTCCGCTCCGCGCATGAAGGAGACGGGACCGGAGGCGTTGCCCCCGGAGGAGAGCAGTTCCCTGGAGGAACGGATCCGGGAGAGGTTCAGGCCGGCCCCGGAACCGCCCTTGAAGATCATCCCCTCTTCCTTGTACCAGTCGAGGATCGACTCCATGGAGTCGTCCACGGAGAGGATGAAGCAGGCCGAGACCTGCTGCGGCTGGGTCGTGCCCACGTTGAACCAGACCGGGGAGTTGAAGCTGAAGATCTGGTGCAGCACCGCGTAGGCCAGCTCGTGCTCGAAGATCTCCGCGTCCGCCGGGGAGGCGAAGTAGCCGTGCTGCTCACCGGCCGCGCGGTAGGTCTTCACGACGCGGTCGATCAGCTGCTTGAGGCTGTTCTCGCGCTGAGGCGTGCCCACGGCGCCGCGGAAGTACTTGCTGGTCACGATGTTGGTCGCGTTCACCGACCAGAAGGCGGGGAATTCGACGCCACGCTGCTCGAAGTTGACCGAGCCGTCGCGCCAGTTGGTCATGACGACGTCACGGCGCTCCCACTCCACCTCGTCGTAGGGATGAATCCCGGGAGTGGTGTGGATGCGCTCGATCCGGAGCCCCTTCGCCACCTTGCCGCCCTTCGCGCGGAAGCCGCGTGCCGGGCCGCTCGTCGTCTCTGTCATTCCGCCTCCCTGTACGGGCATAACGCCCCGATGCGCCCCGAATCTTCCCGGGGCACCTTGCTTGTTCCATGGCTCTCGGCGGCATGCGCCACGATGCACTCCCGCCGGAGCCCGAGGTCTTCTCGACGCTCCGCCGCTCAGTCGGCGGCAGACGCCCTGACCGGCGCTCCCGGGGTACCGCCCGCGCCGTCGGCGCCGTTCTCCCCGTGGTCCCCGCGGGAATCCGGCACTTCCGGGTCCCCCTGGCCCCTCCGGTCCTCCTGGCCTTCGCCGCCTGCGCCGTCACCGGCGGCCGGTCCGCTCGCGCGGGCCTCCCGCAGCTCCGCCACGGCGTCCTCGAAGTCCTCGAGGGACTCGAAGGCGCGGTAGACGGAGGCGAACCGCAGGTAGGCCACGAGATCGAGGTCCTGGAGCGGGCCGAGTATCGCGAGCCCGACGTCATGCGTGGACAGCTCGGCACTGCCCGTAGCCCTGGCGGCCTCCTCGACCCGCTGGCCGAGCTGGGCCAGCGCGTCCTCGGTGACCGGGCGGCCCTGACACGCTTTGCGCACGCCCGAGATCACCTTGTCCCGGCTGAAGGGCTCCGTGACACCGCTGCGCTTGATCACCATCAAGGACGCGCTCTCCACGGTGGTGAAGCGGCGGGAGCAGTCGGGGCACTGGCGGCGCCGCCTGATGGCGGTGCCATCGTCGGTGGTCCGGCTGTCGACCACGCGACTGTCGGGGTGCCGGCAGAAGGGACAGTGCATTTCCACCCTCCTTGAGCCTGCGAAAGCCCGCCTCGTGCATGACTGTTACGCCCTCGCACGGCCCCGGCAGGAGCCCGCGAAGTTGCCACCAGCATAGTCCACAAACCCTCAACTGCGAGCAGGGGGACCACAACTTGTGGTGGCGCGCGCCAATCTAAGCACTAGATCTGGTGTCTGCACGCGAGTTGATGGAAAGCGTGTCGAGGTGCGCGACAGCAGACGAGAGTACGCGAGATCGAATGCGCCCCCCGTCGGCGGGGCACGCCTGCGAGACTCTGTGAGCCGGCAGCGGCGCTCGGTGGCTCGCGGTATCTACACCCCGGGCACGAGCCGTGCCAGTCGGTCGCGGGATTTTCACTCGAACGTGTGTTTGGCGCAACCTTTCGAAACCAACTACCGTTGTCCCACTAGGGAGAAACGCTCGAGAGGGGCCGACGTGACCACCACAGCAAACAGCGCCACCATCACGTCCCAGAACCGTTCCGCGCAGTCGCTCGACCACATTCCGCCGGTAACGCCGGTGGAGGACGCGGACGGCGCACTGGACGCCGAGGCACAGGACACGCAGCAGGCGAAGCGCTCGCTGCCGGGGCGACCTCCCGGGATCCGTGCGGACAGTTCGGGGCTCACAGACCGCCAACGTCGCGTGATCGAAGTGATCCGTGACTCGGTGCAGCGTCGTGGCTACCCACCGTCCATGAGGGAGATCGGTCAGGCCGTGGGCCTCTCCAGCACCTCCTCCGTGGCACATCAGCTCATGGCGCTGGAGCGCAAGGGCTTCCTCCGGCGCGACCCCCACCGTCCTCGCGCCTACGAGGTCCGCGGCTCGGACGCGCCGGCAGCCCAGGTCACGACTGATACCACGGGAAAGCCGTCCGCCTCCTACGTGCCGCTGGTCGGCCGGATCGCCGCCGGCGGTCCGATCCTGGCGGAGGAGTCGGTCGAGGACGTCTTCCCGCTGCCGCGTCAACTCGTCGGCGACGGCGAGCTGTTCGTACTCAAGGTGGTCGGCGACTCGATGGTCGAAGCGGCCATCTGCGACGGCGACTGGGTCACCGTGCGGCGGCAGCCGGTCGCAGAGAACGGCGACATCGTCGCGGCCATGCTCGACGGCGAGGCCACCGTCAAGCGCTTCAAGCGCGAGGACGGTCACGTGTGGCTGCTCCCGCACAACTCCGCGTATCAGCCCATCCCTGGTGACGACGCGACGATCCTCGGCAAGGTCGTCGCCGTGCTGCGCAGGGTCTGAGGCCCGCGCAAAGGCCCGGGCCCGGGCCCCTCGCGAGTGACGGGCCGCCGGTTCCACTGCGCCGGAACCGGCGGCTCCGCCGTGTCCGCGCAAGGCGCTACGCCTTCGCGGTGCTCTTCGCGGCCCCGGCCGCGGACTCCTTCGCCGCCTTGTCGATGGCGGCGAGTGAACGCCGCGCCTGGTTGCGGTCCGTCGTGTACCAGAAGTCGGGCATCGAGGCCCGGAGAAAGCCCCCGTACCGCGCCCGCTCGAGCCGCGGGTCCAGCACGGCGACCACGCCCCGGTCCCCCGACGCCCGCACGAGCCGCCCCGAGCCCTGCGCCATCAGCAGCGCCGCGTGCGTGGCCGCGACGGCCATGAACCCATTGCCGCCGTGCTCCTCGACGGCCTTCTGCCGGGCGCTCATCAGCGGATCGTCGGGGCGCGGGAAGGGGATGCGGTCCATCACCACCAACTGGCAGTTCGCACCCGGGACATCGACGCCCTGCCAGAGCGACAGCGTCCCGAACAGGCACGTCTCCGCGTCGTCTGCGAAGCGGCGGATCAGCTCGCCCAGCGTCTCCTCGCCCTGGAGCAGGATCGGCACCTCCATCCTGCCGCGCAGATCCTCGGCCGCCGTCTGAGCGGCCCGCATGGAGGAGAAGAGCCCGAGCGTGCGGCCTCCTGCCGCCCCCACCAGGTCGGCCAGCTCGTCGAGCATGTCGCGCCGCGAGGGCTCACGGCCCGGCGGTGCGAGATGCCGCGCGACATAGAGGATTCCCTGCTTGCGGTAGTCGAACGGTGACCCGGCGTCGATACCCCGCCACCGCGGGGTCTCCTTCTGCGCCGAATCACCGTCGCCGTCCGGCGCATCGTCGGCCACCACGCGCTCGGGGGCGAGGCCGAGCGAGGCGCCGACCCCGTTGAAATCGCCGCCGAGCTTGAGCGTCGCCGAGGTCAGGACGACCGAGCGGTCGGTGAACAGCTTCTCCCGCAGCAGCCCGGCGACCGACAGCGGCGCGACGCGCAGAGAGGCACCGTAGCGGTCGTGCCGCTCGTACCAGATCACGTCGAACTCCGAGGATTCCACGACGCGTTCGGCGACATCGTGCACGTTCTCCATCGACGCCAGGGCCTGTTTGCGCACCGCGTCCTCGTCCTGCACGGACTTGTCGCGGGTGTTGCCCAGCGTCGTGATGCCGGCGCGGGTGGCGTCACGGAGCGCCATGAGGACGTGCGCGAGATCGTCGGGGACGGTTTCGAGCCGCCCGGGCAGGGCCAGCTCCATGACCCGCTCGAACCCCTCGGCGGCCGTCTGGAGCCGGTCGGCGGTCTTCTCGTCGATGAGTTTCGCGGCGCGGCGGACGGCCCGGTTGACACCGCCGGGCGACAGTTCGCCGGTGGCCACTCCCGTCACGCGCGAGACGAGTTCGTGCGCCTCGTCGACGATCAGCACCTCGTGCGCCGGCAGCACGGAGGCGTCCTCGATCGCGTCGATCGCGAGCAGTGCGTGGTTGGTGACGACGACCTCGGCGAGCTTGGCCCGCTCGCGCGCGCTCTCGGCGAAGCACTCGGCTCCGTAGGCGCACTTCGTGGCGCCGAGGCACTCACGCGAGGAGACCGACACCTGGGACCAGGCGCGGTCGGAGACGCCGGGCCGCAGATCGTCCCTGTCGCCCGTGTCCGTCTCGCCGGACCAGTCGCGCAGCCGGAGCAGGTCCTTGCCGAGGGTGGAGGTGGGGGCCGCGGCCTTGGGGTCCCCCATGCCGGAGGCCAGCAGAGGGTCGAAGAGGCCGTCCTCCTCTTCCTGCGGGACGCCCTCGTGAAGCCGGTGCAGGCACAGGTAGTTGGAGCGGCCCTTGAGCATCGCGAACGGGGCGCGGCGGCGCAGCAGCGGCTGAAGCGCCTCGACCGTACGGGGAAGGTCGCGCTCCACGAGCTGACGCTGAAGTGCGAGCGTGGCCGTGGCGATCACGACGGGCTCGCCGTGCGCAAGCGCGGGAACGAGGTAGCCGAGGGACTTTCCGGTGCCGGTGCCCGCCTGGATCAGCAGATGGGTACCGTCGTCGACCGCGTCGGCGACGGCTTCGGCCATGGCCACCTGACCAGGCCGTTCCGTACCGCCGACAGCGGTGACGGCGGCGTGCAGGAGCTCGGTGAGGGCGGGCTTGCTCATAGATCCGACACCCTACGCGGCGCCTGTGACACCGCGTCCGCTCCCGGTCCTCTCACGCCGGGTGGAGCGGGTTGGCGACGGTGCCGTGGACGGCTGCGTGCGGCCGCTCGGAGCTGTCGCGGTAGCCGTCCATGTGCAGACGGTTCCGGTTGAGGCAGAGCCGTTCGATGCGCGGGACGAGCAGGTCGAACGCCGCGAAGCGGTCCTTCAGTTCGGGGAAGCGGGCCTGGTGGCGCTCGGTCTCCGCGCGCAGCAGCGACCAGAACTCCCCCTCGGGAACCCGCAGTTGCTCCTCACACAGCGGGGCGAGGTAGCGGAACACGCCCACGAAGAGACCGGAGTGGATGAACTGCGTGAGGAACCCCGGGGGCTCCGTCAGCAGCACCTCGCGCACTTCGCCGGGCATGTCGTCCAGTTCGGGGACCGGATCGGCGCTGACGTTGACGTCGTCGACGAAGTCCTTGACCGCCAGCCGTACGGGCACGTCGTCCTCGTCGAAGACGACGATCGCGTTCTCGCCGTGCGGCGAGAAGACCGTCCCGTAGCGGTAGAGGAAGTGCAGCAGCGGCGGCATGACCGCGGCGAAGAGGCGGCGCAGCCACACGCGGGGCGGCAGCCCGGAACGCTCGACGAGCTCCGCGGTGAGCGCCCTGTCTCGTGCGTCGGTGTGGATCAGGGAGGCGAGGGTCCGCCCCCGCTCACCGGATTCGAGCTGCCCGGTCAGCGGTTCGCGCCAGATGCAGCCCAGGAGTTCGCGGTACTGGTACGGCACCTGCGGCAGCCGGTCGTAGAGGGGATGCCGGACGGTGACGGAGGCGACCTCGCCGAGCAGGATCACGCGGCACTCGTCGCGCAGAAAGGCGTCACGGTCGCGCAGTCCGTGGATCCACCGCGTGACCGACGGCGCGGCAAGGGTCCGTTCCGTCGGAAGGCCGCGCCAGACAAGGGTGTTGAGCACGGACAGCGGCAGCTTGACCGTGTACCGCTCGGGACGGCTTGTGTTGAGGAAGGTGCGCACTGACTGCTGGGGCAGCCGCAGGTCGCCGTCGGTGCGCAGCGGGACGATGTCGCCCTTGGCGAGCGCGTCGGCGAACAGCGGTGCGATGGTCTCGTCCCACTGCCAGGGGTGTACGGGCAGGAACAGATAGTCCTCGGCGGGCAGTCCGCGTGAGCGCAGGGTGTGGCGGAAGTCCCGGAGGGTCTCGGGTGCGAGTTCGCGCTCGTAGAGCCGGTGAGGCTCGGCGAGCGTGGGGACGCCCCGGTAGTCGGCCAGACCGTTGCGCACGGCCAGCCAGGGCAGGCGCTGTTCGCGGCGGGCCTCGGGCGCCCAGCGGGCCGCGTCCGACGCGGAGAAGCCCAGGCGGCCCTTGTTCGCGACGAGCCAGGGATGCCCCTTCTGATGCCCTTCGAGTTCGGCATAGCCGAGGTCGGCAAGGCGGGCGGCGGGCAGTTCGCGCTCGCTGAGCCGTACGTCGGCGAGGAGTGTGGCGGACAGTTCGCGGATGAGGTGGCCCGTGGTGTCCCCGGTCAGCGCGAGGAGCGTGTCGTGGGCGCGCAGCAGGAAGGCGAACGGGTCGGTTCCGGCCGGGGTCAGCGAGGCCGGGTCGATGATCCAGTGTCCGTAGGCGCCGCGACGGGCACGGAAGCGGATCGTGAGGTCGTCGCTGACGCGCAGGCGGTACGGGCGCGTGGCGAGGTCGCCGGGGCCGGGAGCGGAAGCGGGAGCGGGAGCGGATGCGGAGGGCGGTTCCGTGCCGGGCAGGCTGTCGTCGTTCGCGCCGGTTCCGGCCGGGGTGTCCCGGTCCGTGTCGGGCTCCGGCCGGATGATCTCCTCGTACGCGAACTCGCTGATCATCTTCACCAGCAGCCGTCTGCCGGCCCTGCGCCAGCTGTCCGGGTCGATGCCCGGCGGCAGGTGCAGCTCGCCGGGGCGGCGGGCTTCGTCGTCGTGGGTGCCGTCGGAAGCCGGCAGGTGCACTGTGGGACTCCTTGTTCGGGGACAGGGACAGGAGAGCGGGGAGACAGGGAGGGAGGGCCGGCGGCAGATCCGTGGCAGGCCGGAACAGGCCCTCAGAGCACTTCGCGCAGCGCCCTGTCGCGGACCATGAGCGCGGCCCGCTTCCCCGGCAGATCGACCTCGGCCGAGAGCCGGAACCCGGCGCTCAGGAACGCCGCGACGGAGGCCACGTTGCGCACGTCCGGCTCGGCCAGCACCCGGCCGCAGCGCGGCCGTTGGTCGAGGACGAGATCGGCGACGGCGCGCAGCAGCGCGGTTCCGATGCCGCGGCCGCGGTCGGGCACGCCGCCGATCAGCAGGTGCAGCCCGGTGTCGTGAGGTCTGGCGCTGCAGTACCGGGCGATGGGGTCGAGGTCCGCGCGGTAGATCTCCCAGTAGCTCATCGGGACCCCGTCGAGAAGGCCGAGGCACGGGACGCTGCGCCCGTCGCCGTCGAGTTGGGCCCGCAGGTGCTTCGCCGTCACCTCCTGCGGGCCGGACAGCTCCCAGAAGGCCGCCACCGCAGGGTCGTTCATCCAGGCGGCGACGAGCCGCAGATCGCGGTCCAGGCGGACCGGCACGAGTCTCATCGTGCCCACCGGCGTGTGCGACGGCGGCCATTCGCCGACGCGGTCGAGCAGGTCGTCGGAGCCCGGGACCTGCTGCGAGGGCGCGGGACTGTTCGCCGGTAAGTCCCCTGCCGGACAGCCGTGCCGGCGCTGCCGCTCCGGGGCGCCGTACCGCTCGTGTTCGGCAAGCAGCGCCGCCAGGTCACCGGAGCGCCCCAGGTCGAGGGTGTCGTCGCTGTCCGACACGCCGGACGGCACGGACTCCCCCGGCGCGCCGGGCCGGCCGGAGGTCTCCGGTCCGCCGGAGGCCGCGGGGTTCGGACGGTTCACGTGAGCGCAGCTCCTCTCGCAACCACGACGCCGGTCACCGGTACAGCGGGTTCGTGACGGTGACGTATACGGACTGGGTGTCGACGGGGCCGACGAGTTCGTCCATGCCGTGCAGCCGCGTGAGCAGGTTGGCCTTGCAGCGCAGCGTCGGCGATTCCAGCAGAAGAGCGGGCAGCGCCGAGAACGGACCGCCCTCGGCCGCGCGGGCCCGCATCCGCAGGAACTGTCTCGCCGCGGCGAGCAACACCGCCTCGTCCGCCAGCCGTTGGACGCCGAAGGCGCCGATCAGCCCGAGGATGTTGTTGATCCCGAGGTAGTACGCGAAGCGTTCGTCGGTCACGGCGTCCTCGACAAAGGAGTCGCTGTCCACGCCGAGCCGCGTGCCGGGCAGCCGCTGCTGGAGCGCGTCGCGCCGCGACTCGCGGAAGTAGTAGCCCTGGTTGTCGCGGTAGCGCCCGCCGCACGGCCATCCGGCGCGGTCGAGCAGCACCAGCGTGTTCTGCTGGTGCGCCTCCAGTGCGATCCCGGCGTGCGCGTCCAGCCACAGGACGGGCCGCACCACGGCGTCGAGATAGCGCAGGAACCACTCGGTGGCGACGGTCGTGACGGAGCGGTCCGTCCGGGCGGCGAGCCTTCCCACGACGTCCGCCAGCCGGGACCGCAGCGCTCCGTACGGCGCACCGGGCCAGGGCTGTTCGGCAGTGAGTCCGGCGACGCAGGCGACGTCGTCCGACGGGGCGAAGGGGTTGTGCCGCACGACGGTGTCCAGGCCCTGCAGGGGCCTGCCGTCGGGCCCGTCGACGCCGAGCCACGCAGGGTCGCGGACGATGTCGAAGCCGGGGTGCACCGCCCGCCACTGCGCACCCAGGCCGGAGCGCAGCAGCCGGTGCACCTCGAGTCCGCGCAGCAGTTCCTTGCGCAGGTTCTCGCGGCGGGAGTTGGTGATGGGCAGGCCGAGGGAGAGCTTGAGCATCGCCGGCCCGCCGGGCCGCGCCACCGTGCGGACGGACGACGTGGGGTGCCAGGCGTCACCTGCCTCGCCGACGTGGTGCAGGAGCCCGTCCGCGAGGAGCCGGGCCACGGCGGGGCGGTGCGAGAGGTGGCGGGCCTGCCAGGGGTGCAGGGGCAGCGGCACGGTCCCGGCGGGCAGTCGGGACACGAGCGCCTCGCCCGCGAGCCGGGCGGCGAGTTGCTGGGCGCCGACGGCGCGGCCGCGTTCCGTCCAGGCCGAGTCGCATGCCAGGACGGATTCGTCGACGGCGATCCAGTGCAGCGGGAAGGACGCCCGCGTCTCCGGCGAGTAGGCCCGGCACTCCTCGTCGGAGAGACTCTGACGGCTCTTGGGCGCGGGGTGCAGCGGATGGCCGAGGACGAGCGACTGTTCGGCGTCCAGGAACGGGCCGTTGCCCGGCGGGGGTTGGGGCGCCGCGCTGCGCTCGGCGAGGAACCCGGTGGCGCGACGCACGGAGTCGGCGACACGGGCGACGAGGTCGGCGGCGTCGACGGAGGCGGACGCGGGGAGGGACGCGGACCGGGGGACGGAGGCAGGGTCGGAGGCGGGCGCGACGGGCCCGGCCTGTGAATCGAAGGCGCCGTGCGCAGCGGATGCGCCGTGCGCAGCGGAGGCGGCCGGGTCGGCGTCCCGGGGTTCGGCGCCGCTCCGGTGGACGGCTTCGCGTGCGATGAGCGCGGCGAGGACCACGGCGTCGAGAGGCGCCGCGCCCGCGGGGACTCCGTCCAGGCGCGGCGGTCCGAAGTCGTGCCGTCCGGTCGGCGACCAGTAGCGCACGGGGACCCGCAGGACCACACCGGTGGCCTCCATGGGGAGCACGAGGGTGTCCTGGCCCCGGGCCGGGCGGGCGATGTCGTTCTCCCGCACCCAGCAGCACAGCAGGTTGCGGACGGCGGCCTCGTCCGCCGTCCGCGCCGCGTCGTCCGGGCCGGCGTCCGCAGCCGCCGTCACGTCCGGCCGGGCAGCGCGCGCGGGCCCCTGCGCCTGCTCGGGCAGGAGCGCGGAGGAGGCAGAGGAGGAGGGTACTGAGGACGAGGGGAACGGCGGGCCGGAGGACGACAGGGGCACGGGAACGGAGGACGAGGGAGACGCCGGGACGGAGGCGGAGGCAGCCGGACCGGACAACGCGGCGGACGGGACAGGTGAGCCGGACGGAGCGGGCGGTACGGGTGCCGTGTGCGGTTTCGGCGCCGGAGGACCGACCTGCTCGGTGACGAGTTCACGCGGGACTGAACGGTCCGCTCCGGTACGGGCGTTCACAGAGGTCTCCTCCGGTGTCGACTCGGCACGCCGAAGAGCGGGCCGCCTCCCCCGTCCGTACCAACGAAGCCGGAGCGCCCTGATCACGGGCGAAGTGAAGATCTGTGACGTGAACCGGTCGGAACCGTGGACCCTGCCGGTCCCGTCCCCCACCTCACGGGGCATAGTTTCCCCAGGCTCCCGGCCGGTGCGGCACCGGGCGGCCGTGCGGCTGAAGTCCAACCAGCCGTTCCGCAAGGGGCCGTGACACTCGCCGCCCCGCAGGGGGCCGTGACAACTCAACAGGAACAAGGACATTCAGGGGGAGTTCATTCATGTCAGCCCACACAGGGCAGGTGCGGCGACGGCGTCCCGCGCCGGCCGTCGCGGCGGTCGTCGCAGCGCTCGCCGTCGCGGTCACAGCGTGCGGACCGGAGGACAACGGCGCCGGGGGCGGGCCCAGTGCTTCCGCGTCCGCGTCCGAGCAGGACGAGAAGCGGGACCGTCTCGGCCTTCCGGAGAATCTGCCCAAGGATCTCCCCAGCTCCCTCGAGGACCTGGACAAGTGGCGCAACGGCGAGTGGAAGAACTGGGACCGGGACGAATGGCTCCGCAGGGCCAAGGAGTTCATCAACCCGATCATCGACGACCTGTGGGACCCGGACCGGATGAAGGACGCCGACGGGAACGACCGCAAGGTCGACGACGACGAGATCGACGACAGTGAGAGCGGCGGCAAGGGCGGCACCGGGGAGGACGAGGGCGTCACCGACCCGGCCCCCGCGCGCGTGCCCGCCAAGCAGGTCGAGCTCCCCTACACCAAGTCCAGTCCGCCCGTCGGCAAGGTGTTCATGGACACCCCGCAGGGTCCGACGGTCTGCTCCGGCACGGTGGTCAAGGACCCCCGCAACCCGGGCAAGTCCAACCTCGTCGCGACCGCAGGGCACTGTGTGCACGCAGGCAAGGACGGCGGCTGGTTCCGCAACGTCGTCTTCGTGCCCCGCTACAACCCGAAGGGGCTGTCCGACGCGCAGCTGGCGAAGGCGGACCGGAAGGATGTCGCCCCCGACGGTGTCTGGTGGGCGAAGTACGCACGCACCACCGACCACTGGATCGCCAACGGGGCGCGGACGGGCGGCAAGGGCGCACCCCAGGACTTCGCGGTGATGAAGGTGCGCCCCGAGGACAGGCGGTCGGGCCCCTCTCTGGAGGAGACCGTGGGCAAGGCAGCGAAGGTCAACTTCGGCACGCCCCGGGTCAAGGCCCTTCCAAGTCTGACACCGCACGGGTACCCGGCCGCGCCCCCGTTCGACGGTACGAAGATGCTCACCTGCACCGGCAAGCCCGGACGTCTGACGCTCGACGCCCGTCAGCCCACGATGTACCGCGTCGGCTGCAGCATGACAGGTGGTTCCTCCGGCGGCGGATGGCTCAGCCCGAGCGGCAGGGAGCTGCTCTCGGTCACTTCCGTCGGGCCCGTCGAGGGCGGCTGGCTCGCCGGTCCGCGCATCGGCAGGGAAGCCAAGGGCATCTTCGACAGCGTCTCCGCCAAGTAGCCGCGAGCAGCGGGGTGTTCAGGGGCTTCGGCGCCGCCGGGCGGCCGGACGCCCGGACACCCCGCTCCCGTCGCCCGGCCAACGCCTTTGCCGCGCACGTCTGTTGCGCTCGGGGCAGGTGCCGCAGACCACCGCACACCGGGCCCGTGCCGACTCGGGCCTCCCTTTCCACACCCAGGGGGATCGTTCACATGTCACCGATACGCAGGCACGGGCGCCGTCGCAGGACCGCGGCCGCCACCGCGGCGCTGACCGCGCTCGCGCTCACCCTCACCGCCTGCCAGTCCGGCGGCGGCACCGACGCGAGCGCCCGGGCCTCCGCGCAGCCGTCGCCGACGCAGGACCTGGGAATTCCGGAGGACCTGCCGGAGGATCTGCCCACGTCCCTGAAGGACCTGGAGAAGTGGCGCGACGGCGAGTGGAAGAACTGGGACCGCGACCAATGGGTCCGTGAGGGACGCGACTTCGTGAACCCCTACATCAAGGACCACTGGAAACGGGACCGCATGGACGAGGCGGAGGACAACGGCAAGCGCGTCCCCGAGGACGTCGAAGCCGCGTCAGGCGTGAGCGCCAGCGGTCCCGAGCCGCGCCCCGTGAAGGCGCGCGGCGTCGACACCCCGTACACGCGGAACGCGGCACCTGCCGGCAAGGTCTTCATGGACACCCCGAAGGGTCCGATGGTCTGCTCGGGCACGGTGGTCAAGGACCCGCGCAACCCGGGCAAGTCCAACCTGGTCGCCACTGCGGGGCACTGTGTGCACTCGGGCAGGAACGGCGGCTGGCTGCGCAACATCATGTTCGTGCCCGCGTACAACAACCGCGGCCTCCCGCCGTCGCAGGTGCGCAGCGCCCAGCCGCAGGACGTCGCCCCGTACGGCCAGTGGTGGGGCGAGTGGGCGCAGACCAGCGACTACTGGATCAAGCAGGGCTCGGCGTCGGGCGGCGGCGGCGCGCAGCAGGACTTCGCGGTCCTGCACGTGAGGCCGGAGCGCCCCGCCGGAAAGTCCCTGGAGGAGACGGTCGGCGCCGCCGTGCGGATCAACTTCGACGCCCCGCGCGCGGAACGCTTCTCCGGGCTCAGCTCGTACGGCTACCCGGCGGCACCGCCGTTCGACGGCGCCAGGATGTACAGCTGCACCGACAGGCCCGGCGAGCTCACGATCGACCCGTCGCAGCCTTCCCTGTACCGCATCGGCTGCACCATGACGGGCGGCTCCTCCGGCGGCGGCTGGTTCATGAAGGGCGCGGACGGCAAGGCCGAGCTGGTTTCGGTCAATTCGATCGGCCCGCAGCCCGCGACGTGGCTGGCCGGACCTCGCCTCGGGCAGACGGCCGAGGGCGTCTTCGACGCGGTCAGCAGGAAGTACGCAGGGAAGAACTGAATTCCGGAGGGACACTCACCGCAACGGCCGCGGTCCGCCTCCCGGTTGCTCCGGTGGCGGGACCGCGGCCGTGCCGTCGTGCCGCTCGTGGACGGCTCCGACAGCTTCGGGGCGCTGCCCGCAGGTCGGGGCCGCTAAAGACTCTGCGCGTCGCCTGCCGGCTGCGGCTCGAACCTGCGCAGTTCCGCGGCCAGTTCGGCGTGCACGCGCGCCTTGAGCAGAGTGCCGTCCTCGGTGTGCGTCTCGGAGAGCACCTCGCCCTCGCTGTGCACACGCGAGACCAACTTGCCCTCGGTGTACGGAACCAGTGCCTCCAGCTCGACCGAGGGACGCGGAAGATCCTCGTCGATGAGGGCACGCAGCTCCTCGATGCCCTGCCCGGTGCGGGCGGACACCGCGATCGCCCGGCTCTCCGCGCGCAACAGCCGCTCCAGCACGAGCGGTTCGGCCGCGTCAGCCTTGTTGACGACGACGATCTCGGGCACGTGAGAGGCTCCCACGTCCCTGATCACGCCGCGGACCGATGCCAGCTGCTCCTCGGGATCCGGGTGTGCGCCGTCGACCACGTGCAGGATGAGGTCGGCGTCGGCCACCTCCTCCATCGTGGAGCGGAAGGCGTCAACCAGGTGGTGCGGCAGATGCCGTACGAAGCCGACGGTGTCGGTCAGCGTGTGCAGCCGGCCGCTCGGCGTCTCGGCCTTGCGCACTGTCGGGTCCAGCGTGGCGAACAGGGAGTTCTCCACCAGGACGCCCGCACCCGTGAGCCGGTTGAGCAGCGAGGACTTGCCCGCGTTGGTGTATCCGGCGATGGCGGCCGACGGCACCTTGTTGCGGCGCCGCTCCTGCCGCTTGATGTCACGGCTGGTCTTCATCTCCGCGATCTCACGGCGCATCTTGGCCATCTTCTCGCGGATGCGCCGCCGGTCCGTCTCGATCTTCGTCTCACCGGGACCACGCGTGGCCATACCGCCTCCGGCCGAACCGGAGCCGCCGCCGCCCATCTGCCGCGACAGCGACTGTCCCCAGCCGCGCAGCCTGGGAAGCATGTACTGCATCTGCGCCAGTGACACCTGGGCCTTGCCCTCACGGGACTTGGCGTGCTGCGCGAAGATGTCCAGGATCAGGGCCGTACGGTCGACGACCTTGATCTTGACGACGTCCTCGAGATGGATCAGCTGCCCCGGGCTCAGCTCACCGTCGCAGACGACGGTGTCGGCGCCGGTCTCCAGGACGATGCCCCGCAGCTCCTCCGCCTTGCCCGACCCGATGTACGTGGCCGGGTCCGGCTTGTCGCGACGCTGGATGACTCCGTCCAGGACGAGCGCTCCCGCCGTCTCCGCGAGGGCCGCGAGCTCCGCGAGGGAGTTCTCCGCGTCCTGCGCGGTTCCGGAGGTCCACACGCCCACGAGCACCACGCGCTCGAGGCGCAGCTGCCTGTACTCGACCTCGGTGACGTCCTCCAGCTCGGTGGAGAGACCCGCCACGCGGCGCAGGGCCGCCCGTTCACTGCGGTCGTACTGATCGCCGTCACGCTCGCCGTCGATCCCGTCACTCCAAGCGACGTCCTCTTCCATCAGGGCGTCAGCTCGGCGGTCGGACTCGGCGACACGTCGGCCAGTGTGTGGAAGAGAAGAGGAGTAGGTCATTTGGTCCTTACGTCGAAGTGAGAGATGCGGGACGGAGAAATACGGGACGTCCCGCTACGGGGAGAACGCCCGTCCGGCGGTATAGATTCCCGCCTCCGGCCCCGCGAAGCGCATCCAGCGCCGGCAGAAATAGTGGCACGCGCGCTCCGCGCGGTCATCCGGATTTGCGCCGCACCGCACCGGAACGCCCCGGGCCCTCGGCGGGCCCGGTGCGGTCCGGTGCGGCCCGGCGGTCAGGAGCTGCGCCAGTCCGGGTGGCCCGGCATCGGCGGGGTCTTCGCCCCGTACAGCCAGTCCTCGAGGAAATCGCTCAGGTCCTTCTTGGCGACCGCGTTGGCAAGCCGGATGAAGTCGGCGGTGGAGGCGTTTCCGTCGCGGTGCTGAGTGATCCATTCACGCTGAAGCCTCGCGAAGTCCTCGTTGCCGATCTTCTCGCGCAGCGCGTAGAGCGCGACCGCGGCGCCGTCGTAGACACTCTTGCGGAAGATGTCTGTCCTGCTGCCCGGCCGGGGCGCGGTCAGCTTCGCCGGAGGCCCGTAACTCCTGCGCCAGCCGTCGGACTTCTCGTACGCCTGGCGCGCGCGGTCGACCAGCGGCGTACCGCCCTTCTCGGCACCGTAGAGCCACTCGTACCAGGTGGCGTGCCCCTCGTTCAGCCACAGGTCGTCCCAGCTCTCGGGGGTCACGCTGTTGCCGAGCCACTGGTGCGCGAGCTCGTGCACCATGACCCCTTCCTTGTACCAGGAGAGCGTCCGGCCCGCGGTGAAGAACGGCTTCGCGAACAGCGAGAGCGTCTGGGTCTCCATGGCGAATCCGAGGTCGGCGTCGGCCACCAGCAGCCCGTAGTTCTCGAAGGGGTACGGGCCGAGGCGCCGCTCCAGCCACTTCAGCTGGCCGGGGGTCTTCTCCAGCCACGGCCGCAGTTCCTCCCGCTGGTCCCGCGGCACCACGTCCCGCAGCGGCAGTCCGTGGGGGCCCTTCGCGCGGCGTACGTAGGAGTCGCCGATGGAGACCTGGGTGAGCGCGGTCGCCATGGGACGTGCGACGCGGTAGGTCCACCGGGTGTTCTTCCCGCTGCGCACCTTGTCGCGGAGCTTTCCGCCCGCGACCACGGTCAGGTGGCTGGGGGCCGTGACACGGAAGGTGAAGCGGGCCTTGTCCGAGGGGTGGTCGTTGCCGGGGAAGACGCGGTGTGCGGCGTCGGCCTGGTTGGCCATGACCAGGCCGTCACGGGTGCGTACCCAGCCGCTGTCCGAGGACCCCGCCGTCGGGCTCGTGTGACGGACGACGACGCGCATGCGCTCACCCTTGCGCAGCTTCTCGGCAGGCGTCACGACGAGGTCCTCGCCGGCACGCTCGTACCGCGCGGGACGTCCGCCGACGCTGACGGAGGACACTTTGCCGGAGCTGAAGTCGAGGTTGAAGCGCGTGAGTCCGTCCCGGGCGGTGACCTCGGCGTCGATGACTGTTCGGGCGTCGAGCGGCTCGGTGTTGATCTTTCCGCAGCGGAAGGAGATGTCGTAGGCGCGCACGTCGTACCCGGGATTGCCCAGGTGGGGGAAGAGCCGGTCGTCCACGCCGAGCGGTTTCGGCACCGGCGCCCCGGCAGCGACGAGCGCCAGGACCGCGCAGGCGACCGCCGCGGAGACACGGGCGCGGGATCGGATGACAGGGCTGGTGGCAGGGGTCTGAGCAGGCCTGTTCACTGCGGGGGAGGAGTCGACCATGCATTAGTGCTATCAGCAGCCTGGTCGGCTGCCGGGGCGCCACAACAGGCCCCGTCCCCGCCCCACCCGAAAGAACCGCGAAGCCCGTGACCGGGACGAGGACGGCCCTTCAGCGGGCCGGCAGCGGGCGTGCGGCCCGCGTGACGTCGTAGACGCCGGGGACGCCGCGCATGGCGCGCATCAGGGCGGGCAGCCCGGCGGCGTCCGGGAGTTGCAGCGTGTAGGTGTGCAGCACCCGCTGCTCACGGGGCGGCTCGACCTCGGCGGAGACGACGGTGGCGCCCTGTGCCGCGATGATCTCCGTCAGGTCCGCCAGCAGGTGCGTGCGGCCCAGTGCCTCGGCGCGCAGCGTCACCCGGCACCCGGACGCGCCCTGCTCCCAGCGCACGGGCACCGACCGCCGCCCGGTGGCCGTCATGCGGGCCACCGAGTGGCAGCTGTCGCGGTGAACGGTGACAGTGCCGCCGCGCACGGCGAATCCGGTGACGCTGTCGGGCGGCACGGGCGTGCAGCAGCCCGCCAGCCGCACAAGGGAGTGGGGCTCCTCCACGACGACGGAAGCGGCGGCCTCGGCGACCGGCGCTCCCCCGCCCCACGCCCTGCGCCGGGCCGTGCGCAGGCCCGCACTCCCGTCGGTGTGCGCGTCCACGGCGGCGCCACCTCGTTCGGACGAGGCGCCGCCGACGCGCCCGGACGCCGAAGGCCCCGCGCCGGCGGAGCTCCGGGGGCGTGTTTCGTCGCCGCGGCCCGGCACCTCGGCGGCGCCCGCCCCACCCGCCGGGGCCAACTCCGGTTCCTGGACCGGTGGATGGGCCGCGAGCCACTGTCTGATGGCGATGCGCGCAGCCGGTGTACGCGCGTGGTCCAGCCACTCCGGCGAGGGACCGGACGGCACCGACGCCGCAACGGGCTCCATGAACAGCTGCACGGCGTCACCGTCCCGCAGGACGGTGCTCAGGGCGGTCAGCCGCCCGTTCACGCGGGCGCCGATGCAGCGGTGCGCCGCCTCGCCGTACCGCGCGTAGGCCGCGTCGACGCACGTCGCACCCGCGGGCAGCGGAAGGGCTCCGCCTCCTGCCGCGGGCGGCGCTCCGGGGGAGGCGCAGTAGACGGTGATCTCCCCGTCCTGCGCCAGCTCGTCGTGGAGCTCCGCCCAGAAGGTCTCGGTGTCGGTGGCGTGGCTCTGCCACTCCAGCAGCCTCGACAGCCAGCCGGGGCCTCCCGGCTCGGCGCCGCTCTCGCCGTCGCCGCTCTGCGACGCGCGGTGGGGGTCACCCAGCGCGATCACGCCGGCCTCGGCGACGCGGTGCATCTGCCGTGTGCGTACGAGGACTTCGGCGACACGGCCCTCCTCGTCGGCGAACGCGGTGTGCAGTGAGCGGTACAGGTTGAACTTGGGGGCGGCGATGAAGTCCTTGAACTCCGCGACGAGCGGCGTGAAGCAGGTGTGCAGTTCACCGAGGACCGCGTAGCAGTCGGCGTGCTCCTCGACCAGGATCAGCAGCCTGCCGAAGTCGCACGGGCCCAACTCGCCCCGTTTGAGACGCAGTCGGTGAACGGAGACGGTGTGACGCGGCCGGATCAGGACCTGGGCGGCGATGTCCGCCTCGCGCAGCAGCCGCCGCACGGACGTCGCGACGCCGGTGAGCGGATCGGGCTCCCGGGTGTGCTCCGCGATCAACTCCCGGGCTAAAGCGTGCTCTTCGGGGTGCAGGATGGCGAAGGTGAGGTCTTCCAGCTCGCTCTTGAGCGCCTGAACGCCGAGCCGTTCGGCGAGCGGAATCAGCACGTCACGGGTGATCTTGGCGATGCGTACCTGCTTCTCGGGGCGCATGACTCCGAGCGTGCGCATGTTGTGCAGCCGGTCCGCCAGCTTGATCGACATCACCCGGACGTCGTTGCCCGTCGCCACGAGCATCTTGCGGAAGGTCTCCGGCTCCGCTGCCGCGCCGTAGTCCACCTTCTCCAGCTTGGTGACGCCGTCGACGAGATAAGCGACCTCCTCGCCGAACTCCTTGCGCACCTGCTCCAGCGTCACGTCCGTGTCCTCGACGGTGTCGTGCAGCAAAGAAGCCGTCAACGTGGTCGTCTCAGCGCCGAGTTGGGCCAGCAGCAACGTCACCGCCAGCGGGTGCGTGATGTAGGGCTCGCCGCTCTTGCGCATCTGTCCGCGGTGCGAGGACTCCGCGAGGACGTACGCACGGCGCAGTGCCCCGAGATCGGCCCCGGGATGGTGTGCGCGGTGAACCTTGGCGACGTGCTCCATGGCATCGGGGAGGCCGTCGCGCCGCGGTGCCTGCCCCAGCAGGGCCGCGCGGCTGAGCCTTCGCAGACTCCTCATGGCACCTCCCGCTGTTCGCGTCGAAGCAACGCCCCGGTCAGGCCCGGGCCTGTGATGGTACCGACCCCAGCACACGCTGATGTCCCGGTCCCGCCCAGCGTGAAACGGATCACCCGTCCGAGGGACGTTTGGAGGCTGGCAAGTTGAGGGTGACGCTCCTGAATGCCCGCCAGGAGAGCAGGGGAACGGACACGGTGCGCCGGCTACGCGCTCACGCCCGCAGCCACTCCGGGTCGAGGGTGCCCTCGGCGACGATCACCGCGGGCCCCGTCATCTCGATGCCGCCGTCGGCCAGTTCGGTGATCACGAGCGTGCCGCCGGGCACGTCCACCGTGTACGTCGCGTCCTCGCCGTCGGCCGCCGGGTCCACGCCGTCGCGACGCGCCGCGGCGACCATCACGGCGCACGCCCCGGTTCCGCACGAACGCGTCTCGCCGGAACCGCGCTCGTGCACGCGCATCGCGACGTGCCGCACCCCGCGGTCCACGACGAACTCGACGTTCGTGCCCGTGGGGTACGCCGACGCGGGCTGCACGTCCGGGGCGTCCAACAGCCGCCCGGCGTCCGTGAGTTCGCCGACGAAGGCGACCGCGTGCGGATTTCCCATGTTCACGTGCACAGCGGACCAGCTGCGATCGCCCACACGCACCGTCACGTCGCCCCCGGGCAGCGCAGCCGCGCCCATGGAGACTGTGACGCCCGAGCCGTCCTCGGCGAGGTGTGTGCGCTTCACGCCCGCGCGGGTCGCGACAGCCACCTCCCCCGGCTTGACCAGCCCGGCACGCTCCAGATGCCGGACGAAGACGCGCACGCCGTTGCCGCACATCTCGGCGACCGAGCCGTCGGCGTTGCGGTAGTCCATGAACCACTCCGCGTCGTCCGCCATCTCCCGGGCCTCCGGGTGCGCCGCGGAGCGCACGACGTGCAGCAGCCCGTCGCCGCCGATCCCGGCCCGCCGGTCGCACAGCCGGGCGACCGTCCCCGGGGACAGCTCGAGGAGTCCATCAGGGTCGGGGAGGATCACGAAGTCGTTCTCGGTGCCGTGCCCCTTGAGGAACGGCACGGGCTGTGCGCTGCTCATACTGACGATCGTACGGGAGCGGGGCGCACCCGACCCGGGCACGCCGGGTCAGCGCAGCCTGGCCACACGCCAGATAGCGAGCACCACCACGGTCCCCACGACCACGGCGTACAGGGCGACGATCCGCCAGTCCGGGCGCTCGTCCGACTCCGGGGCGGGCAGCCCCGGCCAGGACAGCCCGACGCGGCGGGCGGCCACCACGGCCCAGCCTGCCGCGCAGCCGCAGATCAGGAGCCCCAGCATGGAGACGACCGCGCCCGTGCCGCCGCCCGGCTCGAAGGCGAGGGGGAAGGCGAACATCAGCGAGCCGAGGGCGCTCAGCACCACGATGGGGGCGAGCTGCCACACCCGGAACTTGCGGGGGGGACGCAGGTCCTGCGCCTCCACGTCGGCGTCCCGGGCCTCGGGGGGTACGTCGGAGCCGTCCAGGTCGTCGGCCGCGTCGGGCCCGTCGTCGATGTCCAGGTCGTCCGCGAGGCCAGCGTCGGCGGTGTCCGGACCGTCGCTCACGTCCGGTGCCCCACCAGAGCGGTCGGCCGCGGAGTCACCGTTGCCGTGGGGCACGCCCCGAGTGCTGCCGTCGAGGCCCGGGAGATCGTCGATGCGTCCCCCCGCGGACCCGGCGCGCTCAACCTCGTCGACAGCGGTCTCCTCATTGTCACGAGGGCCGGCCTCCATCGCCACCCGCCCTCCCAACTACAACTGCAGGCTCCGAACGATGGTCGATGATGGCACGCCGGAATGGCCACGGCGGACGTCCAGGACGTCCCGATGCCATCACGTGATCAGGCTGTGACCGGGCGTTCAGCGGTTCAGGAGCGATGCGGCAGCTCCGGGACAGGGTCGCTCCCGCCCGGTTGTGGCAGGTCGTTTCAGGCCGTCGCGGCGGGCACCGTTCCACGGTCCGGAGGCCCCGGGGGCGAGCCTGAGATCGACGCCATACCCATGCCATATGTGCTGTGTATAGGCTTTCGTGAAGCTGGGCATCGGTGGATGCGTCGACGGCACGAGAGGAGCGAGGGCGGCCGTGTCTGGTGAGGCGGCGGATGAGTCCGTGGAGCTGGAGCAGCTGCGGAAGGCGATGGAGACCCGGCCCGTCATCGATCAGGCCAAGGGCGTACTCATGGCTGCGTACAGCCTCACCCCCGACGACGCGTGGACGGTGCTCGTGACCGTCTCGCAGCACTCCAACACCAAGCTCAACTCGGTTGCGGAGGAGATCGTGGCGAGCACGCAGGAAGGCGTCGTGGACGCGCGCCTGCGCTCCGTGATCGAAGCCGCGCTGAAGCAGTTGAGGTCCCCGTAGCCCCGGCCGCCGAAGCTCCCCGGCCGCGCGGGCCCGGCCCGCGGCCTGTGCGCCGGGCGGACCCGGAGCGGTTCGAGCTGCGCGGCGCGTGAGGTGCCACGCCTCGACCGGAACCAGCCGCGCAGCAAGCCGTGTTGAGCGGAAGGCAGCGGCGCCGGGTGATCATCAGCGCCGTCTCCGCCGCTCAACCGCCGGCCCACGGCGGTGTGCTCAGTGCCTGCCGTGGGCGCTGTCGGAGACTCCGCCGAAGAGACGCGCCACAAGGCGGAAGGGGAGCGTGACGACGGTGGCGACGGCGCCGCCGATGGTGCGCAGAACGTCTGCGATTGCCTTGAACATGTCCGGTTCTCCGTTCAGTTGGCCGGTCTGAGGTACGAAGCCGCACGACAGGCGCCGAACGGCCGGTGGCTGAGTTGCCCGGAGCGGCCGGACGAAACGTCGCGGGGCGCTTCTGCCGGGCGACGCCGGAGTCGGCGGGGTGCACGGCGACGCAGAGATGCCTGACACAGCTGCTTCCTCCCCCACCGCCCTGTGTGGAGGTGAGCCGGCGGCGAGGCTGCACCGAACCCGTGGGGAGGTGACCGGCGTACCAACTGACTGTCGAGGCGGTGAACGCCGGGTGATCTTCCCCGTGAAGTCCGGCATGGACGGAGTTCCGGTACACCTGCGAAGTGATCCACCAGGTGATCAGCGGCTCGCGCTCCCCGCAGCGGGTCGTCCTGTGACGGGCCGACCCCACCGGCTGCGCTCCGAACCGAGTGGGGTCTTCGCCGTCACCTGGCCCGGGCCACGCGACGACGCACCATCTGCGTAGCCCGCACACGGCAGTTCACACATGGCCCATGGCTGTCGCCCGGACCGGACCGTACGGGCGGCGGTGGTTCCGACGTCGCGCGGAGACGGCGCACTGTGCTCCACGGGGACGGTGGGAGAAGCGCGGCAGCAGGATGGCCGGTGCGGCCAGGATCACGCACACGACCACGACGACTCCGACGAACACGGGGCACCCCCGAATCATCGACTGACATATGGCTGCCCACCCCGGGCACCTGCATCCCGGCCGGGAGAACCGGCAGCCCGGCCGTGGATGGGAGTGGCTCACCTGGGGTACCTCCCGATATCGCCGCTGGGTGCAGTCCGCTCGGCGGAACACGCTTCGGGCATCTCGGAGCCGTGCCCGCGACCCACCGTTCCTGACCGGCAGGTGACCATGACAACCGCGCAAGACCCGCATCAGCCCCCGCCCCGGCGCGGCCCGCAGCCACCGGAGACGGCTTCCGCGTCCGGCGAGGAGAAGCGGCAGCGCATACGGCGGCGGCTGGAGCGCCTCATCGGCATCGCCGCCACCGAAGGGAACGCCCTTGTGCCGCTGCGCAACGGAGATCAGATCTTCGAAGCGATGCTGGCCCGTATCCGGGCCGCGGAGCACACCGTGGACATGATGACCTTCGTCTACTGGCGCGGTGACATCGCACGGCGGTTCGCCGAGGCGCTGGCGGACCGGGCCCGCAACGGCCTTCGGGTCAGGGTGCTGCTGGACGGCTTCGGCAGCAGACCGATCGAACAGAATCTGCTGGAGATGATGGACCGGGCCGGCGCCCAAGTTGCCTGGTTCCGCAAGCCGATGTGGTCGTCGCCGTTCAAGCAGAACCACCGCTGCCACCGCAAGGTGCTGGTCGTGGACGAAAGCATCGCCTTCACCGGCGGCGTCGGAATCGCCCAGGAGTGGTGCGGCGACGCCCGCAACGAGAACGAGTGGAGGGACACCCACGCCGAGGTCCGCGGACCGGCCGTGGACGGGATCGCGGCCGCCTTCGCACAGAACTGGGCCGAGTGCCACGACGAACTCTTCGACGAACGCGACCGCTTCATCGAACTGCAGCCCCAGGGCGACGCGGTGATCCAGGTGGTGCGCGGCTCCGCCAGCTTCGGCTGGCAGGACATGCAGACCCTCCTGCGCGTCGTTCTCGAGTCGGCGCAGGAGCGCGTCCGCATCGCGACGGCCTACTTCGCCCCCGACCCGTACTTCATCGGTCTGCTCTGCGACGTCGCCCGGCGGGGCGTGGAGGTGGACATCCTGCTTCCCGGCCCGCACTCGGACAAGCGGGTGTCCCGGCTGACCGGCCAGCAGCACTACGAGGAACTCCTCGACTGCGTGGTGCGGATCTGGGAGTACCAGCCGACGATGATGCACGCGAAGGTCATCACGGTCGACCGGGTGGCCTCGCTCCTGGGCTCGACCAACTTCAACCGCCGTTCGCTCGACCACGACGAGGAAGTCATGCTCGCCGTGCTCGATGAGACCTTTACCGCCCGGCTCGATGAGCACTTCGAGCAGGACCTCGAGGTCAGTGAGCGGATGCAGCGAGGCCGCTGGAAGAAGCGCCCGGCGGCGCAGCGGCTGAGGGAGGCCGCGGTCTCGCCCATCCGCCGGTTCATGTGAACGCGTAAGAAGCCCGGCACGGTTCGCCTGCCCCTGAGCGCGCCCGCCCGGCAGAGGGCACCACGGAAGTTTCCGGATGCGACGCGCGGCCCGTCAGGTGCCGGTGTCCATCCGGCGGAATGCGGCGGTGAGTTGACGGCGCTGGTCCGTCGGCATCGAGCCACCGCTGGACGTGGACACCAGCGTGGTGGCGACGTCGCGGAGCTTGGTGTTGGTGTTCTGGGAGACCTCGACGAGGACTTGCCATGCCGCTTCGCTGGAGCATGCCTGCCAGGCCATGATCATGCCGCGGGCCTGGTCGATCGCCGCACGATGCTCCATTGCCTGGTGGAGCTGGTCGACCTCCCGCTCCAGCTGCTGCTCCCGCGCTGACTGCCTCTGGCGGTCGTGCGGCGCGGACTCCGGTCCTTCCACGCGGGACCGGCGGTGCTGCTGAGTCTGGGCGGCCTCCCGCGGGTGCCGCCTTGCCTGACGGGGTACGGGCGGTGAGCGTTCACCTGGGTGTTCCGACAGATCCTTCTTACCGGACAACATGTACTCGACCGTCTCAAAGGCGAGACCGTTCTGTCCACGACCGCCCGAGCCGCCCCGGGGTGACTCCGCTTTCCACCCCGATTCCCCGGCCCGGCCGCCCCGTTGACTGGCGGGGCGGGACCGCGCGCGGGCCTGGCCGCAGAGCGGACCCGACCGGAACCGTGCCTGCGGTCAGGCCGTGACCGCCTGCTCCAGCAACTCCAGTGCCTTGCCGGTCAGTTCGGGCCGGTCCTCCGCGGCGCCGCTGAGCCAGTGCACGCGCGGGTCGCGGCGGAACCACGAGTCCTGCCGGCGTGCGAAGCGTTTCGTTGCACGCACGGTCTCCTCGCGTGCGTCCTGCTCGCTGCACTCGCCGGCGAGCATCGCGAGGATCTGCTGATAGCCCAGCGCACGCGATGCCGTACGCCCCGTGCGCAGCCCGGCCGCCTCCAGTTCGCGCACCTCCTCCACGAGGCCCGCCTCCCACATCCGCCCGACGCGTGCGGTGATCCGCTCGTCGAGCTCCGGGCGGGCCACGTCGACTCCGAGCTGGACCGTCTCGTACACCGCCTCGTGCCCCGGCAGATTCGCGGTGAAGGGACGGCCGGTGATCTCGATGACTTCGAGGGCGCGCACGACGCGGCGCCCGTTGCTCGGCAGAATCGCGCGCGCGGCCTGCGGGTCCGCGGCGGCCAGGCGCCCGTGCAGGGCCCCTGAGCCCTCGGCCTCGAGCTCGTCCTCCAGGCGGGCCCGCACGGCCGGATCGGTTCCGGGGAAGTCCATGGCGTCGATGGCGCCCCGTACGTACAGTCCGGAGCCGCCCACCAGGACCGGGACGCGTCCCGCGGTGCGCAGCCGCTCTATCTCGGTGCGGGCGAGCCTCTGGTACTCGGCGACGCTGGCCGCGACCGTGACGTCCCAGATGTCCAGGAGGTGGTGCGGCACTCCCTCACGCTCGCGCCGCGTCAGCTTGGCCGTGCCGATGTCCATGCCGCGGTAGAGCTGCATCGAGTCCGCGTTGATCACCTCTCCGCCGAGGTGGCGGGCGAGCGCGACACCGAGGTCGGACTTGCCGGCGGCGGTGGGCCCGACGACTGCGACGACGGGCGGGACGGCGCCGCGGCGGGACGATGAGGTCAGGGGCCCGCCGGGCGCGGCTGGGGGGACCGGGGACGGGTCTGCGGCATTCACGCCGCCAGTGTCCCAAACCTCTCGCGCCCCTCCGGACCCGAACGAGCGACGTGACGGCGGCCCTGCGGTTTCGTTGCCTGTTGCGAGGGCCCCAAGCCCGATTTCCGGCGCCCGTTCCGCCGCAGGCGGGGAGCGGCACTCTTTCCCGGTGCGCCGGATCGCAGCTATGTCAGTAAGGTCAGGAGTAGAGATATGGGCGTCTTTGCACGGCTTCTGCGGCGTTCTTCCGGTCCACCCCGGAAACCGGCCGCCGGCGCCGCCCCCGCTGGGGAAGCCGCAGCGGGCGGGAAGGCGAAGGAACAGGAGGTCTCGGCGGCTGCCGGAGGCGGGGACGAGCCGGAAGACGTCGGCATCCCGAAGCAGCAATCGGCCGAGGGCGCAGCCGACAGCGAAGCCGCGGACGACGCCCGCAACTGAACCGCCTCAGAGGCGCACCGGACGGAAGGAAGGTGGCCGCCATGGGTCTCATGGACAAGGTCAAGGGGATGCTGGGCCAGCACGGCCACAAGGTGTCCAAGGGCATCGACAAGGCCGCGGACATGGCCGACTCCAAGACGAAGGGCAAGTACAGCGAGAAGATCCGGTCCAGCAGCCAGAAGGCGAAGGAGCAGACCGAGAAGTACGGCCGTGAGGGCGGCGGCTCCCAGGGCAGCGGCCCCCAGGGCGGCGGCAGCGGGGGCCCCCGGGGCGGTTCCTGACCGTGCCGGCCCCGGCCGGCCGCCGGTGGTGAGCCGGCCGGGCCCGGCCGGCCGCGAGTGCAAGTGTGGGCGTGCCCCCCCGCCGGAGTTCCGGCCGGGGGGGCACGCCCACAAACGTCACGTCACATGTCAGGTCCAGCTCGTGACGAAGTAGCCCACTCCGTAAGGGGCTTCGTCGTAGAGCAGCCGCCCACGCAGCGCACTGCCGCCCCCGGCCGCCGCGCCGGCCAGCACTTGCCAGCAGGAGCGGCCCGACGCGTTCAGCTCGTACGCGAGTTCCTCGTCCAGCGCCAGCAGGGCGTCGGCGTCCGCGGTGCCCAGGGCGCGGGCCGCCTCGGCGTCGAAGGCCGTGGCTCGTTCGTCGAAGTAGCCGGGGGCCTTGACCGTACGGCAGTTGGAGCCGTCACCCATCACCAGAAGAGCCACCCGTTCGGTACCGGCTGCGAGTTGACGCCCGGTCTCCTCGCACCGCACGCGGCTGAGCGGTTCGCCGACGCCGAGGCCTTCCACCGGTGCGGCTGTCCATCCCTCGCGGTCCAGCAGCCACGCGCCGACGGCCAGGGACGACGGGAGCGGGCGGGCGTCGGCGGGGGGCTCTCCCTTGCCGAGGGAGACCTCCATGTCCACGCCGAAACCGCGGAAGGAACCTCGCGCTCCCTGCGGGTGCGTGCCACGCGCGGACTGCTCCGCCGGGCCGACGACGACGAGACGGTCGGGGCGTGCCTCTGCGAGGGCGCCGAGAACCTCGTCGCACGCCGTGCGGGCGGCGTCCATCTCGTGGGCCGCGCCTCCGGCGACCTCGGGGACGAGCAGGGGCGGGCTGGGGCATGTGGCGGCGGCGACAAGCATGGCGCGCAGCTTAACGGCGTGAGTCGCTCTGCGTAACCGCGCGATGAAACTTCGTGCGCGGTCCGTGCGCGCCGCCCGCCGGCGTTGTTCCCCGAAGGCTTTGCACAGGGGTCAGCCGCTCGTCGGGGCGCGACCCCGGCGCGGCGCTCTGCGTCCTGACTTCCCAGCGGAACCGGCGGTCCCGCACGGCACCGCCGGGGGCATCAGCAGACGCGGCAGCCGCTGCCCCCGGCGTCGGCGGGTTCCGGCTCAGGCGCTCCGACCGTGGGCAGGCCCAGCATCACGCCCTGCTTCCCGGCCGCCGCGTCCGGCGCGGCATGGCGCGCCTCCCAGGCGTCGCCGGCACGTGTGCGGCGCACGGCGGTGGGCGGGACCTCGGCCAGCAGGTGGTGGGGGGCCGCGTAGGTCACCTCGACGGTGACCATGTCACCGGGGCGCACCTGCTCGGCGGGCCGGGCGAAGTGCACGAGCCGGTTGTCGGGGGCCCGTCCGGAAAGCCGCCTGGTGGCCTCGTCCTTGCGTCCCTCCCCCTCGGCGACGAGGAGTTCGAGGGTGCGTCCGACCTGCTTCTTGTTCTCCTCCCAGGAGATTTCCTCCTGGAGTGCGACGAGGCGTTCGTACCGCTGCTGCACGGTCTTCTTCGGGATCTGCCCGTCCATCTCGGCGGCGGGCGTCCCGGGCCGCTTGCTGTACTGGAACGTGAAGGCCTGCGCGAAGCGCGCCTCGCGCACGACGTGCATCGTCTCCTCGAAGTCCTCCTCGGTCTCGCCGGGGAAGCCGACGATGATGTCCGTGGAGATCGCCGCGTGCGGCATGGCCGCACGGACCTTCTCGATGATGCTCAGGAAGCGCTCCTGCCGGTAGGAGCGCCGCATCGCCTTCAGCACCCGAGAGGAGCCGGACTGCAGGGGCATGTGGAGCTGCGGCATCACGTTCGGCGTCTCGGCCATCGCCTCGATCACATCGTCGGTGAAGTCGCGCGGGTGCGGGGAAGTGAAGCGCACGCGCTCCAGTCCCTCGATGCGTCCGCAGGCTCGGAGCAGCTTGCTGAACGCTTCGCGGTCGCCGATGTCCGCCCCGTACGCGTTGACGTTCTGCCCGAGCAGCGTGATCTCGGTGACGCCCTCGGAAACCAGCGCCTCGACCTCGGCGAGGATGTCGCCCGGCCTGCGGTCCTTCTCCTTGCCGCGCAGCTGCGGGACGATGCAGAACGTGCAGGTGTTGTTGCACCCGACGGAGACGGAGACCCAGGCCGCGTACGCGCTCTCGCGGCGCGTCGGCAGTGTCGAGGGGAACGCCTCCAGCGACTCGGCGATCTCGACCTGCGCCTCCTCCTGGACGCGGGCCCGCTCCAGGAGGACAGGCAGCTTGCCGACGTTGTGCGTGCCGAAGACGACGTCGACCCAGGGGGCCTTCTTCACGATGGTCTCGCGGTCCTTCTGCGCCAGGCAGCCGCCGACCGCGATCTGCATGCCGGGCCGCGCGGCCTTCTTCGGCGCGAGCTGACCGAGGTTGCCGTAGAGGCGGTTGTCGGCGTTCTCCCGCACCGCGCACGTGTTGAAGACGACCAGGTCCGCGGGGGCCCCGCCGTCGCCGCCGTCCGCGCCCTCGGGCGCGCGCACGTAGCCCGCCTCCTCCAGCAGGCCGGCCATCCGCTCGCTGTCGTGGACGTTCATCTGGCAGCCGAACGTCCGCAGCTCATAAGTCTTCGCAGTCATCTCAGTCGAACAGGGTACGCGCTCGGGCGCGGCGCACGCCCCCCGCAGCCGGGGCGGCCCGCTCCCCCGCGCATCGCCCCGTACGCGGAAGCCGGCCCGTCCGCACCGCCAACCCGGACCTCGGCTCAGGCGCGTCCCGAAGGTGCGGAGGTGAGCGGGAACGCCACGCCGGTGAGGCTCTCGGACAGGCTCCAGAGGCGCTCGGCGTCGCGCGCGTTCTTCGCCGCGGCGCTCCTGCGGGCCGGTGCCGGGTGTCCGCGGCTCTCCATGAAACCGCCGGGTCCGGTGTAACTGCCGCTCGGCAGCGGCTGGGTGGCTGCGTAGAGCGTCGGCAGCGCGCCCATCTCGTCCCGCTGCGCGACGAGCCGGTTCGCGATGGCCATGAACGCCTTCTCGGCCTTGTTCGTCGTGTGGCCCTGGAGGTTGGTCGCCGAGTACCCGGGGTGGGCGGCGTGCGCCGTGACCCGCGAGGCCACCGATTCCAGCCGCCGGGCGAGTTCGGCGGTGAAGAGGAGGTTGGCGAGCTTGGACTGCCCGTAGGCGCGCCAACGGTTGTACCCGCCGTGGGAGTTGAGGTCGTCGAAGGCGATGCGGCCGGTGCGGTGCGCCATGGAGGAGACGGTCACGACGCGGCCGGTGATGTGCGGCAGCAGGAGGTTGGTGAGGGCGAAGTGGCCGAGGTGGTTGGTGCCGAGCTGCATCTCGAAGCCGTCGGCCGTGCGGCGCTCGGGTATCGCCATCACGCCGGCGTTGTTCACCAGGACGTCGAGCGTGCCCTGCCAGTTCTCGGCGAAGGCGCGCACGGAGGCCAGGTCGGCGAGGTCGAGCCGCCGCACCTCGGTGCTGCCCCGCAGCGTGGCCGCGGCGGCCTCGCCGCGGGCCGTGTCCCGTACGGCGAGGACGACGTGCGCTCCGGCGCGGGCCGCCTCCCGCGCTGCGACGAGGCCGAGGCCGCTGTTGGCTCCGGTCACGACGACTGTGCGTCCGGAGAGATCGGGGAGCTGCTGTGCCGTCCATCGTGATGTAGTCATGACCGAGAATGTAGTCACCGACAACATCGGCCGTCAATCCCGGCCACCGACCCGCGTTCCGCGGGGCCGCCCGGGGCGCCCCACCCCGGATTCCGGACGCAGCCCGGCGAGCTGCCGGGCTACCCGGACTGACCTGGGCCGACCTCGGGCGGTCGAGTACCCTGCCGCCATGCGCGCCGGCTCCTACCACCACGGAAACCTCCGCGCCGCGCTCCTCGAGCGGGCCGAGGCAACGGTGCGCGAGCGCGGCGTCGCCGCCCTCTCCCTCCGCGAGCTCGCCCGCGAGACCGGCGTCAGCCACGCCGCGCCCCGGCGCCACTTCGGCGACCGGCAGGCGCTGCTCGACGCGCTCGCCGAGGACGGTTTCGTACGCCTCGGCCAGGACCTCGACGCCGCCGTGCGGGACGCCGAGCCGGAATGCACCGCCCGGTTGCAGGCCCTCGCTCGCGCATACGTCCGCTTCGCCACGCGGCACCCGGCCCTGCTGGAGCTGATGTACACCGGCAAGCACCGCGAGGGTGCCGAGTCCGTGCGCGCCGCGGCGGAGCGGGCGTTCGCCGTCTCACTCGAGGTGATCTCCGCCGCACAGGAGTCGGGGGAACTCGTGCCCGGCGACCCCGAACACCTCGCCCTGCTGGCACTCGCGACGCTCCACGGGCTGACGGCCATGGCCAACGGCGGCATGCTCGACGGCCAGGAACTGGAAGCCGTCGTACCCGACGCCGTCGAGAAACTGCTGCACGGGCTGCGGCGACGATGAGAGCCGCCGGCCCTGTCTCCCTGCGCCGTGGCCCCGGCCTCGCGTCCGGGGCCGGTGCCTGGCACGATCACCGTCCATGGTGAGGCTCCGACGTACAGCGCGCCGCCTGAGCGGCAGCCTGCGCATGGGCAGACGGCACCTGCTGCGCGCGGCCACGGCTGTGGTCGCCGTGCTCGGGGTGCTGGCGTGGTGGCTGGTTCCCGGCGGCAGCGCCGCCCCCAGCGGCACCGTCACCTTCGCCACCGGCGTACCCACGGGCGTGTACGCGCGCTACGGCTCGCTCCTCCAGGACCGTCTTCACCGCGAACTGCCCGATGTGCGGCTGCGGTTGCGCAGCAGCCAGGGCTCGGTGCAGAACCTCGACCTGGTGACCTCCGGCAAGGCCTCCTTCACCATCGCCGCCTCGGACGCGGTCGCCACGTACCGCGACCGCAAGGAACCGGGCGCCGGCCGTCTGCGCGCGTGCGCGCGGCTGTACGACGACTACCTGCAGCTCGTCGTCCCGGCCGGTTCGGGTGTGCGCAGCGCCAAGGACCTCAAGGGGATGCGGGTCGGCGTCGGTCAGAAGCGGTCGGGGGTGAACCTCATCGCGGGAAGGCTGCTGCGGGCGGCCGGTCTGGACGTCGACAAGGACGTGCAAGCCGTGCGCCAGGGGATCGACCGCATGCCCGACCTGCTGGAGAAGGGCAAGATCGACGCATTCTTCTGGTCCGGTGGCCTGCCGACCGCCGCCATCGAGAACCTGTCGGCGAAAACCAACATCCAGCTCGTACAGCTCGGCGATCTGGTGGAGGAGCTCCACGCCCTCGAACCCGAGACGCGCCACTACCGCGCCGCCGTGATGCCGCCCGACGCCTACCCGGCCATTCAGCAGGGCGAGCCCGTCGACACCGTGGCAGTGGCCAACCTGCTGGTCACCACGGACCGTACGGACACCGCCCTCACCGAGGGCATGACGCGGGCGGCGCTCAACAGCCGCGACCAGATCGGCGAGAAGGTCCACGCGGCGCAGAAGGTCGACCGGCGCACCGCGATCTACACGGCACCGCTGCCCCTGCACAAGGGCGCCCAGCACTTCTACAGGTCCGTCAAGCCGTAGGGGCGCGGGGACACTTGGCGCCCGTCGCGCCCGTCCCCGTTCGACGTCGCGTCCAACCCCCCGTTCGCTTCGCGCTGCCAGGCCGCTGCGCCTCCTGTTCAGTCTTCCGCGATACGGATGATCGTCTTGCCCGGGGTGCGCGTGCCGGGGGCGAACGCGACGGGTGCTTCCGCGAGCGGCCGCACAGCACCGACGACCGGCTTGAGCCGGCCGTCCCTCAGCCGCGTGGCGAGATCGGTGAGCCGGGCGCGGTCGGGTTCGACGACGAAGAAGACGGCCCGCCCGTCCATGGGCCGGACCGTGGGCGGCATGGCGATGGTGACGAGCGTGCCCCAGGCCCGGACCATGGCGGCCGAGCGGTCGAGAATGCCGCCGCCGATCACGTCGAACACCACGTCGACCTCGCCGGCGTCCTCCAGCTTCTCGGACTGCAGGTCGATGAAGGTGTCGACCCCGAGTGCGAGTGCCCTCTCCCGGTCGTGGGCCCGGCCGGTACCGATGACGCGGGCGCCGGCCTCGCGGGCGAGCTGGACCGCGATCGAGCCGACGCCCCCCGCAGCACCGTGGATCAGAACGGTCCGGCCTGCGGCAAGGCGGCCGTGGTCGAACAGGCCCTGCCAGGCGGTCAGTCCGGAAATCGGCAGCGCGGCGGCCACGGTGTGGTCGACGTCCGCCGGGAGCGGGGCGAGGTTGCGCGCCTCCACCGCGGTGTACTCGGCGAGGGTGCCGTTGCGGGCCCAGTCGGTCAGGCCGAACACCCGCTGGCCGACGCTCAGTCCGGTGGTGCCGTACCCCAGCTCCACGACGACACCGGACAGCTCATGTCCGGGCACGCTCGGCGTCCGGTCGCGGCCCGCGCGATCGGACCACGTGCCGGGCCAGTCCAGCTCTCCAGGGGTGAAGCCCGCGGCGTGCACGCGCACGATGACGTCGTTCTCGGCCGCATGGGGGTAGGGCATCTCCGTCAAGGACATGCCGGCAAGACCGGCTTCACGGTCTCGAACAGTGATGGCCTGCATACAGGTCCTTACCGGTAGGGGGACTCGAACTCACAGCCCGTACACACTCAGGACGACAGCGGGCGCAGGCGTATCCATGCCGTTCCGCACGACCGATCCCACCCGTCCGGGCGTGCTTCTTCGTCGCCGGTTCTGCGTCACACAAGGGAGACGAGGCGACCCCTCCGGGTGTGACAGCTCGGACGCGCACAAGTTCGTTCGACGACCCTGCGGTTCGCGCGGGCGCCCGGCCGCGCGCCCCTGCCCCTCGGCCCAACCGGCCTTCGGGACCTTCCACATGCGCACCTTGGCCTCCCGCGCCGTGGTCGCGACGAGCCCGCCCCCCGGGCTGATGGCCAGGCTCTCCACGCTGTCCCATGAAGGAGCGGAGGAGAATGCTTACACCCAGGCTCCAGCTGTAAGCACTTTCCGTCGACTTCCGCGCCCTGCATCGGCCGCCTTCACGGCCACCAGCTCCGGACCCGGCAGCCGCCGTACTCGCTGTCCGGCGACCACGGCACTCAGAGACCACCGGTCGCACTCAGACTCAGCTCGGCCCACACCGTCTTACCCGACGGGTCTCTCGGCGAGACTCCCCAGCTGTGCGCGAGCGAGTCGACGAGCAGAAGGCCGCGGCCCGACTCGGCGTCCACCGGCATCGTCGACTCGGGCGCTATAGCACTGAACTCGCCCTGTGCGTCGGCGACTTCGATGCGGAGGGTGGCGGGCAGCAGCAGTCCCGGACCGGTCAGCAGGCGCAGCCGGAAGCTGCGTCCCGGCAGGCACCCGTGAGTGGCGGCGTTGGCGGCCAGCTCCGCGATGAGCAGCGTGCCGGTCCGGGAGACCTCGTCGTCGTACGGCCAGCCCCACGCCGCCAGTTGCTCGGTACCCATCAGACGGGCGAGCCGGGCGCCGCGGGGAGTCGAACTGAACAACTGCGCGAACTCGTGGACGGGAGCGCTGATTTCGGTCGGGGCGATCTCGGTTTTCACATCACAGAGGGTGTCCGCCCGGACATAATCGGTCGAGGGGGTCGGCCGGTACGAGGTGCTCCCGTACCGAAGCCTCAGCGGGGCTGTACCCCGCGTCAGCAGTGACGGAGCCGCCGTACCTCCGTTGAGTACGGGCACGAAGGGGGTGGCGCCGCATGACCGAGGGCGAACACGCAGCGCAGCGGACGGAGGCCGGAGACGCCGTCGATCCGCTGCTGAAGGCGATCGGCAGGCAGATCAAGTTCCTGCGGGAACGGGCGGGACTGACACAGGCCGAACTGGGCGAACGGATCGGCTACGGCGTCGACTTGGTCTCGTCCGTCGAGCGGGGACGGCGAGCGCCGAAGCCGCAGTTCATCGACGGGGCGGAGCGGGTGCTGGACGCGGGCGGGTTGCTGAAGGCGGTTCAGGAGGACGTCGAGCGGGCTCGACTACCCGCAGGCTTCCGCGACTTCGCTCTATGGGAGCAGGACGCGGTCAGCATCTACGCATACGAGCCGTTGACGATTCCAGGGCTATTGCAAACGGCCAGTTACGCACGCGCTCTGGTCAGCGGCCGCTGTCCTCCCTTGAGCGAATCAACGGTCGAAGACCGCGTGACCGCCCGATTGGCTCGCCAAGCCATCTTGGAAGGCGAAGCCGCCTTGGTTATCGGCTTCGTGATTGAGGAAGCCGCCCTGCGGCGCCCCGTCGGGGGCCGCACCGTTATGAGGGAGCAACTGCACCGGCTGCTGGACCGAAGCCGTCTGCGCAATGTCTCCGTGCAGGTCATGCCGACTGAGCGTTGGGAGCACAACGGCTCGTTCGGTCCAATCACGCTGTTGGAGACGACGGATGGACGCGTGGTTGCTCACACCGAGTCGCAGGGCGTGAGCAGCATCATCACCGATCACACAGCAGTGCGGGTATACGCCCAACGACATGGCATCATCCGCATGCAGGCTCTGAATACCCAGGAGTCGGCGCGTCTGATCGAGCAGTTGGCAGGGGAGCTATGAGCGACGAACAACGTGCGTCCGCCTCGGAGCTGAACTGGATCAAGAGCAGCTACAGCGACGCAGAAGGCAACAACTGCCTGGAAGTCGCCTGGCGCAAGAGCAGCTACAGCGACAGCGAAGGCGCCGAGTGCCTCGAAGTCGCCGCAGCCGCAACGCCCGCCGTGCACATCCGGGACTCCAAGGACCCGGAGGGACCCCGGCTCACGGTGCCCCGTACCGGCTGGGCCGCCTTCGTCCAATACGCGACCACGGGCTGAACAACCACGCTGTCGCTGCGACCAACGTGATCAACGGTCCCCGCCGCCGGGAGTAGCCACTCATCGTGAGCCCGCCGGCCCAATGGATTTTCGCGCCCTACGACTGTCCACAGCGGTAAGAGCGGTGGAAGGCGAAGCAGGTGAGCACCGTGGACCGGAAACACTTCAGCATCGTTCGCCCTGCTCACGTCCCCGCGTTCGAGCTGCTCCCGGACGACCTGTGAGAGGTACTGAGCGGTTCGTCCAATACGCCACCGCAGGCTGAAACACAACGCTGTCGCCGCGGCCCGCATGATGGCAGGCTCCTCACCAGGTCGAACGTAACGAGGACCCGAGGACCCTTAGATCGGAGCAGCCGCCATGCACGACGACCGCCGCATCGTCGAGGACCGCCTTCGCCGTGTCCTGGCCGAGCGCATCAAGCCCGCCGTATACAGCAGCCCCTTGCCTCTGACCGTCGAGCGGTGGGACGTCCCCGGAGAGCCCGTGCCGGTGGCGGAGGGGCTTGCCGCGACGTACGGGCCGTCGAAGGCCGGTGAGCGGTGGGGCCCCGCCTGGGGTACGACATGGTTCAAGGTCACGGGGCGCGTGCCGGAGGAGTGGCAGGGCCGCACCGTCGAGGCGGTGCTGGATCTGGGCTTCGACCGGAACATGCCGGGCTTCCAGTGCGAGGGCCTGATCTACCGGGCGGACGGTGAGGCAGTCAAGGCGCTCAACCCCCGCAACGACTGGGTGCGCATCGCGGAAGCGGCCGCCGGCGGCGAGGAGGTGGAGCTGTTCGTCGAGGCGGCGGCGAACCCGATCGTCAACACGCCGCAGACGCCGACGTACCAGGGCGACAGGCTCACTTCCAGCGACCGTCCGCTGTACCGGCTGCGGCGGATGGACCTCGCCGTCTTCGAGGCCGAGGTGTGGGAGCTGGTGCAGGACCTGGAGGTGACCGGGTCGCTGATGCGGGAGCTGCCGCTGGAGGACGCGCGGCGGTGGGAGCTGCTGCGTGCCATCGAGGATGCGCTGGACGCTCTCGGCGTTCATGACATCGTTGGCAACGCCGCCCGTGCGCGGGCCGCGCTCAGCGACGTGCTCTCCACTCCTGCCCGTCCCTCCGCGCACCGCATCAGCGCCGTCGGGCACGCGCACATCGACTCCGCATGGCTGTGGCCACTGCGCGAGACCGTGCGGAAGGTGGCCCGTACGGCGTCGAACATGGTCAACCTCATGGACGACCACCCGGAGTTCGTCTTCGCCATGTCCTCGGCCCAGCAGCTGGAATGGATCAAGAACTACCGGCCCGAGGTCTACGCGAAGGTCAAGAAGAAGGTGGCGGACGGCCAGTTCGTGCCGGTGGGCGGCATGTGGGTCGAGTCCGACACGAACATGGTCGGCGGCGAGGCCATGGCCCGGCAGTTCGTCTACGGAAAGCGCTTCTTCCTGGAGGAGTTCGGCGTCGAGACGAAGGAGGTGTGGCTGCCGGACTCCTTCGGATACACCGCCGCGATGCCGCAGATCGTGAAGCTGGCGGGGGCGAAGTGGTTCCTGACGCAGAAGATCTCGTGGAGCGAGACGAACAAGTTCCCGCACCACACCTTCTGGTGGGAGGGCATCGACGGCACGCGCGTCTTCACGCACTTCCCGCCCGTCGACACCTACAACTCCGACCTGGGCGGCGCCGAGATGGCGCACGCCGCCCGCAACTACCAGGAGAAGGGCAGCGGTTCGCGTTCACTCGCGCCGTTCGGCTGGGGCGACGGCGGCGGCGGATCGACGCGCGAGATGCTGGCGCGGGCGGAGCGGCTGAAGGACCTGGAGGGCTCACCTCGGGTGACCGTCGAGAAGCCGTCGGCCTTCTTCTCCAAGGCGCACGAGGAGTACGGGCAGAAGGCGCCGGTGTGGGCCGGAGAGCTGTACCTGGAGCTGCACCGCGGCACCTACACGTCGCAGGCGAAGACCAAGCAGGGCAACCGGCACAGCGAGTCCCTGCTGCGTGAGGCCGAGTTGTGGGCGGCGACGGCAGCCGTGCGCACCGGGCACACCTACCCGTACGAGCAGCTGGACGAGATCTGGAAGACGGTGCTGCTGCACCAGTTCCACGACATCCTGCCCGGCTCGTCGATCGCCTGGGTGCACCGCGAGGCACGCGAGACGTACGCGCGCGTGCGGGCGGAGCTGGAGGAGATCATCGCGGCGGCGCAGTCCGCTCTGGCGGGCGAGGGCGACGTCCCGGTCGTCTTCAACGCCGCGCCGCACGCGCGCGACCGCGTGGCCGCGGGCGGTGCGGCACCCGCAGGCGAGCGCACCGGCGGGACGCCCGTCACCGCGGAGGAACGGCCCGGCGGCGGCTGGGTGCTGGCCAACGGGCTGCTGCGGATCGAGGTGGACGGGCGGGGCCTGGTCGTCTCCGCGTACGACGAGGACGCCCGCCGCGAGAGCGTCGCCCCCGGTGAGGCGGCCAACCTGCTCCAGGTGCACCCGGATCTGCCCAACCACTGGGACGCCTGGGACGTGGACTCCTTCTACCGGCACAACGTCACCGACCTGACCGGCACGGACGAGCTGGAGCTGTCCGAGTCCGGCGAGGAGCGGGCCACCGTACGCGTCGCGCGTTCCTTCGGCGCTTCGAGCGTGGTGCAGCGGCTGACTCTGCGCGCCGGTTCGAAGGTGCTGGACGTCGACACCGAAGTGGACTGGCACGAGAGCGAGATGTTCCTCAAGGCCGCCTTCCCGCTGGATGTGAAGGCGGACCGTTCCGCGTCCGAGACGCAGTTCGGGCACGTCTTCCGTCCGACGCACACCAACACCTCGTGGGAGTCGGCGAAGTTCGAGATCTGCGCGCACCGCTGGCTCCAGGTCGAGGAGCCGGGGTGGGGTGCGGCGGTCGTCAACGACTCGACGTACGGGCACGACGTGACCCGTACAGTCCGCGACGACGGCGGCCAGACCACCACGGTGCGGCTCTCGCTGCTGCGCGCGCCCCGCTACCCGGACCCGGAGACCGACCAGGGCTCGCACCGGCTGCGGTTCGCGCTCGCGCCGGGCGCGACCGTGGGCGACGCGGTGCGGGAGGGCCACTGGATCAACCTGCCGGAACGCACGGTGCAGGGAGCCGGCGGCACGGTCGCACCGCTTGTCGGCGTCGACAACGACCAGGTGGTCGTCGAGGCGCTCAAGCTGGCGGACGACCGCAGCGGCGATCTGGTGGTCCGCCTGTACGAGTCGCACGGCGGGCGCGCACGCGCGGTGCTCACGGCGGGGACGCCGGTCACGTCGGTGAGCGAGACGGACCTGCTGGAGCGTCCGCTGCCGGATGCCGCGGCGCACGAGCTGTCCGCGGACGGGTCCGTGGAGGTCGTCCTGCGCCCGTTCCAGATCCTCACGCTGCGTTTCGCGAGGGCGAAGGGGCAGTAGGGCCTGTCCGCCGGACAGCCCCTGGACACGGCGTGCGCGAACGGCCCGGCCGCGGGGGCGAACCGCCTTCCGCGGCCGGGCCGTTCGCGTGGCGGCGCATCGTCCCGGGCGCCGACGCGGGCGGCCCGAGGCGTGGGACGCAGGCGTCGGACAAGACGTGTCCGACGCAGTGTCAGGTGCCGGCGCCGCGGATCGGTGTCAGGCGTCCGCTCCGGCGCACACCGCGTGAGTGTCAGCTGTCCGCGTCGGCGCGCACCGGCGGCCGCTTGATGAGTGAGACAGCCTGCCCGTGCGTCTCCTCGTCGTCCGTCGTCGGGCGGCTGCGCGGCACGGTGATGAGGACGCGCAGGCCCTTCGGCTCGTTGTGCACGTACGCGAGGTTCCCCCCGCCCGACGCGAGCAGCGCCCTGGTGATGGACAGCCCGAGCCCCGAGCCGGAGATGTTCTGGTGCCGGCTGCTGCGCCAGAAGCGGTCTCCGATGCGTTCCATCTCGTCCTCGCTGAGCCCGGGGCCGTGGTCGGCGACCTCCACGACGACGCTCTCGCCGTCCCTGGAGACGCTCACCGTGACCCTCTCGCCCTCCGGCGTGAACTTGATCGCGTTGTCGACCACGGCGTCCAGGGCGCTGGAGAGTGCGATGGGGTCGGCCCACCCGGTCACTGCCTGAGGACCCGCCGACTCCAGCACCACGCCCTTGATCTCGGCGACCGGCAGCCACGCCTCCACGCGCTCGGCCGCCACCTCCGCCACGTCCGTCAGCCGCAGATCGGCGGAGGAGTGCTCGGCGAGGGCCAGGTCGAGAAGGTCGTCCAGCACCCGCGCCAGACGGTTCCCCTCGGCCTGAACGGACTTGAACTCCTCGTCCGCCTCGGGCATTTCGAGGCCGAGGAGCTCGATGCGCAGCAGCAGTGCGGAGAGCGGGTTGCGCAGTTGGTGCGAGGCGTCGGCGACGAACGCGCGCTGCTGCTCCAGCACCCCCTCGACGTTGTCGGCCATCTCGTTGAACGAACGGGCCAGGCGGCGAAGCTCGGGCGGGCCGCCCGACGCGGCGACGCGGGACTTGAACTCTCCGACGGCGATCTCGTGCGCGGCACGGTCCAGCGTCCTCACCGGACGCAGCACCCAGCCCGTCAGGCGCAGCGCGAGCCCGACGGCGAGCAGCATCGCCGCGGCCTCGCCCGCGATGATCGGGAGCCAGCCCTGAAGGATGCGTGAGCGCAGCTGCCCGGTCGGTGACTCCGTGAGCACGACGGCGGCCACGTCACCGTCCCGGATGACCGGCGATGCGACGGCGATGCGCTCCTGCTGCCAGGGCCAGACCTGCGCCGGGTCGTGGCTGCGGCGTCCCGCGAGCGCCTCGTCGAAGGCGTCGGCGCCCTCCACGGAGTCGGACACCTGCCAGCCGCCGGGCGAGACGCCCAGGGCGCGCCCGTCGCGGAGGAAGACGCCGACCCGGATGCCGTAGAGGGAGTGGTAGCGGTCCAGCTCGTCCTGGAGTATGGCGCGGCGCTCGCCCTCGTCGGGCGAGGAGGTCACGAACTGGGCGAGGGCGGCGAACCGTGCCGTGTCGTCGATGCGGTCGACGACGACGCGCTGCTGCTCGGTGGCGGCCTGGCTCATGGCGAGCGGAAAGCCGAGGGCCAGCAGCACACCGGTGAGCAGAAAGATCAGCAGTGGCAGCAGACGGGCATGCATGGTCTCTTCCGGCCCCCGCTCCGCTGTGCCTAGACCGTCTGCTGAGGCTCGACGAGACGGTAACCGACGCCCCGTACGGTCTCGATCAGCGCGGGCAGGCGCAGCTTGGAGCGCAGCGACGCCACATGCACCTCCAGCGTCCGCCCGGTGCCCTCCCAGCTGGTGCGCCAGACCTCGCTGATGATCTGCTCGCGCCGGAAGACGACGCCGGGGCGCTGCGCGAGCAGGGCCAGCACGTCGAACTCCTTGCGCGTCAGCGCCACGGAGTCGCCGTCGACGCACACCTTCCGCGTGGGCAGCTCGATGGTGACGGCGCCGACCCGGAGGGTGCTCTCCCCCTGCGTGCCCTCGTCGCGGACCGTCTCGGCGCTCTCCTCGGGGGCCGCGCGGCGGCTCACCGCGTGGATGCGGGCCAGCAGCTCCCCGGTGTCGTACGGCTTGACCACGTAGTCGTCGGCGCCGAGGTTGAGGCCGTGGATGCGGGACCGTACGCCGCCGCGCGCCGTCACCATGATCACGGGCGTCGAGCTGATCTTCCTTATGCGGCCGCACACCTCGAAGCCGTCCTGGTCCGGGAGGCCGAGGTCGAGGAGCACGACACCGAAGGGAGCCACGTCGTCCGAGGGCAGCAGCTCACGCAGCGCCTCCTCGCCGCTGCGGGCGTGCACCACGTCGAAGCCATGGCGCCCGAGCACGGCCGAGAGCGCCGTGGCGACGTGAATGTCGTCCTCGACGAGCAGCAACCTCACTCGGGCCTCCCTCCGTGATGCCGGTCCGGGTCCGCGGCGGAAATACCGCAGCATTGCATCAACCCCCATCGGCGCAGGTGAGTCAAGGGGCTCCCGGTCGCTCGCGGGCTTCTGTTATGCAGCCGGTACGACCGAGTACGGATTCCGAGGTCACAGCGGGGCCGGGTCCGTTCCGCGACGGGATCGTTATGCTCAATTTCCCCTCAGATGTAATGACGCTGGCGGCCGTCGCTCATTAGTGTCCTCGCAACCGACGAGGACGGAGCTACACGCCGATGAGCGAAGTATCGGTGACCAAGGACGCCGCGCCGGCCGCGGACGATCTGGTCGTACTGGACAACGTCAACAAGCACTTCGGTGCGCTGCATGTGCTCCAGGACATCGACCTGACCATCGCGCGAGGAGAGGTCGTCGTCGTCATCGGACCTTCCGGGTCGGGCAAGTCCACGCTGTGCCGCACCATCAACCGTCTCGAGACGGTCGACTCCGGCAGCATCTCGATCGACGGCAAGCCGCTGCCCCAGGAGGGGAAACCGCTGGCCAAGCTTCGCGCGGACGTCGGCATGGTCTTCCAGGCGTTCAACCTCTTCGCACACAAGACGGTGCTGGAGAACGTGATGCTCGGGCAGACCAAGGTCCGCCGCACCGACAAGCAGAAGGCGGAGCAGAAGGCGCGCGCGCTGCTGGACCGCGTCGGTGTCGGCAACCAGGCCGACAAGTACCCCGCCCAGCTCTCCGGAGGTCAGCAGCAGCGGGTGGCCATCGCCCGCGCGCTCGCCATGGACCCCAAGGTGATGCTCTTCGACGAGCCCACGTCGGCGCTCGACCCGGAGATGATCAACGAGGTCCTCGAGGTGATGAAGCAGCTCGCCGACGAGGGCATGACCATGGTCGTCGTCACACACGAGATGGGCTTCGCACGCTCGGCTGCCAACCGTGTCGTCTTCATGTCGGACGGCCGGATCGTCGAGGAGGCGACACCGGACCAGTTCTTCAACAACCCCCGCAGTGACCGGGCGAAGGACTTCCTGGCGAAGATCCTTCACCACTGACGTGACGCTGAGCGGAGTTCCGAGCAGATCCGATCCAGATCCAAGACGCCCCCCGCAACGGCCCGCCGGTCCACGCGCCGCCCGGTCCGACGCCGTCCGGCTGCCACCCACCGGCAGCAGGGAGGCCGGAGACCCAGGCAGCGGGCCCGCAGGACTTGCGACCCGCACGACCGGCTGTGCAACGACCGCCGACCAGCAGAACACCGAGCAAGGGATGCCCATCATGAAGTTCCGTAAGACAGCCGCCTCGGCGGCCGTGGTCCTCACTCTCGCCCTCTCCGCCACCGCCTGCGGAGGCAAGGAAGGCCCCGCCGGCGACAAGCCGGGCGGCGACACGGACACCAAGGCGCTGCCGAAGTACGAGGTCGCCAAGGACGTCAAGGTCGACTCGCCCGTGCTGAAGAAGGCACAGAAGCGGGGCAAGCTGATCATCGGCGCCAAGTCCGACCAGCCCTACCTCGGCTTCCAGGACCCCTCGTCCAAGAAGTACGAGGGCTTCGACATCGAGGTCGCGAAGATGGTCGCCGCCGACCTCGGCTTCGGCGAGAAGGACATCCAGTTCAAGACCATCGACTCCTCCGTCCGCGAGACCGCGATCTCCAAGGGCCAGGTCGACCTGATGGTCGGTACGTACACCATCAACGACGAGCGCAAGAAGCAGGTGTCCTTCGCCGGCCCGTACTACATGGCCGGTCAGGACCTCCTGGTCCGCAAGGACGAGAAGTCGATCAAGGGCCCGGACAGCATCAAGGGCAAGAAGGTCTGCTCCGTCACCGGCTCGACGCCGCTGCAGAACATCAAGGACAACAAGTCCAAGTACGGTGCCGAGACCGTCGAGTTCGGCAAGTACACCGACTGCGTCAAGCAGCTGCTCGACGGCCAGGTCGACGCGATGACCACCGACGACGCCATCCTCAAGGGCTACGCGGCCGAGCGTCCCACCAAGCTGAAGGTCGTCGGCGAGACCTTCAGCGACGAGCCGTACGGCATCGGCCTGAAGAAGGGCGACACGGAGCTGCAGAATGCGGTGCTCGACGCCGTCGAGGCGCACCAGAAGGACGGCAGCTACAAGAAGGCCTACGACGCGACGCTGGGCCGCTCCGGTTCGAAGTTCGAGGAGCCCCCGGCCCTGGAGCGCGGCTGACAGCTCGGCCTACGGCCGGCCCGACGCTCGACCACCTCGCGCGGCGGTCACGCCTGACCGGCAGGCCGGCGCCGCACCGCGTCCCGTACGCCCGCCCGCGCGGGCGGGCGTACGGGACGCGGCTTTCCCTGACCGCCCTGCGGAGACCCCATGAATGTTCTGCTCGACCATCTGGACCTGTTCCGTGACGGATTCATAGGAACGGTCTCTCTGACCGCGGCCAGTGCCGCGCTCGCGCTCATACTCGGCGTGCTCATAGCCGGCTTCCGGGTCTCGCCGGTGCCGCCGCTGCGCGCGTTCGGCACCGCGTGGGTGACGCTGCTGCGGAACACGCCGCTGACGCTGCTGTTCCTCGTGGCCTTCTTCGTACTGCCGCAGATCGTCTTCCCCGGAATCAGTTCCTACATCCTGGGCGTACTCGCACTCGGCTTCTACACCTCGTCGTTCGTCTGCGAGGCCGTGCGCTCCGGCATCAGCACGGTGCCGATGGGCCAGGCAGAGGCCGCGCGCAGCCTGGGCATGACCTTCGTGCAGACGCTCCGCATGATCGTGCTGCCGCAGGCGACCCGGACCGTGCTCCCCCCGCTGAGCAGCATCATGATCGCGCTCACGAAGAACTCCGCCATCGCCGGCGCCTTCAACAACCCCGAACTCTTCAGCGTCCAGAAGGTGCTGAGCGACAAGGGCTACAACGTCATGGTCATCTTCGTCTGGGTGGCCCTCGCCTACCTCGTGCTCGTCTTCCTCATCAGCGGTTTCTTCCGGCTGCTTGAGCGCAGGCTGGAGGTCGCCCGATGAGCTCGTCCGTACTCTTCGACGCGCCGGGGCCCAAGGCCCGCGCACGCAACCGCACTTACGCCGTCATAGGCTCCGCCGCGCTGGTGGCGCTGATCGCCTTCATCGTCTACCGGCTGGCCGCCAAGGGCCAGCTCGACGGGGCGATGTGGGACATCTTCAACTACGCCGGAGTGCGCAACTCGATCGTCGAGGGACTCGTCAGCACCCTTCAGGCGTTCGCGATGGCGGGCGTGCTGTCGCTGGTGCTCGCCGTGGTGCTGGCCGTGGGGCGGCTGTCCGATCACAAACCCGTCAGCTGGGTCGCGACCGGAGTCATCGAGCTCTTCCGCGCCGTTCCCCTGCTGATCACCATCTACGTGCTGTGGGTCGGCTTCTTCACCAATGAGCCGCTGTGGGCCGTCGTCATCGGTCTCACGCTCTACAACGGGGCGGTGCAGGCCGAGGTGCTGCGCGCCGGCATCCTCGCCGTGCCGAGGGGCCAGAGCGAGGCCGCGTACGCCCTGGGCATGAGCAAGACCCAGGTGATGACGACGGTCCTCATCCCGCAGGCCGTCCGGTCCATGCTGCCGACGATCGTCAGCCAGCTCGTCGTCACGCTCAAGGACACCTCACTCGGCTTCGTCATCACCTACGAGGAACTCCTCTACGCCGGGCGGCAGATGGCCAACACCATCCTGGTCGACGGGGAGAACCCGTACGTGCCGGTCGTGCTCGTCTTCGGCGCCATCTACGTCGCCCTGTGCCTCGCGCTCTCCGCGGTCGCCAACTGGATCGAGAAGCGCGGCCGCCGCGCCAAGACAGGCATCAAGGTGGCCGAGGCGCAGACCGCGACCCCCGAGGGCGCAAACGCCGGGCCCCCGGCCTGACGCGGGGCCCGACCTGACGCGGCGGCCGCGGGGGAGCAGCCGCCGGAGCGGCGGACCGGACTTGTCACCATGTGTCCGGGCCGCCGCTCCCGCCGTTCCGGCTCAGCTTGACGGGTGACCCGGCACTGGGTTGCATACGTTTGTGATCGCGCGCTGTGCTCCACCCGTTCCGGCTTTTCCCTCCTCAACCGCGTGCGCGGGCCAAGCGGTTCACGGTGTCTCGCGCCGCACGGGGACCGGCGCGTGAGCGAGTCCGAAGTCATCGTCGTCGGCGCCGGGCCGGCAGGGCTCGCCCTGTCACTCGCGCTCGCCAGGTCCGGTGTCCCCTCACTCGTGCTGGACAACAGCGACGGCGAGGTCACCCGACGAGCCTCCCGCAGCTGCGTGCTGCGCCCCGACACCGCCTCGTGGCTGGCGTCGATGGCGACGCCGCACGCCGCCGTTCCCGGCGTCCGCTGGACGCGCTGGAGCACGCGGCGGCGCCAGCAGCTCGTGCAGGACGTCGAGTTGACCGACGAGACCTCACCCGTCCACGTGGAGCAGCACGCTCTGGAGCGCGGGCTGCGCGCCGCGCTCGCACGGGAGAAGCTCGCCCACGTCGTCACGCGCAGCCATGTCGATCTCATCGAACAGGACGCGGCAGGCGTCACCGCGCACACGCGGCCGCGCGGTTCGGCCGCTCCCGCCCACGGCCAGGACGCGGGTGACGGCACAGACACCGCGGCCGCCGGACGGGAGGCCCGCAGAGGCGCGGGTGCCGGCCGCGGCGGCACATGGTGGCGCGGGAGCTACCTGGTCGGCTGCGACGGCGCACGGTCAACTGTGCGGAAACTTTTGGGAGTCGGATTCGCGGGACGCACCGCGGTGGAACGTCACGCCGTGGCGGCACTCCGCGCGGAGCTGCCGTGGGAGCAACAGGCGCTGCTCCACCGTGAACTGGGTGCGGGAAGCGGGAACCGGGCAGGCAGGCCACAGGCCGAGGTGACGGCCCGGCCGCTGCCCGACGGCGTGTGGCGGCTCGACTGGCTGCTCCCGCCCCGCGGCGAACTCGTCACGCCCGAGGCGCTGTTGGAACGCGTGCAGGACACCCTCGGACTGTGGCACGGAGGAGGCGCGCGCGGACGCGGTGGCGAGGTCACCGGCGCGGGTGAGGCCGTGCGGTACGAACTCCTCGACACCGGCGTCCACACCTCGCACCAGCGGCTCGCACGCCGGTGGCGTGTGGAACGTACGTTCCTGGCCGGCGACGCGGCCCACCTCGTCGGCGCGCTCGGCGTCCAGTCCGTGGACGAGGGGCTGCGCGACGTCGCCAACCTCGCCTGGAAGCTCGCCCTGGCCTGGCACGAGGCGAACGGTGTACGGGGGGCCCGCACCGACCGTGACGCGGTCGACGTGCTTCTCGACAGCTACGAGTCGGAGCGGCGAGGAGCCGTCGGAGCCCGGCTGCGCGCCGTCGACCAGGCACTGCCGGTGGTGCGGCGGGAAGGCGGCGGCCTTCGGTCGATGCTGCCCGGCGGCGGCGCCCGCACGCCGATGGAGCTGCTCACGGACGGGCATCTGGGGCGGGGACTGCTGGGAGCGCCGGCCACCTACCGGCGCTCGCCGCTCACCCCGCCGCACGGCGCGGTCGAAACCGTGCGGGTGGACACGCCGCCCGGTGCGCCCGTGGACGACGTACCGGTGATCGCGATGGACGGGGCACGCGGGAGCCTGCGCGGGCAACTGTGCGGTTCGGGCAGTGAACTTCTGGTGCTGCTCGTCGCGCCAGGAACGGCCGTGTGGGACAGCCGCCACTGGCTGTCAGCGGGGATGATGCCCGAACTGGCCGCCGCGGTGGAGGCGTTGCCGCTGAAGGCACAGCTGCTGGTGACGGAGCAGTACCCCGGCGCGGCAGCCCACACCGTGCTGGTCATACGGCCCGACGGTCATCTGGTGGCGGCCCTGCCCGGGCCGCGCACCGCACACCTGCGGGCGTGCGCCGACGCGGTGCGCGGCGGCGCCCTCCCCGGCAAGCAGCCGGACGCGTACCGCGGGGCGCGGCGGCAGACCCAGACCTGAGGCGCGGGGATCTGAGGCGTGGGGACCTGAGGCACGGGGACCTGAGGCACGGGGACCTGAGGCACGGGGACCTGAGGCACGGGGACCTGAGGCACGGGGACCTGAGGCACGGGGATCTGAGGCGCTGGCCTGAGGCACGGGGATCTGAGGCGCTGGCCTGAGGCGCGGGGATCTGAGGCGCTGGCCGGCGGGCGCCTCGGTGCGGGCCGGGCTCCCGGGGGTGTGCGTGCGTAGGCGCCGGGGCGGGGCGAACGGGACACGGCCGGACGGGACGCGGCCGGAAGCGCGAACTCCGCCTCAGTCCTCCGGCAGATACCGGTCCAGCGCCTCCGGGTCCTCGCCCTCTTCCTCCAGCGCCTTCCGCACCACATGCAGCGCCAGGCCTTCGCCGTACCCCCTGCGGGCAAGCATCCCCGCGAGCCGACGTATGCGCTTCTCCCGGTCGAGCCCCCTGGTGGAGCGCAGCTTCCCCTCGACCAGCGCACGTGCCGTCTCCGCCTCACGCTCGGCGTCGAGCTGCCCGACGGCGTTCTCGACGACCTGCGGTTCAACACCCTTGGTGCGCAGTTCACGGGCCAGCGCCCGGCGGGCGAGACCACGGCTGTGGTGCCGGGACTCGACCCACGCGTCGGCGAAGGCCACGTCGTCGATCAGCCCGACCTCCTCGAAGCGGGAGAGCACCTCCTCGGCGGCCTCGTCGGGGATCTCCCGCTTGCGCAGCGCATCGGCGAGCTGCCGTCTCGTCCGCGGCGTACCGGTGAGCAGTCTCAGGCAGATCGCGCGCGCACGCTCCGCCGGATCCTGCTCCGGGCCCCCGTCCTGGGCATGCCCGGACGGAGGGCCGCCGTCGTCCCCCTCCGGGGCTTCGTCGCCGCCTTCCTGAGAAGCGCGCCCGCCGGTCTGCTCACCCGGCCGGCCCCCGCCCTCCTGGCCGGGGAACTCGCCCCCCTCTTCGGCGTCGCCCGGCAGCCCCTCGTCACCGGGGCGGCGACCGCCGGACGCACGCCTGCGTGAGGTGCGTGTCGTACGCGGTGGCCCCGCCCCGGCCCTCGACGAAGTGGAGCCACCGCTGTCTTCCTGGACCGGCCATGGGGTGCGCCGTGTCACGGATCAGCTCTTCGCGGCAGCGGACTTGGGAGCCCTCGCCTTCGGCGCGGGGGCCGTCTTGGCCGCGTCGGCGGCACCGTCCACCGGGGGCGCCGCAGCGCCGGCGGCATCGGCACCGGGCTCGCCGCCCGGCTCCTCCGGCGCCAATCCGATGCCCAGCTTCTCCTTGATCTTCTTCTCGATCTCGTTGGCCAGGTCGGGGTTGTCCCGCAGGAAGTTGCGGGAGTTCTCCTTGCCCTGGCCCAGCTGATCGCCCTCGTACGTGTACCAGGCGCCGGACTTGCGGATGAAGCCGTTCTCCACGCCCATGTCGATCAGCCCGCCCTCACGGCTGATGCCCTGTCCGTAGAGGATGTCGAACTCGGCCTGCTTGAAGGGCGGGGCGACCTTGTTCTTGACGACCTTGACGCGGGTGCGGTTGCCCACCGCGTCCGTGCCGTCCTTGAGCGTCTCGATCCGGCGGATGTCGAGCCGAACGGAGGCGTAGAACTTCAGCGCCCGGCCGCCCGTCGTCGTCTCGGGCGAGCCGAACATCACGCCGACCTTCTCGCGCAGCTGGTTGATGAAGATCGCCGTGGTCTTGGAGTGACTGAGCGCGCCCGTGATCTTCCGCAGCGCCTGGCTCATCAGCCGGGCCTGGAGACCCACGTGCGAGTCGCCCATCTCGCCCTCGATCTCCGCACGCGGAACGAGCGCGGCGACGGAGTCGATGACGATCAGGTCGAGCGCGCCGGAGCGGATGAGCATGTCCGTGATTTCCAGCGCCTGTTCGCCGTTGTCCGGCTGGGAGAGGATCAGCGCGTCCGTGTCCACACCGAGCTTCTTCGCGTACTCGGGATCGAGCGCGTGCTCGGCGTCGACGAACGCGACAGTGCCGCCGCCCTTCTGGGCGTTGGCCACCGCGTGCAACGTCAGGGTCGTCTTGCCGGAGGACTCCGGCCCGTACACCTCCACCACTCGGCCGCGCGGGAGACCCCCGACGCCGAGAGCCACATCGAGGGCGGTGGACCCTGTGGGGATGACCTCGACCGGCTCGTTCGGCCGCTCCCCCATGCGCATCACGGCGCCCTTGCCGAACTGCCGTTCAATCTGCGCGAGGGCGGTTTCGAGCGCCTTCTCGCGGTCGGTTCCTGCCATGGGTGCCACCCGGTTTGCTTGAGTCGATCGCTTCACGTCCAAGACGCTAGCGCCTGCCACTGACAATCGGTCCGGCTGCCTGCCCCCGGCCGGGAAGGCGGGAGCGGGAGAACCCGCCAGGGCCTCCATAAGAATCGATGTTCGATTTTGACGTCAAGGCGCTCCGCAAGTCTGTGGAAAACTCCCGAAATACCCCTTCAAAAGGGCGAGTTCAGCAGACACGGCCGCAACGGGACGGGCCGGTCACCTCTTCTCTGCGGGCACATCCATCACGGCACACACGACTCGCCAGACGTCCTTCGCGTCCCAGCCGGCGTCCAGGGCCTCGCGGACCGTACGGCCGCCGAGTCCCGCCATCACATGGTCACGTGCGAAGGAGTCGGCGTAGGACTCGCCGAAGTGGTCCGCCATCCGCTGCCAGAAGTCCGTCAACCGCATGAGACCAGTATCCAGCCCGTTGCGGGCCAGGCCGTCCGCCCACCGCTCCGCTCACGGTGCCCAGCCCAGGGCCCGCACGGCCGCGGTGACCAGTACCGCCGCCGCGATCACGACCAGGAAGGGCGCCCGGAAAAGCAGCACCACCGCGGCCGCGGCCAGGCCCGCGGCCTTCGCGTCCAGCAGCAGCGCGCCGCCCTCGCTGAAGGTCTGCTGCGCCGTCAGCGCGGCGAGCAGCGCGACCGGAAGCAGCGTCACCAGCCGCTTGACGACCGGGCGTTCCAGCATTCCCTCCGGCACCGACAGCCCCAGCAGCTTCGCCGCGTAACAGCCCAGCGCCGTCGCGCCGATCGCGATCCAGACGCTCATCGCCGCTCCACCCCCGTCCGCCCGCCGTCCCCGGCCGGGGCGCCGGTACCGGTGCCCCGGCCGGCTTCCGGCCCTGCCGCGCCCTCCGGGCCCTGCTCCGGAGCCGCCTCCCGCTCCTGGTCCGGCTTCTCCAGTGCCCGCTCCTGCTCCCGGCCCGGCTCCTCCTCCGGAGCCGCCTCCCGCTCCCGGTTCCGCTCCTGATCCGCACGCCCCCGCAGCAGCAGCACCGCCGGTGCCGCCAGCGCCGCGAGCAGCACCGGCACGCCACCCGGAAGCACGGGCAGCAGCCCGAGTCCGAGAGCGACCGCGAGAGCGGCCGTCGCGCGCGCGGCCGCGGTGCGGAGCATCGGAGCCAGCAGCGCGAGGAAGACCGCGGGCCCCGCCGCGTCCAGGCCCCAGGTCTTGGTGTCGCCCAGTGCGCCGGCACCCAGCGCCCCGAGCAGCGTGGTGAGGTTCCACAGCACGAAGAGCGTCACGCCCGTGACGGTGAAGCCGATCCGCGCTCCCCGCCGCGTGCGCTGCGCGAGGGTCACCGCCGCCGTCTCGTCGACCACCATGTGGGCGGCGAGGGGACGTATCGCACCGGGCAGCCGCAGCAACGTCGCGAGCCGCAGTCCGTAGAAGGCGTTCCGCACGCCCAGGAAGAAGGCTCCGGCGGCGGCGGTGAGCGGGCTCGCCCCCGCCGCGAGCGCACCGACGAGAGCGAACTGCGAGGCGCCGGTGAAGACGAACAGGCTGAGCGCGCACGTCTGCGGCAGGCTGATGCCCGCACCTGCCGCCGTCACCCCGAAGGCGAACCCGGAGAGCCCGACGGCGACGCCCACGCCCAGGGCGTCGCGCACGACGGCCCGGTCGTCGTGCCGTGGGCGGGACGGCCGGTGGCCGGCGGACTGCGAGACGTTCTTCTGTTCGAGCACGGCCCCACGCTAACCACGACGGCCGACGGCGGTCTTGTACGTTCTTGCACGCAAACGTGACCACGCTCGCACCCGCGTCATCACGACCATCACCGGCCGCGGGGCACCGGCCCCGCTTCGCGGCCGGTTCGGCCGGGCTTCAGTCCGGCTGCAGACGCTCACGCTGGTACGCGCCGGGCGGCACACCCACGATGCGCCCGAAGTGGCGGCTGAGATGCGACTGGTCCGTGAACCCCACCGCGGCAGCGGCCTGCGCCGGCGGCACACCCGCGTCGAGCAGCCGGCGTGCCCGGTGGACGCGGGCGTCGGTCAGCCAGGCGTGCGGCGGCATCCCGTACCGCTCGCGGTACGCGCGCAGCAGCGAGAAGGTGCCGGTGTCCAGCTCGCCCGCGAGAGCCTCCAGGGTGGGAGGGTCCGCCATCCGCTCCTCCAGGACGGCGCGGGCCCGCTCGGCCGTGCGGGACCCCGCCGTGGCGACCGGACGGGACGGGAGCGGGCCTCCGTACCGCCGCAGCAGCCGGACGATGACGATCCGCATCAGGCTGTCCGCGGCGAGCGCCTGCCCGGCCTCGGCGGCACGGTGCACACGAGCGACGAGCGCGGCGCCCTCGGGATCGTCGGCGACCGTGGTGAGGAAGCCGGGCGTCCCGCGGAGCGACGTCGTCTCGGCGGCCGTGCGGGCGACCAGCGCGGGTGCGGGGTAGAGCACGTCGTAGCTCCAGCCCTCCGGGCTTCCCGCGTGCGCCGAGTGCGGAACGCCGGGGTTGATCAGCGCGAGCCGGCCCGGCACGGCGCGGTGCTCGGCACCGCCCAGCACGAACGCCTCCACACCCTCGGCGACGGCCCCGATCACATAGGCGTCGTGGGTGTGCCTGGCGAAGGTCTTGCGCAGGTAGCGGGCCCGCAGAAGGTCGACCTCCGGCAGCTGCGGATGCCGCCAGTGCCGCGCGCTCTCACCCGTCCCCATGGGCCCATTCTGCGCCGCGGTGCGGCGTTGTCAGCGGCGAGGTGCACGATGGGGACCATGGGTCAGACGCCGCCGGGCCCCTCGCCGGCCTCGGCACTCGATGTCTTCTCTCCCGCGACCAGGGCCTGGTTCACGGGGGCCTTCACCGCGCCCACGTCCGCCCAGGCAGGGGCCTGGCGCGCGCTGGCCGAGGAGTCGGACGCGCTGGTCGTGGCGCCCACCGGCTCGGGGAAGACCCTGGCCGCGTTCCTCGCCTCGCTCGACAGGCTGGCCTCCACTCCGCCGCCCGCGGACCCGCTCAAGCGCTGCCGCGTGCTGTACGTCTCACCCCTGAAGGCACTCGCGGTCGACGTGGAGCGCAATCTGCGCAGTCCGCTGACGGGCATCCGCCAGGAGTCGCTGCGTCTCGGTCGGCCCGAGCCGGACATCAGGGTCGGCATCCGCTCCGGTGACACGCCCGCCGCCGAGCGGCGCTCGCTGGCCCGCCGCCCGCCCGACATCATGATCACGACGCCCGAGTCGCTCTTCCTGATGCTCACCTCCGCGGCCCGGGACGCCCTCTCCGGCGTCGAGACGGTGATCCTGGACGAGGTGCACGCGGTGGCGGGCACCAAGCGCGGTGCTCATCTTGCCCTGTCCCTGGAGCGGTTGGACGAGCTGCTGGAGCGCCCCGCACGGCGCATCGGGCTGTCCGCGACGGTCCGTCCCGTGGACGAGGTGGCGCGTTTCCTCTCGCCGCAGCGCAAGGCGACCGTCGTGCAGCCGCCGTCCGGCAAGGAGTTCGACCTCTCGGTGGTGGTGCCGGTCGAGGACATGGGCGAACTGGGCAGCTCCCCCGCGCAGGACAACGCCGCCGCCGCGGGCGGCGGCGGCCCCGGGGGTGGCGGCAAGCCCTCGATCTGGCCCTCGGTCGAGGAGCGCATCGCCGATCTCGTGCAGGCGCACCGCTCGACGATCGTCTTCGCCAACTCCCGCCGTCTCGCGGAGCGTCTGTGCAACCGGCTCAACGAGATCGCGTACGAGCGCGCCACAGGCGAGCCCATGCCCGAGCACCATTCGCCCGCGGAGCTGATGGCCGAGGCGGGATCGGCTAAGGGCGCCCCTCCCCTGCTGGCCCGTGCGCACCACGGCTCCGTCTCCAAGGACCAGCGTGCCCAGGTCGAGGAGGAGCTGAAATCGGGCCGGCTGCCCGCCGTGGTCGCCACCTCCAGCTTGGAGCTGGGCATCGACATGGGCGCCGTCGACCTGGTCGTCCAGGTGGAGTCGCCGCCGTCGGTCGCGTCGGGGCTGCAGCGTGTGGGCCGCGCGGGCCACCAGGTCGGTGCCGTCTCGGCCGGTGTGGTCTTCCCCAAGTACCGGGGTGATCTGGTGCAGTCGGCCGTGGTCACGGAGCGGATGCGCGAAGGCGCCATCGAGGCGTTGCGCATCCCGGCCAACCCGCTGGACGTGCTGGCGCAGCAGGTGGTCGCGATGGTCTCCGTCGACACGTGGGACGTGGAGGAGCTGCTGCTGCTCGTGCGCCGCGCGGCACCGTTCGCCTCGCTTCCCGATTCGGCGTACCACGCAGTGCTGGACATGCTCGCGGGGCGCTATCCCTCCGACGCCTTCGCCGAGCTGCGGCCACGGCTCGTGTGGGACCGGGTGGCGCAGACCGTCAGCGGCAGACCCGGTGCCCAGCGCCTCGCCGTCACCTCCGGAGGCACCATCCCCGACCGGGGTCTCTTCGGCGTCTTCCTCGCGGGTGCCGACCCGAAGAAGGGCGGCGGCCGGGTCGGCGAGCTGGACGAGGAGATGGTCTACGAGTCCCGCGTGGGCGACGTCTTCACGCTGGGCACGACCTCCTGGCGGATCGAGGACATCACCCGCGACCGCGTCCTCGTCACACCGGCTCCGGGTGTGCCGGGGCGGCTGCCCTTCTGGAAGGGCGATCAGCTGGGCCGTCCGCTGGAGTTGGGTCGCGCTCTGGGGGCGTTCCTGCGCGAGGTCGGCTCGCTCGGCGCGGAGGCCGCCCGTGAGCGGCTGTCCGCGGCCGGGCTCGACGAACTGGCCGTCGGCAATCTGCTCACCTACCTCGAGGAGCAGCGCAGCGCGTGCGGCCACGTCCCCGACGACCGGACGATCGTGGTCGAGCGCTTCCGCGACGAGCTGGGCGACTGGCGGATCGTCGTGCACTCCCCCTTCGGCGCGCAGGTGCACGCGCCGTGGGCGCTCGCCCTCGGTGCCCGTCTCACCGAGCGGTACGGCATGGACGCCCAGGTCATGCACGCCGACGACGGCCTCGTCCTGCGCCTCCCCGACGCCGATCTGATGGGTCTGGATCTGCTGGAGGAGGCCGCGGCCGGGCAGCCGTCCGGGGGCGGGGCGGCCTTCGACGACGGGCAGGCCCCGGTCGGTGTGTCCGACGTCCTCTTCGACGCGGGCGACGTGGAGCAGATCGTCACGGACCAGGTCGGCGGCTCCGCTCTCTTCGCCGCCCGCTTCCGCGAGTGCGCCGCCCGTGCGCTCCTGCTGCCGCGCCGCAACCCCGGCAAGCGCACCCCGTTGTGGCAGCAGCGGCAGCGGGCCGCCCAACTCCTCCAGGTGGCCTCGGAGTTCGGTTCGTTCCCGATCGTGCTGGAAGCGGTGCGGGAATGCCTCCAGGACGTGTTCGACGTGCCGGGTCTGTCGGAGCTGATGGGCGACATCGAGGCGCGCAGGGTCCGCGTGGTCGAGGTGACCACCACTGACCCGTCGCCCTTCGCCCGGTCCCTGCTGTTCGGCTACGTCGCGCAGTACCTCTACGAGGGCGATTCCCCCCTGGCGGAGCGCCGCGCGGCTGCCCTGTCGCTGGACTCGCGGCTGCTGGCGGAGCTGCTCGGCCAGGCGGAGCTGCGTGAACTGCTCGACGCGGAGGTGCTGGCGGAGCTGGAGCGCGAGCTGCAGTGGCTCAGTGAGGACCGGCGCGTCAAGGATGCCGAGGGTGTGGCCGACGTCCTCCGGCTGCTGGGCCCGCTGACGCCGGAGGCACTGCGGGAGCGCGGAGCGGACCAGGGGTGGGCCGAGGAGCTGGAAGCCGCCCGCCGGGCGATCCGCGTCCGTGTCGCCGGGGAGGAGCGCTTCGCCGCCGTGGAGGACGCGGGCCGGCTGCGCGACGCGCTGGGGGTGGCGCTCCCGGTGGGCGTCCCGGAGGCGTTCACCGAGCCGGTGCCGGACCCCCTCGGCGACCTGCTCGCCCGTTACGCCCGTACGCACGGCCCCTTCGTCTCAGCCGACGCGGCGGCGCACTTCGGGCTGGGCACCGCCGTCGCGGAGGGCGCGCTCCAGAGGCTGGCGGCGGGCGGGCGCCTTGTGCAGGGCGAGTTCCACCCCGCCGGGGTGGGCCAGGAGTGGTGCGACCCGGGCGTGCTGCGCCGGCTGCGCCGCCGGTCGCTGGCCGCGCTGCGCCAGGAGCTGGAGCCGGTGCCGGCTTCCGCGCTCGCGGCGTTCCTTCCGCAGTGGCAGCACGTCTCTGCTCCGGGCGGCGGCAGCGTACGCGGCATCGACGGACTGATGCGTACCGTCGAGCAGTTGCAGGGCGCGCCGGTGCCCGCCTCGGCTCTGGAGAGGCTGGTGCTGCCGGGCCGCGTGCGCGACTACGGCCCCGGCATGCTCGACGAACTCACCACTTCCGGCGAGGTCCTCTGGGCCGGTGCGGGTTCGCTGCCCGGCAAGGACGGCTGGCTCTCGCTGTATCCGGCCGACACGGCGGGGCTGCTCCTTCCACCGCCGCTGCCGCTGGAGCTGACGCCGCTTCACCAGGCCGTACTGGACGCCCTCGCTCCCGGGTACGGCCTGTTCTTCCGTCAGATCGCCGACCAGGTGCGCGCGGCGTCCGGCCCGGAGGCGACGGACCCTCAACTCGCGGACGCCCTGTGGGATCTGGCGTGGTCCGGCCGGGTGTCCAACGACACGCTGGCTCCGCTCCGGGCGCTCCTGGGCTCGGGGCGTACGGCGGGCTCGACGGCTCACCGCGCCAAGCGTGCCGTCCCGCGCGGGCGTTACGGCTCCCTCACCGCCGCCGCCACCCGCAGCGGCACGAACCGGCCGACGGCCTCCCGCAACGGCCCGCCGACGGTCGCGGGCCGCTGGTCGCTGCTGCCGCCCGCCGAGACGGACGCGACGCACCGGGCGCATGCCCTGGCTCGCACGCTCCTGGACCGGCACGGCATCGTCACCCGGGGTGCGGTGTCGGCGGAGGGCGTGGAGGGCGGCTTCTCCGCCGCCTACAGGGTGCTGGCCGCGTTCGAGGAGAGCGGCCAGGCGCGGCGCGGCTATGTCGTGGAGGGCCTCGGAGCGGCCCAGTTCGCGATGGACGGTGCAATCGACAGACTGCGCGCAGTGCACACGGCCCGCGAGCGCGACCAGCATTTCCGCGCCGTCGTCCTGGCCGCCGCCGACCCGGCGAACGCCTACGGGGCGGCCCTCCCCTGGCCCGACCCTCCGGAGGGTGCCACGCACAAGCCCGGCCGCAAGGCGGGGGCGGTGGTCGTCCTCGTCGACGGTGAACTGACCATCTACATGGAGCGGGGCGGTAAGACGCTGCTCGTGTGGCCGGGCACGTCAGAGCCGGGCCACACCCCTGGCGACGACCTCATGGCCGCCGGCGGGGTGCCGGCCCCCGGCACCGCGGCCGAGGCCCTGGCGCGTGCGGCGCTGGACGGCGCTCTCGGCACGGTCACCGTGGAGCGCGTGAACGGGATTCCCGCGCTCTCCTCGCCCTTCGGCAGCCTCCTGGAGAGCGCGGGCTTCCACGCCACTCCGCGCGGGCTCCGCCTGCGGGCCCGGTGACAGAAAAACGGCCGGATTCAACCGGCCGCGCGGCACGGGGAGTCGGCGTTCCACCGGCCGCGTCCCGCTCCGGCCGCTGCCGCCCGTTGCGAGGATGAGCCCATGCCCGAAGGAGACACCGTCTGGTACACCGCCCGCCGGCTGGACGAGGCGCTGGCCGGGCAGGCCCTCACGCGGACCGATTTCCGGGTCCCCCGGTTCGCGACGGCGGATCTCAGCGGACGGCGGGCCCTCGAAGCGGCGCCACGCGGCAAGCACATCCTCATCCGCGTCGAGGGCGGCGTGACCATCCACTCGCATCTCGGGATGGAGGGCTCATGGCGCGTCAGCACCCCGCAGCGTCCCGCGCGCGGTGGCAGCGGTCCCGCTCATCAGATCCGTGCTGTCCTGGCGACGGCCACCGCCACGGCGACCGGCTACCGTCTCCCCGTCCTCGAACTGCTGCGCACCGACGAGGAGTCGGGGGCTATCGGACATCTGGGGCCGGATCTCCTCGGCCCGGACTGGGACGCGCAGGAGGCCCTGCGCCGCCTTCTGACGGAGCCGGGCCGCCCCCTCGTCGAAGCGCTGCTGGACCAGCGCAACCTCGCCGGTATCGGCAACGTCTACGCGGCCGAACTGTGCTTCCTCGCGGGCAGTTCGCCCTGGGCTCCCCTCGGTGAGCTTCCGCCGCCGCGCCTCGGGAAACTTCTCGCCGCGGCGCACAATCTCCTCGACGCCAACAAGGAGCGATTCGACCGCCGTACGACGCACGCCCCCGCCCGTTCGGACCGCGACCGGGCGCTGTGGGTGTACGGGCGCGTCGGCCGCCCCTGCCACCGCTGCGGCACCACCGTGCGCACGGGATCGCACGGACCGGCGGACCGCCCCCGCACCGCCTTCTACTGCCCCCGCTGCCAGCCGGGTCCGCACCCCGACGAGCCCGGAACGCCACCTTCCGGACCGGTCTCCCGCTGACCCTTCGCGTGCATGTTCCCCGCAGTCAGCCCTTGTCCGGCTCGCGCGACCAGCGAACTCGTGTGTCCCGCTCCGCTGTTCGCCGCATCACTTCGTGCCGGTAGGTCTGTGCGGGCCGCCGTACCGCCCTGCTCGGGGCCTGCTGACGGGGAGTTGAGAACGTCACATGGACGGGTATCAGGCCCAGCCCCCAGCCGAGCACCGCTGCCATCGCGGCTGCCGGAGGGGCACCCGGGGCTATGAGCCGCCACACCAGCCACACACCCGCCGCGACGGCCACGGCCATCAGGGCCCGGCGCACGGGCAGCCGCCGTATGCACCCCGTCATCTCCGCACCTCCCGGACACGCCGGTTGCTGGTCACGCTCGGTCCATCGTCGCGCACTCCGTGCGACCGCGCGACAGCAGAGCGGCATCAGTGCGTTCTGCCGCGCATCACGGTCCCGCAGGCCGGCCCGCACCGGCTCCGACGGCCCCACGACGCCGAGAGGCCCCGCCGGCGAACCGGCGGGGCCTCTCGGTGAACTCCCGTGTCATCCCTGCGGGACTCGCGTCAGGCCGCGACGACGTCGACGGCCTCCGCGGGCGCCTTGATCGTCACACGCTCCTCCGGAACTCCTGTGACGGAAGTCACGGAGATCGGGTTGAGCACGGTACGCCGCATCGGGGCGGGCACGGTCTCGCTCGCAGCGGATTCGGCCAGCTCCGCGAGTGCCAGCTCGTCGCTGACTTCCCGCATGAGCTCGGACATCCGAACGTCCAGCGCGTCGCAGATCGAGGACAGCAGCTCGGAGGAAGCTTCCTTCTGACCGCGCTCTACCTCGGAGAGATACCCGAGCGAAACCCGGGCAGATGAAGAGACTTCGCGCAGGGTACGGCCCTGGCGCTGGCGCTGCCGACGCAGCACGTCACCCAGCAGGCGACGGAGCAGAATCATCGGTGCTCCTCCCTCTCAACGCGCGGCGTCTTCCACAGCTTGATACCCACCACCCCATCGGGCGTGAATCCTTCAGGCTCCACCGTACCGCCTCGGGCTGGGCCCGTGCGGGGAGCGATGTCGTGTTCACTCAGGGCTGCAAACAACCATTCCCCCCGTCATGTTCCTTATCCTTCCTCCGCGCATTCCCGGCCAGTTCGTCGTGCAACAGCGCCACGGCGCCCGTCACGCTCCCCCTGCGGATCTCCGCGCGGTCCCCGTCGAGATCCAGTTCCCGGCACACCGTCCCGCCGTCCGGGCCGGCCACGGCCGTGAAGACCGTGCCGACGGACTTGCCGTCCTGCGGGTCCGGGCCGGCCACCCCCGTCGTCGACAGCCCCCAGGAAGCGCCCAGTGCCGCTTTCACGCCCTCGGCCATCGCCCGTGCCACGTCCTCGTCGACGGCGCCCCGCTCGGCGAGCAGCTTTCCGTCGACGCCGAGCAGATCCCTCTTCAGGTCGGTCGCGTACGCCGTCACCGAGCCGCGGAACGCCCGCGAGGACCCCGGTGCCGCAGTGAACTCGGCGGCCACCATCCCTCCCGTCAGCGACTCGGCGACGGCCACGGACTCCCCGCGTTCCACCAGAAGCTCCAGCACATGCGCGGCCCGGTCGAGGAAGTCCTCTTCACGTTCCTCCGGCGCAGGGACGTCCGTCATCCGCGCTCCTGCCCGGCCCGGCCCGCCCCTCGTGCCTCCCGCTCCCGGGCACGCCCTGCCCTGCGGAGCACGATCGCCTGCCGGACGTAGTCCAGCCCGGTCACGACCGTCAGCAGGACGGCGACCGCCATGGCCCACCAGCGCAAGGTGGCGAGCGGTCCCGTCAGCGCCAGCACGTACATGCCCACGGCGACGCCCTGTGCCAGTGTCTTGAGCTTGCCGCCCCTGCTGGCGGGGATCACGCCGTGCCGGATGACCCAGAAGCGCAGCGCCGTGATGCCCAGCTCCCGGAAGAGGATCACGGCGGTCACCCACCAGGGAAGGTCGCCCAGGACCGAAAGGCAGGCCAGAGCGGCCCCCATGATCGCCTTGTCTGCGATGGGGTCGGCGATCTTGCCGAAGTCGGTGACGAGGTCGTAGCGGCGGGCCAGTTCCCCGTCGAAGAGGTCCGTGATCATGGCGACCGTGAAGGCGGCCCAGGCGAACGAGCGCCAGACGGGATCGTGCCCGCCCTGCCACAGCATCAGCGTCACGAACGCGGGGACGAGCAGCAGCCGCACCATCGTGAGGATGTTGGCGATGTTCCACAGGCTCACCCTGCGGACCGCGTCCGCGGTGGCAGGGGGCAGGGGCTCGCGCTGGGGCTTGTGCTGGGGTTTGGCCATAGCACCACCGCTCGCCGCGGAGGCCGGGACTCCTGTCATCCGCCGGCCTCCTTGCTGCCTCCGCCGCCCTCGTCGCGTCCCTCGGCACTGCCGTGCAGAGGCTCCGCGACGAGGTCCACGCCTTCTGTGGCGACCACTTTCGCCTCGACCATACGTCCGATCGCCGAGCCTCGTAGCGGCGCGGGACCTCCGCTCAGCAGCACCTGTCCGTCCGTCTCCGGCGCCTGGTGCGCGGCGCGGCCGACGAGCACGGGCCCGTCGGCCTCGTGGGCCTCGCCGCCGGAGGCGACCGCGCCTTCGTCGTCGGTCTCGACCGCCTCGACGAGTACGCGCACCGTCTCCCCGAGACGCTCCTCGGCACGCTGCGCCGTCAGCTCCTCCGCCAGCCGCGAGAGGCGCTCGAGGCGTTCCGCGACGACCTCGGGGGCGTTCTTGTCCCCGTAGCCCGCGGCCTCCGTCCCGTCCTCGTCGGAGTACCCGAAGACGCCGACGGCATCCAGACGGGCCTCGGTCAGGAAACGCTCCAGCTCGGCGACGTCGGACTCGCTCTCGCCCGGGAATCCCACGATGAAGTTCGAACGGACTCCCGCCTGCGGCGACTTGGATCTGATCGTCTCCAGCAGCCCGAGGAAGCGGTCAGTGTCGCCGAAGCGCCTCATCGCCCGCAGCACGCCCGGGGCGGAGTGCTGGAAGGACAGGTCGAAGTACGGGGCGACCTTGTCCGTCTGCGTCAGTACGTCGATCAGGTCGGGGCGCATCTCGGCCGGCTGCAGGTAGCTGACCCTGACGCGTTCGATGCCCTCGACGGCGGCCAGCTCGGGCAGCAGCGTCTCGAGGAGACGGATGTCGCCCAGGTCCTTGCCGTAGGAGGTGTTGTTCTCGGAGACGAGCATGACCTCGCGCACGCCCTGTGCGGCCAGCCAGCGCGTCTCGTCCAGTACGTCCGAGGGCCGACGGGAGATGAAGGAGCCGCGGAAGGAGGGGATCGCGCAGAACGAGCACCGCCGGTCGCAGCCCGACGCCAGTTTCACGGACGCGACGGGGCTGCCGTCCAGCCGCCGCCGCAGGGGCGCACGGGGCCCGGAGGCCGGAGCGACCCCAGCCGGGAGGTCCTCGGGCCCTTCGGGCGCCCGGGACCCGTGGCCGGGCAGCGCGACGCCATCGGCGCCCTGCCGCTCGGCGGGGCTGATGGGCAGCAGCTTGCGGCGGTCCCTCGGGGTGTGCGGGGCGTGCACGCCTCCGCCGAGGATGGTCTGCAACCGGTCGGAGATGTCGGCGTAGTCGTCGAAGCCGAGCACACCGTCGGCCTCGGGCAGCGCTTCCGCGAGATCCTTGCCGTACCGTTCCGCCATGCAGCCCACGGCCACGACGGCCTTGGTGCGGCCCCCGCCGTCCGAACCCGCTGCGGACTTCAGGTCGTTGGCCTCGAGGAGCGCGTCGACGGAGTCCTTCTTGGCGGCCTCGACGAAACCGCAGGTGTTGACCACCGCGACGTCGGCGTCGGCGGCCTCTTCGACGAGGTCCCAGCCGTCCGCCGCCAAGCGGCCTGCGAGCTCTTCGGAGTCGACTTCGTTGCGTGCGCATCCAAGCGTGACAAGGGCGACGGTGCGGCGTTCGGGCATGGACTCAGCGTACTTCGTCGCGTTCCGTCCACCGGCCGCAGGTGATGCTGCGGCTGGTGGGCGGGACGCGCTCCGGCCGGGTCCTTGCGCGGTCGCACTGCGGTGCCCTGGTCAGGGCGGCGCATCGGGTCGGCGTTGCCGCCGGGTCAGCCCGCCTCGGGGTCGCCCCTGGTGTAGCTGACTCGCTGCACCTGGCCGTCCTCGCCGACGTCCTTGACCTCCTTGCCGTTGACGTAGAGCTTCACGCCGCCGGCGTTGCCGAGTACGAGGCTGAGGCGCTCGTCGTCGGTGAAGACCTTGCTCTTGCTCTTCTTCAGCACGCCTTCGTGCATCAGCCGTCCGTTGTGGTCCCGCGCCGAGATCCACACGTCCTGCTCCGCCGTCATCTGCACCGTGACCTTGTCGGCGGGTGCAGCGGCGATCGCGCTGTCGGAGGCCTCGGGGCCCTCGGAGGGCTTCTGATCCTCGGGGGCCGAGCTCTGCGGGGGCTTTGACGGGGTGTAAGTCTCCGAGGGCTCCGCGGAGCGTGACTCCTTCGCTTTCGACGGCTCCTGCTCGCCACCGCCTCCGACGAGGGTGAAGCCGACGAAACCGACGACCGCGACGATCGCGGCGACCATGGCGGCGGTCCAGTTCGGCCTGCGCCGCTCCGGCCTGATGCGTTCGGCCTCGAAGAGCGCGGCGGGCGGCGTCGGCTGAGGACGTCCGCCGTGATCCTCGTCGTACTGCGAGACGAGCTCTTCGGGATCCAGTCCGACTTCGCGCGCCAGGGTCCGGATGTGACCGCGGGCGTAGACGTCGCCGCCGCAGCGGGAGAAGTCATCCTCCTCGATCGCCTGCACGATGGGGACGCGCACTCTCGTAGACGTACTGACTTCGTCCACTGTCAGCCGTGCTTCGTTACGTGCTTGCTTGAGGGCTTGACCGACCGATGGACGGTCCTCTTCCGCTTCGTTGCCGATGGACACGGGGGCGCCTTTCGAGCGTGTAGCCACCTGCTGGACGTTCAGTCTAGGGGCGGGGCAAAAGAGCGGGGCAAGCGGGCGGACGAACTTTGTACGCCATCAGGATTGTCGTACCGCCTGACTTCGGACACTTCCGCACACTCCCATCTCCAACTTGACGTATACGCCAGGGAAACGGTTGCCTCACTCGTCCTTATGGGTGAGGTTCCCCGCGGATCACGGCGAGCACACCATCAAGTTCGTCGGGCTTGATCAGCACATCACGCGCCTTGGAGCCCTCGCTGGGCCCGACCACGCCACGGGACTCCATCAGATCCATCAGCCGCCCGGCCTTGGCGAAGCCGACGCGCAGCTTCCGCTGCAGCATCGACGTCGAACCGAACTGGGTGGAGACGACAAGCTCCGCCGCCTGGCAGAGCAGGTCCAGGTCGTCGCCGATCTCCTCGTCGATCTCCTTCTTCTTGCTCTGCCCGACGACGACGTCGTCCCGGAAGTCCGGGGACATCTGCTCCTTGCAGTGCGCGACGACCGCCTGGACCTCTTCCTCGCCGACGAAGGCCCCCTGCATCCGCACCGGCTTGTTCGCGCCCATGGGCAGGAACAAGCCGTCGCCCTTGCCGATCAGCTTCTCCGCACCGGCCTGGTCGAGGATGACGCGGCTGTCGGCGAGGGAAGACGTGGAAAAGCCCAGCCGTGAGGGCACGTTGGCCTTGATCAGACCGGTCACGACGTCCACGGACGGACGCTGCGTCGCCAGAACCAGGTGGATGCCCGCCGCACGCGCGAGCTGCGTGATGCGCACGATCGCATCCTCGACGTCGCGCGGGGCCACCATCATCAGGTCGGCCAACTCGTCGACGATGACCAGGAGATACGGGTACGGCGCCAGCTCCCGCTCGCTGCCCTCCGGCGCCGTCGCCTTACCGCTGCGCACGGCCGCGTTGAAGTCGTCGATGTGCCGGTACCCGTACGCCGCCAGGTCGTCGTAGCGCAGATCCATCTCACGCACGACCCACTGCAGCGCCTCGGCGGCCTTCTTGGGGTTGGTGATGATGGGCGTGATGAGGTGCGGAATGCCCTCGTAGACGGTCAGTTCGACCCGCTTGGGGTCGACGAGGACCATCCGCACGTCCTCCGGAGTGGCACGGGCCAGCACAGAGGTGATCAGGCAGTTGATGCAGGAGGACTTGCCGGAACCGGTCGCGCCCGCGATCAGTATGTGTGGCATGCGGGCGAGATTGGCCGAGACATAACCCCCTTCGACGTCCTTGCCGAGGCCCACGAGCAGAGGGTGTTCCTCGCCCGACGCCTCGGCGGAGCGCAGCACGTCACCGAGGTTCACCATCTCCCGGTCGCTGTTGGGGATTTCGATGCCGACCGCCGACTTGCCCGGGATGGGGCTGATGATGCGCACGTCCGGACTCGCCACGGCGTAGGCGATGTTCTTCGTCAGGGCCGTGATCTTCTCGACCTTCACCGCCGGGCCGAGTTCGATCACGTACCTGGTCACGGTCGGGCCACGTGTGAAGCCGGTGACGGCGGCGTCGACCTTGAACTCGCCGAAGACGTTCGTCAGCGACTCGACCACACGGTCGTTGGCGGCACTGCGTGTACGGCCGGGCCCGCCCCGCTCCAGGAGGTCGAGGGAGGGCAACGAGTAGGTGATGTCCCCGGAGAGCTGAAGCTGCTCGGCGCGCGGCGGCAGCGACTCCGGCTCCTTCCGGGCGGGCGACTTCGTCAGGTCGGGCACCGGGGTGTCCTCGCGCCGGCCGGCGCCCGTCTCACCGCGCTCGCGCCGCGCGGCCGGCACGTCCTCGGACGCGGTCTCCTCTCCGGCTGCCCCGCGCCGCTCACCGGAGGAGACGCCGTTGCTCAGGTCGGCGACGAGCGGGGAGGGCTGCACGCCGTGCAGCAGCGCCCCGTCGAGCGAGGCCGCGGCGCCGGCTGAGACGTCGAACGATTCGTCAGACCGGCCGGCACCCGCCGCCGCACCGCCGCGGCGGCCACGGCCCTTACGTGAGGAGCGGCGCGCGTCGAGCGCTTCCTTCTCCGCGTGCGCGGGGTCCAGGTACTCCTTGCGCATGTTGTGCGCACGCCCCCGCGCCGGGCGCTCCTCGTCCGTCTCCTCGTCCTCGAACTCGCCCGGTGCGGCAGGCGCGTCCGCGAGGCCCAGCCGCACGGCGAGCGCACGCAGCCGCCGCGGAATCGCGTTGACGGGCGTGGCGGTGACGACCAGCAGACCGAAGACGGCGACGAGCACGAGCAGCGGCACGGCCAGCGCCCCGCCGACCGTCTCGATCAGCGGCCGCGACGAGGCCCAGCCGATGAGGCCCCCCGAGTCCTGGATGGCGCTCTCCCCCGCGCCGCGACCGGGCGCACCGCAGGCGATGTGCACGAGCCCGAGCCCGCCCACGACGAGCGCCGAAAGTCCCACGACGATACGGCCGTTGGCCTCCGGCTTCTCGGGGTGGCGGATCAGGCGCACGGCGACGACGCCGAGGAGCACCGGCACGAGCAGATCGAGCCGCCCGAAGGCTCCCGTGACGAGCATCTTGATGAGCTCGCCGACGGTGCCGTCGAGGTTGGACCAGGTGCCCGCGGCGACGACCAGGGCGAGGCCGAACAGCAGCAGGGCCACGCCGTCCTTGCGGTGGGCCGGGTCGAGGCCCTTGGTGCTGCGCCCTATGCCGCGCAGAAGCGCGCCCAGCGTGTGGGCAAGACCGAGCCAGACGGCCCGCACCAGGCGGTAGATGCCACCGGTGGGCGACGGAGCCGGCTTGGGTGCCGGCTTGCCCTTCGCCTTGGCGGGAGGCCTGCGGGGCGCTGCCTTCTTGGCGGTGGCCTTCTTCGCCGGCGCCTTCTTCGCGGCAGCCTTCTTCGCGGGTGCTTTCTTGGCTGCCTTTCCGGAGCCTGACGTACGAGAGGCCATGACGGTGAGGTTACCGTCGTCGGGCCTCCGGAGCACGAACGACTGTGCAGGGCCTGCGTGGTGGCCGCGCGGGTGCCAGGGGCACGTCTCGCGCTGTTGGGGCAGGACAGGGCAGGCAGACCGGTGACGGCGCGTCAGGAGGCGGCTCGGCGGGATTCCTGCTGCACGGCATGCCGGTACGGGCCGTACGACCCGGCCCCGGACCGGTCAGTTCTGGGAGGGCACCTGGGCCGTGGCGCTGCCGCCCGTGCCGGGTTCGAGGGCGTCAAGTGCCCGGCGCAGCCCGGTGATTTTGCGTTCGAGATGCGCGGCCGTGGCGACGGTGGCCGACTCGGCGCTGTCGCCCAGCTGTTTGGACAGCGCTTCGGCCTGCTCCTCCACGGCGGCGAGACGGGTGGACAGCTCGGTCAGCAGGCCGTGGGGCTCGGCGCCCTCGTCGCCGTCCGCGCTCTCGGTCCCCGCCTGGCCGGAGGAAGCGCTGCCGTTCTCCAACTGGCGCCGCAGCAGCGACGCCTGCTCGCGCAGCTGGACGTTCTTCATGTACAGCTCGACGAATACGGAGACCTTGGCCCGCAGCACCCAAGGGTCGAACGGCTTGGAGATGTAGTCCACCGCTCCCGCCGCGTAGCCCCGGAAGGTGTGGTGCGGACCGTGGTTGATGGCCGTCAGGAAGATGATCGGGATGTCCCGCGTACGTTCCCGGCGCTTGATGTGGGCCGCCGTCTCGAAGCCGTCCATGCCGGGCATCTGCACATCGAGCAGGATGACCGCGAAGTCGTCCGTCAGCAGCGCCTTGAGCGCTTCCTCCCCTGACGATGCCCGCACCAGTGTCTGATCGAGCGCGGAGAGAATGGCCTCCAGCGCCAGCAGATTCTCCGGCCGGTCATCGACCAAGAGGATCTTGGCCTTCTGCACCATGGCCCGTCCTCCTCGCCCCGGCAGTCTGTCGGACGCCGCCCCTGAGGGCCGCTCATCGACAGCGCCGCCCGTCCTTGTGCGGGCCATCGTAGCCGCACGCCGGTGTTCACCACACCCTGTCACCGTGATGTCACTGTGCACGCAGCAAAAACGTCTCAGGAGACCGCAAGGTTCCCGGTTGACCGCACTTCCACATATTCTCGGCACGCTCTGTCAGCGGCCGACTGCTACGAGCACCGTGCCACATCAGCGCGCGCTCATCCACTCCCGCATGACGGACAACAGGTGGTCGGTGTCCACAGGTTTCGTGACGTAGTCGGACGCTCCCGCCTCGATGCTCTTCTCCCGGTCGCCCTTCATCGCCTTGGCCGTCAGCGCGATGATCGGCAGCCCGGCGAACTGCGGCATCTTGCGGATCGCGGCAGTGGTCGCGTAGCCGTCCATCTCGGGCATCATGATGTCCATCAGCACCACCGTCACATCGTCGTGCTGCTCCAGGACCTCGATCCCCTCGCGGCCGTTCTCCGCGTAGAGCACCTGCAGACCGTGCTGTTCGAGGACGCTCGTGAGCGCGAAGACGTTACGGATGTCGTCGTCGACGATGAGCACCTTCTCGCCGCCGAAGTCGCCGCCGGGGCCCGGCTCGACGAGGTCCTGCCCGCTGTGCAGCCAGGCCTCGTCCCCAGCGGCCCGGGACGCCGTGGAAGCAGCGTCAGCCCCGCTCCCCCGGCCGGCACCCGCACCGGAGCCGGTGCGGCCGAACCGGGCCTGCCGTCCACCGCGGCCGTTGTGCAGCGCGCGGGGCTCCGGCTGCGCCTCCGGGGGCAGCTCCGGCCGCTGCTCGGGTTCGGCGGCGTTGCGCTGCCTGCGGCGCCGCATGAGGGAGGCGGCGGCCCGTTCCGCCTCGGACGCGGCGATGTCGTTCGCGGCCTGTTCCGGGGCCTCGACGGCCCCGCGCTCGGGGCCGCCCTCGGCCTCCTCGGCCTCCCGTCCCTCGACCCCGGGAGCGTCCGCGTCCTCGACCCGCTCCAGCGGAGCGATGCGTTCGGCCGCGGCCGCCCCGGTCTCCGCGGCGGCGGCGACCGCCAGCGTGCCCGAGCCGAGCTGGGCGTACCCCTGCGGCGGCAGCTCCGTCGGATGCAGCGGCAGGTACAGCGTGAAGGTGGACCCCCGGCCGGGCTCGCTGGCCGCGTAGATCTCACCGCCGAGCAGCCGGGCGATCTCACGGCTGATGGACAGACCCAGGCCCGTACCGCCGTACTTGCGGCTCGTCGTGCCGTCCGCCTGCTTGAACGCCTCGAAGATCACACGCATCTTGCTGGCGGCGATCCCGATGCCGGTGTCGGTCACCGAGAAGGCGATCATCTCGGCATCGGCGTCCAGCAGCGATCCGTGCTCCAGCATCTGCTCCTTGATGACGTCGGGAACGTCCGCGTGCGCGGAGCGGATCACCAGCTCGACGGCGCCGGTGTCGGTGAACTTCACCGCGTTGGACAGCAGGTTGCGCAGCACCTGCAGCAGCCGCTGCTCGTCGGTGTGCAGCGTGGCGGGCAGCTCCGGTGAGACGCGTACGGAGAAGTCGAGCCCCTTCTCCGCCGTCAGCGGCCGGAACGTGGCCTCCACGTAGTCGACGAGCTGGACCAGCGCGATGCGCGTTGGGCTGACGTCCATCTTGCCCGCCTCGACCTTCGACAGGTCGAGGATGTCGTTGATCAGCTGCAGCAGGTCCGAACCGGCGCCGTGGATCGTCTCCGCGAACTCGACCTGCTTCGGCGAGAGGTTGCTCTCCGCGTTGTCGGCGAGCAGTTTCGCGAGGATGAGCAGCGAGTTGAGCGGAGTGCGCAGCTCGTGGCTCATGTTCGCCAGGAATTCCGACTTGTAGCGCATCGAGACCGACAGCTGTTCGGCACGCTCCTCCAGGACCTGCCGCGCTTCCTCGATCTCCCTGTTCTTGATCTCGATGTCGCTGTTGGTCTGGGCGAGTTGCTCGGCCTTCTCCTCCAGCTGCGCGTTCGACTCCTGCAGCGCGCGCTGCCGGTTCTCCAGCTCCTCCGAGCGCTCCCGCAACTGCTCCGTCAGCTCCTGCGACTGCTGGAGCAGGACTTCGGTCTTCGTGTTGACGCTGATCGTGTTGACGCTCGTGGCGATCATTTCGGCGATCTGGTTGAGGAAGTCCTTCTGGATCTGCGCGAACGGCTGGAACGCCGCCAGCTCGATCACTCCGAGGATCGTTCCCTCGAAGACGACGGGCAGCACGATGACGTGCGCGGGCGGTGCCTCTCCGAGCCCGGAGGAGATCTTCAGATAGCCGGGCGGAGCGTTCTCGACGAGGATCGTGCGCGCCTCCTGCGCGGCGGTCCCGACCAGGGACTCGCCGGGCGTGAAGGTCGTCGGCATGGCCTCAGTCGAGTAGCCGTAGCTGCCGACCAGACGGAGCTCGTAGTTGCATTCCGCGCCGTGGTCCGCGCCGACGCCGACGTCCTCCCTGTCCTCGCCGGTGGAGAAGGCGAGGAAGAACGCGCCGTGCTGCGCGGAGACGACCGGCGTCAGTTCGCTCATGATCAGGCCGGCGACGTCCTTGAGGTCGCGGCGGCCCTGCATCAGGCCGGAGATGCGGGCGAGGTTGCCCTTGAGCCAGTCCTGCTCCTGGTTGGCGAGCGTGGTCTCGCGGAGGTTGGCGATCATCGTGTTGATGTAGCCCTGGAGCTGCAGGATCTCTCCCGCTGCCTCCACGTCGATGCGCACGTTGTGGTCGCCGCGCGTCACAGCGGTGGCGACGTCGGCGATCGCACGCATCTGACGGGTCAGGTTGGAGGCCATCTCGTTCACCGAGTCGGTCAGGTCCTTCCACGTGCCCGCGACGCCGCGCACGCGTGCCTGACCGCCCAACTGCCCCTCGGTGCCGACCTCGCGGGCCACCCGCGTGACCTGCTCCGCGAACGAAGAGAGCTGGTCGACCATGGTGTTGATGGTCGTCTTCAGCTCCAGGATCTCGCCGTTGGCCTCGATGTCGATCTTCTTCGTCAGGTCACCGCGGGCGATGGCGGTGGTGACCATCGCGATGTTGCGGACCTGGCCGGTGAGGTTGGAGGCCATCGAGTTCACCGACTCGGTCAGGTCCTTCCAAGTGCCGGCGACTCCGGCCACCCGGGCCTGGCCGCCCAGGACGCCGTCCGTCCCGACCTCGCGGGCGACCCTGGTGACCTCTTCGGCGAACGTGGAGAGCGCCGTGACCATCGTGTTGAGGGTGTCTGCGAGCTGCTCGACCTCACCGCTCGCCTCGACGGTGACCTTCTTCGTCAGGTCGCCGTTGGCGACCGCGGTGGCGACCTGCGAGATGTTGCGCACCTGGCTCGTCAGATTGTTCGCCATCAGGTTGACGTTCTCGCTCAGGTCCTTCCAGATGCCGGTGACGCCCGGCACCCGCGCCTGGCCGCCCAGCATGCCTTCGGTGCCCACCTCGCGGGCCACCCGCGTGACCTGCTCCGCGAACGAGGACAGCTGGTCGACCATCGTGTTCACGGTCGTCACCAGCGCGAGGATCTCGCCCTTGGCGTCGACGGTGATCTTCTTGGACAGGTCGCCCTGCGCGACCGCGGTGGTCACCTCGGCGATGTTCCGGACCTGCGAAGTGAGGTTGTTCGCCATGAAGTTGACGGACTGGGTGAGGTCCTTCCACGTCCCGGAGACGCCCTTGACCTCGGCCTGGCCGCCCAGGATGCCCTCGGTGCCCACCTCGCGGGCCACCCGCGTGACCTGCTCCGCGAACGAAGAGAGCTGGTCCACCATCGTGTTGAGGGTGTTCTTCAGCTCCAGGATCTCCCCGCGGGCGTCCACGGTGATCTTCTGGGAGAGGTCACCACGGGCGACGGCGGTGGCCACCTGCGCGATGTTCCGCACCTGGTCGGTGAGGTTGCCGGCCATGCCGTTGACGGAGTCGGTCAGATCACGCCAGACGCCCGCCACACCGGGCACCTGCGCCTGACCGCCGAGCCGCCCCTCGGTGCCCACCTCGCGGGCGACCCGCGTGACCTGCTCCGCGAACGAAGAGAGCTGGTCGACCATCGTGTTGATGGTGTTCTTCAGCTCCAGGATCTCCCCGCGGGCGTCGACCTCGATCTTCTGGGAGAGATCACCACGGGCGACGGCAGTGGTGACCTGGGCGATGTTCCGAACCTGCGAAGTCAGGTTGCCCGCCATGAAGTTGACGGAGTCGGTGAGGTCCTTCCACGTCCCGGAGACGCCGTCGACGCGGGCCTGACCGCCCAGGCGGCCCTCCGTACCGACGTCCCTGGCCATCCTCGTGACCTGCTCCGCGAACGAGGAGAGCTGGTCCACCATCGTGTTGACGGTGTTCTTCAACTCCAGCATCTCGCCGGAGACGTCCACCGCGACCTTCTGCGACAGGTCGCCGTTCGCCACCGCCGTCGTCACCTGCGCGATGTTGCGGACCTGCCCGGTGAGGTTGCGGAAGGCTGTGTTCACCGAGTCGGTGAGGTCCTTCCAAGTGCCGCCGGCGCCCGGCACCTGCGCCTGACCGCCGAGTTCGCCCTCGACGCCGATCTCCCGTGCGACACGGGTCACTTCCGCGCCGAACGAGGAGAGCTGGTCGACCATCGTGTTCACCGTGGTCTTCAGCTCCAGCATCTCGCCGGAGACGTCCACGGTCACCTTCTGCGACAGGTCGCCGTTGGCCACCGCCGTCGTCACCTGCGCGATGTCACGGACCTGCGCGGTGAGGTTGCGGAAAGCGGTGTTCACCGAGTCGGTGAGGTCCTTCCAGATCCCGGCGGCGCCGGGCACCTGCGCCTGACCGCCGAGGACACCCTCCGTGCCGACCTCGTTCGCCGCACGGGTCACCTCGTCCGCGAACGTACGAAGCGTCTCGGTCATCGTGTTGATGGTCTCGGCGAGCTGGGCGACCTCGCCCCTCGCGTTCACCGTGATCTTCTGCGAAAGGTCACCGTTGGCGACGGCCGTGGTCACCTGGGCGATCTCACGCACCTGGGAGGTGAGATTGCCGGCCATGAGGTTGACGGAGTCGGTGAGGTCCTTCCAGACGCCCGCCACTCCCTGCACACGGGCCTGGCCGCCGAGCTCGCCCTCGGTGCCGACCTCGCGGGCGACCCTGGTCACCTCGGACTGGAAGGAGGAGAGCTGGTCCACCATCGTGTTGACGGTGTTCTTCAACTCCAGCATCTCACCGGCCACATGGACGGTGACCTTGCGTGACAGATCACCCTTCGCGACCGCGGTCGTGACGAGAGCAATGTCACGCACCTGAGCGGTCAGCCGGGACGCCATCGTGTTGACAGAATCCGTCAGATCCTTCCACGAACCGGACATACCGCGCACGCGCGCCTGCCCGCCCAGCTTCCCTTCGGTGCCGACCTCGCTCGCAACGCGCGTCACTTCGTCCGTGAACACCGAAAGCTGATCCACGAGCCCGTTGACGGTGCGCCCGACCTTCAGGAACTCACCGCGCAGCGGCCGCCCGCTGCCGTCGGCCCCGCGGGAGCGCAGATCCATCCGCTGCTCCAGGTCGCCCTCGGCCACCGCGGTCAGCACTCTGCCGACCTCGGATACGGGCCTGACCAGGTCCTCCACCAGGGCGTTGGACGCGTCGATCGCCGCAGCCCACGAGCCTTCGCACGTGCCCGTCTCGAGCCGCTCCGTCAGCTTGCCCTCGCGGCCCACCACCCGCCGCACGCGCGCCAGTTCACCCGTCAGATGAAGGTTCTGGTCGGCGACCTCGTTGAAGACCGCAGCGATCTCGGCCATTGGCCCGTCACCCGTGACGGTGAGGCGCTTGCGGAAGTTGCCGTCCCGCATTGCCGTCAGCGCCTGCAGCAACCGGTTCACGGACGCCGCGTCGACCTCGATCGTCCCGCTCTTCCGGGAGCGGCTGCTCTTCGCGCGCGCACTCTTGTTACGCACCGCTGCGCCAGACTCCACCGTGTCCCTCCCGAAGGGTCGACCGTCCTGCCGTCATACCCGGGCTTCTGCTTCGAGCCTTCCCAGTGTTTCACCCTGCCCGAACCAGGCGATAACAGTTCGGCAGCATGGCACACGGCTCTCCACAGACCCCGGACGGAAAACACACTGGATCCGGCACCCGCGCACACTGCGAACGTAAGTAACCTGGCTTCCGGCTGTCCATCCGGCCCGCGTTGTGGACAGAGCGCGAAAAGTGCGGATCGTGTGGAAACGCACGGAGAAGGCGGGGCGGCTGCGGCAACATGAAAGGCAACGGAGGGGCGCTGCGGGTGACGCAAGAGCAGAGCGCCGAGCGCGGGGGGATGCCCGCGGACGGCGACGTGGGTCTCCCGGCCGGCGGTAATGGGAACAGCCCGGCAGACGACAGCGTGAGTGCACCCGCCATCGCGGCGCAGCACACCCCGCCAGGCGCGGACGGCGCACCGGCGGGAAGCGATCAGCGATACAAGGGGAGACGAGTGATCACCGCGAGGGCAGCGGCCACGTTCGAGCCTGTCGGACGTTCCGTCGCAACCGCCCGCGCCTTCGTGCGGGACACCCTCCAAGGATGGGGGCTCGGCGACATCGTCGACGACGCCGTCGTTCTGACCAGCGAACTCGTCACCAACGCCGTGGTGCACGCGGGCACGGCCGCCGAAGTGGTGTGCCTGCGCGACGGCGAGGGCGTACGCATCGAAGTCGTCGACCGCTACCCGGAGCGGGAGCTGCCGCTCCAGGACCCCGCACACGTCCTTGGCAGCCCGGACCGGGAGGGCGGCCGCGGCCTGCTGCTGTGCGCGGCACTGGCCTCGCACTGGGGCGTGGACTACACGGCCGCCGACAAGCGCGTCTGGTTCAGCCTCGACCTGCCCGAACGTCCCGTGGGCACCCGCGCGGCAGGCCCCGCACTGCCCGACGACGCGCTTCCCGTCGCCGACAGGCGCGTACGGGTCGCGGTCGCGCAGGTCGACCGCGGCGGCACAATCGTCGCCTGGAACGAGGACGCGCAGCAGCTGTTCGGGTACCCGGCCGACCAGGTCGTCGGCAAGCCGCTCACCGACTTCGCCGCATGGCCCCACACCCCCGGCACCAGCACAGGCATCGCCGAGGCGCTGCATCTCTCCCGCTGGGAGGGCTCGTACGGGCTGCGGGACGCAGACGGCCGTACGATCCCCGTCTACGCCTCCCACCTGCGCGTGCGCGACAGCGACGGAGAACCGTCCACCGTGTGCCTGCTCGTACGGGACCACGAACGTGCCGTTCTTCAGTCCCCGCTGCGCTCCCCGGCACCGGACTCCGCCGCCCGCCAGGAAACCGGAGAGGGCCCGGGCGACCCCTTCGAAATCTTCATCGGTTCCCCGGCCCCCGACGATCTCGACGGGCTGCTCCAGCGCACGGTGGAACGCGCCCGCGACATGCTGGACGGCGACTCGGCCTACCTCCTCCTCGCCACGGACGACGAAACGGAACTCGAGGTCCGCGCCTCCACCGGCCTGCCCTCCGCGCGCCAGCGCTTCGCCCGCGTACCGGTCGAGGCGGGCACCGGGCGGTACGGGTCGGCGCGCATGCCTTCGGTGCACGAAGACCTCACCGTCGTGCCGGGTGCCGTCCCGCTGCTCGCCGGTACGGGCATGCGTTCCGTCGTCACGGTCCCGCTGAAGGTCGAGGGCCGGCTGACGGGTTCGCTGGGCGTCGCCACGGAAGCGCCCGGCCGGTACACCAACGAGGAGGCGCTGCGCCTCCAGTTCGCCGCCGACCGCATCGCGCTCGCCGTCGAACGAGCGCGTCTCACCGAGCTGGAGCGGCTGCGGCGCGGCTCGCTCTCCTTCCTCGTCGAAGCGTCCGACCTGCTGGCAGGCACGCTCGACAGGGACCAGACACTGGCCCTCATGGCACAGATGACGGTGCCCACCCTGGCGGCATGGTGCGCCGTCTACACAGTGGCCGAGCCCGGCTCGGACCCGCAGCTGTCGTACGTGCTGCACGAGGACGAGGACCGTATCGACCACCTCAAGTCGCTGCTCAGCAAGGTCGATCCGCCGGACCCGGTGCCCGCTCCCGGCGCCCGCGTGTGGAGTGCGCTGTCCGACGAGGCGCACTCGGCTGCCCTCCGCAGTTCGCTGCGCACCGTGGTGCTCGGTGAGGAGGAGCACCAGCTGTCGCCCGGCTCCACGCGGGCCACGGCGTCGGCAGTGGGCGGCGAAACGGTGGTCCTGCCCCTGGTCGCGCGCAACCGCGTCATCGGCATGCTGACGCTCGGCAAGCCGGCGGACGAACGGTTCAGGCAGGAGATCCTCGAACTCGCCGAGGACCTCTCCCGCCGTGCCGCACTGGCCCTCGACAACGCGAGGCTCTACTCGGAGCGGACGGCCATCAGCCAGTCGTTGCAGCGCAGCCTCCTACCCCCCGAACTCCCCGAAGTCAGCGGCGGAGTCGAGGTCGAGGTGATCTACCGTGCGGCCGGCGAGGGCAACGAGGTCGGTGGCGACTTCTACGACCTCTTCGACATCTCCGAGGACACCTACGGTTTCGCCATCGGCGACGTCTGCGGCACGGGGCCGGAGGCGGCAGCCGTGACGGGCCTGGCGAGACACGCGCTGCGCCTGCTCGCGCGCGAAGGTCTGGGCGGGCCGGCAGTCCTGGACAGGCTCAACACGGCGATCCTCGACGAGGGAGCGCGCAGCCGCTTCCTGACGCTGCTGTACGGGGAGTTGCGGCCACAGCGCGACGGGAGCGCCGAGCTCAAGGTCGTCTGCGCCGGGCATCCGCTTCCGCTGCGGCTCCGCCAGGACGGCAGCGTGGAACCGGCCGCGGACCCGCAGCCCCTCCTGGGCGTCATGGAGGACCTCGAACTGTACGAGCAGACCGTATTCCTGGACCCGGGCGATGTACTGCTGTGCGTCACGGACGGCGTGACCGAACGCCGCGAGGGCACGCGCATGCTCGGGGACGACGGTCTGGCCGACGTACTGACCAGCTGCACCGGACTGACGGCGGGGGCCGTTGCCGCGAGGATCATGCGTGCCGTCGAACGCTTCGCGAGCGCGGCTCCCTCGGACGACATGGCCATCCTTGCCATGCGCGTACCCGAGTAGTCCCAAGCCGCAGTCACCGGCAGCGGACACAACAACGAAAAGGGGGCTTCCGTCCTCGGACGGAAGCCCCCCTTCGAACTGCTTGTTCAGAGCCCCAAAACGGAATCGAACCGTTGACCTTCTCCTTACCATGGAGACGCTCTGCCGACTGAGCTATTGGGGCGCGGCAGCGGAGTCGATCTTACCTGATGCCGCACCCCGCCACGAACACCCGTCCCGCGGCGACAACTACCGTGCACCGTCTACTGATTCGTCTTCCGGTTCACGGCGTGCGATCTTCAGCAGGCCGCATCCATCAGCAGCCCGCCGAGGCCGTTGCAGGCGGAGACCATCCGGTGGAGTTCGCGCTTCGTCATCGACGCCTCCACGGGAAGAGCCAGCGTCTCGTCCGCCGCCCGCTCCGACTCGGGCAGCCACACATCGGTGCGGAACTCCGCCGTACGATGCGCCGGATTCTTCACCGGTACGTAGCAACCCACTCCGCGTGCCCTGAGCGCGTGTTTGAAAGCATCGCGGTCGGGCCGCCCGTTGCCGGGCACACGCACCACGTACTCCGTGAACTCGTGCTGAACCCCGAGAGCGACGGCCGGTGTCACCACGCCTCGCAGACGGCGCTCCAGGAAACCCGCCGACTGCCGGCGGCGTGCGCCGTCGATCGAAGCCACGGTGGGCCCGGGACCGGGGTCCACGACATGCAGACCGTGCCTCTGCGCCAACTCACGCAGGCAAACCATGTCCGCGGGGTGACCGAAGAGATGGACGGGCGCAATGGCAACCGTCCGGTCCGTGACGGCGGCCTCCGCCGCCGACGGGGACAGGCAGAAACTGAGTGGATCGATGTCCGCGAACACGGGCCTGGCCCCCACCGCACGTACCGCGCCCGCCACTTCGGCACCGCCGAAGGCCGGCACCACAACCTCGTCTCCGCTTCGTATGCCGACGGCCGTCATCTCTGTCGCGCTCATGTCGCCGATGGTGTGCGCGGAAAATGAACTCCCGGTGACCACACGAATAAGGGCTGTGGTTCCCGAACCCAACAGTTCGAAAACCACAGCCCTTCAATAGTAGTTCGGCGGTGTCCTACTCTCCCACACGCTCCCGCATGCAGTACCATCGGCGCAGTAAGGCTTAGCTTCCGGGTTCGGAAAGTAACCGGGCGTTTCCCTCACGCTATGACCACCGAAACACACCCCCCACCACAGCGGGGGAAACCTGTGTACCAGTACACACTGTTCAATTCAGGATTCTCAAACAACCATGGTTGTTGTTTCAGATACCGCACAGTGGACGCGAGCAAAAAGAATCTGTGGTCAAGCCCTCGGCTTATTAGTACCGGTCAACTCCAACCCTCACGGGTCTTCCATATCCGGCCTATCAACCCGGTCATCTCCCGGGAGCCTTAACCCCACACAGGGGGTGGGAGTCCTCATCTCGAAGCAGGCTTCCCGCTTAGATGCTTTCAGCGGTTATCCCTCCCGAACGTAGCCAACCAGCCATGCCCTTGGCAGGACAACTGGCACACCAGAGGTCCGTCCGTCCCGGTCCTCTCGTACTAGGGACAGCCCTTCTCAAGACTCCTACGCGCGCAGCGGATAGGGACCGAACTGTCTCACGACGTTCTAAACCCAGCTCGCGTACCGCTTTAATGGGCGAACAGCCCAACCCTTGGGACCGACTCCAGCCCCAGGATGCGACGAGCCGACATCGAGGTGCCAAACCATCCCGTCGATATGGACTCTTGGGGAAGATCAGCCTGTTATCCCCGGGGTACCTTTTATCCGTTGAGCGACGGCGCTTCCACAAGCCACCGCCGGATCACTAGTCCCGACTTTCGTCCCTGCTCGACCCGTCAGTCTCACAGTCAAGCTCCCTTGTGCACTTACACTCACCACCTGATGACCAACCAGGCTGAGGGAACCTTTGGGCGCCTCCGTTACATTTTAGGAGGCAACCGCCCCAGTTAAACTACCCACCAGACACTGTCCCTGATCCGGATCACGGACCCAGGTTAGACATCCAGCACGATCAGAGTGGTATTTCAACAACGACTCCACCCACACTGGCGTGCGAGTATCACAGTCTCCCACCTATCCTACACAAACCGAACCGAACACCAATATCAAGCTGTAGTAAAGGTCCCGGGGTCTTTCCGTCCTGCTGCGCGAAACGAGCATCTTTACTCGTAGTGCAATTTCACCGGGCCTATGGTTGAGACAGTCAAGAAGTCGTTACGCCATTCGTGCAGGTCGGAACTTACCCGACAAGGAATTTCGCTACCTTAGGATGGTTATAGTTACCACCGCCGTTTACTGGCGCTTAAGTTCTCAGCTTCGCCACACCGAAATGTGACTAACCGGTCCCCTTAACGTTCCAGCACCGGGCAGGCGTCAGTCCGTATACATCGCCTTACGGCTTCGCACGGACCTGTGTTTTTAGTAAACAGTCGCTTCTCGCTGGTCTCTGCGGCCACCACCAGCTCCCCCAGCACGTGGGATCACCAGCCGTGGCCCCCCTTCTCCCGAAGTTACGGGGGCATTTTGCCGAGTTCCTTAACCATAGTTCACCCGAACGCCTCGGTATTCTCTACCAGACCACCTGAGTCGGTTTAGGGTACGGGCCGCAACAGCACTCGCTAGAGGCTTTTCTCGACAGCATAGGATCATCCACTTCACCACAATCGGCTCGGCATCAGGTCTCAGGCACATGCCGTGCGGATTTACCTGCACGACGCCCTACACCCTTACCCCGGGACAACCACCGCCCGGGCTGGACTACCTTCCTGCGTCACCCCATCACTCACCTACTACAGGATCGGACCGCCGGCTCCACCACACCCACGGCATCCCGAAGGACACACACGGGGGGCTTCACGGGCTTAGCATCACCTGATTCAGCGCTGGCGCACTGCCACGGGTACCGGAATATCAACCGGTTATCCATCGACTACGCCTGTCGGCCTCGCCTTAGGACCCGACTTACCCTGGGCAGATCAGCTTGACCCAGGAACCCTTAGTCAATCGGCGCACACGTTTCTCACGTATGTATCGCTACTCATGCCTGCATTCTCACTCGCATACCGTCCACAACTCGTTTCCACGGCTGCTTCACCCGGCACACGACGCTCCCCTACCCACCCACACACCCGTTAAGGCACATATGTGAGTGACACGACGTCGGCGGTGTGCTTGAGCCCCGCTACATTGTCGGCGCGGAATCACTTGACCAGTGAGCTATTACGCACTCTTTCAAGGATGGCTGCTTCTAAGCCAACCTCCTGGTTGTCTCTGCGACTCCACATCCTTTCCCACTTAGCACACGCTTAGGGGCCTTAGTCGATGCTCTGGGCTGTTTCCCTCTCGACCATGGAGCTTATCCCCCACAGTCTCACTGCCGCGCTCTCACTTACCGGCATTCGGAGTTTGGCTAAGGTCAGTAACCCGGTAGGGCCCATCGCCTATCCAGTGCTCTACCTCCGGCAAGAAACACACGACGCTGCACCTAAATGCATTTCGGGGAGAACCAGCTATCACGGAGTTTGATTGGCCTTTCACCCCTAACCACAGGTCATCCCCCAGGTTTTCAACCCTGGTGGGTTCGGGCCTCCACGAAGTCTTACCTCCGCTTCACCCTGCCCATGGCTAGATCACTCCGCTTCGGGTCTTGAACACGCTACTCAAACGCCCTCTTCGGACTCGCTTTCGCTACGGCTCCCCCACACGGGTTAACCTCGCAACATGCCGCAAACTCGCAGGCTCATTCTTCAAAAGGCACGCAGTCACGACACGCCAAGCAAACTTGACGTGCGACGCTCCCACGGCTTGTAGGCACACGGTTTCAGGTACTCTTTCACTCCGCTCCCGCGGTACTTTTCACCATTCCCTCACGGTACTATCCGCTATCGGTCACCAGGGAATATTTAGGCTTGACGGGTGGTCCCGCCAGATTCACACAGGATTTCTCGGGCCCCATGCTACTCGGGTGATCCTCAAACGAGCTGCTGACATTTCAGCTACGGGGGTCTTACCCTCTACGCCGGGCCTTTCGCATGCCCTTCGCCTACATCAACAATTTCTCACTCGCCGACCGGCCGGCAGACCGATCAAGAGAACTCCCACAACCCCGTACATGCAACCCCTGCCGGGTCTCACACACATACGGTTTAGCCTCATCCAGTTTCGCTCGCCACTACTCCCGGAATCACGGTTGTTTTCTCTTCCTGCGGGTACTGAGATGTTTCACTTCCCCGCGTTCCCTCCACACACCCTATACATTCAGATGCGGGTGACAGCCCATGACGACTGCCGGGTTTCCCCATTCGGACACCCCCGGATCACAGCTCGGTTGACAACTCCCCGGGGCCTATCGCGGCCTCCCACGTCCTTCATCGGTTCCTGGTGCCAAGGCATCCACCGTGCGCCCTTAAAAACTTGGCCACAGATGCTCGCGTCCACTGTGCAGTTCTCAAACAACAACCAGCCACCCACCACCCCCACCCCACCAACGGGACAGAGTTCACCAGGGCCGGCAACCAAGAGACACACAACCACCACCACAACAGCAGCAGCCGCCCGCACTCTCAGACACCCAACAGCGCGCCCAACACCACCCCCGCAAAACCAGTTGCTTTCCACGCCGAAGCAGTACTCACAACCGTCCACGAAGACGGCACTGAATAGTCAACGTTCCACCCATGAGCAACCAGCACCGGACATCCGCCGGTGTACTGGCCTCTGCAGCCGCACTCCCGCACCACCAACGGTGGAGAGTGACAACTGAAGATGCTCCTTAGAAAGGAGGTGATCCAGCCGCACCTTCCGGTACGGCTACCTTGTTACGACTTCGTCCCAATCGCCAGTCCCACCTTCGACGGCTCCCTCCCCGCAAGGGGGTTGGGCCACCGGCTTCGGGTGTTACCGACTTTCGTGACGTGACGGGCGGTGTGTACAAGGCCCGGGAACGTATTCACCGCAGCAATGCTGATCTGCGATTACTAGCGACTCCGACTTCATGGGGTCGAGTTGCAGACCCCAATCCGAACTGAGACCGGCTTTTTGAGATTCGCTCCACCTCACGGCATCGCAACTCATTGTACCGGCCATTGTAGCACGTGTGCAGCCCAAGACATAAGGGGCATGATGACTTGACGTCGTCCCCACCTTCCTCCGAGTTGACCCCGGCAGTCTCCCGTGAGTCCCCAGCACCACAAGGGCCTGCTGGCAACACGAGACAAGGGTTGCGCTCGTTGCGGGACTTAACCCAACATCTCACGACACGAGCTGACGACAGCCATGCACCACCTGTACACCAGCCACAAGGGAGGCTGTGTCTCCACAGCTTTCTGGTGTATGTCAAGCCTTGGTAAGGTTCTTCGCGTTGCGTCGAATTAAGCCACATGCTCCGCCGCTTGTGCGGGCCCCCGTCAATTCCTTTGAGTTTTAGCCTTGCGGCCGTACTCCCCAGGCGGGGCACTTAATGCGTTAGCTGCGGCACGGACAACGTGGAATGTCGCCCACACCTAGTGCCCAACGTTTACGGCATGGACTACCAGGGTATCTAATCCTGTTCGCTCCCCATGCTTTCGCTCCTCAGCGTCAGTATCGGCCCAGAGATCCGCCTTCGCCACCGGTGTTCCTCCTGATATCTGCGCATTTCACCGCTACACCAGGAATTCCGATCTCCCCTACCGAACTCTAGCCTGCCCGTATCGAATGCAGACCCAGGGTTAAGCCCCGGGCTTTCACATCCGACGTGACAGGCCGCCTACGAGCTCTTTACGCCCAATAATTCCGGACAACGCTCGCACCCTACGTATTACCGCGGCTGCTGGCACGTAGTTAGCCGGTGCTTCTTCTGCAGGTACCGTCACAAAAGCTTCTTCCCTGCTGAAAGAGGTTTACAACCCGAAGGCCGTCATCCCTCACGCGGCGTCGCTGCATCAGGCTTCCGCCCATTGTGCAATATTCCCCACTGCTGCCTCCCGTAGGAGTCTGGGCCGTGTCTCAGTCCCAGTGTGGCCGGTCGCCCTCTCAGGCCGGCTACCCGTCGTCGCCTTGGTAGGCCATCACCCCACCAACAAGCTGATAGGCCGCGGGCTCATCCTGCACCGCCGAAGCTTTCCACCCGGTAGAGATGCCTCCCCGAGTCGTATCCGGTATTAGACCCCGTTTCCAGGGCTTGTCCCGAAGTGCAGGGCAGATTGCCCACGTGTTACTCACCCGTTCGCCACTAATCCACCCCCGAAAGGGCTTCATCGTTCGACTTGCATGTGTTAAGCACGCCGCCAGCGTTCGTCCTGAGCCAGGATCAAACTCTCCGTGAATGCACTAGACACCACGAAAGAGCGGCACAACCAGGAGGAATAATCCCGGCGTGCACAGCATCCTCGCTGTCAATCAAAGAAATCCCACGCCTCCACAAAACGTGAAGACACGAGGGTATCAACATATCTGGCGTTGACTTTTGGCACGCTGTTGAGTTCTCAAAGAACGGACGCTTCCATCACGACCCTCACAGGCCGCTCCGGGCGCTTCCCTCTCGGTGATTCCAACCCTACCAGGGAACTTTCCGAATCCGTTTACCGGACCGTCGAGTTGGATCTGGTTGCGGATGCTGCGGCCGAAGATCGGCCGGTACCCGCTGAGTTGGAGATGTAAACGTACTGGAGCGGAGCGCCTGGACGCAAATCGAGGCGCTCCGCCCTGCGTTGGGGCTCAGACCTCGACGACCACGGGGAGGATCATCGGGCGGCGGCGGTAGGTGTCGGAGACCCACTTGCCCACGGTCCGCCGCACCAGCTGCTGGAGTTGGTGAGGTTCGGCGACGCCGTCCTGTGCCGCCTTGCCCAGCGCCTCGTCGATCTTCGGGACGACCTGCTCGAAGTCGGCCTCGTCGATACCCGAACCGCGCGACTGGACATGCCGGTCCACCGACGATCTTGCCCGTGCTGCTGTCGACGACGACGAAGACCGAGATGATTCCCTCGTCGCCGAGAATGCGGCGGTCCTTGAGGGAGGACTCCGTCACATCGCCGACGGACAGGCCGTCCACGTACACGTAACCGGCGTGCACCTTCCCCGCGATGGTGGCCTTGCCGTCGACCAGGTCGACGACCACGCCGTCCTCGGCGATGACCACCCGCTCACGCGGAATGCCGGTCTGCGCCCCCAGTTCGGCGTTGGCCCGCAGGTGCCGCCACTCACCGTGGACGGGCATGAGGTTCTTGGGCCGGCAGATGTTGTAGAAGTACAGCAGTTCGCCGGCGGAGGCGTGCCCGGAGACGTGGACCCGGGCGTTGCCCTTGTGCACGACGTTGGCGCCCCAGCGGGTGAGGCCGTTGATGACGCGGTACACCGCGTTCTCGTTGCCCGGATGAGG